>JAOSKM010000006.1 GCA_027493625.1 Planctomycetota bacterium | reverse complement strand
AAAAGCCCTTCGATTGTGGGCGTTAACGCAAGTTAATCGCGCAATATGCGAAGAGGGTTCAGGAAGGGCATCGCGTGTGGTTGGCGATAGGCCCAGATGTTCGCCGTCTTCGCGCACAAGTTTGGCGTCAACCGCGCGTTGGTAAGGGCGCGTCTTGGGAGCGCGCAACAGGCACGCCCGCTTGCGCCAAGCGTTGCTCCTTCCAGGCCACGCTGAGTGCGGGAAGTCGAGTACGTCGAGGACGGAGCAGTTTCTCGGGGCCTGGGAGTTCGAAGAAGCGGTTGATGAACTCCTCGGCCGTTGGCTGCAGACCGGCAATCGTTTGAACTTTCACGCGGCCATCGAGCTTCGCTGGCGGTGCGTAACCTGAGTGAATCATCTCTTGAGGTGCTTCGGATGCGCGTTGGGCGGGTGCGTAACTCAAGTTAACCGGTTCGGCAGTCGTGCTATTGGGAGCATCGACAGACGCGTAACTTGAGTTAATCGGGTCGGGGCCGGCCTTAGAACGTGGCTGCGCTGAGGATAAACTTGAGTGAATCGGTTCCGGAGCAGGTGTGTTCGGCGGCCCCTCGCCCGCGTAACCCGGGTTAATCGATTCGAAAGCGGCCTGCAAAGCTTGTTCTGTGGCCTCGGCTGTGACTGAGTTGGTGGCGAGACTGACTACTTTGTCGAAGCCCGCGTTGAGGGCTTTCTGGATATTGCCGAGCGGGTCGCTCTTGCCGGTTTCCACCTCGATGGCTACTCGCTCGCTTGGCTTGGTTGCTGATACATCGACGGCGCCGCCCAAGGGAGAGAGGGCTTCCTTGGCGATGGCGTAGCCGCGGGCGGCGTAGTGGCGCGCCGCCTGCTCCTTCCAATACTCGTGCTCCGGGCTTGCCCGGTAGTATGGCCAGCGGGCGTCATGGCCGAGTTGTTTGAGCAACTCGGCGCCGGCTTGGGTGATCTCCAGGATCACCACTTTGCCGCCACCGGGGATTTCCCGGTGGATTTCATGGCTGCACACCAGGCCGTGTTGTTCAAGGTTCTCCTTGGCGGCCTGGCCCTTGCAGGTGCTCATGCCGCAGCCTTTGAAATGCCTGCTGACGCCCGCGAATGGGTCTTTGAGGATGTGAGCGAGCAGGTTCCGCTCGTCTTCATGCAGTTTCTTACCTGAAAGCGTCGGAGGCTGATTGGGGCTCCGTTGGCTGATTGGCAGGGATTCCGGGGTGGAAAGCGCGGAATCACCGGCGGTTCGGGCGATTTCCTCATCCGTGACTGGAACGTGTTTGAGGTGGTCAACAGGGTCGAGGGTGACGGCGAAGGCTCTGTGCGTGCCGAAACGGCACAAGGCCGTGCCCGTGGGCAGGCGCGACAAGGCATCCGTGTCCTCAATCAGCAGGCTCTGGCCGGCCGTGCGCAAGTCGCGCGCGTTGTCCAGCGTGAAGAAGAACTTGGTGTGGGTGTTGGCGATGGCGCTGTCGTCGAGTTGGCTTGGGACTTGGTCGGCGATGATGTAGCCCGTGCCCAAGCCTCGGTGTTCGCGAAGGGCAATGGCGAGCTGGCTTTCGATCTTCTCTTCAGTCTTCTTCAAAAGATTGTGCGCCTCGTCGAGAATCATCACGTTGCGCAGCCTGCCCTTGCCGGTCGCCTTGACTGCTTGCAGGGCGTGCTGGCGCATACAGAGCATCATGCTCTCGACAAAGAAGCGTTTCAGGTCTTCCGGGAGGTTGAGCTCGAAGATGGCGCACTCGTCCTTGAGCGCGGCGATGGAAACGTGCTTGTCGCGTGTGATCGCGAGGCTTGAGCCGAAGCTGCCCGTACAAAGGGCCTCAAGGGCACGAACTGTACTGACCTTCCATTCCTTGAAGCGAAGGCCCTTCATCTCGCTGGGTTCGTGTTCACGAACCCATGCGAGCAACGTGCGGAAACTCGGTGTGTGCTCCAGGCTGAAGTCGTTCTGTGCCCAGCTTCGAGCTGCGTGCGCCAGAGCGGCGCACAGGATGCTCTTGACCCCGTGGCCGACGTAGAACGTCTTGCAGACCACGTCAGCAAGCTGAAACAGCGGATTCAGGTCGTGAAGCCGGCTCTTGGCCTGGCAGAGCTGGATCAGTTCGGCCAAAGGGTTGAAGCGCAGCGGCGCGATTTCTTCGCCGATGGTGTAGACCTTTACCTTGTTCGACAGGCGCGCCAGCGGCCTGTAGTCGAGATTGAAGTCGTAGAGGAAGAAGGGGATACCGGCTTCCAGCAAGCCTTGAACGCAATGGTAGATCAGCGTGGTCTTGCCCGAACCTGACGAGCCAGAGATGAGCACGTGCTTGTTCAACTGCGGCAGTGGAATCTTGAGCGGAAACAGGCGTTTGCCTGCCTGGGTGACGTGACCGACAGGAATGCCATCACTCGGCATGTCTTCCTGTTTGGGTGGGGCCAGGGCTGTCGGCGTGTCGCCAAAGTGCCGCATGGACTCCAGTTCAAGCCATTGCTCGATTTCTCGACGGCCATCAGTGTCCTCGGCGATCCAGGCGACCAGTAGGCTTTTGATGCGCTCGCCCAGGACTGGTGCAAGCCGGTTGACGAGTTCCTCGACGCGAGCGTGGGTTTCTTTCATGGCAGGCGCACCTCACGGGCCGGTCGAAGTTCGGGGGTTGACATGAGGGTGATTTCGCCCCCTACCAAGGTGCGGGGGACGAAATCCAGCATTTGATCGAGAGTCGGCAGGTCAACAGCAACTTCAGCGGGCAGCAATCGGGCGGTTGAGCAAAAAGCGTTGTAGGCTTCCAGTAACCGTTCGCGGAGCCGAGCAAGCTCTTTCGTGTGTTGTAAACGGGCAGTTCGCAGTTCGTGCAGCAGCTGCTGGCGCTCCGTGAGAATGCCCTGACGCACCTTGTCAATGGCAAGGGAGCGCCCCGGCAGGCCCTCAGGCAGTTCGTTGTATCGCGAGTCTGCGCGGCCAAGTTGGGCTTCAACCCCACGCTCGACAAGCTCGAAGGCGTGCTGCTGCTCAAGCAGGTCGCTGAAGACGGCGAGCAAGGTCTCGGCCTTGGCGGTCATGCGCGTGCCAAGTACATCGTTCGACGGCAAGCGCGCCACAACGCTGATCAACATTTCGCGAAGCTTAGTTAGAGCGTCTCTGCGCGGGTTGGTCTGCGCGCGGCTGAACACCGCGCCCGGTTCAATGATCGTGTAGGTTTCCATGCGACATCACAATCGGATGTTGCGCGGCAACATTGATAAGCCGCATCACGCACAGGACACGCAGGCGCAAAGCATAAATACCAGGCCGGCCCACCAGTTCATCATCACGATCAGCAAGGACTTCACAGAGGGTCACCACATTTCCCGGCGCTCGGCCGGAGCACTGAGAAACCGGGTTCATTGCTCCGTGCGCTTTTGCGCGCGCGGGGCGGGTCACGGTTTGTTGCGTGATGTGGTTCTTCTATCGAGTCCTGCTGATGGAGCGAAGTATGAAGCAGGACTGGCATCAGTATGGAAAGAAGCTGGAGTCGGCGGAGCGCTCGCTGCGCGCTTCCAGTCATCGTCCAAGGAACAAGGAACTTGTCCTTGCTTTCAAGCGTCAGCTCGTCGTGGACGGTTTGAGCCAGGCGCGCATTCTGAGCTACATGTCGAGGCTGCCGCATCTTGTGCGTTTGGTGGACAAGGACCTTGATCAGTACACCAAGGACGACGTGATGGTCATGGTCGAGCAGATTGAGCGCTGGCCTCACAGCGAATACACCAAGCATACCAACAAGGTGGTGCTCAAGCGGTTCTTTCGCTGGTTGCGTAACACGGGAAGGGATTACCCGGAGGAGGTCAAGTGGATTCGGGCCAACGTCCGGAAGGATCGCGTCAAGCTCGTGGGCGACGGCGACCTGGTGACGCCCCAGGAAGTTGAACTGCTGATCGAGACCGCCCAGAGCGCTCGCGACAAGGCTTTTGTGTCTACGCTTTACGAAAGTGGCGCCCGTGTTGGCGAGATTGGGACGCTGCGCGTGCGTGACGTGGTGTTCGAGAAGGTCGGCTGCCGTCTGAACTTGTGGGGCAAGACCGGGGCAAGGCCGGTGCTTGTTGTGAACTCGACACATTATCTCGCGGCTTGGCTGGCGGTGCACCCTGATCGGCGCAATCGTGACGCCCCGCTTTGGGTCAATACAGGTAACACCCACCGCGGCGAGCAGATGAACTACGCGAACATCCGCAAGCTGCTGTACTTGCTGTTCAAGCGTGCTGGAATCAGGAAGCGATCCAAGGCCCACAACTTCCGGCACGCCTGTGCAAGCCATCTGGCGCCGCATTTGACCGAGGCGATGATGAACCATCGCTTTGGTTGGGTGCAGGCGAGCAGGATGCCGGCCGTCTACGTGCATCTGAACGGCAAGGATGTTGATGGTCAGATTCTCCGGTTGCACGGCATTGATGCCGGCAAGGACGGCGGGACGGCCGCTCCCCAGGCAAGGTCTTGCGCGCGTTGCGAGTATGTCAATCCGGCCAGCTTTCAGTTTTGTGGCCGTTGCGGCGGTGCCCTGGACGTGAAAGCCGCTCTTGAGGCGGAAGAACACCAGAAGGTGGTTGTCGGGAAGCGGGCGGCGTCGGACGCCGTGTTGAACGAGTTGCTGCAGGATGAGGAAGTGCGCGAGCTGCTCAGACGCAAGCTGACGGCAATCAGAAGCTAACGTCGGCGCCGATGGAGGCGGGCTTCCGCCTCAGCGTCCTCGATCAAGTCTTCAAGTTGCTTGATCCAGTCAGGTAGGACTGTGTTTGGTTCGGGTTGCTCCATACGCGCTTGAATGAGGCACGTTGTTGATATGCCTTGTCACGTGTCGTTCACGGATATCAGCAGACTGCGGAGCGTCTGTGCGCGTCGTTCCAGAACGTTCACTTTCGCCTGAAGTTGCGCCCGGTCCAACAGGTCATGGGCGGTTGTATCGAGCTGCGCCTGAATTACTGTCACGGCGTGCTCTGTGACCCGAAGCTCACGTTGCAGATGCAGTTCGCGGGTGTTCATGCGCCTCCGGTCCCGCTGCTGAGTTCTTCGCGCACGGCCTGCACTACATCACTCAGCGCGATTTCCACGGCTTCCATTTCCTTGAGCGTCTTTTCGGCTTCCCGTTCGCGCGCGATGGCTCTGGCGAGGACGGTTCTGGCGTCGTCGATCAGGCCTTGCCGAATCAGGGTGGCAGCCATGTCCGTGTCAGCTTCGAGTTCGTGTTCGATGCGCGCGACTGCTTCTTCGAGTGTTTGCAGGCGGTTGGCGAGCTTGTTTTGTTCCAGCTCGCGGGTGACGATGTCCTTGACCGCGTGCCGTTGCTCGTGGGTCATCTTGCCGAGTTGTTTCGCGATGCCGGCGTAGGCTTCACGGTGGAACGACACGACTTTACTGGCCTGCCTGTGCAGTTCGCCAAGTCGGGAGCGCAGGTCGTGAACCTTGGGCGGGACTTCTTCGAGCTTTCGGGCGATGAGTTGTCTTGTTGCCGGGTGTTCTATTCTGTCGAGCAGTTTCAGGAGGTAGGCTAGTTCGCCCGCGATCTGGCTGGAGTCTTTTCTCGCGTCGCGGGTGATACCGCGCAGCAGCGTCCTGGTGGCTGATCTTTCGTCGCCAACGGGAATGGGCGGGGCGGATGCTATTTCCGTTTGTCGCAGCGTCGGCAGCGCCATACTCGGCTGGCCGGCGTCTCGGTTGGCCGCGAACTGGACGATGCGGTAGATCAGGTAGATGAGTGAGACGGTCAGGCCGATGGCAAGCCACGGCTGCGTGATGTTGCTCAATCCGGGCGCGTACAACACAACTCCGAGCAGGACGAGCAGGACACCCGGGAATGCCGCAGGCATTCGTTTGAGGCCGAAGCCTGTCAGGCCTTGGAAAAGAGCTGCGCCGGTGAGTAGTAGCAGGATGAGTACCGCGAGCGTTCCGAAGCTGCGCACGGAGAAACCCAGCACGGGCTCTGCGGCGGTCATGGCCACGGCCAACATGATGCCAAGGCTTACGGCGATACCGGAGTGCCCGAACCTGCGGCCGATGGTCACGTAAGCCGCGCTGATGAACAGGGCCGAAAACAACAGGAAGTCGGCGAGGATGTGGTAGCGCTCGTACAGCGAGAGCGGCTCGTAGCCGGCCAGTGGGTCAACAACCAGGCCAGTGGTCGCTGGTTGCAGGATCGCCAGCCCTGCGATGGAGGCCAAGGCTACCGCGACCATCGCGGCAGAAGGAAGATGCGTTGTTGCAGTGGTTGGCTTGGTTTCTGGGCGGTAGCGGCTCCAGGGATGGACGCCGAGCTCGATGTACCGCTCGACTTTCTCGCGGATGGCCTGGGTTTGGAACTCGGCCTTGCTGACAAATCCCAGCGTTTTCTGCTCGACGAGCGGCTTGATCCACTCGTCTAGGTTCTCTTCGAGCGAGAAGCTTTTCCAATGTGCTCGGCTGCGTGGCATGTGTTTTATGTCCGATCCCGCACGTTCATGTCGTGCAGGCGGTCGTGAACCTCCTTTCCAAGTGTGGTGATGCCATAGATCTTCGCCCTGGGTCGCTCCGGCGTCAGGCACACAACCAAGCCGGCCTTACAAAGTTCGGCAAGCGCGCGTTGTGCGTTGGCCCGTTCAAGTTGTGCCAATCTGCTGATCGTCCGCTGGTCAAGCTCGCCCGGATTCAGCGCGCGCAGAACGCGCAGCTTGCGCGGACTCGCCGCCACCGTGCTCGCGATGTCCCAGAACATACGCATCAAACCGCGCGTGCATTCAAATCTGTTGCCGTCGATAAGTTGCCACTTGAGCGTTTCAAGCGTGTCGGCGTTATCGTCGCCCGGAGACGACACCGTTCGGTTCTTCATTCCCATCAATTTCACCCCGTTGTTTGGAAGGTATGGCGAGTGGGGTTTTTGAACGCTGGCATGACGGCAGGGTGGCGTTCGAACTGGAGCAGATTGGGCCTGCGGTGGGATTGGCCGTCAGCCGATGGCCAGGCGAAAGTGCTTCCAACTTTCGGGTGTTCAGCCGGCGAGTGAAACCATTGTATCGTACTCGGCGTGGGCAAGACGGCACGTCAAGCTTCTTCCCTCTGGTAGGCTTCCTAATCCTTGGACTCCTTGGGAGAAGACTTGCGGAGTTGGTGGGGAGCCTGTGGTGCCATTCCAGGATTCCGAATGAGGTTGAAGTGTTCGCTTAGTCCGATCAGGCGGGGGCCGTTCACCCTGCCGCCCATGAGTCTGTCCAGCCGCGCATCAAAGTCACTGACGACGAGGCTGCTGGGGAGGGATCGGATGGGGAAAGGCGATTCGTAGCTCATAGCTCGCTCCTCAAATGTTTGGTGCTGCGACTTGCTGGTTAGACGTGAGTTTACCTCTCCTGAGTGCGCTGTTCAAACAAATGCACGGTTCGTCAGCACCGTCGTTCTACTCAAGAGGGAAGCACCCGCCAGGCAAAGCCGAGGCGCGGGGCTGGTCTCGGAAGTTGCACGCCTGTTCGTGCGCCGTCGTGACTATCTCGCCACAACTCTTGACCTTTGCACGTAGCCGGCGCCGGGCCTACTGGCACGACGAGCCGAATGGAAAGGTTTATTAACTACCACTGCGCAGTGAAGGACATGACATGGGCGAGACCTCCACCGAGACTGGCGAAGGACCTGGGAGAACTGATCCGTGCAGCCCGAGTGGCGCACGGCGATACACAGCAAGAGCTAGCAGAGAAACTCGGCGTCAAACGGTCCATGATCACGCACGTGGAAGGCGGCCGGTATGTCTTGAACACGCACAGACTCTTGGTTGTGTGCGACCTCTACTCGATCACGCCCAACGAGCTCTTTGCCTCATCCGGTCGATACCTTTAAGTAGGTACGAATTGCTCCGCAGTGCATGACTGGCAACTGCTCGGAAGAAAAGCTCGGGCGCGAAGCCAAGGCCTTGGTGGCATTGGCATTTCGCAACGGACCCATTGAGAACTTGCACGCGGGAAAGCGCTGTCCGGCTTGCGCGGGACAAGAGGGCTTCTCTCGCATCACCGATGAAGAAATGAAGCTGGTGATGAAGAACGCCGTCAACCAGATGGCGAAGCTACTGTGGCTGCGCGACAACGACCCTGCCGACTATGAGCGGCACGTTGAGTTCGGCAACCGCTACACGCGCGCGTGGGATGAACCGGAGTTTGAGAGAAATATATAATGAGATTATGTTTCTATATAGAAAACAAATGGCTGCAAAGAAGAGTCCCTTCGGGC
>JAOSKM010000005.1 GCA_027493625.1 Planctomycetota bacterium | reverse complement strand
AAACCGAGATCGACCAGCGCGCCGGCTGTTGCCTTACGCTCCATACTGGCGATCTCCCTTCTTGAACGTACTGCCTGTTTTGAATCTGCTGCCTTTTTTGAACGCGTTGTCTTTTTCGAATCCACTGCCTTCTCAGCTTCTGGCGTGTCCATCCCCGGACCCGGGGGCGGGGGCTTGATGCCCCCCGCCCCGGATCCGGATGTTTCCTGCCCGATGATCCGGGGCGCGCGGACTTCGTCCGCACGGCTCCTATTAAGGCCGACTTCTGCTGCGCAGAAGTCGGCCAGTATGCTCTCACGCAACTCGACAAATCTCCGGCGCAGCTCCGGCGAGATCGGCTCGCGGTCGGCCCAGGCCTGCGATGGCGTGGGCTTGTCCCAGCCCCAGGGGCGGGACAGCTCGTTGGCCGTGGCTCGTGCAACCTGTAGGTCACAACTGCTCCAGGAGTCGGGGCGCAGCTCAAGCGCGGCAATGTGCCGGGCCCTCACCTTCAGCCATCCCAGCCCGCGCTCGCACGAGCCATTGTAGCGGGGCCAATACGGCGGAGAGAACAACGGAATCACCGAATTCTCGCACAGCAGACGGGCGACCTGTTCTTCCACAAAGGCCGAGCCGTTGTCGCTCTTGAGCGCCAGGGGTGGCCCGTGGATCGCGAACAGCTGCTCCAGGGCCTGCCGTGCCACGGCCGCGCATTCGGATTCGCAGGGCTGAGCAAGCAGTACGTAGCCGCTGGCGAGGTCGCGCACGAACAGCACGCGGCGGAAGACGCCGTCGACGGGCGCATCCGGCTGGGTGAAGTCCATGGCCCACACTGTGCCGGGCGTGGTCCAGTGAAGTCTCTGGATGCAGGCGCGCTGGCGCCGTTGCCAGGCACGGCGGAAGCGGCGCTGCAGGCGCCGGAGCTCGGCCCGTGGCAGCTCCGGGTGCCGGGCGCGCAGTGTGGGCAGGCCGGTGTGGGGGCCCAGGCTGACCAGCGTGGCGAGTGCCGCGCCGCGCTGCTCGGTGGTTCCGCGACTGACCGGGCGTCCCCGCGGCCTTGTCGGTGAGTGGTGCCTGCTGCGGTCGGTCTGCCAGTGGCAGAGGGTGCGGGATGAGACGCCGAGTGAGGCGGCGACTTCGCAGCGGGCATGCCCCCGGCGCCGCGCCCAGGAAGAGAGCGCGAGTGCTTTGCGCCGGACGCGGCGCTCGAGCTTGCGTAGAGGCTGCTGCGGTTGCCCCCGGGGCGCTATCCGCGCGGGCGCAGGCCCTTTTTTTTGACGCGCCTTGGGGGCCTTGTTCTCTCCGAGCTCTTCAGGACATGGGGCATGACCTCGGCCAGCTCGGCCTTCACCTTGGAGGTGTAGAGCTGGAACTTCAGATCCTCGAGCTGCTGCTGCAACTCGCGGATCCTGGCGGCTTCGGGTGACTCCTGCTGCTGCGGCCGCCCCGGCTCTCTCGGCGCGATGCCGGCCAGGGCCGACTCCAGGGCCTGTCGGCGCAGGTCGAAGAAGCGTGTCTCGCCGACGCCCAGTTGCTCGCAGGCCTGGGCGACGGTCAGCTCCCCGGACACCGTGGCCAGGATCAGGCGCAGGCGGCGCTTGTCTTCCTCCGGGCCCGGCAGGGCGTCTACCAGCGCGCTCTTGAGGGGTGGGCGTCCGCGGGTCATCGACTGTCTCCGGTACGGGAGTCCACGGGGACTCATAATGCGCTTGTCTCACGGCGCACGGCCGCTGCAACAGGAATGCCGCATTGTGAGTCCCCGGTGGATAACTCAGAATCATGTCCCGGCCTCGGTGTCTGTCCGGTTGGCCGGTTCGTTCCCGCCGGCATCCGGTTTCAACGCGCTCACCGCCCGCAGCGCACGCATGCTGGGACGTTTGGGCTTGCGCTTCTTGCCGCCCTTGGGTGCGTCTTTCTGGCCGGCCTTCTGTTCTCTGGCCGAGGGGGCGGGCAAGCCCATTGCCCGCTGGGAAGCCCTCAGCAGGGACTGGTTGCGCGCCAGTTCCTGCTTCTGGCGGCTGAGCAGCCGCTTGAGCGCCGCGATTTCCGACGCGGGATCTTTCTGCGGCCCGCGCGGCAGGGGCTCCAGCGCCAGGATGAAGCCCTGCAGCGCCCGGGTCTCGAGCAGGTAGTAACGGGGCAGGGCGATCCCCATGGCCTTGGAGGCGTCCGTGGCCGTGCGCACGCCGCACAGCACCTCGAGGATCAGGGCCGCCTGCCTGCGGGCCTCGGGACTGCCCTTGAGGGCGCCCGGGCCCGTGGGCTTGGCCGGCTTCTTCGGCCTGGGTGATGCGGGTGGTTTGCCCGCCGTGGGCCCGGGCTTTGATTCCGGGCCTGCCTTCACGGGGTGGTGTGTACTCATGACCGTTCCTCCGGCTGCGGGTTCATCAGCTGCTGCAGCTGCGCGAGCCCTTCATCCAGCGTGGAAGCGCCGGGAGCCCCGATCGCCGGGGACTGCACGGCGGGGTGCTCGGGCGGCCTGCCCTGGACGGAGACCGGCTCGGGCAGGGCGGCAGGCTGTCCCGATTCGGCGCGTCGTCCGGGGGCGGAGAGGTTGACCTCTTCGCGCATGCCGTTGTCGCCGGTGAGGATCACCTTCTCGCCCTCGCTGTGCAGGGCGATGCCGACGTCGCCGATCTTGCCGGCGAGGTAGACGGTCTTGCGCGGCAGGCCGTGGCGTGCGAGCTCGAGGGCGTTGTGCTCGACGCGGGCCTTGAGCGTGCCCGCGATCTCCGGCGTGGCGTTGAAGAAACGGTCGGCCGGGACGTGGCCCTCGATGCCCTGGTGCGGGCGCTGGAAGTTGTAGTAGTCGACGAACAGGCCGATGCGTCGGCGTGCGTCATCGAGGCCCTGGAAGATGGCGCTTTCCAGGCACTCGCGCCAGAGCGTGCCCCAGAAGCGCTCAGCCTTGCCCAGCGTTTCCGGGTGGCGGGGCGTGGCGACGATCTGCCTGATGCCGCGCCGTTCGCAGAGCTTGGCGAACTCGCTCTTGCCGCGCCAGGTGTGGTACTGGGTGCCGTTGTCGGTCAGCACTTCCTCGGGGGCGCCGAAGTTGGAGATCGCAGCTTCGAACACCTCGCGCACCAGGGCGCTGCTTGCCGTGGCGTGCAGGCCGTAGCCGACGATGAACCGGGAGTGGTCGTCCATGAACGCGACCAGGTGGACCCTGCGGTTTTCTCGTTTGAGGACGAAGGTGAAGAGGTCGGTCTGCCAGAGCTGGTTGGGCCGGGCGCGCTCGAAGGAGCGGGGCGGCTGGGGGTGGGGACTGGTGGGAACTTCCTGCGAGACATAGCCCTCTTCATGGAGGACCTTGGCGATCGCGCTGGTGCTTGCGGTGTAGCCGTCGCTGCGCAGCAGCACGTCGTGGATGCGCTGCACGCCCCAGTCCGGGTGCCCCTTCTTCAGCATCAGGATGGCGCGGCGCGTGGCCTCGTTGATGCGGGAGCCGGAGGGAGAGCCGCGCTGCTGGTCGGAGAGCCCGGCCGGGCCGAACTCCTCGAAGCGCTTGCGCCAGGCGTAGAGCGTGTGGGCGGACAGCCCGACCAGGGGCGCGAAGTCGCCGGCGGGCAGGCCGGAGCGCAGCCAGATGTCGAGGATCAGCAGGCGCTGCTGGGCGCTGAAGGCGGTGCGAGGCTGGGGTTGTTGTAGGGTGCGCTTGCCGGGTTTCGGTTGCTGGGCAGCGGGCGAGGGTTTGCGTTTACGGCCGCCAAGGCGGGCGTAGCCGTCGGGGTGGAAGTTCCCGGGGTCGGCCTCGGCCGAGGTCTCGCGCTCCCCGGTTAACTCCGGTGAGTCGAAGTCGTCGGGCTGGGGGTCGTCATCTGTGTCAGCGGGATGCCAGTCAGGGTCATACCCGTCGGCCTGATCGCCGCCCAGCGGAGCCCCATTGGTGCGATGCGCGTGGGGCACAGCGCCGTCCAGTGGCGCCTCGTTGGTGTGGTCGTATTCGTCAGGGCCTATCGAAACTCCGCTCATGGCAACTTCCTCTCCGCGGCCAGCGGCCGCAAAAAGGAAGAGGCATTTACCCCACCCCATTAATCACTTTTCCACGCAACCATTTCCGCAAAGGACACAATGGAGTGCCTGCGCGGTTTGAAGTCCTACAAGAAGGCAGACGGATGGAAGGATCTGGACGATGCCGCAAAGTCGTTTGCACCCCGTTGGTCCGGTGCGCGCAAGGTGCTGGTCGAAGTCAAAGAACGCATCAAGGACCAGTTGAAACGACCGCGGCCGGACTGGTGGTCTCTGTGGGAAGGGCTGCCGGAGTCACTGGTGCCGCTGGGCGAGGCCGTGCGCATCAGCCGCAACACCGCCGCCCACGAAGCCGACCACCGTTTCACGTACCTCGAAGCAGCCACACTGCTCTGCGGCCTGCCGCACCAGCTACGCTGGATCGCCGAAATCCAGGACCACATCCAGAACCCGCGCAAGGGCGTGAATCCCGACTGACGCGACTTGGAGAGACAATGGACCCTCAACCGCGTTTTGCCTGGATTGTGTTCATCGACCTGGTCGATTCCTCGGCCTTCGCGGACGTGCTTGGCATGGAAGAGCACTACAAGCAGGTGCTCAAGCCGTACCACGAAACTGCGCAAACCGTTTTTGAAGAGTTGAAGGCTGGACACGACTCATTCGAGCTACCAAAGCTGGCCGAGATGGGCTTCTATTCGTCAGTTCGTGGCGACGAGGTGATCGGAGTCTTCCCAAACGATCCAGCGCCGCGGCACTCATCGATCGAAGAACGGCGCCGTCTGATGTGGTTTGCCATGCGCCTTGGACTGCGCATGAAAATGGCCTGGCTGACTGGCCCATTCAACGTTGACCGTGTCCGTGGCCAAAGAGCGCATCTGGATGTCGCTGTCGGCCTCCACTGCGGACACTTGCTCTGGAAGGAGAAACGCGACGGGGACGGAAGGGTTAGTGAAGTGAAGTCTCCAGAGGGCTTCGCTCTAGCCTACAGCAAGCGTGTTGAGAGCGCGGCGAGGCTCGTGGGCGACTCCAGATTCGCGCTGTCACCGGAGGCTGCAAACGAGGCGACGACATTGGGCTTGCAACCACAACTACTGACGCGGGTCCCGATCACAAGTTTGAAGGGGCTTTCGGGGATCACTCACGTCTTCGGCTTCGGCGGCACATCGGCGGAATCGGCAACCGAGGCGGCTACGGCAATCAATGCGCTGCCAGATCGCGGCAGCAGCATACGCACCATGTTGGCTAACCTCATCCGGGGATGGCACCGACATCGACAGAACCAAAGTCCTACTCCGACCTCCAATCCGCCTTCCATCGAGGTCACCGAAAGCGAAGCCATCAAGGATGCAGCCCTTCGACGAGTCCCAGTATTGCTTGGTGTTTCCGATATTCGTGAGCCAGGGGAGACCGATTGGGATGCCAAACCAGTCCCCAATGCTTTGATTCGGCCTATGTTAAAACGGCGTTTCTACTCGGTTCCAGAGGCACTTCGCGCCCAAGCTGCAATTGAAGCGGTGTACGCAGTCGACCGGGAGGGCGATTGGAACATCAGAGCCTACGAGCCTATGGACTGGTTGGTGTACTCCACAGAGGGCGCCGCGAAGTATGGATTCGATGGAATTCGGAATCTGGCCATCGCGGGCCTTTCTGAGGGCGAAAGTGTAGACCGCGCACGACCCCATAACTTGGTGTCGTGGCGCAAGCCCTGCTACGAATCGTACATGCTGGCACGCATTGTTTTTCGAATTGCGTCGAAGTGTCAGGACCGAACGCGATTGGAGCAGTTCGCGGCTAAGCTGGCCGAACACCTCGACAAAGGAGACGAACTAGGGAAAGCCTCGATTGTCGCCGTTGTGGCGATGATAAAGGCCCGACTCGCTTCAACGCCCCCAGCGACCGTCGCCTTTTCTGATGTTGATCCCGAGAAAATCCGAGCGCAGCTCGACACTTGTGAACTTGGGTTGCTGAAAGCGGGATTGGCAGTCCTCGTTGACAGGGAGGACGGAGTGGCCGGAGAAGGTGAATGGTCTCGACCGCCCGTGCGCGTCTGGGCATTCGGCTCGTGGTTGGCGCAAGTTGCTGACGATGCACAGGCGGCGGTGAAGCTTTTAAGACGGGCCCTGGCACGGTATGAGGCAGACTTTGATGCGCAGAAGCAGCGAGCTTTGTCGTTTCCCAGCTGTTGGTACACAGCCGCGGAGTTTGAAAGGGAACGCGGCTGGCTGTCGTGTCCGGTAGCTGCACGGCATGAATTAGACTTGGAAACGGGGGACCTAGCGCGGGTCTACGAGCTGATTCCCAAGTGGCGGGATAAGCTAGAGAGGTTGGAGAGGGATTTGACCGAATGAATGATCCCAAAACAATCGTCGCCAAGCTGTGGAGCTTCTGCAACACGTTGCGGGATGCCGGGCTGAGCTATGGCGATTATGTGGAACAGTTGACCTTCCTGCTGTTCCTAAAAATGGCGCACGAGCGCACGCAGGCTCCATACAACGAGAAGTCGATCATCCCCAAGCAGTACGACTGGGATTCTTTGCGGCGCCTCGACGGTGACGCCCTGGAAGCCCACTACCGCCACGTGCTGACCGAGTTGGGTAAGGGCACCGGCCTTGTGGCTACCATCTTCCGGCGCGCGCAGAACAAGATCCAGGAGCCGGCCATGCTGCGGCGCCTGATCGTGGACCTGATCGACAAAGAACAGTGGGTGCGAATCGACGCCGACGTGAAGGGCGACGCCTACGAAGGGCTGCTGCAGAAGAACGCCGAAGACGTGAAAGGCGGCGCGGGCCAATACTTCACGCCGCGGCCGTTGATCCAGGCCATCGTGGACTGCATGGCGCCCGGCCCGAAAGAGCGTATTTGCGACCCGGCCGCGGGCACGGGCGGATTCCTGCTGGCGGCCTACGACTACGTGAACAAGTCCGGCCGCTACCAGCTGGACAAGGGCGAGAAGAGGCACTGGAAGCTGAAGGCCCTGAGCGGCTTCGAGCTGGTGCCGGAGACGGCTCGCCTGTGCGTGATGAACCTGGTGCTGCACGGCATCGCGGGCGACGAAAGCCCCATCGAGGTGGACGACGCCCTGCGCAGCACGCCCAAGGACCACTACAGCATGGTGCTGACCAACCCGCCTTTCGGCCGCAAGTCGTCGATCAAGATGATCGGCGCCGGGGGCGAGGAGGTGAAAGAGGACCTTGAGTACAAGCGTGAGGACTTCTGGGCGACGACGAAAAACAAGCAGCTGAATTTCGTGCAGCACGTGTTCTCGCTGCTGGAGCAGAACGGCCGCGCGGCCGTGGTGGTGCCGGACAACGTGCTGTTTGAAGGCGGCGCGGGCGAGCGCGTGCGCCAGAACCTGCTGCGGCAGGCCGATGTGCACACGCTGCTGCGCCTGCCGACGGGTGTGTTCTATGCGCAGGGTGTGAAGGCCAACGTGCTGTTTTTCGACCGCAAACCGGCCAGCGAGACGCCCTGGACGAAGCAACTGTGGATTTACGACCTGCGCACCAACAAGCACTTCACGCTGAAAGACAACCCACTGCGCAGGGCCGACCTGGACGAGTTCGTGGAGCTGTTCAAGCCGGGCGCCAGGCAGGATCGCAAAGCGACCTGGAGCGAGAAGCAGCCGGAAGGACGCTGGCGCGCCTACAGCTACGACGAGCTCAGCAAGCGCGACAAGACCAACCTCGACATCTTCTGGCTAAGGGACGAGAGCCTGGAGGACGCCGACGATCTGCCCGAGCCGGATGCAATCGCGGCGGAGATTCTGGAGGACCTCGAAGCGGCCGTGGAGCAGATCAAGGAAATCACAGCCGACCTGGAGGGGTGAACACCATGAGCTTCAACTTTGCGTTTCTTGAGTCGAAGTTTCCGCACCTGGCCAAAAACGCCGCCATTGCGGAGAAGCAGGTTGATGAACACAGCGCATCCGCGCTGCGCACGATGCGACCGATACTGGAAGAGGTTTTGAGGCTCGTCCTTCAGCAGGAAGGCTTCCAGCCACCCAAGGGAGCGGCGTTGGCGGTGTTGCTTGGTGAGGCAAGAGAACGGGCGCAACTGCCGAAGACCGTTGCGACGAAGCTCGAACTGCTGCGGCATGAGTGCAACCAGTCGAATCACTCGCTGGAAACGGTGGGAATCGAGAATGCACGCGCGCGCCTTGTGGATCTACACGGCGTTTGCTGCTGGTTTTATGAACGGTGCGGGGGGGATCCTGACTGGCAGCCCGAAGAGTACGTTCATCCGCACAGCGGACTGAGGACACGGCCTGCCAGCGAATCCAGCTCCACGGATGCAGATGATCCTGATGGAGCCGACGACTCCGTTGAAGTGGAGTTTCGTGGTCCCGAGGGAACGACACGGAGAAAAGCACGCCGCTACCTGCAGGAACTTGATCGCGAACAACGAGTGGATCTCGCGTTCACTGCTTTGGAGTCGGAAGGGCTACTACCTATGGACCAGGCTGTCCGAGCTGTGGCAAGAGAACTTCTATATCTCCGCGGCATGGGAGATGGAAACGTGCGCGCGGGAACCGAATTGTGGGCCGAAATCGAGTCGGTGATCCGGGATGGGGTGCGTGCAGGCTACTTGTTCCACCCGCGGCGTGGTTGCGTTTCAACTCATTGGGGCGTAGCCGACGAGTATTCGAACGAACAGTGGGAGGAGTGCATCACGGCAGTGCTCGACACAAACTACTGGTCACGCGAAGATTTGATTCGACAAGCGGCAGACTGGGCTCGCAGCAATCACGGCCTTGAATGGTCGAGGCTGGATGAGCGAGGGCCGATCTATGAAGGACTAAAGGCCGCCATCACGAGATTGATCCGTCGTGGCGATCTGGAGTCCAACAGCTCGGGCTACGTTCGCCCAGCATGACACGACGGGTCACAGCTTCTGTTGAACCGGGCAACTGGATGACTCCTTGGAAAAGGGGCTCAGGCGACGCAAAGGGATGCACCGGACAAGGGCTTTTCAGGGTTACGGATGCCGGAGAGGGATCCGCTCCAGCATGCCTTGGGCGTGGCTCTGC
>JAOSKM010000004.1 GCA_027493625.1 Planctomycetota bacterium | reverse complement strand
GGACCAACAGCGTAAATCCACTCCTCCCGTGGTCGAAGACCCTGCAGCCGCAAAACCGGGTACGAAACCCGGCAACGGAGACGTGGTTGCGTACCTAGAGCAGAAACTGGCGGCGGCTAACCAGCGTGTGATGGAGCTGGAGAACGTGCTGCTGATGTACCGTGAATACGCGGTTGGCTTGGATAAGCTGACCAAGTCCGTGTTCGCTGAAGGAGAAGGCAATGCTGACCGTACTGGGTAACTACAAGGCCGAGCGTACCGTCGAGAACTTCCTGCTGATCCACGACGTGGAGATCTCGAAGGAGACCAGCAAGAAGGATCGGCCGGACTTCGTGCGCGACCTCGACGTCGGCACCTTCAACCAGTTCATCAAACACTACGACCGCCGCGTCCAGCAGGGCAAGGTCGGTGCGTTCGTGCTGCTGGAGCATGAGGGTCCGGGCGTGGGGCGGATCCTCAACCTGCGCGTCGAGAACAAGCAGCTCGTTGCCGACCTGCTGGTGACCAACGAAGACGTCATCGGCATGATCGAGCGCGGCGAGTTGACCGAGCGCAGCATCGAGTGGGGCTGGAACGAGAAGGACGCCAGGCTCAAGGGTGTCGCGTTGCTCGCCGGCAAGTTCGGCCAGGACAGTGAAGGATGGCCGGATCTCACGGTGACCTACACCAAGGAATCGATCGAGGCCGACTTTGCCGCCGAGAATTTTTCGGAATTTTCGTGCAAGTCCCTTGCTTTCACATCTACGCTTGCAGGCGTACATGCAACTCACTTGCAAAAGGAATCCGACATGGCCCTGACACCCGAAGACATCAAGGCGCTGACCGACGGTCTCAAGCCGGTGATCGAGCAGATCGTTGACGCCAAGATGCAGACGGTCGCGAAGGCGTCCGACGAACCGGTCAACACCAAGAAGGTCGACGAGGCGCTGAGCCGCATCCAGAAGAAGGAGCGCGACCTCACCATCAAGGGCTTCGTCGACACCCTGGCTCGCAAGGGCTACAGCAACAAGAAGCATCTCACCGCCACCTTCGAGAAGTTCGGCGACAACCTTCAGGCCATGGAAGTCGAGTACAAGCGCCTGATGGAGAAGGCCGACGAGGATGTGAAGCTCGAAATGGAAGAGACCTACGAGCAGCCGACGCTCGATGACGAGCTGTCCACCTCCTACAAGGAATTCTGCGCCGCCTACCCCGAAGCCAAGGTGAGCGAGCGCGAGTTCAAGGCGGTGTGCAAGGGCGAGCACCGCGCCGACTTCGGCAACAAGCCCATCAACTACCTGCCGGGGTCCATCAAGCTCGCATAGCGCTGACCGCGCTGCGCTGTGCTGCGCTGACTCGAACCGTTTGAATCACAAGGCAAAGGAAACAAGCCATGGCGAATGCCACCGAAAACCGCAGCGACTCCTACCGCCCGTCAGGCGGCATGATCAAGCGCTTCCCTGTGCTGGCCGATGAGGTGCTGGTGTACGGCGGCATCGTCAGCGTCAACGCTGACGGCTTCCTCAAGAACGCGGCCGACGCAGCCAACGAGACGTGCGTTGGCGTGTGTCTCGAATACATCGACGCGACCGGCGACACCAGTGGCGACCAGTACGCCGCGGTGGACGTCGGCGGCGCCGAAGTGAAGGCCACCCACGAAGACGGCTCGATGACGCAGGCCAACGTGGGCGACGCGGTGGTGCAGCAGCTGAACAACGAGGTGACCTCCGCAGGCACCGGCACCAACGACATCCCGGCCGGTGTGATCTCCGAGATCGTCTCGGCTACCGAGGTCTGGGTGAAGCTCCGTCCGTTCGGAGTGGCAAGCTAACCAACGGTGACCGGCGCAGTTGACGGTTCACAGGCACAGGAAAAGGAACAAGGAACACACACATGGCCTCAGTCCTCGAAACACGCCTCCGCGAGTCGATGGTCGAGTACTACGACATCGTCAACAAGGAACGCGCCAAGAGCGTGTTCGCTGGCGCCTACATGGAGCTGCCCGCGCCGGAAGGCTTCTTCAAGCCGAACGCGATCGCGGTTGGCGGTGAGCCTGCCGAATTCACCGGCACGGTCACCTTCAACACGCCGAGCAGCGCTGCCCAGATCTACGAGACCAAGGTGTACGTCTACGGTGTCGAGATCGACCGCAACCTGCTGGAGAAGACCGACGCAATCAGCCGCGGCGCCGTGAGCCGCATCCTTCGCGCCGCTGCCATGCACAGCATCAGCCACCTCGACAAGCTGCTGACCACCCTGCTGCTGACCGGCGAATCGGCTGGCTCACTGGTGAGCGGTGCGTTCTTCAGCGCGACCTCGGCTCTGCCCGGCGGTTCCACGCTGGACAACCTGGTCGGCACCTCGGTGTCAGGCTCGGCCGCGGAAGTTCGCGCCGCGACTCACGCCGCTCGCGCCCACTTCCTCGCGATGCGCGGGGCGGGTAACCAGCTGATGAAGGACGGCTGGCCTCGCATTGGCCTGATGTACGACCCGCGTGCGACGAACGGTACACCCATCCACCAGAACGTGATGGACGCGCTGTTCCCGGACGCGCTTGATGGTGGCCAGATCATCCCGGCCGGTTCCGTGGTCCCGATGCCGAACGGCTACCTGAGCGGCTCCATCGCCGACCTGTGGTTCTTCGACCTGGACGTGCCCGAGAAGGCGCTGATCGTCGGCGTGCAGCAGCAGCCGATCCTCGAAGCCAACAGCCCGAACAGCGACTCGTGGATGGTGAACCGCCGTGCACGCTTCGTGTCGAGCTGGGCGTGGGAAGTCGCCTTCGGCAATCCTGCCGCCGCGGTCTTCGGCAACGACGCCTAATAGGGCGCAGTGGATCGACAGTAGTGGTACACTCACAGGGCTGGGCTTGATGCCCGGCCCTGTTCGATAGAGGGAGAGAACGATGGCCGTCCGCAGCGCAGCCGAAGTAGCCGACCTGATTCAGGCAATAACTGAGTTAGGGTACAACCTCCACACCTTCTTGACCGGCACAATGGTGACCGATCTGGACGCCCTGGAGACCCAGATTGCGGTGGGCGACCTGGTGCCCGAGAACGCCCAGATCACCGGTGCCATGAACAGCTTCATCGCCGCTGTCGGCCGCGCATGGGATGCGTGGAAGCAGATCCCTGTCGCTGCCGCCCCGGCGCTGGGTCGTCTCGGCAGCTCTCCCAACCTCGGCGACTTCAGCCTCAACGTTGACTACTTCGCCAAGTACCTCGTCGACAACTCGATCGAGATCGAGAAGCGCGGCTACACCAAGGACACCGCGTCTACCGTGAGCGGGTCCGGTACTGGCGTGCTCTCCGTTGGCAGCACCGACCTGAACGGCGACATCATCGACTACGGCCATGTCGAGGACTTTGTGCTGCGCTGCGCCAAGGACTATGCCGACGGAGCTGTGGCTGGCGCCGAAGAGTTCGACGTCGTCGGTACATCGAGCCGCAAGTACCCGTGGGACGAAGGCGGGTCCGGCGACTCGGGCAGCTACAACTATGCCTTCGGCCGCGTGACCACCGACTTCTCGGTGAACCAGCCTCGCAGCGCCAGCGGCAGCCGCATCAAGTCGATCGGCGCCAGCACGGCCGCGGGCAACCTCGTGACCAACGGTGACTTCGAAAGCGCGATCAGCGGATCAGGTGCTTCCAAGTTGCCCAACTGGACCATCAATACCGGCGACTCCACGCTGACCCAGGAGACCACCGACCCGATCAACGGCACATACTCGCTGGCCTGTGCCGACGACTTCGAGATGGATCACTTCCTCTCGCAGGGTCGCCTGAAGCCCGGCACGTTCGCCAGCATAGCCATCAAGGTGGAACGCAAGTCAAGCGCCACCGGTACGCTGACTGTGAAGGTGATGGACAACGACGAGGGCACGACCCACGGTACACTCACCGTGGACATCTCCACGTTGACCAACGATACCCCGGTGGTGAAGGCCCTCGCCGCCCCGTTCATCGTGCCGCTCACCGCCGAAGACCTGAAGGTGCAGGTGGAGCTGGCAAGCCTGGCCACAGGCACGATCAAGATCGACGACGTGATGGTCGGCCCGGCCACGCTGGTGAACGGCTACGTGCTCGCGCTGTTCGACGGCACGACGCAGGACGCCTCGGGCTACGCTCAGGGCCGGTACAAGAAGGGCGACAGCTTCACGATCCAGACCACCAGCGCGGAAGGTGGTCTCATACAGAAGTACTTCGGCAACATCGCACTCGGCCGGTACTTCCGTAGCGCTACCAGCGCCACAGCGGACTGGAGCGATCCGAGCTAATTGCACAACTAGATTGGGCAAATGGTCGCATACTATGCGACCACAACTAAGGAGGACGCCATGTCAGAGGACGCAGTCAAGGTTACCAAGGAACAGGCCAGCCAGGCGTTCAGCCTGCTGGTGCAGGCAGTTGACGCCGCGCTTACAGGATCGTTCCCGGTCGGGCTCGACCACGTCGAGAAGCACATGCAGATCAAGGGCGCGTTGCAGGTGATCAGTGTGGTGATGAAGGATCACTACGCTGCGTCGGAGCAGCCCAAAAGCCCGGAACTCAAAGCGGTTCCGCCCGAAGCTGAACCTGAGAAAAAGGAAGCGTGATGGCCGCCTGCACCTTCGCTGAACGCATAGCCCTGGATCTCGCCGTGCTGGTCGCCAGCGCCTCGATCATCGACTTGTCGAGGCAGCGTGATGCCACGGCTACCGAGAACACGGCCCGCACCACACGCGTGTGCCAGATGGCGGCGGCGAAGGTGGAGTCCAGGCTGGGCTCGGCGGGCAGCTACGATACTGTCGATGGCACCATCGGCGAGCAGATCTGGCTCGACTTCGGTGTGCGCCTGGCGCTGTTGTACTACTCGCAGGTGTACACGTTCACGCTGACCGAGAAGGGCATGAGCTACGTCGGCGCCGTTCGTGAGGAGATCGAGGAGTATCGCCAGACCCTGGTGCAGGAGACGCCGCGGACCGTGATCCAGCGCATGGATAACGAGGCGCTCAACAAGCGTCGGCCGCACTCGACCTGGGGCAGCAACCCTGACGACGCCGTTGAACCGGAGATCTGATGCCTGCTGACCCGCAACTGATTCCTGGTGTACTTCAGCGTTGGGCCGGCAAGCAGCTCGCTCGTTTGCGTGGGGCTTTCCTCACTGGTGGTCATCATACTCACGGAGGGGAGCGGTGGGTTACGCTGGACCCAGCAACCGGCACGCGCACACCGTTGGTACTGACAGGTAGCCTGATGGAGGCGACGTTCGCGAGGGTAAGCGGCCTGGTTGTCCATATCGGCAACAGCTCTCCTATCGCGATCTATCACCAGAACGGGACACGTAGCATTCCGAAGCGGCCCATCGTTGTCGTCACGCGCAGCGACCTGAACGAGCTGAAGCAGGACTTGAAGAAAACGTTGGAGGCGTAGCGTAGATGGCGCTCGACACCAATTACTACCCGGCACAAGCCAAGCTGATTCTGACGCCCACCAATTACACTGGTGGCGGCACAGATCTCGGCAAGGTTGCCTCTGTACACACGGCGTCCTTCAATCCCCAGTTTGAATTCCTCACGGAGCACGGCACCGGATCAATACCTGTCGATGCCCGCATCACCGGCATAAACGTCGTCTATATGCTCCACATGCTGGACTTTTCAGAGAGTCTGCTCGGCGTGCTGTTCAACAAGACGAATAACACAGATCGCTGGCAGGGATTCACCGGTTACAATCTGGGAGCTTTGCTGGGAACTTCGCAGCTCAGCAAGTTCCTGGTCATGCCCATTGTCGACGCTGGTACGGTAGATGCCACGAAGCCCATGCTCTATATCCCGCGAGGCGTGTGCATTTCGGCGTTCAATGCTGTCTGGGATCGACGGGCTGCCCACACTTCGGGATGGGTTTTGCAGATCATGGCGCTGTACGATTCAACCCTTGGCGCACCGGCGGCCTACGGAGACTCCGCAGATTTCCCGGCGATTACTTGATGAGGGTGGCAGATGGCGATCCGTACCTTTCTTGAAAGCGTGCGCACACGGGTAGCGGCCGTCGTTGATGGCAGCGCCGTCCCGGTGTTCACCCGTGTCTGGATCGCGCCGTTTCTGAATCTCGATCAGGTTGTTCAGGTACCTCGTTGGCCAGCAGCGATCATCGTCGACAAGGGCGGTGAATACGACCTGTACAACGGCAAGATTATGACTCGCCGGTTCAGCGTCTCGATCATGGATTGTCACCCGAGGGACCATGTCGGTGAAGAGACCTCGCTCCAGATTCTGGACCGTGGCGAGTACCTGATGACCGCCATGGAGTACGACACCGACATCCAGATCTACAACGCGGGTGACGATGACCTGGAAGCCATCGCACTGGAGAGCGGGCTGATGATTCTGCTCAAGACCTACAACTTCACGGCGCAGTACCTGAGAACCTGATGGCTACTGAAGACGTAACAATCAGAATCAGGGTAGACGACTCCGAGCTTCGTAGAGCGCGGGCTCGTGCGGCTGTTACACCGGCAATAAGTGCGCCGATTTCGCCCAATCAGGCCATTGCTGCCGGACTGGCGGGTAGTGTTTTCGGCGTGGATGTTGGTTCCAAACTGAGCGAGATGCGTCAACGTGCTCTTGCGCTGAACGAGAGAACCAAACTCGCATTGGAGCTGGCCGGTCGGCTCGGTGTTCCAACCACCAGTGAACGCTTAGCTGTGCAGACAGCCAGAGGCAGTATCGCTCGTCAACTCTCTGAGTACGATCGCAGTGCCGATTATGGTGGTGTCGGCAAGCGTTACTTCACGTATGGCGAAGATGGTTTCTCCATCGAGAAGACGATCAGTGTTGGCGAGCACCAACTGGTGTTGTTCAAGGAGCGCAACTACGACCTTGACTTCCTTGGAGACAAGGCCCGCATTGCCGCTCACGCCTCCAAGGGCAATCCCAGTGATTTCTTCGGCCACCTGATCGGCAGCAGGTTCAACGTTCAGGGCAACAAGAATCTGGTGTCGGCGATCGAAGAAGACATCCTCAAAGAGCCGATTCAGCCTACACGCGTCGGCGGCATCTTTGGCCCGACGGCTCCGAAGTACAAGAAGCCTGGCCTGGTCCGAGGTACGCTGGAAGACATTGGTGTGTCAGCGCGGTCAACGTTGTCGAGCCTGAAGTTTCCGAAACCCGAAATAGACTTCAGTTGGGCAACCGCCAAAAAAGATTTCAAGACATCAGCGCTGCCGTTACTTCGGCAAGCTGCTCCATGGGCAACTGCGGCCGGTATTGGTGCGCTTGCAACGTCGTTCAATCAGGCACGGTCCAGCTATATGAACAAGGTGCTCGTTGCCGGCGACGTGCCTGACAGCAACTACGTCGTTGATTTCGTGTCCATTGAAGCCGCGAAATCGGCCGGGCGCATGCTGGGAAAAATCGGACTTCTCCCGCTTGAACTCGGCATGGGTCTGATCTCGCTTTACAACACAGCTTGGGAATCCATGTTCGGTGACGGCGCGAACCCGAACAATCGTAGATGGATGGATTGGGAGATCAATGTTGACTCCACACGTCAGCTCCTGCGTGATGCTGTCGGAGCGAATGACACCGCTTACGCGGAAGTCGAACGTCAACAGGATCTTTACTACAAGGCAATGAACCGAGCCCAGAACGCGGCGCGTGAAGAGGCCAAGAGAATCGGTGCGGACATCGGCCAACGTCTGATGGATCTCGGCTTGAATAACATGACGCTCGATCAGCTTGCCGAAAAGTTCAAGAATTACGGTGGTATCGAGGAGCAACTTCTCGCCAGAGCAACGCGTGAATTCAAGGCATCGAATGTGCTGCCGACGAAACGGGATGTCAATCCGTACTGGACGGGGGATGTTCACGGTGGTGTCTGGGAGACTATCTTCAGAGTGTTTGAGTAGGGAGAGGCGCCATGGCTGTCAGTTACACTGTCGATGGAACAGAGGTCAACGGCTCTGGCGGTCGTCGACTGCACGGCCAGATCACTGACATTCGTACAGCCACCACCCGCGAGATCAGTTGCCACGGCATCCTGTACGCCTCAACCACAGAGAGCCTGCATGAACGCTGGGGGCTGGCGCAGCAGCTCTTCAACAAGAAGGACAAACGTGTAACCGTCAAGATTGACAGCACCACAGAGAGCTTCCTTGAGGACATCTTCCCCGGCGACGGCCGTACGATCACGCTGGAGTCCTACATCACCGGCGACATCACGCGCATTGGCACAGCCACGTCGATGCCGTTTCAGATCGTCACCACCGTCTCCGAAGTGCTGCCGAACATCACGACCGGCAAACCGGCTTCTCCGAATCAGGTCAAGTACAAAGGCCAGGTTGGAGATTGGCGGCGTACGATCACGTACAACGAGGCCCGTGTCCAGTCGCGCGGTTACTTTGTCCAGTTCGCGAGGCTGTACGACAAGGAAGCCTATGGATCTTTCAACATTGTCGGCGTCACCAATGTTGGCGGATACGCCGTGTTCGAGCTTGCCACGGCACCGCCTGCTTACGATGCCGAAAAGGACCAGAAGCTCTACGTCAGCGGAACGACCAATTACGACACGGTTCACGAGATCACCGCGATCGATGTGGGCAACAAGAAGGTGACCACTACGACTCCGTGGTCAGCAGATGAAACCGGTACTTGCTACCTCGGTGAAGCAACCACGCCACAGGAGCTGTACGCCCTGGTGCGCACAGACATCCTCAACGATCAGCTTGGAACCGGCGACGACGGCGAACGTGACGCCACGACCGGCCTCGTACTGACTGGCGAGACACAGGGTCTTGAAGCCGACATCCTCACCGTGTTGCTGACGTCGGAATGGGTTGAGAAGAACTACGACGACGACATCCGCAACTTGTCGATTGCGTTGTCGAAGAGTGAAGCGCCGGATTGGCCGGTGATTGCCGGTGATGCCCCGGTCACCATGAGTGCCGTCGTCAGCTTCTCCGTTGACAAGGATCAGGCGGCACAGGTCAACCCGTCGCTGAAGTGGGCGACCATCAGGTCCGCGGTTATCGCCGACATCAAGACCAACAGCGAGTTGACTGACGCCAAGGGACCATACGAAGAGACGATCGCCTTTGATATCAAAACCGGCGTGGTCACCGTAAACATGTCGTTTCTTGCCAAGAATACCACGGTCTTCAAGCTGTCGAAGGTGTACCACTACCACGAAGAGCTTCAGTACACGACGTGGAAAGACTTCGCCGGGTACGACTACATCCAGACTTCTTCGGATCCTTTGATGTTGATCGTCACCGCGGCTATCACGCGTGTCGGTGTCGGTGAAGTAAACCTGACCGCGGATCCTCCCCAGCAGTCAGGCTACACCTTCATCGAGGTATCACGGGATGACAGCCGTGAAGGTTCTTTCAAGCGCCGTAACATTGCCGATGACGTAGTCGTGCAGTCAACTACAATCGCATGGCGCCGGTTCCGCTTGCGGTCAGGTCAGCAGAATCCTCGTGTGCGCAACCCGGTAACCGGAGGCTAAACGTGTTTGCCACAGCCATAACTGTAGGCGGTCTCCCGATCGAGCAGGCTGCTCCAGCCATGCTGATCATCAATCGCAATGCGGAATCGTCGCTGCTTGAGCTGATCATCAGCGACGAGGATGGCGGCGGCACGCGCTTTGACTCTGTCAAGAATCCGGTGGATATCAAGATCACCGCGCCTGATGCTTCGCAGCAACCGGTCACGTTGAAACTGGAGAAGTGGTACATCACGTCTATCCAGCCGCATTCACCTGGCCTGATGGCTCTTGTGTTACAGGACGTGCGATGGACGGCCGAACCGAAACGCCTGACCAAGGGCTACAACGTCTACGAAACCGGCAGTGGTGTCGAGCCGATTCCTCGTCAAGACACCCTGAACAACGGCGCCGATTGGACTTGCTACGACGCGGCTCGTGACGCGCTGACTGAGTTCGGCTTCGAACTGGATACAGACGGTATTTCCAACCAGATCAAGGCGGTGATACTCCCCCGCAATCTTGGTAATTCAGGCGTGGCCGGCGGCTTCGTTGGAGCCCCGTTCAGCTTCGTGATGGCTACGTTGCTGGGGCCGATCAACTGCGACTTCGTGGTCAGGCCCAATGGCAAGATCCGCATCATCAACCGCAACTTCGATCGTACAACCAACCTTGAGGAATTCGTTGGTGTCGGAGGTGTGATCGGTGATCGTGACATCCACTGGCAGAAACCCAAAATCATAGAGGTTCAGTTCGAGACTCGGGTAGCTCGTTACTTCTCGTACACGGAGTCGGAAACAACGGTCGACGGTCTGGACCTTGGCCTTGAGAACGTTCACCCGGTTACCTTGGTTGTGCGCAACCTGTTCGACGTGCCGGACGACGGCGGCTATTACAACCTGTTCTCCAGTGCTCGTACGGAAGTCGGTCTGTCGCTCAGCCAGATACGCGAGCGCTGGCTGAAGCCGCGCATGGTGATCGTCAACAATACAGACCTGAAGTCCGTGAAAGCCCACAAGGCAAAATGGGACAACCTGATCCGTCAGCACTTCCGCCAGACTTTCCGCGTACGTGACCTGACCGGCGCGAAGTCCATGGTGGATATCCGCGTCGGCCACCTCGGACCGAACGGCAGCACTGTCACGGAACGCTGCGTCTACATGCCGTTCACGCGGCACTATGACTTCACGAATGTCGATGTGACAGGAACCCCGGACGAGATTCTTTCCACGACGATCTCCCAGGGCACTCCCCTTGACCTGACGGAAGACGGGTTCATCCCCGCGCCGTTCCACCCGTTGCTGTTCGCCGATCGCCGAAACGGCGCGATCATCCTTCAGCTCCAGAAGATCCAGTCCGAAATGTACCTGACCCTGCACCCCGGACTCTTCGTTCGTGAGGTGCAGTTTGGCGATGTTGCTGACATCACGGCTGACAATGTCGATCTTCCCACGGTGTACCAGGCACATCTGGCATCCAACTTTTACATGCGGGTCTACTACCACGGCCTGCTGACCGGCGACCGCCCTGATCTCGGGATCACGCGCATCACAAAGGCACAGCGCGACGGCTTTGGTGATGGTGAAGTTGACTCCGTGAGTTTCTTCGTCAGCGACATCACCGCCAACTATGGCTACGAAACCAAGAAAGACTTGGCGAACAACTCATTGATATTGCTCAATGCGGATGAGATCGCGAAACGCGCGGACTTCGTAGCCGAACAGGTGAAGCGCAACTTTGTCGACGGCCGCGCCGGTATCTTCACCTGTGGCGGTGTTTCCTCGATCGTCGACGGTGGCTTCTGGGTAGATGGCACAATCCAGACCATGCAGTTGGTCATCGGCGGCCGTTCGCCGTGGTCAGTCGAAACACGTTACGTTGTGATGCCGGAAGTCAATGCGATCAAGACCGCCAAGGTTACGCAGGGTCCGCCGGTGTACCGTGTAGGGGGAGCGTAAATGTTTGAGCTGACCCAGACACAGCGCAACGGCTTGCTTTCTCTCGATGCTGATGTCGGCATCAATAAGAGGAATCGTGGACCGTTGCTGGCCAGCGGAGCTGAAAAGTACAACGAGCGGACGCACAGCCTCGGTGATTACCCCGGCCGCAAGCTGGTGGAGCCCGGCAACGCCCTGTTCTGGAAGCACAGCAAGACCGGTCAGCTCGCTCCCCGCGGCGCCTGGGGCTCATGGTCCTTTGCATTGCCCGCAAGGCACCTCGGCCTCAACGTGTTTCAGCCGCTGGCTACCCGCTCGACCCCGGATGATGACTTCGAGAAGCTGCCGGTCCATGTTCTGGGCGGGCACAAGGTTCCCGTAGGCGCCGATGCAGTGGTGTTTGCCACGGCCGGTCACGGCACGCACGACAAGGTGGCGATCGTGGCTGGTGCCAGTGGACCCCTGGTTGCCCACTGGAGAGGCACGACCCCGCCGGAGTTCTCGACCCATGTACACGACATCACCGGCAAGTCAGTGGATCAGGTCCGTCACGCGGGCCTCGATACGGTTTTTGAAGTACGCAAGTGGGTGCCGCCGTGCTCCGGCAAGACGACGTCGTCATCGGCCCAACAGTACACGATCGCGCTGAACGGCCGCGCCAGCCCTGAAGGACAAGGCTTCCTGCACGTCAGCTTCGGCGACCATGATGCGCTGTTCAGCTTCATGGCAAGCGGCCCGCTGATCCCCAGTTTCCACGCCAAGCACGGCCTGACGCACACCGGGGACGCGCCGCTGTCGGCGGGTGCAATCTCGACCAACGCCTACTTTCGTGGCTCGAAGATGCCGTACACAGCTCCACTGGCCTTCGAGGAAGAGTTGTACCCGCCGGTGCTGAACGGCGAGATCCCGTACGAGGTGCACCGCCAGTACGACGGATCCATCACGCACGCCTTCTTGTGCGGACCGAAGCAGGGACAGTGGCGAGAGTTCGTGAAGCTCCCGCTGGGTGAGACGCCGCCGTGCAATCCGACCAAGGACTACAGCCGGCTCGATCGTTCTTTTGCTGAGGCGCCAAGAATTTTCTTCACCCGTAACCTGCAAGCGAGTGGAATCTATTTCCAACCGCGACCGAACCTGATGCGAGGACGCTAGAGTGGGCTGCTACCTGACAACCAACTTTGCTCAATGCCAGGTGTACCTGTCACGGATCCCGTTGCAGGGCGGGTCGATGTATCACGCCAGCCTGCCGTCGGTGCAGGGCACGATCATTTACGACGCCGAGGCGTTCAACAACCTGTATCCCGGCTACATCTCCGTTCCCCTGCTGTGCAAGGGACGCAGCGGCGCTCCATCGTCACCTCCTGTTCCGCCGCCGCCGCAATCCAACCCGGATCCTCCGGCGCCGCCTGAGCCCGGACCGATCACCGGAGATCCTCCGCCCGAAGAATGCGGAGCCGGTCCCGGCATCATCAAGGACGACAAGACCACCGGCTCCAGTTGGTGGAATGGCGGCAGTGGCGGCGGCGCTGCCAAGACAGACGGTAATGGCGCGTTCGACCGCATGGCCCAGCCGCTGGTGATCGGCATTACGCCGGTCCCCACGTTCGACGCCGATGCATTTACGGCTAAGCCGGTGTACACCCAGGAGCCGCACTTCGAGATCCGCAGTGGCGAGAAGCACGCGATCGTCGACGCGTACCACGAGGGCACAGGCGTAGGTGCGCTGGTGTTCCACCCGCCTGAGCTGCAAGACTTCCAACTGCACGGTGACGGATCCAATCCCGGTTCACGTTGGGCAACCAACCTGAGTGAACCGATGCTGTTGCTCCACTCGGCAGCATCGGCCAACGGCGGCGACAGCAGCTTCACCGTGCTGGCCTTCGGCGGTCTGCATCGCACCACCACCAACCGTCCCAAGAGCGGCGTGTACTTCCGGTTTGCGCCCGGCAGTCCCAGTGTGTTCACCCTGGCTCCCACGGACGGGAACACTGCCGACACCGACCGCGCCCATTTCCGGCTGGATGATCTGTGCTTCGATCTCGGCCAGTACTCCACAGCCAACCGTGGCGCGTTGTCGCCGCGGGCGGGATCGTTGATCTGGAACACCACGAACTCAAGGCTCGAGTTCTATGACGGATCGGCGTGGGTTCCGTTCGGCGGTTCATCACTGTCATGGCCGCTCGAAGGACCGGACGACGGCGACCCCGCCTACATGTTCGATGCTGCCACTGTTCTCGGCTCTGATACTGCGGGTATGAAGTTTGACACGGTTGACGCAGAGGGTCCCGGTTTATTCGACATCACCGGCACAGAGCAACTCTACATCAACACGACCGGGGTAGTGATTCCGAACAAGCTGACTGTCGGTGGCCTGATCGACCCAACCGGCCTTGAGTTGACTCCTGTTGCGGCCAACCCTGGCGGCACTGCTGCCTACACGATGTACCTCGACGACGGCGCAAACTATGACGCCGGGTCATTCGTGTTTGGAACGAGTACCACCCCGGTCACTGTTCCGGGCGTATTCAACATCCACGGCAACGGCGTCGAACAGAATAGTGTTGCCTACGTCGGCACGACCCAGACCACTCCGTTCATGGTCACGGACCACAACGACGCCTTCAAAGTGTTGGGCAACTTCCACAAGCACTCGACCGGCAAAGCATTCACTGATGGAGCCGTGCTTGCGTTCAGTCGTAGCCGCAGCACTGGCACAAGCCATGGTGCGTTGAACGCCGGCGATTACCTCGGCTCGATACTGTGGGCCGGCCACGACGGCACGGACTACAACCCGAGTGCCCGTATCGCCGTGCAGGCCAACAGCGCGTTCGACGCGAACGACACGCCAGGAAAGATGTTGTTCCACCTCAGCCCGGAAAGATCCAACGCTCTTGGTCTCGCGTTGACCATCGGCGCCGACAAGAGCCTTACCAGCGAAGGCAGCTTCTTCATGCTGGAGAAAGCGTCGGCTGACACAGACCGAGCTGGCTACGGTCAGTTGTGGGTGAAGAACGACACACCTAACAAGCTCTACTTCACAGACGACGCCGGCACTGACCATGACCTGACCAGAATCTACACCAGCGTTGGAACAGCCGGAGCCAACACCACAAGCAACACCACCGGAGTAACGACAGGCTTGACGTTCACATTGCCGACTGGTGAGTACATCATCACGATTATGACGCAGCTTACGTCAGCGGCCATGACAACAGCGCCGCAGTTCACGATGCAGGGTAGTGGCGGACTGGTCGTCGGGTCTTTTGAGCTTCAGGCACACATGAACAGGGGTGCGGCAACCTACGAGCTGAGTGGAACCACAGCCCTTGGAACGTTCACGGCTGGCACAGCCGGTCCGGGTGCCACGGCGCAGCCCTGTACTATTACTGCTCGTGTCCGGGTGACGACGGCCGGAACTATAACGCTGTGGCTGCGGTCAGAAGTGTCCGGCAGCACGGTCACCATGGTTGAAGGCAGCGGCTACGCCATGAAGGTTGCGTAAGGAGATCGTTATGAGCGACAATTGGCCGTTCAAAGAAGGCTCGACATCGTGGCCGTTCGTCAACGTGGCGAACTTCCCGTTCGGGCCTGAGCCGAACTTCCCGTTTGACGACAAGGGGAACTTCCCTTTCGCCAACAGCGGGGGCGCAGCGTCCGCGTTCGGGCTTCGCTGGAGCGACGACTTCGAGCGGGCCGATTCTGCGACCCTGGGCGGCGACTGGACTGAAGATCCGACGTACAACAACTTCGCGATTAGCGGCGGCAATCTCGCCCGGCCCGGCGGAAGCTTCAACTACGCGCACGCATGGGTGACGTCCGGTGCAGCTGTGGCGTCCGCCAAAGACCGGATCGCTATCGAGGCCAAGGGCTACGGCTCGGCCGGCTCAAACTACAACCTCGGTTTCGGCATGGGGGCAGCCGCGGGGCAACTCGCATCGGTGCACGGCTACGGTGTCTGGCGTGCCACGGGAAGCGGCGTTTCGATACTGCGCCTCGAAGCGGACGGCTCGCCGACGGTGCTGGCAAGTCGCTCGCCAAGCGGGCTGAGTAGCGACGGCAGCACCACCACCGACCTGAAGCTGGAGATCATCAAAGACGGCGCGGCCGTCATCCTGCGGCTCTACGAGAATGGCGTTCAGCTGGGCGCAGACATCAACGACGCCACGCCGGGAGACGCCTACGGCGTGTTCACCACCGCCTATCCGACTGTCAACTCAAATGGCAGCGCGGCCAACGCGCCGAACAACCCGCGTGTCGGCGGGGTAGAGGTTAGCTACTAGGGGCCGGCCATGGCGAACAACAAGAAAAAGCGAGACCTCGCCGAGCAGCTTGTGGAGCTGGCCCGCAAGCCCGGCGTGATCGTGACAGTGCTGACGCTGGTAGGCTTGACCGGTCAAGACGCCGTCGCGCAGGCCAACGCGCTGCTGTCGATGGACCTCCCCGCCTGGACGCTGCTTGCGCTGGTGGCCGCCTACATCGCAGCCCGCGTGGTGGCGAACATGTTGCGACTGGTTTACGGCATGGCCAAGGACATCGCCCTGATGCGCCAGGCGTTCGAGGAGTTCCGCGACTGGACGAGAGAGCAGTTCGCCGATGGCGGCGCGAAGTTCGATGCCCACGGCGTGATGCTCGACGACCACGGCGCGCGCCTGGCGCTCATCGAGGACGTTATCAAGGCCGAGATCCTGGCGTACCGCGAGAAGCAACGCCGCGAGACAGGCAAGGTCAAGGCCAAGCCATGAGCAGCCTGCCCGGCGTGAACCGGGCAGGGTCGTTTTCGCTGGTTGTCGCGCGCGCTCTCACACTGCGGGCACGCCTCCGCCGCTGGGGGGGGGGCAGTAACCAGGAGCAAACAATGGACCCGCGACCGATGCTGATCCCCGTCTTCAAGGTGAGCAACCCGAACCTCAAGCTCTACGCCGACCAGAAGCAGATCAACGCCATCATGGAGAACACACACCGCACCAGTACCGACGTCGAGGTGATCAAGTCGCGGTTGCACGGCGGCGACCAGCGCATGGAGCGCATTGAGGCCAGCGTGGATGACCTCAGGCAGGACATGCGCACACTGAAACGGCGTGCAACAGACAAGGCGTAAACGCCCCCAGTTTGATTTGGACCCTATGGAGACCAAGATGAAGCTCAACGGACGATCCTCTCGTAGAAAGTAGCGGGGTCGGTCAAGGCGTAGACTATCGCCCGGCGATTTGAGTGAGATGAAATACCGTAGGACGAGCCCAGCACACGATTGAAGGGCGGTGTATGTTTGTTCAGATGAAAACGCTCGCGTTCCTGTGCTTGCTCGGGGGACCACCGGCCGGATTCGAGAACTTTGAACTCAACCAACCTTCCTGCGTCGAAGTGCTCCATCAACCACTTCCACTTGGCCAGACCGGGTCGGTTATGCTTGGTGGGCTTGGCGGGTTTAGGCTGCTCGGAATAGTGGCCGATGAACCGTTGCCACGGATCGATGGTGCAGCCAACGTACATGATTTCTTTGGTCAATGGATCGACCAGGGCGTAGATGTAGAAAATGAACAGCACGGGGATCTCCTTGAATGGGTCTATTTTAGCCGATAGGGCTATTTTAACGGCGATCCCCGTGCTCACAAGGAGGAAACATGGTCAAGGCCATTTTATTGACGCTGAGCGTTATTTTGATCTGCCTTTCAGGCTGTGCTGACAAGGCGATCTACCGCCAGGCGGCAGAGTCAGGCTGGGATCGGTGGGAAGAAGACCACCGCAAGGTGATCTCTGACGAGGAGTACAACAATCTGCCGGACAGCGAAGAGGCCAGGGCGCTGTACCTGCCGCAGACGTTGTTCGATGCCCGCCGATTCGAGAAGGATCAGGCCCTTCGGCTGCTCAAGGACTAATACGTGGTCGCGTAGTCTGCGACCATTTGCCCAAGGAATTGCACACAGGAGGACGCGAATGAAGCCTTTCCCGATAGACGAGGTTGGTCTTACGTTCGGCCAGGTACTCAAGGATACCGGCAAGCGGCTGTTCGAAGAGGCGAAGCGCCTTGCGCAGGAGGGCCTGTCTGAGCAGAGCGCCCTGTTCACGCGCTCAAGCATCATCATGCAGGACGCAGCGAAGCTGCCGCACAAGGAGTTCCTGCAGTCGGCGGAGTCCATCGCCAAGGGGCTGCTCTACGGTACGGCAGCCATCGCCGAAGAGAAGGCGCGGGCTTTCTGGCAGAACCTGATCAAGAACTCTTTCCAGTACGCCGCCAGTCTGGCCGGCGGCGTACTTGATCTTGCCGGTGGGTCGGGCAATAAGCCGGCGAAGAAGCGTTCGAAGAAGAACGCCGAAGAGGACGTCGAGGTGGAGATCGACTAGTTCGCCCTGTGGGTCGGGCGGCAGTACGGCGAAAACCTTTCCACGGTTCGGCGTCCTCCTTACCGTGGTCAGCCAAAGGTCGTCGGCCTAACAAGGTTCGGCGGCCTTTGTGTCTGTACGGCGAGTATCCGCCGATCAAAGAGATTCTTGCCTTTATCGCGACGGCCGCAAAGCGGCCGGCGCTTGTCCGACCTCTTTGTCCGACCTGCAGTTTGTCAGACCTGTAGTTTGTCAGTTCCTCTGGTGTAACTTTTGGACAGTCAAATGTGTAACTTCTGGACAGTCGAGTGAGTAACTTCTGGACACATTGTGTAACTTCTGGACACACTCACCTGTCGTACTGCTCCACAGATTTCCAGGATTTGTAATGGCTTCCCGATCCGCCGGCGGATACATTGACTTCGTCGAGCAAGCGGTGTAAAACTGTGGCACATCCAGCGTGGTGTAGGTCCCGGTCCGCTTGCTCGACACAAGCTCAGTGCCGGGACCTTTTTTCATGTCCACCGACAGAATCCTTTTCGACGAAGTTGCCAAGCTCAAGGAACTCAGTCCTCGTGCGAAGCTCCTTTATGCGGATATCTGCATGGTGACCGCGCTGTTCAAAGACTGTTGCTATAAGTACGGTACGGTCAAGGGCTCGATCAGGCTGTGTTGCTGCCGCAAGACATATCATTCAGCTCGTCAGCAGCTTATCGACGCCGGCTTGGTCGAAAAGAACGGTCGTCAGTTGATACCTTTGGCCCCGTTTGACTACACGGAAAGCCGCAAGAACAAGCTTCTTGGTGAAGGCGGAAGGATAACGAAGTCGTATTACCGCCAGCGGGCCGAATTTGGCTCCATTCCTGTCTCTATCTTTGACGGGATACCACCGGCCTTCATCCTCGTTCGAGGCGCCTTCTTGGTGTATCCCAATGCCCCGGTGAGCAAGATTGCCAAGTTTCTTGGGATGAGCAGAACCACTGTCACCGCTTATGTTTCGTGCCTAAAAAAACAGGAGAAAATCATCGATGGAAAAGTCTTCGATGCGGCAGTTCACTAAGCTGAACTCCGATGAGAAAATCAGAATGGTAAAGGCCACCAAGTCTGCGGCGTTCGACTTGCTGTGCGAATTCTACCCTGACCATGTTCCGATAGAGCAGCAGATCATGTCCATCGCTTTCTTGATCTACAAGTACGGTCTCGACCTGGTCCTGGAATGGATTGTCATCACGCTGGGCAACGGGATCGATCCGTTGGTGGTTCACAATTACATGTTTGGTATCGCCAGGAAGTACGATAAGGGTCAGTACAACTCACGGTAACTAATCTGTGGCTGCATAGTACGCAGCCATTGAGCAACCATACTGAAAAAGGAGGACAAGATGATGGCAACTGAAGAACATCGGCTGGCGAACAACCTGGCCTGCCGCAAGTACCGCAAGAAGCGTAGCGTGGCGCAGGCCATGTACACCCGTAGTCATCGCAGGGCCAATGAGCTGCAGGTGCCGCACACGATTACCCTGGAGGACGTCCAGCGCGAACTTGACCGGTGCGGCGGGTACTGCCCGATCTACCCGTCTATCAAGTTGACCCGCGGGCCCGGTCGGTCGTCGGCAACCAGCCCCACGCTGGTGACGATCAATACTGATCTGGGCTTTGTGCCGGGTAACATCCTGGTGGTGAGCTTCAAGGCCAGGTTCAGCCGTTACCAGATCATCAAGTACTGGAATGACCTGAAGTTGAACGGTGAGTTCGAAGAGGCGGTCAAGGACCTGACGGACGCCGTAACGGAAGAGACGGATTCCACTTCTGACGAGTAGTTGTAATGGTCTACAGCCATAGGTCGGGATAGACTGAAAGCATCAAAGAAGGAGGACGAACGATGGCTGTTTTTGAACGCGATTACATGCGGTACGCCAGTGGTCTGCAGGAATTGTATCCCGCTCCGAAACCTGAACCTTCGAAAGTAAGGTCCGGGAATTCAGCAGAAGTGGTCCTTCGAGGTCACAGCGGAAGAGGAGAGGTTACGCCGAAAGCCAAAGTGATCTCTCCCAAGAAGTTCAGTACCAGGAAAGATCCCCTGATCAGCGGAACTGGGAATCACGAATATTCGGTGACCGACATCTTTTCCAGGTTCTTCTGGTGGTCCTTCTTCGGCGCCATTTTTCTTTGTTTGACTCTGTGGTTGGTCATTTCGATTGCATAAGGAGGACGCTATGCCCTGGGAACAACTCGCCTTCTGGATGACCGTGGTCTTCTTCCCGATCATCCTGGCGGCGGTCATCATCAAAGTAACGGAGGACGCATGAACCCTGAATGGTGGAAGACCCAGAACGTCAAGGAGCTCCGCATCTATGACGAACACATTGCCGAGGAGGAGAAGGATTCTCCGTGGATGTTCCCGGCCGAACACGGAAACGTCGTGATAAACGGATACCCTCTGGGACACGTCGTCGAGTACGTTGACAAGCCGATCAAGGTCTACGGCAATGTGATCGCCGAGGAGAACATTCCCGCGGGTTCAATCGTCACGATCTACGTCGATCATAAGGGAAACGGTTACGCCAAGCTCGCTGAAGATGGAGAGTTTTTCTAGCCCGCAGTGATGAGCCTGTAGAAAACCCTCACAACAGTGGGGGTTTTCTTGTTACACTGCCTGATCGAGGACGACTATGAAACTTCCACTCCATCCGGCCAAGGATACGAAGGCTCAGCGCGAGTACAGGTTGAACATCATCCTTGATCTTGTGGCCGAAGGCGTCACGGTAACTTCAGCCTGTAAAAAGGCCGGCGTAAGCAAGAAGACTTTCTACGCCTGGATGAATACAGACCCGGAACTACTCTCACGGTACGAAGCCGCCCTGATCGATCGGCACAATGACGTGGCGGAAGTAATCCAGCTGTGTGCCCTGAAGGCCCTGAGCGATCCCAGGTACCAGACCAGCGCGATCTTCTACGCCAAGTGCAAGATGGGCTGGCAGGACGGATCAGGCTTCACTTCCGGAGCCCAGGACATGCCCAGCATCAATTTCAAAAAGTCAAGTAGTGACAAGGTTACCAACAAAGATGGCGACGACTGATGTTGTGCTGCTGGACTATCAGTTCGTGTCCTTGCAGGACGACCACCAGTTCCTGCTCTGGCATGGCGGGCGTGGTAGCGGGAAGTCTCACACGCTGGTGATGGATCTATACAACTGCTGCGTCATGTTCCCTGGCGGAAAGTTCGCGCTGGTCTGCAACGACCATGTCCAGCTCCGCGATTCGACGCATGAGACCCTGATCTCGTACCTATTCGACATTCGCTGTCCGTTAAAGTACCAGAAGGTCGACAAGATCATCACGCTGCCGAACTACTCCACCATCCATGAGCTGACGTTCGAGAAGGACAAGACCTCTCTCAAGGGCGCTGAATGGGATGGCGTGTTCATCGACGAAGGTGACGGCAAGAACACCACCGAGGAGAAGTTCGACTACCTGGTGGACTCCTGCCGTGGGCAGATTGGTGACAGGCGCATCAGGGTAGCCTGTAACCCGGTTCCTCCGGGACACTTCCTTGGGGAAAGGTTCTTCATCAAACCGCGGCCAGGACATATCGGCTACAAGGTCTCGACCTACATGAACGCCGAGAATCTCCCGCCGGATTACATTCGGAACCTGGAGAACAAGTATCCCCCTGGCACGGATGAGCATCGTCGTTGGCTGCTGGGCGAGCTGGTTACACTGAGCGGTGCGATCTACAAGATGTTCGGGCCGGACCACATCGTTGCTCCCGGCGATATCCCGGCACTCGATGCCTTCTGCTACGGGCAGGACCTTGGCGTGCACGACCCGCACGTCCTGCTCGAAGGCGGCATCGACAACCAGGGCACGCTCTACATCACCAAGGAATACTACCGCGCCGGCATGGACGTCGTTGAGCACCTGCCCAACCTGAAGCGGATGTACCGGTCGGGCTGGCCGGTCTTCAGCGACCACAGCGCCACCCAGCACTCGATCATGGCGCGTGACGGCTTCAACATGGTCAAGGCCAACAAGGACGTGAGCGCCGGGATCCAGAAGGTGCAGGCACGCTTCCACGCCAGAACGATCAAGATCAGCTCCGACTGCCAGAACTTGATACGCGAACTGTACAACTACTGCTGGAGAGACGGCGCCAAGAACGAGGAGCCGGACCACAGGCACAGCCACTGTTTTACCGGAGAGACCCTGGTTCTCATGAGCGACGGCTCATTCAAACCAATCAAAGACATCCGACCCAACGAAGTTGTTCAAACTCCAGAAGGGCCGCAGGCAGTAATAAACGCTGGCATGACCAGTCTTGACACTCCGACGCTTTGTGGTACAATAGACTCTTTCAAGATAGGAGTCACACATGACCACAAGGTCTTCAGTAGAGTTCGAGGGACGGACCTTCACGAAGTACGACCGGTACTGGACAACCGGCCCCTACGATGGAGAACGCTATCTGCATCGAGCAGTTTGGGCACACCACAACGGGCCGATACCGCCGAACCATCACGTTCATCACATAGACGAGAATCCAGACAACAACGACCTCTCGAATCTGGAGTGTCTTCCGGCCTCGGAGCATCTGTCTTTTCACATGACAGAGGAAGCAAGGAAGAGTGCAGCAGAAAACCTCAAGAAGCACGCACACCCGGCGGCGTGTGCTTGGCACAAGAGCCCGGAAGCCAAGCAGTTCCACAAGTACATAGCCAAGAAGTCTTGGGAGCGGGATCCGGTGGAGAAGGAATGCTCGGTGTGCGGCGTGAAATACGAGACGTTCTTTCCAACCCGCTCGAAGTTCTGTGGTGGAACGTGCAAGGCGAGGGCTCGACGTTCAAGGTTGAAGCGGAGCAACGAAACCCAGTCTACTGTCTGACTGTCCCTTGCGGATGGTTCGTTCTTGCCTGCGGCCTTGTTGTAAAGAACTGTCCGGACGCTCTGCGATACCTGGTGATGGGCGTGGATTCAGAAAGCCTGTTCTTCTAGCTGCAAGTTGTTTGCATCTAGTTTGTACTCAGGGCATTATTTCTCTTGAATGGAGGATGATTCAATGTCTCAGACTCGTGCGTTGGCTGCGTGCAGAAAGATCGCCAAGCTTCTTGAGTTGCCGCGGGGCAGCGACTACATCCACCTGGTCGAAGAAGTGGAACGACTGGTGGTAGAGCGGCGCAAGACGGAGCTCAACAAGGGTGGCAAGAAGAAAGTGATGACCGCCGATGGCTAAGCCCAAGCGACCCTCTCGCCGCAAGCAGGTCAAGCAATTGCCCGACTACTCACAGGCCGAGGCGGACATGCCGTCAGCAGGCAACGGCGATACGACCGACCTCGCGGCAGAGCTGCCGGTATCGCGGCTCTTCGAAGCGGGCAATATCGCAAGCTGGCCGGAACCGGTGTACGACATCGACCGCGACGGCCATCGCCTGATGCAGAACTGTCTGCCCCTCATCAAGTCCGTCGACAAGCGCGGCACCCGCATCGCCAAGTTGAACTGGACGATGATGGGCGGCATCGAACGCGCCTCGGCCGCCAGTGAGATCATCAAGCAGTCACGCGGCTGGACCGACATGATCAAGTGGCTGACCTGGGCCGACGTTGAAGGTGTCCGGTTCATGCAGATCAAGTCGGCTCCGGCCCGTGATGGCGGTGATCCGTGGATCGTGCCCGACTTCTTCATGGGTGGCCGCAGGAAGTACAAGGCCGGCGGCGACATCCAGTGGGACGGCCGCAAGCTGGTGCGGGTGTACAAGAACACCGGTGCCGCTGAAGTCAGCTACGCCAAGCTACCGGCGTGGCAGTTCATCATCCACAGGCCGGGCGGCGGATCCAATCCCGAAGGCGACATGAACATCGGTGTGGCCTGCTACCGCGGCGCCTATTCGTGGGAAGAGGCGCACAAGAACATCGACGCACACATGGAGCTGTTCGGCGTTCCGATCCGCGTGTTCAAGGGCAAGCTGGACAAGGTTCGCCCGGACATGATCACGTCCACGTTGCAGGACCGCGCCGAAAGGCTCAAGCTGCTGAAATTCAACAAGCAGATGGTGCTCGACGACGAGGAGCTGCTGGACCTGATCGAGCCCAAGGGTCAGGGCTTCAAGGACATGCTGGAGTACTGCCGCTATCTTGAGGGCCTGTTCGACCAGCTCTTCCTCGCCAACCAGCTCACGTCCAGCGTGACCGATGCGCACCGCACCGGCGACACCGGCGTCCACCTTAGCGAGGAGTCCGAGTCCATCTACTGCGGAGCCATGCAGATCGCCGAGTCGCTGAACCGCCACCTGATCCCGTGGATCATCCGCAAGAACCCGGACCTGCCGCCGCTGGCTGATGGCGAGTCCGAGATCTACCTGTGGCCCGAGCCGCCGACAGAGGACAGCGAGGACGACGACCAAGACATCGGCGCCGAAGAGGACACAAGCATTGAGATCAGCGGTGACTCGAACGATGCGAGTCAGTCCAACGAAGTGATCGCCAAGGACAACCCGTACAGCGTCGAGAAGCGCGGCGACAAGTTCGTGGTGGTGAAGACCTCAACGGGCGAAGTGGTCGGCACGCAC
>JAOSKM010000003.1 GCA_027493625.1 Planctomycetota bacterium | reverse complement strand
AACGCGCTTTGCGTGGCTAACATCGATAGATGGGCGTTGGTCCAACACTCGACCGCAGGCAACGAGCCTGCGTCTGCCCGACGTGGAACGTGGACGTCGCCCGATCGAAATCTACCCGCCATCTGGGCGGCTGCGTGACGTTGCGAAACGTCGCTGCCGCATCGGGCGTCTCGGCAACCCCGGCATGCCGTGGAGGCTAGCCGCGATACGGCAATCGTGCGACGCCTGTATCTGGAGTAGATCAGTTCACCGCTTAGGCGTTTGGTGAAGTGGTCCGCGCTTGCCTTGTTTAGAATGCCGTCACCCGCCATCGTCGATGGTCCCGTTGCCATACCTTAGCCTTTTGTACGCGCGGCGCTTTTGCGGCAGTCATGGTGTCCGTGGCGTTCGAGGCACATGATTCGGTTCACTTTCGCTTCTTTGGTGAAGCTGTGCGCTGTTCACCGGTGAAGGCTGGTTCTTGGATGAGCGCGATTCTTCCGCGTGCCCAACAAAATGCCGTTCAGCGCACAGCGAGAAACAGCGACCGCGAGCTCGGTAAAACAATTGGTTCTTGGCGATTGGCTTGCAAGAGACGGGTTTGCGGGTGACGAAATGGCGCAACCTGGTTCACAGCGACTTGTGCATGGATTTGAAGCGACCTTCGTATTCGTACGCAAGGGTGCAAAGGTGGCAAGCACGGCAGGTTCTTGTGCGCCGCGAACTAGTCACCGTTGCGGGTTCGCGGCCTGGGCACTCTTACGCAGGGCGGAGCCAATCGGGCCCCCTGGTCGCCTGTCTTTTCTGTCCTCTGTAACGGGCAGGTCTATGACTAAACGCGCCCTGCCGGATGAGTTCAACCGCGTCTACGACCGCCAAGGTTGAAGCCACAGAATCCACGACGCGAGACACACCTACGCATCAGAACTCATCGCGCGAGCTGTGGCAGCCTCGCGGTTTAACAACAGCTTGGCCCCACGCGCGCATCACAACCACCAATTTACGCGGACGTGTTCGACGAGACGCCACACGCCTGTGGAGAACCTCTACCTTGATAGCCCTAACGGGAGAAAGGCCATGAACCGGTATGTTACTCGCCTTGATCTCGGCCACCCAGGCCATCGCGCTCCACCCAAACCATTCCTCACCCAGGGTGCGCCAACGAACCTCGGAACACACGCGTCTCAGGCGCTCACATTCCCTCGCCTCAGCAGGCTGGTGGAACGGGTGCGGTTGGCTCTGGAACTACCAACGCATCAGCGGTCGCCATAGGCATCAGCAGTAAGTCATCAAGTCCTTCACTAGCTCACAACGCTACCCAACAACAACTTCCTGCTTTTCAAACGGCAACACGGGGCACGATCGCTGCAACCTCTGGATCAGCACCAGCCAGCGGGTCTACTAATCCCGTTCAGCCGGCATCTCTCTACCATGCTCAAGTCTCCAGCGTTGTCTTTGACGCCGGCCCGTCTACAATAAACCTGACGCGAACAACATTTACCCGGAACACCTTCGGTTAACCAGTGTAAGCCAGTTCATCCACCTCTGGAAGTCTCGTAAACCCCGGTGAAGGGAGTTCAAGGCATCAAAGTCACCAGGTCCGGCACCCACTGACTTGGGAACTGGTCGATCTTTGCGCCGAACACCAACGCTGCATAAGGTTTCGCGCATGGAGCGAACGTATAAGCGCGAATACAGCCTGTCGTCTACAAACGGCGTAAACCAATCGATCAATTTCTCCCCAACAGGTTACTGGTGCGTAGCCGTCTTCAACGAATACGCAAACGGCGTTGATTCAGCGGGAACTACAGTCAGCGTCCAAGTTTCAGCACCAGCAGTAGCAGCGGAGGCGTTGGTGGAGGAGACGACGAGTCTTGCAGCACTGGTGAGGGTTCTGGTTCGCCCTGGCGTCTCCTGCCATGTTTGTTCGCCACAGTCGTTCTTTCGTTCAGGCAGCTTCGCCGCGACGTGGAGGTATCTGATGCGCATGGCAGCCTGCACGTTGCTGGCAGTCCTTCTATCGGGCTGTCTGTCATGACTCCCAAAGCGCCGGACAGCGTTCGGAAGCGCGGTGGTGCTCGCCGTGCCCGTCTTAGAACAGGACGGAAAGTTCGAGTGTGGCAACGCGAGCCTCTCCATGTTGCTGGCCTACTACGCCCGCACTCCGGACGCCGGCCGCGTAACGGAACTCAAAACAAAGGCGTTCACCGAGCAAGGACTGCCGGCAGGAATACTGGGCTTCTCGATGGAGGGCTTCGAAGCCGTTTTGTTCAGTGGAGACCTCAGCCACGAAGTAAAGAAGGCGCTGCTACCGCGGACAAGCGTCGGCCGCTGTTGGTCTGCCTCTCAACGACGGTGAAATACGTTCGCCGTCCTCGTAACGGCGCTACGATGAGCGAACCATCTACGTACGGACCCGCTGGGAAGCGACCTTCTCAGGCTGGGACGTGCCAGACGCTGCGACCGCTTCCTTCTGGCCGTGCCAAGGCAGGCGGCCGGCAACATAACGAAAAAGGGCATCAACATGTGGATCATCGTTCTCACGGATATGATGCTGGCCGTAATCCTTGCTTCAACGCCGGCTTTCGCCCGGGAGACGCAACGACTCCAACAGCACGAACTGGAAGCACTCAGAAAAGGCAAACACCGAAGTTGCACCCCAAACCGCGGCGGCTCGCCAATCAACCTGTCACCTCACTGAGCAAGGGGAACCAGGCCAACTTCGGCTAGTCACGAAACACGACGCATCGATCCAGCCCTGGAAGGCTGGGCGGCGTGAAACAGGCCTCAGCACGGTCTACTGGGTTCTCATCGGCGTGGGTATCGCGGCCGGCGTCGTCATCTGATCACGTGTTGATCTTGATCTTCACCATCTAAACGCGGAGGACAGGCTAGGCGAAGTGAAACTTACGCCATTGATACTGCCGCTGTTTATGCCTCCAGCGCGTGTGGAATCGTCGTCCGTAATAGGCCATGGCGGAACGCCAGCCGAGAAAGCGAGTACTGGATCTAACCCCTTGAGCTGCACTGACAGAATCCACAACGAAAACTCGGGAAACTGTTTTCCAACCGCTCAAGCTCGTCACCAAGGTGAGCACGGCAACGTGTATACCGCGCCGGACCATCTGCATCGGCGGAGAAAGACGAGTGGATACACCGGTACCACCTTCGCCCACGCCGATCAGTGCGGCGTTCGTACAACACACTGAAACTCTGCGGAGAGTCAATATCCACGGTTAGTAACTGCGGGCTTAATGGACCCTGAGTGAGAGAGTTCGCGAGGCCAACCATAAAAGCGCTCACCGAGTGGGTAGCCATCATCTTGCTCAAGAACCCAATCCGTGAAGTTCCTCGACCGCACCCCACCAAAGACAGGGTCGAGTTGTTCGTATCTGACGAGCCACGGCGTGGGCTAAGCAGCGACGGTCCATCAATTCGCAATCCCGAACTGGGCTGAAACGATCGACCAGCCTTAAAGGAGAGGGCAAGCTGCTTGGTGGGCGTGAACGTCGGCGCAATGTGGGGCTACTTCGTTCCGGCTGGATACAACCGGTCCCGTGCAGTACTGCTGGTGGGACCTCAAGGGCACTCACCTGCGCCTACCTGCCGTGAAACGGTGGTAAGGGACGGTCCTCGCCACGCTTCAGTAGCGCTTCGGCCTTCCTGGTCCATCGCTCCTGATTCCCGCCTGGCGGGACAGCCGTCCTCTTCGCAGAGCGGACAGCCCACGTGGGCAGCGAGCAATGCGTCAACTTGGCGTCGCAACACACTCACTTGACTTGCAGGCTTCCCAACCACCCACTTCCTCCGACACTGGATATTCGTCATACATGCTCAAACCTCCTGCTGGCGCCTTCTCTGAGGCGCTCGCGCGGCATCGAGCTGCAGCGCGAGCGGATGAAGAGTCATCCTGGTGCAAAGCCATCCTTTTTGTCAGGATTAAGAGGCGTGCGTGTCTGACTTACAGAGGCAGAGGATCTCAACAACCAACCCCGTTCGGAGGAGTTTGCTTGCGTTTCTGAGGGGTTTCGGCACCCTCAGGACACTGAGTTGGCGCCGACCTTCTGTTGCCGGAACTGGAACGGTTACCGCTGCGTTGTTCGGCAGGTTGTCCAACTCATCGATGCCATTGCTTTACCACGCGCCCAGCGAGCCGTGGAAGAGACGTTTATCGAAATCAAGGGGCGGATGACTGGTGGAAACGTCTCCGTGGACCACTTTGCCACTGTTCAGTGACAAGTTCTGCTGGGCTTCGACGCGGTAACTGGGGCTCGCAGCCAAGACCGACTCAGGTGAGAAGCTCCGCGTGCTAAGGACTTTCCTGGTCAACAAGTTCCTTGAGCCCAGCTAAAGGACGCAGCGGCACGTGCACTGGACGAGTTTGTCTCGAACTTCATGGCGGAGTCCAGCGGGCTTGAACTGCGGATGACAATGATCCTCGAAGAAGCATCGGTCACTGAAGGAGAACCTTCAAGCGCAGTGCATGACTGGTCATCGAGAACAGCTGACCGCCTGATCTCGGTCTCAGCGACGATTCGCACGACCTTGTCGCGGCCGCTGTTGAGCGCCTTTGCTCTCGTGGCATCGCGGCGTCGTTGGGCACATGGGTGGGAACCCGCAGTCTACGGGGACTCACGTCGCTGGGCGCAAGTAAAGCACAGGCTGTTAGAACCGATACAATAGCCAGCCAGAACTTCGCGCCGCGATGGAGCGCCACTGCTGTTCCCTGAGGTGCCTGTGGTAGAAGCCAAGTGTGTCCACGGGCACAGCTGTGCCAACCTATTTGGAACTGGAAGTCTCCTTGCGTTGGGTGAAGCCAAAGGCCTGGCGGCTTTTTCTGATCCGCAACGACTTCAGCTTTGATGTTCTACACCACGCGATCCAGGATGCATGCGGTTGGTGGGATTCGCACCTGTACGGCTTCTTTGCATATGATCGCAGGGCGTGGACTGGGACACTCAGTTCGCCCGATCTCCCCCACGAAGGAGGTTGGGGTGAGCCTCGCCCGCAGGCGCAGCGGCCAAGGTGAAACTTCCCGAGGTGCTGGCCGAAGAAGGGCGATATGTGCGTCTACGTGGCGACTACGGCGACAACTGGGAACACGAGGTGAAGGTGGTTTGCCGTGCACGAGCTGGACGAGGTGTTCAAACGCCGCCTGTTGGCGGGCGCCCGCGCGTTTCCTCTGGAAGACTGCGGGAGCATTCCAGGCTACGAAGAGCTGGTTGCGTGCTTCCAAACGCCGAGAACAAGCTCGATGAAGATGCGCGATACCGGCTGCAGTGGGCGCGCGAAATGGACCCCCATGGCGTCCCGACCGTTTCGATATGGAATCCGAAAAGAAGAGTTTCGACAAAGCGGTGAGGTCTACACCCAGTAGACTCCGCCTCTCGGGCCGCGGATCTGGATCCAAGCCAGGCGGCGCTCGTCGTGGTAGGAGCCTTTCGCGCTCTTGGCTTCGCGAACGCGACCGCCTCCTTATGGTTCCGCTTTTTCAGATACCCAGTCCCGCGCTCGGACGTTGGCCAGTGGCGCTCGGGTGACCCAGTGGCTCCTCGCAACTCCGCGCTGCTGATGACGACGGGTGCGCCAGGGCTATTCACTCCTTCGCGCGAAGGCGGGCTTCCAGGTCTGCAAGCAGCTGCGCGTGGGGCTGGTCGTTTCTGGGCGGCGGCTCTGCGGTACCACCTGAGCGCTTCCTGTTCGTCCTTCTCGTATTCAGCTGACTTCGTAACAGCGGTCAGAGCGTAACCTGCCGTCGGAATCGCCACCTTCCGCCGACAGCGCGTCGCCTGAGCATTCGACCTGCGTGCTTTGCAGGGCGGCTTTTCAGCTAATCTGTTGACAGCGTACCGCCATGTTCCATTTGGGCGCGGCCGTGACCTTGTTCGGCCGCCATGCGAATCCGCCAGCGGCTTCAACTCATCGTCGTGTTCGACCCCTCGCCAGCCGACAACAGGTTGCCGGTTGAACTGCGCCAGGGCATGCTTCTGCAGAGCAGCCTTGCGGAACCACTTGATGGCTGTGCGGTCGTTGCGTGGCTCTCGTCGGTGACTGACGAGAGGCTGGCTTTGCTGTAGCTGGTAGTTTGCCGTTCTGAATCCCTTCGTTTTAGTTTGTTGGCGTGCTCGTTGTGAGTGTGCCTTGCCTGCCCGCCCTTGGCGGGCTGTTTTCGTTTCTGGAGGTTTTGCCATGGAAGATGACACTGTGGTGCTTGTGGACTTGTCCGAGCTTGACGTTGAGCCGGATGTTTGTCCGAACTGTGGACGTGAGTGCTCAATCGCTTCGCCGCACTTTCGCTCCTGCGATGAGTGCGGGTTCGCGGACCTCGGCTGATTGAGTCCACTTGCCCGGCGTTTCCCTTCAAACCCTTATTTCTGGAGCACTGACATGATGACTGTGACCGCGCAGGACGGCCTGCGCAGCGCCCCTGCATTCGCCTTGGGCGACTTGGCGAGCGTGCTTCAACGGCGCTCCGCTGATTACACCGATGAAGTCGTGGACGTGCGCGACGTGCATATGGACCCGGAAGACGGCAGCCTTGCCGTCGGTTCGTCCCGCTACCCGCTTCAACCCCACGCCTTGACCCAGCTCGGCACGAAACTGGGCATCCCCGCCGGCTACCTGCAGCGCTGCGAGCCCGAGCTTCGCGCCCAGAACGTCAACCGCTGGCTCGAGCAAGAAGGCGGCGGCGTGTTCCTCCGCTTCGACCGCTTGGAAGTGCGCGCCATACTCTCCACACGCTACCGCCCCCTGGACAACCACGAAGTGGTCAACGCTATGCTCGGCACCCTGCCGGAGAACTCGCGCCTGCGCTTTGAGCTCACGGCCACACGCATGGAAGTACAGCTCATCGGCAACCAGAGCGACGGCAGCCTGCGCGACGGCCTGCATCTCACCAACAGCGAAGTGGGCGCCGCCAGTGTGTCCTTGTCAGCCCTGATCTACCGCGGTATCTGCCTGAACGGGCTGATCATGGGCCACGGCAGCTACACCTGGAGCAAGCGCCACATTGGAGCCACAGACCTGCAGCACGCCTTCAACGAGCAGATTCCCTACCTGATCGAGGCCGGCGCCCAGGCGCGCGGAGCGTTCAAGGGCACCACCGGCGTTGTGGTCAAGGACCACGAGAAGGCCTTCGAACGCATCGTGGAACGCTACCAGCTCACCAAACCGCAGCACGCCGCCATCAGCCAGGCCTACAAAGAGGAGCCGGGCGTGAGTCTCTACCACATCATCAACGCCGTCACCCGCGCCGGCAACCACCCTGAACTGGCCCTCGAACCCCGCAGGCAGTTGCAGGAGGTCGGCGGCAGGATGCTCACACTCGCAGGCGAAGGCAGGCGTTGGCTCGATTGATGTAAGTTACACGTCACAAATCAATGCAAGTGCAACAAACCCATGCCGCCCTCGCGCGGCAATTTTCATTTAAGGAGCAACCCGATGGGAGCAGACTTCCTGTTCGCCCACTTCATCGCGCCCGTCGAGCGCGTTGAAGATCTGCAACTCGACTTCGACGCCGCCCACGAGTTCATCGACGCCAACGACTGGAGCGACCGAGACTTGCTCGACCTACTCGACCACTACGCCAAGACCGCCGAACAGGCGAACGAACTCACGCGCGCCAAACTTCACGAGGCCGTGGACGCCATGCGCGGCTTCATCCACCGCCGCGACGTGGGCTGGCTGTACCGCGAGGGTGAGACCATCTTCCTCACGGGCGGCATGAGCTGGGGCGATGTGCCCACGGAGCTCTACCGCGTGTTCGACCTGCTCGGCCTCACCGGGCTGGATGAGGTGCTGCTGCGCAAACACGGCAGCGTCAAGAGCTCGGCCGGCACCAACGGCATCACCATCGTCATTCCACCCCGCAATTGAAAGGAGCGCCATGGAACGCACTCAGCTCAACGAGCGGCAGAAACGGCGCTACCTCAAGGAAGGCGGCATCCGGTGCCCCTACTGCCGCGGCCTGCTGCTCGACCCCGGCAACCTGGAGGTTGACGGCGCCCACGCCTGGTGCCACGTGACCTGCCTCGACTGCCGGGAAGAGTGGTTTGACCACTACACACTGACGGCCATCGGCGAGAAAGGAGGAAAGCCATGACAGGACACTGGGGCTGCCCCGCCTGCGGCTCGGTCAAATTCAGCGCCTGGCAGGGCTACACGGAGTGGGGCAGCGAAAAGCTGTATTGCCATTACACCGGCGACAGGCACTCCAGTGACAGCGAAAGCGGTGACATGGAGGACACACGCGAGTGCATGGAGTGCGGGCACGAATACAAACAGCCGGAGTTCTTCCCGGATGAGCCGGAGTCAGACCTTGAGGACTTCCTGGAATACGATCTCATCCAACAGCTTGAGCCCATCCTCAAAGCCCAGGCACCCCGCGCCGCAAAGTACGAATTGCAACGCAAGCCCTGGGCGACGCTCATCAACGTCACGCCGCGAGAACAGACCAAGGGCGTGCACCCGCGCAACAAACGCAAGCTCAGGCTCTGCCCGCAATGCGGCCTCGACATGAGCGAAAGCACCATCCGAAATGTCGAAGCCAACGTGCTCGTGCAAGGCGAGCCCGTGCGGCTCTACGACCAGGGGATGCAGGTGGTCATCGTCCTGCCCCTGTGCCGCCAATGCCACCCGCAAGACTGAAGCCCGCACAACCTCAACGAAAGGAGGACCCATGTTGCTCTACCCGCAACACCTGAAATGCTTCGCGGGGGCGACGATGGACGCGCGATACGCGCTCCACTCCATCGCCCTCACGGACAAGGGAGCCATCAGCAGCGACGGCCACATTCTCTTGTTCATCCCATACCCGGACCTCGACCCCAACGGCGCGCCCCTTATCGAGGGCGTGGATGTTGCCTGCCCGCCGCCCGTTGAGCCGTTCCTGCTCGACCCCAAGGAGGCGGCCGACGCGGCCAAACTGCTAGACTACAAGCTCAAGGACTGGCAGCGCAGCGAGTGGACGAGCGCCATCCAGGCCGAGATTCGCGGCGACGAGCTGATTCTCGTGAGCACGGACCTGCAAAGCGCGCGCAGGGTCACGCTTCAACGCAAGCCCGGCCAGTTCCCTGACGTGCACCGCGTGATTCCCGACTACACAGAGGCCCGCGCGTTCACCGTCGAAGTCAACCTGCTGCTGCGCGTGGCCAAGCAGCTCCAGGCAGCCACGATGCACGAGTACGCCACCCTGCGCATACTCGACCAGGAAACCGCCATCGGCTTCAGCACACCCGAAGGAGTTGCCCTGCTCCAGATGCCCTACGGCGACGAAGAAAGCCATTGCAAGGACGCCTTCGCCAGACTCCGCGAAGCACACGCGCCGCAGCTGCTGACGCCCTGAAATCGGGCCTCACAAAGGGGACGCGGACAAAGACAGCACCGGGACAGACGGATTCACATTTACGGCCCGCATGGTGCGGGCCTTCTTACTTTTAAGGAGACAAGACATGAATGCAGCGACGAAGAAGGAAGCTAAGGCGGCCAAGACTGCCGAGGCCAAGGAAGCGCTCGATGCACCGGGAACCAACGGCGCGTCCGGCAACGGCAAGCACGACGAGAAAGTGCAGGTTCTCGACGTGACCAAGGGCGTGCCCTGCCCCTACCAGGACGGCGAGACGGTCGAGCTGCCCCTCGACCTGCTCATCCCGGATCCCAACCAGCCGCGCCGCGACTGGATCGAAAGCGCCGACGACGAGGACAAGACCGAGCTGGAACGCCTCGCCATGACCGTGCGCACCCACGGCATCCTCGAAGACATCACCGTCCGCCCCAACGGCGACGGCAAGTACAAGATCGCCTTCGGTGAACGTCGCTGGCGCGCGGGCAAGATCGCCGGGATCCAGAACGCCAAGTGCAAGGTCCGCACGAAGCTGACCGACGACGACGTGTTCGAAATGCAGATCATCGAGAACCTGCACCGCAAAGGCCTCTCGGCCGTCGATGAAGCCCACGCGTACAAGAACCTGATGGAGCGCAAGGGCTACAGCGCCAAACAGCTCGCCGCCAAGCTGGGCATCAGCAGCGCGAGCCTCACCTACAAACTCGGCTTGCTGGGCCTCACTCCCGAGCTGCAGAAGGCCGTGCACAAGGGCGAGCTGCGCCCCACGGACGCGCGCTTTGTCAGCCAGGAAGTGAACCGCATCGAGGGGCCCAACAAGGAGGAGCACAAGCAGGAGGCCATGAATCGCATCGCCGGGCGCGTCAAGGAGCACAAGAAGGAAGGCGTAAAACTCACGGCCAAGGACGTCCAGGTGATCGCCAAGCAGGAGGTGGCGGCTGTCGAGGAGAAGCGCGTCCAGCCCAAGCCGGCCAAGGCCGCGAAGTCGAGCGGCAAGGTGCAGGCCGCCCAGGTGGAGCCTCCCAAGCCCCAGAAGCCCAGGAACCCCAGCCCGGCGGAAAAGAAGCAGCGCGCGGAGTTCCTGGTCGTGGTCGAGCGCACACGCAAGGCCTTCAAGAAGTACGAGGCGCTCGCCGAAGACGCCCTGAAGCTGTCACGCTTCGCCCAGGTGCTGGCCCTGAGCGACGACAAGGCGGATGAGGTGCTCTACGCCGCCGGCAAGACCCTCAGCAAGGTCTACGAGCAGGTCGTCGCCCAGAAGCGCGTTCTCGCGCTCACCAAGTAGTCCGCGCACGGGAGCAGCCGTCGTCGGACTGCATCAGACATCCGCGGTATCCCGGGCAAGGAGAGCACTCCAAGCGGGAAGCAAGAAGGGACCGAAAGGACCCTTCTTTGCCACGATTTGTTTTCTATATGGAAAAGAACAATGCACGCTGGTTAGGTCACGGACGCAGACCTGATCAAGTGGCACCGCGTTGCTCAAGCAAGGGCATAGGAAACCGTATGAGCAAGTACCAGAACGACAGGCAGTTCGAGGACGATGTTCGCCGCACCGCAGACGCTGTGTTTGAAATCCCAGCAGGCGGTTGCAAGTCCCGTTTGTTCAAGAAAGGGAAGAGCCACATCGAAATCGACGGTGTTGCTGAGAGTCGGTACGTCACACACCTACTCATGGCAACAACCAGCACTAAATTCCAGAAGGTTAAGGAGGACGTGGAAAAGCTCGTGTTTGCCGCATCGAAGGAACGCCAGCGCGGCGTTGCGGTCAAGTCATGGATGATCGTAGAGAAGACCCCGGAGGCACCGCATACAACGCATGCGCGCGAGCACGACGTCGAGTTGCTTTCCATGCGCCAGTTTCGCGAGCGGTTCTTTGATGGCAGAGACTACGTCATGAAGCGCGAGCACGCTGTGTTTGGCTCTGCGAGAGACCTTGACACAGAGTCTATAACTGTCGCCGCGGACGAGTTCATCGAGCCCCCAATGACAAACCTAGAGACTCGGCTTCCGATTGCGTTTGATGACCTCCTCCAGAAAGTAGCGCAGGGGTTTACGCTGGTTCTCCTAGCGCCATTCGGTTCAGGGAAGAGTCTCACAGTCAGACAACTCTGGTTCGCTCTGCGCGACAAGTACCTCAGCGCGGAGATCGACTGCGTCCCCGTGGCGATCAACTTGCGAGAGCATTGGGGCGCCCAATATGCGGACGAGATTTTTCTCCGGCATGGTCGTTCTTTAAGTCTGCATCGTGAGGGTGATCTGACCGTGGCGTGGAGGACGGGAAGTCTCGCATTGCTCATCGATGGCTTTGACGAGGTGGCCTCTCAAGGCGTCGTCCAGATAGAAAAAAGCGAAGTGCTCAGGGAGATACGCCGCACCGCCCTTGCAGGCGTCAAGGAGATGGTTTTAAAGTCGCCGGATGCTACTGGTATCGTACTCGCGGGGCGTGACCACTACTTTGACAATGATGCCGAGATGCTCCACGCCTTGGGGCTTCGATCCCACAAGTTGGTTCGTGTTCGGATTGAAGAGTTCGATGAAGACCGTGCCGCTCAGTACCTGAAGCGAAAGGGCTTTTCCTCTCCGCTTCCAGACTGGCTTCCTAGACGACCGTTGCTGTTGGGTTACTTGGCAAGACGCCAACTCCTGCAGGATGTCCTTTCAATTGACTTCTCGCAGGGTCGTGCACGTGCATGGGTGGACCTGGTCAATCTAATCTGCAAGAGAGAAGCTGAGCACGAAAGAGGCTGCGATGGACGCGGACACCGTGCGTCAGGTCCTCGAGACACTGTCGCTTGAAGTTCGAGCAACGCCGACTGGCGCTGGTCCGATTAGCGCGTCGATGTTAGTACAGGCGTATACGACTGCAACTGGCCAGGCGGCTGGTGATGCCGTCACAATGCAGCTTCAACGACTCCCTGGTCTGACCGCGCGAGACGCGGAACCAGGCACGCGCTCGTTCATCGAACAGGAGTTTCTGGAAACTCTACAAGGGTTGGGAATTGCGAGGCTGCTCTTTCAGGGTGCCAGGACAGGACCGGAGGCAAGAAGTCGCGGCAATCCAGTGGACCACCGGCGATGGATGGGATCGCTTGATGAACTGGCAGCCAGCGTAGCTGTTTATGAACTGAGACAAGCCAAGTGGACGTACGACACACTGCAAGAGTTCATCAGGCAAAACTCGGACTGCCAACTTGGTGGCGACCTGTTCCAGGTAGCGATGACCTGGGCCGCTGAGGACGCGGCCGTTCTTGATCTTCGCGGAGTGACCCTGTCCGGCGTACATGTTTCCGGAGGTGAACCTTGATGACGCCGGCGTAAGCGGCCTGAGAATTCGAGACTCGCTAGTTGATCGAGTCGTGCTTGGCGCATTCGTTTCCCAATCAAGCGTGTCTTTCGCTAATTGCCACATAAATAAAGTGGCGGGAGCAATATCGCAATCGAAGTTGCCTGAAGGCATTGAAATCACGGGAGCAACCGGAGAAACGTCATTCGACACGCTTGACACGACAGACGCCATCGTACAGTTCAATGTCGAGGATTCTGTTAAAGCGTTATTGGTGTCCTTGAAAAAGCTGTTCAGGCAGCGGGGCTCGGGCCGCGTTGTTGGTGCATTTCACCGGGGACTGCCTCAATCTATCGAGGTCTATGTCGAGCCCGTGCTGAAAATGCTGATCAACCAGGGCATTGCATGGAAGCTCAGGGACGTGTACCACCCGGTTCGCAAGCACTCACGCCGAGTCCACCAACTCCTCGATAACCCCTTCGCGTCAAACTGCCCGCCGCCTGGTTTTTTTACCGGTTTTTATGAGAGTCGGTTGCTCGGCCGCGTACTCCGCCGGGTGCAGTACCCCAGCGATGAGTGCGGCCGCTCATGGTTGTACTCCCATTGCCACCTTCTCGACAGCAGTTTCGCTTCCTCAACGCTTGTCCACAACTCCTGCTCCAGCAGCTCGTCGCTCAGCCGGGCGTGGAAGCTCTCCGCATAGCCGTTCTGCCACGGGCTTCCAGGCTCCACATACAGCGTCTCCACCTTCGCCCTCTTCAGCCAGCTTTTCAAAGCTATGGCGATGAACTCGGGCCGTTGTCGCTTCTTATGCGCATCGGTGCTCCGTGCCGCTTCATGGCCTCCGCGATCGCCTCGATCACGTCCACGGCTTTGAAGCTGCGTCCCACCTCAAGCACCAGACACTCCCGCGTCCACTCATCGACCACACTCAGCCACTTCAAGGCCCGGCCGTCTGTCGTGCGATCATGGGTGAAATCCCACGCCCACACTGATTCCGGTGCTCCACACGCCTTGCCGCGCAGCCGTTGCTGCCTTGGCCGGTGGCCCGCTTCTTGCGCCGTCTCTGCGGCACCTTCAGGCCGTGTTTTCTCCACAGCCGGTGGACCCGCTTGCGGTTCACCCTGAAGCCCTCCCGTCGCAGCAGGCTCCAGACGCGGCGGGTAGCCATAGCGCGGGTGCTTGCCCGCCAGCTCCAGCATCCGCTTCAGAAGCGCTTCTTCTTGTGACCCGCCTTTGCGGTTTGTAGCGCTGCGTGCTGCGTGCCTGACCGACCGTCTTGCAGGCCTTGCGTTCCGATGCCCCCAGCGCGCGTGCACGTGTTTCACGACCTGTCTGCGGCGCGCCGGGGTTAGAAGTTTCCCTCGGCGATGTCCTTCAAGGCCTGCTTTTCCAGCGTCAGGTCGGCCACCGCCTTCTTGAGCTGCTTGTTCTCGGCCTCCAGTTGTTTGAGGCGCTTCATGGTGTTGCCCTTGGCGCCCGCCGTACTGGCTCTTCCAGCGGAAGTACGTCTGCTGGCTGACTCGATCTTCTTGCAGACCTGCTCGACCGACAGGCCCGCGGCCAGGTCAGCCTCGGCGTCACGCAGCAGGGCGATGACCTGCTCGGGCGTTCGACGTTTGCGTTTCATGACAGTCCTTTCCGGCCTCACGGCCGCTCAGAACTCTCATAACACCTGGCTCAGTTTTCCGGGGCAGACCAAAACGACGAACTTCTGCAGCGCGCCAAGTCTCTCGGCTAACACCACTGGACGCCGGTCCTTCTCGCTGCGATACGCCCAGCGTCAGCAAAGCCTTAATCCGCGGCTCACATCAGGAAACCACGGTGGAGGCAGGGGTGACGAATGGGAAATGCTACAAATGGACTACTGAAAAGGCGTGACGCCGACACGCTTTCAGCTCTCAAGCGACAACTGATTGACGGCAACAGATTTGAATGCACGCGCGGTTTTAATGCTTATGTTCTGGGACATTGCCAGCGCGGTGGCCGCGAGCCCGCGCAAGATGCGGGTTCTGCGCGCGCTGAATCCGGGCGAGCTTGACCAGCGCTCGATCGGCAGACTGGCGAGGCTTGAACGGGCTAACACCCAGCGGGCGCTTGCCGAGTTGTGCAAGGCTCGATTGGTCGAGTGCCTTACGCCAGGGCGTCCCAGGGCGAAGATTTATCGCATTACGAAACTTGGAAAGGAGGTTCACGACCGCCTGCACGACATGAACGTGCGGGGATGAAAACACATGCCGCGCAGCAGAGCACACTGGAAGAGCTTCTCGTTAGAGGAGAACCTCGACGAATGGATCAAACCACTCGTTGAGCAGAACACGCTGGGATTCGTCAGCAAGGCCGAGTTCCAAACCCAAGCCATCCGCGAAAAAGTCGAGAAGTACATCGAGCTGGGCATCCACCCGTGGAGCCGCTTCCGAACTCAGTCCAAGCCCGCGCTGCACCTGCCGGTCGGAGTTGTGGCGGCCGTCGCGCTGGCATCCATCGTCGGCTGGTCGCTCATCCAGCCTGCGACAATGGGATTTGTGGTTGAGCCTCTGGCCGGCTTCCAACCGCTGACCCTGTATGAACGCTACCACATCCTTGCCGACTTCCTGCTTTTCTCAGCCCTGTTCATCAGCGCGGCTTACGTGACCATCGGCCGTCGATTTGGCCACTCCGGCATCGCCGTCAGCCTTGGCGTCATCCTGGCGGTTGCCATCACGGCCGCCGAGCCGATGTTCGGCTTCTCCGTGCGCAGCTTCGGAACGCTCGCCGTGCTTGTGCTGTTGCTGTTGACCGGCGCCGCGTTATACCAAGGCATCACTGGCTTTGGGCTGAAACGCCTGCCAGCCGCTTTCCTAAGCATCCTGCTGACTTTGCTCGGCCTGCTTGTTTACGCGCCGGGCTTGAGCGAACTCATGCAGCCCTGGCTGGCCATCGCCCTAACGGTCTCGCTGCTCTTTCTGATCTATCGAATTGTGCAGTTCGCGGCGAATCGAGACTCAATGACGCCGCCCTTTTCCCTGCCACAGCCACCCACAGCTTATGCGCCTCCCACTCCCGTCGGGGCGGAGAAGGCTGCAACGAAGGCTTCGCTCCAAGGTGTCACGCGCGACGCACGAAAGGACTCAAACCAGATCGCGAGCGAACTCGCCTACCTGCTCAAACTGCTCGACCGCATCGAACACCCAGCCGCACAACAACTGATAGCGCGCAAGCTAAAGGAAGTGCCGCCCAAGGTTCACGCCCTCCGCGCCCGGCTCGGAGAGTTGCACAGACAGGCCAGCAAAGTCGTCTCGTTCCACAGAGACGCCTTTATCGGAATCAAAAAACAAATCGGCAGGATGACGCGCGAGCAGCGAGTCGCGGTCAAGGACATCGTCGCCAGAGAGATCGAGCAGAACAAGCTCGCTGACCGCCTGCAAAACCTGGAAGAAGCCGTCGCCCGCATCGAGCAGGAACTGGAAGCCGACGTAAACATAGCGGCCACGCTCATCCGCCAAGGACTTGTCGAAGACGCCAAGGGCGTGCTGGCAAGGGCAATCGCGCGCGAACACCAAGCTGATAAGACACTCAAGGAAATGGAGGCAGTCGAAAACGCGCTCGACGAAGTCGTGCAAGCCGTTCGCGCGGAACTACTCCAAGGCACCGGTGGCGCATGAAGACACGCGAAGAACACCTACGAAACGAACTGCGTGCCGTCGAGAACGCGCAGGACAACATCCAGAGACTCCTAAGCCGACCAGCCTGGGATGCAAAGGAACGCGCGCACCTTCAAGCCCAACTGGACGTTCTTGAACGCCGACGCAGCACGCTCCAGCATCTTCTTTTCTGTGCGTGACACCTGCGTGAAAGGCGATATCAACTCGCCGCACTCTCAACAAGGCATGACTTCAAACCCAACCTACGAACCGGAGTTGCCCGACTGGATCAAGCAGCTCGAAGACCTGATTGAAGACGCCGAAGCAGAAGCGCGTCTGCAATGGCGGAAGCGTTAGCGCATCGCCACAAGTTTGCGCTTGAGCAGCTCGCGCACTTCTTCATCCCGCAGTAGCTCGTTCAGCACGGCGTCCGAGGTTGAACGTTTTCGGTGACTGCCTTCGTGCGCTCTTCGGCTTCCATTGCCGCTTTGACATCCAGCGCGCAACCACACTTGCCGCAGAACTGGAAGCTGGCAGGGTTGACGTGCTCGCAGCGAGGGCATGGTGTTGCCTTCGACACGCTGTCATTCTGCGCGGGAGCGACTATCCCGTGCATCCTGAGCAGTGCGTCGTCGGTGTTCTTGCCGCTCATGTGAATGTATGTGCCGGGCATCTTGCTTCCGAGCTTCCAGCCGAAGTGCTGGCACATCTGGAACTCGTTCAAACCCGAGGCCAAGTGGGTTGCCCGCGCGTGCCGGAAGTTGTGCGGTTTGCTTTTCTTGTTCACTCCGGCCTTTCGAAACAGGTTGTAGAGCAGTTTGCGGATGCCGGGGTAGTTCATCTGCTTGCCACGGTTGGTGTTGCCGATGTTCACCCATAACGGCGCTTCGCGGTTGTTGCGATCCGGGTGGATGCTGAGCCACAACGCGAGATAGTGAGCGGCGTTGATGAGAAAGACCTGCCTTGACCCCGTCTTGCCAATGACGTTCAGGTGTGCACCGAGTTTGCCGAAGCTGACGTCCTTGATCAGCAGCGTGCCGATCTCGCCGATCCTGCAACCGCTCTCGTAGATGGCCGCGACAAGCGCCTTGTCGCGGGGGTGATCGGCGGAGTTTGTCAGCCGCTCAACCTCCTCCTGCGTGGTCAAGTCTCCCTCGCCGGGAAGTTTCAGCCGATCCTGACGGATGTTGGTTCTGATCCACTTGACCTCTTCAGGGTACTCGCGGCCGGTGTTCTTCAGCCAACGATAGAAGCGCTTCAGAACAACCTTGTAGGACTGCTTGGTCCACTCGCTGTAGGGCTTGCTTTCAACGCACTCGACGAAACCCATCAAGTCTTCTGTCGCGCACTGGTCGAACTCCTTGCCGACAATCTCGGCGATAATGGGTAGTTTCGAGGCGTAGACCAGGATGCGCGCCTTGCTGATCCCATCCAGCAGGAGCTGTCGCTTGAAATCCCGAATGAGCTGCTTATTGCGAGCACAGATGCTGGAAAGCTCCAGCTTGCGTTCCGCGGCTTCCAGCTTGCCCGCATAGTCGTGCCAATCCTGTTTCATGAAGTCCTCCAACAGAAGGCCTCACTCAAGAACGTTGTCACGCACACGTGGTGCCAAACGGCTCCGGCCCACACCCCAAGCCAAAAAATGGCTTGAGGCGTTGAACCTGGAGTCCTAACGCCGGGGCCGGGCGCGACGAAGCGCAGTCGAACGTTGTGAAGACCTTCTGATCGTGATGAACAATGAACTGGTTGGCCGGCCTTGTATTTATGCCTTGCGCCTGCGTGTCCTGTGCGTGACAGGGCCACCACTAACCCGCATACGATTGCCGGCCGTCCTGAAAGTGGATGTGCCGGATCGGCTCGCGCGGAACAAGCCACAAACAAATCGTAGGCCAGAACTCCATTCTTACCCATTGTGTGTAAGGCACTTGCGCACAGTCGCACGCTGCCTCTTGGTCCGGGATCTTGCTGTTTTTCCTTGAACCGTGCAATATCAGTGGTACTTGTATGCCCACGGAAAAAGGGGAGCAACGACGAAGCCCGTCACAAGACGGGAAGGAGAAAACAGATGGACGTTCAGACCCACTTTGTTACGACAGTTTCCCCCGCTCACCTCGGACACCAGAACATGCTGCACCAAGATGTTCACAACCATCTTGCCCTTCCGGACGGCAGTTTGCTTAGGTGCATCTCGCAAGACAACCATCGCCCCCTCCTCGGTCAGACCACCCTTCTGGACTTTGGTCTCCAGCTGCTCGACGGAGCCAAGTAGCGGACTTGCGTAAGTACGAAGGGCAGCCCCGAGATTAGGGCTGCTCTTCATTTGCTTGGACGCGGCGCACTACTCTCCCTGATCTCATCAGCCGTGGCGTGAGCCAGGAGAACCCGAATGGCATTCCCCCTATCGTCTAGAAGTGTAGCGTCCGGATACGGGTATGCACTTATGTCCAGGAATCTACGGAATACGCGAACGAATACGTTGTCTGGCAGCTGGGTCGAAGTGTTTCCATTGCGTAGAACTCTGGCTTCATAAGTAACACTTCGGACGAACAGATATTTATTACTGCCGATACAAGTACGGCTAGCCTGCCAGGATAGTGATGCTCGCGCGACTCAATTCTTAATCCCAATAGTGCTGCGCCCGTAGCTTCGATCCTTGACCCTTGCGTGATGCGGTTTATCAACCGCGCCGCGCGACATCCGAATGTGATGTCGCATGGAAAGCTACACGATCATTGAACAAGGCGCGGTGTTCAGCCGCGCGCAAACCAACCCGCGCAAGGACGCGCTGGCTGCGCTTCGCGAGTCCTTGCATTCGATTACAGTCCGGTTGCCGTCGAACGAGTTTCTTGCATCGCGCCTGACGACAAAAACCGAGACTGTCGTGGCCGTGTTCAACGACCTGCTTGAGCAACTGCATTCGTTCGAACTGGTGGAGCGCAGCGTCGAGGTTCAACTTGCCCGCGCCGACTCTCGATACAGCGAGTTGCCGGAAAGTCCGCCCGGCCGCTGGCTTGCCATCGATAAAGTTCGTCAGCACATTCTGACGGAGCGACAGCAATTGCTGCACGAACTGCGCACGGCGCGAATGCAGCATGTCAAAGAACTTGCCCGCCTTCGTGAAGGGCTGCTCGAGGCCTACAACGCCTTCTGTTCTGCCGTCCGCCTGTTGCCCGCTGAAGCCGAAGTTCACGTTCCGCATCTGGACGACCTCCTCGATTTCTGCCCTCCTGGCTTGATAGGAGGCGAAATCGTCGTCATCTCCACGCCCGAGCTTCATGCGGCCCGTGAGGTGCGCCTGCCATGAGAGACACTCACGCGCGCGTTGAGGAATTGGTAAACCGGCTTGCACCCGTACTGGGCGAACACATCAAGGGACTACTCGTCACTTGGGTCGCCGAAGACAACGACGGCCGCCGAGAAATCGAACAATGGCTCGAGCTTGAGGCCATGCGCCACTTCGGCGACACGCCCCGGCGCTCGCTCCTCCAAAGCAGGCAGATATGCCGAGCGACGGCATCGCCGTTGGTCACGTCACGCAAGCGGATAAGCGCCTGTTTCCTCTCAAGATTCCGCTCACCCAACTCAACAGGCACGTGCTCATCGCCGGCGCCTCTGGCTCTGGCAAGACGACGCTCATCACCACTTCGTCCAAGGCCTGCTTGAAGCCGGCGTTCCGTTCTTCCTCTACGACTTCAACCTCGACTACAGGCCGCTTGCGCATCTGTCGGACAAGGTTCGCGTCTACACCATCGGAGAAGAAACGGCCCCGCTCAATTTCAACCCGCTGGCCGAACTCATCCAGCTCTGCCAGGCCAAGAGCCGCCTTCACGACCTGAATCCACTGTTCCAGCTTGCCGATGTAGTCTGCAAGACCTTCTACGTAGGTCACGGAGTCAAAAGCATCCTGTGCGCGGCTCTTGCTCACGGCGCGCGAACCTGGGCGCAACAGAACTTCAGCCCTGTACACACGCCCTCGTTTCGCACGTTGCTGGCCTGGGTCCGGAGCACGAACCAAAGGACATGAAAGGCCTTCGCTTCAAGGAATGGAAAGTCAGCACAGTTCGTGCCCTGGAAGCGCTATGCACAGGCAGCTTCGGCTCCAGCCTTGCCGTCACGCGCGACAAGCACGTTTCCATCGCCTCGCTCAAGGACGAGTGCGCCATCTTCGAACTCAACCTGCCGGAAGATCTAAAACGCTTTTCGTGGAGTGCATGATGCTCTGCATGCGCCAGCACACCCCTGCAAGCCGTCAAAGCGACCGGCAAGGGCAAGCTGCGCAACGTGATGATTCTCGACGAGGCGCACAATCTTTTGAAGAAGACTGAAGAGAAGATCGAAAGCCAGCTCAGCATCGCCCTGCGCGAGCACAGAGGCCTTGGCACCGGCTACATCATCGCCGACCAGGTACCCAGCCAGCTTGAAGACAGCGCCATCGCAAACACCCACACCAAGTTCTTCTTCACACTCGACAACAGCCGAGACTTGCGCACGGCAGGCCAGAGCCTGCTCATCGAAGACACGGACGTGCTGTCGCGCCTGCCGACCGGCACGGCCTTGTGCCGCTTCGGCACGCACCGCGCCTTCGCCGTCACTCTCGACCCTGTTGACCACCTCAAACACGTACCAGTCACGGATGAAGAAATCGCCCGAAACGCCAGTGATTACGCGTTCTCCAGCGTGGAAACCCCGCCAAACGCCGAACCGAGCACGAATCAACCTCCAACGCTTTCAGGTAAAGAACTGCATGAAGACGAGCGGAAACTGCTCGCTCACATCCTCAAAGACCCGTTCGCGGGCGTCAGCAAGCACTTCAAAGGCTGCGCCATGAGCACCCGCAAAGGCCAGGCCGCAAAGGACAAACTTGAACAACGCGGCCTGGTGCGCAGCCATGAAATCCACCGGCAAATCCCCGGCGGCGGCAAAGTGGTGATCCTTGAGATCACCCAAGCCGGTGCCGAACTGCTAACGCAGCTCGGCCATGACGCTCGCTGGCCATACTACCGGGCAAGCCCGGAGCACGAGTATTGGAAGGAGCAGGCGGCGCGCCACTACGCCGCCCGCGGCTATGCCGTCGCCAAGGAGCAGGCCCTTCCCTTGGCGGCGCCGTCGATGTAGCCGCAACCAAGCCGGACGAGCGAGTCGCCATCGAAGTTGAAACGGGCAAGTCCGACCCCCTCGGCAACATCGAGAAAGCACTCAACGCTGGCTTTGACAAGGTCGTCAGCCTCGCCACAAACAGCTCCACAGCCGAAGCCACAGAGCTTGCCCTACGGGCCGCTTCCGAACCGATTAACTCAAGTTACACGGGTAAAGATGCCGCCGAACACCGCTGCTCCCAACCGATTAACTCAAGTTTATCGGGAACGAACCCTGCGGACGACGCGCCTTCAGTGCCGGTTAACTCAAGTTACGCGCGCGTCGGCGATCCCCAGAGTGCGGCTGCTGGGCCGGTTAACTTGAGTTACGCGCCCGCCAAACGCGCTTCCGAAGCACCACAAGAGGCGATTCACTCAAGTTACGCAACGCTCGATCGCGTCCAGGTCCAAACTATCGCCAGCTTGCAGCCAACGGCCGAGGAGTTCATCAACCGCTTCTTCGAACTCCCGGGTCCCGAAAAGCTGCTTGTTCTCGACGTGCTCGACTTCCCTCACTCATCGTGGCCTGCAAGGGAGCAACGCCTGGCGCAAGCAGGCGTACCTGTTGCGCGCTCCCGACACGCCATTGTCAACGCGGTTGACACGAAGCTTGTGCGTGAAGACGGCGAACACATGGTCCTATCGCCAACCACTCGCGATGCCTTCCGAACGCTTCGCATCCTGCGCGATTAACTCAAGTTAACGTAATCGAAGGGCTTATATAGCCGAGCGTCTTTCCGCCTGGCATGGCAATCTACCGCCCGACGTACACGGAGAACGATCTCAAGGTCTACCTGGCTGCGCGCCGACGGAAGAAGGCTCGCGTGCTCGAGCTTGCCCGCGAAACGAAGCTAGCCAAGAGTACCGTGCAGGGAGCATTGTCGCGTTTGGCCAACACCGGCTTGGTGTCCCGCGTCACCATCCACGGGATGAGCTTCATCCGCGCCAACAGCCCGACCAACCGCTTGCGCTCACTACTGGCCGAGCGACGCCGCCTGGCTGAACGTCATGCGGCGCAAGACAAACTGCTTCTTCAGGACATCCGTTTTCTTCAGCAGGCCGGGCCGACATCCCGCCGCAAGACCGCACGTTCAACCAAGCGAAGCCGCAAGTAACCCGGCTTACTTGAACACTGCCACTTCGGCGGTGTCGAGCGCGTGAAGATTGCCCCAGCAAGGTTTCCAGCACGATTTCCGACGTGATTCCTGCGCTGATCCCCCAACCACACACCCGATACCACACCAGCATGGCGCGCAGCGCCACGCGCACACATCCGCCGGGCCGAAGGCCCCGGCATATAGAACAGCCGCACCGCAGCGCGGCCTATCTGCCAACTATGCAGCCGCCCTGCCAAGGGCCTAGACATCCTTCCTCACAACAACCCTCCCAACCCCACCAGCCAGACCGCCAAAACCATCACCCTGCCCAAACCGACAACCCTACCCATCACAACACAACGCCCCAGCTCTACCCACCAACTAACCAGTTGCACAATTCGCACACCTCATCCGACCCTGACTGACCCTCTCCTCCCGACCACAAACCCCGCCACCCGAAACATCGCCAATCCAATACCTGCCTTGCTCGCCATCCATCGCTAACCCGGCAGCCAAACCTGGCCCCTCAATCGGGGAACCACGGCTCCCCAGGACTTTTCACGCCACCCTTCAACCTGAACAGCCACCAAGGCCAATGGCCCCGAATCGCGCAACGCTCAAGCTCACACGGGTCCGCCAACTCATCCTCGTCCAAACCCTCGACAAAACCCCAATCGTCCACCTTGCGAACAAGACAAGGGTGAACGGGCAACCCGTCCACCTCTTCCCTCGCTGACTCAGCGCCGGCCATGGCGCCGTCGCCCTGACTGCCCCTGCGCTCTGCTTCGCTGAACACCCGCTCGGCCTGACCATGCACTAGCTCAGCCAAGGCCTCGAACAAGCGCTCGGCCTCGCTCACGGTCAACGAAGCCGTGAAATGCTCCTCGTCGCCGCGACGCACACTCACCTGCACGCTCTGCAACACCACCACCTCACGGCCGCCATCAACCACAACGTCGATCTCATGCTGCAACGCTTCCACGCGCACGCCGCCCTTCACCGAGCGGCTCGTCACAACTTCGCGCACACGCGCGCCAACACAGTTTTCGTTTTCCATAGATGCCTCCGCACCCCCGAACGCCCTTTTAGGCACTCTTTGAAAGGGTGCGGCGCGAACAAAGCGAGCAAAGGGATCGCTAAAGCTTTCGGCCGGCAACCATCAAGCATCGGCAAAGCCTTGCCGACCAGAATCCGGCCGACAGCTTTACGAAGGCCTGCGAGCCAACCGCCGCCTACCCGATGGAGCGCCAAAGGGCAACTGCACAACGCGGAGGCAAGAAAACGAAACGCGACAACGCGCGCGTGAAGCAGCCAAACGAGCCGCCTGCCCGTCACGGCGTGCGCTTCTCAGCAGGCTCCGGGAACCACTCGTCCACCTCATCAATCCAAACATGCTCCTCCAAAGCGCAAGCTCCGCTGCACCGCACGCAACCACTGCTCAAACAGTAACCGTTCCGCACCGCCTCCTTCACCAACTCGCGCACCGCGGCCTCAAGAATCGCCGCACACTCCTGCAAGTCCTCACCCTGTTTCTCCGTCATGTCCAAAACCTCCGCCCGCAACGCAGACGCGCTCGGGCAACCACCACCGAGCGCGTATGACCAACCCACTGTGCGCCAATCATACCGCGCTTCCGAAGCTTCAGCTTTTCATGTCGCAGCCCTATGTAAGCTTGTGAGAGGCAAGACCACTTCTCTGACAGGCCGGGCGTTCAGAAAGGCAATCGTATGGTGGCAGTGATCCGAGGAGGCCAGCGCTACGACGTTGAGTACGTTCGCTTCTGGGAAATCGCAAAGAACGGGGAACTGCGCTGCGACGACCAGATATTGTGCACCGACGGAAACTGGCGGCCAGCTCACCAGGTAAGCTACGTCAAGCCGTTCGTCCCCAATCCTCCCTCATCGCCGCTAGAAGACCTGCTCGTAGCCCTCGCCGTCGGCGCTTTGGCGGGCTTGGCCATCGGCGGAGCTGCAGCTCTCGTGTCTGAACTGCTTCGCGACGAACCCAAACGGAAACGCAGAAGGCCCAACACCGAGCCGCTACCCGAGTGGAAGAAGCAGCAAGTGCGTGAACGCGACGCCTACCAGTGCGTGTATTGCGGCGTGTTCGTCGAGCGTGGCCATATTGACCACCGGAACCCACGCACCAACGGCGGCTCAAACAACATGCCAAACCTGAGCCTGGCATGTTCCGACTGCAACCTCGCCAAAGGCACCATGACCGCAACAGAATTCCGGCGCCGGCTGGACAAGCGTGGCTAGAGTACAAGCCACGTCGATGCGAACTTGATCTTTCAAACCCCAGAGGTCGTTATGGCTGGAGGCAACGCACCCGCTAACCAACCGCGGCGTAGCCCTTACACGAGATACTGTCCGGTCTGCAAAAGCGACTTGGTGGCTGTCCCCTCCGTGAACCAGCCAGCGGGTCAATCTTCGCGCTACCAATGCCCCGTGTGCGACCGCTCATGGGAGATCAACATCATCAGCCGAACACCGCCCGCTGAATAGTCGGAAATCAAGCCTTGGCATTCACCCTTCCGTGCTCGCCACAACGGCAATCCACCAAGCCCCACAAGAAACCGCCAAACAACATCTTTTTCAACAGGCGCCCCGCCCTTGATTACAAAGGGGGCTCACGGCAGGGATGATTTTTCCCACACGTCGCTGACGTCGTTCCGTCTTCATTGCCAAGAGCCGAATTGGCTGTCGCGCCCGTCTCTATACTTCCCCGCGTGAGCAGACCAAAAGCGAGCCTTTATGTGCCTGGCGCACCCATCAGGGTGCAATGGCCCCCCTCACGACCACCCAAGAACTCTCCTCAGCGTTCGACAACTTAGCCGAACTCATCGACAGCCTTCACGTAGAGGATTCATTCGAGGTCGAGTTTCGGAACCTTCGCTACGTCGTAGACTTCGAAACCTTCGAGGACTGCGGATTCAGCTACAAGTGCCCGCGACTAGGCCCAAACTGCTACCAGGTATTCGTTGACCAATCTCTAAGCGACCCTGAGCGCCGAGTCGTGCTACTTCACGAACTCATCGAACTGTACCTCTACTACGCCATTGGCATTCGGCCGCTGCAAACAGCCCACGAAATGGCCTCACAGCAGCATCGACAGTATGCCGCATCACGAAGCATCTCACCCCCACCACAATAGACGGGATCGCGAGCCCTACTTACCGCCGGCATGCCTGCGCGCTATCTTCCTCGCCATCACCTTCGCATGCGACAACAATTTCTTGAACGAACCACCGCTCCCTCCACGATAGTTGGCGAACGGCTCAGAACTTACAAAGTCCCTCTTAAGCTCACGAGCGCCCTCTGGCGTCAAGTCAACTTCCTTGCAAACCCTTGACACCAGTACGTCTATCAACCTCGTAGAACTCTGCCTTGCAGCGTCCCAGTCGATCTCTAGCTCGTCAGCGATTGCCGCAAGCAGTACTTCCCGGTCCAAATCAAGTCCAGGTTCAACGTACAGCGAAATCGACCAGAGCTGGTGGTGAGCCTTGATGATCTCTCTCCCCTTACTGCTAGACTCATGCGCCAATATCCTGGGACCCGACTTCGACTGCACCACGACCTCCGGCACTTTTTCGCGCATCTTTGGCGAAGGGATCCAGAGTGCGATCTGGGAAGGGTCAGCGCCAACCAGTTCAGCCACACGACTCTCAAGCTCAAGTTGAGCAGTCCGCGAACCAAACTCTCGGTAAATGTCGTCAGCCTTGTCGCCGGCGGACGTACACCGACCCACAAGCTTGTACAACCTACGACTAAGCAGCGCATCGCAAATGCGCGCGACCGTTCTCCAAGCAGAGTGCTCGTGTTCCTTCTTTCGGGCCTCTGCGTACAACATCTCAAGCAGCGAGTCGTCGCCCGCATCGCGAACGATCTCCTCAACTTTGGCAATGGCCTGCTGGTTGGCCTGCGCGTCTGACAAAGGCAAGTCGTTGGGGCCTCTCTGTCTCACCGCGTCTGCCAATGCACTGTGCCATGCGGATACCAGCTTGCCCAGCATGACGTCGGCGGCAACCTTTGCATGGTGATAGAGTAACCGCTCGTTGAGCTCGTAGCGGTATTGGAGATACTTGTAAAGCTCAGTGACAACGTCGACGCGATGGCGGTTGTTCCTGAACAAGCGCACCGTGAAGCGCGACCAATGGAAGCGCTCGTCGGTTTTTCGCACGTACGCGCCGTCAAGGAAGCGCTTCCCCAGTTGGGCCGGGAGTCCACTGAAATAATGGTCACGAGGCAAGTAGTCCAACAAGTCCGCGCAGATGGTGTTTCCGATCAGATCTTTCACGAAACGCAGGTCTCTTGGAAGGGCGTCCGCCGAGCCGGTGCCGGATAGTACGAGAACCTTCAAGTACTTAACGAGTTCCTCATCCAACTCGATCTTTGCCGTCTTTAGAATCTCGTTCCAGTAGTACGTGAACCGTTCCTCGTTTTCGTCATGAGGCACTAACAGGCGCAAGTCATCTTCAAGAGTGTGCCCAAACGGAACGTGGCCGATGTCGTGCAACAACGCGCCGAGCCTGCAGAGCACAACTGCGCGTCCAACCCGCTCGTTGTAAACATTCTTATCCCCACGGGCCTCATAATTCCACTGGTCAAAAATGTCAGGAACGTGTCCCTTGGTGTTTCGCTGGTCCAGCACCACATTGAGAATGTCTTGAGCTGCGCGTAGCGCACCCAGCGCATGGGAAAAACGAGAGTTCGTTGCAGCAGGATATACAAGATGCGCAGTACCCAACTGGCGAATCCGTCGTAGGCGCTGGAAACTCCTCGTGTCGATTATGCGCCGTTCAAGCTCAGTAACAAACACCTCGCCATGGATAGGATCAGTGATGGTCTTTTGCGGCGCAAGGAGTTGTGGCTCAATGCCCCAAGGTCTGCACTGTCGCTGCTCATCAGTAAGTCCCCAAGACGACATTCACCCCTCCACCCAATTTGCCCAAACTTGAAAAAGGACAGGCAGGATACAATCTGGCGACATCATGTCCGCAGAAAACCGCAGAGACTACGTCATGTCGTACAGGAAAAACCTAAGGCAATCAGCACCTTCAAGCGCGCTCCTCGGATCGTACTAAATGCTTCCAACTCAAAGACTTCGGGAAGTTCTGGCACGCATCCCATGATGTTGCGACGGGACACAATGGACCGAATCCTTGGGCTAGACCGAAGAACACGCCATATGAGAAAAAGGCAGCATAGTGTCGCGAGCCCCTGCCCCCAAAGCGCACTTCTTACGGTCGTGGACGCGACCGCATAGCCCAAGTGTATGGAACCCGTTACCGTCTTCGTCCTCGTTCAAGCGCAGACCGGACGTTTCCTCCCCCCGGCGCACAAGCAGCGCCACACGCCGCACAGTCTCCTTGCGCCACGAGCGCGCCCGCTTGTTGCCCATCCAAGTGTGTAGAGCCAGTACTGCTAAGCTCGTCCGTCCATAACGCAGCCGCCCAAGAACCTCCGTCTCTCGCTCGTGCTTCATTGCACACCTCCGGCCGCTACAGCCATCCGCGCCAGCTTGTCCTCGGCCGTTTCCCAGGGCCCTTCTCCCGGTGCCTGTCCCAGCACGCGCTCGTAGAACATCCTGGCTTCCGCCCAATCCTCTCTCGTTCCGTCACTGAGCACCCTGACTTCAGGGAAATGACGCTTCAGCGCCATCAACGCCGCGCAAACCAGCAAGTCGTACGGCTTACGGTTGGTCTTGCAGCACTCGGCGTACCTGCCCTTGAACGGCATCACATCTCGAAGGACGTGGTCAACACGAAACGTCTCGTGAGACATCTCGCCAACGCCGTTGAACGCCACATGACCCACAAGCAAGTCCGGCTCGCCTTCGCCGTCCCAACCGGCGATTCGCAACGGTTCATCGGCATAATGCCCGCCCGCAGAACTTGAACGCTCGGGCAAGACGGCCAGCAGCTTGCGAACGTCCTCCACAAACCGCATGAACCGCCTCGCGTCCAGCGCCCTCTTCGGGCGGCTCCAGTAATGCGTGTATCCCATCGTGTCACCTCGGAACACGCCGGCTCAAAGGCCCGCGTGACCACTCGCAGCAAAGTGGTCATGCCGGGACAACACATGCTCGGAAGAGGGTGAAGAAGAAGGATGGAACCGCAAGCCACCCCAAGAGCACCTCATTTTTGTCGAGGGCGACTTACGGCTCCGAAAAGGAAGCCGTAAGGCCGGCCTTGGCAGCAGCGATTGCGGTGTGGATCTCGCGGCGCGCCTCGCGCAGACAGCGCACGCAGAAGTAGCCTCCCAGGTGGCGCTTACGCTGGCCGCACAACAGACAGAAGAACGCCCTTTGCGGCAGCACGACCAGTTCATCTTCTCTCATCGCGTAGACCCCCGGCAATTCGCCAAAAGGACCGAGTTGCCGGGGCATTTTCGAAAATCATCGAAAACGTGCGCGCCCTTCCCCGTTACCCATCTGGTGGAACAGGAGACGACCATGCCCAAACACGATTACGCCGAACTTGCCCGTACGCTTGTCCGCGCGGGCTGCTGCCACATCTCGGAAGAGCACTGCGAGAAAGGCAAGCCGCTGCAGAAGCTGCTCGTGGAAGCCGCGCTTACAGCCCAGCGCAACCTGGTCATTCAACCTGAGTACGCGTTCAAGACCGAGGACCTCAAGGCTGTGACGCGCGAGATCGAGTGCTTCAAGGACGAACTGAACATTGAGCCTTCACGCGAGCCCAAGCTCCATGACGACTCCTGCACACACCTGCGCAAGCTGCGCAGCGCTCTGGCCAAAACCATTTCGCGCGCAGCCAGCCTGTGCACACAGGACACACTGCCCCAGGTAACCGAGTTGCTCGGCAAAGTCTGGGAAGTAGTGCAGGAAGCCGAGAACGAGGCAATCGCGCTCTCCCAGTTCCGTAACCAGCTCACCCTCGCATTCATCGCCGAGTTCAAGCACGCAGCCAACTCAAGGCGGAACTGATGACCTGGACAGACACAGCCAACCCGTTCACACACCCAACAGAGCCCGATCCGGAACGGCCCACCGAGAGGTTGCCGTCCAGCCACTGCGACGGACGCAACTGGGCGATTGTCTTCCGCACCAGACAGCCAGGTCATCCTCACCGCTGGAGAAGTCGAAACTTTTGCCCGCCTTTTGGTTGACGTCGGTTGGGCAAGAGACGTCAGCTTGCCACTGCCGCTTGAGGAAAGCCCCGTTCATGAAGACCCGATGGACCCAAAGGCTGCCGAGGGGCTGCAAAGTATCTTCCCTTAGCCCACAGCTTTGATGTCGAGGCTTCCACGCCTTGTTCAGAACAACTCGGACCAAACCTGGAGGATGGGGTTCCTTGACAAGTCAACTCCTTCGAGTTACTTATCGCACATGCATTTGACTCAGGCATATGAACGTCTGAAGCATGACTTGGTCCGTGTGCCCCTGGCGCTCGGCGGACAACCCCTCGTTACTGGCGTAGGCCTCGTGTGGAACGCCACGGATGGCATACGCCTTGAAGTTCGAGGGGCGAGCAGCGATTACGCGGCCAGCGCGTACAACTACACGATTCGGCAATTAGGCTTGGCGCCGCGGCTCGTGCGCGCCGCGATCGGAACTTCCGCCCAGGCACAGCGCAGCTTGGCCAGCGGCGACAGGATCGGCCACCCCCGCTGCGCCTGCTTCGGAACCCTCGGAGCCTTCCTGGTAGCACAAGGCCGTCAAACACTCGCACTGTCGAATTCCCACGTCCTCGGGCTTGCCGGGCACGCCAAGAAAGGCGACCCGGTACACAACGGTTACGGCCAACGAATCGGAACACTCCTTAAAACCACTCGACTCCAGACGCGCGCGCTGCAGAGAGCCGACGCCGCGATCGCCCTCCTCGACCATGCCGTCCAACCTGCCTTCGCTGGCCTTTTCAGCACGCAAAGTGCCCGGCTGGGCGACCAAGTCTACAAACAAGGCGCAACAACCGGACGCACGTACGGCGTTGTCACCTCAACCGCATACACGCTCTCCGTAAGCATATCTGGCGAACCCGTGTGGTTTGAAGACCAGCTAGTCATTCAAACAAACCCGCTTGACCGGTTCTCCCGGGAGGGCGACAGCGGCAGCGTAGTGCGGCACACCACCGAGAATAGCGCTCTGGGGTTGTTGTTCGCCGGCGACCAGCATCCCGTCGACCTGGCTTACCGCTCCTACGCCAATCCCATCCATGCAGTCTTCCAAGAACTCGCAAGATAGGATCAATATCCAGCTTTTCCGCTGGAATTGACCCCGGCCGACTCATATCGTATCGGGCTGTCAACACTAACTGGACCCAGGACATGCCCAAAGCATTTCGAAGCGACTTCGTCACCGCTCTGCGCCAAGCGCTAGACGATCCAGACGTGTACTCCAGACTCAAGAAAGATCAACCCAGAGGGACAGAAGCCGTCCTGGCCGAGGTCGAAACAACACGGGTGAAAGACGCATACGTCATCCGACTACGCTTCCAGAGCGGAAAAGAACCTGAAGTAGTCGTGCCCGTCCGATTCCGCGCTCCAGGAATGCTCGACGAAAACTTCCCAATCAATCCAGAATAAACAACGGTGTGACGATGACGCGCAAAGCAAGCCAAACCTTGTTGCTGCTAGCACTGCTAACCTTCACCGGTTGCAACGCGCCGCGCGTGCCCGACATCGACTCGGAGGATCTCGCAAAAGCCACAACCTACCGTGCAGAGCTATCCGTCCAAGAGGCCCAATGGGAAAACGTACACGTCTGGATCGACGCAAAGGACATCGAACTTCCCATGACACCGTCAGGCGACTCGCCACCCGACGAACGCCTATATCACTTCTACATATGGGCAAACCGACCAAGCCATATATCAAAGGACGGCGAGCTAAACATCGACATCGTTGGCTGCAAGGCGACCAAAGAGCCCGTAACGTACTCCAACTCACCAAGCGCCTCACCTTCCGAACATGTCACACGCATAACAGTCAGCTCAAAGGACATTACCGGGTCCTTCACCATTCTCGCATGGTTTCCAAACCAATTCGAATCATGGGAAAAGGACCGACAGGGACAAATCCACCAGCGGCTAGCCGAACTTAAAAACGACTTCCAAGACGAACATAAATGGAGGGAAAACAAGAACTTTGCAAGCAAGGCGCGTGAACTCGAAAGCCTACTTCGCGCTCCCAACCCATTCGGCGCCATCCAAACAGTTCGAGTCTTCAATGGAGACCTGCATACACAGATATACATGCTCAGTGAAGACGAAGTCGTCCACGCGTTCGGCCCTGACTTCGCACGCTTCTTCCATGTCGGCAAAGCCTACTTCCTCAACAAACACCCCGATAAAGACCTCATCGTTCACACCACATCCATGAAAGCTCGCTGCCTCTTCTATCGCGAGCCAGACGACGATCTCGCGAAATACTTCGACGGCTTGGAAGACCCTTACCAACGCTACCAATACCTCCAACTCCTAGGCGTCCCATCAGTCACTCAAGGAAGCATGTCGAGCAGTCAAGCCGAAGTCATTCGCAACAAAGTCGCCATTGAAGTCGCCAGCATAAAACCCGAACAGTTCAACGAGGCCGAGCGTCAAAAACTCCTCCAAGACCTTGGATACGCCATCAACACAGCCGAATACGAGGTCGCACTTGAACTTGTCACAAGCCTCATCCCGGCCATTCGATCGATTTACGTTCAACTCCTGGACGAACATGTTCCACTCGACACGGACGCGGAGCGCAATGCGGAGGATTGGGGCGTTTTCAACTCGCTATGGCGCGAAGAATACGGGGAGAAGAGTGACTTATCCGGCCCGGCCAGGGCAAGTCACGCTGGCATGGCCGAGGCCATCAAGAGGGCCGTCCCAAGTGTAGAGGGGGCGGCGGCGAGAGTCATCTCCTCCTTCATTGAGCGAGACTCCGTCTTATCTCGGCCGCGAGCCCTCAAAGTCGGTCCCACGGGAAAGACGGCGGCTCTATCAGAGAACTTCTTTCGCGAAGGTCTCTACGCCTCTAACGGCGTGCTCTGGGAAGACTACTATCGCCCAATGACCTTTTCGGCGGTTCTCGTTTCGCTTCTACGCATCAACGACAATCGGCTTGAGAAGAGAGTTCTCGACTGGCTTCAATCAGCAGGCGTGCTAGCCGGCGCGCTTGTTGGTGTAACCGCCCTGGGAAGCTGGTGGGGTTCCGGCATTTACACCGCGGCAACCGGACTCACTACTTCAGTACTATTGCCGGAGCTTCGCAAACGTCTACTCGACGACATCGGCCAGTACATAGCGAACCTGGGAGCACTGGCTTTGGATACAGTGGTCTCCATTCCACCCAACGGCTCGCGCGATGGATACGTCTTCTTTCCGCGCGGGCCCATCTTCGGGTACGGCATCAGCGAGTTCTCCATCGACGAACCATCTTTCATCGTGAACATTGACAACTTAGACGTCGTGGCAGACGGCATGCTAGTCGCAAAAGGAACGCAGATTAGCTCCGGCGCCCTCGACGCGCAGACCCAAACCCAACAAGCACGCAATAAAGGCGAATCCGTACGCGCCCAACAGGACGAAGACCTGCAACGAATTGCATCCCAACTACAAGCCTACCGCCTCGCTATTCTAGAAGTTGAGGTAAACGCGAAGATCAGAGAAAAGCAGTACAAGGCTGCAAATGCACTCATAGACGACTATGTCAGCCAGTTTGGTACAGATCTGACTGGCAAAATTGCCCAACTTCGAGCAGCCGCCTTAGCCCAAGACCCTGAGATAAGATTCGAAGTCCTCAACGCGTCGGACAAGGCAGTGGATGCAATTCTGCTGACGCAGCCAGACCAAAGCAAACAAGTCTACAACGCGAACCTTAAAGTTCACCTGGCATACAAGCTGCCAGCCGATAAGAGAGTTCGAATCGTCAACGCAACGGTGAACCCGCCCAATACGACAATCACTGTCACACCTGAGTCATGGGAGTTCACAAACAACAGCGGGGAATGGAACAAGCCTCAAGAACTAGCCGTTACCGTAGCATATGACGCAGGCCAAACCCCAAAGGGACCGTTCAAGTTAAAACTGGTAGCTTCAAGCGACGACAAGGACTTCGACGGAGCAGTTGCTGAAGTTGAGTTAACGCTCCCATAGAGCGACTCATAGCTAAGCGCGCCAGGACGCGGCGGGTTCGCACCACAACCCGCCAGGTCGAAGGTCCGGCGTACAGGCGAACCAGGCCGTGCCGGATCCCACACCCGATGTACACAAAGAGGCAAACCCGCTCGCAAGGTTAAGCTGCCGTGCGGAGGACTCACTTAGCTGAACTCTCATGCTCGCCTCACTTCCACCTTGCCGTCACGCGCTCAAGGGTGCGGCCGAGCTGTTCGAACTCGTCCGCGTGGCGCAGGAACACTTCGGCGATCCTGGGATCAAAGTGGGTACCGGCGCAGCGCCTGATTTCTTCCAACGACTCCCGCTTGCCTCGCTCCGGGTTGTACAGCCGCTTGCTGCGCATTGCGTCGTACGCATCAATGACCGCCACAATCCGCGCCGCCAGAGGGGTAGCCTCGCCCTTCAAACCATCAGGGTAGCCCTTGCCGTCCCAGCGCTCGTGATGGTGACGGATCACGTCTGCGGCCAGGTTGAGCTCGGGGTCCCGTCCGTCGTCGGCCTTCGTTGCTGCCTGGATCACCTCCCAGCCTTTCACGCAGTGGGTTTTCATCAGCTCAAACTCATCCGGGGCGAGGCGCCCCGGCTTGCGGAGAATCGCATCCGGGATGGACACCTTGCCAATGTCGTGGAGCCAGGCCGCAATGCCGATGAACTGCAGCAGGTTGTCGTCAATTTGCGCGCCATACACGCCGGCGTCGCGCAGGCGGAATGCAAGCGCTTCGGAAAACGCCGCGACCCGTTCAACATGCAGGCCTGTTTCCGTGTCCCGCTGCTCAATCAGCTTGGCCAGGGCCAGCAGGCCGGCTCGTCGAGCCCGGGGTTGCGGCTCGGCGGCTGCCAGCTGAGAGCTTGCCGGGACTGACTTGAAAGCCGTACGCCCGAGGATTCGGGTCAGCCTGTCGCGGACCTTCTTTACGTCCATGGGGAGTCGCAGGAATCCCGCGAGGCCCAGATTCAGCGCCTCCTCCAGCTCTTCGATGGTTGGATCCGAGCCATAAAGCAGGACAGGCATTCGAGGCTGACTTGTTGCAAGCGCCCCGGCCAGACTCAAACCACCGCCCGGGATGCGAAGATCAACTAGGGCCACGTGAAACCCTTCCCGCACCCGGGCGAAGGCTTCCTGGTGGGTGCCGGCACAAACTACATCCAGCCCATCCGCGGCCTGGCTGAACAGGCCGCTCACATCAAGCGACCCTTGGGCGACAAGCATGGATAATCCTCCGGTATGTAAAGTTCTCACGGCCAGATCCTCAGATGTGGCTTGCTCTGAAAACGCCGCAGGCAGGATGAAACAGGACCAGTTGTGGGCGCAGGTTACCGCAGAGCGCTAACGGGAGATGTGCTGCGAATCTTCCAAACCGGAATCATTCAGCCTTGAACAGGCTTTGTCGTTGCGCCGCTGATCTTGGCCAACAGGACGTCAAAGTCCCTTCGCACGGCTTCCAGCTCTTTGCCGGCCGCGTCGTTGGCAAGGGCGTTGATGTACACGCCATTCCACAGTTCGTCGAGTCTCGCCTGCAGCTCCAGCAGCGCCGTGATAGACGCCTCGTGCACTGCTCCGCCGTCACGCAAGGCGTAGATGCTGTGCTTGCGCGCTTTGACTTCATCGCGCAAGGTCTCGATCTTCCGCAAGATATGGTGCATGGCGGTAAGTCCTAACTCATGGCGGCGTTGAGACACTATTCGCCTATCCGCCATCGCTCCCCATTGCGACACGCACATAATCCAAAAACAGCGCGTCCAGTTGTCCTGCAGCGGTCGGCTCGTCAATCGACCTGGTTTGTACACTCTGCCACAGGTCGTCGAGCCGCGTTTCCAGCTCCTGCAAGGCGGCTTCCCGAGTGTTGTACTGAGCTGCTGCCGCGCCATTCGCCTTGAAGGCAGCCCTGCGCTCTTGCACCTGAGCGCGAATGGACTCAATTTCGTTGAGCAAGGTCATGACCTTTCGGTATCGTCCCGATTCACTTGGCAGAACGGCAAAATACACTTGCGCATCTAGTACTGTCAGACCTCTTTACTTCACGCGGCGCCATTGCCAGGCCCGCGGGCCGTGTTCATCGCGCCACTTGTAGTTAGGTCGCGCCACGCCCCGCCGGACCAGGTGCTCGAACGCCTCCCCCTCGCTGACGACCTTGGATTTGAAGACTTTTCGCACCTGCCCCAAACCCGTCGCTGGGTGCTCCGGTGTGCGCTCCCGAGCAATGTTCGATTCCCGTTCAGTCATGCCTGCTTTGGCTTTCGTTCATGACTCCCAATACTTCCGCCGCGATCCTGCGGAGGGCCTCGTCCTGCCCGTTGGCAAGTTCCGTCAACAATCCCAAAGCTTCCCGGTCCTTGGTGACTGCAAGCAGGGCTATGGCTCGTTCGCGGATTTTGCGGTCTGCGCTTTCGTCCTCGGCGATGGCCAGGATCTTCGCGTGCCCCTCTGGTGAAGGCGTGTAGGCGAGCGCATTCAACGCCATGGTCGCGTAAGCGTCCCGATTGTCGACCAGCTCAATCAAGGTGGGGACCAACTCCGCATCGGGGTTTTCCCGCGCGGCCTTCAACCCGCGCGCCCGCGTGTTGCCTTTCGTGGAGGCCAGGGATGTCTTTACCACATTCGTGGTCGCGGCCGTGCCCTCCCCGCCCGCCAGTCGCAGAGCGGTTTCAAGGGCAACAAGCTGCACTTCCTCGCTGGGATCACCCACGATGGTCTTCCGCAGCACCGGCAGGCTGGACTTCGCCCAAGGCTCCTTCTCAATCCAGGACAAGTGGCTGATCCGATCGGCTGGGTTGTCCAATTCGAGCATCTTCGCGTCGGCGGCAGCTTCCGGTGTGGTCAACTCCGGGGTTCCGCAAGCGGGGATCGAGCAGCCCGTCGCGGACACCGGACTGATCGCTGGAGCACTTCCGGAGTCGTTGAACGCCAGAAACGCCAATGCCGCCCCCAAAGCGATGAGGGCCAGAATTGCGCCAGCGCCGGCCTTGTTCATGGACCACTCCCCAAGTATGCGAATATACATCGGGGAAGAAATGTATACCGCCGCATGCGGCTTTGCCGCTTATTTTCAGATAAATTCCGTTTTTGAACTCTGGCTATTTCATTATGTCAGGTCGCGAATGTCGATCTGTGCACTTCTTTCTTTCGTCAGCTTCATGACTACTAGCCGTGCTCCCCAGCCGCGCTTCGTAACACCAGCCGGGAAAGCCATTTAGTTGGCCATTTCAAAACTTTGCCAGGCACAGGCGGTGAGGCCGGCGCTAACCCGTGGCCGGGTTTCCCCGGTAAACCATCATTCAAGAACACTACGCCGCGCAATGTTGAGAGTGTCAGTAACAAATTTTCAGTAATTTATTCTTGTCTCGCTGGCGCGACAGGGTAGATTTTCGACTCGCGTCTCAACGCGTGTCGGGCAATTGAGAACCACGTCCGGTTTCTTTCTGGAGAACTGAGCCATGCTCAAGCGTAGCTTGTTGTGCCTTGCCGTCCTGCTGGTCCTCCCGCTGCTGGGGACAGCCGTGGTTGCTGACGAGGGCCCGGCCCATCCCGACGCTGATTGGCTGACCTGGACGCTCAAGGACGTCAACGGCGACACCATCGACGACAGCGCCCTGGAGAACCACACCGTCTACGTGTTCCTGTTCCGGCCGGACAACGAGGACTCCTGCGCCAGCGTCAGAGCGGCGTCGGCCTACGTGCGCGAGCACAACAACCACGCCAGTCGCGTGCTGGCCATGTGCATGGACGACTCCGGCGCCAAGGCGATCAAGCTGTTCCTGCGCCAGGAGGAATACACCAAGCGAGTCGCGGCCTGGGAGGCCGAGCAGGAGGCCGCGCGCCAGGCGGCCCAGCAGGCCGGTGAGGAGTTCCAGCCGGAGCCCATGCCTGACTTCGCGGAGGAGATCGAGGATGAACTCGACACGGCACAGGGCTGTGACGACCTATGCGCCCACCACCTGCCCTTCGCCACCTGCCAGCGATGCGAGGACGCCTGGACCTGGATACTGGAGCGCATGAACAAGCCGGAAGGCCTGCCGCGCATTCTGAAGATCAACGCCCAAGGCATGCTGATCCAGGAGTGGACAGAGCTGCCCACGAACCCGAATCCGTTGTCCGGCAACTAAACGCAGACCCATTCCCAAAAACCCGTTCGCGGAAACCAAACCATGAACCGCACACTTCTCGCTCTGCTCGTCCTGACTCTTATGCCGGCCGTGCTTTCAGCTACGACCGTTACAGGCGACATCACCACCAATACAACTTGGAACGCAGCCGGTAGCCCGTACATCCTGAATCCATCCGGCTGGTCCGGCGGTACCATCACTGTGCGCAACGGCGCGACGCTGACGATTGATACGTCAAGTGGTGCTGTGGCTGTGCAGTGGAACGAGGACTGCGACTTCAAAATCGGCAACGGCAGCACCGAACAGGGCACGCTGGAAATCAAGGCGGCCTCCGGCGCACTGACCTTCCAGATCAAAACGGGCGGCAACGTGCGAGTAGCCAACAACGGGCGTATGTACTGGTCGAACACAACGGCCGCAACCACATTCACGCGCTACAACAGCAGCAATACGTGGGGCGCTCTGATCTTTGAAGCAAGCCAAACGCGGCAAAGCGAAGTCAAGAAAAGCACGTTCTCCTACGGCGGCAACGACAGCAAAACCGCCATGGTAGTAGTTGAGGACAGCGAAACGTACGTACCGTACCTGGAGAATCTCACCTTCTCCAACCAAGCCACCACCGGAGTGGCGGCCGTGCGGATGAACGGCAAAGGTGTCAACACGTTGAAAGAAGGCAATGTAGTTGCCCCCTTCAGCGTCAGCAGCATCGACTACGTTTTCTACGTTAACGCTGTGACGTCAACGTCGCCAACCATCCGCTTTCCGGACCCAGACAGCCCGGACAGTCCGATCAATTACCTGGCGGGCACGTGCACGCTGGGGGACAGCACCCATGAGAGCAGGTGGTACTTCGATGACAGCCACGTATTCAAGTGCGCGAACTCGTCCCTGGTCAACGTAGTCCGCGGCTCCATCTGGGGAACGGTGGAAACACGCCCCGAATTCCGGTCCGTGAACGCCAGCCCCACTTACAGCAACTGGACCGGTCTTCGCGATAACGGAAACACCTACGCGAACCTCTTCGGAGGCATAGGCCCCTTCGCATTCGTTTCCGTAAGGGATGCCAGTTACGGCATCGAGGTGGACAAGCATAACGGCACGTCACCGATTTCGGGAAAATCCATGCGCCTTCCAGGCCTGAAGGCGAATCACTGCAACTACGGCGTGCGCCTGGAAAGCCCGATGGACGGTGCAATTCACCTGGAAGGGGCCGACCTAGGACACGCGAGCTCATCAGCGGAATACAACAGCGCGCGTTGCGTCGAGGTGAACGGAGGGCTGGTCTACATCCATGACAGCGACCTGAGAGGAGTTGCCGCAGGCAACCGCGTGGTGAGCGTAGGTTCCGGCTCACTGGCTTATGACTTCCACATGACCGAGTGCAGATTCGGAGGTGCGGGAGCTCATGCGGTGTACCTCAACAGCGCTGTCACCACAGGCGATGCCACCTTTGAGCGCTGCTCAATCACGGGCACGTACACCAGTAACACCATCTATCTCTATTGCGGCTCAAACGTGCCCCGGGCTTTGACTATCAGTCATTGCCTCCTCGGAGGTTATGCTTGCATCAGCCTCAACGAGTTCTTGAACAACCAAAGCCCGACCATTACCGTGCTGATTGAGGATACAACGTTCGCCAGCGACCCCGCTGGAACATCCTACGGTCTGTACTGTGCGTCGCTTCCAGCGTCGCCGTCTTCTTTAGTCTGCCGCAGGTGCACGTTCCTCGGCCGGACCTATGGCGCTTACATCGCCAGTGGTTCAGAAAACCTGTGTGAGTACACATTTGAAGAATGCTGGTTCAACGCAAACACGTACGGCGTATACGATGCCCGTACTCAGACAGCGCGGTGCATCGCCAACCGCAGTACGTTCCAGGGAAACAGTACATATGGAGCGTATGACGCGTCCGGAGGCTCGACGGCCACCAACATGCTTGCCGAAGACTGTTACTGGGGCGCCTCCAACGGACCCAGCGGCTCTGGACCAGGCAGCGGAGATGCCGTCAACGCCAACGTGGACTATGATCCGTTCCTGGGCCGTCCATACATTGGCTGGCTGATCGGTGGAAGCCCGGCCGGGCCGGCAGACCTTGGCGTCGCTAACGCAACTGGCGCTGCCAAGCTGCCTGACCAGTTGCACATTGTCGACGATGACTCGATTGCGGTCTCATGGACTTTTGCGAGTGACTTTGAAGGCCAGACGCAGTCCGCCTATGAGATCGACATCGATGACGACCCGGCATTCGGCTCGCTGCTCTACAACGGATCCAAGACCAGCAGTAGCTCCAGCGACATCGGCCTCACGCCCACATTGGCCGCGAGCACGGTGTACTACGTTCGAGTTAAGCTCTGGAATTCCGGAGACATCCCCGGGCCTTGGTACTACCACACGTTCCGCACCAACTCCGTTCCCGGAACGGTCGGAAACTCGAATCGAACGCCGGCCGCTTCATCCAGTCTAACTGACTGGACACCTGTGTTGGTCTGGGAAAGACCAGCCGACAGCAATGAGGATCCGCTGCATTTCGAAGTAACGGTTGACATAGCCGGTTTGGGTGGGGATATGCAATGGAAGGTAAACAGTTGGACAACAAGTACTTCTTCCCACAACGGCAGTATTGACGCCCGAAACAGCTTCGAAATTTCTATGGATTCGGGAATCACCTGGGTTCCGATTCCGAGAGATGGTGTCCCAGCTGGAGACACAATACGCGTCAGGCTCACTTGGCCGGATGCGTACGGCATACCGGATAGGTCAATTTTTTCTAGGGGGCTATACTTGGTACGTCCGCGCACATGACGGCTTTGAGTACGGGTCGTCATCAACGGTATGGGGTTTCGGAATTGGACGTTCGTACACAATAAGCGGCCAGTTGCAGAACAACGCCGGCGCGGGTCTGAACAGCAAGACAATGCGCCTGTACATCAACGGCGTTGACTCCGGCGACACGGACGACACCCAAACCGTCAGCTCAGTGGATGGGCGCTTTGACATTGTCACCACAGACGCCCTGGAAGTTGGTGACGTCCTCTGGGTCTACGTTGACGACGAGACGGAGAAGGGCGCGGCCGTCTTCCATTTCACCGGCGACAGCATGACCTGGGCGGGAGAGAGCATCGTCGTGCGCGCCGAGCGTGCCTACCTCTACGGCACCGTTGACGGGCTCGTTTTCAGCAACGCGGGTTTCGAGATAACCACGGCAGACACAGACATTCCGTGGACTTACTCCAGCGGCAGCGTGACCTTCAAGTCCACGCTGGATGGAGCCGGGGATGGCCTGCACCTGCAGGGCCAGCTGGACATGTCCGGAGCCTTGGACGGTACTACTTCTCTGGACGTGGAACTCCATGTGGGAAGTTCGGGCAGACTCCGCACACAGGGCTACAACGCTAGCTTCCACAAGCTGACCAATTCGGGCGCCATCGAGGTTCTCGACGGTTCGACACTTACACTTGACGGGGCTAACTCGACCACTTCGGGTTCGTTTGTGGTGGAAGGTTCGACGCTGAAGTTCGCTGGTAGCAGCGCGCTATCATTGACAGTGGACAAGGGTACCTTCGACACACGCAACTCGGCGACCATCCAGGACCTGACGGCCAACATCAGCGCGATCATTGTGGATTCAACGGCGGCGGCTGCGCCGGCTGTGCTTGCTTGCGCGGACACAACCTTCGACGAAGTAAGTCTGACCGTCGAGGCTGACGGCGTGCTGGCCCTGTTCAACGACAACATCTTCCAGAACGATGTTTCCACTCAACACATCCACTGGAAGTCGGAAAGCGACCTGAGCGCGACCCAGATACGGGGCGTACAGTTCAACACGTCCGTCAACGGCACAAGCACTTTCAACGTGACGGCCACCAGCACTGCCAACAACATCAACATGATCGGCTGCGGCGGAGTGGGTCAAGGCGAGGCCTTCGACAGCGACAGCAACAACAAGGTCGATTGGGAGTTGACCCCACCGACGGGACTGCGCCTGACCCTCGGCGACACTCGCATCCGTGCGGACTGGGACGCCAACGACCAGGTCGACGCCAGCGCTTACGGCTTCAACCTGTACAAAGCACCCTTCGACGACAGCGCCTGGACATCCGATGCGACTTACGCCGGCGGCTATACCACGTTCACCAACTCCGGCGTCAGTTTCACCAGCGCCTTGGCGGGCCTGACCTTCTATCCAGATGCCACCAGTACCACGACGTTGACGGTCTATGATGTTCCGTCGTCGACCACCATCCGAGTCTCCGGTGACTACTCCGGAGTTTACCTTGGCGGGACACCGTACAGCTTCTTCGTCAAGGTGAACGGCAGTCTGCTGACGGACACCCATGACGAGGCGGAAAGCCTCACCAACGGGACCACCTACTACTTCTACCTGACCATCGACGACTCCACTGAGGACGCCCCCCTCAGCCGCAACCGCGGCGAAGCCAGAACCCTGGCGCCGGCCGCGTCGAGCATCTCGGCCGTTTCGCCCGACAATGCGGACGCCACCAGTGTTCTGGCCCTGAGCGTGATCGGCGATGACACCCACTGGGAAAGCTCCACCAGCATCACCATCACCAAGGGTGGCGGCAGCGGTGTGACGGTGAACGACACGCTGATCATCAGCGCCAAGCTGGCTTTGGTTGACGCGACGTTGTCGAGTGCTACCACGGGGACCTGGACGGTAACGGCCACCGAAAACGACATCTGGGGCATCGCGGCCTACGACGAAGTAGAGACAGTGAGTCTCACGGTGCAGGCCAATTCCAACGAGAACCGCCCAACAATCCAGTTCGACAGTCCATCCGTCGACTACGACACTTCCGGAGTATTTACGCTACAGGTTAGCTATTCGGCTAACAGTGGCTCCGCAATCGATACGTCTAAACTTGAGCTTTTCGCCAGTAGAAACGTAGTTGTCGCCGGTTACACCAAAACTCCGGGCACAAACCTGTCCGGAGTGGCAAGTTTCTGGGATACAAGCTACCCGACTTCTTCGGTTGCTGTCTCGACATTCAACGGCGGTGGCAGCGACGTGTCCACGTCTTACACCGGCGAGTACACATTCTTCGCTCGGGTCGGGAACAATGACGGGCTTTACTCGGAATGGGTCAGCCGGCGCTGCTATATCGAAGGAACCAACAACATCGTCTTGAAAACCACCACGTTGCTGAAGCAGGGAGACAAAAACGTCAACGTGTACGTCACCGGCACCGGCATGAGCACGGCCCAGGCAGTGAGTTTTGGGTCCAACATCACGGTTAACAGCGTGAGTGGAACGAGTACAAACCTAACGGTGAATGTGACGGTGGACGAGCTCGCAACTTGCGGTCCGCGCACCTTCACCACAAACAACGGATCCAAGGTTGGCGTGGTCGTCGTCGAATACCCGACCAACATCCTGCCGACGGTCAATAACGATGAGCCCTCGCGCAATCCCGCCATCGGCGGCGTCAACGTGTTCCTGGTCAACGGCGAGTTCTTCAAGTCGGAAACCGACTTGGCCGTGCGCGGTCGCATGATGGGCATTTCCTGGTCGCGCTTCTACCGCAGTCAGATCACCTACGACGGTCCTTTGGGTCACGGCTGGGTGGGGCACTATTTCCAACGTTTTGTACGCACCACCGTTCTAGGGGGTCCTGGCTCTACGATTGGCACACTCCGGACGGCCGAACGGAAGAGTTCGAGATAGGTTTTGATGGCTCACCGATCGACAGCCCGGATGGTGTTTACGTCAAAGCAACACGAGAAAGTACCCACGGAACTACCACCCTGACAGACAGGCACGGTCACCGGTGCATATTCAACTCCGATGGTCGCCTATGGCGTTGCATCGACCGCAACGGCAACACGACCGAGTGCACATACAACTACGCCGGCCAGCTCACCACCATCGCCAACGACTTGGGCGAGACCTTTACGATTGCCTACCACACCCACGGCCGAGTGGACACGGTATCCGACAACATGTGGAACGACGGCACGACGGGCCACACGGCCGCGCGCCAAGTCGAGTACGAGTACGATTCCGAGGGCAATTTAGTCGAACAGAAAGCGCCGACCACCAGCCGCTACGATGGCTCACCCTACGCGCGCACCACTTACGGCTACGCCTACGACAGCGCGCACAACCTGACCCGCTGCATCAACCCGCGCGAGTTCGCCGAAAGCAGCGAGCCCGTTGCCTACCTGGAGAACTTCTATGACTCCAGTGACCGCGTGATCGACCAGAAGCTGGGCGACGAGGCCGACGTGCTGGACTCCCACATCACCAAGTCCGCGTTCATCCGCCTGCGCTACGAGAGCTCAACCCTGATCCATGAGATCGACCGCAACGGCCACCGTACGGATTACACGATCGACGGCACCGGCCGGGCGACAACAGTCAAGCGATACACCGGCTTCTACTCAGTGGACACGGATGAGCCGATCGTGCATTCGACGGTAACCAATGTGCTCTCCAAGCTGCGCAGTGGCGACCCCACCAGCTTCGACACCGTGTTCACCTATAACTCCAACCACGAAATTCTCACCATCACCTACCCGCGCGGAAACAAGGTCACCTACCAATATCCGGAGGGCGCGAGCCAAACCAGTGGCACCTGCACGAGCAATCCCAGCGCCACCGTTCTTACGGACACAGGCAAGTCCTGGACGCCTGACGCCTTCATCGGCATGACCCTGCGCATGGGCAGCAACGCCGGAGAGTACGCCTACTATCCCATCGTGGACAACGACGCTACCACCATCACCATTGAGAGCGACGGCTTCAGCCTCTCCGGTGACGGCTGGCTCAGCGGAGAGGACTACGCCGTCTACGACGAAGCCAGCGATCCCATGGCCGCGGGCAACGTATTGAGCGTGACGCGCTCGGACGAAGCTCTGGGCTCCGAGTCGGATATCGTCACCAGCTACACCTACGAGCCGCGGTACCAGTTCGTCAAAACTGTCACCGACCCAAGAGGCAACACCACCTCCTACAGCTACGACTACGAAGAATCAGCCGGCAACGGTGCCGACGCTGGCAACCTGGTGCTGGTCACCTCGCCCACCATCACGGGCTCCATGGCCTCCAGCGCCGCCATCACCACCCGCACGACCTACAACGAATTCGGCCAGCCGGTCACCATGGTGGATGGCGAAGGCAACGTCACCTACCTGAAATACTACACATCCGGCAGCCACAACGGTTTCCTGTACCAGCGCATCAGCGCCTGGGGCGAGCTGGATTTAACATCCGAATTCGAATACGACCCCGTGGGCAACCTCACGGCCTCCTGGTCGCCGCGAGCCTTCGAATCCGGCGCCACCAAGGACGACTACAAGACGGCCTATGAGGTCAACGAGCTGAACCAAACCTGGCACGTGACAGGCAAGTACGAGGTGGGGGACCCCGTCGATTACAGTCTCGTCAGTGTGGACAGCTACCGCTACTTCGATCCCAACGGTAACCTCACCCACTCTTATCAGGAGTACATCACCGACTCAGGCACATCGCCCAGCGTCCCCGGCGACCTGATCACGCCGGGCACTTTCAGCAAGGCTTCCAGCGCCATGGCTGCGACGTGGGTTGAGACCACCTATGAGCACAACCTGCTGAACTACCAGACCAAGGTTACGCGCGACCAGACGGCCGGCTCCGCTGTTTACCGCGTCGCCAGCGAAACGAGATACGATTCAAACTACAACGTCATCGAATCCGTCTCCCCTCTCGGTAACCGAAACAAAACGCGGTACGACGAGCGCGATCTTGTGTTCCAGCGCATTGCCGGCGCTGATTCCGACGTGCAAGGCACGTACCAGACCGATTACGACGCCAACGGCAACGTATCCACCAGCTATGACGCCCTGGGTAACGCGACCACCTACGTTTACGACGGCTTCGACCGCACCACCAAGGTTACCGATGCCGGCGGGAATTACCGCACCAGCGCCTATGACTCCAGCAGCAACGTGACCACCAGCAGCGCCTATGACGTGTTCGGCACCCTGCTGGTTCAGAGCACCTCCACTTACGACCAGATCAATCGCGCTTACGTCTCCGCGCGATTGGCCAAGGACCACAACGGCATCCCCATCGGCGATGGCTGGAACACCAGCACCACGGTGTTCGACAAGAACTCTCGCATGATCAGCAGCACCAACGACAACGGCGTCACCCACACCAGCTACTACGACGCCGCCAACCGCACCACGGAGACCCGCGACGCCGTTGGTAATCGCACCCTGTACACATACAACGCCAACGGCGCCACGGAGCAGGTTGACTACATCGAAACCAACGGCCTCAACGGGGCCAGCGAGCCCTCCCACGTCAGCTACATCCTCAACCGCAGCGACGTCGCCTGGGAAGTGCGCGACCGCCGCTGGAGCGCAACGTTTGATACCAGCGGCTACACCAAGCGCGACGGCTGGGGCCGCGTAACGGTCAGCACCGACGCCGCGGGCAACACCGTCAGCACCAACTACGACCTGCTGAGCCGCGTAACCGACAGCACCGAGGAGGCCGGCACGGACGACATCCACACCATGTTCGAGTACGACGACGACGGCCGCACCCTCACCCGCGCCATCAAGCGCAACCCCGGCGACACTACCTACCAGGAAACCGAGTACGTCTACGACGAGCGCTCAAGGCTCATCACAATGCGCCGTCCGGACGGTGACATCTTCACACACCGGTATGATGTCAACGGCAACAGAATTGGATGGACGGATCCCCTGGGCACAGCCGTCACGGACACCTACGACGCACGCAACCTGGTCAGCTACCGCAACATCGTCCGGGGCAGCGGCATCGTCGGTACAGACTATGAGAGCTACGAGTTCGACGGCCTGGGTCGCCTCACCGCCTGCAGCAACTACGCCGACGGCGAGTTGATCACCGCCAGCGCTTGGCAGTACAACACCCAGAGCCAGCCCGAAGTCCACGACCAGACCATCTGTGATTACCAGGGAGCATATCTTGGGACCTGGACGACAAAGGCTGAGTACGACGCGACGGGCTTCAACACTGCCACCGTCTACAGTAACGGTCGGCGCGTCGAGCACCTCAAGGATCAGCTCGACCGCCTGAGCGCTTCCTACGACGTAAGCAACAACTTGCAGATCGCAGCCTACGTATATGGTGGCCCAAGCCGTATCGTGGAACGCACCTACGGCAACGGCACCCGCACCAGCTACACGTACGAAGCCAGCGGTTGCGGATGCGGTGGCGCTACCCAGTTCTGCGAGCGTGTCGAACACACGGAATTCGGCAACGGCCGTACGCTCTGGGCCACCAATCGCCGCCACGACATCCGCGGGCTGGTCACGGCTGAAAGCCGCGACCATGAAGGCGCCAACGGCAACGTCTTCCGCTACGACGAAGCCGAAAGGTTAGCCAAGACCTACTTTGGTGTTGACCTGTCGGGTGGCAATCTCGCCACCTACGGCAATCCGGCCAACACACCTGCCAACTGGGGCCTGCGTCGGAACTACACGCTGGACCCCCGCGGCAACCGCACCAATGTGGTGGACTATGACGACCAACTGACGCCCACCACGGTGTACGACTACGGCTACACGGCGAACAGCGACACCAACCAGTACACGGCCGTGGACGGCGCGAGCTACACCTACGACGCCATTGAACAACTCACTACCGACCCGACACGCGATCTTGACTCCACCTACGACTACAAAGGGCAAGTCATCACCGAGGAGGCTGACAGCGACAATCCAGAACGTCGCTACTCTTACGACAACCAGGGAAGACGCAGAACCGAGCAGCGTTTCTATGAGGCCAGCTACCATCTGTTTGACACGCTCTGCTACTGCTACGACCCGTTCTGTCAGAAGTGCGGTTGCAACAACAACGGCGCGCCAACACTCGAGGTGCGCCAGATTGACGACAGCAGCACGGTGACCAACCATGTCATGTCCGTCTTCGGCCCGGGCGCGCACGGCAGCCTGAGCGGGAGCACAATGAGTCCCTTTACGCTGGCCTTCCCAACAGGCGGAGGCGGGCACGGAACCATGCGCATACTCGACCTCGTGGACCCGGACACGGGATCCGACAAGTGGAAGTACCGCTACGAGGACCAACTTGGTAGCTTGATAGGCATGGCCGACGACGCCGGCATCAAGCTGCTCGATGAGGTTTATCTGGACTACGGCAGGCCCGTCGAACGCATCATCGCATTCGACGGCGATCATGATGACGTGAATGAGGGCAGTTCGACCAACATGCCGTTGACATCCATCGCGATCACCGGAGCGAGCTTCACGACGGACGAGTTCAAGGGCATGCAACTCGCCGTCGCAGATCCCGCGAACGGACAGTTCATCGTCAGGACCATCCTCGGCAACAACAGCACAACCATCACGATCGACGAAGCCACCAGCGAGGCCTATGACGCGATTGTGGAAGGCGACTTGTCCTTTGTCGTTTACGACTTCGTGGACACCAACGTCGCGACCTCGGGCACCTATCACACAGCTGGTGTCTGGACCAGCGCCCCCGTGTTCGACGACAACAGCACTCCTGAAGATCCCAGTGACGACACAACAGTGTTCGCCGACACTGGAGCGGATTTCCAGGAGCACATGGTGGGCTGGTTGATCAGCCCGAAGGTTGAGGACTTCGACTACATCGAGATCATCGCGAGCACCGCGACCACGATCACAGTGAAGGGCAACGCGCAATACTTGGCGGCCGCGGATGACCGTTATTGGTTGTTTGCGCCCCCACATGTTGTCCCGTCTACGGGAACCATCGACCCTGACGCCCTGTGCACCAGCAGCAAGTGGTTGTGGGCCGGCTACGAGTACATTCCGCCCATGGCTGGATTCTACGTCGATCCAGAGCCTGGGCTGGAGCACAAACGCAGTTACTACTGCTGGAACAGAACCTATGAACCCTCAACCGCTAGTTGGACAACGCCTGACCCGGCGATGACTCCTTGGTACAACATTCCAGCTTTTCGCGGGGGTCCCCTTGTTGATCTTACCGACCCAAGTGGATTCCGGGGTCACTGAGATTGGAGCCCGGGACCGAGGGCTTGAAGTTTGGAACCAAAAACCCACAAAATCAAATAAAAAAAGAAAACGAGGCACTTTTGTAGGTGGGGTATGGGGAGGGACGGGGCGCGGGGACTATATCAACCAAGACGAGGCCGTCAAGATCTTATTTTTAGCCAAAACCAGAAGATACAAGTATTTGTGGAGCTACAAAGAGTGGTTCAAACTCAACGACAAACGTGCGATCGATGCTAGAGAGATCAATCTAGGAGGAGTGTTGGCAGCTGTAAACTCGACCCTTCGTGGAGAAGGTTGGGAAGGCAAGGCTGGCGACGCACACATCAAGGACAGGAGAGTATGTGAAGGTAAGTGCTGCCTATGTGAGAAACTGAAACTGTGTGTTACCGCGGACTTTACATCCTGGACCGCGAAGGGAGTAAAAAACGAAAAGGTAATTGATTTTGGCACGGCAGCTAGTTTCGGAGTTCTCTCACAGACAAGCAGCTTGAAGCTCTGCGGCAAAACAATTCCAATCGACAAAATCGGTACTTCCGGAGTACGGAAATACGAATATGCTGGTAAGGATGTATCGGGCGAGGTGAACGGTTTAGGCGACAAAGTAGCCAGTCATCGATACAAGCTTTGTGCCGACATCGATGGAGCAATTCCGACTGCAAAGAAAGACGACCCTCTGCCGAAACTGAAGAACCACACATCCTCCGGGCTTGACGGGTTAGCCAAGGGTGTCGTCAACAAGTAACAGGAGCGCCGCATGTCCTTAAGAGCAATTCAGGCGACGATGATCATTGTGCTTATACTAGCAGTGTGTGGTGCGTGTTCGTCGACCCCCTCGGATTTGAGGCTGGATCAGCGTGAGATCGAGGAAGCAGAGACAGTTGCCCGGGAAGCCTTCAAAGGTATGGGAGGGCCCGAGGATCAGTGGCTCTCGGCTGCAACAGTGAAAGATTATGTGGCTTACGGCTCAATTGAGTGGGAGGTGGCGAATATTCGATTTTCTGACGGAAGTACACTGATCGTTGTCAGCTCGAAAACCCAATCCGAGAGTATGTCGCTTCGCACTCAGTTGGCCCATAACATCGGACGGAAGGTGCAGATAATGACTCGCAAGTCCGCCGAAGTCACGGGACATGCAGTCAAGGTAGCGACAGGCATCTATGCACTAGAGTAGGGGATGACGCTCACCTGTCGCGTATAATATGATGCATCCGTTCTCTCGCGTAGACACTGATAGGACAAGGGTCGAAGTGCGGTGATGTAGGGCTATACCGCTCCCCTTGAAGTTGCAACCACCCTTGAGAGCGCCTTCAATGGTGCTGGGAGGGTGGAGTCGTGGCTGTTGGGCCGGGCGGATTCCTGACAGTTTAGACCGGGCGCATGCCTGACACTTTCCTCTTGTACAACTTCCCCTTTGACGTTGCACGGTTACTGCCGATCGGCCTCAACTCACGTTTGCGTTCGTCGAATGTCGCCAGCTCCAGGCTTCCGAACTTCAGGCGCCACTCGCCGTCCTCCACTTCCACAGCACCTACCAACTCGTTGCCCAGCGCCTCGCTCAGGTACACTTGCACGCCTCTCAGCCTCAGCGTTCCCTCCGGCTTCACGCGCCGCTTCTCGTAATGGCCGGGATACTCCGGATCAGCCAACTCTCCCGGATACTCGCGCAGCGAAACCTCGTACCGGCTCGCCGGCGTCGCACCATCGAGCGCCTCGTGCGGCCGTTCAAAGTTGAACTCCTCCACCCAATCGTTGAAGCGTCCCTGCTGGCGCTTCATGTTCGACGCCGGCGGTCTGGCCGTTTCGGCCTTCAGCGTCCGGTGCATGCGCTCGTGACGCCCGTTCTCCTGCGGTTTGCCCGGCCGGATGCGCTGTAGCGTGATCCCCAGCTTGAGCCACCACACGCCCAGTCTCGTCAGCCTGGCCGCGCCGGTGCTCGCAAAGGGCGTCCCGTTGTCGCTGCGGATGGCGTCGGGAAGGCCGTAGCGCTTGAAGGTCTGCTCGAAGCTGTGTCTTGCGCTGTCGTGTCTGGTTCCGTCATGGCCCTCGCAGCACAGGATCATGCGCGAGCATGCGTCGGTCACGGTCAGCGGGTAGCACAGGTTGCCGTCGCCCAGCCTGAATTGACCCTTGTAGTCCACGCACCACACGCTGTTCGGCCCACCCGAGATCGCGCCGCTGCCGCCGTCACTATGACGGCGGCGGCAGCGGCGCCCGGGCTGGACAAGGCCTGCCCGTTTCAGGATGTCGTTCATCGTGCTCAGCGCTGGCAGCTCGATGCCGGGGTGGACGCGCTCCAGCAAAGGCCGCAGCTTCTTCGGGCCCCAGGTGGGGTGAGCCTTGCGGGCCGCAACGATCAGCGTACAGATATCGGCAGACGTTTCGTTGGGGTGGCTGTGGGCGGCCCTGCTGCGGTCTTCGAGGGCCGGATAGCCGCCTTGCTTGAAACGGCGAATCCACAGGTGGCCGGTCTCGCGGGTGATGCCGTAGGTCGCGCAGAGACCGCTGACGGAGCCCTTTTCGGCAATCAAGTCGTTGATGAAGTTGATTCGTTCGGTCACAGGACAGGTCTCTTTCCAGGGCATCGGCAGTCTCCTTGCCGCCCAGGTTACCTGTCAGGCATCCGCCCGGTTCAAAGTGTCAGGCATCCCCCCGGTTCGTACCGGCAAGCGAGGAGTACCGTATCTGTTCGACGGAACACACCTTGACGGGACAGAAGGTGTGCTTCGTTGAACAGTTACTTCTGGGAACTGGCCGTGGATGAGTGGCGGCCGGCTGGGACTACGATCGGGAGTTCAGTCATTGGAACGGCCTGTAGGAGAGCGCCCCTTTTGCCCCATCTATCTGCTGGTGGTGCGATGGGACCGGCGCAAAACGCCTGACCTGGAACCTCTGACTCGCCCTCTGAAATCCAAGCTCTATGATGTAGACCGGTGACCCCCCGAGCTATAATCTGGTGCATGGTTGGCTTACCTCAACATGCCCAGTAGGTCATCCCTCGTGCCAGGCAGACAGGGATTTATCTTACTCTCACTTCAGTCTTCAACAGTTGGAACGGGCACGGGGGCACTTGTGAGGCCCACCGCGTCGACGTGTCAAGCCGGTCCTCCGCGCTACGCCAACTGCCCAAAAAACAAGCATTCCCCAGAAGCGGGCAATTACTACTGCTGGAACAACAGACCTAAGGCTTCAACCATAGGCAGTTGGACGACCCCCCCAGATGCGGCCGCGACGCCCAATGGGGCAATCTACCGGACTACTCTAAGAGCAACCCCGTTTACAGCACTCGATCCAAGCGGGAAACACAATCGAAGTTGTTGGAGACGACGATTACAAGCGGAACGTTCTTTACGGGCCCTTTATATGGCCAGCGGTTGCCCACACAAATATGCACGGGACATTCAGGTGGATCATGGAACAATTTTATGTACCACCCGACCTCTGTTCAGGATACCGGGATCACTGTACACGGTTGCGGGCTAGATGGGGGTAAGCAGATTCAGTAAGTCGGCGGATACTCTGCAGGGAAGGAGGCTACGAAGTGGGGTGTAACCCTCGTTTTTGTGCCTCCTTTGATCAGAGAAGAAGTTCGAATCATCGAGGAAGACGGCTCCCGCGACTTTGAGACCAAACGCGCTGCGGCTGGCGAAGGCCATACTTGTTGAAGCCGGCACAAAAAGAGGCGACGTTATCGAGCCCAATGAACTTGGCGGCCGGGCGGCAACAATCGGGATGCCGAGGAATCCCGGTCCGCCACTGGATATCCAGGAAACCTCTGGGATGGCACTAATGCCATTTTCAAAACCCAACTTTCCGTTTGATTGCCCAGCACGAATTCGTCATGTCTGCGCGATGGGCCATGAGAACCAACTGCCGACAGGTACGGAGGATCCTGTTCGGCACCCGGGTTCAACAATATGGACGAGTGGCATACGATAAAGAACTGGGAAAATCTATCGCTAAGGGAGTTGGCAAATGCCGGCTATGCTGGGGAAACTGGGAGAGAGGATTGACTCCGGCGCGGTCACACCGAAAGGTGATCCAGCGTTTGGAACAGGCAAGCGGATTGACCTGCGTGTTAAGTTCCTGTCACTGGCCATCGTTCTTCTGGCTGCATCGAATTGTAGCAAACCAGTATTGAGCAAGCAGGTGCGAAGTCAGAGCAAAGTCGGTCATGTGCTGACGCCAAAGCGTATAGCCCACTTGTACAGCATCGGAGCGTGGAGGGTTTCTCAGGTTGTTGAGTAGCCTTACCACCCCAAGAAGTGCTAACTGGCGACTTTTACATCGTCGACCTTGACACGCCACCCTGGTCGTGGACGGACTTTGCGTCGATTGCGGGCAAGCGGTCCAAAGAGGGCTAGTTGGAATAACTGAGAGGCAGGGGGCTCGCTTATGGCTGCAGCGTAGAACTCACGGATGCCGCCATAGATGCACTGGCCGCCACACCGGCCGTAGTGAAAGTCGACCTGGCGGCCGAGGCAACCTACAATTCTCATATAATCACCGGAATTACGAGAGCACGCTCGCTTGCATCTGGTATTCCTTATATGAACCTCGAGGTACGCGCGCGCGCTTCTGAATGCCTTGTCTGGGAGTCGAATCCTGGAGTCAACTGAGTGAATGCCCTGCTTGACACCCTCATGGATGCGGAGCTTTCCACTCTGGCGCACCTACTGAGGCTCAAGCGGATAGCTTTGGAAAACTGCTGGGCACTTAACCGGCGAAAGCTTCTGACGAGCTTTTATGATGGCAACCTTGAGGGGCTGACAATACGGCGATCCTTATCACGACCTGGGAGGAACTTGTCCCGCTTTCGGACTCGGGATTATTGATTATGCGGAAAGAGCAGGCATAGACGTGCTCGAGCTGACTCATTGGTGGTGGCTGACTACGCTAAGGCTGAGAGTGAGTCAGAGAGAATGGCGTTCAAAGAACTCACCATCAATCACTTGGTTGTCGCTACGAGAGGGCCAAGCAGGACCAGTACCGATCTGCGCTCCCGACAATCGCTATGTCGCTGTCATGAGCAAATCTGGAGTCCTTTGATTGGTGGACACCAGGTGCCCCAGGAGTTGCCATGAGGATATGTTCTAAAGGAAGTGTCGGGAGCCCCGACACTGGCAATTCACGGACTGTTGATCAATGAGCAGGACCTGATTTCGGTGTCATAGATTCCGGTATGCCCGACTGACTCACCTCAGGCTGCCCGGAACGGCATTTATCATTAAAAGGCCCCGAACGCCTGCTTGCTGAGTTGAGGAACCTATCGTCGATACCATTTGTTATCGCTAGACAGGACTATGATGACGTGGTTCTCGCGAGACTTATAGGCATCCTACCCCCAAAGTCAGTATAGCGGTCGAAGCTGTGGCTAGCACCGAAGGATGCACTACAGGGAAACAGAGTTGGTCAAACGGCGCAGCGCCAACCTCTGAACCTGGCTACAAGATAAGATCGTATGACCAACTTTGCCGCCACACCTGTTCTGTTTCCAGCCTGACATCTAAGGGCTGACTTAGATAGTAGTCATATACACCAGCTAGGTTCAGATACCTTGTCTCGTCAATGTGTTCGTGGTCGCACAAACACCCATTCAGTCGCCGCTATTCTGCTCTGCCGTCCCTATCGCGTGATAGTAGATCTCCGGATGCGTATCCTGTCGTTTGGTGCAGAACGATTAGTTCAAAGCAACACCTGCTCGCGCGCCACTCTGAAGTCTCCCTTGCCGACCTGGCCAACATAAAGAACAACCGTCCCTGAAGAGGACTCCCAAACATAAGGCGATCCAACTGGAGTTGGGAATGTCTCAGCTTTGTGCTCGTCAGCGTGATCGCCTACAAGCCGGGACTTCATGAGTGCATCACATTCCGCTAGGACGCGCAGCACCGATTCAATCTCTGCTTGACTCACGCTGGCCACGTCGTTGCTAGGCGGCCGATCATGCTGAGCTACTCCCAGAGTTGGCCGACCGAACAAGCCGTCGATCTCCGTGATTCGCTCACCGTGGCTACCCACGTGGAAGCGCAACCGGCAGTAACTGCCCTACGACGACGATCAAAAAGAAACGGTACCATGAGTCGCGCAAAGCTGAACCCCGAATACCTGCAGCCCTTGGCTATGTTCGTGGTATTACTGTTTCTTTTCATAATCGAAGTTTCCTCCCTTCACCCGCAACTGCGCGCTCTTGCATTTTCCGTCACAGTCTTCATAGTCAGCCTGATAGAACACCGTGTAGTTGAATCCTGACCCTTTCACGCCGGAATTCTCGGCACAGGAAGATGGACCACTCCCGACCCGGCAACCAGCCCTTGGACGAACTTGTATTCCTATTCCGGTGAATGTCCGGCACAGTTGACAGATCCTGCAGGATTACTCCCCAAGGGATACGAGAAAGTGGAAGTATCTGATAATGAGACCGAGTTTGACTGCACCGGATTCAAGGCAATTCTGAACGTGCACCTCACGAAGGCCGAGTATGAAGCAGGCAATCGTCTTGTGCAACTCGTCACACAGGTGGAGGATTTTATCTGTTGTGACGGTTTCATTAGTCGCACTAAACTGGCCGTGGCAGAGGTATTTGGAAGAAGAACCGTAAGAGACGGCCAGGCAGCGGGGAAGGCTGAGGGAGGCATTAAGGTCAAGACCCTCAAGGAGCGTGGCGAAGCAGCATGCGATTCGCACGGAGGTCTTCGGCGCATAGTCGTGACTCGCGCGAACAAGTTCTTGATTGCGCAGACACATCTGGATGAGGAGTACATCAATGACAACGGCCTCAAGCGTCGAAGAAAAATTACGGAAGGCACTTGGCTCGTGGACTTGGGAACAGAGTTGAAGGAATCTTCGAGTGAGGAGATGAAGGTGTCCGTAATCAAGCTCGACCAAGAACTGGAGAATGTGATGGGAACGGAGCTTACAGACATTTCGCTGGAGAATTCCGGCGTGAAAGGGTCAGGATTCAACTACACGGTGTTCTATCAGGCTGACTATGAAGACTGTGACGGAAAATGCAAGAGCGCGCAGTTGCGGGTGAAGGGAGGAAACTTCGATTATGAAAAGAAACAGTAATACCACGAACATAGCCAAGGGCTGCAGGTATTCGGGGTTCAGCTTTGCGCGACTCATGGTACCGTTTCTTTTGATCGTCGTCGTAGGGGCAGTTACTGCCGGTTGCGCTTCCACGTGTGGTAGCCACGGTGAGCGAATCACGGAGATCGACGGCTTGTTCGGTCGGCCAACTCTGGGAGTAGCTCAGCATGATCGGCCGCCTAGCAACGACGTGGCCAGCGTGAGTCAAGCAGAGATTGAATCGGTGCTGCGCGTCCTAGCGGAATGTGAATACTCTCGCAAGTCCCGGCTTGTAGGCGATCACGCTGACGAGCACAAAGCTGAGACATTCCCAACTCCAGTTGGATCGCCTTATGTTTGGGAGTCCTCTTCAGGGACGGTTGTTCTTTATGTTGGCCGGTCGGCAAAGGGAGACTTCAGAGTGGCGGAAACGAGTCGGCCCTTTGAGCTAATCGTTCTACCAAACGACGGGATACGCATCCGGGATCTACTATCACGCGATAGGGACGGCAGGCAGAATAGCGGCGACTGAATGAGTGTTTGTACGACCACGAACACATTGACGAGACAAGGTATCTGAACCTAGCTGGTGTATATGACTACTATCTAAGTCAGCCCTTAGATCTCATACTGGAAAAAACCGGTGTAGCGGCTTAAGTTGGTCCTTGCGATCTTATCTTGTAGCCAGGTTCAGAGGTTGGCGCTGCACCGTTTGACCGACTCGTTCACTGTGTACATCCTTCGGTGCTAGCTTGCAACTTCGACCGCTATGCTGACTTTAGGGTACATTGCCTTAAGTCTCGCAAGAGCCACGTCATCGTAGTCCTGTCTAGCGATAACAAATGATATCGACGATAGGTTCCTCAACTCAGCAAGCAGGCGTTCGAGGCCTTTTAATGATAAATGCCGTTCGGGCAGCCTGAGGTGAGTCAGTCGGGCATGGGAATCTATGAGCACCGAAATCAGGTCCTGCTCATTGATCAACAGTCCGTGAATTGCCAGTGTCGAGACTCCCGACACTTCCTTTAGAACACTCATGGCAACTTCCTGGGGCACCAGGTATCCACCGAATCCAAAGGACTCCAGATTTGCTGGCAGCGACATAGCGATTGTGTCGGGGAGCGCAGATCGGTACTGGTCCTTGCTTGGCCCTCTCGTAGCGACAACCAAGTGATTGATGGTGAGTTCTTTGAACGCCATTCTCTCACGACTCACGCTCAGCCTTAGCGTGTCAGCCACCGCGCAATGACTCAGCTCGAGCACGTCTATGCCTGCTCTTTCCGCATAATCAATAATCGAGTCCGAAAGCGGGACAAGTTCCTCCAGGTCGTGATAAGGATCGCCGCGGATTGTCAGCCCCTCAAGGTTGCCATCATAAAAGCTCGTCAGAAACTCGCCGGTCAGTGCCCAGCAGTTTTCCAAAGCTATCCGCTTGAGCCTCGGTAGGTGCGCCAGAGTGGAAAGCTCCGCATCCCGCGGGGTGTCAAGCAGGGCATTCACTCGAATTGACTCCAGGGATTCGACTCCAGACAAGGCATTCAGAAGCGCGCGCGTACCTCGAGGTTCATATAAAGATACAGATGCAAGCGAGCGTACTCTCGTAATTCCGGTGATTATATGAGAATTGTAGGTTGCCTCGGCCGCCAGGTCGACTTTCACTACGGCCGGTGTGGCGGCCAGTGCATCTATGGCGGCATCCGTGAGTTCTACGCTGCAGCCATAAGCGAGCCCCTGCCTCTCAGTTATTCCAACTAGCCCTCTTTGGACCGCTTGCCCGCAATCGACGCAAAAGTCCGTCCACGACCAGGGTGGCGTGTCAAGGTCGACGATGTAAAAGTCGCCAGGAAGCACTTCTTGGGGTGGTAAGGCTACCTCAACAACTTGAGAAAACCCCTCCACGCTCCGATGCTGTACAAGTGGGCTATACGCTTTGGCGTCAGCACATGACCGACTTTGCTCTGACTTCGCACCTGCTTGCTCAATACTGGTTTTGCTACAATTCGATGCAGCCAGAAGAACGATGGCCAGTGCCAGGAACTTAACACGGGTCAATCCGCTTGCCTGTTCCAAACGCTGGATCACCTTTCGGTGTGACCGCGCCAGAGTCAATCCTCTCTCTCCCAGTTTCCCCAGCATAGCCGGCATTTGCCAACTCCTTAGCGATAGGATTTTCCCAGTTCTTTATCGTATGCCACTCGTCCATATTGTTGAACCCGGGTGCCGAACAGGATCCCGTACCTGTCGGCCGTTGTTCTCCGCGGCTCATCGCGCAGGCATGACCGAATTCGTGCGCAATCAAACGGGGAAAGCTGGGTTTGAAATGGCATTTAGTGCCATCGGGTTTCCTGGATATCCAGTGGCGGACCGGGATTCTCGGCATCCCGATTGTTGCGCCCGTACCGCCAAGTTCATTGGGCTCGATAACGTCGCCCTCTTTGTCTCCGTCTTCTACCACGGATTTGGCCTTCGCCGCGGCGCGTTTGTCCGGTGTCACGTGTGCGCCGTCTTCCTCGATGACGAACTTCTTCTCTGAACAAAGGAGGCATCGAACGAGGTTGCACCCCACTTCGTGCCCTTCTGCGGAGTATCCGCCGACGTACTGAATCTGCTTACCTCCATCAGGCCCGCAACCGTGGTACATGATCCAGTATCCTGAACAGAGGTCGGGTGGATACATAATTGTTCCATGATCCACCAGAATGTCAGCATTTGTGTGCGGGCAAAGCTGCCATATGGCCTGAAGAACGTTCCGCTTGTAATCGTCGTCTCCAACAACTTCGATTGTGTTTCCGCTTGGATCGGTGCTGTAAACGGGGTTGCTCTTGGAGTAGTCCAGTAGATTGCCCCATGGCGTCGCGGCCGCATCTGGGGTCGTCCAACGGCCTGTCGATGGATCGTAGGTTCTGTTCCAGCAGTAGTAATTGCCCGCTTTCTGGGAATGCTTGTTTTTTTGGGCAGTTGGCGTAGCCGCGGAGGACCGGCTTGACACGTCGACGCGGTGGGCCTCGCAAGTGCCCCGTGCCCGTTCCAACTGTTGAAGACTGAAGTGAGGCAAGATAAATCCCTGTCTGCCTGGCACGAGGGATGACCTACTGGCATGTTGAGGTAAGCCAACCATGCACCAGATTATAGCTCGGGGGTCACCGGTCACATCATAGAGCTTGGATTTCACAGGGCGAGTCAGAGGTTCCAGGTCAGGCGTTTTGCGCCGGTCCCATCGCACCACCAGCAGATAGATGGGGCAAAAGGGGCGCTCTCCTACAGGCCGTTCCAATGACTGAACTCCCGATCGTAGTCCCAGCCGGCCGCCACTCATCCACGGCCAGTTCCCAGAAGTAACTGTTCAACGAAGCACACCTTCTGTCCCGTCAAGGTGTGTTCCGTCGAACAGATACGGTACCTCGCTTGCCGGTACGAACCGGGGGATGCCTGACACTTTGAACCGGGCGGATGCCTGACAGGTAACCTGGGCGGCAAGGAGACTGCCGATGCCCTGGAAAGAGACCTGTCCTGTGACCGAACGAATCAACTTCATCAACGACTTGATTGCCGAAAAGGGCTCCGTCAGCGGTCTCTGCGCGACCTACGGCATCACCCGCGAGACCGGCCACCTGTGGATTCGCCGTTTCAAGCAAGGCGGCTATCCGGCCCTCGAAGACCGCAGCAGGGCCGCCCACAGCCACCCCAACGAAACGTCTGCCGATATCTGTACGCTGATCGTTGCGGCCCGCAAGGCTCACCCCACCTGGGGCCCGAAGAAGCTGCGGCCTTTGCTGGAGCGCGTCCACCCCGGCATCGAGCTGCCAGCGCTGAGCACGATGAACGACATCCTGAAACGGGCAGGCCTTGTCCAGCCCGGGCGCCGCTGCCGCCGCCGTCATAGTGACGGCGGCAGCGGCGCGATCTCGGGTGGGCCGAACAGCGTGTGGTGCGTGGACTACAAGGGTCAATTCAGGCTGGGCGACGGCAACCTGTGCTACCCGCTGACCGTGACCGACGCATGCTCGCGCATGATCCTGTGCTGCGAGGGCCATGACGGAACCAGACACGACAGCGCAAGACACAGCTTCGAGCAGACCTTCAAGCGCTACGGCCTTCCCGACGCCATCCGCAGCGACAACGGGACGCCCTTTGCGAGCACCGGCGCGGCCAGGCTGACGAGACTGGGCGTGTGGTGGCTCAAGCTGGGGATCACGCTACAGCGCATCCGGCCGGGCAAACCGCAGGAGAACGGGCGTCACGAGCGCATGCACCGGACGCTGAAGGCCGAAACGGCCAGACCGCCGGCGTCGAACATGAAGCGCCAGCAGGGACGCTTCAACGATTGGGTGGAGGAGTTCAACTTTGAACGGCCGCACGAGGCGCTCGATGGTGCGACGCCGGCGAGCCGGTACGAGGTTTCGCTGCGCGAGTATCCGGGAGAGTTGGCTGATCCGGAGTATCCCGGCCATTACGAGAAGCGGCGCGTGAAGCCGGAGGGAACGCTGAGGCTGAGAGGCGTGCAAGTGTACCTGAGCGAGGCGCTGGGCAACGAGTTGGTAGGTGCTGTGGAAGTGGAGGACGGCGAGTGGCGCCTGAAGTTCGGAAGCCTGGAGCTGGCGACATTCGACGAACGCAAACGTGAGTTGAGGCCGATCGGCAGTAACCGTGCAACGTCAAAGGGGAAGTTGTACAAGAGGAAAGTGTCAGGCATGCGCCCGGTCTAAACTGTCAGGAATCCGCCCGGCCCAACAGCCACGACTCCACCCTCCCAGCACCATTGAAGGCGCTCTCAAGGGTGGTTGCAACTTCAAGGGGAGCGGTATAGCCCTACATCACCGCACTTCGACCCTTGTCCTATCAGTGTCTACGCGAGAGAACGGATGCATCATATTATACGCGACAGGTGAGCGTCATCCCCTACTCTAGTGCATAGATGCCTGTCGCTACCTTGACTGCATGTCCCGTGACTTCGGCGGACTTGCGAGTCATTATCTGCACCTTCCGTCCGATGTTATGGGCCAACTGAGTGCGAAGCGACATACTCTCGGATTGGGTTTTCGAGCTGACAACGATCAGTGTACTTCCGTCAGAAAATCGAATATTCGCCACCTCCCACTCAATTGAGCCGTAAGCCACATAATCTTTCACTGTTGCAGCCGAGAGCCACTGATCCTCGGGCCCTCCCATACCTTTGAAGGCTTCCCGGGCAACTGTCTCTGCTTCCTCGATCTCACGCTGATCCAGCCTCAAATCCGAGGGGGTCGACGAACACGCACCACACACTGCTAGTATAAGCACAATGATCATCGTCGCCTGAATTGCTCTTAAGGACATGCGGCGCTCCTGTTACTTGTTGACGACACCCTTGGCTAACCCGTCAAGCCCGGAGGATGTGTGGTTCTTCAGTTTCGGCAGAGGGTCGTCTTTCTTTGCAGTCGGAATTGCTCCATCGATGTCGGCACAAAGCTTGTATCGATGACTGGCTACTTTGTCGCCTAAACCGTTCACCTCGCCCGATACATCCTTACCAGCATATTCGTATTTCCGTACTCCGGAAGTACCGATTTTGTCGATTGGAATTGTTTTGCCGCAGAGCTTCAAGCTGCTTGTCTGTGAGAGAACTCCGAAACTAGCTGCCGTGCCAAAATCAATTACCTTTTCGTTTTTTACTCCCTTCGCGGTCCAGGATGTAAAGTCCGCGGTAACACACAGTTTCAGTTTCTCACATAGGCAGCACTTACCTTCACATACTCTCCTGTCCTTGATGTGTGCGTCGCCAGCCTTGCCTTCCCAACCTTCTCCACGAAGGGTCGAGTTTACAGCTGCCAACACTCCTCCTAGATTGATCTCTCTAGCATCGATCGCACGTTTGTCGTTGAGTTTGAACCACTCTTTGTAGCTCCACAAATACTCTAGCATCTTGTCCTTGTCGCATAAAAGTTCGATCTTGACGTCCACGTCTTGGATAACATAGTCCCCGGCCTTGCCATCCCATACATACCTCAGCACAAAGTGTCCATCGTTTACTTCTGACTTGATTGTCGGATTGGTTCCAAACTTCAAGCCCTCGGTCCCGGGCTCAATCTCAGTGACCCCGAGTCCACTTGGGTCGGTAAGATCAACGGGGTAACCTGCGGCATACGCTGAAGTGTTGTACCAAGGAGTCATCGCCGGGTCAGGCGTTGTCCAACTAGCGGTTGAGGGGTCATAGGTTCTGTTCCAGCAGTAGTAATTGCCCGTTTTGTTCAGGGACCGTACCGATTGAGTCCGGGCGTTCTTCCAGGCGATCTGGGTGCTGACGGCTTGTTCAAGCGGCTTCGCGGCGAATTGCCACGCCGGTGTGGTGGGGCTCGGCTGAGCGTCGCACGGACCAGCCAACCCCATCGGGAAAGGGTGAGCCAAATCAAGGGATAGCGACAGGTCCAACATGGCTTCAATTGTAGCCTGCGCGTCGCTTTCGTACACGGAATCTTCGGCAACTAGTCGTGGCGAGTACTATTGGCCGATCTGCAGGCCAGAATTGGCCATTTTACCGCATCAGAACCCGGAGTTTAGGAGGCCTTCAGAGCAGGGTGCGTGGCGGCGTGTACCTGCTTCAGCAGGACGGGGTTCACGTGGGTGTAGATCTGTGTGGTCTTCAGGTCCGCGTGCCCGAGCATCTCCTGAATGAAGCGGATGTCCGCGCCGTTTTCAAGCATCGCCGTCGCCATGCTGTGGCGGAACATGTGGCAGGCACCGCGGCTGGTGACGCCGGCCGCAGTCAGATAGCCCCGAACCGTGATGCTCACACCCGTCGGTGTCAGGGGTTCCCGCGCACGGACAAAAACAGGTGGTGGCGGATGCGCCGCCGCGCCAGTGACGGCCGTACCTGCTCGAGGTAGCGCTGGATCCATCCGATGGCACGCTCGCCAATGGGGACTACGCGGTCCTTCATTCCCTTGCCTTGATTCACCAGCAGAAAGCCGCGCTCGACGTAAACTTCGTCGATCCGGATTGCGATGAGCTCCGCACGGCGCAGGCCAGTGCAGTAGAACGTTTCCAGCATCGCTCTGTCGCGCAGGCCCAGGGGGGTGGAGGTGTCGGGCAAAGAGAGGATGCGCTCAATCTGGTTGTGGCTGAGCACGACTTTGGGCAAGCGTCGCTCCATCTTGGGCAGATCCAGCTCTGACGCAGGATTGTGCGGGATCAGCTTCTTGCGCGACAGCCACTTGAAGAAAGACCGAACGGCAACCAAGCGTCCGTGCTGGGCGCTGGTCGTGAGGTGCCGTCGTGTACCCGTGGCGCGGGCTTGAGCGACGTGGCGGACGTAGCGCTCAAGTCGCTTCCGCGTGACGCTGCGAGGAACGTCAAGTTTGTGTTCGTCGCACCATGCCAGGAAGGTTTTGAGCTGAAGCGTACGCACACGAACAGTGCCCGGGGAGAAGTTCATCGTCCCCATCCACTTCAGGTAACGATCCGCCAGGCGACGGAGGCCCTTAGATCCTGCGACAGGAGCGGCTTGCGAGTCAGTTGTCGGGAGAGCCAGTTTCATCAGTCCCGATATCGACAGATAAAGCACGGGACTTGAGTTGTCAGCGGATTGCGATGACGATTAGGGGCGCGAATCCGAGCCTTAACTACAACCAAGCCCCTTGACTAAGCCAGCTTGGCTTGGTCGAGGAGTTTCCTGAATGTGCGTTTGTGTTTGTACTGGCCGTAAATGCTGTCGTGCCACTGGTTGAACTCATCGTTACTGCCGAGCTTGTTTGACAGATCTTGCGCCTGGCGCATCAGGTCAACGGCCTGTTTGTAGCGGTGGTGGGGCGTGCTGTGGGCGTTGATGGTGCTCTGTAGGATTTCAGAAACAAGGCGATAGTAGACGTTCAGCGCTTCCCGCGGCCTCTCCATCCGGCAGGCTTCGGCGAGCTTGGTCAAGGTTTCCCAGCGGCACCTGCCGGAGTCGGCCTCCTGCAACGCCATCTCGATGTTTCTTTCACCCAGGAAGATTTCCACTAACAGTGTGCGCGTTTCCATGGCCTGCCACTCCTGTTGCTTCGACATGGTCTTGCGCAAATGGCCGACGGCCTTGTCGCGCCAGTGTTCCTGTGCCTTGAGCGGATTGGCGTACTCCAGCAGTTGGTTGAAGTCCTCGATGTACGGGCTGCCTGTGAACAGCCGCCAAGCAACCTCTATAGCCTGGGTGTGGTCACCGGATCGCTTCAGCTCTTCGGCGAGCAGGGAATCCAGGCCGGTGTGGCTCTCGTGCTTGAAGGCTTCGACGCCTTTTCGTGCCCACTCAAGAGCTTCGTCGTATCGTTTGCACTCTCGGCAGACTTCAACCAGGTCCGCGTACGCGCGCGCATGGGTCAAGTCCTTGTTAAGAACTGCGATAAGGCCGTCTGTGTCTCGCGCTCGTCGAGCGATGCCGGTCATGATGCGGGTGAGAGCATACCTGTGCGGCGAGTCCTTCAGCTCGTCCCTCTTGCGACGCCATTGCAGCAGGTCACGCACGATGGGATCTCGTCCCGGGGACGGCGGTGTTTCACGCGGCGGCAACTTGTCCCATTCTTTGCGCGCCGCGCGTTTGTATTCCTCAATGCCCTTCTTCCCTAGCACCGCGCCGTAGGTTTCGAGCGTGTTGTGGAATTCGCCGTATTCGCTGTCGAGTTCGAGTTGCAGCAATTGTCTCGCCAAGGCCCGGGGCTCGGGTTTGGACGCTTTGCAGGCCGCAAGATGGATATCCTGGATCCGCACCATGCACTGACCGAGTTCGCCGTTGGAGTCATCCACGTAACCAATGGCTTCCTTGACGCGCTTCATCGCGTGCAGGCACAGCCCGGCTACCTGTTTGGGATCGCTCTCAACGGCCTGTCCGAGTGCGTCGATGACGTCATGAACACCGCCGGCGAAACCTCCCGCCTCGTCGTACTCGACAAAACCGTGGACTTCAATGGCGCGGTCGATGGCGGCTCGCAGGTCGCTGGCGCCACTGGATTGTGTGGCCAACAGGTGGAGCTTGTTGAACAGTCGGTTGTCGTCGTAGGTCTGCTCCAGCAATGTCTCCGCAAGCCAGGCAATGTCCTGTTTCAACAGCCAGTCGCGAACGACCGCATGCGGATCGGTTGTTGGCCTCGGCTGCTTGACCCAGGCCAGGCAGGCGGCAACGAGGTGCTTGCAGAACCATCCATCGCGACCTACAGGGCACGAGCACGCGTAGTCGAATTTTTTCGGTGTTGACCTTTACGACGTAACTGCGGTTGCCGTGAACGGTGGCGCGAAAGCCGTGCGCGATAGCTGAAAGATTGGCCACGCGGCTCTCGCGGAAGTAAACCTTGCCGCGCTGAAACGTCTTGTCATCCGTCAGCTCCTTCAGGCCAGCTTTGTCAAGGGTCACGGTTTTCGCCTTCCTCATCGCCTCCCTTTCCCGTTTCGTCTTTGTCCAACTCATGCGGAGTTTACGAAGCCCTGCGACATGGTTGGGAGTTTGGAAAACTTCTTGAGCGAGGCATTTGGTTTGAAAACCCCCGACATCTGCCACGTTCTCGGAATGTGGAGGTGGTTATGGGTGAGCGTGAAGTTGAGAGGGCGCCGGTGAAGCGGGCTGCCCCCGTTGAGCGAGTGCCAGCGGAGCGCGTGGTGCAACCGGAGCAGGTCTTAACCGTGCCGAATGACGCCTTGGTGAGCCGGCGGGGTTGTCTGGCCTTGATCGTGCTGGGCTTGACCGTGGGCACGATCGTCTGGCTCTGGTATCGCCACGAAACTGTCTTTCCCGTCGAGTTTCAAGCTTCCGTCGGATTGCAGGTCTATCCTGCGTTCTATCGCGACCTGTCCGTTTTGGCTGTAACGCTGGTCAGCCTGTGCTGGTTGTGGGTGTTGCGTTGGCAGTCGGCCGAGATGCGGCAGCGGGCGCTGCTGGCAACGCTCGCAATTGCCGCCGCGGTGGTGTTCGTCGCATGGATTTGGACACAGCCCCAATTCCAGCCGGAAACGCGCGATAAGCAATTGAAAGAACTTGCCACCTGGGCGACCACATTGCTCACGGTGGCTGTCTTGTACCGCCTTCTGCGGAGATGACGCGTGACTGCAAAGACCGCTCAGCTTCCTGATGGTAAGGGCGCAAACAAGGTCGCAGTGCCGGCAGACGATGCGTTGAACGCCTTGGCAGTCGCACACCAGTTGGCATTACTGCAACAGCCACCGCACCCGGCTGGCAAGGGTTTGGGCGCGCGCAGGCGCCGGCAGAGCTTGTCCCTGCGCCACATGGCGTTCAAGGGCATCGTGCTCAAGCTTACCAACGAAAAGCGAACGGACTTCGACGAACATGGCGGCTTTGACACCGACGACCGATCTAATCACTTGGTGCTGCCCAACGGTGTGCGCATCGGCAGCACGGACGAAGTGGCCTACTGGTGCTGCAAGTTCCGACGCAAGAGCCAGCTCAAGTATTGCGGGCCGCAGTCCAAAGAAAGCGCGATCCTGTGCACGCGCTGCAACGCGTCGCTTTGCCGGCGCCATTCCTGGCAGTTCCTGTTCTCGCAGAAACGGTTCTGTTCTTGGTGTCTGTTCGTTCGTGCCGTCGAAATTCTGCTCAGTCTCGCAGCCTTCATCTTCAAGCTGTTCGCGTTGCTCTTGCGCTGGCTGTGGCACTCATGGTTTCGCGCCTACAGGTAAGCCTCATGTCGCTGTGGAAGTGGGAAGAACTCGAGAAGCGCTACTACGCCTCCTCACTGGCCAGAGACCAGGCGTTGCGCGAACAATTCGAGACCTACCTGCGCCACGCCAAAGACGACAACGACGTGCGCCTGTACTACCAGGACCTCATCCGCGACGCGGAAGCAAGGGCGAGAGGAGGCGACCCCTTCTACCACCCCGGCGTCAAGGACGGCATCCACCTCGGCTGTCTCCAACTCGGCACGGAAATGCGCACCGGTGTCCCATACCGCGTCGAGCTCCGCCGCACAGGAAGCCCGCTCAACAAGCCCAGCACCAACATGGTCGTCGCCGGGCCTGTGGGCTCGGGCAAGACCAACCTCTTGTCATACATTGTATTGCAGGCGGCCGTGCTGTGCCGCGTGATTGTGTTCGCCCGCAACGCCAGTTTCAGAAAACGCCTGCCCATGCCAATCCGTGACGCATTTAAAGTGGTGCAACTGGAAGAACTCAAGTTGTGCCCGACACGGCCGACCTACCTGCCGCAAGACACTTCCCAGCGCACCCTGCGGGAAGAAACGCAAAAGTTGGCGCACTGGTTCTGCACGTCCTTCGGCACACGGTACAGCCGCCACGACTCACTCATGCTATTGCACGGCGCCATTGACTTGCTGCTCCGACAGCTGAACACCTATCAAACCCGCCAGTGGCCGGGATTTCACGACATCCTCAAGATCGTCGCGTCACGCGCGTATCGTCCATTCATGGGCGGCAAGAGCCAGCACGAAGAAAGCCTCACACTCACGCTCAAGGAATTCGGGTTCAACGGTCTCGGCGTGCTCGACACGCGCACGGGCCTCAACGTGCAAGAACTGTTCGACAGCGCCAACCTGGTTATCGAAACGGGCAGCTACACACCGGAAGACGCCGCCTTCGTCATCGAACTGCTGCTCGGCCAATTGTGGCTGCAACAGCAGTACACAAAGACCAGCATGCCGGAACTGCGCTATCTCATCGTGCTCGACGACCTCCAGGACGCCATGCAGACAGGAGGAGTCGTACACAATCTCATCCGCATCAGCCGGCACGCGGGATTCTCCTTCCTCTTAGCGCCACAGAACATAGGAGCGCTGAGCAACGATGTCCTCGGCAATATCCAGACCTTTGTGCTCGTGGGGCCCCAGACTAACCAGCGCGACCTCACGCAAAGCATGGCCGCCATGGGTCTAAGTTTCAAAGACCCCATGACCGCAGAACTTCAAGGCGGCGAAGTAGGCCGCGCCATCGTCCGCCAGCCCGCAGCCATTTACGGCAAGCCAACATTCATCCGCATTCCGCACATCCCCGAAACCGACTACAGCGAGGCGGAACGCGAACAACGCTTCGGCAACTGGTTGAAACAGCAAGTGCCGGAAGAGCGAAAACGGGAGCCGAGCCTTCCCGCAGTAGCCTCGGCGAAGACGGGAGTGCAAGCGTCCGGAATGCCTGCGCCTGTCGCCAACCATCCGACTGAAGTTGAGAAAAAGGAGGCTGAGGAAATTGAACGCGTCAAGAAGTTCGTAACCAGCGCCAACCAACTCTGGTTCGAGGGCCACGAAGTCCACTTCAAAGCGGCCGGCGTCAAAGGTGGCACCGAAAAAGAGAACCTTCTGCGCCGCGCGAGAGCGGAAGGCTACCTGGAAAAAGACGACACGCGCGTCACGGGAATCAACGGCAAACCCATCCGGCTGGCCATCGTTACGGATTTCGCGCGCGAACAACTCAAGTTGACCGCCCCAGAGTCATTCAAACAAACGCGGGGAAAACAGAGCACGCGCTACTACCAGCACCACTTGGCCCAACTCCTGAAAGACATCCCAGGCATCAAGAGCGTTGAACTCGAGGGATTGCTGGGCCCAAACCTCAAACGGGTGGATGTGCTCGGCAGACTCGACGACGGTAAGGCCTTCTGCGTCGAATTCGCCTCAACCGTCAACGCCGAACACGAAGTGGAAAACGCCCGCATCCTCAATGAGGCCGACGAGCAGATCGCGAAATACGTCATCGTGGCCGAAACAGGCAGAGTGCGCGACAAACTCCGCAAACAACTAACCGACTCGCGCATGACCATCATCAGCTTCTACGACGCCATCAAAAACAAAAACCTGCTCGCGCCGCCGGAATCCTTGAAAAACACGCCCGCCTCGAACGCTTAACCAAGTACGCACGCCGCGCGGCAGTCGTGCCGTCCGCTGCGCAAGAAAAGTTGAAACGCCCGCGAAAACAGAGGCCACCTTCCACGTTGACTTCGCAGCGCCAACACCACCCACCGGTGAGGCTCATCATGCAGATCCACGCAATCCAGCACATCGGCACGCGCCCCTCACAACAGGACGCGTTCTTCATCGCCCAAGGCATCGGCGAACACGGCTCCCACATGATCATGTGCGTATGCGACGGCGTCGGAGGAACCCACGGCGGCGCCCGCGCGGCCGCAACAGCCGCAAGTGCTTTCGGCCGGGAACTGGTCGAATTCGCAACACAGGGCACTCACTCCATCACGGGTTTCCGGCACCACTTCGAACAGGCGCGCAGGCACACCACCATCCAGCTCGCCTGCGACGCGGATGATGAACCCGGACTCGAGCATGCCTGCACCACCATCACTGCCTGCGTCCTCATCGAAGATCGACTGTTCGCCGGAAACATAGGCGACTCCCCGCTCCTGATCAGCGACGGCAACATCCTCGTTCACGCGTGGACCGAACACTCAAAAGCGGCGCTGCTCCTGTCTGCGGGTGTGCTTACGGCCGAAGAATACGAGGCCAGCCCGTTTCGCGGAGTCCTCACCCGCTTCGCCGGAACCCGCTCCCACACGAGCTCCCGGCCGCCCTGCGCGGAGTACCGCCTTGGGCAGTCAGACCGCGTGGTCGTCTGCAGCGACGGCGCCCTCGAAGCCATCACACTGAACGGGATCCGCGAACAGCTCGGAGCGCCTTCCATCAGCACTGTCCGCACGCTGTTCGAGAACGCCATCCGTGCCCGCGCCACGGACAACGCGACGCTTATCCTCTGCGGCCGCGACGACGAAGAGACCCTGCGCGACATGTACGCGGATTCCTATGCCGAAAGCGCCAACCAGCTTTGAGGAGCCCCAATGGCCCGTTATCTGAGCCCTGGCGACACTGTCACCGTCATGGGCGTCGCTTACCGAATCCGGCATGAACTCGGCATCGGCGGCCAGTGCATCGCTTACCTCGCCGAGAACCCCACAGCCGAAAAGGTCTGCTTGAAAGTGTTGACCCGGTCAGCGCCTGAGCAAGCCCAGGCGCAGTACACAATAGGCCTCAGGCTTAACGCAGTCAGCCAACGCGACGGCTGGCAAAGCGCCAGAGAACACGTCATCGCTCCCCACGCCATCGACACCAAACAGGACGTCATGCTGGTCGAGCGATACGCCAACGGAAACACCCTTGCCCATCATCTCAAACCCGGACGACGCATCGTGTACGACGTTGCTCGAACTATCTTCAAAGCCGTAGGCGTCGGCCTCCTCCTCCTTGAGTACGCCGGTGTGGCCCACCGCGACGTGAAGCCGGAAAACATCGTTCTGGGCCGAACCCCTGCCCACGCGGCACTGACTGATCTTGGCTTGGCGGGCTCCCTGCTTCGCAGGCCGCCGTTTCTCGGCTGGACCAGCGGCTACTCCGCGCCAGAACAATTCACTCACGCCCCGGCGAGCATGGCGGGCGACGTCTACAGCCTCGGCTGCACCATGTACCACACGCTGACCGGAGCACCTCCCTTTCCCACCACGCCGGCAGAGACCTTCCACGGGTTTTCATGGACGCGCACTCACGAAGACGCCTTGCACACCGCTGAAGTACCACCGGCGATCATCAACCTGATCGGCAGCATGTTGGAACACGAACCCAACGACCGCCCCGGTGTCCGGGAAGTGGTCAAAACCCTCAGCTAAAGGAGAACCCGATGCCCACCACCAACGTTGACCCGCTGTTGAACGCCGCCCTCGCGCCCAGCGTGCAGGTGCCGCCGACTGTGCACCAGGACTTCGTGGACGCGCACTGCAAAATCATCACTGACTTCACCTGGTCGATGAGTCCGATCATCGACCAAGTACGGCGCAACATCAGCATCGCCGTCGAGGAAGCAGCAAACATGGGCGCACGCTTCAAGCCGGCCTTCATCGTCGTGCGCGACATCCCGGATGACGGCCCGGAGAAAGGTCTGCGCGACGACGGCTTCATGGACGTCGAGGAGTTCAAGCGCGCCCTTCAGAGCGAACCCGTCATCGGCAACACCACCATCCCGGAATCCCAGCTCGACGCGGTGCTGGCCGCAATCGTCGGCCCCTGGCCGAACATGAAGCCCCGCCGGCCTAAACACATCGTGCTCACCACCGACAGCGGCACGCACCCCAACACGCAGGACGGCAAGAACACGGACGACGTGGTCAAGCTCGCCCACAAGTACGGCTGTCGCATCCACGTCATCGGCCCCGGCGACGACAAGGACTACCTCAAGCTCACCGGGGAAACGGGCGGCTTCCTGTTCGACATCGACAAGCACAATGACAGCAAAGCCTACAAGCGCATCTTCAGCATCCTCGGAAGGACCATCACCCAGACTGCCGTCGCCTAGCCCGCAAATCCTCGCGGCCGCTCATCAAGACCGGCCCATCCCCTGCCGCGGCAACCCCGCAACACAACCCGCCAACTGGAGGGGCGCGCAACGCGCCCCTCTCCCCGCCCATCACATCAAGCCCTATGAAAGTCGCCCCCGACAACAGTCCATCGCCAACACAAGAGTCGCCGTCAGCGATTCCAGCGCAATCGGGAAGCCGGCATGGCAACAAGCGCCGCAAGGATCTCGGCAGCATCCCCGTCGAAATCGTGCATGCAAAAGGGCGCAACCCGGCCAACCCGTACAGCTACCTCACGCCCCAGGAACGAGCTGAAAGAATCGCCAAACTCTGGCACGAAATGTTCCAGAGGCTTGAAACATGAAACGCTGATTCATCCGAAAACAGTCGTCCTGAAACGCGCAAGTTACGAACGTTTTCTGGCAAACGCCCGCAAACCCGCTAATATACGGCATTCCAAGGCGATTGATGAAAAGGAGTGCCCATGAACGCACCGAGTGTGAAGCAAGCAGTCCATCGCTGTGCGCTGTATTTGCGTGTATCAACTGACCAGCAGGCCATGCGCAAGGACGGCAGCCTTGACACCCAAGAAGACTTGCTGCGCCGCGTGCTCGAGCAAAAGAACGCCTTGGGCGAGCGCTGGGAACTGGCGCGCGTGTATCGCGAGGAGGGCGCGTCCGGCAAGGACATGCACCGTCCGCGATTCAGGGAGATGATGGCGGACATCGACGCGGGGCTCGCCAACATGGTGGTTTTCACCCGCATCGACCGCGTGTCGCGCAACGTGATGGACTTCCTGCGCTTTGTTGACCATCTAAGCCAGAAGGGCGTTGGCTTTCTTTCCCTGCACGAGCAGGTGGACACCAGCACGCCGGCAGGCCGCTTGCAGCTCACGCTGATGATCGCGCTGGCGGAGCATGAGCGCGACGTGATCTCCGCCCGAGCGGCCGAGAAGTCCCACTGGAGGGCAACCCAAGGGTTGTGGGGCGGCGGACAACTCCTGGGCTACGAGCCCAAGGACGGAACGCTTGTGCCCGTTGAACACGAGCGCGTTGCGGTTGAAACCATCTTCCGTGTCTACCTTCAAACTAACAGTCTCAAACGCACCGCAAAGGTGGTCAGCCGCATGGGTTTTCGCACCAAGGCGTACACGAGCAGACGGGGGAAAGTGCAGGGAGGCAAGCCCCTGAAGCGCAACCACGTTTACAACACGCTCACAAATCCGGCTTACATCGGCAAGGTGCGCCAGCACGGCAAGACTTTCGACGCCCAGCATCCCGGCATCATCGACGAGGCTCTGTTCAACGAAGTCCAACGCAGACTTGCGCGCAACCGCGTCGTCCACGTTCGCAAGCGCGAAAAGTCCAAGTACGTTTTCCCCCTGGAGAGCTTGCTTCGGTGCGGGTATTGCGCCGGCGCGCTCACTCCAAGCTGGAGCAGGGGCCGTGACAAGTATTACCGATACTACTTCTGCGGGAATCACCGCAACGACGACCTGTGCCACATGGGCCGCATCAACGCCGACCAGGTTGAGGACATCGTCGGCGAGAGGCTCGTGCAGCTGTCAGCGCATCCGGCCATGTTGGAGGCAGTCCTCGCGCAGAACAACTCGGGTAGTGATGCCGTGCTTGCTGCCCTTGAGGACAAAGAGCGCGCCCTGACGAACACGCTCCGCTCAATTGACGGGCAACTTGCCAATCTCATCGCCTTTGTGGCCAAGGGAGACCAGTCCAAAGTCGTCCGCGATCACCTCGCCAAGCTGGAAACCCAGCGCGAACAAGTACAAGGCGAAATCGAGAAAGTTCGCCAGGAGGCGCGAGAAACCTCCCGGCACCGTAGCTCAGCGTCCGTCGTCAAGGCGTCACTGAACACCTTCGCCCTCGCCTACGCGGCAGCCACGCCCGAGCAACGCAAACGCCTCTTCCAGTTGCTGGTCAACGAGGTCGTGTTCACGAACGAAAAAATCAGGATGGCCCTGTACGAAGTCGAGCTTCCCACAGGGCCAACTAGTGAACCCGTCGCAGTTTCGACAGGTATGCAAGACTGGTACGCCCGGCAGGATTCGAACCTGCGACCTACGGCTCCGGAAACCGTCGCTCTATCCAGCTGAGCTACGGGCGCGCAGGTGAAAACGATACGGCGCTTCAGGGAAGCGTCAATGCGGGGAAGCCGGGCTTCAGCTTTCTTCGATCGTTACGCCGCGGCTGCGCAGGTACTCGAGCGCTTTCTCGAGCGCCTCGGCGTCGCCTTCCAGCGCGAGCTCGAGGAAGCCCTGCTCCTCGGTCACGTTCGCGCGCGAGATGTTGAACATCACGCCGAAACGGGTGCTGATGTTGTGAAGGATCGGCTCGCGGATCAGCTTCTGCGGGAAGCTGAGCGTGAGCTTGCGAATCGTTGCCGCCATCGTTACTCCCGGTTGCGCTTCGCGCCCCGCGAAGCCTGTGAGCCCACACATTCTAGACGTTTTTGGCCGGCCGCAACATCCCGGAAAACGCCAAATCCGCGCACTCGCAAGCACCTTGCCAGATTCCCAGGCGCGCGTTTGTCAAGCAACGGGAGTGTCCCCGCAGTTGGGGACTGTCCCCGTTTTGTCCGTGAACCCGGTTGCTGAGCGAACGTTTGTAACTGGGTGAAGTCAGCCTGCCTGCTTGTTGTCGCCAGCCTGCTGGTCGCCGGCTGCGGCCGAACGCCGGAGCCCGCGCCGGTGGTCGTGCCGACGCAGCCCTTTCAGATTGAAGCCCGATACCAGGACGGGGCTTGGGCCCTGTTCGTGAACGATGAAAAGGAGCCGGTCACGGACGAAGTGCTGCTGAAACGAATCCGGGAGCACGCCGAAATTGTGGACCCGGCGGCGGGTTTCGCAGGCCCCGACCCTACCTGGCAAAGCCAGAACCGCGTGATCTTCAGTGCCCCGCCTGAGGCGCCGCGCGAGCTTTTCTGCCGCGTGGTTGAGATGCTCGTTGCGGCAATGATTGTGAAAGTTGATGTGGAGTTGTTACGTGTGGGATTGGCGCCTCTGCGCTGCGACGTGGAGTTGCCGCGCGATGAAAGCCTGGGGCCACGACGCGATAACTGGCTGCAGATCGAAATTGTTGACGGCAAAGAAGCGGGTTTCCAGGCAGGCATGATGGGCACGCCCAAGGCGCCGGTACCCGAGGCCGCGATGTTAGCAGGGGCCTGGGACGATGTTTCCTTCCGGAAGCGTCGCAATGCGCTGGTCCGCACTGCACTCCAGACAGCGAAGGAACTCGAGTTCTACGACGCTCACGTGCGATGGAAGCCTTCCGAGATGCGGGCTCCGTGGGGGCCGGTGTTCCAGGTGCTCGACGCGATCGCCGAGTTGAATGCGATGCGGCGTCAGAAGGGGGAAACAATCATCAACACATGGGCCCAGCCTGAGGCCGGACCGCCCAAGCCTGATGTTGAACCGCCAAGCGCATGGCCCGAGCTGCCGGAAATCCCGCCCGCGCCGCCAGTCGAGCGGCCTTCGCGCGACGCTGATTGAGCAAGCGAACAGGGACATCTATGAGCGATTGGGTCAAGGGGGCTGAGGGTTGCTTGCGGGGTTGGTCCAAACATCTATTCGATGTCACCGCCTGAGCGGGCATCACTTGACGAGTTCGCGCCGGCCTCACTCAGGCACTCGACCTCTCAGGGTCATGTCCCCAGTCCGAGGTCCGGCTTATCCAACCCGCAGCTCCCCCTGCCTCACGCCTTAGTTGTCCCTACTCTGCCTGCCGCCACACCTCCCCGCTGCGCAGCATGCTCAGCATCACCCGTGCCAGCCAGTGCGCCGTGGCGACGATGGCCTTCTTGGTGCGCTCTTTGTCCCCGCGCCTGAACTGTTCGTACTTGGCGCGGATCACGCCGCTGCGACGGATGCCCTGCCAGGCCGCCTCGACCAGCAACTGGCGGACGCAGCCCGGCCCGTCCTTGGTGATGTGCCCGAGGTGGTTGCGCCTTGCGCTGGCGTCCTGGCGTGGCACCAACCCGAAGTAGTCGCCGATCTGGCTGGTGCGCGCAAAGCGCCTGGCGTCATCCACCCAGGCCACGAACGCCTCGGCCGTGCGGGTGCCGACGCCGGGAATCGTTCGCAGCAGCGCCACGCCCGGGTGACGGGCGGCAATCTGGTCGAGCTGGCGCGTGAACCGCGAAAACCGCCGCTTCAGCAACCAGCTGTCCACCATGTGCTCGTACATCCGCCAACGTGTGGTCTCCGGCAGATCAAGCTGCGTCAGCCACAGGATCCCCTTCTTCGTCCACAGCCCGCGTGGCGCCTTGATCGCCTGCTCACGCAGCAACGCGCGGATGCTGTTCTTCACCGCAGTGCACTTGGCAACCGTGCGGCGCGGTGACGGATCAGCCCGCGCCACTCGCGGACCTGCACATTCGGGACGTAGACGGCGGGCACAGCGCCAACCGAGAGCAGCTTGGCCAGCTTGCTTGCGTCGACACGGTCGTTCTTGCGCTTGGAAGCGTAGATCAGCCGAAGGTGGCCGGGATGCGCGACGGTGACCGAACGAGCGACGCTTGAGAGGGTTTCAAACCACTTGCCGTAGCCGCAGCTGGCCTCGAAGCACAAGTCGAAGGGAGCTTCGATTCTTAAAAGCTGCTTTTTGACTTCCTCGGGGCCGCCGCGGACCGTGATGATCGAGGGCTTGGGCTGGCCGGATGTGATGACTGCGATTGTGGATTGCGAGGAATGCACGTCGACACCAACATATGTAGTCATGTTTTGTCTCCTGGTTGGGGTAGACCTCGAACTGCCAAACGTGAGGCTACCCCTCCAGGATGACCCATCGCTACATAGTCTCAGGCACCTTGGTGCCTGTCCCCTTCCAGTGCACGCGCGGACAGGAATGTCCGCGCCACTGTTTGGTCAGTCCCTGGGTGCCCCCTGAGTCTCGAAGCTGGCTTCGCGCTCCGGGCCTACGCTGATGATGCCGATCGGCACCTCCACGAACTCCTCCAGGTAGCGCAGGTAGGCTCGCGCGCTGGCCGGCAGGTCGCCTGCCTTGCGCACCTTGCTGATGTCGTCGCTCCAGCCCGGCAGCTTCTCGTACTTCGGCTTCAGCGCGCTGAAGGCGCGGATGTCGGCCGGCAGGCCCGGCTGACTGTGGCCTTCATAACCCACTCCGACCTTCAACTCACCGAAGCCGGACAGCACGTCCAGCTTGGTGATGGCGAGGCGCGTGATGCCCGAAATGCGGCACACGTAGCGCAGCGCGAACAGGTCAATCCAGCCGCAGCGCCGCGGCCTACCCGTTGTCGCGCCGTATTCGCCGCCCGCTTCGCGCAACTTATGGCCGGTGTCGTCGGTCAGCTCTGTCGGGAACGGCCCTTCGCCCACGCGGGTGCAGTAGGCCTTGGTGACGCCGATGGCGTCCTCCACCTTCAGGGCCAGGCCCACGCCGGCTGAAATGCCCGCGCCGGTGGTGTGGCTGCTGGTAACAAACGGGTAGGTCCCCTGCACCACGTCAAGCAGCGCGCCCTGGGCGCCCTCGAACAGCACGCGCTTGTCTTCCTTGATGGCTTCGGCCAGCAGCAGGCTGGTGTCGGCCACGTAGCGCTTCAGCTTCCTGCCGGCCTCGAGCAGCGGCTTGAGCATGCTGTCCACGCCGGGCGCGTTGCCGTCGGTCTGGCAGGCGCGCACGTTGACGGCGCGCTGCAGCGCCTCGCGCAGTGAGGTTTCGTCCAGCAGGTCGGCCATGCGCACGCCGATGCGGTCGTAGCGGTCGGCATAGGTGGGGCCGATGCCGCGCTTGGTGGTGCCGACGCGGTTGGCGGCGTCGCCCGATTCGCGGTCAACGTCCAGTGTCAGGTGCAGCGGGATGGTCACCGCGATGCGGTCGCTGATGAACAGGCGGTCGTCCAGTTTCAGGCCGCGGCCTTCGACTTCGGCGATCTCGTCGATCAGCTTGAAGGGATCCATCACCATGCCCTGGGCCATCAGGTTGATGCAGTCCTTGTGCAGGACGCCCGTGGGCAGGTGGTGCAGCACGATCTTTTTGCCGTCGGGATAGACGGTGTGGCCGGCGTTGCCGCCGCCCTGGAAGCGCACGCAGAAGTCCTGCCTGGCGCTGATCGAGTCAACCAGTTTGCCCTTGCCCTCGTCGCCCCACTGCAGGCCGAGGATGGCTGTGGTAGGCATGGCTTTGCTCACTACATGAATACAGACGCCGTCCGGGCGTCTTACGGGGCAAGGTTAGGGCCGCGAAAGCGTCTCGGCAAGGGTAAGCCGCAGCATCTCGTCCTCGAACATCGCGCGGTGGGTGAAGGGCGTGAAGCTCCAGGATTCAAGCGACGCGCGGAACGTCTCCCCGCGCTTCACCAGCTCGCTGGGCCCCTGCGGCAAAAACAGCCCCAGGCCCGAGCGCCGGGTCACGACGCCGTCGCCGCTGGCGAACATGGCGTCGGCCATGGGGTCGAAGCGGCGGGTGGGGAAGCGCGGCCGGAAAAAACAACTCGTACTCGCCTTCATCGTTGACCAGCCCCACGCGCGCCAGCGTGGGTGTGCCGACTCCGAGGATCACGCTGGTGGGCACGCCGGTGGGCCCCTCGATGGCTTTGCGCAGGCGGCGGGCGTGGGCCAGCACCAGGCGCAGGTAGGCGCGGCGCTGCTGCATGGTTCGATCAAACAGCGCGCGGCGGTCTTCACCCGGGCGGATGTCGCGGCTGATCGCTGCCCGCAGCCGGTCCTGGGCCGACTCGGCGAACACCGACAGGCCGTACTGTTCCCACGTTTCCGGCTGCCAGATGTCCACGTTCAGGCTTTCGCCGCCTTCGCCCACGAACACCGGCTCGCCGGGCTCAGGCAGCAGCTCGAAGGCGGCGGGAAAGCTGAAGATGGTGGCGGGCGGGTAGCGGCGCGCCAGCACGTTGGGCGCGTAGCCGTCATGGATCAGGTGCAGCGCGTCAATGGTGCCGGCGTGCGGCGTGCCCAGGCAGATCAGTCGCTCGCAGTCTTTCAGGCCGTCCCAGCTCGGCTCAAGGGGCGCGTCAAGCTCGCGGCCGCTGACCACGTCGCGCCCGCCGTAGCGCAGGTAGTAGCGCGCGATCAGCCCGCCGTTGGAGACGGCCAGGAAGGTGAACTTCTGGTCGGGCATGCGCAAGTCGCGGCGGATGTTGGCGATGAACTCCTGCAACTGCACGGCCGCCTCGACGTTGCTGCGCCGCCAGTCATAGAAGAAGACGAACAGGTCGTGGCCGCGGTGGAAGCGCTGGCCGTAGGCGGGCCGGTAGCCCAGCGTGGTGGAGAGGTAGTCGATCAATTCGGCGTAGAAGCTGACCTCGCCGCTGCCCTCGCGCAGCAGGATTTCCGCTCGGTCCAGCACGCGGTAAGCGCGCAGGTCGTCGGTATTTTCGGCGAGGCTGGGGCGGTCGATGGGCAGGTCCAGCTCGTCGCGCAGCTCGGAGATGGTGGCCGAGAAGCTGCCCCAGGCGATCTCGCCGTTCTCGGCGTTGTAGAGCCGGCTGCCGAGCGTGCCGGGGATCAGGATCACCGGCTCGCGCCGCGCCTGCCTGCGCTCGGTCAGGTACTCGTGGGGCGCGGAGATGTCGACGTCTTCGGGCCCCGCGACCGAGCAGGCCGAAAGCAGCAGCGCGGCGGTTAACAGCAGCAGGCGGATCATGATCTGCCCTTCAGCCATGGCGGCAGATCATCGGGCCTGAAGCCGGCGGCGTCGAGGGCCTGCCGCAGCTCGGGCCACAGGGGCGCCACCAGGTCGAGCTGTTGCCCGCCCAGCGGGTGGGTGAACTCCAGGCGCGCCGCGTGCAGGAACTGGCGGCGCAGGCCCAGCTTCTCGGCGGCGTGGCGGTTGCGCTCGCGGTCGCCGTATTCGTCGTCGCCCGCCACCGGCGCGCCCACGTGGGCCAGGTGCGCCCTGATCTGGTGTGTGCGGCCGGTGACCAGCTCCAGCTCGACCAATGTGTAGGTCCCGCGCTGGGCGAGCACGCGGTAGTTGGTGATCGCGTGCTGGCCCTCGCCGGCCTTGACCTTGCGGCGGCGGCCGCGCGCGTCCTGCTGGCGGGCGATGGGCACGTTGATGGTCCCCTCGCGCTGGGGCAGGCCGCCGATCGCGAGCGCAAGGTACGTCTTGCGCACGTTGCGTTTCTTGATCATGCGCGTGAGTTCCTGCATCGCGGGCAGGGTCTTGCCGATCAGCACCAGGCCCGAGGTCGCGCGGTCGAGCCGGTGCACCAGGCCGGGGCTGAAGGTGGGCGAGGGCTTCACGAACTCGCGCAGGTTTTCGCCCGCTTCGCGCGGCTGCTCGAGCAGGTAGGCGGTCACCTGGTCGATCAGCGTGTCCTGCTCAACGCCGCGGTCGCCCGCGTGCACCAGCACGCCGGCCGGCTTGTTGACCGCGATCAGGTGGACGTCCTCGTACACCACCTTGAAGTCGCGGCGGGTGGACAGGCCGCGGGCGGTCTTCTCACGCACCTTGGGCTTGAAGTGTTTTTCCTCGGCGGCCTGGTGGAAGCTGACCACGTCGCCCAGCTTTAGGCGCGTGTCGGGCTTGGCCTTGCGCTGGTTCAGGGTGATCTGCCGCGTGCGCACCAGCCGGTAGATCGCCGACAGGCTGACGTCTTCCAGCAGCTTGCGCAGGAAACGGTCCAGCCGCTGGTTGGCCTCGTCGGGGCCGATCGTGATGGTGCGCGGGTTCGCCATTACCCGGCCGCTGACAGCTCGAGAGTCAAGGTTGTCTCGCGCCGCGCTGGCACCGCCAGGCTGCCCTCCAGCACGGTGCCGTCGGCGAGCTGTACTTTCACCTTGTACACGGCCGGGGGCACGTCGGGGATGCGCACGCGCCCGAGTTCGTCGCTGGAGGCCGCGAAGGCCAGCCGCGCATCGAACAGCAGCACGACCGGCTCGAGGTCGAGTTTGCGCCCTTCGTGCGCCAGCTCGAACGTCAGGTTGCACAGGGGTTGCAGGGCGGCGTCCAGGTCGCGGCGATGGTCGCCCGCACGCAGCTCGCCGGCCGCCAGCAGCAGCGGCGCGTAGCCGGGCGCGCTGATGCGCACCACCGTGTCCTGCAGCGGCGGGTTGGCCGCCAGCCAGGCGCCGCCCGGGTGATGCTCGAAAACGCCGTCGCGCGCCACGCGATCGAACGGCGTGACCTGCGGCTCCCCGCCCATGGTCATCACCCGCACGGAGAAATACTCGATGGCGCGGCCGGTCTCGGCGTCGCGCACCAGGCCGGAAACGGAGGTGGTCACCTCGAGCTGCAGCGTGAAGTCAGGCTGGTTGATGCGCGCGCCTTCCTGGCGCGCCTCGGCTTCGCCCAGCTTTGCGGCGATGGTGTACTCCAGGTCCGCCAGCCGCGAAAATCCGAAGCGCCCTGCGGCGTCAGTCACCACGCGGTTGCCGCCCAGGGGACGAAGCTGCCCGGTGTCGTCGAAGCGCCGCACCCGGTCTTCCCGGGCACGCACGTCGGCGCGGGTGAATGCCGGCGTGTTGCCTGCGGGGGCGCTTCGGCAGGGGTGGGGCGGCTGGTCACGATCAGCTTCACCACCGCGCCGGGGATCGGCCGTCCGGCCAGGTCCTGCAGCACGCCGCGGATGTAGTTTTCGCTGCTCAGCCGCAGCTCCTGCCAGCCGTAGGCGGTGGACGTGAGGTCGAGCACCTCGGGGACGTTGCTGGCGCCGAAGTACGCGCCCTCGGCCAGCAGCGAGTACGTCGCCGCCGGCAGCTGCGCGAAGCGATAGCGCCCGGTTTCGTCGGCGAACACCGTGCGGACCAGCTGGCGCTGCGCCACTTCCGGCGCGCGCCCGCGCAGATTCAACACCTGCACCGGCCCCGCCGAGCGCAGGCTGACCTTGGCGCCCGGCACGGCGGCGCCGTCCGCGGCCAGCACCTGGCCCTCCAGCACCGCACCCTGCCTGATCACCAGCTCCGGCATCTCGGCGGCGTCTTCGGCGATGCTGACGAACTCACCCACCGCGATCCCGCCGTCCGGGCTTTCGGCGGCCACGCGCCCCAGCCGCTCGCCGTTGGGCAGACCGGCCGCGGACCACGCCAGCAGCCGGTAGTTGCCGGCCGCGTCGCTGAAACCGACGCCGTTCATGTCGCGGAGCTGCTGGTCGCCGTGAAAGCTGACGCGGGCGTCCGCGATGCCCACGCCGGACTCGTTGACCACGCGGCCGGCAACCACGATGCGCAGGGCCTTGGCAGGCGGCGTGTAGGGCTGGGGCGGGCGTTCGCTGGTGACGGGGTCGGGCTGGATGCGCGCGGGGTCGAAGTCCGCGGGGTTGAGGCGCAGGGGCGCTGCGTTGCCGGGCGCGCCGGCGCTCGCGTCGTTGCCTTCGGGCGGCGCGGGTTGCGGCGAATCGGACGGCCACAGGAACCAGACGGCCACGGCGGCGCCCAGCACCAGGACCAGGGCTGCAATTGGAACAACCAATTTCTGACCCATCTTCGTCTCCCAACCCGAAGATAAGGCCCCAGGCATAGTACGACCAGCCCGCGCCGGGACGAAAACCGAACCGCGTCAGCGGCCCGGCTATTCCTCGAAGTGGCGGCCTTCGAGGTCTATGGGCTGGCGGCGCTTCAGCAGCTCGCCTGGCTTGGGCCTGGGGAGCTGCACGGCTACGCGGGTGTTCGCGTCGGCCCACTCGGTGAGGGCCTCGAGGCGCTGCTCCAGCTCGCGGCGGGCGCGGGCGATGGCGCGGGCGTCGGCGTCCGGCGGCACGCTCAGCGGCTCGCCGAAGCGGAACTGCAGCCTTGAGAACGGCAGCGGCAGCATCAGCTGGTCCCAGCTGCGGTGCAGCTGCGCCACGCGGCTGCCGGCCCAGGTCAGCGGCACAATCGGCAGGCCGGCGGCCTTGGCGAGCATCAGGCAACCCGGCTTCAGCCGATAGCGCGGCCCGCGCGGGCCGTCGCCCACGGTGGCGATGCTGGCGCCCTGGGCCGCCGCGGCAACGCCGCCGCGCAGGGCCCTGGCCGCGTCGCGCGAGCTCGAGCCGCGGATCACCATGCCGCCGTTTTCGCGGATCGGGCGGGCCAGGAACTCGCCGTCCTTGCTGGCCGACACGATGCTGTCGGCGCGGAAGCGCGGGTCGCGGCGCGCGATGGCATCCAGGTAGGCAAAGAAGGCCGGCACCCGGTTGTGCCACAACACGAAGATGAAGTTGCGGCGGCACAGCAGCAGGTCGCGCCGGAAGGCCTGGTCGCCTTCCGATTCCCAGCGGCAGGTGTCCGTCCACATGCGCAGCATCAGGCGTGTGACGGTGGAACTCGCCGCGTAGGTGAGCCGTTCCTTGAGCGTGAAGTCGGCGCGGCGGCGCTGCCCGTAGTGGCGGAAACTCAGCCATTGCGCCCACGGGTCTTCCATTTTCGTGCTTGCGACTGACACACCCACCTCGCTTAGACTCCGCCCGGACAGTTTGCCGGGAGCCGCGCCATGCACAACCGCTTAGCCGTCGCCTACCTGGATTCTCCCCTCGGCGAGCTGGGCCTCGCGGCCGGCGAGCACGGGCTGATGGCGGTAAGCCTGGGGCAGGGCCTCGAGTGCAGCCTGCCGGCGCTGCTGGGCGGCCGACACGACCGGGGGCGCGGGCGCCACAATCCCTTCGAGCTGCTGGAGCAGGCCTGCGCGCAGATCGTGGAGTACCTGCTGAGCGCGCGGGAGAAGTTCGAGCTGCCCCTTGACCTGTCAAGTGGCACGGAGTTCCAGCGCGCGGTGTGGCGCCGGCTGGGCAAGCTGCGCTTCGGGCAGGCCACCAGCTACGCCGACCTGGCCGAGGCCGTGGGCCGCCCCGGCGCCACGCGCGCCGTGGGCAACGCGGTGGGGGCCAACCCGCTGCCGATCGTAATCCCCTGCCACCGGGTGCTGGCGTCGGGCGGCAAGCTGGGCGGCTTCAGCGGCGGGCTGCAGCGCAAGCGCCAGCTGCTGAAGATCGAGGGCATCGGCTGGAAGTGATCCCGCGTCGTGGCCCGGGATCGTTCCCGTCCTGGTATTGAACAGCGAATCACCAACAACCAGTTTTCAATTACCAATGGTGTGCCACGGTGGCGCGGACATTCTTGTCCGCGCTTTCCGCTGCGACTGACAGCTGCAAAAAACATGTTAACCACGAAGGACCACGAAGGACCACGAAGTAAAGCTTGACCCGCCGTTCTTTGTAGCCCTCCGTGGCCCTTAGCGGATTACTGCAGTTGCATTTCTTCAGTGGCCTGTTTCGACTTCACAGGTTGATGCAGAGATCAGTGACGCTGCGCGATGGAACGAAGAACCTTGCGCCACGGGTGGCGCGCTCCTGCTACTCGTAGTGCAGAGCCTCGACCGGGTCTTTGCGCGCCGCGGCCATGCTGGGCAGTATGCCGCAGAAGAAGCCGAACATGATGACCGGCACCGCGATGTCCGTGGCCAGCAGCAGCAGGTCCCAGCCCTTCACGCTCGGTATGTAGGTCAGGAAATACACGTCGGGCGGGAACAGCCGGATGCCCGTGCTCTCGTCGATGAAGTCCTCGATCTGGTTCAGGTACTCCGAGAAGATCATGCCGGCCGCGCAGCCCAGCAGCGCGCCGAACAGCCCGATGAACAGCGCGTTGAACATGAACACGCTGCGGATGCCCCAGGGCGAGTGGCCCAGCGCCTTCAGGATGCCGATGTCCTTCACCTTCTCGTTCACCAGCTGGTAGACGATCATCAGGATCGCGCCGCCTGCCAGCACGATGATGAAGCTGACGATCAGCTGAATCAGCGTGCGTTCGATGTTCACGGCCTCCAGCAGCGTGCGGGTTTCGTCTTCCCAGACGCCGACGCTGAAGTAGTTGGCGCGGTGCATCTTCAGCGACTGGCGCAGCTCCGCCTTGAGCTTGTCGCTCTCGAGCTGGCCCTCGTAGGGGCGGTAGTCCTGCAGGCGCGCGCCCACCACGTAGCGCACCTCGCTGTCAGCCAGCAGCGCCGTAAGCTCCTCGAAGTCGCAGTACATGCGTCCGCGATTTTCTTCGTACAGGCCGCTGCGGAAGAAGCCGGTGACCTTGAACCACACCTCGACGGTGCGGGGCACCATGCGGTTGTCTTCGTAGTAGATGCGCGGGATGGTGACGGCGATGGAGTCGCCCACGTTGACGCCGGCGCCGAGGGCGGACTCGGCCAGGGCGTCGCCGAGGATGATGCCGGGCTTGTCGTCGTCGGGTCGCAGTCCGGGGCTGGTGGCGCGGCGCCTGTATTCGTCGGCGGACTCACCGGGGCGCATGGCGGTGCGCAGCGGCAGTACCTCGCGGTAGGCCTGCATGCGCGCCAGCACGGCCCGGGCCTGGGCGTCGAAGTTTTCGGCGGCGTACGAGAGCGGCACCTTGAGGCGCAGCTCCAGGCGTCGCCGCAGCGGCAGCAGGTTCTCGGGGTTGCTGCTGTAGGCGCGCAGGTGCTGCAGCAGGTCGTGGGCCGCGCTGTACTTCTTCTGGTCCGCCTGGCTGATGGCGTCGTCGTAGATCTGCCGGTAGCCGCCGCCCAGCTTCAGCAGCGCGGCCTCGCGCTCGGCCTCGGTGGCTTCGCGGGCCTTGGCCTCTTTCTCGGCGGCCTCGGATACTTCCTTGAGTTTTGCCCAGGTGTCGTTGACCAGCGCGACCTCGCCGGGCAGCGAGCCGCGCGACTCGGCCTCGGTCACGAAATCCTTGAGCAGCGACATGTTCTCGCCGTAGTTCATGCGCACGGCATCCACGGAGTCGCTGATGCCGGTCAGGTAGTCGTTCCAGATGATCAGCGCGCCGGTGTAGTTCACCTGCTGCCAGCGCTCGGATGCTCCCTCATGCTTGAGCTCGCTGAGCAGGATCGCCCGCACGTCGGCTTCGCAGGACTTCATGATCTCGCCCAGGCGCTGCAGGTCCTCGGTGCGCCCGGCGGCCTTGTGGGCCTCTCGCACGCGCTCATAGATGCGGCGGCCGGGGCTGAACTCGTGGTAGCGCACGTTGTCGAACTCGCGCCAGATCACGCGCCCGGTGGCGGTGGTGAAGCGGCGCATGGCCAGCGTGCGGGTCATGTCGGGGGCCATGCGCCCGATGCCCCTGCCGTCCTCGGTGAACATGAAATCGCGCTGGGCCTCCATGGCGGCGACGCTCTCCTCGGTTTCCCAGCCCAGGTTGGCGCCCAGGATGTTGAGCAGCGGCCCCAGCACGTACTGCTGGCGGAAGTCGGTGCGTTCGGCGTCGGCGACGTATTCGCCGAGCCGGCTGATGCGCGGCTCGCGCTCGACGTCCACCCCCACCAGCTCGGCAATCGGCAGCTCGCGCGAGCCGGCCTTGGGCGTGATGAAGGTCTTGGTCGAGACGCGCCACGAAACCCCCTCGACGTCGGGTTTGCCGGCGGCGTCACGGTGGTCCAGCAGCGCGCGCTCGGCGGCCTCGAACTGCTGCTGCAGCGACTCGCGGAACACCGGCGCGTACCAGGCGCGGCGGATTTCCTCCTCGGCCTTCTTCGCGTCGCCCACCCGCGCCAGGTAGAACTCGCGGGGGCTGACGATCCGGCCCTCATCGCGCAGGCACTCGCGGTCGAAGTCGCTGAGGTTGACGCCGGTCTTCAGGCGCTGCAGGAACTCGCGCTCGTCGTCGCTGAGGCCGGGCTGGTCGGGCTGCCCGGTGTCGCGGGGGCCGCTTTGGTCGTCGGGCGGCAGCGGCGGCTGGCCCGCGAAGTCGCGCGGGTCGGGCAGGGCGTCCTTGTCCGCGGCGCGGTAGAGCTCAAGGGCGTTCTCAAGCGCGGCCTGCCAGGGCAGCAGCATGTCCTCGCTGGCCTCGATGCGCTTGACGTACTCGGCCCACTCGGTGCGGCGCAGCATCTCGGAGGGCAGGCGCAGGTGGACGTCCTCGGAACGGAAGCGCACCAGCACGTGGGACAGGCTGCCGCGCATCTGCTCGCGGAAGTCGGTCTGGAAGCCGCTCATCACGCTGTTGACCACGATCAGGTTCCAGACGCCCAGCATGATCGCCACCACGGCCAGCAGGCTGACCGTGCGCTTGCGCAGAAAACGCAGGCTCACGAACGCGCTGGCGCCGCTGCTGAAGTAGTGCAGGATCGCGCGGCACAGGAAGTAATCGACCACCAGGAAGAACTGGAACTTGATCGCGCTCCAGCCCGCCAGCAGGCCCGGGCTGCCGCCCACCCACAGCCCAGCCACCGCCAGCGGCAGCAGCAGGTTCAGGCTGATCAGCGCCCCGACGCTCAGCGCCGTGCCCCAGATCTGCTTGTGGTCGCCGGTGCGAAGCTGCAGCAGGCTGACGATCCCCGCCAGCGGTCCCACCAGCGGCAGCGCGGGCAGAGAAAGCACAAGCAGCGCGTTCAGCGCCGGCTGCCCCTTCGTCGCCCGCCAGCCCAGCAGCTCGGCCACCAGCACCACCAGGCCGAAACCCATCATCCCCATGGTGGCGGCCGGAATCCACGCCGAAGCCACGTCGTGCAGCACGTGGTTGGCCTGCCACGCCATGATCGCGGCCGCAAGCAGCACGAAGAACAGGAACGCCAGGCCGCGGAACAGGATCATCAGGCTCAAACGGGGTCAGACGGGGCTGCCACTATATCGGTAATCTGATACGCGCAAACGCACTAAACCCGGCCATCCGCCTTCGCCAAGGCTTCGGCGGACCGGGTTATTCATCCTTCGGGAACCCGGTTTCCTTCCTGGGGTCGCCCAGCAGCACGCGGGCGTGCTGCACCAGTTCGGCGAACCTCTCATGCAGCTGGTGGAAACCCTCGATCTTGCGCAACTCGGGCGTTTCCAGTTCCTCAAGTAGCGACTCCACCGCGATGCGCGCGCGCTGCACGGCCGCGTCCTGCTGGTTCACGTGCTCGCGCCGCATGTGCGGGAACAGGATAACCTCGCGGATGCTGTCCGTGCCGGTCAGCAGCATCACCAGGCGGTCGATGCCCACGCCCAGGCCGCCGGCGGGGGCATGCCGGCCTCCAGCGCCTCCACGTAGTCATAATCGACTTCCTTGGGGGCCTCGACGTCCTGGGACGCCTTGCCGAGCTCCACCTGCTCGACGAAGCGGCGCAGCTGCTCCACGGGCTCGTTCAACTCGCTGAAGGCGTTGGCGAACTCGACGCCGCCGATGAACAGCTCGAAGCGCTCGGCGATCTCCGGGTTATCGGGCTTGGCCTTGGTCAGCGGGCAGATCGCCGTGGGGTAGTCGATCATGAAGGTCGGCTGGATCAGCTTGGGCTCGACGTGATGCTCCAGGATCTCGTTGACCGTGTTCCAGTAATCCTGCTTGGGGTCGATCTCCAGCCTCTTGGCCTCGGCCGCGACCTTGGCCTTGTCGGTCATCTCGAAGCCGACGGCTTCACTGAACAGCTCGCTGTACTTCGCGCGCCGGAAGGGCGGCGTCAGGTCGATCTGGTGCCCGTTCCAGTCGAACTTCAGTTCATCGTTGCCGCGCAGGGCCTTGGCCGCGGCCACGATCATCCCCTCGGTCAACTCCATCATGCGCTCGTAGTCGGCGTAGGCCTCGTACAGCTCGAGCATGGTGAACTCGGGGTTGTGGGTGTGGTCGATGCCCTCGTTGCGGAAGTTGCGGTTGATCTCGAACACGCGCTCGAAGCCGCCCACCAGCAGGCGCTTGAGGTACAATTCCGGCGCGATGCGCAGGTACAGGTTCATGCCCAGCGCATTATGGTGAGTAATGAACGGCCTAGCGCGCGCGCCGCCGGGCACCGGGTGCATCATGGGTGTTTCGACCTCGAGGAAGCCTTCGCCCTCGAGGTAGTGGCGGATGGTGGTGACCACGGTGCTGCGCTGCTGGAAGCGTTCGCGCACTTCGGTGTGAACCATCAGGTCCAGGTAGCGCTTGCGGTGGCGTTGCTCGGGGTCGGTGAGGGCGTCCACGGACTTCTTGTTGCCCTGCTCGTCGGTGAACTCGCGGGGCAGGGGCGGGACGCTCAGGGCCTTGGTCAGGAAGCGCAGCTCCGTGGCGAACAGGGTGATTTCGCCGGTGCGGGTGCGCTGCACGTCACCGCGCGCCCAGACGAAGTCGCCGAGGTCGAGGTTCTCGTAAATCGCCATGCCCTGGGCGCCGACGGACTTCTCGCTCAGGTAGACCTGCAGCTTGCCGCTGCCGTCATAGATATCGAGGAAGATCGCCTTCTTGCCCATCTTGCGGTTGGCCAGCACGCGCCCGGCGATGGCGGCGTCTTTCAGGCTGGCCGGATTTTCTTCGCTGGCCGTCTTTTCGGCGGCCTCGAATTCGGTGCGGATCAGGGCGTTGGGCGTGCGCGCCGGGGTGCGGACCTCGTAGGGGTTCACGCCCAGGGCGCTGAGGGCGTCGCGCTTGCCCTCGCGCACGGCCCGGTATTCATTGACTTCCTGCGTCATGGCATCTCCATAAGGCCGCGCATGCTAACAGCACGCGGCTCAGGGGCTAGTCATAGAGGAAAGGAATGGGCAAACCCGGCAGCAGGGCCGGGCGGGAGGATCAACGCTTTCGCTTTCGTCCCATGGCCATCAAACGGAGTCGGGTTGCAGGCGCCGCCGACTAGTCCCTGGCGAGGAAGTAAAATCCGGATTTCTCCCGATCATCCTCAAACAGGAAGCCATAAAAACCGCCTTGGCAAACACCCCATCGCTCCGTCCATGTGCCATGGGGCTCCGCCTGTGTTGCGGTTGCGCCGTCGAGCAGGAACAGACGGGCCTTTCCGGCGCGCTCCCGGTCATACACGAACACAGCAGTCGTCTTGCCCGACATGAGAGGTTGGAAGTGGTGGATTTTTTGAGCCGAATGCTCTACTTCGCTGGTCTTGCCGGTCGCGAGGTTCAGGCAGAACCACTTGTTTGAGTTCCCCTCAATTACATGCAGCCAGTCGCCAGCCAACACGGCGCTCCGAGCATGGAAGTTGTCGACGCCAAAATTCACTTTGGCCATCGTTTTTCCGTCGTAGCGGTACAGGCCCAGGGAGTCGCGCGAACCATAGGTGAATGCGATTCCCGCGCTGCTTGCGTATGCGGTGATGGCCCCGTTTCTCATGGTGCGTTCTTCATGCCAGGTTTCCCCGTCATATCGCACCAGCGCGCTGGAAGCCGTCGAATCAAACATCCACAGGTTTGCGCCTTGCTGTACAAAGGCAGGGGACATCGCTCTGCCGATGCCGTCCTCCGGTTTGGCAATTTCTATGTAGTTGCCCTCGATCAGCTTCCAGATTCGAAGAACCTCGCGGTCTTCGTGTGAGACGAATTCCGATGCAAAAATGCCGGCATCGCAAAACTGCAGCGTAGTCCACTTGCCGACGCCTGCGGGTTTTTCTAAGGGCTTTGCCTTGGCGCCTTCAATGACGTAGTAGAGGTGATCCACGTCCGCCATCCCTCCCCGGTTGAAGTCGAAATACAGCTTGTCCTCGTGGGGATAAACTGTTGCGTCCCATGATGATGGGAGCTGCTTGCCATCCTCCAGCATCACACGCTCAAGTTTGTCTGCCTTTACGAGGCAGATGCACTGGCCATCACCATCGCCCACCCAGGAGTACGTGTTGCCGCCAGCCACGCAGAATTTTGCCGGTTTGGCGTCTTTGCCCTCAAACTGGAACTTTATTGGCTTGGCATTCTTGCCGTCGAGCACCCATTGATTTCCCTTCTGATCGTACGCGTAGGCGCTTGTGCCGCCGGAGACGATGGTCATGGACGTTACTTCGTCGTCAGCAGCGCCCTTCCATTTCACCAGTACCAGCTTGCCCTTGGCCGAAACGGTTGCCGTGGACAACACGAGAAGAAACGCTATCGCCAGAGTCTTTCGCATAAGCAGTCCTCAACTGATACCAGTGTGAGCAGTATCTCGTTCCGGTCGGCGACAGGCAAGCGAATGGAGGTACTCGGGACTCACGCCATGGAGCCGAAGGCGTAGTCACAGGGTAGCAGGTGGCAGGCGCCTCGAACCGCAAGCAACAGGCCTCGGACGAGGCCCTGGGTTTGCGTACAAGTCGCAGTTTCTCACGAAGGAACGCAAGGGTTCCGATTTGCTCAAGTTCCATCCCAGGTAACGGGAGCGCGTCGCCTTCGTATTTTGCGATGCTTCCGAATGGGGTCCGTGTCCTTCAAGCGTTTTTCCCCCGTCCCGGGCTTGACGGCTTGGCCGGCTTAGCTACCTTTTCCGCCCCGGTCTGGACTTCGGGTTGAGCGGCATTCTTTCGTGCCCCCCACGGTCCCCGGCCTTTGGCAAGGACAAGACATGTACGCAATCGTTGCAGACGGCGGGCGCCAGTACCGCCTGGAAAAGGGGATGGAGTTCAAGCTCGATCGCCTCGGCCAGACAAAGGGCGAGAAGATCAGCCTGGACAAGGTCCTGCTGGTGGCGGACGGCGAAAACGTGAAGGTGGGCGCGCCCACCGTCAACGGCGCCGCGGTCGAAGTCGAAGTGCTGGGCGAGGTCAAGGACGAGAAGCTGATCGCCTTCACCTACCGCCGCCGCAAGCACAACAGCAAGCGCAAGCGCGGACACCGCCAGCGCCACACACTGGTAAAGGTAACCAACATCAAGGGCTAGGCGGCAGGAGGCAGGCGTCAGGCGGCAGGAAAACCCTGAACCCTGACACCTCAAACCTGACCCCTCAAAACCGAAGGTTTTGTCATGGCACATAAAAAGGGCGGCGGCAGCACCAAGAACGGCCGCGACAGCAATCCGAAGTACCGCGGGCTCAAGAAGTCGGGCGGCCAGTTCGTGCGCGCCGGCAACATCCTGATCCGCCAGGTGGGCACTCGCATCCACCCGGGCAAGAATGTCGGCATGGGCCGCGACTTCACGCTGTTCGCCCTGTGCGACGGCGTGATGTGTTTCTCCGGCAAGTCCCGCAAGAAGGTAAACGTCGAGCCCGTCGCGAGTTAGGCAAATCTGATGCAGCGATCAGTCGCCCGGGCCACAGCGCCCGGGCGATTTTCTTTTTCCTAAAATTGCACTTCGGGAGGCGCTATGCGAATGCGATGTCGAGTGACCGGCGTTATCACCCCAAAGCCAGACCTTTGAAACCAGAACCAACGGAGAAAACGATATGACCGAGACACAGGAATACCGCGGCATACCCCGCATCGGCGACGCCGCCCCGGACTTCACGGCCAACACCACCCACGGCCAGCTCAAGTTCCATGACTGGAAGAAGGACAAGTGGGCCATCCTGTTCAGCCACCCGGCCGACTTTACCCCGGTCTGCAGCACTGAGCTGACCGAGTTCGCCCGCCGCAACAAGGAGTTCGACCAGCGCAACACCAAGCTGATCGGCCTGAGCATCGACAGCATCCACAGCCACCTGGCCTGGCACGAGAACCTCAAGAAGATCATGGACGTCGAGATCGGCTACCCGGTCATCGCGGACCTCGACATGAAGGTCGCCCAGACCTTCGGCCTGCTGCACCCCAACGAGTCCGCCACCGCGGCCGTGCGCGCGGTGTTCGTGATCGACCCGAAGAACACGGTCCGTGCGATCATCTACTACCCGCTGAACGTGGGCCGCAACATCGACGAGGTGGTGCGCCTGCTGGACGCGCTGCAGACCACCGACAAGCACAGCGTGGCCGCGCCGGTGAACTGGAAGCCGGGCGACAAGGTGATCGTGCCGCCGCCCAAGACCGTGGCGGACATCGAGGAGCGCAAGAAGCACAAGGAATACGAGAGCCTCGACTTCTACCTCAACAAGAAGTCGCTGTAGGCGATCCGCGCGCAAAGGGCGGTCTGCAAGGGTCGCCCTTTTGCGTTGCGGCGGTCCATTTGTGGACTATGTTGACTGCGCTCACTACCCAACGGAGATCCCGCAATGCGTACCAGTCTGGTCCTGTGCCTGGCGTTAATCACACTGTTCGCCCTCGCGGCCTGCGGCGGCGGCGACAACACAAGCAACACCGCCAAATCCGAAACAGGCAGCACCAACACCGAGGACAAGAAAGCAGAGCCCGCGGCCAAGACGCCGGCCGAGGAGCGTCAGGCCGTGGCCGAGCGGATGGCGAACGCCATGGCGGCGCTGGATGCCGACGCCGTGCTGGCCGTGTTCCACAAGGACGAGCACGAGCTGGTTGAGAAGCGCATCTGCACCGAACTGCGCGGCATGAAGGACGAGGGCGTGACCATAACCATGCAGAAGCCGACCATCGAGGAAGTGGACGGCAAGTTCTTCGCCACCTTCGTGCAGACAATTGCCCTGAACGGCGAATCCGAAGAAGACACCAAGAAGCTGTCGATCATCGAAAAGGACGGCAAGTTCTACATGAGCTTCACCAAGTAGCCAGCCGAAACGAACGGGACCGGCCCTTGGCCGGTCCCGTTCTGATTTGCGGCGTGTTCAACCCACCTGCCGGAGTGCATCCTCAAGCTCCAGGCGGATGCGGCGGGTCTGCATGAAGCGGGCGAGCTCACGGCGGCGGGCCTGCCCGGCCCGGGCGCTGGCCAGCAGCCGCGCGTAACGCGGTGAGCCTGCCGCAATCTTTTTCCGTTTCCGCCTTCATCTTCCTGCTCCTGCCTCTACTACCTGTCTTTGCCTGAAACGTTACGCCGCTTTCACAAGTTCCCGGTCTTTCCGTTCCGCGGGGGAGTGTCGATAAGCTGCTTATCTTCTCAAAGCTGGAACCGCGTCTGCCCCGACCTACAATCCAGTGAGCAGACTCACCTTCCAGCTTCCTCGCTGAGGCCACTATGCAACCCGATCCGCAACGCCCGGCGCCCCGGCCGGCCGCGCAACGCCCTCAGGTCGCTCGACCGGGCGGGCCGCGCCCCCCGGCCGCTCGCCCCCAAGGCGCCAGACCGGCCACGCCGAACATCCCGCGCAACGACCTGCCCCCGGCATGGGCGGCGGCGAGCCCGTGGGCCGCCCCGGCGGCCTGAGCAGCCAGCCGATGTACAGCGGCGGCAACTACAGCAGCCCGCCGCCGCAGGTCGGCTCCATGAACGCAAAGGCCTGGGGCGGCATGGGTCTCGGCGCGCTGCTGACCGTGGGCGGCATCGTGGCCACCATGGTCAGCTACAGCTCGGCGGGCCCGAACGAAAGATTTACGGTCTGGTGGGGGCCGGTGCTGTTCGGCGTGATCACCTTCTTCGGCGGCGTGGCAGCCCTGTTCAAGAAGTGATTCGCCATCTGCTAACCTGTTGCCATGAACGACGCGCCCGAAAGCCTGCGCGGGCTGGCTGGCCGGCCCGGCTTCACACACCTGGCCCTGCGCTGCCGTGACACCACGGCCACCGCGCGCTTCTACCAGGCCGTGTGCGGCATGAGCGTCGTGCATGAGCGCGAAGGCGACGGCATGCCGGTGTACTGGGTGTCGGCGCGTCCCCTGGGCGTTGATTTCGTGCTGGTGCTGCTGGGCGGCGGCGAGAACGGCCCCGCCCCGCGCCTCGACCACCTGGGCTTCACGGTCGAAACCCGCGAACAGGTGGACCGCATTGCCGCCAAGGCCCGCGAGCTGGGCATCCTGCACCTGGAGCCGCAGGATTCCGGCCCGCCGGTCGGTTACTGGACCATCATCACCGACCCCGACGGCAACCATGTCGAGTTCAGCCACGGGCAGGACATCCGCTTCTGATTGCGGATGTTCATCACGCCCGAAAGCCTTACCAATCCGTACAGTCGCCCCGTTTCGCCATTGCGTAACGCCGGCTTTCCGCCGATCATGAACCCTGCCCCGTGACGCCTCCCCCGGCGTGGTTCCGATGCGCTTCCTTCAGCTCAGCATCCTGACCGTCCTCGCGGCCGTCTGCCTGAACGCCCAGGCCGAGCCGCTGCCCTACCACCCGAGCCAGGCCGGCTACCACGACGCCGACCTCGAGCTGGCCGAGTACTGCCTTGAGCACAAGCTGTTCTCCGAGGCCCGCCTGCTGTGCGAGAAGATCAGCGGCGCCAGGGCCGAGCGCGCGAAGGAAATCATCGCCGGGTGCGAAGCCAGGTCCGACGCATACACCGCCGAGGCCTGGGGCGGCTACCTCGATCGCCGCGAAACCGTGATGGCGCGCCGCGGCCAGGGCGCGCACAAGGCCGGCCAGCCCGCCCAGCAGGTGCTGTCCATCGATCCCGACCACGCCGAGGCCCGCGCCGCCCTGGGGCACAAGTGGCTCGACGGCATGGGCTGGCTCAGCGCCGCCGACCACGAGCGTTTCAGCAAGCTGGTGCTGAAGACGGCCGACCCGCATGAGAAACCCGAACGCGAGGTCAGCTGGGAGCAGCCCTGGGTGCTGGTCGGCGCGCACTTCACCCTGGTCACGGACCTGGACTGGAAGCGGGCCCTGAAGTACGCGGGCCTGCTGGATCGCTTCCACCAGGTCTTCTTCGAGCTGCTGGGCGACGTGATCCCGCAGCGCCGGCAGCCCAACCTGGTATGGTGCTGCAAGGACGCCGCCACCTTCGTCAAGTTCACCGAGGCCATGGGTTTCGCCATGACTGAGTCCAACGGTGGCACGCATGTCGGCGCCCTGGGCGCCGTGATCATCAACGCCGAGCGCTGCGACTTCGTGGGCCGCAAGAACAAGGCCAGGGACAACCTCGCCCGCACCCTATACCACGAGTGCGCCCACCGCCTGGTGGAAAGCGGACTGCGCGGCCGTCGCGGCGGCTGGGGCAGCTTTGAGCTGGCCGGCAGCAAGGAGCACGCCTGGATCGTGGAGAGCATCGCCGTGGTGTTCGAAGACCTGCAGATCACCGGCAGCAAGCACAAGCTGAAGGGCCTGGAGGCCCAGCGCACCTACACGATCCAGAAGTACTGGACCGGTGAGAAGGGCAAGGTGCCCGCGCTCAAGCCCGTTCTGGCGCAGGGTTACGCGGCATTCGCGGAAGGCACGCCGATCTCGGTGGTCGAGAAGTACGCCCTGGCGGGCTCCGTGGCATGGTACTGCCTGTTCGAGAAGCAGGGCGCCTACCGCCAGGCGTACCTGGAACTGCTGGTGGACTACTACCGCATCGACACAGGGCGGCGCGACTTCGACGCGCGCTTCGGCGTCAGCCTCAAGGACTTCGAGGCCGAGTGGAGCGCCTGGGTTGTAAAGCAGAAATAGACGCGCCGCCCGCGAGCACGCAGGCGACTGTCAAGGCTGCGCAGGCCACCCGGCAGGGGTGCGCCGGTGACCCATTTGCTATGCTGTACAGATACGCGAACCAGGAGCTGACGATGACGACGCCCGAGATCGACCGCTTGATCGACCGCCTCAAGGACAAAGACCCGGCCGTGCGCCGCAGCGCCGCCGAGGCCCTGGGCAAACTGGGCCCCCAGGCCCAGCACGCCGCCGGCGCACTGGGAAGGGCCCTGCGCGACGAAGATCCCCACGTGGTGTTTGACGCCGCCTTTGCGCTTGGGCGTATCGGCGCCGCCTCCGTGCCTGTGCTGGTCGATTCCCTGAACGAAAAGAGCGCCGACCTGCGCCGCCGCTCGCTTGAGGCCATCCGCATGATCGGCCACCGCGCCGTGGATGCCGTGCCGGCCGTGGCCCACCAGTTGCGCGACACGGCGGGCGACATCCGCTGCTACGCCGCCGAGGCCCTGCGCAAAATCGGGCGCGCGGCCAAGGAGGCCATCCCCGAGCTGATGATGGCCCTCAAGGACGAGAAGGTTGACGTACGCCGCGCCGCCGCCGAGGCACTTGGCGACATGGGCGCCGAGGCCGTGGGCCCCCTGTGCAAGGCGCTGAAAGATAACGACCCCAACGTGCGCTTCGATGCTGCGTTCGCGCTGGGCCGCATCGGCCCGGCGGCATCGGGCGCCGTGCCGGCCCTGATGGACGCCGTGAAGGACGACGTCGACAGCGTGCGCTACATCGCCGCCGAGGCGCTCGGCAACATCGGCCCCGCCGCTGAAGTGGCCGTGGCGGTGCTGACCAAGGCGCTGAAAGACCGCGGCTCGGAGGTGCGTGCCGCCGCGGCCAAGGCGCTGGGGCGCATCGGCAAGGGCTCGGTGCCGGCGCTGATCGCGACGCTCAGCGACCCGGACGCCAAGGTGCGGCGCCGCGCGGTGATCGCGCTCGGGCGCATCGGCCCCGACGCCAAGGACGCCGTGCCGGCGCTGACGGAGCTGCTGGAGGACCAGGCCGTGCGCACCCAGGCCGCGGACGCATTGCGCGGCATCGGGCCTGCGGCCGCCAGCGCCGTGCCCAAGCTGATGGAAGCGCTGAAGGATGAATCCGGCGACGTGAGCCGCGCCGCCAGCGAGGCCCTGGGCGCGATTGGCAGCGCCGCTGTGCAGCCCCTGCGTGACGCACTCAAGAAGGGCAACACGCACGTCAAGCTGCGCGCCCTGGGCGCCTTCACCCAGATGGCCGACTACGCCGGGCGCGCCGTCGATGAGTTGGCGGCCTGCCTGAAAGACGACGACGAGCGCGTCAGGTTCAACGCGGCCCGCGCGCTGGAGAAGATCGGCATCGACGCCAAGCCGGCCGAGGCAGCGCTGAAGGCCGCGCTACAGGACGAGGACGAAGACGTAAGGTACTGGGCCGGCGAAGCCCTCAAGCGCATTTGACAGGCAGACGCGCAGGGAGCCCCGAACGTAAGTTCGGGGCCCTTTGCGTTAACTGGTCTCTGCATCAGCCCTTCAGTCGAAACATGCTTCTGATGAAAAGCAACTGCTGTGAACCACGAAGAACCACTAAGAGCCACGAAGAACGGAGGGGAATGCTTTGCTTCGTGGTCCTTCGTGGTCCTTCGTGGTTAACATGTTTTTGCAGTTGCGAGTAACTGCACGGCCTCACGCCCGGCGCTCCTGCTGGTATCTGGCTCCGAGCCTGCTATCTTCCGGCGCACACGGGCCACACAGGTATGGAGAGATTCCATGAGTACCGCCACGGCGGTTGGTCTGCGCTGCAGGGAGTGCGGCACGGAGTACGCGGACAACCCCATCAACGTTTGTGAACACGATTTCGCGCCGCTCGAGGTCGTCTACGACTACGCCGGCGCCAAGAAGCTGCTGACCCGCGAGCAGATCAGCAAACGCGCCTTCAACATGTGGCGCTACCGCGAGCTGCTGCCGGAGCAGGAGCCGGTAAGCGGCTTCAACACCGGCGGCACGCCGCTGTATCACGCAAAGCACCTGGGCGAGCGCATCGGCGGCTTCAAGAAACTCTACGTCAAGTTCGACGGCGTGTGCGTGCCGACGCTGTCGTTCAAAGACCGCGTGGTGGCCGTCAGCGTCGCCCGCGCCAAGCGCTTCGGCTTCGACACCGTCGGCTGCGCCAGCACCGGCAACCTCGCCAACAGCGTGGCCGCGCAGGCCGCGCAGGCCGGGCTGAAGTCGGTGATCCTGATCCCCAAGAGCCTCGAGCGCGCCAAGGTGGTCAACACCCAGGTCTACGGCGCGAAGCTGATCAAAGTTGACGGCCACTACGACGACGTGAACCGCCTGTGCGCGGAGATCGCCAACGACGCCAAGATCGGCATCGTGAACGTCAACCTGCGCGCCTACTACGCCGAGGGCAGCAAGACCATGGGCTTCGAAGTCGCCGAGCAACTGGGCTGGAAGGCACCCGACAACGTGGTGGTGTGCATGGCCGGCGGCTCGCTGATCAACAAGCTGAACAAGGCGTTCAAGGAGTTCGCGCAGCTGGAACTGCTGGAAGCCGAGCCGCACTGCAGGTTCTGGGGCGCCCAGGCCACCGGCTGCAACCCGATCACCGACGCGATCAAGCGCAAGTCCGACCTGATCAAGCCGGTGAAAGAGCCCAACACCATCGCGCGCAGTATCGCGATCGGTAACCCTGCCGACGGCTACTTCGCCGCGCGCCTGTGCCTGGATTCCGGCGGCGGCGGCGACGACGTGAGCGACGCCGAGATCGTGCAGGGCATGCGCCTGCTGGCCGAGACCGAGGGCCTGTTCACGGAGACCGCGGGCGGCGTCACGGTGGCGACCTTCAAGAAGCTGGCCGAGGCCGGGCGCATCAACCCGGACGAAACCACGGTGCTGTGCATCACCGGCCAGGGTTTAAAAACCATGGACGCGCTGATGGAGCCGGGCGTGCTGCCCGAGGCGCCGGTGATCAAGCCGAGCCTGAGTGCGTTCAAAGACCTGAAAATCGCCTGACACGCGGCATGAAAACCGCTAAGGGCCGCGAAGGACCGCGAGGTGCTGGTTCTTCGCGGCCCTTGGCGGTTCTTCGCGGTTTCAATCCGGCCCTTTGCCGGTCCGTCAGCGCAAATCCTGCCTTGCGTAAACGCGAAGATTACGAGAATCGAATCTTCGCGCTGCTGTGCGTATCAGCTAAGGTCTCCGGTGTAGGGTAAACACACCAAACCGGAGGCTCCATGAAATCCCCACTCATCATCCTGTCCGCACTGCTGCTCTCGCTGGTCTGCGTCGCCACCGTTCGCGCCGAGGACCAACCCGTCGAACAGCCCGTCTTCTCGCCATGGTCGGTCGCCCAGCTCAAGGACTCGCTGGCCGTAGGCCAGACCTTCGCCTGGGACCACGCCACCAGCCGCCGCGTGCTGGGAGAGCAGGTCCACAAGCGCCAGAGCGCCCACGTGCTGGCCGTCGGCAGCGAGGGTGTCACCATCGAGTTCACCCACCAGGTGGTGATCGTGAACGCCACCGGCGTTGAGCGGTACCCCGTCACCTGGCAGGAAGAGCTGCCCTGGCAGCGCGTGGCCGAGTTCCTGTGTCCGCGCCTGCCGGTCGCGGACGGCGCGAAGCAGCGCGTCGAGCTGGAGGTCGGCGGCGAAAGCCGCGCGGCCGAGCTGACCCCCCCCCCCCCCCCCCCCCCCCCCCCCCCTGTTGCGACGAGTATCAGTGCCGAGCCCCCCCGGGCGGCTGCTGCAACCGCCGCCTTCGCTGCTGCTGCCTTTATTGTTGCCGGGCGGCGGATCGACGGCGTTGCCGGTCACGGTCCAGCTCATGGGGTTGTTCAGCTCGGAGTTGCTGTGAACCTCGACCGTGAATTCAAACGGCCCGGGCCCGGACGGCGTACATCGGATCGTGAAGGTCGTGGGCAGGCCGCCGGAAACCGTAGCCGACGGCGACGTCAGCACCCAGGCGGCCGTGACGTTCGTGCCGGGCGTGACCACCGGGTCGCCGGACAGGCTCAGCGCCAGCAGGCCGGTGTTGTGGATCGTGTAGGTGAGGTCGAACCATGCGCCGGCCACGTTGCCCAGCGCGTCGCTGAGTCCGTTGTTGATCACGGTCAGGTCGCGGAACACCCGGATGTTCGGGCCCGGCACGATTTTGCAGCCGGGGATGGCGGCCGTGGGCATGCCGGTGTGGGCGTAGCCGGTGGCCCCGATGCCGTTGACCACGGTGTTGAAAGTCTGGTGGACGGTCGCGGGTACGGGCCCGTTGAGCTTGGCGACGACCAGCATGGTGACTTCGCTGTTCGCGGCCAGTGTCACGGGGTTGGCGACGTCGGTGAAGGTGAGCGCGCCGTTGTCGGCGGGGTAGGCTGAATAGGCCTGTCCGAAGCGCCGGTCCACTCCGGGGTCGTAGGCCCCGTTGCCGTTGACGTCCACGAACAGTGAGATCTCGGAGAACGCGCTGGAGTCGTCGCCGGTGCCGTCAGCGGAGACGTGGAGGACGGTCATGACGGCGGGCACGGAGTGGCTGATCACCTTGAACGAGCCCATCATGAAGCCGTCGCCCGATCCGGTCTCAAGCGCCCGGACATCCACAGCCGCAGCCGCCACCGGCTCAACACGCAGGTAGTCACCAACTCGTTTCGCGGGCTCAAAATCAACGTAACTCGCGCCACCGGCGACCCAGTGCGAAGTCGCCCAAGTCATTTCTCCGTCGTTCAAGAAAAGGTCATTGATTCCCCACCATACGAGTTCCTCATTTAGCGTGGGATACCAAAAGTCGGACGCTCCCCCAGAAGGGTTCACCAATACCGGAGAAACATAATTCAAGCCCCCGGTAGTGAAGGACGACCAGTAGGTACTCGTGAAAGGTCCGACGGGATAACTTGACGAATCCGTCTGCCAATTGGCGAAAGGTGCCTTGTTCACAGCAGAAGGAACTGCCTGCCCGAAGATGATCTTGCTCCATCCCTGCCCTCCTCCCCAGGATCCGTCGTGATTATCGAGAACCAGGCGGAAAGAGTACGTGTAAGGTGGGCCGGTTCCGCTGACGTTGTACTCCAACGTCAGCGGAACCGCGAACAATCCGCTTGAAGCGATGATCAAGAACATCGGCAGGATCAAGCGAAATGACATGACCGTCTCCGGCTAGTTCCAAATGTCGATCGCACCGGCACCCGTCCCGACGTTCGGAGGCGTGTAGCTGATGCGGCTGGTGGGACCAAACCCTCGTGCGTCGCCGGGATTTCCCGTTCCGGGCACGCTGTTCCCACCACGTGCAGTCGCCAAGTAAGCGCCGCCCGAACCTGTAGTAGCCTCCGCATAACCTCCGTCGACCGAGCCGTATCCACCATTGGCGTCTGCGTCGTATAGGGCGAAGGCGTAAGCCTCGCCGCCGAGAACGCCATCACCACCTGTGGCAGTCGCATAACCTGCGGCTGAGGCGTCCGCGACGGCTTCGCCGCCGGTTGAGCCGGTTGTGGCCGCGCAGCTTCCGCCTGCGGCCTGGGCGTCGCCGATGTGGCTGAGCGCGTCCGCGCTGCCGCCGAGGCCGCCGTAGCTCCCGGTAGTGTCGCCGCCCTGCGCGATCGTCAGGCCGTCGCCTTCCGCGCTCGCGTTGCCGCCGTAGATTTCCCCATCACCGCCCTCGGCCAACGCAACACCACCAGCGCTGATCGCCCACGCGTCACCCCCGGCTTCGCGCGCGCCTTCGCCGCCACGCGCCCAGGTGTAGCCATCGCCCGACGCCGTGGCCTTGCCCCCGAAGTAGTCGCCGTCGCCGCCAAAAGCGCGGGCCTCACCGTTGCCCGCGTAGGCGTGGCCCTGGCCGCCGTAGTACGTCCCGCCGCCGGGAACGGTCGTCGTGCCGCTGAAACCGCCGTAGGCCACCGCGTCGCCAGCGGCGCGTCGAGCTGGAGGTCGGCGGCGAAGACCGCCCCCGGCTCTGGCGCGCGTTACGGCCTGCATCGGATTCTCCTGCGGCGCAGCAGCATGGCTGCGCCTGTTGCGACGAGTATCAGTGCCGAGCCCCGGCCCGGGCGGCTGCTGCAACCGCCGCCTTCGCTGCTGCTGCCTTTATTGTTGCCGGGCGGCGGATCGACGGCGTTGCCGGTCACGGTCCAGCTCATGGGGTTGTTCAGCTCGGAGTTGCTGTGAACCTCGACCGTGAATTCAAACGGCCCGGGCCCGGACGGCGTACATCGGATCGTGAAGGTCGTGGGCAGGCCGCCGGAAACCGTAGCCGACGGCGACGTCAGCACCCAGGCGGCCGTGACGTTCGTGCCGGGCGTGACCACCGGGTCGCCGGACAGGCTCAGCGCCAGCAGGCCGGTGTTGTGGATCGTGTAGGTGAGGTCGAACCATGCGCCGGCCACGTTGCCCAGCGCGTCGCTGAGTCCGTTGTTGATCACGGTCAGGTCGCGGAACACCCGGATGTTCGGGCCCGGCACGATTTTGCAGCCGGGGATGGCGGCCGTGGGCATGCCGGTGTGGGCGTAGCCGGTGGCCCCGATGCCGTTGACCACGGTGTTGAAAGTCTGGTGGACGGTCGCGGGTACGGGCCCGTTGAGCTTGGCGACGACCAGCATGGTGACTTCGCTGTTCGCGGCCAGTGTCACGGGGTTGGCGACGTCGGTGAAGGTGAGCGCGCCGTTGTCGGCGGGGTAGGCTGAATAGGCCTGTCCGAAGCGCCGGTCCACTCCGGGGTCGTAGGCCCCGTTGCCGTTGACGTCCACGAACAGTGAGATCTCGGAGAACGCGCTGGAGTCGTCGCCGGTGCCGTCAGCGGAGACGTGGAGGACGGTCATGACGGCGGGCACGGAGTGGCTGATCACCTTGAACGAGCCCATCATGAAGCCGTCGCCCGATCCGGTCTCAAGCGCCCGGACATCCACAGCCGCAGCCGCCACCGGCTCAACACGCAGGTAGTCACCAACTCGTTTCGCGGGCTCAAAATCAACGTAACTCGCGCCCACCGGCGACCCAGTGCGAAGTCGCCCAAGTCATTTCTCCGTCGTTCAAGAAAAGGTCATTGATTCCCCACCATACGAGTTCCTCATTTAGCGTGGGATACCAAAAGTCGGACGCTCCCCCAGAAGGGTTCACCAATACCGGAGAAACATAATTCGAGCCCCCAGTAGTGAAGGACGACCCCAGATGGTTGTACTCGTGAAAGGTCCGACTGGGATAGCTTGACGAATTGGTCTGCCAATTGGCGAAAGGTGCCTTGCTGGCAGCAGAAGGAACTGCCTGACGGAAGATGATCTTCTCCAACCCTGTCCCGCAGTCCACGAACCGTCGTGGTTGTCCAACACCAGCTTGAATTCATAGGTGTAAGGCAGGCCAACCCCGCTAACGTTGTATTCCAACGTTAGCGGGGTGGCGAAACCCAGAGGGGATGAAAAGAGAACCAGATGCCAACAAGAACAATCGGCAGAACATAGTAGAACTGACTTGAGCCGTCTCAACGGAGTACTAGTTCCAAATCTCGATCGCTCCGGTGCCGGCGACCGTATTGCGGAGGCGTGTTGCTCATGCGGCTGGTGGGACCAAACCGTCGTGCGTCGCCAGGTTTCCCAAGCGTTCCGCCGACGATGCCATCACCTCCACGAGCGGTCGCTGCAGCTCCGCCAAGTATAAGTGCCGAGCAAACGCGTACCCTCCTTCACTTTCGTCGACCTTGCCATATCCGCCATTGGCGTCTGCGTCGTATAGGGCGTACGCGTAAGCCTCGCCGCCGAGAACGCCATCACCACCTGTGGCAGTCGCATAACCTGCGGCTGAGGCGTCCGCGACGGCTTCGCCGCCGGTTGAGCCGGTTGTGGCCGCGCAGCTTCCGCCTTCGGCCTGGGCGTCGCCGGAGTGGCTGAGCGCGTCCGCGCTGCCGCCGAGGCCGCCGTAGCTCCCGGTAGTTTCGCCGCCCTGCGCGATCGTCAGCCCGTCGCCTTCCGCGCTCGCGTTGCCGCCGTAGATTTCCCCATCACCGCCCTCGGCCAACGCAACACCACCAGCGCTGATCGCCCACGCGTCACCCCCGGCTTCGCGCGCGCCTTCGCCGCCACGCGCCCAGGTGTAGCCATCGCCCGACGCCGTGGCCTTGCCCCCGAAGTAGTCGCCGTCGCCGCCAAAAGCGCGGGCCTCACCGTTGCCCGCGTAGGCGTGGCCCTGGCCGCCGTAGTACGTCCCGCCGCCGGGAACGGTCGTCGTGCCGCTGAAACCGCCGTAGCCCGTCGCGTCGCCATTGGCGCTGTCCGCATAACCCTCGCCGCCGATGCCGCTGCTGCCTACGGCATCACCGCCGCGAGCCTCGGCGTCACCGCTGCTGAACACAAGGGCGTAGCCGCCCTGTTCGTCGCCGTCGCCGCCCACGGCGTAGCCGGTATCGGCGGCATCCACCTCGGCCGCCCCGCCGGATGACCCCGCGCCGCTTGAATGCCCTCCGTAGGCTTCCCCGTTACCGGCGTCAGCTATGGCTGTCGCATCGCCGCCGTTGCCGCCGCTGCCCGCGTCACCGCCGGTAGCAAAGGCGTCATCACCGGCGCTGTGCGCCACAGCGTATCCGCCCGTTCCGCCGGCGCCGGCTGTCCCGCCGACAGCAACGGCATACCCGTCGCAGCCCAGCGGGCCGCCCGCATCAGCGTAGCCGCCGGCATCCTCGCCATCGCCGCCTGCCGCGAGCGTGTTGCCATTGACGCAGGTGGCCACGGCATCTCCCCCGATTCCAGATCCACCGAAGCCGCCGCCGCCATACGCCTGTGCGTCGCCGCCGGCAGAATCCGCATCTGCACGGCCGCCCACCCCGCCCGTGGCGTAGCTGTCCCCGCCGTTCGCCACCGCTTTGACGTCCGCCACGGCTTCCGCGTTGCCGCCGTCGTCATCGTAGCCGATGCCGCCGTGGGCCGTTGCCGCGCCGTTGTAGGACTCGGCGTACGAGTAAGCACCTGGGTGCCCAGAGCCGAAACTGTCGCCCGAGAAGGTCTCTACTTTTCCGCCGGTACTGCCCTGGTCAGAGGCGGTCGCCTCGCCTCCGACGCTGCCGGTGCTGAGGCTGTAGCCGTTGCCCGCCAGCACATAGGCGGCGCAGGTGGAGTTGAAGATCAGGGCCGAGGCGTCGCCGCCGGGTGTGTTGACGGCGGTGCTGTCGTTGCTGGTAACGATCAGGATGGAGTTGTCCTGGCTGCCGAAGAAAGGATGCAGGAATCCGTTACCCAGCACCCAGCGCACTTCGGGCACCGCCGAAGCGTAGCTGGTGTCGGACTGCGGCGACGACAGCGAGGCCGCCATGATGCTCTGGTGAAACGCACGCAACTCGGTCTTCATGTCGGAATAGTTGTTAGGTGCCAAAGACGGAGGGGTGCTGGAGGTTACGGTGAAGTGATAGGCAACTATCTGAGCAAATGTCTGTGCGCGAAGCTCAACGCAGCAGAACGAGAGCAGCAAGGCCGCCCCCCCCAATAACGCGATTCTTGTCATACACTCTCCTTGTTCACGAATAATAAGATCATTCGTGACAAGTACGATATGCAGGAGCAAAACGCAAGTAATCTACTCATTTCACATCAAAATTAATAATTCAACCACTACTTTTGTCGCGCTTCGACCATACGGCCGCTCTGGTGCGAACCTCCTCGGTCGAGGAATCGCAGGTTCCCTAGTACGGCGTCAGCTAAGTCTTCCGGCAGCTACTTGGTGAGCGGCTGGCCGGTGTAGGTCCACTTGTACGGCTTGGCATTCTCGTTGTGCCACTCGACCCAGGCAAGCAGCTTCTGCTGCAGGTCGGGCACGCTCGCGAAGTTCCCGCGCCGGATCACGTTGCGGCTTACCTCAGCGAAGAATAACTCCACCATGTTCAGCCAGCTCGCGTGGGTCGGCGTGGCATGCACCTGCACGCGGCCCCGGTGCCGGGCAATCACTTTCTTCACGGCATCGGTGTTGTGCGCACTGAGGTTGTCGCGCACCAGGTGAATCTTCTTGCGCCTGGGCTGCTGCTTGATCAGCCACGCCAGATGCTCGGCTACGTCTTCGCCCTTGTGCCTGTCCCGGCACTCGGCCCACACCTCGCCGGTGTGCGGGTTCAGCGACGCGAACAGGTCCTGGGTGCCGTGGCGGATGTATTCGAACTCGCGACGCTGCGGCGATCCCGGCCGCATCGGCCAGTCCGGGTGTCTGCGCTCCAGTGCCTGGATGCAGGTCTTCTCGTCAAAACACAGCACCACGGAGTTCTTCGGCGGATGCAGGTACAGGCCCACCACGTCCTGCATCTTCGCGTCAAAGTCCGGGTCCTGGCTGTGCAGCCAATAGCGCGAGTGGTGCGGCTTGATCTCGGCAGCCTCCAGCCAGACGCGCACAGTCTCGTGGCTGATGGAGGGCAGCAACGCCAGCGAGAACGCCATGAAGGCCAGCAGGCGCACGGTCCAGTGCGTGTGCGGCAGGCCGTGGTCAGACGGCGGCGTGCAGGCCAGGGCCAGCAGCAAGTGCTTGTGCAGAGGGGGAAAAGGTCGGCGGGCGGCCGCTGCGAGGTTTGTCGTGCAGGGCAATGATGCCGCCTTGTGCGTAGCGGCGGCGCCAGTCGATCACGCATTCGCGGTCAAGGCCGACTTTCTGCGAGATGGCCGAGTTGGCCTCGCCATCGGCGGCCAGCAGCACGATGCGGGCGCGGCGGGAAAGCCGGGCCTCGGCGGTGCCGGAGCGGCGCAGCTTCTCAAGCTCGACGCGTTCGGCGTCAGAAAGTACAATGGTGACTTCAGGTGCAGGACCAGGCATGGGCAGGCTCCAAAAAGGGACATACCCATGCATCGGCAGATCAGGTCAGCACACTGCCGGAAAACTTAGCTGACGCCGTACTAGGCGTCCAGGAACCATGCGCCGCCGCGGCGAGCCCGGGCACCCCGAACCCCGCAGAATCCCAGCTATGATTAATACCATTTGATAGTGACTGCGCAGCGAGAATCCCAAGTTTGCGCTAACCATGTCACAGCCAGGCAAGGCCCCATTTGCCGGTTGTGGCCGGCCCGCACAGCGCGCGACTGCCACGTGACGATGCCGCATTCGCAGGCCGCCGGCTCTGGATTCCGTTGCCGCTCCTGTGCGATGCTGGTGCCCCTGCGCAGCCCGGAAAATTCGGGTCTTCCCCCCGGGCTTGTACCCGGTTCTCGTCCGGCTTAACATTGCTCCATGCCGCGCCAGCTACGCGGCATCCCCACACGGACTGACGGGCGTTCCGCACAGCCGCCAAGGTTCAGGTACACCGCAGTATGTCACCCGAGAAAGAACGCGCCTCGCGCAGGCTCTCTGCGTCCGTTGGCCCATCCCGCCCGATCCCGGTTGCCGTCGGCCTGCGCTCCGCCCTGCGCGAGGGCTACGGCTGGAAAAACTTCCGTGCAGACCTCCTCGCCGGCCTGGTGGTCGGCGTGGTCGCTTTGCCGCTCTCCATGGCGCTGGCGATCGCGTCAGGCGTGCCGCCCCAGCACGGGCTGTATACCGCGATTATCGCCGGCGGCCTGATCGCCGTCACCGGCGGCTCGCGCCTGAATGTCTCGGGCCCCACGGCCGCGTTCGTGGTGCTGCTGGCGCCGATCTCGGCCAAGTACGGCGTGGGCGGCCTGGCCGTGGCGTCGCTGATGGCGGGCATGGTGATGGTGCTGCTGGGCTTTGCGCGCATGGGGCGGCTGATCCAGTTCGTGCCGCACCCGGTGACGACCGGCTTCACGGCCGGCATCGCGGTGGTGATCGCGACGCTGCAGGTGAAAGACTTTCTCGGCCTGAGCGTGACCGGCAGCGGCGAACACTACTGGAACCGCATCGCGGACCTGTGGGCCGCCATGCCCAGCCTGCAGTGGGCCGACGCCACGGTGGGTGCTTTAACGCTGCTGGTACTGATTGTGTGGCCGAAGATCACCAAGAAGATCCCGGGGCCGCTGGTGGCGATCCTGCTGGGCACCTTGGCTGCGCTGGCGCTGACCTCGTTCATGGGCGCCGAAGTCGCCACCATCGGCAGCCGCTTCAGCTACGTGCTGGGGGCGAGACGCGGCCGGGCATACCGCAGCTTCCGCCGATCCCCATGCTGCCCTGGAACCTGCCGGGCCCCGACGGGCAGCCCCTGGGCCTGAGCTGGGGGCTGATTACCGACCTGGGCGGCGGCGCGCTGGCGATCGCGGCCCTGGGCGCGATCGAGTCGCTGCTTTCGGCCGTGGTGGCCGACGGTATGGCGGGCACGCGCCACGACCCGGACGCCGAGCTGGTGGGCCAGGGGCTGGGCAACCTGGTAGCGCCGTTCTTCGGCGGCTTTGCGGCCACGGGCGCCATTGCGCGCACGGCGACCAGCATCCGCAGCGGCGGTCGCTCGCCGATCGCGCCGGTGGTGCACGCGCTGTTCGTGCTGGCGGCGGTGCTGGTGCTGGCGCCGCTGCTGGCGTACCTGCCGATGGCCAGCATGGCGGCGCTGCTGCTGATCGTGGCTTGGAACATGAGCGACCTCAAACACTTCCTGCACACGCTGCGGGTGGCGCCGCGCAGCGACGTGGTGGTGCTGCTGGTCTGCTTCGGCCTGACGGTGGCGTTCGATATGGTGATTGCGGTCAGTGTCGGCATTGTGCTGGCGGCGTTGCTGTTCATGCGGCGCATGGCGGAGATTTCGGGCTCGCGCATGGTCGGCAACGGGGAAAGCGCTTCGCGCGCGGACCTGCCGCCCGGCGTGGTGATCTACGAGATCGCGGGGCCGCTGTTCTTCGGCGCCGCGCAGAAGGCCATCGAAGGCATCGCCACCGTGGGCAGCACGCGGGCGCTGATCCTGGACATGCACGCGGTGCCGGCCATGGACGCCACGGGGCTGGTCGCGCTGCAGAGCCTGCTGGACAAAATGAAAAAGGGGGGCACGCAGGTGCACATCGCCGGCCTGCAGGCCCAGCCGCGCGGCGTGCTGCACAAGGCCCACATGGACGAGAGCGACAGCCTGCGCTTCCACGCCGGCGTGGACGCGGCAGTTGGCGCGCTGAAGCCGTAGTGGCGCTCGACAACCGGTGCGACGAAGAAGGGACAGGCACCACAGGTGCCTGTCCCTGGTCGTCAGACGGGCTTGAACACCAGCAGGCGTTCGCCCTGGGGCTGCGCCCCGTGGTGCGTGGGCTCGGCCGGGTCCGTGCAGGCCGTGAGCTCGAAGCCGGGCACACCGCGCAGTGCGTCCAGGTGCTCGGCCTTCCAGACCCGCAGATCGTAGCTCTCCACGATGCGCCTGGGCCAGTCACCGCCGCGGGTTTCGACCGTGCGGCGGATGTGCTGGCTGTGGTTCTCGGGCTCGTCGCGCAGCAGCTCGTAGTGGATGCGGGCCTCGCCCCCGGGGACGTCGCGCCAGGGCGTGCGCCACAGGGTGGCCGGCAACTCGGGCGGCACGGGCGCCTCGAAGTTGAGCATCAGGACCACCGCCCCGCGACTGCTGAGGTGGCGGCGGAAGCTGCCGATCCAGCGGGCCAGGGTGTCGATGTCCGGCAGCAGCGAGGTCACGCCGCTGGCCTCGAGGATCACGTCAAAGGGCTGATCGAACGCCAGCTCGAACATGTCGCCCAGCACGGTGTGGGCGCCCGTGGTTTCGCGGGTGTATTCGACCATCTCGGGGCAGTTGTCGTTGCCTGCCAGCCTCGAGGCTTCATGCGCAAAGGGCCGCAGCCAGTTGCCGGGCCCGCAGGCCGGGTCGAGGATCGACCAGGGCCCGTCGCCCACGAAGCGGCGCATCAGTGCGCGCACGGCCGTGATGTCCTCGTGGTCGGGGGTCTTGAGAGTGTCGTAGAGAGCGGGGAAGCGGTAGAGGTTTAAGGGTTCCTCTTCGGGTGCTTCCGTGGGTCCCGAAGAGGTGTCGGCTGCCAGGGGCAGTCCGACATCCCGGTGCGCAGACACGCTGTGTCTCCGAACGAACAACTGCCGGCCCCTGCACGCGCAGGACGCCGACAGCCGAATCAACGCGGCCAATTAACACAATGGCAACGAGCAAACGCCAAGAGAAATTCCGGATTCCGGAGGGAGTCGCAACAGCCGGGGACAATCTGCCCAAGCCCGGCCTGCAAATGCCGGGCGGAGGTGGATGGACTCGCAAGCACCCGCAGGCCCGCGCGGGACTGGTCGACGCCACAGTATGGCCGTGGCGCGACACAAGCTGGTTCACCGGGGGCGGTACCCCGGGGCTTTGGCTGTCTGATCGCGTCTGCACGAAAGGGACAGGCACCACAGGTGCCTGTCCCTTGCGCGCTTTGGGTTTGGCCTGGATCTAGAACGGCGGTTCCATGCTGTCGTTCTTGCTTTCGATGTCGTGCTGCAGCAGGGCGCGCTGCAGGGCGGCGTCGAGATGGCGGTCCAGCTCGCCGCGTTCGTTGGCGGCCAGCAGGGCGCTCGCGTGCTGGGTGTCCACGTAGTCGCGGGCGTAGTCAAGGAAGCTGGCGATGCGCTGCGCGTTCCAGAACTTCTCGCGGCCGTGGCTGATCACCTTGACGTCGAAACGGTCGAACACCTTGCGCAGGTTGGCATCGGGCGCGGCCGGGCGCGGGGCGTAGGCCACGGGCTGCGGGGCGACCGCGGGTGCTTCCTGCATGCGGGCGACCTCGCGTTTCCAGGCCAGCTGGCGCGCTTCGCGCCGGTGGCTGACCAGGAACATCACCATGAAGAAAAGGCTTATGCCGATCGGGATGAACGCCACGTTGTTGAAGCCGTTCTTGGCCAGCAGCGCAAGCCCGACCACCGCGATGATGATCGCGATCAGCCACAACATGCCGCCGCCGGGAGAGGGCGATGCGTGGGCGCCTTTGTCTTCCCAGGTGCGTTCCTGATCCCATGGGTTCATCATGGTGCAACCCCTTTCAACAGTCCGCCCGGACAGCAGTATAACACACGGGAACGGTCGATGCGTCCCTATTTTCACGGCCTGGCGGACGCCCTGCATTCGCGCCAGGCCCGGCGCGCCAGCAGGTAATCTCCAATGCGCTGCATGCCCACCCACTGCGGCAGCAACGCCAGGCCGGTGAGCACTGCGATTCCCGGCCATGAGCCTGACCCGTCCCTGGCCGCCAGTTGCGTCGCCAGGGCCAGCAGCGGCACGGAAATCACGAACAGCACCATGGCCGAGACAGGAGCCGCCAGGCAAGGCTTGCTCATGGTGCGGCAGGCCGCCGGAGATGCCAGGTTGGCGCGCAGTTCGCGGCGCTGGGAGACGTGGCGTGTTACGGCCAGCACGGTGCCGGCCAGCAGGCCCAGCGGCAGGGCCGCCATGATTGGCAGCATCAAGCCGGCCATCGCCCCGTCCTGCCCCGCCACCAATGCGCCGGCAGGCGCGCAGATGATCGGGCCCAGGAAGGCAAACAGTGCCAGGCGCTTGTAGATGCGTGACTCGAGGCTGCGCATGCCGGGATTCTACCACGCGGCGCGACCGGGGGAGAAAATTCAGCCCACCAGCTGGCCCGCGCGGCGCACCGCGTTCTGGAACAGCTCGAAGCCGTCCCCTCTTTCACGGCGGGGCTGGCGGGTCCATTCCGGGTGATGGAAAGGCCGCACGTTGCGCTCCGGGTGGGGCATCAGGCCCAGCACCTGGCCGCTTTTGCTGCAAATGCCCGCGATAGCGCGCGAGGCCCCGTTGGGGTTGGCCGGGTAGTCCTGGGTGGGTCGGCCGCTCGCATCGACGTACTGGAACACGATCTGCTGGTCCTGCTCCAGCTCATCCAGCACGTCATCGGGCGCGACAAAGCGCCCCTCGGCGTGGGCCACCGGGTAGCTCACCACCTTGCGCCCCGACACGAAGGGGGTCTTCTCGCTGACAATGCGCAGGTCCACCCAGCGGTCTTCGTAACGGCCGCTGAGGTTCCAGGCCAGGGTGGCGCGGGGCGGGTCATCGAACACGTCGCGGCCGGTAAGCAGGCCCGCGCGCAGCAGCACCTGGAAGCCGTTGCAGATGCCGAGCATCAGCTTGCCGGACTCGATGAACTTCTCGATCTGCGACTTGAGCCGGGTGCGCAGCTGGTTGGCGAACACCACTCCGGAGCCCAGGTCGTCGCCGTAGCTGAAGCCGCCGGGGATGGCCAGCAGGTGGAAGAGCAGCAGGCGGTCGGGATCGGCCAGCAGTTCGTTGACGTGCAGGATCTCGGTCTCGGCGCCGGCCTGGCGCAGGGTCCAGGCGGTTTCCCGCTCACAGTTGGTGCCGGCTGCACGAAGGATCAACGCCCGCGGCTGGTTCATATGGGCCTCCACCGCGATTCAATCCTGCCCGCGCGCCCGCCGCAAGCCTTGGAAAAACTCGATCGCCCGTCACCGTGCGCCGGGGGGCGAACAGGACGGGCACGTTCGCATACCGCCCGCCTTCGCTGCTTCGCGTCAGGCGGCTCCCCGGAAATCATGCCAAAGCGCGAAATCTTGCTTGGCAGCGCGTTGGCGCATGTGCAATACTGCGTACTCGCACAACCCTCTTTACTGATTGCGCATTGGCAATGGGCCGGAGAACGCCATGTCCCAGCAGGTCGTGACCAAAACCTTCGACGAAGAAATCCGTGAACGCCTCCGCACCCTCGTCAAAACCCGCTCACAGAGCGACCTCGCGCGCAAGACCGCAACCCTGGTCAGCACCGTCAACCGCTACCTCAAGTCCACCAAGATCCCCGGCGAGTTCTGCACGGCCGTGATCAACGGCCTCGGCGTGAACCCGGCTTGGCTGATGACCGGCGAAGGCACGCCGTTTTTAGCCGACGTCTCGGCGGGCACCAGCGAGATGGCCAGCAACCTGCTGGAACTGGTGGAGGCCATGAACCAGGTGGCCAAGATGAAGCTGGGGGCCTTGACAGGTCAACACCACCTGAAGGTGCTGCGCGAGCTGAACGACGCGCTGGAACGCTACGAGGCCCTGCGCGCCGTGCTGAACAAGCGCACCCGCAGCGTGTTCCGCGAGCTGCTGGACAGCCTGCGCAAAGCGCTCCAGGACATGGACATGCAGCGCGCCACCGAGGTGCGCAAGGCGGCGCTGCAGGTCAGCCGCCTGTGCGACGACCCGCAGCTGAACGTCGAGTTCGACGGCCTGCAGGAATTCTACGAGCACATTTTCGGCGACCAGGTGAAGGCGCTTGAGCTGTCGCGCAAGGTGTTCGTGAAGTCGCTGGCGGCCAGCGACGTCACCATGGACAAAGACCACGCGGCGCTTGCCATCAACCTGGTGGTCAGCCTGCACCGCGCCGATCGCTGCCGCGAAGCCCGCCGCATCTGCCGCGCGACACTGGCGCTGTATGAGGACGTGGGATCGGACTGGGGCCGCTACAAGCAGCTGCAGGCCCTGCACGCCGTGCTGAACATCGAGCTCGGCAACATGCGCGAGGGCCTGCGCGACCTGCACGACACCTACCCGGTGCTGCCGGACCAGATGAAACGCGGCTTCAGCGGCAAGCTGGTCGAAAGCATGCTGCTGTCAGGCCTCACGCCCCTCGAGTACGCGCCCGCCATCGGCGAGGATTCCAGCGCCAAGGCGATCGCACTGGTGCGTTTCGCGGCGCTGGTGGACGACCTCGAGCACGTGAAGAGCTTCCTCAAGAAGTACGGCGGCGACGACCGCACCGGCATTCCCGAAGACAGCATCTGGGACGCCTACGCCCGCGGCCTGACCGGCGAGAACAAGAACGCACTGGCCGGCTTCGAGGCGGCTGTGAACGCCGAGCGCGGCCGTATCGCGGTGCGCCCGGCGCAGGAGTTCGCGTACATGGCCTGCGCCGCGCATCTGGCCAGGGTAGCGGGCGACGACAAGAAGGCGCGCAAGTACCACGACGACGCGCAGGCGCTGCTGGAGGGGCTGGACAAGCAGGTGAACCCGCAGATGCTGGCCATGGCCCTGCACCATCGCAACGCGCTGGCCCTGTACCCCGAGGACAGCAAGGCCAAGCAGACCAAGGACGCCCGTACGGCCGCACTGAAATTCTTCAAGAAGCACCACGAGCAAGGCTACGGCGCGTTCGCGAAGTTCCTGTAGCAGCAGCGCAGTGGCACGCGCTTCCCGACACCGCCAAAGGCTACGTCGGGCAGGCCAGCGCGTGATCAGTTCCATGCGCTTCAAGCGCATGCCATCGGCTGGAAGCCGAACTCTGCGGGATTAGGCAACACAATCACCGGCTTGCTGTTTGGCGCGGAGCGCCATCACAGTGGAAGCCCCCACCGAACGCCTCCGGCGTTCGGTGGGGGTTATGGGTGGTTGCATGTTCGGAGGCGCGGAGCGCCGGCACAACGGTGCTTGCGCCGAAACGTCCTCGCGGCAAAGGCCGCGAGTGTGTCGGCGCATCCGCGCCTCACTATACGTGGTGCGATCATACCCCCACCGAATGCTCCGCATTCGGTGGGGGCTTCCATTGTAACAGCGCTCCGCGCCTGACTGCCGGTAGGTTCGGTAGGTCGCAGTCGGCCGCCAGCTTTCTAAAACCTCGCATGCCATCGGCTGGAAGCCCAATACTGCGGGGTTAAGGCGAAACAGTCGTCGGTTTAGCTGTTTGGCGCGGAGCGCCTGCACAGTGGAAGCCCCCACCGAACGCCTCCGGCGTTCGGTGGGGGTCATCGGCGGAAGAACGATCAAAGGCGCGGAGCGCCGACACACTCGCGGCGTTTGCCGCGAGGACCGATCGGCCGCAAGCGGCCGTTGTGCCGGCGCTCCGCGCCTCTCAAACCTCTTTTGCCCGTAACCCCCGCCTTGTTGGCGCCTCGCTGCGCTAGGGCGCCAACCGGCGGGGGCTAACAATTGTTACGGCGCTCCGCGCCTGACTGCCGATACAATCTGCACGTCGGAGTCTGCCGCGAAACTCCTTAACCCCGCAGTATTGGGCTGGAAGCCGATGGCACTACTCACGCGCTGGATGCGCGTGCCACGTGCCACTTGCCTAGAAATCGCCGTCGAAGAGGGGGATGGTGTTGTCGTAGTCGAGCTTGGTTTCGTCTACCAGCTCGCGGGCCATGATGTACTCGTTGGTGGCCATATCCAGCAGCTTGGCGCTCAGGGGCACCATCCCGCTGCGGATCCCGTTGATGATGCTGGTTTCCTTGAACGGGCCCCTAAGCTCGCCACGCACCAGCACCTTGAAGGCTCTGTTCTTGTTGCTCATGGTTGGTCACGATCCCGCAAAGATTATAGCGGGCCGGCCAAAAAAAGGGACAGGCACCAGACTTCGTCTGGAGGCTGTCCCTTTTTTAGCCACAATGCCCCCATGGCTCTCTTCGACTGGCTCAAACGCGGCAAGCCCAAACCCGCCCCGGTGCGCGCGCCCGGCTTGATCGTGCTGCTGGACGCCCTGCCCGAATTTGACCCCGCCCGGGCCGCCCGCGAACTGGCAGCCGTCGAGCCCCTGCGCGTCGCCCCCGCATCCAGCTCGAGGGCAAACACGGCTCGGCCGATTTCGACTCCCACAGCATCGCCATCACCGCTGTGGACGCGCCGGCCCCCACGGCCGTGATGGAGAAGACCGTCAAGGTCAGCAACTGGACCGGCGAAAGTCGCGAGCAACTCGAGAGCCACGCCGCGCACCTGGTGCTGACCCACGGCGGCGGCGCGGCGCCGATCCTGGAGAAATACATCGCGCTGTACAAGCTCGCGGCCGTGCTGGGCGGCGATCACCTGCGCGGCGTGCTGATCGAAGACGCCTGGACCTGCGCCCCGCCCGCCCTGGTGCGCGAGTTCACCAGCGCGGAGATGCTGAAGGCCTTCCGCGAGAGCACGCCTCCAATCCTGTTCACGGGCTTCGTGAAGTTCCACACCGACGACGGCACCTGGTTCGCCACCAAGGGCCAGCACATGTTCAACGCGCCCGACCTGGTGATGTTCGGCCCGGACGAGCAGCCCTCCGAGGTGCTGGAGCTGTTCATGAACATCTTCCTCTATGTAACCGGCAGCAAGGCGCGCATCGCGGCCGGGCACACACTGCAGATCGCCGAGGAGGCCTACCTGAAATTCAGCGAGCTGGCGGCCGACAACCCCTGGCGCGAGTGGCTGCAGGGGGCGGAGGAAACCCTGGAGCTGAAGCGCATCACTAAGGAAGAGATCAATCCGGCAGGCAGTCGCTAGCCGTCCTGGCTGTTGCCACGATTGCCTGCGTCCGCCCGGTTTCAGTTCGAGCCCGGAATGATCAGGCATGGATGGTTGTTATGTCTGGCAGGCTCTAACAGGTACGAGGCCAACGTGAGTACCCCCGACACACAACCGGAACCCCAGCCGGAAAAGGTCACCCGCAAGCTGCCCTCAGCCGAGAGCGAGACCGCGCGACTGCTGCGCCAGAATTACACCCGTCGCCGTGAGGCGATCCAGCGCTTCACGGAGCGCCTGAAGAAGGGCGGCTTCCCCGATGACGCCGAGACCAACACGCTTCGCGAAGTAGGCGTCAGCGAGGACGAGATCCGCGAACTGGTCGCGCAGTACAGCTCGGCTTGATCCCCGGCCCCGGGTTGCGACACGGCCGCGCGCCGCGGCGCTGCCTTTTTCCGTAAACAGTGAGAATGCCGCAGGCCTCTGGTCCGTTCTGACTGCCGCGCGGCTTGCGCGGGAACGGAGCGGTTTCGATGAAGATCGCGATCACCACGCCGACCGGCAACATCGGCTCGTGGCTGGTTGAGAACCTGCTGCACGAGGGCGGTCACCAGTTGCGCCTGCTGTGCCGCGATCCCGTCAAGGTCCGCAAGTTCACCCGGCGCGGCGCCGGCGCCGTGAAGGGCGATCTCAACGATCCCGAGTACGTGGTGGACGCCACCCGCGGAGTCGACCTGCTGTTCTGGCTTACGCCGCCGCGTTTCGACGCCGATGATTTCGTCGGCTGCCAGCGCAGGCTGGGCGATATCGCCGCCGCCGCCATCCGCGCCAACCGCATCCCGCGCGTGGTGAACCTCTCCAGCCTCGGCGCCCAGCACGCTGCCGGCCACGGCCCCGTGGCCGGGCTGCACGACATCGAGCAGGCGCTCAATGCCGCGGTTCTCGAGGTGGGCGGCAGCATCTGCCACCTGCGCCCGGCCGCGTTTTATGAGAACTACTTCATGGCGCTGTCGAGTATCCGCACGGACGGCGCGATTTACCTGCCGGTGCCCGGAGACGCGAAGCTGGCGATGATTGCCACGCGAGACGTGGCCGACGCCGCGGCGAGTGTGGTGACGGACACTTCCTGGCGCGGCGTGCAGGTGCGCGAGCTGTACGCCCGCGAGTACAGCCACGATGAAGCGGCGCGGATCATCGGCGAGGCGCTGGGCAAACCGGTCCGGCACGTGCAGGTTCCGCCCGAGGCCGCGGTGCAGGCGCTGCGGCAGTTCGGGGCCAGCGAGAGCACCGCGCGCGCCTTCGTGGAAATGTACCAGTCGATCCCGCGCGGGCTGCTTGCGCCTGAGCTTTCGCGTGAGCAGGCGATCATCGGGGCCACCCCGCTGGAGCAGTTCGCGCGTGCGACGATCGCGCCGGCGGTGCAGGACTGAAGGAGTTGCGCCGCGCGGCGCCCATACTATTCTGCGTCTCATTCTCACTATAAGGAGATGCCATGGACACCCCGAAGGTGATCGACACGCTCAACCGTATCCTTGAGCTGGAGCTCGCGGGCGTGGTGCGCTACACCCACTACAGCCTGATGATTTTCGGCCACGCGCGCATCCCCATCATCAGCTGGATGTCCACCCAGGCCAGCGAAGGTCTCGCGCATGCCCGCAAGGCCGGTGAGCTGGTGACGTCGCTGGGCGGCCACCCCAGCCTCAAGATCGGCAAGCTGCTGGAGACCGAGAAGCACAGCATCGACGACATCCTGCGCGAGACCCTCGAGCACGAGAAAGGCGGCGTCGAGGTCTATCGCCAGCTGCTCGAGCTGGTGCGCGACCAGGACGTGCGCCTCGAGGAGTACGCCCGCCAGATGATCGCCCACGAAAGCGACCACATCAGCGAAGTCGAAAAGATGCTCCGCAAACCCGGCGAGCTGAAACCCGCTAGCTGACCTCGACCAGCTGCAGGTGCCAATCCAGCCGCCGGTGCCAGTAGTCGTTTCCATCGCGCCTTGAGAAGGCGTCGGTGATTGCCCGCGTCTGCTCCAGGAACCAGGCCGACAGGCGCCCGGCATCGTAGCGGCCGGATGCTTCGAACAGCGCGAAGTCTCTTGGCAGCCTGAGACGCACCAGCCTGCCGGACTTGGCCGCGATGGCGAACGCGATCGCGGCCCCCGCGTGGAAACAGAACAGGTCCTCGCCGTCGCCGTGCCGTTGCGTCCAGGAAACGTGCCGCTCAACCAGGCCCAGCGCCTGGCGCAGTCTGCCCAGCGCCGCGAGGGTTGCGATGATTTCTCCGATGATCCCCGTATAGAGGGGAAGGCCCCGGAAGTATCGCAGACCGCGGGTGCAGCACTCCATTGCGAGCTCCCTCCGCCCGCCGAGCACCGCGGCAATGCTGCTCATGGTCCAGGCGCTGAAAGCCGCTTCGCGGGCGGCGGCTCCCCGTGGCGCACGAGGCAGGTGCGGAGAAATCTCCAGGATTCCATCGGTGTCCATGCAAAGCCAGCCGCGCCCCACTTCCCACAGGGCGCTGGAAACCGGGTCGCGCTCGCTGCGGGCCCAGAGGCCGCTCGGCTCCGCGTCGATGTAACGTCGCCACAGCACCTCACCCTCGTCCATGGCGCCCAGGCGATAGCTGTTCATGCAACGCAAGCGGAACAGTGACTTATCCCCGACGCCGTGATCCCGGAGGTGCCGCAAGATCCGGTCTTCTACCTCCACAATCTGCGCGCGCGGCAACCAGTGCATGGCCGAGATACAGCCGACCAGGTGTGACGCCACCTGGAACAACTCGTCACGCACTTCGTCAATGAACGGGCCATCCAGGTGTTGAAGCACCCACGCCAGTTCGACAACGGCTTCGCGCATCCTGCCCTGCGTGGTGGCCACGCATAGCAGCAGGAAGTGGGCCGTGGAGCGGTATTCGTCGTCGTGCAGCGACTCGGCCAACTGCACCGCTTCGCGGGCCAGCTCGAAGACATGAGGCAGGGTAAGGTCTTCGCACTCCGCGATAATCGCCTCCAACCTGCTTTCGGCGTCATCCATGGCGTCAGGCTCGCGATTGCCGAATCCGCCGGGAAACGCGGTCATTGCCGTTGCGGGCGTCGAACGCCCGTGCCAGCTCGTCGCGGCGCTGCTCGGCGGTGGCCAGCACCTGCGACAGCTCATACACGCCGTCCGGCCGCCAGCCGGGAAACTCCTTCGGCAGGCGCAGCTTGCGCGTGGGCTTGCGCGAGACCTCACACGCGGCCGCCAGCAGGTTGCACGCGCCCAGCCAGTAATCGAACTCTTCGGCCGGCGAGGTATGTCCCTTCAGCCAGGGCAGCGTCTTCTCGAATTGCCGCAGCCCTCCCGTGATGTTGCCCGAGGCGGCATAGTGCTGCAGCAGGTCACCGTAGGTGCCGCAGTGGGTGACATCGCGCGCGATCAGCCGGCTGAGCCGCTGGGCCAGCTTGTCCGCCTGTTCGGGATCGCCCATTTCGCGCGCCGGGCGCAGCAGGTTCGCCAGCGTCCGGTGCGGCACCGAGCTGCAGCGCATGCGGTTCTCCAGGATCGGCGCCGCCAGCTCGAACGCGCCCCGCAAGTCGCCGGTGCGGATCGCGTGCGTGACCAGCTCGTTGCGCTCGCAGGCTCTGCAGTCCTCGCTGCCGTCCTTGGGCGCTTCAAGCCAAAGCCGGTAGTAGCGCTGCCAGGCGTCTTCGTCTCCCAACGCCCAGGCCACGCCGAAGCGCTCGCTGTACACGGCCTTGAGGCTCAGCCCGTTGGCGCGGTAGCGGCGCTCCATGTCGTCGAGCACGCCCTCGATCTGCGCGCGCGAAAACTCCGGGTAGTCCGGCAGGTTGGCCGCGATCCACTTGTAGCTCCACATCAGCTCGCGGTCCGGGCGCCAGCCCGGGTCGCTGTCGCTGGCCGCCAGCATCCAGCTGAACGCCACCAGCCCCTCGCGCGGGTGGCCGGAGAACGAGGCGACGTCCACCAGCTCGCGGCGCGCGTCCCACTGCAGGTCGCGGTCGTTCAGCAGGTCGGCCAGTCGCACGGCCTCCTGGGCGAAGGCGAAGCCGGTGTCGTTGTAGCCGGCCTCCCAGGCGCGCTCGATCAGCTCTTCGCACTGCTCCCGCAGATCTTCACTCATGCCCGCGCCTCCTTCACGCGCCGCGCACAATAGTCGTTGCCGTTGCGCGCGTCGAAGGCGCCCGCCAGCTTGTCCAGTTCGACATCGGCCCACTGGATCAACTCGTCCCAGCGGTACACGCCGTCCTGCCGCCAGACCGGCACCTCCCTGGGCAGCCGCAGCCTGCGCGTCTCGCCGCGTGCCTTGGCGCGGGCCGCGGCCAGCACTTGCCGCATGCCGATGTAGAACGCCAGGTGCTCCAGCGGCGAGCCGGAGTGCGTCAGCCACGTCAGGTGCCTCTCGATCAGCCGCAGCCCTTCGGCCGTCTCGCCGTACAGGCCGATGAACTCCAGGTGCCGGCCCACGGGCTCGATGAAGTCCGGGTTGCCGCGTATGCGCCGGTAGCCCTGCTCATGGTACTGCGACGCGCGCTCCGCCTGTCCGTCGCGCGCCAGCGGCAGCAGCGTGCGGCTGTAGGTCAGGTGCGGCACCTCGGCGCAGCGCAGTCGGCCGTGCTCCACGATAGGCGCGAAAGTCTGCATCGCGCCGGCGAAGTCACCCAGTGCAAGCTGGAACTGCCCCAGCGCGTCGGCCTCGCAGGCGGCGCAGTCGTTCTTCCAGTCCTTGGGCGTGTCCTGCCAGAGGCGCAGCCAGTGGCGCGCTTCCTCCAGCCTGCCCATGCGGATGCACGCGTTGCAGCGCAGCTTGTGGACCGGCTTCGCGCTGTTCCCGTTGCGCGCGTAACGCAGTTCCATGTCATCGAATAGCGCGGAGATCTGCCCGCGCGTAATGTGCGGAAACTCCGCGACGTGCTCGCCCACCCACTTGTAGCGCCACAGCCAGGTTGACTCATGGAACAGCGGCTCTTTGCGCTCGCCCGCGTCGCACTGCGCCAGCACCCAGGCGAACGCGACCAGCATCTTGTCGGAGCGCCCGCCGTGCCCGGCCGCATCGATCAACGCGCCGCGCGCCAGCATGCCCAGCTGCGGGTCGCGCGCCGAATCAGCCAGGCGCACGGCCTCTTCGGCCAGCGCGATGGCGGTCGGTCCCCTGGGCGCGGCGCGGCTCTGGCGCAGCAGCTCCTCCACCTGTGTTTCCATCGACGAGTTCATGACTCAAGCCCGAGCTCCAGCAGCTCGATCAGCCCCTTGTTCAGCAGCTCCAGCTCGCGGCCCTTCAGCGGGTGGTGGCCCATCAGCAGGCTCTGCACGTACAGCACCCCGGCGGCGAGGCGCAGCCGCCTGGGTTCCTGCAGCTTCGCCAGCCGCTGCACCAGCGGGTTGCGGTAATTGAAGGTCAGCTCGGACAGGCCGCTGCCCGCGTTGCCGGCCAGGCTGTCCATCAGGCCGGACCACAGCTCGCTGCTGACCTCCTTGGTCAGCTCGACCGAGCGGCGGAACTGCCCCTCGGCGCTCAGGCTGTACAGCGCCGGCAGGTCCTCGGGCAGGAACTTCTTGATCTCGGCCCGGCACTGGTAGGGGCGCAGCGCGGCGTCGGCCTCACGCAGCAGGGCAAACGCCTGCTCGTGCTCTTCGCTGTCCAGGTCCTCGAAGCTCTGCACCAGCTCCGAGGCGTCCACCTGCTCGACCTCGGTTTCGCCGAATACCTCGGGCACTCTCTCCAGCAGCTCTGTATCCCAGGCGTAGCCGCCGTTCACCACGCAGTAGCCCTGCGCTGCGGCCACGCTGCTGATCTGCCGGAACTGGTCCACGCTGCGGGCGTAGCGCAGCACCCGCTCGTTGCGGCGGATCTCGCCCAGCGCCATGGTTCCGTGCGAGGTCTCGAAGGGCAGCAGGTCCGCGATGATGCGGAAGAACTCGTCGTCCTCGACGGCCAGCGACTTGAAGCTGCGGTGGTGCACGGCGATCAGCCGCTCGAGCTGTTCGCGGTCGTGCTGCTTCAGCTCCATCAGATAGTTGCGCAGGCATTCGCCCAGCTCGGTCTGCGTCTGCGACAGCGCCTTGTCTTCATAGAAGCTCTCGCGCGAGGCCGTGGGGCGCAGGTTGGTGGCGTTCACCACGCAGCGCACGAAGAACGCCCACTCCGGCAGCAGGTTGTCGGCCGACTCGGTGAGCAGCATATTTTTCAGGTAAACACGGTGCTTCTGCTTCGCGGCCAGGCTCGCTGCGTAGGGCAGCACAAACGCCACGCCGTCCACGCCGCCGGCTTTCGATTTCAGCGGGATCCAGTCCAGGAAGCGGGTCTCGAACGCCTGGCGCCCGAACTCGAGCATGGCCTCGTCTTCCGCGCGGCGGCTCGGGTAGCCGGCGCGCCAGGGCGCGCTCTCCTCGTTGAGGCGCCGGCGCGTCTCGCCGCGCACGGCGTGGATCGGCACCGGCAGCAGGCCGCCGTAGTGGCGCACGCGCTCGAACAGCACGTCGTGCTCGAACAGGGAACGGGCGTCCTCGCGCGCGCGGATGAACACGCGCGTGCCGGGCTCGAACTCGCTTTGCGCCTCGCGCACGCTGTAGGTGCCGTCGGAGCGCCCCCGCCACTCGTAACCCGGCGCGCCGCTCACGCGGGCGCTGCGCGTGATCATGGTGATCTCGTCGGCCACCACGAAGCACGACAACAGCCCGATGCCGAACTGCCCGATGAAGTCCCCGGCTTCTTCGCCGCGCGCCAGGCGTTTGCTGCTCTCACCGATGGTGGCGATGAAGCGGTGGATTTCCTCTTCGGTCAGGCCGATGCCGTTGTCCTCGAACACCAGCGTGGGCGCGGTCTTGCCCTCGATCAGCTCGATGCCGATGGCGGGCGAGAACTTGCCCGGCAGGCGGCTGCGCGCGGCGATGGCGTCCACGCCGTTCTGCAGCAGCTCGCGCAGGAAGGTGTGCGGCGTGCTGTACAGATGGTTCGACAGCAGGTCGATGATGCCGCGCAGGTTGATCTGGAAGTTGTGCTGGTTCACTGTGTCCCCGTCGCGATAACGGCCGTGGATTATAGTTAGAAGCCCGACCAATGCGAACGCGGACGGGTTGCAGTTCAGTAGCGCCACCACAAATGAAGCAGCGCGGGCCGGGCCCGCGCTGTAAGGGGTTGCCGGCTGTGGCTGCCGGGCCGGCCCCTGGGCGCTCAACTCGAGCTGAGCAGCGCGGCCGGGCACAGCAGCTCGGCCACGCCGCACACGATGTCATGGCCGTCGCGCGCTTCGTCCAGCACGGCCTGGTTGATGGCGGCAAGGCGGCAGTGGCCGGCGATGGTGGTGAACACCAGCTCGCCGTTGCTGCGCTGGTAGCTTACGAAGTAGATGTCCGACATGGTTTTCCTTTCCCTGGCTACAGCAACAGCAGTGCGGTGAAGGGCAGTACCAGGCCCGCCGCCACCAGCCACTTGCCGCGGCCGGCGAAGCCCGCGCGCCCGCGCACCATGAACAGGCCGGTGAGCGCCAGTGTGATCAGCCCCAGGGCGAAGCCGTCCGAGGCCCAGCGCCACCAGCCGGCGGGTGAAACGTGCAGCGAGTTGGATTCATAGAAGAACGGCCGGCGGCGGATGGTTTCGTACTCGCCCTCGCCGGTGCCCAGCAGGCCGGTGACCGAGCCGTCTTTCAGGTAAATCTTGACGCGGTTGCGCGAGGGGAAGTCGTGGCTCAGGTAGGCCGCCTGGGCGCCGATCGGCTCGAGCACCCGCAGCACCTGCTCGCGCGTGACCTGCTGAGGCTCGGCGGGCAGCTCCAGGGCGACGGGCTGGCGCTCGATCACGAAGTTCGGGTTCCAGTGGTCGATGTGGTTCAGGGCGATGCCGGACATCGAGAAGATGATGATGAACCCGGTGAAGAAGTAGCCCAGGTCGCGGTGCACGGCGATGATGGCGCGTCTAACGTTCATGGCCCTGGCCCTCGCTCTGCAGCTGCACCCGCGTGCTGCGCACGATTTCGATAATCCACTTGTCGAGCTCGGGCTCGGGCAGGATCGCGTCCGGGATGTACGCCACGCGCTCGCCGGCGTTCACGTCCTGCACCGCGCCGCCGATGATGCGGTACTGGAAGGCCTCATCCACCGAGACCAGGATCGGCACCACCAGCGCGCGCTGCTTGTCGGCCAGCACGGTGCGGATCGCCTCGATGGTCGGCTCTTTCTTGTAGTGAGCGATGTGGCCGCACCAGGCGAACTCGCTGCGCGAGACTTTCAGCTCGCGCGCAAGGGCCTGCTGCAGGCGGCCCATCAGGGCTTCCCACTCGGTGTTGTATTCGGCGTCGCCGTAGGCCACCAGCACGGCGCCCTCCTGGCCCGGCTGGGTGCTGAGCGCGCGGGCGCGGCGCACCACGTTGGCTTCCAGCAGCGCCGGGAAGTCCAGCAGCGGCGTCATGTGCACGCGCGCCGCGGGCTTGTAGATGCGTGCGCCCTCGGCCTTCAGGGCGGCCAGCGAAGCCGCGTCTTCCTTCAGCCCGCACAGGGTGGGGATGTCGTCGAACGAGTGGGAGCTGACCGTCAGCAGCAGCGGCACCACGATCACGTCCGTGCAGCCCTGCTGGTCGAACTCCTCGAGGCGCGTGGCGATCGAGGGCTCGGTGTACTCCATGAACGCGGTCTGCACGGCGTGGATGTCGCCCGCCGCCAGCACCTCGTCGCGCACCGACTCCTCCACCGCGAACAGCATGTCGCGCCAGCGCTGCGAATGCGAGCCGTGGCTCACCAGCATCACGCCCACCTTGCGCTCGGCCGTCTGCGGCGCGGGCGACGGCGCCCGCGGCGACCTGGGCCTGCTGGCTGTAGAGTTTCGCGCCGACGAAAATGCCGCCGAACACCAGCGCGCTCACCACCGCGAACAGCAGCAGCCCGTTGCCTTTTTTCTGATTCTTCGTCGTGGTTGCCATGACTTGATTCCTCCGGGGGAAGCGGGGACAGGTGCCCGAGGCGCCTGTCCCCCGGCCGCTTACGGGAAGTAGACCAGGTTGCGGGGTTCATCCTCGGCGCCGTGGCCGATGCCGCTGATGATCCACAGCTTGCCGTCGTGGGCGACGCCGCCGCCGAAGCCGGTGCTCCAGTCCGCGTCCATCAGGCGCGTGGCCGTGCCGCCTACGCCGCCGCCGTTGGGTGTAAACTTGTGCAGCGTCCTGGTGCCGGCGAAGCTGGAGTCCCAGCCGCACCACACGTAGATCGAGCCGTTCAGCGTGGCGAACATCGGGTAGTAGCCGCCGCTGCCGGTCAGCACCGGGAACTGCGTCTTGCCCGCCCCCGCCAACGCCGCGTTGGCCTGGTACGGGTCGGGCTGGTACATCTCGATGTAATCCGCGATCACGCCGCCCGAGCCGGTCTGGCCCACGGCGCCCTCACGCCCGGCAAGCATGTAGATGCGCCCGTTCAGCACGCCCACGGCCGGGAAGCGCCGCGGCGTGTAAGGCGCCGCGTCGCTCTTCCAGAACCAGGCGCCGCTGCCGGCCGCGCCTGTGGGGCACTCGAACATCAGCACTTCGTCGTGGAACTTGCGGCTGTAGGTCGCGCTGCCCACGGCATCCTCCAGGTCGTAGCGCCCGCCCAGCAGGTAGATGCGGTCGTCGGCGTCGGCGGCCTGGTCGAAGGCTGCGAGGCCGAACTCGCCCCAGCCCTTGATGTCTTCGCCGCCGGGCGCGGTGTCCGGCAGCCCCGCCAGCAACTCCCAGCTTGAGGTCAGCGGATGGCCGAGGGCCGCCCCGCCGCCGTCAGACACCTGCAGGCGATAGACGCCGCGCCACAGGTCGCCGACCGTGTGGACGCCGCCCGCCGCGCCGATTTCGCCGCCCACCACGTAGATGTAACCGCCGTAGCTGTGCTGCACGAATGCCGCGCCGTGGTAGCGCAGCGAGTTGGGCAGCGGCTTGTTGATGTCCTCGAACTTGAACTGCTTGTCTGCCGGTATGCCGGCGCGGTCCGTGTGGAACACGCGCACGCTGTCGAGCATCTGGCTGCTGAAGCCGCCCAGCACGTAGATCGCGCCCTCGGCGGGATAGTCGGGGTGCGGTGCCACCACCATGGCGTCGCCCCAGGCCTCCAGCAGCGGGTGGCCGGCGCCCGTGTCGTACAGGCGGCGCTCGCCGCGCACCTGCCAGTAGTCGCCGGCGCTGCTGTCGAAGAAGCGCACCTTGATGTCGCGCTCGATGCTGGCGCCGCTGTCCTCAAGCCGCACGGTGTACTCGCGCAGGCCGAACTCGCTGGGCGTGCCGGTGAAGCGGCCGTCGCTGGTGAAGCTGACGCCTGTCGGCAGGTTGCCATTCACCAGGCTCCACTGCGGGCTGGTCAGCGCGCCGCCCTGGTAACTGCCGGAAACCTGCACGTTGACGGGGCCGGAGGCGCTGTCGGCCTCGAGCTGGGCGGTGTCGATGCTGAGGTCGTTGAAGCTGACCCGGAAGCTGTAGGCGTTGCGGTTCCACAGCGACGAGGCGGCGTCAGCCGGCGCGTGCACCTGCAGGTAATAGTAGCCGATGCTGAACGAGCCGCTGAGGCCGGCCCCGTAGTACACGATCTTTTCGTCGTCGCTCTGATAGCCCTCGGACTGCGCGACCACCGTGACGGCGTGGGTCGGCGCGCCCGCGTACTTCCAGAGGTAGACGTCCACCTCGCCCACCAGACCGCGGAAGAACACTTCCACGGTGATCGTGCCCGGCGTGCCGATGTTGAACTTGAAGAAGTCGTCGCCGTCGGGCTTGGTGATGTTCAGGTCGCTGTTCAGGGTCAGCGGCGTCGCCTGCACGGCCGGGTTGCCGGCGGTGAGGCGCCCCGCGGGCGTGGCGCCCGGCAGCAGCTGGGTGGAGGTGCCGGTGCCGTCGTTGGGCTCAAGGCTGTCCTCGATGTAGGTGTAGGGGATGCTCTCGTAGACCACCAGGTCGAAACTTGACGTGTCAACCACGTGCGAGCCGTAGCGCAGCTCGATCTCAAGCACGAACAGGCCGCCGTCGGCGGGCGAGCCGGTCAGCACGCCGGCGGCAGACAGGTTCATGCCGGCCGGCAGGGCCGAGCCCGTCGCCAGGACGAAGGTAAGCGGCAATGCGCCGGTGCCGTCGTGGCTGAGTTGCTGGTTGTAGCCCTGGCCCTTGATGCCGCGCGGCAGGCTCGCGGTGGTGATGGACGGCGCGGCCAGCACTTCGAGGTTCAGGCTGCGCTGCGCCACGGCGGGCGTCATGCCGGAGTCGGTGGCCTGGATCTGCAGGGCCAGGCTGGCGGGCGCGGTGGGCGTGCCCGAGAGCTCGCCGGCAGCGCTGAGCGAAAGCCAGGCGGGCGGCGTGAAGCCTGCGGCCCAGGCGAATGTCACGGGCGCCGCGCCGTTGGCGGTGTTGAGCTGCGCGCTGTAGGGCGTGTCGGCAAGTGCATCGCCCAGGGCGCTTGTGGTGATGGCAAAGGTGGGCGGCGCGTCGTTGTCGCTGCTGCCTCCGCCGCCGGAGTCGCAGGCGGCCAGCAGCGCGAGCGGCAGCAGCAGTGCAAGGAATCGTGTTGGTTTCATAGTTCTCCCCATCCGGTTAATATTGAGTCTCAGTATCATTTGAAATCCAAAGCAAGGCCCCGCACAAAGGCGGGGCCTGGTATCTACGGCTCGATGAACAGCAGGCGGATCTCGTCCTCCTCGTTGTGTACCGAGTACACCAGCAGACGCTCGCCCATGGCAAAGGCCTGCAGCTCGCCCAGGTTCTCGCCCAGGTCCGCAATCAACATCGACCACTTGCCCGTCGCCGGGTCGAACACCTCCACGCTGGTGTTGCGACGGAAGCCCTCCAGCGTCGGGCTGCTGCCGCCTACCAGGTACAGCTTGCCGTTCAGCGGGATCAGCTTTGGCGAAAGGCGCGCGTCGGCCGGGTTGGGAATGCGGCTCCACTCGCCGGTCTTGAAGTCGTACACGTCGCAGCGGTCGAGCTCTTCGAAGTCCTTGGTCATGCCGCCCACCAGGTAGAACTTGTCGCCCAGCACCGCGCCGCCGAACGCGCGGCGCGAGACGGGCAGCTGCGCCTCCAGGGCCGTGAAGCGGTCCTTGGCCTTTTCATCTTTGCTTGCGGGGTCGTGCACCCAGATCGCGCGCGATTCCTGGAACTGCTCCTTCTTGCCGCGCGCCGGGTCGAAATCCAGCCCGCCGAACAGGTACACCTTGCCCCCGTGCTCACCGACCGCGAACTGGGTCAGCGTCACCGGCAGTGTCAGCCTGGCTGTCTCCCACACGTTGGCGTCGATGCTGTACAGGTAAATCTCGGAATGCGTCACGGCCGCGGTGCCGTCATGGCCGAAGCCGCCCACGGCGAAGCCCAGCTTCTCGGCGAAGCGGTCCTGGGTGCCGGTCATGAAGGTCTGGAACGACTGGCGCTTGACCGGCAGGTTCGCGATCCGCTCGGCGTGCAGGTTGGTGAGGCTGATCTTGAAGGCCTCGTCCAGGAAGTTGTCGGGCTTGAACTGGTGGTCCAGCACCGAGTTGTTGCCGCCGAACACGTACAGCGTGCTGTTGTAGAAGAACACGCCCTGGCGCGCCTTGGCGGTGCCCGGGTTGGGCAGCGTCACGCGCGTGACGCGGGGGCCCGTGGCGCCGGGCTTCAGCCACTCGATGTTGCGCAGCTGCCCGCCGCGCGTCACGCCGCCGATCGCCGCCAGCTCGCCGTCCACGGCCACCAGCCGGTGGAAGAAGCGCGGGAAGGTCAGCGTGACCTCCTCACGCCAGGCCTCTTCGCCCGGGGCGTGGCTCAGCAGCTTGCCCTCCCAGTTGGTGGCGTAGGCGCGGCCGTCCATGGCAAACGCGGAGGTGCCGAAGGTGAAGCCGGGCAGCTCGGGGCCCTTGCTCCACTTGCCGCTGGCGCTGTCGAGGATGTGCACCTCGCGGCATACGCCCTGCTGGTTCAGGCCGCCGATGGCGTACAGGCTGCCGCCCACGCCGGCCAGCGCCAGGGCGCGGGTCTTGAACGGCTGCTCGATGGGCTTCCACTCGGGCTTCTCGGCCTTGAGGTCGAGCACCAGGCCGGTGCTGTGCCAGTCGCCGTCCTCGGCGTTGTTCTCGAGGGCGTCCTGGGCGACCTTCCAGCCGCCGAGCACATACAGCTTGCCGTCATGCACCAGGGCGTCGTGGCTGGAGCGTTGTTCGGGCAGTTGCGGCAGCTCGCTCCACGCGCGGGTGAGCGGGTCGAAGGTCATCACCTCGCGGGTGCTGACCAGCTTGTGGGGCTCGCCGCGGGCGTTGAGCGCGGTCATGCCGCCCACGCGGTACAGGCGCGCGCCGTCGCTGACCAGGGCGACGCTCTGCAGGCCGGCGCCGCCGGGCAGGATCTCCCAGCTTTTGCGGTCGGACAGGTTGAGCCGGTAGAAGTTGCGGTTGAAGCCGTCTCGGTCGTACTCGTGGGCCTGGCCTGTGTGGCCGCCCAGCAGGTACAGGTATCCGCCCTGCACGCAAGCGCCGAAGCTGGTGAAGGCCTGGGGCATGAGGGTGAGCTCGGCCGTGTCGATGGCCGGCGCGGGTGTGGTGGCGGGCCCGGAGGTTTCGGGCCTGGCGTCGTCGCTGGTGACGTTTTCGGCCACGCCGGCGTGCGCGGTGATCACAAGCAGTAGGCCGACGGCGGCAAGTGCAACGGCGGTGAATCTCATGAGTTCCTCTCGATGCCTAGTGCGACTGAGTCTCATTTAAGTTGGCGTCCGGACTTGTCAACAACCCACACCGCTTTTTCATACGCCGCGATCACGTCCACGCGCTGCAGGATGCGCAAGACGCTGGCGGGCCGCAGTTCTGGCTCAGCCCGCAAACGAAGAAGCGCGGGCGGGGCCCGCGCTTCCTTTTGCTTTTGGCTTTGCTTACGCCCTTTTGCGGCGCAGGGTGGTGGCTGTGGCTGTGAGGGCCAGGGCGGCGAGCAGCAGGATGGCGGTGTTGCTGCCGGTGTTGCTGCCGGTGTTGGCGCAGCCTCCGCCGCCGCCGCCTCCTCCGCCGCCGCCTACGCCGATCGACAGTGTGTAGCTGAAGGTCTGGCTCAGCGTCTGCGGGCCGAGGTTGTTGGTGTCCAGCGTGATCGGCAGGCTGCTGCCGCTGCCGCCCGGCACGAACAGGCCGGTGATCTGCGTGCCCGTCGCGTCCACCGAGGCCGTGCCGGTGCAGATTACCCCGCCGATGGTGACCGTCACCGGCAGAGCAAAGCCGCTGCCCGTGATGGTGATCGGCTTGCCGCCGCTGAAGCTGTCCTGCAGCGGGGTGAAGCCGGTCACCGAGTAGGTGATCACGTGCAGCATGCCGCTGACCGGCGGGTTGGTGCCGAGCGCCACGTTGCCCGCCGTCACGGTCTGCACGTCGGTCGTACTCTGGATCCGCGCGTCGAAGCTCTCCGACGGCGAGCCGCCGGCCGTGGACGCCACCGCGATCACCACCCACAGGTCCTCGCTGGTGGCCTGGCCCACCGTCAGGTTGGCGCTGAAGCCGCAGCTGATGCTGCCCGCGCCGGCCGCGCCGCTGAACAGCTGGGTGTCGGCGCCGTCGAAGCTGCCGTTGCCGTCGTCCAGGTACACGCCCAGGCTGCTGATGTTGTTGACCCAGTCGCCGTTGCCGCCCAGCGTCAGCACGATGCCCGACAGCGTGAAGTCCGCGTTGCTGGCCGTCAGCCGCAGCTGCCCCAGCGTGTGGTTGAAGGCGCTGCCGCTTGCCATCACGTGGGTGTTGGCCGGGTTGGCCGGGCCCGCGTTCACCGTCAGCGTCGCCACGTCGATCACCAGCGCCGAGCTGGCCGCCGTCGGCACGCCCTGCACCGTGCCGCCGCTGGGCGAGCTCTCGGCCACGCCGGTCAGCGCCGCGCGGAAGGTCTCGGCCGTGCCGGCGCTGCCGGCCAGCTTGGCCACCAGGAAGAAGCGCTTGCTGCCGTTCATGGCAAAGGCGCTGGCCGCCGCGGTCAGCGTCGCGGTGTAGCTGCCGTCGGGCGCGCTGAAGCCGGCGCCGGCGGCGCGGTGGCCAGGGTGTCCGTGGCGGGGCCGTCGAATAGCGCCGTTGCCGTTGTCGAGGTACAGGGCCAGTGAGCTGATGTCGGCCTGCTCGTCGGCGGTGCCGCTGGCGCTGAAGGTGAGGCTGCTGACGGTCCAGGAGTCGTTGGCGGCCGTGAGCGTCACGTCGCAGATCACGTGGCCGTTGCCGCCCGGGCCCTGGCTGTCGGCGTTCACCGTGGTGTAGGCGAGCGGGCCGTGCAGCGTGGCGGTCAGGGTGGCCGGGTTGATGGTCAGCGCCGGGCCGGCGCCGCTGGTGGGCACGCCGATGGTCGTGCCGGTGCCGCCGGTGGCGGAGGTCACGGCCGTGATCTCCGCCTGGATGGTCTCGCCGGCGCCGGCCGTGCCGGCCAGCTTGCAGACCAGGAAGAAGCGGCGCGTGGTGCTTGCGGGGAACGCGCTGTTGCTGAGGGTGGCGGTGTAGCTGCCGTTGGGAGCGTTGAAGGAAGTACCGGCTGCCGCGGTGGCCAGGGTGTCGGCGGCGTCGAAGCTGCCGCTGCCGTCATCGAGGTAGAGCGCGAGGAAGTTGATGTCGGCCTGGCCGTCGGCCGTGCCGCTTTCGCTGAAGGTGATGTCGGTGAGCGTGAAGGCGTCGGTGCCGGTGGAGACGCTGAAGTCCAGGATCACCAGGCCGAGGCCGCCCGCGCCCTGGGCGTTGTTGTCAACGCCGGTGGAGGCTGCCGGGCCGTTGCGGGTGAAGACCAGGTTGAGGTTGGGCGTGACGGTGCCGGTGATGGTGACGTCCTCGCTGGCCGTGCCGCTGACGTTGGTGATGGTGCCGCCCACGGCGCCGACCGTGGCGCCGGTCAGGCGCACGTAGATGGTGACGCTGAAGGAGGGCGTGGTGGTGATGGTGGTGGTGCCGCTGTAGCCGCTGCCGGAGGTCTGGCTGATCTCGACGCCGGCGGGCGCGGTGATCACGGTGCTGGAGACCAGGCTGGTGCCGTCCAGCACGTAGGAGTGCTCGCTGCCCGGCACGCCCTGGCCGGTGCTGCCCAGGTTGAGCGTGTCAGGCGTGGCCAGCAGGGTGGGCGGCGGCGTTACGTTGCCGGTGACGGCCACGTTCTGTGTGGTGGCGCCGGTGGTGGCGTTGGTGATGTTGCCCGAGATCGCGCCCGCCGTGGCCGAGGCCGCGATGCGCACGTAGACCGTGGTGTTGGGCCAGGTGCCGGTGGAGCCGATCTGCAGCGTGGGCGACCAGGTGGTCTGGTTGAAGGAGAGTTCCACGCCGGCAGGCGCGGTGATGTCAGTGGCAGCCGTAGTGGCCGTGCCGTTGATGGCGTAGCTGAGGATGGAGCCCGCCGTACCCTGCGGCGTGGTACCCAGGTTCAAGGAAGAAGGGTTAACAGAAAGCGAAGGCGGCGTAGTCACACTACCGGTAACGGACACATTGACAGTAGTGCCGCCGAAGCCGCCATGGGTGATGTTCCCGCTGATTGTTGCAGGTGAGGCGGTGGACGCGATCCTCACGTTGATGGTGAAGGGCCCCCAGTTACCGGTGTTGGCGATGTTGAAGCTGCTGACCCAGGTCGCGCTGGTGGAAAGCTTGATTTGAACATTGGCCGGTGCGGTAACAGTTGTCTGTCCGGTGGTGCTGTAGCCCTGAACCGTGTAGTTGTACTGTGTCCCCGGCGTGTTCACATAGGTCGTACCGAGGTTCAGGCTGGAAACCGAAGGCGAAACAACCGGACCTTCCGTATAGGACCACACGTCATTGAAGCGCGTGCTGCCGGTGCCACCTAGCACCCAGAGCTTACCGTTGAAAACCGTGGTCGCATAATATTCGCGGGCCGCCCAGCTGGCGTTGGCAAGTTGCGTCCAGCTGCTGCCGTTGGCTGAGGTCCAGACATCGTTCACCACAGCGCTGGTGCGGCCGCCCATCACGAACAGGCGGCTGTTGTATGCAATCACGCGGTGCGCATAGCGCGCTGTCCAGGCCGCGGCGGCGGTGGCCTGTGTCCAGGTCGGGCCGTTCGTCGAGTACCACACCTGGTTATTGCTGGTCAGGCCGCCGCAGATCCACATACGCGAATCATACACGGTGCCTGCTCCGTGCGACTGGCCAGTGAAGGCGGCCGCGCCGTTGTCCTGCGTCCAGGTGGTGCCGGTGGTGGTGTACCACACGTCGTTGCGTCGACCTGAAGTGGCATCAAGTCCGGCCACGACGTAGAGGCGGTTGTTGAACACCATCGCGTAGTGACCGTTGCGCCCGGTCCAGCCGGGTGTGGCCTCCTGGGTCCAGTTGATGCCGTCGGCTGATGACCAGACGTCCTGGCGCCGCGTGCCATCCCAACCTCCGGTGACCCAGATGCGGTTGTTGTATACGGCGGCCGCAAACTGTGCCCGCGGCGGAAACTGAGCCGCAGCGGTCTCCAGTTGCCAGTTTACGCCGTCTGCGGACGACCAGACATCGTTCTTGTAGCCGCCGGAATCCCAGCCACCGATGACCCAGATGCGATTGTTGAATACCACGACTTCGTGCGCGTTGCGTGCGCTCCAGGGCGCACCCGCTGTCTCCTGCACCCAGGTTCCGGACTGCGCGGAAACGACGGAACACAAAACCAGCATGCCAACGATTGCGATGGTACGCATGACGACTCCCTGCTAAGTAGTTGCGCTCTGTGCGAAATTAGCCAAAGTCACACACTAAGTCAATCAAATATCACAATTGTGTATTCGCTATAACATGTTATTATTGAATGACTTGCGATGACGTCGCCGATCCGGGAGCGCGCTGTGATCGATACTGCCCACCCGCAGCGGTTACCGACCATGCCGACGCTGCACATCCCCGGACCCGCGCGGCCGGCTCGGCGCTTTCATGCTTGGCTTTCCCTTCTATAAGTACGGACCGGAGGAGCCACGCCGCATGAACAAGGAACACATCCACCTGAAGCTGGGCTCGGTGAAGGATGCCGAGGCCGACGCGATCATCAGCGAAATCAACAACGACCTGATCTTCGCCCCGGAGGCCCACTGCAGCCTGGGCCCTGACGTTGACACGGAGATCATCCGCCAGTGCCTGGCGATCGGGAAGCTGGACCTGGGCGACGCCGTGGTCACCGACGCCGGCGACCTCGACGCGCGCTGGGTGATCCACGCCGCCAGCATGAACTACGACCAGGTCAGCAGCGAGGACAGCATCGTGAACTCGCTGCGCAGCGCGCTGGCCAAGGCCAACGAAATCGGCGCGCGCACGGTCGCTATCCCGCCCATCGGCATGGCCACCAGCAGCGTGCCGGTCAAGCGCGTCACCGAGCTGCTGCTCAGCGAGTGCCTGCGCCACGACAACCGCGAAAGCACGGTAGAGGAAGCAACCTTCTACCTGCCCGACCGCACCATGATGCGCATCTTCGAGGAGTGCCTGAAGCAGGTATAACCGCGCCCGGCGCGGAAGTTCGAAGTGCAAAGTGCGAAGTTCGAAGTACGCTCACTTCGAACTTCGCACTTCAGATTTTGACCTTCGCCCGGAGGGCGCCATGGATATCCGCGATTCCATCCTCGACTGCATCGGCCACACGCCGATCGTGAAACTCAACCGCCTGTCCGACGGCCTGGGCTGCACGCTGCTGGCCAAGCTCGACCACCTCAACCCGGGCGGCAGCGTGAAAGACCGCATCGGCATCGCCATGATCCGCGACGCCGAGGCAAAGGGCCTGCTCAAGCCGGGCGGCACCATCACCGAGGGCACCGCCGGCAACACCGGCCTCGGGCTTGCCATCGCTGCCAACGTGCTGGGCTACAAGTGCGTGTTCTGCCTGCCCGACAAGATGTCGCGGGAAAAGATCGACCTGCTGCGCGCCTACGGCGCCAAGGTGATCGTCACGCCCACGGCCGTCACCAAGGACGACCCGCGCCACTACAACGCTGTCGCGAAACGCATCGCCAAGGAAACGCCGGGCGGCTGGTACGCCGGCCAGTTCCAGAACCAGGCTAACCCGCAGGTGCACTACGAAAGCACGGCCGCCGAAATCTGGGAGCAGACGGGCGGCAAGATCACCCACTTCTTCGCGGGCGCGGGCACCGGCGGCACCATCAGCGGCGTCGGCAAGTACCTGAAAGAGCGCAACCCCGCCTGCAAGGTGGTGCTGTGCGACCCGGTCGGCAGCTACTACAGCCTGTACTTCAAGGACAAGAACGCCTCGCCGGAGAACCGCCAGTACACGGTGGAAGGCATCGGCCTCGATTACATCCCCGGCACCATCAGCTTTGAGCACATTGACGACGTCATCCCCGTCAGCGACGGCGAAAGCTACCAGGCCGCGCGCAAGCTGACGCGCATGGAGGGCATCTTCACGGGCGGCAGCAGCGGCAACAACCTGGCGGGCGCGCTGAAGTGGCTGCGCGAACAGAAGCCCGGGGCAGCTTCCATGCCCGTGGTGTTCCTGTGCGACGTCGGCGACCGCTACCTGTCGAAGATGTACAACGACGACTGGATGCGCGAGAACGGCTTCATCGACGAGTACGACGTGACCGCGGCCGAGCTGCTGATGCACCGTCCGGGCCAGAAGCTGGTGACCGCGGCGCCCGGGCAGTCGCTGCGCGAAGTGATCGGGCATGTGAAGACGCTGGACCTGTCGCAGATCCCGGTGCTCGAGAACGGCGAGCCGGTGGGCGCGCTGTATGACGACCAGCTGATCAAGCTGCTGCTGGAAGGGCGCAAGCTGGACGACATCAAGGTGCGCGAGGTGATGGGCGCACCGCTGCCCGTGGTGAACGACGAGGCCAGCGCCAGCGAACTGCTGAGAACCTTCCAGGGCGGCGCGCCCGCCGCCCTGGTCAAGCGCGCCTCGGGCGACTGGGGCATCCTCACCAAGGCCGACCTGGTTGCTGTACTGTAACGGTCAGGCAGAACGAACACGCCCCGGCCTCGGCCGGGGCGTTTGTATTTTTCCATTACAGAGGTGAGAATTGGCTGCCAATTGCTCGGAAGAGGCAGTATAGTTTCGTGACTAGTAGCAAATTTTGCCACTTTGGCGGGATGATTTTCGGACCCTTCGCTGTTGCAACTTTCATGCGCAACCCAACAGAACTCAGCGCCCCCCGCTTAAGCCTTCACGAGGAAGTTGCTACGCACATCCAATGGGCGGCCGGCGTGGTGCAGGATGAACTGTCTCGTGTGGCCAAGGCCGCAGGGTTGTCCCTGCCGCAATACCGTGTGCTGCGGATCCTTCGCGATGCGGGCGAGGCGTTGAGTTGCTCCGAGATCGCGGACCGCATGATCGCCCGCGACCCGGACATCACCCGGCTGGTCGACAAGCTGGAGAAGGCGGGGCTGGTGTCCCGCTCGCGCAGCGAGCAGGACCGGCGCGTGGTGCGCTCCAGCATCACCGACAAGGGGCGTTCCATGGTGAATCCGCTGGATGCGCGGGTGGAGCGGCTGCACAACGAGTTGCTGGGCGGGCTTGACGACCACCAGCTGCGTGAACTCAGCCAGCGCCTCAGCACACTGCGCCGGCGACGCTAGTACAGCGTCGGGCAAGTTCTCCGCCAGTTGCACCTGTCCTGAAATGTAACCGCGAAGCACCGCCAAGGGCCGCGAAGTTGCAGGATTCGGCGGTTACTCGCGGTTGCAGCCTGTTTCCAACTGCAATCAGGCCGCGAAAACACCAAAGCACAAAACAGCTGCACACCAAGACTCCGGGCAACTTTTTTTGTGGCGTTACCTTTTGTGTTTTCGTGCTTTTGTGGCCTGTCACCTCGAAGCTCGCAAAGAACTGCGGGGCGGCGCGAAGATACTCCGTGTGCTCTGCCCTCTCTCGCTATCGCCAGGTCTTCAGCGCGCAAACTGCGCGCCGCGGCAGTTGCAGTGCTTCGCGGTCCTTGGCGGCTCTTCGCGGTGACCGCGTCGTTCGCCACCTTCAACTGTCGCAACAATTCGTTGACGGCGGACTAGAGCCTCTCCGCGCATTCCTGTCGGCCGGCGGCGTCAGTCGCGGGCGTGCGTCTGACGCCAGCTGTGCGGATCCTCGAATTCCGGTTGCGCCGCCCTCATGGCGGCTTCGCGCAGCGCCTCCGCCTCGGCCGGGAATCCATGGTCGCCGTCCCGGTCCACATTCGGGTAGGCCAGCCGCGCGGTGATCAGCCACACGCCGGCCGTCACGCCGTTGATGTACAAGTGGATCAGCTTGCGCCCGCGCGTGTCGCCGGCGTTTACCTCCGCCAGCTCGAGCCTGGTGGCGCCGGCGATTCTGGCGCGCAGCAGCTCGGCGGCGTGCTCGGCCCACGGCTGCTGGTCGCCGTCCCAGAGTTCGGGCTGCGCGGGCTCGGGCGCGTCGAATCCTGCCAGGCGGCAGAGCGCGCCGTTCCACTTCACGGTGTTGCCGTCCACCACGGTGATTTCATCCGGACGGACGCTGACCGCCGCGCCGCCTGAGTCGCCGACCAGGAACGGCAGCGTGAAAAGGATTGCGGCCAGGGGCAGGGCGTACCCCATCACCGTGGCCCACAACACCAGTTTCGATTTCTTCTTCTTCATCCGGTGTCTGGCGCGAGGTCATGGTTCGCGGGAATACACCACGCACGAGTCCACCAGCCGATCCTTCACCGGCGGCGCGTTGTGGGGCAGCATGTTCACGGCCGTGCCGCGCGGCAGGTGCTCGCACCACTGGTCGCCGAGTTCCATCCAGGTGTCCTGGAACTCGTCATGCTTCTCGTCGATGTCCTGCTCCACGACCAGCAGCGGGCGGGGGATCGGCAGCTTGTTGTCGTCGGCGCTGTCGCGGATGGCCATCTCCATCAGCCACACGCGCTGGACGTGGGGCAGTCCGGCGGCCACCTTGCGCAGCCTTTCGATGTACTGCTCATCGAGCGGCACCTTCGGCGCCTCGATCTCGAACACCGCGTTTTCCTCGGCGATCTGCTGCGAGAGCACGCCGTTGTTGGTGTACGACAGCCGCGCCTCGCTTTCCTGCAGCGGGTCGATGCAGACTTCCGGCTCGCCGGACTCGGCCAGTTGCTGCAGCAACGTGCCGGCGGGAATCTGCACGTGGCCGACGGGCGGCTGGTGGCCGGACAGCCCCGTGGCCTCCGCGAAGTGCCGCAGGAACTCCAGCTTGGTGAAGGCGATCGGGACGCTGACCCCCTCGGGGCTGACGGCCTTCAGCAGCTCGAAGCCCGAGGAATCGCCGTCGGCCTTGCGCAGCGCCGGCACGAACAGAATCTCTGGCAGGTTGACGGTCATGACTGGGCTCCTTTTGCGGCCAGCGGTCTGCCGGCGGTTTGGCGCTGCTGATAGCGGCGCAGATCCTGCAGCACCTCGTTGCGCAGGTCGGCGGGCAGCACGCCGTCCAGCAGCTCGAACACCGACGAACGTTCCTTGATCAGGTGCGAAGAGAGCAGGCGTGACACGGCGCGCCCCGCCTCCTGCAGGCGGCGCAGGGCGGGCTCGCTGTCCGGGGCGTAGTCCCGCGCGGCCTCGCGCAGCGCGCGGCTCTTGCCGCGCAGGTGCTCGTGTTCGCGCAGCATGATGCCGACGGGCCCGGCGGCGGTGTTCAGGAAATCGCGCAGCACGGGAAAGACGCACTGCTCTTCGCGCTCGAGCAGCGGCAGCAGCGTGTCGTCGAAGTGTGCAAGCCAGCCCTCGAGAGCCGGCGGCGGCGGGTCGCCGGGCCGCATAGCGAGCAGCGACTCATCGAGCTCGACCAGCAGGTGGTGGGTGTGCGCCAGCTCCTGCTCCATGGCGGTCGCGACGCTGGGGCCTTTGTCGACGGGGGCGTGGTCCTCGACGGCGACCACGTCGGTGACCCAGTGGAGCTGCGAGAGCAGCACGGACTTGATGCCTTCGTCAACCGTGACCTGTTGCGAGCCGCAGCCGACGCAGTTGCCGCCCAGCTTCACGGTGACGACGCCGCGCGGGGAAATGTCGACGACGGAGACCTCGCCGCCGTCGGTGCGGATCCACGGGAGCAGCTGGTCAAGGGTGCGCTCGACTTCCTGTTTGCGTTTCTCGTCCATGCAGCTGGCCTCGTGTTTGCGACCGTAAAGGAAGCATGACGGGCGGCGGCGGCTATTACAAGACCTGCGTGTCTGATTTTTTTGTGAGCGCCATTGTGCCGCGAGGCCCGCAAGTGCCGGGGTCGGCGGATATTGGACTATGAAGGTCCAATTTCTCAGAATCGGAAACCCCTTTCTTCTATCCCGGGGAATTTGGTAAACAGCCATAGTCAGATAAGAAGCTACAGATATCCGGTTATCGAAGGCGACGCCCGCAACGCAGGAGTCGCAGGGGAGAAAGGCCGTGAGACACCTCAGAACCCTGTTGCTGTTCGGTTTCGCGCTGGCAACGGTCGGCGCGATACTGACCTCCCTCACGGGGGACGCGCTGGCACAGGACGCCAACGCGGGGCGCGAGTTGTTCCAGTCCAAGGGCTGCTCGGCTTGTCATACCAAGGGATTCGGCGCACTGATCGGGCCGGACCTGCAGGGCGTGAAGGACCGCGTGCCCGACCGCGACTGGGCGGCGCGCTTCATCCGCGACCCCAAGGCGGTGAATGACGAGTACGCCACCAGGATGAAGGCGCTGCTGCCTGCGGAGATGGTTCCCAACCCCGGCATCAGCGACGCCGACCTGCAGAAGATTCTCGACTTCCTGTGGTCGCCGGAAACCTTCGGTGAGAAGAAGACCGTCATCCCGAAGGACGAGGCGACGATCGAGCTGGGCCGCAAGTACTTCACCGGCGAGATGCGCTTCAAGAACGGCGGGCCCGCCTGCGTCTCCTGCCACAACATCGAGGGAGTCGGCGGATTCGGCGGCGGCTCGCTCGCGTCCGGGATCGGCTCCGGCTTCAGCAGCCTCAACAAGGCGCACGAGCGCAATGGCGGAGACGCCGGCCTGGTCTCGGTGCTCTCCAACCCGCAGTTCGTGGTGATGAAGAACGCCTTCGCGCAAAACCCGCTCGCGCAGGAAGAGGTCGTGGCGGTCACCGCGTACCTGGGCGACGTTTCCGCCAACACCAAGGAAGAGCCGGGCAGCGTCGGGATGATTCTGCTGCTCGCGCTGCTTTCGCTGGCCGGGACCGGCCTGCTGATCTTTGGCTTTGACCGCATCTGGAACAAGAGGCTCCGCAACGTGCGGAAGACCCTCGTGGGAGAACAGGCATGACCAGCTGGATCAAGGATATCGTCAGCCCGAAGACCCGTGACTGGGAAGAGTTCTATCGCAACCGCTGGGCACATGACCGCGTGGTGCGCTCGACCCACGGCGTCAACTGCACCGGCAGCTGCGCCTGGATGATCTACGTGAAGCAGGGCGTGGTGACCTGGGAAATGCAGGCCACGGACCACATCGAGCTCGAGGGTGAAATTCCTCCCTACGAGCCGCGCGGCTGCCAGCGCGGCATCTCGTACAGCTGGTACCTCTACAGCCCGATGCGCGTGAAGTACCCGTACATCCGCGGCGCCGTGCTCGACACCTGGGAAGCGGCCAAGGCCAAACACAGCGACCCGGTGAAGGCCTGGGAATCCATCCAGAACGACCCGCAGGCCCGCGCGAAGTACCAGAATACGCGCGGCAAGGGCGGCTTCCGCCGCACCAGCTGGGACACCGTGCTGGAGATCATGGCCGCGGCCAACCTGCACACCGCCAGGAAATGGGGCCCGGACCGCGTGGTCGGCTTCAGCCCGATCCCCGCCATGTCCATGCTCAGCTACGCCGCGGGCGCGCGCTTCCTGCAACTGTTCGGCGGCGTCAACCTCAGCTTCTACGACTGGTACTGCGACCTGCCGCCCGCCAGCCCCGAGATCTTCGGCGAGCAGACCGACGTGAACGAGTCGGCCGACTGGTACAACGCCAAGATGCTGGCCGTGATGGGGTCGAACCTCAACATGACCCGCACGCCGGACGCCCACTTCGTCACCGAGGCCAAGCACAACGGCACCAAGCTGGTGGTGTTCACGCCGGACTTCGCGCAGGTGAGCAAGCTGGCCGACGAGTGGATCCCGATCCACCAGGGCCAGGACGGCGCGTTCTGGCAGGCCGTCAACCACGTGATCCTGAAGGAGTGGTACGTCGACAAGCAGGTGGACGCCTTCCTCGATTACCAGAAACGTTTCACCGACAACCCGCTGCTGGTGAAGATTGAAAAGCAGGGCGACGCCATGCGCCCCGGCCGTCACCTGCGCGCCAACCGCCTCGAGCCGTACAAGGACGAAGAGCACGGCGACTGGAAGTTCCTGATGTGGGACAAGGCCACCGGCCGCGCCCGCATGCCGATGGGCTTCGTCGGGCACCGCTGGCAGAAGAAGCAGGGCCAGTGGAACCTGCTGCTGAAGGACGGCGTCGACGGCGCGGATATCGACCCGGCGCTGAGCCTGCTCGACATCAAGGACGAGCTGGTGGATGTCCAGTTCGACGACTTCCCCAACGGCGCCACGGTGACGCGCCAGGTCCCGGTCAAGTACATCGAGACCAGCGAAGGACGCGTCGCGGTCGCCACCGTGTTCGACCTGCTGTTCGCCCAGTTCGGCGTCGCGCGCCCCGGCTGCGACAAGGGCTACGCGAGCGGCTACGACGACAAGAACTCGCAGTTCACGCCGGCCTGGCAGGAAATCTTCACCGGCATCTCGCGCCAGAACGTCATCAAGTTCGCGCGCGAGTGGGCCACCACGGCCGAGAAGACCGGCGGCAAGTGCACCGTGATCATCGGCGCGGGCATCAACCACTGGTACCACAACAACCTGATCTACCGGTCGGCGATCGTCAGCATGATGCTGTGCACCTGCATCGGCAAGAACGGCGGCGGCCTGGCCCACTACGTAGGCCAGGAGAAGCTGGCGCCGGGCGAGCCGTGGGGCGCGATCGCCTTCGCGCGCGACTGGAACCCGGGCGCCCGCCTGCAGCAGGCCCCGATCTGGCACTACGTCAACACCGACCAGTGGCGCTACGAGAAGCACTTCACCGACTACCACACCGTGCCCAAGGACCAGCCTGCCGACAGCCTGGCGCAGGGGCACACCATGGACGTGATCGTGAAGTCCGTGCGCAACGGCTGGATGCCGTTCTTCCCGCAGTTCAACCGCAACTCGCTGGAGCTGGCCGCCGAGGCCGAGGCGGGCGGCGCGAAAACGAAGGAAGAAGTCATCCAGCACGTGGTGAAGCAGCTGAAGGACAAGAAGCTGCGCTATTCGGTGGAGGACCCGGACGCCCCGGAAAACTGGCCGCGTGTCTGGTACATCTGGCGCGGCAACGCCCTGATGGCCAGCTCAAAGGGGCACGAGTACTTCCTCAAGCACTACCTCGGCACGCACCACAACGAGATCGCCAGCGAGGCGGTGGCGAAGGATTCGGTCAAGGAAGTGAAGTGGTACGAGAACGCCCCCAGGGCAAGATGGACCTGGTGGTCGACCTCAACTTCCGCGTCGACACCTCCGCCCTGTACTCGGACATCATCCTGCCGGCCGCGACCTGGTACGAGAAGGCCGACCTCAACACCACCGACATGCACGCCTTCGTGAACCCGCTGTCGGCGGCGGTGCGGCCCTGCTGGGAGAGCAAGAGCGACTGGGACATCTTCAAGGCGATTTCGAAGAAGACGGCCGAGCTGTCGAAGGGCGTATTTGCCGGGCCGGTGCGCGACGTGATGTCGACCCCGCTGGTGCACGACTCGGCCGACGAGGTCGCGCAGGTGGACATCCCGGACTGGATCAACGGCAAGGATGAGGCGATCCCCGGCAAGACCATGCCGAAGATGGGCATCATCGAGCGCGATTACTCGAAGCTGTACGAGAAGTACATCGCGCTGGGGCCGCTGGTGCGCGACAAGGGCCTGGGCGCCCACGGCACGCACTACGACTGCGCCGACACCTACGACTGGTTCCTGAACCACCCCAAGAAGCGCGTGGTGAAGGTGGACGGTACGAAGTACCCCAGCATCGAGGACGCGGAGGAAGCGGCCAACGTGGTGCTGGGCATGGCCAGCGTCACCAACGGCGAGATGGCCTACCGCGGCTACCTCGAGATGGAGGAGAAGACCGGCCTGCCGCTGCGCCACCTGGCCGAGCGCAACCGCGGCACGACGATGAGCTACATGGACATCCAGTCCCAGCCGCGCCGCCAGCACAACTCGGCGATGTGGTCGGGCCTGCCCAGCGAAGGCCGCGCCTATTCGCCGTTCACCTACAACGTCGAGAACCACGTGCCCTGGCGCACCCTGACCGGGCGTCAGCACTACTACATCGACCACCACATGTACCTGCAGTACGGCGAGCACCTGCCGACCTACAAGCCGAAGTGCGCGCCCGCCGACTACGGCGACCTGGTGAACACCGACAAGGACCGCAAGTTCCTGTGGCTGAACTACCTGACGCCGCACGGCAAGTGGCACATCCACAGCACCTACGGCGACAACGAGCGCATGATGACGCTGTCGCGCGGCTGTGAGCCGTTCTGGATGAACCACAAGGACGCCGAGCAGCTGGGCATCAAGGACAACGACTGGGTGGAGGTGCACAACGACCACGGCGTGCTGATCACGCGGGCGGCGGTCTCGGCGCGCATCCCGCCCGGGGTGTGCATCGTGTACCACTCTCCGGAACGCACCTTGAACGTGCCGAAGAGCCCGCTGCGCGGCAACCGCCGCGCGGGCGGCCACAACAGCCTGACGCGCACGCGGCTCAAGCCGAACCTGGCGTGCGGCGGGTACGGGCAGTTCACCTTCCACTTCAACTACTGGGGCCCGACCGGCTGCAACCGGGACACCCACGTGGTGGTGCGGAAGCTGCCCACGCTGGAGTACTAGGTTCGGGATTGAGTTCGGGAAGCACAGAACAGGAAACAGACATGGACGTTCGAGCCCAGGTTTCGATGGTGTTCCACCTCGACAAGTGCATCGGTTGCCACACCTGCAGCATCAGCTGCAAGAACATCTGGACCGACCGGCGGGGCACGGAATACATGTGGTTCAACAACGTGGAGACCAAGCCCGGCACGGGCTACCCCACGCAATGGGAAGACCAGGAGAAGTACAAGGGCGGCTGGGAGGCCAAGGGCGGCACGGTCCAGCTCAAGTCGACCAGCAAGGCGAAGTACCTGCCCAACATCTTCCACCACCCGCACATGCCGACCATGGACGACTACTACGAGCCATGGACGTACCAGTACGAGAACCTGTTCAACGCGCCGGCCGGCGACGACCAGCCGATCGCGCGCGCGGTCTCGATGGTCACCGGCGAGCCCATGGAGATCAAGGCCGGCCCGAACTGGGACGACGACCTGGGCGGCTCGCCGATCTACGCGAGCAACGACCCGAACCTGAAGGCGATCACCGAGGAACAGCGCCAGCAGCTGAACGCGCTGGAACGCCTGGTGTTCTTCTACTTCCCGCGTATCTGCAACCACTGCCTGAACCCGGCCTGCGTGGCGAGCTGCCCCTCCGGCGCGCTGTACAAGCGCGGCGAGGACGGCATCGTGCTGATCAACCAGAAGGTGTGCCGCGCCTGGCGCTCCTGCGTGTCGGCCTGCCCGTACAAGAAGTCCTACTTCAACTGGTCGACCGGCAAGTCCGAGAAGTGCCTGCTCTGCTACCCGCGCCTCGAGACGGGCCAGGCCCCGGCCTGCTTCCACTCGTGCGTCGGGCGCATCCGCTACCTGGGCCTGCTGTTCTATGACGCCGACCGCATCAAGGACGTGGCGGCCCTGCCTGACGACAAGATCGTCGAGGCGCAGCGCGAGCTGATCCTGGACCCGTTCGACCCCGAGGTGATCGCGGGCGCCAAGAAGAACGGCATGAGCGACGAGTTCATCGAGTTCGCGCAGCTTTCGCCGGTCTACAAGTTCGTGAAGGTCTGGAAGATCGCGCTGCCCCCCCACCTCGAGTACCGCACGCTGCCCATGCTGTTCTACGTGCCGCCCCTGCTGCCGGTGCTCGGCTCGAAGGACGCGGACATCTACAGCAGCGCCAGCCGCCCCGAGGACCTGTTCCACAAGTTCGACGAGATGCGCATCCCGATGGACTACCTGGCCAGCCTGTTCTGCGCCGGCAAGGTCGACCTGATGAAGTACACGCTGAAGAAGCTGATGGCCGTGCGCGTCTTCAAACGCGCGCAGACCGTGGGCGACATCGCCATGGCGACCGCGCTCGAGTCGCTGCACGCCGCCGACACCACCGAGGAAGAGGCCGAGGCGATCTACCGCATGACCTCGCTGCCGACCTTCTCGCAGCGCTTCGTGATTCCGCCGCTGCACCGCGAGATGGCGGTGGAGGCCTACAAGGATCCGCAGGATTTCAAGAAGTCGGTGGGCTTCGGCTTCACGGAAGCGCCCAAACGGGGACTCTAACGTGCGCAAGGACCGCAACATCCTGCCGCTCTTCTCGCCGCTGCTTCGCTATCCGCACGACGGACAGCAGCAGGCGGCCGAGCTTGCCCTGCGGCAGCTCGAGGCCGAGACCGCGGTGGCGGAGCGGTTGCGTGAGTTCTCGAGCTTCCTGGCGGCGCACACGCCCCGGCAACTCGAGGAAAACTACACGCAGACCTTCGAGATCAACCCCGCCGTGGCCCTCGAGGTCGGCTTCCACCTGTTCGGGCTGGCCTACCAGCGCGGACAGTTCCTGGCCCGCGCCCAGCAGGCGGTTGACGAACTCGGCATCCAGGCCGGCGCCGAGCTGGCCGACCACCTGCCCGTGATGCTGGAGCTCGCGGCCGCGCTGGACGAGGAAACCGCGCTCTCGCTGATCCAGGAAGCCATCTTCCCGGCCGTGCGGCACATGGCCGGGGGTTTTGACCCCAAGAACGCCGGGTACGGCCAGGTGTTGCTGGCGCTGCATGAGTACCTGGGGATCGATTACGAATGCGTCGTCTACGCGCCTGCGAACAAGGCGCCTGAAGAAGAGGTGAGCAGTCATGCATAGCCTGCTGGCACAGACCGATTCGCTGTTGGTGAACCTGGACGAGGTGCTGTTTGTGGGTCTGCCGTACACGGCGATCGTGCTGTTTCTGTACGCCACGATCCGCCGCTACGTGGCGCGCCCGTACAGCTACTCGTCCTACTCGTCGCAGTTCCTCGAGAACCGCAAGCTGTTCTACGCCTCTGCGCCGTGGCACTTCGGCATCCTGGCGCTGTTTTTCGGGCACCTGATCGGGTTCCTGATCCCCAGCGGCGTGCTGTGGTGGAACAGCGTGCCGGCGCGCCTGTACGTGATCGAGTTGAGCGCCATGATCTTCGCGGTGCTCGCGCTGGTGGGCCTGGTGGGCGCGCTGCACCGGCGCTTCACCAACTCGCGCATCCGCGTGGTGACCACGAAGATGGACGTGATCATCATTGTGCTGCTGCTGATCCAGGTGCTCAGCGGCATCTGGATCGCGCTGTTCCACCGCTGGGGCACCAGCTGGTTCGCGGGCGTGATGGCGCCCTACCTGTGGTCGCTGTTCAAGTTCAGCCCGGACATCACCGCCGTGCGGGAGATGCCGTTCGCCATCAAGCTGCACGTGGTGGGCGCGTTCCTGATCCTGGCGGTGTTCCCGTTCACGCGGCTGGTGCACCTGCTGGTGCTGCCGCTGAGCTACATGTGGAGGCTTCCGCAGCAGGTGATCTGGAATCGTCAGCGAAAGACCAGACAGACATGACCTGAGCTGACAACCGAGGGACCGTTGGACATGGAGTGCGCACCATGAAAGACAAGGGCAAAGCGATATCGGTCCTCACGCTCAACACCATCGCGTTCACCATCTGCTTCGCGTGCTGGATGATGAACGGAGTGCTGATCACGTATCTGGTCGAGAACCGGGTGTTCGACTGGGACAAGGCGCAGATGGGCACGCTGATCGGCATCCCGGTCCTGACCGGCGCCGTCACCCGCCTGCCGGTGGGTGTGCTGTGCGACAAGTACGGCGGGCGCATCGTTTTCTTTCTGTTGATGCTGCTGGCCGCGATACCGATGTATCTGGTCAGCCACGCCAGCACCTACACGCAGTTCTTGCTGGCCGGGCTGGGTTTCGGCCTGACCGGCGCCTCGTTCGCCGTCGGGATCGCCTACACCTCCGTGTGGTTCGAGAAGAAGTGGCAGGGTACCGCGCTGGGTGTCTTCGGCGCGGGCAACGCCGGCGCCGCGCTCACCAGCGTGGGCGCACCCTGGCTGCTGAGGTGGCTGACCGACAACGGCACGGCGCTCGAGGGCTGGCGCACCCTGCCCAAGATCTATGCCGGCATGCTGGTGGTGATGGCGGTGCTGTTCTGGGCTTTCACTCACACCAGAAAGGTCGACCTCGGCAACCGCACCACCATCCTGGCGCGCCTGCAGCCCTTGAAGCACGTGCAGGTATGGCGATTCGGGCTGTACTACTTCTTCGTGTTCGGCGGCTTCGTGGCGCTGGCCCAGTGGCTGATCCCCTATTACGTGAACGCCTACACCATGTCGGTCGCTATGGCCGGCATGATGGCCGCGATTTTCAGTTTCCCCTCCGGGGTGATCCGCGCGCTGGGCGGCTGGATGTCCGACAAGTGGGGCGCACGCACGGTGATGTACTGGGTGCTGGGCGTGTCGCTGGTGGCGTGCCTGCTGCTGATCGTGCCGCGCATGATCATCCAGTCGCCGGGCCAGGGCATCATGGCGGATGCCAACGGAACCGTCGAAGTCGTCACCGACCAGGAGGTCGTGGTCGGCGGCAAGTCCTACCGACTGAAGCAGAAAGCCGAGGACGAGATCATCGGCTTCGAGGAAGACGGCACCTTCGTGCTGCCGACGTCGACGGGCTGGCAGGAGCCGGTCGTGAAGGTCGGCGACCAGGTCCAGAAGAAGCAGCTGCTGGCACGCGGCATCACCCAGATCTACTTCCAGGCCAACGTGTGGATCTTCACCTTCCTGGCCTTCGTGGTCGGCATCGCCATGGGGATCGGCAAAGCCGCGGTCTACAAGCACATCCCGGATTATTTCCCGCGGGACGTCGGCGTTGTGGGCGGCATCGTCGGCGTGCTGGGCGGGCTGGGCGGTTTCCTGTGTCCGATCATCTTCGGCTACCTGTTGAAGGCGACCGGTCTTTGGACGACCTCATGGATGTTCTTCACGGTGCTGGTCGCGGCGTGCCTGGTCTGGATGCACCTGGTGATCCGCCGGATGTTGAAGAAACGCGCGCCAGGGCTGACGCGCCAGATCGAGGACACCGCGGGCAGTGAGTTGGGCTCGGCCTGACGAGGCATGACGGCAAGCATGGCGGGCACGCCGGCAGGACGGCCGGCCTGAGTAGCGGGGCGTCGGGAATCCGGGTGCGGAAACACCGCCTCGACCGCGATTTCATACGCCGGTTCGCGACGCCTTGAAACCGGCGGATGCGCGACCCGGCAGGGATGATCGGAGTTCAGACATGGCACCAGATGGCGGCGCGGCAGCCGTAAGCAAAGGCTCCTGGCTAGCGGAATGGCACAAAGAGGATTCCGCGTTCTGGCAGCGGACCGGCTCGAAGATCGCCTGGCGCACCCTGATCATCACCACGGCGTCGCTGACACTCTCCTTCGCCACCTGGTTCGTGGTGAGCGCGATGGTGGTCAGGCTGCCGGGCATCGGCTTCAAGTTCACCGAGAACGAGTTGTTCTGGCTGGCGGCGATGCCGGGGCTCGCCGGCGGCAGCCTGCGCCTGGTGCACATGTTCCTGATCCCGATCTTCGGCACCCGCGCGGTAGTCAGCCTCGCCACGCTGCTGAAGGTCATCCCCTGCGTGGGACTGGGGCTGGCGGTGATGGACCCCACCACCCCCTGGTGGCTGTTCATGGTGCTCGCCTTCCTGGCCGGCATGGGCGGAGGCGACTTCTCGTCCTACATGCCCAGCACCAGCCTGTTCTTTCCCAAGCGCCTGCAGGGCACGGCGCTGGGCATCCAGGCGGGCATCGGCAACTTCGGCGTCAGCCTGACGCAGTTCGTCACGCCCTGGCTGATCGGCTTCGCGGCCTTCGGGGCGCTGGCCGGCGGCGCCCAGACCTTCGTGAAGAACGGCCAGGAATCGCCGATGTGGCTGCAGAACTCGGTGTTCTGGTACGTGCCGCTGCTGTTGCTGCTGACCGTCGTCGCCTGGTTCATGCTGCGCAGCGTGCCCTTCAAGGCGTCGGTCCGGGAACAGATGGACATCTTCAAGAGCAAGCACACCTGGTTCTGCACCCTCACCTACGTCATGACCTTCGGCAGCTTCTCCGGGTTCTCGGCCGCCTTCCCCATGCTGATCAAGAGCCTGTACGGCAGCTTCCCCGACGCGCCCGACCCCCTGAAGTACGCGTTCCTCGGGCCGCTGATCGGCTCGGCCGCGCGCCCAGTGTTCGGCTGGCTGGCGGACAAGACCGGCGGCGGTATCCTGACCCAGGTTTCCGGCCTGGGCCTGATCGGCTGCTGCCTGGCGCTGGTGTTCACGGGCGGTCTTGCGCCGACCTCGCTGGACCAGTTCCCGCTGTTCGTGATCCTGATGCTCGCCATCTTCCTGTTCACCGGCATCGGCAACGGCTCGACCTTCCGCCAGTACCCGGTGATTTTCGCCGCCAACGCCCGCCAGGGCGCGGGCGTCATCGGCTTCACCGCCGCCGTGGCAGCCTACGGCCCGTTCGTGTTCAACATCCTGATCGCGACCGCGGTCGCGGCCTCTGTCTCCGATGGCGGCACGAAATCGGCCGTGAGCTTCTTTGTCGGCGCCGCGGTGTTCTTCGCGATCGCCACGGCGATCAACTGGTTCTACTACGTGCGCAAGGGCTGTGAGAGGCCGTCGTAGAGCCGGCCGATAAAAGGATAAGCGGCTCTGATTTTCTGTTGGTGCACCCGGGACGGCGCGTTATGCTTGCGGGCAGGAGAACGAACATGACACTGGTTGGCCTGGAAACCGCCTTCGATTCAAGCGTCCGCCGCCTGATCGTGAACAACCCCAAGGGCAACGTCTACACCGGCGCCGTGATGCAGCAGCTGCTTGAAGCCGTCACCGCGGCCAAGGCCGACGCCGGCGTCAAGCTGATCACTCTGGAGGGCGCTGGCAGTCACTTCTCGTTCGGCGCCTCCGTCGAGGAGCACACCGGCGACAAGGTCGCCGACATGCTGCCGGTGCTGCGCAAGCTGGTGTGGGAGATCGCCTCCAGCGAAGTCCCGGTCGCGGCCCTGGTGCAGGGCGTCTGCCTGGGCGGCGCCTTCGAGGTGGTGCTGGCCTGCCACCTGGCCTTCGCCACGCCCGACGCGCGCATGGGCGTGCCGGAAATCCGCCTGGGCGTGGTGCCGCCCGTGGCCGCGGCGCTGCTGCCGCGCAAGTTCGGGCAGGCCGTGGCGGACCGCCTGGTGATCACCGGCGAAGAGTTGAGCGGCGAACGCCTGCGTGAGCTGGGGATGGTGCACTCGTGCTTCCCCGCGGACTCGCTGTGGCAGGGGGTGTCGAGCTGGTTTGAGGGCACCTTCGCCAGGTTCTCGGCCTGCAGCCTGCGGCACGCGACGCGCCAGGCGCGCGCGGCGTTCCTGCGCCGCCTCGACAGGCGGCTCGAGGAGCACGAGCAGGATTACCTGGAGAAGCTGATGGCCAGCCACGACGCCAACGAGGGGATCCAGGCGTTCATCGAGAAGCGCAACCCGGAGTGGAAGAACGCCTAGGGGCTTGCCATGAAGGACAGCTTCGGTCGCAACGTGCACTCGATGCGCATCTCGGTCACCGACCGCTGCAACATGCGCTGCGATTACTGCGTCTCCGGCGGGAAGCTGCAGCTGCGCCCGGAGCACGAGCTGCTGAGCCTGTCCGAGATCGAGACCGTGATCCGCGCCGCCGGGGAGCTGGGCTTCGACTCGTTCCGTTTCACCGGCGGCGAGCCGCTGGTGCGCGACGGCATCCCGGAACTGATCGAGCGGGTCGGCGCGCTGCCCGGCGTGCGGAAGCTCAGCCTGTCCACCAACGGCAGCCTGCTGGCCCGCCACGTGGACCGGCTGGCCGCTGCCGGCGTAAAGGCGCTGAACATCTCGCTGGATTCGCTGGTGCCGGAGCGCTTCCGCCAGATCACCCGCGGCGGCAGCCTCGCGCGGGTGCTGGAAGGGATCCGCGCCGCGCTGCGCCGGGAGTGCTTCACCGTCAAGCTGAACGCGGTGATCATGCGGGGTGTCAACGACGACGAACTGGCCCCACTGGCCGCACTCACGCTGGAGCAGCCGGTCACCGTGCGCTTCATCGAGTACATGCCGTTCGGCGCCTGGCGCGCGCCGCAGGACAGGCCGGACCCGACCGTCAGCTCGCACGAGATGCTGGAGCGGCTGGAGCGCGAATTCGATATCGAGCGCAACGTCTCTGGCCCGGTGGGCGAAGGCCCGGCGCAGTACGTCCAGGTCAGGGGCGGGCAGGGCTTCGTCGGGCTGATCAGCCCCGTCTACCAGCCGTTCTGCGAGCGCTGCAACCGGATCCGCCTCACCTCCGACGGCTACATCAAGTCCTGCCTGCTGCAGGACGAACGTTTCGCCCTGCGCGACTGGATGCGCGGCCCGGACTACTCGTTCCCGGAACTCAGGCGGCGCATCGCTGAGGCCGTGCTGCTGAAGCCCCGCGAACACAGCCATGCGCGCAGCATGGACATGTCCACCGTCGGCGGATGACCCCCCTCGCGCGCCCGCTACTTCCTTGCGACACGCCGGATATACAGATAAAAAGATACATATAGCCGTTTACCGCGAGGCGCCGGTGCCCGAGATCCCGCTCGAAACACGGTTTTCCGTGCTCTCCCAGATCACCCGCGCGCAGCACTTCGCCTGGCGCGAGGCCGCGCTCCGCATGTTCCCCGACGCCGACCCCGCGCAGCTGGTCAACCTGATGTGGGAGATCACCGGCCGTCAGACCGCCGAGGCCTACGCCAAACGGGTCGATCCCGCCAAACCCCTCGCCCCCAGGTGGCCCAGTGCATTGCCTGGAGCAGCCGCTGCATGGGCGAGGACGCCGCCGTCGAGGAGAGCGGCGGCGAGGTCTTCGTGCGGCATTCCGACTGCCCCTGGTTCCACTGGCACAAGCGGCTGGGCCTGCTGGCGGAGGATCGCCCGGGCTGCGACGCCTGGTTTGCCGCCACCTTCGAGGAACTCGGCAGGCGCACCGGGGCCAACATCAGCTTCGAAACTCTGGAAACCCTGCCGGAGGGCGGCTCGTGCTGCCTGCGGCGGATCCGCGCGCAATCAGGCCGGGACCCCGGGGGTGCATGAACGCGCAAGCACCAGGCCGGCAGGACCCTTTGTTGGCCGAGGCCGGCAGGACCCTGCTTTACCTGGGCAATGAAGCCGTGGTACGCGGCGCGCTCGAGGCCGGCGTGCGCTTCGCCTGCGGCTACCCCGGCACGCCCTCTTCCGAAATCACCGACTCGTTCGCCCGCCTGGCGCAGCGCACGGGCGTGGCCTTCGAGTACTCGGTCAACGAAAAGATCGCGCTGGAGATGGCCTTCGCCGCCTCGCTGGCGGGGGCGCGCTCGATCGTGGCCATGAAGCACCTGGGCCTCACCTACGCCGGCGACCCGCTCACCACCATTCCCTACATCGGCGTCAACGCGGGCATGGTGATCGTCAGCGCGGCCGACCCGTCCTGCCGCACCAGCCCCAACGAGCAGGACCAGCGCTACCTGGGCCCCTTCGTGCACATGCCCGTGATCGAGCCCGCGGGCGCGCAACAGGCCCTGGAGATGACGCGGGCCGCCTTCCAGCTTTCCGAGCAGTGCCGCCTGCCGGTGCTGCTGCGTCCCACCACGCGGGTCTGCCACACGCGCGCGCCCGTGACGGTGGGCGAGCTGCGCCCGGGCGCGGTCGCCGGCTTCACCCGCGACCCGCGGCGCTACATCCCGATGCCCGCAAACGCCGTGCGCATGCGGGCGGAGCTCGAGCAGCGCATGGCCGCCGCCGAGGCCGCCACGCGGTCGCCGCTGTTCCGGGACGCGCGCGGAGAAGGGCGCGTCGGCGTGCTGGCCTTCGGCGCCGCCGCGGCCGTGTGCGAGGACGTGCTCTCCGAGCTGGGCGCGCGGGTGCGGCTGTTGTGGCTCGGCGTGGCGCACCCGCTGCCGCAGGACTGGCTGCTGGAGCAGCTGCGCGGCCTGGACGAGCTGTGGGTGATCGAGGAGCTGTCGCCCTCATCGAGGATGCCATCGCCGCCCTGTGCCACCGCCACGGCCTGGGCACCCGCATCCGCGGCAAGCGCAGCGGCGAGCTGCCCGCCATGTTCGAGTACGAGCCGGAGGTGCTGCTGCGGGCCCTGGCGCCGCTGGCTTCGCGCACGGTTCCCGCGCCGGTCGCCGCCGGGCCGGAGGTCGCGCCGCGCCCGCCCGTGCTGTGCGCCGAGTGTCCGCACCGGGCGTCGTTCTTTGCCGCGCGCTCGGCGCTGGGCGAAGCGCCACTGTTTTTTCAACGACATCGGCTGCTACACCCTGGGTTGCGGCCAGCCGCTGGAGTCCGGCGACGCCCTGCTGAGCATGGGTGCCGGCTTCACCCTGGCGGCCGGCGCGGCGCGCGTGACGGGGCAGAAGACCGTGGGCTTCATGGGCGACTCCACCTTCTTCCATTCCGGCATGCCGGCGCTGCTGAACGCGATCAAGGAAGACGTCAACATGGTCGCGGTCATCCTCGACAACGACGTCACCGCCATGACCGGCTTCCAGGAGAGCCCGCTGGTCGAGGTCAGCGACGGCTGCATCACCCGCCGCGCGGACATCGTCGAGGTCGTGCGCGCGCTCGGCGCCAGGCACGTCGAGCGCGTCGATCCCGAGGACCTGTCCCGCGCCATCACCGTGTTCCGTGAGGCCTGGCAGCGGCCCGGCCTTTCCGTGATCGTCTCCGAGCATCCTTGCCCGGTGTTCGCCCAGCGCGCGGGCGCCCACCCCGGCAAGCGCACGGTGTTCGCCATCGACACCGAACGCTGCAAGCACTGCGGGCGCGAAAGCTGCGGCCAGCGCTGCTCGCAGGGCATCGCGCGCGGTTACGAGCGCGCCATGGTGCGCGCGCGCGCCCAGGAAAGCGGGGCGCAGGGGCCCGTGCCGCCCGTCGCCGCCTGCGCCTCGGCTTGCCCGCTGTTCCTGTGCGTGCAGGGCTATTCGGCCCACATCGCGGCCGGTCGCTACGCCGACGCGCTTGAGCTGATCATGGACGGGCTGCCGCTGCCCGACGCCGTGTGCCGCGTGTGTCACCGGCCCTGCGAGGACGTCTGCGTGCGCGCGCAGACCGACGCCCCGGTGGCGATCAACGACCTCAAGCGCTTCGTGGTGGAGTGGGCGGACCGCCAGCCCGAGTTCCCCCACCGCGCGACGCGCGAGCCCGATCACGGCCGCAGCGTCGCGGTGGTCGGCGCCGGCCCGGCCGGCCTGGCCGCGGCGCACGAGTTGCGCGTGCGCGGCTACCGGGTGCGGCTGCTGGACGCGGCCGCCGAGCCGGGCGGGCTGCTGCGCTACGGCATCCCGGCCTACCGCCTGCCGCGCGAGGCGCTGGCCAGGGACGTCCGGCGCGTGCTGGAGCTGGGCATCCAGTTCGAGGGCGGGCGCCGCCTGGGGCGCGACTTCAGCATCGACGAGCTGCTGGAAGGCCACGACGCCGTGGTGCTGGCGATCGGCGCGGGAAAGCCGCTGCGCGCAAAGGTGCCGGGCAAGGGCCCCGTGCAGCTTGACGCGCTGTCCTTCCTGCGCGACGAAGGGCAGCGCCTGCAGGGGCCGGCGGTGGTGGTGGGCGGCGGAAACTCGGCGGTCGACGCCGCCCGCAGCGCCCTGCGCCGCGGGGCCTCGCAGGTCAGCATCGTGTGCCTGGAGGCGCGGGACGCCATGCCCGCCATCGCCGGCGAGATCCACGAGGCCGAACTCGAGGGCGTCTCGCTGCGCACCTCCAGCCGCCTGGTGCGCCTGACGCCCGAGGGCGTTGACGTCGTCGGCGTGCGCGCGCTGAAACCGGGCGCCTCGTCGCCTTCCGACTACGCGGACGTCGAGGGCGCGACCTGCCAGCTTCCCGCCGCGCACCTGCTGTGGGCCATCGGGCAGATCCCTGACCCGGAGGCTCTCGACCACGCCCCCGGCCTGCGCTGGCAGGACGCGCGTCTGCAGGTCGACACCCAGACCGGCCAGACCGCCATGCCGCGCGTGTTCGCGGCCGGCGACCTGGCGCCCGGCGAGCAGACGGTGACCGGCGCTATCGCGCTGGGACGGCGCGCGGCCTGGGGGCTGGACCGCTCCCTGCGCGGCGATGTCGCCGACAAGCGCATGCCGCCGCCGCATCCCGCGAAGCGCAAGGTGACGGGTCGCCCGGGCGTGCTGCGCGCCGACTGTGCCCGCCGCGCCGCGCCGCCGGAGCGCGCGGCCGCCGAGCGCACCGGCGACTTCGGCGAGACAACCGGCGTGCTGACCGAACAGCAGGCCCGGCTGGAGGCGCAGCGCTGCACGATCTGCGGCAACTGCGGCAACTGCAACGCCTGCATCGAGCTGTTCGGCTGCCCGGCCTTCGTGCAGGAAGGCGCGGCCGTGCGGATCGACCCGGCGGTGTGCACCGGCTGCGGCGTGTGCGCGCACTTCTGCCCCACGGGCGCGATCCATGCGGTGAGCATCGAGGAGGGCCCATGAGCGCGGATACCAGCCTGCGAATCCTGCTGGCCGGGGTGGGCGGCCAGGGCGTGCTGACCGGCGCGCGCGTGATCGGCGAAGCGGCGCTGGCCGCGGGGCTGCCTGTGCGGATCGGGCAGCTGCACGGCATGTCGCAGCGCGGCGGAAGCGTGGAGGCCACCGTGGTGATCGGCCCGGGCCGCACGGCCTTCGTGGGCGCGGGCGCCTGCGACTGCCTGCTGGCGCTGGAGCCGCTGGAGGCCCTGCGCGCGTCCGCGCGCCTGAAGCCGGGCGCCCAGGTGTGGCTCAACACCGCGACGCTGGTGCCCGCCACGCTGGGGGCATTGGGCCGTCCCTACCCGAGCCTGCCGCAGATCGAGCAGGCGCTGGCCGCGCGGGGAGCCCGGGTGCACAGCCTTGACGCCTCGGCGCTGGCCGCGCGGGCGGGCGCCGCCCGGGCGGTCAGCCCCGTGATGCTGGGCGTGCTGGTGGGCGCCGGGCGGCTGCCGGTCAGCGAACGGCAGTTCGAACAGGCAATGCGCGACTTCACGCCCCCGCGCGTCCTGGAAACCACGCTGCGGGCCTGGCGCCTGGGTATTGACGCGTCAATGCAGCAGTCCGGCAAGGAGGCGGAGCGGGCATGAGTTATCGCATCGGTATCGACGTGGGCGGCACCTTCACCGACTTCTTCATGTGGTCGCACGAGGAAGGCGTGACCACCGCCAAGACGCTCTCCACGCCGGACGACCCCTCGATCGGCCTGCTGGAGGGGCTGAACCAGCTGGCCGCGGGCCGGGGCCTTGAGCTGCGCGATTTCCTGGCGCGCGTGAACACCATCGTCCACGGCACCACCGTCACCACCAACGCCACCCTGACCCGCAACGGCGCGAAAACCGGGCTGCTGACCACCGCGGGCGTGCGCGACGCCCTGGAGATGCGCCGCGGCATCCGCGAAGAGCAGTACAACAACCGCTTCCTGAACGCCGTGCCGCTGGTGCCGCGGCGCCGACGCCTGGCGGTGCGCGGGCGGCTCGACTACGCGGGCCGTGAACTCGAGCCGCTGAACACCGAAGACGTGCGCGCGGCCGTCGCCGCGTTCGCGCGCGACGGCGTCGAGGCGGTGGCAATCTGCTTCATGAACGCGTTCGCCAACCCCGCCCACGAACAGCAGGCGGCCGCCATCGTGCGCGAGGCCTTGCCGGGCGCGTACCTGAGCGTCTCGACGGAGGTGCTGCCGACCATCCGCTTCTACAACCGGGTCTCGACCACGGTCCTGAACTCGTACGTGGGGCCGATCCTCAACCGCTACCTGGAAAGCCTGACGGCGCGCCTGTCGCAGGCCGGCTTCAACGGCGTGCTGCTGATCATGCAGTCCAACGGCGGCGTGGCGCTGCCCGAGGTGATGCGCCGCCGCCCCTCGGCCACGCTGCTTTCCGGCCCGGCGGGCGGGCCCTCGGCAGCCGTGGCCTACACCCGTCCCCACGGCGACGAAGACTGCATCCTGGTCGACATGGGCGGCACCAGCTTCGACGCCTCGCTGGTGCGCGGCGGCAGCGCGGCCATGACACACGAGTGCGACCTGGACCGGCTGCGCGTGGCCGTGCCCATGCTCGACATCGTCACCATCGGCGCGGGCGGCGGCAGCATCGGCTGGATCGACGAGGGCGGCCTGCTGCGCATGGGGCCGCAGTCCGCGGGCGCCAAGCCCGGCCCCGCCTGCTACGGGCGCAGCGGCGAGCTGCCGACCTGCACCGACGCCAACGTGGTACTCGGCTACCTGGACCCGGAGAGCTTCGCGGGCGGCAGCCTGCGCCTGCGCCCCGAGCCGGCCGCCGAGGCAATCCGCAGGCACGTGGCCGAGCCGCTGTCGCTCTCGGTCGAGGATGCGGCCGTCGGCATGTACCGCGTGATCAACACCAACATGGCGCACGGGGTTCGCGAGATCACGGTCAAGCGCGGGCTGGACCCGCGCGAGTTCCCGCTGGTGGTGGCGGGTGGCGCCGGGGCCCTGCACGGCTGCATGATCGCCGCCGAGCTCGAGATGCCGCGCCTGGTGGTGCCGCCGACCGCCTCGGTGCTGTGTGCCACCGGCATGCTGATGTGCGACCTGCGCCACGACTACGTGCGCACCTGCGTCAGCCGCCTGCACGAGCTGGATCCCGCCAGGCTGCGCGGCCTCGCCCGCGAGATGATGGAGGAAGGCGCGGCCGAGCTGGGGCGCGAGGGCGTCAGCCCCGAGCGCATGAGCCACCAGCTGGTGCTCGACCTGCGCTACCTCAAGCAGTACCACGAGGTCGCTGTGGCCGTTCCGCTGCAGGCCGTCGAGGCCGGCGACTACGCCGCCATCGGCGACCTGTTCCATGGCGAGCACAACCGCCTGTACGGCTACGACCTCTCGGCCGAGGGCACGGGCATCGAGCTGATCAACGTGCGCCTGGTCTCGCGCGGGTGCGTCGAGCGCCCCACGCCGCCGCAAGTCGCGCCCGCCGATCAGCCGCTCGAGAAGGCGCTGAAGGGTACGCGCCGCGCCTGGGTGCCGGAGCGCCGCAGCTTCGCAAACCTGCCGGTCTACGACGCCGGGCGCCTGGCCGCCGGCCACGCCATCGAGGGCCCGGCGCTGATCGAGCGCGCCGACACCACCATCGTGGTGACCGAGGGCTTCCGCGCGCTGATCGACCACCACGGAAGCTGCCTGCTGACCGCAAAGCAGGACAGGAAGGGAGAGTAGCCATGGCAGACGTCAAGGTGGACAAGGTGCTGGTCTCCATCATCGGGCGCGCGCTCAAGGCGATCTCCGACGAGATGAGCATCTGCATGGAAAAGACCACGCGCTCGCCCATCCTGTGCGAAGCCAAGGACTTCGTGACCGGCCTGTACGACGCGCAAGGCCGCATGCTGGAGCAGACCGAGAACCTGCCGATCCTCAGCTTCTCGCTCAGCCCGGTGTGCCAACACATCGCGCAGAAGTTCCGCGGCGAGATCTACCCGGGCGACGTGTTCTTCCACAACGACGTGTTCTCGCTCGGCAACCAGAACAACGACGTGGCCGCGTTCAAGCCCATCTTCGTGGACGACACGCTGGTCGGCTGGGCGGCCGCCAAGGGCCACATGGCCGACATCGGCGGCGCCGTGCGCGGCGGTTACAACCCGGCCGCCACCGAGGTGTGGCAGGAGGCGCTGCGCATCCCGGCCGTGAAGGTGATCGAGCGCGGCAAGCTGCGGCGCGACGTGTGGGACCTGATCTTCGCCAACATCCGCCTGCCGATCGTAGAGGAAGACATGCGCGCGGAGATCGGCGCCTGCACGGTCGGCGAGCGGCGGCTGGCCGCGCTCGTGCGCAAGTACGGGCTCGAGCGCTTCGAGGCCCACAAGCAGGCGCTGTTCGAGGCCTCACGCCGCATGATGGAAGCCGAGATCCGCGCCATCCCCGAGGGCGTCTACGAGGGCGAAGGCCAGGTCTACTACGACGGCAAGACGCCCGGCAGCAGGTACACCATCCGCGTCAAGGTCACCGTGAAGGACGGGCGCATCGTGTTCGACTACGGCCGCACCGACCCCCAGACCACCGGCTTCGTGAACGGCACCTACACCTCGAGCGCGTCGGCCACGCTGCTGACCTTCCTGCAGATGGTGAACCCAAACATTCCCCACAACCACGGGATGACCGAGCCGATCGAGATCATCATCCCGGAAGGCACCATCCTGAACGCCGCCTACCCGGCCGCCACCACCTTCGGCAACCACCTGTGCCCGCCCAACGCCGACGCGATCATGCGCGCGCTGGCGCCGGTGATCCCCGGGCGCGTGACGGCCGGCTGGAACAACCTGCTGTGCTCGCTTTCCACGGGGCAGGACACCCGCAAGAACGAGCCCTACGTCGACATCCTGTTCATGGGCCTGAAGGGCGGCTCCGGCGCGATGCGCGACTGCGACGGCTACGACCACATCGGCATGATCGACGCCTCCGGCGGCCTGCTGGACCAGGACTATGAGATGTTCGAGCAGCAGACCCCCGCACCTGCTGCTCAAGCACGAATTCCTGGCCGACTCCGCGGGCCCGGGCAGGTTCCGCGGCGGCCTGGGCGTCGAAACCATCTACCGCATGGGCGGCAGGGACACACAGATCGTCACCTTCGGAGACGGCGACGTGGAGCCCGCCTTCGGCCTGTTCGGCGGCGGCGACGGCACGCTGAACTTCATCGAGCTGCGACACCCGGACGGCACCCTGCATCGGCCGACAACCAAGGACATCGTGCGCGGCGTGCCGGAGGGAACCGTGTACCACCAGCATGCGGGCGGCGGCGGCGGCTACGGCGACCCGAAACAGCGCCCGGCCGTGAAGGTGCTGAATGAAGTGCGTGACGGCGTGATCAGCGTGGATGCCGCGCGAGACGTGTACGGCGTGGCGGTGAACCCGCAGACACTGGAGCTGGATGATTCTGAGACCGCGCGGCTGCGCGGCGCGAGGGAGTAAGGTGCTGGACTTTACACTGACCGAAGAGCAGCAGGCGACGCGCGACCTGTTCCGCGAGTTCGCGGAGCGCGAAGTGCGCCCGCTGGCCGCCGAACTCGACCGCGAGCCGCGCTTCCCCGCCGAGCTGTTCCGGCGCGCCGGCGAGCTGGGCTTCTTCGGCATGCGCTACCCCGCGCCGGACGGCAGCGGCGCGGACCTGCTCAGCTACCTGCTCGCCGTGGAGGAGATTGCGCGCGGCAGCCTGGCGGTGGCGGCAGCCTGCACCATGCAGTCGCTGATGGGCACCTTCTTCGTGCAGCGCCACGCGCAGGGCGAAGTGCGCGAGCGCCTGCTGGCCCCGGCGCTGCGCGGCGAGGTGGTAGGCGCGATCTGCATGACCGAGCCCGACGCGGGCAGCGACCTGTTTTCCATGACCACCCGCGCCGAGCAGCGCGACGGCGCCTGGCGCCTGACCGGGCGCAAGACCTGGGTCACCTCCGCGCCGGTGGCCGACATGTTCACGGTGTTCGCCCGCACCGGCGAGCGCGAGCTGAGCGTCTTCCTGCTCGAGCGCGGCTCACCCGGCCTGCTGGTCGGGCGCGACATCGACAAGATGGGCGTGCGCGCCTCGCTGACGTCTGAGGTCAGCTTCGACGACGCGCCCGCCGCCTGCATGCTGGGTGCGCGCGGCGCCGGCATGGAAAGCCTGCGCGAGATCCTGTGCGAGATCCGCCTGATGACCGCGGCGCTCGCCCTGGGTGTGGCCCGCGCGGCCTTTGAGGATGCGCTGGCCTACAGCCGCCAGCGCCGGCAGTTCGGCAAGCCGATCTGCGAGTTCCAGGCCGTGCAGGCCCACCTGGCCGAGATGCGCACCGGCCTTGAGGCCGCGCGCGCGCTGGTGTTGTGGTCGGCCTGGAACAGCATGCAGGGCGCCGAAAACAGCGAAGGCTCCATGATGGCCAAGCTGTTCGCCTCGGAGAAGGCGGTTGAAATCTGCGACCGCGCCTGCCGCGTGCTGGCCTCGTACGGCTACGCGGCGGAGTACCCCGTCGAGCGCTACCTGCGCGACGCGCGCTTCACGCTGATCGGCGGCGGCACGTCCGAAATTCTGCGGGGCAACCTGGCAAGGGGATGGTGCGATGAACGCTGCAACCCGACCGATCAAGGTGCTGATCGCCAAGCCCGGCCTCGATGGCCACGACGTCGGCGCCAAGCTGGTCTGCCGCGCCCTGATGGATGCGGGCATGGAGGTGATCTACACCGGCCTGCGCCAGTCACCGGAGTCAATCGCCCGCGCGGCCGTGCAGGAGGACGTGGACGTGGTGGGGCTGTCGGTGCTGTCGGGCGCGCACCTGAGCCTGGCCCGCAAGGTGTGCGAGCTGCTGAAGGCTGAGCGCGCTGAAGACGTCACGGTGCTGGTGGGCGGCAACATCCCGCAGCAGGACTTCGCGGCGCTGCGCGAGATCGGCGTGGCGGGCATTTTCCCGACCTCGACGCCCTTCGACGAAATCGTGCAGTTCGTGCGCGGGAAGGCAAGGCCATGAGCGACGACACACCCGTAACCTGGGAATCGGGCCTCGAGATCAAGCCCGTCTACGGCCCCGAAGAGCTCGCGCAGTCCGGCGGCGACGCCGGCGTCGGGCGGCCCGGCGAGTTCCCCTTCACCCGCGGCATCCACCCGCTGATGTACCGCGAGCGCCCTTTCACCATGCGGCAGTACTCCGGCTTCGGCACCGCGGCCGAGACGCACGAGCGTTTCCTGTTCCTGATCAAGAACGGCAACACCGGCCTGAACGTGGCGTTCGACCTGCCCACCCAGTGCGGGCTGGATTCCGACGACCCCATGGCGGAGGGCGAGGTCGGGCGCGTCGGCATGGCGGTGGACACCCTGGCCGACGTGGAGGAGGCGTTTGCGGACATCCCGCTGAACGACATCACGGTCTCGATGACGATCAACGGCTCGGCCGTGCCGATCATGGCGATGTACTTCGCGATGGCGCGCAAGCGCGGCTATGACCTGGCTACGCTGCGCGGCACGGCGCAGAACGACATCCTCAAGGAGTTCATCGGGCGCGGCACCTGGATCTTCCCGGTTGAGCCCTCGATCCGGCTGGTGGGCGACACCATCGAGTTCTGCGCGAAGCATGCGCGCAAGTACAGCGCCGTCAGCGTGTGCGGCTATCACATCCGCGAGTCGGGCGCCTCACCGGCACAGGAAATGGCCTACGGCCTGGCGATCGGGCGCGCCTACGTCAGCCACGTGATGCAGCGCGGCCTGGACGTGAACCCGGTGGCGCGCACCATCACGTTCAACTTCGACATCTACGGCAACCTGTGGGAGCAGGTCTGCAAGTTCCGCGCCGGGCGCCGGCTGTGGGCGAAGATCCTGCGCGATGAGTTCGGCGTGAGCGACCCGCGCGCCATGCAGATGCGCATGATCGCCGGCGGCGGCGGCGGCGGCCTCACCATCGAGCAGCCTGAGAACAACATCGTGCGCGGCGCCTACTACGGGCTGGCCAGCGCGCTTTCCGGCGCGCAGACCATGGCCCTGTGCAGCTACGACGAGGCCTACACCATCCCCAGCGAGCACGCGGCCAGGCTGTCGCTGCGCACCATGCAGATCATGATCCATGAGATCGGGCTGTGCGACACGGTGGATCCGCTGGCGGGCAGCTACTTCATCGAGAGCCTGACCAACGAGATGGAGGCGAAAGATCCGCGCCATCATGGCCGAGCTGGACGCCCGGGGGCATCGTGCAGGGCGTGGCGGAGGGCCGCGTGCAGGCCGAGGTAAACCGCCACGCCTGGGCGCGCGAGCGCAAGCTGCAGAGCGGCGAAATCAAGAAGGTCGGCGTCAACATCTACAAGGAAGAAGAGGAGCAGCGCCCGGTGGAGTTCCACCCCTATCGCGAAGACGAAGCGCGCAGGCAGGTGCAGCGCCTCAACCGCGTGCGCGCCCAGCGCGACAACGCCGCCGTGACCAGGCTGCTCGAGGCCGTGCGCGTCGCGGCGCGCCAGGGCGCCAACGTGATGCCCGCCGTGATCGACGCCGTGGAGGCCTACGCCAGCGTGGGCGAGGTCTGCGGCGCGCTGAAGGACGTGTTCGGCAGCTACCGCGAGCCGGTGAGGTTCTAGGGAGACGCCATGGCAAAGCGACAGCCGGTGGTTCTCAGCATGGAGCAGGCCCTCAGCCTGCCCTACGGAACGCTGCGCCTGGTGCACCTGGGATGGCGCGTGATCCGCATCGAGCCCACGCCCATCCCCGGCCGCAAGTCCAGGGGCGATCCCAACCGCTACATCGGCCGTCCTTTCGCCGGTGAAGATCGCCACAGCTACTTCGTGGGGCCCAACGCGGGCAAAGAGGCGATCGCCCTGAACCTGAAGACAGAGGCCGGGCAGGCGGCGCTCACGCGTATTCTCGAGGCACTCGAGGTCGACGTGTTCTGCACCAACACCCTGCCCGCCCATCACGCGGGCCTGGGCATCGACTACGCTGCGCTGCGCGCCGCGCGGCCGGAGCTGATCTGGTGCTCGATCTCCGCCATGGGCCTGGCCTACCCGGACGTGCCGGGCTACGACCCTGCATTGCAGGCCCTGTGCGGCTACATGGACCTGACCGGCGAGCGCGAAGGCCCGCCCATGCAGTGCGGCCCGCCGCTGATCGACCTGAAGGCGGGCGACGAGGCTTTTGCCCAGATCCTGCATGCCATGCTGGAGCGCGAGCGCGGCAACGGCGGGCGCATGATCGATATCTCGATGGCGCGCGCGGCCGTGTCGTGGCTGCAGACTTTCCTGCCCATGCTGGAGATGGGCAGCCCGCCCGACGAGATCCGGCGCAACGGCAACCGCCACCGGCAGTTCATCCCGGTCAACGCGTACCCGGCCGGTGACGGTTTCATCTACGTCGCGATCGGCAGTGACGCCCAGTGGGCGCGGTTCGTGGAAGCCCCGATGTTCGCAAGCCTGGCCGAGGAGCGGCTGGCCACCAACGAGGGCCGCCGCGCGGCGCAGGAGGAGCTGCACCGGCGCATCGGTGATATCACGCGCGCGCACTCCTGTGCCGCGGTGGCCGAGGTGCTGGCGCGCGCAGGCATTCCCCACTCGCCGATCACGCCCATCGAGCAGGTGCCCGCGCTGCCCTTCGTGCGCGAGACCGCGCTGCGCACGCGCACGCCGGACGGGCGCGAGGTGCGGCTGCCGCCGGCTGCGGTGCCGACGGAGTGGCTCAACGAAAGGGGCGGCGAGTTGCCGTTCTCGCCCGCCTATGGCGGGCACACCGACGCGGTGCTCATGCAGGCGGGATTTACGGCGCTGGAAATTGAAGGGTTGCGCGGCGCGGGCGTGATCGCCTGAGGAGGCTGGTATGGCTTACGACTATCACCGCTCCGGCTCACTGGCAGAGGCTTTTGCCCTGGCCGCCCGTGACGACAGCGCGCTGATCGCCGGCGGCACCGACCTGCTGGTGGCGCTGCGCAAGAAGAAGCGCGCCGCGCCCGCCCGCCTGGTCTCGATCCGCTCGCTGCCGGAACTGACCGCCATCGAGGCGGGGCCGGGCCTGCTGCGCATAGGCGCCTGCGCGCCGCTGACGGAAATCCTGGCGCAGCCCGTCGTGCGCGAACGACTGCCGGCCCTGGCGCAGGCGCTGGCCGTGATCGGCAGCCGCCAGATCCGCAACGTGGCGACGCTCGGCGGCAACCTGTGCAACGCCTCCCCGGGCGCGGATTCCGCGCCGCCGCTGCTCGTTTACGACGCCACGGTCGAGCTCGCCGGCACCGGCGGCCGGCGCGAGCTGCCGCTCAGCGAGTTCTTCCTGGGCCCCGGGCGCACGGCCCTGCGGCCCGGCGAAATCATGACGGCCGTGTGCGTGCCGCTGCCCGTGCCCTCCGCGCAGTCCGTGTTCCAGCGCCGCAGCCGCGTGGCGATGGACCTGGCCACGGCCTCGCTGGCAGTAAACTACGAGCTGCAGGGCGGCGTGCTGAAAAGCGTGCGCCTGGCGGCCGGCGCGGTGGCGCCCACGCCGCTGCGCCTGCGCGCGGCCGAGAGCTGGCTGGAAGGCAGGGCCGTCAACGAAGAAACGCTGGCCAAGGCGGTCGAGCTTGCCCGTGGTGAAATCAAGCCCATCGACGACCTGCGCGGCAGCGCCTGGTACCGCAGCGAGCTGATCGGCGTGTTCCTGTCCCGCGCGTTCCGCAACCGAAAGGAAGGCGACGCATGAAAGTCCCGCTCCGCTTCCTGCTCAATGGGCGCGAGGTTGCCCTCGAGGTTCAGCCCCACGCGCGGCTGCTCGATGCCCTGCGCGACTACGCCGGCCTGACCGGCACCAAGGAGGGCTGCGGCGAAGGCGAGTGCGGCGCCTGCACCGTGCTGGTTGACGGTCGCGCCGTGAACTCCTGCCTGTACCCGGCCCTGGAGGCCGAGGGCTGCGCCGTGCTGACGGTGGAGGGCCTGGTCTCCGCGCAGGGCGGGCTGTCCGAGCTGCAGCAGGCCTTCGTGGAAGAAGGCGGCGCCCAGTGCGGTTTCTGCACGCCGGGCATGGTGATGTCGGCGGCGGCGCTGCTCTCCGAGAACGCGGCCCCCAGCGACGACGAGATCCGCGAGGCGCTGGTCGGAAACCTGTGCCGCTGCACGGGCTACACCCAGATCGTGGCAAGCATCCGGGCCGCCGCGCAGAAGGCCGGAAAGGCGCAGTCATGAACGAGTTCCGCTTCATCGGCGTCGACACCGCGCGCCCCGACGCGCCCGACAAGGTTTCCGGCCGCGCGCAGTACATCCATGACATCACGCTGCCGGGCATGCTGTGGGGCGCGATCCGCTTCAGCGACCACGCCCACGCGCGCATCAGGCACATCGACACCAGCGAGGCCGAGAAGCTGCCGGGCGTCGAGGCGGTGATCACCGCGTACAACACGCCCGAGGTGCGAATCGGCTTCCTGCGCGACAACTTCGCCCTCAAGCGCGACAAGGTGCGGCAGTTCCGCGACGAAATCGCGGCCGTGGCGGCGCGCGACCCCGAGACGGCCCGCGAGGCCGCCGCGCTGATCCGCGTCGAGTACGAGCCGCTGCCGGGCGTGTTCTCGCCCGAGGAGGCGCTGGTCGAGGGCGCGCCCCTTGTGCACGAGACGGACGCCCGCGGCCGCGCGCGCAAAGACAACATCGTGCCGGTGCGCTTTGCCCACCACTCCGGAGACCTTGAAGCCGGCAAGCGCGCCAGCAGACACGTGGTTGAGGGCGAGTACCGCGTGCCGCTGATCCAGCAGAGCTGCATGGGCACGGCCGGCTGCATCGCGAGCTTCGACGCACGCGGCAACCTGACGCTGGTCGCCAAGACGCAGATTCCATTCCTGGCGCAGAAGGACTTCAACCGCGCGCTGGGGGCGCTGGGGCTGGAGGGCCGCAACACCAGGGTGGTGGTGCCGGCACTGGGCGGCGGCTTCGGCACCGGGCTGGACACCCACGCCTACGAGTACATCGCCATGCTGCTGGCGTGGCGCACGGGAAGGCCGGTCAAGATTCTGTACAACCGGGAAGAAGAGTTCGCCTTCCTGTCGCCGCGCCAGTCAGCCAGCGCGCGCATCCGCCAGGGCTGTGATGAGAACGGCAGGCTGACGTTCCGCGAAATCGAAGTGGTGCAGGATAACGGCGCCTACACCTCGTGGGGCGCGACGTTCCCCAGCGTGATGCTGGTGCCCGCGACCTCGCTGTACCGCGTGCAGAACGTCTCGTTCGAGTCGAAGATCGTCTACACCAACAACACCTATTGCCAGGCCATGCGCGGCTACGGCAACCCGGAAATCACCTGGCCCATCGAGAGCAGCATCGACGAGCTGGCCGAGCTCGCGGGCATCGACCCCTTCGACATGCGCCTGCTGAACTGCAACCAGCCCGGCGAAACCACGCCGATGGGCCTCAAGATCACCACCTGCGGCCTCAAGGAATGCCTGGAGCGCACGGCCGCGAGCCTCGACTGGAAAGAGAAGCGGGGCAGACAGGACGCGAAGCGGCGCGGCGTGGGCATGGCCGGCGTGATCAACGTGGCGGGCGGCGGCAAGATTTACCGCTCGGATGGCAGCGGCATCATCCTGAAGCCCGACGACTACGGCAACGTGAACGTCAGCTATGGCGGCGTGGAGATGGGCCAGGGCCTGCATTCGGCGCTGGCGCTGACCGTCGCGGAAGCGCTGGGCATCCGGCCCGAGAACGTGATCGTCAACCAGACCGACACCGCTTCCTGCCCCTGGGATGTCGGCACACACGCCAGCCGCGGCGCCTTCATGGCCTGCAACGCGGCGGTGCTGGCCGCACGCAAGCTGAAGGCGCGGCTGCTTGAGTGGGCGGCGGAGATCTATCCGCAGGAAGTCGAAGAGGCGCTGGCCAGGGCCCGCAGGCACTCGAGCTTCAAGGAGCCCGACTTCGACTGGCGCGACGCCGCCCGCCGCGGGCAGTTCGAGCTGGCGAACGGCATCCTGACCGTGACGGGCGCGCCGGAGCTGCCCGAGCTGCAGGTTGATTTCGGGCGCCTGCTGCGCGCCGTCCACTTCCGCCGCCAGGGGCCCGGCACCACCTTCGCCGAAGACGCCTTCTACGAGCCGCCCACCGAGCTGCCCGACTGGGACAAAGGTATCGGGAACATGTCGGCCACCTACGCCTTCGGCGCCCAGGGCGTGGAAGTCGAGGTGGACGAGGAAACCGGCGAGGTGAAAATCCTGCGCCTCGTCGCCGTGCACGACGTCGGCCGCGTGCTGAACCCGCAGACGCTGAAGGGCCAGATTTACGGCGCGCTGGCGCAGGGCATCGGCTACGCGATGTACGAGCAGGTGCTGACCGACAAGGGGCGCGTGCTGAACCCGGGCTTCACCGATTACAAGCTGCCGACCGCCTGCGAGATGGGCTTCCCGATCGACGTGCAGCTGGTCGAGACCAACGACCCGGAGGGCCCCTTCGGCGCCAAGGGCGTAGGCGAGCCCGGCCTGGTGCCCACCGCGCCTGCGATCGCCAACGCCATCTTCGATGCCATCGGCGTGCGCATCCGCGACCTGCCGATCACGCCGGAGAAGATCCTGCTGGCGCTGCGCCAGCGGCGCTGATCATCGCGACCGGGGCTACCTGGCGGCGTTGATGATCTTCTCGATCACTTCGTCCACGGCCTTGGCCGGGGCTTCCAGCTTCTCGTTCTGGAACATGCGCATCATGGCGCTGGGGCGCACCGTGTGCACGATGGTCTTGCCGCCCTGCGTGGTCACCGCAATGCGGCAGGGCAGGCAAGGCGCCACGCGCTGGTCGGCGTCGAGAAACGTCTTGGCGTCGCCGGGGCGGCAGATCTCGACCACCGTGGCGGCCTCGGCGTAGTTCACGCCCTTGCCGGCCATGATCTGCTGCAGGTTCAGGGTGTTCAGCACGCCGAAGCCGTTGGCCTTGCTGGCTTCCTGCACCTTCTCGACGGCCTGTTCGACTGACAGGCTCGATTCAACGCGAATGAATTCGTCCATGGCATTCTCCCGTTGTGCCGCCCTGTTGTAACGCTTCTCAGCGCGAATCTACTTCATGGTCGGCAAGGCAACCGCGCGCTTGCGCTTGCGGCTCCGGTTTCTGCCTCCTGCCGCCTGAGCCCTATTTCAACCAGCCGGGCTCTTCCTCCTGGGCGCGGCAGACCGCTTTCCAGGCGCGCTCGGCGGCCGCGATCGTGGTGTCTGCTTTGGCTTCAATCGTGCGCTCATCCACGCGCTCGATGCCCTGCACCTCGGCGGCCTTGGCGGCCATCTCGCGGCGATGGAACTCGACGCTGATGCTGACCGGGCACTTGGGCTTGTGCGGCTTCAGCTTGCCCGCCTTGAAGCGGCGCAACGGCCTCGGCGGCGCCCTCGTTCAGCAGCTTGTGGGTGCGGGCGGGCGGCAGGCACAGGGCGGCCGTCGGGCCGTAAGTGGTCTTGGTTCCGACCCACACGAAGCCGTCGGGGATGGTGTCGCGCGCCTCGGCCTCGAGCTCATGGGCGCCGGAAACCAGGCCGACCGGGATGTCCCAGTGGCCGACCACGGCGGCGTTCAGCGCCGTCTCGCCCACGATTTCGCCGTTGATGCGGATGTTGGTGACCGCCGCGCCCACCCAGGTGTGCGACAGCAGGCCGCCGGGCGTGCCGGCGCGCGAGTGGTAGCCGGTGAAGAACGCGAGGTCGAAGGTCTCGTCGCAGCCCTGGCTCTGGCACAGGGGCTTGTTGGCCGGGTGCGCGGGGCCGACCACCAGCTGCGCGGCCTCGTGCAGCTCTTCGAGGATCAGGTTGCGCATCACACCGTGGCCGTCGCAGACCACGAACTCGGCGCCCGGGGCCTCGCGCAGCGCGCCGGTGATGGCGGCGTTGACGTCGGCGGTCATCAGCTTGCGGGCGCGCTCATAGGTCTTGCCCTCGGGCACCAGCTGGTCGCGGTGGACGACGCCGGTGACGCCTTCCATGTCGGCTGAGATGAAGATTCGCATGGGTTGCTCCTTTGGAGGCATGTTAACGGCGATTGAGCGGGCAGCCACTGCCACCCGGCACGAACCTGCCTGCGGCCTGGCTACTCCTCCGGGATCGCGGGTGAGCGCTCGATGATGCCACGGTCAGCCTCGGACAGCCTTTCGCTGGTGTTCACCTCCGGGTCGAAGCGCAGTTCGGCTTCCGGCGGCTCGAGCTCGCGGGCCATGCGGCGGGCCTCTTTCAGGCTCTCGGCAATCACCCAGTAAGTGCGCTGGTAGCGGCGCGGCAGCGGCGACTCATCTTCGCCGTAGCCGGGTCGGGGCAGGCGCACGTTGATGGTCAGCTCGAAGCGGCGCGCTTCCGGCAGGCGCCGGATGTCATGGTAGCGCAACTCTGACAGGCTGTGGCGGCCTGGCTCGCGAGCGGCGCGCAGCTGCTCCAGCAGCCGGTTGCGCGCCTGCTGGTTGCGCCCCAGCGCGCGCATGCTGGCGGCCTCGTTGGCGGCCAGCAGGTCCGCGAACTCGGCCTTGCGCTCGTTGCTGCCGGCTTGTTCCAGCACCTGGCGCATGCGTTTGGCGGTCTGCAGCGCGGCGTCGTAGGCGCCCATCTGGCGCAGGCAGAAGGCCTGCTGGGCCAGCAGCTCGAAGCCGTCGCGGTTCACACGCAGTCCCTGTTTACAGCGGCGCACGGCGCCGGCGTAGTCGCCCTGTTTCGCGCGGCTGACGGCCCAGTTGTAGTGGGCGTCGGCACAGGCCGGGTCGAGCTCGATTGCCTTTGCGTACTGCTGCTCGGCCTCGTCGAAGCGCCCCATCTCCAGCAGCGCGTTGCCGCAGCCCACGCGATTGCGGGCGTTTTCGGGCGCGAGCTCGATCGCCGTCTGCAGCCACTTCAGCGCGCCGCGCGGACGCTTGAGACGGTGAAAGCAGAGGCCGGTCATGTAAGCCGAATCGTGGCTTTGCGGGTTGCGCTTGAAGGCTTCGCGGAACTTGCGCAGCGCCCGCAGCGCGTAGCCCGCGCGCAGCAGCACCTGCCCGTAGTTGTACAGGATGTGGCCCGACTGCTCGGGTGTCGCCACGGCCAGGGCGCGCTTGTACTTCTCGATCGCGCCGCGCGAGTCGCCCAGGTTGGCCAGCACGTTGCCCCAGGCGTCCAGAGCCGGGTAGAACCGCTGGTTCAGCTTGATGCAATTCTGGAAATGGTGCGCCGCCTCCAGCGGGTCGCCGCGCCGGGCAAGCACCAGACCCCACAGATAGTGCGCCTCGACGAGCATGTCTGCATCCAGCTCGTCCAGGTTGACCGCCTCAAGCAGCATCTCCGCGCGGGTGAGGTCGCCCTCGCGATAGAGCTCAAGCGCCTGGTGAAGTTTGTCGGCCTCGGACCGCATGAGGTTAAGGATAGGCTGTCAGGCGTTAGCTGCTAGCTGCTAGCTGCTAGCTGCTAGCTGTTAGCTGTTAGCTGTTAGCCAACAGCCAACAGCCAACACCTGCTCCTCACGAAATCGTGGTGTTCGCGGCGCCGGACGCCTGGCTGCTTTCCGTGCCCGTGGCTATGTCCACGGCCGTGGCGGTGAAGCTGGCGGTCAGCAGGCCGGTGCGCGTCGGGTCGGTGCGCACGGTCAGGATGATGGCGTCGGCGTTGCTCAGCGCGGTCAGCGTGACGGGCGGCGCCTGGCCGCCGGTGGAGTCCAGTATCAGGCTCTCGAAGTAGAGGCCGGAGGCGCCCCCGCCCTCGAAGAACGAGTCGCCCAGCTGCAGCACAGTAGTCTCGCCGTCGAAGACAATGGTCAGCGTCGCCTGCTTCACCTTCAGCGTCTGCATCAACGCGCCGGCGCGCGGGCTGGCGCTGAAATCGAGCCGGATATCGAAGCTGTCGCCTGCGGTCACCGCGGCGGGCAGCGTGGGCGCGGCCAGCGCGTCCAGCACGGCGGTGGGGTCGGGCAGCGCGGGGCCCAGCTGCACGGTACGGTTGAAGCCGATCACGTCGCTGGTGGTGGGCGTTGCGGGCCCGCTGCTGAGCACAGGCGTGAACTTGACCGGTGCGCCGACCTGCAGGTCGGCCGGGATGGCCGTGTCCAGGAACATGAAGCGGTAGCTGAGCTGCGCCACGTCGCCGGGGTTCAGGTTGGCGGTCGGCAGGGTAGCCTCGAAGATCAGCGCGCGATTGGCCGCCGCGCCGCCGAACACGTCCGGCACCACCGGGTTGCCCAGCTGGCTGAAGGCGCTGAGCCCGAGGTCTAGCCCGAAGTTGTTGAGCGCGGCCGGTCCCGGGTTGGTGACGCGCACCCGCAGCTCGTAGACGTCGTCCACGCCGGGGGTCAGGCTGGCCGGGTCGGCGCTGCCGACGTTGTTGCCGTATTCGCCGGCGTGCAGCTCACCGGCGGCGTCGAGGCGCCCGAGCTGCGCGCTGACCAGCAGGGGCTCGGTGCGGTCGGTGACGCGCGCGTCGGCGGTCAGCAGGTGCTCGATATCGCGGGCGGTTGAGTAGATGTCGGGCAGGTTCTCGACGACCAGGCGCACGATGCGGAAGTCAGCCCCCGGGGCCACTTTCAGCGGCAGCGGCACGGTGCGGGTGGTTACGGCGAAGTCGGGGATGCGCATGCGCAACTCGGTGTCGCTGTGGAACTGGTACTCGCCGTCCACGCCCACGGAGTCGCGGTCCACGATGAACTCGGCGCTTGCGTCATCGGCGCTGCGGAACACAAAGCGATCGGTGTTGCGCAGCCCGGCGCCCTTGACGGTCATCACCAGGTTGCCCGAGTACGGGTAATTCTGCACGTCGAAGCTGTCGATGCGCGTGGGGCGCAGGGCGCCGGTGGCCGTGGACTGCACGTCCAGGATGTCGGCAGGGGGCGGGTCGAAGGCGCCGCCGCCGCGGGCGCTACTCAGGAAACTTTCCTGCAGCGGCGACAGCGCATGGCTGCTGAGCCACAGCAGCAGGCTGGATTCGCCCGTGGCCTCGCGCCCCACCAGCGCCGGAACCTGGTTCAGCACCGGCTGCGGCGTACCGAAGTTCTGGCCGTCCAGCGCGCCGTCCTGGGCGTCGTGGAACAGCGCCTCGTAGAAGTCCAGCGCGTCGTCCGCGCCCGGGGTAGTGCTGGCGAAATCGTTGGCCGCGATCGCGAGCTGCAGGCAGGCGTAGGCGTAGGACTGGCAGCGGTCGGAATCCTCGAGGTAGAACACGCTCAGCGGCTCGAACTCGGATCCGCTGGGCGGCGTGATGCCTTCGCCGGCGGGGTCAACGCGGATGCCGAAGTTGGCGGCCGTGGCGGCATGCACCGCGTTCACCACCTCGCGGTCGAAGCGCGACAGGCCGGGGCCGAATTCTTCGGTGGGCAGGCGCATCAGGCTGTGGAAGGCGATGGTGGTGATGGGGTTGATCGCCACGTAGATCTCGCCGCCGCGCCACTCGTTCAGCACGGCTGCCCAGGGCTGGCGCGGGTTGTCCCACACCACGTCAGGCGCGCCGACGGCGCCGAAATCTCGGTAGCGGGCATTCGGACCCGGGCGCGCAACCAGGATCAGCGGCTGCCCCAGGAACCAGTTTTCCAGCTTGATGGCGAAACGGCCGTTGGCGCCGCTGGTTCCCCGGCCAATCAGCCCGGAAGTCGAATCCAGGCTCTCGAAGCTCAGTGCGCTGTAAACGTCTACCTGACAGCCGCCGATGGCAGGCTGGCCCACCATCCCGAGTACGCCGCCGAAAGCGTCGTTCTGCACCTCGTCGCACCCGGGCAGCGCGCCCAGCACGACAGACAGCAGAACCAGGAACAGGATTGCTCGCTTCAACTCGTCACCCGTTTCACAACGCCCACACGGCGGCCGCGGCCAGCATGCCAACCGCAAGCGCCAGCGCCAGCAGCAGGCCCATGCAGCCTTTTTTCGCGGGGGCCTCGGCATCGGCGGCGTCGCGCCCGGGGATGCGCTTGGCGGACTCGGGGATGCCGCCGGCCGATTCGTCCAGGTGCTTCATGCGTTTCATGGCGTCGTCGAGCAGCCCGCCCAGGTTGGGGAAGCGTTCGCGCGCGGCGCGCAGGGTATCGAGGGCGCGCTGCGAGCCGGAGTCGCCCAGGAAGGGGGCAACCTCGGCAATCTGGTTCTCCTTCAGGATGCCGCCTTCGACCAGCTCGCAGATGTAGTCGGCGCCGCCGTCGTACTTCTGCTCGCGCAGGGCGCTGACCAGCCGCGACATGCTCAAGGCGCCGGACTTGACCCAGTCCAGCAGCACGTCGCGCCCGGCACCCGGGAAGTCAACCAGCGCCGCCAGCGCGATGTTGACCGATTCGCGCACGCCCGATGCAGCGCCTTCCTTTAACAGGGGCACGGCGTGAAAGTTCCGCAGCGCGGCAGCCTGGTTCATGGCGTCGCGCAGCCCGGGTTCGCCTTCCTTCATGCGGGCGCGCAGCTGCGTCAGTTTCTGTTCCAGCGCCTCGTTGGGGACGTGCAGGTTGCGGCCGCAACCGGCGCAGTCGAACTGCTCAATCTGGGAGCGGTCGATTTCGTACTTCTTGCCGCAGATGCATTCGACGTAGGTCATCGCGGCGGGAGCATAGCCCCGCGGGGCGGCGCGGTCAAAACAGTTCAAGCTGCCGCGTCGCTTGCGGCTCGCGGGCGAGGTTGACGGGCAGATCCTGCGCCTTCAGCTTGCGGGGCGCGAAACGCTTGAGCCTGTTGCCGACCACGCCCCCGAAGCGCTGCACCAGGCCCTCGAAGTCGTGCACCAGGAAGGGAAAACGCTCCGTCTCGATGTGCGGCAGGGCTTCCTCAAGGATGGTGTCCACCGCGGCGTCGAAGTCGCGCCCATGGAACTCGTTGCGCCCGGGGAAGCGCCGCAAATCGCCGTTGAACCTGGGGCTCACGTGGTACAGCTCGTGCAGCAGCGTGTGCAGGCGCTCGCGCGGGGGCTGGTCAAGGAAGCGCGGCAGGAAGTAGGTGATGTAGTACAGGATCTCCTGTCCCCGCACCTTGATGATGGGCCATTGCCAGACCTGCCCGTTGCGCCCCGGGTGCTCGAGCCTGCCGTGCTTGAAGCGCAATCCGTGACACTGGGCGTAAACACCGTAACGCGAACGCGTGCGCGCCTGGCTGACGCCGTGCAGAATCTGGCCGGGCCTGATGTGCGCGAGGCGCTCCACGCGCTGCACCAGCAGGTGCACCAGCAGCGCGACGTCGTCAGTGAGGTTGTATGCGCCTCGGGCCATGGGGGCATTGTATCGACCGGCGCGACATCCGGGCGGGTGGGTGCGGGGTGTGGAAAAGACAGGCGGCAGGACGCAGGCGGCAAGGGTTTGGAGTACAGAGTCCAAAGTACAGCGTACAGACACGGGCAGAGCGAGCATCAACGGGACTCGGGACTCAAGACCCCGCATCCTGCATCCTGAAAACTACCCCGCCCACACGCCGCCGTGCCACGACACCAGGATCATCCCCCAGGCCGCGGCGGCCGTTCCCACCGTACCCGCAAGCCACTGAAGCGCGCGGACGCGCCCTGGCTGCAGCTTAAGCTGGCGGTCCACGCTGGCTTGCAGCAACAGGCCGAACGAGCAGATCAGCAGGCTCAGGCTGCTGCTGTAGCCCAGGATCTGCCGGGCGCCGCGCCATCCGCCCAGCAGCTGCATCAGCGCGTCGCCCCCCGCCAGCAGGAGGAACAACGCCCCGGTCACGAACAGCACGCGCAGCGTGCTGCGGAAATACAGCGCCGCCAGCGGCGGCACACCGATGCCCTGACCCGCCGCCTTTGCTTTCAGTTGCGTGAAGCTTGCGTTAAGGGCCACGGCCGTCTGCAGCGCCACGGCGGCCGCCAGGACCCCGGGCAGCAGAAATGCGAAGGCGGAGAGCAGGCGTTCCATGTCGGGCAGCTTAGCGCGAAGGCTTCAACAAGCCATCTCCGGGCTTGCACGTCCGGATAACGCGCTTACAATCTGGCGCATGCAGAGTGTCAGAAAAACCTGCTACTCGGAAGATATAGGCGCCAGGGCTCACGTGGTCCGCAGGCCGGCCCAGGCGCTGATAGTTACAAGGCCAGTGATGAGTTTTGCTGTGTAGCCGGCTCGGCCGGGGGAATCCACCCCCGGCCGAGTTTTTTTGTTCTGGAGTGAAGGAATGCTGGACCGATCCGTGCTGGTGCTGAACAAAAGCTGGACGCCGATCGCGATCACGACGGTGAAGCGCGGCTTCAGCCTGGTGTTCCAGGACCACGCCCACATCGTGCATCCGGAAACGTACGAGATGCACGATTTCGAAAGCTGGCTGGGTGAGTATGCGCTGCCCGCCGACGCGCCGGCGCCCGAGGGGCAAGCCTGGTTGCGCACCACAACGCTGCAGATCCGCGCGCCGGAGGTGATCGTGCTGGGCCGCTTCAACGGCGTGCCGCGCCGTGAACTGGCCTTCAACCGCCGCAACATTTACCGGCGCGACGCCTTCCAGTGCCAGTACTGCGGGGCGCGACCGGGGCTGAAACACCTCAGCATCGATCACGTGCTGCCGGTCAGCAAAGGCGGCGCGACCAGTTGGGAGAACTGCGTGGTGTCGTGCGTGAAATGCAACACCCGCAAGGGCAACCGTACGCCGGACCAGGCCGGCATGCCGCTGAAGTCAACGCCGGGTAAACCGGCCTGGAGCGATGGCGTCGGCCTGGGTGAGCGCGTGCCCGCAAGCTGGGCCAAGTTCGTGCACTAGACAGTTATCGATTCCGGGTTGGTGTGCCCCGTGGCGGCGGGAATGCCAGCCCGGAGTCGTTTAAGGATTTTGGATTGGCAGGCGCTCCGACCCCGGCTGCCGAGAAAACCGTTGTCCACCAAGGACACGAAGGTCACCAAGAACCGCGCTGCAACGAGTGACCCTTCGTGGGCTTCGTGCCCTTCGTGGATCACCGCTTTTTTATCCTCAATCTCACGCCAGGCCGCCAAGGGCCGTCCTGGTGTTTACGCATCCGGGCGTGAGACCACAGTTGCCTTCTTTCGCGGTCCTTCGCGACTCTTCGCGGTTACCTATCCCAGCCCCGCGCAAGTCGGCCGGCAAAAGCTAGAATCAGGCCATGTTCCAGGACGGCGAAGAAACCGTGAACATGAAGGGCGGCGGCGACAAGAACCAGCCGCTGCCCATTGGCTGGTTCGCCCTGTTCACACCCTCCGACGCCATGCCGCGCGACCGCGGCCTGTACATCAAGCGCCGCGGGCTGGTCATCCTGGTCGGCCTGGTGTCACTGGCCATTGCCTGGGGCTGCGGCCAATCCGCTGAATTCGTCGAGAACGTCTACGCCAACGGTTTCGGCCAGAGTATCGGCCGCGGCCTTGGCGCCGTTACCGGCGTGCTGCCCACCAGCGTGGCCGAGCTGCTGCTGTTCCTGGTGGGCGCCTGGTTTCTGGTAGTCACCGCGCGAGCCGCCTGGCACGTGGGCTGGCGCAAGCGCCGCGCCCTGAACGCGATCGCCTGCGGCGGCCTGCACTTCGGGGCGTTCGCTTCGATCGCGCTGGCGCTGTTCTACGTGTTCTGGGGGCTCAACTACTTCCGCGCGCCGCTGATCGAACGTGCCCAGTGGCAGCCGTACACCACTTCACGAGACGACGAAGTCGAGGAGTTGAAGCGCCTGTGTCTCGAGATGGTTCTGGCCACCAATGTCAGCTACCAGGCCGCTACCGGCAGCGAAGACTATGGCGCGCCCAGCGCCCCGGAAGGCGGAGCCCTCGGTGCTGGACGGCGAAATCGAGGTCGGCTACCAGCACGTGCAGCAGGACCTGGGGCTGGACGAAAGCTTCGCGGCCGTGCGCGCCCGGGCCAAGCCGGTGGCGCTGTCGGGCGCCATGAACCTGCTGCAGATCAGCGGCTTCTATTTCCCCTGGACCGGCGAGGCCAACTACAACCGCCTGCAGCCCGGCTGCAGCGTGCCCTTCGTGGTCGCCCACGAGAAGGCGCACCAGCGCTGCATCACCAGCGAGGACGAGGCCAACTTCTTCGGCTTTCTCGCCTGCGTGCGCAGCGACGACCCCTACGTGCGCTACTCGGGCTACCTGTTCGCCCAGCGCCAGTTGCTGAACGAGCTGTTCGAAGTTGACCCGGAGGCCGCCAAGGAACTGCTGGCAAAGCGCCTGCCCGGCGTGCAGCGCGACGTGAACGACCTGCGCGCCTACTGGCAGCAGTTCGAGCAGGGCGTGGCCGGCGAAGTGGGCAAAGCCAGCGAGGCCGTCAACGACGCCTACCTGAAAACCAACGGGGTGAAGGGCGGTGTGCAGAGCTACCGGATGAGCGCGAAGCTGCTGATCGTTTACGCACGCAAGGCCGGCACACTGGTATGGACGCCGGAGTGAGGATTCAGGATTTCGGATTCAGGATGCAGCAGCGCGGAGGCACGCAGATCGCATGGGTGGTGAGGACATTCGCAACCGCACCTTCGAGTTTGCCCGGAACGTCGTACTCCTGTGCGATGAACTGATGCGGCAGGGTGGTGCGCCGCCCGTGCTGGCGAAGCAGTTACTGCGTTCGGGAACTTCGGTCGGTGCGAACTTACGGGAGGCTCAATCAGCCGAGAGCAAGAAGGACTTCCTGCATAAGCTTCAGATTGCATTGAAAGAAGCACGAGAATCCGACTACTGGATGCGCCTCTTGGTTGCCAGCGAACTGGCGACCTCCAAGTACATGATGCCCATGATCGACGAGTGTGATTCCATCGTCGCCACACTGGTAAGCATCATCCAGACCACTCGAAAGAACCAGAGACGCGCAGGGGACAGCGGCACTGAATCCTGAATCCCCAATCCTGAATCCCATGCAGATACTGGTCGCCATGTCGGGAGGAGTCGATTCCTCCGTCACCGCCGCGCTGCTCAAAGAGCAGGGCCACGACATCGTCGGCCTGTTCATGCGCAACGGCGTCACGGCCGGCACGGCGGCGCAATCAAACAAGCAGGGCTGCTGCAGCCTGGCCGATTCCCAGGACGCGCGTTTTGTCGCGTCACAACTGGGCGCGCGCTTTTACGTGCTGAACTTCGCCGAGGATTTCCAGCGCGTGATCGACTACTTCGTGAGTGAGTACAAGCGCGGCCGCACGCCCAACCCCTGCGCGGTGTGCAACACCGACCTGAAGTTCGGCAAGCTGCTGGATTACGCCAAGGCCGTCGGTGCCGAGAAGGTCGCCACCGGCCACTACGCACGCGTGGATTTCAGCGACGGCCGCTGGCGCTTGTACCGCGGCGCGGACCGGAGCAAGGACCAGAGCTACTACCTGTTCGGCCTGACGCAGGAGCAGCTTTCGCGCGCGCTGTTTCCGCTGGGTGGGCTGACCAAGCCGCAGGTGCGCGAACTGGCGGGCAGGTTCGAGCTGAAGACGCGCGACAAGGCCGAGAGCATGGAGATCTGCTTCGTGCCCGAGGGGGACTACCGGGCGGTGGTGGCGAAGCATTCACCTGAAGCGTTGAAGCGCGGCGAGGTTGTCAGCACCAGCGGCGAAAAGCTGGGCGAGCACGACGGCATCGCGGGTTTCACCATCGGTCAGCGGCGCGGCATCGGCATCGCGGCGCCCAAGGCGCTGTACGTGGTGAAGCTGGAGCCGGAGACCAACACGGTGGTGGTCGGCGACCTGGAAGACCTGGAGATCGAGCGCATCCGCGTGGCGAAGCTGAACTGGATCGCGTTCGAGGAGCTGGCCGAAGGACACGAGTTGCGCGCCATCGTGAAGGTGCGCTACCGCCACGAGGGCGACCCGGCAACCATCATCGGCGGCAAGGACAGCGTGGAAGTGAAGTTCGACCAGCCCATCAAGGCCGCCACCCCCGGCCAATGCGCCGTGTTCTACGCGCCCGATTCAGATGAAGTGCTAGGCGGCGGCTGGATTGTCTAGACTGGTCCGCCGCGGCCCACGCCTTGCGCTTTCGCCTGCGGCTGGACTTGCCTTCGGACTTGGATCGCCGTACGACAAAGCCGATGCGTTCCTTCTTGTCGCCTTCCGGCGGCTGCATCAGTTTGCGCAGCGCGTCGAAGACGACCTTGAACTGGGAATCGTACTTCTTTTCCAGCTCCTTCAGCTTGGCCGCGAGTTCTGCGTGACCTGCAAGAAGGCGACGCAGCTTCACAAACGAACGCACCACCCAGATGCTGGTCTCGATCGCCTGTCGACTGTTCAATACCCCCGCAGCCATGATTGCGCCGTGTTCGGTGAAGGCATAGGGCAGAGCCTTTGAGTACTTGAGCCGCGCAAGGTGGTCACAATTTGTGACCACCTCTTCTTTCTCGGCTGCATTGAGCTGAAACACAAAGTCCTCGGGGAACCTTTCGGCGTTGCGCTTGACTGCCTGATTCAGCGCCTTTGTCGTGACGCCGTACAACTCCGCCAGGTCGGCATCGACAATCACCTGTTCTCCCCGCAGGGTCAGGATCTTCTGCTCAACGCGCGTGATCGGAATGATGGACTGTTCCTTCGCCACGCTTCCTCCTACCCGAATGCGCTGATGCCGGTGATGTGCTGGCCGATCGCGAGGCTGTGCACGTCGTTGGTGCCCTCGTAGGTCTTTACGCTCTCGAGGTTGCACATGTGGCGGATCACGTGGTACTCGAGGCTGATGCCGTTGGCGCCCAGCATTTCGCGCGCCACACGCGCCACATCCAGCGCGATGTTCACGTTGTTCATCTTGGCCATGCTGACCTGGAAGTGGGTCATCTTCCCCTCATCCTTCAGCTTGCCAAGGCGCCAAGCCAGCAGCTGGCCCTTGGTGATCTCCGTCAGCATCTTCGTCAGCTTGTGCTGCGTGGTCTGGTGCGCCGCCAGCGGCTTGCCGAAAATGATGCGCTCGGCCGCATACTGACGCACGATGTCATAGCAGGCCATTGCGGCGCCCAGTGCGCCCCAAGCGATGCCGTAGCGCGCCTGGGTCAGGCAGCCCAGCGGGCCTTTCAAACCTTCAGCCTTGGGCAGCATGTTTTCCTCGGGCACGCGCACGTCTGTGAAGAACAGCTCGCTGGTGTTGCTGGCACGCAGGCTGGCCTTGTGGTGCTGCTCGCGCACCTCATAGCCTTCCATGCCCTTCTCGAGTACGAAGCCGCGGATGCTCTTGGGGTCGTCGCTGTCCCCGGTTTTGGCCCACACCACGGCGATGTCCGCCATGTTGCCGTTGGTGATCCACATCTTGGCGCCGTTGATCACCCACTCTTTGCCGTCCTTGTGCGCGCGGGTGATCATGCCCGCCGGGTTGCTGCCGTAGTCCGGTTCGGTCAGGCCGAAACAGCCGATCATGCGCGCGGCCGCCAGCTCCGGCAGCCACTTGGTCTTCTGCTCTTCGCTGCCGTAGGCGTAGATCGGGTACATCACCAGGGCGGATTGCACGGAAGCGAAACTGCGCACGCCGGAGTCGCCGCGCTCCAGTTCCTGGTTGATCAGGCCGTAGGCGATGTTGTTCATGCCTGCGCAACCGTATTGCTCGGGCAGGCTTGCGCCGAGCACACCGAGCTCGCCGAGTTTGGGGATGACTTCTGTGGGGAAGGTGCCCTTCTCGTAATGGTCTTCGATGACGGGCATTACGTTGTCGTCGACGAACTCGCGCACGGTATCGCGCACGTTTTTTTCGTCCTCGTTGAACATGTCGTCGAGGTTGTAGAAGTCGGGACTCACGTATTTCGCCATGGCCGAATCTCTCTATACTGTGCCTTTCGGCACTACTGCCGCCCTTGTCCGAAGCGGCAACATAGCAGTGGCTTACAGCGCCCACAACAAGGGCTCGAGGCGCGGGTGGAAGGAATTTCAGACAGGCCTGTCGGCTTTTACTTGCGGCCGTATTACCAAGTAATACGCCCAAATCTACCAAAGATTGCTGCGCTCCATTCTTGCGCATTATACTCTTTTGTCGCATTCATGTTCCGAGGCCAGCGACAACGTTATGAGCCCATCTCCAAAAGACATTCAGATAACTTTACGGATTCCCGGTGAACTGGCTCAACTGCTCGACAAGCACGCGGAGCGCACACGCACCAACCGCAGTTGGGTGATCCGCGAGGCACTGCACCACTTCTTCACCTCCGCGGCGAGCAACCACAACGCGACAAACAACTCTTCGAACCAGGACTAACGTCGGCGTTTACCTTTGCGACGGTCGCCGTTGCCGCTTCGACGGCGCCTGCGGTCCTGGCGTTCACGGGTGCGCGACCAGCCGCGCTGCTGCGCGAACGCGCCCAACGGCGTCAGCCGCATGCTGCGGCTGCCCAGGTCGATCCCGGCGATCTCGACCTCCATGCGGTCGCCCAGCATCACCTTGCGCACCCCGGCCCCGGTCTCGAAGTGCGCCCAGAACTTGTGCACCTCGACCCAGCCGTCACTAAGCTCACTGAACTCGACGTAGCCCTCGGCCATGTTTTCGTCCAGCCGCACGATCACGCTGTTTCCCGCGATGCTGATCACCGTGCCCGCCATCGCCTCGCCGATCTTCGGCAGCAACAGGCGCAGCACCTTGATCTGGTCGGCCGCCAGCTCGCCCTTGTCGGCCCGAATGCTGCGCTCGGTGCAGTGGGCGGCGATGTGCGGCAGGCCGAACTCCCAGCGCTCGTAGTCAGGGATGCGCTTGCCGTCGCGTTTGGCCTTGGGTGCCGGCGCACTGCTGCCGTCGGCCCAGGGCAGACCTGTTGACGAGGCTTCCCAGCGCAGCACACCGCCGACGCCGATGTACTCCGTCAGCACCTGGTGGGTCAGGGTGTCAGGGTAGCGCCGGATCGGCGAGGTGAAGTGCACGTACTTGTCGAGCGCCAGGGCGAAGTGCAGCTCAGGGCCGGCGTGGTACACGGCGCGAGCCATGCTGCGCAGCAACGCGTAGTGGATGGCTTCAAAGCCCGGCCGCTCCTTCACGTCATCCAGGAACTTCTGCACGCCGCCCGGGCGCTCCCAGTCGGGCGGGTTGACCTTGAGCTCGTCGCAGAACTCGTCGAATTCGTCCATCGCGTCTTCGTCGGGCGGCGGGTGGATGCGCCCGATGTAGGGCAGTCCGCGCTCCAGCAGGAAGCGCGCCACGGCCTCGTTGGTGATCAGCATCAGCTCTTCGATCAGGTTATGCGCGATGTCGTGCTTCTCGGGCTCAACGCTGACGGCCAGGCCGGCCTTGTCCACGATCACGTGCGGCCTTGGGATCTCCAGCACCAGCGAGCCGCGCTTGAGACGCCGCCCCAGCAGCAGGTCGGCCAGCTTGCGCCCCTCCAGCAGCAGCTTTTCCACCACCTCGTCGCCGCAGCTCTTGTTGCCTTCCAGCACCGGCAACACTTCCTCATAGGTGAGGTAGCGGCGCACGCGCACCACCGACTTCACCAGCTCGCGCCGCAGCATTTCGCCCTGCGCGTCGAACACCATGAAGCAGCTCAGCGCCAGGCGGTCCACACTGTCGTGCAGGCTGCACAGCCCGGCCGAGAGCTGCTTGGGCAGCATGGGGATCAGCTTGCCGGGCAGGTAGACGCTGGTGGCTCTGAAGCGCGCGTCTTCATCCAGCGCGCTGCCCGGGCTGATGTAGTGGCTGACGTCGGCAATGTGCACGCCCAGGCGCACCAGACCGCCCTCCAGCTGCTCGATGCTGACCGCGTCGTCGTGGTCCTCGGCGTCCTTGGGGTCGATGGTGATGACCGGCAACTCGCGCAGGTCGACGCGCCCCTCGAACTCGCTGGGGTCCGGGTCCGCGGGCAGGGCCTCGGCCTCCTTGATCGCGTCCGGGTCGAAGTAGCCGGGAAAGCCGAACAGCGCGACCAGGTTGTCCAGGTCGTGCAGCGGGTTGTCGATGCTGCCTACGCTGCCCAGCAGCTCGCCACGTGTACGGCCTTGCGCGTCCGGCTTGCGGTGCAGCTTCACCCGCACCACGGTGCCGGCCCGAGTATGGTGTACCTCGTGGGGCTGCAGGTAGGCGTAGCGCGGCAGGTTGTAGCCCTCGAGGCGCACGCGCGCGCGTCCGCTGTACGAGTACTCCAGCACGCCGACTGCCTCGTTAGGCCGAGAGTCGATCACGCTCAGCACCCGCCCGGCCAAGCGCCTGGCGCGGTCGTCACGGCGGCGGCCGGGGCTGCCTTCCTTGTAGCTGGCCAGCACCAGGTCACCGTCCTGGGCGCCTTCTTCAAGGCCGCTGGAGATGTCGATGGTGGGAATGCTCTGGTCGCGGGGCACCACGTAGCCGCCCGACTTGCCGTAGCCGTGGGCACGTCGATAGATGCCCACCGTGGCGCGGATGCGCACCGCCTGGTAGCGCTTGCCCTTGTGCCGCTGCAACTTGCCTGTGAAGGCCAGGCTTTCCAGCCAGTCCGTCAGCTCAGCGCTTTCCTCCACGCGGAGGTGACCGGCGATCTCTTCCACCGACCTGGGCTCGGCGCAGAAGGCCAGCAGGGTCTCGAGTGATTCATCGGTAAAACGCGAAGGCTCTTCCACGGGCTCAATCACGGCGGCTCCTGATAAGGCCGCCATCAAAGGCAAATCACGGCCGGGCGCAAGCGCGGGAAGCTGCTTTCCGTGCGGCTACCACTCGCCTTCGGCTCGCCAGTCCGGCACGGGCAGGCCATCGGTACCCTGGCGCATCGCCGCATGCAGCGCGGGATTCGCCTGCAGGCGCTGCCAGTCGTCCGGCTCGGTCTTCTGCATGCGGTCCAGCAGCGCCAGGCGCTGGGCCGGCGACAGCTCTTCCGGCAGGTGGCCCCGGAACAGCAGCGGCTGCGGCCGGGATGTCTCGGCGATCAATGCCTCAACCTTGCGCAGCGCCTCCCCAGCATGGTCTCGCCGCCCGCCCCCAGGCTGTCGCGCATGCGGCGCAGCAGGTCGTCGGCCGTGCGCGCCGCCTCATGGCTGCCCCGCTGCACCCGTTCCACGGCGATCCGCACTTCCAGCAACGTGGCGTACTGCTCGCGCCAGGTGGTGACGCCGATGCGCGTGAGATCGTCCGAGGCCTGGCGCGCGTTCACCTGCGCGGCGTCAGTGAATCCCAACAGCAGCAGCAGCTGGCCGAACATCGCCTCGAACACCGCGTGCTCCACCACGCGACCGATGCGCCGCAGCACGTTGCGCGCGCCTTGCAGCAGCTGCGAGGCCTCCTCCAGTCGGCCGCTGAGCCGCGCCAGGCTGCCAAGGTTGCCGAGCGCGACGCCCTCCAGGTAGGTCGCGCCCGCGGCGCGGAAGTTCTTAAGTGCCTGCATGCGGAGGCGGCGGGCTTCGTCGAAGCGCCCTTCTTCCTGCAGCAGTGTGGCCAGGTTGGTGACGGCCGAGCCGTAGCCCACGGTGTCGCCGATGTGGCCGTAGATCTCGGCCGCGCGCTCGTGCTGGCGCTTGGCTTCGTCGTCGCGGCGCAACTCGCGCAGCAGCGAGCCAAGGTGGTCGCGCGCAGAGGCCTCACCGCCCAGGTTTCCGGCCTGCAGGTAGATCTGCAGCGCCTCTTCGTAATGGCCGGCGGCCTCTTCCTGTTTCCCCTGCTCCCAGCAGGCGTCTCCGATGTAGAGCAGCGAGCGCGCCCGCGACACCGGGCTGCCCCGGTCTTTCAGCAGCTCCCAGGCCTCGCGCGCTGCCTGCTCGCCGACGGCCCACGAGCCGGTGCCCTGGGCGTTGCCGGCGCGGGTGATCAGCAGCCGCGCGTGCAGCTCGCGGTTCCCGGAGTTCGCGGGCCAGGGTGATGCCCCGGTCAATCAGCCGGTTCGCATCAGCGTGGCGCGAGGTCAGGGTTGCGGCCTGCGCCTGCGCGGCCAGCACGTTCGCAAGGTCGCGGCGGTCCCCGTGGTCGCGGGCCAGTTCTTCCGCGCGCTCCAGCAGAGCAGGCGTTCGTGCAATGCCGCCGGAGCGCATCAGCGTATCCACGTTGTCGAGCAGCGCCTTGATCCGCTGGTCCGGGCCGGCGTCGGGGTGCTCGGCAATGCGCTCCCGCAGCGTCACCGAGCGTTCATTGTGCCAGTGCTTCGCCGCGTGTTCGGCCGCGCGCTGCAGGTACGCCAGCTCCCGGCGTTGCAGGGCTTGGCGGTCGGCGCCCTCGGCTCCCATGGCCTGGCGGGCATGGTCTGCCAGCTCTTCAGCCCAGCCGTCGATGGTGTCCGGCGTGGCCAGCGACTCGATGATTTCCAGCGCCATGGCATGCAGCGCGGCGCGCGCCGTGGGCGGCTGCAGGCCGTAGGCCGCGTCGCGGATCACCGCGTGCCGGAACAGGTAGGCAAGCTCGGCGGGCAGGCTCATGGCGGCATTATGCCTTTGAGCCTGCCTGGAAACCCAGAGTGAGTCTGATTCGGAGCGCCGGGCGAGCGATGCGAGGCGCCCGACTGAGGCGTAGCCGCGGCCACGCCGCAGAGAGGGCAACGAAGCAGCGCGAAGCCCGCCGCCCGGATCAGACCGCGAGTGGGTTTCCAGTCAGGCTCTTGGTCTCTTAGTACACCATGCGTTTGCGCATGCGGCGCGGCACGATCACGGCCAGCAGCGCGCTGACCGCGATGATCCACAGCGCGCTCACGCCGTGGGTCCAGTCCAGGGGCCCCTGCGCCAGGCCGCGCATCAGGCGCACGCAATGATACAGCGGCGTGAACCAGGCGGTGGTCTCGGCGTGGCCGCCGGCCATCTGCGGGTTGTCCAGCGGGAAGAAGATCCCGGAAAACAGGAACAGCGGCGTCAGCCACAGCGTGTAGTAGAAGCCGTAGTAGTTGATGTTGCGGATGCTGGCCGTGAACGTCAGGCCGATCAGCGCGAACATGTTGGCGGTCAGCAGCATGGCGAACGGCAGCAGCACGGCCCAGGGGCTGGTGATGATGCGGTAGCCGGCCGCGGTGAAGGCCAGCAGCACGACCAGGAAGGCGCAGCCGTAGATCAGCCCGCGCGAGATGGCCCACAGTTGTTCGCCAAACGCGACGTCCTGGGATCTGCGCCGGCGTGGCCAGGTAGGCGTCGTACAGCTTGGCGAAGTTCATTTTGACGAACACGTTGTAGGTGGTCTCGAAGGAAGCGCCCTGCATGGCGGAAGCGGCCATCAAGCCGGGCGCGATGTATTCGATGTACGAAAGGCCGTTGACCCCGCGCCCCACGAACATGCCCAGCCCCAGCCCCATGCCCAGCAGGTAAAGCACCGGGTCAAAGAAGTTGGGCAGGATGTTGGTCATCCAGGTGTGGCCATACTCGGTAAGATTCCGCCGCCAGACGGATACGGCCGTAGTAAGGCTGATGTCACCGGGAAGCTTCATGCGGCGCGGCCTCCAGACGAACAGCGAATAACCAATAACCAATTTTCAATTACCAATTCACATGCAGCAGCCGCCTCAATTGGAAATTGGTAATTGGTTATTGGTAATCTGCCGTCGCCGTTCATTCCGCCAACCCTCGGCCTGTGATCTTTAGAAACACGTCTTCCAGTGTGCTGCGGCGGATCAGGGTTTCGGCGTCGGGCAGCAGGTGCGCGGCCTTGGCCACTACCTCTTCGCCGTTGTCTACATATAGAAGCAGGCGGTCCTGATGACGCTCGTGGCGTTTGGCGAGGGCGGTCAATTCTGCCAGTTCCGGCCGCTCGCTTACGCTTCGCGCTCCATTCGCGATGTCGACTTCCACCACGTGGCTGCTGACGTGCTGCTTGATCAGATCGCGCGGCCGGCCTTCGGCCACGATCTTGCCCTTGTCCATGATCACCAGCCGATCGCACAGCTGCTCGGCCTCGTCCATGTAGTGGGTGGTGAGCACCAGCGTCGCCTCGCGGCGTTTCAGGTCGCGCAGACGGTCCCACAGGTTGAGGCGCGCCTGGGGGTCCAGTCCCGTGGTCGGCTCGTCCAGCACCAGCAGCTCCGGGTTGCCCAGCAGGCCGCGCGCGATCAGCGCCCGGCGCCGCATGCCGCCCGAGAGCTCGCGGATGCGCGACTCGCTTTTGTCGCCCAGGTTGGCGAACGCGATCATCTCAATGGCGCGCGCCTTGGCCTCCTTGCGCCCCAGGCCGTAAAAGCGCGCGAACACCTCCAGGTTCTCGCGCAGCTTGAGTTCTTCATCGAGGTTGTCTTCCTGCGGCACCACTCCAATGCGCTGCTTGATGGCGCGGTCGTTGCGGCCGCCGGCGGCCTCGTGGCCCAGGATGCGCAGGCTGCCGCCGCCCACGGGCGAGGCGCGGTAGATCATGCGCATGGTGGTGGTCTTGCCCGCGCCGTTGGGGCCCAGAAAGCCGAAGCACTGCCCGCGCGGGATTTCGAAATCAATGCCGTCCACGGCCACGAACTCTCCGTAGTTCTTGCGCAAGCCCTCGGCTTTCACCACCGCTTCCATGGGCTGGGTTTTACCTGCTTCACACGAGGGCACAAAGGCAGTGCCCGGAGGCGTGCGTTACAGCGGAATCGCCAGCATTTCCTGAGCGAGCTCGAAGCCGGCCTTGAGCACGCGTTGGGCCTGTTTGCTGGCGGGGTCGCAGACCGGGTTGGAGTGGTTGAAGTGGGTCAGGATGATGCGCCGGCCTTTTGCCAGGTCGCCGAACTTGGCCAGCGTGTCCGTGATGAACGGGTGCGAGATCTCGCGCAGGTCGCGGCCGGGAAGTTCCTCGCGCGAGTAGAAGGTGGCGTCGAGCAGGCAGATTTCATGCTTGCTGACTTCCTCGCGCGCGGCGGGCCAGGCGTCCCAGTTGTCGATGTCGGGCACGTACAGCAGCTTCTCGTTGATGCTGATGCCCACGGTGTCGGTGTATTCGCCCCGATGCAGCACGGGGATGGCGCGGATGCTCAACCCGGGCCCTGCTTGTAGGGACACGCTGCCGCGTGTCCCTACGGAGCGCAACTCAATGTTCCCCAGCTTCACCAGCTGCTCCCAGGGTGCGTTGGCGGCCAGGAAGCTTGCCATCTTCTCGGTGCAGTAGACGGGCAGGTCGCGGCAGTTAGCGGCCTCGCGCCCGAAGTGCACCAGCCCGGCGTAATGGCCCATGTGGGCATGGGTAAGCAGCACGCCGTCGAAGGGATTCGTCACTGCGCGCCGCGCGTAGGCCGGGATGGTCAGCAGGCGGTTCTCCTGCTCCTTGATGTCAGGCGAGACGTCAACCAGGAAGCAGCGGCCGACGTCATCCAGCACACAGATGCTCGGCCCCAGCCGCACAGCCAGCGGATCTACGCGCGCGGCCATGTCCGCACTCATGCGCGAGCCAAACTGCGGCAGCCCGCCATCCTGTCCGGAACCAAGTATGTAGACCGTGAGGGCCATGTACGCATTTGGAACCACGGGTGCACACGGGTCAACACGGTTTGCGCTGTGTGTTCACCCGTGTTTAACCGTGGCTCCTATTTTGTAGCGACCTGCTTGCGGGGGCGTTTGTCGGCTTTGGGTTGTTTGGCTCGCTTGGTGGGTTTGGTGGCCTTGGCGGGTGCGGCGGCCGCGCGCTGGCGCTTGCGGCTCTTGTTTTCCGCGAAGTAGCGCTTCAGAAAGTGGCCTGTGTAGCTGCCTGCTTTGCTGGCTACTTCGGCGGGCGGGCCTTCGGCCACTATGGTTCCGCCTTCGTCGCCGCCTTCGGGGCCCAGGTCAATCAGCCAGTCGGCGCACTTGATCACGTCTAAATTGTGCTCGATCACCACGGCCGTGTTGCCCTTGCCCACCAGCCTCTGCAGTACCTCGATCAGGCGGGCGACGTCGTGGAAGTGCAGGCCGGTGGTGGGCTCGTCCAATATGTAGAGCGTATGGCCGGTGTCGGGCCGGGCCAGCTCGGTGGCGAGCTTCACGCGCTGGGCCTCGCCGCCGGACAGCGTGGTGCTGGGCTGGCCCAGCGTCACGTAGCCGAGGCCGACGTCATGCAGCGTCTTGACGATCTTGTAGATCTGCTTGTGGTTCTCGAAGAACTTGCAGGCGTCCTCGATGGTCATGTCCAGCACGTCGGCGATGCTCATGCCGCGGTACTTCACCTCCAGCGTCTCGCGGTTGTAGCGCTTGCCGTTGCAGGCCTCGCAGGTGACGTGGATGTCGGGCAGGAAGTGCATCTCGATCAGCTTCACGCCCTGGCCTTCGCACACCTCGCAGCGCCCGCCGGGCACATTGAACGAGAAACGCCCCGGCTTGTAGCCGCGCATCTTCGCCTCGGGCGCCTTGGTGAACAGGTCGCGGATCAGGCCGAACAGGTTGGTGTACGTCGCCGGGTTGCTGCGCGGCGTGCGCCCGATGGGCGACTGGTCGATCTCGATCACCTTGTCGATCTGTTTGAGGCCCGTGATCTCGCGGTGCCTGCCCGGCTCGGTTTGCGCGTTGTGCAGCTCGCGGGCCAGGGCGCGGGCCAGGATGTCCGTGACCAGCGTGCTCTTGCCGCTGCCGCTCACGCCCGTGACGCACACCAGGCCGCCCAGCGGGATCGTCACGTCGATGCCTTTTAAATTGTTCTCGGCCGCGCCTTTCACCACGATCGCCTTGCCGGCGCTCAGCGGCCGCGTCTCTTCGGGGATCGGCACGCCCTTGCGCCCGGCCAGGTAGTCGGCCGTAAGGGTCTGCGCCTTCAGCAGCCCGGGCACGTCGCCGGCGTACTCGACTTTTCCGCCGTGCGCGCCGGCGCCGGGGCCGAGGTCCACCACGAAGTCGGCGGCGCGGATGGTGTCCTCGTCGTGCTCGACCACGATCACGGTGTTGCCGATGTCGCGCAGCTGCTTCAGGGTGCCGAGCAGCAGGTCGTTGTCGCGCTGGTGCAGGCCGATGCTGGGCTCATCCAGCACGTAGGCCACGCCCACCAGCCCGCTGCCCACCTGGGTTGCCAGCCGGATGCGCTGGGCCTCGCCGCCGCTCAGCGTGCCGGACTTGCGGTCGAGCGTCAGATAGCCGATGCCGACGTCCACCATGAAGCCCAGCCGCGCGCTGATTTCACGGATGATCTCTTTGGCGATCAGGGCCTTCTCGCGGCCCAGCTCCATGTTGTTGATCCAGCGTTTGGCGTCGCGCACGTTCATCACGCTGATTTCGTGGATGCGCTTGCCACCCACCGTGACGGCGCTGGCGAACGGGTTCAGGCGCGAGCCGCCGCAGGCCGGGCACTCCTTCTCGTGCATGAACTTCATCACCCACTGCTTCACGCTGTCGGAGTCGCTGCTCTCGAAGCGCTTCAGCATGTCGGGGATCACGCCGGGGAAACCGCCGCGGCCGCGCCAGCCCCAGCGCCCGTTGGTGCCGGGCTCGCCGCGCAGTACCAGCTGCTGGGCCGAGGCGCTGAGCTTGCGCCAGGGCGTGCTGACGCTGACGCCCAGGCGCTTGCAGTGCTTGCGCAAGGCGCGCTTGTACCAGCCGGCCTCGCCGGGCTTGTTCCAGCCGGCGATCGCGCCGTCGTCGATGGACTTCTCATGGTCCGGCACCAGGGCCTGCTCGCTGAGCTCGGTGTGGATACCCAGCCCGTGGCAGACCTTGCAGGCGCCCTGGGGCGCGTTGAAGCTGAACAGGCGGGGCTCCAGCTCGCCCATTTCGGCGTCCGGGTGTTCCGGGCAGAACATCTTGGCGCTGAAGGTGTGGTCGGTCCAACCAGGCGTCAGCCGGGAGTCGGGAGTCGGGAGCGACTGCCCCGCCTCTTTCTCGGTCTCCCGACTCCCGCCTCCCGACTCCCGACTGATCACGCATAAACCGTCGGCGAGGTGCAGGGCTACTTCGACCGCTTCGTTCAGCCTGGAGCGCGACTCGTTGTCGATCACGATGCGGTCGATCACCACGTCGATGTCGTGCTTCTTGTGCTTGTCGTCGGCCTGGGTCTTGGGGCCTACCTCGATCACCTGGCCGTTCAGGCGCGCGCGCACGAAGCCGTCGCGCATCACCTTGGCGAACACGTCGCGGTGTTCGCCCTTGCGGCCTCGCACCACCGGCGCCAGCACCATCAGGCGCGTGCCCTGGGGCCATTCCATCACGGTGTCCACGATCTGCTCGGCGCTCTGGCTGCTGACTTCGCGGCTGCAGACCGGGCAGCGCGGCGTGCCGGCGCGGGCGTACAGCAGACGCAGGTAGTCGTAGATCTCGGTGGTGGTGGCGACGGTGCTTCGCGGGTTGCTGCCGGCCTGGCGCTGCTCGATGGCGATGGTGGGCGGCAGGCCCTCGATCGACTCAACGGCCGGCTTCTGCATGCGGCCGAGGAACTGGCGGGCGTAGGCGGAAAGGGACTCGACGTAGCGGCGCTGGCCCTCGGCGTAGATGGTGTCGAAGGCGAGCGACGATTTGCCGCTGCCGCTTAAACCCGTGACCACCACCAGGGCATCACGCGGCATGTCCACGTCGATGTTCTGCAGGTTGTGCTCGCATGCTCCGCGAACAGTGATGTGCGTGAGTGCCATTTGCCCTGCCCTGAGTTCGTCGAAGGGTTTTACCAGACCCCGCGACACACAACGAAGGGGCGGCGCGGATTCATTCCTTGGGCACCACCTCGTAGAGGGCCCAGGCGTCGTCGGGGGCGCGGATCAGCAGCTTGAGGTTGCCGGCGCGGGCTTCCTCGTTGAGGCGGTTGTAGAAGTACTCGCTGCTGCTGCGGTGGGCCAGGATGTAGTCGGCCTTGAAGTCGTCGCGGATCGGCCCCAGCACGTCGCGCCGTTTGCCGCGCTTGATCTCCCACCAGTCTTCGTACTTCTTGCGGTCTTTCAGCAGGAAGAACGTCGGGTCCAGGCCGGCCAGGTAATCGCACTCGCTGGCGAAGAACAGCAGCTCCGTGAAGTCGTCCCAGCGGTCGTGCCACACCAGCTTGCCGTGCGTCTCCGGGTGCTCGTGCAGGTACACGGCCGCGAGCTCGATGTCGCCGCGGTCGTGCACGCGGTATGAAATCGCGGCCCCCACCCAGATGCTGAGGGTGGCGATCACCGCAATCACCGCGCCGGAAATCGGCAGCGCGCGCGCCACCACCGGCCGCCGCTCCTTCCAGGCCTGGTATTGCGCCGAGGTCAGCAGTTCGGTCACCCACACGCCGATCGCCAGGGTCATGAACGGCGCCGCGTACTCCAGGAAGCGCCCGTTCACCAGGTAGCCCACCAGCCACACCACCGCGATGGTGGCCGTCAGCACCGCTTCACGGCTGGGGCGCCAGCCCATCACCGCGGCCGCCAGCGGCAGCAGCATCGGCGGGAAGAATATCAGCGGCGTGCCGAACACGGCCGCAGGCCCGGCCGTGGGGTTCAGTTCGCGGCCAAGGGCGACCTCCACGGCGTTGCCGTAGTCGGTGTTCGTGCCGAACAGCCCGGAGATGTTGTCGATCACGGGCGCGACGGTGTCTTTGTGGGAGAGCGCGAGTACCACCACGTTCTGCACCCACCACAGCTTGACCAGGTTCCAGCTTTCCGGGTGCAGCAGGCAGCCTAGGGCGATGCCGCCGGCGATCGCGGCGCCCATCAGCGCGTTGTCCTTCAGGTCGCGGCGGCGGGTGCTGCCTTCGCGGGCGCCCAGCACCAGTTCCATGACCGCTCGCACGACCAGCATCGCCAGCAGCAGGTGGCTTGCGGTGTAGGACAGCGTGTAGATGGTGGAAAGCGCCAGCAGGCCCAGGCGCTGGCGCCGCACGATCAGCGTCCAGCCAGCCAGCGCCAGCGTCACGCTGACCACGTAGCTGCGGCACAGGTTCATGCGGAACACGAAGTAGCTGCCGCCCACGGCGATCAGCCCGAGCGTGAACAGCCACGCCCAGCGCGCTCCCAGCAGGCGCAAGGCGGTAAACAGCGCCAGAACCAGCAGCGCGCCCAGTACGGAGATGCCCAGCTTGGCGCCGGTGATCAGCCCCTGGGCGTCCCCCGGCCCGTCGGCGAACAGCGTGAAGGGCACCAGGTAAACGTGGAACAGGTAGTCCTTGTCGCTGAACTCGCCGTTCCAGAGGCTTTCGCGCGTCCAATGGAAATCGCCGCCGGCTTCGCCCACTTCGCCGGTGCGGTACAGCCAGGCCATCTTGATGTGGTAGTAGCCGTCGGCGCCGGGCAGGCCCACCGAGGTGGAGTGCAGGCCGGTGTTGCCCACGGCGTCGGTGACAAAGCCGGGCACGAACTGGTACTGCAGCATGCCGATGAAGGCCAGCAACGAAAGCGCCAGGCCCTGGACCCACGGGCGGCGCCACCATGGCGTGGAAGGCGCGGGGGCGGGTGGTTCGTTCTTATCCAAGGCCGGTTCGTTCATGCGGGTCGGGAGCATAACACGCACAACCCCCGGTTTGTCGAGAGTTGGTGGATAGTGCCACAAGTACAAAGTTTATCGGGCGTTACACCCCATGGTTCGGCCCTGTTTCGGTTGAACCTGCCCCCCGGGCAAGCTACTTTGAATTCCGGGCGGCGATTTGGCCGCTTTTGAGGACTTAATAGGGAAGGTAAATGACCGAAGCGCCAGCCAGCACGGAAATCAGCATCGACGACTTCGCCAAGGTGGAGTTGCGGACCGCGCGGGTCAAAGCCGCGGCCCCCCACCCGGACGCCGACAAGCTGCTGGTGCTGACGGTCGAGGTAGGCGATCAGGAGCGCACCATCTGCGCGGGCATCCGCCAGTGGTGGCAGCCGGAACAGCTGGTCGGTAAAGACATCATCATCGTGGCAAACCTGGCGCCCCGGAAGTTGCGGGGCGTATTAAGCCAGGGGATGCTGCTGGCGGTCCAGGACGGCGACCAGGTAGTGCCGTTGACCGCCATGAACCAGGTGCATTCGGGGCTGCGCGTAAGCTGAGCCCCTGTAAAAGGCGGCCGAAAGGCCGGGACGTATGGCTGGTCATCTCGAAGCGGCACGCACCAAGGAAGCGGTCTACGTCCGCGTAGTGGGTCTCGGCAATTTCAACAACGCCGGGCCGCTGCGCGAGTACTGCGAAAAGGCTTTCAACGACGGCGTGCGGAATGTGATCGTGGACCTGGCCCCGTGCACGGGCCTGGACAGCACTTTCATGGGCACGCTGATGGGCTTCATCGGCTTCAACGGGGGCCGGCGATTGCCGTGACGGTGGTGAACGCCACACCCACCACCATGCGTGCCATGAGTTCGCTGGGCCTGCCCAAGATCCTGCATGTGAAGACCGAACCGGTGGACTTCCCCGACTGCAAGCTGACTCCCCTGCGCGAGGGCTGGCAGGACAAGAAGCGCCGCACGCTGCTGATCCGTGACGCGCACATCGCACTGGTCAAGGCCGACAAGGAAAACGAAGAGCGTTTCGGCCCCTTCGTGGAGGCGCTGATCAAGGAAGCGCGCGACCTGCTGGACTGCGACGGCCCCGCGGACAAGTAGCAGGGTGACAGGGTTTCGGGTTTAGGCAGCCTCCTGCCGCCTGAGCAGCCCCTCCCTGACACCTGAAACCTGTTCCCTGTAACCTGCACCCTCGTGCCCGAGACCAAGTGCAAAGTCGATTGCCCCTGCGGCTGGAGCGAGGTTTTCTCTCGCGCGTACAGCGGGCTGCTGATCGAATGCCCCCGTTGCGGCAAATCGCACCGCTTACCGACCTTCGACGCGCTGGATGCCGACGCTGCTATTGACATGTCAACGATGAAGCGACTGCTGGACCAGGCCGATCCACCCCCGCGTGCGCGTGGTGTTCAAGCCGCTGTTGCTGCTGTCGTGCGTCTTCGCGGTGGTGGTGATCGCCGTTTCGCTTCCCTTGCTGTGGGATCGTTGGCCCGCCAACGTCGCGGTAGCGGGCGGCGCGGCGGCCTGGCCGCTGGCGATCGCGCTGGCCTGGCTGGGGCAGAAACGCAGTGTGCGCCCGGCACAAATCGAGAAACCGGACACGCTGAACACCGGTCCAAGTTAAGACGGTGTCAGTGAGTTTTTTCCGTCCGATGTTAAGTGCCCCTGCTTCGGTTACTTTCGTCGATTCTGACAGCTTTTCCCGCGTGTCGGTCGCGCGGCACCCGTTGACCGACTGCCACCAGAAGCTAACTAATTCCTTCACAGGAACTTTAGCAGCGAGTTGGGGGAGGGCCCCGGGGTCACGCCCGCGGTCTCACAAGCAGCAAACCTTGGCCTGTTACAGCGCGCACCCGGGTGCGCGCCGGGTGTGGTGTTGTCGCCGGAAGCCCAAGTCGCTCTTTTCAGGGAATCGCGACCAGAACGGGGTGCAGATGTCAGTTTCCGACGGAGACGTGATCGGGCAGTGGCCCGCAATCGAAGAACTTGCTCTCACGCGCTCGCGCGGGCTGCCGGTTCATGAACTTCTCCGCAACGCCAAACCCGCCGGCTACGACTCCGAGCTCGATACGCTGAAGCTCACGGTGCGTGCCGACAAATTGAACAAGACCGACACCGAGGCCCTGCGCAACTGCGTGGCAAAGGCCTGCTATCAGGTGCTCGGTTTCCAGCCTCACCTCGAGATCTCCGCCGGCGGCAGCGCCGACGCGCGCCTGGATGTCAAGGTCAACAGCAGCGTCCGCAACCTCTCCAGCACCAGCGCCGGCTCCGAGCACGACTTCCTCACCAGCAAGAAGATCCCCGCCGGCGCCGACTTCGGCCACTTCGTGGTCGGGCCTTCCAACCAGCTGGCCTGCGCCGCGCCCAGGCCGTGGCCGAGAACCCGGGCAAGGCCTACAACCCGCTGTTCATCCACGGCGGCGTGGGGCTGGGTAAGACCCACCTGCTGAACGCCATCGCCAGCAGGCTGCTGCCGCGCATGCCCAAGATCCGCATGATCTCGTGCGAAGAGTTCGTCAATCGCTTCGTGGCGGCCCTCAAGTCCGGCAGCATCGAGGCCCTGCGCCACGAGCTGCGTGACTCCGACGCGCTGCTGATCGACGACATCCACTTCCTGGCCGGCAAGGAGCAGACCCAGGAGGAGTTCTTCCATACCTTCAACCACCTGTACCAGCTCGGCAAGCAGATCGTGCTGACCAGCGACTCGCTGCCCCGCGACATTCCCAACCTGGAAGACCGCCTGATCAGCCGCTTCCACTGGGGCCTCGCCGTCAAGGTCGAGCCGCCCTGTACCGAAACCCGCATGGCGATCGTGCGCAAGAAGGCCGAGCTGCGCGGCATCGAGGTGCCCGACGAGGTGGTGCACTTCCTGGCTGACAACATCGTGACGAACGTGCGCGAGCTGGAAGGCGCCGTGGTGCAGATCGCCGCGCTCAGCAGCATGAGCAGCAAGCCGATCACCCTGCAGCTCGCCCATGACGCCCTGCGCCACCTGGTGAAGAGCAAGCCTGCGCCCGCGCGCATCGCCACCGACGACATCATCGACGTAGTGTGCGAGCACTACAACGTGCGCATGAACGACCTGCTGTCCCAGCGCCGGACCAAGAACCTGGCCTTCCCGCGCCACGTGGCGATGTTCCTCACCAAGGAACTCACCCAGCTCACGCTGACCGAGATCGGCAGTTTCTTCGGCGGCCGTGACCACAGCACCGTGCTGCACGCGATCAACAAGATCAAAGGCCTGCGCCTGAAGGACACCAACCTGCGCAACGAGCTGGAACGCTTCGAGCTGCAGCTGCGCCGCCCGGTCAGCTAGAAAACCCTACACAGCAAACCCACAGAACCCCCGCGTTACCGCGGGGGATTCTGTTTTCATGGTAGTTGCCGCAGTTCAGCCGGCGAAGCCGGCGTCTCTCTGGTTAGCCCCCGGCTGTCGGCGTTGAGCGTAGCGAAGCGCCGACAAGCCGGGGGAACTCTCAGCAGGTCCTCCGAGCCGCGCAGCGGCGGCTCTTCCCGCGCGTGCAACCGCGACTCGGCAACGACTCATCACCAGGACGCCAAGGAGCGCCACGGCCTGTCCGTGGCTCGCTAGGCTTCCGTTTCGGCCGAAAGATTGACGCCCCGTCAGAAGGGGTTCCTTGCGTTCTTTGCGCCCTGGCGTTGACTGGCGTACGACGTCGGCGAGGCGCGCCCCTTCGCGACCTTCGCGTCAGCTTTTCGATCTCTGCCAAGACTTGTTCCGCAATCTGTTCGGCTGTCAGCCGCGCCGGTATTACCTGCGGATTGGCCGGGGACATGCCCGTGTTATTCTGCCACCTGCCAACAATGCCGCTGCCCACAAGTTGTCCGGCTGTCAGCGATCGGTCGTTGTTCCGGAAACTGTCCGCCCTCCCTTCCACGCTGCGGGCCGCGCTACTGCGGGGATTGGCGCTGATCACCAACGCGTTGCTGACTTCCGGACAGGCCGCATTAATAGCTACTGGTGTTTAAACCTATCTGTTAAACAACTGCAGCAGGGCACGCAGCCTTGAATCCGGGCTACTGCCAGCTTATGCACATGTTGCAGGCCGCGACCTGGTGACTAGAACGGCCGGACCAAAAAACGCGAGGAAGCCATGCACGTAATCTGCGCACGCGATCAACTTGCCGAGGCGATGAACCTGGTCAGCAGCATCGTCAACCAGCGCTCGACCAACCCGATCACGCAGAACGTGCTGCTGATCGCGGACAAGCAAGGCCTCGAGGTTCGCGCCACGGACCTGGACCTCAGCCTCAAACGCACGCTCAGCGAAGTCGATTGCAAAAAACCGGGCAAGTGCCTGGTGCAGGCCTCGCTGGTGGGCAGCCTGCTCAAGGATATCCGCAGCGACACTGTCGAGTTCAAGGCCGAGGGCAGCACCGTGGAGCTCAAGGCCGGGCGCGACCGCTTCGAGCTTACCAGTGCCGACCCGGAAGAATTCCCCAGGCTGCCGGAAGTGGACGGCAAGACCGAGATCAAGATCAAGGGCAGCGACTTCGCCGCGGCCATCCGCCGCGTGGGGCGCAGCATCGCGCAGGAAAAAAGGCCGCTACGCCCTGAACGGCGTGCTGCTGGAGCCGCGCAAGAACGCGGTCGAGTTCTGCGGCACCGACGGCCGGCGCCTGGGCTTCACGAAGATGAGCGCCAAGTGCAAAGAGGTCGAGTACCAGGTGATCGTGCCGGCCAAGGGCTACAACCTGATCAGCAAGGTGATCGGCAGCGGCGAGGGTGAGGTCAGCCTGAAGCTTTCAGAGAACCGCATCGTAGCCATGGTGGACGGCACCGAGGTCGGCTCGTTGCTGGTGGAGGGACAGTTCCCCGACTACCGCGCGGTGATCCCCGGCGACCTGGACAAGCAGTTCGGCGTGAACCTGGAAGACTTCCGGCTGGCGCTCAACAAGGCGCGCCACCTGACCAGCGTGGAAAGCCAGGCCGTGCGCCTCGAAGTCAGCAAGGGCGAGCTGACCCTGCGCTCGCGCAGCCCCAGCCAGGGCCAGGCCGAGGTGAAGGTGGAGATCGAGTACGACGGTGACGACGTGGCGATCGGCTTCGATCCGCAGTACATCCTGCAGGGCCTGGAAGGCTTCGACACCGACAAGGTGACCGTTGAATTCAAGGACAAGGACACCGGCGCCATCCTGCACGCCGGTGACAAGGACAAGTTCTACTACCTTGTGATGCCCATCGATATCTAACGGACCCCCGCCGACATGAACGGAACAGGCGCCTCAGGCGCCTGTTCTTTTTGCCGTCGCTCAGGCGCGTTTGCGCAGCGGGCTGATGCGATACAGGCAGCGGCGCTGGCCTGACAGGATGTGCTCCTGGCGCTCGATCTCGGCGCCGAGCACCTGGCGGAACAGCTCGATCTCGCCCCGGCACAGGTCCTGGCAGGTTTCCGCGGCGGCGCAGATCGGGCAGTTGTTCTCGATCAGCGTCAGGCTGCCGTCGGGCTCGCTCTGCCACTCCGCCATGTAGCCTTCTTCTTCGCGGATCGCCGCCAGCTCGGCCACCTTGGCCTCCAGCCCGCGTTTGCGCTGCAGCCGGCGGCCGTAGGTTTCGGCCTGGTCGCTCATGCGCTGCTGCAGCAGGCGGTGAATGCCCTCTTCGCCGAAGGCGCTCTTGGCGGCGCGCAGGATGCCGACCGCGAGCTCGCCGTGGCTGTCGGGGAAGCGGTCGCTGGTTTCGCGGGTGAGGCGCCAGATGCGCGCCGGTCGGCCGACCTTGCGGCGCTCGTCGCTGAAATCGACGGCGCCCTCTTCCTGCAGGGCATAAAGGTGCTGGCGCACGGCCATGGCGGTGACGCCCAGGCGCCTGGCGATCTGCGTGGCGGCCTGGGGCCCCTTGGTCTTGAGGAAGAACAGGATCTTCTCGCGCGCCTTGTGGGGTATGTCAGTCATGCCGAAATTAAACGCACAGGGCCGGAATAAAACAAGCCGCCGCTTGACTTATTAGGTAAAGATATTTCTTTACTAAAGGGGGAGCCATGAACGTCAAGCAACTCGACCACCTGAACCTCAGCGTCAAGGACTTCGCCGAAACCGCCGACTGGTACGGCCGCGTGTTCGGCTTCGAAATCGTGGAGCAGGGCACCTACGCGGGTCAGCCCTGGGGCGTGCTGAAGGGCGGCGACGCCATGCTGTGCGTGTACCAGCACCCCGACCTGCATGAGCCCGACCCGGACGAGGTCGAAAAGGCCGGCTTCCACCGCGTGGCGCACTTCGGCCTGCGCATCACGGACCGTGAGGCATGGGAGCAGACGGTCAAGCGCGAGCAGATCCCGGTCCACTACGGCGGCGTCTACGAGTGGCCCCACAGCGACTCCTGGTACATCAGCGATCCCACCGGCTACACGATTGAGGTCGCCCTGTGGCACGACGACCGTGTGCGATTCGGCTGATTCCTGACACACCCGGACAGTTTGACCTGCAACTATCTCTTGGGCATCGCATGGTGCGGCAGTATATTTGCCGCCCCATGCCCAAGGTTGAACTCGCCCGCCACCTGTACGCCTTCTTTCCTCAGCTTGAGGGGCAGGAAATCACCGTAGAGGCCGACACCGCCGCCGAGGTGGTGCAGGCCATGGAGAAGCTCGCCCCAGGCTTCGCCTTCTACATCTGTGACGAGCGCGGCAGCCTGCGCACCCACGTCAACATCTTCATCGAGGAAAACCTGGTCTCCGATCGCAAGAAGCTGAGCGACCGGCTCAAGCCGGATTCACGCGTCTACATCCTGCAGGCGCTGTCCGGCGGATAGGAGAGTCCATGTCTGACCGCATCATTCTCGGCACGCGCAAGGGCACCATCTTCGTCGACAAGGTCGGGGGCGCTGGAAAATCGCTCACGTCGGCCAGCCCGGCAACGCGATCAGCTACGCCGCGCGCGACCCGCGCACCGGCACGATCTGGGCTGCACTCGACCACGGGCACTGGGGCTGCAAGCTCGGCCGTAGTGACGACGGCGGCAAGACCTGGTCCGATGCCGGGCAGATCAAGTACCCCGAGGGCGCGAAGTACATCGACGGCTTCGGCGAAGAAGGCAAGCCGCCCACGATCAAAGACGCCACGCTGGGCAAAATCTGGTGCATCGCGTTCGGCGGCGCCGACCAGCCCGGCCGTATCTACGCCGGCACCATCCCCGGCGGCCTGTTCGTGAGCAACGACGACGGCGACACGTGGGAGCTGAACTGGTCGCTCTGGAACCACGAGAGCCGCGGCGGCGACCTCGGCAACGGCAACCCCGGCCGCAGCCACTGGTTCGGCGGGGGCGCGACCGTGGACGGCGACTCGGCCCCGGGCATTCACTCGAACGTGGTGGACCCGCGCAACAGCACGCGCATCCTGGTGGGGGTGAGCTGCGCCGGCGTGCTCGAAAGCACCGACGACGGCAAAACCTGGGTCGGCCGCAACCAGGGTCTGAAGGCCACCTTCCTGCCCAACCCGGAAGCCGAGTGGGGCCACGACCCCCACCTGGTAAGCTTGTGCGCAAATCAACCGGACCACGTCTGGCAGCAGAACCACTGCGGCGTGTTCTACAGCAGCAACGGCGGCAAGCAGTGGCAGGAGGTCAGCCGGCCGGACAGCGGGGTGCACTTCGGCTTCCCGGTCGCGGTGGACGCGCGCGACGGGCGCACGGCCTGGCTGGTTCCCGGCCGTTCGGACCGCGAGCGCATGACGATCGACGCCGGGCTGTTCGTGGCGCGCACCCAGGACGGCGGGCAGACGTGGCAGCAGTTGCGCGAAGGCCTGCCCCAGGAGCGCGCCCACGACGTGGTGTACCGCCACGCGATGGACATCAGCGGCGACACACTGGTTTTCGGCAGCACCACCGGCAACGTCTACATCAGCGAAGACCGCGGCGAGAGCTGGCACACACTCGGCAACAATTTCCCACCCGTCTACTCTGCAAGATTCGCCTCCAGCCCCGGCCGGCAGGCCGGGGGAGCAACCAAGAAGGCCCCAAAAAAAAAAGCCAAATCAGGGAGCCCCGGACGTAAGTCCGGGGCCCAGCAGCCCAAGTCAGCCAAACCCAAAAAGGCCGCGCCAAAGAAGAAGGCCAAAGCAAAACCAGCCAAAAAGCAGGCCGCGAAAAAACCAAAGACAGGGAGCCCCGGACGTAAGTCCGGGGCCAAAAAGCCCAAGGCAGCCAAACCTAAGAAAGCCGCACCCAAAAAGAAACCCGCAAAGAAGGCGGCCAGGAAAAAGCGCTAACCAAACACCAACCCGAAAGGGCAAGCCATGTCCGACACGCTCATCCTCGCCACCCGCAAGGGCACCTTCATCCTCGAGTTCCGCAACGGCCGCTGGCACCAGGCCGCCCACGGCCACCAGGGCACCAACGTGGCCTACGCCGCCAGGGACCCGCTCACGGGCACAATCTGGGCCGCGCTCGACCACGGCCACTGGGGCAGCAAGCTCTCGCGCAGCACCGACGGCGGCCAGAGCTGGGCCGACGCCGGCCAGATCAAATACCCCGAAGGCGCGCGTTACATTGATTCGCCCTTCACCGACCCCGGCCCGGAAGGCCCCGCCATCCGCGACGCGCGGCTGCTGAAACTCTGGGTGCTCGGCTTCGGCGGCGCCAATCAGCCCGGCCGCCTGTACTGCGGCACCATCCCCGGCGGCCTGTTCGTCAGCAACGACGACGGCGAGACTTGGGAGCTGAACCGCCCGCTCTGGAACGACGAATCCCGCGGCGGCGACCTGTTCACAGGCGACGGCAAGGGCAAGAAGCAGCTCTGGTTCGGCACGCCCGCCAGCGCCAATACCGGCGAGTTCGCGGCCGGCATTCACTCGATCGACGTCAACCCGCACAACCCGGACGACGTGATGATCGCCGTCTCCTGCGCCGGCGTGGCGCAGACCACCGACGGCGGCAGAACCTGGCGCCCGCGCAACAAGGGCATGGCCGTGGACTTCCTGCCCAACCCGGAGCCGGAGTGGGGCTTCGACGTGCACTTCCTGCAGCGCTGCAAGAACGACCCGCGCCACGTATGGAACCAGAACCACGTGGGCGTCTACTACAGTGACAACGGCGCGGAGACCTGGACCAAAGTCGATAACAAAGAGAAGGGCGTGCACTTCGGCTGGCCCGTCGCCGTCGACGCCAACGACGGCCGCACGGCCTGGCTGGTGCCGCAGAAGTCTGACCAGGCGCGCATGGCGATCGACGGCGGGTTGTTTGTCGCGCGCACGCAGGATGGTGGCAAAACCTGGGAGCAGCTGCGCGAAGGCCTGCCGCAGGAGTGGTGTTTTGACACGGTGTATCGCCACGGCCTCGACAACAGCGGCGACGCGTTGGCGTTCGGCAGCACCAACGGCAACCTGTACGTAAGCGAAGACCGCGGCGAAAGCTGGCACACAGTGGGCAACAACTTCCCACCCATCCACTCTGTAAGGTTCGCGTAGGGGGGTCTTCAGGATAGCGGCAGCGGGCAGTGGCATTCGCGTCCCGCGAAAGAGTACCGCGGGCCTCCGGCCCAATACTGCGGGGTTAAGGCGAAACAGTCGTCGGTTTAGCTGTTTGGCGCGGAGCGCCTGCACAGTGGAAGCCCCCACCGAACGCCTCCGGCGTTCGGTGGGGGTAATCGGCGGAAGAACGATCAAAGGCGCGGAGCGCCGACACACTCGCGGCGCTTGCCGCGAGGACCGATCGGCCGCAAGCGGCCGTTGTGCCGGCGCTCCGCGCCTCTCAAACCTCTTTTGCCCGTAACCCCCGCCTTGTTGGCGCCTCGCTGCGCTAGGCGCCAACCGGCGGGGGCTAACAATTGTTACGGCGCTCCGCGCCTGACTGCCGATACAATCTGCACGTCGGAGTCTGCCGCGAAACTCCTTAACCCCGCAGTATTGGGCCTCCGGCCCGCGTCGACGGCCGGAGGCCGTCGCAACTCATGCGCTGGAAGCGCATGCCACTTCTCTGTTCGGCTCTGAAGGCCCTTGGGAAGCCAAGTCAGAAAGCCCCGTGCGTAAGCTCGGGGCTCTTCTCTTTAGAGTACGGTTCACGGCAGCGGGATCGTCACTACCGGTTGATCGTATGCAGGCCCCAGCTCGATCGCGGCCGGGAACTCCGGGTCTACGCGGACCTCAAGCCTGTGCGGATGCCACTCCAGCTTCGTGCCGGGATACTTGCCTTTGCTTGCTTCCACGGCCGGTGAGTCCATGGTGAGCTCGCCCTTCTTACCGGCCAGATACAGCCGATACCCGAGCCAGCCGGCCCTCCAGCGCGCTTCCTGGTAGGCCGCTTGGCAGAGCTTGTCCGCCACGTCGGGGGCACCAGCCTTGGCAAGGCGCAGAGCGGCGTTGAACTCGTCAGCGTCCAGCAGGTCGGGCGCGTGGCTTTCGAATGCTTTGGCGATCTCTATTTCACATCCGAAGTTGTTGACCATGCGCTGCAGGCCGGCCAGACGCTCCCCGTAGTTGCGCTCGGCGAATTCAAACAGCTTCGCGCGGGACGCTTGCGAGTAGAACGCACACCAGTACTTGAAGTCGCGCAGCCAGGCGCGCTTCTGCAGGATGTCCCCGTGCTCGTATAGCGGCTCAAGCGCGGCCTGCACCTTTGCGGAATCGGCCAGTAGGTTCAGGCCGCCCTGCACCAGCTCACGCAGCAGACGCAGCACTTCACCGTTCACCCACATCCGGGCGCGCAGGTTGCTGTCCCGGTCCAGGCGGCCCAGCACTTCCAGATGCACCAGCAGCTCGCCTTCGGCTTCCTGCGTCCGGCCGCCCAGGCACAGCAGGCGCAGGCGGCGCGACATGGCGCCCAGCAACCGGGCGACCGCGGCGTTCTGCCGGCTGGACCAGTCCTCGCGCGGCGCCAGCGCTGCCAGCGAATCGTACTTCAGCAATTCAGCGTAGCGCTTCGCATAGGGCTGAGACCCGGCCAGCTCGACGTCGAGTTCCTCCGGCGACATCGCCACCTCGGCGTCGCGCGCTTCCTGCGTCGCCTTCATCTCCGCCAGGAACTCTTCGGCCGTGGCCGGCGATGGCGTCGGCGGCAGCGACGCCGAGTGCTCGAGGGCGAGTTTCAGAAACTCGCCGCGGCCGTCGTTCTGGTAGGTCACTTCGTCGAGTACGCCCGCCCAGTTCGAGGCGTTGGGTATGCTCTTCTCAGCCTCGCGGCACAGTTCCGACAGGCGATCAAGCAGTTGCTGTTCGGGACTCGGTGGGGGGCTGGCAGAGTTTCCGCCACCGCAGGCGGCAAGCGCCAGCGCGATCAGCAAGGCAGCTACACTTCGCACGCAGTCAGCAATCCGCGTCATTGGTAAAGCCGGTGGGCGTGGATGTAGGCTTCTATGGCCGGGGTCAGCCATTGGCTGATGCTCTCGCCGGCGGCTGCGGCGGCCCTGATCTCGGTGCTGGAGATGTGCTGCAGGGGCATCTCCACCATGTTGGCGCGCAGGCGCGCGGTTTCGTCCTCACCCAGCTGCGCCTTCAGGCCTTCGAACACTTCTTCGGTATGCCCCGGCCGGAACACCGGCACGAAATCCACCAGCACCAGCAGCTTGCCGATCTCGCGCCAGTTGGGCAGGTCGCGCAGCATGTCGCCACCGATGATGAAGTCGTAGTTGTTCTCCGGGTACGCCTGCTGCAAATGTCGGATCGTCTCGATGGTGTAGCTGCGGCCGCTCTGCCGCGTCTCCCAGTCCTCGACGCCGAGGCCGGGCTCGCCCTCCACGACCAGGCGCGCCATAGCCAGCCGATGCTCCAGCGGCGCATGGTTGTTCTTGCCCTCGGCGTGGGGCGACTGGCCGCTGACCAGCAGGTCCACGCGGTCCAGCCCGCGCGCGGCACGCACGGCCCGCGCCACGGCCAGGTGGCCAAGGTGAGGAGGATCAAACGCACCGCCGAGCAGGCCGACTTTGGGCATGGGGATAGTGTATGTGGTTCGCGTACGCACTGAAACATCGAAGCGGGTGGCTGGTGGTTGGTGGCTAGTGGCTGGAGAACTGGCAAGCCTCAACCGCACGCCAGCCACCAGCCACCAGCCACCAGCCACTAGCCACCACAAACAGAATTTGCCGGCGACCTGAAATCCGTATCAGCCTTCTCCGAATGACAGGCTGAACGGAATCAAACCATCGCGCTTTCCAGGAGATTCGGAGATGAAAAAGTTCTTCAAGACGGTCTTCATTGTCGGCCTTTGCGGCGTGGGCACCATTGCCCTTGCGCACGCCGTGCTCGGCAAGCACCGCACCCACGACGCCGCCAAGGCCCTGCAGAAGATGGCCCAGGGCGAGGTCGACGAGCTGATCCGCAAGCAGAAGGACATGCAGGACGAGCTGTCCAAGCTGCGCTCGGAGTACCCCAAGCAGATCGCCATGCTGAAGAGCCAGATCAACCAGGTTGATCGCCAGCTCGCGGCACTCGACAAGGAAGAAACCCGCTCGGCCGACATCATCCGCCTGTGCGAGGAAGACATCAGCTACCTCGAAGACCAGCGCGACGTGGTCGGCAGCGTCTACACCGAGGCCCGCGTGATCGAGCACCGCGGCAGCAAGTACAACAGCAGCGAGGCCGAACAGCTGACCGCGCGCATTGCGGAAACCCGCGAAGTCTACGTCACCCGCAGCGACGACATCCGCCGCGAGCGCGACATCCTGCAGGGCGAGCGCGATCAGCTGGCCCTTGAGCTGCAGTCGGTCGAGGCCGAGCAGGCCGAGTTCGAGGCCGAATACCAGTCGCTGGTGCGCGAGATCGAGCGCCTGGAGCGCAACGAGGAAATGCTGAAGGTGGCGGAGTGCCGCCGCGGCATCGGCGACGACCGCCACAGCGAGGCGATGTCCACCCTCAACGACGTGAAGACCGCCGTGGAGCGCGCCCGCCTGGAGCAGGAGGAGCGCCTGAAGTCGGCCCGCGTCGCGCCCCGCAGCCTTGACTACGAAACCCGCGCCAAGCTGCTCGAGCTGCAGCGCCAGCGCGAGGCCAAGCAGAAGACTGAGACCACGCCCGAAACCCCGACCAGCGACGAGAAGGAAGAAGAAGCCGAAGAGGAACTGGCGGTAGGGTTCACCGTCAAGTAGCCGCGCATCACTCAAACAGGGGCCGGTCCGCAGGACCGGCCCTTTGATTTTAAAGAGACACCAGTCTCAGCTATCGTCCGGGACTGCAGGAAACTATCATCCGCGCGAGGATTGTCCGTCGCAGCGGAGTTTGCCATGCCCGAGGGCGCTACCCTTGATCCAGGTCTCAAGCTGCTGGCTGAACTGCTGCAGCGGGTTCACGCGGCCGTGGACCTGTACCAGATCGCGCAGGTGCTGGCGGGTCACCTGAAGGCCGCGCTGCCCGGCAACCCCCGCATGCGCAGCCGGCTGAAGACCCTGGAGCGCCGCCTGCTGATGGCACTGGAGGACCTGTACCTGGCCGGCCTGCACCCGGGGGGTGCGCCGACGAACGCCGGCCCCTCGCTGCAGGCGCGCATCGGGGGCGCTCACGAGTACTTTGCGCAGCAGATGGAAGAGGCGGCGGAGCTGCTGGACCGCCATGAGGCAGCGGGCGCGGTGCTGCGCGCGGCGACCCCGGCGGTCGCTTCGGCGGCGGCGAGCGTAGCCCGCCATGGCTGCTCGCTTTTTGCGCTCGAGGTTGCCAACGACCTTGAGCGACTGGGGGCCCCGCCCAGTCTGTTGTTCCACCTTGATGGCCGCGCGGTATGGACCAACCGTGCGCTGACGGAGCTGGTGGAGAACCGCCGGCTGGACCGCAGTGCGTTGCAGGAGGCCGCGAGCCGTTTTGCCGCGCCGCTGTGCGCCGCGCTGCTTCGCCGCGAGGCGCCCGCTTCCACATCTGAGTTGCGCCGTCGCGTGATCGAACTGGGGGTGCTGCTGCGCGCGTCCTTCAAGCACAACCGCATGGGGGCGGGCGAGGCGCTGCTGCTGGTGGAGGTCAGCGAGGCGCGCCGCGCGGTCGAGCTTTCGCCGCGCGAACTGCAGGTGGCCAGGCTGGTGGCGCAGCACGGCGCGTACGCGACCGTGGCGGAGCTTGCCGGGCTGGGACTCGACAGCGTGCGCACCTACGTGCGGCGCATCTACCGCAAGTACGCGGTCAGCAACCGCATGCAGTTGAAGGCCCGGATGATCCGCGAGGGCCTGCTGCCGCCGGGAACGTGACTCAGCTGTCGATGGTCAGCGAGGCGGTCCAGGCTTCGCCGCTATCCGCGTTATCGGAGGCCGTCCGCGCCAGCAGTTTCAACTCGCGGGTCACGGTGACTGTGCGCTGCTCTCCGTTCACCACCAGCTTGATCTCGCGGTCGAGTTGCAGCAGCTCGTCGGTCAGGTACACGGTCACCCGGCTGACGCCGTCACTGTTGATGGTCAGCGTGTTGTCGGCCTTGCCGGCGGTCACAGTCACCTTGCCGCCTGCCAGAATCCGATAGGGCCAGTCGCCCTTTCTACCCGGGTACTCCTGGCTGCTTATTTCGACCCAGTAGTTGCGGTCGTTGCCCAGGCTGGCGCTGTCGTGGCGCACGCCGCGGGCGGTGATCGTCACGGGCAACGGGTTGCGCTTCACTCCGATGCAGCCCTGCAGCGCCTTGGACAGCGTGGCCGTGGAGCCCGTGGCGTGGCCACCGGAGTATTCCTGATACTCCAGTGGCACCTCGGCGGCTTTCATGGCGTCGCGGGCCTGGCGCGCGTGGGCTGTGGGATACTTATTGTCGTCGTCCGCGTGCAGCCAGTACACGGGTGTGTTGCGGTAGCACTCCAGCCAGCCGAACTCCACTTTCTGCTCGCCCAGAGTGCCGGCCTTGCGCAATTCCTCGAGGTCGGTGGTTGCCGCAAGGTCCGGGTACCAGCGGGGCGGCAGGCAGTCGCGCACGCACAGCGCCGCGAACTGCGAGGGGCGCAACTGCGCAAGGTGAAAGGCCGCCTCGCCGCCCATGCCGGCGGCGCCCACCAGGTAGATACGATCGCGATCGATGTTGAACTCGGCAATCAGCTGGTCGAGCAGGTTGAACACCGTGTCGATGCCCGCGCGCTTGGGCCCCCAGCCGAAGTACTCGCGCAGGCCGGGCGGGTTGTTGCGCGGGTCGTCTGTGGTGTTGCCGCGGTTGAGCGCCTGCGGGCAGGCGCGGATGCACTCGCGCAGGCCGGGAACCTCGCGTGAGCTCGCGCGCAGGGCCGACAACTCCAGCCAGGCCGTGCCGAGATCGCTGTGCAGTCCGACCACCAGCGGCGCGGGCTTGTCGACGCTGATGTCGGCCGGCAGGTCAAGCAGCGCGAAGTTGGTGTAAGTGGTGTTGCCGGCGCGCACCTGGTACTCGTAGTTGAAGGCGCCCTCGTGGGCCTCTTCCAGCTTGGGAAGCTTTTTGGGCGCCCGGCGCTGCAGCGTAAGGGCATGGGCGCGCGCCTCGCCTGCGGCAGCTTCGTCAAGGGTGTCGCCCTCCAGCTTCCTGAGTTCTTTCTCGCGCAGCTTGGGGTCGGACTTGCTGAACACGGCGTCCAGGCGGCGCCTGGCGCTTTTCGCGTCAACATCCTTGGCCAGCACGCAAGAGAAAGCGGCGCTCAGGGCAAGCAGAACGAAAAAGGTGCGAAGTACGGAACCCATCACGGACCCCGGCGGGGGGAAGCAGGGACGAACAGTGTAGCAAAGCACCGTGCGTAGATGCCCGGCAACTTGCTGCATTATCAGAGCGGCTTTGTACTCGACCGCCATCCAGCCGCGGATCAAACTTAGTGCATGGCACGGCCTGTTCAATTAACGTTGCTGGTACTGATTGCGCTGGCTCTCTTGCTGGCAGTGTGGCTGGTGGCAGAAGAGGGGCCGGGCACGGCACCGTGTGCCGGAGCGATCGAGTCCGGGCCAACCGATCATCCCTCCCAGCCGAACGACGAAGCCAAACTGCCGGTTGCAGGGAGCGGTATCCGGGAAGAAAGCAGTGATTCGTCGTACGGCTCTGCACCGCCCGCATCGGGAGCAGACGAGGTCACAGCCGAAACGGCGGCCCCGCAATCCGAGCCTTCGTCCGCGAACGGCCACATCATCACGGTGCGGATCGTGGACCCGTTCAGCCGAGACGTCATACCGGAAAAGCTCCTTCTCCAGCTACTACGGAAGGGCGACGCTGCACCTGTCTGGAGAATTCGGTTGGGGTCGGCAGAGCGCAGGGCGGGAGGTCCCTACCTGATTCAGAGCCCACAGGAGCATCTAAACACGCCAGACATGAGCTTGGAGATTTACATCTACACCAAGGAGTTTGGGCCGACGCGCCTGACGGTTTCCTTTCCGACAGACGAAGTGCTCGTGCAACTGCAGGAGCCGGCGTACCTGATCCTGGACGTGCCCAATGCCGCGGGTTACGCCGACCAGCGGGTTGGCTGGAAGCTGGTCGGCGAAATGGGGACGTTCTACGTAGACCGCGATTCACCCAGCACGGACGAGGAGAGCGGCGGAGGGGTGTATCTGTCGCCGTTTCGCAGCGCGCTGGTGCCTCCCGGCGCGTACTCGCTAGAGATCGTTCGCGTGTTCTCAGTGAAGTCGCCCACCAGCAGGGCGCCCGGCGGCTGGGATGACCTGGTCCTGAAGCGCTATCCACTCGAGCTCAAGGCCGGCCGCAACGACTTCACGCTGCAATATCCTGCGCTGCACCAGGTGACAGTGCAAAGCGCTGTGGAACTGAGCGGCGAGCTTCAGCTGATTTCGCCCGACGACGGCGTACTGCTGACGACGGTAGTAAAGGAAGAGGTTCTCACATTCCCCTACGTGCCTGAGGGCGACTGGATACTGTGCGACTGGCTTGGGCGGCAGCGCGTGAGCGTCAACGGAGACGGGCAGGTCACGTTCGAGCCGCTGGATGCGGACTGCCTGATCGTCGGGGAGATCGGGCTTGAGCACCCACTGGCGCAGGCCGGCTTTCAGGCCGGCGACAGGGTGACCATGCAGGATGACCAGGACCTCGCGAGTTTCCGCGGCCACAAGCGCGAGGTATCCGGAAGTCAAACCTTGTCGCGCTGGACCGTAGAACGCGGCAGCCACAAACTTGAGATCACCTTCAACCAGCACGAGGCGGAAGAGTCCGTCAAGCGGCTGAAATTGCCCTGGCCCCTTGAGCCGGGGCGGCGCGAAGGCTGGCCGCCGGAGCTGGTCCTGCCCACGAAGCAGTGATCCACCAGACGGACGCGGCCTTGCAGTGGCGTGCCGCGGCCTCCGCCCTATACTGCCCGCCGGTTTTTGAAGGAACACCATGGGCTTCAAGTGCGGCATCGTCGGCCTGCCCAACGTGGGCAAGAGCACCCTGTTCAACGCCATCACCGCCAGCGAACTGGCGGCCGCCGAGAACTACCCGTTCTGCACCATCGAGCCGAACACCGGCATGGTGCCGGTGCCGGACCCGCGCCTGGAGCGGCTGATCGAGATCGTCACCCCGCAGCGCACCGTGCCCGCCACCATGCAGTTCGTGGACATCGCGGGCCTGGTGGAGGGTGCCAGCAAGGGCGAAGGTCTGGGCAACAAGTTCCTGCAGCATATCCGCGACTGCGATGCCATCGCCCACGTGGTGCGCTGCTTTGAAGACCCGGACATCATCCACGTCAGCGGCACGGTTGACCCCGAGCGCGACATCCGCGTGATCGAGCTCGAACTCGCACTCAAGGATCTGGAAACCATCGACGCACGCATCAAGAAGACCGAGGGCCTGGCCCGCAGCGGCGACAAGTCCAGCAAGCGCCACCTCGAAATCCTGGCCCAGATCAAGCAAGTGCTCGACCAGGGCAAGTGGGTGCGCACCATCCCGTTCGAAGACAACGACAAGCCCTTCGTGCGCGAGCTGCAACTGCTGACCAACAAGCCGGTGCTGTACGTCGCCAACGTGCACGAAAACGACCTGCCCGCGGGCAACAAGTACAGCGACATCGTGAAGCAGATCGCGGGCGAAGAAACCGCCGAGTGCATCGTGGTCTGCGGCAAGATCGAGGCCGAGATCGCCGCCCTGCCGCTGGAAGAGCGCAAGGAGTTCCTGCAGGGCCTGGGCCTCGAACGCAGCGGCCTTGACCAGCTGATCCAGGCCGGCTACCGCCTGCTGGGCCTGCGCACCTACTTCACGGCCGGCGTGAAAGAAGTGCGCGCCTGGACGATCCGCGCCGGCGACACCGCGCCGGTGGCCGCGGGCAAGATCCACACGGATTTCGAGAAGGGTTTCATCCGGGCGGAAACCATCAGCTACGATGACTTCGACAAGTTCGCCGGCGAAAAGGGCGCCAAGGAAGCCGGCAAGATGCGCACCGAGGGCAAAGAGTACGTCGTGCAGGACGGCGACGTGATGCACTTCCGCTTCAACGTCTGATCGGCGCAGGCAGGATTGCCTGCTCCACGCGGGGAGACCATGGAAGTCGAGTATCACTGGAGCACGCTGCACGTCCCGCGCGAGGACGGCCCCGATGAGCACATGGACGCCTACTTCGCCTTCCCCGCGGAAGGCGGGCCCTGGCCGGGCATAGTCGTTTTCCAGGAAATCTTCGGCGTCAACGAGCACATCCGCGAGGTGTGCCGGCGCGTGGCGGCGCTGGGCTACGTGGTGATCGCGCCGGACATCTACCACCGCACGGTGCAGCGCCTGGAGCTGGGCTACGAGCCCGAGGACGTCGCCAAGGGCCGCGCCCACAAAGACCAGACCACCATGGAAGGCCTGCTGCGCGACACGCGCAAGGCAATCCAGGCCCTGCGCGACCGCGACGACGTGCGCCCAGACGACATCGGCTGCGTGGGCTTCTGCTTCGGCGGCCATGTGGCATTCATTGCCGCGACCCTGGAGGACATCAAGGCCACGGCCTGCTTCTACCCGGGTGGCCTCACCACCATGCGCCCGGGCGGTGGCGAGCCGAGCATCAAGCTGGCGGAAGAGATCGAGGGCCGCATCCTTGTGCTGTACGGCGACGACGACAAGGGCATCCCGCCGGCGCAGGTCGAAGAGGTGCGCAAGGCGCTGGCCGAGGCGGGCGTGCGCTACGAGGTGCGCACCTTCGTGGGCGCGGGCCACGGCTTCGCCTGCGACAAGCGCCTGAGCTACCACGTGGGCGCGGCCAACGAGGCCTGGCAGCTGGTCCACGAAATGTGGGCACAGGAGTTCGCGCGGGCATGAGCACGGGCGAAGAAGCCGAGGCAAAGCACGGCATCATCCGGCTGCGCGTGCGTGACGTGAGCCAGCTGTTCAACTCGCTGGACCCGGACCCTTTCCTCGAACGCGACCTCGACGACGACGCCGTCGAGTACATCCGCAGCTGGGCGCGGGAAATCCCGCGGCACATACCTCTGAAGCTGGTGCTGGAGATCAGCGAGCCGAAGGCCTCGCAGGACAGCCAGCAGGTGGTGGAAGGTGCCGTTCACAACTTCTTCGACCACATGGCCGAACTTTCGCGCAACGAATTCCGCCAGCTCATGCGGCGGGGACGCTACAGCCTGCTGATCGGGTTGTCGGTTCTGGCGCTCGCCGTGCTGGCCAGCCGTTGGCTCGGGAGCCACGAGGATTGGGCGTTCGCCCGGGTGCTACAGGAGACCGTGCTGATCGGCGGCTGGGTGGCGATGTGGCGTCCGCTGGAGATCTTCCTGTACGACTGGTGGCCCCTGCGCCGCCAGCGCAAAGACTACGAGCGCATCCGCGACATGGCCGTTGAAGTCAAGGTGCACCCGCCGAAAGCGGTTTAGTGCGCGCCAAGGAGCACCAGCGCCAGGCGGAGTTGTCCAGGGAACCGCGCGAGCTGAAGAAGCGCGCGGAAAGCGGCCAGGCTCAGGACCCCGCACGCCTGTCGGGAGCGATCTGCCGCCCCGAAGCGTGCACGGCCGCGCACATCGAGAAGCACCACGGCGGCGAAGAGCCGGCAAGTCGTGGAGATCGCCTGTAAACGCAAACGGGGACCGGCGCTCGCCGGTCCGCGCTGCTGTAATCGGCCTGCCTACTTGCGGGTTAAGGTCATCTCGACTTCCTTGGCCTCTTCCTCGGCGCCGTCGTACTTGGTGTAGACGACGGCCGTGTACTTGTCGTCGCTTTCCCACTTGTAGACGGCGCGCGACTTGCCGCTGAACTTCTCGCCGTTCATCACACCGCTGATGTCGGCCTTGAACTCAAGCGTCTTGGTCGCGGGGTCGTACTTGCCGCGCCAGACGGTCAGGGCGCCGCTGGTTGAGACCATGCGGATCGAGTCGTACTCGCCGCTGACCTCGTTATAGCTGATGTACTCGATGCCCTTGTGGGGGATGGCTTCCATGTCGCTGGCGTCGTACTCCATCACGATGGCCTGGCCGTCGAGCGTCCAGTTGTAGGTGAGCGGCGCGGTCATCACGACCGGCTCCGGGCCCATCCAGATTTTCATGTCCACGCTGAAGTCGCCCTGCAGCTTCTTCAGGATGCCGTGCGGGTCCTGCGTGGCGGGGGCCTTGGCCTTGGCGCGGGTGTAGGTGATTTCGACTTCTTTGATCTCCGGCTCGCCGCCGTAGGAGGTCAGCACTTCCATGCTGAACTGGTTATCGCTGGCGAACTTCCACACGTTGCGCTCCTTCACGTCGAAGGTCTGGCCCTGCCAGTCCATGCTGTAGCTGGCGTGGGTGACGATGGCCTTGGCCTTCTCGTCGTACTCGCCCTCGTAGACGCGCATGGAGGTGTCCATGTCCGTGATGCGGATCCACTGGTACTTCTTGCGGGCGTTGTCGTGGCCGAACCAGGTTTCGCCCTTGTGCGGGAAGGGCCCTTCGGTCATCTCGTATTCGCCGACCATGAAGCGGCCGCCGAACCTGGGCGCGAAGCTGGTGCTCATCTTCATCTCGACGGGGGGCGTGTCCTTGCCCATCCACATCTTGAAGTTCATGTCCCAGTCGCCGGCAATTCTGGCCAGCAGCTTGTGAGGCTCGCCGGGCTCCTGCGCTTTCTTCCAGGCTTCCTCGGGGCTGGGCTCATCGCCGCCCATGTCCTGCGACAGCACGGGGATCAGGCCCACGGCCAGCAGAACCAGCAACGCGGCGCCCAGCATCCAGAATCGTTTCATAGCTTCTCCCAGAAAGATCAGGGCGCAGAGTCTGCCAAGGGAAAGCGTGTATGTACAACAGAAACAGGCCGCCGAACCGCGATGGAACTGCTTTCACGCGAAGAAGCGAAGGGTGCGAAGAAAGACCAAAGCCACGCGGGGGCGCAAAGAAAACGCAACCAACCCTTAGCGCTTCCCCGTGGACTTGATCCTTCAGAGCAGTTCTTCGCGAACTTCGCCTCCTTCGCTCCTTCGCGTAAACACTGGCGAGCGCGCAGCGCGAGGCTTCAGGCGAACAGGGTGCTGAGGCGCTTCTGCAGTTCTTCGCGAACTTCGCGGAAGGCTTCGAGTGTGCCCTGTTTGGCCGGGTCGGGCAGGGGCCAGTGGAACTTGTGCACCGGGTGCGGGAACAGCGGGCAGACTTCCTCGGTGCACAGGGTGATCACCACGTCTACGCTTGACGCGTCAATATCAGCGATTGACTTGCGGGTGTGCGCGCCCGCATCCACGCCGATCTCGGCCAGCGCCTCGATTGCCAGCGGCCTCACGAACGCGGGTTGAGAGCCGGCCGAGGAAACCCGCACGCCCGGCGGCGCCAGCTTGCGCGCCACGCCCTCGGCCAGCTGGCTGCGCGCGCTGTTCTGCACGCACAGGAACAGGATGTGCCGCGGCTTCAACTTGCGGATCTGCTCGATGTCTTCCTGCCAGCTCATGCCTGCTCCGCTGCAACGACGACTGCCTCGGCCCGCGCCGGAAACCAGTGCTGGGTGCGGTTGGCGAACGCCACCAGCGACAGCATCACCGGCACCTCGATCAGCACGCCCACCACCGTGGCCAGCGCGGCACCCGAGGTCAGGCCGAACAGGCTGATCGCCACGGCCACCGCCAGCTCAAAAAAGTTCGAAGTGCCGATCAGCGCCGCCGGCGCCGCCACCTTGTACTCCAGCTTCAGCAGCCTGGCCGCGAGGTAGCCGATGAAGAAGATGCCGTAACCCTGCACCAGCAGCGGCGTCGCGATCATCGCCACGCGCAGCGGCTTATCCAGCAGCGTCTCCGCCTGGAACGAGAACAGCAGCACGATGGTCAGCAGCAGGCCGACGATCGAGAACGGCTTCAGCCGGGCGGCGATGCGGTCCACCCCTTCCTCGCCGCCGCCGTGGCGCAGCTTCAGGAAGCGCGTCAGCATGCCGGCCGCCAGCGGCAGCACCACGAAGATGCCCACCGACAGCACCAGCGTGTCCCAGGGCACGAGCAGGTCCGTCACGCCCAGCAGCAGCCCGGCAATCGGCGCGAACGCGAACACCAGCACCAGGTCGTTCACCGTTACCTGCACCAGCGTGTAGGCCGGGTCGCCTTTGGTCAGGTGGCTCCAGACGAACACCATGGCGGTGCACGGCGCCACGCCCAGCAGGATCATGCCCGCGATGTAATGGGCGGCGTCTTCGGCGGACACAAAGGGAGCGAACACATACTTGAAGAACAGGATCGCCAGGCCCGCCATGGTGAAGGGCTTGATCAGCCAATTGATCACCAGCGTCAGCAGCAGGCCCTTGGGGCGCTGGCCCACCTTGGCCACGGCGCGCGGCACGACCTTCAGCATCATCGGGTAGATCATCACCCAGATCAGCGCCGCCACCACCAGGTTGACGCTGGCGAACTCGAGCTTCGCGACATGCTGCACCATGCCCGGCGCGGCCGTGCCCAGCGCCACGCCGGCGCCGATCGCCAGCGCGACCCACAGCGAGAGATACTTTTCGAATAGTCCCAAGTTGCGCTCCGCGGCCTGATGTGCCACCCGGGGCAGTCGAAGACCGCCCCGGGTGCGATGACGTGTTCAGAAATCTCTAGCAACAGCCCTGGCCGGCGGCCTGCGCCTCGGCCTTCTGGGCCGGCGTGCAGCAGACGCTTTCCGCCTTGGCCGTGGCCGCCTGCGCCGAGGCGGGCGAACAGCACACGCCTTCCTTGGCGCTGCTCTCGCCCTTCATGGCGTCGGCCTCTTCGTGGCGCACCCAGAATTCCCACTCGTTGCCGTCCGGGTCCTGCGCCCAGAACTTGTCGGCCTTGGCGTAGCAGCACACCACTTCTTCTTCGTCGCGCAGACTCAGGCCCGCGTCGGCCGCGCGCTTGCGCCAGTCCTGCAGGTCGCCGTCCTTGAACAGTTCGACGCCGAAGTGGCGCACCGGGTTGTGTCCCTTGGCGACCTGCGGGGCCTGCACCAGCGCGAGGTGCAGGGCGGGCCGGTCGAGACGCCAGTTGGCGTAATCGGGTTTCACCTTCGTGGGGGCCGTGCCGAACAGCGCGGAGTAGAAGCGCTTGCTGGCCTCGAGGTCTGACACCGGCACGCTGATGTGAATGCGAGTCTTCATGCTTTTCCTTTACTTTGCCGCTTCCTGGGCCCGCTTGCTGGCCGGTATGCAGACGCCGTCCACGCAGCACTGCTGCGCGAAGCGTGTCTCCAGCCCGGCCGTGAGCTCCGGGGTCAGCAGCTTCTTGAGCATCCTGCGGATCGTTCCGATGCGGCCGTCCGCTTCGCCGGCGATGTGGTAGTGGACCCAGACGCCGACCCTGCGGTCCTGCACGAGGCCTGCGTGCAGGAGGTAGCGGAGGTGGCGGCTGGTTTTCGACTGGGTTGCGCCGATGACGTTTTCGATGTCGCAGACGCAGAGTTCGCCGTGCTTGAGCAGCAGGGAGAGGATCTGCAGGCGCGTTTCGTCGCCAAGGGCTTTGAAGATGTCGGCCAGTTCCCGCATAGCAACCTTATAACCGTTTATACGGGTATATGCATTCCGGAAATCCGGAAAAAGCAGGACCGCGGCACACCGCCGCGTTCTGCGACTTCCCGCAGACCGTCGCCTGCTATACTCGGCTCGGAGGACAACCGATGCGAACCGCATTCGTGCTGGCACTGATGATGGCCTGCGGCGCATTGCAGGCCGGGCTTGAACCCCGTGACGAAGCACTGCTGCAGGCCTGGCTGAAGCGCGAGCTGAAACTGCCCGGCGCCATGCCCGTCGGCTACGCGCACCAGTTCGAGGTCGGCGACCTGCAGGAAGCCGAGGTGCTTGATCGCGGCACCTACCGCACCATCCGCTTGCACGTCGTCGCCAAGCTGGAAGAGCGCTTCCTGGTCGAGGCCCACAACGGCCGCGGACTGGTGGTTGCCGGTTTGATGGACAACAACGGCGTGTTCACACGGGCCTGGGCCGGGCGTGCGGGCGAAAAGCCCGATGAAATCGAGTACAGCGAGCAACCGGGCCCGCAGGAGCTGTTTCACCACGCGCTGCGCGTGCCGTGGTCGGCCGTGCTGTACCAGTTGCCGGCCGTGAGTTTTCGTGACGGCGAGAAGTTCAAGCTGGGCGCAACCGAATTGTCGGTGCAGGCGCCCGGCTACGAGCTGTCGGGTGTGCGGTACGAGCTGCTGCAGAGCCACGGCGAAGACGCCTGGTTCGGCCCGCACTGGCAGTGGAAGGCCGGCGAGCGCGTGCTGTACAAAGTAACGCGGCGCGAAAAGCTGGCGAAACCCGAGCCGCTGTTGGACTGGTCCGAGGTGGTGAAAGGCGCGCCCAAACCGGCCAAGGCCCCGGAATGGAAGTCACCAAAGGACGAGTGGGAAATCACCAAGCGCGAAGACGGCAGCCTGCTGGTGTTTGCTTACGACGCGTCGGGGGTTTTCTGTGTCAGAGGCACAGAGCCGAGGGTGGAGTTCCTGGTGCCCGGCCCGTTCGTTGTCGGCAGCGGTTCCTCGCTGGCAGCGATCATCACGACCCAGCCCTGGAGTTTGCAGCAGTTCGCAATCTCTCAGGCCGCGCGCCTGCCCGTCAGCGAGCTCTGGTTGCACGGCGAAGCGTGCTCCGACAAGGGCCTGCATGCTGCAGCGGCCTGCAAGCAGCTGGACGCGCTTACCTTGTACAACCCATCGCCGCGCTTCGCGGTCGGCACACCGGCTTCGGGCCTGACGGCAGCCGGCTCGAAAGAGCTGGCGGGTATGTCGGGCCTGAAGACACTGCGATTCCTGTTCGGCGGAGAAAGCGAACAGGGCACGCCCGAGTTTTGGGCGCCGCTCAAGGACATGAAAGGCGTGGTTGAGTTGCAGCTGACGCTGCGTGGCGCGGAAGCGATCCCGGCGGCGTTGCGCGGTTGGACCGGCCTGGAAACCCTTTGGTTCTGGGGCCGCGGCATCGACGGCATCGGCGGGATGACCGGTCTCAGGGAACTGGACCTTACCGGCGTCGAAGTCTCCGCCGAGGCCGGCCGGCAACTGGCGGCGCTGCCAAGCCTGACAAAGTTGCACATCGGCGGAGGCAAGTTTCCCCCTTCAGCGCTGGCAAAACTGGCAAAGCTGACCGAGCTCTGGTTGGGCATGGCAGCCGAAGATGCCACCTGGCTGATCGACTCCGCCGCCAGGCTAAAGTCGCTGGACAAGCTCTCATTGGCCGTACCCGGTCTTGCCGGCGAGGATCTGCTGCCGCTGCAGAAGAGTTCCCTGAAGACCCTTGCAGTCGTCGGCGGGCTGGATGAGCCCGACGATGTCGGGGCGCTCACCAAGTTGAAGAACCTGCGCGAACTAGAGCTACGCGGTGTGCAGGGCGCTGATGCTGCTGCATTAAAAGCGCTGGCGGTTCCGGGCACTCTGACGAAGTTGACGTTGACCGCGCCCGTGCTGGCGCGTTCGCGCAAGGCCAGTGAAGAACTGGCGGCGTTGTCGGCCTTCGACTACCTGGAAGAGCTGCATGTGCGCGAAGGCGGGATGGCCAAGGCCGGGCCGCTGGGCCTTGCCAAGTTCAGCGGGCTGAAGACCCTGAGCCTCGAGAAACTGAACATCGAGGCCGAGCTGCTGGCTGAACTGGCCGCGTGCCCCAAGCTGGAAAGCCTGTCGTTCGCGGGCTCGCTGCTGCCCCAGGGCGCTGTCGAGACGCTCAAGAAGCTGAAGGGGCTCAAGACTCTCAACCTGCGCGGCTGCCTGTCCATCACACCCGAAGACATCGCCGCCCTGAAATCCGCCTTGCCCGGCTGCGCAATCACTCAGTGACGCGTTCCAAACGACGGGGGTGGATTGTAGCCGCGACGCGATGCGGGCTGCCTTATGGTGAAAGCCGTAAGGAGACCCCGCTGTGACTTCAACTACCCCGTTTGATAGACTTCGTGCTGATGCGCGAGCAGCCGCGGCCGGAGAGCCGACCATGAACGAACCCAGACCCGAAGGATTCCAGCCTGCCCCCTGGGAGGCCGGCAAACCCAAGCCACCGCAGGGGTATCCGCCCCAACCCGGTGCGTCCCCCGCGTATCCACCGCGGCCTGCAGCACCCGGCTACGGCGCGCAGCCGCCGGCCGCCCCACCCCCTGGCGCGGGTTTCGGTGGTGGCGACATGGGCCGCGGGCGCACACGCCAGGTTCCCGGCCCCGCGCCGCAGGCAGCGCCGCCCGTGTACGGCGCACCACCCGCGGGCTACGGGGCGCCGCAACCGGCGTACCCGCCCCAGGCTCAACCGTACCCGCCGCAGGGCCAGCCTTATCCGCCACAGGGGCAACCCTACCCGCAGCCTGCGGGTGCCCCCATCGGCCAGCCCTACGGCGCGCAGCCTTACCCGCCGCAGGCCATGCCGGCCGGCAAGCAGACCTCGGTGCTGGCGATCCTGTCGCTGGTGGCGATCGGCGTCGGCATGGTCGCGGGGCTGGCCAGCCTCGGCCTGTTCAGCATCCCGTTCTTCATTGCCGGCGGCGTGCTGGGTTACCTGGGCATGCGCGAGACGGCCGAGTGGGGCAAGAAAACGGGGCGCGGCATGGCTGTCGGCGGTACTATTGCCAACACGGTGCTGCTGGTGTTGAACGTGGGCGCGCTGCTGGCGGTGTTCCTGTTCGCGCAGGCGACCGTGAGCGCCGTTGAGACCAACATGAACGCCACGTTCGACGGGGCGTTGATCCAGGAGCGCGTTCGCCTGTATGCCGAGGCCAAGGGCGACCTGAAGCCGGGCGGTCCCCAGTTCAAGCAGGGCTTCCGCAACGATACCGCCGTGGCCGGCCCGCAGCTGCAGGTGACGGACCTGGTCACCCCGGCCGAGCTGAAGAACCCGATTGAGCAGTATGCGCTGACCATAGCCGACAACACGGCGACAGTGTGGTGGACCGGCAAAGACGGTCAGCGCATGCAGGTGGGACAGTACCCCGGTTACGGCGGGGCGTATGCGGACGACTACGACGACCGGGAAAGTTACGATCCGCCGCCGCGCCGCAAGTAGAGGAAGAGATGAACGACAACCCGCTTGAAGACTCCGCGGAGGGGCCGCCACAAAACCCCGGCCCGCAGGGCGCGCAGCCCCCGCAGAACGCGCCGCAACAGCCCTACCCGCAGCGGCCGGCACAGCCGCAGTACCCGGGCTCGTACCCGCCGCCTGCGCAGCCTTATGGCCAGCCTTACGGGCAGCAGCCGGCGGCGCCGTACCCGTACCCGCAGATGCAGCCCTTCAGCACCAAGGCGATCATCTCGATGGTATGCGCGGGCGTCAGCGTGTTTTTCTGGCCGCTCGGCCCGCTGACCGGCACCGGCGGTTTGATCACCGGCTTCCTTGGCATGAAGGAAAGCAAGCAGCCGGGTGGCACGCACCGCGGCTGGGGCCTGGCGCTTGCGGGCACCATCATCAGCGGCCTGATGCTGGTCGTGTCGCTGGCTCTCATCGGCCTGTTCGTCGCGTTGTTCTTCGTGGCCGCTGAGCAGCAGGAGCAGCGCGTTACCCAACGCCTGGAAAACCGGGCCCGTGCGGATTTCGAAGTAATCAAGGAGCGCATGAAGCTGTACTTCATCGAGAACAACCAGTCACTGGGCCCCGGCGGGCCCGTGGTGAAGGACGGCTGGGAGGGCGGGCTGTTCCCCGAGAACCACCCCCGGGTCGAAGGCGAGCTGAAGCTGACCGACCTGGTGCGCGAGCACGACCTGCGCGGCTCGTTGTTTGATTATCAGCTGGACATCACCGGCGCAAAGAGCGCGGTGATCACACACACGGCCAGCGGCGCGACCATGACCATCAGCGACGTCGAAAAAGACACCTGGCGCTACATGGAAGGAATCACGCCCTGATGGCCGGCCCGCCGCCGTACCCGCCGCCTCCGCCGCCCCCGGCCGCCTTCGGCTTCTACGACAGTGCGCCGGTCGTGAAGCCCACCAGCGGCAAGGCCATTGCTTCGCTGATCTGCGGGCTGGCAAGCGTGGTGGGTTTTGCAATCTGCGTGGCGCCGGCAGTTGCGGCCCCGGTCGGCATCGTGCTGGGAATCATCGCGCTGTTTGAGACCGGCCGTAATGGCCCACGCAGCGGGCGCGGACTGGCGATCGCGGGAATGATTGTCTCGAGCCTGGCCACGCTGTTGATCGTGGGCGCTGCCGGTTTTTTTCTTCATCACCAAGGCCACTGAAGGCAAGTTCGAGGCAAACCAGAGGGCTTCCGTGGAGCGCGACCAGGAGTTGCTGCTCAAGCGTCTCAAGCAGTACTACGACTCAAACGGCAAGTCCCTGGGCCCCGGCGGGCCGGTGCTCGCCGGCGACCGCGGTTTTGCCCCCACTCCCGGCGAGGGCAACGCGCCCCCACAGGATACGCGTCCGCGCGTTGCCGGAGTCTTGGAGATCAAGCACCTGGCGAATCACGGGGAACTAGGCGCGGGCTACGGCGGCGCGACCGGCTGGGCCCTGATCATCCACGGCAAGTCTTCCGCAACGCTGCGCTGCTCCGGCTGGGACGGCAATGTGCAGCGCGAAGTCGAGATCCACGACGTCGGCAAGGATGACTGGTTCGTCACAGTGCAGTAGCCTGCCAACATTCCACTGACAGAGTTGAGCGACCGCCGCTGCGGCGCTACGGTGCCGATGCCGTGGGGACACGCTGCCGCGTGTCCCCACGAGTGCACATGGTAGGGACACGCTGCTGCGTGTCCCTACGAACGCCAGACGAAGGTCAGGGACACGCTGCTTCGTGTCCCTACGACAAAGGACGACCATGAAATTCTTCATCGACACCGCCGACGTCGGCGAAATCAAAGAGGCCCACGCGCTGGGCATCCTGGACGGCGTCACCACCAACCCCAGCCTGATCAAGAAATCCGGCCGTCCGTTCGATGAAGTCGCGCGCGAAATCTGCGCGCTGGTGCCGGGGCCGGTCAGCCTCGAGGTCACCAGCATCGAGTGCGACGGCATGCTCGCTGAGGCCGACAAGCTGCTGAAGTACGGCGAGAACGTGGTGATCAAGCTGCCCTTGATCCCCGAAGGCCTGAAGGCCTGCAAGCGCCTGTCCGAGCAGGGCGTGAAGACCAACGTAACCCTGTGTTTCCAGCCCGTGCAGGCGCTGCTGGCAGCCAAGGCCGGCGCCACCTACATAAGCCCGTTCGTGGGCAGGCTCGATGACCTGGGGCAGGATGGCATGGGCATCATCCCCCAGATCCGCCAGATCTACGACAACTACGGCTTCGAGACCGAGATCCTGGTGGCCAGCATCCGCAACCCGATCCACGTGCTGGACGCGGCTTTGGTGGGCGCCGACGTGGCGACCATCCCCTTCAGCGTGTTCAAGCAGCTGGTCCACCACCCGCTGACGGACAAGGGCCTGGCCCAGTTCCTCGCCGACTGGAAGGCCGTGAAGGCGTAGGCTGAGAGGTCCTGGCAACTGACCGTTTAGTTTGCTGATTTGATCTTTTCGTGCACCCGGTGCAATTTGCTTTGGCGCTGCCCATGCCGGGTGGTACGCTTCTCCTCCCAACAGTTTCGCAGAACGCAGTAGGACGAACGCGGCGATCACGCCGCCAAGGCCGAAGATGAGCGAAGAAACCCAGACAACCATGGTCCCGGCGCTCCCCGACACTGAGCGCGCGACGCGGCTTGTGCCATCCCTGCACCGCCCTGAGCTGCTGGCGCCGGCCGGCTCGCTTGAGGCCTTCCACGCCGCCATGGACTACGGCGCCGACGCCGTCTACCTGGGTCTGAAAAAATTCAGCGCCCGCGACAACGCCGTCAACTTCACGTTCGATGAGCTGAACCAGGCCGTCGGCTACGCCCACGCCAACGGGCGCAAGGTGTACGTCGCGGTGAACACCATCGTCCAGGAAGCCGAGTGGCCCGAGGTGATCGAGTGCCTGGCCTACTGCGAGCGCATCGGGGTGGACGCCATCATCCTGCAGGACATGGGCGTGATGCGCGCCGTGCGCGAACAGTTCCCGCGCCTCAACTGGCACGCCAGCACCCAGATGCTGATCCATAACCCGCAGGGCACCCGCTGGGCCGAGCGCAACGGCTTCGAGCGCGCGATCCTGGCCCGCGAACTCACGCTGGACGAAATCAAGGCCATCAAGCGCTCCACCGACATTGAGCTCGAGGTCTTCGTCCACGGCAGCCTGTGCTACAGCTACAGCGGCCTGTGCCTGTTCGCCAGCCAGGAGGAAGGCCGCAGCGGCAACCGCGGCAAGTGCACCTACATCTGCCGCGAAGAATTCGACACGCCCGACGGCAAGGGCAAGGCCTTCAGCATGCGTGACCTGATGGCCGCCGGCGAAGTGCGCAAGCTGGCCGACATCGGCGTGCACAGCCTCAAGATCGAGGGCCGCCGCAAGTCGCCGCTTTACGTGGCCGCGGTGACCGACCTGTACCGCAAGCTGATCGACGGCGTCGAGTTCGACCGCCGCGAAATGGAAGAGCGGCTGAAGCAGATCTACTCGCGCGAGACTACCAGCCTGTTCTTCCAGGCCAGCCACGGCGACGCCAAAGCCCAGGCCGACGTGCACGAAAGCGAGCCCCAGGGCGTGTACCTCGGCACGGTCAGCAAGCTGGCCGGCGACCGCGCGATCTTCAGGGCGGCCGCGGATTTTGAACGCCATGACGGCGTGCTGGTGCGCGGGCGCAAGCTGCCGACGGGGCCGGTCAAGTTCGGCACCGACCGCATCAACCTGCAGGGCAAGCGGGTGTTCACCGTAAAGGCCGGCGAAGAGGTGAGCCTGCCCGTGCCAGAAGGCGTAAGCGAAGGCGACGAGCTGCGGCTGATCAGCAGCAACGCCATCAAGCGCCGGTATCCGACCGCCGTGCCCAAGAAGGCGCAGTACGCGCGCCTGCCCGTGCACCTGGATGTTGCGCTGAAGGTGGACCCCAAGGGCCAGCGGCTCGCTGAGCTCGGCATGCCGGGGCTGATTGAGATTGTCGGTCGCGTCTACACCAATGAGTTGCGCCGCGAGTACCCCTGCAAGCTGCTGTTCGCCGACAGCCAGCCCATGGACGAAGACCGCCTGCGCAGCTTCTTCGAGCGCGTCGGCAGCACACGCTTTGAACTCAAGACATTCAGCGGCATGATCCCGGCCGGCGTGTTCGTGCCCGCCGCCGAGGTGAATGAAGCGCGCCGCCAGTTCTTCGAGGCGCTGGAGGAATCGCTCGAGCAGGCCCACCGGCGCAACATCTCGGCGGCGCTGGAGGCAATCACGGCCGAGCCCGCCGCACCGGTAAACACCGACGCCCTGCCGCCCACGCGCTTCGACGCGCTGGTGGACAAGCCGGAGTACATCGCGGCCTTGCCGCTGGAGCACCTGGATGAGGTGGTGCTCGACATCGCGGAGGGCACCAAGGATGCCGTGCTGGACGCCTACGAAGAATACGGCGACAAGCTGCGCATCGCGGTGCCGATCGTGCTGCGCGCCTGGACCGCGCCCATGGTGGCCGCCAAGTTGCGCAGCCTGTACGAGAAGGGTGCCCGGCGCTTCCAGGTCAGCAACCTGGGCGGCTTCGAGTTCGTGGCCCAGGCGGCCGGCATCGACAAACGCATGCGCGTGGACACCGCCATGATCATGAAGCGCTCGCGCAGCCTGGCGCCGCGCAGCGGGGTGGCGATCTTCGAGCCTCGGCTGCCCGACTTCAGCAAGCTGGGCCTGGACGTCAGCACCGACTGGCCCTGCTACGCCATGAGCCGCGAAACCGTGCGCAGCTGGCTGGACCAGGGCGTCAGCCGCGTGACGCTGAGCATCGAGGACGGCGAGCAGAACCTGCGCGAAGTGCTGCGCGAGTTCGCCAACCACGCCGAGATCGTGGTGTACCAGGACACGCCGGCGTTTACCTCCGAGACCTGCGTGCACGCCAACATGCTCGGCCATTGCCCCGGCAAGGCCGACTGCAACTTCAAGCAGATGGAGATGACCGGCCCCGACGGCAAGAAGTACCTCGCCGTGGACCGCTGGTGCCGCAGCATCATCCTCAACCAGCAGGCCTTCAGCTGGAGCCAGCGCGTGCGGGCTTTAGAGAAGCTGGGCGCCCACAGATTCCGGCTGGATTTCGTGTATCGCCCCTACACGGCCGAGCAGATCCAGCAGATCTGCGAGCAGGTAATGAACGCCCAAACCGTGCCCCAAACCCACGAAGGCAACTGGACCCGCGGTCTGCAGTAGACTCGTAGCGCAGGCGGGGCGCTGGTAGTGCAGCAACAACATCGTCCAGGAGCTCTGGTAGAGCAGCAACGAATACGGCGCGGAGCGCCGTTACAGTGGAAGCCCACACCGATCCGCGCCAGCGGATCGGTGTGGGTTAACGAGCACAAAACAACCGAGGCGCGGAGCGCCGGCACACGCCGCAGGCGAAGCGAGACACCATGTCCCACACGAAGGCCAAGATCCTCGTCCACATGGTGTTCGCCACCCACGAACGCCAACCGTTGATCGTGGGCGACTTCAAACCCGACCTGCACGCATACATGGCCGGCACGGTGCGCGGCATGGGCGTGTTCCTGCACGCACTGGATGGCGTCGAGGATCATTGCCACCTGGTGTTCGACCTGCCGCCGAAGCTGGCGCTGGCGGAGTTTGCCAACCAGCTGAAGTCCGGCGCGAGCCGATGGGCGCGTTCCAACGGCCATCGGCAATTCGGCTGGCAGCGCGGATACGGCGCATTCAGCGTGAACCATTCGAGCCTGGAACGCGCGGTGCAGTACGTGTTGAAGCAGGAAGAGCACCATCAGCGCCAGTCGTTCCGCGATGAATTGGCGGAGTTCCTGCGCGTTCACGGCATGGAGGCCGATTCCGAGTTTATCGATGGCGTGTTTACGCCCGATCCGGCGGCGTAGCCGCCGTGTGTCGGCGCTCCGCGCCTCGTTTCGATGTTGGCTGGATAACCCACACCGATTCGCTGCGCGAATCGGTGTGGGCTTCCTCTGTACGGGCGCTCCGCGCCCAACGGCTGACTACAAAGCTGCGGACGGGACGTCCGCGCTCCCACCATCCCGCAGGCGCCCCGCCCACGGCACTTTTTTGAAAACATACGGCGCAGCGGGCGAGGCGCCCGCTGCCTGTGCAGGCGGGGCGCCTGCGCTACGGTTCTGCCAGCTTGACACTGCCGGATTGTCAGGTATCCATTCCGGCATGACCGCCAAGCCTCGCATCCTGCTGATCGACGACGACGCCTCCCATGCGGAGATCGCCGGCGAATCCCTTGAGCGCGCGGACTTTGCCGTCACGCTCGCCCACTCCGGCGACGAAGGCCTGCGCAAGTTCCGCGAGGGCGAATTCGACGTGGTGCTGACCGACCTGCGCCTGCCCGACACCGATGGCATGGAAGTGCTCAAGCGCATCAAGGCCGCCGACGCCGATGTCGAGGTCATCATCATCACGGGCTATGGCAGCGTCGAAAAAGCCGTCGAGGCCCTGCAGCAGGGCGCTTACAGCTTTCTCGAAAAGCCGCTCAACCGCGACGCCCTGCGCAACACCGTCGCCAAGGCGCTTGACCGCCGGCGCCTCAGCATCGCCAACCGCGAGCTGCACCAGCTGGTGAACGAAAAGTTCGGCTACGAGGGCATCGTGGGCAACAGCCCCGCCATGCAGCAGGTGTTCAACCGCCTGAAACAGGTCGCCCCCACCGACGCCCGGGTGCTGGTCACCGGCGAAAACGGCACCGGCAAAGAGCTGGTGGCCCGCGCGCTGCACTTCAACTCCAAGCGCCGCGAGGGCCCGCTGGTGGCCGTCAACTGCGGCGCGCTGGCCGGCGGCGTACTCGACAGCGAACTGTTCGGCCACGTCAAGGGCGCCTTCACCGGCGCCGTGCGCGATCACGTGGGCAAGTTCGAAGCCGCCGACGGCGGCACCCTGTTCCTGGATGAAGTGGGTGAAATGCCGCTGGAAACCCAGGTCAAGCTGTTGCGCGTGATCGAAAACAAAGAGGTCACGCCCGTCGGCAGCAACAAGGCACGGCCGATTGACGTGCGCATCATCAGCGCGACCAACAAGAATTTGGTCGAGCAGGTGGGCGAAGGCAAGTTCCGCGAAGACCTGTTCTTCCGCCTGAAGGTGGTGGAAATCCACCTGCCCGCATTGCGCGAGCGCCAGGGCGACATCCCGCTGCTGGCCCAGAGCTTCGTGAACGACTTCGCGCGCCAGTACGGCAAGCCGGTCAAGGGCATCGAGCACGCGGCGCTCAACGGCCTGATCGCCCACGCCTGGCCCGGCAACGTGCGCGAGCTGCGCAACACCATCGAGGAAATGGTGGTGCTGGCCCAGGGCGACACACTCACGGCTGCCGATCTGCCCCAGCAATTGCAGAGCGGGCTGCCCGCAAGGCCGATCGCGATCAGCAGCGGCGAAAGCGGCGCGGCCGGCCTGGTGGGCATGACCATGGAGCAGATCGAGCGCGAAGTGATCCGCCACACGCTGAAGGCCATGGAAGGCAACCGCGAGCGCACGGCCAAGATGCTCAACATCGGCGAGCGCACCCTGTATCGCAAGCTGAAGGAATATGGGTTGAATTAGGTGGCTGGTGGCTAGTGGTTAGTGGCTGGAGAGACGGTGTCGGACATCAAGAGCTTTCGTGACCTGGAAGTATGGCGGCGGTCGAAAGACCTTGCACTGGAGTTCTATCGTGTGACTCAATCTTTTCCGGGTGACGAGAAGTTCGGTCTGACCAGCCAGATCCGCCGCGCTTCAGTGTCCGTTGCCGCCAACATCGCCGAGGGACAGGCGCGGGTACACACCGGCGACTTTGTCCGGCATCTTTCGATGGCGAGAGGGTCGTTGGCTGAAGTCGAGACGCTGCTGGAGATCGCAACCAGCCTGGAGTATCTCCAGCGCGAAAAGGTCAAACAGCTGTGGAATGAACTTCAGACGATCGGACGCATGCTGACGGCATTGATACAGTCCCTCGAAGCGCACAGCCGGAAGAAGCTCTCATCGAGGGAAGTCAACCAGCCACCAACCACCAGCCACCAGTCACCCGAACAGAAACGCGCGGACAAAGCTCAATGAACACGCCGACACGAAACGCCAAGTTCAAAGTGGGGATTGCGGGCGCCACGGGCTACATCGGCTCGGAGGCCATGCGCATCCTTTCCACGCACCCTGACATCGAGCTGGCCTGGGTTACCTCCGAGTCGCGCGTGGGGCGCAAGGTGTGGGAAGACTTCCCCAACCTGCTCGGCTTCGTGCGCGATGAGTTCCGCCAGTTCGAGCCAGAATTGCTCGGCGAAGTGGACGCCGCCATCATGTGCCTGCCCCACGGCGGCGCCATGGAAACCATCAAGACGGCCGTGGACCGCTTCCCCAAGGTGAAGCTGGTGGACGCCAGCGGCGACTTCCGCAGCCCGCGCCTCGACAAGTGGGAGGAGTACTACAAGACCAAACACACCGCGCGGGAGTACCAGTCGAAGTTCGTGTACGGCTTCAGCGAGATCAACCGCGAGAAGATCAAACAGGCGCAGTACGTGGCCAACCCGGGCTGCTTCGCGACCAGCATCAATGTGCTGCTCGCGCCGTTCGCCAAACACGGCGAGCTGGTGGGCGACGTGTGCGTGAACGCCTACACCGGCAGCTCCGGCGCCGGCAACAAGCCCGCCCAGACCACCCACCACCCTGAGCGCGGCCAGAACGTGCGCGCCTACAAGGTGCTCGAGCACCAGCACCTGGTCGAGGTCGTGCCATTCCTGGAAGACCTGCACGAGGGCAACGAGTTCGACCTGTACTTCGTGCCCCAGTCGGGCCCCTGGGTGCGCGGCATCTTCGCCACGGCCTTCATCCCGCTGAACCAGCAGCACTCGCTGGCCACGGTCAATGAGATGGTGCGCGACGCCTGGGAGGGCGAGACGTTCATCCATGTGGTGAACGGCAGCCCGGAGCTGCGCCTGGTGCAGAATACGAACATGGTGCACGTAAGCTACCGCGCCCAGGGCGACATGCTGGTCGGCATGTGCGCAATCGACAACCTGGTGAAAGGCGGCGCCGGCCAGGCGGTGCAGAACCTGAACCTGATGCTCGGTCTTGACGAGTCAACAGGGCTGATGCACCCGGCCGGATACGTCTAGAGCCCCGGCCGAAAGGCCGGGGACCGCCGCGCTTGCGCGGCGGAATCTCCATGGCACCCATTCATGCGGGCAAGCCCGCATGTCCCCGGCCTTTCGGCCGGGGCTCTAAATGGCGTCCAATCCCCGTTCCGTAATCACCCTTCCCCGAGGGGTCTTCTTCAACAGCCCCTGCCGGATCAGGTGCGGCTCATAAGTATCTTCAATGGTGTCTTCTTCTTCGCCAACGGCGACGGCGACTGTCTTCAGCCCTACCGCGCCGCCGTGGTCGGCGATGCAGCGCAGGATTCTGCGGTCCATCTCGGACAGGCCCTGCGCGTCGATGCCCAGCATCCGCATGCCCTGCTCGGCCACCGCGCTGTCGATGCGGCCGCTGCCCTTCACCTGCGCGACGTCGCGCAATCGCCGCAATATGCGGTTGGCGATGCGCGGCGTGCCGCGTGAACGGCCGGCAACCAGGTTGCAGGCCGCGGCGTCAATCGCGACGCCGAGCTTGAGAGCCGAGCGCCGCACGATCTCGGCCAGCTCAATTTCGGGGTAGGGGTCCAGCCGTTCCAGCACGCCGAAGCGCGCGCGGAAGGGCGCGGTCAGCAGGCCCTCGCGGGTGGTGGCTCCCACCAGTGTGAAGCGCTGCAGGCTCAGGCGCACGCTGCGCGACTGCACGCCGGGCTCGAGTACCACGTCCAGGTAAAAGTCCTCCATGGCGCTGTACAGGAACTCCTCGGCGGCGCGGGGCATGCGGTGGATTTCGTCGATGAACAGCACCGCCCCGGGCTCAAGCCGGGTCAGGATGCCGACCAGGTCGCCGGGTTTTTCCAGCGTCGGCCCGCTGGCGGCGTGCATGGGCACGCCCAGTTCGTCGGCGATCAGGTGCGCGAGCGTGGTCTTGCCGAGGCCCGGCATGCCGGAGAACAGTACGTGGTCCATGGTTTCGCCGCGCGATCTGGCGGCCTGGATGAACAGCTCCAGGTTGTCCACCACCCTGCGCTGGCCCACGAACTCGGCCAGGCGCTGGGGACGCAGGGCATTTTCGCTGCCCGCGTCGGCGGGCAACTGCTCGCGCTCAAGCACTTCGTCACTGACAGCAAGATCGCCCATGGCCGGCCTTTCGGAATAAGGTGCATCCGAAGATCGGCAGGCAACGTCCCGGCACTTGAGGAAAATTATCCGGACGTAAGGACAGGTTTCAGGGATCAGGTTTCAGGGGACAGGGCTGCTGCAGTTCCCTGAAACCTGACACCTGTAACCTGAAACCTGTGTCCGTCAGGGCGCGAGAATCACGTTATCGATCAGCCGCGTGCCGCCTACCCAGGCGGCTACGGCCACCAGCGTGGGGCCGGTGATTTCCGTTACCGGTTGCAGGCTGTCGGCGTCCACCAGCTCGGCGTAATCGAGCTTGTCCACGTACTCTTCCAGCGTGGTGATCAACTGGCCGCGCAGCACGGCCGCGGTGCGTGTGCCGGCCTCGAACATGCGTTGCGCCTCGAACAGGGCCTTGCTCAGGCCCACGGCGCGGCGGCGTTCGTCCTCGCTCAGGTAACGGTTGCGGCTGGACATGGCCAGGCCGTCGGGCTCGCGAACGATGGGACACACGATCAGCTCCAGCGGCATGTCCAGGTCGCGCACCATGCGCCGCAGGATCAGGGCCTGCTGGGCGTCCTTCTGGCCGAAGTACGCGCGCGTGGGCCCTACTATATGGAAGAGCTTGGAAACCACCGTGGTGACGCCTTTGAAATGCCCCGGCCGTGACGCGCCGCACAGGCGGTCGCCCAGGCCCTCGACGGTCACCCAGCTGCAGAAGCCGGGCGGGTACATCAGCTCGTTGGTGGGCGTGAAGACCGCGTCTGCGCCGGCCTGCTCGCACAGCTTCAGGTCGGCCTCCAGCGTGCGCGGGTATTTTGCCAGGTCTTCGTTGGGGCCGAACTGGGTGGGGTTCACGAAGATGCTGACCAGTGTGCGGGCGTTCTCGGCCGCGCTGCGCCGCACCAGCGAGGCGTGCCCTTCATGCAGGGCGCCCATGGTGGGCACGAAGCCCAGCTCGCCGTCGCCGCGCCAGGCGCGCACAGCCTCGATGGTGGGAAGGGTTTCCATGGGGTGCAGGCTACGGTTTTTCGAGCCGGCGTACAAAGCCAAGTACGCTGGCGGCGCTGACACAGTGATCGGGCCGCGCGCTTCCGCCTTCGCCGAGGCTTCGGCGGACAAGTGCGCTTGCGGCTCCTGTTTCTGCCTGCTTACTGCCCCTTCAGCCTGGCGTAGGCATCCGCGAAGGGCTCGCCTGTGCGGGGGTCGCGCAGCTTGCTGGCGATCTGCAGCAGGGGCCACAGCACGAACTCGCGCTCACTCATGCGCGGGTGGGGAACCTGCAATTCGGGCTGGTCGATCACCTGCTCACCGTACAGCAGCAGGTCGAGGTCGATGGTACGAGGCGCGTTGCGGGGCTGGCCCTTGCGGTCACGGCCCAGTTCGCGCTCGATCGCCAGCAGCGCCTCCAGCAGCTCAAGGGGCGCCAGGCTGGTTTCAATCCAGGCCACACCGTTCAGGAACAGCCCCGCCCCTTCGGGCGAATCCACGGGTTCGGTTTCCATCAGGCTGGATTCGCGCACCAGCCGCGTAAGGGGCAGCGCGGCCAGCCGGTCCAGCGCCGCGCGCAGGCTGGCTTCGCGATCGCCCAGGTTGGAGCCCAGGCCAATGAATGCGTTCACGTTATCAGTCACAGCTTCGCGCCATTATTCCTTCGCATCCTGAGGGCGGATGACGTTTAATGGAAGGGCCGTGGCAGCGGATGCGTTAGGCGGAACGCATCAGCAGATAAAATCAGGGTTTACATTATGCGAGGACCGGCGCCTTCACTGGTGCTTGTGATCCTTGGCTTGTGCATCGCGGGCGGCTTCAGCCGCGCCCAGGAAGCTCAAGAACAGCCGATTCCGGCCGGCACCGAGTTGCAGACGGAATCCGCGTTCGCCGAGGAAATCAAGCAGCTGGACGCCGCAGCCGACAAGGCTGCGCGCGTGGTCGCGTTCGACGCCATCCTTACCAAGGCCACAGAGCAGAAGCGGCTTCCCGAGCCGCTGGTCTCCATCCTCCAGAACAAGAAGCCGGAAGCGGCCTTCAACGACCTGCTTGAGCATCTGCGCGACACGCCGTCCGCCCGGCACGAGGCATTCATCGGCGCGCTGGTGCTGGCCGCCAACGACCCGGGTGAGTCCGCGAAAGTCGCGGTTGCCGCGGTGCGCGCGTACGGCAAGGCGGCCGTGCCGCGCATCTGCGAGATGCTGGCCAGCGAGGTCGCGGCGGAACGGCTGGCCGCGGCGGCGGTGTCCAGCGAGCGAGTGGGCGGCGCGGCGGGGGTGGTACAGGTGATCCCCAAGCTGGTGGCGGCGCTGGACCGCGCCGAGCCTGACCTGACCGGCATCGCGATCCGCAGCCTGAAGCGCATTGCACTGCTTGAGTACGAGACCGCGAAGCAGTGGAAAGACTGGCTGGGCAAGAAGTCCTCCAGCGACCTGCTGGCCGAGATCGCCGATCGCGAAAGTGAAGCGCGCCGCAAGGCCGAGGCTGCCCGTCAGCGCGCCGAAGCCGAACTGCTGGCCGTGCTGCTGGAACGCATGCGCAGCGACGAGCGAGACAACCCGGACGCGCTGATCATCCGGCTGCAGAGCTCGGAGTACCTGTCGGTGCGGCTGGAGGCCGTGAAGCTGCTGCGCGAGCTGCTGCCCCAGAAAAAAGGATGAGGCTGCGCAGCCGATCATCGACGCGCTGGGCCATACCCTCAACGACATCGAGGAAACCGAGGAGGTGCGCAAGCTGTGCGCGGCGGCGCTGGCCGAATGCGGCAAACCCGCGGCGGCGTTTCCGCACATCGACAGGGCGCTGGCCGCCAACGGCATCAGCGCCGACCTGCGACTGGAACTGGTGAGGGGTCTCAATGACCCGCTGGCGGCCGCGCGGCTGGGCGAACTGCTGAAAGCCGAGATCGACGTGGTGGAATCGCGCAGCAGCGCCGTGCTCGACACCCTGATTTCGCAGGTGCGCAGCGTGGTGGCGGTGAAGGACGAATCGGAGCAGAAAACGCAGATCCTGTCCGAGCTCAGCCGCCTGCTGGACCTGGTCGCCGTCAAGCTCGGCGGCGAACTGGAGGCGCCCGCCCGCAAGCGTTACCTCGACCTGGCTGTCAAGACCTGCGACACGCTGGTATTCATCGCGCGCCAGCGGCTGGTTGACGTGTCCGGCTGCACCGACGCGCTGCTCAACATCGCGCTCACCGAGAACAGCGCGGCCTCAGCGGCGCTGACCGCCCTGCGCCAGTCGCTGGATGTACCCAGCGCCCGTCAGAGCGTGCTGCAGAAGCTGACCTCCGAGACGGTGAACGCAAGGCTGGGTGCGCAGTACGCACGGCTGATCTCCAACGGCGACGACGCCATGCTGATCAAGCTGCTGGGCCTCTATGAAGCCATGGTCCAGGCGCCCGAGCCCGTGGAGAACCTGCGCAAGCGCCTGCTGGATCGCGCCCGCAGCACCGAGGCCGTGCAGCCCACCAACCCCGACTCACGCAAGACCATGCGCGAGGCGCTGCGCGCGCTGCTGGCCGTGCTGCTGCAGACGCGCGAAGACCACATCGCGCTGCTCAAGGAGCTGCTGGAGACCGACTACGGCGGCAACGACGCGCTCGGCTACCTGATGGTACTGAAGTCCGACCGCGTCGCGATCCTGACCGGCGCCATGCAGCCGATGATCGAGAAGAAGCCCGTCCAGCTGGCGCTGCTGGTGGTGCGCCTCGACCACAGCCTGACCCAGGCCGAACGCGACACCCCCGAGTACAAGGCCTTCCGCGCCAGCCTGAGTGCCGCGGTGCGAACCGCCATAGCCGAGCGCATCGGCAAGGCGCTGTCGGGCGCCATCGACGACGATCTGAAGCAGGAACTCACCGGCCTGGCCGGCGGGCCCCTGCGCGACCAGTTCGTGCCCGCGGCCGTCGAGCAGCTGCGCAAGAAGCCGGAGCCCGGCGACTCGCGCGAGGTGGTGGCCGAAGTGCTGATTTCGAACCTGCGCCAGGCCCACCCCAACAAATATGACGACCTGGCGCTGAAGGGTCTTGAGAAGGACGCCTTCGTCAAGGCGCTCGACGATCTCAACGCCCGCCTGCGCAACGACGGCTACGCACTGCCCTGACTGGAAATCCCGCGCTGAGGCCGCTGCTGCCTGTGCGCCAGCTGGCGCGAAACAACGCAAGGGCGGCGCCGTTCTTTGCGTCCCGGCGTGACTCCAGCATCCCCGAGCAGAAGCAGCAAGCGGATCGCGCCGGACCCTTCGCTCCTTTGTTCCTTCGTGTTGCAGTGCTTCGTGAGAAATCACGGCCGCAGCGGGAGAACCTGCAGGGACCGAGCCGAGGTTGCCGGCTCCAAATTCCGGTTTGGCGCACACCCCGCATCTGGCGTATCCGTGCGGCGTTGGTATCTATCGGGCAACGTTTGAAACTGGACTGCCGTGCACGACTTCCCGCTCAGCCAAATCCGCAACTTCTGCATCATCGCGCACATTGACCACGGCAAGTCGACGCTGGCCGACCGGCTGCTTTCCATGTCGCACGCGGTCGACAAGCGCAAGCTGGTTGAGCAGACCATGGACAGCATGGACCTCGAGCGCGAGCGCGGCATCACCATCAAGGCCAAGGCGATCGCGCTGCCCATGACGCTGAACGGGCAGGACTACCTGTTCAACCTGATCGACACCCCTGGCCACGTGGACTTCGGCTATGAGGTCAGCCGCGCCATGAACGCCTGCGAGGGCGCGCTGCTGCTGGTGGACTCGACCCAGGGCATCCAGGCCCAGACCGTGGCCAACATGTACCTCGCGCTCGGCGCCGACCTCGAGGTCATCCCCGTCGCGAACAAGGTCGACATGGTGGCCGCCGACTTCGAGCGCACCTGCAATGAGCTCGAGGCCGCCTTCGGTACGGAAACAGCCAGCATCGTGAAGGTCAGCGGCAAGACCGGCCTGGGCGTGGACGTGCTGGTGGATGAAATCGTGAAGCGCGTGCCGCCGCCCGTGGGCGACGTGAACGCGCCCCTGACCGCGCTGATTTTTGACGCGGTCTACGACGACTACCGCGGCGTGGTGGTGTACGTGCGCGTGCGCGATGGCGTGCTGAAGGCCGGCGACCGCATTTTCATGGTGGGCACGCGCAGTGAATACGACGTGCTCGAGGTCGGGGTGGTGCGCATGGGCCTGCAGAAGCAGGGCGCGCTGAAGGCCGGCGAGGTGGGCTACGTCATCTGCGGCATCAAGACCGTGCAGGACGTGGGCGTGGGCGACACGCTTACGCTGAGCAAGCATAAGGACGAAGTGCAGCCGCTGCCCGGCTACAAGAAGCCGCAGCCGATGGTGTACGCGGGCGTGTACCCGACCAACGCCAGCGAGTTCGATGCGCTGCGCAAGGGCCTGCAGAAGATCACCCTTTCCGACAGCAGCATCACCTACGTGCCCGAGCAGAGCGATGCGCTGGGAAGCGGCTTCCGCTGCGGCTTTCTGGGCCTGCTGCACATGGAGATTTTCCAGGAGCGCGTGGAGCGCGAACTGGGCCTCGACCTGGTGCAGAGCGCGCCCAACGTGACCTACGAGATCCGGCTGCCCGACAACAGCATCCGGCGCATCTCCAAGGCCGGCGACCTGCCCGACCCCACGCAGTACAAGGAGATTCTGGAGCCGATGGTGAGGCTCAGCGTAATCACCCCCACCGAGTACATCGGCAACGTGATGTCGCTGTCGCTGGAGCGCCGGGGGCTGTTCCTGAACCAGGAGCACCTGGGCAAGGACCGCGTGCTGCTGAGTTTCCGGATGCCGCTGGCCGAGGTGATTTTCGATTACTTCGACAAGCTGAAGTCCGGCACCCGCGGCTACGCGACCATGGACTACGAGCCCACGGGCTTCGGAGCCCGCGGACCTGGTCAAGGTGCGCATCCTGATCGCAGGCGAGGAAGTGGACGCGCTGGCCATGATCGTCCACCGCCAGTTCGCCGAACAGCGCGGGCGCAACCTGCTCAAGAAGCTGAAGGAAGAGATTCCCAAGCACCTGTTTGTCGTCAACCTGCAGGCCGCGATCGGCGGCAAGATCATCGCGAGCGAGAAGATCGGCGCGATGGGCAAGAACGTGCTGGCCAAGTGCTACGGCGGCGACATCTCGCGCAAGAAGAAGCTGCTGGAGAAGCAGAAGAAGGGCAAGAAGCGCATGAAGATGATCGGCGGCGTCGAGGTGCCGCAGGGCGCGTTCCTGTCCGTGTTGAAGGTGGACAACACCTGACGCGCCAATCCCTACCGAAACAGTCTGCAAAACACCCGGCACTGCGCCGAGTGTCACAGCCCGCGAGCCCCTGAAACTAGGGGGTTTCAGTCAATCGGACCTGCGCGTCGAAATTCGACGCCAAGTTAAATCTAGGGGGTTTATTCGCGATTTCCCCCTGTGTATACAGCAGCGACCGCGAGAGAAATCTGCACGCGAAGATTCCGACGGAAACGCGTCCAGATCAGGCGGAGATTGAAACCGGAACACGGCGGCAGTGATGGATGCGAGGTGCAACTCGACCTCGCGGCGGCCTGTTCCACGCGCCCCAGGGCGCGAGGAGAGCAAGGTGCGAGTGCGCTCGCTTCGTTGGCTGACCCTTCTGGCATGCGCGGCCGTCGCGTTCGGCGCGCTCGGTTACACCGTTGCCCAGGCTCAGGCTGTCGAGAAAATCCCCGACGCCGAGTTGCCCGCGGGCGTCAAGGACGCCGGCGAATTCGCCGCCCAGTGGGACGGCGCCGCCGACCACCCCGGCAAGAAGCTGTTCGACAGCGCATGCAGCGCCTGCCACTCCCTGGGCGCCGACTACAAGGTCGGCCCGGGTTTCGCCGGGCTGTTCGACCGGGTCAGCAAGGGCCCGGCCCACGAGGGCAAGGCGGTGCAGCAGCGCCTGCTCGAGTTCATCAAGACCGTTGAGCCGGGCGGCGCCGACAAGTACTCGGCGGACCCCTACTTCAAGGCGGCGCAGGAAGCGAACGGCGGCCCCGGCGTGCAGATGAGCGCGCGCGGCGGCCTGGCCGCAGCTGTCACCGACCGCCAGATCCTCGACCTGATCGACTACATTCTGCGCTTCCGCGGCGTCGACTTCGTCGAAGCCGATTACCTGAAGCAGGTGGAGCTCGGGCGCGAGCTGGTCAGCGGAAGCAGGGGTTTTGAGTACGGCGCGCCTTCCTGCACCGGCTGCCATACGGCGGGTGCCCAGACCGGCCTGCGCGGCGCCAACCTGGCGGGCAACATTGCCGACACCTATGTGCTGGCGCGCCGCCTGGGCAAGGACGAGAAGCGCAACTACGCCGACGGCCTGTTTGAGATGCTGTCCGGCGCCGGCGCCCCGGCAGCGCACTATTACTACAAGGACGTGGAAGGCGGCGGCCCGCTGACCGAAGCGGAGCTGCTGGCGGTGACCACGTTCTTCGAGCAGCAGGCCCGCGAGGTGGGTACCGAACGCGACTCGAACTACCTGCCGATTTTCGCGCTGCTGGCGGCGGCGCTGCTGATCCTGCTGCTGGAACCCTCGGTGCTGAACGTGCTGTTCGTGAAGGAAGAGCACGAGTACGTGGACGGCCCCTACGCCGAGGAGCACCACGGCGGCCACGAGCACAAGGCGGACGAGAAGCCCGCTGAGCAGCCGAAGGCGGAAACGTCCGCCGAGGCTTCAGCGAAGGCCGACGAGAAGACAGAAGAGAAGAAGGACGACTAGAAGCCGATGGCAGGCGAGTTCCGATACATCCCGCAGGACACTCTGAACGACATCGCCAACCTGGTGAACCCGGTGCTGGACGTGGTCGTTCCGTTCGTGCCTTACATTGCGGTGATGGCCTTCATCCCGGGTCTGCTGCGCGCCATGCTGCAGTACAAGATCCAGGCCTCGAAGGGCAGCTTCCTGGACGCCGAGACCGACCGCAAGCTGCGCAGCGTGCCGTTCGGCTTCGGTTTCTGGGGCCTGCTGAGCGTGCACCTGGTGCTGTTCGGCCTGCCCGGTCTGGCGCAGCGGCTTGCTGCCAGCGAGGGGGGCGCGCTGCCCTGGAAGTCACGACGATGGCGTTCGCCTTCTTCATGATGTTCGGCATGCTGAACATGGTGCTGCGGTTCGCGCTGGATGCGGACGTGCGCAGGAAGCTGGGCAAGCTCGGCTACCTGGACATGCTGATCATCGCCACCGTGCTGCTGCCCGCGCTGGGCGTGGGGCTGTATGCCTGGGCCACGGTGCGCTGGGCCAGCGTGTGGACCGGCACCGTGCTGTGGCAGAGCTGGATCGACGCCTTCACGTTCAACTTCGACAACATGGGCGCGCTGAAGGAGATGCCCGTGTTCGTGAAGCTGCACATGCTGGCGGCGCCGCTGGCCGCGGCGCACGTGCTGTACAGCCGGCTGCTGGCGCACGTGATCGTGCCGCGCCTCAGCCTGTGGCGCGCCGATGCGGTGCGCGATGCCCATGGCCGCGTAGGCGCGGCGGAGGCCGCGGCGCTGATGTACGGCATTTCGGCTGAAAAGAAGGACGCGAAGCACTAGGAGCGGCAGGGTACGCGATGAACGCGAAGCTGGCAGTCTTGTTCTTCTTCCTCACCATCGGGATGGCGGTGCCGATCCTGCTTGGCGTCCGTGAGGTCGCGGACGTGCAGCTGCCGAACCTCCACACCGGCTACCAGCCCGAGCAGCCGATTCCCTACAGCCACCGCCTGCACGCCGGCGTTCTGAACATCGACTGCCAGTATTGCCACACCGGCGCCGACGAAGGTCGCCACGCCGCGCTGCCGACCCTGGACACCTGCTGGAACTGCCACAAGACGGTCAAGGGGCGCACCGCCTCGGCCAAGGAATCCATCACGCTGCTCGAGCAGGCCTACAACAACGGGATGGGCGAAGGCGTGGCCTGGAAGCGCGTGCACAACAACGCCGACTTCGTCTACTTCAACCACCAGGCCCACGTGCGCATCGCGCAGTTCATCGACGCGGACGGCAACGTGACGGACGGGATTGACTGCGCTCAGTGCCACGGCGACATGGCCAAGGAAGGCGTCGCCCGGCAGAAAGAGCAGCTGACCATGGGTTTCTGCATCAACTGCCACCGCGACCAGAACGAGCGCCACGAGGCGGCTAAGCTGCCGGCCCGGGCGCCGGTCAACGCCTGCGACGCGTGCCACAGGTAGAGAGAGCCGATGGAAATCCGCACCAACGACGCCGAACTGAATGACATGCCGCCCGAGCTGCGGCGCGAGGTCGAGCTTGTCAGCAAAGGCCGCCGCGACTTCATGAAGGTCACCGGCATGGCCGCCATGGGCGCCGTGATCGCCGGCTGCACCGCCGACACCCGCGAAGCCAAACCACTGCTTGAAAAGGTCGAAGGCGTCACGCCGGGCGTATCCTACCACTACGCGTCCACCTGCCAGGGCTGCAGCGCCAACTGCGGCACGCTGATGAAGGTGCGCGACGGCCGTCCCATCAAGCTGGAAGGCAACGAGAGCCCCATGGGCGGCGGCCTGTGCGGCGTCGGCCAGGCCCAGCTCTGGACGCTGTACAACCCCGACCGCCTGCACCACCCGGTCAACAAGGCCGGCGAAAAGGTCGAGTGGTCGGCCCTGGACGCCGCCGCCGCATCCGCCGTCGGCGCCGGCGCGGTGCTGCTGACCGGCACCATTAACGGGGCCTGTGGCCGCGAGATCATCGAGCGCTTCAAGGCCAAGGGCGGCCGTCACGTCGCCTACGACGCGGTCTCGTGCTACGCGATTGCGAAAGCCCACGGCGAGACGCACGGCATGGCCGTGATCCCGCGCTATCGCTTCAGCGAGGCCACGGTGGTGGTCAGCTTCGGCGCCGACTTCCTGGGTACCTGGCTGAGCCCCATGGAGCACGCGCGCGACTGGGCCACCCAGCGCGACCTGAAGTTCGGGCGCAAGGCCATGAGCCGCCTGCTGGTGCTGGAGGCGCGCATGTCGCTGACCGGCGCCAACGCCGACGAGCGCTTCCGTATCAAGGACAGCGAGCGCGGCGCCGTGCTGATCGAGCTGGCCAACCGCCTGGGCGGCGACTTCGGCGCGCCCGGCAAGCACAGCGTGGACGCCGCGGCGCTGGACAAGATCGCCAACGAGCTGAAGGCCGCCGGCCGTCGCAGCCTGGTGGTGAGCGGCAGCCGCGACACGCGCGAGCAGAAGCTGGTGAATTTCATCAACCACAAGCTGGGCGCCTACGGCACCACGCTGGACGCCACCACGCCCTCGCAGCAGAAGCTCGGCAACGACGACGAGCTTGCGAAGCTGCTCAAGGACATGGAAGCGGGCGCGGTCAAGACGCTGATCGTGTGGGGCGTCAACCCGGTTTACGACCTGCCCGACGGCGCGAAGTTCAAGGAGCTGCTGGGCAAGGTGGCCAACACCATCGCCATCGGCCCGCGCGCCGACGAGACCGCCTCGGAGTGCGCCTGGATCGCGGCCGAGGACGACCCGCTGGAAAGCTGGAACGACTTCGAGCCGGTCAAGGGTTTCCACAGCCTGTCTCAGCCCGGCGTACGCCGCCTGTGGGACACCCGCAACGGTTTCACCAGCCTGCTCAAGTGGATCGGCGATCCGGACGGCAACAAGGAATACCGCGATGTGCTGAAAACCGCCTGGGAGGCCGGCGTGCTGCGCGGCCAGGCCTGGGGCGCCGCCGTCGAGACCGGCTACGTCAACCGCATCGCGGGCACAACCCAGCCCGCCTTCCGCGACGGCGCGATGGCCGACGTCAAGGAAGCAGGCAACGTGGCCGACACCGGCGCCCTCGAGGTGGTGGTGTACGAGTCGTACAACCTGCGCGACGGCCGCCACGCCGTGAACGGCTGGCTGCACGAGATGGCCGACCCCATGTCGCGCGTGACCTGGACCAACATGGCCTTCATGTCGCCCGCCACCATGGAAGCCCAGGGGCTGGCAGTCGGCGACGTGGTCGATGTCAGCGCCGAGATCGACGGGCGCAAGGCGACCTGCAGGGTCCCGGTCATGCGCCAGCCCGGCCAGGCCGAAGGCACCGTCGCGATCTCGACCGGCTACGGCCGCACCAAGGCGGGCCCGATCGTGCACGGCCGCGGCAAAGAGGAAGACGCGGTCGACCCTGAGCTGCTGAAGGACGGCGTGTACGCGATCGGCGGCAACGCCTTCCCGCTGCTTGGCGGCAAGCCGGTGGCTGGCAGCCTGAGCAGGACGGGACGCAGCATCAAGCTGGCGATGATCAGCGAGCACGACAGCCAGGAAGACCGCCCGATCCTGAAGCAGACCAGCCTCGAGCAGTGGCTGAAGAACCCGGCCGCCGGCAACCAGCAGGAGATTCCGCCGGTGGACGTGACGCTGTGGCCGCGCTGGGAGTACAAGGGCCACAAGTGGGGCATGACGGTGGACCTGAACGCGTGCATCGGCTGCAACGCGTGCCAGGTGGCCTGCAGCATCGAGAACAACGTGCCGGTGGTGGGCAAGGACGAGGTGTGGTACCGGCGCGAGATGCACTGGATCCGCATCGACACCTACTACGAGGACAACGACGGCAGCATTTACGACGGCAAGCTGACGGCGGACGACAACCCGGAGGTCGGCTTCCAGCCCATGATGTGCCAGCACTGCGAGAACGCGCCCTGCGAGACGGTGTGCCCCGTGATCGCCACCAGCCACACGGACGAGGGCCTGAACGCGCAGGCTTACAACCGCTGCATCGGCACGCGCTATTGCGCTAACAACTGCCCTTACAAGGTGCGCCGCTTCAACTGGTTCCGCTACGAGCATCACAACCTGACGATGAACCTGGTGCTGAACCCGGACATCGTGGTGCGCAGCCGTGGCGTGATGGAAAAGTGCAGCATGTGCGCCCAGCGCATCTATGACGGCAAGCGCGCGGCCGCGCTGGCGGGCACGGAGGTCAAGGACGGCAGCATCCAGCCGGCCTGCGCCCAGAGCTGCCCGACCAACGCGATCATCTTCGGCGACCGCAACGACAAGGAAAGCAAGGTCGCGCGCCTCGAGCAGGACCCGCGCAACTACGCGGTGCTGGCGGAAATCAACACGCGCCCCACGGTCACCTACCTGACCAAGGTGCGCAACCGCCCGACCAAGGACACGGAGCTGCTGCGGGCAGACGGACACGGGCACGAAGAAGGCGCACACTAGAGGATTGTAGGCAAGGACCATGGGACACGTTTACTCAGCATTGCGTAGGCCGCTCGTGCACGGAGGCAAATCTCTGCACGACGTCACGCATGACGTGTGCTCGTCCATCGAGGGCAAGCCTTCGCAGCTCTGGTGGCTGGGCTTTTTCGGCAGCGGGCTGGTTGCCCTGATGTTCGTGGCGCTGATCGCCTGGCTGCTGTACGAGGGCGTCGGCGTCTGGGGTCTGAACAAGACCGTGGGCTGGGGCTTCGATATCACCAACTTCGTGTTCTGGGTCGGTATCGGTCACGCCGGCACGCTGATCTCGGCCGTGCTGTTCCTGTTCCGCCAGAAATGGCGCACCAGTATCAACCGCTCGGCCGAGGCCATGACGCTGTTCGCGGTGGTGTGCGCCGGCCTGTTCCCGCTGATCCACATGGGTCGTCTCTGGATCGGCTTCCTGTGGGTGGCGCCGTACCCGAACCTGCGCGGTCCCCTTTGGGTGAACTTCCGCAGCCCGCTGCTGTGGGACGTGTTCGCGATTTCGACATACCTGACGATCTCGGCGGTGTTCTGGTACATCGGCCTGATCCCCGACCTCGCCACCGTGCGCGACCGCGCCAAGCACTGGGGCCGCAAGCTGTTCTACGGCGTGCTGAGCCAGGGCTGGAACGGCAGCGTGCGGAACTGGAACCACTACGAGACGGCGTACATGATCTTCGCCGGACTGGCGACCCCGCTGGTGTTCAGCGTGCACACCATCGTGTCGTTCGACTTCGCCACCTCGGTGATCCCGGGCTGGCACACCACGATCTTCCCGCCCTATTTCGTGGGCGGCGCGATCTTCTCGGGCTTCGGCATGGTGCTGACGCTGCTGCTGATCGCCCGCAAGACCATGCGGCTGGAGAACTACATCACGCTGGACCACCTCGAGAACATGGGCAAGGTGATCATCCTGACCGGCTCGCTGGTCGGCCTGGCCTACGGCACGGAGTTCTTCATCGCCTGGTACAGCGGCAGCATGTACGAGGGCTTCGCGTTCATCAACCGCGCCACCGGCCCGTTCGCCTGGTCGTACTGGATCATGGTGAGCTGCAACGTGCTGAGCCCGCAGGTGCTGTGGTTCAAGAAGCTGCGCCGCAACCCGATGGTGCTGTTCGTGATGTCGATCTTCGTGAACATCGGCATGTGGTTCGAGCGCTTCGTGATCATCGTGACCAGCCTGCACCGCGACTACCTGCCCAGCAGCTGGTCGTACTACCACCCGACGCTGATCGAGGTGCTGACCCTGGTCGGCAGCTTCGGCCTGTTCTTCTGGCTGTTCTTCATCTTCGTGCGCGTCATGCCTGCCATCGCGTTCGGCGAAGTGAAGGGCGTGATGGACATGGGCAAGCCCCACGATGAGCACAAGGCGCACGGCGCAAACCCGGAGGTGAGCCATGGCTGATCAACGGCCCGACCTCTTCCTCGGCGTTTTCGGCGACCAGGACCATACGCTTGAGGCCACCAAGGCCTGCCGCGAAGCCGGCTTCACGTTCTACGACGTGTTCGCGCCCTACGCCGTGCACGGGCTGGACCGCGCGATGGGCCTGCCCTTCAGCAAGATCACCTGGGTGACCTTCCTGTGCGGCGCCATGGGCTGCATCATCGGCATCTCGGGCATGACCTACGTGAGCGCCTGGGACTGGCCGCTGAACATCGGCGGCAAGGAGGCGTTCCCGTTCCCGGCCTTTGTGCCCGTGATGTTCGAGTTGACGGTGCTGATCGGCGGCATCTGCACCATGCTGGGACTGTTCGCCATGTGCCGGATTTTCCCGGGCAAGAAGGCCCGGCTGTTCCACCCGCGCGTGACGGACGACCGCTTCGTGATCGCGATCGAAATGGACGAAGACTTCAATGAATCCAGGTGCCGCGAGATCTTCGCAGCGCACCACGCCGAGGAAGTCAAGCAGGTCGGCCCCGACTACGACGCCATGGCGGCGGAAGGGGGTGCCGCGTGATTGACAAGGTTCTGAACAAGGCCATCGACATCCAGGCCGCGCAGCTCGACAAGGCCAGGGACATCGCCGTGCGCGCGCACTCGGCCTACGGGCCGCGGGCGTGGATCGGCCTGGGCGTGCTGCTGGGCGCCATCACTTCAGCGCTGGTGGCGGGCTTCCTGCTGCGCGATTTCGGCAAGCGCAATATCGAGTACTTCCCCGACATGGGCTACAGCGAAGCCTGGGAAAGCCAGACCACCCACGACTACGCAAAGAAGTACGCGGATTACACGCCCGAGCTGCCGCCCTACATCGAGAAATGGGGCACGGCCGAGATGCCGCCGCCCGACGGCACGGTCTACCGCGGGCAGAAAACGCTGTCGATTCCGTCCGACGTGCCGACCGGCCTGAACGACCGGCTGGCCTGGGCGCGCGTGAACCTGAGCAGCCCCTACGCCAACGTGGGCGGCCATGACCAGGAGCTGGTGCTGAAACGCGGCAAGAACCTGTTCCGTCACAGCTGCCAGGGCTGCCACGGCGTGGACGGCGTGGGCATGGCGCCGGTCACCAAGTTCGGCATCGGCGCGCCGGCGCTCGACACGGCAGTGGTGCGCGACAAGTACAGCGACGGCGAGCTGTTCTATGTGATTACTTTCGGCATCAACACCATGCCGGCGCACAAGAACCACGTGAAATACGACGATCGCTGGAAGCTGATCCGCTACCTGCGCGAGTTGCAGAAGGGCAAGTAGGCCATGAGCGAAGTGCACATCGACGAGCCCGAGAAGTTCAGCTTCCCCGCCCTGGTGAAGTTCGCCTGCCTGGCGGCCATCGGTCTGGGGCTGGCGACGTTCGGCCTGTCGTTCATCGGCGGCGCCGACCTGGCGTTCGGCGGCTGGGCCATCGCGTCCTGGTACGTGCTGGGCTTCCCGCTGTTCGCCATGTTCTTCCTGATCATCAACAACCTCAGCAGCGCCGGCTGGCACGTCACGCTCAAGCGCGTGCCCGAGGCCTGGCTGCTCTACTTCCCGGTCGGGCTGCTCACCATCGGGGTGCTGGCCCTGTCGTTCGTGTTCAAGGAACACCAGCTCTATGAGTGGGCCCATCCCGTGGACCACGGCGACCTGCACAGCGAGTTGCTCGCCCACAAGAAGGATTATCTCAACATCCCCGGCTTCCTGGGCCGCACCGTGCTGTACTTCGTGCTGTGGACGACCTTCGCCATCCTGATGACCCGCTTCTCGCGCAAACAGGACCTGGACGGCGACGTCAAGCACACCATCACCCAGAAGATCCTGTCGGCGCCCTTTGCCATCGTGTTCGGCCTGTCGGTCACTTTCGCCGGCCTGGACTACATCAAGTCCGTGGAGCCCGCCTGGTTCAGCACCATGTTCGGTGTCTACCAGTTTGCCGGCATCGTCGAGAGCGGCTTCGCCATGCTGATCCTGGTGCTGCTGCTGCTGCGCCGCATGGGCTACCTGCGCACGGCTGTGAACGAGAACCACTTCCACAACCTGGGCATCTGGCTGCTGGCCACCGCGACCTTCTGGGCCTACATCTGGTTCTGCCAGTTCATGCTGATCTGGTACTCGAACATCCCGGAAGAGACGGTGCACTACATCGCGCGCTGGGATAACGCCTGGTTCTGGGTGACCTTCGTGCTGAACCCGCTGCTGAACTGGGGGCTGGTGTTCTTCATCCTGCTGCCGCGCCCCAACAAGCGGAACACAAAGATCCTCGCCATCGCGGCGGGAATCGCACTGCTGGGCCGCTTCGTCGACCTCTGGCAGTACGTGACGCCCAAGCCGCATGCCAACGAGGCGGGCATGCCCGTACCGCACTGGATGCCCTACGCCACCTTCTGGCAGATCGGAATCGTGGTGGGCGTGATGGGGCTGTTCCTGCTCGTGACGTTGAAGGTTCTCGAGAAGGCGCCGCTGCTGGCCAAGAAGGACCCCTACTTCGAAGAGTCGGTCCACCACCACCTGTAACGGGTTTGAGGTTTCAGGTTTCAGGTTTCAGGGGAGGGCGTGTAGTCTACCTGACCCCTGAAACCTGAACCCTGAAACCTGCCATGCTGCGAGCTCTCCTCGCTTTGCTGCTGATTGGCGGCGGACTTGCCGCCCAGGACAACCACTACTGGACCCACCAGTTCGGCACACGCTCGGCGCTGATGGGCGGTGCGGTGGTCGGCGGCGTCAGCGACACCAGCGCCTGCTACTACAATCCCGGCCGCCTGGGCTGGATTTCAAACGATTCGCTGAAGGTCAGCGCCGACGCCTACCAGCTCAGCACGCTCACCATCACGGACGGGGCGGGCAAAGGGCTGAACCTCACCAGCACGCGGGGCGACATCATCCCGCTGGCGGGCTCGGGCGTTTTCCTGTTTGACCAGCCCGGCATCGCCATGGGTTTCCAGATCATGGCCCGCCAGTACTTCAACGCAAACGTCAGCACGCGCATCGAGGACACCCGCAACGTGATCGACGACGCGCGCTCGGCCGGGCCGGAGCAATACATCGGCAGCTTCCAGTTCCGCACCAACACGGAGGAGTACTGGGCGGGGCTCAGCTTCGGCTGGGCGATCACGGACTGGCTGGGCGTGGGAGTAACGCACTTCGGCTGCCTGCGCTTTGAAGAGCAGGACTTCAACATTACCACCCGTGCGGTAGCGGGCGGCCAGACTTTCGGGGCGGACAACATCGCGGGCTTCGACTTCTGGAACGTGCGCACGCTCTGGAAAATGGGCGTCTCGGCGCAGTTCGGCGGGCTGAAGATGGGACTGACCGTCACCACCCCCAGCGTCAACCTGTTCGGCGCGGCCACCGTGCGGCGCCAGATCAGCGTGGACGACCTGGACATCGACGGCAACGGCACCAGCGACCAGTTCGAGGCCAACGACCGCCGCGACGGCGTGCCCACCCAGTATCGCACGCCCTGGTCGTTCGCCACCGGCGTGGACTACGACTTCGGCCCCGTGGTGCTGGCTGTTGCCGCCGAGTGGTACCTGCCCGTGGGGCGCTACTCGCCCGCGGCGCCGGTCGGCGACAAGGCCTTCATCCTCGGCGCGCCCGGCAGCGAAAGCAGTCGCGAACTGCTTACCATCTACGACGCCAAGCGCGGCGCCTTCAACGTCGCGATCGGGCTCGAGACCGAGTTCAGCCCTGACTGGTCCGGTTTCTGGAGCATGCGCCGTGACGCCGCGGCCGATTACCTGAACCACCACGGCCTGCACTTCGGCATCAGCTCGTGGGACCTGTTCCATTTCGATACGGGCATCGCCTACACCACGCGCCAGGACAACGGCGCGTCCAAGCATGAGCTGATGGTCGGCCTGCAGCTGGTGATGGGCGCCGGTCGCACCGAACAGCCGATCAGCTTCGACAACGTGTCGGAGGATCGCCTGCTGACCGGCAGCACCAGTCGCACCGATATCAGCTACTTCGCGATCAGCCTGCTGATCGGGTACACGTATTATTTTTAGGTTTCTGGTTGCAGGGGTCAGGTTTCAGGGAACCTGTATCGCCGGCGTTGCGTGTTGCGGCGTCAATCGCTATCAGGAAGGCGGTTTTGGAGACAACGTTACATTGGCTGGACCCTGAAACCTGGAACCTGTCGTGCTGATCGCCACCTGGAACGTGAACTCGATCCGCGCCCGCAGGCAGCATCTGCTGGACTGGCTGCAGCAGGCCCAGCCCGATGTGGTCTGCCTGCAGGAACTCAAGCTGGAAACCGACAGGTTCCCCTTCGATGAAGTCGGCAACGCCGGCTACGAGGCCGCGGTTTACGGCCAGCCCACCTACAACGGCGTGGCAATCCTGTCGCGCCTGCCCATTGAGGAAGTGATCGAGGGCTTCCCCGGCGAGGAGGGCCAGGCGCGGCTGATCGAGGCGGTGATCGAGGGCGTGCACGTGTTCAGCGTGTACGCGCCCAACGGCCAGGCCGTGGACAGCGACAAGTTCCAGTACAAGCAGCGCTTCTACAAGGCGCTGCGCGAGCACCTGGACGGCATCGGCAAGCCCACTGAGCCCGTGGCCCTGTGCGGCGACTTCAACATCGCGCCCGCCGACCGCGACGTCTGGGACCCCAGGAAGCTGAAGGGTGAAATCGGCTTCCACCCCGACGAGCACAAGTGGCTGAAGCACTTCGCCGACTGGGGCCTGCACGACAGCCTGCGCCTGGTGGACGACAAGCCCGGCCTGTATTCATGGTGGGATTACCGCGGCGGCGGTTTCGCCAAGGACCACGGCATGCGCATCGACCAGATCTGGGTCAGCCACGCGCTGAAAGACAGCGTAAAGAAGGCCTGGATCGACCTGGAACCCAGAACCTGGGAGCAACCCAGCGACCATACCCCCGTACTGTGCGAGCTGGACCTGTAGCCATGAACGACACCCGCATCCCCATGCTGGTTACCGCCGCCGCGCAGATGCACGAAGCCATCCGCCGCATGGAAGCCCTCACGGCCGGCCTGAGCGACGAGCAGGCCAACTTCCGCCCGGCGCCGAAGAAGTGGTCGATCAACGAGTGCCTCGAGCACATCAACCTGACCAACCGACTCTATGTGCAGAAGCTCGAGCCCGCGCTGGCCAAGGCCCGCAGCAAAGGCCTGACAGGCGGTGAGCCCTACGGCAACGGCACCTGGATCGGCCGTTACATCCTCAACAACCTGCGCCAGGGCCCGCAGGCGCCTAAGGTGCCCGCGCCCGGCGCGTTCAAGCCAAAGCGCAGCAACCTGAAGCTGGCCGAGCAGGTTGAGCAGTTCCGCAGCCACGCAGAGAAGCTGGCGGAACTGGCCGGGCAGGCGGAAGGGCTGGCGCTGGGCAAGGTGCGCTTCGGCTCACCGGTGCTGGCGTTGTTCCGTATGACGGCCGCGCAGATCTTCGAGATCACGCACCTGCACAGCCACCGCCACCTCAACCAGGCCGAGCGCGTAAAGCAGGCGGAAGGCTTCCCGACGGCCTGAGGCCAGTTTCGGCAATCCGTAAGGCCGGCCCCCTGTTTGCCGATACGCGACGCGAGATACTGCTCCGGCAGCGTTCGTGTTTCCGGATCGGCTAATGCCGGCGTAAGCTGCCGGCATGGTCCGACGCCGGCCGGCTGCGGGCCTGTTCTCTCCCAACTCTCCAGGAGCTGCATATGAAACTCGTGATTCCCGCCGTCCTGATGCTGCTTGCGCCCGCGTTGACCGCCCAGGGCGTCATCGGGCTCGAATACACCATCGTCGATACCTGCTTCCGGATGGCCGACGCCAACAAGGACGGCAAAATCACTGCCGAGGAAGCACGCAAGCTGCGCAACCAGTACCTCAAGGAAATGAAGGAGGCCTGCGCCATCAAGGATGAGATGGCCCGCGAAGAGAAACTGCAGGCCGTCGGCATCAAGTACGACGAAACCAGCTACGTCATCACGCCTTATGTTTTCGCCGCGCTGGACGCCAACAGCGACCACAAGCTCACCAAGGCCGAGCTAAGGGTAGCTGAGGAGAGCGACTACCAAGACATCAGCGACGAAAAGCGGATGGCCTGGGTGTTCGAGCAGGAGTGGCAGATCGCGCTGGACGCCTTCGGGGGCGAAAAGTCCAGGCTGATCGACTCCGCCGTGCTCAAGGACATGGCCCGCCAGGGCGACTACCGCAACGCGATCGAGGAGTTGGCCGAGAACCTGTACGTCACGCTGAGCGAGAAGCTGTGCGACTTCGAAGACCAGCTGATGAAGGAACAGATCGAGGCCGAGGGCGAGGATTCCGGCATCGAGGAAAAGGACCTTTCTCGAGTCACGGTCGAAAAGAAGCAGTTCCTGAAGGATGCCGAGGCCGCCTGGAAGAAGGGCATCGAGGACGCCAGACGCGCCCAGGACCCGGCCGAGATCAAGAAAGCCGAAGAAGCCCGCAAGGCCGCGGAAGAGGCCCGCAAGGCTGACGCGGAGAAGCTCGCCAAGCGCAAGGAAGACCTCGAGAAACGCAAGGCCGAGCGCGCAAAGAAGGACGCTGAAGAGAAGTAGCAAACGCCCGGTGCAGACTGCGGACGGCGGGGAGACCCGCCGTCTGTCGTTCCCGGCAAACCCGGCGCGCGCTGTGACCCAAACCGCAATCGAAAGCCCTTGCCTTCACGCCCTTCCCCTCTAACATCCGGCGACGCATTAGCGACAAGGGTCTGACTCCCTTTTCGCTTGCGAAAAGGGGTCTGACCCTCTAACGGTGACAGCATGGACTTCCTGGCAGCGGCCTTCGACCCGCAGAACCTGAAGCATCACCTGAGCGTGATCACGTTCCTGCCGCTGGTGGGCGCGCTGTTCATCACGTTCATCAACGGCAAGCGCGCCCGCGAGATCAAGGCCACGGCCATCTTCTTCAGCCTGATCACCTTCGTGGCCAGCCTGCCGATCCTGTTCGAGTTCAAGTACGGCGCCCACTTCCAGATGGTTGAAAGCATGGAGTGGATCCCCGCTTTCAACATCCGGTACGCCATGGGCGTGGACGGCATCAGCCTGTTCCTGGTGCTGCTCACCACGCTGCTCGGCCCCATCGTGATGCTGAGCTGCAGCACCAACATCCACAAGCGCGTCAAAGAGTTCTTCATCGCCATGCTGGTGCTGGAAACCGGCGTGATCGGCAGCTTCTGCGCGCTGGACCTGTTCCTGTTCTACGTGTTCTTCGAGCTGATGCTGATCCCCATGTACCTGCTGATCGGCGTCTGGGGCAGCGACCCCGAGGGGCGACGCGCGGCCGCCATCAAGTTCTTTGTCCACACCCTGGTCGGCTCATTGCTGATGTTCCTGGCCGTGCTGTACATCGCCAACCTGGCGGGCACCTTCGACATTCGCGAGCTGACCACCATCCTGCCGCAGCTGGCCCTGACCGGCGAGTTCAGCAAGGGCGCGCAATACGCCTGCTTCCTGGCCTTCATGCTCAGCTTCGCGGTCAAGACGCCGCTGTTCCCGTTCCATACCTGGCTGCCGGACGCCCACACCGAAGCGCCGACCGGCGGCTCCGTGGTGCTGGCGGGCGTGCTGCTGAAACTGGGCACCTACGGCATGCTGCGTTTTGCCATCCCGCTGTTCCCTGAGCCCGCGTTCGCGCTGGGCCCCGCGATCTGCGTGCTGGCGGTGATCGGCGTGATCTATGGTTCGATGATGGCGATCGCCCAGCTGATCTCCAACGGCGACTGGAAGCGCATGGTGGCCTACAGCTCCGTCGCCCACATGGGCTTCATCGTGCTGGGCATTTTCAGCTTCAACCTGATCGCCACCCAGGGCGCCCTGATCCAGAGCATCAATCACGGCCTTTCCACCGGCCTGCTGTTCCTCCTGATCGGCATCGTTTACGAGCGCCGCCACACCCGCCTGTTCGACGAGTACGGCGGCATCGCCAAGGTGATGCCCAAGTTCGCCATCCTGTTCATGATCGCGACGCTGGCCAGCGTCGGCCTGCCCGGTACCAACGGCTTCGTGGGCGAGTTCCTGATCCTGATCGGCACCTTCGGCGGCGACCTCAACGGCCTGAGCGACGGCTGGAGCTGGAACTTCCACAGCACGCTGGCGGTGCTGGCGGCCACCGGCGTGGTGCTGGGCGCGGTTTACATGCTCTGGAGCTACCAGCGCGTGTTCTTCGGCAAGATCACCAAGGCCGAGAACATGAGCCTGAAGGACGTCACCACCACCGAGCTGACCTTCGCCGCGCCGATCGTGGCGCTGATCTTCCTGCTGGGCATCGCGCCGGGATGGTTCCTGAGCCGCACCGAAGACGCCGTGCGCGAGGGCCTCAAGCAGTCGGTGCAGGCCGCCACGGACATCCAGGCCGCCAACGCCAAGCGCGCCGAAGCCAGCCAGGCCGGCAAGTAGGGCGGGCGGGACGCCCAATACTGCGGGGTTAAGGAGTTTCGCGGCAGACTCCGACGTGCAGATTGTATCGGCAGTCAGGCGCGGAGCGCCGTAACAATTGTTAGCCCCCGCCGGTTGGCGCCTAGCGCAGCGAGGCGCCAACAAGGCGGGGGTTACGGGCAAAAGAGGTTTGAGAGGCGCGGAGCGCCGGCACAACGGCCGCTTGCGGCCGATCGGTCCTCGCGGCAAGCGCCGCGAGTGTGTCGGCGCTCCGCGCCTTTGATCGTTCTTCCGCCGATTACCCCCACCGAACGCCGGAGGCGTTCGGTGGGGGCTTCCACTGTGCAGGCGCTCCGCGCCAAAGAGCTAAACCGACGACTGTTTCGCCTTAACCCCGCAGTATTGGGCGGGACGCCCGCGCTCCGGCTTACACGAACCACCAGAACAACGCGCCGCCGATGCTCATGGCGAGGCAGGCCAGGCCTACCACGCTGAACTCGAGGCAGCCCTTCAGCTTGTCACCTTGTTCCCGAGCGTCACCCACTGAACAGCCCCTTCCCGTTTCTCCGGGGTCTGACCCTCTTTTCGTATTTTGAAAAGAGGGTCTGACCCCTTTCTCATTGCACCGACGTCAGCACTCGAGGGGTCAGACCCTCTTTTTGTTCCAAAAAGAGGGTCTGACCCCGCCCCTATCGCCACCAAAGCAGCACGCCGACTACTCTGCCCACCAGGTCCAGCAGCCAGAACGTGTGGCTCTGGCTCGCGTCCACGACATCTTGCACAACTCGTTCCCTGCGCTCGACTTGCGTGTCAAGGTTGGTCATCGCCCCTGCTCCTTTCATGGGCCCAGTATCCTCTGCGGGCTCTCATCTGGCGATTACAACCGGGCTGACCGATTCGAACGGCCGGGGCTGGAATCGCGCGCCGATCCGGGCATCATCGGCCCCATGAAAGGCTCCCGCCTGATCCATGCCTTCACCGACCTGTGCCTTGGCGTGCTGGTGGGCACGGCCGTGGGCACCAGCGTGGCGGCCAGCGTGATTTTCGGCGTCTCGCGCGAGCAGGGCTTCCCCAAGCACATCGCCAACACCCTGGCCGGCACCATGTTCGACCGGCTGGGCTGGCCCATGCTGGTGACGGCCCTGGTGGCCACCGTGGGCTGCCTGTACGCGGCCCGGGCGGGGCGGGCCTTCAAGATCATGGCTGCGGCGTCGCTGCTGATGCTGGCCTGCGCCGGCCTGACCCAGTTCTGGTTCGCGCCCCGCATGGCCGAATTGCGCGAAAACAGCACCTGGGTCAACGGCGAGCTGGCCGACGAGGCCGAGCGCACCGAGTTCCGGCGCAGCCACGGCTACAGCATGGCGGTAAGCGGTCTGGCGACCCTGATCGCGGCCGGGTTGATTGTCGGCCGTCGGCTGGCGGGTGACGGTGACGCAAGGAAGACGAAATCGGGCTTGAAATAGGTTTTCGGCAGGTTATCGTCAAATGTCCCCCGCCAGACATTACCCCTGAGCAGATTGACCCCTGGGTCAGACCCCTTGGATTGATGGGGAGTATCATGCGCAAGTCCGTTGCAGTGCTGCTGCTGGTGTTTGTGGGCTCGATGCTGAGCGGCTGCTTCTCGTTCGTGGACTGGACCCACAACCTGAACCACCTTCGTGCCTGGAATGAAGACCTGGACAACATGCACCGCACGTTCGACCGGTTCTTCTTCAACTACGACTACGATGACCCCAGCCGGGACATCGAGTACGAAGGCCCGAACACCTAAGCAGGTGAACGCATCCATCCCCGCGCAGCGCCCCACGGGCGCTGCGCGTTTCTTTTTTCTGCACAGCCGCGGCCGGTTGCGCGGGACGTCCTGAAAGCGCCCCGCTATCATCCCGGCCCATGACGCAGCTCAAGCGCACCGTGGGTGTGGGCGGCGCGGTCCTGCTGGGCCTGGGCTCCATCGTCGGCACCGGCATCTTTGTCAGCATCGGCCTGGCGGCTGACGTCGCCGGCCCCTCGGTGCTGCTGGCCGTGCTGATCGCCGCCGGCGTCGCCACCGCCAACGGGCTCAACAGCGCGCAGCTTGCCGCTTCACACCCGGTCAGCGGCGGCACCTACGAGTACGCCTATCGCCTGATGTCAGGGCGCGCGGGCTTCACCGCCGGCTGGATGTTCCTGGTGGCGAAATCCGCCAGCGCGGCCACGGCCGCGCTGGGCTTCGCCGGCTACCTGATGAACGGGCTGGGCCTGCACGGCCACTGGCTGCGGGTGGCGATCGCGCTCTGCGCCGTGGTGCTGCTGACCGCGCTGGTGCTTTCCGGCCTGCGCCGCAGCAACTGGCTGAACGCCGTGCTGGTGCTGCTGGGTTGCGGCGCGCTGCTGGCCTTCATCGTCATCGGCGCCGGTCGCGCCTCCACGGCGAACTTCCGCCCGTTCTTTGAAGGCGGCGCGCCCGGCCTGCTTGAGGCCGCGGCCCTGGCCTTCGTCGCCTACACCGGCTACGGGCGCATCGCCACCATGGGCGAGGAAATCCATGAGCCCGCCAAGAACATCCCCCGCGCCATGATCCTGACCCTGGTCGCATCGGCCCTGCTGTACGCCAGTGTCGCGGCCGTGCTGGTTGGCCTGGGCGGCCGCATGGTGGAGGGCGCGCCGCTGGTTTCGGCCGTGAGCTTCAGCGCACCGGTGAAGTGGATCGTCGCCCAGGGCGCCATGGTGGCCATGCTGGGCGTGCTGCTGAACCTGGTGCTGGGGCTCAGCCGCGTGTGGCTGGCCATGGGGCGGCGCGGCGACATGCCCCGTCTGCTGGCGCGCGTGAACGCCAGCGGCACCACGCCCGTGCCGGCCGTGATCCTGACCGGCCTGGTGATCGCCGGGCTGGTGCTGATCGGCGACGTGAAAAAGACCTGGAGCTTCAGCGCGTTCACGGTGCTGGTGTACTACGCCATCACCAACGCCAGCGCGCTGCTGCTGCCACCCGGGCAGCGCCGCTTCCCACGCTGGATTGCGGTCGTCGGCCTGCTGAGCTGCCTGTTCCTGGCCTTCTGGGTCGAGTGGCAGGTCTGGGCCATCGGCCTGGGGCTGATCGCGTTTGGGCTGGTCTGGCACGCGGTTGCGGGCTCACTCTTCCGTCGTGCGCGGGGTGAACAGCAAATTACCAATAACCAATTACCAATTTCCAATGACGCTTCCGACCGGCCACGCGGATGAACTGGTAATCGAACATTGGTTGTTGGTAATTCGCTGTTTCCCTTCCTGCAACTCTCGTGCGTCATCCCTAGACTGGAGGTTGCATGATCGAGTTGCCCAACATCCCGGCTGTGGCCTTGGCGAAACGCGTGGTGCGCACCCTGCGCGCCGCCGGCCATGAGGCTTTGCTGGCGGGCGGCTGCGTGCGCGACCTGCTGCTCAAGCGCGAGCCCAAGGATTACGACGTCGCCACCAGCGCCACCCCCCGACCAGGTCGAGGCCCTGTTCCCGCGCACCGTCGCGGTCGGCAAGGCCTTCGGCGTGATCAAGGTGCTGGACGAAACCATCGAGGGCCTCGACGTCGAGGTCGCGACCTTTCGCTTCGATGGGCCCTACCTGGACGGCCGTCACCCCAGCTCCGTGCGCTTCACCAGCGCGGCCGAAGACGCCGCGCGCCGCGACTTCACCATCAACGCGCTGTTTCTCGACCCGGAAAGCGGCGAAGTGCACGACTACGTCGGCGGCCTGCGCGACCTGGACGCCCGCGTGATCCGCGCCGTGGGCGACCCGCGCGTGCGCTTCAAAGAAGACAAGCTGCGCCTGCTGCGCGCCGTGCGCTTCGCCGCCGGCCTGAACTTCGACATCGACGACGCCACCTTGAAGGCCGTGGGCGACATGAGCGCCGAGCTCAGGGTGGTCAGCGCCGAGCGCATCCAGGCCGAGCTGAGCCGCCTGCTGACCACGCGCGGCCAGAGCCGCGGCTTCCGGCTGATGCTGGAGACCGGGCTGCTGGACGCGATTCTGCCCGAGATCAGCGCCATGGTGGGCGTGCAGCAGCCGCCCGAGTTCCACCCCGAGGGCGACGTGTGGGTGCACACCATGCTGGCGCTGGACCTGATGCCGCACCCGGTCAGCCTCACGCTGGCCCTGGGCGTGCTGCTGCACGACGTGGGCAAGCCGCCGACTTTCGACGACTCCACCGACCGCATTCGCTTCAACGGCCACGACAAGCTGGGCGCGGAGATGGCGGGCGAGATTTTGCGCCGCCTGAAATTCCCGACCGAGGTGATCACCCGCGTGCAGTCGCTGGTGGAGGATCACCTGCGCTTCATCAACGTGCCGAAGATGAAAACCGCCACGCTCAAGCGTTTTGTGCGCAAGCCGCACTTCGACGAAGACCTTGAGCTGCACCGCATCGACTGCCTGGCCGGCCCCGGCACGCTGGAGACTTACAAGTATGTGGTGGCCAAGCTCCACGAGTTCCAGCGCGAGCCCGAGAAGCTGAAGCCCAAGCTGCCCATCGACGGCAACGACCTGAAGGCGCTGGGGCTGCCGCCCGGCCCGCGCTACAGGGAACTGCTCACGGCCGTGGAGGACGAAATCCTCGAAGGCCGCCTCGAAACGAGAGAGCAGGCGCTGGAGTTCGTGAAGCAGCATGCCGGACTGAACTAGGCCGCGAAACGAAGCGTGGCACGGGAGCAGCACCTCGTGCCGCGTACTCAAGAAGGTGGCAGTTGCCTCTTGGCCTGCGGAGCAGGCCTACAAGGTTAGCCCCCAGCGTAAGCTGGGGGTTTGTTCCGCAAGAGTCTGTGGAGGCGCGGAGCGCCGGCACAACGGCCGCTTGCGGCCGATTGGTTCCCGCGGCAAACGCCGCCAGTGTGTCGGCGCTCCGCGCCTTTGATCGTTCTTCCGGAGATTACCCCCACCGAACGCCTGTGGCGTTCGGTGGGGGCTTCCACTGTGAAGGCGCTCCGCGCCAAAATACAAGGGCGAGAGTCGTGCTGCTTAGCCCCGCAGTGATGGTGTGCAAACACCGGGCGCTTAACCACGGACTCGCAGACACAGGCTGAACCGCCCGGGATTAGCATCCCGGGCTTTGGTTTTTCTTCGTGGTCCTTGGTGGCCCTTCGTGGTTAAAACCTTCACAGGAGGCCGCACATGGACCGTGAACGGTTGATCAACACCATCAAGCTGACCAAGCTGTTTTTCGACAAGTCCACCAGCAAGCTGGAAGAGGCCGACAGCGGCTTCGCGCCCAAGCCCGGCATGTACACCGTCGCGCACCAGGTGGCGCACGTGGCCCAGACCATCGACTGGTTCCTGCAGGGCGCCTTAAGCCCATCCGGCATGGACATGGACTTCGCCAAACACCACCAGCACATCACGGCCTGCAACAGCCTGACCCAGGCGCGCGCCTGGCACGAGAAGGCAAGCAACGAGCTGCTGCACAAGCTGGCCGAGCTGCCGGAAGAGGAATGGGACAAGCCGATCGCCGGCCCCGTCATGGGCGGCTTCCCGCGCACCAGCATCGTGGGCGGCATAGAAGAACACACCAGCCACCACCGCGGCGCGCTCGCGGTCTACCAACGCTTGCTCGATAAAGTTCCCGAGATGCCCTACGCGTAGAGCCCCGGCCGAAAGGCCGGGGACACGCGGCTTCGCCGCGTGAACCGCTCCAGTGTGATTGTCAGCAGCAGATTACTACAATCTACCCGTGCGTAGAGTTCTCCTAATGGGTTTGGCGACACTCATCGCGGCGTGCGCTTCTGAGCGTGTGCCTGCGTCACGGGCTGCAACAGGCAGGAACCCACCAGCGACTCTAGAAGAGTCATTCGAGTTGGAATGGAAGCTTGTATCGGAAGAAGGACCAACCGATGCGGGCGAGTATGGCGCGGTGCTTTCAGCCGACCCACAAGGGCGTCCCGCCACTTTCACTTGGGGAGCCAAAGAAGAAGAGCGCCTTCGCGGCTGGGTATGGACCGGAGATGCGTGGTCAAGCATCGATGACCTGAAATGGACCCACGAGATTTCGATGATTGGCGTCCACGACGCGACTCGCGGGCGGAGCTACTACCTGCATAACGGCGGGTACAAGATGTTCTTCTCTTACCTCGCGATGTGGACTGGGAGCGGCATCGAGTACGTCGATGGGTTCAAGGTCGACTTCCGGCAGAGGACTGGCTTCGGCGTCACATTCGACGAGGCGAACGATCGAATCATCTGGCACGGCGGTGTCGAACAAATCCTGCCGCCGGACGAGACTATGAGTCCGAGCAACGAAACCTGGACTTGGCGGTCGGGCAAGGCGGAAACGCTTGTCACGCAAGGCAAGCCGCCGGCATCGTATTTGATCGCCTTTGGCTATTGTCCAAAATCCGCTTCCTGCATATTGCTCACGAGAGGCGAGCGCGGCGTAGAAACCTGGGAGCTGCTGGGCGACAGTTGGACGCAGCTACACCCGGAAACCAGCCCGCCGCTCTCGTCAGAGCGGCAATCGCAGTGGCTGCTTCCAGTGTGGGATCCGGTGAACGAACTGCTGGTCGTGCACGGCCCGGACGGCTTCGAGGCTGAGACTTGGGGTTGGGATGGGATCGACTGGCGTCTTCTCGCGCGCTTCTCTGGCTCGCCGGAGCGAATTGGGTCCACGATTGCGTGGGACCCGGCCACGAAGCGCTTGATCTTATACGGCGGTTCTGCAAGCGACGGGACGTGGCAGGACGAGACCTACCTCCTCGAGCGCTCTCAAATTCGCTGATGCTTACCTGCTGCCAAGCTACAATCCGGCCATGCGTAGAGTTCTTCTCTTGGGTCTGGCGGCTTTGTTGGCTGCGTGTGCTGCGGAGCGTCTGCCCTCGGCGCGCGGTGCAGAGCCCGAGCCGGACCCGGTCGTTGAGCCTGCGCCTGAGCCGGTGAACGAACTGGCCCAGCGAGCTTACACCGTGCTGCGCGACAATTGCTGGGGCTGCCACGGCCAGCCGGGCAAGAAGGCCTATGGCGAGACCACGCCGCTGGACTGGATTCTCGACTACGACAAGCTGATCGAGACTAAAACCGTCGTGCCCGGCCACCCGGGCAAGTCGCGGCTGATCTACATCACGGCCGTGGAGGGCAAGATGCCGCGTGCCTTCGACGAGCAAGGCGCGCCCAGCATCGAGGTCGGGCTGAGTGATGAAGACCAGCAGACGCTGATCGACTGGATCAAGGAAGGCGCGCCGAGGTGGCGTTGATGCGGAAACCCGCACGGTCGCGGCCCGCGTGGGCAGGCCACTGTACTGCAGGCGCCATGGCAGGCTTGTGTTTCGCCGATGCCGGTGCACCTGCTATCCTTTAACCCGTGACTGTGCGGAACTACACCACCACTATCATCTCGGACGATGACTCGTCCACGTGCGCCATTGAGGTTCCCTTTGATCCCAAGCCGGTGTTCGGTAAAGTCCGCGCGCCGGTGAAGGTCACGCTCAACAGCTACACCTTCCGCAGCACCATCGCGCGCATGGGCGGCCAGACGTTCATTCCACTGCGCCGCAGCAACCGCGAGGCCGCGGGCGTGCGGGGCGGCCAGCTGGTGCGCGTGACGCTCGAGCTCGACACCGACAAGCGCGAAATCAACCCGCCTGCCGACCTGGTGAAGGCGCTCAAGGCAGCCAAGGCCTGGGCCCAGTGGCAGCGACTCAGCTACAGTCACCAGCGCGAGCACGTCGAAGCCATCGAAGAGGCCAAGAAGCCGGAAACCCGCACCCGCCGGATCGCCAAGGCAGTGGCGGCGATATCGACCCGCCTTTCGCGCTGACCCCCAATCTCCGAAGTCACGGTTTCCCTCGTCCCGGCCATGGATGAGAAGGTGCATTTGCGACGTTTTCACGTTGATCGGCGCCCCTTCAGCGACCTGTAACCGGAGATCAACCGTGCGTGTCCACTTGAACCACTCCCGTCGCGGCAGCGTCCTGGAAGCCGCCATGCTGCTGTTCGTCGTCATCGCGGTGGCCGGCATGGCGCTGCTTTCCATGTCCATGATCACCCGCATGGGTATGGTGCGCGCCAGTTATGACGTGCGGCTGCTGATCGCCGCCGAGGCCGGCCTGGAAACCATGCGCGGGCGTTTCACCCTGGTGCCGGGCGTGCAGGACGACTGGTCATCCCTGGTGCCATCCAGCGGGTGGAACGACGTCGGCGGGCAACTCGAGATCAACGGGCTTAGGGTACAGGTGCAGGCGATGCCGCTGGGCTATCCGGGCGTGACGCACGCGCGCCTGCGCGGCATCGCCTACGGCGCATTCGAGCGCAACCGGGTGGTCGAGTACAAGATCCAGGCCGCGAACTTCGCCGATTACGCGCTGTTTTTCGGTTCGCGGAACACCACACTGATCGGCAGCTACTTCAAGTGCGTGGGCGACTTCTACGCCCGCGGCAGCATCAACCTCGCCAACCAGCCGGGCATCGAGTTCTTCGGCAGCGTGGACACCAGCGAGCGCGTGCTGAACTACGTGGACTACGTCTACAACTTCAAGAAGGGCTTCACCGAGCACGCGCCGATCGTGACCATACCGCCCGAGGCCTACGGGCTGGCGCCCATGCGCACGGCCGCGGCGGCCAGCGGCACGCTGTTCTATGCCAACACCATCTCGCTCCAGCTGGTGGGCCAGCAGTTCATCCGCACCTTCGAGTACCGTTTCACCGGCACCGGCACCAATTACAATCCGAACCACTATGAAGTGCGCACAGAGCAGCTGGAGATCCCGGACAACAGCGTGATCTACATTGACAGCGACCGCGCGCCGGTGGGCGTGGACAGCTGGGGCGCCACCGCCCAGACCGCCAACTACGCTTCGCACAACGAGCTCGACCTGTGGGGCGTGCTGGACTTCAAGCGCGTGACCATCGCCTGCGAGCACGACGTGCGTATCACCGACAACGTCAGCTACCAGACTCTGCTGGACAACCCCAACCTGCGCCGCTTCACGGAAAAGACCAGCGAGCAGGCGCTGGCCTACCGCGAGATGCTGGGCGTGCTGTCCAACCGCAACACCACGTTCGAGACCATCCTGTGGACGCCGCTGCCCGACTACGCCGACGTCGTCGACGATCCCAGCCGCGACCCGCCCGACATCGGCCACTTCATCAACCAGTACAGCCTGGACGGCGTCTACATGGGCGTTGACAAGGCGGCGCGCGGCGCGATCGGCCCCGGCACCAGCCGTGAACTGTGGGTGTGCGGCGGCATCATCAACGGCGATTACCCGTCCACCGCGCTCGCCAGCAACTTTGACCGCCGCAACTACGACACCGACTACCGGCTGAAGTTCACCACGCCGCCTTACTTCATGAAGGCCTACGGCGAATCCGCCAACATGATCAGGGGGACCTGGCGTACCTACACGCTGTGACCCCGCCATCCCGACCAGGGCACGACGCCGCGGCTTTTCCGCGGCGTCGCACGTTTCGTTGGACCTGTCGCGTTTCGTTGGACCTGTCGCGTTTAGTTGACTAGTATCGCGTCGGTGTATCCTTAAGTCGCCGCGGAGGTTCCCATGGCCCGTTTCCTGATCCTGCTCACGTTGCTGGCCGCGCCCCTGTGGGCGCACGAAGCAACGGTGTTCTGCAACATCAAGCTGCCGGGCGCCTCCGATCACTCCGGCATCAAGATCACTCTCGAGGCCGACCCGCTCTGGGGTCACCCGAACGCCGAATCATTGGCCGCCACCGAGGAGGCCAATGGCAAGTACGCCAAGGTGGTAGTCAGTGGCGAAGGCGAAACCGACAAGGCCGGCGCCCTGCGCCTGAAGGTCGAGTTCAGCTTCGAGGGCGAAGGCGTGCGCCCCACCCGTGGCATCTGGCGTGACAAGCAGCAGATCGAGGCCGAGTACTGCCACGCCAGACTGACCGCGCGCCGCGAGGGCTTCCGGCCCTATGTCGCCAATGTGCAGCTCACGGCCGGCGATGAATCGCAGTCGGTGTTCACCAACCTGAGCCAGGTAGTCACGGTGCGAGGGAGCGTAATCAACCTGAGTGACCGCAAGCCGGTGCCTGACCTCGAGCTGCAGCTCGTCACCCTGGTCCATACCCGGCGCTGGAATCCGGACCGGGATGGAGGGCGCAGACGCGGCACCGGGCAGTACGAGTACGTGCAGGAAGCCCGAAGCTGGACGCTCAAGACTGACGCTGAAGGCTCGTTCAAGCTGAGCGACGAGACACTGCCGGCCGGCAGTTGCACGCTTTCGCCCCTGGGCGGCAAGCTGGCATTCTCGACCACTTCCAAGGCCGCGCGTGACATCGGCTTGCGCGATGGCGACAACGACCTGGGCGCCCTGATCGTGGTACCCGGCGGCTCGCTGAAGTTCCGTGTGATCAACAGCGAAGACGACGCGCCCGTCAATGCCAGCTGCACGCTGCAGGGCAACAACCACTGGCGCAACCCGGTGCTGGCGGACGGGGTCGGGGAGTTGAGCGGCATCGTTGAGGGCGATTTCGTGCTCAGTGTGCGCCAGAACGGTTTCTGGGAAATCCAACACAAGCTCAGCATCAAGGCCGGCGAGGTCACCGACCTGGGTGACCTGCAGCTGGACCCGATGATCTCGCTGAACGTGATCGCACTCAGCGACGGCAGTTCCGGCATCGAAACCTACAGCGTGACCGCGCGCATGCTCGAGGGGGTGCGCCCGCCCAACTACGACCGCGAATTCGTTCGCTCCGGCAACCTCACGGCCGAAAACACCACCATCACCGGCCTGCGGCGCGGCAAGTGGCTGATCACCGTGCAGGCCAAGGGCCACGCCCGCGCCGAGGTCGAGGTAGAGTTGCCGGCCGCGGAGCCGGTGACGGTGACGTTGTCCGAGGGCGGCGCGCTGCAGGTGAGTGTGCGTCTGGACGCGGACAATCGGTTCGACGGATTTCAGCTCTTTGCCGTGCGCTGCGACTCGACCTACTACAAGACGCTGAGCGCGCTGAAACCCGAGGAATGGCAGAACCTGCGCATCGACACCGGCCGCGGCGGCGTGTACGCCGCGGATCGCAGCTGGGGCGAAGTCCGCCAGATTGAAGCCATGACGCCCGGCGCTTACCTGGTGCTCGCCTACGCCGGCCACCTCGGCTGGCTGAAGCAGGACAAGGTGGAAATCGAGAGAGGTAAAACCACCAGCCTGGAGCTGGCCCCCGAGCCTCCGGTCATGGTCGTCACGGTCACCCGCGACGGCAAGCCGGCCGCGGGCGTCACGCTGTACTTCGTCATGAGCGATTGGCACCGGGGCGCTGAGTTTGTCGAGGCGACCACCGGGTCGGACGGCGCCTGCACCCACGAGTTCAAGTCCGCGGGCAACGCCTATGTGCTGACCGAGCGCGAGCTGCTGTACCTCGGAAAGCCGGGCGCACAGCACCATGAGTGGCATCAGATGCTTGGCAGCTTCAAGGGCGAAGGCATGAAGTTGCAGTACGGCCAGCGCCTCGAGCAGGCCATCGAGCTGCACGACCGCAACGCCATCTGGCTCACCCTGCTGGTGAAGCTGCCGGAGGGGGTCACGATTGATGCGCCGGTCTTGAATCCGAAGCTCGCCTCGCATGAAAGACGCAGCTACTTCCGGCCCAGGCAGATTGAGGGCGGATGGCTGTACCCGAACGTGCCGGCGGGCGAATACCTTGCCGTCGCCGGCATCATCACCGGCACGGGCGAGAGGATCGCGCTGACGCGGGACATCAAGGTGGACACGGCGCCCGAACAGACCATCGAGATCGAGTTTGATCTTCAGACCTTCACGGTTTCGCTGGAACTGCCCGCCGGCGTGGAACACCGCCAGGTCAGCGTGCAGCTGATGCCCGGCACACAGCTTGAAGACCCGGAACAGAATTACAGGTCGCGCCAGGCGCAACCGGACGCCACGGGCAAGGTCGCCTTCGTGGGCCTGGAAGGGGGCGAGTACCTGGTGATAGCGACCGCCTGGAACCCGCAAGGCGGAATGCAGGCCGGCGCGCAGCAGCTGGTGGACACGGCCAAGACCCAGACGCTGACGCTGAAACTGACCGATGATTTCGGCACCCTCGACCTGCAGGTGGAAGGCAACCCCGCCCTGGGCGGCCAGCAGCGGGGCGCGTCCTGGCGGGTGCAGTTCTTCGACGATATGGACGAAGAGGCGCTGCCGATCAACCCCCTGAGCGCGTTCGGCCAGGTGAACAGCGCGGCAGGCTATGATGAATGGAGAGGCCGCCCCAGCAACCCCGGCGTGCAGGGCGTGCCCGTAGGCAAGTACAAGGTGGTGGTCAGCGCCTACGGCCTGCAGCCGGTGATCGAGGACGGCGTGGAAATCAAGCGCGGCCAGACCACCAGGCTGACCGTCACGCCCAGCCCCGCGGCACTGCTGAAGCTGACCATCGAGAACATGGACGCCCGCAACCTGGTGCAGTTGAAGGCCAAGTCCACCTACCTGGACGCAAGCGGCAAAGAGGTGAACGTGGTCGCGCCCGGTAAGCGGCTGTTCAACCTGATGCAGAGCCGGCAACAAGGCGGTTGCGAAGCCTGGCTGCTGAACCTCACTCCCGAGGTAGCCAAGGTGGTGATCACCATCGAGGGCCACGAGGATATCGTGATCCCGGTAAAGGCCGAGCCGGGAAAAACCATCCTGCAAACAGCCAACGCCAAACCCAAAACGGAATAGTGGCACGGCCTTCCAGGCCGTGAGTAGTGCCATGGCCTTCAAGGCCATGGCGGCGTTGGAGAGCCCATGAAGTACGCGATTGTCGCCTGCCTGATTTGCCTGCTTGCTGCCTGTGGCGGTTCCGGAGTCGGCAGCGCCAATCCGGCATCCCCTGCGCGTATTGGAAATGCCGAGGGTGATCCCGCTTCCAACAGGCGCGAAACCCCCACCGACCATCCGACAGCGGTACCGGAGCCGGAAGTGAAGGTTCACGCTTCCTGGCTGCGTGTCGAAGCCACAGCCGACGGAGAGAACTACAAGTGGGTAGTGAACGGGAAACAGGCGGACACTGATCGCCTGCAGAAGCTGCTTGGTGAATATGCTGAGAAGCTGGACGCAGCCGCCGAGTTGCGTGGCAAGAACAAGGACGGCATCAGTCCCAACCCGGTCGTGTTCTCATCCGGACCGGATGTGACCAGCCAGGCCTTCTACGGGTTGATCGAGTTGATGGTCTCGGCGAACATGTACCGCTTCATCGTGGAGTTGTCCGTGGAAGGGCGCGCGCCGCGCCGCATCTGGCAGCAGTTCCCTTTCGATGAAGGTTTGACTCCCCCGAGGAAGACGGCGACGCGCTCCCCGACCCCAGCGAATGGGCGCGCGCCCAGGCGGACTGGAGGTTCCACTTGCGGGTAGTGCGCGACGGGAACAACTACGTGTACGAGACTTACCTGAAACCGCGCGAGGCAACCACGCACGAGGACACCCGCTTCAGTCTGGACGAGCTGCTCAAGGGCGGCTGGAACGAAAGCCTGTACACAGGCGTTCGCGGCAAGCTGGCCCAGGCGTTATTGACACGTCAAGGTGCCGGCAAGGCCGCGCTGGAAGAGGTCGAGATCACCCCGATGCGGGACGTGCTTGAGGGTGGCCCCTACGCCCACTGGGGGCCGGTGTTCCTCGCCATGGACGCCATCGACCTGGCCAACAACAGCCCCGGGCGCGGCGAGCGCCCCGACCTTTTCACCATGTTCCGGTTCACGGACGCTCTGGAACGATACAAGTAACAGCGCCATCCGTGGCACGGCCTTCAAGGCCGTGAGTAGTGCCATGGCCTTCAAGGCCATGGCGGCGCACGCGCTGGAAGCGCGTGGGACTACTCATGCGCTGGAAGCGCATGCCACTGCCTTAACGGGCCAGCAGGTTTTCCATGAACTTGTGGACTTCGGCGGTTACCTTCTCGCCGGCAATTGCCCTGTCGATCAGCTGCACGACCTGGGCCATGTCGGCCTCTTTGGCCCCCAGCGTGGTCAGCAGCGGGCTTCCCACCCGGATGCCGCTGGTCTCGGTCACCGGCAGCGGGTCGTAGGGGATGAAGTTCTTGTTCAGGTGGATCGACTGCTCGCCCAGCAGGCGCTCGATCTGGATGCCGTTCTTGCCCGTGCCGCTGATGTCCACCATCACCATGTGGTTATCCGTGCCGCCGGTCAGCACGCGGTACTTCTTGCCGTCCAGCTGCTGGAAGGCGGCCGCCATGGCCTGGGCGTTCTTGATTACCTGCTGGATGTACTGCTTGAACTCGGGCTTCAAAGCTTCTTCAAGCATCGCCGCCTTGGCCGCGATGATGTGCACCAGCGGGCCGCCCTGGCTGCCGGGGAACACGCCGCGGTCGATCTTGCTGGCGTACTTGCCGCTGCACACGATCATGCCGCCGCGCGGGCCGCGGATCGTCTTGTGCGTGCTCATGGTGACCGCGTCGGCCACGGGCACCGGGCTCTGGTGCTCGCCGGCCGCGACCAGGCCGCTGATGTGCGCCACGTCGGCCATGAACAAAGCGCCGTGCTCGCGCGCGAGCTTGGCCATGCGCGCGAAGTCGATCGCGCGCGGGTATGAACTCGCGCCGGTCACCACCAGCTTGATGTCGCCGTGCTCTTTCAGCAGGGCCGCGTACTCGTCCATGTCAATCAGGCCGGTGTCGCGGTTCACGCCGTAGTGCACGAACTTGTAGTACTTGCCTGATGCATTGAAGGGCGCGCCGTGGCTGAGGTGGCCGCCGTGCTCGAGCTTGAAGGCCAGCACTTTGTCGCCGGGCTTGATCAGTGCCAGGTAGGCGGCCAGGTTCGCCTGCGTGCCGCTGTGCGGCTGCACGTTGGCGTGCTCGGCCTGGAACAGCTGCTTGGCGAGGTCGATGGCGTGCTGCTCGACTTGGTCGGTGAACTCGCAGCCGCCGTACCAGCGCTTGCCGGGGTAGCCCTCGGCGTACTTGTTGGTGAAGACGGTGCCCATGGTCCGCTTCACGTAGTCGCTCACGAAGTTCTCGCTGGCGATCAGGTTGATCGAGTGGGTCTGGCGCTCCCGCTCACGCGAGATCAGTTCTTCGATTGTGGGCATAGGCCGCCTTCGCGGAAATCAGAAGGAAGAAGTGGGAAGGCTGAAGTGCCCTTCGCGACCAAACACTTCTGACTTCTGGCTTCGGACTTTGAACTTCCGGGCTTACAGGGCGGCGAACAGCCGCTCCAGGTCCCGGCCATTGTTATACCAGTGGGGCGCGATGCGCAAGATTCCTTGCCGGGCTGAAGCCGCCACTTTTGCGGCCTCCAGCCGCGCCTGCAGGCCCTCGTCGGCCAGCTTGCCCTCGCGTTTCAGCACCACGATCTGGCTCAGGTTGGCCCCGGGCCAGCTCTCCGACAACAGACTGAAACCCGCCTGCCTGGCGTGTTCGCGCGTCTCGGCGGCGATTTCGGCCACGCGGCCGAACACGTCGTGGCGGCCATAGAGCTCCAGCGCCGCCTGCAGTGAATAGACCTGCACCATGGCGGGCGTGCCGAGCGCGAAGCGCTTGCTGCCGGGCGCGAGCGGCTGCTCGACGCGCTCGAAGTCAAACGGGTTCTCCACGCTGAACAGGCCCTGGGTGTGGGGCGTGAGCGCGGCCAGGGACTCGCGCCGCACGTACAGCGCGCCCAGCGTGTCGAGGCCGCACAGGTACTTCCTGATCGCGAATGTCGCGAAGTCGCAGCCCAGCTCGCGCATGTCCACGGGCATGGCCCCCACCGCCTGCACGGCGTCAATGAAGCTCAGCACGCCGCGCTGCCTGCAGCCGCGGGCCAATGCCTGCACGTCCAGTTTCCAGCCCGTGCGGAAGTCCACCCAACTGGCGGCCACCAGCCGTGTATGTGGCCGAATGGCGTCCAGCAGGTCAGATACCGGGCGCGAGCCATCGTCGCGGTCGGGCACCAGTGTGACCTCGACGCCGCGGCGGCGCAGGTCGAGCATGGGCCGTACCACGCCCGGGTAGTCGCGGGCGGGCACCACGGCGTGGTCGCCGGGCTTCCATTCGATGCCGAGTGTGACGCGGGCGAAGGCTTCCGTGGCGTTGACCAGGAACTGGATTTCGCTGACGTCGGCGCCGATGAAGCGCGCGAAAGCCGCGTTGGTTGCGTCCCACACGCGCTGCCACTCGGGCCAGGCGGTGACGCCGCCATCGCGCAGACCTTCAATGTAGCGGATCGCAGCAGCAGCAGCCGGAGCGCTGAGCGCCCCACGCCGCGCGTTGTCCAGGTACGCCCACTCCCGCGTAACGGGAAACAAAGCTTGGCGGTCAGCCTCAGTCAGCAACTCGGGCATGCGGTCCTTATACCCGCAGCGCGGCCGTCAATCACCCGTCCCGGAAACAACCGGGAACGGCTGGATGCCTCGCTCGGCGCAGAGCTGCTCCATGGTGCGGACTTTCTGCTTGAGGGCTCGCGTGTCGCCGACTTCGTACAGGAGTGAGGACCCTTCCAGCCAGGCGCGGCGAGCGTCATCGAGCCGCCCGACGCAGAGCAGCGCGTGCATGTAGTTGCACAGAGTGTTGCCCAGGCTCTCGCGGCGCCGGATAGCGCGCTGGATGGCGATAGCCTGCTCGAACTGACCGAGCGCTTCGTCGTAACGTTTCTCGTCCACGGCCATGGAAGCCAGATTGTAAAGCAGCACCGACTCGGTGGCAGGCACGCCCTGTTTCCGGCTGATTTCCAGGGCGCGCGTGCCGACTTCCTGCGCCATGCTGTAGCGACGGCTATTTTGGTAAATCGACATCATCGCCGCCAGCGCCACTGCCTCCATCATGGGATCAGCCAGTTCGCGGTAGATTGCGATCGCCTGCTGCAGCAGCGTCTCTGCCTCCGCGTATTGCCCGGTATTGGCCAGCACGGCCGCCAGGTTGGAGCGCGCCGCCCCCTCCAGCCTGCGGTTGCCCACCTTGCGCGTCACTTCCAGCACTTCGCGAAGGATGGTCTCTGCCTGCTCCTCGCGACCCGTGTGGGAATAGAGATTCGCCAGGTTCAGCCGCACCAGCGCTACAGAATGCGGGCGGCCGTGCTCAAGGTGAATCTCCAGTGCCCGCATGTACAGCTCTTCGGCGCGTGCAACTTCCCCGCGCCCGTTGAACAGGCCCGCCAGGTTATTGAGCACCGCCGCGGTGGCATCGACGTCGCCGGCCGCGTTCAGCAACTCCAGCGCCGTGCCCCAGGCAGACTCGGATTCGTCTATGCGGCCGCTGCGCCCGAGCAGGTTCGCAAGGTTAGACACGGCCTTGGCCAGCGCTCGTGGCTCGTTGCAGTCCCTCAGCAGTTCGATGGCACGGCGCATGTCCGGTTCCGCGTCGGCGGCATTGCCCACAGCGAGCATGACCGTCGCCCGCGCGCTCAAGGCCAGTCCTTCAACCATCGGGTTCTCGGCGTCGCGGGCTGCTTGCAGTACATCGCCGAAGGAGGCACTGGCGTCGACAGCCAGGCCGGCATCTTGGGCGGCTTCCCCTCGCCTGAAGATGGCAGCCAGCCGAGGCACTCCCGTCAACCTGCCGGCCAGCCGTCTCCAGAGCTCAGCCGCCTCACGGAATCGGAAGTTGGTGTGCGCAAGCGCCGCGGCACGATGCAGGTAAAGCGCGGCGGATTGCTCGTAACGGGCATCGGCGCCTGCCGCCATCTCGGCATGGAGCGCGAGGTCCAGCGACACCGCATCAGTGGCGTGGGCCGCGGGCGGATTCAAGCCGCCGAAGGCCGGCGGTCCCGGATCCGGCGCCGGGCCATCGTGCAGCAACTCGATCAGCTGCAGGGCCAAGGCGTGAAGGCGCGCGCGGTCTGTGGGCGGCTGCAGTTCGTAGGCTGCGTCGCGTACCAGCGCGTGGCGGAACAGGTAGGCTTGATCGGCGTGCACGGCGGCATTCTAAGGACACAACCTGCAGCGCCACAGTGCGATTGCCGCGATTCGCCTTAACGCATTTCGTGTGGTATAATCTGTGCAATCCACAATCAGGAGACGCAACTTCGCGCGGGCGTGCAGCCCGCGCGACGGGGGTTGCGTTATGGGGCAACGGGCGGAGCACAGTCATGGCATACGGGACGGCATACAAGGTTTTCGTGTTCACGGCGGCGATGCCGGCCGAGGTGGTGCTGGCGCAACAGCAGGCGATCAATGAGCTCACGGCCAAGGGCGCGATGATCTCCAAGTACGACCACGGCCCGGCGACCACCATCGTCGAGCTCAAGGTCGCCATGATGGGTTAGGGCGTCTGCAGAGTCCGGGATTGCCTCGACCTGGTGACCAGGCGCCGCGCAACCGGCGCCCCCAGCGCTATTTCCAGCGGCCCTTGCGGGCGGCCTTTGCCTCGGACTCCAGCCTTTTAAATTCGTCGGCGTGGCGCGTGTTCGGCGCGATCCGCATCGTCTCGGCCCAGCCCTCCTGCAGCAGCACCTCGTTCAGCATGCGTCCATCCGGCAGGTAGACGTAGGCCAGCGTGCGGCCGTACTTGTCTTCGCGCTCTTCGTCGTACTTCAGTTTCACCTGCGGGTCCTGTTCGAGCAGCTTGAACACGAACATGGTGGCCTGCCAGCCGGGGCCGTCGGGCTGAACGGTGTCGCGGCCCAGCTCCGGCGTGTCAATGCCGATCAGGCGGATACGCTCGCCCTTGCCGCGCTCGATTTCGATGGTGTCTCCATCGATCACCTGGGTGACGGCGTAATGGCCCGATTTCTTTTTGCCGGGTGCGGGCAGGTAAAGCCGCGGGCGCTCGATGGTCGCGGCCGCGGGTGCGGGCGTGTTGGCGCTGCCTGCGTAGATCCCGTCTTCGCGCAGGCGGAAGGGCAGGTAGCCGCCGGCCCAGAGCAGGGCGCCGATAAGCGCCACCAGCGCAATCATCAGCGCCGCTGTGCGCCCGGTAGGAAGCACACCTTTTTGACTCGATACAGCCATGGCAGCAGTATAACGAATGACGCGACATGTGGCGCCTTGCCTGTGGCATGGCGTTCGCCACGGCACGGCGGTGACGCTGCATATGAAACAGCTTGATCACACGCTTTCCGCGCGGATCCACGGCTGGCGGCTGGGGCCGCTGGATTATCTGCTGGTGGTGCCGGGCATGCTGTTCGGCAGCTACGGCATGCCGCTTACTGTGCTGGCTCTGGGCCTGTGGCTGGGCTGGCGCTTCGGCCTGGTGTGCGGCATGGCCGCCTTGACCACGTTCGCGATCACCGGCCCCCTGAAGCACTGGATCGGGCGGGAACGCCCCGCGCCGCTGGAGGCGCCGCGCGCCTTCAAACTTCGCAAGCTGGTGAACAACCCGAGTTTTCCGTCCGGCGACAGCGCGCAGGCCGGCGCGATCGTCACTCTGCTGATCGTGCTGGGGCCGCTGCCGTGGCCGCACAGCCTGGTGTTCCTGCCACTTGTGCCTTTGTGCATGCTGGCGCGGGTGTACTACGGGGCGCACTGGATCGGCGACACCATTGCGGGCGCCGCCATCGGGGCCGGAGTGGCCGGGGCGTACGCCTTCTGGTTCGGGCAGTTTGTAAGCAACGGGCTATCCCCGGCGTAACGGTTTTCTATAAGGCTATGCTTCAAACGGGCAGGCACGGCTTACAGCAGGAGCAGTGATGAGCGAGCGTACGTTGTTCACTTCGGAATCGGTGGGCGAAGGCCACCCGGACAAGCTTTGCGACCAGATCTCGGACGCGGTGCTCGATGCGCTGCTGGCCGAGGACCCCAAGTCCCGCGTGGCCTGCGAAACCGCCACCACCACCGGCCAGATCGTGGTAATGGGCGAGATCACCACCAAGGCCATCCCCGTGCTGGCCAACATCGGCGACATCGCGCGCAGGACCGCCTGCGAAATCGGCTACACCAGCGGCGACTACGGCCTCGACGGCAATTCCTGCGGCGTGCTGGTCGGCGTGCACGGCCAGTCGCCCGACATCGCCATGGGCGTCGACGAGAAAGCGGACCACGAGCAGGGCGCCGGCGACCAGGGCATGATGTTCGGCTACGCCACCAACGAAACGCCCGAGCTGATGCCGGCGGCGATCGCCTGGTCGCACAAGCTGACGGCGGCGCAGGCCGCGGCGCGCCACGGCAAGAAGATCGAGTGGCTGCGCCCCGACTGCAAAAGCCAGGTCACCGTCGAGTACGACGGCGGCAAGCTGAAGCGCATCCACACCGTGGTGCTGTCGACGCAGCACAGCCCGGACGTCACGCTGGCGCAGGTGCGCGAGCAGGTGATCGAGGAGATCATCAAGCCGACGCTGCCCGCCCAATTCATTGACGACAAGACCATCTACCACGTGAACCCGACCGGGCGCTTCGTGATCGGCGGCCCGCACGGCGACACCGGCCTGACCGGGCGCAAGATCATCGTGGACACCTACGGCGGCATGGGCCGTCACGGCGGCGGCGCCTTCAGCGGCAAAGACCCCACCAAGGTGGACCGCAGCGCGGCGTACATGGCGCGCTACGCGGCCAAAAACGTGGTGAAGGCCGGCCTGGCTGAGCGTTGCGAGATCCAGCTGGCCTACGCGATCGGCGTGGCCGAGCCGGTGAGCATTCATGTGGAGACATTCGGCACCAACGCGGTCAGCGACCACCGCATCATTGAGCTGCTGCGCGAGCACCTGAGCTTCAAGCCGAAGTCGATCATCCAGACGCTGAACCTGCTGCGCCCGATTTATCGCCAGACAGCGCGCAACGGCCACTTTGGTCACGACGGCGACAGTTTCCCTTGGGAGAAGACCGACCTGGCTGAGAAACTGAAGTCCTCGGCAGGGATTTAACGATACGTTCTGCAAGAAAGTGTATTGCGTGACCTAAGGCGGAACTGTAAATCAACTTACGGATTGACCGTATCGGCGGGCAAAATTCATAAAAAGCAGGTAGGCAAGTGCTTTTGTCGCTCTATATTGCCGACCTTTACGGGCAAGACTTCAAACAGATCGTTCACAGTTACCAAAAAAAGAAAAGATAAGGGGACGAACCCATGACAGAAAATGCACCGGCGCCGGCTGGCGACCAGAAGACTCTTGAATCGCTGGGCGTGTCGAAGGACCTCGCGGAAAACGCCAAGCTGATGTGGATCCTTTCCGGCGTGCTCTCCATCTGGGGCCCGATCATCTTCGGTTACATCGTGAAGAAGGAAGGCCAGCAGGAGAGCGCGTGGTACCAGGACCAGGTCAAGAAGTGCTGGATCCTCGCCATCGTGTCCTTCGTCGGATCTTTCTGCTTCCTGGGCTGGCTGTTTGCCATCTACCTCGGCTTCCTCGGCATGCAGCAGATCGGCGAAGGCAAGGACCCCAAGGTCATGCTGATTTCCGCCAACGGCTTCCAGGGCTAGACGGAAGCTGCGAAGTAAGCACGGAAAGGCCTTACTTGACCGGGGACGCGCAAGCGTCCCCGGTTGCATTTTCAGGGGGCAGGTGTCAGGTTTCAGGTGTCAGGTTGGAACCTTGAGCTGTTCCCTGACACCTGGTCCCTGAAACCTGAAACCTGAAACCTGATTTGCGCCTCAGCGTAGACCTCAGCATCAACGACTACGACCGCGAACTTTTCGCCGAGCGCCGCATCGTGCTCGAAACCCGCGAGGGTGAAGGCCTGCCGCACATCGTGCTGAAAGATCCTGGCACTGGCGCTGTTTCATGATCCGGCCCTGCAGGTTGAGCCGAACATGGAGGACGAAGACCGCTACAAGCCCGACCTGCTGCTGCGCGCCGAAGACTACCGCCCCGCGCTTTGGGTGGAGTGCGGCCAGTGCCGTGTGCAGAAACTGGACAAGGTAACGTTTCGCCACTACGACGCGCGCGTGGTGATGCTGCGCCGCACGGCCCGCGAGGCCCGCGAGATCATGGAACGCTGCCGCGGCGAAGTGCGCCGCCTGCACGCCATCGAGTTCATCGGCTTCGACAACAGTTTCATCGAGAACGTGGCGGGCGCGCTGACCGGCAAGAACGACGTGGTCACGGTGATCTCCGGCGACTCGCTGCAACTGGTGATCGGCGGAACAACCTTCTCCACCACGATTCATCGCTTCCGGACGGAGTAGCGGTTGGTGGTTTGTGGTTAGAGGTTTGTGGTTAGAGGTTTGTGGTTAGAGGTCGGAGGTTAGAGGTCAGGGAGCCACTTGTTGCTCAAGCGCGTGCCAGCCACGCGGCCAACAGCCCAAAGCCCAAACACCTACAACCAGAATCCTAACCCCTAACTCCAAAAACCTGACCCCTGTCCCCTGAAACCTGAAACCTGAAACCTGAAGCCCTGCCGCCTTGCTACACTGTCCCCATGAGACGCTGCCTCGCCATTCTGCTGGCCCTGCTGCTGCCCGCCATGACGGTGGCGCAGGACGACGAACCCGCGCTGCCCCGCGTCCCGCGCGGCTTTGATGAAGGGCGAGTCGCCCTGCTGAACGAAACCGCCGAAGGCCTGGTGCCCCCCGGCGCGCTGGTCGAGCGGCTGTTCGAGCACGCCGACCTGCACGAGCTGGCAAACCTGATGCACTTCCACCTGCGCACCGACGAAAAGAACGCCCTCGACGCGCAGCTCAAGCTCGAGGGCGCACTGCCCCGCTGCCGCGACACGGCCGCTGTGAAAGCGCTGCTGGAGGCAAAGCCGTTCGAGCCCGCGGCCGTGGCCAAGGCGCTGGGCGAAGTGCTGGTGGCGCGCAAGTACGCGCTCACGGACGTGGCGGCGTGGCTGTACGCGCGCGGCTACAACTTCCGCGTGCTGCAGCGCGCCCTGAACGGCGAGCGCCTGGACGCCTTCCGGCTGTGCGGCCGACTGCGCGCTCTCGAAGACAAGTCGGCGGCCGGCCTGCTGGTACCCGGCGTGTGGGAGTTCAACCTGGATGACGCACGCGAGGAAAAGGGCGGCATCTACGACGGCGCGCAGATGGTGGATTTCCTGCTGGCGCTGGGCTGGGGGCCCGCGGATTTCGCGGCGCTGCTGGGCGTCAGTGAGCTGCCGGACGTGCGCCGCCGCATGGTGGAATGGGGCGACTCTCGGCTGATCTGGCCGATGCTCGAGCAGTACGTCTCCGAGGCCGAGTTCATCAGCAAGCTGCAGGCGCGTTTCAAGACCAAGGATGACCCGCGGCTGCTTGAGGCCGCGTGCCTGCGCGCCTCCACCACCTGGCGCTGGTTCCGCACCGGCGGCGGCGGCATCAAGGGCGTGTTCCGCGGCCCGTGGCCCGACGCCAAGGGTAACCCGGTACCGCCGACGGCCAACGTCAGTGAGATCGGCGAGCTCGACAACGAGCAGTTCATCAACGCGCTCGACAAGCCGATCATCGAGCACTTCCAGCACAAGGGCGCATGGCTCACCATCGTGCTGTACGACGACGGCAGCGCCCGCGCGCTGCTTGACCAGGGAGGGCGCGAAGGCGTCAACCACGGCGCGGCCTCGCCGTTCGGCGACCGCGAAACCAACCGCCTGGCCTACGAGGGGCGCGTCAGCGTTACCGGCCGTAACGGCCTGATGTACCTGGTGTACGCGGACGAGGCAAAGTCGGCGCCGCCGGAGTTTGAGCTGGCGAACGTAAAGCTGGCGGGCGGGGAGTCGTTCCTGCTTGCGGATCTCGACGACGGCATCAACCTGACACCGATAGTGCTGCGCCGCGTGAACCCTCTGCAACCCTCGTAGCGCCGGCCGCTGGCACTGCGTTACTACAAGGTGGCCGCCGCGGGCTGACTCGTTATTCTGCGTGTGATGCGGCTTACCTGTGAAAACTGCGGCGCGGAGTTTGACCCCGGCAAGGTCAGCCGTCGCATGCGTTTTGCGGTCTGCTCGTTCTGCGGGACGCTGCACAACATTGCCGAGATCACCGCACGCCGCAATGGTCGTGCGTACGTGCCGCCGCCGGTTTTTCTGCCCAAGGGCGTTGACGTCGAGGAGACAGGTGCCGGCGTGCGGGTGCGCTTCCGCCACAATAACGCGTATGTGACACCGCTGGTCGCCTCCGGGCTGCTGGCGGCGGCGGCGATGGCGATCTCTTATCCGTTCGTGTGGATGGATGGAAGCTCCGGCGGCTCCACGCCTGTATCGCGAGTGATGTGGGTGGTCTTTGCATTGCTCCTGCTTGCAGGCATCTACACCGTGGTAGCCAACCTGGTGAACTATCGCGTCGTGCTGATCGCGCCGACCGGCGCGCGCGTCTCCTCGGGTCCGCTGCCGTTGAAACCCGCACGACGGATTGATTTCCAGGGCGTGAGCGGAGTTGTGGCCCGCCGGTATGTCGACAGTCAGCAGGCCGACAGCTTCCAGGGCTACTCGGTATCTCTCCAGGTTGTCGGTCGCGACGACATCGAGGTCTCCACCGGCTTCACGGACCCCGAGGTGGCGGACGTCCTGCGCCACTACCTGCTGCAGGCGACCGGCCTTGAAGCCCGGTCTTTACCCCGCGCCCCCGGCCGCACGCGTGTGCTGTTCCGCGGTGCGCAGGACAGCGCGCCTGCCGCTGGCGCCCGCATGCCGGCAAAGCTGGAGTTGTCCTGCCGCTGCTGCGGTGCGCCCATCCCGCTGAAGAACATTCGCCGCGAACTGCTGGCGGCGGACTGCACGCAGTGCGGCGTGATCCAGGATGTGCGCCCGTTCCTGCGTCACGGAGTGCCACGCCGCCGCCGCAATCCAGGCTTCCACCCGCCCTGGGAGCTGGTGGAGGGTCCGGGCGGTCTGGAAGTCTGGAATCTGCGTCCCTGGCGGGCGCTGGCCGGACCATTCGGCTTCTACGTCGCAAGCGGAGTCCTGTGCCTTGCGGTTGCCGGGCTCTGCCTGGTCTTGAAGCCGGCCTACCTGCTGCTGCCTGGCATTCCGATGGTCGGGCTTGGCGGCACTTTCTGGCTGTTCTGGCCCCACTTGCAGGGGCGCCATGTCGCAGCCGGTGCGTCCGGCGTGGTGCTGACTCCCCGTCCGTTCGGACCGCTGCGGCGTCGAGAGTTTCCAGTATCCAGCATAGCCCAGCTGGTGAGCCTGGCGACGGTTGAAGGGCTGTCACTGGTCCTGATCCTGAAAGACAACCAGCGCGTGCCGCTCCTGGACGGGTTGCACGACTGGGCGCACGCCCTGTATCTCGAGCAGCGCATCGAAAGCCTGCTGAACGTGCAGGACGTGACGGTCCACAACGTACGCCGCCCGACAGATTGAGTAGCGTCATGCCCCCGGCATGGCCTCACGCCATGCGCTGGGCGAAGAAGCGGTCGATGCGGGTCCACAGGTCGCGCTCGGCGGCCTCGCGGTACTCGGTGTTGCCTTCCTCGTTGTCGAAGAAGGCATGGCCCACGCCGGGGTAGGTGTAGCTTTCGTCGTCGGAGGGGCTGGCAGACAGCACTTTCTCGAGGGCGCGCACGTCCTCGATGGGCACCTCGCTGTCCAGCTCGCCGAACACTGCCAGGATCGGCGCGCGCGCCCTGCGGATCACGTCCAGCGGCTGGCGGATGATCACGTCGTCGGCCACGGGCAGGCGCACGAAGGGGCATACAACCACGGTGGCGTCGAACTCCTCTTCGCTGGCCAGCAGCGCGATGGTGCCGGCCAGCCAGGCCCCCACCACGCCGACTTTCTTGTCGCCGTTCAGTGTGCGGCGCAACTCGCGCGCGGCCTCTTTGGCGGCGCGCACGCCGTTGACGATGTCGTCCAGCGTCACGTCGTCGATGGTGCGGGGCTGCTTGGCCAGCTCCGGCACGCTGACGGCAAAGCCGGTGTTGGCGATGCCCTGGGCGCTGTGCAGCACGGCCTTGTCGATCACGAAACGCTTGGGCAGCAGCACAACGCCGCCCTTGATCGGACCCGTTCGGGGATTCACCAGCATGGAAACCTCGCAAACCCGATAATCGAAGATCACGCGGCAATGATCAAGAGCGCAGGCCGGGCACGCGCCGCACAGTTCCCGTCTGCAGCGCTGAAACCTAAAACCTGGAACCTGAGCCCTGAAACCTGCAACGCCATGTCCGTTCACCACGGCGACTTCATGCAACTCGCGCCTTACCTGCCCCAGGGCGAGGCCGCGCTGGTGTATATCGACCCACCCTTCTTCAGCGGGCGCAAGCGCCGCAACCGCGCCCCCGGCCCCAGCTACGACGACCGCTGGCCCGGCGGCCTGGCCGAGTACCTGGGCTTCCTGCGCGGGCTGCTGACGGCCGTGCGCCCGCTGCTGACGCCGCACGGCGTGCTGGCCCTGCACCTGGACTGGCGCGCCGCCCACCACGGGCGCTTCGAGCTCGAACGGCTGCTCGGCGCCGGCGCATTCGTCAACGAGATCATCTGGTCGTACCGCACCGGCGGCGGCAGCAAGCGCAGCCTGGGCCGCAAGCACGACAGCATACACGTGTTCGCGTCCGGGCCCGAATACACCTTCCACCAGTTGCGCGAGAAGAGCTACCTGGCACACCGCTACGGCTTCAAGAACATCGAGATCCATGAGGATGAGCAGGGCCTGTACACCTGGGCGGCCATGCGCGACGTGTGGGAGATCCCGGCCTTGCGCGGCAACCAGAAGGAATACGCGGGTTACCCCACCCAGAAGCCGCTGGCGCTGTTGAGCCGGCTGGTGGAGTGCTTCAGCAGCCCGGGCGACCTGGTGCTGGACCCCTGTTGCGGCTCTGGCTCCGCGCTGGTCGCGGCCAAGCGCCTCGGGCGGCGGGTGCTGGGCGTGGACAGCAGCGGCGACGCGGTAGCGCTGGCAATTCGCAGGCTATCGGAATGTGACGGTTGAGTTATACTGTGCGGCTTACAGGCATTTTGCTTGCCCGGCAGTATGCCGGGAAACAAGATTCGGTCTGCAAGTCCTGCCGGATGCTTGGCTTAAGCTCACGGCGGGCGCATTGAACCCTCAGGGGACCCCAACCACCCATGCCGATTAACCTCCGATATGGTCAGCAGGCGGTAGCCCGCGGCTACTTGAACAAGCAGCGGCTTGACCAGGTTCTGGCCAAACAGAAGCAGCTCGCCGCGCAGGGCAAGAAGGTCAGCGTGCGCATGATCCTGGAGAAAGCGGGCCTGCTGACGCCGCAGCAGCTTCAGGAAATCGACCGCGACCTGAACATCAAGGTCGTCAAGAAGCACACCAGCAAGGTCCAGAAGCCGGGCGTAAGGCCGGCGGCGCCGACGGGCGCGCAGAATTTCTCCGGAGACGCGGTGCCGCAGTTCTCGGGCATGAGCGGCGCCGACCCCGACGCCACGGTGTTCAGTCCGCCGCCGCCCGACATGCAGGCCCGGGTGCGCAACGAGCGTGAACGCGCCAAGCAGGAGGCTCGCCGCAAGCAGGAGCAGGAAGCATCCGCCTTCTTCGATGACAGCCCCAGTCCCTTCGGCGGCGACCCGTTCGGCGGCGGCGACATGGCGCCCGAGCCCTTCGGCGGCGACATGCAGCCTGAACCGTTCGGCGGCGACATGCAGCCGGAGCCTTTCGGCGGCGGGTTCGGCGGCGAGATGCAGCCCGAGCCTTTCGGTGAAATGCAGCCCGAGCCCTTCGGCGGCGGAAGCCTCGAACCCGCCGGCTTCGGCGACGACTCGCCCTTCGGCGACGACCCCTACGGCGGCGGTTATGGCAATGAGCCGCAGGAACTGTCGCGCATGGACTCCAGCCCCAAGCTGGCCAGCCTGGGCGCAGAGTACGAAGGCCTGGCCTCACCCGACGACGAGCAGTTGCCCACCATCGGCGGCTTCGACGACGACTCGATGGGCGGCTTCCAGCAGCCCCCGGCCCGCGGGTTCCAGGCCGCGCCGCCGCAGCCCGCATACGGCGGGCCTTCGCTGGCACCCGCCGGCGACGATTTCGCCGATTTCGGCAACGATATCCGCTCACCCGAAGAGCTGGACGCGGCGCCCACCGGCAGCACCCGCCCGCTGGGCGGCGGCGCCGACCTGGACGCCACCATGTTCAGCCCGCCCCCGCCGGGCATCGGTTCCAGCCCGCGCCAGAAGACCGGCGCCATGGACCGCACCGTGTTCAGCCCGCGCCCGCCCGAGATGGGCGGCCGCCTGCCCGCGGAGCCCCAGCCCGCCGGCGACGACTGGGGCGAAAGCCCCGGCATGGAAGCCGAGCCCTTCGGCGCCGAGCCCGAACCCTTCGGCATGGAAGCGGAACCTTTCGCAGCCGAGGCCGAACCCTTCGCGGCCGAGGCCGACTCGTTCGCCGCGGAAGCCGAGCCCTTCGGCGCTGAACCGGAATCCTTTGCCGATGAACCCTTTGCCGAAGCCCCGGCCGGCGGCAACCTGGACGCCACGCTGTTCAGCCCGCCGCCGCCCAAGATGCCGCAGGGTCGCCGCGACACCGGCAAGCAGCGCGGGCGCCAGGGCGCAGACGATTTTGGCGACGTCGAGTTGCCGCGCGGCAAGGTGATCGACGACGTGCCGACCGCGCCCGCCGCCATGGAAGACGTGCACCCGCTGCGCCGTGGCGTGGGCACCACCTCCAGCTCAGGGGGCGTCAAGCGCCCCACTGAGCCACCGCGTTACGAGGAAGAGGTGGCCGAGGAGCTGCCCGAGGAAGCCGGTGTGGACGTACCGGACGAAGTTCCCGAGGAACTGCCCGAGGAAGCCGCCCCGCCCGTCGGCAAGGGCAAGGGCAAGCTGCCCGGCAAAGCGCCCGCCATGGCCGGTGCCAGCAAGCGCGAGCTGCCCAAGAAGGAAGTACCCGCCGCCGAGCCAGAGAAAGAGAAGAAGGGCGGCGGCAAGCGCGTGCTGCTCATCTTCACGGTCCTGTTGCTGATCTTCGTGGCCGTCCTGACGCTGCCGATCGTGCTCTACGATCAGGTTCCGCAGGTGCGTGCCCTGCGCGACCACCCGCAGGCCAAGACCTACTACGACTACGTGGACTACGAGATCTTCAACCGCATCCGCGAGTGGACCGGCCAGCCCACCAAGTCAAAGCCCAGCGGCCAGCCGCCGCAGGTGATCCCCACCGTGCCGCCGGACAACTCGGCGGACACGCCGCCGGCGCCCAACGACGAGGGCGAGCCCGCGGGCAACGCGGAGTAAGCGAAAGTGCAAAGGGCGGAGGCCGCGAGCCTCCGCCCTTTCCGTTTAACAAGCCCTTCACCCGCGCACCCCTTGCGCCCAACGCCTGAATCGCAAACATGCTCGCCATGGATGACTTGCGCGCAAAGTTCGAGGCCGCGGGCCAGGGCCACGTGTTCCGCTGGTGGGACGAGCTGGGCGATCGCGCCCGCCGCCGCTTGACGCGTCAACTGGAGGCCGTGGACCTGGAACGCCTGCCCGAGCTGCAGGCGGCCATCGACGCGCTTCAGTCGCCGGCCGCGCGAAACCTTTCGCCGGCGCCGACATTCGGCCTGGCCGACGAAGACTTCCCGTACCTGCTGAACGACGCCGCCCGCGCGCTTGCGCCACGCGGCGAAAAGCTGCTGCGCGAAGGCCGCGTGGCCGTGCTGCTGGTCGCCGGCGGCCAGGGCACGCGGCTCGGCTTCGACGGCCCCAAGGGCTGCTTCCCCGTCATGCCGCTTTCCGGCATGACGCTGTTTGAGGTCTTCGCCCGCAAGTTGCGCCGCGCCGGGCGCGACTTCGGCCGCGTGCCGCCCCTCTACGTGATGGTCGGCAACCACAACGAGGCCGCCACCCGCAACTTCTGGGAAGACCACGACTGGTTCGGCCTGCAACCCGAGGACGTGCAGTTCTTCGCCCAGGGGGAGATGCCCGCGCTGGATGCGCACGGCAAGCTGGTGATGGCGCAGAAAGACGAGCTGTTCACCGGCCCCGACGGCCACGGCGGCGTGCTGCGGGCTTTACACGTCAAGGGCATGCTGGCCGACATGCGCAACCGCGGCATCCGCACCATCAGCTACCTGCAGGTGGACAACCTGCAGACGCCGGTGGTTGACCCGGCCTTCATCGGCCTGCACCTCGACGAAGGGGCCGAAGTTTCGCTGAAGGTGGTGCGCAAGCACGAGCCCGGCGAGCGCGTGGGGATTTACTGCCTGGATGACGGCGTGCCCGGCATCGTCGAGTACAGCGAATTCAGCGAGCAGCAGGCCAGCGAACGCGACGGGCAGGGCCGGCTCAAGTACTGGCAGGGCAGCATCGCCGTGCACCTGTTCGAGGTTGATTTCCTGAACCGGCTGATCGACCGCGGCACCGACCTGCCCCTGCACGCCGCGCACAAGAAAGTGCCGCACCTGAACGAACAGGGCGAGCCGGTGGAGCCGACCCAGCCCAACGCCTTCAAGTTCGAACGCTTCGTGTTCGACACCATCCCCATGGCCGGCAACGTGATGTGCCTCGAGGTGCCGCGCGATGAGCAGTTCCTGCCGGTCAAGAACGCCGACGGCCCGTACGGCCCCGAAGGCGTGAAGCAAAGCTACCAGGACTACTTCGCCAAGGCCGTAGAGATCGCGCTCGGCAAGAAGCCCACGGCCATCGAAGTAGACCCCTGGTAGCCGAAAACGCCCGCGAGCTGATCGAATGGCTGAAAGAAAACCCGGCCGCCGGCGCCTGGGACTTATCCAGGCCGTTGCACATCCGCGGCGAATGACGGCCGCGAATCGCGTGGGTATGGATGGACGCTGAACGCAACTACCTGTTCCGCCACGCTGTCCTGCGTGACGCAGCCTACGGCATGATGTTGCCTTCGCAGCGTGCCGCGCTGCACGCCGATGCGGCCGACCTCTGCGGGTCGCCGATCGAACGCGCCGATCACCTGCGCGCCGCGCGCAGGCTGGATGAGGCCCACGCGGATCCCGAGCGCGAACGCGAGGCAACCATTGCGGCCGTGAAGGCGGCCGAGCAGACCTTTGCCAACCGCAAGGCCGAAGAGCTGTACCTGCGTCTTGCAGAGCTTGAGTCAGGCGAGCAGCAGGTTCGCGCGCTGCGCCGCGCGGGCGTGATCGCGGGCCAGGGCAGCCGTTTGCACGACGGCGAGCGGCACCTGCAGCGCGCCCTGCAAGGCGCGCGACAGCTCGGTAACGACCGCGCGATCGGCGCCGCGGCCGGCAACCTGGCATCGCTGAAAATGTACCTGGGTGAGGTGGAGCGCGCCGAGGCACTCTACCGCGAGGCGATTGATCGCCTGCGCAACGCCGGAGACGAAACCGGCGAGGCGCTCGAGCTGGCGAACCTGGCCACGGTCCACATCCTGAAGGGGGAAACCGAGCCGGCGTTGGAGTTGCTGGAGTGGGCACTGGAGATCCAGCGCCGGGTGGGCGACGGGAAGAACCAGGCCGTCACGCTGGGCAACATGGCCATGCTGCTTCAGCGCTTGCAGCGCCACGACGAGTCCGAGCGGCTGCTGCACGAGGCGCTGGCGTTGCACAGGAAGAGCGGGAACCTGCGGCAGGAGGGCGCGGTGCTGGGGCAGCTCGCGGCGCTTCTGCTGCGGCGCTCCGCGCCGGCCGAGGCCGAGCGGTTCGCGCGCAAAGCCGTGCAACTTCTGCGCAACGCCGGCGACCGCCGTCGCGAAGCGGACGCCATGGCGGAACTCGCGAGGGTGTTCGAAGCAGGGGACCGCCTCGAAGAATCCGTGGCCCAGCACGAGGACGCGCTGCAGATTCAACTCGAGCTCGGGCACACACACGGCATGGCGCGCCAGTACGGAAACCTGGGCCTGCTGTACCTGCGGCAGGGAGAGCGAGAGCGGGCGATTCATTTCCTGACGCGCAGCCGCCGGCTCTACAGCGACCTGGGCGACAAGATCTCGGCAGAAAAGGCAGAAGCCGCCCTGCGAGAAGCCGGTGGCTGAGCGCACGGGGTTCCGGCCGAAATGCCGCCGCTAGTGGCACGGCCTTCCAGGCCGTGAGTAGTGCCATGGCCTTCAAGGCCATGGCTTTTCACGCGCTGGAAGCGCGTGGCACGACTCATGCGCTGGAAGCGCATGCCACTGCCGCCTGCCACGCCCGCTACCGCACCTTGGGTTTCTTGCGCTTTTTCTTGGTGGCTGTGGCTGAGGCTGTCTTGGACTTCTTGGGCCGGAAGCCCTTGCGGGGCATGATCTCCTGCTTGTCCACCACCTGGCCCTTCTCGTTCAGCACCGGCTCGCCGCCGGCCTTCTTGATCACGCTGGCCTGCTGCATGCGCGTCATGATGTCCTGCAGGCTCTCGCCCTCCGCGATCATGTAATGCAGGTCGCGCAGGTGCGTCTTCAGGCTGATCCAGAAATACGCCAGCATCACCAGCGTGATTGCCGGCGCGGCCGCGCGAATCATGAAAATCCGGCCGGTCTCAAGCAGTTCCGGGTCGGTTGCGATGCCGTAGCCCACCTGCGCCGCGAACAGCACGATCACGCCGCTGATGATGTTGGGCACCAGGCCCTCGCGCAGAAAGCCCATCAGCAGCATGGCGAACATGGTGATCGGGATGCTGATCAGCAGCGTCAGCCACGGGCCGATCTGCACCTGCACGCCCGCAACTTCCAGGATCAGCGGCAGGCTGATCAGCGCCATCAGCACCGCGCTGAAAATGATCGCCAGCCGCTTCGCCTTGGGCGGGAACGGCTTCTCCGACTTCAGGCGCTTGGCTTCATCCTCGCGCTTGAAAGTCGCCGACGACTGCATCACCTGCTGTGCGGCCTTACGGGCGCCGCCAAAGTTCGGGTCCACGCTCGATCACCTTCGTCTTCAGGTCCGGGTACTGTTGCTTCAATACTTCCGCCAGCTTCGGCCAGTGCTGCTGTTCCAGTGTGTAATGGTCCGTCTCGATCAGCGCCATGCCCTTGTGCGCGGCCGCGAGCCCGTGGTGGTGCTTCTGCTCGGCGGTAAGGTAAACGTCGGCGCCCTGGCTGATGGCGGCGCCCGTGAAGTCGCTGCCCGCGCCGCTGCACAGTGCCACGCGTTTGACCGGCTTCTGCGGGTCGCCCAGCACGCGTGTCACCAGGATGCCGAGCTCCTGCACCCTGCGCACGAAAGCTTCAAACGGCAGCTCGTCGCATTTGCCGATGCGCGCCAGGCCGGTGCCCGCTTCCTTGTTATGCAGCGGGAGCAGGTCGTAGGCCACTTCCTCATAGGGGTGCGCGCTCAGCAACGCGCCCACCACGCGCCCCGCGATCTCGCGGCGCAGCAGGACTTCCAGCTTGAGCTCGGCCGCTTTCTCCAGCTTGCCGGGCGTGCCCGTGAACGGGTTCGTCCTGCCCTCAATGCCCCGGAAACTGCCTTCGCCGGGCGTGCTGAAGCTGCACTGCTCGTAGTCGCCGATCACGCCGGCGCCCTGGGTGCACATCGCTTCGCGCACTTTGTCGGCGTGGTCCGCGGGAACAAACACCGCCAGCTTGTAGAAGCGCTCACGGCCGGAATCGACCAGCGGTTTCACCTCGCGCAGGCCGAGGATTTCGCAAAGAGTATCGTTCAGGCCGCCCACGGCCGAGTCCAGGTTGGTGTGCAGTGCCACCAGGCTGATGCCGCGCTGGAACGCCTTTGCCACCAGTCCGCCCTGCAGCTCGCTGGCGTTCAGGCGCTTGATGGCGCGGAAAATCACCGGGTGGTGGGTGACCAGCAGGTTGCAGCCGGCCTCGGCGCATTCGTCCAGCACGTCGTGGGTGACGTCGAGGCACAGGCCCACGCCGGTCACTTCGGCCTTGCTGTCGCCGACGATCAGGCCGACGTTGTCCCACTCTTCGGCCAGTGCGAAGGGGTACAGGCGATCGAAGAAGTCCACCAGCGTCGAGACCTTCATGGGCCGGAGAATAGCACCCCCGGCGGGCAGGGCGTAGGGGATGGATTGCGCGGCCGTTTCGCGTCATGATTCGGGCATGCGAACGATCAGCCTGATCCTGCTGCTGGGCCTGTTGAGCGCCTGCGGAAGCAGCGCCCGCGATGAAACCGTGCGTGTGGCCGCCGCCGCCAGCATGACCGAGGTGGTGACCGCGCTGGGCGGGCAATACACCAAGGTAACCGGCAGCGCCGTGGAAACCGACTTCGGCGCCAGCGGCACGCTGGCCCGCCAGATCAAGGACGGCGCGCCCGCGGACGTTTACATCTCGGCCAGCCGCCAGTGGGTCGATTACCTGAAAGAGAACAACCTGCTGGAAGGCGAGCCGCTGGTGATCGCGCGCAACCGCATCGCCTGCGTGGCGCGCACGGACTCGGGCCTTGAGTACAAAGACTTCGCGGCCCTCGCCGCCAGCCCGCAGAAGATCGCGGTCGCCGACGAAGGCGTGCCCCTGGGCGACTACACCCGCCAGGCGCTGGGCAAGGCCGGCGTGCTGGAAGGCCTGAAACCCTCGCTGGTGGGCCAGGCTGACGCGCGCGCGGTGCTGAAGGCCGTGAAGTCGGGCAACCTGCCACTGGCCTTCATCTACACCAGCGACGCCTACATGGAGAGCGAAGAGCTGCAGGTGCTGTTCGTGGTGGCCGCCGAGCTGCATGAGCCGATCGAGTACTTCGCCGCGCAACTGAAGAACGCGAAGTACCCCAAGGCCGCGCGCGGATTCCTGCTGTATCTGCAATCGGAAAAGGCCATCGACGAGTTTTCGAAACAGGGTTTCGTGGTGCCCTAGCGCCACGCCCCGGCGTGGCGTCGTGAACGATGCTGACCGACGCGGAAATCGAAATCGTGCGCCTTTCCGCCATCGTGGCGGGCTGGAGCGTGCTGGCCTCGGTCATCCCGGGCATCCTGCTGGGCTGGCTGCTGGCGCGCTGGAACTCGCCCCTGCGCGGCCTGCTGCAGGGCGGGGTGATGCTGCCCCTGGTGCTGCCGCCCGTGGTGACCGGCTTCCTGCTGCTGGCGCTGCTCGGCCGCAGCGGGCCTTTGGGCCGCGCCTGGGAAGCGGTGACCGGCGGGCAGATCGCCTACACCACCGGCGCCTGCGTGATCGCCGCGGCGACGGTGGGCTTTCCGCTGATGGTGGAGAGCATCCGGCTCTCGATTGTGAGCGTGGACCCGAAGCTGGAGATGGTCTCGCGCAGCCTGGGCCGCGGCCGGCTTGCCACCTTCCTGCGCGTGACGCTGCCGCTGGCGCTGCCCGGCGTGCTGGCCGGCGCGGTGCTGAGTTTCGCGCGCGCGCTGGGCGAGTTCGGCGCCACCATCGTGCTGGCCGGCAACATCGAGGGGGAAACCCGCACCATACCGGTCGCGGTTTACACGCTGATGAACACGCGCGACGGCGAGTCGGCCGTGCTGCGCCTGGTGGCGGTCAGCGTCGCAATGTCGCTGGCGGCGCTATTGGCCGCAGGCTGGCTGGCGCGCCGAAGGCGCAAGGGGCAGGCATGAGCATCGAGGCCCGCATCCATCATGCCTTCCGGGGCTTCGCGCTTGACTTGAAGTTCGAGTCGGCGGGGCCGGTGGTGGGCGTGTTCGGCGCCTCGGGCAGCGGCAAGACCACGCTGCTGAACTGCGTGGCGGGCTTCATCAAGCCGCGCGACGCCAAGATTGCCGTCAACACCCGCGTAGTTTGCAACCGCCCTGGCGGTACGTGGTCAACGCCGGAGCGCCGCAAGCTGGCGATCGTTACCCAGGAGCCGCTGCTGTTCCCGCACCTCAGCACGCGGGCCAACCTGGCTTACGCGCCCGGCGCGGCCGACCGGCTGGAAGACACCAGCGGCTGGAAGATCCTCGACGTGCTGCGCCTCAAGCCGCTGCTGGAGCGCGTGCCCGCCACCCTCAGCGGCGGCGAGAAACAGCGCGTGGCGCTCGGCCGAGCATTGCTGAGCGCCCCCGAGATGCTGCTGCTGGACGAGCCCACCAGCAGCCTCGACGCCGAGCTTGCGCGTGAAGTGCTGGCGCTGCTGCTGGACGTGAAGCGCGAGCTGAAAATCCCCATGCTGTTCGTGACCCACAAGGCCCCCGAGCTGATGGCCCTGGCCGACGACTGCATCGTGCTGGCCGAGGGCAAGCTGCTCGCGCAGGGGCCGCCGGTGCAGGTGTTGTCACGGCCGCGGGCGATCGGCGTGGCCAACCTGGTCGGCGTGGACAACCTGCTGCGCCTGAAGGTGCTGCGCCACGACGAGCCGGGCGGCGTGACGATCCTCGACCTCGGCGGCGTAGAGCTGGCAGCGCCGTTGAGCGCCGCGGAAGCCGGCCGGCAGGTCAGCGTGGGCATCTACGCCGACGAGATCATGCTGTGCCTCGAGAAGCCCGCCGGGCTAAGCGCGCGCAACGCCCTGCCCTGCCGGGTGCTGCGCGTGGACGCCATCGACCACGAGGTGCTGGTGGGAGTTCGCGCAGGCGCCACGGAGCTGCTCGCCCGGATCACGCCCGCCGCGGCCGAAGAGCTGAAGCTGCAGCCGGAAGCCGCCGCCGTGGCCGTAATCAAGACCGCCGCCTGCCACCTGCTGGGCTGAACGGCGTTTGGGCCACGAAAACACAAAAGCACAAAAAGAAAGGCGCACCAAACGAAGCTGTTTTTCGTGGCAGTACCTTTTGTGTTTTCGTGTTTTCGTGGTCCATCGGCAGTTTGCGGCGACACAGGAAGAGTGACGCGAAGTTCGCGAAGGACGCAAAGAACAGCCCCGGACAGAGCACATAGAGAACACAGAGAGGCCGGACACGTCTGCCTTTCTCGGCGGACTCTGCGGTCTCTGTGCGAGGCTGCAGTTCGACGCAAGCACCGTGTTCACGCAAGGTCACGCCACGACAGAAGATCCTTGGTGGCCTTGGTGTCCTTCGTGGACGACCGCTGTTCGTGAAATGAAAAGGCCCGGCGTGTGCCGGGCCTTTTGCGCGAAGCCTGCGGTTACTTGTAGTTCTCCGCGAACTCCACCAGCGAGCGCACTGGCGCGCCGGTGGCGCTCTTCTTGCTCCAGAGTCTCCAGCCGTCGCCGTCGTTCATGGCCGGGCCGGCGATGTCGAGGTGCGCCCACTTCTGGCCCTTGTCGATGAAGCGCTGCAGGAACAGGCCCGCCGTCACGGTGCCCGGGTTGCCGCCGATGTTCTGCATGTCGGCAATCGTGGAATCCAGCTGCTTGTCATAGAACTCCGGCAGCGGCAGACGCCACACTTCCTCGTGCACGGCCTTGAAGGCCGACTCGAGACCCTTGGCAACCTTGTCGTCGTTGCTCATCAGGCCGACGACCTTGCCACCCAGCGCCACCACCTGCGCGCCGGTCAGCGTTGCCATGTCCACCACCACGCGCGGCTTGAACTTCTGCTGGGTGTACGTCAGCGCGTCGCACAGGATCAGGCGGCCTTCTGCGTCGGTGTTGCCGATCTCGATGGTCTGGCCGCTCATGCTGGTGAGCACGCTGCCCGGGTGGTAGGCCTTGCCGTTGATCAGGTTCTCGGTGGCGGGCACCACGCCGACGGCGTTGACCTTCAGCTTGAGCTTGCCGATCGCGCCCAGGGCGCAGATCGTGGCCGCGCCGCCGCCCATGTCCATCTTCATGCCCAGCATGCCCGCGGCCGGCTTGATGTCGTAACCGCCGGAGTCAAAGCACAGGCCCTTGCCGACGTAGGCGATCGGCGCTTCTTTGGCGGCGCCGCCCTTCCACTCAAGCACGATCAGGTGGGCGGGGATGTCGCTGCCCTGGTTGACGCCCAGGAAGGCACCCATCTTCAGCTTCTCAATTTCCGCCTTGTGCAGGATCGTGCACTTCAGGCCCGGCACCTTCTTCGCCATGTCCTGCGCGAACTTGGCCAGTGTAGCCGGGTTGATGCGGTTGCTGGGCTCATTCACCAGGTCGCGCGCGTGGGCGGTGTACTCGGCCGTGACTTCGCCGTAGGCCACGCCCTTCTTGAGCTCCGCGGCCTTGCCGCCGGCCAGTGTCAGCTTGCCGGCGTGGTGCTTCTTCTTGTCTTTCTTGCTGAACAGCACGTCGAAGTGGTAGTCGCCCAGCAGCGCGCCTTCGGCGCACCAGCGGCCGATGGCCTGGGCGTCGTCGTGCACGGCCTCAAGGGCGACGGCGACGTGCTTGAGTTTGTAGCTGTGGATGGCGCCGTTGCGGAAGAAGCCGGCCAGGGCCTCACCCAGCTGCGAGGCGCCGTCCTTGTCTTTCTTGCCCAGGCCCAGCAGGAACACGCGGTCGGCGGCGACGCCGTCGCTCTTGTGCAGCATCAGGCTGCTGCCGGCCTTGCCCTCGAAGTCGCCCTTCTTGAACAGCTTCGCGAGCTTGTCGCCGTACTTGTAGTCGTTGAGGCCCTTGCCGCCCTCGTACACCGGAACCAGGAGCGCGTCGGCCTTCACCGTGGCGCTGTTGTCTGCGTATGCGAATTGCATGGCACCCTTCTTTTCTAAGTTGTTAATCCGTTCGGCCGGGAACTATCCTACCCCCTGCCCCCAAGCGCAAGGCCAAAGCAGGTGTGAGCGGCCGGGCCGCCTTTGTCTGTCGCGCGGCGCCGGCCCGTACGTAATGTAGGAAGCATGCGAAAACTCACGCCCACACTGCTGCTGACGCTGGCCCTGCTGGCGCTCTGTCATGTACCCGCGCCGGCACAGGACGCGCCGCCGGAACCGGAAGCCAAGCCCGAAGCCAAGCCGGTGCTGCTGACCGCGGATGAGATCGCGCTGTGGCAGGCCTGGATCCGGGGCGACCTCAAGAGCTGCTATGAACTGGCCCAAGCATTGCGTGAAGCAGGGGCTGAGCAGGACTTCACAGTATCGATTGCGGGCTTGCTGCAGGCGCGTTGCGCTGACGAACTCGGTTGGCACGAAGCACACCTGCGAGACCTGTCCGCCTCGTTCAAGACCGGCGCGTGGAATCAGCACACGCTATGGCTGTACATGGAACGGCTGAAGCACGTGGGGCGGATGGACGACGTTGCAAAGGTATCGCGCACAGTGGGGCATCTGACCAGTTGGTGGGTTGCCGGCCCGTTCCCCAACGACCGGGGTCAAGGCTTCGAAGACGTTCAAGAACCTGAGGCCGGCTTCGACTTCTCCCGGGAGTACTCAGGTAAAGATGGTCAGCCGGTCCGGTTCCGCCGACTTCCGGTAGAGCCGGTCGATGGAGTGGTCAACCTCGCGGCGACCCTCCGACCGAACACGGAAGCGACCGGTTTCATGCTTACGGCGCTGCACGCGGAAGCGGATATCAATCCGACGTTGATAGCAGGCTCATCGGGACCGATGAAAATCTGGCGCTTGAACACGACCTGGACGAACCTGGAAGGAAAGGAGATATCGTCAGATCACCCGCTCGGACTCGAAGTGCTGGAAGTTGACGTCGAGCGCCCGTTGGGATTCAGCCAGGATATCAGCTACCGGCTGCATCTGAAGCAGGGCTGGAACCTGCTGCTCGTCAAGTCGGGGGTCGCTGAATCGGACTGGCGATTGCGGATCAGGCTTGCCGAGCCCGGGAAGTGGCGACAGGCCCAGTCAGATGAGGAGTTCAGTGCCGCAATTGATGCGAACACGGACTTGAAGTGTCCCAGGAACGTCGACCTCGCCGAAAATCCTCTCTATTCAAAACTGCGGGATGCCATCAGCGAGTTGCTCCATCCTGCTAGAGACAAGCACAGTTCATTTCCCCGCACAGCACTTGCCGAAGCGCTAGAGTCATTCGAGAAATCGACCGGAATCGACCGTGCGGCACATGCCGCCGAGTACGCAGTGCTAAGCTACCTCGCCGCCTGGGCCAACCGCAGCTCGGCGCGCTTCTCGGCCGGCCGTGAGGAGAACCGCCGGCGCGAACTATTAAAACAATGCCTGGAGCTTGACCCCCAGGCGGCGCGCGCGGCGCTTGAGCTTTCGCAGTACTACACCACCACCTTTGCCAACCCGGCGCTCGCCGACGAGTACGCCCAGGCCGCCGTGAAGGCCAACCCGGGCTGGACCGAGGCGCGTATTTACGCGTCAAGAGTGGTGCTGATGAAGGGCCTCGACATTGAGGTCGAGCGCGAGCTGGCAACCCTGCTGCAACAGTTCCCGGAAGACGCCAACGTGCTGCGCTTCTCGGCCTACTACGCCGGGCTGCGCCGCGACTACAAGCTCAGCAACGAGCTGTTCACCAGGGCACTGAAATCCGATTTCGCCGACACCTACTCGCGCGCACGCCTGCTGGAGCGCGCCGCCAGCCGAGGCGACCTGCAGACGGCACTCAAGCTCGCGGCCGACACCCGCAAGCTGGACCCCTTCGACACCTCGGCCGCGAAGGAACTGGCTGCGCTGTTCATGTACTCGGAAAAGTACTCGCTGGCCGAGCGCGAGCTGACCAAGGCCCTCGAGATCGCGCCCCGCGACGACGTGCTGCTCGAAAAACTGGCCGGCGTCTACAGCGGCTGGGCCGACGCCAGCCAAGGCGACACGGCCGTCGAGCTGAAACAGAAGGCGCTGGACACCTACGCCGCCGCGCTGGAGGCCAACCCCAAGCGCGAAGACATCGAGCGCTACCTCGAGTACCTGGAAGGCGGCCAGCCTCCCTTCGAGGCCGCGCTGCAGGAGAACATTGAGCAGCGCATCCAGCTCGCGCTGCAGCGGCCCGTGGATGAAGACAATCCCTACGAGGTGGTCTATCGCGACGAAATCGTGGTCGTCAATGAGGACGGCACCACCAGCCAGTACATCCAGGAAGCCTACCGCATCACCAACGACAATGGCCGCGAATGGCTGCAGCGCATCCCGGTGCCGGCCTACTCCGAGCAGCAGGGGCGCTGCGTCGAGGCCCGCCTGTGGCACGCGGACGGCGACTATGAAGAGGGCCGGCGCTCGCGCTTCAGCGCCAACTTCCCGCCGCTGGAAATCGGCGACGTTGTGCAGGTGCGCTTCCGTGTCACGGACCGCGAACAGAGCTTCTTCGGCGACTTCTACGGCGCGCGCAACACGTTCTCCGACTTCGTCCCCGTTCACGAAGTCCGCTACGCCTGGGTGCTGCCCCCCGGCCGCAAATTTCACGAGTACAGCACGGGCGCGGCGCCCAAGCGCGAGACGCAAAGCGTGCAAGGCCGCGAAGTCTGGAGCTACCGGGCGAAGGACCTGCCCAAGCTGCACGACGAGCCGCTGGCGCCGCCGCTGCACCAGCGCAGCGCCACGGTGCAGCTCAGCACCTACGCCAACTGGCAGGAGTTCGGCCGCTGGTACCACAACCTGATCAAGAAGCAGATGGAGCCCACGCCGGAAATGACCGCCAAGGTGCGTGAGCTGACCCAGGGGCTCGCCACCGAAAAGGCCAAAGCCACGGCGATTTACAACTGGGTGGTGACGCAGGTGCGCTACAACGCCGACTGGCACTTCGGCGTGCACGGCTACAAGCCTTTCAGCGCCGGCGCGGTATTCGCGCGCTGCATCGGCGACTGCAAGGACAAGGCCCTGCTGATCTGCACGATGCTGAAGATCGCCGGCATCACGGCCCACCCGGTGATCATCAGCCTTGAGAGTTTCCGCGGAGTCGAAGACATCACGCTGCCGATGCCCGCCCACTTCAACCACGCCATCGCCTACATCGAGTACAGCGACGGCACGGGCCAGTTCGTGGACGGGACGACCACCTACAACGGCATCGACGAGCTGTCGTCCGGTGACCGCGGCGCCAAGGTGATCATCGTGCGCCCGGAAGGCGGCGAGCAGGTGCAGATACCCTGGGGCAAAGCCGAGGACGACTGCGAAACGGACGAAATCGAGGTCGAGTTCGCGCCCGGCGGCACACTGAAGCTCAACGTCATCCGCAGCGCCGTCGGCGACAGCGCCAGCATCCTGCGCGCGCGCTACGAGCGCGAGGGCGACCGCAAGAAACGCATCGAGCTGGAGTGGTCCGAGTTCTTCCCGGGTGCCCGGGCAAGCGCAATCGAGGTCGGCGACCTGATGAACCTGGACGCCGCGCCGCGCATCACCTTCACGGTCGAGCTGCCCAACGCCTACGCCACCAAGGACGGCCGCATCGAGTTCCGCACCGCGCTTGACCCGCGGGAGTGGACGCAGACCGAGTTCGCGGCGCTGACCACGCGGCGCACCGACCTGCTGACGCCCGCGCCGTTCCGCAGGCTCAGCGTCACGCGCTTCAAGCTGCCGAAAGGCTACAGCATGGCGAAACTGCCCGAGGCCCTGCAGCTCGAGCACGCGAACGCGAAGCTGGCCCTGAAGCTTGAGCAGAAAGACGGCGTACTGACCGTGACCCGTGACTATTCACTGCTGGGCGGCACCGTCGCCGCGAAAGACTACCCCGAGTTCCGCCGCAAGCTGATCCAGTTCGACTCTGCCGAGCAGGCGACCATCAAGCTGACCAAGTAAGGAAGCCCATGCGACTGACCGCCGCCTGCCTGATGCTGTGCCTGCTCGCGCCCCTGCTGCGCGGGCAGGGGATCAAGCTGGACGAACAGGAAGTGAAAGACTGGACCGGCCGCTTGGAGCGCGTGTACCTGGACTCCACGCTCAAGAGCGGCGACCTGGACGCCTATGCCGGTAACCTGCTCAAGCTGATCGAGGAAAGCCCAACCCGCGCGTCTTCGCTGTTCGCGCTGCGGCGGCTGATGGCCATGCAGTCCGATCTGGCCGACCTGCGCCCGTTGCGCGAGGCGCTGGGCAAGCTGGCCAGGGACGACTTCAAGGCCTGCGGTTTCCGGCCGCAGGAGTACGTGGACGCCTGGCTGCGCCTCGAGCGCCGCTTCAGCACGAACCTGGCCTGGCACGCCACCGCACAGCGCTGGGGAGGCATCACCGAGGCCGCGTACATCGGGCCCTTTGCCGACGGCGTGGCGCCCGCCCACGACGACGTATTCCCGCCCGAGGTGATGCTCGATTTCGATGCCGAGTACGAAGGCGCTTACGGCCGCGTAAAGTGGCGCCCGGTGCGCCACTACAACCCGCTGGAGTTCGAGCTCGAGCTGTACGGGCAGCAGCGCTGGGCGGGCTACGGCTACTACGTGGCAACGGTGCTGATCTCGGATGAAGACCGCGATGCCGAGCTGCACTTCGCGCTCGGCTGCCCGGGCAAGATCTGGCTGAACGGCAAGTACCTGCTGGACGCCGACTCGCGCCGCGAACGTGTGCCCAGCGAGTTCTCGCTGGGGGTCAAGCTCAAGCGCGGGCGTAACCTGGTGCTGGTGAAGCTGAGCAGCATCTCCAGCCTGCGCATCCTGGCGCGCGACCGGCGCGGCCGCCCGCTGCAGGGCGTGCTGGCCGAAGCGCCCAAGGCCGGCGCGCCGAAGCTGGCGATCGCGGGCGGACAGAAGCCGGCCCAGCAGCTGGCGACCCTGGCCGAGATCACCCACATCGAATTCTACCCGGCCGCGGGACGCGCTTCCGGGGCGCCGCGGCTCGAGGCGCTGTCCAGCCTGGGAGGGGCGGAGGCCTTTGAGTTGCTGGGCCTGCGCGAGCGCGCCGGTGTGGAGGCCGACAACGCCGTGAAGCTGCTGCCCGATGAGCCGCTGGTGCGGCTGGCATGGCTGTACTGGATCGGGCGCAACCCGCTGTACAGCGGCAGCGAGGCGCGCAAGCTGGCACGCGCCGCCACCGACGAGTTGCTGCAGGCCGACCCCGCCCTGGTACCCGCGATCTTCGAGAAAGCCCGCCTGCTCTCCGGCGACGAGCGCTACCGCGAGGCGGCGGCGCTGCTGCGCGGCGCCCTTGAGCACACGCCGGCGAAGTGGCGCGTGCACCTGCAGCTCGCCCAGGTGTTCCGCGATGCCGGCTGGCCCACGGAGCAGGAAGCCGCCTTGAAGGCCGCGCTGAACGACGCGCCCGACGCCATGCCGGTGCTGGCCGCGGCTTCGAATTTCTATGGCGCCGCGGGCGCGCTGGCCCGCGAGGTCGAGCTGGACCACAAGCGCCTCGCGCTTCAGCCCGGCGACCCGGACACGCTGCTTTCGCTTGCCAGCACGCTGGCGCGAACCGGCGAAATCGAGCAGGCCCTCAAGTACATGCGCATGCTGGTCACGGCCGACCCGGGCAGCGACTTCCTGCAGGGCCGCCTCGCCGAGCTGCTGGCCGCCAACGGCAACCTCACCGAGTGCATGAAGGTGTACGAAGAGCTGGCCCGGCGCAGCGAACGCCCCGAGCGCGAGCTGTACCAGTGCGCGAGTGTCTGCCTGCAACTGGGCAACCAGGAGCTGGGCGCGAAGTACCTTGAGCGCACCCTGGAGGTCGACCCCGGCCACCACCTGGCGCGCCGCCAGCTGCAGCGCATGCGCGGCGAGAGCGAAGACTTCTGGTCAAGCTACGCGGTCAACTGGGAAGAGATGCTGAAGCACGACATCAGCCGCGAGCAGTTCCCCCGCGCCGCCAGCGCGCTGATCCTGGACGAGCAGATCCAGTACGTGCTGCCAGACGGCAGCTCGCTCAACTACGTGCACCAGGTGCGCAAGATTCTTACCCAGGACGGCGTGGATGCCCGCGGCCGTGAACGAATCCCCGGCGAGCTGGTGGTCGCCCGCACCATCAAGGCCGACGGCACGGTGCTGGAGCCGATTTCGCAGCCGGGCGGGCTGGTCGAGTTCCCGGGTGTCGAAATCGGCGCGCTGCTGGACATCGCCTACGTGCAGCGCGTGGACGGCGGCCCGCACGAGACGCTGAACGGCGACGCCTTCTATTTCATTGACCAGCATCTCAGTGAGCCGTTCGCCATCAGCCGCTGGGTGATGATCGCGCCCAGGGCCATGTCCATCAACGTGGTCTATCACAACCTGGCCGCCGGCGACCCGGGCGCGACCATCACGGAGGAAGCTGCCGGCGAGCTGCTGGTGCGCACCTGGGACGTGCGTAACCCGCGCCTGCCCGAGCAGGAGCAGTTCATGCCCTCGCCGCTGGAAGTCATACCGTGGATCGAGTGCGTGCGCCCGCGCGACTGGCGCGAACGCGCCCGCCAGGTCGCCGATGACGGTCTGCGCCAGGTGATGGACACGCCGCTGATCCGCGAAGCCGCGCTCGCGCTGGCCAAAGATTTCGACACCGACGAAGACAAGGCCCGCAGCATCTACACCTGGCTGAACGCGCGCTTCACCACACTGGGCGACGCATGGAACGCCCACCAGGCCCTGAAATCGGGCGCCGGCGAACGCGAGGAACTTTTCATCTCGCTCTGCGCCGCGGCCGGCATCAAGCTGGGTTTCGCCGTCGCCGACCCGCCGGCGGTCTACAAGCGCCCGCCCGAGGAAAGCCTGCCGCGCCCGCACTGGGCGTACCCGCACAAGGAGGACTTCGAGACCTTCTACGTGGTGGTGCGCGGCAACGACGGCGGCCGAGTGTTCCTCGACCTGTCGGAGAGGCTGCGCCCCTTCGGTGACATCCCGGCCCGCATGTTCCACGCGCCGGTGATCCTGTGGGAAGGGGGCGAGTACAGCCTGGTGCACCTGCCGGGCGGCGACCGCGAAAAAGATCGCTTCGAGAACCGTGTTCACATCAAGCTGAACGCCGACGGCAGCGCGAAACTGGAGGGCTCGATCACCGTGCGGGGTGAACGCTCCTACGGCCTGAAAGAGTACATGCGCACCGCGCCCAACGACGAGCTGTGCAACGAGCTGGAGTCCGACCTGGCCCAGCACTTCAAGGGCTTCGAGGTCAGCGAGTGCCGCTTCCCGAAAATCGGCGAGGTGGGCGAGCCGCTGGTGCAGGAGTACGACGGCGAAGTAAAGCAACTCGCGACCGCGACCGCGGACGGCCTGTCACTGGCGCTGCCGGGCGAGAAGCTGGGGCGCCTGCTTTCGCTGCTGGTGGGGGCGCGCAAGCGCGAGTTCGACGTGGTGCTGGACTTCGACCTGGTGCAGACAGACGAAATCCGCATCAGCCCGCCCAAGGGTTACGTTTTCAAGGACCTGCCCAAGGACCTGCTGTACCCGACCGCGCCGCTGGTCTATGAGCTGAAGTTCCGCATTGAGGACGGCGACCTGGTGGTGCGCCGCAAGCTGGTGCTGGGCCCGGGGCGCTTCACCCCGGCCGATTACAACGACCTGGTCGAGCAGGTGAAGCAGATCCGGCAGAGTGAAGACAGCACACTGAAGCTGGCGAAAGACGGCTCTTGACCCGTCAACCCGGGATTGTGGATGTCGCGCAGTGCGTTATAGTGGGTGTGTCTTTGACATCTGGGGGTGATCGGTTTCGACCGTGGAGTCGATTGCCAGGGAAGCGTGTCGAGGACGCCAGTGACCTCGTAAATCATCCGGCAAAACCATAAATGCTGACAACAGCTACGCTCTCGCAGCCTAAATAGTGCTCCGAGCGTGCTGCATCCTTCGCCTGAGGGGATGCAGAGCGACATTGCTATCAGGCTGGCGCGAAGGCCGTGTCTCAGGGCCAAGCGCGAGATCTACTGGGGCTCGTCCTTCGCAAGCCTGTTCGTCGGCGTGCGGGGGATTAATCCAAAGACGAAATACACACGTAGATGCCCTGATGATCCGTTTCGCGGCACGCGGGTTCGATTCCCGCCACCTCCACCACTTCCGAGCGGGCGTCCTGATTGGGCGCCCGCTGTCGTTCACACGCCAACCAGAGCCCAGGATGCCAATCCCGGGCGAACAAGCCTGTGTACGCGAGTTCAGCGTGATCCGCCCGGTGTTTTTACAACAATGCTGCTGAGTCAAGCGAAACAGTCGACGATCCAACTTTTTGGCGCGGAGCGCCATCACAGTGGAAGCCCCCACCGAACGCCTTTGGCGTTCGGTGGGGGTAATCGTCGGTAAAAGTTCCAAGGCGCGGAGCGCCGACACATTCGCGGTTTGGCCGCAGGCGGCCGTTGTGCCGGCGCTCCGCGCCTCCAAATCTTCTTTGCTCGCAACCCCCGCCTTGTTGGCGCTTCGCTGCGCTTGGCGCCAACCGGCGGGGGCTAACAGTTGTTACGGCGGTTGCGTTCGCAACGTCCGCTGGGCACCACACTGTGGTGCCGCAGATGCGCCTGACTGCCAACGGGACCGGGCTTTGGTCCCGCCCGTGTCGCGCCTTCCGCCGGCTCTGCTATCATCCCGCGCGGAGGTCACCATGCGCATTGGCCATATCGAACTGTTCGTGCGGGACCCGGCGGCCATGAAAGAGTTCTACGCCACCGTGCTGGGCGGCGAAGTCACGGCCGAGCAGGCCGACGGCCTTCTGGTATGGGTGCGGCTGGGTGAGGTCGAAATCCTGCTGCGGCCGGGCACGCCCGATCCAAGCCCCGACATCTACAAGCTGGCCCGCAGCGCCATCGTGCTCTACACCGACGACCTGGACGCCCAGGTCGCGGCCCTCAAGCGCCGCGGCCTCGCATTCGAAGGCGACGACGGCCCCGGCTGTCCCACCTTCCGCGACCCCGAGGGCAACTGGTTCCAGCTCACGAACCCGGGCGCGCACGTGTAGGAGGCAGCTGTGGGGTACAAAATCGAGCGCATCGTCGAGAAAGACAACGAAGACCCTTGGTTCCCCAAGCAGCAGGGGCGCTGGGAGGTCCGCGATGCTGCGGGCAAGGTCCTGTACAAGTTCAAATGGAAGTTCACCGGCGACCGCGCCGAGTGGGACGATCGCGAGTTCTGGGACGGCCCTATGGTGGTCCGCATCAGCAGCGACGGCAAGTGGGTCGAATGCGTGTACCAGACCGGCGTACAGCACGGCGTCGCGTTCGAGGGCACCCTGGGCGAGAAGATCGAACGCCACCCGCTGCCCGCCTGACGCTTTGCTCAACCCAATGCATACTGGTTAGTCATGGACCGCAAAGTCGTCAGCTCCGGCTCGCCCTGGGAAGAAAAGTTCGGCTACCGCCGCGCCGTGCGCGTCGGCCGCCACGTCTACGTGGCCGGCACCGCGCCCGTGGGCGACGACGGCAACACCTTCGCGCCGGGCGACGCCTATGCCCAGGCCTGCCGCTGCTTCGAGGTCGCGCTCAAGGCCGCGTCCGAGCTCGGCGCGCAGCCCGAACACGTGGTGCGCACGCGCATGTACGTCACCGACATCCGCTTCGCCGAAGACTTCGGCCGCGCCCACGCCGAGTTTTTCCGGCAATACCCGCCGGCCGCCACCATGGTGGAGGTGCGCAAGCTGATCCTGCCGGAGATGCTGATCGAGGTTGAGCTGGAGGCGCTGCTGTCGTGAAAGCACTCGAAGGCATCCTGATCGACGCGGGCGGCGTGCTGGTGAACGTGCACGAGCAAGCCATGTACGAGGCCTGGGAGGCCAAAACCGGCCTGCCCGCCGAGGTGCTGCGCATCGAGCTGTACGACCGCGGGCTGAAGGAAGAATTCGACCGCGGCTCGAAGCACCCGTCGGGCGTCGCGCTGTTTCTGAAGTGGCGCTTTGAAATCGAGTTCACGCGCGAGGACTGGGCCGAGATCTGGAACCAGGCCATCAGCATCGACGCCGAGATGGACAACTTCGCGCGCGGCCTGGCCGTGCACCTGCCGACCGCGCTGGCCAGCACCACCGACAAGCTGCACCACGCGCGCATGCAGCGCGAGCTGACGTGCCTCGAGCTGTTCCGCGCCCAGGCCGTAAGCTACGAGTTCGGGCACCTGAAGCCGGAGCCGCAGTTCTACCAGCGCGCCCTGCACAAGCTCGGCACCGACCCGGCCAAGACCCTGTTCATCGACGACCGCGAAGAGAACGTGCAGGGAGCCACCGACGCCGGCCTGATAGGCCTGAGGTTCACCAGCCTCGAAAAACTAAGGCAAGACCTCATCCAGTTCGGCCTGCTGTTCTGACCGTCGCCTCTACAGAACCTGTGGCGGCCAAGCCATAATGCGGCCTTGGTTCCGTCGCAGGCTTGGGAATGCGCAAGGCGTTTGATCTTCGGCCGCTTGAATTCAACGACGTGCTTGGGCGCGGCTTTTCCCTGTTCATGGCCAACTTCGTCGGCGCACTGCGCTGGATGCTGATCTGCTGGCTGCTGCCCATGCTGGCCGTGGCCGTGCTTTTCTACTTCGCCCTTGAGCCCTACGACTGGGCCGGCCGTATCGAGGCCGAGGCCCCCGGCGTGCTCGAACCCAGCCGCTACGCCGTCTATTACTGGCTGCTGAAGCTCGCGGGCGTGGGCTTCGCCTTCAGTATCGGGGCGGCCGGCATCTACTACATGACTGCGCGCGTCTATGTCGGCGGCAACCCATCCCTTTCCGAGGTCATGCGCGCCGTCTACAGCCGTTTCGGCCATGTCGCCGGCACGGCGTTCCTGCACGTGGTGGTGGTCGCGGGCCTGACCCTGCTGTGCTGGGCGCCGCCCTTCGTGCTGTGGGACGCCGATGAAAAGGGCGCGGCCGTGCTGATCGGCTTCGTGCTCTGGACCGCGTGGCTGCCGCTGCTGCTTTGGTACAACTCGGTGTACGGGTTGAACACCGTGGTGGTGATGCTGGATGACGCACAGGCCAACGAGTCTTACCCGCGCTCTGCCTACCTTACCAAGCGCGCGCGCATGCGGCTGATCGGCGTGTTGTTCGTGGTGACGCTGGTGGTCGGCGCGCCGGGGATCCCGGGTTTGCTGGGCATCCCGGGGGCAGTGCTGGAGACCCTGGCCCTTGAACAAGGCTGGCCGCTGCTGGGCGTGGTGGTAAACCTGGCCTGGGACGCGGTGCTGCTGCCGCTGTTCTTCATGCCGCTGGTGGTCTTCTACTTCGACATGCGCTGCCGCAAGGAAAGCTACGACCTGGCCGTGATGGCGCGCAACTTCGGCATCGACGAAGGCGAGATGCAGCGCTATCGCTTCAACCCGGATCTGGGCTACGTGCCCAAGGGCTGGAAAGGCGAACGCGCCCGTCGCCAGGGCGTGCGCAGGCCGGTACAGCGCCCGGCCGCGGTGCGCCACGCGCAGGCGGGCATGGCCGCCCCGCAACCTCACTGGGGTCCGCAACCAGGAATGCCGGGCGCGTTTCCGGGCGGCAACCCGCAGTGGCCGCCCCAGCAACCGTGGCCGCAGCAGGCGCCTCCCCAGTGGCCCCAGCAGCAGCCCGGCCCGCAGTGGCCCCAGCCGAATCCCAACCCACCGCCCCTGCCGGGTGTGCGCCGGCCGGGGCCCAGTTTTCCGCCGCGCGGGCCGGGGCGTACATGACTTCGCGCCTGCTGACGATCAGCCTGCTGGCCCTGTTGTGCGCGTTCAGCCCGGCGCTGGCCGCCCAGCGCCATGACGAGCAGGCCAAGCGCATCACCAGCCAGCCCGAGTACAAGGGCTACCGCATCGAGAGCCGCCGACCCAGCGGCGGCGGCGAAAACGGCGGCGGCGACGGCGAAAGCAGCAACGGCGGCAAGTACCGGCGCGACGCCAACCCCGAAGGCACGCCGCGGCGCGAAACCGGCGTTCGTGCCAACCCGCGAAGCGGCGGCAGCGGCGGCGACGGGCTGTCGCTGCCGGGCTGGATCGGCTCGTTGTTCGAGGTGATCGCCTGGATCGTGCTGATCGGCGGCGCGGCCGTGGCGCTGTTCTTCATTGTGAAGGCGCTGCTTGGCATCAAGCGCAAGCCGAAGCAGAAGTCCGATAAGTCGAAGAAGTCCGCGAAGAAGAAAGCCGGTGAGCCGGAGGTCGAGCCCGTCGCCGACGAGCCCGCGCTCGATCAGGCCTTCGAGGACGCGCTCGCCATCGCGAGGCGCGAATACGACGAGGCGCTGGCCCGCCAGGACTACGCGGCCGCCACCCTGCTGGCGTACCGCATATTCTGGCTGCGCGCCGGCTGGCAGGGTTGCGTCGAAAGCAGCGACGTGCGCACCTGGCGCGATGCCCTGCGCCTGGTGCGCGCGGCCGAGACGCGCCGCGAAGTGCGCGAGCTGCTGCCGCTGGTTGAGCGTGTGCGCTATGCCGACTACCGGCCGGACCACGGCGAGTTCAACAGCTGGTCGGTGAGCCTTGGCCGCATCGAGCCGCAGGGGGTGCTGAAATGAACGAGCCCCCCAAGCCGCGCGACGAAGCGCGCCGCGAGACGCTGATGCGCGTGATCCTGGTCGGCGTGTTCGGCGGCGCCACGCTGCTGTACCTGCTGGCCGGCCTCTTCGAGCAGCCGCTGGCGCCGGACAACTTCACCAACTCGTACTCGACCTCGCCGGGCGGCCACCGGGCGCTGGTCGAGCTGCTTCAGAGTAACAACCGCGAAGTCCGCAGCGGCGACGTGAAACTGCGCCCGCCCCAGCCCAACGGCTCAGAGACCGAAACGCTGGCACTGCTCGAGCCGGGGCCCGAGTTCGTGGAGCGTTACAGCGGCGAGTTCACGGAGTTGTTCGCGGCCGTGCGCGACCGTGACAGCAGCGTGGTGCTGGTGCTGCCCAAGCGGCACTACAGCGTGCTGGAGTCGCCCCAGGACGGCGAGCTGGTGCTGGAGGAGAACCTGCATCCCCTTGAGGAAGTGCGCGAGGTGCTGCGCGCCACGGGCTTTGACCGCTGGCTGGAAGTGTCGCGCAGCGAGGCGCCAACCACGCGCGTGATCTGGTGGCCGGAAATCGGCCGGGAGCTGACCGTCGAGGTGGAGGGCGTGGCCCAGGTGTTCCGCACGCCGCGCGACCTGCCCGGCAACTTCGAGATACTGGCGGCCAATGAAATCGGCGACCCGGTGGCGCTGCTGTACCGCGCCGAGGAACACACCGGCCAGGGCGGTGTGCTGCTGTTCAGCGATCCGGACATCTTCACCAACCGCTTCATCGCCAAGCCTGGTGCCGCCGAGATGGCGATGCACTTCTTCGAGTTCACGCCCCGCAACGGCGCGATCCTGATTGATGAAGACCTGCACGGCTTCTCGACGGACGCGAGCCTCGAGTACCTGGCCGCCACGCCTCCCGGCCTGTGGGTCACTTTGTCAGCGCTGCTGCTGCTGGGTCTGTTCGCCTGGCGCCAGGCCACGGTGCTGCGCCCGCGCTCGGCCGAGCCGCAGGACCGCCAGGCGCGCAAGTACGCAATCGAGGGCCTGGCCCGCATGATGGAGCGCGCGCAGGACCACCACACCGCCTACAAGCGCGTGCTGAAACGCTCGCGCCTGGTGCTGGGCACCGGCGGCGCGCAGGTGCAGGGTGCGGGCGCGGGCACGCGGACGATCCAGAAGGGCAAGACCGGGCGCATCACGCGCATCCAGGGCGGCAGCGACGAAGAGCGGCTGGTAAACGCGGCACGCAAAGTCGCGCACCAGAAGCGCACCGGCGAGGCCGACCACAGCGACTGGGATTTCGGGTAAGAAAAGAGGCGACATGAACGAAGGTTTCGAGAGCGACGTGCCGGGACAGCCGGCGGAACAGCCCGCGGCGGGCCACGCCGAGCCGGTCGAGCTGCGTATCGGCAAGTTCGCCAACGTGCTGGAATCCCACGTGGACCGCGTGGTGAAGGGCCAGCCGGGCGTGGTGCGGCACATCCTGGTCGCGCTGATGGTCGGCGGCCACGTGCTGCTGGAGGGCAACCCGGGCACGGCCAAGACGCTGCTGGTGCGCACACTCAGCAAGCTCTGCGCGCTGGAGTTTCGGCGCATCCAGTTCACGCCTGACCTGATGCCCAGCGACATCACAGGCACCAGCATCTTCCGGCCCGACAGCGCCGCTTTCGAGTTCCGGCGCGGGCCGGTGTTCACGCAGATGCTGCTGGCCGACGAAATCAACCGCGCGCCGGCGCGCACCCAGGCCGCGCTGCTGCAGGCCATGCAGGAGCGCATCGTCACCGCCGACGGCCATGACCATGAGCTGTCGGAAGTCTTCACCGTGATCGCCACCCAGAACCCGCTCGAGAACGAGGGAACCTACCCGCTGCCCGAGGCCGAGCTGGACCGCTTCCTGTTCAAGTTGATGGTCGACTACCCCGCCGAGCAGGACGAGCTGGCAATCTTCCAGCTGCACGGCGCGCCGAAAACCGGCGACGAGTTTTCCGGCCTGCTGAAAGACCACCTGTTCGGCACCGGCGAAATCATGGGCATGCGCCGCGCCGTCTACCGCGTGGAAGTACGGCCGGAAATCGCCAACTACGCGCTGCAGATCGTGCGGGCCACGCGTGAGCACCCGTTCCTGCGCGCCGGCGCGAGCACGCGCGCGGGCGTGATGCTGCTGCGCGCCAGCCGCGCGCTGGCGGCCACCTACGGGCGCAACTTCGTGGTACCCGACGACGTGCGCGAGCTGGCGCCCGCGGCCCTGCGCCACAGGCTGTACCGCACCGCGGCCGCGGAGCTGGAGGGCACCAGCACGGACCAGATTCTGGACGACATCGTGAAGCGCGTGCCGGTACCGAGGTAAAGCAGGTTGCAGGGGACAGGTTTCAGGTGTCAGGGAAAAGCCAACCCCGCTCTGGAAACCTGCCTCTTGATGCGAATCCAATTGAAACAGGACGCAATGACACCCCGGTAACCTGAAACCTGGACCCTGAAACCGGACCCCATGGGCTACTCGCCGACCAGGATTGCAATGCTGCTCGCCATCGCGCCGCTGGCGCTGGGCGTGCTGGTGCTGGCGCAGCCTTCGCTGTTCATGCCCTGGCTGGCGGTCAGCCTGGGCCTGCTGCTGGCGCTGGGCGTGGACACCCTGCTGCTGCCGAGGCGCGGCAGCGTCGAGGTCGTCCGGCAGTTGCCGGCGGACGTGGGCGTGGGCGCCGGTTTCGCCATGCGCCTCACGGTGTCCAACGAAGGCCGCATGGCTGTGCGCGGGCGCCTGCACGACATCGTGCCCGAGGCGCTGGATGGCCCGCGCGAGCCGCTGCCCTTCAGTATCGGCGGCGACGAGCAGGAAACGTGGTCGCTTGAATACCACGCGCTTGACCGCGGCGAGCACCAGTTCGGCGACGTCACGGTGGAAGCGCCGGGCCCGCTGCGCCTGATGCGCCGCATCCTGCGCGTGCCCGCGACCGCCGCCGTGGCGGCGATCCCCGGCGTCGAGATCCTGCGCAGCAACGAGCTGATACTGAAGGCCGCCCGCGACGCCGATGCCGGCATCACGCGAGCGCGCGGCATCGGCCACGGCGGCGAGTTCGAGAGCCTCGCGCCCTACGTGCCCGGCGACCCGCCGCAGAGCGTGGACTGGAAGGCCTACGCCCGCACCGGCACGCTGGCCGTGCGCCGCTACATCCCCGAGCGCCGCCGCCACGTGATGCTGGCCTGCGACGCCGGCCGCCTGATGGGCACCCGCGTGGGCGGCGTGCGCAAGGTTGACCTGGCGCTGGCGGCGCTGTCACGGCTGGCCGCGGCGGCCCTGCAGCGCGGCGACCTGGTGGGGCTGGTCGTTTTCGACGGCGGAGTGCAGACGCTGATCCCGCCCAAGGGCGGCAGCGGCCAGCTGGCGCGCATCGTGCGTGCCAGCCTGGGCGTGAAGCCCGCGCACACGGAAACGGCTTTCACCAACGCCTTCGTGCGCATGAACCAGGCGCTGGGCCGCCGCTCACTGGTGGTGCTGGCCACCGACTTCGACAACGAGGCCCAGGGCTGGGAGCTGCAGCGCAGCATCGCGCAGATCAGCCGCAAACACGTGGCGATCGTCGCCGCCATGCGCGACCCGGTGTTCCATGAAACCATCGCGGCCGAGGTGAACGACGTCAGCGACGCCTACCGCCAGCTCGCGTCCCTGACGCTTCTTGAGGAGCGCTTCAACATCCTGGCGCGCATCCACAGCATGGGCGTGCACACCATCGACGCCGAGCCCGCCGAGCTGACCGGGCCCCTGCTCAACCTCTACGGCCGCGTGGTAACCAGCGGCAAGTTGTAACGGCGCACAGGCAGGATTGGCACGCGTCAGGCGGCGCGGCGTTTCACGAAGAACAGCCAGCCCGTGCAGATCACGAACATGACGGCCATCAGGCCGTAGCGCAGGCCGAGGCCGGCGTGGCTCTGGCGGAAGATGCCCTCGATGACGCCGGCGCTCATCAGCAGCGGCACGCAGCCGAGCGCCACGATGCTGGCGTCCATGGCCGTTTTCGTCAGGGCGCGCCGGCGCGGCAGGTTGCCCGGGTTCAGCAGCCTGTGGCCGATCGCCATGCCTGCGCCGCCGCACAATATGATCGCGCCGATTTCCGGCACGCCGTGCGGGCCCAGCCAGGCCACGGCCTCAACCCCCAGCCCCTTGCTGAAAAACAGGCCCAGGAACGCGCCCAGCATCAGGCCGTTTTTCACCAGCAGGTAGATCGTCGGCAACCCCAGCACGAAGCCCCACGCGAAACACAGGAACGCAACCTTGGTGTTGTGCGTGAACAGGCGGCCGGCAAAGACCATCTCCTGGTCCAGTGCGCCCTCCTGCGGCCCCAGCCCTTCCGCCAGGTATTCGCGGCTGGCGGAGGGGTCGCGGCCCTGCGCCAGGCCGCGGTCCACGAACAGATAGTAAGTCTCGGGCGCCCAGGTCACGGCCGTGAATGAGATGACCGTGGTCAGTACCGTGATCAGCAGCGAGAGCGCGTGGTACTTCCAGAGCCTGCGCACGGCCGCGGGCACGCCGAACAACGCGCCCTCGACGGCTTCGCGCATGGTGGGGCGTTTGCGGCGGTGCACTGCGAAGTGGGCGGTGGCGACGCCTTGTTCAATGAAATCGGCCAGGCGCTTGTCGGGGCTGAAGGCGCGCACACGCGCCAGTTCCGTGGCGCTGCGCCGGTAAGCGGCCGTGAAGTTCTCGACCACGTCCAGGTTGCGCGGCCGAGCACGCACGCGCGACCAGGCCAGACCTTCAAAGGCAAGGTAGCGCCAGCGATCCAGGGCGCGGGTCGCGGTCTGTGAGATGTGATGGTGCTGCATTCCGGCCAAGCGAACACCAGGTTGTAGGTGTTAGGTTGTAGGTTGTAGCTCAGGATTGGACGCGCAGGACAGAGACCCTACAACCTACAACCTGAAACCTATAACCTAGCGATATGCAGCCCGTATCCTACCGCGCGGGATTCACCGATGCCACCCGGCCTGAGCCGGGTGCCGACCGCGTCGGCACGCTGGCCTGGAAGCACGAGGTGATGCTGCCGGAGGACGTCAAGGCGGCCTTCGAGGTCGCCAGCCCTTTCGCGCGCTCGCTCGCGTTTCTGCTCGACATGGGGATCATCATCCTGGCTGTGATGGTGCTGTTCCTGGTCGGCATGATGGTGGCGGCTGCAACGGCCTTCAGCGGCGGGGGCAACATCACGCTGCTGCTGGTGATCCTGGCGTTCTTCTTCATCAACGTCGGCTACTTCTTCGTGTTCGAGGGCATCTTCTCGGGGCAGACGCCCGGCAAGCGCATCATGAAGCTGCGCGTGATCAAGGAAGACGGCGAAGAGATCGGCCCCAGGGAAGGCATGGTGCGGGCGTTCATGCGCTTCCTGATCATCGGACCGGTGCCGTGCCTGTTGTTCCTGGGCGTGTTCAGCGCGGAGATCCTGTTCGCGCTGGCGCCGTTCCATGCGCTGGCGATCGTGATGTTCGTGGACCGCAAGACCCGCGGCATCCCGGACTTCGTGGCGGACACTTTGGTGGTGATCCAGAAGGTGCCGCACCGCAACTGGAACACGCCGTACGTGCCGCCCTACTTCATGCTTCCGCACCACGAGTTTCCGCTGAATGCCGAAGAGATTTCGCGGCTCACGCCGGAAGACTACGTGCGCCTGGAGGAATTCGGCACCCGGCTCAGCACCATCGGCAGCGAGGCGCGCCAGCAGGCCGCCATGGCCGCGGCGGCGGCGCTGGCCACGCGCATGAACTACAGCAAGCCCGTGGACCCGGACTACGCCGAAGTGTTCCTGTACGAAATGCACGCGGCCCTGAAGCAGCAGCTGCAGCAGCTCTACCCCGACCTTTACGCCTGAAACCGGAATTCCACGAACCGGCGACACGCTGGCGTCGTATAATCTGCAGAAGTGCCCCGATCCCCTGCCGGAGGTGGCCATGAAACGCGTATTGTTCGCACTGGCTTGTTGCGGCCTGCTCGGCGCGCCGGCTTTCGCCCAGGACGAGAAGGACCTGGGTTCAAAGTCGCGCGAAGAGCTGCTGGCCGACCTGCACAAGCTGATGAAAGAAGCCAGCAAGGAGATGGACGGGCTCGAGAAAGAGCTCGCCAAGACCTCGCTGGGGCCCGCCAAAGCCGACATCGTGGCCGAGCGCATGAAGAAGGTGCGCGACGCCATGAAAGAGGGCAAGCTTGATGAGTTGCCCGAGGGCCTGCGCGAGTACCTGAAAGAAAACCCCGACGAAGCCGCCAGGCTGGCCGGCAAGTCGGCCGAGGAAATCAGGCAGATCGCGGAAGACGAGGCCAAGCTGCGCGAACTGCTGGGCAGGAATCCCGAGCTGCTGCGCAAGCTGGCCGAGAACCAGCAGGCCTTTGAAGACATCGTGCAGCGTCAGCTGGCGATCGAGAAGCGCGTGGAAGATGCCCTCAAACGCGCCGAGGAATCCACGGCCAAGGCCGAGGAGAACATCGACGGCAGCCTGGAGGTCGCCCACGAGCTGAAAGCGAGGTCTTCCTGACAGGGCGGCTCATGACAGAGCAAATCGGCTGGTCAGCCGAAAGCAGGACAGAAGCCCGGTGAGGGTCAGCAGCAGGGCGGCAGCAAGCCCTCAAGCGGCGCGCAGGGCCAGTATCAGCCGGGCAACGGCGAAAACCCGGACGACACCAAGGTGGACGCCCACGCCCAGAACGCCGACGAAAAAGCTGGCAGGGCCAGCGCCCCGGCGAAAAGCAGGGCGACGCCGCAAGCAGCGACAACCGCGCCGAGCCCGGCAAGTACAAGGGCTTCTGGCAGCGCTTCAGCAAGGAAGTGCAGGAGAAATCAAAGAGCAAATAGACCGTAGGCTTCGAAGAAGCCCGCACTTCCACGGCGTCGTGCACGTCCCGGCGGCACGGCCATGGCGTAACGATGCGGCCGTAAGCTAAACTGCGGGCCCCAGAACAGCCGGGTAACCCATGTCGGCCGAGTTGAGCTGGCAGCAGCTTCCGATTGACACGCCCAGCACGGCGGCGTTCATGCTGGACGGCGCGTTCACCAGGGACCGCATCGGCGACTTCACCGTAAGCCTGGGGCGCAGCCTGCAGCCCCTGCCCAAGCGGCTGTTTCTCGACATCCGCGGCCTCAAGCAGATCGACCGCGCCGGCATCGACACCATGGCCGGCCTGGCGGGCCTGTTCAGCGAGCACGACTCCGGCTTCCTGGCCATCATCGGCGCGCCGCCGGCATTGCGCGCCAGGCTGGGCGAGGGCGCGCCCGGCAGCGGCTTCCGCTTCTATGACAGCTTCGGGCAGGCCGCGCAGAAGGTGATGGACGGCATGCTGGCCGCGCTTTCCGGCCAGTTCCGCATCCTGCCGGAAAAGCCCAGCATCACCGAGGAAATGCGCACCTGCTGGGGCGGCATGCGCGACGCCGGTGTGCCGGGCAGCCAGGTGCTGTGCCTGAAGCGCGCTTTCAACAAGATCTCCGCCCCCCACTTTGAACGCCACTGGAACGCCGAGTTCAAGCCGGACACGCGCCACCTGATCATGGATGTCTCCGAGCTGCGCACCCTGGTGGACGAGGGCACCGAGTGGCTGCGCCGCATCAGCGAAACCATCCGCGGCCGTGACGGCCGGCTGATCCTGGTCAACCCGCAGCCCAAGGTGAGGGTGATGCTGGAGATGCTGGAGATGGACCGCTTCTTCGAAACCGCCCTGAGCGTGGAAGAAGCCGAGTCACGCCTGCGTTAGTCTGGTCCGGGGGCGACCGGACCCATCATGCGTTTCTTATCGATAGCGGCCGCGATGCTGTTGGCGTCGGCATGCGGCGCGCAGGGCATCCCCCGAGAGGCCTGGAGCGTCGAGACCGCACGGTCGCCCGGCGTGCGCTACGCGCTGGGGCTGGAAACCGATGTCATCGGCAAAGATGACGCCGTGCGCTGGCAGGCGGGCGACGCCCTGGTTTCCGCGCCGGTGCTCACCAACCCCCGGCGCTCGCTGTTCCTGTCCGCCGGCTTCCGTTACATCGGCCTGGACAACCGCCGCAACAGCCTGCCGCCGCGGCTGATCGACGCCTCGCTGGGCGCCTTCGGGAACTTCGGCATCGGCGACCTGACCCTGACCAGCTTCCTGAACGTCTCCATGCGCTCCGACGCCGACCGGCTGGAGTGGGACGCGTTCTCCATCAACGCCAGCGTCGGGCTGCGCATCCCGGTCGACGCCGAGTGGTCGATTACGCCGTCGGTGTTCTTCTCCACGGCCGTGCGCGACCAGGGCGGCTTCTCGTTCCGGTACATTCCGCTGCCCGGCGTGACGGTGGCGTACAAGCCTTCGGAGGATTTCGAGTTCGAAATCGGCCTGCTGAGCGCGAAGGTCAAGTGTAAGGCGCTGAGCTGGCTGAGCGTGCAGGCCGGCTACACCTTCCCCTACGGCGGCTCGCTGCGCGTGACGGAGCAGCCGGTGGAGTGGTTCCGGGTGACGCAGTTTTTCGGGCGCAACAGCGACCACTACACGCTGACGGGCGAGCGCTGGCCCGAACACCACCTGATCAAGCTGCAGACTTTCGCGGCGGGCGTGACGTTCGATTTCGTGGCGCCCCTGGGCAGCGAGCCGGGTAGCGCCAGGCTGGTAATCGGCCTGACCTACGCGCTCGGCTTCGGCGGCAAGGCGCGGGTCTGGAACTACGCTGAGGATGACGAACTGTTTGAGCTGAAAACGAGACCGTCGCACAACTTCGCGCTGACGGTCTCGTTCGTGTTCGGGCGCTGATTCAGGCCGCTTCGGATTCCTGCACCACCTGGGCGTCGGCCCAGGTTTCGTCGATCGCGTAGTACTGGCGGGCGTCCGACTGGAAGATGTGCACGATCACGTCTCCGAAGTCGAGAAGCACCCACCAGCCCTCTTCACGGCCTTCCAGGCCAATCGGCGAGCGCTGGGCCTCTTCCTTCAGGCGCTTGCGCACTTCGTCGGCGATCGCCCGCGCGTTCACCGAGCTGGTGGCCGTGCAGATCACGAAGTAGTCGGCCACGATGGTCAGGCCGCTGACCTCGAGCAGACGGATGTCGGTGGCCTTTTTCTCAGCGCAGGCCTGGTAGGCAATGCGCGCGGCTTCGAGGGTATCGATGTCGAACTCCCGTTTGCGTCTGAGTTAGATTCTACGATCGAGATCGCCCGGCTTTGAGTGACTGTGAGCGAAAAAGTTGCCAGTTGTCGGTTATCAGTGGCTTTGCACCGACAACCGACAACTGAAAACCGGTGACTATCCCTTGTCTTCGTCGTTCCAGCTCCAGGCGTCGATGGCGCGGCTGTACTCAAGCAGTTCCTCGGGCTTGAAGAACAGGCCCAGTTCGCGCTGGGCGCTTTCGGGGCTGTCGCTGCCGTGCACCAGATTCAGGCCGCGGCTGACGCCGAAGTCGCCGCGGATGGTGCCCGCGACGGCGTCGGTGCAGAAGGTCTTGCCCATCAGCTTGCGGCAGTTCTCGACGGCCTTGGGGCCCTCGACGGCCAGGGCCACCAGCGGGCTGCTGGTCATGAACTTGACCAGCCCGGTGTAGAAACCCTTGCCGACGTGGTCTTTGTAGTGCTGGGCAGCCAGCTGCTCGGTCATCTGCATCAGCTTCATGCCGACGATTTTCATGCCGGTGCGCTCGAAGCGGCCGACGATGTCGCCCACCAGGCCGCGCTGTACGCCGTCTGGCTTGATCAGGATCAGGGTGCGTTCAAAGGCCATGGCTGTCTCCGTGTCGAAAATCGGGGCGGGAGCCTACCTTGAGGGCCGCCGCGGGCGCTACCCGCGGCCGCATGAAGGTTTTTTTGAGCTTTGGACCGTACAGGTCCAAAATGTTCCTTGAGCCCGCGTTGCGACGGATTATCATCCGCGTCCCCGGCGTTAGGGGCGCGAGAATCGGCCCCGGCCGGTTCAATCCCGTTTACTGACTCTGCAAAGAGAGGAAATGCAAATGGCAATCCAGGTAGGTTCGCCGGCGCCGAACTTCAGCGCGGACGCTGTGGTCGGCTCGGAATTCAAGAAGATCGGCCTCGCCGACTTCAAGGGCAAGTGGGTGGTGATGTTCTTCTACCCGCTCGACTTCACGTTCGTCTGACCGACCGAAATCGTTGCTTTCTCGGACCGTATCGAAGAGTTCCGGAAGCACAACGCCGAGGTTCTCGGCGTCTCGATCGACAGCAAGTTCAGCCACCTGGCCTGGACCAACCAGCCGCGGAACAAGGGCGGCCTGGGCAAGATCAGCTATCCGTTGCTTTCCGACCTGACCAAGAACATCAGCCGCGACTACGGCGTGCTGCTTGAACAGGCCGGCATCGCACTGCGCGGCACCTTCATCATCGACCCGGACGGCGTGCTGAAGAACATGGTCGTGCAGGACCTGCCCATCGGGCGCAGCATCGACGACACCCTGCGCGTACTGACCGCGCTGCAGCACAGCAGCAGCACCGGCGAAGTCTGCCCCGCCGACTGGGGCAAGGAAAAAGAAAGCCATCAACCCGGCCAAGGCCGGTGAGTGGTTCGAAAAGAACGCCAAGTAGGTGTGCCTTCGAATGGGCTCCCGCCGCGGGCGGGGGCCCTTCCTCTTTAACCAACTTTCACCCGGATGGACTTGCGCCCCGGGCCGCCGCGTTAGAATCCTGATTCTCACCCACAGGAGATTCCCATGGCCGCTCCCAGGATCGCTATCAACGGCTTCGGCCGCATCGGGCGCGCGGTGATCCGCATTGCCAAGCTGCGCGGGCACTTCGACGTGGTGGCGATCAACGACCTCGCGCCCGCCGACGCGCTGGCCTACAACTTCAAGTACGACAGCGTGCACGGCAAGTACCCCGGCACGGTCGAGCTGACGGGCGACACGCTCAGCATCGACGGCGACCCCTTCAAGGTGCTCAGCGAGAAAGATCCCGCCAAGCTGCCCTGGAAAGAGCTCGGCGTCGATTACGTCATCGAGAGCACCGGCAAGTTCCGCAAGATCGAAGAGCTGAACCACCACCTGGAGGCCGGCGCACGGCGCGTGCTGATCACCGTGCCGACCAAGGACTACCTGGAAAGCACCGTGGTGCTGGGCGTCAACGATGAGGTCGTCACGCCCGACGCCAAGCTGGTCAGCAACGCAAGCTGCACCACCAACTGCGCGGCCCCGGTCGCCAAGGTGCTTCACGAAAGCTTCGGCATCAGGCGCGGGCTGCTCACCACCGTGCACGCCTACACCGCCGACCAGCGCCTGGTGGACACGCCCCACAAGGACTTCCGGCGCTCGCGCCACGCGGCGCTGAACATCATCCCCACCAGCACCGGCGCGGCCAAGGCGATCGGGCGCGTGATCCCGGCCCTGGCCGGCAAGCTGGACGGCCTGGCCCTGCGCGTGCCCGTGCCGGACGGCAGCGTGGTGGACCTGACGGTTGAGCTGGACAAGCAGGTGACGGCCGAGCAGGTGAACGCGGCCATGAAGGCGGCCGCTGACGGCGCGTTGAAGGGGATTCTGGAGTACAGCACGGACGAGATCGTGAGCAGCGACATCGTCGGCAACCCGGCCAGCAGCATCTTCGACGCGCCGCTGACCCAGGTGATGGGCGGCAACCTGGTGAAGGTGATCGCCTGGTACGACAACGAGTGGGGCTATTCGAACCGCGTGGAAGACCTGATCGTAAAGGTCGCGCACCAGGATGGACTGAAGGTCGAGTTCAAGGGCTAGCTAGAGAGGCTCCGGTGGCGTGGGTTGGCAGGCAACAGCAAATTATCAATAACCAATTTTCAAGTACCAATGCAGCGGCGGACGCAGTCCAATTGGTAATTGGTTATTGGTAATTTGCTGTTCAGAAGCTTGCCCGTTTCGATTGAGCGCCCCATGAAGAGAATCGGCATCATTACCAGCGGCGGCGACGCCCCCGGCACCAACGCCTGCATCCGCACCATTGCGCGGCGCTGCCTGTATGACGGCGTTGAGCTGATGGGCATCTTTGATTCCTGGGACGGCCTGCTGAAGGACGAAGTCCGCCTGCTCACACGCCACGACGTCACCGGCATCGTCCAGACCGCCGGCACGCTGCTGCGCTCGGCGCGTTCACGTCTGTTCCTCAATAAGGGCGACGAGGACAAGGCCAAGGCTGCCCTGGCCAAACACGGCATCGAAGGGCTGCTGGTCGTCGGCGGCAACGGCAGCCAGGCGGCCGCCGCCAAGCTGGCCGCCAGCGGCTTCCCCGTGGTAGGCGTGCCCAAGACCATCGACAACGACCTGGCCGGCACCGAGCTTACCGTGGGCTTTCTCACGGCCGTCGAGATGTGCACCCACGCGCTCGACAACCTGCGCGCCACGGCCGAGTCGCACAACCGCGTGATGGTGGTGGAGGTGATGGGGCGCAACGTGGGCTGGATCGCGGTGGAGAGCGCGATCGCGGGCGGCGCGGACATCACGCTGGTTCCCGAGTTCGCCTTCACGCTGGACGACGTGTGCGACAAGCTGAAGCTGCGCCACGACAAGTACGACCGCAACTACAGCATCATCGTGATCGCCGAAGGCGCCGTGGATAAGCAGGGCCTGATCGATCCGCGCTCGACGGCCACTGACAAGTTAGGCCGTCCCAAGCTGGGCGGCGTGGGACCCATGCTGGCGCGCGAGATCGAGGACCGGCTGGGCTACGACGCGCGCTGCACCACGCTCGGCTACCTGCAGCGCTGCGCGGCGCCCTGTGCCGCCGACCGCATTCTGGCAACACGCGTGAGCGACAAGGCCTACGACCTGCTGAAGGGCGGGCAAAGCGGCACGCTGGCGGGGCTGCAGGGCACCGAGGTGCGCGCCGTGCCGCTGCAGGACATCAAGGGAAAAGAAAAGAAGGTCACCAAAGAGTACTTCCGATTGGCGGACCTGTTCGGCTAGGCACGTAGCGCAGGCGCCCCGCCTGCCTGTCCCGTGGGCACCCTGCCCACGGGTGCGCCGTGGGCGAGGCGCCCACGGCGAGTGCAGGCGAGGCGCCTGCGCTACGGTTACGGCAAAGCCCCCAGCGCATCGCCTACCCTGAGTGTGCGGATGTTGTTCGGCGGCTGCTGCTCGCCCCAGGGGTAGCGGCTGATCACCACGATGCGGTCCATGGTGCTGACCAGCCCTTCGTCGAGAATCGCCCGCGCCAGCTGTTTCAGGTCGTCTTCCATCGCCGGCAGCTCGCCGTGCTCGGCGCGGGTCTGCACCGGCAGCACGCCCCACATCAGCGCGTGGCGGCGCAGCACCGCGGGGTCGTGATGCACGGCCAGCACCGGGCAGCGCCCCCGCACCTTGCTGAGGTAGCGGGCCGTCACGCCCGACTCGCTGCGCACCACGATGAACTTGGCGCCCAGCGGCTCCGCGATGATCGCCGCGCCGATCACCATCGCCTTGCGCAGCGCGTCGCCGGCACGCCGGGCGATGAACTCCTCCGGCGCCTCGGTGCCGACCAGCGCTTTCTCCACGTCGCGGCACACGCGCGCCATGGTTTCCACCGCGTGCACGGGGTACTTGCCGGCCGCGGTCTCGGCCGAAAGCATCAGCGCGTCGCAGCCGTCCTCGATGGCGTTGGCAATGTCGCTGACTTCCGCGCGCGTGGGCGTGGGGTGCTCGATCATGCTCTCCAGCACCTGGGTGGCGACGATCACCGGCTTCAGCGCCATGCGGCAGGCGCGGATGATGCGCTTCTGGTGCAGGGGCACGCTCTCGACCGGCAGCTCGATGCCCAGGTCGCCGCGCGCGACCATGATGGCGTCGCTGGCCTCGATGATGGAATCCAGCTGCTCCAGCGCCTGGGGCTTTTCGATCTTCGAAACGATCTGCGCCTCGCTGCCCAGGGCCTTCAGGCGCGCACGCAGGTCTTTCACTTCCTCGGCGCTGCGCACGAACGAGAGCGCGAACAGGTCCGCGCCCAGCTTCACGCCGAACTCAAGGTCGCGGATGTCTTTCTCGGTCAACGCCGGCGAGCTGATACGCGTGCCCGGCAGGTTGATGCCCTTGCGGCTGCTGACCAGGCCTCCGACTTCCACCAGGCAGGTCAAGCGCTCGGGCGTCTTCTTTGTAGCGGTCAGGCGGATCGCGCCGTCGTTGATGAACACCGGCTCGCCGACTTCGACGTCATCGAGAAACGCGCCGTAGGTGCAGGTCAGCTCGCGCGGATTGCCGGGCGCCGTGCCGCGCACGAAGTCGATGGTGTGGGCGGTCTTCAGCTCGAAGCTGCCGCCCTCGATTTCATTCAGCCGGATCTTGGGGCCGCTCAGGTCGCACATCACGGCCACGGGGCGGTCGCGCTGCTCGCTGGCCTGGCGCACCAGCTCAAAGGTCTTGCGGTGCAGCTCGTGGTCGCCGTGGGACATGTTCAGCCGCGCGACGCTTAGCCCGGCGTCAATCAGCGCGCCGATCACGGCCGTGTCGCGCGAGGCCGGCCCCAGTGTGCACACGATCTTGGTGCGCAAGGGCTGGCCGCGGACGGTTCGACGGGTGAAGCTCATGGCGCGAAGTGTAATGGGAATTCGCGTGCATGACAGAGAGCGGGCACCCCGAGCGAATCAGAATCGTTCAGCGTGGAAATTTGGCGAAATCGGTCAGGAACTGCCCTCCCGGGTTACTTAATGGCAGAATGCTTGGCCCTCGGGGACAGGCTCTTTTTCGCCCGTTTCCGTGAACGAACTTGGTGAAAGGCGTTCAGGCGAAAAGTACCTGGCCCCTTCCGACACGAGGTAACACATGCGTATCTGGGAACCCCACATCCACATGATCAGCCGCGTCACCGACGACTACGAGAAGATGGCCGCGGCCGGCATCACCCACATCACCGAGCCCCAGTTCTGGCTGGGCCAGCCGCGCACCAGCGTGGGCAGCTTCATCGACTACTTCAGCCACCTCACGGACTACGAGGTGAAGCGCGCCGCCGACTACGGCATCAAGCACTTCTGCACCATCGGCCTGAACCCCAAAGAGGCCAACGACCCGCGAGTGAACAAGGACGTGATGGCGATCCTGCCCGAGTGGGTGAAACACCCGCTGTGCCTGGCGATCGGCGAGATCGGCCTGGATTCGCACACGCCCACGGAAGAGGAATTCCTGCGCAAGCAGCTGGAGCTGGCCAAACAGACCAGCATGCCGATCATGGTGCACACCCCGCACCGCGAGAAGTTCAAGGGCACGAAGCGCATCATCGACATCTGCAAGGATGTCGGCATGAACCCGGACCTGTGCCTGATCGACCACAACAACGAAGAGACCATCCCCATCACCAAGGAAGCGGGCTACTGGGCCGGCCACACGGTCTACCCGGTGACGAAGCTGAGCCCGGAGCGGGCAAGCAACATCCTCAAGAAGTTCGGCACCGAGCGCATGATGCTGAACTCAAGCGCCGACTGGGGCCCCAGCGACTGCCTGAACGTGCCCAGAACGGTAGGCGAGCTGCGCCGCAACGGCTTCACAGAAGAGGAAATCCAGCGGGTGGTGTGGGACAACCCGTTCAACTTCTACGCCCAAAGCGGCAAGCTAGAGGAAGAGCGCCAGAAGCTGAAACACACCTTCCTCCCCGAAAGCGTAGGCGTGTAAACGAAACAGGAGCCGCAAGCGCAAGCGCGCGGCTTCACCCGGTCCACCACGCTAGGTGAGCAGTAAAGGCAAAATGAAAGTTCACCGAATATCCACGACCTGAAGCCGGGCCGAGCCCGGCCTACCGGAGCCGTAGCTCAACGGTAGAGCAGCGGGCTTATACCCCGTCACGCTGGATAAGCGGCAGGTTGTGGGTTCGAATCCCACCGGCTCCACCAAAAGTCAGGGAGCCCCGAGCGTAAGCTCGGGGCCCTTTGCGTTCGAACCACACGGAAACGCAAGGGAGCGAATCCGAAACAGGAGCCGCAAGCGCGAGCGCGCGGCCGGTATCAGGCCAACCAACCAGCACAGGTCAGCACGGTCCGATCCGGTTCAGTCACGCCGCTCGAACTCTTCCCAGCGGCCGTCGCGGCGGACTAGGATTGTGCGGCTGATCAGGTAGGATCCACCCTGCTCCACTTCATCCGCGATTTGGCGGATCATGTCGAGGGCTTTCTCGTCCGACGCATCGCCGAAGAGCATCATGTCGCGCGCGGGCACGCACGCGAGAAGCGGTCCCACATACTGAGGCTCAATCTGTTCCCACACATCGTCCAGCAACAGGATGCTCGCTTCGTATGCACCACCGCAAAACAGCATTCCGCCGAAATCATTCTGCTGGCTTTCAATCGGGGGAAGCAACCGCCGCAGATTCTCGACCGCAATCGAGCGCAAATCCGCACCGCTGACGCCAATCACCGGCAGGTCGTCTTCACGCAGTGGAATGATTGCGTGCTCGGTGTCGCAAGCGTACACGACGTGCAGGTCCGCAACCAGAGATTCAATCAGCAGCGGCGACTGCGGCTCTTCAGCGCCCGACTCCAGCTGAGTCAATTCGTCAACGTAGCGGCCATCCTTGATCTGCGGCACAATCGACTCGATCGATGGCGGGGGTAAGTCGTCGCCCATCGGAAGGACCGACAGCCCGTGGATGAAGTGCTCGACTTCACCCAGGCGGTCTTCGTAATCTTCGGAAAGGTTGCCGTACAAGTTGCCGAGCCAGATCTGGACTTCCTGCTCGTTGGGCAGCATCACTGTAAGCTCGAATTCCCCCGTCGACCGGACCTTGGCACCCGGAATTAGCTCAAGAATCGCGCTCTGCATCAGGCGTGTGAACACACCTGGTTTGATCTCTTGGTTGCGCAGGGGTAGTCGCCAGTCAGCACGGGCCATTGCATTCCCCGCTGGTGGCCAAACCGCACCACAGGTCAGCTAAAACGTGTGGACGAACAACCCGCTTCTCAGCTTGGGTTCGAACCAGGTGCTTTTGGGCGGCATGATCTGGCCGGCGTCGGCTATGTCCATCAGCTGCTCCACCGTCACCGGGTACATGCTGAAGGCCGCGCCGCCCTTCTTGTCCACCTGCTGCTTCAGGTAGTCCGTGCCGCGGATGCCGCCCGCGAACTCGATGCGCTCACTGGTGCGCGGGTCGTCAATCCCCAGCAGCGGCCCCAGCACCTGCTGCTGCAGCATCTCCACATCGAGGCACGAAACCGGGTCGGCCTCGGCCGGCGCCTCCAGCGTCAGGCCGTGCCAGCGCCCGCCGAGGTACATGCTGACCTGCCCCGGCGCTTTCGGCGCAGGCGGCGCGTTCTCGCTGATCTCGCAGCAGAAGCCGAGCTCGTCCAGCAGCTCCTCGGGCTCGCGGCCGTTGAGGTCTTTGACGATGCGGTTGTAAGGCAGGATCTGCAGCTCGCTGCCCGGAAAGAACACGCACAGGAACCAGTTGTAGTCCTCGTCGCCCGTGTGCGCGGGGTTGGCCTTGGCGCGCGCGTTGGCGACGCGGGCGGCGCTGGCGCTGCGGTGGTGGCCGTCGGCCACGTAGAAGCAGGGCACCGGCAGAAACGCCTGTGTGAGGGCCTGCGGGGCCGCCACGCGCCAGGCCGTGTGCTGGATGCCGTCCGGCGCGGTGAAATCAAACAGGGGCGCCTGCTTCATCGCCTCGGCCACAAGGGCATTGATCTTCGCGTCATCCTTGTATGTGAGGAACACCGGGCCCGCGTTGGCGGACAGGTCGCCGGTCAGGCGGGTGCGGTCGTTCTCTTTGTCCGGCCGGGTCTTCTCGTGCTTCTTGATCAGGCCGTTGTTGTAGTCCTCAACGTGGCACAGGCCCACCACGCCGCGCTGCACGTGCTTGCCCATGCGTTGCTGGTAGATGTAGAGGCTCGGCCCGCTTTCGCGCACCAGGGCACCCTGCGACTGCAGGCGTTTGAAATTCTCGACGGCCTTGGCGTAGACGGCGTCCGAGTACGGGTCGGTGCCCGGCGGCAGGTCGATCTCGGCCCGCACCACGTGCAGCATCGAGAGCGGGTTGCCGGCCGCCAGCTCGCGCGCTTCCTCAGTGTTCACCACATCATAAGGAAGCGAAGCCACCCGCGGCGCGAGCTCAGGCGTAGGGCGAAGCGGAGTGAAAGCTCGAATTCTCATGGCGAGTTCCTGTAACTACAATGACCAATTACCAATGACCAATTCACATCCACCGCCGTTTCATTGGTCATTGGTAATTGGTCATTGCCTTTCAATTCACCCGGCCGACGTAATCCTTGCCGGTCAGAAAATTGCCCACGTTGCGGCAGATGATTTCGCCTACCTTTTCCTGCGCGTCGATGGTGCTGGCCCCCAGGTGCGGCGTGCACACCACCTTCGGGTGCATCACCAGCGGGTGGTCGGCGCCGGGGGGCTCTTTCTCGAACACGTCCAGCGCGGCACCGCCGCACTTGCCGCTGTTCAGGGCCTCCAGCAGTGCTTGCTCGTCCACCAGGCCGCCGCGCGCGCAGTTGATCAGGCGCACGCCCGGCTTGCAGATCTCGAAGGCGCGCTTGCCGATCAGGTGCTTGGTCTCCGGCATCATCGGGGTGTGCACGGTCAGGATGTCCGCCTGCTTGATCACGTCGTCAAGCGGCAGCAGGTCCACGCCGATTTCCTTGGCGCGCTCGGCGCTGATCACCGGGTCGTAGCCCACCACCTTCATCTTCAGCCCCAGGGCGCGGTCGGCCACCACGGCGCCGATGTTGCCCAGGCCCACCACGCCCAGCGTCTTGCCCGTCAGCTCAAAGCCCACCAGCTTGCGGTCGAACTCGCCCTTGTGCAGCTTCTCGTTCGCCTGCGGGATGTGCCGCGCCATGGCGAACATCAGGCCCAGGGTGTGCTCGGCCGTCGTCACCGTGTTGCCGCCCGGCGCGATCAGCACCGCGATGCCCCTGGCCGCGGCGGCCTTGGCGTCGATGTTGTCGTAGCCCGTGCCCGCGCGCCCGATCACGCGCAGGCCCTTGGTCTGCTCCAGGATCTCGGCCGTGACCTTGCTTTCGCTGCGCACGATCAGGGCCGAGCAGCCTTCCAGCTTCGCTGCCAGCTCGTCGCCGTTGACGGGCGCGATTTCCTCGACCTCGATGTCCTTGTAGCCGCGCAGCACGGCGACCCCGTCCGGGTTCAGCTTGGCGGAGATCAGCACTTTCATGGTTTGCCCCTTTGGTTTGTGTCCTTATGGCCTGGGTGGCGCCGACAATCTTGTCGGCGGTCGCGCCGGTTTCCGGCGCGACACTTGCGGCCTCGCTGCGCTCAGCCGGCCCGACAAGATTGTCGGGCCCACCCTGCTGCCTCTAACCCTTCAGTCGCAGGTACTCGGCCTGGGCGGCTTTCAGGCCCGCGCCTGACTCGAACTTCAGGCCGGCCTCGGCCAGCACCACTTCCAGCGCCGCCAGCAGGCCCATGGTGTCGATGTAGTCGTAGTTGCCCAGGTGCGCCAGCCGGAAGATCTTGCCCTTCAGCTCGTCCTGGCCGTCGGCGATGATCGCGCCGAACTGCTTCTTGAGCCCCTTGATCACCGCGCCGCTGTCCATGCTGGCCGGCACGCGCACGGCCGTGACGCTGTCGCTGGGCGCGTCGCTCAGCAGCTCGAGGCCCAGCGCCTTGGCGGCCGCGCGCGACATGCTGGCGAGTTCGTGGGCGTTGCGCACCAGCTTGTCAACGCCGGCGTCAAGGATCCACTTCAGGCTGGCGGCGGCGGCGGCGATCAGGCTGATGGCCGGTGTGAAGGCGGTCTGGTCCTTGGCCTGGTTTTTTCAGCTCGCGGGCGAAATCGAAGTAGAAGCGCTTGTTGCCCTTGCGCGAGGTGAACATCTTCTCTGCCTTCTCGCTGATGCTGACGAACGCCAGGCCCGGCGGCATGGCCATGGCCTTCTGGCTGCCGCACACCACGAGGTCGAGGCCCCATTCGTCGGTGCGCACGTCGTGGGCGCCGATCCAGGTGATGGCGTCCACGCACATCAGGCAGTCGGGCATGCCCTTCACCAGTTGCGCAATCTGCTGCACGGGGTGCAGTGCGCCGGTGCTGCTTTCGCTGCCCTGCACGAACACCGCGCGCGCGTCGGGGTTGTCGGCCAATGCCTGCTGCACGGTCTCGAGCTCGACGCCGCGCCCGTGCTCGACCTTGATCTCGACCACGTTGGCGCCGAAGGCCTGGTTCATCTTGACCCAGCGCTCGCCGAACTTGCCGCCGTTGACGCAGATGACCTTGTCGCCCTCCTGCACCACGTTGGAGACGCAGGCCTCAAGGCCGCCGCTGCCGGAGGCCGCGAAGGTGATCACCGGGCGCTCCGTCTTGAACAGCTGCTGCAGGCCCTTGCGCACCACCTGAAAGAGTTCGATGAAGGCGTCGGTGCGGTGGTGCATCGAGGCTTCGGCCTGGGCGATCTGCGCCTCGGGCAACAGGGCGGTGGGCCCCGGGGTAAGCACGCGGTTCTTGGGTAACATGGTAGGCTCCTTTGCGGCGATAGTACCCCGCCGGACTGTGAGGTCTATTACAACCTGAGGGAAGAAGCGCCGGATTGTTATGCGTTTGAAATTTGGAGCAGCAGGGGCAAGGGCATGAAGTTCCAGGACTACTACGAAATCCTTGGCGTGAAACGGGATGCGTCGATCGACGAGATCAAGAAGGCGTACCGCAAGCTCGCCATGAAGTGGCACCCGGACCGCCACACAGGCGAAGACCGCGCCGCCGCCGAGGAGAAGTTCAAGCGCATCAACGAAGCCAAGGAAGTGCTGACCGACCCCGAGAAGCGCGCCAAGTACGACAAGTTCGGCCAGCACTGGGAGCACGGCCAGGACTTCCGCCCGCCCCAGGGCGGCGGCTGGCAGACCATGAACCCCGAGGAGTTCGAGAACATCTTCGGGGGCGGCGGCTTTTCCGACTTCTTCGCCAGCATGTTCGGCGACGACATGCGCACCCGCTTCGGCGGCGCGCGCACACGGCGGCCTTACGCCGCGCGCGGCGCCGACGTGAACGCCGAGTTGCGGCTTACCATCAGCGACGCGATTGAAGGCGGCAAGCGCGAGTTCGGCCTCGGCACCGTGCAGGCCTGCGCCACCTGCGGCGGCAGCGGCGAGCTGGGCGACCACGTCTGCCCCAGCTGCGCCGGCATGGGTCGCGTGCGCGGCCACAAGACGGTCGAGCTGAAAGTGCCGAAGGACGTGCGCGACGGCATGGTGCTGCGCCTGCGCGGCCTGGGCGAAGCCGGCCAGGGCGGCGGCGAGACGGGCGACCTGTACCTGACGATCCGGCTGCAGGGCGACGCCAACTACCGGCGCGAGGGGGCCGACATTTTCGCCGACGTGCCCGTCGCGCCCTGGGAGGCGCTGGAGGGCGCAAAGGTAGATATCCGCACCTTGGAGGGCACCGTCACGCTGAACGTGCCCGCGGGCACCAAATCCGGCCAGCACCTGCGCCTGAAGGGCCTGGGGCTGACACACGAACAAGGCGGCCGCGGCGACCTGTACGCGGTGATCCGGCTAGCCATGCCGGAAGACCCCAGCGAGAAGCAGCAAGAGCTGCTGAAGCAGCTGAAGGAACACGGCCCAACACAGGTAAAAGGCGGCGCCCGAAGGTAGGGACACAAACAGTGGCATGCGCATCCCTACTTCGCGAAGCTACGTCGGGCTGGCCTGCGCGGGGCGCTTATACCTCCGCATTCACCAAGGCCGGTATTGCCATTCTCCCCGAACCGCTAGCTGGATAGCATTTGCCGGGGCATGTTTGCGAGCCGCGTATGCCAGCGCTAAAGAAAGCCGTTAAAAGCAGCTTGGCGAAGTCTGGCTTCGTCGATTCCCTACTTTCGTGCATTGGAAACCCGGGCATCTCGTGCGCCGTCACGGCCCCCTGCTCGTAGGCATCTGCATGGAGCCTGCGGGTAACGAACGGCAATACCAGCCGATATTTCACATTCACTGTCTCGGTATCCCCTTCGACGGGATCTCGCTCAGCCTCTTCGGGCCTCTACGAGGGCGCTTCTCCGTCCCCGAAGACGTTCCCTGCAACCTCGACGACATGCGAATGCGCAATGTGCTCGAAAGATTCGCTGAACAGTACCCCGCGGTGGAGCAGATTGAGTTCGGCTTCAACGACTATATACGAGCAACTCGCTACTACTTGTCCCACTGCATGGGAGTGATGCTTGAAAACCTCAATCCGTATCAGGACGTGCTTACTACGGCCGCTTCGCTCCGGCTCAAAGAATACGTTGTCCGAAACGTGCAGAAACACCTGGATCGCTCCAGCTCCTGGCCTGAGGCCGCATTCCAGGTTGTCGGTGGGCGTGATGCGTGGCAACGGCGCATGATCGAACTCGCCGAGCACCCCGAACTTGTCGACGCGACCGTCAGCTCCGAGGTCAACAGACACGGATTGGATGGTGTTCCAGATCAAAGATTGATCATCAACGCGGACTTGACCGAGCTGTAGTCGCTCAACGGCTCACCTCACGCCGCATGCGCTCACAACTGGAACCGTTCGATCCTCCCCGACGACGCGTCTGCGAAGCTGGGATGCGCAAGCCGCTGCGGGGACACGCGGCTGCGTGTCCCTACGAGGTGCGGCAACTTGGGCGTGGGGCGGACTTGCAGCCTGCCCCACGGCGTGTCCCTACTTAAGCTGCTTCAGGCGCTCCTGGGCGGCGGCTTTTACGTCCGGGTCTTCTGTCTGCTCGGCGGCCTTTTGGTACCACTGGCGGGCCTGGCTCAAATCCTGCTTCGTTCCGCGGCCGTCGCGGTTCATGTCGCCCATGGCCAGCATGCTGGCGGGGTGGCCTTCCGCCGCGCCGCGCTCGAACCAGTAGAGGGCGTCCTCGTCGCTCTGCTGCACTCCGTCGCCATCGAGGTGCATCACGCCCAGGTAGTAGCACGCGCCCGGCACGCCCTCGGCCCCGGCGTCCCTGAACCACGCGGCCGCCTTCTGGTGATCCACCGGCGTGGCGATGCCCTCGTAATGGAACAGGCCCAAACGGTAGGCCGCCTCCGGGTTGCCGGTGCCAGCCCAGCGCGTCAGCCACTTGAAGGCGGCGGCGTCGCTCTGGCCCACGCCCTTGCCGTAGAAGTAGAGTTGCCAGATGTACGCCAGCGCGTCGGGCTGCCCCTGCGCGGCGGCCTTCTCGACCCAGGGCGCCGCCTGGTCGAAGTCACGGGGCAGGGCGCGGTCGCCGGTCATGTACCACAGGCCGATCTCGAACTGCGCTTCGCGGTGGCCGCGCTCGGCCGCGGAGCGGAGGTGCCGCAGCGCTTCATCAAGCTGGTTGGTGTCGCGCAGCTCGATGCCGCGCTGCCAGGCCTGCTCGGGCGTGAGCTGGTCGTAGACGCTGGGCTGCTCTATCGGCTTGGGTGCTGGTTGCGAAGCGCAACCGGCAAGCAACAGCAGCAGGATGATCGGAAGTCGCATGGCGTGCTCACAGGGGCCGCCGCGGGGAGAACCAGTTTAGCAGAGATCAGGTACAGCAAAACAGAAGCCCGTCGTGCAAACGACGGGCTTTGTTTCATGCGAAGCTGCCGATTCGTCTACTTGCGCTTGAGTTCCTTCCGGATCTCGTTGGCGCGCTCCTTGAGTGCGCCGATCTTCTTCTCCAGCTGCTGGCTTTCGCGCTTGCTGTCGGTGTCTTCCAGGCGTTCCTTCAGGTTCGCGATGTCGTCCTCGATGCGCTCCAGCTCGTTCTCCAGCTCTTTGGCGCGATCCTCCGGGCGGCGTTCCTTGTCGCCCTTGGGCTCCTTGCGATCTTCCTTGCGCTCTTCCTTGCCCATCTTTTCCAGCGCGCCTTCCAGCTCTTCGATCGCCTGCTTGATGCGCTCGCGGCGTTCGCCCTCCGCCTCCTTCCAGGCGCTTGCGCATGTTCTCAAGCTGCTGCTCGATCTGCTCGCGGCCGGGGCGCGGCATGTCGCGCTCCATGCCTGGCATGCGCGGCATTTCGCGGGGCATGTCGCCGCGGGGCATTTCGCGCGGCTCCATGCCGGGGCGTGGGATCGGGCGCCAGTGCATGCCTTCTTCGCCCTTTGCCAGCATGAAGGTTTCGCCGGTGGCGGTGTTCAGCAGCAGGGCCATTTCGCCGTGGCTGAGCAGCTGCCAGGTGCCCGGCTGCGGCATCATGCGCATCATCGGCATCTGCGGCTCGCGCGGCTGGGCGGCGCGCGGCGCGTTCTGGCGCTGGCGCTGCACGTACCAGCTGCCGTCTTCGGCCTGGGTCAATTCGACGATCTCGGTGTCTTCCTCGAGCTCGATCACTTTCTCGATCCGCTCGACTTCGCGCTCACGTTCGCGGCGCGCGTCCTGGGCGTCGGGCACGCTGATTGCGCCCACCACGCCGGTGATCACGATCGCCGCAATGGCTACCATCAGTTTCTGCATGGGAATGGCCTCCGTAGAATTTGTTGTTTCCTTATTTATTACGCCTGTTGCGGCGCTCCGTAACGCGAATTCCGGCCAATTCGCGGATCGGTTGGTATAAGCTTGAACGGCCGAAAACGTCGGCCCATTGCACAGGATTCGCAGCGCATGGCAGAGCCCCCGTACGCCGAGACTTATCACCGCCTCACCAAGTACCACCCGTCCACCATCGGGCAGGGACACCACATCGACTGGAACCACCCGCCCGAGCAGTTCAAGGATTACGCCGGCGCGCCGCGCTTCGACCTGCGGCCGTACCTTCCCACCGGCGAATCCGAGGAGTGGCAGGCGCTGGCCGGGCTGAAAGACCAGGACGGCCCCTTCAGCCTGCCGCAGCTTTCCAAGCTGCTGTTCGCCACCAACGGCGTGACCGCCATGGCCGTGGGCGGCGGCCAGAAGATGTACTTCCGCGCGGCACCCAGCGCCGGCGCGCTCTACCCGACCGACCTGTACCTGCTGGTGCGCGGCCACGCGGACCTGCCCGATGGCGTGTTCTACTACCACGTGCGCGACCACGCGCTGCTTGAGGTCTACCCCAAGGGCCTGGCGCCCGAAGGGGCAGAGCTGTTCCGCCGGCTTGCGGAATCCTGCTTCGGCGACGCCGCCGCGGCCGAGGCCAGGGTGGCCATCGTCGCCACGGCCGTGTTCTGGCGCTCGAGCTGGCGCTACGGCGACCGCGCCTACCGGCGCTGCCTGCTGGATACCGGCCACGTGCTGGGCAACCTGGATATCGTCGCGCCGCGCCTCGGCCTGCGGGTCAGCGCCGTGGGCGGCTTCGTGGACCACGAGGTGGCGAAGCTGCTGGCGATTCCCGAGGACAAAGAGGGCGTGCTGGCCGTGCTGCCGCTGCATGAGCTTGGCGCGGCAAGCCTGCCGGGCCCGTCTGCCCGCGCCTCCAGCGATGTCGAGCCCGCGCCGACCGACGACGCGATCCTCGGCATCCATGGCGCCAGCGCCATCACGCGCGACAAGGCGGGCAGCGCCAGGGCGCATGAAGAAGGCGGCGACGACTTCATGCTCGACCCGAAGTACGCGTTCGCATCCGGCACCAAGCTGAAGCCCAGCGGCGAGGACCTGACTGAGGAAATCGAAATCGCCATCCTGCGCCGCCGCAGCACCCGCGTGCTGAACCGCGAGCCGCTGAAACTGGCCGAGCTGGCGGACCTGCTGGCGTTCGCCTACCGGCCGGACCTGCGCCTGCCCCATGAGCAGCTGCCCGCCTACTTCGACACCTCGCTGCTGGAGACCTTCGTGGTGGTCAACAGCGTGGAAGGGCTTGAGCCCGGGGTGTACTACTTCGCGCCCGGCTTCATGGAGCTGCTCAGCATCCGGCGCGGCAGCGTGCGCAACGAGATTTTCCACCTGGCGCTCGGGCAGGAGCTGGCCCGCGACGCCTCGGCCGTGGTGGTGCACACCGCGGACCTTGAGGCGGCCACGAAGAAGTACGGCAGCCGGGCGTACCGATACCTGCACCTGGACGCGGGGCACCTCGGCGAGCGGCTGAACATCGCGGCGATCCGCCTGGGGCTTGGGGTTTCGGGCATCGGCGGATTCTTCGACGACGAGGTGAACGAGCTGCTGAACATTCCCGGCAAGGAGTTGTGCGTCTACATCACCTGCCTGGGTCGGCCGGCGCCGTAACCGAACCGTTCTCATGAACCGAAACTGCTTAACCACGAAGGACCACCAAGGGCCACGAAGAAACGCCCGAGGGCTGTCAGCGCTTCGTGGTCCTTTGTGGCCCTTCGTGGTTCATTCGTAGTTGCCCTTCGAGTATGGAACATGCAGCGAGCTGATGAGTGTTGGTCGAGTCCGGTCGCCCCGCCGGAATGCGGGACTGGTTTGTGACTTGCCGGTTGTTTCACCGCAGGAACGGAAGGCTGAAAGATGATCGCGACCGCCGTCAGACTCAAACCCATCCGCAGCAAACAGCTGCACGAGGTGCGCCACGAGGGCGTGCTTGGCTGCGGCATGCGGCTGATCTTCGCGCCGCGTGCGGGCTTTACCAAGAAGATCGCGTTCGTGGTCGCCAGCTACGGCAGCACCGACAGCAGCTGGCTGCACCACGGCAAGCGCGTCACGGTGCCCGACGGCATCGCGCACTTCCTTGAGCACCAGATGTTCAAGAAATCCCACGGCGACCTCAGCGACGTGTTCACGGCTCGCGGCGCCTACGTCAACGCCCACACCAGCCACACCCAGACCGCCTACTACTTCGAGTGCACCGAGAATTTCGAGCAGAACCTCGACACCCTGCTGGAGCTCGCGCTCACGCCATACTTCGACAAGAAGCTGGTAGACACCGAGCGCGACATCATCATTCAGGAGATCAACCAGTACCGCGACCACCCGGGTTGGGTCGGCTTCCAGCAGCTGCTGGAAGGCCTGTACGCAAAGCACCCCCTGCGCATCGACATCGCCGGCACGGCCGAGACTGTCAGCGCCGTCACGCCGCAACTGCTCGAGCTCTGCCACGGCACCTTCTACCACCCGCACAACCTGACACTGGTGATCACCGGTGATTTCGAGCCCGCGCAGGTTGCGGCCATGGCCGACGAGCTGGCCGACAAGTGGGCGCCCGCCAAGCCCGCACCGCGCTTTGAGCGCGTACGGCCGAGCGAGCCGAAGAAGATCGCGAAGCACAAGGCCGTGCGGCGCATGTTCATCTCGCGCCCCCGCCTGCTGCTGGGTTTCAAGGACGCCAAACAGCCCAAGGGCGACGCGCTGACCATGCGCGACGTGCTGTCGTCGCTGGCGATGGACGCGCTGTTCAGCAAGGAGAGCGAGGCATACGAGCAGCTGTACGAGCAGCGCCTGATCACGCCCGACTTCGGCGCCGGCTACCAGGCCGAGCTGGGCTTCGGCTACGCGGTGATCGGCGGCGAAACGCCCGACGCCGCCAAGCTGGAGGCCGCGGTGCTGAAGGTGCTGAAACAGGCGCGCAAGCAGGGCATCGACCCGGAAGTGCTGGAGCGCAAGCGCCGCAAGTACCTCGGCCGTTTCCTGCGCGCCTTCAACGAGCCTGAGGGCACGGCCTACGCCTACATCGGCGCGCTCAGCCAGGGCAGCGAGCTGTTCGACGTGCCCGGCATGATCGAGCGGGTGACCGTGAAGCAGGTGAACCAGCGAATCCGCGAGCTGCTGACCCCCGACAACTACACAGCCAGCGTGTTATTGCCGCAGTCGTAGCCCGGTGCGTAAGCGCCGGGCATTGGCAGTGTGAACGGGCCGCCGGAAGACAGCAGCCATCAACGCGTTGATTTACGCTTTCCCTTGGTGGACGTCTTGCGTCTCGATGCCCGACGCTGACGCACCGGGCTTCCCGCTATCTTGACGGAATGCTGCGACCACTCCGCGAGCCGGGCCCTGTCTTCCAGCACCTCGGCCGGCACGCTCCAGTAGCCGTTCATGACGTGGCCCTGCCAGGGCTCGAAGGCGTGGCTGCCGGCCTGCTCGAACCTGGGCCGGTTTGCGTCGTCCACTTTCAGGTACAGCTCGTCGTCTGAAACCAGCGCGAAGAAACGGCCGTCCAGGTAAATCCCCGCGCCGCCGAACATCTTGCGGCTCTGCACCTCGCCCAGCCCGCTGAACTGGTCGCGCACGTATTCAAGGAATTGTTCGCTGACGGCCATGGTTTCCACTGCACGGCAGTATAGGTTGGAACGCGACAAACGAGAGCCGAACATGAGCGAACACAAAGCCAACGCGCTGATCAATGAATCCAGCCCCTACCTGCTGCAGCACGCCCACAACCCCGTGGATTGGATGCCCTGGGGCGAGGCCGCATTCGACAAGGCCCGCAGCGAGGACAAGCTGGTGTTCCTGAGCATCGGCTACGCCACCTGCCACTGGTGCCACGTGATGGAGCGCGAAAGCTTCGAGAACGAGCGCATCGCCGAATACCTCAACCAGCACTTCGTCAGCATCAAGGTCGATCGCGAAGAGCGCCCGGACATCGACGCCGTCTACATGGCCGTCACCCAGGCCCTCAACGACGGGCGCGGCGGCTGGCCCATGAGCCTGTTTTTGACGCCCGATCGCAAGCCCATCACGGCCGGCACCTACTTCCCGCCCGAGGATCGCTTCGGGCGCGCGGGCTTCCTCAGCGTGCTCAAGCGCATGGTTGAGCTGTGGGGCGGCGAGCGCGAAAAAGCTGGTGCAGCAGGCGGCCGAGATCACCGACTGGCTCCACAAGCAGGGCGCGCCCGAAGGGGCGGAGCTGTCCGACGCGCCCCTGGCCGAGAACTACGCCACGCTGAAGCTGACCTTCGACGAGCGCTACGGCGGCTTCGAGAAAGCGCCGAAATTCCCCACGCCGCACCGCCTGCAGGCCCTGATGCGCCGCCACGCCCAGACCGGCGACCCGGAGCCCTTGCGGCTGGCCGAGTTCACACTGGAGTGCATGGCGGCGGGCGGCATCCACGACCAGCTGGGCGGCGGCTTTCACCGCTACTCAACGGACCGCGAGTGGCTGACGCCGCACTTCGAGAAGATGCTCTACGACCAGGCCCTGCTGCTCGAGGCCTACCTGGACGCCTTCCAGCTTACCGGCAACAAGCTGTACTCCGAGACCGCCCACAGCATCTGCGGCTACGTGCTGCGCGACCTGCGCGACGAGGCCGGCGGCTTTCACTCGGCCGAAGACGCCGACAGCGAAGGCGAAGAAGGCAAGTTCTACGTCTGGACCTTCAACGAGCTGCGCGAGGTGCTGGGTAAAGACGCCGACCTGGCGGGCTTCGTGTGGGGGCTGCGTGGAGGCCGGCAATTACTTTGATGAAGCCAGCCACGAGCGCACCGGCGCCAACATCCTGCACCTGCCGCGCAGCGTGGCCGACAGCGCCAAGGCCCGCGGCCTCGAGCCCGAGGCCCTGCAGCGCCTGATGTTCGAGTGGCGCGGCAAGCTGTTCGACCGGCGCGGCGGCCGCGTGCGCCCGCTGCTGGACGACAAGGTGCTGGCCGACTGGAACGGCCTGATGATCGGCGCGCTCGCCCGCGCTGGCGCAGTGCTGCATGAGCCGCGTTACCTGCAGGCCGCGCGGGAGGCGGCCGAGTTCGTGCTCACCAAGATGACGCAGGACGGCCGTCTGCTGCACCGCTATCGGAAAGCCACGGCCGGCATTCCCGCCTTCGCCGAGGATTACGCCTTCGTGGCCAACGGCCTGCTGCAACTTTACCAGGCCGACTTCAACCCGCGCTGGCTGGCCGAGGCCGACCGCCTGGCCGCCGAGCTGCTGCGCCTGTTCCAGCGCGACAACGGCCTGCTGTACACCCAGGCGAGCGACGACCCGGACGCCATGATCGCCCCCAACACCAACCTGTTCGACGGCGCGATCCCCAGCGCCAACTCGGCGGGGGCCTACGCGCTGGCGCGGCTGGGGGCGCTGCTGCAGAAGCAGGCGTACACCGACGCGGCCGCGAAGATTCTGAAGGCGCTGGGCACGCGGCTGACGGAGATGGCCGTGGCCCACAACTACGCGCTGCTGGCGCTGGAGTGGCTGGTGCTGCCGGTGCGCGAGGTGGTGGTGGCCGGCACGCGCGAGCAGGCGGCGCACATGCTGGAGCTGCTGCACGGCCGTTTCCAGCCCAGGACCGTGATCGTGCTGCACGAGCCGGGTGAGGCGGGCGAGCCGATCCGCAAGCTGGTGCCGTTCTTGACCGGTCAAGGGCCCGTGGAAGGCAAAGCCACCGCCTACGTGTGCGAGAACTACACCTGCCAGGCCCCGCTCACGGATTTAGAGAAGCTGAAAACCTCCCTGGGTTAACCAATGTGGCATGGGCCTGGTGCCCAATACTGCGACCTTAGGGGAATTGCGGACGCACTCAAAGCTAAGTGTCAGATGGGCCGTCAGGCGCGGAGCGCCATAACAACTGTTAGCCCCCAGCGTAAGCTGGGGGACCGGAGTTGTGAATCACCCAAGGCGCGGAGCGCCGAAACAATCACCGCGCGACCTCAAAGCTGTTTGGCGGCACGCCGCTGTTGTGCCGGCGCTGCGCGCCTCGGTAAACTCTTGCGGAACGAACCCCCAGCTTACGCTGGGGGCTAACCTTGTAGGCCTGCTCCGCAGGCCTGAACGGCAACTACCGGTTTCTTTAAGTAAGTAGCCATGGGCGAGGCGCCCGTGCCACAGTGCCTAGGGCACGCTAACCATCGACACGCGGCCGGTGGCGCTCAGCACCAGCAGCTCGCCGGTGTCGGCGCAGAAGTAGCAGGCCACTGCGTCCGGCGCGTTCAGCTGGGTGATGGATTTCAGCACGAACCCCTCGCCGTCTTTGCGGAACCAGTTCACGTGGCTGCCCGTCACGCCCGCCACGTGCCCCGGCTTGGTCAGCGCCGCGCACAGGTAGTCGCCGCGCGCCGCCACGATGCGCGACTCGCAGCGCACACCGAAGGTGCCCGCCTTCATGCCGCTCCAGTACAGGCTGCCGTGCTCGTTACGGCCGGCGACGTGGATCTCGCCCGGCACGCCCTGCATCACGCGGGCGCCAGCCCCCGGTATGAAACCCAGCGCGTTCCAGTGCGTCGGCGCGTCCTGCCACTCGGTGACCGTGCGCAGCGCGCTGATCGCCGGCAGCCAGTACGCCTTGCGCCCCCCCAGCAGCAGCAGGCCCGTGACGTTGCCGCTGCGGATCAGCTCGCCCTGCCAGTTGCCGCCCTCGGGCGCGTTGTACTCGATGTAGGGCTCAAGGCCTTCGCCCTGGCGCAGGCTGATCACCGCGCGCGAGGCGTCAAACAGCGCCACCACCGTGCGGCCTTGCGCCTCGCCCACGGCCAGCAGCTCGACGTCGCCGCCCTGCAGCAGGTTGCCCCGCCCGCGCAGGTAACGGCTGTCGCGACCGCGCACGTGGCACGAGAGTTCGCGCCAGTGGTCGGGCGCCTCGTGCGCGGCGACGACCAGTTTGCCCGCGGGGTCGCAGGCCAGCGCATTCACCGGCGGCCCGGCGTCGCGCACCAGCGCCGTGCCGCGGCTGGGCGAGAAGCGGAACACCCGCCCGTCGCGGAAGCCGATGAACAACTCGCCGCTCTCGGCCGCGAAGCAGGCGCAGCTCACCGCGCCGTTGGCCACCTGCACGCCGCTGACCAGGCTGGTTTCCCGGGGCCCGCCCTGGGGGCGGCGCTTCAGCTCACTGCGCGCGGCGTACTGCGCGTCGCTGACCAGCGCGTTGGGCCAGGCGCGGCCCTCGAACGGGATGTTCTGCGCACCCGGCCGCTGGCGCAGCTTGTTGGCCAGGCCGCTGAGCGCGCGGTCGTGCAGCTCGGCGCGCTGTTCGGTCAGTGCTTCGCGCCGCGCCAATGTTTCCAGCATGTTGTAGTACTGCCCGGCCTGCGCCTCGTTGCCCGGCGGCGCGAAGAAGCGGTCGGCCTCGTCCGTGAGCTGCAGCAGCTGCCCGGCGTCCGCCCGGTCGGCGTGCACCACGGCCATGTGCACCGCGCAGGGCACCGCGTTGGGGTGCGGCCGCGCGCGCCAGCCCTGCCCGAAGAAGGCCAGCGCTTCCTCGGGCTCGGCGGCCTTGGCCATCATCAGCTCGCCGGCGGCGGTGAACTCGCCGCGCTCGGCCAGCAGGCGCCCGGCGGTGCGGTACTCATGCAGTGCGGCGGGCTCGTCACCGGCCTTGCGCAGCAAGTCGCCGGCGGGCACGTGCTGGCCGATCTTGCGGTACAGGCGTACGGCCTCGTCCACGTCGCCGGCGGCCTCGTAGCAGCGCGCGGCGGAAAGCGGGTCGTTCAGCTTTTTCAGGTAAATCACGCCAGCGTCGTGGTGCAGGCCGCCCTGCTGCAGCAGGCTGGCGGCCGTGCGGTAGTCGCCGAGCAGCTTGCCGTAGATGAAGGCGGCGCGGCGGTGGTCGCCGTCCTTGCGGGCCTGCTCGGCGGCTTTGCGGTATTCGCTGACCAGGGCGCCGTAGATGTCGGGCTCTGTAAACCACATGGAAGCGCCGCTTGAGCCGCCGCCCAGCAGGTTGCCGAGCGAGTACATCAAATTGTGAAACGGCAGGCTGGCGCTGGTGCTTGCACGCGCGCCGCGGCCGGCCTCGTCGCCCAGCGGCAGCGCGCGGCGCAGGGCTTCGTCCACATTGCCTTCGCGGAAGCGCCGCAGCAGGTCGCGCAACGCGGCCTCCTGCTTGCCGAGCAGCCCCTGCAGGCGCGCGGGATCGTTGTTGATGCCCTTGCCCATCAGGCCGCCGCCGGCCTTCTGCATGCCCGCGCTGCCGAACAGCTTGCCCAGCCCGGCCAAAGCCTTGCCAGCGGCGAATTCGGCGCGCCCGAGCATCGACTTGCCGACGCCGGTGTCGTCGGGCGCGGGCTCCTGCTCGCCGATGCCCTGGCCGCCCTGGTTCAGCAGCTGCTCGGCGTCGTCCTGGGGGCGGTCGTAGATGAACTGGCTGATCTCGCTCGCGCGCGGTTCGGCTTGCGGCAGCGGCCGCCACTCGCGCCGGCGCGGGTTTTCGGCGGCGAGCAGGCTCGACAGCGTCAATGGGCTTGACGGGTCAAGTGCATAGAAACCCTCGGGCAGGCAGACCACGCCCTTGCCCCCGGTCAGGCCCTGCACTTCGTCGGGCAGCAGCGCGGGCGTGAGATCGGCGTCCAGGGGCGCGTACACGTTGTCGGCAAGTTGCGCCAGGCGCAGCGCCCCGGGCAGGCTGGTCGCGCAGGCCACGTCCGGCTTCACCAGGAATCCGCAGGCCAGCCGGTACACGCGCGGCAGCGGCTCCAGGCCCAGCGCCGCCAGGCCCTCCAGCAGCGCGGCCGGGTCGTGGCCGGGCAGCAGCCAGGCTTCGCTTTGCCGGTGCGATGAGCCGCGACGAACGTGCAGGGCCACCTGCATCAGCGCCCCCGTTCTTGAGCGCCGCGCCGATTTTCGCCAGGGCCTGCGGGCTGGTGGGGCCGCCGGTGACGCTGGCGGGGCCGTAGCGCGTGCCGTCGGGCAGCCAGGCCGCCACAGTGCCGCGATACACGTAGATCATGGCCACGAGCCTGTCGCCTGCGCCGAACACCGCGAGCTGGCCGGTGTTGTCAACGGCGAACAGCAACCCGCCCGCGGAGTAGCCATAGTGGCTGAAGCGCGCGTGATCGTAGCGGCTGGGGCCGGCTTGGCCGGGCTTGAGCCGCACGCGTTGCGGGTTAAGCGCGGCGGCGTCCTGCTTGCGCTTGATGAAGTCATTCACGTCGTTTTCGCCCTGCAGGAACGAGATTTCCAGGCGTTCGCGGTCCCAGCGCAGCAGGTGGGTGAACTTGCCGCCGTAGACTGTCAGCCACTTGTCGCCGGCTTCCACGGTCAGCATCGAATGCGTGTGCGCCTGGGTGGCGGCCTGCACGCGCTCGGCTTCGGCATCTATGTTAAAGCACACCACGTTGGCGGGCTTGTTTTTGAACGCCACGTGGCGGCCATCGGCCGAGATCGCCAGGCCGTTCAGTCCGATCTGCGAGTTGAACTCGCCCAGCATGGCCCACTCCGGCCCGCGCAGCAGCAGCACGTGCTCGTGCCCTTCCTTCTGGAAGCGCAGGGCCAGGGTGTTGCCGGCCGTCACGGCCTCGCGCACGAACGCGTTTCGCAGCAGCGGCCCGCCGTCGGACTTCGGCGTCCAGGCCTTCCAGAACTCTTGACTGGTCAACAGGGCAAGGTACCCGTCACGCGCCTGGTACAGCAGGGCGTTGCGGGGCGTGTCCAGCGACGGCCGCCCCGACGAGCCGCCGGCCAGCATCGCGCCCGTGGGTTGCGAGACTAGCTTGAGTACGGGCGGCAGCGGCTCATCGCTCGCGCCCTGCTTATTCAGCGCCTCGCGGGCCCGCGCGCTGTCGCCGGGCGCATCCAGGTCAAGCGCGACCGCGCGCCGGTCGGCCGCGATGTCGCGCCGCACCAGCACGCAGTGGAAGTCGGGCAGGTAGTCGAGCCGCGTCTCGCCGCTGCCGGGCAGCTCCACGCGCCGGGTGCTGACGCGCCGCGCCACCGTGTCGTAGTGGGCGAGAACAAGCTTGCCCGCCAGGCCGTACAGGATCGCCACGCCGCCTTTCACGCCCACCATGCGCGCGGCGTTCTTGAGCGGCGTGCCGTCCTCCAGCGCGCGGGGCAGCAGCTCGTAGCCTTCGCCGTCCAGGCGCCAGGCGTGCAGCAGGCCGTTGTTGCAGGCCGTGAACAGATAGCGGCCGTCGCTGTCCATCGCCAACTGCTGCGCCGGGCCCAACAGGCCGAAGCGGAAGGGCCAGGGCACGGGCTCAAGGGGCCCCTGCCAGGGCGCGTCGGGGGCGGCTTCTGCGACAGCTGGGCGCTCGCGCGTTTCGGGGTGCACCAGCTGGAAACGCCGCAGGCTGACGGGTTCGCCGTGGCGCAGCTCACTGAGCTCGGCCGTGCCGGTTTCGTCCACGGCCAGCGCGAACAGCCGCACGTTGCCGGGGGCGCGCCTGGCGGCCGCGCGCACGTCGGGCTCGGCCAGGCTGCGCGGGTGGGTGAGCAGCACCACGTCGCGCTGCTCGAGTGCCGGCTCTTCCAGCACGCGCTCGAGCGCCAGGCCGGGGTTGGGCGTGAGGTCGCTGGCCTCCAGCAGCGCGGGCAGGTCGTCATTCACTGGCGCGCCGTCGTTGCCGGTGGCGGCGAAGCGCACCGGCGTGCCCCGGCGCTCGGCCCGCTTGCCTAGCGCGATTGCGGCCGCCGTCAGCGCCAGGCGCGTGTCGCCCCAGGTGCGCACGCCCTGGTCGCAGAGCACGATCATGTCCTCGCGCACCTGTGATTGCGGCTCTTCGCGCTGCCAGTACAGCAGCTCGTTCTCGGCATAGCGGCGCAGAAACTCCAGCTCATCAACGGCGAACTCGCCGGGCAGGATCTGGTCCGGGTGGCCGCGGTTGGTGACGCTGGAATAGCCGCCCACGGGCAACTCGCTGTGCTGCACGCGGCGCGGCGGCAGGGTCAGCGCGCTGATCATCTGGTCGATGAACGGCGCCACGCCCGCCATGCGCTTGCGTTTCAGGGCGTCCTCCAGCATGCCGCCCAGGGTGCGCGGCGCGGGCGCCGGCAACTCCAGCGGCGGGGCCTTGTCGTCCACGCGCGGGCCGCGCCCGTGACGCAGCCAGTGGCGCAGGTCTTCGGCCGTCATGCCTTTCAGCAGCCGCAGCAGGTGCGCTTCGAACGCGGCGGCCGAAAGGGGCGGCGAGACGGCGCCCTTGGCCAGCCAGTGCACGCCGACCAGGTTGGTCTGCTGGCGCAACGCGGCGCACAGGCGGCGCAGGTCAAGGCTGCCGGGCACGCGCGGCAATGCATGGGTGAGCTCACTGAACAGCGCGCCCGCGTTGCGCATGTTGGACGCCTGGGTCCAGGCCTGGCGCAGGGCTTCATAGCCCGCGGGCGCTTCATCCAGCAGGCGCTGCAGGAAGTGCAGCACAAAACCAAAGTGAGGCAGGCGGTCGCGCGCGCCGGCGCCTTCAATGAGCTGCGCCAGCGAGTGCGACAGCAGCAGGGTGTTGCCCTGCTCGTCGGTGATGGCGTCGCAGGCCGGCGACCACTGCAGGGCGCGCACGTCGGCTAAGTACTGGTGCGGGATCAGCAGGTAGTCGAGCTCGTTCATCGCGCCCCCAGCCGCGCGGAGGCGCGGGTCAGGGGCCGCAGGGCGTCGCGCGGGATGATCTCCAGCGCGCCCGGCCGCAGCAGCGCGAGTTCGTGGCCCGCGACTTGCAGCGCCTCGATCAGTGCGGACTCCGGCAGGGCCGGGTCCGGCGCCCAGCCCAGCGGGCACAGCAGCCGCCCGCCCCAGAAGCGCTCGGCGCCGGTCAGCGCGGGCAGGCGCTCGCCCAGCAGCAGCACCAGCTCGCCGCTGTGCGCGGCCTGCACGGCGTCCAGTTCGGCGTGCGTTGCCATGTCGGCCCAGGCGGCCAGTTCTTTGACCCCGCACAGCATGGCACTCGACGGTCGTGGCTGGTTGCAGCGCTTGAGCGCCAATAGCACGCGGGGCAGGGTCTCGGTATCCGGGGCGATCAGCGTTGCCGCCGCGGGTGTCAGCACGCTCGCCAGTGGCAGGAAGCCGTCCCCGGGAAGGTTGAAGGCGGGTAGGCTGTGGCCGCAGCGGTGCCAGAGCTTGTCCACGCGCTCGAAGAACTCCGCGCGCTCGACGGGCAGCAGCGCGCGCAGGATCTCGAAGCCGGCCTCGTCCCAGCGCACCCAGGCGTGCGCGCCGTCCGGCCGTACTTCCACCGATGCATACGCGCGCAAACGCCCAAGCAGCGGCAATGCGTCGGCCGGGATGCGCGCAAGGCTGGCGTGTGTGAGGTTTCCGTGCATCGGCGTCTTCCGTGGCATGGGTGTCCTCACCCATGGCCACGACACGGGTGAGGACACCCGTGCCACGTGTTCACCCCAGCTTGGCCAGCAGCTCTCGGGCGCGGCCTGCCAGATGCTCGCGGGCGTTGCCGTCCTCTACCCAGGCGCACTGGTCGGCCAGGCCCGCCAGGCGCTCGCGGGCGCGGGCGACTCCGCCGAGCGTGAGGCCGCCGTTGCCGACCTCGGCCGCCACGGCGTCCAGCTCGCGCGAGAGCTGCTCGGCATCCACGCGCTCGGCCGGGCGCGATAGCGGGTGGCCCTGGGCGCCTTCCGCCTGCTCCAGCAGGCCGTTGACCAGCGCGCGCAGGGGCCCGATCTGCTCTTCGCGGTCCCACACGTAGCGCAGCACCCACAGGTCGCTGGCCTCGGCGCGTGTGCGGCCGCAGAGCAGCGCGCTGGCGGCCAGCAGCTTCTGCACTTTCACGGCACGGCGGTCGCTGAAGTCGATGCCTAAATCGCGCACCTTGAACACCGCGTCGGTGTAGGCCTCGCCCACTCTTGACAGGTCAACCCCCAGAGCATGGCCGCCAGCTTGCGCAAATCGGCCGAGCTCACGGCGTGCTGGGTGCTGACCGGGCGTTCGAGCTCCCAGCCCGCGCGCAGCAGCTGGTTCATGTTGTCGCGCGGCAGGTTGGAGACGTGGCACCTGAGCAGGAATCGATCGAACAGCGCGCGCAGGGCGTCGTCTTCGGGCAGGCTGTTGCTGGCGGAAAACAGCGACAGCAGCGGAAGATTGTGCAGCTCAGCGCCGCGCCGGTAGGTGCGCTCGTTCAGCACGGTCAGCAGGTTGTTGAGGATCGCGCTGTTGGCGTTGAAGATTTCGTCCAGGAACACGAACTCGGCGCGCGGCAGCATGCCCTCGGTGATGGTGGCCACTACGCCCTCGCGCAGGCGCGCGATGTCCACGGGGCCGAAAGATCTCGTTGGGCTCGCTGAAGCGCGTGAGCATGTACTCGAAGTAGGCCGCGTCCACGGCCTGCGCGAAATGGCGGATCAGCGCCGACTTGGCCGTGCCCGGCGGGCCGTACAGGAACAGGTGCTCGCCGGCGACCACGGCCAGGGCGATCAGCTCAATCACCTCGTCGCGGCCGACGAAGCGCTGCTTGAGCCTGGCGACCACCTGCTCGCGCAGGCGTTGTGCGATCTCGATGCTCATGCGACCTCCGGGCGGCCACCTGCCTTCGCCAAGGCTACGTCGGGCAAGCGCGGGGCCGCCCCTACCAGTGCAAGGTATTCGCGCGCCTTGCCCTCGGGCGTCCAGCCCGGCTTGGGGTGCGCGGCCAGGCGCTCGGCGTACAGCAGCATCAGGCCCTCGTGATTGCCGAACTCGAGTTCAAGGGGCGGCTGGTCGATCTCGCACAGCACGCCGCTCAACGGCCGTCGGCGCAGGGTGTTCTCCAGCGCGCGCACCAGTGCGTCGCCTGGGTTGAGCGCCTTCGCGCGCCGGTGCACGCGGGCCGCGAAGCGCAGGGTCAGGTCGGCCGAGGCGTGCTGGGCGGGCGTGGTTGCGAGGCCGGGCCACTCGATGCGGCGGGTAACCTCGGTTTCGTCTTCTTCGTGGCTGAGCAGGAACCAGCAGGCGTCGCGCAGCAGCTCGGCGGCCTTGAGCGCGGTTTCGGGCTCGAAGGCGGGCGCGCGGCCGGGGAAATCGAGGGCGTAGCGGCGGTACTCGTCTTCGAGCACGCGCAGCGCGTCGGGGTCGCGGGCGGGTACGGCCAGGGGCGGCTTGCGGAACAAAACCTCGCCGCGCGTGAACAGGTTAATAAGGAAGTGATCAAGCATGGCCCGGCATTGTAGGTGCGAACGGCCGCTGGTTGGAGATGGGAGTACGAGTGGGGCCGGCAATCTTGTCGGCCTGCCCGAAAGCATTGTCGGGCCGAACCGGGCATTTATACTGCCAGCGGCGTGTGGGAGAGATTTGACTACGACGACTTTCGAGTCGACGTGTGGTGGGGCTACCCCATCGTTACGCAGTGGTTTCTCACGCATCGCACGTCCCGTGCCGGTTTACTGCGTAAACCGGCACGGGACGTGGCCGGGAGCTGGAAGTCTCTCCCACGCGCCGTAGGGGCCGCCCCATGTGGCGGCCCGCGTCATGGACCGGGCGGGCACCTGGGCCCGCCCCTACCGGGGGCAAACGTGGGACTCTTCGACTGGCTGTTCGGCAAGAAGAAGAAAGACCCCTACGGCGGCAGCCTGAAGAAAGACTACGCCGACAAGCCCTACAACGACCAGCCCGCCCGCTACCAGTCACCCCAGAAGCCATACGCACAACCGCCACAGACCTACGGCGCCGCGCCCCGCCCAGCCGCGACCGACGAGCGCAACACCGGCCTGCACTTCCGCCAGAAGCGCAGCGCCAGGCCTCTTGATCCGGTGAAAGACCAGAACCTGGGCGGCATGAATCCCCTGACCGGCCGCGTTACAGGCGGGCCGCTGTCGCACCTTGGCGGCACGCGGGAATCGCCCGACCAGCATACTGACGTGATCAAGCTGCGCAGCCACGGCCTGCCGGAGATCGCCCACCTGGACGACCTGGCCGATCTGCTTGGCGCGCCGCGCAATGAGATCATCTGGCTGGCGTCGCGGCCGAGCCTGGAGGAACCGACCCACTACACATTGAAGGAGCTACAGAAAAAATCCGGCGGCAGCCGCATCCTGATGGTTCCCATGCCGCGCATGAAGGCCGTACAGCGCGCTTTGCACGCCAAGCTGGTGTCCAAGCTGCCTGTGCATGAGGCCGCCCACGGTTTCCGTAAAGGTCGCGACGCCCTCAGCAGCGCCACCGCCCACGTGGGCAAAGACGTCGTGATCAGCGTGGACATTGAGGACTTCTTTCCCAGTTTCACCTTCCGGCGCGTCTCGGGCTACCTGCGCAACATGGGCTACGGCCGCGGCGTGTCTGTTGCGCTGGCGAACCTGATGACCTACCGGATCCGTGACGCCAGCATCAAGAAAGATGGCCGCTGGAGATGGGCCACAGTTCACATACACCCTGACGCTGCTAGGCGCTACCACCCCGAGTTGCCCCAGGGCGCGCCCACCAGCCCGGGCATGGCCAACGCCATCGTGCTGCGCATGGACAAGCGGCTGCACGCGCTGGCCCAGCGTTTCGGCGCCGAGTACACGCGCTACGCCGACGACCTGACCTTCAGCGGCAACGAAGATCTGGCCAAGGGCGCCGGCCACCTGCTGCAGTTGATACGCCAGATCGTGCGCACGGAAGGCCTGCGCCTGAACGAGAAAAAGACGCGCATCATGCGCAAGGGCCGGCAGCAGCGGGTTACGGGCGTGGTGGTGAACGAGAAGACCAACGTCTCGCGCCGCGACTACGACACGCTGAAGGCCATCCTGCACAACTGCATCAAGCACGGCCCGGCCGGGCAGAACCGCGAGAACCTGCCCGACTTCCGCGAGCATTTGAGAGGCCGCATCGCCCACATCAGCCACATCGGCCCCGAACGCGGCCGCAAGCTGATGCGCATGTTCGAACAGATTCGTTGGTAGCTTGTGGCATGGGTGTCCTCACCCATGCCCAGACACGGGTGGGGACACCCGTGCCACGTTTTACGCCGCCTGGCGGTCGAGTTGTTTGCGCTTGCGGCGCAGGAAGAAGAAGGCGATCGCGCCCATGGCTAAAAACGGCGAACCCGCCAGGCCGGCGCGCAGCAGGAAGCCGCTTACGCCTTTCAGGCCTTCGATGCCGTCGTGCCAGGCCTCGGCCAGTTCGCCGCGCGGCTCAGCTACGGCCGGGGCGGCGGTGGTGATCTGGACGTCGAGGCGGCTCAGGGCCACGCGGTTTTCGAGGGATTGCAGGGCTCGCTTGTAGCGCTCGATTTCGAGGCGGGTCTGGCGGCGTTCGCGTTCGAGGTTCTGCAGCGAGGAAAGGTCGGTGGGTGTTTCGATCAGCTTGTCGAGGCGGGCCAGGTAGTCCTGGGCTTCGGTCAGGCGGGCCTGCAGGTCGACCTGGTCGCTGGTGACGTCCTCGGTCGATTCGGTTTCATCCAGCACTTCGCCGAAGCCGGCTACCTTTGATTTGAAGTCGCGGTATTTGTCGGCCGGCACGGCTACGGAAAGCGAGACCTGCACATCCTCCCCGGTCCCTTGACGTGTCAAGTTGGTAACCATGCCGCCGGAGGAAGTAACCAGCTCGGTAACCAAGCGCTGGATGCGGGCGGGATCCCCGTCACGCAGGTGGATGGAGCCCTGCCTCACTATTGACCCGTAAAGACCCGGGTCAATGGGGGATTCATCACCAATCTGTGCTTCCGCAGGCTCCGGCTGACTGAGCGGCTCATCCGACGTTGCCACGGCATCAGGCATTACCAGGCTGGGCTCGCCTCTGGCGGCGGAATACTGAATGTGGGGTTTTGCCGTGGCGATCAGGCCGGTGATGAAGGCCAGTGCCACGCTGGCGGCGGTGACCAGGCCGATGCCCCAGCGGCTGCTGAGCCGGTAGATGACGCGGTTGTCGGTTGGGGATTGCGGCTGCTGCTCGGCCGCGGCGAGTATGTCGTCGAAGGTGAGTCGCATTTTCGGGGGGTGGATGGCCATGGCCCCCAGTTGGGAGCGCATGGCCACCAGTTCCCCGACGATCTCGCGGTCGGCGCAGACCGGATCGGAAGGCTCAGGAAGGACCCGGGTCAGGCCCGATACGTGGTCCAGAACGGCTTGTTCGTCTTTCGACAAACGGAACGCGCTATCCATTGCCTTACTCCTTGCGGCCGTCGCCGGCCAGTGCGGAACCCTTCAGGATGTCGTGCAGGGCACGCCGTCCGCGCAGCAGGTCCGTCTTGAGCTTGTTCAGGTGAACGCCGAGCAGGTCGGCGGCATCCGTGTAGCTCATGCCGTCGCGGTCAACGGCCAGGACCGCGGCGCGGTGGTCCGGCTTCAGGCGGCCCAGGGCGAGCGTCAGCTCGTCGCTGAGGGTGGTGTCGGAAACATCCGGGTTCGGCTGCTCCTCGACCTCCCAGTCACCCAGGGGCTTCTGCCGGTTCGTGCGCCGCAGCGTGTCGATGGCGAAGTTCACCGCCACACGCTTCAGCCACGCACCCACGTTGCTGTCGTCCTTCGGCGGCCGCGTGATCAGGCGGACGAAGGCCTCCTGCGTCGCGTCCTCGGCCGCGGCGCTGTCCAGCGTGAGCCGGTAAACGGCCGCGTGGACCGCCTTGGCGTGCTCAGCGAACAGGAGTTCAACGTCATTGCGCTGCATTGCAGCCCCCCTTCAGCCCTTGAAACGAAACAGGCCTCCCACAGAGTTTCAGGCAAATCGCCTTAATTTGAGGTGGTTCCGTACCACCCCTGTACGTCGTAAAAGTGGCCCCTTACAGGAGCGCAGGCGGCCCGCCTGCAATGGCCGTGGCCTTCCAGGCAACGGCACCCGCGAGCGGGACGCTCGCGGGTTATGCCGGCAGGATGCCTGCGCTCCCTGTCCTCTTGCCACGTCAAGAGCAACCGGCGTGCCAAAGTCTTGACACGGCAAGAGTGACGGTACTGGCAGTAATTGCGCTTCGCCCGGGAAACAGCCCGGCAAGCGGATTTGGAGGATGTTGTTGTGCGAACGCTAACCTGCAGCCTGCTGATCCTGATCGGACTGTCCTGTGTCAACCTGGCACAGGATGTTCCAGCCCCTGCCAAGGAAGTTGACAACGCGGCCCTGCTGAAGCGCTACCTGCAGGCCAAGGGCAAGGACAAGGCCGCCCTGCGCGAGCAGCTGCTGGCGCTCAGCGTCGAGGAGCTGCGCCAGGCCATAGCCAACTGCCCATTTGACGCGGTCGAAAGCGGCGTACAGGAATGGTCCACCAAGTGCCCCGACGGCTTCGAGCGCCCCTACTGGGTGTACGTGCCCGAAGGCTACGACCCCGCCAAGCGCTACCCCTTGCTGGTCTGCATGCACGGCGGCGTCTCCGGCTGGCCCCTGAAAGGCGAAGAAGGCCAGCCCTCGGCCGGGCAATACTCGATCCAGTACTGGCTGCCCTATCTCAGCGAGGAACAGAAGAAGGAAGTGGTGGTGCTGGGCTGCTCGGCGGGAGTGCCGCAGACGGGCCAGGGCGCCATGTGGTGGATGCAGAAGGGCCAGAAGAACGTGCTGCACATGGTGGCCGAGGTCAAGCGCCGCCTCAACATCGACGACCAGCGCGTGTTCGCCAACGGCCACAGCGACGGCGGCAGCGGTACTTTCGGGTTTGCTTTCCGCATGCCGGACGCCTTCGCCGGCTTCTACGCCATGAATGGCAACCCGCTGGTGCCCAGCATGGATGGCACCCCGGTGTGGCTCGAGAACCTGAAGGGTTTGAACATCTATTGCTTCAACGGCGGGCGCGACGGCCTGTACCCGGCCAAGCGTGTGACGCCGATCTACGAGCAGGCCAACGGCCTGGGCGCCAACGTGAAGTTCACCAGCTACCCGGAACTCAACCACCAGGTTGACGACGTGATCGAGGACGAGATCCCTGCCTTCATGGCCGGGCCGCTCAAGGACTGGCGCCGCAACCTGCTGCCGAACGAGATCGACTGGGCCTGCACCAGCCCGGAGCGCGGCCGTCGCGCCTGGCTCAGCATCGATGAGCTGGGCGAGATGGGCAGCGCCAACCTGGCGCCCGCCAACGCCGAAATCGTGGTGCCCAGCGGCCGTCCGCGCCTGGGCGTGCAGATGGAACGCGACGTCGAGCAGCCCACGGTGGAGATGGTGGTGAAGGGCAGCGTGGCGGAAAGCATGGGCATCGAGAAGGGCGACGTGATCAAGAAGCTGGACGACCACGAGATCAAGACCATGCAGGACCTGCTGGACGCGCTGGACACCAAGACCGCGGGCGACGACGTCAGCATCACGGTCGAGCGCGGCGGCAAGGAGGAAGTGCTGAAGGGCAGCTTCCCCAAGGCGCCGCAGCGCGAGCGCGAAGAAAAGGGTCCGCTGGTCGCCCGCGTGCTGGCGAAGCTGGATGCGCCGGGGCAGGTCACGCTGACGGTGCGCAACGCGAAGAAAGTCAGCGTCCTGGTAGCGCCCTCCATGCTGGACGCCGAGGGCAAGCTGAAGGTGCGCCTGAACCCGCGCAAAGACAGCAAGGAAATCGGCATCGCGGTCAGCAGGAAGTTTGAGGCCGACAAGGCCTTGATGCTGGACCAGTTCGAGGCAACCGGCGACCGCAACCTGCCCTGGATCGGCCGTTTCGAGATCGACTGCGCCAAACTGCTGGACGTGAAGCCGACACCGGCCAAGCCCAAAGAAGAGGACGAGTTCTAAGGGTGAACAAGAGCGCGCGGCCCGACGCAAGCAGGAGCTTGCGGCCGCGCGCCTGCGCTTGCGGCTCCTGCCGCCTGCCCGCTGACGAGCTATACTTGCTCTATGGCCCGAGTCGCCGCCATCCTTGCCATTCTGCTGTGCGCCGGCGTGCTGGCCGCGCACCCCTTCGATGACCGCTGCGACATGGTCGCGCAGGTGGTGCTGAAGAAGGGCGCCGACAACAGCGAGCGCATGGAACTGCTGGTGCAGTACCGCTACGAATCGCTGTACGCCAGCTACAACGAGGCCTTCCTTTACCTGGATGCTGACCGCGACGGCCGTATCAGCCGCGCCGAGCTGGACGCCCGCTTCCAGGTGCTGGCATCTGACCTGATCGCCGCGGTGCACCTGGCCGTGCGCGACGAGCAGGCGACGCTGGAGCCGCTGCTCAGCGAATTCGCTTTCGTAAACCTGGACGACCCGGACGCCGACGTGGACAAGCCGGGCGGCATGCCCACCGGCACACTGCGCATCGGCTATTCATTCTGTTTCGACGTGCAGCTCCCCACAGAGTTGGGCCCGGGCAAACACCCCGTGCAGTTCTACATGGCCAGCGAGCGCGTCTCGATCGCCGACCCCGGCCAGCAGCTGCAGGCCTGGGACGACCGCGGCCCGGAACGTCGCGCCATCACCACCGTGAACTGGGACCGCACACCGGACAAGTTCCATCGTCTCAAGTTCCTGTGGGACATCGGCCAGGGCGCCAGCAGCATCGCCACGCCGCCCGACCGCACCGAACCCGGGCCGCCCGACCAGCCCCGCGACACCGGCGGGCGCGAGCAGCTGTTCCAGACCGACAAAGAACGCCGCGTCGAGGACAAGGCCGAGGACACTATCTCACGGGCCATGGCCCAGTTGCGTGACGGGCGCGCCGACCCCTGGGTGTGGCTGGCCGTGCTGGCCACCATGTTCCTGGTCGGCGCTTACCACGCGCTGATGCCTGGCCACGGCAAGACCCTGGTTGCGGGCTACCTGGTGGGCACGCGCGGGCGGCGCTCCGACGCGCTGTTTTTAGGCCTGGTGGTGACGGCCGCGCACACCAGCGGCGTGTACCTGCTGCTGGGGGGCGCCTGGATGGCGCGCACCATGTGGCCCGGCATGCTGGAAAACCCGGAGAAGCAGCTGGCGGAGTGGATCGCGCTGGCGGTAGGGGCGACGATTTTTCTGATGGGAGCGAGCCTGGTGATGAAGCGGGCCGGCGGCGGCGGGCACCACGAGCACGACATCTTCGGGCGGCATGTGCACCCGGAGCACGACCACGATCATCCCCACACGCACGCGCACGACCACAAGCACCCGGAGGATTCGGACATCCTCGAGGAGGTGCACGACCACGATCATCACCACCACGACGATCACGACCACCACCACGATCATGACCACCACCACCACGGGCATCACCATCACCACCGCGAGCTGGACCCTGCCAAGCTCTCGCGCTGGGAGATTCTGCGCCTTGGCATCCTGGGCGGCATCATCCCCTGCCCCAGCGCATTCGTGATCGGGCTGCTGGCCTTCCAGTGGCAGATGGAGTTCAGCGGGCTGATCGCCGTGCTGGCCTTCAGCGTGGGCCTCGCCACGGTGCTGGCGACCATCGGCCTGATGCTGGTGCAGAGCAAGGAGTACCTGGCGCGCCGCAGCAAGGAAAAGCGCGGGCCGGTCGCGCGCTTCCTGGAGGCCAAGCTGCCGGTGTTCGGCGCGCTGATGATCACGCTGATCGGCACGCTGATCGTGGTGTTCGCCCTGATCCGCCTGAACCTGATCGATCCCAGCAGGTTCACGGTGTAGGGGACTGCCCCCGAGGTTGGGGACTGTCCCCGTCGTCGATACGCGCCAGGTGCTATGCGCCTCTGTGGAACAGCAAATTACCAATAACCAATTTTCATTTACCATTTGGCTGCCGCCTCGATGCCATTGGTAATTGGGAATTGGTTATTGGTTATCACTACTGTCCGGTTAACTTTTCAGCTGTTGGCTGGCAAGGCTTTGGTTTAGGGGTGTTTCGGTTCATGGGCTGGTGTATCGATTTCATTTTGCGGTGCCTTTGTCGGCATGATCCTTCCACCTCATGGTGGAGGGTACGCGCCTATGAACCGCGGCCGAACGGTCTTTGCCCAACTTCTCGACTTCCTGCCCAAGCGCGAGTTCGACCGATTCGTCGCCCAACGCGGTGGCAACCACCGGGTCAAGCGTTTCTCCTGCTTCGACCAGTTTCTCGCGCTGGCCTTCGCGCAGTTGACCTCCCGCGACAGCCTGCGCGACATCGTCACTTGCCTCGGCGCGATGAAGCCCAAACTTTATCACGCCGGCTTTCGCGGCAGCGTGTCGCGCAGCACCCTGGCCGACGCCAACGAGCGTCGCGACTGGCGCATCTTCAGCGACCTGGCGCAAACCCTGATCACCCGTGCGAGATCGCTCTACGCGGGCGAGCCCTTCGCCTTCGATCTGGACCGGACCGTCTACGCCTTCGACTCCACCACCATAGACCTCTGCCTCTCGCTGTTTCCCTGGGCGCAGTTCCGCCGCCGCAAGAGCGCGGTCAAGCTCCACACGCTGCTGGACCTGCGCGGCAACATCCCGACATTCGTGCATGTCTCCAGCGGCGCCATGGCCGACGTGCGAGCCCTGGACGTTCTGCCGCTCGAGGCCGGCGCGATCTACGTGCTGGACCGCGGCTACATCGACTTCGCGCGCCTGTACCGCTTCACCGGGCACGGCGCCTTCTTCATCGTGCGCTCCAGGAAGAAGCTCGACTTCGCCACCCGCAACTACAGCAGAGTGGACAAGTCAACCGGCGTGTGCAGCGACAGTGTCATCCGGCTGCGTGGCCCAAAGAGCAAGGGACTGTACCCGGAGCGGCTGCGGCGGATCAGCTTCTTTGCCGAGGACATCGGCAAGCGGCTGGTGTTCCTGACCAACAACTTCACGCTGCCCGCGGAGGTGATCGCTGCGCTGTACAAACAGCGCTGGCAGGTGGAGCTGTTCTTCAAGTGGATCAAGCAGAACCTGAGGATCAAGGCGTTCTACGGCACTTCGCCGAACGCGGTGAAGACGCAGGTTTGGATTGCGGTGTGCGTGTATCTGCTGGTGGCGATCGCGCGCAAGGAGTTGAAGGTGGAGCGAAGCCTGAGTGAAATGATGCAAGTTGGGTCCCTACAAAGCGCAGGTTGTGTCGCACTGGCTTCTATCATGTGGGCGTGAACTAATGGAGCCTTCCCATGCCCTTGCCCGACCTGCTGCTTGAATTGCCAGCCCCGGAATCCGGCTTCGACTTCGACAACGCCTTCTCCACCCGCGAGGCCTGCCTCGCCGCCATCATCAAAGCCCGCTGGCCCGAGGGCTTCGCCTGCCCCGAGTGCGGCCACCGCACGGCCTGGCTGCACAGGCGACGCCCGATCATCGAGTGCGCCGACTGCGGCCGTCAGACTTCCCCCTTGGCCGGCACGCTGTTCGCCAACACCAAGCTGCCCCTGCCCAAGGCGTTCAAGCTCTGCTACCTGATCGTCGCCGCCAAGTCCGGCATCAGCATGCTGGAACTGACCCGCCAGGCGGGAGTCGCCGAGGCCACCGCCACGCTCTGGAAACGCAAGCTGCGCTTCGTGATGGCCGGACGCGGGAAGAAGCCGCTCTCCGGCACCATCGAGACCGACGAAGTCGTGATCGGCGGCCGAGACGAGGAGACCCAGGGCCGCAGGCTCGGGCCGAACAAGGCCTTGATCGTAGTCTCCGTCGAGGACGACGGGGGCAAGTGCGGACGAGTGCGGCTCTCGGCCGTGGACAGCGCCAGCGGCGAGGACCTGCGCCGCGTAGTGGGCAAGCACGTGAAGCCGGGCAGCACTCTGCACACGGACGGCTGGAACGGCTACCGGGGCATGCCGGAGGTGAAGCACGAGCCCGACCCGGTCCGCGATCCCAGGAAGGCGCACGTGAAGCTGCCGCTGGTGCACCGTGTGGCGAGCCTGCTGAAGCGGCACATCCTGGGCATCCTGCACGGGAGCTGGCACCCGGAGTGGCTCGGCTGGCTGCTGGAGGAGTGGGAGTACCGCTTCAACCGAAGGAAGGCGGCCCGACGGCCGCTGCTGTTCGAAAGGCTGCTGGGATGGGGCGTGGAAATGAGAGTGCCGACAAGGAAGGACTGGCACGACTACACCCTCGCAGCAAGGGAACTAAGGGTCACCTGAGCTTTGTAGGGACCCAATTGATGCAAATCCTCAGCATTTCACTTTTCGAGCGAACGCCTATTTCAACGGCCTTCGCAGCCGATCCGCCGGAAACGGAAGCAAGCGAGTGTCGTAACCAGCGGTCACTGTTTAACTTATGACCGGACAGTAGTGATTGGTAATTGGTTATTTGCTGTTCCCTGAGCTTTCGGCGCTGTCTGGATGATTCGAATTCAGGGACAGTCCCCAACTTCGGGGACAGTCCCTATTTCTCCAGCATCAGTGTTACCGGCCCATCGTTGACCAGCTCTACATCCATGTGCGCGCCGAATACGCCGCGTTGGACTTCTTTACCGATCGCAGCGCCCAATTGCTCGCAGAACTTCTCGTACAGGGGCTCGGCTGTTTCCGGCCGGGCGGCTTCGATGTAACTGGGCCGGTTGCCTTTCTTCGCGTCGCCGTAGAGGGTGAACTGGCTGATCGCCAGCACGCCGCCGCCCGTGTCCTGCACGCTGAGGTTCATCTTGCCCTCGTCGTCGCTGAACACGCGCAGGTTCGCGAGCTTGTGAACCATCCAGTCCAGCTCGGATTCTCCGTCGCCCTGTTTGATGCCCACCAGCAGCAGCAGGCCGGGGCCGATCTCGCCGGTGACTCTGCCATCGACGGTAACCTTGGCGCGGGAGACCCGCTGCACCAGCACGCGCATGGCTATTTCACCACGCGGCGCACGGGGCGGCCGGGGTCGCGGTTTTCCTTGGTCCAGCGATCGACCACCACCTGCTCTTTGCGGCCGTCCCACGAGCCGCGGGCGAGCTTCTTTTCCTTGCCGCTGGCGTCGATGCAGAACACCGTGACGCTGGGGAAGCTGCGCGGGTAGCGGGCCTTCATCTGGTAGTACCAGCCGTTCAGCAGCACGGCCTTCTGGTGGTCGTACATCTCGGTCCAGCGCGCTTCATCGACCGTGAGCTTCAGCTCGCAGCGGGTGACGGACTCCTGCAGCGCCTTCTCGTCGCCGCCGGCCATGTATGCCGCCCAGAACTCCTTGCCGGTGTCGATCTCGAGCCAGCGGCTGAAGATCAGCTTGGAGTTCGACTCGGCGGTCCAGTCTTCCAGTTCTTTGCCGAAGGCGACGGCCTCGAAGCTGTTGCCGCGGACCTTGTCCCAGCTTGCGCGCTCCTCGACGCGGCGTTTGCGCTCGGCGCTTTCGGCGGTCTCGCGTTCTTTCAGCTGCTCGGTGCCGGCTTTCACGCGGTCGCAACGCTTGATGAACTCGTCCACCGTGACCTGCAGGCCCTTGTCCTGCGGGTAGAGGTCGCCGGCCTCGCGCGCGACCTTCTTGGCGTCGCGGTAGTTGCGCGCCTGCAGGTACTGGTCGGCCAGGTACAGCATCAGGTCCGTGTCGCGGTCGCGGTCCACCAGCAGCAGGTAGTGCTCAAGGGTCTTGACCGCCTCTTCGTAGCGGTACAGGCCGACCAGCGCTTTGGCCAGGCCCATGCGCGCCCGCGGGTCCTTGGGCTCCTGGCGCACCAGCTCGCGGAAGTCGGCCTCGGCGCGGCGGAACTCTTTGGCACCCAGCAGGCCCTCGGCGGCGGTGATGCTTTCGGCGCGGGTGGTCTCGGTCTCGATGCGGTCGATGCGCGAGCGGTCGATGGTCATGACGGCCTTGCCGCCGCCCTCGACATCGACCTGGATGCGGACCTTCTGCTCGTTCTGCTCGAGGATCTTGCCGGTGATCCTGGATCCGCTCTTCAGGAACACGGTCTCGGCGCGCGCCGGCGCAAAGGCCAGCAGCAACCCGCCCGCAACCAGCAAACATGTCAGCAGCCTGCGCATTTCTTCCATGTTAGGGGCGTCGCGCCGGCCTGCAACGCAAACCCGCGCCGCGCAACGCGCATGCGCACAGGCGGCCCTGTGATTGCCGGGCCGCGACAGGCCCTTTGCATTCCGCGGCCGGTCGCTAAATTCCGGTCATGGATGTCACGGACTTCAACGACGCGTTTCTGGACAGCACCTACCTGAAGCTTGACCAGGGGGCGCTCTCGTTCATCTTCACGGCCGAGCGCGTGAAGGCCGCCGAGGCCCTGAGCGTGCAGCAGGCCAATGAGCTGCTGTGCGCCCACCACGCCGAGCTGGTGCGGCTGTACGGCGACACCACGCGACGGATCCTGGTGGAGGCCTTCTACAACGACCTGTTCGAGGAGCTGTCGGGGCTGCCGGACGAGGTGGCCTGGGCCTTCATCAACCTGGCCCTGCGCCGCATCGAGGACCCGGAAGTTGAGGCCGCGCGCGTGGCCGAGGTCAAGAAGTACCAGGCGAAACGCAAGCCCAAGGCCTGAGGAGAAGACAGGTGGCTGTACTCGAGTTCACGGTAGTGTCAACCAAGATGACCGAGCCGATGCCCGGCAACAAGGTGCTGAACATTGATTTGAAGGTGTCCTACGCCGAGTTCCTGAGCATGACCAAGGATCTCGAGAAGCCCTACAAGGCGCGCTTCGAGACCCCGGACGGCGAGGTGTTCGAGCGCAACGTGGGCTTCGCCAAGGGGGTCGCCACCAACGCCAACGCCCGCATCACGATGCGCAACTTCGAGGGCGACGTACCCGAGGGCACCGTCGTCACCCTGCTCTAGCGGATCTCGACAACTGGAATCGTGGGTGGGCCCGACAATCTTGTCGGGCCGGCGGAGCGAAGCCGAAATCATCGCGCCAGTATCGGCGCAACCGCCGACAAGATTGTCGGCGCTACCCGACCCCTGTTCTCAACGGTCACGAACCACTGGCCCGCGCCTACTTCTCGGTGGGGTCGTAGACTTCGTCGATGTCCACTTTCAAGCTCAGGAGGCGGCGGTCCCTGGGGTCCATTTCGATCCCCTTCTTGCAGACGCTGGCGGCCATCTCGTAGCGCTGGCCCTGGTACAGGTTGTACGCCCAGCTGTAGTAGCACTCGATGATCAGCGCCCGCGCCTTGCCGTCGACGCGGTCGGCGTGGGCGTCCTGGCCGCGGAACGTCAACAGGCCGCGGTTCTTTTCCAGGTTGTTGCGCAACGTGGCCATGGCCTTCACCACGTTCTCGTACTTGGGCAGGCCGCGGTTGGTGTAGCCGGACTTGCAGTCCTCGTCGGCTTCCTTCTTGGTTGCCGTGTTGGTCGAGACCTGCGACTCCAGCTCGCTCAGCCAGTCGTCGATGGGTGTCCTGCGCTTCTGCTCTTCGGCGTCGGCATCGGCCTGGGCCTGCTTGGCCTCTTTCTCGAGCTGCGCGGCCCGCACCTCAAGCTCGACGCGCTTCAGCGTGCCCAGCAGCACCTCGGCCTTCACCGCGGCCGGCGTGTCGGGGAAGCGTGAGATCACCTCCTGAAGCAGCGGCCGGGCGCGCTCGACGTCCTTGTCGTCCAGGGCCGTGATGCCCTTGTCCAGCAATGCGTCGGCCTCGAGGTTGCGGGCCACGGCTGACAGGCGCTCGGCCTTGTCATTGAAGCCCTCCAGTTTGGCGGCCTTGGCGGCGGCCTGCTGGGCCTCGCTGTACAGGCCGCGGTGCAGGGCGAAGCGGGCGAGGTGCATCAGCTCATCGCCGCTTTCGCCGCTGCGCAGGGACATGATGGCGAACTGGCTGGGCAGCTCGAAGTCTTCCAGCGGCACGGTGAACTGCTTGCGCCCTTTGCGGTAGGTGACTTCGCCGTCCTGCAGGTTTTCGATGTCGGCCTCGAACTCTTTGTCCTCGGACTTCAGTTTCACCTTCACCGCCCACAGCGGGGCGGCAAGGGCGAACATCAGCAGCAGGATCAGCAGTCGGGCCATCGGCGCATTATAGAGGAAGGAGCCCGCTTGACGCACCCCAACCTGCTTCTAGCGTTGCGGAAATGCAAAGGCTGATGCTTGCGTGCCTGCTGACCTTGAGCGCCCTGACCGGCGCCTGCGCCTCCGCGGGCGGGCTGGAAGACGCCGAGGTGGACGTGATGTTCCGCCGCACGGAGGCCGTCTCGGACGCCCTGGAGCTGACCACCCCCGCGCTGGTCAGCAAGGTGAACGGGGCCTACGAAATCGAGTCGATCGGTTATCGGCCGGGCTCAAAGCTGGGGCCGGACGGGCAGGTGCAGGCGGGCGAGAACGCCGTGTTCGTGCTTGGGTTTGTGGACCTTGGTGACATCTCTGTCTTGCGCACGGATGACAAGCAGGTATCGTTGCGCGCCGAATTCGGGCCCGGGGGCAAGGTTTTGAACGCCCTGCTGGGCTCAACCAGCGGCGCCGTGAGTGACGGCTTCACCAGCAGCGGCAACGACGAGTTCGAGTCAGGCAGCTGGGAAGTGCTGTACGACGGGCCTGACCTGGTGGTCGGGCGGTTTGACCTGAAGTTCCGCAAGTACAAGGTCGCGGGCAACTTCCGCGCCCCGCGCCTGCGGTAAGGAGCGTGCGGTGAAGCGTTTTCTTCTGAGCCTCCTGGCGGCATTCATCGTGGCCGGCGCCGGCATCGCGGTGCACCACACAAGCGCCGAAACCACCAGGCGCCTGCCCACCTTCTCGATGAAGGACCTGCAAGAGCGCGAGCACAGCCTTTCCGACGCCCAGTTCAAGGACAAGGTCCTGCTGATTGCCGCCGTGGGCACCTGGCAGCAGGTCAGCGTTGACCAGGCCGCCGAGCTCGAGAAGTTCCACAAGGCCCACCCGGAAGTCGAGATCATCACCTTCGTCTGCGACGACCTGCCCGCCGCCCGCGACTTCGTGGCGCAGCAGGGCCTGACCTACCCGTGCTACAAGACCGACGGCACCGCCCCGATCGGCGGCACCTTCAACCGCCTGTTTGAGACCAAGAAGGGCAAGACGCTGACCCTCAACCAGCTGCCCTTCGTCGTGCTGGCCGACAAGACCCGCAACGTCAAGTTCGCGGAAACCGGCCTGGTGGACGCCGCCCGCCTCGGCGAAGCGCTGGGCAAGATCGCGGATTAGCACACCCGAACGGCCGGAAAGGGGCTTCCCGTGCTTGCCATTTTCGGGCGCCCGGTGTTGAATAGTTGCAGGGAATGGCAGATCCCACCCCGTTCACCCCCTGGAACTGCCAAGATGAACCAGCAGACCAAATCGGCCAGGGCCGCACGCATGTCGCAGGCGGATCAACTTTTGATCTCGATCATCCTGAAGAACACGAAAGTGTCTCAGGCGCAGATCGACCAGGCGTTAGCCAACTGCGCCTCCGCCAAGGCGGAAGGGCGCGAGCTTGACCTTGCCCACGCGATCCTGGAGCAGAACTGGCTTTCCCGCGCCGAGCTGTACAAGCTGGTGAAGGCGCGCAACTACGCGCTGATCCGCCAGGAAGACAAGCGCCTCGGCCGCCGCATGTTCCGCAAGAACTTCATCACCAAGACGCAGCTGGATGAAGCGCTGGCCTTCCAGCGCCAGCTGTTCAAAGCGCTGGGCGACATCAAGCGCGTGGAAAGCATCCTGATGGACGACGGCCACATCACGCCCGACCAGGTGCGCGAAATCTGGGCCGAGTACACCAGCTTCCTGAAGCGCAAGGGCGACCAGCCCGTAGAGCCCAAGACCGACCCCAGCCTGATGAAGCGCGGGTAGGAAACCAACGAACCCACAGAGCCCATCGTGTAAACGATGGGCTTCTGCATTTGCGGAACTTGGCAGGCGACGGCTGGCCGTTGAGCCGGCTTGCCGGCGCTTCTTTCAATAGCCCCCGGTGGAGCGACCCGCCCGCCGAAGCCTCGGCGAAGGCGGGAGCGGAACCGGGGGATGAGGTAGCCTTGCACCCCGGAGCCGGCTTGCCGGCGACTCTCGTGTGGGCGACCCGCTACCTCCCCGTTATCATTTCGCCATGTCCCACACCTATACCAGACAACTCCTGCACATCGTGTTCAGCACCAAGGAACGCCGCCCGCTCCTGGTACCGGAAACACGTCCGCGTATGTTTGGTTACCTTCGCGCGGTTTCCGCCGACCTCGGCGTTGCAGTGCTGCGCATCAACGGCGTTGAAGACCATGTCCACCTGCTGGTTGACATGCCCGCATCACTGAGCACATCCGAGTATCTGCAGAAGTTAAAGGCAAATTCATCGCGCTGGTTTCGAAGGCAGTTCCAGCAAGTCGACTTCCACTGGCAACGCGGTTACGGCGCGTTCAGTGTCAGCGAGTCGAAGGTTGACGACGTAAGCGGCTACATCGACAGGCAGGAGGCACACCACAAGAAGAGTTCCTTTGAGGAAGAGATCCGCAAGCTCGTGAAGAGCCACGGCCTGGAATTCGACGAACGCTTTTTCCTGGGATGAAGAGCCGCCGGCAAGCCGGCTCAGCCTTTCGATCATCCGCGTACCCCCGGTTCCGCTCCCGCCTTCGCCGAGGCTTCGGCGGGCGGGTCGCTTCATCGGGGGCTAGTGAAGGAGACGCCGTCTTCGACGGCTGGACTGCGATTACCACCGCACTTTGGAACATCTTGGATTGCATCCGTTGTGGGCGATGCAGCCACCTGCGCCCCTGCGTCAAACGACCACTGACCGCCGGGCGCTGACCTCGTACACTGCAAACCATGAAGGGCATCAAGCTCGCCAACGTTGTGCTGCTGGTTGCCGGCCTGGGGCTTACGGTGCTGGGCATCGTGCTGCTGCTCTACGATGGCGGCCGCGAGCGCGAGCCGCAAACCGTGCCCGTCTCCGACGCCCTGCCCGCCTCCGACGCCGAATGGCTGGCCGAGGGCGAGAAGCTGGTTGCGCAGCACAACTGCAACTTCTGCCACCGCACGGAAATCCCGCAGGACGCCAACCACGTCCCCCGCGACAACTGCCAGGCCTGCCACCAGTACAAGCAACGCCCGGAAAACCTGGCGCCGCCCCTGCAGTCCATTGCCGAGCGCCGTACGGAAGTCTGGATCAAGCGCTACCTGCGCTACCCCTACCGCATCCGCCAGAACAGCTCCGACCGCATGCCCGACCTGGGGCTCACGGACCGCGAAGTGGAAGTGCTGACCCGCTACCTCACGCTAAAGGCCGCCGCCGGCGTAGCTTCCCTGCCCGACTGGAAACCCGAGCGCGAGGCCGAACCCGACCCCGAACGCCTCGCCGCCGGCCGTGCATTGTGGGTGCAGCACGCCTGCGCCACCTGCCATACGCTGGGCAATGAAGTCGTGCGCCCCAGCTACGACGAAAACGGCAAGCCCACGCTCATGCCCGTGGTGTTCGCGCCGGACCTGGCCAGGGCCTGGACGCGCCTGCGCCCGGAGTGGATCGCCGAGGGGATCCAGCATCCGGCCGTGCGCATGCCGTGGTCAGGCATGTACCAGTTGAACCTGAGTGTTGAAGACGCGCGCGCACTGGCCTGGTACGTGGTGAACGCGGTGCCGTCGCCGATGCCGAAGGTGAGTGCCGCCGAGGTGCTGGATGTGCTGCGGCGGCGCTGCAACGGCTGCCACTACGGGCCGGACGAGAAGGCGCCCTTTAACACTAACCCCAAGGGCGGCGCGGGCTGGCTGGCGACCTGGGGCGCGAAGCCGCGCAAGCTGGATTTGATGACCCTGAAGGGCCTGATGACAGGAGCATTGGACGACCTCGGCAAGCCGCGCCCCAGCGTGATCCCGTACGCCGAGAACTCGCCACTGCTGATGCACATCAAGGGCCTGAAACAGCCGCACATGCCATTTGGCTTAGACCCGCTGCCAAAGGCCGAGATCGATCTGATCGAAAGCTGGATCCAAAGCGGCGCCCCGCTGCCCAAGGAAACCGGCGGCATCCAGGTAAACCCACCCATAGAAATGGGCGACTGACCGATCCCAGTATTGATCCACAACCACTCACATCGGTGTCAATGCGGATGACGAATCGTATCCTGACCAACTGTTAACTACATCGAGCACACTAAGCATGACACTGACCCTTCAAACGGTAATCGCGGCTTTTGGGGAAAGCGTGAAGCGCAAGCTGGCCAGCCCAGCTGCCCGAGGTAATCCAGAAGACCAGCTTAGAAGTCCCTTTGAGTCACTGTTGAGTGGCATGGCTCAGCTTGCGCGTTTGGAGCATCGAGACGTCACGCTTGTGGGCGAGTCGTCGGTAGCAGACCTGAAAACACGTCCTGACTTCGCCGTTGCCGTCAAGAAAGCGCTTGCCGGATTTATCGAGTTGAAAGCGCCAGGCAAGGGGGCTGATCCACGGCGATTTCAAGACCCGCATGACAAGGAACAATGGGAGAAGTTGCGTTCGTTGCCAAACCTCATGTACACCGATGGCAACGCATTCAGCCTGTGGCAGGACGGTGCACTGGTCGGTGAGGTTGTCGTACTTGAGGGCGACATTGCGACTGCCGGATCGCGCCTGAAGGCGCCTCAGAAACTCGTCGGGATGTTTGAGTCTTTCCTCCGATGGAAGCCCGTTCCACCGCGGAATGCAAAAGAGCTTGCCCTGACCAGCGCCCGCCTGTGCCGGCTGCTCCGTGATGAGGTAACCGAGCAGCTTGCAAAAGGCACCGAAGCTCTGACCGCGCTGGCAACCGATTGGAGAAGACTTCTCTTCCCGGAAGCGACGGACGCGAAGTTCGCGGACGGATACGCTCAAGCCGTCACCTTCGGTATGCTGATGGCGCGCGCGAAGAAGATCAGCCTGACGAGCGGGCTACAAGGAGTCGCCCGAGAACTTAGCAACACGAGTTCGCTCATCGGCGCTGCGTTGAAACTACTGACTGACGACGTAGGAAGTCAGGAAACACTAAAAACCTCTGTCGGCACACTGACCCGAGTGCTTGAGGCAGTGGACTGGAACAGGATCGCCAAGGGCGAAGCGGAAGTCTGGCTTTACTTCTATGAGAACTTTCTAGAAGTCTACGACAACGACCTGCGCAAGCAGACCGGCTCATACTACACGCCGCCCGAAGTCGTCAGCGCGATGGTGGAACTGGTGGATGAAGCGCTGCGGTCGCATCGATTTGGCCTTTCCAGCGGCCTTGCCGCACCCGCCGTCACTTTGGCCGATCCCGCGACAGGCACCGGCACATTCATGCTGGGTGTCTTGCGCAAGATTGCCGATACTGTGCGACGCGACGAAGGACCGGGTGCGGTTTCCGAGGCGATCAACGCCGCCATCAAGCGGCTGATTGCATTTGAACTGCAGTTAGGCCCGTTCGCCGTCGCCCAGTTGCGAATCCTCGCGGAGGTAATGGAACTGACGGAGACGATACCCAGCGCGCCGTTGCGCATGTTCGTCACCAACACGCTCGGCAATCCGAACGACGAAGAGGGGTGGATTCCGAGCTTCGCTGCGCCCATTGCTGAGTCACGTCGCCAGGCCAATAAGATAAAGCGCGAGGAGCCTATAACGGTCGTAATCGGCAACCCGCCGTATAAGGAAAAAGCCAAAGGCATGGGCGGGTGGGTCGAGAGCGACAAGCTTGCAGCCTGGCAACCGCCGCGCGAGTGGGGAGCAGGCGTTCACGCCAAGCATCTGCGCAACCTTTACATCTACTTCTGGCGGTGGGCAACATGGAAGGTCTTTGACCAACATCCGGACAATACCAACGGGGTCGTTTGCTTCATCACAATGGCGGGCTTTCTGAACGGCCCGGGATTCCAACGCATGCGCGAGTATCTGCGCCAGAAGTGTGATGACATCTGGGTTGTTGATGGCTCGCCTGAGGGACACCGACCCAAAGTTAACACGCGCATCTTCCAGGGTGTGAAGCAGCCGGTGTGCATCGTGATCGCATCGAGGTCCGGTACAACCAATGAATCCACACCGGCCCGGGTTCGCTTTCGCGCGCTGCCCCTCGGTCAGAGGACGGAAAAGTTTGCGGCGCTTGGACAAGTCAAGCTTGCCGACAACGGCTGGGTGGATTGCCCAACAGACTGGCGCGCTGGATTTCTGCCCGCCTCCGTCGGCGCGTGGAGCACTTATCCCGCCCTTGAGGACTTCTTTGCGTACAACGGCTCTGGCGTCATGCCCGGCAGGACATGGGTCATCGCACCCGATTCCGAGTCGCTCAAACGTCGCTGGAGCACACTGGTCGCGGCTTCCTCGCAGGACAAAGAGCGGTTGTTTCATCCGCACGGAGGGGGTGACAGAGGCGTTGGCAAAGTAGTGAAGCAGGCCCTCCCCGGATTCAAAGGCTCTTCTCTCTCGGTAGCTACCGAAACTGGCGCCTGTGAGAAGCCGATTCGGTACGGCTTCCGGTCATTCGATCGCCAGTGGATCATCCCCGATTACAGGTTGATCAATCGGCCGAACCCGGAACTGTGGCGGACGCTTTCTTCGAGGCAGATCTATCTGACTGCGCCGAGTGACCGGTCCCCGACGAATGGTCCAGCGCTCTCTCTTTGCGCGCATGTTCCTGACTTACATCACTACCACGGTCGGGGCGGACGAGTCTTCCCGCTCTGGAGCGACCGAAAAGCTGCGACAGCTAATTTCCGGCCGAATCTGTTGGGCGTGGTGTCGAGCCTGCTTGGCACCGCCGTTCAAGCTGAAGATCTCTTCGCTTACATCGCAGGCGTGGCCGCGCATCCGGCGTACACGGTGCGCTTCCAAGGCGACCTGTCCACGCCCGGTCTGCGTATTCCGCTCACACGTGACCTCAAGTTGTTTCAGGCCGCCGCAGCAGTGGGCCGTCGTGTCATCTGGCTCCACACTTTTGGCGAGCGAATGGCCGATCCAGCCGATGACCGACCGGCCTCGCCGCCCCGGCTGCCGAACGACCGACGTCCGACGATTCCCGCCAACGGTGCGATCCCGCAGGACCCAGCGCTGATGCCGAATTCAATGTCCTATGACGCCGCAACGAAGCGTCTTTATGTTGGAGCCGGTTTCATTGACAACGTGGCTCTCGCAATCTGGGACTATCAGGTCTCCGGCATGCAAGTGATATTGCAGTGGTTCAGTTACCGTAAAAAGGATCGTTCCCGCCCACTCATTGGTGAGCGGCGCAAACCCTCGCCCCTCGGCGACGTCCAGTCGGATCACTGGCTGGCCGAGTACACGACCGAGTTGATCAATCTGATCAACGTACTTGGTCTGCTGGTTGAACTTGAACCGATGCAGGCGAAACTTCTGGAAGACATCTGCAATGGCCCAACGATCACTCGTTCCGAACTAGACAGTGCCGGAGCACTTCAGAAAGCGGCCAAGCCGAAAGGCAAAAAGTCGAAGTCACAGACCACGAACGCATTCAGCGACGACGACGAGTAAGTGCCCACCTCTATGGCCCGCCCGCACGGTTGAGGGCTGCAGGTCGTAGGCCGCGTCGCGCAACACGGCGTGGCGGAAGAGGTAGATGTCCTCGGCGGAAGGCATGGGCGGATTGTAGTTCGGGCGGCGGTCCAGGTCCGTTTGCCCTTGGCAGTGGCAGGGCGATTTGTTCAAAATCGTCCTGCGATGAACAGCAAAGACACACGTACTGCGGCGCGCTCGGCGCTGCTTCTGATGCGCGACCATGCCAAGGCGCGCCTGAAAGACTACGCCTCGCGCCACCGCATGCGCGTGACCGGCTGGCACTTCATGATCGACTCGCTGATCGTCTCCGAGAAAGGCAAAGACCGCGTCTCCGAATCCGGCCTGGTGCTGATGCGCTGCACCGGCCCGCGCTACTACTGCGTGCGCATCACCGTGGACAGCGACGCCACGGCCAGCGCGGAGTCGGCCTCCGAAGACATCCTTGAACTCGCCGCCGAGCGCGTGGCGCACCTGATCTTCGCCCGCGAAGGCTGGACGCAGACCAAGGCGATCAAGAAGCAGACCGACGAGATCGTCAAGGACGCCAAGCCCGCGCCGGACAGCGAATAGGCCAATCCCGTTGCAACTGTCAGTCTCTTCGCCACAACCTGTGGATGGGATCTGGGCGTTTTTCGCCCCGCCCCCATGGTCAAGCGAAGCGGCGGGTGTGGCACAAACGCTGCCCCTATATATAGTATCTTGGTTACACAACAATCCGCCATCCACAGCCTTGTTGACAACCAGGCGTCAGCAAACCCTTGATTCCAGTGGATTTCGTTGAAAGTCATCCACAAACTGCATACAGTATCCACGAACTACCGACACCCTTTATTTAGTGCTTTTTCTTTGACCAAGCCTGATCTGTAGGTATACTCACTCCCCGACGTCGGGAAGACCGACGTCACAATCCGCTAACTTCGAAAAACACTAGGGGTAGAGTGCCTCTCTTTCGAGCGCACACGGCATTGCTGCCCCAAAAATGGCTTTCCGCGCGGCGGAGCGGTTCAGCTGCGCGAAATTTTGACAGGAAAGGCACAATATGAGCAGGAAGACAGGCAAGGCCCCCACCGCGACCAAAAACACGCGCGCAGGCCGTGCACTCAAACGCGACACAGCCGGCCCCAAGGCGGAGAACATGGCCAGCACCAGCAAAACCTGCCCCACCGGGCTCGCGATCCCGCGCCTCTTCACCAAGGCCGGCGAAGACGTCCTCGCCAAGGTCAAGTACGCCCGCCGCGGCACCAAGATCACCAACCCCGACGGCAGCGTGGTGTTCCAGATGGACGGCGCCGAGATCCCGGCCGACTGGTCGCAGCTCGCCACCGACATCATGATCAGCAAGTACTTCCGCAAGGCGCAGGTGCCCCAATACAAGGAAGGCGACAACCCGCTGACCGCCGAGCCGCTGAAAGACGACGACGGCATGGTGGTGCTCGGCCCTGAGCGCAGCGCCCGCCAGGTTGTGCACCGCCTCGCCGGCTGCTGGCGCGACTGGGGCGAACGCTACGGCTACTTCCGCGGCGTTGAAGACGCCCAGGCCTATTACGATGAGATGTGCCACATGCTCATCCACCAGTACGCCGCGCCCAACAGCCCCCAGTGGTTCAACACCGGCCTCGCCTACGCCTACGGCCTGACCGGCCCCGGCCAGGGCCACTTCTACGTGGACCCGGACACCGGCAAGCTGACCCAGAGCAAAGACGCCTACACCCACCCGCAGCCCCACGCCTGTTTCATCCAGGCCGTCAGCGATGACCTGGTGGGCAAGGGCGGCATCATGGACCTGTGGACCCGCGAGGCCCGCCTGTTCAAGTACGGCTCGGGCACCGGCACCAACTTCTCGCGCCTGCGCGGCGACGGCGAGCCGCTTTCCGGCGGCGGCCAGTCTTCGGGTCTCATGAGCTTCCTGAAGGTGGGCGACCGCGCCGCCGGCGCCATCAAGTCGGGCGGCACCACGCGCCGCGCCGCCAAGATGGTCTGCCTCGACCTCGACCACCCGGACATCATCGAGTTCATCAACTGGAAGGCCCACGAAGAGAACAAGGCCAAGATCCTGATCGACGCGGGCCTGCCCGCCGACTTCAACGGAGAGGCCTACCAGACCGTGTCAGGCCAGAACAGCAACAACAGCGTGCGCGTGCCCAGCGAGTTCATCGACTCCGTGCGCAACGACGGCGACTGGCACCTGCGCTGGCGCACCGACCGCAACCACATCAGCAAGACCGTCAAGGCCCGCGAACTCTGGGACCAGATCGCCAAGGCCGCCTGGCAGTGCGCCGACCCGGGCGTGCAGTACGACACCATCATCAATGACTGGCACACCTGCCCCCAGGGCGGCCGCATCAACGCCAGCAACCCGTGCGTCACGGGCGACACGCTGGTGGCGACGGACAAGGGCTGGCGCCGCATCGACAGCCTGCTGGAAAGCCCCGCGCGGGTGGTGGGCAGCGACGGGCGCCTGCACGATATCAAGCCGGCGTTTGCGACCGGTGTGAAGCCGGTGTATCGCCTGCGCACGAAGTCGGGCCTTGAGCTGAAGCTCACGGGCGATCACCGCGTGCTCACCGCCAACCGCGGCGACGTACCGGCCTGCGAGCTCAGCAAGGACGACGTGCTGATCCTGAAGGGCGCCGGCTTCGGCGAACAGAAGCTGGACGCCGGGATGGCGGAGTTCATCGGCCTGATGCTGGGCGACGGCTGCCTGATGGGCGAGCAGCAGACCGCCATGCTCACCCTGGCGCCGAACGAGGAAGCGGTGGCGAAGCGCGTGCATGATTCGCTTACCGCGTACCGCAACGCCAACGCGGCCGACGCGCGCGCCGCCCGCGACATCGAGATCAACCGTCCGCAAGGTACGCTGCGCATCGGCACCAGCGCCCGCTGCGTGGTGGACCTGGTCAGCCAGTACGCGGTGCTTGACCAGGGCAGCGCGCTCAAGGCCTTCAAGGCGGAAGCCTGGAAGCTCGACCGCGACGGCCAGGCTGCCCTGCTTCGCGGCCTGTTCACAGCCGACGGCACCGTGGCCCAGTACGGCGACAAGTCGCAGTACATCAGCCTGGACAGCACGTCCCAGGAGCTGCTGCTGCAGACCCAGCTGTTGCTGCTGAACTTCGGTATCAAGTCGAAGCTGTACCGCAACCGCCGCGTGGCCGGGCAGACCACAGCGCTGCTGCCGGACGGCAAAGGCGGCCGCAAGGAGTACCCCGTTGAACAGATCCACAGCCTCCGCATCTCCCGCAGCTCGCGCGTGCTGTTCGAGCAGCAGGTGGGATTCGTTGCGGGCAGTGACAAGGTGGAAGCACTGGCAAAGCTGAACCGGGAAGTTTCGACATACGCCGACCGGCTGGAAGACTTGGTCGCCGAGCTCGAATTCCTCGGCGAAGAGCCGGTCTACGACCTCACAGAGCCCGACACGCACCACTTCGTGGCCAACGGCATCGTCGTCCACAACTGCAGCGAATACATGTTCCTGGACGACACGGCCTGCAACCTGGCCTCGCTGAACCTGGTGAAGTTCTTTGACGCCGACAAGGCTGAGTTCGACGTGCCGGCGATCCAGCACGCCACGCGGCTCTGGACCATCACGCTCGAGATCAGCGTGCTGATGGCCCAGTTCCCCAGCGAAGAGATCGCGCAGAAGTCCTACGACTACCGCACCCTGGGCCTGGGCTACGCCAACTTCGGCACCTGCCTGATGCTCAGCGGCATTCCCTACGACAGCAAGAAGGCCATGGCCGTGTGCGGCGCCGTCACCGCGCTCATGACCGGCGAAAGCTACGCCGCCAGCGCCGAGATGGCCGCCGGGCACGGGCCATTCGCGCGCTACAAGGCCAACCAGAAGGACATGCTGCGCGTGATGCGCAACCATCGCCGCGCCGCCTACAACACGCCGGGCGACGAGTACGAGCAGCTGACCGTCAAGCCGCTGGGCATCAACCCCGAGTTCTGCCCGGACTACCTGCTCGACGCCGCCCGCGGCGCCTGGGACCGCGCGCTCGAGCTCGGCAAGCAGCACGGCTATCGCAACGCGCAGACCACCGTGATCGCGCCAACGGGCACCATCGGCCTGCTGATGGACTGCGACACGACGGGAATCGAGCCCGACTTCGCGCTCGTGAAATTCAAGAAGCTCGCCGGCGGCGGCTACTTCAAGATCATCAACCAGAGCGTCGAGCCCGCGCTCAAGCACCTCGGTTACAGCGAGCGCGAGCGCCGCGCGATCGTCGAGTACGCGATCGGCACCCTCACGCTCAAGGGCGCGCCCCACATCAACGACGAGTCCCTGCGCGGCCACGGCCTCACCGAGGCCGACATCAGCCGCGTCGAGACCGCCCTGCAGGGGGCGCTCGAGCTCGGCTTCGCCGTCAACCCCTGGGTGCTGGGCGAAGACACCATGACCCGCCTCGGCATCAAGAAAGAGAAGTGGGGCGCCCCGGGCTTCAGCCTGCTGAAGGAGTTCGGCTTCGACGCCGATGAAATTGAAGCCGCCAGCGACCACATCTGCGGCCGCCAGACCGTTGAGGGCGCGCCGTTCCTGAAGCAGGAACACCTGCCGGTGTTCGACTGCGCCAACCGCTGCGGCAAACACGGCAAGCGTTTCATCCAGCACATGGGCCACGTGAAGATGATGGCGGCGGCGCAGCCGTTTATCTCGGGCGCGATCAGCAAGACCATCAACATGCCCAACGAGGTCACGGTTGAGGACATCGAAGAAGCCTACATGCAGGCCCACGACCTGGGCCTGAAGGCGGTCGCCATCTACCGCGACGGCAGCAAGCACAGCCAGGTGCTCAGCACCAGCAGCAAGAAAAAACAGGAGCCCGGAGCGCAAGCGACGGGTAAGCACGCGGAAACGGAACCGGCCGTCCGAAGTGACAGCAAGCTGACGGAAGTCCTGAAGAAGGAAGTCGGCCCGCAGGCCGTGGCCGAAAGCGCCCCGCCGCGCGGCCTGCACCGCCGCCCGCTGCCGACCCAGCGCCGCGGTTTCACCTACGAGTTGAAACTCTCCGGCCAGAAGATGTACCTGCGCACCGGCGAGTACCTGAACGGCGAGCTGGGTGAGATCTTCCTCGACATGAGCAAGGAAGGCGCGACCCTGCGCAGCATCCTGAACTGCTTCGCGATCGCGATCAGCAAGGGCCTGCAGTACGGCGTGCCGCTCAAGGAGTTCGTGGACACCTTCACCTTCACGCGCTTCGAGCCGCAGGGCATGGTGGAAGGCCACGCGCACATCAAGCTTGCCACCAGCGTGGTGGACCTGGTGTTCCGCACCCTCGGCCACCAGTACCTCGGCCGCACGGACTTCCTGCACATCAAGCCCGAAGAGGTGAAGGGCCCGGCGCTGCTGGCGCAGCAGGGAGAGGACAACAAGGACCTGGGCGTCGCCGGTGAACACGCTGCAGCGGCGACGCTTGCGTCGCCCGCGAAGGCCGAGGCGCTGCCGGCCCCGGTGCGCAAACCCAAGGACGCGCTCAACGAGCAGATGGAGTCGCTGATGGGTGACGCACCGATGTGCGACGTCTGCGGCCACATCACGGTAAGGAACGGAGCCTGCTACAAGTGCCTAAACTGCGGTAACAGCATGGGCTGCAGCTAGCACCAGCCCCGCCCGAGTTCGCGTAGCGAACGAACCGCAAAGGAAGCGAAGCTTCCTGCGGAACGGCGGGGGAACTCGCGGACAGCGTACGGATTAACGACGCAGCCGCCCGGAAAGAGTAAACTGGAAACAAGCTTCCGGGCTGCGCGGCCCGGGGGTAGGGACAGCCCACGTGGCTGTCCGCCAGAAGCAAACAGGTCACACGTACCGCGCAAACCGCCAAGCAACCGCCGGGGAAACCCGGCGGTTTGCGATTTAACACCGTGATGCGGGCGCCCCGCCCGCACGTGTTGCGGACCTCCGGTCCGCATTGTCCCGGAGCGTCCCGCTCCGGGACCCGCCGATCCCGCGCCACCTGCCCTGCAACCCAAACCCGTTCCCTTGACGTGTAAAGACCTCACGAAAGGGGGCACCCATGGTTAACAAGGCACTGTTCCAGTCCGTTCGCGGCAAGCTGCCGCGCAAGGCCGACACGCGCAACCGCGCCGGCGGCAACGCCTACGCATTCGACGATAAGCACGCCCTGGCCCAGTACGTCGCCACGGGCTGCCTGTCCCACACCTTCTACGCCGACGCCGCCGAGCAGCTGGACGACGTGCTGAAGCTGGCCGCCAAGCTGGATGCCGCCTTCGTCGCCAAGGCCGCCGTCTACGCGCGCACCCGCGCCCACATGAAGGACACCCCGGCGCTGCTGGCGGCCGTGCTGGCCGCGCGCGACGTGGCGCTGCTGCGCCGCGTGTTCGCGCGCGTGATCGACAACGGCCGCATGCTGCGCAACTTCGTGCAGGTGCTGCGCTCGGGCGTCACGGGCCGCAAGTCGCTGGGCACGGCGCCCAAGCGCCTGGTGCTGGACTGGCTGGCAGGCCGCAGCGAGTCGCAGCTGCTGTCTGACGCCGTCGGCAACGACCCGTCCCTGGCGGACATCATCAAGATGGTGCACCCCAAGCCGGTCGACGCTTCGCGCGCAGCGCTGTACGCCTACTTCATCGGCAAGCCGCACGACGCGGACGTGCTGCCGCAGGCGGTGCGTGCCTACGAGGCGTTCAAGCGCGGCGAGACGCTGGACGTGCCGGCCGTTCCGTTCCAGCTGCTGACTTCGCTGCCGCTGGGCCCGAACGACTGGGTCGAGATCGCGAAGAACGCCAAGTGGCAGATGACGCGCATGAACCTGAACACGTTCGCGCGCCACGGTGTGTTCCAGCGCGACTGGGTCACGCGCCTGGTGGCCGATCGCCTGCGCAACCCGGCCGAGGTCAAGGCCGCGCGCGCGTTCCCGTACCAGCTGATGGTGGCGTGGATGCACGCGGGCGAGGGCATCCCGGGCGAGGTTCTGAATGCCCTGCAGGACGCCATGGAGGTCGCGATCGACAACGTGCCGGCCGTGAAGGGCAAGGCGTACGTGCTGGTGGACGTGTCGGGCTCGATGGACGCGCCGGTGACGGGCTACCGCAAGGGCGCCTCCAGCGTGGTGAAGTGCCGTGACGTAGCGGCGCTGTTCGCGGCGGCCATGCTGCGCCGCAACGGCAGCGCCGAGGTGCTGCCGTTCCACACGCAGGTCGAGCACGTGCGCCTGAACCCGCGCGACAGTGTGGTGACCAACGCGCGCGTGCTGGCGGGCCTGCCGTCGGGCGGCACGGACTGCAGCGTGCCCCTGCGCGAGCTGAACGCCCGCCGCGCCGAGGGCGAGCTGGTGGTCTTCGTCTCGGACAACGAGTCGTGGGTCGACAGCAAGCGCGGCAGCACGGCCGTGATGGACGAGTGGGGGCGCTTCAAGGCCCGCAACCCGCGCGCGCGGCTGGTGTGCGTGGACCTGGCGCCCAACCGCACGACGCAGGCCCACGAGCGCGACGACGTGCTGAACGTCGGCGGCTTCAGCGACCAGGTGTTCGAGCTGGTGAAGCAGTTCAGCGAGGGCAGCCTGGGCGACGGCCACTGGGTGGGCGAGATCGAGAAGGTGGAGCTGTAGGAAAAAGCCACGGGGAAAACTCCGTGGCTTTTTTGCAACCCGCGCGCGTTGTTGAGTTGGCCGAATGCAGCCCGGGACTACATCCACTCCTAATGGTCGAGCGTCTCGGGAGAACACTAGTCGGCCCAGCCGCCTGGGCGAATGCCTGCGGGAGTACATTGGCACAGGGCGCAAGCCCGTGCGGGTTCGAGTCCCGCAACTCTCGCAAACCACTCGTCGCCCCAACGGCTGATCGCCTGCCGCGAATGCAGGCGGGACTACATGGATAGAGCGCCGCTGTAGCGGAGGTCGCGGGTTCGATTCCCGCCGTCGCAGGACGTAGCTCAGTACTCGTCTCGCCGCTTCTCGTCGCGGACAGGTCTTTGAAATCTGGGGCGAATGCAGTCGGAACTACATCGCGGGTTGCGGGTTCGAATCCCGCCCGCTCCGCCAGCATGGTCTTCTCTCGACGCATCACCCGACGGGCCGGGATGTCGCGGGAAGTCAAAGAGAGGTAAGCCCGCACCGCAAGGATGCCTCTACCAACTACTGGGGCGGTAGCTCAATCGGGTAGAGCAGCCCGGGCGCAAGCCCGGTTCATGTTTCGGCACCCTAGTCGCCTCCAGACATTGCGCGAATGCAGTCGGAAGTACATCGCACATAACGATGAGGTTGTGGGTTCGAGTCCCACCCCCGCTTCATGGCGGGGTAGCTCAATGGCAGAGCGCAAACCTTTCGGCAACTCTTGTCGCGCCCAACCGCCGGGGAAACCCGGCGGTTGCGATTTAACACCGTGGTGCGGGATCGGCGCAGCCGATTGTTGCGAAGCAACAGCCCGCAGGTGTTGTGGGCGCTTCGCCCGCAGGCTGGAAGCCCAATACTGCGGGGGTTAGGGCGTGGCGCGGCGGCACAACGGCCGCTTGCGGCCGATCGGTTCTCGCGGCAAGCGCCGCGAGTGTGTCGGCGCTCCGCGCCTTTGATCTTTCTTCCGCCGATTACCCCCACCGAACGCCGGAAGCGTTCGGTGGGGGCTTCCACTGTGAAGGCGCTCCGCGCCAATAAACTAAAGAGATGACTGTTTCGCCTTAACCCCACGGGATTGGGTTGGAAGCCCGCGCCACGTGCGGGTCCCGCAGGCTGTAACTTCGCAACCATCGGCTGCGCCGATCCTGCGCCACTACTCCAGCAGTTCCGCCAGGTGCGGCACTTGCTCCAGAGGCGTGTCCCAGGCCAGTAGCGTTGGCTCAACCAGCTGTTCCAGCTCCTGCGCCAGTTGCGGGTTTTCGCGCCGCAGCGTCTCCAGCTGCGCCGGGTCCTGCGCGGCCAGGCGGTCCAGCGTTGCCTGAACCTGCTGCGGCGTCAGCCAGTCCAGCGTCATCCCCAACAGCAGCGGGTACGGCGGCTCGCTCCCCAGCAGCCTGCTGACGGCCGAAACATACTCCAGCGCCGCGCGTGTGCGGCCGTGACGACCGTACTCGGTCCCGGCCAGCAGCTCCCGCGCCTCACGGTCCAGCCGCGCAAGCTCATCGCGCAGGGCGTCATCCGGCCGCTGCAAGCCCAGCGGGCCCACGCCCTCCAGCAGCCGCAGGGCGATGCGCCCGGTGTATCCCTTGGTCACCCTGTGCTGCGGCACGCCGGGGCCCAGCCCCGCCAGCACCTGCCCGTTGCTTTCGCGCGCGCCGGCGAAATCCCCGAGCAGCAGCTGCGCCGTCGCGCGCGCGCCGGCCACGTGGGGCAGGAATGCCTGGCCGGCGGGTGTGCGAGCCAGCACGCGCGTCGCCTGCTCGGCGGCCTCCACGGCCGCGCGCAGGCAGCCCTGCTCGACCAGCAGCTCGCTGCCACGCATCCAGGCCTCGCCCTCCAGGCGCTCGGCGCGGATGCCGCGGGCCATCCCGATGCACGCGGCCAGCTCCTGCAACCGCTCGCGCCCGTCCAGCGCGCCTCGGCACTGGCTCAGCTGCATGCGCCCTGCGGCCTCCGCGGCGACGTCGTTGCCCTGCCTGGCGCAGCGGATCCCGGTCTGCAGCACGTCGCGGGCCTCGGCGGCGCGGTCACGGTAGTTCAGCACGGCGCCCAGCCGGTTGGAGGCCGCGGCGGCGTCGCGCATGGCCCCCTGCTCGAGCGCATAATCAATCACGTTGCGATAGGCCTGCTCCGCGCTGCGCAGGCCGCCCAGGAAATAGAGCTGCAGGTTGCCCAGGTTGACGGAGATGGTCTGGGCAAGGCCGCGCGCGCCGATGGCATTCGCCTGCTGCAGCGCCTCAGAGTAGGCCTTGCCGGCGCCGGCAAGGTCGCCGCTTTCGATGCAGGCGATGCCGCGCTGGTTCAGCATCTGCGCGCGGGTGTGCTTGTTGCCCGAGGACTCCGCCAGCTCGACCGAGCGCAGTGAGGCCTGCAGCGCCCGCGCAGAATCACCCAGCCTGGCGTGATTGCTCGCCTGGCTGGCCAGCAGCGTGGCCATCCAATCGCTGCGGCCTGCCGCTTCGGCGATTTCCTGCGCCTGCAGGTTGATCCGCAGGGCGTCGTCGAATCGCCCGGCTCGGTATGCCTCGTGCTCCTGCAACGTCAGCGCGTAGATCCTGCTTTCGGCCGACAGGCCGTCCGCACGCTGCACCAGCTCGGTGGCGGTGTGCTCCAGCTCGGCGGCGCGGCCCAGCTCCGGCAGCACGTGGTGCAGCATCAGCAGGGCGCGGGTTTCGTCAGCGCCGTCGCCGTCGCGCCGGGCGCGCTCGAGCATGGCGCGGGCGCGTTCCTCGGCGCCGCGCAGGTCGCCCGTCTGCTCCAGGCGCTCGCCTGCGGCGTACAGGTGGCGGCGCTGCTCGCGCGCGTCGGCGCAGGGGTGAACCGCCAGCAGGTCCCGCACCCGCACTTCGTCGACCGACTGCCAGTGCGCCTGCAGGTACTCCGCGGCCTGGTTGAGGTAACCGTACTCGGCCTCCAGCAATGCTCGGCGGCGTTGCTCCGGCAGCGCGTCGTGCAGGGCGAAGCGCGCGTGCTCGGCGAGCTCAATGGCAAGGGCGGGAACATCCCCGGGTGAAAGCAGCGCCTGCAGGATCTCCAGCGCCAGGCCGTGCAGCACGCCGCGCTCGCCGGGCGGCTGCAGGCTGTAGGCGGCGTCGCGCAGCAGCGCGTGCCGGAAGATGTAGGCGGTCTCGGCGTGCACGGCACAGACTCTACCCGCGACCGCCAGCCGGCGGGAGTCATTCCGGCCGGGTGAAACAGCGGCGCGTTGGTGTACCGTATAGCCGGAGACACGCCATGGCATTCAAGATGATCACGCGGAAGGGCGCCAAGCCGATCAAGGCGTGGGTTGAAGGCGTGCAGCTTGAGCCCGAGGCCGAGAAGCAGCTGGTCAACACGGCCAAGCTGCCCGTCGTGTACAAGTGGGTCGCCGCCATGCCGGACGTGCACTGGGGCCTGGGCGCTACGGTGGGCTCGGTCGTGCCGACCAAGGGCGCGATTATCCCGGCCGCCGTCGGCGTGGACATCGGCTGCGGCATGTGCGCCGTCAAGACTTCACTCTGGGCCGAGATGCTGCCCGACAACATGGCCGGTGTGCGCAGCGCCATCGAGCGCAACGTTCCCCACGGCCGCACGAACCAGGGCGGTCGCGGCGACCGCGGCGCCTGGGCCAACCCGCCGGAGGCCAACGAGCAGGCCTGGAAGGCGCTGGATGCGGGCTATCGCAAGCTGGTCAGCAAGTTCCCGGGCCTGGCGCGCAACGCCCACCCGCTGGAGCACCTGGGCACCCTGGGCACCGGCAACCACTTCATTGAGGTCTGCCTGGATGAAAGCAACGACGTGTGGCTGATGCTGCACTCGGGCTCGCGCGGGGTGGGCAACCGCATCGGCAGCTACTTCATCGAGCAGGCTAAGCGCGACATGCGCAAGCACTTCAAGAACCTGCCGGACGAGAACCTGGCCTACTTCAATAAGGGGGTCGAGCAATTTGACGACTATGTGGAAGCCGTGCACTGGGCGCAGGAGTACGCGCGCATGAACCGCGCGCGCATGATGGCGCAGGTGATCAAGGCCCTGCGCGAAACGCCGCACGTGCCGGAGTTTGAGGCCGAGCTGGTGGCCGTGAACTGCCACCACAACTACGTCCAGAAGGAAACCCACTACGGCGAGGAAGTGTTCGTGACGCGCAAGGGTGCGGTGTCGGCGCGCAAGGGCGAGTTGGGGATCATCCCGGGCAGCATGGGCGCGCGCAGCTACATCGTGCGGGGCAAGGGCTGCGAGGAAAGCTTCTGCAGCTGCAGCCACGGCGCCGGCCGCGCCATGAGCCGCAACGAGGCGCGCAAACGCTTCACGGTGAAAGATCACATCGCGGCCACGGAAGGCATCGAGTGCCGCAAGGACAAGGACGTCATCGACGAAACCCCGGGCGCGTACAAGGACATCGACGCGGTGATGGAAGCCCAGAGTGACCTGGTCGAGGTAGTCCACACACTCAAGCAGATCGTCTGCGTGAAGGGATAACGTAGCGCAGGCACCTTGCCTGCACAGCCCGCGGGCACCTTGCCCGCGGGTGTACCGGGCGAGGCGCCAGCGGCCCATGCAGCGGGCAGGTTCTGCGTTTCAGTGGCTGTCGTGCTCGAACTCGGCTGCAACCTGGTCGCGGTCCACGAACTCGTGGCTGATGGTCTGCAGGTCACTGTTGAACTTCATGACAAGCGCTCCGCCAGCCCATCGGAAGCTGACCGCCCAGCCTTCCGCCTGTCGCTTCCAGCGGACATCCCCTGCCGCAAACATGTGCTCGAAGTCGTTCTCGCCCGCCCCGGGAGGCTTCGTGAATTCCTTCCGGATCGACTCCGCGGTTGCAGCATCCACAACGCGAAGCAGCTCGGGAACCGAAGACGTGGCATGCCCGTCGGCCTCTGCTGCCTTGATATGAGGCAGCATGGCGTCGCAAGCGCTCTCGGCGAAATACCGACGATGGCGGTTGGCGGATTCATCCGGATCGCCGCGGATGACGGCAATCAGCGCCATGACGGACAGCGCCGCACCGATTGCGATCCCGATCAGCACATCACGAGTTCGTAAGGTGGTGTTCAAACGTGCCTGCCGGTTGCCGGGGACTCTGCCTTGCGGCCGATCTCACTCGCCATGATATCAACGGCTTCGCGAGTTCCGGCCCCTTTTCGATCTGTGCAGAGCGGCTTCACGGGCGCGGCCTGCATCGTCGTGTGCGCTGGCACGGGGCGATGCAGGCCGGCGTTGCGGGCGTTACGACTTGCCGGGCTCAGCGCCGCCGTGGTGTTTCTCGTTGTGCTCGGCGAGCCTGGCCTTGATCTCGGCGATGCGTTCCTCGATGCGCTTGATCGCTTCCGCCAAACGTTCGGGGTCCTTGGCCTCGCCGCTCTCCTGCCGCTGCTTCAGCTCGCGCAGCTTCTGGCCAGCTCGGCAAGATGCTTGCGCACCTTGGCGTGCTTCTGTCCGTGTTCGCCGCGCTCTTTGCCCTCGGGGCGTTCCTTGCGCTCGCCGTCGCGCTGGCGCTGCGGCCTCTCGGCGTCCTGTGCAAAGGCCGAGCCGGCGCCCAGCACTGCCATCATTGCCACTGCCACGATCCAGGTCTTCATGGCGATTCTCCTTGGGTGTATCGGTTGGGTGCGGTCCATCAGAACGCCCAATGACACCCCGGGGTGGCAAACCGGTAGCGGAGAATGTCCGGAAATCTACTCGAGGCCCGAGCGGAAGGTGCGGGTAGCTCTCGCGCGGGTGCCGCGCTTGGGTGGCTGCCACTCGTCCACGTTCAGCTGGCGCAGGATGGTGGGGTCGCAGCCGGGCAGGGCGATGCCGCGCAACTGCTCTTCCTGCAAAGCCACGGGGCCGGGGTAGGGGGTGGTTGCGCTTGCGGTAGTGCTCGATCAGGAACTGCTTGAATTCCAGCGCCGGCAGGTAGGCCGGGTCCCAGCCCAGCACGCGGCGGTTGAGCTCCGTGGCGCCGATCAGGTTCGCCAGCTCGTACTTCAGCACCGACCAGTTGTGCCCGATCCAGGCGCTCGGCCCGCCCTCCAGCAGCGCCATCAGGAAGGGGCGCTCGGCCTCGGATTTGCGGCCCTGCTTCAGCATGCAGAAAGCCTGCGCGGTGTAGGCCTCGGCGCGGCGCGGCGGCTCGGGGATGTAGCCGATCGCGCGTTCGTACCAGTCGATGGCTTCATCGTAGTTGCCGCGAGATTCGGCGAACTTCGCGCTCAGCGTCGCGTGGGTGCCGGGCGCGAAACCCTGCGTGCCCAGGTCGCGCAGCATGTCGGCCACCATCTCGTCGCGGTGCAGGTGGATCTGGATCTCGATCAGCGCCCGCCACGCCTTGCCCACCTTCGGCGCCAGCTTCACCGCACGCTCCGCGAAATCGACCGCCTCGCGCAACGGCGCCGGGTGGTAGTGCTCGTCGTCGAAGCGCCCCAGCTCGGTCATCGCGCGCGCCAGCATGAAGCACGCGGCCGCGTTGTTGGGGTCGGACCGGATCGAGTCGATGGCCCGCTCGACCGTGCGCAGCAGCTCGGGGACCGGGGTGAAGCCCTCCGGGTCCGACAGGCCCACCAGCGCGCGCTTGGAGGCCACGGGGTCCGAGGCCGCAACGTTGGCCGGGTCGGTCAGCCAGGCGCGCAGCGACTCAATGGCCGGGCGCACGGCCGCATACTCGGCCGGAAACTTCTGGCGCAGGAAGGCATGAAGATCGGCGTTCGGCTGCATGGGATTCCCGTTACCAATCTAGCAGCCCTCGCAAAGGTCACAACAGTGATACGGGCCGGTATTCAGGGGCCGCCCTTTTGGCTGGCTGGGTTCGGGGCTATGATGCCGGCTTCAGGGAGGGTGCGATGGCGGAAAAGTACCGGTTGATCACGCGCAGCGACTTCGACGGTCTGATGTCTGCGGCGCTGCTGAAAGAGCTCGACATGGTGGAGAGCGTCGAGTTCGTACACCCCAAGGACATGCAGGACGGCAAGATCCCCGTCAGCAAACGCGACATCACCGCCAACCTTCCTTATGTAGAAGGCGTGCACCTCGCCTTCGACCACCACGCCTCCGAGCTCAGCCGCGTGGGCAAGGCCGACAACTTCATCACCGAGCCCGACTCGCCCTCCGCCGCCCGCGTGATCTGGAAGCACTACGGCGGCGCGGACAAGTTCCCGCACGTCAGCGAGCAGCTGATGGCGGCCGTGGACAAATCCGACAGCGCGCAGTTCACGCGCGAGGAAATCCTGAACCCCGAGGGCTGGGTGCTGCTGAGCTTCATCATGGACGCGCGCACGGGACTGGGGCGCTTCCACGATTTCCGGATCAGCAACAAGGAGCTGATGTTCAAGCTGATCGACCTGATCCGCACCAGCAGCATCGACGACATCCTTACCGACGAAGACGTGGTCGAACGCGTTGAGCTCTACAAGCGCCACGCCGCCATCAACGCCGAACAGATCGAGCGCTGCGGCCGCATGCACAGGAACCTGCTGGTGCTTGACCTGCGCAGGGAAGACGAGATCTACGCGGGCAACCGCTTCATGCCGTACGCGGTGTTTCCGGACTGCAACATCAGCCTGCACGTGATGTGGGGCAAGGCCAGACAGAACGTGGCGATCGCCTGCGGCAAGAGCATCCTCGACCGCGGCAGCAAAACCAACGTAGGCGAGCTGATGCTCAAGTACGGAGGCGGCGGCCACGTAGCCGCCGGCACCTGCCAGGTCCCGGCCGACAAGGCCGACGCCACCATCAAGGAACTGATCGAAGCCATCACCGCCGACGGTTAAAGGGCGTCCCATGGACGCTGAAACCGCATACCTGTTCCGGCACGCATTGCTGAGGGATGCGGCCTACCAGCTCCAGCTTCCCGTGGCGCGTGCGTCGCTGCACGCGTTGGCCTGCGACATCCTGCTTGGGCTGTTCTGGCCCGAGCCAGACCCATTCGAGCTGGATGAGAACGGAACAATACAGATCCCGCCCGGGATTCCCGCATTCAGCATACTCAGCGAACTGGCCGGTCACGCGGACCTGGCTGCCGGTACCCATGCACGTTTTCGCGAACTGCGGGTCCCATTGATCGGGCACGCGGCTTCAGCCGCCGGCCGTGGCTTTGATCTGCCCGAGGCGCGCCGGTTGTGGGCGCGCCTCGCGGGCCTGCCCGGAGTCCGAGGCGAGTTGGCGGCCTACGCCTGTCAACGCACGGGCGCGATGACGGAAGCCGCAGCGGAGTACCCAGAGGCGGCGATTCAGCTGCGGCGCGCGATCCGGCTCGCGCGGGACAATCCAGAGCGCAATCGCATCAAGCGCGCGGTTGAGGCGGCCAGCCTGAATTTGCTTGGTCGAGTCCAGTCGCGGCTTGGCGACCCGGACGGAGCCCGCAGGCTCTGGCAGGAGTCCATCGGGATCGCCTCCGAGATCGGCCACCGCAAAGGGCTGCTGGTTTCGACTGCCAACATGCTCTTCGAGGCGGGCCAGAGACGAGATACCGACATCACCATCGATGATGTCAAAGCGCTGATCGGGCAAGCCGACCAGCTCCCCGAACCGACCTTGACCAGCCAGCTCCGGCTGATGCTTGCGAAGCTGTTGGCCAGGAGTGGACGCCTGGCTGAAGCCGAACACGAAATCGAGCTCGGCATGCAGGGCGCGCGTGAAACTGGTGATGAACGCCTGGAGTGCAGCGCCCTGCTCCAGAAGTACACACTGCTGCCCGGACGGAAGACCGCGGATCTTGAGCGTGCCCTCGGTATTGCACGCCGCATCGGGGATCGCTCGAGCGAACTTGTCTGCCTGCGCAACCTTGCGCTTGTCGCACTGGACGAAGGCAGACACGAGGACGCCTTGAAGCTCTCGCGTGAAAACATCGAAACCTGCCGGGAGATCGGTGATCCAGTGGGCTACTCCCACAGTCTGCACAACCTGTCCCGCGTGCTGTCCGAGTGCGGGACTGACGCAGAGATCATCAGCGTACACGAAGAAGCCATCGACGTTGCCCGCCGCGTTTCGGATCATGACAACCTCATCGCCAACCTCTGCAATTTCGGTCAGTTCCACTGGGAGCGCGGGCGTTCCGCCGAGGCCGAACGACTGTTTCTGGAAGCGCTGGACCTGTCGCAGCAGGTCGGCGACGAGTACTGCTCAGGCGCCGTCAGCGGCAATCTGGCCATACTCCACATTGAGAGAGGACGACCGCGGCCGGCTGAAACCCTGCTAGCCGAGGCAATTCGAACCGCAAGTCGGTTTCGGGAAACTGCCATGCATCGACTCTGGACCCGCTGGGATGCCGCACGAATGGCACAACTGGGCCAATGGGACGCGGCGCGCGAACAGTGGGAGTCCGTCAGCGCCAATGCCGGCGACCCCCGTGAACGAACCTCTGAAGAGCGCGCATGGGCCGCCATCAAGGCGGCGGCAGCGGCCCAGGCACATCGGCTGGATTGGCCAATGCCACCATCAACGAGCTGAGTGAAGCCATTACCACCGACGGCTAACGTAGCGCAGGACTCGCGAAGCGAATGACCCTGAAAGTCATCTATGACTTTCAGGAATGCCTGCACCGGCCGTGGGCGCCTCGCCCACGGCAGTAGTTGCGGACAGGATGTCCGCGCTCCGTTGCTCCCATGGCGGGTTGGCTGGCGGGGCGTATGCTCTCGCGCCATGAATGCACCTTTGCCGGTTTCCGCTGCCCGCTCGATGACGGCCCGTGAGTGGGGCCTGCTGGGTTCGCTGTCCGTGCTGTGGGGCGGCTCCTTCCTCTTTATAGAGTTGGGCCTGCGCGACTTCGGCCCCATGTCGCTGGTGTTCCTGCGCCTCTCCCTGGCGGCGCTGGCGCTGCACATCGCCCTGCGCCCGCTGCGCGTGAAGCTGCCCGGCGGGCGCATGTGGGGCTGGTACTTCCTGCTGGGCCTGTTCAACAACGCGCTGCCCTTCGCCCTGATGTTCTGGGGCCTTACCCGCATTGGCGGCGCGCTGGCCAGCATGCTGAATGCCACCACCCCGCTGTTCACCGTGGTTCTGGCGCACTTCCTGACCCGCGACGAGCGCCTCACGCTCAACCGCCTCGCCGGCTGCCTGCTGGGCGTGGTCGGCGTCGGCGTGATGGTCGGCCGCGAAGCCCTGTCCGGCGAAGGCGAACTGCTGGCCTACCTGGCCGTGCTGGGCGCCGGGGTGTGTTATGCCTTGGCCGGCATCTTCGGGCGTCGCGTCGGCCAGGTGCCGCCGCTGGCGCTGGCCACCGGGCAGCTCACGGCCGCGGCAATGCTGATCGCGCCATTGGCCGCGCTGGAGCAGCCCTGGCACGCAACGCCCGGCTGGCAGTCGCTGGCGGCGCTGGTTGCGCTGGCGCTGGTCAGCACCTCGTTCGCCTATGTGCTGTACTTCAAGCTGCTGAAGGCCGCGGGTGCCACGAACATATTGCTGGTCACGCTGCTGGTGCCGGTCAGCTCGACGCTGCTGTGCGTGCCGCTGCTGGGCGAAGTGCTGGAGTGGCGGCAGGTCGCCGGCATGGCCGTGATCGCCCTGGGGCTGCTGCTGGTTGATGGGCGTATCCTTCGCAGATCGTAGGGACACGCGGCAGCGTGTCCCTACCCGACACCCATCCATGCCGGACACGGGTGAGGACACCCGTGCCACGTTACCCTACGCGCATGTCGATCAGCCTGGCCTTGTGGCCGCAGGCTCCGCAGCGGGCTTCCAGGGTGTACATGGTGTTGTCGTCGCTGGTGGCGTCGCCGACGAAGGTGGGCGCCTTGCACCTGGGGCAGGTGCCGCTGGCGATGGCGTCCGACAGCTCCTGCGCGGCGGGCGTGCGGTACTTGGGCGGGCCATCGTCGAGGCTGGGCACTTCCGCGGTGCCGAACTTGGGCAACTCGTCGGTGCCCATCTTGAGCTCGTCGGCCTCGGCGCCCAGCATCGGCACGGAGTCGGTCATCGTGGGCGACAACGCTTCCTCTTCGCTGAGGGCGGGCATGGTGTCGGTCATGGATGGCGCCAGCGCCTCCACCTGCAGGGTGGCGGGCTTCGGCTGCTCGGCCGGTTTCGGCCTGGCGGGCTCGGGCGCGGGCTGTGGCTCGGGCTCGGCCGTGTGGGTGGGCGCGGGCGTCATCACCGCGGCGTCCACGGCGGGCGGCGGGTCCGCGGGGACTTGCGGCTTCGCGGGTTCGGCGGGCTGGTGCTTGCCGCGCATTGCGACTGCCACGATCACGATCACCAGCACAGCGCCGGCAGCAATGCCGACGTACAGCCCCACAGATGCCAGCATGCAACCCCCCGTTGCGATTCCGCCTAAACTGTAGGGCAATAGTGTCCAGACGGCAACGGCGGCCTGCGGTGCCCCCTGTGCAATCGCGAAATTGTCGCGCGCCCGGCGTACTGCTAAGGTCCGCCACGAGGACTGAGACCATGACCACACCGAACTTCACACCAAAACACGCCCTGCGAGGCCACAAGGGCAACGTGTTCTGCCTCTCGCTTTCCGCCGACGGCAAGACGCTCGTCACCGGCAGTAAAGACACCAACGTCCGCGTCTGGGACGTCACGGCCGGCAAGCTGCTGCACACCATGGGCGGCAGCAGGTCGCCGATCATCGGCGTGGCGATCAGCCCCGACGGCAAGCTGGCAGCCAGCGGCAACGTCACCAACCAGGTGCTGTTCTGGGATGTCGCGGCCGGCAAGGAAGGCGCCAAGTACACCGGCGGCACGGGCCACCACGGCACCGTGAACGGGCTGGCGTTCGCGCACGACGGCAGCTTCGTGCTGAGCGTCGCCGACGACCGCAAGCTGATGCGCTGGGACGCCGCCAAGGGCAAGCAGCGCGCGGTGATGAACAAGCACGAGGCGCCGGCCCTGTGCGTGGCCGTCAGCCCCGACAACAAGCGCTGCGTTTCCGCGGGCAGCGACGGCACCGCGCGCATCTGGAACCTCGAGACCAACGAGCAGCTGCACGTCATCAAGGCCGGTCCGGAAAGCGTGCTCACCGTGGCCTGGAGCCCCGACGGCAGCCTGATCGCCACGGGCGGCAATGAAGAAGAAATCCGGCTCTGGAACCCTGACACGGCCGAGCAGGTGAAGTCGTTCCCCACGGGCGTGCAGACGGTGACGGCGCTGGCGTTCAGCCCGGACAGCAAGTGGCTGGCCATGGGCGGCACGGACAACGCGCTGTACCTGTGGGAGATCGAGAACCCGGCGCTGCCGCCGGCGCTGAGCGACCCCAGCAAGGGTGACCAGCGCGTGCTGTTCAAGGGCCACACCAACCACATCAACGCCGTGGCCTTCAGCCGCGACGGCAAGATCATCATCACAGGCAGCAAGGACGAAACCTGCCGCGTGTGGAGCGCGTAGGGGCAGGCGTAGGGGGCAGGCGTAGGGGCAGGCCCATGTGCCTGCCCGCAGCGGACAGCCTGTCCGCACATGCCTGCGGGCTGGCAGCCCGCACCACGTTTTTCATTAGGCGACCTTAGTCACCTTGCCCAGCGCCGGATTAGTCTTGGCCAGCACCCGCTTCAGCAGGCTGGCCGCCTCCTTGCCCAGGCGCATCAGCGTGAACACCGGGTCCGACCCGCGCCGCGGGCGGCTCTGCGGGCTGCCTTGCGCCGCAACCGTGGCGGGCTCGCACACGGCCTCCAGCACGCGCTGGGGCGGCAGCGAGTCCAGCACCCGGTTCGCGTTGCGCACCACGGAGTGCAGCAAGCGCGCGGCCTCAGTGAGCATGGCCCGCGCCTCGTCGTCGGAGAGCCCGCGCGCGTCGGAAGCATAGCCCCGGGCAGCCTGCAGCTCAGCCTCGGCGATCACGACTTCGGACTGCAGGGGACAGTCCCCGCTTCTGGGGACTGTCCCCGTATTCGAGGGCTCAGCAGGCAAGGAAAACCCTGTAGCGGGCGGAACCTGACCAGGGATCGAATCCCCACCGGCCAACGATCCCCGCCGGCCGATCCAGGACGGGGACAGTCCCCAACTGCGGGGACAGTCCCCAGCGCATCCTCACCGGCCGTGCCAGGACGGGGACAGTCCCCTGCGGGGACAGTCCCCAAGGCGGCAACCGAGCCCGCCACGCGAGCGGCTTTCTGCCGCCGCTTCAACTCCCGCAACCAAGCCTTCTTATCAGCACGATTCATAAAGACCTCCAATAGGGAAGATTCACCCCGGAGATCGTAACAGTGCGTGCGACACACGATTCGAGCCCCGGCGGAAACGCCGGGGACGCCCGCCGCTTCTGGCGGGCGAATCTTTTTTTGGTGTTCCTTCACGCGGCAAAATCGCCGCCTCGCTGCGCGTACGATTGCTTCGCGAACCCCCGGCCTTTCGGCCGGGGCTCGTGTATCCTTGCTGCATGCGCGATCAGTTCACACCGACCTTGGCGTGGCACCTTACCTTCACCACCCATGGCACATGGTTGCACGGTGATGAACGCAGGTCCGTCAGCCGCAACCCGTCCGTACGGCTGCCGCCTGATCCGTTCCTGCACGAGTACATGCAGGGAAAGCTGAAGCACCCGCCGGTATCGCTTGACGCGTCAAGCCGCAAGATCGTTCGCGAGGCCATTGAGGACTACTGTCGCTTCAAGAACTGGCCTCTGCTCGCGCTGAACGTGCGCAGCAACCACGTGCACGTGGTTATCAAGGCAGTCGAGAACAGCAGCAAGATGTTGAACGCCATCAAGGCGCGCGCCACTCGCATGCTGCGCGAAGCCGGAGCATTCGACGCCGACCGCCCGATCTGGACCGAACGAGGCAACCAGGGACGGTTGCTGACGGAGAAAGCCGTCAACGACGCAATCAACTACGTACTGAACGAACAGGGGCCGGAAATCTAGAGCCCCGGCGGAAACGCCGGGGACGCCCGCCGAAGTTGGCGGGCGAAACTTTTTGGTGTTCGTTCACGCGGCAAAATCGCCGCCTCGCTGCGCGTACGTTCGCTTCGCGAACCCCCGGCCTTTCGGCCGGGGCTCGGACGGGCGGAAAGGCCGGGGACGCCCGCCCGTGGCGGGCGAAACTATTTGATGGTCGTTCACGCGGCAAAATCGCCGCGTGTCCCCGGCGTTTCCGCCGGGGCTCAAACGTTGCGCAGGTCGCCGAGGATTTGGCGGCTGATTACTAGCCTTTGTACCTCTGAGGTGCCTTCGCCTATTTCGCATAGCTTGGCGTCTCGGTACATGCGCTCTACGTCGTACTCCCTGGTGTAGCCCACGCCGCCCAGCACCTGGATGGCGTTGGTGCAGGTCTTCATGGCTACTTCGCTGGCGTAGAGCTTGGCCATGCTGCCGGCTAATGCGAAGTCGCGGCCGGCGTCGCGCAGCCTGGCCGCGTGGTACACGAGGTGTCTTGCCGCGCTGATCTCCATGGCCATGTCCGCGAGCATGAACGACACGCCCTGGAAGGTGCCGATCGGCTTGTTGAACTGCTTGCGCTGGCGCGCGTACTCCAGCGCCTTCTGGTACGCGCCCTCCGCGATGCCCAGCGCCAGCGCGCCGATGCTGATGCGCCCGCCGGCCAGCGTCTTCATGAACTTGTTAAACCCCACGTCCACCTGCGCCTCGCCGCCCGCCACGGCGTCCAGCGGCAGCTTCATGTCCTCGAACACCAGCTGCGCGGTGTCGCTGCTGCGCATGCCCAGCTTGTCTTCCTTGGCTTCCACCTTGAAGCCGGGCGTGCCCAGCTCCGCGATGAAGGCCGTGATGCCCTTGCCATCCTTCGGGTTCTGGTTCGTCTTGGCCGTGAAGATGCAGGTCTTGGCGTAGTGCGGGTTGGTGATCCAGGCCTTGCGGCCGTTCACCAGCCAGTGGTCGGACTTGCGCTCGGCCGTGGTGCGCGTGCCGCCGGCATCTGAGCCCGCGCCGGGCTCGGTCAGGCCGAAGCAGCCGAGTGTGAGGTTGCCGTCTTCATCGACGCCCCGGCACAGCTGGGGCACGTACTTCTGCTTCTGTTCATCCGTGCCGAACAGGTAGACGGGCGTGACGCCCAGGCTGATGTGCGCCGCGTAGCCGAGGCCGGTGCTGCCGCAGGCCTTGCTGAGTTCCTCGACCACCAGGATGAAGCTGAGTGTGTCGAAGCCGCTGCCGCCGGCCTCTTCGGGGATGCTGAGGCCGAGGAAACCGAGCTCGGCCATCTGCTTGTAGTTGTCTACGGGGAACTCGGCCTTTTCATCGAGTTCCTGGGCCCTGGGCGCGACGTGGTCTTTCACGAATTCGCGCGCGGCCTGCTGGATCTGCTGCTGCTCTTCGGTGAGGTCGAAATTGGTGGCAAAGGCTTCGGTCGTGGTCATGGCATTTCCCGCGGCATGTTTGGCCCGGTTATAAACCGATGTGCGCCGATTGGGCAACCGGTAGGGGCGGGCCTATGTGCCCGCCCGGGCCGCCACATGGGGCGGCCCCTACGAGCTGGTGCGGAGGGCGGGACTTGAACCCGCACGGGTTGCCCCACTGGAACCTAAATCCAGCGCGTCTGCCAATTTCGCCACCTCCGCCTGATCCAGCGCGTCTGCTGCCGTTCCGCCGAGCTGCACTTTCGAGTCGGCATGCGCCTCGATGCCACCTCCGCCTTACTTATCTTTGCATCAGCCCTGGAACTCGAAACTGACTGCTGAAGAAAAACAACTGCGGTTAACCACGAAGAGCCACCAAGGGCCACGAAGAACGGCGGAGAATCTTTTACTTCGTGGTTCTTCGTGGTCCTTCGTGGTTAACACGCTTTTGCAGTCGTCGGTAAGCCAACCGGGCAGGTCCGTTCGCTGCGCGAACTGTCCGCGCCACCCATTTCCGGTTTTCCGGCCCTAGAACTCTTCTTCCTGTTCCTTGTCTTCTTTACGGCCGGGGGTTTCGGCGGGCTTTTCCTTCTTGGGCTCTGCTTCCTTGGGCTCGGGGGCTTCTGGTTGCGGTTGCCGTTGCGGTCGAACACCGGCGTGTATTCTTCGTCGGGGTTGATCTCCGCGTCGCCCTTCCAGACCTTCAGCTTCTCGAAGGGACGGCCGTCGCTGTAACTGCCCATGTCCTTCTGCTGGGGCGTGTCGCCCAGGGCGTACTCGCGGTTCTTGCCGTGGAAGGCGGCGTCGGTCAGGCCGTCCAGCAGCTTCCAGTAGCCGTGCCAGTCCCAGATGTCCACCATGTCGGCCATGGTTGAGGGCGCGGCGGGCGTGCGGTGGGTGGCGACCACGGCCTGCTTGCCGTAGTCGCTGCTGATGAACTCGACCAGGTTCTTGTTCTCGGCCTTCACCTTGGTGGCCTTGGTGAAGAACTCGCGGGCGCACCAGGCGCCCACGGTGTGGTCGCTGTCGCTGAACACGCACAGCAGCAGGGCTTCCTCGGGGATCAGGCTGAAATCCGACAGCGGGATCAGCCCGTTCTTCTGCGCCTTGCTGCTGCTGTTGAAGGCGCGGCCGGGCTGCACGGGCATGACGGCCTTTGGCTTGGGCAGCTTCAGGGTTTCCCAGTCGGCGGCCAGGTTCGCGGTGGTGACTCCGCCGGCGCTGTGGCCGGCGATGGCGAACTTGTCTTTTTCGGGCTGCACGCGCTCGGGGTCGGCCTCGAGATACTTGAAGGCGTCGAGAATGCTGGCGGCGGCGTTGGGCGCGTAGTTGGCCGGCGGCTCAAGGCCATGGGCCTGGTACTGGGGGTAGATCACGATGTTGCCGCGCCGGCACAGGTGCTCGATCCAGGCGTCGTAGCCTTCCGGGTCAAGCTGGCCGTAACCGTGCACGAACACCACCACCGGCGCCTTCCTGGGGCGGGGCTCGGCGGGTGTGTAAAGCCAGTAGTGCTCGCCGCCCTCGAGCGCCGAGTACACCTCGAACTTTTCGTGGGCGTACTTGCTGCCGCCGGGGCCGTCTTCAGGCTGCTTGTCGGGCAGCGTGGCCTTGGGGTTGCGGGCGGGATAGTCCTTCTTTTCGGCCTGCTGCGCCTGGACGGGTGCATAGGCGAGCAGCAGGGCGGGCAGGATCAGCCAGGCAAGTTTCTTCATCACGTCTCCCGATGACAAACGAACCCCGTGCGGGGCGTAATCCTAGTGTGTTTCGCGGCCGGAATCTAACGCGTAGGGACACGCGGCAGCGTGTCCGTAGGAAAGGCCCGGGATCCAACGGGTAGGGACACGCGGCAGCGTGTCCCTACTGCAACTAGCGCCGCCCTGTTGCCGTTTAACGCAGGGAATGTACGTTTTCGGCCTGCCGTGGGCCCGTAGCTCAGTTGGTAGAGCGATGCGTTCGCAATGCATAGGTCAGGGGTTCGAATCCCCTCGGGTCCACCAATGAAATCACCCGCGCAAGCGGGTGATTTCATTGGTGCCCGCCGAAGCCCTGGCGGGTGGCACAGGCAATCCAGCCTTTGCCGGCCTGTTGCGCCGATTGCGCTCTTTCTACAATACTCGCGTACCGGACGTTCGTTCCATTCCTATGCGTAAATCCCCGATTGGCCTGATCGTACTGATTGTGCTGTTGTTCGTGGGCGCGGGTGTGGCCGTGTATTTCATGCTGGCCGACGATGCGCCCACGCCTGTGCCGCGCCCCCGTGTAGCCGGGACCGACGCCGACAACACGCCGCGCGCCGCCGCGCCGGAACTGCCGGCGGCCAACCGGCCGGAACCGGAGCCGCAGCCCGAGCCGGAACCGGAGCCGCAGCCCGAGCCGGAACCGCGCCCGGAGCCGAAACCCGAACCGCGCCCCGAACCGGAGCCGAAGCCGGAGCCAAAGCCGGAGCCGAAGCCGGAGGAAAAGCCCCTCACCGGGCCTGAGGCCCACGGTTTCCCAAGCCCACCAAGGCCGGTTTCGCCGGCCTGGATCCGGGGCAGGCAAGCGAAACGATCGCCTTCGGCACGGTGATCGACCAGGATCGCAAGCCGCTCAATGGCGCGCACGTGGTCGCGTACGTGGTGCGCACCAGCAGCGTCGGCGGGCACACGCTGGAGGCGGTGCAGACCGTGACCACCGGCAAGGACGGGCGCTTCTCGATCGCGCTGCGCCACGCCAGGAAAGAGGGCGAAGAGACGGAAGTCGTGATCTCCGCACGAATGAACAACTACGGCCTGGGCGGCGTGCTGGTCCCGCAGTCGGACAGCCCCATCGAGCTGCAGTTGCACGCTTTCTCGAACGACACCGCAATCGAGGGCGAGGTGGTCGACGGCGACAACCTGGCGGTCGCGGGGGCCCAGGTGTTCTGCACCGGCAACCTGGCGCTGCTCGACCCGGACGCGCTGCGGCTGCTGTCGCCCAACGTGCAGGAGGCCCTGGCCGGCAGCGCGGGCCAGCCCTGGAACGGCGCCGCCACTACGGACGAGTTCGGGCGCTTCAGCATCCAGCGCGTGCCGCCCGGCACCTTCAAGGTATGGGCCGGCAGCCGGGAGAAGCAGGGTGAACCCGTCGAGCTGGAAGTGCTGGCCGGGCGCAGCAATCCGCTGCCCCAGGCGCTGGTGGTACCCAAGCCGTAGAGGGCCGGCGGTCTGAGGTCATGAATGAAAAGCCCGGCCTTTGCAGGCCGGGCTTTGGTTTACAGCTTGAAGATCAGCTTTCGGTGGCGACGGTTTCGGTCTCCGACTTGTCCTTTTTTTCTTTTCCTTGGGCTTGTCGGTGTAGACGAACTCGAGCTCGGTTTTTCCTCGCCCTTGAGCTTCTTCACCTTCACGGTGACCTTGCTCTTGCCCGCGAGGTTGCCGCGCAGCAGCTCTTCGGACAGCGGGTTCTCGATGTACTTCTCGATGCCGCGGCGCAGGGGCCGCGCGCCGAACTCGAGGTTCTGGACCTCCTTGGTCGCCAGCACCCACTCCTTGGCCTCGATCGGCACCTCGATCTCGATCTCGTGCTCGGCGAGGCGCTTGCGCACGCCGCGGATCTCGATGTCGAAGATCTTGAAGATGTCTTCCTTGGTCAGCGGCTTGAAGACGATGATCTCGTCCAGGCGGTTCAGGAACTCCGGCTTGAAGTGGCGCTCGATCTCGTGCATCAGCATCTCGCGCATCTTCTCGTGCTGGGCGTCGTCGTCCTTCTTCACGAAGCCCAGGCCGGTCTGGTTCTTGATGATGTTCGCGCCGATGTTGGAAGTCAGGATCAGCACCACGTTCTTGAAGTCCACGATGCGACCGAAGGAATCCGTGAGCTGGCCTTCCTCCATGACCTGCAGCAGCATGTTGTAGACGTCCGGGTGCGCCTTCTCGATTTCGTCCATCAGCACCACGGCATAGGGACGGCGGCGGATCTTCTCGGTGAGCTGGCCGCCTTCCTCGTAGCCGACGTAGCCCGGGGGCGCGCCCACCAGGCGGCTCACGTTGAACTTCTCCATGTACTCGCTCATGTCGATCTGCACGAGCGCGTCTTCGCTGCCGAACATGAACTCGGCCAGCGCCTTGCACAGCAGGGTCTTGCCCACGCCGGTGGGGCCGACGAACAGGAAGCTGCCGATCGGGCGCTTGGGGTTCTTGAGCCCGGCCCGTGAGCGGCGCATGGCGCGGGCGATCTGGCCGATCGCCTCGTCCTGGCTGATCACGCGCTTGTGGAGCTCTTCCTCCATCTTCAGCAGGCGCTCGGATTCGCCCTGGTCGATGCGCGTGAGCGGGATGCCGGTCATCTTGCTGACCGTCTCGCAGATCACTTCCTCATCGACCACGCCGCTGATGATGTTGGCCTGCTCGCGCCATTCGCGCTGCATGCGCTCCTTTTCCTTGCGCAGCTGCATCGCCTTGTCGCGCAGCTGGGCGGCCTTCTCGTACTCCTGGTTGCTGATGGCCTCGTCCTTCTCGGCCTCCAGCTTGTCGATCTCGGCGTTCAGCTCCGACAGGTCAGGCGGCTTGCTCATGCTGCGCAGCCGGATGCGCGCGCCCGCCTCGTCCATCACGTCGATCGCCTTGTCCGGCAGGAAGCGGCTGGGGATGTAGCGCGAGGAAAGGTCCACGGCCGACTTCAGCGCGTCGTCGGTGTAGCGCACGCGGTGGTGCGTCTCGTAGCGGTCTTTCAGGCCGTGCAGGATGGCGAGCGCGTCGTCCACGTTGGGCGGCTCGACCAGCACCTGCTGGAAGCGGCGTTCCAGTGCTCCGTCCTTTTCGATGTAGCGGCGGTATTCGTCCAGGGTGGTGGCGCCGATCACCTGCACCTCGCCGCGGCTCAGCGCCGGCTTCAGCACGTTGCTGGCGTCGATGGCGCCTTCCGCGCCGCCCGCGCCCACCAGGGTGTGCAGCTCGTCGATGAACAGGATGACGTTCTTGGCGCGGCGCACTTCCGTCATCACGGCCTTGATGCGCTCCTCGAACTGGCCGCGGTACTTGGTGCCGGCCACCATCATGGCCAGGTCCAGCACCACGATGCGGCGGTCGCGCAGCAGCTCGGGCACCGCGCCGGAGATCACTTCCTGGGCGAGGCCCTCGACGATGGCGGTCTTGCCCACGCCGGCCTCGCCGATCAGCACCGGGTTGTTCTTGGTGCGGCGGCACAGCACCTGGATCACGCGCTCGATTTCATCCTTGCGCCCGATCACCGGGTCGAGCGCGCCCTCTCGGGCCAGGTCGGTGAGGTCGCGGCCGAAGGCGTCCAGCGCCGGGGTTTTGCTCTTCTCGCCGCTGTTGCCGGCGGCGGGCGGGTTGATGCTGGCGGTGTCGCGCGGCTTGCCGCGGCGGCCGGTGTCGCCCTTTTCGCCGCCGGAAGCGCCGGCCTCGGGGCTGAGCAGCTCGAGCACTTCCTCGCGCACTTCGTCGAGGCGCACGCCGAGGTTCATCAGCACCTGCGCGGCAATGCCCTCGTTTTCGCGCAGCAGGCCGAGCAGCAGGTGCTCGGTGCCGACGTGCTCGTGGTTCAGGGTGGCGGCCTCTTCCTTGGCGAGGTCGATCACCCGCTTGGCGCGCGGTGTGAAGGGCAGCTTGCTGGGCGCGGTCATGACCTGCGGGCCCTGCTGCACCAGCTTCTCGATCTCGAGGCGGATCTTGCGCAGGTCAACGTCCATGTTGCGCAGGACGGTGGCGGCGACGCCGGAGCCTTCGAGGATCAGGCCGAGCAGTATGTGCTCTGTGCCGATGTACTCGTGGTTGAATTTCTGGGCTTCCTGGCGTGCCAGGCCCAGAACTTTGCGTGCGCGTTCGGTGAATTGCTCAAACATGTTCCGCCTCTGATCTCCGGCTTCAAGGGCATCCGGAGGCTGTAGTTATCTTCTATCACAACGGTAGCCGTAGGCCGAAAGGGCGTCAACGACGGGCGCTGCAACGTTTTCGCGCGGTGAGCCCGGATTTGCCCGCCATGCGTTGTGGAAAGAACGCTGCAGGGGCGGGAGTGATTCCGGTTTCACCAACCGATTAGTGGGTGCAAACCCCATGCCCAAGCCAGAAGGCCGTTTACGGCCCAAAACCCCGCCACCCGGGCAGGTTTGTGAACAACCCTGCGGTATTGGCAGGCCACGGGCCACACCAAACCCAAGCCCGCCGTGCTAACGGCGGGTTTTGCGTCGGCGCGCGAAGAATGTCCAAATCCGGATACGTGCGCCGAACACACTTCGAACCAAAGCCCACCATTGGCATGGCGGGCTTCTGTTTAGCCGCTTTGTGCCGTGCCTGACCGTGGCTATGCTTCGCGGCTTGTTTCCACAGGAGCTTCCCATGCGCGTGCTTGCTGCCTGCCTGCTGCTGTCTCTGCTGCTCGGTGTTGTCGTTGCCCAGGATGACGACTACGAAATCCAGATCGCGGCGAAGCTGCTTGAGTTGAAGGCCGATGAGCGCCTGCACGTCGAGCTGCTGTCCGGCACCACCGACCTGCAGGGTTTCAAAATCGAGGTCCCCGACGGTACCAGCGCCGTTTACCTCAACGTGCTCGACGCCACGGCCGACATCGACCTCGCCCTGTGCGACGACAAGCTGGAAAGCGTGGACGATCTGGACGCCCACTCAATCTGTGAGTCCATGACCGCCCGCATCAACGAAACCCTGGCCTTCACCAAAAAGGACGGCCTGAAGGCCGGCGCCTGGTACGTATACGCGGGCTCTTTCGCGGCCTACGACGACGAGGAGGTCAGCTTCGACATCCTGCTCAGCTTCAACGCCAGGCCCAAGCTGGACGCGCCGAAGCTGCCCTTTGCGCCCATGAACACGCTGACGCCCCTGCAGCGCGCGGCGGCGGCCTGCGTGATGCTGTACACCGAGGAAGGGGCAGGCGGCAGCGGCACGGTGATCAGCGCCTCGGGGCTGATCCTCACCAACCGCCACGTGATCGAGGGCGAAGATGGCAAGGCGCTCAAGCGTGTGTGGGTTTCCTTCACGCGCTCGGCGCGCGAGGCGCCGCTGCAGACGCACATCGCCGAGGTATTGAAGGAAGACGCGGGCCTGGACCTCGCCCTGCTGCAGCTCAAGACCGACCTGGACGGCAACCCGATCGAGAAGCCCGACTTCGTGTGGCTGCCGCTGGCGGCCGGCGAAGGCGAGCTGGGCGACGAGCTGCGCAGCCTGGGCTACCCGGCGATTGGCGGCGCGCGCAGCCTGACCAGCATCACGCTGACGCGCGGGGTGATCAGCGGCTTCGAAAGCAGTAAAGGCAAGCTGCAGTGGTACAAGTCGGATTGCCTGGTCAGCGCGGGCAACTCCGGCGGCACTACCATCAACGCCAAGGGCGAGCTGTGCGGCATCCCCACCGAGACGCTGCACGACCCGGAAACCATGGAGTTCCTGAGCTACATCCGCCCCGTGCAGGCGATGCCCAAGGAGTGGCGCGAACTGATCAAGTAGGGGCGCGAAATCCGTCATGCATGGCGCGCCAAGTGAGATTTGGCGCATGCCGCGGGCGCTTGTTATGCTGCGTTCCGAATCGAACCGGAGACCGTCATGAAGAAAGCACACGTATGGCTTGCCTTGTGCCTGCTGCTGGCGCTGGCAACCTTCGGGGACAGCCCCTCGGCGCAACTTGCGCCATCCAACGACGCAATGGCGGGTGCCGGATTGGTAGAGGCCGCGGAGAGCGCCCGGGACGCCTTGAGCACTGCCGACTACAAGGCGCTTTACAACCTGCTGGATGCCGGTGCGCGCGGCCAGATCGCGCTATGTCATGAGAAGTTCGTGCAGCACGTCGACGCCTCCGAGATGACCGATGAGCAGGCAAAGAACTTCGCGGAAGCACATGACCCTGGCGGACATTTCGGAGTAACGTCCGTGACCCAGCTGCGCAACCTGACTGAGATACAGTTCCTGGGGATGGTCTCGGGCCTGCTGGCAGTGCAATCCGAACGGTCGGCCGAAACTCTTTCACTGCGCTGGCACCTCACCAACCGGAGTGTAGGTCTGATGCAGCCCGCTTCGCGCATGCTTCGAAAGATGGACATGATCCCGTGGGGCGGAGCGGTGATCTTCCAGAACCGGGCTGATGAATCGCTGATGCTCGTCTTCGCGCTGGAAGGCAGCGTCTGGAAGTTGACCTACTTCCGTATGGACACGGAACAAGGTGACCTCGACTTCGAGGACATCGCCAAGCTCTCTGGAAACTGGGATTCCGACCTTTACAGGTTTACCTCAGTGCAGCGCGCCCGCATGGCAGAGGGTGAACAGTTGATGGGAGCCGCGCGAGACTATTCGCGCGTCCACTACGCCAAGACGGGCGAGGTGGACGCCGTCGCCAAGAAGTTCCCTGAATTCATCGAGGGGGGTGATTTAGCGGGCAAGTACTACCATGTTAAAGTTCTGCACACCGACATGGGAGAGTGCGACTATGACGCTGCGATAGAAACCCATCCGCAAATCGACGGAGACGCCTGGGGCTTGTTGCTGTTCGACTGGGCGAGTGGCGGGGCTCACTTTGAGTGGTTCGAGTCAAAGACAGAACTGGACGCGCGCATCAAGGATCTCAAGGACAACGGTGGGCCTCATGACGGGTCCGCCGACGGTCCGAAAGCGAAGTAGCACGCTGGCCTATTGCCCGGGCGCGACTGCGTGGGCAGACTCGGGGCATGAGCGGAAGCACACCTAAAGTGAAAGCCTTCCTGATCTGCGACCAGGTGATTCGCAGCACAGACGGCAAGTACAGCATCATCGGCGTGTTCCGCCGGGTGCATGCGCCTACTTTCCCGGTTTTCCATGCCCGTTTCGGCGTCTACATGATGCTGGGCGACATGAACGGCGAATACAACTTCACCATCGAATTCAGCGACCCCACCGAGGGCCAGACGCTCGCCAAGGCCGAGCTGCGGGGCGTCAAGCACCACAAGCCGCTTGAGGACTTCGAGACCGGCATCAATCTGCCCGGCCTGCAGTTCACCAAGGAGGGCACCTTCGAGGTGCACCTGCTGTGCAACGACGAGCTGCTGCACGTGGACACCCTGCAGGCCATCAAGGTGGAAGCCCCGCCGCCCAAGTAGGGGCGGGCCCAGGTGCCCGCCCGACCCGGGCCGCCACGCGGGGCGGCCCTTACGTCCCTTCCCCACCGTTGAAGTGGAGGCTTGGCGTACTATAAACGGACCGTCGGGTGCGTTTGACGCCCTTGCTGTACACCAGGAGTGCCGCCATGGCTACCGCTGAGGTTTCGGAGACCGAGACCAGAACCATCGTCAACGATTTCGTGCTGCACGTCGCCACTGCCAACGGCTCGGGCTCGCAGACCAGCAACATGGTGCTGCTGCGCTCGCTGTTCGGCATGGGCATCCCCGTCTCGGGCAAGAACCTGTTCCCCAGCAACATCCAGGGCCTGCCCACCTGGTTCACGATCCGCGCCAACAAGAACGGCTGGATCAGCCGCAAGCAGGACGCCGACGTGGTGGTCTGCATGAACCCGGAGACCAGCGACGAAGACGTCGAGACCGCCAGGCAAGGCGCCGTGCTGATCTACGAGGAATCGCTCAACCTCGCCGACAAGCGCCCCGACTGCGTGCACTACAGCGTGCCCTTCAAGAAGCTGATCGCCGAGTGCTGCCCCGACATGCGCCTGCGCAAGCTGGTGATCAACATGCTCTACGTCGGCGTGTGCGCCCAGCTGTTCGAGATCGACATGGGCGAGATCAAGAACGCCCTCAGCAAGCAGCTGGCCGGCAAGCAGAAGGCCATCGACATCAACCTGCCCGCCCTCGAGCACGGCTACAAGTGGGCCGCCGAGAACCTCAAGAAAGCCGACCCCTTCAAGGTCGAGCGCATGAACGCCAACGAGGGCAAGATCATCATCGACGGCAACACCGCGGCCGCGCTGGGCCTGATGTTCGGCGGCGTCACGGTGGTGCCCTGGTACCCGATCACGCCAAGCAGCAGCCTGTGCGAGAACCTGGAGGACTTCCTGAACAGGTTCCGCGTGGTCGACGGCAAGAAGACCTTCGCGGTGATCCAGGCCGAGGACGAGATTGCCGCGGTCGGCATGCTGGCGGGCGCCGGCTGGGCGGGCGCGCGCGCGGCCACCAGCACCAGCGGCCCGGGCATCAGCCTGATGAACGAGATCATCGGCCTGGCCTACTTCGCGGAAATCCCGTTCGTGATCTGCGACGTGCAGCGCACGGGACCCAGCACCGGCCTGCCGACGCGCACCATGCAGGGCGACGTGCTGACGCTGCTGTACGCCAGCCACGGCGACACCAAGCACGTGGTGGTGATCCCCAACACGCCCAGGGAAGCCTTCGAGATGGCGGGCGAGGCGCTGAACCTGGCCGAGGAGCTGCAGACGCCGGTGTTCATCCTGAGCGACCTGGACCTGGGCATGAACTTCTGGGTCAGCGAGCGTTTCGAGTACCCGACGGAGCCGATCCGCCGCGGCAAGGTGCTGGGCAAGGAAGAGCTCGAGAAGCTGGGCGGCAAGTGGGGCCGCTACGCCGACGTGGACGGCGACGGCATCCCCTACCGCACCATCCCCGGCACCGACCACCCCAAGGCCGCCTACTTCACGCGCGGCACCGGCCACACCACGCAGGCCACCTACAGCGAGAAGCCCCAGGACTGGAAGAGCAACATGGACCGGCTGGCCCGCAAGTTCGAGACGGCCAAGACCATGGTGCCCAAGCCGGAAATCCTGGACAACGGGCACGCCGCCGGCCTGATCTATTACGGCACCACCCACGAGGCGATCCGCGAGGCGTGCGCCGCGCTGGAGGCCAGGCACGCCCTGAAGCTGGACCTCTGCCGCCTGCGCGCCTTCCCGTTCACGCAGGAAGTGGAAGATTTCCTGAACAAGCACGAGCGCGTGTACGTGGTGGAGCTGAACCGCGACGGCCAGATGCGCATGGCCCTGCACGCCGAGCTGCCGCACTTCAGCCACAAGCTGCGCAGCGTGAAGCACTACGACGGCATGCCGCTGACGGCCGACGAAGTGGTGAAGGCGATCGTGGAGCGCGAGAGGGAAGTTTAACCTGCAGGCTTCAGGCGGCAGGCGGCAGGCGGCAGGGCAGTTCCCTGAAACCTGGAACCTGGTACCTGACACCTGCTCCGAAGGAGCAACCATGGCTGGAACGACGACACCCAACGCGCCCGAGACCAACCGCATCGGGCTGCAGAAAAAAGACTACGCCGGCAGCAAGAGCACACTGTGCATCGGCTGCGGCCACGACCTGATCACCGCCCGCGTGATCGACGCCTGCTACGACCTGAACATCAAGCCCGAGCAGTTCGTGAAGCTGTCCGGCATCGGCTGCAGCTCCAAGACGCCCGCGTACTTCATGTCGCGCAGCTTCAGCTTCAACAGCGTGCATGGCCGCATGCCCAGCATCGCGACCGGCACCGCCGTCGCGAACCGCACGCTGAAGATGATCGGCGTTTCCGGCGACGGCGACACCGCCAACATCGGCATGGGCCAGTTCGTGCACGTCATGCGCCGCAACCTCGACCTGGTGTACGTGGTCGAGAACAACGGCGTCTACGGCCTTACCAAGGGCCAGTTCAGCGCCACGGCCGACAAGGGCAGCAAGCTGAAGCACGGGCAGGTGAACCCGTTCCATGCCATTGACCTGTGCGCGCTGGCGGTTGAGCTGGGCTGCGGCTTCGTGGCACGGCTGTTTGCCGGCAACACCAAGATGATGCGGCAGGTGCTGCAGGCGGCGATGGCGTACGAGGGCTGGCGCTGCTGGACATCATCAGCCCGTGCGTGACCTTCAACAACCACGCGGGCTCGACCAAGTCGTTCCCCTACGTGAAGGACAATGAGCTGGCCCTGCAGGACATCGGCTTCGTGCCGGCCTACGACCCGCACTACGAAGAGATGGAGCACGGCGACGAGCGCGACATCAAGCTCAGCGACGGCAGCCACATCACCATCAAGGCGCTGGACAAGGACTACGACCCGACCAGCCGCACCGCGGCGCTGAACCTGCTGGCCGAGTACCACGAGAGCGGCAAGCTGGCCACCGGCATCATCTACATCAACGAGAAAGAGCCGCGCTTCGTGGACACCATCGGGCTGTGCGACACCCCGCTTTCCACGCTGCCGGAATCCCTCGCCCGCCCGGGCAAGCAGGTCCTCGAGGAAGTGATGAACGAGATGGCCTAGGATCAGGTGTCAGGTATCAAGGGGCGCCCGCCAACCGGCGGGCGCCTGCCGTTACCCGGCGCATCAGCGAGCCCGTTCAATCCGAAGAACACCCGGTACGACGTCAGACAAGTCCTGCGACAGTTGCAGGTGTCGAACGACGCGGTCACCGCGAAGAGCCGCCAAGGACCGCGAAGCACTGCAACTGCCGCGGCGCGCAGCTTGCGCGCTGAAGACGCCTGACCGACGAAGCCTTGGCGAAGTCGGTTGGCGATAGCGAGAGAGGGCAGAGCACACGGAGTATCTTCGCGCCGCCCCGCAGTTCTTTGCGAGCTTCGAGTTGACAGGCCACAAAAGCACGAAAACTCAAAGGCAACGCCACAAAAAAGTTGCCCGGAGTTTTTGTGTGCAGTTGTTTTGTGCTTTGGTGTTTTCGTGGCCTGACTGCAGTTGGAAACAAGCTGCAACCGCGCAGAACCGCCGAAACCTGCAACTTCGCGGCTCCTGGCGGTGCTTCGCGGTTGCATTTCCGGACAGGCTAACCTGCCCGACGCCGTACTAGGCGGTGCTGGACTGGGGCCCGGGGGCGGGGCCGGACTCCGCGCCCGCCTTCATCTTGCGGCGGCGCAGGGCGCGCACCCCGTACAGGGTGCCGAGGCCCGTGGCGAAGCTGGCGGCGAGACCGATGATGATGCTGCCCAGCACCCAGGCGCCCAGGCTGTTCCAGGCGAAGCTGCTGAGCACCCGCCAGTTGGTGGTGCGCGGCATCAGCAGCGGCTGGCCCAGCATCAGCTTGCCCAGCCAGATGCTGGCAAAGGCGATCACGGCGGTCAGCGGCCCAAAGCTGACGTTGGTGGCGGCGATGCAGGCGATGCGGTTCAAGTGCTGGCGCGTGGCCGAGTACAGCGCCAGGATCCAGTGGAAACCGATCCAGGGGCTGCAACCCCAGAAGGCGCCGATGCCCACGCTGAGGCCGAGCTCGCCGGGTGTGTTCTTCTCGTGTACCAGGTAGCGCATCAGCGCGCGGAAGCGCTTGATGGGCCCGCCTTCGCTCAGGTGCTCGGGGATCGCGGCCAGCTTGCGGGCCCGGTGCCACAGGGCTTTCAGCGAAGCGCCGACGCTGCCCTGCCAGATCGGCTCTTCGCGGCGCACCAGGCGCTTGTGCGGCAGCGGGACCAGCAGGTGGCTGAAGTTGGCGTACAGGTACAGCACAGTGAAGCGCACGTTGTCCCAGAACGGGTTGAAATGGCTTACCCGCTCGGCCTTGGGCGGGTAGTAGACCTTGACCGGCACGTTCAGGATCGGGCAGCCGCCCCAGGCCAGGCGGATGATCACCTCGCACTCGTAGGTGAAGCGCCGCGACCAGCACCACACGCGGGTCACGTGGCGCAGCGGGTAAACGCGAAAGCCGCTCTGTGTGTCGCCCACGTCAATGCCCGTGGCGACCTTCAGCCAGTAGTTGCTGAACATGCGCCCGAAGCTGCTGCGGCCGGGGACGTGTTCGCCGCTCATGTCGCGCACGCCGATCACCACGGCGTCGGGGCTGGCGCGGGATTGCTCGACCAGCTTCGGGATTTCGTCGGGGAAGTGCTGGCCGTCGGAGTCGATGGTGACGGCGTGGTGGTAGCCGAGCTCAAGGGCCTTCTTGAAGCCTGTCCGCAATGCGACACCTTTGCCGCGGTTGCGCTTGTGGCGCAGGTAGATGACCGGCTCGGATTTGAGCAGCTCGGGGGTGTCGTCGGTGCAGCCGTCGTCCACCACGATCACGCACTCGGCCACGGCGCGCACCTTGCGCACCACATCAAGCACCGTCTTGCGGTTGTTATAGGTAGGGATGACGACGCAGTAACCGCCGGCGGCTGGTACGGCAGGAGAATCCACGCAAATCCCCGCGAAGCAAGAAGGCCACCAGAGCGGCCCCAAGTCTCGCGGGCAGGAGTGCGAGTGTCAAGGAGAGGGGAGGCAGGCGGAAACAGGAGCCGCAAGCGCAAGCGCGCGGCCCGCGCGCCAAGGCAGGGGGTAGGTTACTGTGAATCCGGATGTACGCTGCCTCTGAACCCTGAAACCTGGCCCCTGAAACCTGAATCCATGGACCCGCACGCCTTCCGAGACCTGATCCCGCACCGCCCGCCGATGGTGCTGATCGACGAGGTGATCGAATACGGCGCTGAGCGCATCCGCGCCCGCCGCGTGGTCCGCGCGGGCGAGCCTTTCGTGGGCCCCGACGGCCTTGATGACGCCGCGCTGCTGGAAGTCATCGCCCAGACCATTGCCGCCGGCGACGCCATGTACGCGCAATCCAAGGGCGGCCGGGTTCTGCGCGGCTACCTCACCGGCCTGACCGGGGTGAAGCTGCAGGGCCGCGCGGCCGTGGGCGAGCAGATCGAGGTGACGGGCGACTGCCTGAAGCGCATGGACGGGATGGGCCTGTTCGACGCGGAGGCGCGCGCCGGCGGGCGGCTGCTGGCGCGGGGGCGCTTCAAGCTGTACGTGGAAATAGCGTACCCGTCATGACAAAGGCATGCGACGCATGACACTGCGGTGATCGATGGCGTTTCTGCGATAACAAATCAGAATATCAGTTGAACTTCCGGCGTCGCTATTCGTAAATATTCCTGCGAGCGGGCTACGTTCTTCTCCTGAACGGACCACTCGTTACAGCAGCCCGAGGGGACCCCACGCCGCTCGGGCTGCGTCTATTTGGCCCAGATGTTGCATCGGACTTCGTCGCGAAAGCCGCAGGCTGCAGTTCAGTCTGCGCGCCCGGAGCGGGGTCGACGCTGAGGCGTATCTGGCGATACGTCGCAGGCGGCGAACCGCGAGGACGCGCGGAATGGACGCAGCCCGCGGCTTGCAGCAGATGCTCCATGCAACATCCGGGCCAGGCCTGCCCACTGCATACTCGACAGCGCGCCCGCCTCGCCCCACAATCGGTGCTGATGGCAACCAACGCCGGGACCATACTCACAGCCGACGGCATGCCGATCTTCGCGCATGACCTGTGCGATGAAGCCGCCCAATCCGCGGCCTGGATGCTGCTGGAGGAGGGCAAGAGCACGCTGCGCACGGCGCTGCTGACCGGCAGCCACGGCGCCGGCAAGAGCACGCAGCTGAAGCTGATCGACCAGCACATCCGCAAGGCGGGCGCCACGGTCAGCTGGTTCAACGGCTGGGCCCACAAGGAAGACGCGGACCCCTTCGCCAGCATGCTGTTCAGCCTGTGGGACCGGGTGGACATCAAGGGCGACCCCACGGCGCCGGCAGGTGAGCAGGTGGACGCGATCGTCAGCGCCGCCATGCGCCGCAAGGGCTACCCCAGCGCCACCACCATCACCTCGCGCGAGGCCACCGACGCCGGCGAGCGCGCGGTGCTGATCGCCAGCGACCTGATCAGCCAGCTGGTGGTGCAGGACCAGCCCCTGGCCGAGCTCGCCCATGCCAGCCGCCTCCTGAGCGACGCCGCCAGCCTGAACGAGGACCGCTTCCGCCAGCAGAAGCTGCTTGAGCGCTCGCGCAGCTACCTGTTCCCGCGCCGCTTCAAGGAACAGATGGACGTGATCATCCAGCACATCCGCCACAGCCAGACCGACCCGCACCTGCCCTGCTTCCTGTTCGTGGACGACCTCGACCGCTGCCCGCCCAAGCTGGGGCTCGCGCTGCTTGAGGCCGCCGGGCGCTTCTTTGCCGTGCCGGGGCTGGTGGTGGTGGTCGCGCTCGATGAGGTGATCGCGCGCTCGTGGGTCAACTCGGCCTACGAGGGCAACGTCGACGGCCACGCCTACATCGACAAGCTGTTCGACCGCCGCATCCTGGGCACCGAGGAGCGCGCCCGCATCATCTGGGCGCAGATCCTGGGCGTGGAATGGCGCATGGCCGAGTGGGAGGGGCTGGTCGGCAAGGCCCACCCGGAAATGGCCGACCGCGCGGTGATCAGCGCCACGCGGCTGCTGCGCATCCACAGCGGGTCTGACATCCGCAAGGTGCGCCGCACGCTGAACGAGGTGCGCACCATCATCGTCGATGAAAGCGAGTACATGTCGAAGGTGACGCTGATGCCCGACGTCGCGAGGCTCGGCGTGCTGTGCGGCTACCTGGTGCGCGAGCGATTCCCGCGCGTGGTGGAGCGCATCTCCGACCTGCGCCTGCTGGAGGCGCGCCTCGAGGTCGCCGAAGAGCTGATGACCATCGCCCCGAACTGGGAGCTGCCGGCCGAGGAAGAAGACGATCCGCTGGCGTGGCTGCGCGAGTTCCTGGGCCTCACGCCAGAGGAAGAGCGCGAGATCGGCTACATCCTCGATATCCGCCACTTCCTGCCCACGGACATCCTGATCAAGACCGGCGCCAACCTGATCCTGATCGGCATGGGCCTGCGCTAGCACGCCGTCACCAGGTCCTGCGCAGCGGAAGGTGTTGAACGTCGCGGTAACCGCGAAGAGCCGTCAGGCACCGCGAAGCACTGCAACTGCCGCCCCGCAGTCCTTTGCGACCTCTGCATTAATGGGCCACAAAAGCACGAAAGCACAAAAGGTACTGCCACAAAAACTGCCTGCAGTTTTCGTGCGCCGTTCTTTTGTGCTTTTGTGTTTTCGTGGCCTGTCTGCAGTTGGAAACGGGTTGCAACCGCCAGGACCTGTAACTTCGCGTCCCTTTGCGCAGTTGGGGATGTCCCCGTTTTCGAAACCCGCCAATCCCGCCAGGCGGGCGGCGTTTCAGGCGGTGGCAACAGCGAATAACCAATAACCAATTACCAATTACCAATGTGCCGGCCTATGCGGACTCATTGGTAATTGAAAATTGGTTATTGGCAATTCGCTGTTCAAGCCAGCGCCGACTACGGCGCGTCCACGCTCCGTTGCCGTTGCCCGGCCGGCGGCTACACTTGTCGCTCTTCCCGAGGGCACTTGCATGAACTCTCTGCGTTTCGCGGCCTTGCTGTTGTGCGGCCTGTGCCTGCTTATCGGCTGCTCCGATGACAAGCCCTCGACGGGTTCCGGCTCAGACCGCAAGGCCGACAGCGGCGACAAGGACAGCGGCAAGGGTTCCGAACAGAACAAGCCCGCCCCCGGTGACGGTGGCGACCGCCCCTGCGGCGACGACGATGAAGGTGACGGAACCGAGAAACCCGTGGACAAACCCGACACCAGGCCCGCCGAGGCAACCGGCACAGGCCGCGGCTTCAGCGACAGCAAGCAGCCCGAAGGCGAATCCCTCGAGGGCAAAGAGCTCAAGCCCGACACCGAGATGGCTTCCGGTCGTGTAAAAGTCAGCAACCTGGGTTTCTCGTTCAACGTGCCCGAGGGTGCGATCGCTTACTTCGGCACCGGCGGCGCGGCGATCCAGGTGGGCGAGAAGGGCGGCGCGCTGCTGACCCTGCTGATCGCGCGCACGGGCGTGACCGAGTCCGAGGCGCGCGACATGATCAGCCAGCCCCTGGACCTCGGCAACGGCGCAAGCCTCAACCCGCAGGGCGAAATCGGCGGCAAGGGCGACCGGCTGACGCGGGCCATGACCGGCGCGGCCGTCACCGGCTACGTCCACGCGCTGATCGGGAAGTCAACCGGTGTCGCGGTGATCACCATCGGCCAGGCCGGCAGCGACAGCGAATGCAAGGCCTACAGCGCGAAGGTGGCCGACAGCATCAAGTTCGCCAGACCGGGCGGCGAGAAAGACCGCCTGAAGTACGAGGCGGACCTGAAGGGCAAGCAGGTGCACGTGTTCAAGTACAAGAGCGGCGGGGGAGGCTACGGCGGCGCAAGCTGGAGCAGCGAGACCAACAAGTACTGGCACCTCGGCAGCGACCACAGCTACGAGTACTTCTACCAGCACACCGGCGCCAGCAGCTTCGACAACCCCGACGTGCGCGGCGGCCACGCGGCCGACACCAACAACGACCACCAGGGCAGCTGGAGTATCGAGTTGACCCTGACCCTGCCGGTGCTGGTCCTGCGCGACAGCAAGGGCGAGATCCACACCCACACGCTGGACCTGATCCAGGGCCGCCTGCACATCGACGGCGACGAAGCCACGGTGGGCCAGAGCAGCCGCAAACGGTAACCGAGTCGGAACGCGGGCCTCCGGCCCGCATGATGCGGCCCGGAGGGACGCGTTCCGGGGTGGACGATCTCCTGTCACGCCGCTAGACCTTCTCCATGGCTGACTTTGACGCGGCGATTGCGGATTTGCGGGATACGGGCTTCGGGGGCGACAATCCGCGCGTGGCGCTGATCCTGGGCTCGGGCTGGGGCGCCATCGAACGCGAAGTGCACGACCCGCTCACCACCCGCTATGAGAACATCCCCGGCTTCCCCACGCCCGCCGGCACCGCCGGCCACGAATGTCGCCTGACCGAGGGCCTGCTGTGGGGCGTGCCGGCGCTGGTGTTCCGGGGCCGCTATCACGCCTACGAGGGCCACGAGCCGCGCAGCCTGGCGATCCAGGTGCAGGTGGCGCACGCCCTGGGTTGCGGCACCCTGGTGCTGACCAACGCCGCGGGCGGCATCCGCGACGACCTGCAGGCAGGCGACCTGCTGGCGATCACGGACCATCTCAACCTGATGGGCATCAACCCCCTGGCCGGCTTTACGCGCCTGCCCGGGGCGAAGCCCTTCCCCGCCATGGGCGGCGCCTACGAAACCGACCTGCGCGACAAGCTGATCGAAGCCGGCACACAGGCCGGCGAACAGGTCAAGCACGGCATCTACGCGGCCGTGCCGGGCCCCAGCTTCGAGACGCCCGCCGAGGTCGAGATGCTGCGGCGCCTGGGCGCCGACGCGGTGGGCATGAGCACCGTGCCTGAGGCAATCGTGGCGCGCGCGCTGGGCATGCGGGTGTGCGGCCTGAGCCTGATCACCAACCGTGCGGGCGGCAGCCAGGACAGCCACGAGCACACGCTGAAGGCCGGGCACGACAACGCGCCCAGGCTGGTGAAGGTGCTGCGGGCGCTGTTTGAGGGGCTGGTGTAAACCGGCATGGGCGAGGCGCCTGCGCCACTACTCGCCGGGCTGTGATTCGTCGGCTGCTGACGGTTCCGGCCCGCGCGCTTCCGCCTTCGCTGAAGCTACGGCGGACAGGTCCGCTTGCGGCTCTTGTTCCGTTGCATGCTCCCGCAGTTGCACCACGACGGCGGTGCCGTAGGCGAGTACTTCGGTTACGCCGGGGGCGACGTCGTTGGCGTCGTAGCGCATGCCGATGATGGCGTTGCCGCCGGCCTGGTAGGCGTGCTGGCGCAGCAGTTCGAAGGCCTCCTGGCGTGCCTGTTCGCACAGTTCGGTGTAGAGGCTGATGTTGCCGCCGAAGAAGGTCTGGATGCCGGCGGCGAAATTGCCGATCGCGCTGCGCGAACGCACCACGATGCCGCGCACCACGCCGCAGTGGCGGGTGATGCGGTAACCCTCAAGGTCCAGCGCGGTGGTAATGAAGTGCGGATCGATCATGGGGATTTTGGATTTCCGATTTTGGATTTTGGATTCACGAGCGCCCGTCACGTTTACGCAGCGTCTTTATGCTTGCCACTGACATGGCAATGATCTGGTTTCCTTCGTCGATCAGAGACTCGAGCCTGCTTGCGGGTACGATGTCAAGCTCCGTGAGCATCTCCAGCCAGTTTACGGATTCGTCCGCTTCCTCTTCGACGATTGCCAGCTTGGCTATCATGTCGCGGTTTGACTTCGCCCGGCACGCCGCACGGTAGTTCGCTCCCACCGACAGACCGGATCGGACTAACTGCCGGGCGATCGCGTCCGAAGACCTCAAATTGGGCAATGCGTCACAGACTTTCGCCACTCGCTTGCCGAACTCGCGCGTGCGCCGCTTGAACTCGGTCTTGTCCATGGATCAATCCGAAATCCAAAATCCAAAATCCAAAATTGCCCCCGGCCCTCGGGCCGGGTAAACCCGGAATTCCCCAACCCGTTGGCACGGGCATCGTTTTACGGCTAGACGAACACGCTGCAACACTCCACGGAGTAACGGTATGCGCAGAATCCTCCTGCTTGTGGTCGCTTTCGCCCTTGGCGCGGCTTCCCTCAATGCCCAGCAACCTCCCCAGCCCGAAGGCGAGCAGCCCGTGCTGCTGCTGCGCGGCGTCATGGAAGACATCCCGCTCAGCGAGATGATCCAGCTCACGGCCGAGTACCAGAAGATCAAGTTCCTGTACGACCCCAAGAAGCTCGCGGGCACGGTCACCATCGTGGCCCCGCGCGAAGGCGTGCCGGTCCCCCGACGGCCATGTTCAGCGTGCTGCAGACCTTCCTCAAGCAATACCGCCTGATCCTCGCCCCTTTCGGCGAAGACACCAAGGAATCGGTCAAGTTCTACGAGATCATCCCGGCCGCCGAGGCCATCACGCAAAGCAACAACGTGGTGCTGCTCGATAACTTGGCCGAATGGACCGACACCACCGCCGACTTCGTCACCCTGGTGGTGAACCTGAAGTACGCCGAGGCCAACGCCGTGCGCGGCGCGCTGCAGAACCTGACCACCCGCCAGGGCGGCGTGGTGAACCCGATCGCGGGCATCAACAGCCTGATCATCGCGGACTACAGCTACAACATCCGGCGCCTGGCCCAGATCATCCAGCTGATGGACCAGCCGCCGCGCAGCCCGCGCCTGGAAGTGATCAACATCGACAACATCGACGCCGAGGAACTGGTCACCAGCCTCAACAATCTGCTGACCCAGCGCCAGCAGCTGCTGCAGGCCATCCCGCGCCGCCCGGGCAGCCCCGACGACGAGACCCTGGTGCGCGTCGAAGTCGCGCCCTACGTCAACGCCATCATGGTGACCGGCTACGACGCGGGCATTGAGCTGGTGCGCGACCTGGTCGCCAAGCTGGACATCCCCATCCCCGGCGCCAGCGCCACCGGCAAGATCCAGTACTACCAGTGCAAGAACGTGCAGGCCGCGGACCTGGCGGCCGTGCTCAACGACGTGCTGGGCGCCGGCGTGCCGAGCACCCAGCCGGGCGTGCCGGGCCAGCCGGGCGTGATCGGCGGTACCAACGACCCGAACGCGCCGGTAATCGTGCCTGACGAAGGCACCAACAGCCTGCTGGTGATCGCCACGCCCAGCGACTACGCGCAGATCCAGAAGGTGATCGACAAGCTCGACGTGCGGCGCCCGCAGGTGATGATCGAGGCGGCGATCCTCGAGGTCACCGATGACGACGACTTCCAGTTCGGCGTCGAAGTGGCAACCGTGGACGGTTTCGCCAACGAGTCCTCGCAACCCCGCGCCAGTTTCGGCACCAGCTTCGGCTTCAGCGAAATCGTGGACAGCTCCGGCGTGCCGATCGGCACCGGCGGCGGCGTGCCCGCCGGCCGAAACCCGATCTTCGGCCAGGGCGGCCTGCTCACGCTCAACAAGGGCACGGCGTTCGACATCCCGCTGCTGGTGCGCTTCCTGAAAACGCAGGCGGACACCAACGTGCTGCAGCAGCCGATGCTGATCACCAACGACAACGAGCAGGCGACCATCGAGATCCAGCAGGAAATCCAGCTGGTGCAGTTGAACAACCTGGGCACCGGCCAGGGCACGACGACATCGGCGGGCGACTTCGTCGAGGCCGGCATCACCATGAACGTGACGCCGCAGATCAGCCAGGACGGCTACATCACGCTCGAGCTCGACCTCGACATCACCAACTTCACGGGTGAAAGCGCCACGCCGGGCGTGTCGCCGCCCCGCCAGCGCCGGCGCATCACGACGTTTGTGACCGTGCCGGACTCCAGCACCGTGGTGGTGGGCGGCCTGAAGTCCAGCACCAGCAGCAAGACCGTGAACAAGATTCCGCTGCTGGGCGACATCCCGCTGATCGGCGAGCTGTTCAAGAGCCAGCGCACCGTGGAGCGCCGCACCAACCTGTACATCTTCCTGCGCCCGAAGATCCTGAAGGACGCCAACTTCTACGACTACAAGAAGCTCAGCGAGCAGACCCTGGCCAACGCCAAGGCCGACACGGCCAAGATGAAGACGCCCCAGAAAGAGAAGTTCTTCAGCGATGTCGAGGCCGAGCAGCGCCGCCAGTACAACCCGCCGCCGGGCTCACCCAGCCGCCACTTCGACTACCAGGGCCTGGACAAGAAAGACTAGGGCCTGGCTTGAGCGATGCATGCACAAGGGCCGATGGAAGTCGGCCCTTGTCGATTTTGGATTCTAGATTTTGGATTTTAGATTGGAGTTCATTCTCTGAGTTTGCGGCGAAGTGTCTTAATAGAGGCGACGGTCATTGCCAGGAGTTCGTTGCCTTCCTTGATTAGTGCATGCAGATCGTCGGGTGGCATCAGATCCAACTCGACAATCATTTCGAGCCAATCCACCGTCTCGTCCGCTTCCTCTTCCACTATGGAAAGTTTGGAGATCATGTCCCGGGTGGATTTCGCGCGGCAGGCGGCCCGGTAATTGGAGGAAACCGAGAATCCGGAACGGATGACCTGCCGCGCAATCACGTCCGCCGAACGCTTCCCGGGCAGGGAGTCTCCGACGCGCGCTACGCGCTTGGCGAAGTTGCGCGTCCTGGCTTTGAATTCGTTCTCGTCCATGGCCCCAATCCAAAATCCAAAATCTAAAATCCAAAATCGCTACAGCCACTTGCGGCGGCGGAAGTACCACAGCATGGACAGCACCACCGCCGCCATGCAGCCCCAGAAGATCCAGTAGCCGTAGGCCATGCCCAGCTCCGGCATGTTGCCGGGCTGACTCGTGTCGAAGTTCATGCCGTACACGCCGGCGAAGAACGACAGCGGCATGAAGATGGTGGCGACGATGGTCAGCACCTTCATCACCTCGTTCATGCGCTGCGACTGCGTGGCCACCAGCAGCTCGCGCAGGCTGATGGCGTACTCCTGCAGGCTCTGGGTCAGGTTGCTCTGGCTGGTGGCGTGGTCGTGGCAGTCGCGCAGGAACAGCTTGACCTCGTCGGTCAGGTAGGGCACCTGCATGTGCAGCAGCGTATTCAGGCTGTCGCGGTGGGTGTCGATGCTGCGGCGCAGGTCGAACACCTGGTGCTTCACCTCGTAAAGCTCATTCACCACGTCCAGTTCGCCGGCCAGGATGCGCTTCTCCAGCGCGTCGAGCCGCGTCTCGTAGCCGTCCAGGATCGGGAAGTACTCGTCGGTGATGCGGTCGATGATCGAGTAGCCCAGGTAGGCCGACGACTTGCCGCGGATCAGCCCGCGCTTGCTGCGGATGCGCTCGCGCAGCCCCTTGAACAGGTCGTCCTGGGGGCGCTCCTGGAAGGTCAGCACGAAGTGGTTGCCGAACAGCAGGCTCACCTGCTCGGTGTAGCAGGGGCCGCCGTTCTCGAACTCGGGCGCATGCGTGACGATGAACAGGTAGTCCTGGTAGGCCTCCGCCTTGGCGCGTTGCGGCACGTTCACGGCGTCGGCCAGCGCCAGCGGGTGGATGTCCAGCAGCTCGCCCAGCTGGCGGATCTGCCCGATGTTGCGGAAGCCGGAAACGTCGACCCAGGTGACCGAGTCACGGTCGATGTACTTCTTCAGGTCGAACGGGTCGCGGATCTCGGCTTCTTCAATGTGCTCGGAGTCGAAGTCCACCACCAGCATGCGCGTCGGCAGCGCATCCGGGTTCTCGACCAGCGTGCCCGGCAGCGCGCCCACCGGCGGACGCAACTCGCCGTCCGGGCCCTCGCGGCGCAGTCTTTCCGTGTGTTCGCCCATGCAGGCAGCATAGCCGGGCGCACCGCTTCAAACAGCGCAATTTCTGCCGGTCAAGGCGGCGGGGATCAAGCGGGCTGCCGCCCCCCACCAACCCCTGACACCTGAAACCGGACAGCTGCTATAACCGTCCCATGGCCAAATCCGACCAATCCCCGCGCCCCCTGGCGCTGATTGTCTCCCGACCCGTCTCCGACGCCGCCCTGGACGCCGCCCTGCGCGCCGACCTGGCTGAGCTGTTGCAGTTCCTGCGTATGCGCGTCGAAAGCCCCGCCGCCCCGGCCCCGGCCGCCGCTTCCCACCGCGGACCGGTGCTGCTGGCCTTTTCCGACGTGGCGGGCCTGCCGGCCGACTGCGTGGAGGGCGCGCTGGAGCTGCTGGAAGAGCTGGACGTGGTCGTGGGACCCTGTGCCGACAACAGCGTCTACCTGCTGGGCCTGGCGCAAGGCCTGGAACAGCCGCTGATCGAGCGGCTGATCGCCGCCGCCCTTCAGCCCGGGGGCCTGTCGGCCTGTGTCGGCCTGCTGGAGGAGTCGGGCCTGGAGGCTGCGGCGCTTCCCCCCTGGTTCCGGCTGGGGAGTGAGAAAGAGCTTTCCTTTGCGCAGAGCCTGATGCGTCTTAGTCTGTTGAGTGAGGAAGGCGAGTCGGATTTCATCGCCGACCGGCTGCGGATCTGGTTCGAGAAGCGGGCGCACCCATGAAGCGCGGGCACCTGGCAGGCATACTGATCGCGCTGGCCCTGGGCTGGCTGTGCTTCCACGTCGTGCAGGCGCAGGGCGTGCGTGTCGTGCGGCGCCCCGGCCCCGCCGGGCCTTCCGCCGAGCAGCCCCGCAGCACCGAGCCGGGCCCGAACGCCGTGCAGCCCATCCCGCCCACGCCCGAAGAGGCCGCGCGCATCCGCGAGCTGATCGAGCAGCTGGGCAGCGAGCGGCTGGTGCAGCGGGATCGCGCGATGTCCGAGCTGGCCGGCTTCGACGCCCGCGCCCTCGAGCTGGTGCAGCAGGCCAAGAACCACGACGACGACGAGATCGCCAACCGCTGCAGCCTGCTGGAAGAAGTGATCATGAGCCGCGAGGGCGAGTTCTTCCTGGCCGCGCGGCGCCTGAACCTCACCATCGACGAGCTCAAGCAGCACCTGCGCAATGAGGACGTCACCCCGCTGCTCAGCATCCTGCGCGCCCGCGCCCAGCCCGGGCTGGTGGCGCTGTGGGCGCGCGTGCTGGCGCAGCTCGCCGCGCGCAGCCAGTTCTTCCCCAGCGCCGAGCTGTGCCGCGAAATCGAAGGCAGCGCCGGCTACGGCCAGGCCCTGGCCCTGGCCGCGCGCAGCCCCGAGGCAGCACCCGGCGCCCGCAACCTGATGCTGGCGATGGCGCTGATGCCCCCGGCGACCCGGCCGACGTCATCGAAACCCTCACGCAGCTGCGGTTCTCGATCGGCGCGGGCCGCGGCATTGAGTCCGCGCTGTCCTCCAGCGTGGACTTCCGCGGCGTGTACACGGCGCCGGCGCTGCTGGCCGCGCGCGCCGGCCGACCCGATCCCGGCGGCAAAGAGCCGCCCGAGGCGCTCGAGGTCCGCACCGCGCTGGCCCTCAACATGATCGCGCATTGCACCGGGCCGCAGCTCGATGCGGCCGGCCTGCCCGCCGTGGACGCCATGTCGCCCATGCTGCTCAGCACCTGGCTGGCGCTGCTGCAGCGTTCGGGGCTTTCCGCGCGGATCGAGTCCGCCATGCTGGGCCTGATGGCCGGAGGCGCCGACACCCGCCGGCTGGGCATCACGGCAGGGGCCTGGGCCGCGGTGATGCCGGTTGCCGCGGTGATCGATGCCTTCGAAGAGCTGCCTTTCGAGGCGCAGCTCAGCGTGCTTGACGCCTGGTGGCTCAGCCCGCGCGAGCCAAAGGTGCTGCAGCCTTTCCTGGTGAAGCTGCTTCAGCACAAGCAACCCGGGCTGCGCAACGCCGCCGCTCACTCGCTTGGCCAGTACCGCGCCGCCAGCACCGCCCGCGCGCTGCTGGCAACCGCGCTGGCGGACGCCGACACCGCGCCCGCGGCGCTGGAGTCACTGCGCCCCATGGCGGACCTGCTTTCCAGTGCCGAGCTCGAATCGCTGGCCGCGGCGCTGCCGGACGCCGGCCTGCTGACCCGCCCGCTGCTGGCGGAAGTGCTGGTGCGCTCCGGCCGCGGCGAAGGCCTGCAGCCGCTGATCGAGGGCTGGCGCAAGCACCTGCCGCGTGCCGAGCTGCCGCTGGCGGTGAAGGTGCTGGCGCAGCAGCCGCAGACCGCGGCGGGGGCCTGCGCCGCCACGCACGTGGCGAACAGCCTGGCCAACGGTTACGAGCTGGACGACTACCTGGCCCAGTACCTGGCCAACGACGACCTTGTGATGCTGCGGCTGCTGCTGTCGCTGGACGACCAGGCCGGCTTCGAGCTGCTGCGCGCCATGGCGACCGACCTGAACGACGCCTCCAGGCTTTCGGCCATGATGGCGCTGGCCCTGGCCGGGCGCGACGGCGAGCTGGTGGAGGACTGGCTGAAGCGCTTCGCCGGCGAAACCTGGGACCCGCTGGGAGCGAGCATAGGCCGGGCGATCGCACTGAGCGCCAGCGACGCCGCCGAGGAGTTCCGCGCCAACACCCTGCAGCAGGGGGCCAACGCGGCCAACCTGGGGCTGGTGCTGCAGAGCGTGCTGGCCGGGCGCAGCCGCGGGGTGACACGCGAGCAGCTGGTTGAGGTGCTGTTTGACACTCCCGCGAACGCGCAGCGCTGGGCCTCGAACTGGGAACTGATCCGCCGCCCGCTGCCGGAAAAGGCGGCGCGCAACCTGGCCACCGCGCTGGCTTTTGCCCAGAGTTCCAACCTGCTGTCGCGTCCGGGCGTGGCGCTGCTTTTGGCGGACTCGGGCGTGGACATGCTGGAGGTGCTGTACGGCGCCGCCGCCGAGCCGGTGCCCCGCGACGTGACGCAGTTGATCGCGACCGCCCTGCTGTGCGGCCCGGAGCAGGCCCGTGTGATCATCGGGCGCACGCCGCGCCAGGACGACGGCAGCAACTACGTGGGCCTGCAGGTGGCGCGCGCCTGGCTGGGGCTGCTGGAAGGCCCCGACAGCGAGCGCATCCGCGGGGCCGTCAGCGCCGAGCCGGCCAGCGTGTTCGGCGCGCTCTTCCGGATGCAGCAGGCCCGCGGCGGCAACACCGCCGCGCTGCGCGGCCTGCTGGATGCCTTCGGGCCGGAGCCGCTGCGCTTCGCGCGGGGCGCCACGGCCGAGGCGCGGCTGGTGGACCAGCGCTGGGGTACCCCGCAGATGGACGTGCAGGGTGTGGGCGCCGCGGCCTTCACGCGGCCTTCCGCGACGCGCCCGCTGGCTGCCGCGCAACTGGCGGCGCTGTTCGAGGAAGCACCCGCCGACGACTGGCGCAGCTGGTGGTCGTGCCGCCGCGCGCTGCTGCAGTTCGTGCCGGAGACCGGCAAGTACCGCTTCCTGGAGCTGCCATGAAGACCGCCCGCCTGCTGGCCTGCGCCGCGCTGCTGCTGGCAGCCTGCATCAACCCGGTGCGCGCGGACGACGACGCCTCGGGCCTGGCCTTCGAGCTCGATGCCCTGCGGCGCGCCTGGCTGCACGGGGACGACGCCACCGCGGCGGCCAGGCTGGACGCCCTGCGCGGCGACAACCGCCTGAGCGGCGAGTTTCCGCGCTGGTTCGCCTCGATGCGCGCCGCGCTGGCGCTGCAGGCCGGGGACAAGAAGACGGCGCTCAAGGTGATGCAGCCGATCCTCGCGCAGAGCAACGACGCGCGCAACCACGTGCGCGCGGCGCGGCTCTTCCTGGCCTATGACGCCGGGGACGTGGCCCTGCAGGTGGTGCTGGCGGGCCGGCTGCGCGCGCCCAACTCGCCCGCGCTGCAGCGCTGGCACGCCGGCCTGCGCTGGCTTCAGGGCGACCACGAGGGCGCGATGGGCAATTACCTCGACCTGCTGGTGAACGACGAGCGCCCCCTTTACCCATACGTGCCGCCCGCTTCCGGGCGATGGTCGCAGGTCAGGCCCTGGAACGCCGGGGCGGACCAGCCCGCGAAGAAGGACGCCGGCAAACAACTCGATGAATGGGGCGGGGAAGAGGAAGCCGGCCTGTTTCAGCCGGAGCCCTTCACCAGCCCCTTCATGCCGATCTGGTGGTTCCCCAGCGAGCTGCCCGGGCTCGATCGCTGCATCGAGGAGGTCGCGCGCGACCCCGCCGCCGCCGCGCGGCACACCGCCGGGCTTGAGGAACAGCTGAAAGCCGCGCGCGACGCCCAGGAGAAAATCGACACCCTGCGCAGCGCCGACCCCGCCGTGCGCCAAAGCCTGGAACAGAAGGCCCGCCGGGCCCGCTGGCAGGCGGTGATCGGCGCGCGCATCGCGGCCCGCGCGCACCTGCTGGCCGGGGAGGCCAACGAGGCCGAGGCCGTGGCGCGCAAGACGCTGGCGGTGGCGCTTGACGACATCGCGCTGCTGGACCTGCAGGCGGAGGCGCTGGGCGAACTGGGCCGCGCCGAGGACGCACGCAGCGGACCGCTGGCGAGGCTGCGCACGCTGTGCGGCCTGGCTGTCTACAGCTACAACGTCTACGCGCGCGGCCCGGCGAGGCAGGCCGCGGACCGCGTGTTCACCCCGGCGCTGACGCTGTACCGAGCCAATCCCGAGGCCGGCCTGGCGCAACTCGAGCTGATGCGCACCACGTTCGGAGACAGCAACCGCAACCAGCCGGTGCCGGCCGGCGCGCTGGGCCTGTGGCTGGTGCGCCACGACGAGCACGAGCTGGCCCGCAGGTTCCTGCTGGAGGCCAGCCGCACCTATGGTTATGAGTCCGGCAAGCCGCTGTACCAGGACGGCCTGTTCGGCGAGCTTGCCCTGGTGGCGATCGGCGACGGCAAGCCCGCCGCCGAAGAGCGGCCCGCGCAACCAGCCGACGGCGAGGAAGGCGTGGAGGTCGCCAGGCTGGACGCCGCCGTGCACCCGCTGCTGCGCACCTCGCTGCGCGCGGGCGCCGTGATCGGCGCCGTGCCCGACATCCGCCTGCTGATGCGCGAGCTCGGGGGCATCGACCTGTGGGGAGGCTCGGCCGGCATCGGTACCGTGGAGGGCGCGGCACGCTTGCTCCCCGATGGCGAAAACCTCGCGCGCCAGACCATGTACGGGCTGCCGGCCCGCATCGCGGCGGAGGTGCCGGCCGCGGAACTGGAGGCCTTCCTGGCCGAGGGTCACGTCGCCAGCCAGAGCCTCAAGCAGGCGCTGGAGAGCACGAGCGAGCTGATCCAGCAGCTGCGCGCCAACAACAACTGGCAGGTGCGCCAGGCCCTCAGCCAGAAAACCGGCCCCGTGCTCGGTATGGTGGAGTCGCGCGCGCTGCTGCTGCGGGCCCGGCTGCTGATCGACAAGCCCGCCGGACTGGCCGCGCTTGCGGAGTGGCTGGGCAAGCACCAGTCGCAGATCGACCTGCGCGCCCGGCTGCAGACCCGCCCCAGCGAAACCTACACACTGTACGCCGGGGCGCGGACCGAGGCCGGCATTCCGGAGGTGGTGCACACAGGACTGCTGCTCGAGGCGGCCCGGCTGCTGGCGCGCTCAGGCGCCGCGCAGGACGCCGCACGCCTGTTGTGGTTCAACCGCGACGCGATGCTGGGCCTGGAAACCCAGAGTCACCTGCTGGCGCTGGCGGCGGTGCTGGCGCGCAAGGGCGGCGACCAGAGCCTGGCCATGCGCTGCCGCCTCGAGGCCGCGGCGCGCGCCCTTGACTCGCGCTCTCGCACCCCGATCAATCCGGCGCTGCTGCTGTTCGAGCTGCCCGCCACGCGCGACAACCTGCTGGAGTTCGGCGATGCCGACGACCTGCTCGGCTACCTCGAACAGCTGCTGATCCCGAACGCCGACACGGCCGACATGCAGGCGATCGAGCGCGCCGCCCCCGAGCTGAAGCAGGCCGGCCCCAGGCTGGTGATGCGAAGCAGCAGCCGGGACGCCACGGAAGCGATCTTTGCCTCCAGCATGCAGTCGGGCAACTGCAGCGTGATCGCGCGCAACTGGTACAAGATGATGATCGCGCCCGAAACGCTCCCGAGCTGCAGGCGTTTCGCCGCATGGGTCATCGCCAGCGACCTGCCGCTCGGCAGCAGCCGCGGCCACCCCGGGCTGGTCAACCCTCAGGACACCGTGACGGCTTGGGCCATGCTGCAGGCGCTGCACGCCAGGCAGGGCGCCAACGACCCAACGGCGCTCAAGGAAGCCGAGCGGCTCTCGAAGCTGCTGGCACGCACGGCCACCACCATCGACGCCGAGCAGAACTTCGAAGAAGAGTGGTGGGAATAGCGGGTCTTCAACGAAGTCACGCGACGGTCGCCAGGACGCGCAAACTCGCGGGTAACTTCCGGTCACGACTCAACTCCCGGCCTGGTGTGAACATGCTCCAGCCCGGGATGGCGCGAAATGAAACCGGGCGGCCAAGCGGCCGCCCGTGTTGCCAGGCTCGGTCTGGTTCTACTTTTTGTCCTGCGTGGTGGGGCTGCTGTCCGCGCCCACCGGGTTCTTGAGCATCTCGGCGATCTCCGGTTCAAGCTCGGTGTCCTTGAACTCCTTCTGCATCGCCTTCAGGCCGTCGAGGTCATTGCGTGAGTGCTTTTCCTTGGCCTCGGTGCGCCCTTCTTCGATGATCTTGTTGTACATCTCGATGGTCTTAAGCTGCGGGTCGAAGCCCACCACGTCCATCTTGAAGTTCTTCAGGATGCCCTTGATCGCGTTCTTGCGGTCGCCGCCGTCGCGCGAAGCCTTGGCCTTGTCGTAGTTCTTCTGAAGCTTCTCGATGTTGTCCTTGATCTCTTCGTTCACCTTCAGCAGGAACTTGGTCAGCTCATCGACCGAGACTTCCTCTTCCATGCGGAAGTACTCGTTGCCGAACCAGTCGCACACCAGCAGGCAGGGCTTGTCACCCTTGACGTCGTAGGCGGCGGACGGGTTGGGCGAGAGCAGCTTGCTGGTCGGGACCGGCGAGGCCGATTCCTCAAGCTTGTCGGCGCGCCAGGGAATCTTCACGAACACGGCGCGGCTCTCGAGTGTGCTGAAATCGCCTTCCTTGAAGCAGGTGCCTTCGCCCTTGGCGATCAGCAGCACCAGCGGTTTCTTGGATTCGGCGGCGTCGGTGACGACGGCTTCGCTGGCGTCACAGGTGGAAGGCTGAACAACGGTCGGCCCCTTGGGGACGACCCTCTTTGGCGCGGGCGCACCGCCCGCAGTCTTGGTGCCTCATCAGCCGGGGCCCGCAAACAGCGGCTGCGCCGTCAGCGCCGCGAAGGCGCACAGCACAACCAGGATCGAAAGCTTCTTCATGGTTCCTCCTCCATGGGCGACGGTTCGCACCTGCCCGCCGCGCGGCCTGAAATTGTAGCCGGGTGTCATGGGCGATTGCCACACCCTATCGGTGCAAAACGTCACGGTCTGGTCACCACCCGGATCCGGTACAGGTCGCCACGCGCCGCCCGAATCCGGCACGCTGGCCCGCACGTCACCGGGTGCGCGGGCCCGCGGGCGGGTATACTGGCCCCATGGGATGGTTCAGCTTGCTGTTCATTGGAGCGCTGGCGCTCGACCTGGCGCTGAAATTCTGGCTCGACGCCCGCCAGCGCCGCAGCGTGCTGGCCCACCGCGGCGCCGTGCCCGCCGACTTCGCCGGAAGCATCTCGCTTGACGAGCACCAGAAGGCCGCCGACTACACCGTGGCGAAGCTGCGCGCGGCGGGCGAAGACCGGCTGCTACGGGCGGCGCTGCTGCTGCTGTACACGCTGGGCGGCGGGATCGCGCTGCTGGACGGTCTGTTTCTTCGGCTGTTTGAGCAGCCGCTGCTGGTCGGCGTCTGCACGGTGCTGGGTCTGTATGTGTTCGATCTGCTGGCGTGGCTGCCGTCTTCCTACCGGCGCACCTTCGGCCTGGAGGCGCGTTTCGGCTTCAACCGCAGCACGCGCCGCACTTTCTTGCTCGACCAGCTCAAGGTGCTGGCGCTGACGCTGGTGCTGGGCGGGGCCCTGAGTGCAGCCGCGCTGTGGCTGATGTCGGCCCTGGGCGGCCTGTGGTGGCTGGGGCTGTGGGGCATGTGGCTGGCCACGCTGCTGCTGCTGATCTGGGCCTATCCGCGTTTCATCGCGCCGATCTTCAACAAGATGACGCCGCTGGACGACGCCGGCCTGCGCGGGCGCATCCAGGCGCTGCTTGAGCGTTGCGGCTTCCGCAGCGGCGGCGTGTTCGTGATGGACGGCTCACGCCGCAGCAGCCACGGCAACGCCTACTTCGGCGGGCTGGGGCGCAGCAAGCGCATCGTGTTCTTCGACACCCTGCTGCAGCAGCTCGATGGCGATGAGATCGAGGCCGTGCTGGCCCACGAGCTGGGGCACTTCCGCAAGCGCCACCAGCTGGTTTCGCTGCTGGTTTCCGGCCTGTTCGTGCTGGGCGCCAGCGCGCTGCTGGGCTGGCTGCACGGGCAGCCGTGGTTTTACGCGCAGCTGGGCGTGCCGCGCGCCTCGGACCACGCGGCGCTGCTGCTGATGCTGCAGGTCGCACCGGTGTTCTTCGCGCTGCTTTCGCCGCTGGGCAACCTGCTGTCGCGCCGCAACGAGTTCGAGGCCGACGCGTTTGCCGCGCAACACGCCGACGCCGCCAAGCTGGCCCAGGGTCTGATCAAGCTGACGCGCGAGAACGCCGGCACCCTCACGCCCGACCCTCTGTACTCAGCCTGGCACTACAGCCACCCGCCCGTGCCGGAGCGCATCGCGCGCCTGCAGCCGGCATCAGCGTGAGCGCCGGGGCTTCGCGGCCGGCTTGAACAGCGCCTCCAGCATGTCGCGGTAGGCGAGAACCTGCCGGGCGATGATGTCGGGCTGGTTGTAGGTGCGCGCCAGGATGAACGCGCCCTCGAAGATCACCTGGAACATTTCAGCCACCTGCCGCAGGTCCACGGGCACGGCCGGCGGGTTCTTTTTCGCGGCCTGTTTCAGCTTGGCCTCGATCCAGTCGGCCCACTCTTTCAGCGCGACTTCGCAGACCTGGCGGGCTTCTTCACTCCAGAGATCGCCCTGGTAGCAGTAGCTGGCCATCAGGCAGCCCGGGTTCTCGGGCACTTCTTTAAAGAGCTCGGCGCCGAGACCGCAGAGCAGCAGCACCTGCTGCAGCGGGTCGCGGCTGAGGGTTTCGACGCGCGCGGTGGCGGTTTTGTAGATCTCGTGGTCCTGCTCGGCAAAGCGCCTGACCAGCGTGATGGCGAGCTCGTTCTTGTTCTTGAAGTGGTAGAAGAACGCGCCCTTGGTGATGCCGGTCTTGGCGATGATCTCGTCAAGCGACGTGGCGGCCAGCCCTTTCTCCATGGCAAGGGCCAGTGTGGCATCCAGGATGCGCGTGCGTGTGATGGTGCCGTCGCGGGGCATGGGCTGATCCTATACGATACAGTCTGTTTACACAAGCTGCAACGCGTTTCGCGCGCCGCGCATTCCAAACGGCGGTCAACCACGAAGGGCCACGAAGCACCACGAAGGTCTCTCGAGTTGGCTGATCCTTCGTGGCCCTTGGTGGTCCTTCGTGGTTCCATGCCTTTGTTTCAAGGGTTCTGTGACATCGCCGGACGATTCGTGCGTCGTGCCGGGCAGCCGACTTGCGGCGCTTCCGAAGTTTTCCGGGAATCCGCTTGCCGTGCTGTCCGTCATGTTATACCAACTAGTCGGTATAAATTAGACGCCGCCCCGGCGGCACGGACCCGGAGACGATCATGCACTGGACAGAGATTCTCGGCTTCATCACCCTCGGATTCATTCCCGCTTTCATGCTGCTCGACCTCGTGCATCACCCCAAGCAATACGACGCGCCACGCTGGTACCGCCTGCGAGGCCTGCTCATGAGCCTCGCCGCCGTCGCCGCCAGCTTCGGCGTCGCGTGGCTGTGGGGCGAGGTGCTGACCTTCCCCTCCCTGTTTGACCTCTCGGGCTGGAACCTGTTCGCCGCGGCGGGCGTGGGCATCCTGGTCTATGAGTTCGTGCACTACTGGTACCACCGCAGCGCCCACCGCTTTGACTGGCTGTGGCGCGCCGCCCACCAGACCCACCACAGCACCGAGAGCCACGACGCCTTCGGCGCCAACTACACCGCCCCGCTGGACTTCTTCATGTTCGCCAGCCTGCCCATCCTGGTGGTGGCGCCGCTGCTCGGCCTCAGCGCGGGGTCGGCCGCGATCGTGGGCGCCTTCATCGGCTTCAACGCCATGTTCCAGCATGCCAACCTGCGCACCCCGCGCTGGCTGGGGTACGTGATACAGCGGCCGGAAAGCCACTCGCTGCACCACGCACGGGGTGTGCACGGATTCAACTACAGCGACCTGCCGCTGTGGGACATGGTGTTCGGCACGTTCCGCAACCCGCGCTACTTCGCGGACGAAGTGGGCTTCTACAAGGGAGCCTCGGCCAAAGTGGCCGCCATGTGGACCTTCCAGGACGTAAGCAAGCCGGAGAACGAAGACGAAACCCCAACCCGCCGCATCCCCACCACCTCAGTGTTAGAGAAGCAACGCGCCGCCTGACCCCGGGGCGCACTAACAACGACAGGACGGCCTCCGGCCGTCCTGTCGTTCATTCGTTCGCACGAAGTTTTGAAGATTTGGCGTGAAACGGGTGGGGGTTGGTGCGTGAGCCTTCTGAAGCCCCTGGTTTGCCCCTTGGTCACTACACCATGCGCTACTCCGCCCCGGGCCTGTTGGCCCTCTCCATCCTCTTCATCTTCCTGGCCGCGGCTTGCGACCAGCCGGGCGGCGGCTCGGCCGGTGCTTCCTCCGGTGGCAGCAGCCCCGGCGGCGGTTCCGGCGGCGGCGGAGGCGGCACGCCGGGCGTGCTGACGCTCACCTCCACCGCCTTGCCGCTCGCCACTGTCGGCCAGTTCTACTCGACCAGCCTGCCGTTCACCGGCGCCCAGAGCGCGGTTTCCGTGGCCATCACCTCGGGCGGGCTGCCGACCGGCGTCAGCATGACCTCGGCCGGCGATATCAGCGGCACGCCGGCGCTGACCGGCGCGTGGGGCTTCGCGATTGAAGCCACGGACGGCGTCACCACCCTGTTCGCGCAGCTCACGCTGAACGTGCAGGGCGTGGCCGGCAGCCCGCAGCTCGAGAACCAGCTGCGCCAGGTGATCGCGCAGAAGAACATCCAGCCCATGCCGCAGCCCCCGGCGCTGAACGTCGCGCAAGTCGAGCTCGGGCGCAACCTGTTCTTCGACAAAGAACTCAGCGGCAACCGCGACGTCGCCTGCGCCACCTGCCACCACCCGCGCTTCAACTATGGCGACGGCCTGAACCTCAGCGTGGGCGTGGGCGCGACGGGCGGCATCGGCCCCGGGCGCGACCACCCGGCCAAGACCTTCGTGCCGCGCAACGCGCCCGCGATCTACAACGTGGGCATGATGCCCGAGCTGTTCTGGGACAAGCGCGTGGGCATCCCGCCCGGCCAGCAGCAGACCATCACGCCCGAGGGGCCCATGAACCTGCCCCCCGACGCGGCCCAGGCGCTGTTCCCGCTGGTGAACGTGACGGAGATGCGCGGCAGCGGCCACAGCCTCGACGGCCTCAGCGACGCCGCCTACCGCCAGGCGCTGGTGGCGCGGCTGGCGGCGATCAACGACTACGTGCTCATGTTCGATCAGGCCTTCGGCGCCGGCAACATGACGGTGGACAACATGGCGCGCGCCATCGCGGCCTTCGAGCGCAGCCAGACCTTCAACAACGCGCCCTGGGACCGCTACCTGCGCGGCGAGGCCAACGCGCTGACGGACGCGCAGAAACGCGGAGCCAGCATTTTCTTCGGCCCCGGCGGCTGCGACGCCTGCCACAGCGGCCCGCTGCTGACCAACTTCAGCACGCACAACGTGATCATCCCGCAGTTCGGCCCGGGCCAGAACCAGGGCCTGCAGGGGCGCGAGGATTTCGGCTTCGAGAACACCACGGGCAACGCCGGCAACCGCTACCAGTTCCGGGTGCCCAGCCTGCGCAACGTCGCGCTGACCGCCCCCTACATGCACAACGGCGCGTTCAACACGTTGAATGAGGTCGTGAACCACTACCGCAACAAGGCCGCCAGCACCAACGGTTTCACGGGGCTTAGCATGGTGCAGGCCGCGGACCTGGCGCCGACGCTGCTGCCCACACAGAACGTGCTGCAGACGCCGAGCCAGCTGTTCCTGAACGTGCCGGGCAACCTGTCGCCCCAGCAGGTGAGCGACATCGTGGCGTTCCTGGAATCGCTGACCGATCCCGCGGCCGTGAACCGCATGAACGAGGTGCCGGACACCGTGCCGTCAGGCCTGCAGGTAGACCGCTAGCACTGGGCGCCACGCCACCGGCCCGGCCACCCCTTGGCCGGGCCGGTGTATTCAACCCGCAGTTGCCCGCTACAATCCGGCCGTGACTGAGCCCGGTGCAGAGACCGCCTACCTGTTCCGCCACGCGCTGGTGCGTGCGGGTGCGTATGAGCTGCAGTTGCCGCAAGACCGCGCCGCGCTGCATGCCTTGGCCGTGGATGTGCTGGAAGAGCTGCTGGACAGCGAGACGCTTGATTCCGCCGCGCTGGAACTGGCGGATCACGCCCATGCCGCTGCGCAACTCGAGGGCAAGGCCGAGCGCTACTTGCAGGCCGAGGCCCGCTTCCTGGGGCGCGCCCATGCGCACTCGCGACGGCGCTATGCACACGGCAACGTGATTGGCACGGGTCGTCGGCTGCTGGAACATCCGTACGGCGTCGCAGAAACCCGCAGCGAACTGGCGCGCACAGTCGGTTTCGCCCACATGCACCAGGGCGAGATGCAGGACGCCATCAACAGCTTTCAGCAGGCGGCCGTCCACGCGCTCAGCGATGAACAGCGGGGCCGCGCGCTGATGGCCGAGGCGGACATCTACCGCAACATGACCCGTTTTACCGAGGCCGAGAAGCTGTTCCGCGAGGCGCTTGAATGCCTGCCCGAAGGGCACGCCGACCACGCCGTCGTGCTGCGCCAGCTGGCGACGCTCTACCTGATGCAGGGCCAGGTGCCGCAGGGCGAAGAACTGATGCGGCAAGCCCTTCAGGCCAGCCTGGCGGCGGGCGACACGTCGTCGGCCGCGCGCTGCGAGGCGAACCTGGGCGTGGTGATGATGCGCACCGGGCGCCCGGCAGAGGCCGAGCAGGCTTTCGTGCGTGCCGGCGAGCTTGCTGAGAAGGCCGGTGACCGCACGACCGTCGCGCTGGCCAACGAGAACCTTGGCGCGCTACTGGCGCAGACAGGTCGCATGCAGGACTTCGAGACCTGTTTCCAGCTGGCGATGGAGCAGGCCCGCCAGCTGGGTGATCGCCCGCTGCTGGCCAGCATCCTTACCGACCGCGGCCACGCGCTGACGGAAGCCGAGCGCTTCAGTGAAGCCGAGACCGCCATGCGCGACGCGATCGAGCTGCATCGCGAAACCCGCAACCTGGGCAAGCTGGCGACAACACTGGGCAACCTGGGCGTGCTGTACTTCCGCACCGGACGCAAGGCGGAGGCGCTGCGCCTTACCCGCGAGTCGCTCGCGATGCACCAGGCGAGCGGTGATGCAGGCGCCGAGTGCGTGGGGCGCTTGAACCTGTCGGACACGCTTTTCGAAGACGGAGACTTCGAGGAAGCCTTGCGCGAGCTGGAGCGCGCGGCGCTGCTCGCGGAACAGGTCCGCGACCCGCGCCTGCAGGGCTACACGGTGTGCCATCGCGTGATGACGCTTGCGCGGCGTGACAACGTCGCACCGGACCAGGCCGAGTGGCGGCGCGGCATTGAATTCATCCGCCAATCAGGCGACCTGGCCGCGATCGGGCGACTGGAGGCGGAGTTGCGGGAGCGATTCCCCGGCACACCTGACCGCGACGGGCAGGGCGACTAGAATCCGCGCGTGAACGAGATCCCGGCCGAGACTGCCTACCTGTTCCGCCACGCGCTGGTGCGCGAGGCGGCCTATGAGCTGCAGCCGCCCGGCGAGCGCGCGGCACTGCACGCGCTGGCGCTGGGGATCCTTGAGGAGCTGTGCGGCGGCGCGCCGGGATTCGCGGAGTCCCGCTGGACGGATCAATTCGATCCGCACCCCACCGACAGCTATGCACTGGAGTTGGCCGAACACGCGGAACTTGCCGGCGAGCGTGCCGCAGGCAAGGCGGCGCTGTACCTGTACCGCGCCGCCGAGCTGGAGAGCCGCGGCTTCCGCCACCTCTCGGCCCTGCATCTCTTCACGAAACTGGCAGCCCACCCCGCCGCCGGCAACTACCTGCGCGCCGTGGCTCTGCTCGATGGCGGCATGCTGCGCTATCGCCTCGGTGACCTGCCGGCGGCGCTCGAGGAATTCGCCAAGGCGGAAACGCTGATCGACCCGGTTCGGGATCTCCCGGGTTACATGGTTCTCAAGTCGAACCGGGTCATCGTGGAGTCGCACACGGACAATGGCCCTCAGGTCGCGGCGGCGCACGCGGAAGCCGCCAGGTTCTGGGGCGAGCGCGGCGACCTGAAGAAGCAGCTGTTGTCGCTGATCAATTTCGCCGTCTGGCATTGCGAGAAGGGCGACCACGACATCGCCCGCGAAACTCTGCAGGGAGTGATCGCTCGTGCCCGCGAAACCGGCTACCGGCGCGCCGAGGACGCGGCCGTCGGCACGCTGGCGATGCTGGATTCCATGGACGGACGGGTTCAAGATGCTGAAGCGGGGCTGAAGCGCGCGATCGAGATCGCCCGCGATTCGCGCAACCTGCCGGTTGAACTCAGCTGGTCGTGCAGCCTTGCCAACCTGTATCGCCAGACCAGCCGGCTGGAACTCGCCGAGAAGCTCTATCGCGACGTGATTGCGCGTGCCGCCGCCAACGGGCTGGACGTTCGGCGCGAATTCGCCGAGGCCTACCTGGCCGCCGCGCTGGCGCAGGCCGGGCGCATGGAGGAAGCGCGCAGGCTGTGGGGGCCGGCATGGGCGGCAACCGTGGCGCGCAACGACGCCTACACCACCATGCACATGCGCAGCGGCATGAACCACGCGCTCAAGCTCGCGGGCCTGCCGCCGCTGAGTGAAGACGGCGCGCTGCCCGTTTGAGCTACATGCGCTCGACCAACTCCATGCCCAGCAGTTGCAGGCCCCGGCCCAGCACCTTGCGGATCGCGTTCACAAGGCGCAGGCGCGCGAGGCTCAGCTCGCGGTCGTCGCCGACGATGCGGGTGTCCTTGGTGGCCGTCCACCAGCTTGAGGCCAGGCCGGCGAGCTCAACCAGGTGGCGCGCGACGATGCTGGGTTCGAACTCGCTGCTGGCTTTCGCCACAGCGTCCGGGAAGCCCGCGAGCTGCTGCACGATGCGCCACTCTTCCTCGAGGCCCAGGCGGTCGGCGTTGCCGTCCTCGAACACCGGCTCTCCGTACACCTCGCGGAATCTCTCGGTCACGCTGCCCATGCGCACGTACTGCATCTGCATGTAGGGGCCGCTTTCGCCCTGGAAATCGAGCACCGCGTCCCAGTCGAACTTGATGTTGTTCCGCCGCCCGTTCTTCAAATCGTTGAACACCACGGCGCCCACGCCTACCGCGTGCGCGATGTGCTCGCGCAGGCTGGCGTCCTGGGCAAGCTCCGGGTTTTTCTCGGCGATGATGTCGCGCACGGCCTGCACGGCCTCATCCAGCAGGTCTTCCAGCATGATGGCGGTGCCCTTGCGGGTGCTGGTCTTGGCCCACTTGCCGTCCGTCTGCTGGAACAGCAGCAGGCCGAAGTCGGTGTGCGTGCAGTGTTTCGCGAAGTCGTGGCCCAGCAACTCGAGCGCCTTGAACAGCTGCTCGAAGTGCAGCTTCTGCTCGCCGCCGACCACGTAGGTCATTTCGTCGAGCCCCCAGTGCCGCTTGCGGTACAGGGCCGCGGCCATGTCGCGCGCGTGGTAGCTGGTAGCGCCGTCGTTCTTGACCAGCATCAGCGGCGGCTTCTTCGCACCGTGGGTGAAGATCACCAGCGCGCCTTCGCTTTCCTCGGCGACCTTGTTGGCCACGGCGTCGGCGATCAGACGGCGGCACAGGTCCTCAGCCGTGACGTAGTAGCTTTCGCCCACGTAGATGCAGTGCTCGCGGTAGAAGGCCTCGGGTTCTTCGGTCAGCACTTTCGCGTGCACTTCATCGACGACCGGCCACATGCGGAAGCTGAGGCCGAGGTGTGCGTACATGCGCTCGAACTCGGTGAGGCTGATTTCGCGGGCGTGCTCCCAGATGCGGAAGTTGACGACACCGCTTTCGCGCGCCTGCTCATCCAGACGATTGCCTTCGCCCCCAGCGGGCTTGGTAAGCAGCGCCTCGATGTAGCGCTCCAGCACCGCGAACTCGTCGCGCCCGGCTTCGGCCAGCCCTTCGTCGTCTTTCGCTTCCTGGTTGAAGCGAGCGTAGGTTTCGTTCAGCTCCTGCACCGTCATGGCGCCGAGCGGCCGGTCGCTGGTCTTCGCGGCCTCGGCCAGTTGCGGGAAGTACTTCTTGATGCCGGCGATCAGCTTGCCGAAGCCGGTGCCCCAGTCGCCCAGGTGGTTGATGCCGATCACGCGCCAGCCCTGGCTCTCGCGCAGCTTCTTGATGCTGTAGCCGATCATGGTCGAGCGCAGGTGGTGCACGGCCAGGGGCTTGGCGATGTTCGGGCTTGACAGGTCAATGACCAGCGTCTTGCCGCGACCGGCCTCGCCGTCGCCGAAGCGCCAGTCCTGCGGCTCGGCGCCGGCCGAGCGCATTTCGACTTCCTCCAGCACCGCCTTGGCGGCCAGCGTGCGGTTGAGTCGCACGTTGACGTAGGGCCCCGCCGCGTTGACTTCGACCACCAGCCCTTCGGGCTTCGCGCCCTCGATCAACTTCGCCGCCAGCTCGTTGGGCTTCAGGCCGGCGTCCTTGGCGAACTTGAAGGTGGCAAACGCCAGGTCCCCGAGCTCGGGCTTCGGGGGGCGCGAAAAATTCCCGGATATTTTTTCCGCGTCGATGCCGCCGGCCGCAAACCCGCCCCACTGGGCCATTTCGGCCGCGACCCTGTCTTCGAGAAAGCCCATCGTTTCGCCTCGTTTTGACCGAAATCCGACTCCATCGGCCGCAAGGGGGTGAGGGGCAGGTTGCCCCCGCGGAGCAAGCCGATGCCGGACCCGTTCACCCAAGCGTTGTCAGTCGCCCTCGAGCACACCGCGCCGCTGCTGCGCAAACCGCGCCCGGCGGCGGCCACGCCCGAAGAGCTGTTCGCACTCTACACTGCCGAGGGCGACGACGCATTCCGCGAGCAGTGCCGCTTCACCTGGGACATGTACCGCGGCGACCAGCTGCGCCACATCCCGCGCCTGCCCGGCGAGCCCGCGGGCGAGTTCCTGCGCCGCCCCCACAAGCAATTCCTGAACATCACCCGCGTCGTGATCGACGTGCTCAGCCAGCTCTACCGCCGCCCCGTGGAGCGCAGCCTTGAGGCCGACCAGCGCGTGCGCGAGCGTATCCAGCGCGTCTGGGACCGCAACTCCCCGGACCTGCTGCTGCTCAATCTCGACCGCCTCACCCGCCTGCAGGGCGTGTCGGCCGTGCGCGTCAGCTATGAGCATGGCGAGGTCTGCTGGTGGCCCTGGCCCGCGCACCGCCTGGCCGTGATTCCTGACTTCAACCGCCCGGACACCCCGGCCGCGGTGATCGCATTCGCCGCCGGCGACGGCTCCCTTGCACACGTGTGGTCCTCCGAAAGTGTCGCCACCGTCGCCGGCGGTCGAGTCTTGACAGAGCAAGAGCACGGGCTGGGGCGCGTGCCCTTCGCCTTCGTGCACGACCGCCTGCCCGTGGACGGCTTCTGGACGGAGGGCCGCGGGCGCGCCGTTGCGCTGGCCAACGCCGAGTTCAACGCCAAGCTGTCCGAGCTCGCGCACACCGTGGCCATGCAGGGCTTCGGCGTGATGGAGATCGTGAACCCGGACCCGGCCCAGCCCATCGCCATCGGGCCGGCGCGCGCGATCAGCTTCAATGTCAGCGGCAACGAGCCCTTTGGCGTGAACTTCAAGTCGCCCAACGCGCCGATCAGTGAGCTGATCGCCGACCTCGAGTTCCTGCTGCAGACCCTGCTGCGCACGCAGCGCATCCCCGAAAGCGTGCTGAGCGTCAACGTGGGCGCCAACGTAAGCGGCGTCAGCGTGCTGGCCCAGCAGACGCCGGTGCTGGAAGACCGCGTCGAGCGCCAGCAGGTGTTCCGCGCTTTTGAGCAGCAGCTGATCGACGTGACCCTGGCCGTGCTGCGCGAGCACGAAGGCTTGCACGGTGACGCCCGCCTGCACGTCAACTACCCCGAGCCGCAACTCGAGCAAAGCGCCGCCGAGCGCATGCAGGTGGACGACTGGCGCCTGAATCAGGGCATGACCACACCGTGGGAGATCATGCGCCGCGACGACCCCGACGCCTGGCCCACACTCGAGGCCGCACGCCAGGCCTGGCTCAGGAACCAGAACCATCCCCAAAGGACACAATCATGAACAAACCCCCATCCATCACCGACCAGCTCCGCGCTTTGCTGCCGGAGCCGACGGACGAGATCACCACCGCCATTGAGCAGGTCGCGCGCCTCGAGCACGAGCACGCCGCGACCCTGGAGCAGGCCCGCGTCGAGCGCGCCTTCTACGACCGCGCGCCGCGCGAAGGCCTGCTCTACCCGGGCGACGCCCTCAAGCTCGAGGACGTCGTCAACCGGCTGCGCGAGGCCGGGGACACCGCACAGGCACTCGAGGACGTGTTCAGCTCCCTGCGGTCCTCCCGCCCTTACCTGTTTGCCCGGTCCCCGGTTTCGCCCGCCAACCAGAAGCTGTCCGAGCCCGCGCCGGCCCCAACGCAGCTCCGGCACGGAAGCTTGACACGTCAAGTGCAGGAGATCAGACGCCGCAGGCGCTGATTTCCTGTCCGACGAAGCCTTGGCGAAGTCGGACCCTCACGCACCCCGAACATCCCATCCACCCCATAAGGAGCAAACCCCATGAGTTTCACCGGCAAAGCAACCTACGACGCGGGCGCAAGCCTGCCCGAGCTGGTCGACGACGTCAGCGACCTCGTCGGACTGATCTCGCCCTTCGACACACCGCTGCTCGATGCCATCGGCAGCCCGCGCTACAGCGCGAAGTCGACGCGCCACGAGTGGTTCGAAGACCAGCTCAACCCCAACTTCAGCGCCGTCAACAACGGCGCCGGCTACGACGACGTCGCCACCAGCTGGGTCGTTGACGACGGCAGCGTCTTCCGCGTCGGCGACATCATCCGCCCCGAGGGCAGCGACGAAGTCCTGCAGGTCACGGGCATCAGCACCAACACACTCACCGTCACGCGCGGCTACGGCGGCAGCACGGCCGAGGCCGTGGTCGACAACCAGAAAGTCAGCGTGATCGGCCACGCGGCACTCGAAGGCGAAGACGCCGCGGCCGCCAACTACCGCGCCCGCGTGCGGAAGGAAAACTTCAGCCAGATCTTCACCGAGACCGTGACGATCAGCGGCAGCATGGATGCCGTCGGCCTGCACGCCGTGGAGCGCGAGTTCGACTACCAGGTGATCCAGCGCCTGCGCGAGCTGATGCGCAGCCTCGAGCAGACGGTGATCTGCGGCTTCAAGGCGGCCGCCAACCCGCAGGGCAGCGCTTCCGTGCGCCGCACCATGGGCGGGCTGCTGCAGTTCATCACCGGCAGCGTGGACGACGCCGGCGCCGCGGCGCTCGATGAAGCGCTGCTGAACGCCAGCCTGCGCAACGTGTGGGAGAAGGGCGGGCGCCCCACGGCCATCGTCTGCAACGGCTTCCAGAAACGCAAGATCAGCAGCTTCATCCAGAGCAGCCGGCGCTACGAGCCGGAGAGCGCAGCCCTGCGCAACGTGGTGGATGTCTACGAGTCCGACTTCGGCGTGCAGCGCGTGATCCTGAGCCGCTGGGTGCCCGCGGACAAGATCCTGCTGCTGGATCTCGACAAGCTGCAGGTCATGCCCCTGCAGGGGCGCAGCTTCTTCGTGAAGCCCCTGGCCGAAAGCGGCGACTTCCGCAAGGCGCAGCTGATCGGCGAGTACACCCTCGAAATCCTGAACGGCGGTGACGGCGGCCATGGCGTCATCACCAACCTGGCCACCAGCTAGGCCGCGCAGGATGTCCCCGGCCGGGGCGGGCAGGCCTGTCCGCCCCGGCGCCTTCCCCAAAGTGAACCATGCTCGAATACGTAACCACACATGACGACCCGCACGGCGTGTTCTCGCGCTGGGTGCTCGACGGCGCCAGCCGCGCCAACACCGACCACGGGCGCCTGTACACGCGCATCACGGAGGCCGGCGGCAACTTCACCGTCAGCCTGTTCAGCGACGCCGCGCGCTCAACCATGGTGGCCCAAGGCACGCTCGATGCCGACACCGGCGACGTCAGCCTCGCGGCCCAGAACGCCAGCGGCCTCAGCGGCAGCGTGCGCATCACGGACGCGACGCCCTTCGAGGCCGTGATCGACGCCTTCTACGCCGATGACGACGACCTCGCCGCACTGCACAAGGGCATCAGCGCGTTTCTTGCGAACGGCCAGTTTGCGAACCGCCCCGGCTTCGCCGACCCGCTGGCCCGCGCCAAGCGCGTGCTGGACGCCCTGTTGAACGCCCGCTTCCCGCAGGGCTGGCGCGCCGACAGCCTGCAGCCGCTGGCCGACGTCACAGCGCGCTACGCCCTTTTCTTCCTCTATGACCACCTCAGCAGCCGCGCCGACGACCCCTCGGCGTACCTGGCCGCGCGCTGGCGCTGCGAGGCGCGGATGAGCCTGCCGCGCGTACGCGTGTCAGTGGCCGGGCAGGTGGTCCAACCCTTCACCGCGCAGATCCTGCGCAGCTAGGTTCCCATGCCGAACTACACGACGATCTTCCAGGTGCTGGGCCAGTACGCCCGCGCCTTCACGCAGCTCGACAACCTGGCCGAGCGCAACCTGAGCTTCAGCAGCGGCGGCGAGGTTTTCCGCAGCCTGGACAAGCTGCGCGAAGAGTTCGTGGATGTGCTCAATGACGCACCCGCCGAGCGCGACCGCCTTGACGCGGTGGGCGTGCTGGCCGACGCCGCCCGCGTGGCCCGCGGCTGGGGCGCGCAGCTGCAGCAGTCCCTCGACGCCTGGATCCGCGATGCCCTGGCCGCCGAGCTGAATTCCGAGGGCGCTTCTCGCGCCGAGCTGCTGCGTGAGCTGCAACGCGCCATGCTGGCCGACGCCGAGAGCGTGGCCGCCAACGCGGTCAGCCTGGGTGCAGTCAGCGCGGACGTCGCCAACGCCGGCGACGCGGCCTGCTACGTCAGCAAGCAGACCGTGGACGCCGCTGAGAACCTGGTCGATGACGAGCGCATCGTGAACCAGCGCATCTGCATCGAGTGCGTGCGCGACAACCCGCGCCACCGCGTGCCCGTGGGGCAGGAAGAGTTCCGCATTCGGCCGGAAGTCGGCCCGCCGGTCAGCACCCGCGCGATCCCGGTGACCTACGGGGCGATCACGGACGCGCGCAACGTGGTGACGGACGGCGCCTTCGAGGACGATACCGCGGGCGTGCTGGACCACTGGAGCGTGATCAGCGGCGGCAGCGCGTTCAGCCGCGATACCGCCACCAAGCTCTTCGGCGGCGGATCACTGAAGATCACCGGCAACGGCGCCACGTCCGGCGAGTTGCAGCAGGACCTGGCCGATCGCGACCCGCCCCTGGAATCCGGCCGTTTCTGGGCCCTGGGCGCCTGGGTGTACGTCGGCAGCTACTCCGGCGGCGACGTGAAGCTGGACCTGCTGATCGACGGTGCGGCCTCGGCGCTGACGCTCACCATTGACGGGTCAACACCCACGGGCCAGTGGCTGCACCTCGGCGGCCTGCAATACCTGCCGCGCGGCAGCTTCCCCAACAAGGTGAAGGTGCGCATCCGCTGCGGCGCGACCTTCAACGGCGCGGTGTACCTGGACGGCGTGTCGCTGGCGCCCGCGACCGAAGTGCCCCATGCGGGCCTGCGGCTGGCGATCTTTCAAGGCGCCGCGGCCCCGCAGACTGCGCCTGTCGCCGACCGCTTCACGCTGGACAGCACCAGTGACGAGGCCGGCGCGTTCCAGGTGTTCGCGCGCGAGCGCCTGGAGATCGCCCTGCCGTCGTCCGGCACGCCCACCATCTCGGACACCCTGGCGGAGTAGCCATGACACTCGCACTGCATTTTAACGGCGCCGCACTCGGCGCCGCTACCAGCCTGGACGTCTGCCGCACGGGCAAGTCACCAGAGGTGACCGAGCGCTGGCTGATCGAGCTGGAAGTCGAAGCAGCCACGCCCGCCGCCCTGGAATCCGCCTTGCAGAGCCTGCGCGACGCGCAGGGAAGCGGCGGCGACCTGAAGCTGCAGGCCGACGGCACGGACGTGCGCGTGCTGACTGTCGCGGACTGCCGGCTCGGCCCCACGCTGCACGCGGTCACGGAGCGCGAGCGCGTGCCCGGCCAGGCCCACAACCGGCGCGGGGTGACGCTGGAATTCCGCGCCACGTTGCAGGAGTCCGCGAGCGCCGTGCAGTCGCACCAGTACACGGTGCGCGAGGCGACGGCCGCCGGCCAGCCCGCCAGGCTGGTCACCAAGGGGCTGGCAATCTTGCGCCGCAACGAGAACCCCGCCGACTTCGAGGCGCTGCTGCAGCCCGTGCTGGGCGCCGGTTGGCGGCGCGTGCGCACGGTGGTCACGCGCGACACGGTGGTACCCGCGCTCGAGTACGAAGTCGAAGATGAGCAGGTGTTCACGCCGCTGCCCGGCGGCGTGGACGACGGCCACTATGTCGCCAGCGAGTTCACAGATGCCGAAGGCCGCACGGTGCGGGCCCTGAGCGGCTTCTTCGTGGGCGCCTCGGCCCGGGCCCGCGCGCTGGAGTTGCGCCCGGCCGGTGAGCGGCTGGTCTCGACGCGCATCGCGGCGAACCCGTTCACGCGGCGCGTTGATTTCGAGTTCGTGGAACTGCTGGAAGAGGCCGGCAGCCTGGCGCTGACCGAAACGCTTTCGTTCACCACCACGCGGCGCGTTATCGACCACCCGCTGCTCGACACCGCGCTGCCAGCATATCGCCAGCAGGTGGGCGCGCCGCAGACGGAGATCATTCAGCAGGGCAGCGCGGTCGGCGACGGCCGCCACGTCAGCCCGCCCGCGCCGCGCTACGCCGCCGAGCTTATCGAGCGGCACGTCGAGTACTCACTGCCGCACGGGGGCCTGCCCGCCGACCGCCGCTGGGTCACCAGCTGGCGCTACGTTTCGCGCGGGCGCGCGGCCATGGTCGAGCTGGCGCCGGAGGTTTAGATGAACGAGCACGTCACAGCCACACTCAACGGGCAATCGCTGCTCGGCCTGCGCATCGAGCTGCGGCGCGGCGGCAGCGCTTCCAGCTTTGAAGCCGTATTGCCGCCCAGCGCCATCGCGCAGACGGGGCCGGTGGTGCTGCACGTTGCGGACGCCGAAACACGGCGCACCTTCAGCCAGTTCACCGCCCGGCGTGTCGAAGCGCTGGGTGACGGCCGCGTGCGCGTGACCGGCAGCGATCTGCGCGAAAGCTGGCGCCGGCCGGTGCGATGCGAAATCAACGCGCCCGTCGGCGACGGCACGGCCTGGCGCGAGGGCGAGCCACTGAGCGCCCAGGCCGCGATCGAACGCCTGTTCGAGGCCGCCGGCCTGGACGCGACAGAAGCGCCGCGCCTGCCGGGCGGCACGGCGGCGCCGGTCAACCTGCGCGCCAACGGCGATCTTGGCCATGCCGTCGAGGCCCTGCTGGCAAGCGTGGGTCTGAGCTGCACGGTAAATGACGAGGGCCAGGTTGCAGTTGCTTCAGCCGAGACAACTGCGGCGCTGAATGAAACACGGCTGATCGAGATCAGTGCCTCGCAGGCACAGCGGCCCTCGAGCGTGACGGTGGTCGGCGGCCCTGCACTGGAGCTGTCCGAGCTGACCGACTTCGAGCCGGTGCTACCGGACGACAGCGGCGCGCTGCAGCCACTGGCCGAGGTGCTTGCGCAGTGGGGAGTCAGCGAGCACGTCGCGCGCCAGGCCTGCCTCAGCGACGGCGGCTTCGAGACGCTGCTGCCCGCCACGGCTCCCAACGGTGCTGCGCGCCTGGCGGCGCTGAAGCGCTACGCGTTCCGGCTGTTCCGCGCGCGCGGGGTGACGCTGCCCTGGCTGCCCGTGGGCGGATTGAATGAGGACGGCACCTTTCAGCCGCCGTCGCTCACGGCACACATCGCACGGCCACTGAACACGGCGCCGAAACACCCGGCGCAGCGCAGTATTGAAGAGACGGTTGCCGAGCCGATTGAGGGTTTTGAGCTGGAGGCCGACGCCGGCCTGGTCTACCTGCCGCGGCCGCCGTTTGCGCTGCTTCAGCCAGGCGGCGGCGCCGACGATCCCACGCTGCAGGATCGCCGCCTGAGCGGCGCCGCGAAGCTGAGCCTGCGCGTTGCGCACGTTGCGACGCGCCCGCCTTTTACGGCGGACTTCCCCGGCGGCGAAGGTGAGCCGATCACGCTGCACGCGCAGCACCTGGTTGCGCTGTACAAAAGCGGCGCGGTGGTGAACGCCGGCGCCCTGCGCGCGGCGGCCTCCGAACTTGCCGCCGTTCACCAACACGTGCATTCACGGCGCGTGGCGAAGCTGGCAGGTGTCTGCGAAGCGCTGGCCCAGGGTGCGGTCGAACGTGTGGTTATCGAGGCCGGCCCCGATGGGCTGGTCAGCACCATCAGCGAGCGCGCGCATGTTCTGCCGGCCGCGCCTGACGCTGGCGCTCCGCGCCTGGCGGGTTCGCGCTCGTCGGCGCCGACACCTAGCGGGCTGCACCAGCCGATCAACGCTTTCCGTGCGGGGCCGCTGGTGCTGCGCGCGAGCGGCGAAGCACCCGAAGGCGAAAGCGTGCTCGCGGTGGAAGCGCTGCACCGCCGCGACGACACAGGCGCGCTGGAGCTGCGCCACCCGGGCCCGCTGGCGTTTCCGTTCTTTCTCGAAAGCAGCGACGCCGCGAAGTTCGGGCGCTGGTTCTTCGTCGCCGGCGTGGAGGTCGTAGACTCCGGCCGGCTGCGCGTGCTGGCGCCGGACGAACGCCACGCGGAGATTGCGCCCAAACAATTGTTCGAAGCCCGCCACGTTTTGCCGCAGGCTATGCGCGGCCTGATTGTGAGCCTTGGCGACGAGCCGCACTTCGTGGATTGCGGGCCGCTGGTTGCCGACGCACGTGGGCCTGAGCCGGGTGCATCTTCCAGCCTGGTCTATGACCTTGACGGGTCAAGCCTGGGCCGGCGCGGCGGGCTGCAGTTCCTGAGCGTGCTGGCGCTCAGCCCCGCGCACCGGCAGGAAGGCGCCCGCGACGGCGGCTGGGCCCCGGCGCTGAACCTGCGCGAAGGCGACACCGCCAACCCGGAAGTGCTCGGGCGCGGGCTGTTCGCGGAAACCGACGGGCGCTCGCTCGGCCGCCTCACGGCTACGCTGCAGGGAGGGCCGATACTGGCCGACGCCGACGCGTGCAGCAAACACCTGTACGGCACAGCCGTGAAGGACGGCGTGTACCGCGAGAGCGCGGGGCACATCAGCACGGACGCGTTCTTCAAGGTCCCGGGCGACGCGGTGCACGACGCGCCCGTGAAGTTCTACGCTGAGCCATTTGCGGGCGGCATCCCGCCCTGGCCGCCCTATGAGGCGCAGCTCAAGTACGACGCCGCCGAGCGCCACCCCTGGAACCACACGCAACGCGAAGGGCGCTGGAAGATCCAGTACCGGGTGCCTTTCCTGCCCGAGATCCCGCCCACCTGGAAGCCGCCGATCGGCCCGCCGCCCGCGCCGCCGGTCGAGGACCCGCCGCCGCCCTACGTGCCGACCATGCTGTGCGTGCCGTACGACATTCGGCCGGCGGTCAGCGAGTACGAGCTGTGGGCGCCCAGCCACGACTGGGTGCCGGCGCCCAGCGAACGCGGGCAGGAGCGCGAAACGCCCTACCCCGGCCCCAGCATCAAGAGCCAAGGCTGGGCCGGCGAAGCGAACGGCGTACCCGACCCCAGCCTCGGCGGCGGCTGCATCTACCTGCCGCCGGGCGTCGCCATGCCCGCCGCGCAACTCGATTCGGGGGCGCGCCAGACGTTCCTCGCGCTGCACCCCGAAGTGGTGCTGGCGTTCGGCCACCCGCACTTCGCCGCCGGCCGTGTGCACTCGGGCTGGGACGTGCGCCTTGCCACATCGGGCGGTCATCTTGAACTGCTGCCGCGAGATGTTGACGCGTCAACGCCGGCCGGGTTGTCGCGCGGCGTGCACGTTACGGGTCACCTGCAGGTCGGGCCGGCGGATGCGAACTTCGGCGACAGCCAGGCGCTGCGGCTGGGGGCCGGTGACGACGAGGGCATCGCATTCGGCAAGGACGTCGAGCTTTATCGCGACGGATCAAACACCCTGCGTACGGACGGCAACCTGGAAGTCGGGGGCAAGCTGGGCGTGGCCGGGCTGATCGACCCCACGGGGCTTGAACTCACGCCGCAGAGCGCCAATCCGGGCGGCGTGGCGGCGAACACGGCCTGGATCAAGAGCAGCGACTCGCGCCTCTACCACGGCGCGAACAAGCTGGCCTACAGCAGCGAGCTGCCCGCCCTGCCGCTGTCGCTGGCCAACGGCGGAACCGCCGCGAGCAGCGCAGACGGCGCCATCAACGAGCTGATCAATAACGCCACCTCAGACTCCACGCTAAGCCCCACCGATGAATTCATGGTCCGCACCAGCCTGGTCGGGCGCAAGTCGCAACTGCAGCACCTGCTGGCCACGGTGGCGGGGCTCGGCCAGCTCTCGGCCGTCACTGACGGCTACAAGCTGCTGGTGATCGATGACGCGGGGGTGGCGAAGTTCGCGAAGTTCGAGGACCTGCATCCGGCCGGCGCCAACCTGGTCGCCAGCGTGGTCGAGTACAGCGGCAGCGGCGTGAGCGGCAAGACGGTGGCGCTGACCGGCATCAACCGCGCGCACTTCATTTACCAGTGCCGCGACGGCAGCGGCAGCGGCCCCAGTTCAAGCTGGCCGATGGGCGGCACGGGCACGATCAACCTGAAGTACGACGCCGACGGCTCTCACTGGGCGACCTGGAGCCTGAACGCCCCGGGCGCCGGCAGCGCGCAAACCCTGACAATCAACAGCACCAACGGCGCCTGGAACGCGAGCGGTGTCGCGTTCCGCCTGCTGGTGATCGGCACTCCAACCTGAGGAAATCCAATGGACTGGCAGGCAGCGGCAACCCAACTCCTGAACCTGGTACTGACGGCGCGCAGCTTCGAGCCGGGGTTTGACTTCGAGCAGGCCTGGCCCTCGCTGCTGGTTGAGTTCCGCGCCGCCATCAACACGGACGCGCGCGCGGAGGCCGAGCGCCTGCGGAGCGAGCTGGCGAAGCGCGACCGGGTGTTCGCCGCCGAGCAACGCCTGCTGGCCCTGGGCGCCAGCGCCGAAGACATCGCACTGCTGGGAGGCCGGTAATGGAAGCCGTGATCATCAGCGTGGCCAGCGCGTGGATCGGCGCGATCGGCATCGGGCTGATCGGCGTGTGCCTGCGACTGAACAACGCGGTGCTGAAGCTGGCCGGCGTGGTGGACGCGCTGGCCAAGCAGTCCGAGCTGCAGCGCGACGACATCCGTGAGCTGTATCGCGCCAGCAGCGAACACGCCGAGCGCCTGGCCGTGCTGGAAACCCGCTGACACCCATCCCGAAAGGAGTTCCCCATGAAGTACGTCATCCCCCTGTTGTTTGTTGTGCTGGCGGGCTGCAGCAGCCTGCAGTACGCCCTGGAAACCGCCGAGCGCACCCGCGACGCCATGGAGCAAGCCGGCGCCGAGCTGCGCGACGCCATGGAAGTGGCCGAGAAAACGCGCGGCGCGTACATCGAGGCGCTGAAGGAAGGCGAAGGCGACCGCGTGCAGGCGGCGCTGGCCGCGCTGCAGGCAGCAGAGGACGAGCGCCGCAGCCGCGAGCTGAAGTTCGAGCAGACCCGCAACGCCTTCGAAACCGCCAAGGGCGAGCTGGAGCGCGCCCGGGCGCAGGACAGCTACCTCGAGGGCGTGCTGGGGCTGATCCTGGGCGGGCTGATCGGAGGAGGAGGCGGATTCCTGACGGGTCGCCGGCGCCGCCAGTAGAAGCGCCGGCAGTTTTTTTGAAACCGCGCGGCCGGCAACCGCGTTTATATTGACACGTCAAGAATAGTATTGACGTGTCAATATGCATGGTGTATCTGTGTGGTACCGAACGAAGCAGGTTGAGCCAGAAAGCAGAGTCATGTCGAAGCGAGGTATCCAGGCGAGTCTGCGCGGTCCACGGCCGGAAGCGGGCCATGATCGCGAATTGAGGAGTCCACCGCGGGGCTGAAATGCCCGGTTTTACGCGGCGGGGACTCCATGCGGGGTCCCCGCTTTCGTTTGGGGAATTCATGTGCGGGTTGGTGTAGCGAAAGCACGCCGCGTTGTGACCGCGGAGGGGCAGTTTGACTCTGCGCCTGCACCCAGCTTGGGGTCTGGCTCAATTTCGGAACGAAATTGTGCCTGACCCCCTCCCGATGGCGGGAGAACGGATCGGTAGCTCAACGGGCAGAGCGTCCGGCTGAAAACCGGAAGATCCTGGTTCGAGTCCAGGCTGTTCCACCCGCCTTCGCCAAGGCTATGGCGGGCAGGCCAGTTCTTTGACAACGGTGCTGAGTCAGTACACGCCCCCGCCTGGGCGGGGGCGCAATTCTCAAGGCGGCTTTGCCGCCGCTTGCCTCCGTAGTTCAGTGACAGAATCTCTGATTGCCATTCAGAAGACGGTCGGTTTGATTCCGCCCGGGGGCTCCAACGAACCAACCGCCGGGGGCGAGGCGCCCCGGCCGGTGCAGGCGGGGCGCCTGCGCTACGGGCCGGTAGTGTCAACGCGAGCACACACGCCCTGCAAGCGTGCAGTCTGGGTTGAAATCCCAGCCGGTCTACCATTTCACTCGCCTTCGGCCCGCTCATGGCAGGCCATCCGATCCCGGCACATGGGCGCGGCTCTGCATGAGCGGCCGTTGGCGCAAACAACCAATGGCTCGTCGTCTAACCGGAAGGATACAGGCGTGCGAAGTCTGCGATGCAGGTTCGAGTCCTGCCGAGCCAGCCCTGCAGAGACATAGCTCAATGGCAGAGCAGCCGGTTGATAACCGGCAGATCGTGGTTCGATTCCGCGTGTCTCTACCATTCGCGCAGCGAATGTATCGCGGGCAGAGCACTGCTCTGCCCGCGATAGGTGAAGGTTGCCACAGCTCATCCAAGGCATGGCCCCATGGTCTAACGGCTATGATTTCCCGTTGTCTCCGGGAAGGTCGGGGTTCAACTCCCCGTGGGGTCGCCAGCTTCGGGCGTATCGTCTAACGGCAAGGACTTCTGGTTCTCAACCAGACGGTCGGGGTTCGAATCCCCGTACGCTCGCCATTCGCGGCGACCGCCGGAAAGGGGTCAGGCACCGCTGCGCGGAGCCAGACCCCTTTCCGGCTCGTCGTCCAGGGAACAGGACGCGGCTCTCCGAAAGCCGAAACGCCGGTTTGATTCCGGCCGAGCCGACCAAACACAACGCGATGTGGTCCAGGGAAGGACGCCTGCTTCGGGAGCAGGAGAACGCAGGTTCGAGTCCTGTCATCGCGACCCCCGGTTCGTCCAATGGCAAGACGCTTCTCTTACAAAGAAGAGACGAGTGTTCGATTCACTCACTGGGGTCCAATCTGCAGGGGCGGGCCCATGTGCCCTCTCGCCGGGCCGCCACACAGGGCGGCCCCTACGTCGCTGTCGTCCAATGCAAGGACCCACCCTTCGTAACGGTGAGACGTGGGTTGGATTCCCACCAGCGGCTCCACTATTCGCCTGTAGCTCAATGCAGAGCGGCCGGTTCTTACCCGGTCAGATGCGGGTTCAAGTCCCGCCGGGCGGACCAATCGCGAAGCGATTGTATCGAAGGGAAAGCACCGCTTTCCCTTCGATAGGTGAAGGTCACATTCACCCAATCGCCCAAACATCACTGCGGTGCGCGTTGGACGCGGGTGGGTTTCATACGCCCAACCCAGCCGGTTCGATTCCGGCCGCCGCTACCAAACGAACGCTCAAAAGGGTCAGGCACAATTTCGTCCGTGCCGGCCGAAATTGAGCCTGACCCTGACCCTGAAAGGAGGCTGTATGACGCGTGTTGAACTCGAGCGTGTGCTGACACTCAACCGCGTGTGGCAGCCGATCACCACCGTGGTCGTCAAGCAGGCCCTGACACTGGTTTTCCGCGGCCGCGCGCGCGTCGTGTGCCCGGAGACTTACCAGCTGTTCGACTGGGCCCAGTGGCTGAGCGAGAAGGCCGTGCCGGCCGATGCGCATGTAATCGAGCACGACTACATCCGCACGGCGCATCTGCAGGTGCGCAAGCCGGAGGTCATCACACTCGCCCGCTTCGCCGGCTACCCCAACACCGGCGTGCCCTACTCGCGCCGCGGCGTGTTCGAGCGCGACAACGGCCAGTGCCAGTACTGCGGCATTTTCGTGCACAAGCGCGCAATGACGATCGACCACGTGCAGCCGCTCTCGCGCGGCGGCGGCACCAGCTGGCTGAACTGCGTGCTGGCCTGCGGCCGCTGCAATAACCAGAAGGCCGACCGCACGCCGGTTGAGGCCGGCCTGGCGCTGCGCCGCCAGCCGTTCCAGCCGACGCGCGACCAGCTGATCCTTGGTGGAGTAGCGCTGCAGGAGAGCTGGAAGGCGTTTCTGAAGGACCGGGTGGGCCCGACAATCCTGTCGGGCATCTGATCGGAAGGGGACTGTCTCGGAAGTTCGGGACTGTCCCCGTCCTTCGAAAGCGAAAACCGGGAACGTAGGGACACGCGGCAGCGTGTCCCTACACCGCTCGCGGGTCGTCCAACTGGTAGGACGCCTGGCTCTGAACCAGGAAATCAAGGTTCGAATCCTTGCCCGCGAACCAAGCCTCTAGATGAAGGGAATGCCGGCCTGATAGGGCGACCCCTCCGCTTACGGCCGGCGTCGCTCGCCCTTCCGGCGAGCTTTGGCCGGCCTGCTGCGGGTCCGAAACAGTCCGCTGGACTGTTTCGGGGTTCGAATCCTTGCCTGCGAACCACAGGACGGGGCCCGGGGCCGGGCCGGTCTCCAAAGCCGGCCGGGGGAGTTCGACTCTCTCACGTCCTGCCAGGAGCGGTTGCTTCCTACTATTAACCAATGAAGTCCCACGATTGCTGGCCGGCATCTTGCCCAGCACGCACACGACTAGTGTATGACTTATTTCTCTTTCTCCGATGGGAAAAGCCAACGACCATGCGTGCGAACCCTTGAACTGGCAAGGATTGCGGACATAATGACCGCTCACTTGCATCCATGCTGTCCGATACCACGTTTGGTGGCGAGCTCCTGGATGTAAGAATGAAGTTCAATTGACGACGTGGGGAGTCAAACAATCATGATGCACTGTTTCAGCACCCGCACACTGCGGGTTGTGCTGCTTGCGGCCATACTGCTCGGTGCAGGGTCGCTCGCAGCCGTCCCTCTGACCCTCAAGTACCAGGTCAAAGATCTTGGAACCGGCACTTACCAGTACGACTTCGTGCTGGTGGTCGACAACAACGACATGACCTACCAACCCGGTCAGGCCTGGCGCTGGCTGATCTTCGGTGATCACGCCACCTCATCACCGCTCACGGCCTGGCAGATCTCGTCGGGTCAGTTGCCCGTCGGTCCCTGGACCGGCATGAGCAGCTCGGGTGGCGGGCACAACGGCCCCACCTTCAGCTACGTGCTGGATTACTGGACGCCGAGCGGCATCGGCGACGCGCTGCACTGGCGCGGGACGTCCACTGCCAACCTGCCCCAGGGCCAGCTGCTGTGGTCCACGCTTGCCGGCACCTTGAACGGCGGTGTTGCCGCCAACTTCACGGTCGCCGAACGCGTTGACCCGGGCCTGGACGTGGATGCCATCAAGGGCACCGCGGCGTCCGTGCTTAACAACGAAAACGGCGGCGGCATCGGCTACCAGGCCGCCACCTTCCGCATCCTGAATAACGGCAACGCCAGTGACGACATCAGCAGCATCACCATCGAAGGCCTGGGCACCGGCGACCACGGAACCGCCTACACCAGCTTCCAGCTCTATCGTGACCAGACCGCCAGCGGCACCGTCCGGATCCTACGACGCCGGTGACGTGCTGATCGGCAGCGGCACCTTCAGCGGCGGACCGCCCCAGGCCACCATCAGTGTGCCGGTCAGCGAACAGACCTTTGCCCCGGCCGCCGACAAGCGCTTCTTCATCGTGGTGCAGCTGAACGGCACGGCGATCACGGCGCAGACCTTCAAGTACAAGGTTGCCGCGCTTGCCACCGGCGCCAGCGCCACCATTTTCAACGTCCCCAGCCGCACCATGGAAGGACTGGTCATCAACGGTCCGGCCGTGACGGTATCCGCGGTGGTCGGCACAGCCGAGCCGGTGCAGAACAATGAGACCGGCGGCGGCATCGGTTTTGAGGCCGGCAGGTTCACGGTCACGGCGAACGCCTTCAGCAGCGTGACGCTGAACTCGCTCACCATCCGGGGCAGCGGCACCGGCGACCACCTGAACGACTATGCCGAGTTCGCGGTGTACCGCGACCAGACCGCCAGCGGCACCGTGGGTTCGTACGACGCGGGCGACGCGCTGATCAGCACGGCTACCTTCGCCGGCAGCCCGGCCGAGGCGACCATCCCGTTCTCGGGCGGCGAAGCGACTTTCGCGGCCAGTGAGACCAAGACCTACTTCATCGTCATCAAGCTGGGCGGCACCGCCAGCGTCACCGAGACGTTCAACTACGCGGTGCAGGCGGGCAGTTCCGCCGGTACTTCGGCGGTGCTGGGCGTGCCTTCCGCCACGATCCTCGGCGTCTACATCATCGCGCCCGAGGTCACCTTCGACGGCAAGACCGTTTACGCGCCGGGCGTGGTGCCGTCCGGCATCACCGACCACGTGGTGCAGTCCTTCTCCCTGACGGCTTCATCCGTCGCGAACCAGGACATCAACAGCATCACGCTGACCCGCACCGGCACCATCAGCGACACCGACATCACCGCCGTGAAGCTGTGGGATGACGCCAACGGCAACGGTTTCGTGGACACCGGCGAAACCCAGCTCGGCTCGCCCCAGACCTTCTCGGGCGGCACGCTGACCATCAGCGGCTCGCCGCTGAACTCGCTGACCTCCAGCCAGACGCGTTCCTACGTGGTCACTTACTCGCTGGGCACCGGCATCAACAACGGCACCACCTTCGGCGCGACTCTTTCCCCGGCCTCGGACATCTCGGCCACGCCGGGCCCGGTGCGCGTCACCACCGCCCTGGTCACCACCATCCACACCGTGTACCTGGTGGCGTCGTTCCCCTGGACCGACAACCTGGAGACCCTGGCGCTGGATTCCACCAACCCGGTTCCGCTGACCAACGGCTGGTGGAACGACACCAGCGACGGCACGAACGACTGGTACGTGGACAACAACGGCACCCCGACCGGCGGCACCGGTCCCGCCACCGACCACAACCCGGGCACCACTTCCGGCCGCTACATCTACTTCGAAGACTCCAACTCCTACACGGCGGAACAGCGCATGCGCACGCCGCCGTTCGACATCTCGGCGCTGAGCCTGCCGGCGTTCCGCTTCTGGCTGCACTCGGTGAACGCCAGCACCACCGCCGGTCCCAACATCCTGCACGTCGACCTGGTTGACGTGATGAGCAAGACGATCACCAACGACATCATCACCGCGCTGCAGGCCAACTCCGGCTGGACCGAGCACGTGGTGGACCTGTCCAGCGTGACGGTGGGGATCGTCCAGCTGCAGTTCCGCATCCAGAGCCACGGCAGCAGCACCAGCCACGACGTGGCGCTTGATGACTTCTCGCTCAGCGATTCACCCGACATGAACGTCAAGAACAACGCGACGTCGGCCAGCGTGTCCAACGGCGGCACCGATGCCATCGGCGGCGTGATGACCGTCGGCCAGAACTTCACCTGGGACATCGAGAACCTGGGCGGCGTGAACCTCAACCTCACGGGCACGCCGCTGGTCGCGGTCAACCCGGTCAGCAACGTGAACGTCAGCGTCACGACCAACCCCACCAGCCCCATCGCGGCGGCGGGCACCAGCTCGTTCGTCGTCAACGTCGCGCCGCAGGCGGCGGGCGCCTTCAGCTTCACCGTCAGCATCGCCAACAACGACCCCGACGAGAACCCCTACACCTTCACAGTCACCGGCACCGGCGTGGCGAACACCCCGCCTTCCGTGACCATCCCCACCGGCTCGAACTGGGTGAACAACGGCGGCAACTATGAGCTGACGCTGAACCCGGGCGCCGCCTACAACGACGACCTGGAAGTCGATGACCCCACGCCCGACGACATGACCGTCACCGTCACCCCGCCGGGAGCCACCCCCACCACCATCACCAGCGCGCCGGCCAGCATCGCCACCCCGACTGCAGGGCCCATTACCCTCAACTGGACCGGCACCGCCGACGCCTCCAACACGCCGGGCAGCTACACCTGGCAGATCTCCGTCAACGACGGCATCAACACCGTGAACTTCACGGCCTCCATCATCATCCTCGACCTCGCGCCGACCCACGCCATCGGCGTCGACGCCGGCGCGGGCACCGGCCAGACCTCCGGCACCGCCTACACCGGACAGGCCCTGGTCGGCAGCGTCGCCGCGCTGACCCTGGCCGACGTGGATGACCCGAACACCGGCCAGAACCCGGCGCTGGGTACCGTCACGCCCGACGCGGGCAACCCCGCCGGCGGCTCGGGCTTCAACATCAGCCTGGTGGCGGGCTCGATCGTGGCCACACCCACCGCGGCGCTGCAGCTCGCGGACCTGGGAACCCACGTGTTCGAGGTGGATGTCACCGACGGAACCAACACCACCACGCTGTTCGTGGCGGTTGAAGTGGTGACGCCGGAGATCGACGTCCTGAACGCCACCGCGACCGCCATCCCCGTCGGCGGCAGCGACACCGTGACCGGCGCCCAGACCGGGCAGGCCCTGCCGATCACCTACACCATCGAGAACAACGGCAGCGCCGAGTTGAACATCACCACCGTGGTCATCTCCAACACCGTGAACTGCGCCGCCAGCGTGACCTCCAACCCCGGTTCGCCTGTCGCCCTGGCCGGTTCCACCACCTTCACCGTCAGCGTGACGCCCACCGTTCCGGGCGCCTTCAGCTTCGACATCTCGATCAACAACGACGACGTCAACGAAAACCCCTACGACTTCTCGGTCAACGGCACCGCCGCGGGGCCCCCGACATCGAGGTCAGCGACGCCGCATCGACCGTCATCCCTGACGGCGGCACCGACAACCTGGGAACCCGCAACACCGGCCAGGCCACGCTGGTCACCTACACCGTCGCCAACACCGGCAACGTCGACCTCAACATCACCGGCGTCAACACCTCGGCGACCGTGAACTGCACCGTCAGCCTCAGTGCCGCCCCGGCTGCAACTGTCGCGCCGGGTACCAGCACCACCTTCACGGTCAGCGTCACACCCACCGCCGACGGCTTGTTCTCGTTCGCGATCGCGATCACCAGCGACGACCCGGATGAAAGCCCCTACGACATCAACGTCTCCGGCACGGCCGCACTGGGCGGCGTCAGCGGCGGAGGCGGCGGTGGTGGCGGCGGCGGCGGTTGCGTCGCGGGCGACAGCAGCACCCCGCTGTTCGCCCTGCTGGCACTGGCGCTGGTCAGCCTGGTTGCCATCCGCAGGCGCCGAGCCTAGCAGCAAAGACAGCAAGAACGGGGAGGCTTCGGCCTCCCCGTTTTCTATTCTGGGGTCATGCGGCGATACCTGCTGGACAAACCCGGCGCCGAGCTGCGCGTCGAATCAGCACCCGAGCCCGTGCCCGGCCCCGGCGAGGTGCTGGTGCGCGTGCGCGCCTGCGCGCTCAACTACCGCGACCTGATGATCCAGCGCGGCGAATACGGCGCCTTCAAACACACCCCGCTGGTGCCGCTTTCCGACTGCGCCGGCGAAGTGCTCGCCCTGGGCGAAGGCGCCGACGAATTCAGCAAGGGCGACCGCGTGGCCGCCTGCTTCTTCCAGAACTGGCAGGCCGGGCGGCTGCACGCCGGCGTGTACGGCAGCGACCTCGGCTTCGGCCTGCAGGGCGTGCTGAGCGAGCTGCGCGTGTTTCCGCAGGCCGCGCTGGTGAAGCTGCCGCGCTACCTGAGTTTCGCCGAGGGCGCCACCCTGCCCTGCGCGGGCGTGACGGCCTTCAACGCCACCGTGCCGCACCTGTCGCGCGGCCATACCGTGCTGCTGCTGGGCACCGGCGGCGTGAGCCTGTTCGCCCTGCAGTTCGCCAGGGCCAGCGGGGCGAGGGTGATCATCACCAGCAGCGACGACGCCAAGCTGGAGCGCGCGGGCAAGCTGGGCGCCGACCACGGCGTCAACTACCGGCGCTACGAGGACTGGGACGAAGAGGTGCTGAATCTGACCGACGGCCGCGGCGTGGACCTGGTGGTGGAAACCGGCGGCGCCGCCACGCTGGAGCGCAGCATCAACGCGCTCGCGCCCGGGGGCCAGGTCAGCATGGTGGGCAGGCTGACCGGCGTCGCCAGCGGGGTCAATGTGCACGGCCTGGTCTACAAGGCCGCCACGCTGAGGGGCGTGTTCGTGGGCAGCAAGCAGGATTTCCTGGCCATGAACGCGTTCACAGAGCAGCTGAACATAGCCGGCCTGCTGGATGATCTGGTGCCGTTCGAACAAGCCCCCAAAGCCTTCGAGCGCCTGACCACAGGCCGGCACTTCGGCAAAGTGGTGATCACCTGCGACGCGGCAGGCTGAAACCGGGTCAGTCTCAGTCTCGCACCCAGCGCTCGGCGTGCAGGTACTCACGCGAATCACGGTCACGGTTCGTCATGATTGCGTAGAGCGCCGTGCCGTCGAAGGTGACGTCGGTGCGCACTCCGTTTCGCATCACCACCCAGGTGGTGCTCTGCCTGGTAAATGACGCCTGCAACTCGAGGGATTCGCGTTCGCCCCCGACGGCCTTCCCGTCGATCTCGATCAGCAGGTCGCCGTCTTTCACGCCCAGCGCCTCAATCACTCCGCCTTCGGGCTGGATCTCAAGCTTCAGGCAGTCCCACGGGCGCGGGCGGAACACGACCTCTGACGAGGTCGGCAGTGTAACCTTCATCTGGCCAACGCTCGATTTCAACAGATAGGTTCCGGCCGGAAGAAACGGGATGGTAAGCACTCCTTGCCTGAAGTTGCCCCGGGACACGTCGACATTCAGTCCGCCCGTGGTGGATTTCAGGTCCAGATTGGGCGGCTTCGACTCATCCTCGGCGCGGATCGTCAGGCTGCACAGTTCGGGAATGCTTTCGCTGAACTCGTTGTCTCCCTGCCGTAAGCTGACCGTGCTCCTCAGAAGCGTGTACGACTCGAATTGCCCGATACTGAGTTCCAGCATCAGCTCATACTCACCGGGTGCCACGGGGCCCATGCGGATGGGTGCAGCGGACCTCCCGCCGTGCTTGTCCAGCCGCCGGTATGAACCTCGGTCTCCGTCAGACTGCCAGAGGCTCCATTCCAGGACGTTGCCGGCCGGGTGATCCTTGCCGTTGGTGACGTTCAGCAGCAGCCAGGCCGGCTTCTGCAGGTGGATGTCCAGCACCTCGCGTGAAGAAGCTTCGTAGCGAACGGTGCGCTGACCGTGCTCGGTGTGAGATACCGTGATGTCGTAGTACTGGTACTCGACATCCCGTCCTCGGGCATTGCGCGCCAGCCAGATGCTGCCGTCTTCGGCCGGCATGACCCGTGGCGTGTACCCGTGGGAGCCGCCTTTCGAGTACGCATCAACGCTTATGTTCGGGTCGCGCAGCAGTTCGCCCTCGGGCGAGTACACGCGGATGACGATGTGGGTTTCAGTGCTGGGCTGGGGCATGCGCAGGTTGTGCTCCGCATCGTTGCCCGCCAGGGTGACGTCCGCCCAGTCCAGCACCCGCTCTTCCCCGAACAGCATGACGCGGTAGCAGCCGGGCTCCAGGTCGTGACAGCGCCAGCGCAGCACGTCGCCGTCGGACCACACGTCGCTTCGGAGGGTGCGCTCCACGTTCTCGCTGTTCGGCGGTTCGCTGGGCGGATCCTGCTGTACCTTTACATCAAGGGGCAACCTGCTGAAGCCCTTGGGTGTCTCGATGATTCCGCCGATGCCGGGCGTGCGGATCAGCGTGAGCTCGATCGGCTGCAGTGTCTGGCCCGCCTCGAAACGGACCTCGACCTCGGACGAACGATAGCGCAGCCGTGAGTCGTCAGCGCCGAACTGATCCGAAGTGGCGTAGATGATCCACTCTCCCGGCGTGAGCCGGAGTTCTGCGGGCCCTGCGTCCCGCGTGTAGCTTTCGCTCTCCCTGCTGAGCGCGCGGGCGCGGTACTTGATGGTCGCGTGTTCCACGTGTTTGCCGTCTTCATACCGCACCTGAACCAGCAGGGTCGTTGCAGGCCGCGCAATGAATTGAATTTCCGCAGGCGGCCTGGTGCGACCACGGTTGGAATTCGCGGACTCGATGCTCCAGGCAGGGGACTCCGCCCGCACGGCGTAGCGGACGTTCTCCGCCAGCCCCTCGACGCGATAGTTGCCCTCAGCGTCCGTGGCAACCTGCCGCTGCGCGAGTTCAAGCCAGCGCGCGTAGCGGATCTCCTGCCTGACGCGCTCCTCGGCGGCCATACCCTGGTAGTAGCGCCGTTCCGGGTAATCGCTGGAGACGTACACCAGCACGCCCTCGACGGGTGCGCCGTCGATGGTCTTCACCGAACCCGAGATCACGCCGTTGCCACGGGGGACCTCGGGAATCTCGGCGGCGGCGATGATCTCCGTCAGGCTGGCGCCGGCCGCGGGCTTTTCGCGGGCTCTTTTGCGGGCTCAGGCGATGTTTCGGTCGGCAGCGCTTCCGGCGGCGGCGTGTGGGCAAGCGGCTCGTCGGCTGCCGGCCGGGCGTCAGCGACTGTGGGCGCCGGCGCCCGTTGCGTCACGGCCACACCAATCGCCAGGCCGATCAGCAGCCCCAGCACCAGCCCAAGCGCGGTGGAAATCGCCAGTTTCCCGTTCATGCCAACCTCCTGTTCAGTCGTCGCGATAGGCGCGGTCGAGGTCGATGTCTTCGCTGTTCTCGCTGCGGTTCTTCAGGATTTCAGTGAGTTGTTTGCCGCTGAAGGTCACGTCGATGGGCACGCCGTTGCGTAGCACGGTCCAGGTGGTGCTGTCCTTGCCCTTTGACACGTCAAGGTGCGCGCGGAACAGCTTCAGGTCCTCGCAGGGATTGCCGTCCACGGCGATCAGCTTGTCGCCGTTGCACAGGCCCAGCCCCTCGATCAAACCACCCGGCTTGATGCCGCTGATCACCAGGCAGTCGTAGACCCGGGGCGCGAAATCCACCTCTTTGTCGGCGGACAGCTCCAGCGCCAATGTGCCGGCGCCGGTCTCCAGCCGGTACTCGCCCTCCGGTAACTCCAGGAATCGCGCCACCGCGCCCTCGCGGACCACTTCATCCTCCCAGGTCGCGTACCTCGACGTCCCGCGATAGAGGGAGACGCCCTCGGCCTCGGCCTTGGTCCGGCAGCGCACTGTCAGCGTGTAGAGGCTCGGCACTTCCGCGCTGACCGCGTTTTCACCCCCCGCCAGGTCGATGGGGCGGCGCAGCAGCTCGCGTTTGCTGTGTTTCATCTCAAACATCAGCACCAGTTCATATCGGCCGGGGACGAGCGGGCCAAACTTGAGCGGCGCGACGTTCCAGCTCGTGCCCAGGCGTTCACGCTCCCAGCGCCTGAAGAGTCGTCCCTCCTTGCCGACTTCGACCACGCTCCAGGTCAGGCGCTCGCGAAGATCATGCTCGTTGTAGCCGGGCACAGTCACTGTGACGTGGGCGGGGTGCTGGAAACGGAATACCAGCTCGTGCCGGTCGGTCGGGGCATAGGGCTGGCTGAGCTGGCCGTACTTCTTGCTCCTGACAGTGATGGTGTACATCCACTGTTCCGCATGCTCTCCGATCAGTTCTTCAAGCGTCACGCGTCGAATCCAGATCAACCTGGTGTCCGGCTCCGGTCGGTACTGTTCACTCCAGCCACTGTAGCCGTGCTGATCTGATGTCACGGCCAGATAGACCTGAACGGCGTCGGTCGCTTCACCCTCTGGATCGTAGACGCGAACTGCGAAGTAGTCTTCGGCGCGGGCGGGCGGGACGGCGAGGTCACAGGCTGCCAGGTCGCCGCCGACCGTGACATTGCGCCAGTCCAGGACGCGGTTTCCATAGTGCAGCACGACACGGTAGGTTGCGGGCGCGAGATCCAGGACCTGGAACGACCATGCTTCACGCGGCCACACCACGACTTCGGCAACCTTGCTCTCCAGCATACTGGCTGTCAGAAGCGGCGGCGGCTCGACTCCTTCCCCCGGCAGCACCACGACCTCGAGGGACTCAAAGCGATAACCAGCGGGAACCGAGACCTTGCCCTGCAAGCCCGAGCGCCCCTTCAGCTCGAACACCAGCGCAGGCGGCGCCTGGCCGGCCGCGAGTTTGAAGGTGACCAATTCTGACTCGTACTCCCATGCGTCGCCGGCCTTGGCGCTGGCGACCCAGTCGCCCGGTTCCAGGCCGATTACGCCCGTGCCGTTGCGCGGGCGGGTGGCGAACACCGAGTTCTCTTCTCCCGCCTTGTGGAACTTGACTTCCGCCTGCCGCGGCGCGCGGCCGTCCGGCAACCGCACTTCCAAGGGCACCATGATGTTCACCAGTGCTTTGAAATTCGCCTCCATGCCGGCCTGGAAATAGTTGCGGTGCGGTGTGCGCTCGAAGCGCCAGCCCTCCAGTTCCGCCCACACGCTGTAATCGGTCTTGAGCGCCAGTCCTTCGAGACGGTAGTTGCCGTCCGCCCCCGTGACGACGTTGCGGCGTGCGAGTTCGCGCCACTTCTCGTAGCGGATCTGCTCACGGATGCGCGCCTCCGTGTCCAGGCCGCTCCAGTTGCGCTCTTCGGGGTAGCTGGGCGTGGCGGTAATCGTCACTCCCGCCAGCGGCTCGCCCGCCTGCGTGCGCACCACGCCGGTGATCACGCCGTCCCCCTTGGGCAGTGGCAGCGTGTCCGCGGCGGCGATGAGATCCGCAAGGCTGCTGCCGGCCGCGGGCTTTTTCGCGGACTCCCTCGTGGGCTCAGGCGATGTTTCGGTCGGCAGCGCTTCCGGCGGCGGCGTGTCGGCAAGCGGCTCGTCGGCTGCGGGCAGGGCGTCAGCGACCATGGGCGCCAGGCGCCCGTTGCGTCACGGCCACACCAATCGCCAGGCCGGCCAGCAGCCCCAGCACCAGCCCAAGCGCGACGTGTACTGCCTTGTTCATGCTAGCTCCTGTCAGCTACTGCGGGCGGTAGCCGTACTCTTTGCGCAGCGTCCGGTCGCGGACAGCCTGCTTTGGATCCGTAAGCGTCACCTGTTGCTCCGTGCCATCGCGGATAATGGTGAGTCGTGGATTGGCCTGCTCGGCCGCTTCGGCAAATCGTCTACCCGCATCCAGAGCGCTGGTGAAACGCACCCCCTCGATCGCAACAATGATGTCGCCCTGGCGCAAGCCTTGCCGGAACGCCTCGGCGTCTTCATCGCAGGCGGTGATTACCAGGGCATCGTAGGGGCGCAGCACGACTTCCACATCGCCCGCAGTCGGCACTTCGAACTCCATCTCGCCGTACAGGCGATCCACGAGCTTCCACTTGCCGGCTGGCAGGCCGTCAAAAGCGGAGAATCCGTCGGCGTCCCAAGTGAGCGGCAGGCCGACCTCTTCCCGCAGAGTTAGCTCGATTCTCGCCTTGCGCTCCTGGGCGTAGTGAAAACGCACGGCATGCAGCAGGGGCAGGGCAAATTCGTACTGGTTCTCACCGGGCTGCAGTTCGATCTCACGACTGTCTATTGCGTATCCGTCGAAATCGTTCCGGTTGCTGCGGAACAGTAGCGAGAGTCTTAAAAGACACCTGCCGCTCTGGACTGGCCCGAGCCGGATGGGGGTGTCCGTAGCAGGAGCTATTACCGATGAAACTCCCCTGCCGCCAGTCATGCGGTGTAGAGCAAATGCATAGCGAACAGGGTCCGCGTCGACGGATTCTCCAGTCAGCGTGATGTTGAGGAAGGCAGGAGGCGTAAGCCGGACTGTCGGATCCTCAACCGACAGCCAGGGGTGCTCCACCTTCAACTCACCGTAAGCAGAGTTCCCTACCGCAACTGAATAGACCCACTGATCGACCTGCTCGCGTTTCCCGCGCCGGGCCAGGACTTCACTTTCCTTGACGCGCCGTATCCGATAGGTCATGTCGGGTTGCAACTCGGCTCGTCCTACGTGCAATCCACCGCGCGGTGCCTCCACCCAGACATTAACGCTCACGTCGGATGCAGGACCACCGTCAGGGTCGAAGACGTGAATGACGAGGAAGCCGGGGTCCGGCTCGGGCAACTTGATGACTACGTGTTTGCCGACCGGTTCGACCACGACCGCTTCCGAAACAAGAAGCAGATCGCCTTGAAACACTGCCAGGCTGCAGGCCCCCGGTTTGACACCCTCGAGACTGAATCGATTGTCCTGAACAATCAGCCGGGTACCGCCGTGTTCCCACTCGGCGCGGGTTGCCGGGGTCTCGATGCCAGCCCAATGGAAGACATCGAACACAGCATCTCCATAGGCCAGCGGTACCCACAACTCACCGCTGAGGACCGCAGTCTCGACAGGCGCTTCTGGCATGGAGGGAAGCTCAGGCGGCCCCTCAACCGGCGGAGTTGTGGCAGGTTGATCCGACTTCGGCTCCGCTAACTCGGGTGCCGAGGGCGTGCGTTCACCTTGCGCGAGTGGTGCGGAGTTGCTTGCAGTCTGCCCGTCAAACCCGAAGGCGGGTGAAGTCGTAGAATCTGGTCCGTCAGCGTTCAAAATCCATAGCGCTACCAACCCAACCACAAGCAGCAGCAAAGCGACGAACAGGATTGGCTGCCATTTCATACCGACTCCTCGCATCTGCTACTACATTTATAAGTTGACTGCCGCGGCTTTTACAGCGTTGTTACACGGGTGATGCCCGGCACGGCCTATCATTTGTGTGCAGTCGAGATGGAGGCTTTGTGCAGACCACCTTCAATTCTCAGGCGCGGGCGACGCCGCTTCCTTACAATGGGCGCATGTTGCGTACTGTGCTGGTGATTGAAGACGACGCCGCCATCCGCCGCGGCGTGGTGGACGCCCTGAAGTTCGAGGGCTTCACCGCGCTGGAGGCCGCCGACGGCGAGGCCGGCCTGAAATCCGCCCTGCAGGTGGATTGCGACCTGGTGCTGCTTGACCTTGCCCTGCCCAAACTCCACGGCCTTGAAATCCTGCGCGAAGTCCGCCGCGTGCGCCCCACCCTGCCCGTGATCGTGCTGACCGCCTTGGGCAACGAGAAAGACCGCGTTGCGGGTTTAAAACTCGGCGCCGACGACTACGTGGTCAAACCCTTCAGCGTCGTCGAGCTGATGGCGCGCGTCGAGGCCGTGATGCGCCGCTCGCCGGAGCGTCCGCAGGACGTGCAGGAGTTCGAATTCGCCGAGGGCGTCGCCGACCTCGCCCGTTGCGAAATCCGCTACCACGACGGCACCCGCGTTGAGCTGTCCGAGCGCGAACGCGAGCTGCTGCGCTATTTCGTGGTCAACCCCGGCCGTGCCATTTCGCGCGACGAGATATTAAGCCGCGTGTGGCGCATCGACCCCTCGGGCATCAGCACGCGCACCATCGACATGCACGTGGCGCGCCTGCGCGACAAGCTGCGCGATTCCGGCGATGACCCGCGCATCCTGCTGACCGTGCGCGGCAAGGGCTACATGCTGGCGGTGGCGTCATGAAGACCAGCCTGCTCTGGAGTGTCTTCGCGCTGGGCCTGCTGCTTGCGGGCGGCCTGATGGCGTACGTCAGCGTGCGGTTGATGGCGCTTGAAGACGCCCAGGCCGAAAACACCCGCCGGGCCCTGGCCGAGGAAAACATCCGCCTCGCGCTCTGGCAGATGGACGGTGAGCTAGCGCCGGTCGTCACCGACGAGGCCGCGCGCCCCTACTTCCAGTACGTGCCGTTCTTCCCGGCCGAGGGGGCCTACACCCGCATGTTCAACGACATGCAGGAAGGCGACGTGCTGCTGCCCTCGCCGCTGCTGCGCAACCAGGTGCCGCAGATCGTGGTGCACTTCCAGTTCGAGCCCGACGGCTCGCTGACTTCGCCCCAGGTCCCGCGCGGCGAGTGGCGCACCATGGCCGCCCTGCGCTTCCTGAGCCAGCAACAGATCGACGACGCGAACAAACAGCTCGCGCGTGTAGGCGCCGCCACCAGTCGCGAGCAGCTGCTGACCCTGCTGCCCGAGCGCAAGCTCGAGCTGCGAGACCCGGTGCTGCCCGAGATGGTGCTCGCCGACGAAAGCTGGGCCGCGCAGAACACCGTCAACCAGGCCGAGTACCAGCAGCGCGCCGACGCCTACAAGCAGCAGGCCGTCAAACGCAGGATCGAGCAGGCCGGCCAGTACCAGCTGAACACCCTGCAGAAGCCAATCGACGTGCGCGAAGGCCCCATGACGGCCGTGTGGGTCGGCGACAACCTGCTGCTGGCGCGGCGCATCAGCCTGGGCGACTCCGAGTACGTGCAGGGTTGCCTGCTTGATCGCGCGCGCATCGAGGCCGACCTGCGCGCGGCCGGCGCCGAGGCGCTGCCGAACGCCAGCTTTCGCGCCGCGCCCATGGACCCCACCACAGTTGAGGCTGCCAACGTGCACCGGCTGGCGGCGCTGCCCATCGAGGTGCTGCCCGGCGAGGTGCCAGTGGCGGCGCCCGAGGGGCGCTCGCCGCTGCGCCTCACGATGTACGTGGCGTGGGCCTGCCTGGCGCTGGTGGCGCTGGGGCTCGCGTTCGTGCTGCAGCGCACGCTGGGGCTGGCGCAGCGCCGGGCGGAGTTCGTGTCGGCGGTTTCACACGAGCTGCGCACGCCGCTGACCACCTTCCGCATGTACACCGAGATGCTGGCCGCCGGGCGCATCCGCGACGAACAGACGCGCCTCGAATACCTCAACACCCTGCACTCGGAGGCGCTGCGCCTCGGCCATCTGGTCGAAAACGTGCTGGCCTACGCGCGGCTGGAGAATTCCTCGCCGGCCGGGCGCATCGAGACGCTGGCCCTGCCGCGCCTGCTGGAGCGCGCCACGGAGCGCCTGCGCCTGCGCACGGAGCAGGCCGGCATGCAGCTGGTGGTCGAGCCCTGCCCGCAGGAGGTCAGCGTGCGCGCCGACCCCGGCGCCGTGGAGCAGATCGTCTTCAACCTGGTGGACAACGCCTGCAAGTACGCCGCGAGCGCTGACGACAAGCGCGTCCACATCGAGTGCGAACTCGACGCGCGCGAAGTGCGCCTGGTGGTGCGCGACCACGGCCCCGGCATCAGCCGCGAAGAAGGCACGCGCATGTTCAAGCCCTTCCGCAAGTCGGCGCAGGCGGCCGCGAACTCCGCCCCGGGCGTGGGTTTGGGCCTGACGCTGAGCCGCCGGCTGGCGCGGGCCATGGGCGGCGAGCTTCGGCACGAAGCGGCATGCCCGTCCTCGTGTTGCTTTGTATTGCATCTTCCGAGGAACTGAGCAGGGCTTGTGATTTCTGATTTACACCTCACGGGCGTGAGCCTATTGTTGTCCCTCATTCTCACAAACGGACCAAGAGGGGGAGAGCATGCCGGCTGTTCAGAAGATTCGTTATTGGCTGGTCCTGACGGCGCTGTTCGCTTTCGTCGCCGGTTGCCCGGGTGACGACGACGATGGCGGTGGCGGCAGTGGCGGCGGTGGTGGCGGAGGCGGCATCCTGCCGGTTGTGACCATCACCCAGTTGCCCGCCAACGGCAGCAGCGGCGACGTCGCGATCCTGTACACGATCACGGACCCGGATTCCGCCGGCGTGGACATTGCCATCGAGGTGCAGGACCAGTCCTCCGCCGGCAACCCCTTCGTCGACATCAGCGGCGCCCAGGGCACGGGCAGCGATGGCGTCACCGGGCTCAGCGCCAGTGCCGCAGGCGAGGCGCACGTCTTCGTGTGGAATACCAGTGCTGTCGCGACGTCCGCGCCGGTTTCGTTTGTCGTGCGCATTACGCCCAGCGACGGCACGGGCGCCGGCACGGCCGTGACCAGCACCGCCTTCACAATCGACAACAGCGGCGGCGGCAGCACGGTCACCGCATCGCAGGTGTACGCGCCCACGCCCGACCGCACGCTTTACGGCAACGCGTTCGTGCCGTTCTCACTGATTGAGACCAACGCGACGCAACAGCCCGCGAACACCGTGCAGATCGAGTTCTCGACCGACAGCGGCGCGAACTGGAATGACTGCACCGAGGCCGCTGACCCCGTCAGCTCCGGTACCACGGGCCTGCTGGCCACCACGCGGGGCCGAGACCATATGTTTGTCTGGGACACCGCCGCGGACATCGCCGGCACGGCCAACAGTGTGCTGCTGCGGTTCACACCGATCAACACGACGGTCGGCACGGCATTCACCACGGGCAGTTTCGCCGTGGACAACGTTGCGGCGCCCACCCGCGGCGTGTTCGCGGGCATGACCGCCGCCGACCTCGGCAACATCGACCACAATCCGGGCACCTGGGGCAACACGTCCGGTGTCTGGGTGCACTACGGCGACTCCGCGGGCGGCACCGTCGTGTTCCGCCAGCCGGACAGCGGCAACAGCAACGAGCGCCTGCTGTATCGCACCTTCGACTCGGCTGCGTCGCCTACGCTGGGCGCGATCACGCCGCTGACGGCCGCCGCGCCGGCGGCCGACCACGAAGTGGTATGGGACGCAAGCGCCGGTGACGTGCACGCCCTGATGTTCCGCGAAACGGGCGGCGCCGTGTTCGCGACGCGCTTCACCCCGGCAGCCGGCGCGTATTCAACGCCCACGCAGATCGATACCGGCATGTACGGCGTGCGCGGACACATCGAGGCCCACCGCAGCGGCAAGGTGATCGCCGTGTGGGTCGACGGACCCGCGAACAACCTGTACGCGTCGTGCTGGGACGACACGGCCGGCAGTTTCACGGCGCGCCAGGCGCTGACGCCCGCGGGCACCCCGGCGGGCGGCATTGACGTCAGCATTTTCTCGATCGAGTTCACGCTCGCGGGCAACGCGCACATCGTGTTCGGCGCTGACGACGGCAGCGTGGAGGCGTTCTGGCACGTGTTCTACAGCGCCCACAACGACAGCTTCTCAGCCGCACAGCGCATCACCTACAGCGGCGCGGGCGCCGGAGACGCCACACGCCACAGCACCGACCTCGGCGCCCAGAACTACGGCGGGCGCATCTTCGGCGGCGGCACGGAATTCTTCCAGCAGACCATCCTGCGCGGCGCGCACGTGCTGGCGATGTTCTGCCAGGACGTGAACGCCGTGCGCCGCGGCCTGGCCAACTACTGGGACGCCGACGAAGAAGACGACAGCGCCGCCTGGCAGGGCTGCCTCTTCATCGACGACAACCAGGCTGCAACCAGGGTGGAACGCCTGTTCTTCAACACCGACCTGCTGAACAAGAACAACCCGCGTCTCGCCGGACGGGCGGTCGTGTGGCAGCAGGAGGTCAACACAACCGGCGAGTGGGCGCTGTTCGTCAACACCTTCGACGGCAGCAGCTGGGCGGTGGAAGACGCCAGCGACGCGGCCGCGCTGACGCTCACGCGCGTCGACAACGGCACCACCAACCACGTCACCTACGCCGAGATCAACCACAACCTGAACGGCAACGGCATCCTCACCTTCACGCAGGCCGATGGCGCCGGCGACGTGCGGCTCTATGGCGTGCTGTATCAGCACTCGTCGCAGAGCTTCAGCGCAACCCCGACCGTGGTCGACAACTGCGTCAACGGCGACGACGTGCTGCTCGAGTACAACCAGACCCTGGCCGGCAATCCGATCGTCTTCCCGACGCCGCCGAAGCTGTTCTCGTTCCAGGGGCTGGGCGCCGCGACGGCCGTGATCAGCTATCGCGCCCAGCGCTCGACGGCCGGCGGGCCCCAGATCGGCGTCGCGATGCTGAACGGCAACAATGCCGATTGGCTGAACTCTACCTGGGTCACGCCGCACGAACCGGACGTGGTTGACGGCACGGATACGGCCACGTCTCTCGCGGGCACGGTCGAGGCCAAGGTGACCGGCATCGTCTACCCGGACCGCACCGGTGACGCCATGTGCATCGGCGCGCGGCTCAACAGCGCGATCGTCGTTCCCACCATCACCCTGCGCCTGCGCCTCTACGACAGCACGGTGCCCGGCTGGAACGCCACGACCGGCGTCGGCACCAACGCGGTCTACATTGACCTGGCCAACCCCGGCAACACGACCGTGCCCGGCTTCAATACCCAGTTCGCCATCAACCCGGACTGGACCGAAGTCGACGGCACCATGCGCGTCATGGCCGGCGCCGTGATGGACATCAGCGGCACGCCGCGCCTGCGACTCTTCCAGATGCGCTGATCCACGAACAACCGGGGCCGCCCACGCGGCCCCGGATTTTTCGTTCCTTAATGACCTTTCGGGTGTGATTTCGCTTACAATGTGGCCGGTGCGGCCATGCAGATCCTTACCGAAATCGAGCAGGTCTTCTTCAAGTACCGGCACATACCCTACCTCGGCGAAGTCGTCACGCAGCTCGAGCACGCGCTGCAGACCGCGCGCGAGGCCGAAAAGGCCCGCGCCCCCGAGGCCATGATCACCGCGGCGCTGCTGCACGACATCGGCCACATGGTCCACAACCTGCCGCTGGAGGACGTCAACTACGTGGGTTTCTGGAACCAGGACGACGGCCACGAGCTGGTGGCCGAGAAGTGGCTGGCGCGCGCATTCCCCGAAGAAGTGACCCAGCCCATCCGCTGGCACGTCGCCGCCAAGCGCTATCTGGCCGCCACCGAGCCCGGCTACGAAAACCAGCTCACGGCCGCGTCCGTGCACGTGCTGCAACTGCAGGGCGGCCCCATGGGCAAGGCGGAGCTGCAGGAGTTCGAAGCCAACCCCTGGGCGCAGCAGGCGATAGCAGTAAGGCGCTGGGACGACCGCGCCAAAACCCCCGGCCGCACAACGCCCACGCTGGAGCATTTTATAGAGATCGCCCAGCACTGCCTGAAAACCCCGGCCCGCTGAAACAGCAGCGAGTTCAATCAGCGGAGTGCGGCTGCCCCCATTGACGGGCGGGGGAGTGGATTGGACCATGCCCACGCCTCAGGCGGCGCAAGCGCGGCCAAGGCGCGACAATCAGCCACCTTAGCTCAGCGGTAGAGCAACGCTTTCGTAAAGCGTAGGTCGTCGGTTCAAATCCGACAGGTGGCTCCAGCCTTCGCCAAGGCTTCGGCCGGCAGGCCAGGCTAGAGGCGTGCCGAATGTGTCGGCACGCCTCTTCTTTTTTCCGCCGCCGACCTGCGGGCTGCGCCCGCGCCGCTTCGCTTACGCGGGCGCTTCGGCCGGCTGCTTCGCTGTGCCGACAGCCCACCGGGCTGCTGGCAGGTCGTCGGTTCAAATCCGACAGGTGGCTCCAGCCTTGAACGCAGACTTACTGCTGATGCGAGGCGGCCCGGCAGTGGGTTGGATGCCGCCCCGGGGCAGGCTCTTTCACAGCGGACAATACGCAAGATGGCGGAAAACGTCGTCTCTGGCCACTCCTGCCCGGTCCGTTCCAGAGCGTCCAGGAGCGTGGCGCGTTGCAGTGGTGTGGGAGTGCGCGTTGCGCTACCCGGACAGGCTTCGCGCGAGACTTCGGAATCTCATCCCGGCCGGCGCGGCATAACCCGAGCGTGGTTCGGGGCTCCGGTTCTTTTGCCGGGGTCGGTGCCCCCCGTGCGGGGCGGGGGCGTGCCCTCCCCCCCCCCGGGGGGGTTCGGTTGGGGGAGGGGGGGTTTTTATTCGGGGGCGCGGGGGGCTTCAACATGGCTGCCAGGTCGTCGGTGTACAGATTGCCCAGGCGCTGGTTGACGAAGTGGCATCGGTGAACTTCGCCGCTTTCGTCGACCGTGATTGTGCGCGCGCCCGCTTCGCATGCCTTTCCGCGGCTGGGATGATACGTGTTGTTCAACGGGAAGAACCGGTCAATGGCGCCCAGGCGGGCGACCTGGTCGGCCGTGTAGTAGTTCGCTTCACGCTTGTAGGCGTTGATCCAAAGCGTCGTCTGTTCCGGCAGTGCGGCCCTCATCGACTCGATTTCAGGCAGGTCCTCTTTCAGGCCGACCATTCCCACGGTGTGCCGAATGCCGAGTTCGCGCAGGCGTGCGGTCTGGCTCAGGAATCGCTCGCGTGAAGTCTGGCTCGGGTGATAGCTGCACCAGAGCGCCGCGCTACGGCGATCGGCGCTTTCAAGCCAATCGAGCGGATATGACAGATTGGTCTGCGCCACCACGCGCGTCACGTGCGGGAGGTGGCTCAACTCAACCAGCGCTTCGCGGTAGTACTCGCGCACCAGCGCCTCACCCCACGGGGTGAACAGAATGCCGAGTCGACGCGTGGGGTTGGCTGCGACCCAGTCGACGAAGCGCTGCAACCCAGCGGCATCCGCCGCCAGCGAATCCGCCGAGTCCTGCGCCTTGGCAAACGGGCAGTACCAGCAATCGTAGTTGCAGCTCTCGAGGGAGCCGCGGTACAGGATCGCCAGGTCGAAGCCTATGTCCACGCGAACTCCTCCATCAGGCGGCCGACGCGGGCCGAGTAGAGCCAGGGACCGATCGCATCTGACCGTTCAAGGCCCGCAGGCGTAAGGCAGACCCGGTCCTGGGTGACGGTCGCGAGCGCGTGCTGCTGCAGCTCCTGCAGCGCCGGCATTTCATTGAGCGCGTCCGAGCCGAAGGCGCCGCGGTACTCCGTACGCGAAAGGCCCTCGGCCTGCAGCAGGCTCTGGATCACGAACCTTCGCCGCCGTTCACCGTCGTCCATCTCAAAGCCGTAGTCGACGGTCGCCAGCGCCGCGGCATCCTGGCTGACATAGTCTTCAATCACGGCGCTTACGCCCGCTCTGCCGACGGCATAACGCGTGGAGTAGTGCAGCTCGCGTGTATACGAGCGCGCCCCCGCACCCAGGCCCACCATCCCGTCCTGCTGGCAGCAGTAGACGGGCGCGGTGCATGTCGGCGCGTGGGGCGCGCGGAACATCCGCATGGACACCTGCTGATAGCCCTGCTCGAGCAGGAAGTCGCGCCCCGCCCGGTAGAGGCTGATCCTCTGTTCATCCCACGACTGGCCGCGCCGGCCCAGACCGGTCAGCGGCCGCACGTACAGGGGGTAGAGGTAGAGTTCTTCAGGGCGGTACTCGATCGCGGTGCGGATCGAGGCCAGCCAGCTGGCGGTGGTCTGGTCGGCACCGCCATAAATCAGGTCGATGTTCAACGTCGGGAAGTGGTGGTCGCGGATGAGTCGCAGGGCCCGGTGCACGTCGGCGTCGCGCTGCGGGCGGCCCATCGCGCCGGCCTCGCGCTGGTCAAATGACTGCACGCCGATGCTGACGCGGTCAACGCCGAACTCCTGCAGCACGGCCAGGCGCTCCCCATCCGTAGTCTCGGGCGAAACCTCTACGCCCGTCGGGATTGCGGCCAGGTCCGCGCCCATGGTGTTGCGCATCACATCCAGGACGCGCCGCAGCTCTGCGGGTTGCAGAAAGGTGGGTGTGCCGCCGCCCAGGGCGGCCCGCACGAAGGTCCGGCGCCCGACTGCCTCGCGGGTGGCCACGGCCTGGCGCTCAAGCGTGTCGATGTAGCGCCGGACGAGGCTTGCCTCGGCGCCGGTTGTGGCCAGCAGGTTGCAGAAGCCGCAGCGCACGGAGCAGAAGGGAATGTGAACGTACAGGAACAATGCGTCCCGCGGCTCGGCGTTCCATACTTCCTGCAGCCTGCGCGGACTCAGCGCACGGTATGCCGTCTTGTGCGGATAGCCGTAGCTGTAGCTGACGTACGACGTGCCGGCGAGCAACTGCTGCATGCTTGCCGCGGCCGCTCTCATGGCCGGCTTCGGTTCAGGCGATACCGTGGGCATAGGGTACCTCCCAGACGACCGGGTGGCCGAGACGATGGCCGCGATAGCCGTCCTCGCCGTAGGCCGTGCCGTGATCGGACATGATCATGAAAAACAGAGGCGCGCGTGCCTTCATCGCGCGGACCAGCGGCTGCAGTTGTGAATCAACATAGCACAGCGCGGCCTCCATCGTGTGCGGGCTGTCCGTTGTCTGGCCGTCCACGAAGATGCAGTTCGGCTGGTGCAGGGCGGACACGTTCAGGAACAGCAGCAGTCGCAGAGATGGCCTCACGCGCTGGATCACGTTCAGCGCGCAATCGACCTGGTTCCGGGTGGAGTCCCGGCCGGTCACCCCGAAAGAAGGTTCCCAGAAGCTCTCGCGAAACAGACCCGGCAGCACGCAGCCGAGAGGGGTGCGCTTGTTGAAGAAGCCGACGCCGCCGATGCATACCGTGTGGTAACCCGCGCGGGCAAGCCCGCCGGGGACGTCCGCCGCTTCATACACCCAGGTGTGCGGGCTGGTGGTTTCGCTGCCCTCGAACGCGGCCGCGAACAGCCGCGGGTGCGGCCCGGGCGTGGCCGGCGTCGGAAGAAAACCGGCAAAGAAGGCGGCGTGCGAGGCAAGCGTGAAGTTCCCGGGTGTGTGGCGGCGCTCCCAGCCGTCACGAACCAGCGCGGCCAGGTTGGGAGTGCGCCCTTCGGCAAGCGCTTTTCGGGCAACGTCAAAGCGCAGCGTATCGAGCGTGATCCACAGAATGTCGTGCGTGCCCACGATGGCGTTCATGTCGAAGCTGGACATGCCAACACCTCCGTGAGCTCCAGCACATCGTCCACGTGAAATCGGGATTGCGCGGCCTCGTGCTTCGCCGCGCTTCCCACCAGGCAGGTCGCAGCGCCCAGACTGACGGCCGGCGCGATGTCCAGCCGCGGGTCGTCGCCGACCACCAGCGCGTCTGCAGCCGGCGTTCCGCCGAGGGCGAGCTTCAGGAACGCGGTGTCCGGTTTGCGCAGTCCGACCTCGCCTGACACCAGGTAACGGTCGAAACAGCCATCCAGGCCGGCCGCGCGAATCTTTGCATGCTGCACCGCTGCGGACCCGTTGGTGTACAACACGAGGCCGTGATCCTTTCGCAGCCGCACCAGCAGCTGCCGAACTTCCGCCCGCGGGCGAAGCTCCTCCAGCATGGCCTTGCGCAGTTGATCGGCCGGCAATCGGAACCGTGCCGCGAGGCGTCGGATACTGCCGGAAGCTGCCACCAGCGAAGCGAGTTCGCCCTGCGCCTCCGCCGGACGCGGACCGAGGAGTTTTTCGCACGCGGAAAGCAGCGCGCCGTCGCGGTCGATCAGCGTTCCGTCGAGGTCGAACACCAGCAGTTCGAAATCACTCACCGCGCCAGCCCTCCTGTACCGCAGCCAGCTGCGCGTCATAGGTGTTGCGGCCGCCGTGGGTCACGCCCTTGAGCAGGTCGCCGAACGCGTTGACTTCGAGCACCCGGTGGGAACGCATGCCCGGCAGCACCGCGACATCAAGTCCCAGTTGAAGCGTACGCGGAAACAGGCGCGCCACGCGCCGGCACGAGTCCAGCAGGGAATCCCAGGCCTCGCCGGTCATCCGCCCGCGCAGCTCGTCCACGCTTGCCCGGTCGTTGAGCAGGTGCAGGTTGGTCATGGTGTGCTTTGAAAGCCGCACCACGGCGTGCTGCGGGTCGCCGGCTACGGTCACGATGCGAATGTCAAATGTACGTCCGCGCAGCCCTGCCTTCGGGATCCATTCCTCGGCGAACACCTGGTGAGCACAAAGGGCATCCACCAGGGCGGCCGCGTCCCGTTCGGTGGACAGCTCGCGGATGCGCCGCGAATTGAACAGGCCTGACTCGGTCTGCTCCACGGTGGTGACGGCCTGCACGCGGTCGCCCGCCGTCCGCAACGCGATGACGCCGGAAGCCGCAGAGCCGCTGCGGAGCTTGACGAACACGCGGCTGACCTCATTGGTTCGCATCCGCCGCCGCAACTCGTCATAGGCGCGGATGGCGCCAAGCTGTCTTGGGACGGCGATGCCCGCCGCCGCCAGGGTTGCCTGGCACCGGGGCTTGTCGAACAGGTGGACGATGTCGTCGGGGTGGGCGGTCCAGGTCACGCGGCCTTGCAGGCGCCCGCCGATCTCGCGCAGCATCGAATGAAAGCCCCTGAACCAGGCGTCGGGCTGCAGGATCAGACCCTTCGGGATTCGCGCCGGCGGGCATCCGCCGCCTATCTCGAGGAGGCGCAGGTAGAGATCCGGCGCACGTCCGGGAGACTCCAGCCGCACGAACGTGTGGTCCGGGATTGCGTCGAGGAGCTCGCTGTCGTCGAGGACGGCGCGATAGTCGAGTACCTCTGCCCGTGCATCTGCCTCGCGGCACGCCTGCAGAAAAAGCGCCACGCGGTTATCGGCCGGATCGCCGACAACCACCCATGAGCGCCTGCCGCCCGCGCTATTCAGCGACGGCGACGTAGCGATGCTGTTCGCCGCCCCAGTCATCGGGTTCCTGCTTGTCACCGGCATTGAGTTCTTTGACGCTGTTGCCCAGCTGCCGGACCCTGTCGTCAGAGATGTAGTGGTGGTGAACATCCAGCTTCTTGAGCTTAGCTAGCGCCGGGGCCTTCAGCAGCGCGTCGGCGCCGCGGTCGCCCAGGGTTCCCATGGAGAGGTCCAGCACCTCCAGTCTCTCGAGAATGGGCGCCGTGGAGATGGCCTCGGCAATTTCGTCGGAGATCTCTGAGTTTCGCAGGCCCAGGTACTTGAGATTCGGGAACAGCTTTCCCTGCAGCAGGGGATCGAGGAGTTCGACGGTTCCATCCCAGCCGTAGCCGCTGTCTCCAAGCCACAACTCCAGATGCTCAAGTGCCGGGAAGTCGCAGCCGAGCACGGCCTGGATCACGTGTGACGGCAGGCCGCCGGACTCCAGGGCAAACTCGCGCAGGTTGGCGTGCGGGACTGACGCCATGCGCAGGCCGTCACTGCCGCGTACGCGAAGCGTCTTCAGCTTGGGCAGCGAATCAAACAGCGGCGTGATGTCCGTCTGCTGGATCCACGAGATCTCCTGCTCTTCGAAGGTGATGTCGCCGACGAACAGGGCCTCCAGGTTCCTCAATCTGTCGGCCGCGGACGCAAGGCTGCTGACAACCAGCAGCGCGTCCCCCTCCATTTCCGGCGCCCACAGGCCGATCACGAAGGACTTCACACGCGGCAGATTGGGGTCGTCAAGGAATCGATTGAGCACCTCCATGAAGGTTGTGCCCGCCTCGTGCTCGTCCCAGTCCAGCCTGACGCGGTAGCAGACGCTTTCCGGCCTGGAAATGCCCTCGGACATCCGGAAGTCCTCGACGGGCAAGCCCGCAAATTCAGTCAGGTTCTCACCGATAGTCATCACGCCCCCTTTTCAACAGCACACTAACCGGCGAATCCGGTGCAGGCAAATGACAGATGCGGATCGACGTCTGCCTTGAAGTCCTTTTTCGGAGGAGTGAGCGGGACTTGGCTGCTGAAGCTCGTTCGGGGGCTGCTTCTGCAGGAACCGGACTAGAAGCCCAGCCAGCCGCCGGCGATGAACTGTCGCCAGGCCTGCCCTAAGTCCGCGCCCTTGATCGCCGGCCATACCAGGCCCCAGGCCGCAACCTGAAGGGCCAGCAGCAACAGCAGACCCAGCACCGGCTCCCAGGCGCGATTCTGGAAGGCGCGCTTGAGGCTGAATCGGCTGACGTCGCCCACGCGCCAGGCCTTCAACTGCGGGAAGAAGCGCGGCACGTTCGCGCAGTACACCCGGTAGGGCTCGCCGTAGATGCTGGACAGCATCTCCTCTTCGATGCCGATCTGCAGCCGATAGATCACGAAAAACAGCGCGTTGTAGATCGTGAGCAGTATCAGGTTAAAGGGCCACGCCGCCAGCAGGGCCAGCCCGCAGCCGATCAGCCAGGTGCCGACGTACAGCGGGTTGCGCGTGCGCCCGTAGGGGCCCGCGGTGGCGAGTTCGGTCTTCTTCAGCAGGTAGCCCATAGACCAGATGCGCATGGCCACGCCCAGCAGGGCGAAACCCAGGCCGACAAAGCGCATGACCACCAGCGCGACATGCTCCTCAGCCAGCGGTGGGCGCAACGCCAGCGCGATGAAGGCGGCGTACACCGGCCAGAAGCCCTGCAGACGCAGGCGGTCCAGGCGCTTCTCGCGCTTTTTGCCGTCGCGCACCGTGGCCTTGTGCGTGGCCTTGAGAGGCCCGTCCGCGAAGGCTTCGGCAACCGATTCCGGGTTCGTCGTCACGCCGGGAATGTACGTTCAAACCACGCAGGCGTGTAGCCCCCTGCGCCAAAGCCCGGCCGGCAACGGCCGGGGATCGGGCATGACCGGGAACCACCTGTAAAGGCTCACACCAAAGCGGAGAACATTCCCTCTGATGATCGAGATGGAAATCCGACCCACCCGCGCCTGATCCCCGGGGCTTTGCAGCCCGGGTTTTTGCGGGCGGGCGCCCGCGATCCGTCACGCCTGCAGCCAGCGCCAGATGCCCTTCAACATCAGGCCGGCGCGGATGGCTTCTTTCGCGTGGTGCTTGGCCTGGTGTTTGTCGCCGGCCTTGCGGTAGGCGCGCGAGAGCTCCAGGTGCTTGCGGGCGGCACGGTTGACGTGCATGCGGATGGCCTGCTCGTCGTGGTTGTGCAGCAGGGCGTTCACCATGCAGATGCGGCTGTAGGCCTCTTCCAGCGCGCGTTCGCGCCCGACCTTGCTGATGCTGTCCGGGCTGCGGTGCACGGTCAGCAGGGCCTGCTCAACCATGCGCATGCCGGAGTTGCTGACCGCGCGGGCCAGCCTCAGGAAAAAGTCCCAGTCGTTTGAAATGGGAAAGCGCTCGTTGAACAGGCCCATTTTCTCCAGCAGGTGGCGTTTGAACAGCAGGCTGCTGGTCTTCAATGACAGATTCTCGTACAGGTCGCGGAACAGGTGGTTGTCACGGCCGGGCAGGATTTCCGGCTTGGTCTCGCGCGAGCCGTCGGCGTTGACGTGCACGTGGCGCGAGGCGGCCGCGACGTACTGCTCGCCGATGGCCACGAGCTGCACGGCAAGTTTTTCGGGCATCCACTCGTCGTCGGAGTCCAGCAGCGCGATCCATTCGCCGCGCGCGCGGCGCAAGCCGGCGTTGCGGGCGCTGCTGGCGCCACCGTTGGGCTTGCGGATGTAGCGCACGCGCGCCGGCGGGCTGGCGAAGCGCGTGGGCGTGTCGTCCGTGCTGCCGTCGTCCACGACCAGCACCTCGAGATCGGTCATGGTCTGCGCCAAGGCCGATTTCACGGCGCGCTCCAGGTTGTCCGCGCGGTTGTAGCTGGGGATCACCACACTGACCTTGGGGACTGTCCCCGCAGGGGACTGTCCCCGTTCTTCAACGCCGGGCACCTCCGGCTGCGCCTGGGTCATGTGCACGTAGTGCTCCCAGCGCGCCTCGGGCGAGTCCTGCACGCGCTGCGGCAGCTCGCGCTCCGGCTCGCGCTGCGGGTTGGCGAGAAGCTTCTCGACCTCGCTCCATACCTGGTCCACGGTCAGGCGCTCGATCGGCACCGGGCGGGCGGCCTTCACGTCGCGCTCTTCGCCTTGCTCGCCGGGCGCGACCAGCGTGCGCATCACGCTTGAGTTCGGCGCGTTCTTCACCGGGTTGCTGGGGCCGTACAGCATCAGGCCCGGCAGGCCGACGGCGGCCGCCACGTGCCCCACGCCGGAGTCATTGCCCAGGTATAAGCTTGACACGTCAAGCAGCGCCGCCAGCTCGGGCAGTTCCATGTGGAAGCGCGAGACGAACTCATCTTCCCAGTTCTCTTCGCTGCGGTCGTCGTGGGTGCCGACGATGATCACGTCGCGCCCGGTGTCCGCGATGCGCCGGCAGATCTCCGGCCAGAAGGGCCAGCGCTTCACTGCATTGCTGGGGTCGCAGCCGGCGTGCACCACCACGGCGCCGGTCGGCGCGGTGCGCTTGTGGCGGTGCTCGGGCGGGCGTTCCAGGTTCGGGTCATGACCGATCACATGCGAGCGCGGCGTGGGCCCGGAATAACCGAGCCAGCGGGCGAGCTCGACGTTGGCTTCTGTTTCACTCTGGCGCTGCACGTGGCGCTTCTCGACCTTCAGGCACAGGCCGGGAGGGAGCATGCGCACCAGCTGGCGGCGCCCGTAGGCGCTGACGCCGAAGTCGTAGTCCTTGATGTTGAGCTGCTCGTGGTGCGTGAAGATACGGCCGAGGATTTCCCACTTCTCCCACAGGGGCTTGAGCTTGTCGGCGATCGGGCTGTTGATGTAGAGGTCAACCTCGTGACCCATCAGCCACAGCGCGTGCAGCAGCGGCGTGCCCTGCACGCAGTTGCCCAGGCCCTGCGAGATTTCGACGATCAGCTTCATTGAAAGTGAGCCACCAAGGGACACGGAAGGACACGGAACCACACGCCCGTGTTTATCTGTGTTCACCCGTGGTTTCCAGCACCGCGCCGCTTCCAGGTGCTATCGGTGAAACGAGGCATGCAGTTTCCGAACCACGAGGTTCACGCCGTTTCGTGGCAACTGCTGCAGGCCACGAAAACGCGGAAGCACCAAAGGAAGCGCCACGAAAGCCTCGCTGTTTTGTGCGCAGTACCTTCTGTGTTTTCGTGCTTTTATGGCCCATAAAACCGAAACACAGCGGCCTCACGCCAAGGCGCCAAGAGAAGCACTGCAGTTCTTGGCGCCTTTGCGCCTCCGCGTGAGCACGCAGTTGCCGTTCTTCGCGGTGCTTGGCGGTACTTCGCGGTTCAAACCGTTTCGTGGCAACTGCAGCAGGCCACGAAAACACGGAAGCACCAAAGGAAGCGCCACGAAAGCCCCGCTGTTTTGTGCGCAGTACCTTTTGTGTTTTCGTGTTTTTGTGGCCCCTAACACTGAAGCACAGCAGACTCACGCCAAGCCGCCAAGAACAACTCTGCAGTTCTTAGCGCCCTTCAGCTCGAGGCAGCCAAGCTCCGTGTCATTGGTGTTGAGCATGATGCTTCCGTCTTGCTAGACTCCTCGCTGATCCGCGATCTGCGAAGGTCCTGAGGATGCTTCCGCGCCTGGCCATCCTGATTGTCTCGGTTCTTCTATCCGCAGCATGCGCTGGCCAGCCGCCCGTACCCCCTGCACCGCAGCCACCTGCGCCACCTACAGAGATCGCACCGCCGTGGCGGTTGCCGTTCCTGCTGGATGCCGCAGGGCAGTTTCGCTCCGACTTTGACTCTTCAGGCTGGTACGGCGCGGAGGTGCAGTTCCGGGTGGGTGTGGATCGTGTGTTCGGTCCGATGTTGAGCTTCAACCAGAAACTTCTTGCGCCGCATCAATTGACTTTCGATGCGGGTTGGGAACGCGGCTTCGGCGTCAGTCCCAACCCGATGCGCGCCTGGATTACAAGCGGTTATTCTTTTGGCGTCGATTACTTCGGAGACGAACCGGGTGAATGGAAGGTGTCGCTGTCACGCAGCGGCGGCTTCCCGCTGCAGCGCTCGACACTGTTCAGTGGAGGCACCGGACTGGCTCTGGGGTTCCACTATGGCGAGGGGACGCAGTTCGCACATAGTGAAGGAGGCTTGGACCACCGCGCCGCCCTGCGGCTGCAACACTGGGCGTTCTTCGGGGTCGGTGTGGTCGAGTTCCGCCTGGATGGCGCCTTGAACCTCAACTTCGACCCTGGGGTGTTCGCGGAGCCCGAGATCAGCGCGGGCATCAGGCTTGGCCGCCCCCTGTCGCCGGTGTTTGTCTACATCGGCTGGACCTGGTTCGCATTCGAGAACGGCGGCGGGAGCTGGTTCACGGTGAAGCTGGGAATCACTCTATAGTCCGCCGGCAACCAAGTCCTCACATAGTAGTAGGCATCGAACGACGCGGTTCACGCCGTTTCGTAGCAACTGCAGGAGGCCACGAAAACACCAAAGCACCAAAGGAACCGCCACGAAAGCTCCGCTGTTTTTGTGCGCAGTACCTTTTGTGTTTTGGTGCTTTTATGGCCCACAAAACCGAAACACAGCAGACTCACGCCAAGCCGCCAAGGCGCCAAGAGAAGCACTGCAGTTCTTGGCGCCTTGGCGCCTCCGCGTGAGCATGCAGTTGCCGTTCTTCGCGGTGCTTGGCGGTGCTTGGCGGTACTTCGCGGTTCAGACCGATTCGTGGAAACTGCAGCAGGCCACGAAAACACGAAAACACCAAAGGAACCGCCACGAAAAGGCTGCTGCTTTTGTGCGCAGTACCTTTTGTGTTTTCGTGCTTTTGTGGCCCCTAAAACCAAAGCACAGCGGCCTCACGCCAAGCCGCCAAGGCGCCAAGAGAAGCACTGCAGTTCTTGGCGCCTTGGCGCCTCCACGTGAGCATGCAGTTGCCGTTCTTCGAGGTTGTGTTTCGGACCATTCTGCAGGAGGCAGAACTTGTGACTGCTGCAGCGCCAGCTACTTCCAGGTGATGTCCGTGAAGCGCAGCGAGCAGTTCTCGAGGCAGACGCCCAGCTTGGCGCCCTTCAGCTCGAAGCTGCCCAGCTCAACGTCGTTTGCGCCGATGCTGATGCTGCCTTCCTTGCGCACGGCCTTCAGGCGGTACTTGCCCTCCACGGCCGGCGGCGCGTCGCCGCGCTTGAGCACGTTCCACGTTCCGTTCGCGCGCTGGTTGATGCTGAAGCCGCCCTCGCTGTTCAGCAGCGCCACGGTGTAGTTGTCGGCATCGCTGAAGCCCACCAGCAGGCCGCCTTTCCAGGCGCCCTCCGGCACGTGCAGCGTGGCCGACAATTCGGTCGCGTCTTCCCGCGCACGGCAGGCGCTGGTGACCGCGGCCGTGCCCAGCACCGCGTTTGCGCCCTGGCCCTGCCATTCGTTCCAGACCGGCACAAAGGGCTCCTGCTGGGTCTTGAGCCACTCGTGGATTTTGGGCTGCAGTTTCTTGGGGTCGCCGAAGTGCTTCTTGAACACGTTGCGGCCTTCCTGCCCGCCGTCCAGCTTCTTGCGCAGGGCCTTGAGCTGCTTGGCATCGCCCTGCTGCAGCAGGTAGCGCACCAGGGCCCATTGCTCGGGGCGGGCGGATGCGCGCTCGCCGCTGATCAGCGCGGCGAGGTCGTAGTCGTCGCGCTGGTACAGCTCGAGCGCGAGGCGCGGGTAGTCTTCCAGGCTGCAGAACGGCACCACGCCGAGGGTCAGCTTTTCGCCGTCCCAGTAGTGGCGCGACAGGTGCTCGACGACGCCCTCGATGTACCAGACATCCTTCGGCCCCTTGTTGTCGCAGCAGGCCAGGTAATGGAACTGGTGCATGCACTCGTGCAGCAGCAACTGGCGCGAGGTGTACAGCGTGGGCTGCTTCCAAAGGTAGACGGTCTTGTTGCCCGGCCAGTAATAGCCGCCGGCACCCATCGGTATGCCGACCCCGTCGCCCTTCATCTGCGCCTGCCAGTCCTCCTGGCTGGCGAGGAAGTAGACGTCCAGCTTCTCGCCCTTCTTGAGTTTCGGCGCCGCGCCGAAGAATTCTTCCAGCAGCGGCCACGCGGTCTCAATCACCCGCGAGTATTCCTCGGATGTCGCGGCGTCCACGTTGGTGTAAAGGCGGTAGTGCTCGGACTCAAAAGCCTTGACCGCAACGGCCGTATCCTTGGGCTTTTCGTCAGCCCGAGCCAAAGGCTCAACAGCAAACAGAAGCAGCAGGATCACGCAAACCGTGGTTCGCATGCGGACTCCAATCAATTCAAAATGACAAATTCAAAATTCAAAATGGCACTGCCCCGCTGTGACCATTTTTTCATTTTGCATTTTGAATTTTGAATTGCTTCCACCACTCATATTGCTTCGCAACACCTTCCGCAAAGCTGGTCTTCGGCTCATAACCCAGCATCCTGCGGGCCTTGCTTACGTCGGCCATGGTGCGCGGCACGTCGCCGGGCTGCACCGGCTTGCGGTCGAGCTTGGCCTTCTTGCCCATCACCTGCTCAATGGTTTCCACCATCTGCGTCAGCGTCACCGGCTCGTCGCCGCCTAGGTTGATGATCTCGCAGCCGCTGACACGGTCAATACTGGCGACCACGCCCTGCACGATGTCGTCGATGAAGGTGTAGTCCCGCCCCGTGGTGCCATCGCCGAAAAAAGGGGATCGGCTTGTCCTGCTCGATCAGGCTGATGAACTTGGCAATCGCCAGGTCCGGCCGCTGGCCCGGGCCGAACACGGTGAAGAAGCGCAGCGCGTGGCTTTCGATGCCGTACAGGTGGTGCCAGGTGGCGAGCATCAGCTCGTTGCTGCGCTTAGTGGCGGCGTAGGGCGACCAGGGCAGGTTGATGGGGTCGTCCTCGCTGAAGGGCACTTTCTCCTGGCCGCCGTAGACGCTGCTGGAGCTGGCGTGCACCAGCTTTTTGAGGCCGCGCACGCGCATGGCTTCCAGGATGTGCACCAGGCCGCGCACGTTGGTGTCCGTGTACAGCACCGGCTGCTCCAGCGACGGGCGCACGCCCGCGCGGGCCGCCAGGTTGACCACCACGTCCACCTCGCCGAGCGCGGCGTTGACGTCTTCGGCGTCACGCAGGTCGCCCTCGATCACGTGAAACTCGCCGCCGAGCTTGCGGGTATCTTCCACGTTGCGGCGCTTGATGGCGGGGTCATAGAAGTCGTTGAAGTCGTCAAAGCCCACCACGCTGTCGCCGCGGGCCAGCAGGGCCCGGGCCAGGTGAGAGCCGATAAAGCCGGCCGCGCCGGTCAGGAAGATTCGCATGGGCGCAGTTTGCCGAAGCCCCGGCCGCATGGAAGGGCTGGGATTACTGCGGCCTGGGCCACAAAAGCACAAAAGCACGAAAGTAAAGCGCACGAAACGCTGAACGTCATCGCACGACGGCCGTCAGTATCGCAGCGAGACTTTTGTGGCCTTACCTTTTGTGATTTCGTGTTTTCGTGGCCCCTGACTGCACTCCGCCGCCTGAAACTCGGCGCGGTTATCAGTGCGGGTAGGCCAGGTATCGGAATACCCAGGCATGGTCGAACCAGGCGTTACCTGAAGATGTGCCTTCCAGGCCCATGGTCATATAGCTGGCGCCCGTGGGCTGCAGGTGGCTGGCCTCGAGGCTGCCGTCGCGCTTCCACCAGTGGCCGCCGGATACGCTGGAGTTGCTGCCCTCGAACTCGAACACATGGAATGCGCCGTCGGTGGTCCAGGTCTTCACCACCGGCGCGGCCGCGCCCATCACGTACGTGATCTGCCCTTCTTCTACGGTGACCGAGGCCACCACCGCGCCGCCCGACGCGTTGCGCAGCACGAAGCTGGCGCTGGCGCCGCTGCCGGGCGCGGGGTCGATGGCGATACTGACTCGGAAGTGGGCGCCGGCTTCCAGGGGCGCGGAAATCAGCCCGGCCGGTGTGCCGGTGCTGTCCAGGCGCATGGCCGGCGCGGGCGCGCCGACGGCAAGGTCCTGCACCAGCGTGCCGGTGCCGGTGATGGTCCAGGTCGAGGTCGGGAAGCTCGTGGCGTCGAACTGGTCGAGCAGCAGGTCCTGGGTGGCCTTGCGCTCCTCCTGCTTCACGTCTTCCGGGCAGGCGCTCACGGCCAGCAGCAACAGCGCCAGTGTGGCGATCCGCAGTGTGCGGGCTGGTTTCATGTTGAACCTGTCGATCCGCGCGACCGTGATGGTGGCCGCTGCAACAGTATACCCGTGACGGGTCACGTTTCCCGAGCGCGTTTGAAGAAGAGGGGACGATCCCGGGCAAGGTGAAGTGTGCCGGCTGCCCCCGCACGACGTTTCGGACCGTGAGGTGATTTTCATCGAGCGAGCGCGCCCGGTTGGCACAGTGGGCGCCGGGCTGCTATGTGGAGAGGCCCTTCAGGCTGCGCAGCGGCGGCAGGGCGTTGAGCGCCTCGATCAGCGCCGCGGCGCTCTGGTGGCGCTGTTCCCGTTCGCGTTCCACCAGCTTGTCGATGATGGTGCAGAATTCCGGGCTGGTGTCGGGCGCCAGGTCGGCCAGGCGCGGGCGCGTCTTGGTCAGGTGCGCGAGCACCACCTGCTGCAGGTTGTCGCCCGGGAACAGCGGCTGGCCGCTGAGCAGGTGGAAGAAGGTCGCCCCCAGCGAGTAAAGGTCGCTGCGGCTGTCGATCTGCTTGTCGCCGTTAGCCTGCTCCGGGCTGATGTAATGCGGCGTGCCGAGCAGGTAGCCCTCGGCCGTCTGGCCCAGGTCGTCGCGCTGGCGTGAGAGCCCGAAATCGCCCAGCTTGGCGACGTCGTCCTGGCTGACGTAAATGTTGCCGGGCTTGATGTCGCGGTGGATCAGGCCCTTTTGCTCGAGGTACTGGATGGCCTCGGCCATGTGCAGCATGTAGCGGCGCGCCTTGGCCTCGGGCAGGCGGCCGCCTTCTTCATGGATGTAGTTGTCGAGGGCCTGGCCCTCCACCAGTTCCTGTACCATGAAATGCACGTCCTGGTACTCGCCCATGGTGTAGGTGCGCACGATGTGCGGGTGGATCAGCCGCACGGCGATCTCGTTGCTGCGCGCCAGGCGCTTGATGAAACCCTCTTTGACCGCGGCGAAGGGGCTGATGATCTTGAGCGCCACGGGCTTGAGGTTCACCGGCTCCATGGCGCGGTAGACCGTGGCCGAGCCGCCCTGGCCCAGCTTGTCGATGATGGTGAAGCCCGCGAAGTCCTTGCTGACGATCTGGCCGGTTTCCTTGAAGCGCCGTACCGCATCGTTTTCCTCGGCGGACTCGAGGCCCTGGGCCGTGGTCTCGTCCAGGTTCTTCCGGGCACCGGAAGCCTTGCGCAGCAGGATGCGCACACGCGCCGCCAGCTCGGCCTGGCGGAAGGGCTTGACCAGGTATTCGTCGGCGCCGGCCTCAATGCCTTCCACCACGTCCTGCTCTTCGCCGAGCTGGGACATCAGGATGATCGGCGTGTGGGCGAGCTCCGGGTCGTCGCGCATCTTCTTGGTGGCCTTCAGGCCGCTGAGCTTCGGCATCATGATGTCCATGATGATCAGCGTGGGCCTGAAGCTGCGGGCGCGCTCCAGCGCGTCCTGGCCGTCGACCGCGACCTGCACGTCGAAACCCAGCTTGCGAAGCTGGGCGGACAGCACCGTGCGGAGCTCACGGGAGTCGTCGGCGATCAGGATGCGTTCGGACATCGGGTTTCCGGCAAAGATCCAGACAACCATTATTCCGGCAAGGGCCGCGACGTCAACGGACCCGCCGCGCCAGGCCGCAACCGCGATTCGTTGCCTGTAAGGCCGGGGACAAGGGGCGGTATCCCGGGTTGACCGGTAGTTGACAAGCGCCCCAAACAGCGGTAATCGTTTGCCCCTTGCGGCCGCGCAGGCAGCCGCGAACGCACCCGTAGCTCAATGGATAGAGCATCTGACTACGGATCAGAAGGTTGAAGGTTCGACTCCTTCCGGGTGTACCAGCCTAAAAGCGGCCTCCAGAGCCAATCTGGAGGCCGCTTGCTTGTACGGAAAGTGCACGAGCCAACTCAATAGGTACAAGTAGTGGGTACAAGGTTTGCGGCTCGGCGCAACCTTGTACAGGGCTGAACCGATTGATGGAAACGGATGACGAAGCTGCCGCTCGCCAGCTAGTGCTCGCCTCTGCCAACGTCAGCAGACCTGTACACCGTGCGGTGACGATCTAGCACTATGGGGGCTCTTCGCGGGCTTCGCCGGAACTCGTTTCCGTCCCCGAATCCGATGACGAAGGTTTTTCTGTTTGTGCCTCGGCCGGTGATTCTTCCGAGATCGGTTGTGGGGGAACTTCGGCCTCAGAGGTGAATGTGTCGGGCTTTCCCGTCTCTTCGGTTGCGTGCTGGGCTGGATTGTGCCGGTCCTTCTGGCTTGATGTCGGTGAGGTTTTCCGTAGCGACACGGCCTTCCCGGTGATCGTAAGAGGCGGATGCACCTTTCCCTGGATCACGCGAAAGCCCTTTGGAATCGTCCAGCTTCCGTCCCTGCGCCTTACGGCTCCTCGTGGGGGTCGCCCTCGTCTGCCCGGTCGCCAGTCAATCGGCTTTGCACTCACGTCTGGAAAGTCCGGGTGTGGTGATGCCAAATCCGACTTGGTTTTCTTCTCGATGTGCTTTTTCCGTCGTGTGCGTGCGGAACGCTTGGTGCGAGGCTTGCTTCGCCGTCTCGGCGAACGACCGTTTCGCTTCTTCGTTGGAACGGAGCCGCGTATGCGTTCTGCGGTGTCGGACTGGTCGCCGCGCCATTCGAGCGTGGTGATTTTCAGCCACTCCGCAATCAGCGCCCGCACGACCGTTGAGGCATCCGGCAACACAGGTCCCGTAACGAGCGCGGACACCTCGTGGGTCAGCGCCATCACCAGTCGCCGAAAAGTCTCGCGCTCCTCTTGGCCGTTGCATGGCAACGCAAGCAGTACCGGCCTCGTACTTCCGCGCACACCTCCCACTTGGAGTGCCATCGCCCTTCCCTTAGTGATCTCCGCTACGACAATGCCGGGATTCACCAGTGCCGCTGCCAACACCGATTGCAGGTGGAGGCTGATCTGCTCGGCCTTCATGCCCTTGGTCGTTTCTTGAAACCGCTTGGCCACCCGGCGTTCACAAAGTACGCGCAGCGCCGCTATCTTCCGGCTCATGGCAACCTCCGATCCCAACGCCTGGACACGCAGTACGTGCGCAGCGAAATGCACGTGCAGGGGTCAGCGGAAAGGAGCTTCTGACCTCGCTTGATGTCTCCCACAGCAGGAGCCGGGGCCGCTGCTGCGGGCGTCGGCTGTGGTTGGGCTGCCAGTCCCTGCTCCACTGCGGTCAGTGCCTGCGGGAGAATATCCCACAGCTTGTCTCCCAGCCCGGCTGAATGCGCGGGCGGTATGCCCGTCAGCCGGAGGAACAGACTCAGTGTCAGGCACGAGTTGTCACGGTGGCGCGGCGGATTCTTTGGATTGCCGTTCTCGTCCACCTTGAGGATGCCTGTGTACTGCTCCGGGCCAAGCTGCTGACCACCAGTGTTGTAGGCCGGGGCCTGTCCCTCTACGCCGAGGGGCTGACCGTCCTGTCGGTGTGATGGACCCAGCGAGCATTGCAGGAAGCAGCCGGTTGAGAAACCGCACTTCCTGCCGAAGCAAGCTGTTTCCTCTTTCATTGCGACGATGCCGGGGTTAGCCGGGTCGGCGCATTCGGCACGTGGTTTCCCCGTGGCCGGGTCGATGTACTGCTCGACGATCTGGCGAAGTTCAGGAATGCCGCGAACAATTTCCCGCACGCGCTCGGTGCTGATGCGGTTGTTCTGGGCTTCGTTGAACAGGTGCCAGACACGATTGAGCAGACCGCCCGGAGCAGATACCGGGTGCGTGCCTGAAACCAACGCGCCGGTCAGCAGGGCTTCCGGGTGGAAGTCTGCCTGCGTTGCTCGCGTGGTTTCCTGCATGGCTGCGGGTGCGGGTCGCGTTTTGGACGAGCGAAGCGAGTCCAAAACGCGACCCGCACCCGACGACAATTTTCAGAGGCTACTTGTGCTCGTCCTGCAACTTCTTGAGTTCGAGCGTGACCTGATTGGTGCCGTCGGGCTGTCCCCGAATGACCATCACGACACCGAACTCTCCGTGACTGGCGATATAGGTGGCTTCGGCCCTCGCAAGGTACTTCCATCGGAGGCCCGTAGAGTCCCGAAAGAACTTTCCAAGCTTCTGGGGCTTCTTGCTGGTCACCAACCTGTAGAACGCCTCGGTGATGGCGTCCATGTCGAACCGATCAAGATTGTCTGTCATGTTGATCTCCTAAAAAACGAAAAGCGCCGCCACTCGGCGGCTGGTCAACGAACTTCGATTGCGCTGGCTGCGCCTATTCCTCTTCGTGCTCGTGGCGGTTGATCGCCTCGGCCTGATCGTTGCGCACGATGGCCGCCGCTATCCGTAGCCGTTCAAGGAACGTGTCCACAGGGGTGACTTCGACGCGCACATCCTCAGGCTCCAGCGGATCACCGACGGCGTCCACTGCGGTGGCTGCAACTCCGTCCACTAACGTCAACGCTTCTAGCTGAACAGCCCTTTCGCTCTTGCCCCTGAGGATGCATGTGTTGAGCGACACCCGCTGCGGATCACGCTCCCCAGGCACAAGCACCTCGGTGAAGAACTCCACAACGAACTCCTGCATGACTATCTCCTGTACGGGCCTGAAAAAGGAAAACCGGCTGCCACGCCCGTGGCGGCAGCCGGTCTTTGAAGCGGTCAAAGATCAGATGGGCGGGAACTCAACCGGCACGGTCAAGTGGTGCCCTTCTCTGTTCCACTAACGACCTTCGTCTTTTCAATCCACTCCACAACCAGATGAGTCCGGCAACCGGAGAGGTGAGCACTGCAACACCGAAGGCCAAACCCAGCCAGGGCCTTTGTTCGTGCTGTGGCAGCAAGATCGCAATGGCAATGGTCAGCAAGAAGGTTAGTCCGATCACGACTAATGGCAGCAGCAGCAGTCCGACCCAGGGCAGCCACAGCCAACGCTTGGCCTTGTGCTCAAGCTGCTCGTCCAAGCCAAAGACGTCTGGGGCAGCAGGTTCGGTGAAGGTCCGTGACCCTGCACGATAGGCGTCGGTTCGTGCCGCTGCCGCACCTGACTGGTGCAAGACATTGTCTTTCAGTTGAGGCGTCCTCGTTTCGATGCCATCTGACTGCGTGGCCGCCTTTACGGCGACGCGGGCGAGGAGATTCCTAAGCAGGACTTCGTGTTCTTCGGATTCGTCGATTTCCAGGTTGCTGACGCCCTGAATGAATTCATGCGCCTTACCTGACGCAGCGAGTTGCGCAGCCAGGTGGTCGATTTGCTCACTCGTGCCTAGCCGCGCCACGCTCGACGCGAGTTCGTCACGAGCGTTCTGCTGGTCAACGTACTCCTCAAGCTCCTTCAAGCCCTGCTCAAGCGCGTCGAAATCGATGTTGTCCAGCAGGCGAGCCACTTCCCCCGCTTCCTCGGTGGCCACAGGGTCACTACCGCTCCAATCGACGCGGCAGGGCGTCGAACAGAAACCGCACCTCACCAGCGAAGCACCGGCCTGGACATCCAGCACCGCGCTGCATTGTGGGCAGCGAATCGCGTGTACCGTCATCGGCTCCTCCTGTTGACGGCGGCGGGCGGCAGCTTGTGTGCCTCCGCCCGTCGGATGGTTCAGCGGTTTAGCTTTGCCGTCAGTGCATCGTAGACTTCGCGCTCTACGTCGCCGTGGGACTCGCACGCTTCCCAGCCTGCCTCCACACTTCGCTTGAGAACGGAGTTGTACTCGTAACGCATGTACTCGAAGTGTGGCAGGACATCGACTGTCGTGCCCCCTCCGTCGCGTTCACGGACCCGGATGTTCAGGAAGTAGCGTGTCTTTTCCGCCCACGTGGACATCTCCTGACCAGCCTCGTTTGTCTTGCCCCAATAGATGTATCGTGCTCCGCTGTTCACGAACTCCGTGGTGACGAGGCCGGACTCCTTCTCGATTGCCTTGATTGGCAACCGCTTTTCCGTGAGCACATCGTTGACGGCGTTCCAGGCAGGATCAAAATCGGCGGAGTACCCCTGCGCCGAAGTCTGAAGGCGCGGAATCGGTGCGGGTCCCGAAGCACACCCGCTGAACACTGACAGCGATAGCGTGAGAAGTGCTGCCAGACGCGCCGCACTCCGTATGACGTTGTAGGTCATTGTTTCTTCCTGTTCCCGCTGAAAGCACGCGGAGAGGACGCCTCTCCGTGAGTGAGCGCGGAACGGGAATCCGCGCCCGGAACTCACCCGTGCTGCGGTCACCATGAGTGAAAAAGACAGGGCGGACACCGAACCGCCCCAGAGCAGGCTCCGCCAGGAGCCCATGAGAAGCAGAACGGGCCGCCCCTTTCGGGGCGCACCACGCTCTGCGGTCTCATATGAAATCTGGCGGATTTGCTCTGGCCGCAGAAAGCTGTTGTGTGCGCGATTGCGTTCGTCTTTTCCGGCAGTGCCGGATCAACCCATCAATCAAGTCTCCAAACCTGCTGCCAGCGTAACCGCTTGGGGCCAATGCCTCAAGGAAGTGCCACGGCAATCCACTTGACGCTTGGGATACGGTATCCCAGTTTACACGCTCGTCGTTTTCCTCTGTCTACGGTAGTTGGCTCGTCGGTCCTCTTGCCACCAAGCAACCATCGAGCAAAAGTTGGTTCGAGTCTTTGGGATGCCCTCGACCCGTGAACAGGCTTCGTGCGGTCATATCAAATCTGCCGTTGGGTGACCTTTTCCGCTTTCCAGAGTCGTATGGGCTCGCGTATCCTATCGGCGATTTACTCGGTCTCGGGACAACCTTTGGAGTGGGGGTAGTCATGCAACTCCGCTTACTGTCGGCGGTTTTTGTCGCAATGATGCTGGCTGGCTGTGCAGGAGATGACGACGGCGGAGGTGGAAGCTCTGGCGGCGGGGGTGGATCGCCAACAGGGGCCATCTCGGGCACGATCACACCCTTCGCTGAGTATCCGGTTGTCACTGGCGCGGAGGCTTCTGACTCCACAACCGCGAGCCCGTTGCAGGTCACCGGCCCGAAGGCTGGAGAGCTTCTGTTCGTGCTCGGAACTCTTTCCAGCAGCGACACAGCGGACCGCGTTACTTTCACCGAAGGCAACGGGGCAACCTACAACGTCAAGATAAGTTGGCTTGACGGGACAAACCAAGACGTTGACCTCACAGTCAGCCGTTTCGACGGGGCGAGCACAACAAACCTACTGACCCTCAACGGCACCACCAACCCGGAGTTCGGGAACTTTTCCGTCGCTGGCGGTGCTGGGGCCACAATCATTTTCGACCTTACCCTGTTTTCGGGGGCAGGCACGCAGTGGCGAATGGACGTGACGGTCTTGAGTGGCAGCCCCCTTATGATGATGCAGCCGGGGCCTGACTATTACAAAGAAGAGTACAACGCAATGGAGGTCGCTCTCGCTGGGCATGAGGCTGTGCCCGATCGTTTGCTGGTCACGTTTGAAAAGAACGTCAGCCTGCAAGCCTACGTTGACATCCTCGCCTCGGTCGGCTTTTACCCCTGTTCGGGCGCTCTCAGGCGGAGCTATCGTCGCGCAGCGGCAGCAACCCACATCGCTCGACCCGTTGCGCTCGTCGCTGCCACACCTAGTCGAGTTGGCAAATCTCTCCGCGCACTTGTCGCTCCATCCCGACGTTGCGGTTGCCGAGCCCGATTTCATCTGCGAACACTACCTCACCCCGAACGACCCCCATTTCTCCGCCTATCAGTCGTGGCATTACAACGCCATGAACCTACCAGCGGCGTGGAACATCACGACCGGCTCCGCTTCGGTGATTGTCGCAGTGATTGACACCGGCATCGTGCTCGGCCATCCAGACCTCGCAGGGCGGCTCATCGGCGGGTACGACTTCATTTCCGATCCGCAAAACGCGCTCGACGGCAGCGGCATCGACAGCAACCCGGACGATCCTGGCGATAAGCCCGGACAGGGTTCCAGCTTTCACGGAACTCACGTGGCCGGGACCATCGGCGCTGCGTCGAACAACAGCGTTGGCGGTGCAGGGGTTGACTGGAATTGCAGGATCATGCCACTTCGTGTGCTAGGCGCGGCTGGTGGCGCGCAGAGCGACATTGCCGAGGCCGTTCTGTATGCCGCTCGGCTGACCAACGTCAGCGGCACCCTGCCGCCCAATCGCGCACACGTCATCAACATGTCGCTCGGCGGCAAAGGCAGCACGACCGTGTATCAGAACGCAATAACTGCGGCGTTCAACGCGGGCTGCACGATCATAGCCGCGGCCGGAAATGACGCTCAGCAGGACAATACGCCGAATTTCCCAGCTTCCTACACTGAGGTCATCGCGGTCGGAGCTATCAATCGCAACTACTCCCGAGCGATTTACAGCAACACAACCAGCGGCACGACCGTTTGTGCGCCTGGGGGCCAAGTAACCTTCCCGTTCTCCACGCAGGACGGTGTGTTCAGCACTTGGCGCGACGACACCGTGACGCCCGCCGTAAACAAGTACCAGTGGCTACAGGGAACGTCGATGGCTGCGCCGCATGTGGCGGGCGTGGCCGCGTTGATGCTCGCTGTGAACGGCGCACTGACGCCCACGAACGTTCGGACGTTGCTGACCGGGACTGCCCTTGACCTCGGTACCTCTGGCTACGACGCAGAGTACGGATTCGGACTCGTGCGGGCAGAGGCTGCGCTTGTCGCCGCAGGCGGAACCCTTCCCGCGAATCCGCCGACTGCGGCGGTCACCAACAGCGTTGTGCTCGTCCCTGCTGGGGCGACTACAGCCTACACAAGCGTCGTCAACATCGGTGGCGGTACATTGAGCGTGTCCAACCCGCAGGCGCTGCACTTCGGCACGGAGAACTGGTTGGGCGTGTCGCTGCAACAGAACGGCACACAGGTCTTGGTGGTGCTGTCGATCAACCAAGGTCTGCTGACGAACGGCAATCTCTACTATGCGGTCGCATCAGTCTCCACAAACGACTCCAGTGCTCCTGTCATCGTGATTGCGGTTCTGGTGAACAAGCTGGCTCCCAAGGCGGTGACCTACCAAGTTCGCGTCCGAGCAGTCAATGCAACCACTGGGCAGCCCGATGGAGAGGCGTTCACGGACGCGGCCTCAGGTTTCAACTACACCATCTCGGGATTGGACCCGACGGACTACGTGCTTGTCGGATTCGTAGACCGGGACACGAGCGGCTCCCTGACACACAACGATTTGGTCGGGGCATACCCGTCAATGACCATCCCCACGCCTGTAACTGTAGTCGGCGGCTCGACCACATCGGCGGTCAATTTCCCGCTGGAAAGGCATACGGTCGGCATCACCGCAATCGGCTCTGCACAGGCAGTACCGTAGTTCAGCACCTGCTGCGCGAAATGAACGAGTCGAAGCCGGAGAGAAATTCGGATGCACATCCACGACGATCACATGTACCACGGGGCGGGCCTGATCCAAATCGCCGAACATCCAACCTTCAAAGCCATCAACGCCCTGAATGTTGGTGGGAAAAAGAGTGAGGTCGCCTACCGAATCAACGACAACATCGCCGCCTACTTCAAGTATTGCAACGAACCGAAGTCCCGCTTCAACGAGTACAGGTTCGGCTTCACCACCGAACACCTCGAAGAACTGGATCGCATTGCCGAAGCGAACGAGCGGACCTTTGTAGTTCTGGTCTGTGTTCGGGCGCGTGAAATCTGCTGCATCTCGTACCAACAGCTTCAAGACCTCGTGACTGCGCGACGTGAGGCAAAGGGCGAGGATGAATCGACCTACGTCGTCTGCGTAACTGCGCAGCAGGGGAAGAGCCTCAGGGCTTACGTGAACGTGCCGGGAAAACGCGGCAAGTTCGAGAAGCAACTCGTAATCGCTCGAAATGCGTTTCCCGGCGTCATCTTCGAGGAGTAGCGGTCCTGAACGGGCTTTGTTTCTGATCGGCAGTAAGCGGCCTGACGTAGCCTCCAACAGCTTCTTTTGCCCCACGAAACCCCCATTTTCCGGCCTTTGGATGTGCTTCTAGGCCGGTCGTCTCTGGCTTGGTAAAACGCTTTCGCTGCACACCCACTTTCTGCCGGGCCTGACGCGCCGGAGCTTCGACGCCGGGCGTTGCTTGGCCTGCGGCGGCGGGAATGTCGCACGGGTGTGTATGCTGTTCGGCCACTTAGCGTTGCGGGAAATTCTGGGGTTGGTATGGGGCGGAAATCTGTTGGCAGGGGCAAGCAGGCAGCCAATGCAGGCCAGCGTTCGGCATACGGGACTGGCAAGGCTGCGCCGCGCACCAAGGCCGCGCAGGCGAAGCGTGGTCCCAAGGTTGGCGGGTCGCTAAAGAAGCGTGAGATCGAGCAGTACGACCACGACGAAGCCAAGCGCCTGAACAACCCCGATGTCGGCCTCATCAACGCCTCGACCGATCCCGACAAGACGCCCGCCAAAAAGACCTACGCCTACGACCCGCACCTTGACCCCCAGCTTCACTGGGCAGGCAAGGCCGAGCACACAAGCTTCGACATCGACGCCGTCAGCCTGCACGTCCACGAACGCATCGACCCGCTCTCCATCATGCAGGCGATCAAACGCAAGAACGGCGGCCCCAAGCAGCTTGCCCTGTTCGAGCGCCCGTCCGAAAAGCTCGGCCTGCGCGATGCCATCGACTTCTACCGCCACGCCCACGGCTGGTCGAACCGGCTGATCGCGGGCGACTCGCTGCTGGTGATGAACAGCCTGCTGGAAAAGGAAGGGCTCGGCGGGCAGGTGCAGATGGTCTACATCGACCCGCCCTACGGCATCAAGTACGGCAGCAACTTCCAGCCCTTCGTGAACAAGCGCGACGTGAAGGACCGCAAGGACGAGGACCTGACTCAGGAGCCGGAGATGATCCGCGCCTTCCGCGACACCTGGGAACTCGGCATCCACAGCTACCTGACTTACCTGCGCGACCGCTTGCTGCTGGCGCGGCAGTTGCTCCACGAGAGCGGCTCCTGCTTCGTCCAGATTTCCGACGAGAACCTGCACCACGTCCGCGAGCTGATGGACGAGGTGTTTGGGGCGAAGAACTGCGTCGCCGTTGTCACGGTCCAGAAGACCACAAGCTCCACCAACGTCTACTTGAGCGGAGTTGGTGACTATCTGATCTGGTACGCGAAGGATGTCGCCAAGACCAAGTACCGCCAGCTTTACCGCATCAAGGGGTTAGGCGCGGATGGTGCCGGTCATTACGGGATGGTCGAACTTCCCGATGGCACCCGGCGCAGCATGTCGGATGATGAGCAAACAAATCCTCGGCTACTCCCGTCAGGTTCGCGCCCATTCACCGCGAGCGACCTCACGTCTGCAAGCGTCGGTCGAGACAAGGGGCCGGGCGCAGCGTGTTGGTTCCCTGTCGAGGTGGAAGGCAAGACATTCTTGCCGAACGAGAAGAACCGCTGGAAGACCAACGAAGAGGGTATGGCAAGATTGGTTGCAGCGCGACGAGCCCACAGCCAAGCCAGTGCGCTACGCTACGTTCGCTACCTCGACGACTTTCCCGCTTATGCGCTTCACAACATATGGACAGACGTTGGTGGCGCGAGCGACAAGACTTACGTGGTGCAGACCAGCAACGCAGTTCTTCAACGTTGCTTGCTGATGACCACCGATCCTGGCGATCTCGTGTTCGATCCCACCTGTGGGTCAGGCACCACGGCCTACGTCGCCGAGCAATGGGGACGGCGCTGGATCACTTGCGACTCCAGCCGTGTTGCGGTCGCGCTGGCCAAGCAGCGGCTGATGACCGCCGACTTTGATTACTTTGACATGGCGCGGCCTGAACAGGGGGTAGCCAGCGGCTTCATCTACAAGACCGTCCCGCACGTCACGCTGAAATCCATCGCCAACAACCCGGAGATCAAGTCGGGCATGACACGCGAGCAGATTGACGCGGCCATCGCCCGCCATGCCGACCAGGAAACCCTCTACGACCAGCCCAAGGTGGACAAGACCAAGGTCCGCGTCACCGGCCCCTTCACCGTCGAAGCCGTGCCCGCTCCAGCCGCGATTGCGCCCGATGAACTGGCCCGTGGCGGCAAGAAGCTGGTCAACCTCGATGGCAAGAAGACTCTCCCCGGCATGGAAGACCCCCAAGCCAAAAACTTGATCGGCTTCACGGAACCCGTGGCCGATGCCTCCGTCGCCCGCTCCGGCGAAACACTGCGCCAGCAGGAATGGCGCGACGAACTCCTGAAATGCGGCATCCGCGCCAAGGGCGGGGCCATGCTGCATTTCAGCCGCGTTGAGCCGCTGGCGGGCACCCGTTGGCTTCACGCCGAAGCCGAAACACGCGAAGCCGACGCCGCGCCCAAGAAGAAAACCGGCAAGGTCGCCGGGGCGAACACACGCAAACTGACTGCGGCCAGCGTTGGCGCACAGCGCGTGGTGATCTCATTCGGGCCTGAACACGCGCCGCTGGAGCAGCGACAGGTCGAGAAGGCGATTGACGAGGCGTACAACCTCAAGCCGCGCCCGCAGATCGTGCTGTTTGCGTCGTTCCAGTTCGACCCCGAGGCCGCCAAGGACATTGACGAACTGAAGGCGGACAAGATCGGGATGCAGGTGCTCAAGGTGCAGATGAACACCGACCTGCTGACCGACGACCTCAAGAAGAAGCGCAGCAGCAACGAGAGCTTCTGGCTGGTAGGCCAGCCGGACGTGACCGTGCGCAAGCTGAGCAAGGATGAAATCAAGGCCCAGAAGGCGCTGCTGGAAAAGCAACTGCCCCACGACGAGAAGCGCCGCAAGGCCGAGCAAGCGGCTCTGGAGGGCATGTACGTCGTCGAGGTCGCGGGTTTTGACTACTACGACCCGCGCACTGGCAAAGTGGACGGCGGCGGCGCGGACAAGATCGCCATGTGGATGCTCGACACCGACTACGACGGGCGCAGCCTGTACCCAAGGCAGGTGTTCTTCCCGATGGCGGGCAAGGAAGAAGGCTGGGCCAAACTCGCCAAGAGCCTCAAGGCCGAACTAGACGACGACCTGATCGAGCAATACCGGGGCACGGTTTCGCTGCCCTTCGCGCTAGGCAAAGAACGCACCATCGCGGTGAAGATCATCGACGACCGAGGGATTGAGTCCCTGCGCGTTATGGAGGTTGGGTAATGGCCGGTTCTACCAACTCCGTCCCGAAGCTAGATGTCACCGCCCTCGACAAGACCACAGTCATGTCTGCGGGTCTTCGCACGCATTTGCAGGAGGCTGCGTATGTGATGCTGTCAGGCTATCACAAACCTCCAACTACCTCGGCAAAGCTGGTCGAGGGCGATTCAGGATCACAGAGAGACGCCGAGGTCCTGTGGAGGGAGCCGACAGACCTCGAAGTTTCAACGCACCAGAATTCGAAGGACGCAACGGAGTACGCTGCATACGCACTGGCTGCCGCTTTTGTTCACGCAACGGAGGGCTTCACGCTTGTGGGTAGAATGCCGCAAGGCACAGGTGCCGACTTCTGGATGCTAAGGGACTCGGACAATGAAGACGACATAGTCCGAGTGGAGGCGTCTGGCATCGCCGATGGCCACTTAGGCAAGAGACTACGCGAAAAAGTGGACCAGATTCTGAAGGGGAACTCCAATCTTCCGGGATTGGCATTTGTTGCTCGGTTCGCGCAATCACACATGCACGCAGAAAGGGTGAAACTGTGAAATTCCTGAATCACCCGTTGCGCATCGAGAGCGAAGAACTTGCCTTTCGGGGAGACTTGTCCCTCAAGAAGGGTGATTCGGACGGTGCGACTGCCCTCTACCGGCAGGCTGCAATGAAGCTTGGCGAACTACTGCCGCAGGTTCCGCAGGAACTGCGTCGAATTCGGGCGTTGTTCGGGCGCGGAGTGGCCTCTCTATGGTTCAGGGTAGGCGACTTGGATCGGGCTGAACAAGTTTGTTTCTCCCTACTCATGCAGCAGGACCAGCTTGAGTCAGACGGGGTTCAAGACCTAAGAAACATGCTCGACCTAGTTTTCCGCGAACGCGAGCTTTCGGGATTAGGCCACGACGCTAAGGCGATTGTGCCGCTGGAACTCCGCCTGGAGGGGCAGCGTATTGCAAGAGGTCTTGCACCCTTGGATGCCGTAATCACCAGAGAGAAGAGCCTTCTTGAGACCATTCGGCGGCTCACGGAGCACGCTTCTGGGAGGCCGTATCGAACCGCTGGAAAGGCGCCAAAGGACGTGTGGGATCAGTTGACCATCCTCACGTCTACGGCCCGCGCCGCAAGCTTTGGAATCCGAGTCTACCTAGCACCCGGTCCCGAGAATCAGGGAGACTTGTCAGTTTCCCCTCAGCAGATTGGCGACGAGTTGCTGGCACTCAGTGCAGCGGTACAGGTTGGCGGATCGGTCGGCGAGCTAGCCAACTACCTTCAACCGGATTACGTCAGGCCGCTGGCGGATACTTTGCGGTCGCTGTGGCCAGATGGAGCGGACGTTGAGCGAGTTACGCTGTCGATGCCATCAAGGATGCTGTATCGGGAACCCGTCATGTTTCCCGAACGAGGCGCTTCGGATGCTCAGTCAGGGTCGAAACTGAGTGACCCACCAGTCCCTGAACAGATCGTGGGAAAGATGCTCGGCTACGACTTCTCGATTCGCATTCCGTGGATCAAAGTTGCCGAGCAACCGTCGAACAGAGTCCACACAATCCACATCCACCCAAGTAGCTTTGACGCAGATACAGCCAAGCACGCGAACAGTTGGGTCAGGGTATTCATAGACGAGATGCGCAGCAGACGCCCGCGCCGCAGACTCTACGCAAAGGCCATTGAGGCATATGGGAGCGCGAAGGGCGCGTGAATCAGCGATAGAGAGAATTTCAACAACGGTGGCAGCACGGGGAACTGCAATGGCAAGACGCATTGCCTCAGCGGACTCAAACGACCAGGTCACGGATGACGCAGCGGTCAGCATTTACACCGTAAGCCGTACTCACGGCAAGTCCCTAAACAAGTGGGCGAAAATCCTCAAGGAGATTGAGGAACAGGCCCCGTATCGTGGACAGTCTTACGCTCCGTTTCGGGCAGCCGTTGTTTCCCTACTTCAGGGCAACGAAGAGGCAGAGAACCTAATCAACGACGGTTTTGAACAGATGATGGCAAGTGCGAGTGCTCGCTGGCAACAGCGCATCGTTCGGAGCATGTGGACGAAGTCGGTCGAGTCATTTGGCAGGTTTTCCGAGGAACTTGCCGAACGGTTTGGCAGAGTCCACGAAGTCTATGAGCAACCTGGCAACACGAACTACGTGAACTTCGAGGACGTACCCATCAAGGGGCGCTTCCACTTCTCCGCCGACTTTGACGACAACCAATCATTCGTCTACATGGTTGGTGGAGCCTGGGATGTCGAGCAGACCGGCGCCTTCGTTGAGCTATTGTCGGTCATCGCTGAAGAAGCGCACGATGCAAACCGGCAAGACGTACTGCTCATTGACTTGGCGTTGCAGGACCCCCTGGTCAGGCCCAAAACCAACGCAAAGCGCCTGCGCAAGGAGCTTCTCAATGAGGCCAGGAACTTGCGGCGGCTGATCCGGGCAATCTCTCAGGAGTAGCGCACTGCCATGCCGACGTTCGACGAACTTTGGGAGAAACTGCTTGCGGGCGATGAGTCCGTGAGCATCGAGGTCATGCGCGGCGGTGCCGTCGCTGGAGGACAGACTTGCTGACGGAAGCAAACATCCGCGAACTGGCCAAGGCTGGCGAGTCCGAAGCCTTGGAGTTCAAGCGCACCACCGGCCTGCGCAAGGAAGCCGCGCAGACCCTGTGTGCCATGCTCAATGGCCGGGGCGGGCGAGTGCTGTTCGGCGTTGACAGCCCGAACAAAGTCGTCGGCCAGCAGGTGTCGGACCGGACCACCGAGGAAATTGCGCAGGAACTCGCGGACATCGAGCCGCCCGTTACGCCAACAGTCGATAGCGTGCCTGTGGGCGAAGACCGAGCTGTGATTGCGGTGAGCGTCAGCCGGGGTCAGAACCGGCCCTACACTTACCGGAACCAGGCTTACAAGCGTGTCGGCAACACGACGCGCAAAATGACCCGCGACGAGTACAACCAGATGCTGTTTGAGCGCCTGCACGGCGAGCAACGCTGGGAAAACCAGCCAGCGGCAGGCTGGGTCATAGAAGACCTGAACGTCACCGAGGTAACGCGAACACTGGAGGAAGGAATCCGGCGCGGTCGCATGGAGGACCCCGGCACCCGGAACCCCGAAGACGTTCTGCGCGGCCTCGGCTTGGTGAAAGATGGCGTGATGTTGCGGGCGGCGGCTGTGCTCTTCGGTCGGGCGGAAAAGCTGGAGGCAGAATTTCCTCAGTGCCTGTTGCGGGTGGCGCGGTTCAAGGGAACTGACCGCACCGAGTTCGTGGACAACCGGCAGTTTCACGGCAACGCCTTTGAACTACTGGTGCACGCGGATCGTTTCCTGCGGCAGCACCTGCCGGTCGCCGGGCGCATTGTGCCGGATGTGTTCGAGCGCAAAGACGACCCGCTGTATCCGCCGACGGCGCTGCGCGAAGCGATGGCCAACGCGATCTGCCACCGGGATTACAGCATCGGCGGCGGGTCTATCGCGGTGGGCATCTACGATGACCGGCTGGAGATCACGTCTTCGGGCGCGCTGCACTTCGGCCTGACAGTGGAGAGCCTGGTGAAGCCGCACGAATCCCTGCCGTGGAACCCGCTGATTGCGCGGACGTTCTACCGGCGAGGGCTGATCGAGTCGTGGGGACGCGGCACGGTCAAGATGATGGAGTTGACCCAGAGAGCCGGATTGCCGCGCCCGGAGTTTGAGGAGGCGGGTGGCTGCGTGACAGTGCGCTTCAGGCCGGGACGGCAGGTTCCGACCGAGCACGGCGGCAGGGCGCTAACGAAGCGACAGCAGTCGTTGCTGGAACTTCTGGGCCAGCATGAACGCATGGCGCTGCGGGAATTGCAGGAAGCACTGGGAGTGAACCCGCTGACGATCAAGGACGACCTCGCGCTGTTGAAAGAACTGGGCTTGGTGGAAACCGAAGGGCGCGGAAGGGGAGCGTCTTGGGGCTTGGCGGTGATCGGAGGCAGCGGTGAGGAGTAGCACCTCCAATTCGACCTCCAATTACCTCCCATTCGACCTCCAATTACCTCCCATTCGGGTGCCAACTGGGTCCAATCGGCTGAGAAGTTGGGGAGTAACCCCCCAACTAAGGGGCAAGAACCCCCCAACTAAGGGCAGGGAACTACCCAACTAACGGGGGAGCTTATCGGTTAGGGCGGGGAACCTATCAGGTACGGCAGGCTACTTATCAGGTAAGCGGGGCTGAGGGCGCATGGCAGGCAAGATCGACCAACTCATCATCAACTCGCCGTTTGAGCGGCCTGCTTGCCATTGGACCTATGAGCGTGAGACCCAGCAGTTCAAGCTGAAAGACGGGCGGCGGCCTGCGGGCTATGTCGTTGCCACCGAGGACAGCCAGAGCTTTGACGACCCCGGCATTTTCCGCGAGCTTGAAACCGTCAATCGCATCCGGGAGCGCGTGGACGACTGGCGGGCTCGCGGCTGGCCCGGTGCTTCGGGGATTTCCAAGCGCCTGCTGGAGCACTGGGTTGATCCTGGCGAACGCGAGGACCACCGCTTCTTTTTCTGCCAGCTTGAGGCCATCGAGACGCTGATCTGGTGGGTGGAAGCCTCGCCTGCCGAGAAGCAGGGCATCCACCTTGAGGGCGACGGCGGGCCGTTCGAGCGGCTGTGCTGCAAGATGGCCACTGGCGCGGGCAAGACCATCGTGATGGCGATGACCATCGCGTGGCAGGTGCTCAACAAGACGACCTACCCGCAGGACACGCGCTACAGCAAGAACGTGTTTGTGGTGGCTCCCGGCCTCACGGTGAAGAACCGGCTGAGCGTGCTGCAACTGGCGGGGCCTGGGAACTATTACGATGAGTTCAACATCGTTCCGCTGGCGCTGCGCGACCGGCTGCGGCAGGGCAACGTGCTGATCGAAAACTGGCACACGCTGAACTGGGAGAGCGACGAACAGATCGCCAAGCGCCGCACCGTGGACAAGCGCGGTGCCAAGAGCGACAGGGCCTATGTGGCCGGTGTGCTGAAGGAAATGGCCAAGGCCAAGAACCTGATCGTCTTGAACGACGAGGCGCACCACGCATGGCGCATCAAGCAGGGCGAAAAGTTGCAGGGTGTGTCGAAGGACGAGATCGACGAGGCCACAAAGTGGCTTGGCGGTCTGGATCGCATCCACAGCGTGTGCGGGATCATGCGCTGCTTCGACTTCTCGGCAACGCCGTTTGTTCCGAGCGGAAGGAAGAGCAGCGAAGAGGCCCTGTTCGACTGGATCGTCAGCGATTTCAGCCTGAACGACGCCATTGAGTCGGGCCTGGTGAAGACGCCGCGAGTCGTGATCCGCGACGACGCCTTACCGGACGCCCAGAGCTACAAAAGCAAGCTGTACCACATCTACCGGCATGTGAAGGACGCGCTCCAGAAGGCAGAGGAACACGAGCCGCTGCCCGACTTGGTGCGCAACGCCTATTACCTGCTGGGTAAGGACTGGCTGGACACCAAGCAGGAATGGGAGAAGGCGGGACACCCGGTGCCGCCGGTTATGATTACCGTGGCTAACCGCACGGAGACTGCGGCGCGGGTGAAGTACGCCTTCGACCACGCCAAGATCGACATCCCGGACCTTTGCGACCCGGCTCGGGTGCTCCACATCGACAGCAAAGTGCTGAACAAGGCCGAGGCCGAAGAAGAGCCGGTTGAGATCAACAGTGGCGGGGATGAGGACTCAGACGATGACGACGCGCCCAAGAAAAAGATGACCAAGAAGCAACAGGCCGAATTCCTTCGCCGACAGGTAGACACCGTTGGCCGCGTCGGCTTGGACGGAGAGAAGATTCAGAACGTCATTTCTGTCGGGATGCTGTCCGAAGGTTGGGACGCGAAGACCGTCACGCACATCATGGGGCTGCGAGCGTTTTCGAGTCAGTTGCTGTGCGAGCAGGTTGTCGGGCGCGGCCTGCGCCGTACCAGCTACGACACCTACACCGACGACCAAGGCCGAACAATGTTCCCGGCTGAGCACGTGAACATCTTCGGCGTGCCGTTCACGTTCCTGCCGCACGAGGGAGGTGAGGGCGCACCTCCGCCACCACCCACACCGAAGACCCGCGTCGAGCCCTTAGCAGCGAAGGCGCAGTTCGAGATCAGTTGGCCGAACATCATCCGCGTGGACACGGTACTCAGGCCCAAGTTGAACCTTGACTTGACGGCCGTCCCCCCTCTGGAGATCAACGCGCTGGAGACTCGCGCCCTTGCTGAACTGGCACCGACCGTGGACGGCAAACCCGACCTCACGAAGATCACACAGATTCAGCTTGAGGAACTTGCGAAGAAGCAGCGGATGCAGCGCATCGTGTTTCAGACAGCCGCCGACTTGTTCGACAGCTTCGCCGGAAACTGGAAGGGAAACCGCGAGGTCTTGTTGGCTCAACTGATCGGCATCGCCGACCAGTTTATGGCGTCCAAGAAGATCGCGATTTCGCCAGCACTGTTCGAGCAGGACGAGTTGCGCAAGCGGCTGCTCCTGACGCTGAACATGAACCGCGTGTTCGAGCATATCCGCCAATACATCCAGGCACAGAATGTCGAGACGTTGGAGCCACAGTTTGACGCCGAAAAGCCGATCCGAAGTACCGGCGACATGCAGCCGTGGTACACGGGCAAACCCTGTTGGCCGACCGAGCGCAGCCACATAAGCCATTGTGTCTACGACAGCACCTGGGAGGCCAGCGAAGTGTTCCACATAGAGCGCAGTGAGCATGTGGCTGCATGGGTCAAGAACGACCATCTCGGATTCGAGTTGCAGTACGTCTTCGAAGGAGTGCGCTACAGGTACAGGCCCGACTTCCTAATCCGCATCAAGAACGGCGTCATGCTGATCTTGGAGGTAAAGGGGCAGGACACCCCCAAAGACCGCGCCAAACGCGCCGCTCTGGAAGAATGGGTCCGCGCGGTGAACACCCACGGCGGCCTTGGCCACTGGCGAAGCGCGGTGTCGTACACCGCTGGCGATGTGCTGGAGCACTTGGCGGCAATCGAGTGACTGCGTGCGAACGGCTCCGCCACTGACTGTGCTGGGCATTTGGAAAAGGCCGCATGACGAGCGACAGACTCTTCCCATCGCTTGACCTGCTCCGCAAGGAGTATGTGCTCGTTCAGGCGTGGAAGAAGACCGCCCGGTACATTCGCGCACATAACTGGTACGCAGACACGCTTGAGCTTGACTGGGCAGCGATCAACTTGCCTGCTTTCATTGCCCGCCTCCAGAACCGGTTAAAGCGCCCTGAGGAGTGGCGGCCCTCGCCGCTCCGTCTCATCCCAGCACCAAAAAGCCAGCCTTGGATCGTCCGGTCGCACAGCAAGCGTAACGTTTGGGAACCGGATGGAGGGCTCAAGGCAACTGCCAAGTTGCGCCCCCTGGCTCATGTAAGCCTTGAGGATCAAGTTCTGGCAACAGCGGTGATGATGTGCCTAGCGGACAGGGTGGAAACCTTGCAAGGCGACCCACGGGACAGCATTGAGAAGACCGACGTACGTGAGCGGACAACATCCTACGGCAACCGACTGTTCTGCGATGGCGACTCGGCAGGACTGCGTCACCGGTGGGGCTCGACAAAACTCTACAGGGCATACTATCAGGACTACCAGAAATTTGTTACTCGGCCCGAGATCGTCGCTCAGCAGACTACGCACCAGCACGCGCTGTACGTAGTTCACTCGGACTTGCAGCAATTTTACGACAGGGTTAGGCCAGATCTCCTCGGCAAGAAGCTTGACTCGCTATTGGACGCAGGGGATGAGCCGGAGTTCTTTGCGCTAGCCAAGCGGTTGCTGAATTGGACTTGGGACGACGCCGACCGCGCAATAGCCGAAGATTACGCCAGCCGGTCAGACATCTCCGACTTTGAGCAGGTCGCGCTTCCACAAGGACTTGTAGCGGCTGGGTTCTTCGCAAATGTTGTCCTCCTTGACTTTGACAAGGAGCTTCGAGCCGCTCATGGAACCAACCTGTGGGAAAACACCGTCTTGGAGGATGCGTGCCGTTATGTTGACGACTTGCGCCTGGTTCTGTGTACCTCGGGCGATCAGGACCTCCATTCCCTAGAAAGTGAAGCCTCAACATGGCTCGACGAATTGCTCCGCTCCACTGCAAATGGGTTGGCTTCGTCCAAGGAAAAGACACACGCAGCGTTGTTTCACGGCGAGGAGCGACCACTTGTCAGGCAAAGTAGGAAGATGCGGAGAATTCAGCGGACAGTGTCGGGCGGTTTTGACGCGGCAGGTGGAGAAGAGGTGCTGGACTCAATTCTTGGGTTGATCCAGGCCCAGCAGCGGTACTCTCAAAAGCAATCGAGACGCCAGAGATGGGACCTTGCCCCTGTCCCTGATGTTCGGGACGACACGGTAGCCCGATTCGCTGCGAATCGGTATCGCACGACGTACAGGTCACTGCGACCTCTCCTCTTGGAGAGAGACGATGCCTCGCACGCTGTCGCGTCTGACGTTGTCGAGATTACGGAGGAGAAGTACACACGAGTGCCGCGCACCCAGTCGGAACTCGACGACGATGCACGAGCATTCGCTCTTGGCCTTGTAGAGCAGTGGGTAGAAGACCCGTCCAACGTGAGGTTGTTGAGGGTTGCGCTAGACCTTTGGCCCGACGTGAAGGTGTTGGATCGTGTGGTTGAGTTGCTGAAGGGATTGCTCAAGTCCCGACGCAAGAACCCGTCGATGCGTTTAGTGGCGGCGTACTGCTTGGCGGAAGTGTTCCGCGCGGGAGCCACTGAAACTGGGCTTGTCTCACATGACGAATCGCTGCCGACCGGTGTAGACCTAAACGCATACCGACGTTCACTCCGTAACGTCGCCCAATGGGTCGTCAGGCAACAAAGAGACCGGTTTCCTTGGTACCTCCGCCAGCAAGCCATGCTCTTCCTTATTGCTACCAGATCGCCAACCACTCCCAAGCCCGACCTGTTCGATGACGAGTTGGACAAGTACGTCCAGTTGCTGAGTTTCTTGGGTGGTTCCGAGATCGAGAAGGAGGAGGACCTTGCTACTCTAGCGATTCTCTCCCGTCGTTCGATACTGAACCGAACCGATGCAGAGGCGTTACTTCGGCCTGTACTGACTTCTGGCCTTTTCGAGGAAATTGCGGCGCGAGACCCTGAGTTTGCCTATGAACTTTATGCCGTTCGTGGCGCTGACAGGTTGAAACTATCAGAAAGAGTTCAAAAGGACCTCGGCATCTTGCCTCCGCAGGCGGGGGATCGTGTGACGGTACGTGACCTCGTGTTAGAGGAACCCAGGAGTCCGCTTCGTGACGAATTGTCGATTGTGTCCTTTGCCATCGCCTTTCTACGCAACTGGCAGATACGCCCAACCCAAGGACCGCTTGCGCCCCCAGACGTGATTGTCAGGCTGGCAGCTCAGGCTGGCGGCAACGAAACCCAACCACCCTATCGTTCCGTCAGTTCCGTGGAGTTTGCGGCCACACAGGGATCAGATGGTTCATCTTTGTACTCCCTCCTCCTTGGATCGACGAGCAAGAACACTGGCGATTTCAGCTTGGCTGCCTGATTCGCTTCATTCTGACGCAGAGCGTGGACTTTACGAGCGTCGTGCGGCCACACAGTCGGCAAGACACCTTGCCAGCTTACCGACCACCTCGGAGTCATTGGTATCAGCGGATATATGGCCTATACAACGAGCAATCGTCGTTTGGCGACGACTGGCTGCCCATTTCCGAGTGGGTGGAGCAGTTCCTGTTGGCGATACTGCGGTGGCCGGGGTGTGGCATAGGCCAAGAACTCCAGTGGGCGTGTGGCGATCTTGGATCGGTGCTGTCCGGGCTGGAGAGGCGCGAAGCAGAACTGCGAGGAGTCCAAGGGACCCGGTCGGGTACAATCTTGCTGCCGTTGAACCCTGTTTGGGAAAGGAACTTTGGTGCGAAAAAGTCTTTCAGGATATGCGTCGTGCAAACGGTGCTTCCTCGACTTTCCTGGTTTCGGGACGACCACACCCTTTCCAAGCCGGCCATCCGCAAGGAGCACCGCAACCACCTCGCCTCCGCCTTGGCCGCTGTAGAACGAATGCTTGAGTTGCGTGAAACGCATGAACCGCACGATGGTCGGTTAGACTTGCTCGTTTTGCCAGAGTTAGCAGTTCATCCTGACGACGTGCGGCTGCACCTTGAGCGTTTCTGCCGCGCATACAAGGCAATCGTTTTGGCAGGAGTAGCGTACCAGCGGATCGTCCCGGACCTGCCGTCGGTGAACTCCGCTCTATGGCTCATACCACAATGGACTGAGGGTCGTGGCCTCCACATCGTTAGGAGACGACAGGGGAAAGGGAACCTCGCGCCGGAGGAGCAGAGGCTGAATTCGCCGACCCCGGTGGTGAGGGAATGGCGTCCGGTTCAGTGGTTGGTGAACTATCGCTGGAAATCCAGTAGCAACCCGCGACCAATGAGGATGACTGCCTCGGTATGCTACGACGCCACGGATATTCGGTTTGTGGCAGACATCGGTGGCTTGACCGACTTACTGGTCGTGCCCGCACTGAACAAGGACGTTGGGACCTTCGACAAGATGGCGGAGGCGCTCCACTACCACCTGTACCAACTGGTCCTTGTAGCCAACAGCGGTGAGTTCGGCGGTAGCAACGCCTACGCGCCGTTCAAGGACAGCTTCAAGCGGGCAATGTTCCACCTTCACGGTCAACCGCAAGCTGCGGTATCCTTCATTGAGATTGACGACATGGACGCATTTCTCAGCCGCGTCGATGACGCAAAGGCGCAGGACACACCAAGCAGCACCAAGCCTCCCCATTACAGTTGGAAATATCCTCCGGCGGGCAGGTAACCGGTCCCTACCAGCTCACATGATGCCGGGAGCACACTCTCCTGAGTGCGGCCAATCCGTTCCCGGGGGTCGATAATCACCTTCGCCAGGCCCATTGCGACCTCCAATGTCTTGGCTCGGCGGGAATGTTGGTGAGCACGCGCCAGTAGTGCCTCTGGGCGGCCTCCAACCTGCGCCCGAGAAGGGCGGCGGCAAGCGGTGCCGCGTTCTCGCCTCGGATGCCCGGAGAGCACATCAAGAACGTGCCACAGTTCCGACGCAGCATGAAGGTTTCCATTGCCTCCACAGCAAGTTTCTTGCGCCTTTTCTGTGCTGAGCTACGCCGAACTGACCAGGCGCATCGCGTCGATATACCGCCGGGGACTCGCACGTAAATAGAGGTGAGTTCAGAACGCACGCTAACTCTGGAGGCAGATCGTTGCGCCTGCCCGTCCAGCGTTGGCACAGATCGAGAGCCCTCTACTATGTTCGTTATACACGCTAACTCTGACCTACCTCCGTACATCGATACGCTGGGAAACCGCAAGAAAAGCCAAAGCTGGTTTCGTGATGCACTGCTGCTCCGGCTTCGCATGACGGATTCGCCAATACTGCGTCGTGAGGCCGAGAGCATTGCTTCCTGTGCCTGCCTGCTGGATGTCCATGACGTAGCTGGCATGGGAATCGTTTCGCGGAAGGCGTGCTCCTCTGCGCTGTGTCCTGTTTGCGGCCTGCGACCCAGCACAGATGGTTTCCGGGGCATTGCGAGAGGGGTTGATTGGTATCAATGCCGGGGTGTTCCGGTCTACCACCTAACGATTTCCCTCCCCGTTGTTGCTCCGGGTGGCGCTGATGTAGCCATACGCTCCGCATGGTCGCTGTGGCACAGCGTAGTGGCCAACCTACGGAGAGTTGCCTCCATTGACTGGCTCGTGAGGATCGAGCTTCAACCATGCGGTGACGTATTGAAGGCTCACTGTCACGCCGTAGTTGCGGTGATCTCGCTGAACCCTGAGAAACAGCACCCGCGCACCCTGGATGGCAAGTTGGTGGTCCCGAAGCGAGTTCATCCTGACCTCCAAGTGAAAGGGCTGAACACTCTCAGGCGTGTTGGGCAAGCTGCCCTCAAGAAGCATTTTCCTGATTCGGCGGCGGTGCTTGCCAACGATGAGGTGGCCAAAAGCATCGTCCACCTGAGGCCAGTTGACCTCCAGCCCAGTTCGCCGATTTACCTTGGATTGTACCTGACGAAAACCTTGCGCTGCGGCATGATCGCCGAAGACCTTCTGGATGTGTCGCCAACCGCCCTCGAAGACCTGCTGGAAGCCACAAAACCAGCTCAAGCCCTGCGATCTCGGAGGCTGTCGCAACCCGCTTGCAACTCACGCTTCTCACAGAAAAAGTCGGGTGCCGGTAAAAAGACCCGAAGCGCCGACGCAAACCAGCCACGCCGCGTCTCAGTCGCGCTGTCGAGTTGAAAGCAGAAGCCGAGGTTTTCCTACTCGGCCTCATGTCGCCTGACAGGGCTCAACGATGGATCGAGGATCGCGGTAGGGTACTCGCGGAAGCGTTGAAACACGACGGCGATCCACTCGGAGAACGCCTCTACTGGAAAATCTTCGCCGCAGACTGCATGCGAATCACAGGACGGACGCCTGTGCCAGCGTCAGTTGACTCGCCTTGACCTTTCCGCAATAGATGCCAGTGAGGAGCGTCCTACCTGCGCCTTTCGAGGCGCTCAATCCAGTTCCGGAGTGCTTCCGGGCGAATCATAACCTTCCCCTGCTGGCCTCGCCCCGGACGAACGTGGGGAAGGTCACCGGCCTTCACGGCTCTGCGGATCGTGTCTACGCTCACGCCGCACCACCTGCTGGCCTCAATGATCGAGAGCAGCATACGCCGTTCCAGTAGCTGCCTGATGCTTGATGTTTCGGGCTGATTGTCACTGGCCATGATACGCTCCAATCTAGGGTTCGAGTTTCCGACCTATGGAGCGTGGAAGAAAAACTTCGCACAAATCCATTCAAATCCATCGTGAAGAAACAAATTCTAGCTCCGGCTGGAGTGGGCTCGGTCGAAGCAACATCTGGCCGCTGAAACAACCTCCCTGGCTTCCGTCCATGCGGTTGGCTGAGATTCAAACAGCCTTGAGCTTGAGTAGCTTTCCAGCAACAGGCTGCCGCTCTTGCACCCAATTCCGAACTACTTCTTCTATCGCCAATAAGCGTTCCACGGTGTCGGCATCTGATTGTTCCCGGGGTAGTTCGCGGTGTCGGGCGTAATGCTTGACCAGGACCGCATAGTCGTGGCCCAGTTCAAAGGCGACTTGGTAAAGGTTCACACCGAGGCGGCTGTTGGCCAAGTGAGTTGCCAGTGTGCTTCGCATACCCTTGAGCGTGAATGGTACGCCAGACTGTCGCCGCACGGTCAGAAGCGGTTGCTTCAAACTCCTGCCTGCGTTGCTTTTCGCACCGGCCTCAGCACCGACTGGACCTTCTTCCGGCGCTCTCCGGTCGCTTATGGCCAATGAGCATACCCCACCGAAAACGTAAGGCTCGCTCCCAACGTCTGTCCCCTCACGCATTGTCTCCAAGAGCACCCTGAGCAGGGGTCGAGTCCGAAAGGGAACATGTCGATGCCGATGGGTCTTTGTGCTCCAGATGACCAACCTGTCCCCGTCGAAGTCCACATAGGACTCAGGCTTGCCGGGAGCGGTTGGGAACCAGCGCAGGCGCTCCAATTCCCCCTACGGCAGCCCGACAGCATGAATGTGGCCAACAACGGAAAGGTGTGCCGCTCCGGGCGGGAGAGGGAGTCTGCCTCCTTGGCAGCGCTCAGGATTGCATTGAGGTCCTTCGACGTGTACGCCACCGGCTCCGTCGTCCCCCGCCTGCCAGTGTCCAGTGCATCGTTCAACACCTCGGCATCGAGGCGGATGCACGACAGCGACTTACGACCGAAGTTCAGCACGGCTTTGATGTGGCGTACCACAGACTCAATGGTCGCTGGAGCGAGTCTCTCGCCTGTGTAGGTGTTTCGTTGCAGCCGAACGAAGTGAACGAAGTCCTCAAGGTCTGCCTTGCGCGTCTTGAACGGGCGGCTCGGCAGTCCCGGCCAGCGCGTGAGAAAGAGCCAGCTTTGCGCATAGTCCGCTACGGTCTTCGGCGAGCGACCCCGCGCCTCAAGGTGTTTCACGTGGCGAGCTTTCAGGTCTGCCCAAGTGGTTTCCCGGCTTGTCGGCTCACGGCCCTCGTCCAATTGCTTTCTCTCGCCTGCCAATTCCTGGGACTTTGCGATAGCCGCCTCTTTAGCCGCCTCCCGCGATGTCACGGGCACACCGCTCTTGTCTTTCACGGCTTCCTTACAGCGGCGGTTCGTACCGGGGTGCACCCACCTCAGGACGATGGCAACGGACCCATTTGCGCGGCGCTCGGAAGCAATAGTGACCCCGGGGTGTTCGGAGCGAGAGCGGCGACTGTAGCCGCGCTGTTTTCGCTTGTGCTGACCTGAACTTTCTGGTTTTCGACTGGACATAGCTCCTCCTTCCTAGGTACTTAATCGGGTACAAGGTTGCGCGAAATCTAGCGAAGAATGTTTTGAGATAGCAAGTGGCTATCGCCCCCGAATACCATATTTATAGGGACTTACGGACGATAGCCTAACTTGGCACAAGTGGCGGGAACCAACTACGGATCAGAAGGTTGAAGGTTCGACTCCTTCCGGGTGTACCAGCCTAAAAGCGGCCTCCAGAGCCAATCTGGAGGCCGCTCTTTTTACGGGTCAGGCTTGCCGCCGGCCATGGTGTACAGCGCTTTGTACCCGGCTCGTGGCAGGGCAACCTTGCGCTCGTCTCTGCGGCGGGTGCCCGGGCTGTTCTTTTGCCGCCTTCTGCCCCGGCCCGGATATTGCAGGTCGTCCTGTACGCGATACCTTCAGCCCATGGCTGAGCAGACTTCTACCAAGGCCGGCAAGGCGTTCGTCTACACCATCGGCTGCCAGATGAACGAGCTTGATTCCGAGCTCGCCATGGCGACCCTTGAGGGCGACGGCCTGAACGTGGCCGCACGCCCCTCCGACGCCGACGTGCTGCTGGTCAACACCTGCAGCGTGCGCGAAAAGGCCGAAGAGAAGGCCTATTCGTGGCTCGGGCGCATGAAAGTCCTGAAGCGCGAAAACCCGGACCTGGTGATCGGTGTGCTCGGCTGCATGGCCCAGAAGGAAGGCAAGCTGATCTTCCGGCGCGCGCCCTACGTCGACATCGTGGCCGGCACCGCGCACTTCACCAAGATCGACGAATACGTGCGCCAGGTGCGCGCCACGGGAAAGCGCATCCTGGCCGTCGGCCGCGACGAAGAAGTCGAGACCGAAAAAACGCCTCAAGGCCCGCGAGACCCGCCAGAGCGCCTACGTGGCCGTGATGCGCGGCTGTGACCACCACTGCACCTACTGCGTGGTGCCCAACACCCGCGGCATGGAAAGCTCACGGCCGCTCGAGGAAATCGTCGAGGAGTGCAAGATCCTGGTCGGCGAGGGCACGCAGGAGATCACGCTGCTGGGCCAGAACATCGACAGCTACGGCAAGCGCCTGCAGCCGCGGCGCCGCACGCTGTCCGAGCTGCTGTACGCCGTGGCCGATGTGCCGGGCCTCAAGCGCCTGCGCTTCATCACCAGTCACCCCAGCGACCTGAAGCCCGAGCTGTTCCAGGCCTTCAAAGACCTGCCCAACCTGATGCCCTACCTGCACTTCCCGGCCCAGTCGGGCAGCGACAGCGTGCTCAAGCGCATGCGCCGCGGCTACACTTTCGAGAGATATCTTGAGCTGGTGGCCGCCGCGCGCGAGGCCGTGCCGGACATGGGCCTGGCGGGCGACACCATCGTGGGCTTCAGCGGCGAGACGGACGAGGATTTCGAGAAGACCATCGAGCTGCATGAACGCACGCGCTACCAGAACGCCTACATCTTCATGTACAGCGAGCGCGACTACACGCCCGCCAAGGAACAGGGCCTGCCCGACGACGTGCCCCTGGACGTGAAAAAGCGCCGCATCAACAGGCTGATGAAGCTGCAGCGCCAGTGGGCCGCCGAGGAAAACCAGAAAAAGGTCGGCCGCGTCACCGAGGTGTTCGGCGAAGGCCCCAGCAGGAAGGACCCCAACAAGCAGGAAGGCCGCAACCCGCAGAACCAGGTGGTAATCGTGGAATCCGGCCGCGAGCTGCAGGGGCAGCTCTACAAGGTGGAGATCACCTCAGCCACGGACGCCGCCCTCTACGGCCGGCTGGTGTAGGCGGCAGTCGCACGCCGCCGGGGAAGGGTAGGGACACGCTGCCGCGTGTCCCTACAATGAAGTGAAGGCTGCCGGGAGACGCCATGACTGAGCTGAGCTACGAGAAACTCAAGCGCAACATCGCCGAAGAAGAAGTGCTGGGCGACATGCTCAGCGTTACTTTCAAGTGCCCCGTCACCGAAAAGATCTATCACGCCGTGGCGACGCTGCGGCCCGCTGCCCCCGTGGCGAACCCGCTTGAAGCCGCGCGGCGCGGCTTCCGCAGCCTGCTGGGAAACATGTTCAGCGGCGAACGCGGCAACGCCGGCACCGCAACCGGCGACCGCGCGGCCGTCGAGCGCGCGGCCGTGGAGGCTTTCGAGGCCGTGTCGTCGCACTTCGCCTGGGATGAATCGCGCAAGGCGTTCGTGGACGCCGCGACAGCCGAGATGCCGCTCAGCGACTTCGACCGCCAGTTGCGCGATTACCCCCTGACCGGCGAGTGGGAGCGCAACGTGGCCGCGCGCATGCTGGCGGAAATAGTGGCGGCCGACGGCGCCGTCACGCCCACCGAGCGCGACTTTTTTGAAGGCTTCCTGAACTCGGAGATGGGGCCACTGGACCAGCTGGTGAAGCGGGGGAAGCTCAGCAAACTCGACCTGGAAGAATGCCGCCCGGCCAGCCGCGCCACGCTGCTGATGCTGGCATACGCCATCGCGATGACCGATGAGCACCTGGACGCCAGCGAGCAGGCCCGGCTGGCCGAGTACGGCAAGGCCTTCGGGGTCAGCCTTGAGCGCGAGGAGCTGATCCGCCACTGGGCCGCCGAGAAGGTGGTCGAGAACATGCTGTACGGTTGCTACGCCGACGGGCGGCTGAACGACGACGAGCGCACGCGCATCGAGCAGCTGGCGGGCAGCATCGGCATCAACCAGGCGCTGGTGGCCAAGGTAGACGTGCGGGTACGCAAGCGGCTGGGCGCGAAGTGAGAGTAGAAACAGGTTTTAGGGGTTCGGTTGTAGGGATTAGAGCTTGGACCTTGGGATTCGGGTTCAGGCTATTAGTAGAGCTGGCGATCTCCAAATCACGGCAACCCCTAACCCCTGATCCTCGCCCATCGAAACCGGCGCCTTGCGGCGCCGGTCCCTTGTCGCTGGCGGGGAGGCTACTTGTTGAGAATGCTGACGCGGTAGGCGTTCTCGATGCTCAGGCTCGCCAGCGCCGCGTTGTAGACCTTGCCGTACATGTAGCTGTAGTCGGTGGTGGAGCCATAGCTGCCGTCCGCCTGCTGATTTTCCAGCAGCGTCTTGGTGAAGGCGGCGTACCACTCGTTCGACTTCTGTCCGTTGCGCTGCAGGTTCAGGGCCTGTGACAGGCTGCCAAAGAACAGGAAGCGCGCGTCGCCCACGTCCTTATCGGCAAAGCCCGGCGAGCGGAAATCCGGGCGCTCGCGGCTTACCTTGTCCGTGAACGCCTTGATGCGACCGCTGTAGTCGACAGTGCCGGCGTCGTCGGTGTGGCTGCCATGGGCGAACAGGCTCAGCGCGCTGGCGGCCGCCGTGGGCAGCAGCTCGGTCTTGGCCAGCACCGGGCCGACGTCGGCCAGTGTTTTGCCGTCGGTGGTGGCCTGCTGGAACCAGAACAGGAACGCGTCAATGCGTTTCTGCGGCAGGTCGATGGGCGGCACCTGCACGTTGTGCGCGGTGGCGAGCGCCATGTACGCCCACACGCTGGTGGTCAGGCTGGCCCCCTGCCCGATCAGGAACGGGAAGCCGTCGGCGTCATTAGCCTTGACCTCGCACAGCCAGCGGCAGGCGCGGCGCAGAGGATCGCGTAGCTTGTACGCGCGGGTCATGCCGAATTCCTCGGCCAGCGCCAGGGTGGCCATGGCGTGGATCATCACGTTGCCCTTGGCCTCGGGGCCGATCTGGCCGCTGGGGCGCTGCCGGGCCAGAATCCAGTCGATGGCGCGGCGCACGTTGCCATCGTAGCCCAGCGGCGAATCCTCGCTGCTGTGGCCGTCGCCCAGGAACGCCAGCACGGCGGCGCTGGTGAGCTCGAGCTTCTGCACTTCCTGCAGCTCAGTGTCGGTGGGGATGAAACGCGGATCGGATACGTCAACGTAGCCCCAGCTGCCGTTCTCAAGCTGCTGGCGGCGCAGCCATGCCAGCGATGCATCCAGCGCCTCGTACAGCTCTTCGCTGCCGAGGTAGTCGATCTTTTCCTTGCGCGAGGCGCCGCGCAGGCGGAAGAAGCTGCCCGCAGTGTCGCGGCTGTTGACGCCCAGCACCTGCTCGGACTCCGGGATGTGCTCGGGCGGCGGCGGCGTGGCGTCGTCGCGGGCACTCAACTCGCGATCAGGCAGAGGGCTGCCGTCGAGGCCCACGGGCGGTTCGCTGGCGTGGGAGGCCCAGTCATCACCGCCCGGCAGTAGAGGCGCCCGTTCACGGCTTCCGCCGACTGGAATCTCGCCCACATCCACGGACGGACTGGGCGGCGCTACGAAGGGTGATGACTCACCGTACGCGATGTACGGAGTCGCGGCGGTATCGTGCTTCACGAACACGAACAGCATGATCACGATCGCCACGGCGTGCAGCGCCAGCGTGAAGCCCACCGAGCGCCGGCTGCGCTTCCAGCCGACTCTCAACTCACGGCCCCACTGGTATTCCTCTATGTCCACGCGCTTGGGCGTTTCGCGCACGCGACGGCGGCTGTTGGTCAGAATCTTCCGGAACAGCCGGCGACGGAACGGGTCGCTGGCCTCCACGGCCGGCAGGCTGGCCTTGACGGGCTCAACGGCCGGGGTTTGCGCCGCGGCTTCCACGAGCGCGACCTTCAGGCGACGCTCGAAGCCGGCGCGCACATCCATGGCCGGCACGCTGCCGACCAGGGCGCGCTGCTGGAACTCGGCGCGCAGGGCCGCGGCGTACTCCGGGCGCACGTCGATCAGCGGCAGGCTGCCCACCAGCGCGCGGGTGGTGAACTCGCGGCGCAGGGCCTTGATCCATTCCGGGCGCGCCTTGACGAAGGGCAGCGCGTCCACGCGGGCGCGCACGGCAAACTGGGCGCGCAACGCCTGCAGCAGGCTGTCGCCCACGACAAGCATCGGCAGGCTGGCGCAAATCGCCCGTACGCTGAACTCCACGCGCAGGGCGGCAAGGTACGCCGGCCGCGCGATGATGTTGGGGATCAAGCCGGCCCAGCCGCGCGCCTGGAACTCGTGGCGCACGTCGCGCACGAACTCGGGGCGGGGCTCGGTGAGCGGGATGGTTTCCGGTGCGGCGGACGCCCGGGCAGGCCCGATGCGCGGCAGGCTGCGCAGCACGGCGTAGGTGCGGCGCAGGCGCTCGAACTGCTGGAACAGCGCTTCCTCGTGCTCGAGGCGGGCGCGGACCTGCGCCATGGCGGGCTCATCGAGCTCGCCGCGCAGGAAATCCACCAGTAGTCCGAAGTCAGCGTTCATGCCAAGGGGTTCGCTTTGCCTGTGGTTGCTTAAGGGTCGTCGTTCCTGACCGGTTTGCCTGAATCATTCCGCCTGTAACCGATTTTCACCCCGGGTGCACACCCGGGGCCACCGCTATGAACGGCCTGCGGCACGTACGGTTCAGCCTTATCCACGATTTGGAGCAGCTTCCGGTGACAAATTTCCCGCACAAAGCGCACACGCAGGGGCGCGGTCACAAGTCTGTGTGGCGCTTAGAGTTCGGCTGAGAGCGGCTTATAGTCGCCCAGCAGTTCCTGCAGCTTGCCGATGGCCGTGTGCATGCGGGATTTCACCGTGCCGAGGGGGATTTCCATGATCTCGGCGATTTCGTTGTACTTAAGCTCTTCGATTTCGCTCAACACGAACACCATGCGCTGTTCATCGGGCAGTTGCTCGAGCGCTTTCATGATGGCGCCGTACAGTTCGCGGCGGTCGAGGTCGTGCTCAGGCGGGCGGATGTCGTCGGGCAGCCGGTCGATCAATGAGCCCGAGTCCTCGCTGCTGCCGAACTTGGCGTCCAGGCTGACGTTTTCCTTCTGGGTGCTGAGCAGTCGGCAGTGGTCGATCCAGTAATTGCGCGCGATGCGGTACAGGTAGGTGGTGAACTTGGCGTTCGGCTCCCACTTGCTGGCCGACTTGTAGATGCGCAGCAGCACTTCCTGGGCGAAGTCTTCAGCCAGGGAGCGGTCCCAGCACAGGCGGAAGAAGAAGTTGAGCAGGCCGCGCAGGTGGGCTTCGTACAGTTCCGTGAACGCGTCGACGTCGCCGGCCTGGAAGCGGCGCATCAGTTCAAGGTCGCGTTCAGCGTCCGCCATGGAAGCGAATCCTGACGAGAAAAAAGGGGAAGGTTAAGGATACGAACGTGAGGGCGCGGGCGATAGTTCGCGGCAAAAGGGTCTGGCTCCTTTTCCGCGGTTGGCGTTCAGCCGTCCGCACTGGGTTGGTTCTCCCATGTCTGAGGGGCGTCGCCCGGGTGTCAGGCTCGGAAAAGGTGCCTGACCCTTTGCCTTGCAAGCTACAATGTGCAACGGGAAGGAGGGCGGAATGGACCAGCCCATGGGTTACCTCATTCTGCTCGCCATCGCGGCCATCCCGGCCGGCCTGTTCGGCACGTTCCTGCTGGCCATCGCCACCGGCGTCATCCACGAACCAACAGCGATCGAAACCGTGGCGCACAACTACGGCCTGAGCTGGAAGACCGGCCGGCACGAAGTTTAGCGGCGCCGGGAATACCATCGGCTGCTCGCCTGTTCCATATCAGGACGTAAGGGTCCTTTTTATGGAGCGGTAACATGCGGCACTTCGCAATTCTTCTGCTGGTCGCGGCGGCCTTTGGTTTCGCGGCCTGCGGCCATGACGACAACCACCCGGCCAACGACCACGCCCACGGCGAGGCCGCGGGTGCGGCGCTCAAGCTCAACGACGGCAAGAAGTGGCAGGCCGACCAGCACACGAACGAAGCCATGGCCGGCATCCGCGAAGCGCTGGCGAAACAACCCACCTCGACCACCGAAGAGCTGAACGCGCTGGGCAAAGAGCTGAAAATCCGCGTAGACGCGCTGGTGCAGGGCTGCACCATGACCGGCCCGGAGCACGAGCAGTTGCACGTGTTCCTGAACGAGTTCATCCCGGCCGTGCAGCACCTGGCCGCCGAGACCGATCACGCCAAGGCCACAGAGGCGCACCAGCACGTCAGTCACCTGGCCGAAGAGTACGACAAGCATTTCCAGTAGCTGCCGCCAACGCCGACACGCCCCGGTTACGGCATAGTTTTCTGCACCAGTCTTGTTTTTCAGCCGGCGCTGCCGGCGATTCTCCGGATAGCCCCCGGCGCAGCGCAGCGGAGCCGGGGGTTACAGGCGGTCGAGAATCGCGAGCCGCGAAGCGGCGACTCTGGTGGGACGTCCCGCCACGATGCAGGCCGCAGAATCAGAATCTGATCCGGCATCGCCTCTAGCGTTGAGTCGCGGTTTATCGGCTGATGATACGCTTCTAGAGCCGAGAAGAGCCGCCGCTGCGCGGCTCGGGGCAGCATGGCGCCAGATCCCCCGGCTTGTCGGCGCCTCGCTGCGCTCAGCGCCGACCGCCGGGGGCTATCCAGAGACACGCCGGCTGCGCCGGCTTACGTCCTCCCATTCGACTTGTGCACAAACCCACCGGTTACCCGGTGGGCTCTGTAGCTATACTCCCTGCCATGGCGGAACTGCTGGACATCCTGCGCACCCGTTTTGGCTTCGACTCGTTCCGGCCGCACCAGGCGGAGGCCTGTGCCGCTTTGGCCGACGGCCATGACTGCCTGCTGGTCATGCCCACCGGCGCGGGCAAGTCGTTGTGCTACCAGCTTCCGGCCGTGGCGCGCGGCGGCAGCGCGCTGGTGGTGTCGCCGCTGATCTCCCTGATGGAAGACCAGGTCGGCAAGCTCAGCGCCCAGGGCCTCAACGCGGCGCGCATCCACAGCGGCCGCCCGCGCGAGGAATCGCGCCAGGCCTGCTTCGACTGGGCCGAGGGCAAGCTCGACTTTCTCTTCATCTCTCCGGAGCGCCTGCGCGTGCCCGGCTTCGTCGAGTGGCTGGCCAAGCGCAAGCCCGGCTTGGTGGCCGTGGACGAGGCCCACTGCATCAGCCAGTGGGGCCACGACTTCCGGCCGGATTACCGCCTGCTGGGCGGGCGGCTGGGTGAGCTGCGCCCAACCCCTGTGATTGCACTGACGGCCACGGCCACGCCGCTGGTTCAGCGCGACATCATCGAGCAGCTTGGGCTGCACGACTGCAAACGCTTGATCCACGGCTTCCGGCGCACCAACCTGGGTATCGAGGTGGTTGAGCTGAAGCCCTCCCAGCGCGGCGACGCGGTGCTTGAAGTATTGGGGTCTGGCTCGTTTTCGCGAAGCGAAAAGGTGCCTGACCCCCTTGGCTCTGACCCCCTTGGCTCGAGTGCCGGCTCTGGGGCCGGGGCCGGAGAAGGGGTCAGGCACAATTTCGCCGAACTGCCGGCGAAATTGAGCCAGACCCCTGCCATCGTCTACGTGCCGAGCCGCAAGGAATGCGAGGCGCTGGCGGCGCGGATTGCCGAGTCCGTGCCGTGCATGCCTTACCACGCCGGGCTGAGTGCTTCCGAGCGCGACCGCGCACAAGCCGCCTTCCTGGCGGGCGAGGTCAGCGTGATCGTGGCGACCATCGCCTTTGGCATGGGCATCGACAAGCACAACGTGCGCACGGTGATCCACACCGCCCTGCCCGGCAGCGTGGAGGGCTACTACCAGGAAATCGGGCGCGCGGGCCGCGACGGCAAGCCTTCGCGCGCGATCCTGATGTGGTCCTGGGCCGACAAGCGCCTGCACGAGTGGTTCATGGACCGCGACTACCCGCCGGTCAGGGACATGCGCGCGCTGTGGGGCGCGCTCTCGAGCCGCGCCACGGACCTGGAATCTCTGGCCTCCGAGCTTGATCTTGACGTGTCAACTATCGGCTCGCGCCTCGACAAGCTGGCCGCCCAAGGCGGCGCGAGCATCGACGCCGAGGGCTACGTCACGCGCGGCGGCGACAAGTGGATCGACGGCTACCAGAAACAGCTCGAGCACAAGCGTGACCAGCTCGATCGCATGCTCAACTTCGCCCAGGGCCACGGCTGCCGCATGCTGGCGCTGCTGAATCACTTCGGCGACCCGGACAACACCCGCAGCTGCGGCCGCTGCGACGTCTGCGCGCCCCAGCAGTGCACTCTGAAAAGCTTTCGCGCGCCCAGCGCACGCGAGCTGGCGGTGCTGCGGCAGATCATGGACGCATTGCGCGGGCGTGACGACCTCAGCACCGGCAAGCTGTTCCGCGACAACTTCGAGCAGCACATGAAACGCGGCGAGTTCGAAGACCTGCTGGGCGCCCTGGTACAGAACGGCCTGGTCAGCACGCGTGAAGACATGTGGGAAAAGGACGGCCGCGTAATCCAGTTCAAGCGCGCCAGCCTGACCGACGCCGGCCGCGAGATCGAAGACGACCTGGCCACGGCCGTGATGCTGCCCGGCTCCGTTTCCGCTCCGGACGGGAAACAGGAGCCGCAAGCGCCAGCGCGCGGCCGTAAACGCAAGAAGGATGCGCGCGGCGTCGCGTCCTACGGAAAGCCCGACCCGACCCTCGTTGAGGCGCTCAAGAAGTGGCGGCTGCAGCAGGCAAAGCGTGAGGGCGTGCAGGCCTTCCGCATCTTAGGCAACAAGACGCTGGATGCCATCGCCGCGGCAAGGCCGCGCACCCGTGACGAGCTGCTGGATGTGCCCGGCATCGGCCCCGCCAAGCTGGAGGCCTATGGCGACGGCATCCTGGAGATCACGCGTGGTTGAGGTGCGCGAGGTGCACGAGGCCGACCTGCCGCGGCTGCGCGAGATTTTCCTGCGATCGCGGCGCGAAACCTTCCACTGGAACGACCCCGCCATCTACCGGCCGGAAGACTTCGACGCGCAAACGGAAGGCGAGCGCATGCTGGTCGGCGAAGTGGACGGGCAGGTTGCCGGCTTCATCTCCTGGTGGGCGCCGGAGAACTTCGTTCATCACCTCTACATCGACGCGGCCTTCAAGCGCCGTGGCCTGGGGCGCGCGCTGCTGGATGCCTGCCTGCAGCGGATCGGGCGCCCGGCGCAGCTCAAGTGTGTGAGCCGCAACACCCCCGCGCTGGCGTTTTACCACGCGCTGGGCTGGAAAAGCGTCGCCACCGGCTGCAGCGACGAAGGTGAATACCAGTTGCTGCAGTTGAGCGACGGGGATCACGCCGGATTCCGGATTAACCCGGGGCATCCGGTGTAAGACCGGGTATAGTCCACACACATCTATGTGCGTTTCGAGCTGAACCGTAATGAAGCCACGGGGGTTTTAGTCCCGTGGGAGGAGGTTGACCATGCGTCCCAAACTCAAGCCGATGCTCGGCCTTGGCGCCGTAGCCGGTGCTGTGGCGATCGCGGGCATTGCGCTGCTTCTGTTGCCGGCTTTTGATCCCGCGAACGCCTCCGCTTCCGCCCCGCCGCCCGCGGCGGCTCCGGCACCCGCGGAGCCGCGGCAACCCACGCCCGTGCAGGCGGAAGAGCCGCAACCGGAGAACAACAACGTGTCGCCACCCGCGGAAGACTCGGCCTGGCCCGTCACCAACGGCACGGTGATCGATCTGCTCAGCGGCGCGCTGCTGGCGCGCGAGCGCGAAGACCGCGCCTGGCTGGCGCGCACCATGGCCTCGCTGGCCGGCAAAACCGTGCTGGTGGAAGACGACCTGCATGCGGCGCACCGCCAGTTCCTGTGGCGCAGCATCGCCCCCATGTGGGCGCACATCGCGCAGGCCTGGAATGAGCGCAACTACGAACTGCTGGAAGACGGCGACAGTGCCGAGCTGGTGATGCAGGTGGGCGGCGCCCTCGGAGAAGCGCGCCTCAAGTTCGTGCGCATTGACAGCGCCTGGTACTTCGCCGGCTTCTGATCGAGGAAACGACCATGCGGAACATCACGACCGCGATCTTCGCGGCATTCACCCTGGCACTGGTTCTGGCCGCCTGCGGCGGGGGCGGCGGAGGCAGCGGCCGCGGCCTCACCATCGGCCTGCCGACCACGCAGTCCGCGTATGACATCCAGGTCAGCGGTCCCCCGCCAATGGCGTGCAGGTGGACCGTCCCTTTGAGATCACGCTGAACTTCTTCGCCGCCGGCAAAGGCAGCGGTATCGCGCTGCTGAGCAGCGAGACCATCACGGCCAGCGTGATCTCAGGCCCGGGCGCGCTGACCGGTGCGGTGACCGCGCAGGGCAACAACTCGGCCAGCCTGGTGTTCGGTGGCCTGGTGCTGAACCAGATGGGCACCTACGTGCTGCAGTTCAGCGGCCCCAACTGCAGCACGCCGGGCCAGACGACCAGCTTCGTGGTGGGCCCGCAGCGCAACCTGCGCTTCACCTCGGTGCCGGCCAGCGTGGCGGTGAACAACCAGTTCACCGTAACCGTGGAAACCTACGACCCTGCGACCGGCACGGCGGCCGCGCCCTCGGGCTCGGTGCAGATCACGCTGTCGCGTGCGACGGGCACCGGCACGCTGGGCGGCACGGTGACCCGCACGCTCAGCGGCACCTCGACGCTGCAGTTCCCCGGACTGACCTATGACACGCAGGAAGCCATCACGCTGCGGGCCTCGGCCTACGCGTACCCGGACGCCATCAGCGGCACGATCAACGTCGTGAACGTAACGTTCATCAACCAGCCGGGGCCGTTCGTGGCGCTGAAGTCGGTGCGGGTCAACAGCCCCTACAGCGACTCGGTGGCCTATGCCGCGCCCAGCACCGCCACCGGCTTCGTGCTGAACGCGGGCAGCAGCCTGCCGGCGGGCCTGAGCCTGGACACCACCAGCGGCGCCATCACCGGCACGCCCACCACGGCGGGCAGCTACGAATTCGATATCTACGCCACGCTGTCCGGCGGCCAGGCCCAGATGCTGCGCTGCGCGCTGGCAGTGTTCACGGCCGGCGAGACAGAGATCGTCAATGGCCAGAACTTCACGGCTGCAGGCCCGCACGCGACCACGGGCCCGGTGTCGGAGACTTACAGCTTTACCTCGAGCTACGACAACACCACGTACCCGCAGGGCACCAGCTTCAACTGCCGCATCCAGTACTACTACCCGAACTTCACGACGGCGCCCTCGCCGGCGCCGGTTCTGCTGCACCACCGAGGGCGCGGCTTCAACATGGTGGACTACGACATGCTGGGCGCCCACATCGCCAGCTACGGCATCATTTTCGTCACGATCGAGGATTACCAGTCGTTCTGGGACGGAGGCGGCAGCGGCCAGAGCCCGAACTCCACCTATGATACTTCTGCTCCCGAACGCGGCATGCAGTCGGCCAGCGCCTTCCAGGAAGGCGTCATGCAGTGGGTCCTCGCCAAGAACGGCCAGACCGGCCACGCCCTCAACAACCGGGTTGATGAGGAAAAGATTTTCGTCAGCGGCCATTCCCGGGGCGGCGGCGCCACCCACGGAAGCCATGTGCGCAGCCAGCCTTACACCTTCAACGGCACCCAGCGCCAGAGCTTCAACATCCGCGGAACCATCTACTTCATGGCCTTTGACCTGCGCTTCTTTACCAGCACCGTGACCGGCAGCTCCACCGTGTACCCGATCGCGACCGCGCAGCCCCGCCTGCCCAGCCTGCTGATCGCGGCGGAAAACGACGGCGACCTGATTTACCCGATCTGCGACCAGCTGATCGACCGCGCCACCGGCCCCACCACCTTCGCCACCATCTACGGCGGCTGCCACAACTGGCTGGGCGATTCAAACCCGGCTGAGACGGGTTCCAACCCATACATCCCCAGCCCTCAAGTGCAGAAGGACCGCATTTTCAACCTGGTGGTGGCATTCATCAAACGCTGGAGCAACCTGGACCTGTCCCTCGACGGCCTGCTCTACAACAACGAGAAAGCCGGCAGCAGCGAGGTCGGCATCACCGCCTGGCGCAACATGGCCGAGCGCGTGGTGCTCGACAACCACCAGGGCGGCAACAAGAACGTGAATACGTTGGGCGGCGCCAACACGCTTTCCAGCGGCACCTGGAGCACCAGCTCCAGCATCTACCCCTCCACCGGCTACGGCGACAACTTCCCGTCACTCAGCCTGCGTCACAACATCCTTACTCTCAGTCCCAGCACCACCTCGACCTATGCCTCGAACATCCCGGCCGCGTCGCAGGACCTCAGCCGTACGCGGCGCTTCATGTTCCGCATCGGCAGCGTGGATTACACCAACGAGACGGCAAAGGGCTTCGACTGGGTCACCGTGCGCGTGCGCCTGACCGACGCCCAGAACGACGTGGCCACCGTCACGCTGTTCGACCGCTCGGCGCCTTCCGGCACCTACCTGCCGGATTACCCGGGCAGCGGCAGCAATGTCTACGACCGCTTCGTGGAGGCCAACGTGCTGCTCTCGAGTTTCACGACGGCCAACCCCAACCTCACGCTCAGTCAGCTCAGCAAGGTCGAGCTGGTCTTCGAGACCGGCGCCAACGCCAGCGTCGCCAGCCGCCAGCTCTACTTCGACGACCTGCGCTTCGAGTAGTCGCAACGCCAGATCAGAGCGGGCCGCCCTTGGGCGGCCCGCTTCGTTTGCCGGCTTACTGGCGCTTGAGCACGTTGCCGTTCAGCACGATCAGCCCGGGACTTTCCTCGGGCTCGTCCGTGTAGCGGTGGAAGGCGAAGCGGCGCCGACGGCCGTCTTCGTACAGCAGCTCCAGCGTGTTGGCGGCGACTTTCCAGGTTCCCTTGCCCGGCGTCACTTCAAGGTCGCGCAGCACGCAGTCGCCGCCGACCCACCAGCCGATGTTGACGCGGGCGTTGAAGCCGGCGTCGTCGAAGCTGCCGTCTTCCTTGAACGTGATGCCGACCTTGTAGTACTCACCCAGGCTCTCGACGTCGTGGCGCATGAAGGTGCCCTTCAACTTCGCCTCGCCGGGCAGCTTGCCGTAGGGCTTGTCGCCGTCCAACAGCTCCTCGCCCTTGCGCTTGAGCGTCTCCTTCAATTCGCCGCCGTCGGCGCGCGTGAAGGTCATCTCGACTACGTCATCTTTCACGGTGTACTTGCCGCAGTCGTTCACGAAGTACTGCTGCCAGAACTCGTAACGGAAGTTCAGCAGCCCCTCGGGCGGGATCTCGCGCAGCACGCGGCCATCGGCCAGGAAGGTGTAGTAGCGCCAGCGGAACTTCGCGGTGGTGATGCCCTCGCGCGGGTCGCCGGCAGCGCCGAGACCCGAGGCGCCGTAGATGCCCTCCAGGCCGGCGTCGCCCTTGGGAAGCGGCGTGGGCTCCCACAGGAACGAGGGGGTGGAAAGCGGGTCAATCTGCACTTTCAGCTTCGGCGGCTTTTCGTCCTTGGCGCGGCAACTGGCGAAGGTGGCGTGGTTCAGCAGGGAGTCCATCTCGGCGGCCTGGTCTTCCAGCCGGTCGAAATCGTTGGTGAAGAACATCAGCCCGCCCGCGCGCCCCTCGCGCCGCAGGCAGGTCAGGATCGTGAGCCACATTACGTCGCGCTGGTCCTTGTACGCCGCCGCCCAGGCGATCATGTCGTAGCCGGCGGCCGTGCGCGTCTCGGTGACCTCGCCGTCGTCCTGCACGCCCATGGTCTTCTTGAGCATGTCGCGGCCTTCCTTCGCCCAGTCCTGGAAGGCCTTGGACTTGTCATCACCCTGCAGGTCGGCCGAGAAGCCGAAGCTGAGTGTGGTCGAGTAGTTGTCGGGCGTGTTGCGGAACTGCAGGACCGGCTTGCCGTTGAGGCCGGTGACGATCTTCATGCCGTCGGGCAGTTTGAACACCCAGTCGCCGACCTGGGTGTCGGGGGTGTTGTCGTCGTCCGCGGTAACCGGTGAAGCCGGCACCATCGCCAGCAGCAGAAACGCCAGGCATAACCAGACGCCGCGCATCAGGACTCCTTTGGCCCGGCCCAAGTATACACCTTGGTTGTGGGTTCAGTCAGCAAGGCCGGGAGAGCCGGCCAAGATTCACTCCGTCAGGCGTGCCAGTTCTTGGGGCCCAAGCTCTTCACCTGTGGTCTGGAGTGTCCTCGGGTAGAACCCGATCAGGTTCCGTTTCCGGGAACATCGAAGGCTTTACATAGGGTGGCAGCAGTTCCAAAGGGAACTGTATGCGTTGAGAAGATCAGGTTCGTATCCATGATCCGAGGGTAAACTCAACCGACGGTTTCCATGGCAGACAGCGAGGAACCTACGGGAAAGAGCTTCTTGCATTCAGACGGACTCTCAGTCAATCACAACGCGCTTTTTTGTTTGGATGGCCCCCAGTCTGTCAAATGTTTTCTGTTCCATTTCACAACGAACAAAGCGTAAGGTGTCGTGCGGACCCGCACTAACGAGAGGTAAGAGTGCCAGCACTTGCCGCTTCGATGCGCCACGAATCGTCAAGGTACCAATTCCGCTATCCTTGCTTGCAATACCGGAAGCAAAGTCCGCTAGGTCCAAGTCAGATTGCGACGAACTCAACTCCAAAGTCAACGACTTCAAGTCCACCTTTTCCAATGACCATTCGGATAGCTTTGTTGTGTTCAATCCCACAGTAACATGACGCACAGTTGTTCGTTTCCATATATGTGCAAGCGATTCATTGACCTCTGATTTCGTCGACATATGAAATGCGCCGTAAGTTAAATCCTCGATAGTGCTTCCCACGGCAATGAATCCAACTGTGTCTACAAGCAATCGTTCACAATCGCCTATATCCAATCGCCTCAAGGAGGGTGTTTTTGACAAGAAACTGAGGCCCGCCGGCCCTAGCTCACTCATCCCTCGCAGCCGAGCCTCCTTTACCATCGCCCGTTTCATTACCAAGTAGGCGTGGTCGTCGGTGAATCCTGCCCGGTACGACACGTCGAGATATTCTACCGTACTCGTTCGAAGCGCATGCCATGCCTTCTTCTCGAAGTCTATCGAACAGGCTGGAACGTCCCTGAGACGTACCCCATTCTCCATGCTAAGGGGCGCGACAATACGTTGAATGGTTGGAAGAGTGAGTAGCGCGGCGACGCCATGTGTGCTAACAAGCGGATTATTTCCTATGTCAACCGATTCCAAGCTTTTGAGTTGCGCGAGGAGCTTGATCAAGTCATCATCGCACCAACGACTGTTTCTGGACGCAAAGTGTGTCAGAGTGCCCTTATCTACTAAAGGTACAAAGTCTGCAACATAGCTCAAGTTCCGATTATCCAACTCTCCTTCGATATCGTAACTAATATCTAGCGCTACTAGGTCGGTTTCCCTTGCAATCTCAGCCGAGAACACCGGGCGCGAACGAAAGATTTCCCTCTGCATAGAGCACTTGGAGGTCCGACTCGCGCGATAGGCTGAGAATGGCTTGATCCGTTAGAGATCCGCAATGAGATATGTTAATGGCCTTGAGCGACAAGCCATGAAGTAGGACGCGCAGGACGTCATCGTTAACCGCGACTGATGATATGTCGAGGTGCGTAATCGAGGTATGGCGTGAAAGGGCCTGAGCGACTTCTGCGGAACTCGCGGATAGACGAACGTAAACATCTCCTTCTGCCAGCTTCGCAACATCGGAAACGCTGCTGACTGCTTTTGGGGGACTCTGACACCAGTGTTCGAAGGCAGTCGTCTCAGCGCATAGCGCCTGAGCTGTAAGCAGCACCAGTAAGCATCGCAAGGCGGCGCCTACGTGTTGCCCCTGACATGTGTGTCCTGACATATCTACTTCTCGCAGGTGACTTTGAAGATGCAGTTGATCTTTGCCTTCATCTTCGAGCGAATCTTCCAAACAACTACTACGTATGTGCCACTAAAGTCCACATCCTTCACCACGTTGAAGGACTCCTTCACGATGTCCTTAGAAATGACCTCATAGTTGATCGTCCACCAGATTGGCTCGACGCGCTTGCGCTTACAAGGAGCGGTGCAATTCACTCTTGAAGCGGGTGCGGCTATGTTCTCCCAAAACTCGTTGATTTCGTACTTGTCCTGTAGTCCTACTCCGATCAGGTCCTCGGCCAGCTTCTCCAAAATCGCGAAGTTTCCGCCTGCATCTGCAATTTCCTCGTCACAGGCCTTCGACGCTTCTTTGCGCGCTTTCTCCAAAGATTCCTTCTGTTCCTCGGTCAGAAGCTTTTCCGAGAACTGTTTGTCTTCATCCCACTTGATGTCGGTTGCCTTCTCTGCGCAATCTAAGTAATGAAAGAACTCCTGAGACCAAGATCTTCTTAAGTAGATGGACTCTGGGCACTGCTCCAAAGTCGGTGCTTTAGCCTCTGCCGCCTCACGCTCCTCGGGCTTAGAATAACGACGCTCGCCATATGGATTCGCATCCTGTGCTTCCTTCCCTTCTGCCTTGGCTTTGGCAGTGGCAGCGCCTTCGCCTCGATCCGGGAGGGGCTGTCCATCTTCGTCTTTGGTCGTCGCAGTTCCGCCATCTGTCGGAACTGGTTTAGGATTGTCGTAGTCGGGAAACGACTTGCCGTCTGGACCGATAAGATCTGGGTATGGATGAATCTTCTTCTTCGGCTGTTCACCGGTTTCGTCGTTTGCTTCTTGGATCAAATGTCCGCCCGGCAGTACATCCTTGGCTTCGGTTTCTTGCAGGGTGAAGTTTTTGGTTACTCCTTCTTTTGGGGGGCCACTTCCGAGGATTTGGGCTCCGAAAACCTCCGCTGTCGTGTAGTTGCGGGTGGATGGGTGCAGCGTTCTGCTTTCGGCCGGGCTTGGTGATTCTCGCCCCGCGAGCAGGTGTCCTTCGGCCGCGCTGAAGGGGTCGGCCCCTTGCTCAGGCTTCCGACTCCATTCGGGCGGGAGGGGGCCTGTCCCTTTGCCGTCTTCCATGTACTCCTGGCCAACGTCGCCTTTGGCTATCATTTCGGCCAGCGTTTTGGCCTGATCCATCCAACTTTGGCCGCCGAACTCCTCTTTCAGGAAATCCTCGCCCACCATCACCTGCGGACGGCCGTTTTGCAGGCTGTACTTGACGCCTTTGGGGGCGCAGTTGTTGCATTTTTTTATCGTTTGTTCGTCCATGGGAGGCTCCGGGGATTCGCGGCGTCCGAAGGTCAACCCGTCGCTTGCGCTCTGGGCTCCTGTTTCGTCCGGACGCGCACCTACCCGCCGCAATCCGCCACGGTTGTGAAGTTGCGGATGATGCTCAGGGCGCCCTGGCTGCCCACCGCCACGCTTGCCGGCATGCTTACCCACACGTCGATGCCTGGCAGCATTCCCGGCGATCCCGGACCGCCCGCGTTCGGGTCGAAAATCCCCTGCACCACCCGCTTGTTGAACGGGTTGCCCATCTGCTGCCGCGGCAGAATGCCGGTCACGCCCCGCGTGGGACCCCTGCCGCGGTCGTCGCCCGTCACCATGAAATAGATGTATTCGCCATCGAGGCCGCTCTTGTTGATGAAGTCGTTGACCAGCCATGGCGTGCCGTTGAAAGAGTCCACACTGCCCGGGCCCATGCGGCGCTTGTCAGGATAGTACCACGTCCAGGGCTCGCGCTCAGGCTTAAAACCAGCCGCGCGGCACAGGCTGCGGTAGGTGCGCAGGCCCTTTTTGCTGCTCATGATCAGAGTCGGGCGCCCAGTACCCGCGACCACGCGCTCGTAGGCGTCGTCGAGACAGTCAAGGGTTAGCGCCCCGGCTGCCATGTCCACGATGCGGCTGGCGTCGCACAGGGTCACCAGTCCAGTGGCGGTGTTCACGATCCATTGGGCGTAGGCGTACAGCACCTGCCGCTTGGCGATGGCGTACAGGGCCGCGTCGAGCTGAGTGGGAAACTGCACGCGGTCAAGGTCGGCACCACATAGGGCGTAGCGCGCGATGAAGTCGAGCAAGCCGAATGTCGTCTGTGAAACGGTGGGCAGCGCCTCGGTGACCTCGGTGCAGTCGCTCTTCACGGCGGCAGGGGTGAGCTCCGTGCCGCGCGGGCAAGTGAGCGACTGGCCGTCGATGCCCTGCCATGCCCAGTAGTCAAGAAAGGGAATCGCGACCGGTGAGTTTTCCACCAGCCAGCGAGCAACAGGGCTGTCGCCCAGCAGGAAGGCATTGGACAGCGACATGGGATATCCAGCGTGCAATCAAAGATGATCTCGGGACCCCAAACCTACCCTGCTGGAGGGCAGGTGGCAATCATTTTTGTTTTTTTCCAGTTACTGCATTGCATTGCATGTTATTTGCCAATACCCGTTTCCCCCCGGCCGTAACAGGCTCTGGGACAGTCCTGAACATCGGCGAGTTCCACTCTGGGTTCGTTTGGATGCGGCTCGATGAAGGGTGGGAGTCCGAGTCGGGCTCGGGAAATCAAAAGCCCGCCGTTTTCACGGCGGGCTTTGTGCTCATGTCGGCTATGGGTGCTTCTCCTATCAGGCCCGAAGCTGTGCTTCGTGCCCGTTACGTTCGCTGCGCGAACTACTTGTACAGCTTCTCGACGACCTTGGATTCCTTGTCGACCAGCCACACGGGGCGGTTGCCAGCCTCGAACTCCTTGCTCATTTCCCAGTCCATCATTGTGCCGAGCGTGCGGTACAGGTCGGCCGGGCTGACCGGGTCCTTGAGCGTGCTGTTGCCCTTGGCGTCGCGGTTGTAGCCGAGCTCGTCGGTCTCGCCGATCACCTGGCCGGTCTTGATGCCGCCGCCGCCCAGCACGGCGCAGAAGTTGCCGGGCCAGTGGCCGCGACCCTCGGTGTTGGTCAGCTTTGGCGTGCGGCCGAACTCGCCCATCCAGATCACCAGGGTGCTGTCGTAGAGGCCGCGGCGCTTGAGGTCGTTGATCAGCGCGGCCCAGGGACGGTCAAGCTGGCCGATAAGCTCGCCGCAGCGCTTGAAGCCGTCGTCGTGGGTGTCCCAGCCGCCCAGGGTGATCTCGACGGCGGGCACGCCGGTCTCGACCAGGCGGCGCGCGATGATGCAGGAGTCGGCAAAGCCGCCCTCGCCGTACTCCTTGCGGATTTCGTCCGGCTCGTCCTCGAGGTAGAACTTCTTGCGCAGGGGGCTGTCCATCAGCGCGCGGGCCTTTTCGTACATGGCCTTGTGGGCCTCCACGGCCTCGTCACCGCGCTCCTTGGCGAAGTCCTTTTCCATTTCCTTGACCAGCTTCATGCGCCGGTCCATGCGCTCTTTGTCAACGCCCTTGGCGTAGTCCAGGTTCTCGATCTTGGCGCCCGGGCGGCTGATCACGAAGGGGTTGTTCTGCACGCCCAGGTAGCCGGCCGGGAACGGCGCGCCGCGCAGCTTGACGAAGTTGGGCAGCTCGAAGTTGGGGTCGCCCATCTGGTGGGCGATGATGCTGCCGAGGCTGGGGTGTTTGAGCGTGGGGTTGGGGATGTAGCCCGTGCGCAGCAGGTAGCTGGCGCGGCTGTGGTTGCCTTCCTTGCTGCTCATGCTTTTGATCAGGCACAGGTCGCCGGCGCGCTTGGCGATTTCCTTGAAATGCTCGGCGGGGCGGAAGCCCGGCACCTCGGTTTCGATTTCCTTGTAGGGCGCACCCGTCTCCTTGCCTGGCTTCAGGTCGAAGGTCTCGAGCTGGCTGGGGCCACCCTCCATGAACAGCAGGATCACATGCTTGATCTTGCTGTTGCGGGCGCGCACGGCCGTCTTCTTGTCCTGGGCGCTGATGGCGCCGGCAAAGAAACTGCTGGTGGCGATAACACCGCCCGCGGCCGCGCTGGCGCGCAGGAAATCACGGCGGGTGACGCTGATCGGCATGGACATGCTGGGCTCCCTGGTTCCGGTGATATCCGTCCCGGTAGTTACTGAATTTCTGCGGCTGCTTGCATCCAACACCGTTGCCCTGGGGCGGATGCGCAAAAACTTGAAGTCTAATGGTTCGTGATGAACTCCGTGGTGTTCATCAGGGCGACGAAGAGGTCGTAGTAGGCCTGTTCGTTTTTGTTGGGCCAGTTGGCGAAGGTGCCTTCCAGGATGGCGATTTCCCGCTTGCTGGGCTTCCGGCCCAGCACGGTCATGAAGATCTGGTAGACGCGGTCACGGTGTGACGGGTAGCGCTCGACGATGTCGCTGACGGCGTTCTTGAGCGCGCCGGTGTTCAGCAGGTCGGCGTTCATCATCATCAGGGCCTGGATGATGGTGCCGTCGAAATCTCCGAACTCGTACATCTGCGGGTCGGCGCCGTAGGCGTCGCGCATCAGGCGTGCCAGGTTGTTCTTCCAGTTCTGCACGCCGTCGCGGATATTCTTGTGGGCCTTCTCTTCCTCGGTGAGCTTGTTCTCCGGCACGTTGCGGATTTCGGGCGTCTGGTTCAGGCGCTCGACGCCGATCACGCTCATGATGCTGCGCTGGATCTGCTCCGGCGTCAGGCGCTTCACGAAGCTGCGGCTGTAGTACATGAAGTCGTCGCGGTTGCTGCGGTTGGTGTCCACCTCGCGCTGGTACAGCTCGGAGCTGCAGATTGCCTTGATCAGGAAGTGGGTGTCGAAGCCGCTGGCGGCAAAGGCCTTGCCCATTTGCTCCAGCACCACCGGGAAAGTCGGCTGGTTGATGCTGTTGAAGTCGTCAACCGGCGTCACGAAGCCCATTCCCAGGAAGTAGGCCATGTAGCGGTTGACCGTCATGTTGCGGAACCACTCGTTCTCCGGGCTGGTCATCCACCGTGCCAGCGCGTCGCGCGGCACCAGGTTGGGCTCGAACTCCAGCGTCTCACCACCAAGGAAGGTGGGACCCTTGTACGTGCCCTTCATCTTGATCCGGCGCTCGAACTCGGCCGGGTTGCGCATCGGCTGGTCGTTGTTGAACCAGTAGCGGTTTTCGCCCTCACCCTTCTGGCCGGTGCTGAAGGGGCGGAAGAAGGCCTCCATGCCCTCGAAATCGTGGGTGGTCCAGCCTTCGTAGGGGTGGTCGTGGCATTCGGCGCACTGGATCTGCTTACCCAGGAACACCTTGCTGGTGATGCCCGCCATGTCGGCCTTGAGGTTCTGGAAAGCCATCAGGTAGCCGAGCTCCGGGTTTTCCGGCGTTTTGCCCCTGGCGGAAACCAGCGTGCGCACCAGTTCATCCCACGGCTTGTTTTCGGCAAACGCCTGGCGCAGGTACTGGCGCAGGTAGCGACGGGCATTGCCGTCGGCGTCGCGCCCGATCATGGTGACCATCCACCAGTCGGCAAAATGCTCGGCGTGGTCGGGATGCGCCAGCAGGCGGTCGATCAGCGCTTCGCGCTTGTCGTTGCCCTTCCGGCCTTCGGCGTCTTTGCGGCCCGGGGCAAAAGCTTCGATTTCCTCGGGCAGAGGCGGGCGGCCCAGCAGGTCGAGGTAGATGCGGCGCAGGAAGGTTTCGTCGTCACTGATCTTCGACGGCTTGATGCCCGCGTCTTTCTGCAGGTCGCCGAACAGGCCGTTCAGCCCGTCGCGCAGCGCGCCCCAGTCCTGGGCCGCCTGCTTTTCCTCGGACTCGGTCTTCTTGACGTTGTCGGCGCGCACCACGTATTGGGACAGGGCGCCGAACAGCAGAGACGCCAGGGCAAGGCCAGACAACAGTGGCAAGCGTCGCAGCATGTTTCACCCGGATCGGACAGGGCCTGCAAGCGGCCCGACGACTCAGATTGTAAGTGATCGTTTAGGTGTAAAGCAATTGTTGGTCGCCACTCCTGTTCCAGATTCGCAATGAGGCCGCCAACCCTTGTCATTTCAGGGATGGGCACCGCCAACCTTCGGTCAAATTGCGAGCTATCGCACACATTGCCCGCCTTTGATTGCCCTTTTCCGCCGCAACTTGCGTAACTAAAGAGGTGCCCCTTGCCACCTACACTTCGGTACACTCGTTGTCCTCCCCGGCCGTTACTGCGACGCACGCGATGCTGAACGCCAACTTTCTGCGCCTGCTGCCTTTGATTCTGCTCGCTGCCATGCTGGTGATGGTGCCGCGCTCGGCCGGTGCGGACAAGCTGGAAGGTGAGCAGGCTAAGGCCGCCAAGGAGCGCCTGAAGGAGATCAAGAAAGACTGGAAGAAGGCCGACACCGCCACACGCATGAGCCGCGTGCGTGAACTGGCGCGCCTGCCGGAACGCACGGTGGGCATTTTCCTGATTGACGTCGTTGACGACGATGCGTCCGACGACGTCGCCCTGGTCGCCGCCTGGGCGCTGGTCTACCACAACGAACCCGGCGACGCCCGCGAACTCACCAAGTCATTCAACAAGGCCAAGACACCGGGTCGTCGCGCCGCCTGCGTGCGCTGGCTGGGCCAGTACGGCGCCGAGGCCCCGTTGAAAGAGCTGCGCAAGATCGCACTGGACGGCGACGGCAGCGCCGAGGCCGCCACCCACGCCATCGCCGACATCAAGAGCGACGACGCCTGGAACGCCATCGAGGCCGTCGCGCAGTCGGGCAAGCTGCCCGAGGCCCGCCGCACAGCCATGGCCCGCCTGCTGGCGGCCGGCGACAAGCGCGGCGTGGAGACCATGGCAAGCAGCGCGAACCTGGAGGATGCCGCCTGGGCCGCGCATTACGCGATCGGCACGCCGCTGGAAACCGAGGCTTTGACCCAGGTGCTGGAGTTCGCCAAGCGCCCGCTCAAGCTCGCGGCCGGCAAGCGCCCCCACTTCTTCGGCAGCCTGCTGGCGCGCCTCACCGCCCTGGAGTCGCACCAGGCCGTGGTGACGGCCGCGGGCGGGCTCAGCAACCAGTTCGACGCGGAGATCGGCTGGTGGCTGATCTCGCTGAACCGCGGCCCGGCCGCGTACAAGGCGGCATCGCGCTGGCTGCAGAGTGACGAGGTGGAGAACGTTCTCAACGGCCTGCGCTACCTGCAGCGCCTGCCGGAGCCGCTGAGCGGCGACGAGCTCAAGCTCGCGACGGAGTCCCTGACGCCGCTGCTCGCGCACTCCAGTGACGACGTGGTCGCCCACGCCCTGCTCACCTGCCTGGCGGCCGGCGCGTGCAAGGACAGCGTGGAGGCCAGGATCAACGAATGGCTGAAGGACGAAAAGCCCTTCCGCCGCGCCGCCGCGCTGCTGGCCGCCGGCCGCGCCGGCATGAACGCCTCCGACCGCGCGCTGGAACTGCTGAAGGACGACAGCTGGTTCGTGCAGTCCGCGGCACTGGATTGCCTGCTGCGCCTGCGCCCGGCCGGTTGCGCCTGGGAGGTGCTGGGTTACGCGGAGAAGCAGGCGGAAGGCCGCATGTTCAGCGAGGCGATCGCCCTGCTGTGCGACCTGACCGGCCAGGACTTCGGCGACCAGATGGAAAAGTGGACCGACTGGCTGAAGGCCAACGAGAAGTTCAGCGTACAGCCCCGCAAGCTCGATACCCTGCGCGGCGTGCCGCACCAGCGCCTGAAACAGAAGACCGCCGCCAAGTTCTACGGCCTCGAGATCGACAGCATCAACCTGCAGTTCGCCATCGACCGCAGCGTCAGCATGGTGAACCCGGTCTCGCGCGAGCCGGAGCGGCCCGACTTCCCCAGCCGCAAGGCCGACATATTGAAGCGCCGGCCCGAGGTAGGGCGCATGGTTCGCGACGGCTTCCTGCCGCGCTTTCATGTCGCGGCTGCGGAAGTGGCGGCAGCGCTGGACGGCCTGAGCCAGAACGCGAAGTTCGGTATTACGCTGTTCAACCACGAGCACATCAACCACGAGCGTGTCGGCAATGACATCAGAAACCGCAAGGACGCAGTGAACTGGATGCTGAGCACCGACGTGCAGGGCGGCACGGACATCAAGGCGGCGCTGCTGAGCGTCATCGAGAAGGGCGAGGCGGACACCATCCTGCTGCTCAGCGACGGCGAGCCCATGAGCCTGAGCATCCTGGAGATGATCTCAAGGGCCAACGCGATCCGGCGCGTGAACATCGTGGTGGTCAGCATCCACAAGGACCTGTTCAACCGCCACTACCTCTCCGCGCTGGCCACACGCGACTACGGCCAGATCGTGGACGCGGAGCCGAAAGACTAGTACAGCGTCAACCATCAAATCCGATAGTTGCGGAAACAAGGTCTCGCGCAGAGCGCGCTGAGAACCGCGAACGCAGTTTGTCCTTCTCCGCGTGTCCTGTGGGCTTTGCGTGGTCTGATTGAAAGCAACCACGGGTGAACACAGGCACACATGTTCACCTGTGTTTATTCGTGGTTGCATTTTGCAGTTTGTGGTTTCCGGGCGGTGGCGAGTCCCCTGCAACAGACGCCTAACATGGTCCAACTGCCGGACTGCTTGCCTGACGCTGTACTGGAGCGACTGCCTTCGTTCGTCTTGGGGCGTGAAACCTGTCGCAAGTGGTAATAAGCTATTGGTAGCCCGCCGATGGAGCCTTGCAGGATGCACGAACTGGTTGGAACAGGAATCTACTCGTACTCCGAAGCCGCCTTGCTGACTGGACTCAAGCAGCGGAGGGTCAGGCGTTGGTTCGGTGCGGACGGACGAGATCCTGTTTTCCGGGAAGCATTTCAATCGCGAAAGGGTAAGTCAGCGATCGACTTCCTTGATCTGATCGACGTGCTGATCGCAGGGAAACTTCGTGACGAAGGTGTATCCTTCGATGTATTGCGCAAGGTCTACAGGAACCTTCGCGACAAGTTCAACACGCCGCATGCATTCTGTTTTCGGGACATCTGGACGGATGGCCGTACCGTCTTCTTGAAGCACTTGGCTGAGAGCGGCGATGAAAAAACTCGTCGATATGGAGCATCGCCAGCATGTTCTGACGGCGGTTATCCAGCCATACCTGGACCAGATTGTTCACGACCCAGCCACGCTGATCGCTCAGAAGTGGAACATTTGGGAAGGCGTGATCGTCGATCCGCTTCTGAATTTTGGATGGCCCACGATCACCGGTACCGGACTCTCGACGCTCCTGCTTGCATCCGAGTACGACGCGAACGGTGAAGACGAATTCAAGGTAAGTTCGGTCTTCGAAGTGCCTTCTGAAGCCGTTTTGCGCGCCGTCGAGTTTCAGCGGTTCGTCAAATCAAGTCCGCCGCTTCGAAAGCACCGCGCGGCATGAGATTCTTTCTGGATCGCAACCTGTCACCACGCTACGCACGGATGTTGGATGCGTTCGATGCACTTAACGAAGTCAGACATCACGATGATTACTTCCAGCCCATGACCACCGACGTGGAATGGATAGGTCAGCTTTCCAAAGAAAGTGAAGACCCATGGATCGTGGTCTCCGGAGACACCCGAATCCTTCAGCGTGAGAATGAAGTCCATGCGCTTCGCACGGCGAACCTGACCTTCTTCTCATTGGCCAAGGCGTGGTCCAACATCAGCTACGAAGAAAAAGGCTGGAAGCTGGTGAAAGTCTGGCCCCTGATTGCTCGCGATGCGCAAGCAATCCGTCGCCCTACTGTCTTTGAAGTTCCGGTGAGTGCTACCAAGGTCGAATCTCGGGGCACTACCCGAGACTGGCGCAATTAGCGACTCTAACTCGGGTACTGGATCTGGCGTGTGTGGGCCCAGCGGCCGGCTTCGCGGTCGAAGCGCTCGAGCAGTTCCCGGCGCAGGGTTTCGTCCATGAACGCGCGTTTGAACCCCTCGCGCGCGACGCGGATCAATTGCCGCGTGCCGATGCCAAGCACCTCGTGGGCGACCTCGTACTCGCGCGTCACGCTGGTGTGAAACATGGCGGGGTCGTCGCTGCTCAGCGTCAGCGGCACTCCCGCCGCCAGCAGCCGCGGCAGCGGGTGATCGGCCAGGCGCGGCACCGCGCCGGTGCATTCGTTGCTGACCGGGCACACTTCAAGCGCCACGTCGCGGCGCTTTAACTCGTCCATCAGGGTCGGGTCCAGCGCGGCGCGGATGCCGTGGCCGATGCGCTGCGGGTTCAGGTCCAGCGCGTCGTAGATGTCCTGCGGCCCGCTGACTTCACCCGCGTGCACGCTGACGCGCAGGCCCATCTCGTGGGCGCGCTTGAACACGGCCGCGAACTGGGGCAGCGGGTGGACGTGCTCTGACCCGCCCATGTTGAAGGCGCAGATGTCAACGTCACCCAGCAGCGGCTCGATGTCCTTGAGGCGCGCGAGCGAAAACTCCGCGCCGTGGTCGCGCCCGGTGGCGACCTGGATGCGGATCTTGATGCCATGCTCGATCTCAGCGGCGCGAAAGCCGCGCCACGCCGCGCGCACGATGTCGGCCGCGTTGTGGCCGCCGTATTTCACGCTGTTGCCCAGGCCCACCATGATTTCCGCGAACCACACGTTCTGGCGCACCAGGGTGCGGGCGACTTCATAGGCGACGTATTCGTAGTCGTCGGGCGTGGTCAGGAAGCTGACCGTCCATTTGTAGACTTCCAGGAAGTGGGCGAAGTCGTCGAACTCGTAGTGCTTGCGCACGTGGTCGACCGTGGGGGCCTCATCCAGCCGCTTGTGCTTCTTCACCAGCTCGAACAGCGCCTCAACGGGGATCGAGCCCTCCAGGTGCATATGGAGCTCGGTCTTCGGCAGGTTGGTGAAGTCAATCGGCAAACGGCCGCCCTCGTTTGTTCTGCTAAGAACCGAACAAGATACGGCAAGGCCCGATTCCACGCCACACGTTCGTTGCGCCGGGCATCGCAGTGGCATTCGCGTCCCGCGAATGAGTACCGCGCGCTTCCAGCGCGCGCACTCCAGCGGCCGGAGGCCGCTGCCACTCATTCGCGGGACGCGAATGCCACTACTGCCGGAAAAACTTGCTGAGCCGCGGGCCGCGCTGGGCCGCGTAGTTTGAGCGCACGCCCACGCCGTACAGCTTGCTGGGCCTCGCCGTCAGCTTCTCGTAGGCCATCTTGCACACCGGCTGGCGGTGGCGGACGATCAGGTCATCCTCGTAGGGCCGCACTTCCAGCACCGCCGGCGTGCCCTTCACCTCGCCCTTTTCGCCGTAGCCGAAGCCCGGGTCGAAGAAGCCCGCGTAATGCGCCCGGAACTCGCCGGCGCTGGTGTCGTAGGGCAGCATCTCCACGGCGTAATCCGGCGGCACGCTCACGTACTCGTAGGTGCTGAAGATGTAGAAGTCGCCCTGGCTCAGGAACAGCGTGCCGGTGCTCGGCCGCTCAATCGGCTCGAAGAACTCCTTGGGGTCGTGCTGGCCCATGGCCGCGAAGTCGATCGGCCGGATGCTCTTGCGCGCCTTGAAGCCCGCCACGGGCTGCTCGATGTCGAGCGTCATCAGCAGGCCGTCGTCCATCAGGTGGCGCTCGGTGCCGACCGGGTTGCCCTGCGGGTCGTACAGCACCACCTGAGAGTGCACCAGCTGCGACAGCTCCGGCCCGTTCAGCAGGTTGCGGCCCTGGTAAAAGATGGTCTGGTTCAGGGAGTCGCCGGCGCGCACCTTCACGTCGAAGCTTTTGGGTATCACCTCGAGCCACAACTCGCCGCTGTAGCCCTCGGGAATCTTGTCGTAGCGCGGGTTGCCGTCGCACAGCACGCGGGTCTGCAGGTCGATGCGGCCGGTGCTGCTCTTGTTGTTGGCGTAGGCTGCCACACCCTCGGGCAGGTTCATGCGCTCGGCCAGCAGTATCAGGTACACGTTGTCGCGCACCAGCACGCCGGGCTCTTTCAGGTCGATCGGGTAGCGCGAGTAACGCTCGATCAGGTCGGTGACGCGCTCACCCTGCAAGGGCATCAGCGAGCCGGGCATGCTGAAGGCGCGGCGCGAAAGCGTGAGGTCCAGGCTGCTGGGCTGGACCTGCTCGGGCTTGATCTGCGCGCTGCTGGTGACGCAGCCGTCGGCGATCAGCTTCTCGATTTCCTGTGATGGCAGCGTGCCTTGCATGGTTGGCTTATAAAGCCCCGGAGCCCATCGTGTAAACGCTGGGCTTGCGGTCGCCTGCCCATGGACGCACAGGCCCATCGTTTACACGATGGGCTCTGGAGGTGCGGCATGAGCCTGACTGTCTACGGCCAAGTGGAGCGCGAAAAGTCCTTCGGCTACGCCGAGCTTAAATCCCTGCCCAACCAGGTGGAGGACGTGAGCCGCGAGGTCGAAGGCCGCCAAGGACGCGGCGTGCGCCTGCGCAGCCTGATCGAGGCTGCCGGTCGCAAGGCCGGCGCCACCCACGCGACGCTGGCCAGCAGTGACGACAAGTTTACCGCCAGCGTGCCGCTGGATGACATCCTGGACGCCGTGCTTGTCTACGAGCTGAACGGCGAGTCCCTGCCCGCGCACCTGGGCGGGCCGATCCGCTTCCTGATTCCAGACGCGGCGGCCTGCCACTCAGGCGGCGCCGACACCTGCGCCAACGTGAAGTTCCTGAGCCGCATCGAGTTGACCCAGGGCAAGGTCGAAGACTCCCGCGACAAAAAGAACGCCACCCCGCACGGTTAGCCGGCTGAGAAGTCTTCCATGCCGGGCGTTGTTCCATACAATGCGCCGCGTAGCCCGAACCGTTGAGGAAGCAACGATGTCCGCAGAAGCCAAAAAAGGAATGCTGCCGGAAGGCGGCGAAATGCTGGTGCTGGCCTTTGTGCTGGCGCTGCTCACCAGCGGCCTGCTGGGCCTGATGTACGTGCTGGCGCCCAAGGCGTAGTTTGCACATCCGGTGCGGCCGAAACGCCTTCCCGTTTCCGCACAGGAAGCCTTAAAGTCTAGTCGGCGAATTTATGCGTATCCGCTAAGCTGCTCGCGGAGGGATACGCCATGCCGTTACGCCAATTCACCATCCTGTTCGCCCTGCTGGTGCTGCTGTCGCCCCTGGCCCTGCGCCAGGCCCAGGCCAGGGGCAAGCACATCACCGACATCGAAGAAAAGCACAAGCTGCTCAAGCAGCGCCGCCCCGACGAGAAAAGCGTCCGCGGCGCCAGGGATGTGCTCAAGGACTGCGAAGGCCGACAGCTCGTGGTGCTGAACGCCATGCGCGTCCTGGGCCGCGGCGACATCCGCCTTTCCGAAGACCCCTACATCCATGGCCACCTGCCCATCCCGCCCGTCGGCAGCCTCACCGGCCACGCCGAGCACCAGCCCGACACCTGGGTGCTGCTGCGCCTGCTGGCGCTGCTGCGCGCGGGATACCCGGCCGGTACGGACCTGTGCACCGAGGTGAACGAGTGGCTGAACTCCGGCGCGCCCGGCCGCAAGCACGTGTGGCCCGACGTCTCGCTTGAGCTGCTGACGCTGGACGCCCTGCTGCAGCGCGAAGACAAGCTGCTGGAAGCCACGAAGGAGAAGGCCCGCGCCCGCGGGCGGCAGATCGTCAGCAGTCGCGACTGGGACCTGGTCGCCCACGAAGAGCCGAGCGTCGAACAGATGGTCAGGCTCTACCACGTGCTGCTGGCGCGGCGCATCGCCATGATGAACGGCTGGGCCGAGAATCCGGTGCCCGAGCTGGTGTCCGCGGCCGTGGCGCAACTGACTGATGCCGTGCGCAAGCACCGCGATCCGGCCAAGGGCGTGTGGTTTGAAGTACCGAAGGAAATCGACGCCGTGCATTACCGGGCGCTGCTGCTGGCGGGCGCGATCCTGAACCTGGCCGACGACAAGAGCCTGCAGAAGCGCGCGCGCAGCGATGCCGAGAAGGCCATCGGCTGGCTCAAGCCGCACCTGCCCGCCGAGCTGACCGCCGAAGACGCCTGGCGCATCACCGAGGGCGACGCGCTGGCGCTGTACCTGGCTGGCGGCGAGAAGTTCGGCGCCAACCCGAAGGCCGTGCGCAAAGACATCGAACGCCTGGCGCTGAAGGACTACCGCCTGTGCTGGGCGCTGCCGCGGCCGAAGAACTCGCACATCGCGCCGGCGCTGGGCTGGGTGCTGAGCCAGAGCTACGGCGACCCGGGCATGGGTCGCGCCGAGCTGTCGCTGGACGAGCGCGACCAGGTCGCCGCCATCTGCCTGTCGGTGCTGGCGACCGCGGGCGGCCTTGAGCCGGGGGTGGAAGCGCGCGAGCCGCTGGGCTGGGGCGAGGGCGTCAAGCTGTTCACGGCGCTGGAGACGCTCGACCTCGACGATTACTACGGCTACATGCTGACCACCGACCTGGCGATCGACGCCGCCGCCGGCTACCTGCTGGGCCGCCAGACCAGCAAGGGCTTCTTCATGAAGAGCACCTACAGCGAAATGCTGGGCGGCCACGGGCTGGCCGTGCACGCGCTGCTGGATGCCGGGGTAAGCCGCGACCACCCGCAATTGAAGAAGGCCTTCGAGATCATGGTCGAGCAGGTCGAGGAAATGGTGAAGCCCCACACCTTCGGCAGCTTCGGCCAGCAGAACTACTGCACCACCATCGCCATGATGGCCTTCCAGAGCTACTACGAGCCCGAAATCCGCGCCAGCGGCATGTACGAGGCCTGCCACCCCGAAGAGTACGCGGCCGCGCAGGCCAAGGTGTGGGCGAAGATCGACCCGCGCCACCGTGCGCTGATCGCGGAGATATCGTGGCGGTTGTCCAACGCCGACGGGTATGGCTGGGGCTACAGCCTGCCCGAAGAGCATCGGCCGCGCCCCGCGCCGATCACCACCGCGCCGCTCGACAAGCGCGGCGGCGGCGACGGTGAGGCGCCCGCCACCGGAGAGAAAGCCGAAACGAAGAATGAGCCGCCCCAGGAAGTCCGGGACGAACGCCGTCGCCGCAGCCGCGAAGGCAAGTTCCCCGACCGGCCCAAGACGCCGCCCCAGGGCTGGCGTCACGCGGACGGCAGCAACTCGCAGTACGCGGTGCTGGGCATCAAGGCCGGCATGCTGCTGGGCGCGCCGATCGACTACAACACGCTGGCTTGGGACGCCATGCGGCTGATCGAGTGTTTCCACCCGGGCGGCTGGGCCGAGCGGCTGATCGACCCGACCCGCCAGATGACCCTGGAGCAGCTGGAGCGCCGTTCGCGCGACGCGCGCTACGCCGACGACAGCGACCCCAACCAGCGCCGTGCACGCCCCACCCTGCAGCTGTTCGAGATCGGCGGCTGGTCCTACCACGCGGGCTCAGGCAACACCTGGGGCGCCGCCGAGAACCCCCAGAACAAGGCCGGCGGCTACACCTGGCCGTACTCGGTGGGCATGACCGCGGCCGGCATTTCGAGCCTGGCAATCCTGCGCGACGCGCTGATGATCGCGCCGACCTATGACCCGCAGCTGGTCGCGAAGATCGATGACCGTCTGGCGGGCGGGCTGATCGGGCTGGGGCAGAAGTACCCGTACTCGCGCGAGTACCTGAAGCTGGACGCGAAACAGACTGAGTGCTGGATCGGCGGCGGCGAGGGGCGCGGCATGCTGTACGACATGTACGGCTGCGAGCGCGCGGGCGTGCTGACCCGCAGCGTGTACTTCGGCGACATCGACTGGTACCGCGACGGCGCCGACCTGATGATCAAGCTGCAGCTCAAGGAAGGCGGCTGGGAAAGCCTGAACGAGCAGGTCTGCAACTACAGCTTCGCCCTGCTGTTCCTGAAACGCAGCGCGCCCTACCTGGCTACCCAGCGCCCGCCCAGGCGCGGAGGCCCGGTCACCGGCAAGTAGGAGCCTGACGCGCACGGCGCGGCTGATATCATCCGGGCGTGGACTACCCCTGCCCGAACTGCGCCTTCCCGGGCGCGGCCATCCTGCCCGATGGCTCGCGCAAGTGCGCCAGTTGCGGCCACACCTGGTACTTCCGCATGGAGTACCCGCACCCACCCGCCGCGCGGGTCGCCGTGGCCGCCACCAGCGGCAACGCGCGCGTGGTGGTCGGCGTAGTCGCGGCCGCGATCGTGATGGCGGTGGGAGTGGCTGTGTTCCTGTTCGCGGGTGGCTCTGGCGGCTCACACCAGCCGCCGCCGGACACGCCGCGCCCGGACGTCAGGTTGGCGGTGCCGCAGCCGCAGCCGCAGCCGGAAGAGAGCGGCAGGCTGTCGGCTGAGCTGGGTCCCGACGTGGTGGCCGGGCACAACGGCATCAGCCCCTGGTGGCTGGTGGAGTACCGCAACATGGGTGAGGTGTCGATTGCCTTTCCCACCGTCAAGGCACATGTGAAAGATGAGCAGGACCGCCCGGTGCTGGATCACGAAACGGTGGCGTCGGTGTACAGGCTGCCGCCCGGGGAGGCCGTCTGGATGCTGGTGAGCATGCCGGGCAGCTACAAAGGCCGGTACCAGGCCGAGTTCGAAATCGTCGGCCCGAAGCGCGCGGATCGCTACACGTCGAAGCAGATGCGGCTTGAACTCGTGGGCTATGAGCTGCAGCCCAACCCGTCACCTTCATTGAAGAAGTACCCGTACCTGACCGGCACGGTGCGGAATGACAGCGGCATGCGCCTCAACTCGGTACGCGTCCACGCGATCGGCTACGACGCCGAGGGCAGGCCCTGCGCTTTCGCCCAGGGTTATGCCCGCGTCACCAACCTGCAGGCCGGCCAGCAGAGCGACTTCCGGATGGGCACCGGCACCTGGCAGATCGAAACGCCCGCGACCTGGCGCGTCGAGGCCTGGGGCACCGTGCGCGATTAGTCGGAATGGAACTTTCCGCAGCACGCGTTAGAACGACGAACGCGAACAGGAGACCAGATGCAACCGAACATCGGCATTGACGAAGGCAAGCGCAAGGAACTCGCCAAAGGCCTCAGCAGGCTGCTGGCCGACACCTACACGCTTTACCTGAAGACGCACAACTTCCACTGGAACGTTACCGGCCCGCATTTCAACGGCCTCCACGCCATGTTCATGACCCAGTACACAGAGATGTGGACGGCCGTGGACGAAGTGGCCGAGCGCATCCGCGCCCTGGGTGAGTTCGCGCCGGGCGGTTACAAGGCGTTCGCGAGCCTGAGCAGCATCCAGGAAGCGGACGGCAACCCGGACTGGAAGGAAATGCTCAAGCAGCTGGTGGACGGGCACGAAATCGTGATCCGCACCTGCCGCGAGCTGCTGCCGCTGACGCAGGGCGCCGACGACGAAAGCTCAACGGCCCTGATCAGCGACCGCATGCGCGTACACGAAAAGACCGCCTGGATGCTCCGGAAGCCTGCTGGGCTAGACCGTGCCGATATAATCCGGGGGCGACCAGGGCCGCTCCGCTTGCCGTTTGCAGCGGGGCGGCAGAGTCATCCGATCCGGGTCGTGACGCGCGTGCCGGCCGGCAAACTGAGGGTCACGACAGTGCCACCGCAATCGGGGCAGTCGATGGCGACCTGGCCGCCGTGGCGCTCGACCACGTTCTTGACCAGCGACAGGCCCAGGCCGGTGCCGCGCCCCTTGGTGGTGAAGAAGGCCTCGAACACCTTTTCACGCACATCCGGGTGAATGCCCGGGCCATTGTCCGTGATGCGCACATGGATGCGCTCGCCTGCGTCCTCGATGCAGGCGCGGATTTCACCCATGCCGTTCATGGCCTGGGCGGCGTTGATCAGCAGGTTCAGCAGCGCCTCGCGGAAGTAATCGGCGTCCAGGCGCAGTCGCACGTCCGAATCCGGCACCCGAATCTCGATGCGCTGGAAGCGCGGATCCTCCGCCACCAGCCGCGCGGTCTGCGACAGCAGCTCGCTCATGCGCACCGGCGTCAGGCGCAGCTCGCGGGGCCGCGCATACAGCAGCAGGTCCTGGATCGTCTCCACCAGCGCGTCCACGCGTTTCAACACGTCGCCCAGCACGTCGCGCTCGGGCGCGTCCGCGCCAGCCGGTCGCGGAACACCTGAATCACGCCGGAAATGCCGGCCAGCGGGTTGCGTACTTCGTGGGCGACCACGGCCGCCATGCGCCCCAGTGTGGCCAGCGCCTCCTGCTCCTGGATCTGCTTCTGAAGCTGCTTCTCGCGGGTCAGGTCGCGCAGTACGCCGGTGTACACGCGGTTGACCCGGTCGCTGATGTCGCCCACGGAAAGGTGCGCGGGGAAGCACTCCCCGCTGCTGCGCATGGCAAGGATCTCGCGATGCTCGCCGACCAGGCGGCCGATGCCGCCCCGAAGCGAGCCTGCCAGGGAGTCGTCATGCTGCGGGTGCTGGGGCGGCGGCACCAGAATCGAGACGTGCTGTCCCACCAGATCGTGTTCACCGCGACCGAACAGGTGCAGCGCGGCCTGGTTGGCCGTCTGGATCATGCCCTCGGGGCTGAAAGTCAGCACGGCGTCCGGCGAGTTCTCGACCACCGCGACCATTACGCCTTCGTACAGGTCCAGCTTCTGGCGCGTGTTGACCAGCGCGGCCTGGCTCTGCTGCAGGCGCTGCTCGGTGCGCAGCTGGTCGGTGATGTCGACGCCCGAGGCCAGCACGCCCTCGACGCGCCCGTGGACATCGCGCAGCGTCACCGTGTGCCAGCGCACCTGCCGCGCCAGGCCGTCGCGGGTGACAACTTTACTGGTCACGAACTCCGGCAGCGGCACGTTGTCCGCGACAGCCTGCTCGAACATCTCTCGTGTCAGGTCGCGCTCGTCAGCTGGCAGAAACTCATTGAACCAGTTACGACGCAGCACCTGGTATTCTTCACAGCCCAGCAGCTCGCAGCCCTTGCGGTTCAACAGCGTGATTTCGCCGGCGGCGTTCAGCCCCACCATGATCACGTCCGCTACCTGCAGGTAGTCCTGCTCACGCCGGCCGGAACGCTCAAGCTGGCGGCGCGCCACGCGCAACTCCAGCTCATGCTCGTGCAGCCTGGCCCGGGCCTGCTCGAGCTCGCTCAGGTCGCTGATCGCCAGCAGCGCCTGTCCGCCTTCACAGGCCTCGACGCGGTGCAGCCGCACCGGAAACGGCGTCCCGGTTGCCGTGTGCAGGTGCAGCTCCGTTCGTTCACCCCCGCGCAGCCGGAACCCGCGGAAATCTTCCAGCGAATCCGCCGCCACGAAGCCGGTAAAATCCATGCAGGCCAGCACGGCCGGCTCCAGCTTCAGCATGCGGCCGAGCTCGGCGTTGGCGCGGACGATTACGTCCTCGGCATCCAGAACAACGTAACCTATCGGGGCCGCGTCAAACAGCGCTGCCGAAGGTCCGGCCACGGGCTGGGGACGGTACACCGGGAAGGCGGGCAGGGACTCGTCGGAGTCGGAACCTTTGGTGGCGGTCCGCTTGCGGGAACCGCCGTGGTTTTCGCCGCCTCGGGGCACGGGCCCCTCCTGTTCCGCCTGAAAGTCGAACCTCGGCGATGGATGAAATGTGATTTTAATCAGCTAGCCGACAGCGTTAATGTGACAAGTATTACTCACGTTCGCGCGGGGCGTCCAGTGACTTTTGTGCGTGATGTGAAATCCAAGCCCGCCGCGCCGCTAATCTTCACGCACCGGCACTTTGCAGAGAGTAATGGCACATTGTGTGGAACATACTCCGGTCTGCTGCTATTCCGGCAGTCCGGAAAAAAGACAGAAACGCTCAAGGTACGGGCCGCCGCTCGTGGCAGTCGAGGCGTAGCGTCCCATGCCGCCGAGGATCGGCGTGATCTGCGAGGTGTAGAGCTCGGCCAGTGCCTCGGCCTGCGCAGCGTCACCCGGCACGCTGCTCGGGGTCGCGCGGCGCGTGACCGGGGGGCAGCTCAACGCCAGCCGCCTGAAACCTGCGCGTACGGTCTGCTGCTGCGCGGGGGTGCTGTAGAACGCGGCCGCCATGGGCGTTTTCAGCAGCGAGTCGAAGAAGCCGGCTTCGAGGTCCGGTGCCGGGCCCGCCCCCAGCACGGCCAGGCGAAGAGCGACGGCGTCCCGCACGAAGGCGTAGGGCCGGTCCTCATAGAACAGGCTGCCGGGCGGCGCGGCCTCATGGGTGAGGCGGTGGTCGATGTGCTCGCCGACGCCCAGCGGCGCATAGACGCGTTGCGGCCGGGCGCGCTCCAGGATGTCCGCGACGACGGCCTTGGCATGTTGCAGGGTTGCCGCGTCACCCGGGTCGCGGCCGAACAGGATGCCCTCGAACGTGTGGTACAGGCTGCTGCGGAAGGGCGCGTCCAGCAGCCCGGCGTGGAAGTGGTCTGCGCCGAGTACCTGCATGGCGTGCGCGTCCTCGGCCCAGCGCGCGGGGTAGTCGTCACGGCGGAACGCCCCGGCGTCGGCGGGCCCGGGGTGCGAGAACAGCGTGGCCACCAGCACGCGCGCGCCGGCCTCGACCTCGCGCAGCAGCGTGCACGGGCACGACAGCGCCACGTCGTCCAGGTGTGGCGAAAGGTAGACGCTGTCGTAGCGCTCGATCTTCATGCTTCCACCACAGCGGCCCCCGGCCCGAAACCCAGCGTCAACACCAGCGTGCGCCCGGCGCACAACCCGGCCTTGCGCGCCGCCAGCGCGGCCAGCTCGGCGTCGTTGGCGACGCGCACCCGCTCGGGTACGCACCCGGCCAGCTTACACGCGCGCGCCAGCATGCGGCGCACCAGCCCGGCGTCGCCCTCCCAGCCCGGGTAGGTGCAGTCGCCCGGCCGCAACTCATCATCCAGCGCGACCGGCAGCGCCAGCCACAGGCTGCGCACTTCGCCCAGTTGCAGGCCGCGTGCGATGGACTCGGCGGCGAATTCGCAGGCCGCGGCGCCAAGCTCTGTGCGTCGTTGCGGGCTGAGGCTGCTGTGCTGCTCCACCGTCACCAGCGGGCAGCGCATCAGGTCGCGCTCAATCGAGACGCGCTGTGCGCCCAGCGCCAGCTTGTGCGCGGTCTGGCCGATGTCGGCGACCAGCTCTGCGTCCGAGTCGGCAGCGCCAGCCGCGCAGAACGCCCCGCCCGGCAGCACGGCAGCGCCTTGCACGCCAAACCCCTCCAGGGCCGTGAGTCCGCCAGCCAGCACCACGCGCTCAAACGCGCCCAAGCGCGCAGCAATCAGCGGCAGCGCGTGCGAGACCACTTGTGCGAATTCCGCGGCGATGGCGGGCTCGCTGACGCCGGCTTCCCGCAGCTCGGCCAGGCGCGTGCTGCCCAGCAGCTGCCAGAAGGCGCGGCCGTCCACGGGCAGGTCCCACACCTCGGCGGGCGTGATGCCCGGCGCGCGGAAGCGCTCGATAGTCGCGGCGGCGTCCATCAGGTCACCAGGGCGTGCAGCAGCTCGGCTGTTTTGCGCGCGCCGTCGTGGGCCCGGTAACTGGCCTGGATCGGCGTGATGGCCTCGCGCTGCGGCGCGTCGTCGCGCAGCAGTCCGGCCAGCACCTCGCGTGTCTGTGTTTCGTCGGCCGTGTACAGGTCCAGCACCACGCCCGCGCCGGAGCGCCGCAGGAACTCCGCCTGCAGGAACTGGTCGTTGCACACCGGGCTCTGCAGCAGCGGCACGCCATGGTAGAGCGCTTCCATGATCGAGTTGGCGCCGCCGTGGGTCACGGACGCGCGGGCGCGCTCCAGCACCTGCAGTTGCGGCACGTACTTTACGGCCAGCACGTGCGGCGGCAGCCCGCGCGCCCAGTCCGACTCCGCCAGCGGACCGGCGCTCAGCAGCAGCTGCACGCCCAGGCCGGCGCTGGCGCGGGCGAGTTTGCCGAACAGCTCGGGCTGGTGGAAAATCTGGCTTCCGAACGAGGCATACAGCAGCGGACGGCCGTCGAGCCGCGACCAGTCAAACTCGGGCTCGTCGCCGCGCGGCCCGGGCGGCAGGCTGGGGCCGACCAGTTGCACGTTGGGCGGCACGTCGGCCAGCTCGCCCAGGTACTCGCGGGTGGCGAACACCACGTTCACCCGCGGCGCCCGCCAGTCGCAGAGGCGGAACTCGTCCTCGATACCGTATTGGGCGAAAAGCGCGCTGCGCTCGGCCTCGATGCTGCGCACGTTGCGGGTGTGGGGGGTGTCCAGGTTGGCGGGCGTGGCCGGGTTCAGCGATGACGAGATGGTCGCCAGCGCGATGCCCTCGGCCCGCGCGGCGATCACGCCCTGGTACAGCATGGGGTCCAGCGCCACCAGGTCGGGCCGCCAGGCGCGCAGGCTTTTACGCACGGGCTCGATCTGCGCGGGCACGGCGTCGAGCAGCAGGGTCTTCAGCCAGGGGCGCAGGCGCTCGTTGTCGCGCACCAGGGCGGCGATCTCCTCGCCGCGGGTGGGTAAATCAGGGGGCGGGGGCGGGTCAAACGGCAACACCTCGACGTCCAGCTTCAGCACCTGCGCTTCGGGGTGCGGGATGCACAGCCAGCCCACGGTGTGCCCCATGCGCCGCAGCCACTGGGCCACGCCCACCACCGGGTTCACGTGCCCCTTCTCCATGGTGGACATCAGGACGATGCGTGCCATGCAGCCTCCCCGTGACTTTCCCGCAGCACCACCAGCGATGATAATTTCAGCAGCACCCGGTCGAGCGTGCAGTCGGCCGTTTCCGCGTAGCGCGCCAGGCAGTCCGCCACGGCCGCGGGCTCGACCATGCGTAAAGGCGCCAGGCGTTCGGGCGTCAGCACCTTGCCCAGCGCAGTACACCAGGCCGCGTGTGCGGGGCCGGGCTGGGGCTGCGCCAGCACCGGCTGCTTGGGCGCCTGCAGGACCTGGGCGGGCAGGCGGCCTTCCGCCAGCTTGCGCAGGGGCAGCTTGCCAAGTTTGCCCCGGACTAGCTCATTCACCGGCCGTGCATCCGCCCAGGCCCGCACACTTGCTTCTATATAAGGAAGCAGCACGCGCACGCCCGCACCGGCCGCGGTGTCGCACTCCACGGCGATGGTGCCGGGCAGGGTTTCCACGCGCCACAGCAGGCGCTGGGCCCAGCGCAGGCAGTCGCCGGGGCATGCCGGCTCGGCAAAGACGGCCGTATCGCGCAGCAGCTTCGCACCCTCGGCACACTCCGCGCGGCGGCGCTGCACAAATGGGGGCGACTCGCCCGGTTCGCAGATCAGCTTTTCAGGCTGGCCAATGAACACCTCGTCGGCGCCCACGCCGCTGACAGCGCTGGACACACCCAGCTTGCGCCAGAACAGGAACTTGGCGACGGCGCGCCCGTTGTAGACAACGGTGCGGGCCGCGCGGATGGCGGGCTCCAGGGCTGCCGGCAGCTCGTCAGCGCGCACTGTGATTTCGGCCAGCGGCACGCCCAGCGTTCGCGCCACCAGGCGCGCGCGTTCGGTCTCGGCGTCCGGCTGCTCAAACACCAGTGTGGCCGCGCGCGGCTTCAACCCGGCCTCCAGCGCCAGCGCCAGCAGCAGCGAGGAATCCAGCCCGCCGCTGAGGCAGAACACCGCGTCGCCGCAAGCGCCAACGGCCGCCAGCAGCGCGGCGTGCAGATCGGCGGATGGCGCGGGCAAGGCGGGCTCAACCGGCTGGCAGCGCACGCAGGCGCCGAACTCGGAGGGATCGGTCAGCGCGGCGTACACGGCCGAAGTCATGCCTGTGGTCTGCTTCACGGTGCTACACTTCTGCCATGGGATACGGGATTCACAACGGCCGCATCCAGACCTGGGCGCTCGAGGCGCACATCGTCGACCACTGCAACCTGCGCTGCGTGCACTGCTGCACGCTGTCGCCGCAGCTTGCGCCCCGGGTGCTCGAGCCCGCGGCGCTGGCCCGCGACCTGGCCGCGCTGGCGCCGGTGCTGGCGCCGCAGGCCTTCAAGCTGACAGGGGGCGAGCCGCTGCTGCACCCGCGCATCACCGACTGCCTGCAGGTCGCGCGCGAGAGCGCCATCGCGCCGGTGCTGCAGGTGACCACCAACGGCTTTCTCGCGCCGCGCATGCCCGACGAGTTCTGGCGGGCGCTGGATCGTATCTGCGTTTCGCTGTACCCCTCGGCGCCGCTGCCCGACGCCACACTGGGGCTGATCCTGCAGCGCTGCGAGGACTTCGACGTTGAGCTGCGCCTCAAGCCCGCGCCGCGCTTCCAGCGCATGGACGCCCTTGCGCCCCACGCGGACGCGACCGAAGTATTCAAGGGCTGCTGGCTGCGCCACCGCTGCCACATGGTGCGCGATGGCCGCTTCTACCTGTGCACCCGCCCGCCCCACCTGGCCGACGTGCACAGCCGTCCGCAACTGGCCGATGAGGGCGTAGAGCTGCGCGGCGGGCAGCTGCAGCGCCGGCTGCTGGAGTACCTGGCGGCCGACAAGCCCCTGGAATCGTGCCGCTTCTGCACCGGCTCTACGGGCGAGCTTGAAGAGCACTGGCAACTCGAAACGGCTCGGGCTTCGCGCCCTGTTTCGTGATCGCTTCTACGCGCAGCAGTTTCACGCGCGGATCGGGCCAGCCCATGTGGGCCAGCGCGCGCTGCAGCTTGTCCAGCAGCTCAGCTGTTTCGGCAGTGCTGGCAACCTCCAGCTCGAAGTCGCGGACGCCGGTCTGCGTCAGGCGGAAATCCTCGAGGTCGTGGTACTTGAAGATCCACGCCAGCGTCCAGGCGTCGGCCAGTCCGCCGTTAGGCGCCACGAAGTTGCAGGCGCGGCGGCCGTGGAAGCCCGTGATGCTGAAGCCGACGCGCCCGCAGGCGCAGCGGCCGAAGCGCACCTCGCCGCGGTCGCCGGTGCGGTAGCGGATCACCGGCAGCACGCTGTCGCGCAGGCGCGTGACCACCAGCTCGCCTTCCAATTGCTCGACCCACACCTCGGGCGTGAGCACGTGCCAGTTCCCGGGCGCATGCGGGCAGCGCCAGGCGATCGCGCCCGTCTCGCTGGTGGAGTAATAGTCCAGCACCGGGCAGCCCAGCTGCGCCTCAACCTGCGCGCGGATCTCCGGCGCCAGGTACTGCGCGGAGCTGAGCGCCAGCAGCGGCCTTGGCGCCTCAGGCTGCGCCAGCAGCCAGTGGAAGCCCGCGGGGTCCGAGAACAGCAGTTGCGGATCGGCCTGCAGCAGGCGCTGCAACGGGCGCTCGCGCACGCTGGAGATGCGGGTCAGCAGGCCGTCGTTGAATGCCGGCAGCCGCGAGGTGTACTCCAGGCCGCCGGGCAGCGCGCACAGCAGGGCCACGCGCGGCTGCTCGGGCATGGGCAAGGCAAGCGCATGCAGCCAGAAGCGCAGCACGGCCCACATGTGCAGGGTGTCGTAGGTGTCTTTCAATACTTCGACCGGCTCGCCGGTGCTGCCGGAGGAGCGGATCAGCACCACCTGGCGCGCTTCGTCAGAGTCAGGGTCGAAGCAGGGCAGCGCGTGGGCCTGGCGGCGCAGCTCGGCGCGCGCCAGCGTGGGGAAGCCGCGCAGGTCATCCAGCGATTGCAGGTCGCGCGGCGACAGGCCGTGCTCGCGCAGGGTGGCAAGCCACCAGGGCGAGCCCAGCATCTGGCGGCGCGGGATCTCCAGCCGCGACGCCAACGACGCGCGGGCGGCGGCCTCGTCTTCCGGCAGTGTCGCACGGAGCGCGCCAACCGTCTCGTGCACGCGCGGCAGCCAGGCGCGCAGGGCGTCGTAGTCGTGGCGCAGGCGCGCCGGCACCGCCACGGGCTGTGTGTTACTCACTTGCCGAACTCCCGCGTCCAGCGTGCCTTCACGCCGGCCTGTGCCAGCTTGCGCTTGCGCGTGGCGGCCGACAGTTCGCACCACGGCTTGCGGGGCGGCTCCACGCCCGCCTGTTCCAGCAGTGACAACTCTTCCAGGTAGGCGTCCAGTTGCTCGGTCACCTGCCGGCGCTGGGCCTCGTAACTGGGGCCGAAGCGACTGACCGCCTGCTCCGGGTGCGCCGCGCGGTCCAGGCTGACCGGGCGCTTCACGGCCGAGGGCGGCACCCACACCAGCGGCTCGTCGGGCGCCACGACGTGGGCCTGCGCCAGCCACACGCCCTTGCCCTCGCGCACCGGTGACAGGCGCAGGGGCTGCAGGATCGCCAACAGGCCGAAGCGCTGCGCGCTGAGCTTGCGCTCGGGCGGCGTCTTCTCGTGCAGCCAGATCCAGGGAGTGCCAGGCGGCGACAGCTCGCGCAGCGTGCCGCCGATCAGCTGCGCCAGCCCCTGCGGGCCGGGATAACGGAACAGCGTGGGGCAGCTCTCGCGCCGCGCCAGCGCGTGGGCGGCGGCGGCCAGCGTGGCGGGCGGCGCGTAGCGCAGGCCGGTGCGGCGCTCGAAACCCTGCACGCTCTCTTTCATTCGCGCCACCCCCGTGCCGCGGCGTCGCGCTCGGCGGCTTCGCGCAGGGCCTTGGCGCGGGCCTCGGCCTCGCGCTTGCGGGCGGCTTCGGCCTGGTCGAACTCCTTGAGGGTGCTGCGGTAGTCCAGGTTCTCGAGCCGGCGCTTCGACTCTTTGGCTTTCTCGCCCTGGATGCCGGCCTGCCAGGCCTCCGCCCAGCGGCGCAGGAATTCCTCCTGCCGGAACTGGTTGGCGCGGATCATCTCGGCCGTCAGGGGCTCCGTGGCGGCCCAGAATTCGCGCAGGGCCAGCGCGACGCTGCTGCGCTGCTGCGAGGCGTCGGGCAGCTTCGACTTCAGCTCGCGCAGGGCCAGCAATGTGAAGCCGCGCAGTGAGCTGCCCGCCAGGAAGTGCGCCAGCATGCCCAACTGCTCGCCCCACAGCTTGTGCGCTTTCTTTGTCCAGTCGGCCCACAGCACGTCGCTGACGGCCGGCAATCCCCCGTGGCGGAACAGGTCGTTGATCGCGGCGATCGCCAATTCCAGCGGCCACGGCGAAACCAGCGGCGCGGCCGTCAGCTCGGACTGCACTCGCTTGAGGTCCAGCTCCGCCATCCTCAATCCTCGAAGAGCGCGTTGGCCAAAGCCGCGGCCGCGCGCCCCAGGTCGCCGGGGTTGTTGACGCACAACAGCCGGAAGTTCGGCAGGTTCAGCACCGGCTTCAGCGTGCTGCGGGCGCTTTGCTCAGTCACGCGCAACATCGCCACCAGCAACCGTGACTGCGCGATGCCGGCCGCCAGGTCCTCCATGGCGTGCTTGCGGCCGTTGGCCACGTTATAGAGGAAGTCGCCGTCGCTGATGATCACGCGCAGCACACCGGCGTTCTCGGCCGCGGAGCGCACCAGCTCGTCGAAGGGGTAGTCGGTGCCGCCGCCCGCGTACTTCAGCAGCCAGCGGCGGGCGTTCTCTTCGTCGTGCATCCAGTCGGAGGCCAGGATCGGCCCGTAGCTGTAGACCACGCCGCGCACCTTGCTGCCGGCGCGGATCGCGGCCATCAGCAGCACCTGCGCGGCCAGGGTCATGGCGTTGACGCCCATGTGCGGCGCGGGCATGGAGCCGCTGGTATCGAGGTAGATCTCCAGCGGCGGAGCGCCGTGGCCCTTCACGGTCGGGGCGTCGGCCTCGAGCTCGCGGCGCAGGGGCATAGCGCCCGCCAGGTGGCCCTGGCGCAGGATGGTCTGCTGCCAGTCGATGGCGCGGGGGTCGTCGCCGAACTCCCATTCCTCGACCGTGGTGGGCAGGAAGGGCTCGGGCGCCGTCACGTCTTCAAGGCGCGGGTACGCAATCAGGTGGCGCTCGGCCAGGCGCTTGTAGATGCGGCTGGTGAGCGTGTCGCGGAATGCGGCCTGCGCGCTGCCGGGCATGCCGGCCAGGGCCCGGTTCAGGTTGCGCAAGGCGCCGTCGCCGTCGCCGGATTGTTCGCGGCCCTGGTCGATCCAGCCGCGCCCGATGGCTTCGTCGATAGCCTCGTCGGTGAGCACGTTGCCCCACACGGCCTCGGCAAAGTCGTCGGCGCCGGGCTGCTGCACGTCGCCGGCGAGCGGGATGCCCTTGATGGCCTTGGGATCAAGCTGGATGTAGCGCGCAAAGCGGCTGCAGAAGTAGGCGAACTGCAGGTAGTCGGTGGGCAGGTCGTAGAAGGTCTGCGCGAACATGCGGGCGTCGGCGCGCCAGCCGGGGAACTCTTTCTCCATCAGGGGCAGCGGATCGAGGCCGACCAGGTCGCCGGGCTCAAGCCCCCAGAGTTCCTCGTAGATCGCCAGGTAAAAGTTGAACAGCGGGTCGCCGCGCTGGCCGGCTTTGCCGTCGCGCCGGCGGAAGGCGCGGTAGACATCGCAAAGCTGTTCGCGGTGGGTGTGGCCGACGAACTCGTTAACCTGCAGGTCGTAGAACAGGTTGGTCAAGGACTGGCTCAAGCCCGGCAGCAGGCGCTGCTCCATCAGGCGCAGGTCGGCCGCCATGCGCAGGGTGTGGGGGAAGCGCACGTGGTGGCCGAGCTCATGGGCCAGGATGCCCGTCAGGCAGTGCTGGACCTGGAGCTCGTTCAGCAGTGCGAAGTTCACGCGCACCTGGCGGGTCTCGAGGTCGATGTAGGCCAGCGGGTCCTCGGCCACCCAGCCGCCTTTCGGCCTCTCGTGGGGCTCGGGCGGCGAGAGGTTGACGTTCGCGCCCCATACCGCTAGCGCATCGCGCCAGGCCGTTGACACGTCAATGGCGGCGGCGGTCATCGCGCCTCCCCGGCAGCAGCGCGAACAGGCACTGCGAGGTGTTCAGCGTGCACACCGCGCGCCAGTCGTTGGACGCGGCTGCAAATCGCGCCGAGAGCCGCAGGTCGCGTTCGTTCACCCGCTTCCAGAGCGGGTCGTCGGCAGGCTTCGGCGGCGGCTCGTCCACGGCCACGGGGCCGAGGATCACCGGCTGCGGGCGCAGCCACACTCCCAGCGTCGGCACCTCACCGCCGGCGCCGCTGCGGGCGCGGTCGTAGACGCACACCACCGTGGGCGTGAGGAAGCGCACGGCACCGGGCCGGAAGCGCGAGTCCACGGCCGCCAGGTCAATCATTGCCACGGGCCAGTCCGGGCTGAGGCGACTGTCCGGCGGCTGCTGCATGCCGGTGCTGACGCGCTCGACCATGGTTTCCAGTTGATCCAGCGAGGGCAGCTCGCGCAGTTCCGTGGCGAACACGCGGTCGAGCCAGGCCGCCTGCGATTCCAGGTTTTCGCCCAGGTTCCAGCACGCCGCCAGCAACTCGGCCTGGCGCGAGGGTTTCAAGCCAGCCAGCTTGCGCGGCAGAATCTCGCCGAAGGCGACCGTGAAGAAGTTGCGCGCGCCCGATGCCACCGGCGCCAGGTAGCCGAGCCCGATGCCGTCGCGCGCCAGCGTGAGGTAGCTGGTCAGCAGCGCCTCGCCCTCGGCGCTCAGCCCCGCCGCGTGCAGCGCGTTTGCGTACTCGGCCGCGGGGCCGGCCAGCAGTTCCTGCCACAGGGCCGGGCTCCAGCGCACGTAACGGCCGCGCGCCTCGGCCTCGAGCCTGGCGGGCAGGTCGTTCATGCCTTGCTGCGCTTGAGCCATTCGGTGTAGTTCCGGTAGCGGCTGTAGATCGATTTCAGGTGGATCAGGTCTTCCCAGACCGGGCCCGACAGCTCGGATTTCATCAGGGTCTGGATCAGCGCGCCGACGGCGCCCATGCGGGCCTGGGCGGTCTTGAGGTTCACGCCCTCAAGCCCGCGGTCAAGCTCGGCGCGCAGGGCGGTCACCTCAGCGCGGGTTTTCTCATGGCGCGGGAACTGGCTCATGGCGATGTCCCACATGCCGCGGATCCAGGCCACGCGGTCCTGCAGCAGGCCCTCGGCGCCCTTGCTCTCGAAGAAGGGGCTGCGCGGGTTGGGCACCAGCTTCTCGTGCAGCACCCAGGGCACGATCTGCCGCAGGTCGTCCTCGCCGACCGCGCCGTGGCCCCGGAAGTAGGCCAGCGCCTTGGCGAAGTGCATGCAGGTCTGGAAGGCGCGGGCCGACACGCCGTTTTCGGTCTGGGTGCACAGGTGCACGCGCTTGTCGAGCGGGCATTGCTCGGTGCAGATCTTTGAAACGCTGCCGCCCGCGAGCTTGAGCGTGTCTTTGTTCTTGTACTCGAACTGGGGGCTGGCCATGCGGCAGAAGTCGAGCTGGCCCAGGAAGTAAGCCAGCCGGTCCAGCACCGGGCGCGGGAAATCGATCTTCAGGATCTCGCTGAAAATGGCCTCCAGCTCGGCCGCCGTGAAAATCACCTCGCTGGGGATCAGGTCTTCGGGGTTCCTGTCGGCCTCGATGCGCTGCAGCAGCGAGTGGATGAACGCGCTGTTGAAGGGCACCGCGCGCACCACTACGTCGATGCGGTCTTTCAGGGCCTCGATCACCTGGAAGGTGCCGCCGCCGGCGTCGTCGTTGGCGGTCAGGAACCAGGACGACTTGCCTGCGTAGACGTACTGGTCGTACATCTCGGCGTAGCCGTCGCCCATCAGGCTCAGCAGCGCGCTCTGGGTCTTGGTGGGGATGCGGTTGTATTCGTCGATGATCTTGACGCGCTCGCCGATCCACTTGCGCCAGGACACCTTGATCTCGGACATCTCCTCTGCTTTCAGCATGTCCGAGGGCAGCGGCGCGCCCAGCATGTCCGAGATGGTGAGCTGCGGGTGGCCGCGCAGGATGCTGCGGCGCACGGTCTCACGGCTCATGCCGCTGATCAGGCCCATCAGCACCGCCGAGGTGGTCTTGCCGCGGCCGGGGCCGCCGACCATCAGCGCGCGCCGGCAGGTGAACAGGGTCAGCAGCGGGATCAGCACGAACGAGCTGTAGCTCATGTCGTCGTGCAGATACAGGCGGTCGCCGGCGGCATTCTTGAGCGCCGAGTTCTGGCCGAACTCGATATCGTAGTAGGGGCAGATCACCGCGTTGTTGGTGATCCACCAGTAAGCCTGGCGCATCTTGTCGTGCAGGCTGCGCCCGTCGCGCTCGGACAGGTGCACCTGCAGGCCGGCATCGGCCTTGGCGCGGCCGGAAAGCAGGTTGAGCAGCGGGTTGCCGGAATCTTTGGCCATGCGGGTCTCCTGGCAAGGCGCAAGAGTAACCTGTGCGGGCTGCGCGTGCCACAGCAGCCGGCGGGCGGCAGGAAACCCTTACCAAGCGCAACTCGAAACTTATAGTGAAGACGGCACTTACACATTCGGGGATGCGCGGATGAGCAACGAGCTGGCACCGGAAGGACCGGAACTTGTCCCGGAGGGCATGGGCTTTGATGAAGAGGCGGGCAGTGAGGACGCCTCGCACCTGCTGCCCCCGATCCGCGAATTGCCACAGGATCGTGAGTACCTGCCGGGTGCCTTCTACAGCATCCAGGCGGAGAACGGCGCGCCCGCCAGCCCGCCCCAGCAGCTGGGTGAAATCCTGGGGCAGGGTCTGTTCCAGAGTTTGACCGACGTGCACCTGTTCGGGCGCAACGCGGACTCCGAGCCCTGGCTCGAGGTCGGCCCCATGACGCCGGAGCCGGTACAGATCCTGGTAAGCCAGGAGCTGCTGCCCGCCAGCGGTGAGCCGCTTGCCCAGGATGACCTGGAAATGTTCGAGATGGTGGCCGGCCGCGTGGCCAAGACCCTAAAGCGCGGCAAACAGCCGCCCGCGGTCGATGCCGGTCAGGCCGCCGCTCGCAGCGCAGAGCTGGCGGGCATGAAAGGCACGCTGGCCGACCGCTTCGGCCTGGCGCTGAACGGCGCCTTCCAGCTGGCGGACGTGACGGACTGCTGCCTGTGCCTGGGCATGAAGCGCGCAGGTGATGGTTTTGGCTGGTTCGGCGGGAAGGCCACCGGCGACCCGATCTTTCATGTGACGGTGCAGGGCGCCAAGCTGACGCCGGGCGCCCAGGGCGCAACGAAGCGGATCAACTTCAGTTACGCGGTCGCTGCGGTCACCCAGCCGCGCAAGGTGCTGGAGCGCATCTTCGCCTGTACCTACTACTTCCATAAGCGCCTGGGGGGCGACGTGACGCTGGACGATGGCAGCGCGCCCGGAGACGGCGTCGCGCGCGGCGAACACCCCAGGCTCGAGGCCGCGATCAAGAAGATCGAAGCCGCCGGCCTGCGCCCCGGCCATGTGGTGACCAAACGTCTGGCCTGAAGCGGATACCGGGCGCCTGGTTGCGCACCGAGACGGGACCTTCGGTCGCCGCATGTTGCCGGCTCGGCGGGACCGTGAGTGGCGCGACCGGGGGTTTGGCAGGCGCATCGGCTGCCTGCCTCCGTCAATAAAACTTTGGCGCGAGTCACATTGATGCAGGTCCCGTCGTTGCGCCGCAGCGCACTTGTTGCCTAGAATCGGCCCTTTGACGGTTTGGACGACGCTCAACGACTCGTGTGACCCCGGCGGGATGAATGGCGCCTTCGGATGTAACCGCGCAATCCTTTTCCAGCCGCAAGGTTTGCCTGGCCCGCGCTCGCGAGCACCTGGCAAACCGCGCCTACAAGTCCGCGCGCCAGACCCTGGAGCGCGGCCTGCAGCAATGGCCTGACCTGGCCTTCGACCACGAATACCTCACCGTGCTGGGCCACGTGGCATTCCGCCAGGGCCGCTACCGCGAAACGCGCGGGCTGCTGAACCGTGCGGTCCTGAACCCTGACTGTCACGTGGAAGCGCGATTTCTGCTTGGACGCGCATTGCTGGAGTCCGGGCGCGTGGAGCACGCCATCAAGGTGCTGGAGGACATCCTGCACGACCAGGACGGCCTGGTGCCCTACCGCGTGCACGCCGGCGGCGCGCTGAGCGTCGCGTACTCGGCGCTGGGGCTGAACAAGGGCAGCCAGGACGCGCTGGAAGAGGCCGCGAGATTCGGCCTGATCAGCGCGCAGCTGCTGGCCGACGAAGGCTACCGGCTGATGCGCGTGGGTGCATATCCCGAGGCCGAGGTGCAGCTTGCCAAGGGCCTGCAGGTGGACAGCACCTGCGAGGACGCCTTCTTCCGGCTGTGCAACACGCTGTACATCCAGGAAAAGGCCGAGCCGGCCATGGAAGTGCTGGCCTACGGCATCGAGCAGTCGCCGGAGTTCGTGCCGTTCTACAAGCTGATGGCCGAGCTGTACTCGACCCGCGGCCAGTACAAAGAGGCCGGCGCCTTCCTGCGCCGCGCCCTCGAGCTGGTGCCCGAGGCCGACGACGCGGCGGACACGCGCTTTGCCATGGCGATGTCCCTGCAGCGCGCCGGACGCATCGAGGCGGCGATCATGGCCTGGCGTGAGCTGCTGCAGCAGAACCCGCGCACGCCGCTGCGGCGCGACGTAGAGTTGCGCCTCGCGGCCCTGGAGCAGCGCAAGGCCGATGCCCGCAGCGCGCGCCTGAGCAACTTCCCGCGCAAGCTGCAGAAGCGGGCTTACTGCGCGCCCAACACGCTGGCCAACGTGCTCAGCTTCGTGGGCGTGCGCAGCACACAGGACGAAGTCGCCGCCCGCGTGTTCCGCGGGGCCTCCACGCACTGGCCCGAGATGTTCGAGTACCTGAAGGACATCGAGGGCATCGCCTTCCGCGGCTTTTTCGGCAGCCTGGAGATGGTCAAACGCTGCATCGACAACGGCGTGCCCGTGATTACCACCGAGTACTACGGTCTGGCAGGCCACGCCATTGCCGTGATCGGATACGACGACGTCGGCGCCCTCATCATCGCCCAGGATCCGCGATTCATCGAGCCGGTCGAGATTCCATACACCCTGTTCGAGAAGGCCTGGCAGCACGACGATGGGCTGTGCGTCGCCGTCACCGCGGCTGACAAACGCAAGCGCCTGCCGGGCCAGAGCGGCGACGAAGAACGCCTGGTGCGCGAATTCCTGGATCTGCTGCGCAAGCGTAACGACGGTAACCGCGATGCCGTACTGCGCGCCGCCGCCGAGCTGGCGGAGCAGGCGCCGGAGAAGCAGGCCCCCGTGCGCATCATGGCCGAGCTGGCGCTGGAACAGCGCTCGGCCGAAGGATTGCGGCACATCTGCCAGGACGCGCTTAAGAAGTGGCCTGGTTGCTTCTGGGCCATGCGGCACCTGGGCGACGCCCTGCAACTGTCGGGTGACGAGGCGGGCGCCATGGCGCAGTACCTCAAGGCGCGCCACCTCGACCGCCGCGACCACCAGCTGGCCTACACCATGGGCGAACTGCTGCTCGCCGCGGGCCAGCGCCGCAGCGGGCGCGGCTACCTGCTGGCGGCACTGCGCGAGGAACCGCGCTTCCACAAGGCCCGCCTGCGCCTGGCTGAGGACCTGCTGGAAACCGGCGACAAGGACGCCGCGAAACTGCATGCCCGGCTGCTGATCGAGTTCGACCCGGATAACGCCGCCGCCCGCGAGCTGCTGGCGCGCATCACCGGCAACACCGTGGTGCGCAACCTGGCCGAAGGCGCCAAAAAGGTCGCCGAGGAAGTGGCCAGGGTGCAGGACCAGTCAGCGGCCAGGCAGGCACAGAAGCAACAGCCGCCGGATGAAGGCGACCTCGAGATCGAACTCGAAGACCTGTAGGCAGGGAACAGGCGCGCGGCCGGACTGGGGCGTGGCTTCCCGCTGATCCGACGTCCGTCACATTATCATCCGCAGAATAACCCCGGATTTCTTTCGGTATGTCAGTCAATCCGAATTAGGATACCGCCCCGGCTGTGGGATGCTCCACAGCCACTTTGATTGTGGGGACGGGAAGGATGATGATCGCAGTGGCAACTATCATTTCGGGCGGACAGACCGGCGCCGATCGTGGCGCACTTGACGCAGCCATCGAGCTGGGAATCCCACACGGCGGCACCTGCCCCAAGGGGCGCACCGCCGAGGACGGCACCATTCCGCCCAAGTACCAGCTCAAGGAATCCAACAGCAAAGATTCACCTGAGCGCACTGAAACCAACGTCGCAAAGGCTGATGGCACCTTGATTTGCACCTTTGGGCGCCTCACCGGCGGCAGCAAGCTGACGGCCGAGTTCGCCCGCCGCCACAACAAGCCCTACCTGCACCTCGACCTGAACGCCGAAGCCACCGACTACGCCGTGAAATGCGTGCGCGGCTGGCTGGCCGAGCATGACGTGAAGGTGCTGAACGTGGCCGGCGGACGCGAAAGCGAATCGGCCGGCCTGCAGGGTGCGGTCAAAGACCTGCTCACCCGCGTGTTCCGCTAACCAATCCGCACACCAACACACCAGATGGGATCCATGGAAACATGGGTCCCATCTGTCCTATTGGTCACATGGCACTAGACTGCCGCCGGAGGCTGACCATGAGCGACGACAAGCGTGTGAAGGGATTCGCCGATGACAGCTTCGGTTTCGGGCCCAGCGACCACCCGGAAGTGCGCGCCCTGCCCTTCCGCATCATGGCGGTCGGCAACTTCTGCGGTGTAAACCGGAGTGAAGCGCGCAACCCGGCCGTGATCGACGCCTATGATGTCGACAAGGTGCTGGCGCAATTCTGGCCGCGAGCGCTGTTCGAGGTGGCGAACGAGCTGGGCTCAGGCAAGACCATCGAGATCGACTTCACGCCCCAGACGCTGAAAGACTTCGAGCCCGCCGCCATGGCCGCGCGCATCAAGGCGCTGGCGCCGGTGGCCGATTTCATCGCGCGCGCCAAAGGCCTGGCCGACGGCACGCTCAAGCCCGCCGAGTTCAAGCGCGACCTGGCGCCGATCCAGGCCGTGCCTGCATTGCGCGACGCGCTGGATGCGGTGCTGGAAAAAATCGGTGGATCGGCAGCGCCCAGAGGGGACCTGTCCGACGAAGCTTCGGCGAAGTCGGACAAGAACGTAGACGCCATCTTCAACATGGTGGAGCAGAAGAAGCCGGCCGGCGGCTCGGCCATCGACAGCTTCGCGGCGGGCCTCGGCGGCGGGCAGCAGGGCATCGACGTCGGCGACGCCGTCAACCTCGCCCAGAAGGTGCTCGAGAAGCAGCTGCGCCCGGTGCTGGAACACCCGCAGGTGCGTGAGCTGGAGCGCAACTGGCGCGGCCTCAGCCTGCTGTGCAAGCGCGGCAAGGGCGCGCAGATCGAGGTGTTCGACGGCGACTTCGACGCATGGCAGGAGCGCGTGCAGCAGCGCGAGTACGCGGGAGCCAGCGAGGCACCGCTCAGCCTGGTGGTGCTGTGCGACGAGATCGAAAACTCGCCCGCGGGCCTCGAGCAGCTTCAGCAGTGGGGCGACGCGGGCGGCGAGATCCAGTGCCCGGTGGTGTTCGACGCCGGCACGCTGGTCGGCGAAAGCGCGAGCGCGCTGGCCAAACGCGACCACCCGGCCGGGCTGTTCGAGGACGCGCGCTTCGACAAGTGGCGCGCCCTGCGCGACAAGGATGAATCGCGCTGGCTGTGCGCCGCGATCAATCCGTTCGTGCTGCGCCCGGCCTACACGCGCAAGAAGCACGGCGCCGAAGCGCCCGAGCTTTACGGCTCGCCGGCGTGGCTGGTGGCGGCCGCGGTGGCGGGCAGCATGCGCAACACGGGCTGGCCGTCCTCGCACACCGGCGCGCAGGCCGGCGAGGTCGAGCAACTGCCGATCGTCGCACACGAAGACGGCGCGGAGTATCCGCTTGAGACCACGCTCAGCGACCGCGCGCTCAAGGACCTGGTGAAGGCCGGCTTCACGCCGCTGATGTGCCAGCCCAACAACGACAGCGCCTGGGTGCTGCTCGCGCCCACCGTGCACAAGCCCAGCAAGGCCGAGGAGGAAGGCAAGCTCGGCACGCTGGCGTACCAGCTGCTGGCGGCGCGCATCGGCGAGATGCTGATGCGCAACAAGGCCAAGCTGGTGGTCAGCGGCGACCTGCAGGCCAGCGCCGAGAACTGCGCGAAGTTCCTTGCGGGCCTGCTGGCGGACAGCGGCCCCGGCGCGAACATCAACATCGGCGCACAGGGCCAGACCCTGGTGATGAATATCCGCACCGGCAAAGAGCTGCTGGGCGGCGTGGAGCTGCAGCTCGGCCTCAACGTGTAGCGCCGCGGCCTCGGCCGGCGGGTACAAAACCGGCGCCACGTTGGAGCGGTACAGCAGCGGGCAGTTGCTAAACTGTCCCCGGTAACTGGAGCGAACGGATGAATGGGACCCTGGCACTGTTCCTGGCGAGCGATGCTTTCGGCGCGGTTTTTGCGCTGACGGTGGTGGGCGTCGTCGTCGCGTTGATCGCCTGGGGCGCGATCCACCAGAAAAAGGTGCGCCAGAACTGGCAGATGTTCGCGCAGAAGAACAGACTGCAACTGCAGGGCAGCACCTATCGGCCGACCATCCAGGGCTGGCTGGGGCAGGTCTACATCACGCTCAACACGGTGGTTCGCGGCTCGGGCAAAAACCGCACCACGTACACGCAGTACCACGTCACGGTGAACGCGCCGATGCCTTCCGGCCTGGTGCTTTACAAGGAAGGCTTCTTCTCCAAGGTCGGCAAGATGTTCGGCGGCCAGGACGTGCAGGTCGGCGACGCGGCGATCGACCAGGCCTTCATCATCAAGGCGAATGACCTGCTGGGCACGCATGACCTGCTGAGCCTGTCACCCGTGAAGAAGGCGCTGTTGTACACTGTCACGCGGCACCCCGGCCTGCGCGTGCAGGAGCGCCAGCTGCTGGTCGAGCACACGGGCATGACCGGCGACCTCGCCAAGATCGAGGGCGTGTTCGCCGACCTCACCTTTCTGGCCCAGACTTTTGACGTCGGTTACCAGGAACTGGCATCGCGCCATCAGCCGCGGCCGAAGGGAACTGTCGTCGAGCGGGAGCCCGGGCTTGGCCCCGCCCCCCACGCAAGCGGAAGTCCTGCAAGGCCGGCTGGCCGAGATGGAACAGCGCAGCGCCGAGTCGCGCTGGAGTGACGCGCCCGCCCGGGTTCGCGCCGCCGGCCCGCAGGAAGACCCGGCCCTGCGCAGGTTCGCGCTCTCTGAAATGGCCAGCGTGCTGCATCAGTACGAAGAGAAACTCGAGCGCGGCGAAGTGGTGCCGGAAACGCCCGATCCGTTCGCGCGCTTTCGCACCCCTGCACAGCAGCCTCTCGAGGACGCGTTCGCGGAGCCCCCACGTGGGTGACGCTTTCGACAACCCGCACCTGAACGACGAGGTGGAACCCGGGTCGGCCGGCGTGTTCGGTCGCCACGAGCCCCGGCATGTACTTGAAACGCGGCAGTCGGACGACGCCTTCGAGAAGCAGCGGACCGCGGAGACTGCGCAGGCACAACCGGTTGCCGGCATGGCCGACAGCTTTGAGGGCCTGATGGGGATGCTTGGCGCCGGCTCGCTGATGTCGCGTGAGCGGGAGGAGATCATCCGGCACCACACCGGCAAGGCCTGGCAGGTCGAGCTGGTGGTGGAGCGCGTCGACAACACCTGGGGCTTTGACGTGCCCGAGGCGCTGCGAGACGGTAAGACCGTCGAGGCGCATCTCAAGGGCAGCCAGACCAAGGTCGCGGTGCGTTTCCCCAAGCCCCGCAACGAGGAGATCGGCAGGCTGCGGAGCGGCGCCGAGCTTGCGGTCAACGGCAACCTTGCCGCCTGGGACGACCTGTTCAAGAAGGCCACGCTGGACGCAAGCTGACGCTGCGTCGAGTGCCCGCGAAGCAGGCCCGAAGCGCCACGGCGTATGCTCGTGCGTCGGCCTGTTGCGGGTGTTGACATGCTGCGGGCGCAGAACATATACTGAGACTCAGTCGCAACAGGAGTCTCGCCGTGTCCGCCGAACTGTTCGCCTTCCTGCTCGCCTCTCTCGCCGGCCTGGCCACCCTGGCCGGCGCGGGTCTGGCCCTGCTGCAGCGCGAACACTCGCCCCGACTGCTGGCGGGCTCTCTGGCCTTTGCCGCCGGCGCCATGCTGCTGGTCAGCCTGTGGGAAATCCTGCCCGAGGCCGCCGCCAACCTGGGAGCCTGGTGGCCGGTCCTGTTCCTGGCCGGCGCGGGCGCGTTGCTGGTGGTTGCCATGCAGGCCGGGCTGGAAAAGCTGGCGCCCGACCGCGGCCGTCACTCGCGCGTGGGCCTGCTGGTGGCGCTGGCGATCGGGCTGCACAACCTGCCGGAGGGCGCGGCGCCGTTCGTGTCGGCGCTGGCTTCGCCCGAGGCCGGGCTGGTGATCGCCCTGGCGATCGCCCTGCACAACATCCCGGAGGGGATCGCCGTGGTTTCCCCCATGCTGGCCGGCGGCGCGTCACGGGCTAAGGCGCTGGCGTTCGCGGCCGTGGCGGGACTGGCCGAGGCCGTGGGCGCCCTCATCGCCTGGCTGTTTGTGGCGTGGCTGAGCGCGCCGGTGATCGGCGGCATGCTGGCGCTGGTGGGTGGGATCATGGTGTGGCTGAGCCTGGCCGAGCTGCTGCCGGCCGCGCGCCGCGCCACCCGGGGCCCGGCGCCGGTCTACGGCACAGCCACCGGCATCGCGGCGATGGCGCTAAGCCTGCTGGCGCTGGGGTAGGCAGCAACTCAAAGCCCAGCCCGCCAGGGCTGGGTTGATTCGCAACAACCCGGCAGCAGAGCTACCCATGGCAAGAGAGACGAAAACGAAGGAGCCCGCCTGCCGGCGGGCTCAATCCTGAATTCGGAATCCTGAATCCGGCTAGCCTTTGCCCTTGAGTTTCTTGAGGGCGTCCAGCGCGCCTTTGGCCTTCTTGCCGCCTTCCTTGTCGACCGACTTCTTGGCGTCCAGGCTGCCGATGTTCGACTCGATGTTGTCCATGTTGCGGAACGCGGCGCCCAGCATCACACCCGACGCGGCCAGTGCGTTTTCGGCCGTGACTTCTTCCTTGCCGATGCCCGCGGCGGCCAGCTTCTTGGACAGGGAGCCCTCAAGCTTGTCGATCACGGCGTTCATGTCGATGTTGCCGATACCGCCGCCTCCGCCGCCGCCCTTCTCCAGCATCTCCTGCATCTTGGCCATCTGGGCCTGCAGGGCCTCGGTGTTGGCGGCGCCCGCTGCCACGGTTTTCTCGGCCAGGTCGTCGCGCAGGGCGGTGATCTCGGCCTTCAGTTCCTGGGCGTTGGCCTTCTTGATGTCTTCACGCAGGGCGCCCAGTTCGGACTTCAGGGCGTCGGTGTTGGAGTGCTTGATCGCGCCGGTCAGGTCATCGAAGCGCTTGGCCAGGTCGTCCTTCAACTCGGTCAGCACCTTCATGATGGTGTCGGTGGTGGCCCCGTTGCGGCGCTTGTCCTGCTCTTCGAGCAGGCTGGTCATCTTGTCGACCACCTCCTCCAGCGCCTTCTTGGTGTTGTCTTCGGCGATGGCGGCCTGGGCCGAGCTGTTGCCCGACGTGGCCAGCACGGCCTTCAGGTCGTTGAAGTGATCTTCCAGCAGCGCCTGCTGCTGCTCCAGCATGGCGGTGCGGGTCATTTCCGCGCCCTGGCTCTTGCTGGCCTGGTTGATCATGAACGCCTTGAGCTCTGCGATCTCGTCGCTGACGTTCTGCATCTGCGTCGAGCTGGCGGACTTGCCCTCGCTGGCGCCCTTGGCCATCTGCTCGCGCAGCATGGCCAGTTCTTCCTGCAGGCTGCTCTGCTGTTCCTGTTCCTTCTTCTGCTCAGCGAACAGGCGCTTGAACTCGGCCATGGAGTCCATGACGATCTGGGCTTTGTCGTCCTTGATCGTCTGGATATCGGCGTCTTCCATCTTGCCGATAATGTTCGTCACCGCCTGCGAGATCAGTTCGTTGATCTTCTTGGCGTTGATGACATTAACTTTCTTCATGCCGCGTTCTTTGAACGCGTCAATGTCGACCTGCCGCGTTTGCGCGCGGATCAGGTTCGCGTAGTCAACACTTCCTTCAGTTTCCGCCATGAGCACCTGCCATCAATGCGGGCCCGACTGCCGGCCGCCCCGACCACTCAGCTGCAATCGACAAGACTCGGAGGCTATAACCTATCGAATTGAATCACGTTACAATCGTTTCGACAAGGGCAAAGACGCATGGCAAGCTGGCCTGCGGGCGGCTATCCTGCCGCTGTTCGGGTTGTTTTGCGGGACTTCACCATGAACCGCACCACATGCACTGTGATATTTTTCTGCTTCGCCCTTTCGGCAACGCCGCTGTTCGCCTCTTCGTTATCGGTCGTTGCCCTGGCGGAGGCGCTGAAAAACCCCGCCCTTGAGGACATTAACTCCGAAGGCTTCGCCGCCGCGCTCGAGCCAATCCAGGCCGCACTGCTGAACCAACCCGCCGACGAAGACGAGAACGCCGCCTTCCAGCAGCGGATCAGCGCTATCGCCCGCCACCGCAACACGCGGGTCGGCAAGCTGTTCTTCGCGGCACTGGCCGCCACCCCGGACGTGGAAAACCTGCCGGACAATGCCGAGTTCGCGACCGTGGATGCTCACTGGCCGCTGGCTTTGCGCTCAAGCGCCCAGGTGCGGGTGGAGTGGCGGCTTGTGGAGAAGCAGTGGCGCATCTGCACGCTGCAGGTGGCGCTGGATGGAGTGGCGGCAGCGCCGATCTCGGGCATGGCCCCCTATTTCGGCGGCGGCGAGCTGCGCACCGCGATGCTGAACCTCGAGGCCATCGACTACCTGGTCGGGCGCGACCCCGCCGACCGCGAGTTGCCTGAGCTTGAACGGCCGGCCTTCGACTTCGACGCCGCGCTGGTGAACCTGTTCGAAGCCGAAACCGGCGCCTGCGCCGCGCTGCTCGAGAAGCTGGCCGCCGGGGTGAAGCCGCAGGTGGAACGCGCCAAGCGCCTGGAAGCCCTGAAGCCCCACCTGACCGGCGACCCAGAGTACAAGGCTCTCGAGGCCGCGGATGCCGACCCGGCGCGGCGCGAAGCCTTCTGGGCCGCGGTGTTTGAGCAGCTCAAGCAGGCGCGGCAGGGGGCGCGACCAGCTTCGGTGCCATCGCGCACCGACGCGGGGGTAAGTGTGCGTGTACGCGCCGGCGGGAAAGACGCGGTGACGGCCGCGCTGCGGCTGAAGTCGGGTGAGGTAGCGCTGGCAGGGTTCGGAAGCGGGGAGTGAGATGGACAAGGCAACGGCGGCAGAGATCCAGGCGGCATTGCAGAAGCTTTCGGGCTGGGAGTTCGAGGACGACGGCCTGGTTAAGTCTTTTCAATTCAAGGACTTCAAGCAAGCCTGGGCGTTCATGCAGAAGGTGGCGGAAGCGGCCGACGCCCTGGACCACCACCCGGAATGGACCAACGTCTACAACCAGGTGCTGATCCGCCTCAGCACCCACGACGCCGGCGGCGTGACGGCCAAGGACTTCGAGCTGGCCTCCCGCATCGAAGCGGCGATCGCGCCCTGATCAGTCCCGGTGGCATGGCCGTCGGCGGGTGCGCATGCGTGCAAACCGATCAGAACGCCACCACGAAGCCGAGCACGAAGAATCCCCCTCCTCCGCGCTGCGTGAACAGGTAGCCCCAGCCCAGTCGTATGCCCAGCGGCAACATGGGTCGGCCGGCCAGCAGTCCCGTGTAGAACTCACCATCGACGAATCGGCCGGTTCGCAGATTGAGGTGCACGGCCAGCCGAGTCTCCGGTTGCAGGCCCACCGCTCCGACGGCCCCCCGAATCTCAAGCCTGAACGCATCGACACTTCGCGGTTCCCGAGCTGATCCGCCCGTTCCCACGGATGAATGGAACCCGGCCAGCATCTGCAGGCCGTACGAAAAAACGGGGGTCCTGCTAACAGGAAATCCCTGGTCCATCCCGAAGAGCCGCCAGTGGGAGTCGTCTCCCTTCTCATACGTATCGACGCCCCAGGAGTAGCCGAGCATGACGCCGGCGCGTGTCGGGTTCGGGTTGTAGGCGTAACCAGTTTCAAACAACCCCGCGATTGCAAGCTGGTGGTACCTCCCGTGCGGCACGCCCAGCCTGTCAAGCGGAAGGCGCAGCATGGCGTCGACACCGTGCCAGCCCTGAGTCGGCTGCACGCGCCAGTTGTAGGCGGCATCGATCAGCACAGGCAGCCTCAGGGGATCGCGCTCAGCGGGCGCGGCAGGGTCAGGAGGCAGATCGCCGTTCGCGCCGCAGGTGGCGGCGCAGCTCAGCAGCGCGAGAATGCAGATTGTGCGTAACGGTCCCATGTTCCCCCGCGTAGTATAGGTGACGCGGGGGGATAGATGGGTTCAGAAACCGACAGGCGCTCCGAGTTGAGCAGGCTGGCCGTGTTGCATCACGGCCCCTTGTTCGGCTATTGCCGGCGCCGCCTGGGCAGCGACTCGGAAGCGGATGACGCCCTTCAAGAGACATTCATGCGCGCATTTAAGTACTTCGACAGCTACGACCCCAGCCGCGACGCGCGCAAGTGGCTGTTCGGCATAGCCCACAACGTCTGCGTGGAAATTGCGCGCACTCGCAAGAAGCACACCACCGTGGCCGACATGCCGGATCCCGAGGGCGGCCGCAGCGCCACGGAAGTCGCGCTGGAGAAGCTGGCCCACGAAGAGAACCTTGAGCTGGTGCGGCGCGAACTGGAGAAACTGCCCGACCGCGCCCGGCGCATCCTGGAGCTGCGCTTCTTCGGCCAGCTCACCAGCGCCGAGATCGCCGAGCTGGAGGACATGAAGGAAACGGCCGTGCGCGTAACCGTCCATCGCGCCCTGGAAGGACTGAGGGCAAAGCTGGCGAAGTAGGAGAAACACCATGCAGCACCCCGAAGAGCATGACATCACGGCGCTGGCCTACGGGCTGGTGGAAGGCGCGGAGCGCGAAAGCCTGCTCACTCACCTGGCCGGGTGCGACGCCTGCCGCGCGATTTACGATGCCTACCGTGACGAGCAGGCGAACGTGCGCGAAGCCATCGTGCGCGACGCGCGCTCCGGCGCTGCCGAAGCCCGCGCCCTGGAAAACACACTCCGCATGCTGGGAGCCATCGAAGCCGAAGCGCCCGCCGAAAAGCGCGGCCGGCTGTTGCGCCTGCCGCGCTGGGTGCTGATGGCGGAAGTCGCGGCGGTGCTGGCGGTGGCGGTGGGCCTGTTCTTCATCATCAAGCCCGGCGAAGCGCGGGATGAGGTGCTGCCGGTCGCCGAAGCGGACCGCGCGCCGGCCACCGTGGATCAGGGCGTGGTGTACGCACGGAATACGGAAGGCGAATGGAAACCGGCCGAAGCACTTCCCATGGACGAGTGGGTGATGGCCGGTGACGCGAAACAGCTCAGCTTCACGCTGGCGGACGGCAGCAAGGTGCAGCTCGAGCAGGGCGCGGTGTTCCGCATCGCGCTCGAAAACGGTGAGAGCGGCGCGCCGGTGGTGATCATGCTGCACGGCAAAGGCGAGCTTGACTCGGCCGTGGTGCGGGCCGGCGAAACGGGTTTCTATGCGTTGCCGGGCGCGCGCCTCCGCCTCGAGTGCGAGTCGGGTGAGGTGGCGTCCCGGAACCTGCGGGCGTGGTCGAGCCCGCACCGTTTGAACGCGCAGGTGCTGGACGGCGACGTGGTGCTGAAGGCCAGCCAGCGCGGCTTCGGCTACGTGCCCCTGAAGAACGGCGAGAAGGTCGAGTGGGACGCGGACAAGTTCCAGGTGATCGAGGCCGACGGCGGTGAACTGCAGATCGGCGCGAAGGTGTGGTACAGCGAAGACGGCGCGCCGGACGAGGTCGCCCTGCTCAATGAAGAGGCCATGCGCAGGCACTTCGAGCGCATGCGCCCACGCATCGAGGACTTCGAAAAACGCATGCGCGAGCACAACGGCGAACGCATGCGTGACGTGCGCCAGGAGATGCAGCAGCTGGAGCTGTTCCTGCGCGGCATGCAGATTGAAATCGAGCGTACGGTCGTGCACGACGTCGTGCTGCTGGTGGTCGGCGGCTCGACGCTGCAGGTAACCACGGACGGCGAGACCATCTCGGCCACCGTGCAGGAAAAACGCAGCTCCGTGACCTACAAGGCTGCCACGGCCGAGGATCTGCGCGAGCTGCTGCCTGCCAGGTTCCGCGAGCAGTTCGACGGCATCCAGTTCGAGCGCGATGAGCAGGGCCGCCTGCGGCTGGCCGGCTCACAGGCTGACGCCACCGGCTCCGGCGACAAGCAGGTTAAAGTGAAGATCATCCGCGAAACGCGCAGCGACGACTAGGCGCAGATCCATTCGCGCACGGGGTGGACGGCCGCGTCCACCCCGTGCGTTTTGCCTGCGCGATGCCGCTTTCCCCCGCCGCTGCGGTTGTTAAACATACTTGCACAAATGACGGAGATCCGCATGAACGCCCTTGTCCGCCGCATCACTCACCCGCTGATCCTGCTGTTGATCGCGACTTCGGCCTTCGTGGCTTCCTGCCAGATTGACCCGCTGACCGGCAAGACCACCGTAAACCTGTACAGTTACGAAGACGAAAAGCGCATGGGCGACGAAAACGTACAGCCCATCCTCGCGGAACTCGGAGGCCTGTACCCCGACCGCTCAACTCAGGATTACGTCAACGGCGTGGGCCAGAAGGTGGTGGCGGCCGGGCGCACGCGCCTGAAGGAAGAAGCCGAGTTCCCCGACTGGGAGTTCAAGTTCTACGTCGTCAACCACAGCATGATCAACGCCTTTGCCCTGCCCGGCGGCCACGTGTTTGTCACGCGCGGCATCCTGAACCGCATCAAGGACGAGGCCGAGCTGGCCGGCCTGCTGGGCCATGAGGTCACCCACGTGTTCGCGCGCCACAGCGTCGAACGCATGACCGAGGTGATGCTGATGCTGATTCCGGTGGCGCTGCTGGCTTCGGTCGAGGAAACACAGGGCGTGGCGGTGGTGGGCATGGTGGCCGTGCAGTTGCTGGCCATGAAGTACAGCCGCGGCAACGAGGAAGAGTCCGACCACTTCGGCATGCGCTTCGCCGCGCGCGCGGGTTACGACCCGGCGGGCGTGATCGGCGTGATGCAGATGCTGAACGATTACACCCAGGAGCACGGCGGCGGCGGGCCCGAGTTCCTGTCCACGCACCCGGACCCGGGCAACCGCGTGAAGTACCTGACGGACCAGTTGAACAAGGAATACCCCGACGCCGCCCAGGGCGGTTACGTGCGCAACGAGCAGCAGTTCACCACTGCCATGGTCGAAATGCGTGCCGCCCAGGCCGCCTACGACCTGGCCGACCAGGGCGATGCCGAGATGGCCGAGGCCTTCAAGCTGTACGAGAGCGGGGGGCACCAGGCCGCGGCGCCGAAGTACCGCAGCGCCCTGAGCTACTACCAGGCTGCGGCGGCAAAGCAGCCCGACCACGCGATCCTGCACGTCAACGTGGCGCAGGCGCACTACTACCTTACGGATTACCAGGCGGCCGAGGACTCGATCGGCAAGGCGCTGCGGCTGGAGTCCGGCACCTTCTGGCCCAACTTCATGGGCGGCCTGGTGGCGATCCAGCGCAACGACAACGCGGTGGCGCAGGCGCGGCTGAAGAACGCGCTGGCGCTGATCCCGGAATCGCCGGTGGGGCTGTTCTACCTGGCCGTGAGCTTTGAGCGCGACAACAACAAGCCGGACGCGGTGACCAACTACCGCGCCTGCTATGACGCCATGCAGGGCGAAGGCGACCTGGCCGAGAAGGCGCGCCAGAAACTGATCGAGCTGGGCGAGCCCGACCCGAAACAGCAGTAGGGATTGTCCGCGACCGCCTGGTCGGCTTTCCGGGCGGGACAGGCGCCGGTTACTCCTGGACCTGCGGACCGGGCCGGCGTTTCGCGTGCTTGGGGCGGAAGGCTTTGCAGTACTCTTCGTCGGTCTCGAGGTACGGGCCCTCGAGCAGGTCAACGCAGTACGGGATGGCCGGGAACACCGCCATCAGGCAGTCGTGTATCGCCGGCGGGTTGCCCGGCAGGTTCACGATCAGGGTCTTGCCGCGGATGCCGGCGGTCTGGCGCGACAGGATGGCGGTGGGCACGGCCTTGAGGCTTTCGGCGCGCATCAGTTCGCCGAAGCCGGGCATCATCCTGCTGCACACGGCCTGGGTAGCGTCGGGTGTGACGTCGCGTACCGCGGGGCCGGTGCCGCCGGTGGTGACGACCAGTGCGCACTGCTCGTCGTCGCACAGGTCGATCAGCGTTTCCTGGATGATGTCGATTTCGTCGGGGATCACGACCTCGACGGCTTCCCAGTCGCTGACCAGGATCTTGTTGAGTTCATCGAGGATGGCGGGCCCGCCCTTGTCCTCGTACTCACCGCGTGCGGCGCGGTCGGAAACAGTGACGATGCCGATGCGTGCAGGTTCATTCATGGGTTATGCTTTTAGCGGGATGTCGGTCCGGGGAAAACACTCTCGGCTGCAGGAAATGCGCTTGCTGTTTCAAGCTTCCGGCCGCACCGGGGCGGCGGGCTGCGAAGAAAACCCCGCGCCGGTGAAGGGGGCGGTCGGGTTACTGCATCAGGGGGATCAAGCTGCGGATCAGCTGATCACGCGCAGGACGGCCTCGGCGCCCTTCTGCACCACGCCGTCGCCGGCGTCGATCTCGATGTAGCCGACGCTTTCACTGAGGCTGGTGATGGCGCCGGAGCCCTTGAAAGTGCTCCAGGCCACGTCGTGGTCGTCCACGCGCACCGGCAGCAGCAGTTGCTTGGTTTTGTCCTGCTTGACCTCGTGGCCCAGCGTGACGACTTTCTTGCGCAGCTCGTGGAAGTGGTTGTGCGCCAGGCGGCGGATCGCCGGCGACAGGAACAGCTTGGCGGTCAAGAGGCAGCTGGTCGGGTAGCCCGGCATGCCGAACACCCCGCACTTTCCGATGGTGCCGAACAGCACCGGCTTGCCCGGCTTGATGGCCACGCCGTGCACGTGCACGGTGCCCAGCTCGGCGACCGCCTCGCGCGCGTAGTCGCGCGCGCCCACGCTGGTGCCGCCGCTGAACACGATCAGGTCGTACTTCTCAGACGCCGTCTTCAGTGCCTTGGTAAGGTTGGCCAGCGTGTCCTTCACGTTGGGCTGGTAGGTGACCTCGGCCCCGGCGCGACGCGCAATGGTCATCATCGCGTAGCTGTTGGAGTCGTACACCTGGCCGGCCTTCAGTTCCTTGCCGGGCGTGACGATTTCGTCGCCGGTGGTGAAAATCAGCACGCGGGGACGGCTGACCACCTTCACCTTTTCGCGCCCGATGATGGCCACTGCGGCGATCTGACCCGGCCCCATCACCGTGCCGCGCTTAAGCACCAGGTCGCCCTTGCCGATGTCGGAAGCCTTCAGCCCCACGTTTTCGCCCCGGGCGACCGGCGCGCGAAAACTAACGGCCTGGCCCACCAGTACCGCGTTCTCGACCATCACCACCGCGTCGGCGCCCTTGGGCATCGGCGCGCCGGTAGCGATTTCGATGCACTCGCCCTTCTTGATCGTGCCCTTCCAGGGCGCGCCGGCCAGCGCCCTGCCCGAGATCCGGAGCATGCAGGGTTCTTCCAGGTCTTCGCTGCGCACGGCGTAGCCGTCCATGGCGGCGCGGTCGAAGGCGGGCACGTTGATGGTGCTCTTGATGTCCTCGGCCAGGATGCGCAGGTCGGAGTTTTCGACTGCAACCGGCTCGGTGCCCGTGACGGGCCTCAGCTTGGAGAGAATCAGGTCCAGCGCGTCATCCGCGCTCACCAGTGTACCGAATCCGCTTCGCTTGCTCATGGCTGTCACTTCTGGCTGTCGTTCAACCTGGCGCGCGCTTTCTCCAGCGCTGCCTTGGCGTACGGGTCATACTCGCTGTCCAGCGCCTTCTGAAGCAGCGCATCCACTTCCACTTCCTTGTCCAGCAGCCCGGCGCGCAACTTCCAGGTCACCAGCGCGTCGCCTGCTTCGCCGCGGATCGAGCCCGTCTCGTGCTTCAGGGCCTGCTGCAGCAGCTTCGGCACCGCGTCATCGGCCAGCGTGGCAATCACCGGCAGCAGCAGCCGGATGCGCTGCGGATTCTGTTCGGCGGGCGTCAGCTCAAGCTGCTCGCGCAGACGCGCCAGGCACACCGCGCGCGCCCCGGGCGTGCCTTCAGCCAGGGCGTTGCGGGCCCCGTCGCGCACGTAAAACACCGGGTCATCCAGCAGCTCGATCAGTCGCGCAACCGCGTCACCGGTTTCGTAGTTTCCCAGCAGGCCGGCCGCGCGATGACGCACGCGCTCAGTTTCGCTGCGCGAGATATCGATGATCAAAGGTACGGCGTCCTCGACCTTCCATTTGGCCAGGGCGGCCAGTTGCGAGAGGCGCGGCCCCAGGCTCTCTTCGCTGGTGGCCTGGGCCAGCAGCGCGCCTGCGGCCTTGGGGTCGTTCAGCGTGGACAGCAGCTCCGCCACGTTGCGGCGCGCTGAAGCGTCCTGGTGCCCGATGTTCGCTGCCAGATCGTCGTAGGCGTCGGCGCCCCAGCCCTCGAACACTGCGTTCAGGCAGCGCAGTTCCAGGCCCGCGGTGACGCCCAGCTTGGTCAGCGCAAACTTGCGGCCCTCGGCGCCGGCGGCGATGATCGCCTTGCGCGCCTCCTGAACCCTGGCGCGGTTGTCGCCGACCTCCCACAACGAGCCGGTTTTCCACAGCGCGTCGAAATCGGGCTTGGCTTCCTGTGCGCCCGCCGCACCGGCCAGCAGGCCGAGCAGCAGGGGAAGCATCGCAATCCGCATCAGGCCCATCAGTACCCCTGAGTTCCGCCGCAGGATCGCTTACATTACTCGCGCGAATCCCTAAAGCAAACGGCTTTGCGCGTGGCCCCGGCGACAATTGCAACAAAAGCTCAATGCAGGGGCTTCAGCTTGCCGATAGGCCCCCTGACCCGCCCGCGTATCGCGGGACGGCACTGAACGCGGAGCAAGCCCAATGCGCACGACACTGATCACATTCGCCGCACTGGCCATCTTCCTGGCCGGCTGCACGACCATCTCCACGGTACCGCCCCAGCCCGTGACCGCCGAAGATCCGGAGCCGCGCGACATCTGGATCTCCGAGATGGTCGCCGAGCTGGGCTGGACCTACGACCGCGGTCCCGGCGCCTACGACTACACCATGAGCAGCCCCCAGGGCGACAGGGTGGTGTTCGAGGCCGGCAGCGACGTATTCAACGTGAACGGCACGCTCTGGCGCCAGGAGCGCGACGCCTTCGACCGCCGCCGCGACCTGCGCGTCCCCGAGTCCACCTTCAACTTCCTGTGCAAGCACTTCGGGCGCCACGACCTGGTGCGCGGACCCAGGCGCCAGCCCAAGGCCGAGTACACCCTCGACCCGATCACGCCGCTGCCCGAACAGGAGCCCGCCGGCACGGTCAAGGTCACCAGCACGCTGCTGAAGGGCCTGACCATCTGCATCGACCCCGGTCACGGCGGCAAAGACCCGGGCGGCATCGGCAACGGCGTGCAGGAGAAGGACGTCTGCCTGCCGGTTTCGCTGATGCTGCGCGACCTGTGCGAGTCCGCCAGCGCCAAGGTCGTCATGACCCGCACCACCGATGTCTACCCGGAGCTGGATGCGCGCTGCGAAATCGCGAACAAGGCCAAATGCGACCTGTTCGTCAGCATCCACGCCAACATCTCGCCCACCGACGACAGCGTGACCGGCATCGAGGTGTTCTATAACCAGAACTCCGAGCCGGGCGCCCTGTTTGCCAGGGCCCTGGTCGGCGCGCTGCACACCGCGACCGGCGCCAACAACCGCGGCGCCAAGAAAGACCCCCGCGGCCTGCGCGTGCTGGAAAAGACCGGCATGACGGCCACGCTGGTCGAACTCGGCTTCCTCAGCAACGCACAGGAAGCCAGACTGCTCAGCCAGAAGCAGTACCAGGAGAAGCTGGCCAAGGCCCTGTACGAGGGAGTGGTGGCAACCTGGACCCGCAACCGCGCCAGCGTCAGCAAGTAGCCGCACGAATGCGAAAGCCCCCGCTGCTGCGGGGGCTTTTTTGTTTTTCCCGGGCCCGGGAAGTTTCGTTTGTGGAACTTTAGGGCGAGCTAACCGCCCAGCAGCATCACGAACAGTGTAGCCCCTACCAGCAGCAGACCCAGCGCGATGTATTCGTAGATCATCCGTGTCTCCCTTCATAATGCCACTGCAAGCGACTTTCATGGATACCCCGTGGTTCGCCAAGGTGCCAATGGCTTCTTGATTCAGGAGTTTTAGAATTGGAACCCATGGCCGGGGGGGATCAAAAACACAACGACGCCGAGGCCCTGCGCGGCCGTCTGCGACTGCTGGCAGAACAGCACAGCCAGAACGAAATCGCTCGCCGCACCGGCGCCGGCAAGGCCAATGTCCACCGCTACCTGCGCGCCGGGCGCGTGCCTGCGGACTTCCTGCAGCGGCTGATCCACGCCTTCGGCCTGAACCCGGCCTGGCTGCTGGTCGGACGGGGCGAAATGCTGGAAGCCCGCGTCAGCGAAGCCGCAGCCGCGGAATCGCAGCAGCTGCTGGAGCTGGTGGTGAAGCTGAACGCCGTGGGCCACGAGCGCCTGGGCGCGATGGGCGAGGCGCCCGCCCGCATGGTGCGCGAACTGGACGACGCACTGGCCCGCAACCAGGAGTTGCAGAAGCGCATCATGGAGCGAGCCCGCCCCGTGTTCGTGAAACTGCTGAACGAGTACCGCGTCCTGATCGGCGAGCACCGCCACCAGGAGACCGCCGAGGTGCTGCCGGCCCTGCGCCAGCTTGTGAAGCTGACCCAGAGCCCGAGCATGCAGGCCAACGTGGACATGCTGGAGGCCGTGCAGTGCTTCTTCGAGGGCGACTACACCCGCCAGCGCGAACTTCACCGCTCGGCGCTGGCGGCGCTGCTCAACGCGGGTCGCCTGCGCGACGCCCAGTTCATGCGCCTTACCTACAACACCTGCGTGGGGCTGGCCTCTGCCGGGCGCCTTTCCGAGAGTGCACGTCTGGCCGACGCCGTGCTGCAGCTGGCTGACAGCGAGCCGCCGCGCTGGGTGGAAGACTGGCTGCTGCGCGTGCCACGGGCGATCCTCGACATGCAGACCGGGCGGCTGGGTCCAGCGCTGAACGAGTTGAGCCGAGTGGTAGCAGTCTGCGACCGCGAACTGGCCGACAACCTGCGCGACGCCCTGCTGTTCGCCGGCTTCCTGGCCGGCATGACGCCGCTTGAGGAAGTCGCCCGGCGCTGGACCCGCATGGCTGTGGGCTCGCCGCCCTTGCTGTTGCTGGGCCTGTGGTCGCGCGAGGACAACGCCCTGCAGCGCGTGCGCCGCACCCGCGTGAACATGCTGGGCCACCTGGACGCGCGCTCGCGCCGGCTGCTGGAAGCCACGGACGCCATCCTGGAGGGCGCGCCCTTCCCCGAGACCGCCGGCAGCGAACCGGCGCTGACAATCGAATTGCGGGTGATCGCGTGCGAGGCGCAGGTCCGCGCCGCCAAAACGCGCGCGGCGCGCAAGTCGTTCGAGTCGGCCGGGCAGGCACTTGAAACGCTCGAGCCTGAGTTCCTGCCCGACTTCATGGTACGCGCCATGCACGCGCGCCACGCGCTTGAGCTGGGCGACGAAGCCGCGCGTGAGCGCGGGGCAGCGTTCCTGCGCGACTCACTGACCCTGGGCTACGGCTTCCTGCGCCCGCTGGCGGAAGCCCACGGCATCCAGCCGGCCGGCGCGGGCGCGGCGACCCGCTGAGAAGGCGGCAGGAGGCAGTCGGCAGAAGTTCGAAGTCAGAAGTCAAAAGTCATAGGTAGACCGGTCATCGAATTCCCCAAGGCCCAAGCCTTCAACCCCTCCCTCCCCCGTCCGTCTGGCAATCCGTCTCCTCGTGTCTACAATCACTGCCATGCAGAACATAAAACCACACTGGGGCTGGTTCCTGCTGGGGCCGGCCGTGCTGATCCTGGGCGGTATCGGGGCGGTCGTGCTGATGGCCGGCGGGCTGATGAGCGTGGCCGAGGGCATGCAACGCGTGGATGCGCCGGGCGAGGCGGTGATCCGCATCGAGCAGCCGGGCGAACAGGCCATCTTCTTCGAGCAGCGCGGGGTGGCGCAGGCCAGCGCTCCGGCTGACCTCACGCTCAGCATCACGCCCCTTTCCGGCGGCGAACCGCTGAACATCAGCAGCACGATCGGCAACGTCACCTACAACGCAAACGGCGTGGCCGGCCGCAACTACGGCTCGGTGAACTTCCCGGCCGCGGGCGAATACAAGGTGGTGGCGACGACGGCCACTGGCGGCGGGCAGGTCGCGCTGGGCGGCAACCCGGGCGAGAAGATTGTGGGCTCGTTGCTGGGTTTCTTCGGCCTGGGTTTCGGCTCGTTTGTCGCCTGCGTGATCATCCTGATCGTGGTGGCGGTGAAACGCGCGCGCAACCGGAAGCTTGTGATGCAGCAGTACCACAGCCACTACCCGCCCGCTGGCGGCATGCCGCCGCCGCCGCCCGCCACGCCTGCGACCTGAGCTAACGCGCCTTCTTCGTGGCGGCCGGGACCGGGCCGCCCTTGGCCGCCTTCTTCCGCAGCTTGGCGCGCGAAGGCAGCGACTTCTTGGGCGGCTGCTTCAGCCCCAATGCCCCGCGCAGCAGTCTGGGGTCCAGGCCGTGGTCGGCCTGGGCGTCCAGCTCGTCGATTTTCTGCAGGTGCATCTGCAGGTCGAGCTCACTGATCACGCCCTTCTCGATCAAGGCCGCCACCAGCCCCATGCAGACCAGGGCCAGCGTGTTGATGTCGGCCTGCAGGTCAACGGCGACGCGCGTGGGCGAAGTCTTGCGCCCGCCGCCGGACTTCAGCGCGGTGGCAATCTCGCGAAGATGGGCAGCCTGCGCCCACTGGGGCCAGAAGAAATCAAGCAGTTCCATGGTGTCTCCTTTCGCGGGCCAAGCTTAGAAGGCGCGCCGCGGACGTCGACTACACGCCTGCATCAGGTTTGGAATCGTAACTGACACTCTTGAACAGGCTGGCGATGTCGCAGGTCGGTGTATAGTTATTCGCGGGCGCCATGGGGTGCCCGAGGTATCCGGGACCTTTGCACACGCGCTTACCTGACCCGGGGGAGATGAGACATGAGCAGCTTCAACAAAGTCATCGTCATGGGCAACCTGACCCGCACGCCCGAGTTGCGCACCACGCCGGGCGGCACGCAGGTCACTGACATCACGCTGGCCGTCAACGACGTGTTCACCGACAGCAGCAACCAGAAGCAGGAACGCGTCACCTTCGTCGAAATCACTGTCTGGGGCAAACAGGCCGAAACCCTGTGCCGCTGGAAAAAAGCAGGGCGACCCCCTGCTGGTCGAAGGCCGCCTGCAGCAGGACAAGTGGGTGGACAAGCAGACCGGCCAGAACCGCAGCAAGCTGAAGGTGATCTGCACCAACTTCACCTTCGTCGGGCGCGCCGGCGGCGGTGACGGCGGTGACGGCGGCGGCGGCGGCGGCGGAGGCGGCAACCGCGGCGGTGGACGCAGCCAGGGCGGCGGACGCGGCAACTACAACCAGGGCGGCGGCCAGGGCGGCGGCGAAGAGTACGGCGGCGGCCCCGGCGGCTACGACGACTACGCAACCAGCCTGCCCGAAGGCGGCGGTGGCGAAGAGCCACCGTTCTAGACAGCGGACAGGTTGCAGGTCTCAGGGACGGCGCGGCAACGCAGCCGTCCTTGGCGTCCGCACCTGCATGAGTTTCCCTGAAACCTGATACCTGAACCCTGGAACCTGAAACGTGCCCTACTTCGTCGTCACTATCGAATACATCAAGCCCATGGACGTGGTGGAGCAGCACACGCCCGCCCATCGCGAGTTCTCAGCCGGTTTGCAGAAGCAGGGCTACCTGCTGTTCAGCGGCCCGTTCAACCCGCGCACGGGCGGCATGCTGGTGCTGCAGGCCGAGGGGATTGAAAAGGCCGTCGCCCTGTTCGAGGACGACCCGTTCAAAAAGCTCGATATCGCGAAGTACCAGATCCGCGAGTGGGTGCCCAAGGTCGGCGCGGAACGCCTGGAGTAGTCGTTCCGCGCAGGGGTGAGCCGGTGTTAACCGCGAAGCACCGCAAAGGGCCGCGAAGAACTGCAACTGCAACCAGGCGTTGGAGGCTTCATTCTGCAGCAACAGAGGCGCGAACGACGGTCGCGTGCCGCGAGGCACCTTGCGCCTTTGCGCCCCCGCGTGGCCTATACAGTTGCGGTCCGGTTGCACTCGCCGCTAACGTGGCCCCGGCCCGGGACTGTTGCCTTAGGGACAGTCCCCAACTTCAGGACAGCCCCCTTGCTGCTGCTGCTCGACAACTACGACTCGTTCACCTTCAACCTGGCCCAGTACTTCATGGAGCTTGGTGAAGAAGTTCGCGTCGTGCGCAACGACGAGCTGTCCTTCGAAAAGCTGCTGGCGTTGAAGCCGGAGCGCGTCTGTATCTCACCCGGGCCGGGACGGCCGGCAGGCGCGGGGGTCACGCTGGAGCTGATTGCCGCCTGTGCGGGGAAGCTGCCGCTGCTGGGCGTGTGCCTCGGCCACCAGGCAATCGCCGAGCATTTCGGCGGCAAGGTGGTGCACGCGCCCAGCCTGATGCACGGCAAGACCAGCGCGATTTACCACGAAGGCGCGGGCATGTTTCGCGGCCTGCCGTCGCCTTTCACGGCCTGCCGCTATCACTCGCTGACGGTTGATCCCGACACGCTGCCCGCCTGCCTGCAGGCAACGGCGCGTACGGAAGACGGCGTAATCATGGGCCTGCGCCACCGGGAACTGGATGTGGAAGGCGTGCAGTTCCATCCCGAGGCCATTCTCACCGAACACGGCCACGCCATGCTGCGCAACTGGTTACGTGGGCCTACGGCTTCAGAGCTGTGACCAGTTGATCGAATACGGGCGCGCCGCGAAAGACCGTCGTGCGTCCGTTGGCTTTGACGATGACGGTTGGCGCGGCCACGCCGTCCGGCGCGGCCCTGCGGAATGTATGAACACTGCTGCCTGCCAGTGCTTCCAGTTCTCGCTTCTCGGCGGGGTCCTTGAGTACATCACATGCCGCGCAACCCTCCCGTTCGAAAATGACAACGCAGTTGGCGCGACTTGGCGTCCTGCACAGGTCTTTGGACTCCAGCAACAAAGGCTGATACTCGGCTGGCATCGAGTCGTAGATCGGCCCGTCTCCCATGTTCAGGAAAACCGCCAACAGGAGGCCCGCGGCAATACCCGCAACGGGGACGACCGCGCATCGCAATGGAGATACGGTACGTCCGACCACCAGAACGAAGGACGCCCCCATCACGCTCGCACCGGCGACGGTACACGACGCACACCATGCTGACGAATCAAACATGGATTTCAGCAGGACGAGTTGAAACCCGGCGCCAAACAGAATGAGCGTGGCGCTTATCATGCGAGTGCGTGTGATTGCCAGCAGCGCAAGCAACACGGAATAGACGATACCGCCTGCAAGCGCCAGAAACACATGGAAGTGTTGCCGTGCGCTGCCACAGGTTTCGCAGATGTTGGGAAAGATCGCCGCGGTACCGGCTGCGGCAATCGCAGTCGTCAGCATGGCTCCCGCTATTGCAGCATTCCAATCTCGCGGCGACACCTGCACCATGTTATTGATACCACTGACCGGCAATCGGAGCCGGAGCGATCGTTACGCCGGGGAATTCGCTCATCAGTTTTTGCCGGTCGCCGCTCGTGAGTATGGAAAAGGGGTAATGAATCAGTGTCTTCAGTGACGGCGAAACGGAAAGCAATTCTTCCACGAAGAGGCTAGTGACAAACTTGTTGCCCGATGTGTCCAGGATTTCGAGCTGACGCGCTTCGCATAGCTGCTTCAAGCCGGTCGCCGTAATACTCGCCGTGAAGCGCACACTTAGCTCTTTTAACGACTGACACTGTTGCAGTGCAATCAACGATTCGTCCGTGATCCCGGCGTGTCCGATGCTCAAAGCCTCGAGTCTACGCGCGTTCTCCGCCAGACTTTTCACACCGACATCCGTAACACGCTCCCCTGCGCTAAGTCGTTTCAAGTTTGGAGCCGACGCCACGGCCTGAAGCCCCTGATCACCTATACCCGGCGCCGAAAGTTCTTCCAGCATCCAGGTTGCGTCAATGTTTCGATAAAACCCGTCGGTGATGCCGGTGCCACTCAAGTCCAGGTGGCTCAGCCTGCACAGTACGGAAGAGCAAAGCGCAAGGTGTTTGTCAGCCACTGTCCAACCGGAAAGTGACAGACGCTCCAGGCCGGGAAAGCCGGAAAGCAAGTCGGTCAGCCGGTCCAGGTCAATACGATGACGACCAACCGTGAAATTGATCATCACGAGTTCCCTGAGTCCGCTCAATCGGCTCAAGTGCAGGATGCCGGCCGTCGTAATCTTGTCGTGTCGCCGAAGATCGTTGTTGTTATCGAGCCGAAGGGTCTCGAGTTGACCAAGTTCCGATATTGACCGGAGTAGCTCATCGTTGATCGTGCCGCCAATGCTCAAGGCTTTCAGATCCGGCATGGAGAAGAATGGCTGGATAAAGGGATTCAACTCCTCCTCTACCGGACCGGAGTTACTGCTGTACGGCTGGTTCGTACCTATGCTGACGCTTTCAACCCCGGTGAGCCGCGGCAGCGCCTTCGCGGCTTCATCGGACAGAAGGTGCACCACGCCGACCGTTAGCTCTTTGACATTGCCGGACCCCGCGATGAGGTCGATCGACTCGGGTGTCAGGGCGCTTGGATGAACCGCAAGGGACTCAACGGAAGGTACAGACTTCAGGTACTGTTGCAGCCATTCAAGGGGTGTGTCAGGCCAGAAACTGGCACGCTTGGCGCCCAACTGCATCTTCTTTTGGTAGCTCGGCAACGCCGCTTGCGATGCCGCTGGCGGGTGGTTGTCCGGTTGGGGCGTTGTCGTCTTGGGGGCCGGCGCCACCTCTGTCGGGGCGATTCGGGCCCGCATGTCTGAATCAAGCGGCTCGGCGTCGTTGACGTCAGGACCGGTCGAGCCGACAGGACTCTCCGGCGGCAAGGGAATGTAAGCCGTCGTGCCGTCAGGACGGGTTGACGACAGATAAGCCGCCACCCCCATCCAGCATGCACCGACAACGGCAAGGGCAATGAGAACGATTGATACTTTTCCGCTCATGGTGCGTCCGCCATGGTGGCTGTATCGGTCAGTTCCAACACACAGTCGCCGCAGACCATTCGCACAGTGATATCCACCTGCTCACCTGGCAGCACATTGTGAACCAGACCGGGTGCGTTGATTGAGGGTCCCGGGTGCTTCCACCAATACTTAGGACAAAAGAATGTATAGCTGCCCCAGTTACCGTCTGTCCCCTCCCACTCTATATATATTTGACACGGACAGTGGGCGATCGTGTAGAAGTCTTCCACCTCCCATTTCCTGTCAGGCTGCGGCGCTTCCTCTGTCCATTCCTCGTACTCCTCACCTTCCCACCACGGGGCACTTGGCGTCGTTGGTAGTTGCCAAGGATTTTCCGATGGCTCTACCGGGTTTTCCGCTCCGTCCTGCATTGCGCAGACCGTCTTGATCCACAGGGTATCTTCGTCAAGAAACCTGGACCAACCAACTGGATCATTCTGCCAGTACTTGTGCCAGCTTCCGGTGCCGTAATGCCCCTTCCATTGGCCGGTTGAATCGTATGAGGACGCGATCACTGATGGAAAGACGACCCCGAGTATGCACTTGCATTCCGGTCCTTGCCCTTGAACGAAAACGGTCGGCCTGTGGGCAAAGATCACTCCGACATCCATGAAAAGGAGCGCCATTACGCCGAGTAGGGAACAAACCATCGCTATCGCGCATTTGCCGCAGTGCAGTGGTCTCGGGTTTTGCACGTTTGCCTCCAAATGTATGGACTGGTGTCAACCTGTAGAATCTACCCGGGGGGGCTGTCCAGCGGAAACGAAATAAAACCGTAGCATTGTCCCGCAAGGGCGACAGGCGATATGTGCAAGTATGGGGCAAGCCGAATCGGCTTGCCGTGAGCTTAGCCGAAGCGGCCGGTGAGGTAGTCCTCGGTCTGTTTCTTGCGGGGCTTCAGGAACATCTCGCTGGTGGCGCCGAACTCGACCAGCTCTCCGAGGTACATGAAGGCCGTGAAGTCGGCCACCCGCGCGGCCTGCTGCATGTTGTGTGTGACGATGATGACGGTGAAGTTCTCGCGCAGGTCGAGGATCAGCTCTTCGATTTTCTGGGTGCTGACCGGGTCGAGCGCTGAACAGGGCTCATCCATCAGCAGCACGTCGGGCTGGTTGGCGATGGCGCGGGCGATGCACAGGCGCTGCTGCTGGCCGCCGGAGAGCATGCTGCCGTTTTCGTTCAGGCGGTCCTTGATCTCGTTCCAGAGGGCCGTGCGCTTCAGGCAGTACTCGACGATTTCATCCAGCTTCTTCTTGCTGCGCTCGCCCGCGATGCGGTTGGCGTAGATGACGTTCTCGTAGATGGTCTTGGGGAAGGGGTTGGATTTCTGGAACACCATGCCGCAGCGCTTGCGCAGCTCGATGGTGTCCTGGTTGCGGTCGAAGATGTCGTCGTCGCCAAGATAGACTTTGCCCTCGGTCCGCACGTTGTCGATCAAGTCGTTCATGCGGTTGATGCTGCGCAGCAGTGTGCTCTTGCCGCAGCCGGAAGGCCCGATCAGCGCGGTCACGCGGTTTTTCGGGAAGCGCAGGTTGATGCCCTTGAGCGCATGCGACTTGCCGTACCACAGGTTGAAGTTCTCGACCCGCACGGCGGGCGGCAGCGTGGACGGGTCCTCGGCCTCGCCGTAGTGGCTTGGCCCGGTGCTGATTTTCGGCGTGGCGCGCGTTGCGGGTTGTTCTTCCACGGCTTTCACCCTGTCGTTTGCCGATACGGTAGCTTCATTCATGGCTTGCCTCACTATACCGCGCTGGTGGCGTACTTCTTGCGCAACTTGTTGCGCAGCCGGATCGCGAACACGTTCAGCACCGCCACCATGACGATCAGCACCAGCGCTGTCGCGAAAACCAGCGGCTTGGTGTTGTCCACGTTCGGGCTCTGGAAGCCCACGTCGTAGATATGAAAGCCCAGGTGCATGAACTTGCGCTCCAGGTGTACGAAAGGCGGGATGCCGTCCATGGGCGGGTAGGGCGCGTACTTCACGGCGCCCACCAGCATCAGGGGCGCGACCTCGCCGGCGCCGCGCGCCATGGCCAGGATCGTGCCGGTCAGTACGCCCGGCAGCGCCTGCGGCAGGATCACCCTGGTGATCGTCTGCCACTTGCTGGCGCCGCAGGCCAGGCTGGCTTCGCGCTGGCTGGAGGGCACGGCGCTGAGCGCTTCCTCGGTGCTGACGATCACCACCGGCACGGTCAGCAGCGCCAGCGTCAGCGAGGCCCACAGGATGCCGCCGCCGCCGAATACCGGTGAAGGCTGCAGCTCGGGGAAGAACAGGTCGTCGATCGAGCCGCCCACCACCACGCAGAAAAAGCCGAGCCCGAAGATGCCGAACACGATGCTGGGCACGCCCGCCAGGTTGTTCACCGCGATGCGCACGGCCGAGACGATCGGCCCCTGCCTGGCGTACTCGCGCAGGTACAGCGCGGCGATCACGCCGAACGGCACCACGGCCACGCACATCAGCATGGTCATGATCAGCGTGCCCAGGATGACCGGCCAGATGCCGCCCTCGGTGTTGGATTCACGCGGGTCATCGAACAGGAACTCGCCGACGCGCGCGGCGTAAATCCCCAGCTTGCCGAACAGACCGGACTCGTTGGGCCGGAAGGCGCGTACTACCTCGGCCAGCAGCAGCGTGGTCTGGCGTCCGTCGGAAGTTCGGAAGTCGTAGGTAGCCGACTGCTCGGCGTTGCGCATCTTCACCACCTGGAAGCGCAGCATGCCGAACTCGAGTGCCTGGATTTCCGCGCGCTGATCCTCGATCTGGCGGGCGCGCTGCAGGGCAGTGGTTTCACTCTCGCTCAGCCCGAATGCCTCGCAGGCTTTCTGCCATTCGTCCAGCAGGGGCTGCAGCTCGGCCAGCCAGGCCTTCAGCTTCGCCTCGTAGTCGGCCTCGGTCAGCTTGGGGTCCGGCAGCGGCTCGCGGCCCTGCCAGGCCTGGTGGGTCTCGGTCAGCTTCTCCATGGCCGCGTACAGGCTGCGCGAGTCGCGGTTTTCGTAGCGAATGCGCTTGAGCGCGTCCTCGCGGTCCTTGAGTTCGAAGTTCACCCGCCCGAGCTCATACTTCTCGATCTCGTAGCGCTGCACGTGCAGCTCGCGCATGCGCTCCTGTTCGCGCTGGAAGACTTCCCAGGTTTTTTCGCGGCCGTCGCGTTCGATCTCGACCAGCGTTTCGCCCTCGACCGTGACGCGTGTGACGTAGCCCGTCAGCACGCCCTTCTCGAGCCGCTCGATCAGCGCCGCGCCGGGCAGCGCGACCTGCTGCAGCACCAGCTCGTTGTAGCCGTCGAGGTTGTGGCGCTTCATGGCCTCGGGCTCGGGCAGGCCGGTGCGCACCCAGCGGAAGTAGGCGGCGTCGCCGTACAGGCCCTCGCCCTGGTTGCCCTGGCGCACCAGCACCTCGGTGGGAGTGCCGTCCACCTGGTAGGGCTTGACCGGCGTGCCGTCGGGGTTGGGCGGCAGCGCACGGATGTCCATGGCGCGTTCACCGCGCGGCGTGCCGACCAGCACCGTGAAGTCGCGCCAGCGGTCGTCGCCCATCAACTGCTCGATCGGCACGTGTTTGCCCTGCTCGTCGAGATAGCCCCACGGCGAGGGGAACTCGGCGGGGTTGGCCAGGTAGCGCGCGGCCGTGAGCGGTTTGCCCTCGGCGTCGCTGACGACGCTGTCATTCAGGTCGGCCAGCAGCCACTCGACGCCCTCGAACAGTTTGGGGAGCTGGCGGAAGTCGGCCACGCTGGCGCGGCGCGGGGTCTCGAAGCCTTCGGGCAGGGGCTTGCCGTCGATGCGTTTCCAGCCGCCGTCGTCGGCGGGCAGCACCAGCACGGCGTCGTCACGCGAGATGAAGACCGGGCCCTGCTGCGGGTGTTGCAGGTTGTAGCGCGCTTTGCCCATCACGTACGCGTCCACGTCGTGGGGCCAGAACGAGGTGGTGCCCTCGACCAGGATCAGCAGCAGCATGCCGACGATCATCACCACGCCGGTGGCGACGGCGCCGCCCGAGAGCCAGACCCAGGGCTCGCCCTTCACGCTGCTTCGTTGTTTGGGCCGCCGGCTCATTACAACCTCGACAACTTGCGGCGCAGCCGCATGCGTACGACTTCAGCAATGGTGTTGATCACGAATGCCATCAGGAACAGCAGCAGGCCGCCCATGAACAGCGTGCGGTAAAGCGTGCCGCCGTGGGGCGCTTCCGGCATCTCGATCGCGATGGCGGCGCTCAGGCTTCTGAAACCGTTCAGCGGCTGCAGGTCCATCACCGGCGTGCCGCCGGCGGCCATCACCACGATCATGGTCTCGCCCAGCGCGCGCCCCAGGCCGATCACGATGCCCGAGAAAATGCCGCTGGCGGCGGCCGGCAGCACCACGCGCATGGTGGTCTGCCAGCGCGAGGCGCCGCAGGCGAGGCTGGCCGCGCGCAACTGGTTGGGCACGCTGGTGAGCGCGTCCTCGGCGATGGTGTAGATGATCGGGATGACGGCAAAGCCCATGGCGAAGCCGACGATCAGCGAATTGGCCTGCTCGAACTTCCAGCCCTCAGGGCCGGTGATCCAGCGCCGGAAGTCGGCCACGCGCCCGGCCGTGGGGTGGTCGTAGCTGAAGAACGCCCACTCCAGGGCGGAAGTGGCCGGCAGCGCCAGCAGCAGGCCGACGCCCAGCAGCAGCGCACCGAAGCCGAGCGAGATGCCGATGTCCGCGGCCACAGCGCGCAGTCCCGCCGGGTTGTCGCCTTCCAGGCGCTGCTTCACGTTTTCCAGCACGCGGCCCGGGAACTTCAGCTTGCGTGCGGCCAGGCCGGCCAGGAGCGTGGTGGCGAGCGTGACCAGCATGAACAGCAGGTTGTGGCCGCCCGGGATCCACCAGCCCTTGGGCAGCACCACACCCTTCGTTTCGCTTTCGCGCGGCAGCAATGCTCCGCCGCCGGTCCAGGTGCGGAAGTCGCCGGCCGCCAGGCGGTCAGCGGCTTCCTGCGTGGCGGGCTGGAAGCTGACCGCGTCAAGCAGCGCCGGGTTGGCGCCCTCCGCGGCGGGGAACAGGTAAACCTCGGCGCGCGGGCCCACCATCGAGCTCAGCCAGATGCCGAAGGTCAGCAGCGCGAACAGCAGCACGGTGCTGCGCAGGGGGCCGAACTTTCCGACGAAGCTGGGCGGGCAGCGCTGCCAGATCCAGCCGAACACCATGAACACCGCGGGCACCAGGATCACCGCAACCACCAGCGTGGGCATGATCGGGCCGGCCAGCGGCGCGAAGTACAGCGCCGCCAGGAAACCCAGCACCACGGATGGCAGCGAGGCCATCACCTCCATGGTCGGTTTCAGGATCGCGCGCATGTTGCGGTGCATGAACTCGGAGGTGTAGATCGCCGCCAGCACGCCCAGCGGGATCGCGAAGATCAGCGCGTACAGCGCACCCTTCAGCGTGCCCATCACCAGCGGCACCAGGCTGAGCTTGGGCTCCACGTCGTCGGTGCCGCCGGTGCTCTGCCATTCGTATTTCGCCTCGGGGTAGTCTTCGTACCAGACCTTGCCGAACAGCGAAGTCCAGCTCACCTCGCTGTGGGGCGCGTCCACCCACCAGTGGTGCAGGCGGCCCTGCCCATCCAGCGCAATCAGCCCGTCGCCCTTGCCGCCGAACACCGCCTGCTGTGCGCCCTCCTGCTGCAGCTCGAGGTACACGCGCTCGGCCGTGTTGTTGATGGCGCGCAGGTTGCCGGCCACGTCGGCCACCACCATGGCCTTGGTGATGGGGGAGGCGCTGATTGCGCGGATGGCTGCCGGCGACGGGGGCAGGTTGCGGATGCGCTTGAGGCGCAGCTCGCCCTCGCCGCCCTCGATCACCTTGAACCAGCTCTGCAGGCCGCCGCGGCTGTCGCCGAACACGATGCTGCGGTCGCCCAGCAGGTAGTTCACGGCCGTGAGCTGCAATTCGTCGTGGATCGGCGGCAGGCCCTCTTCGTCGCGCTGCTCGTTGACCAGGTCGCGCCAGGCCCAGCCCTCGGCCGCGTCGGCCTGGCCGCCGAACACCGAGAAGGCGGGGTAGCGCAGCTTGAAAGGTTCACGCTCGCTGCTGCGGCCGAAGTGGTGCACGCGTCCGCTGCGCGACGCGAGGATCAGCTCATCCTGCAGCTCGCTGACCAGGGCGAAGTCGGGGGCGGCTTCCAGCTCGCCGGTCAGCTCGGTGGTTTCGCTTTCGGCCTCGAGCTCTTCGGTGAACTCATTGAGCTGCAGCTTTTCGGTCAGCAGGCGGGTGCGCCCGTCGGCGCTGACAACCAGCGTGGTGGTGAAGCGCTCGGCCTCGTCCGGGGCGCGGTTGATCTGGCCCGCCAGCAGGCGGATCGGCTGCTTCCCGGTGCTGACGTCCAGCTGGCGCTCGAGTTTCACCAGCGGCTGGACGGTGCGGTACAGGCCGTGGGTCGGGACGTGCTCGATCACCTTGCCGTCGCGCACGACCACCTCAGGCATGTAGTCGGGCGCCTTGAACTGCTTTTCCTCGGGCCGGAAGAGTTGCTGCAGCTCGGCGGGTTCCTCGTCCAGGCCGTAGCTCTCGTAGCCCGTCAGGTACGCGATGGTGCCGGCGAACACACGGCCGTCGCTGGTGCCGAGCAGCAGGTGATAGTGCGGCACGTCCAGCGCGCGTCCGACCTTGCGTGTGGTGCGCGGGCGCAGGCTGATCTCGGCGGCGGTCAGGGTCGCGTCGCCGAGCTGCGCCGGTTTCTCGCGCGAGATGACGCTGCTGTCGGCAGTGGAAAAGCTGATCACGAAACCGGACTGCTCGATCAGCACGCCCACGCGGCGGTACTCGTCCACGTGCATCAGCAGCACGGGGGAGTCGGCCAGCGCCGCGGGCTCCGTGGCGCGGCCGTAACGAACGCTGCCGAACAGCGGGAACACCTGCCACGCAATGAACAGGATCAGGCCCAGCACGGCGAAAATGACGCCGAGGCCGCCCACGCGGATGCCCGCGCCGGCGGCTTTATCTGTCAGCTTGACCCTCAGCGTGGTCTTGCGGTTGTACTGCTCAAGCGGGGTGCTGCCCATGCGAGTCCCGGTCCCGGCACAAAAGGCGGAACGCTTTGCGTTCCGCCTTCTGGCCGTCGTGTGTGTCTACTTCGAGTCGGTGTACTGGTCCGTGTACTTCTCGACCATCTTCTGGCTCATGGGGAAGTAGCCGTCCTTCACCACCACTTCCTGGCCTTCCTTGCTGTGGATGAAGCGCAGGAACTCGCGCACCACCGGCGAAGCGTTCTTGCCCGGGGCGCGGTTGAAGTAGATGTACAGGAAGCGCTGCAGCGGGTACTTGCCGGCGTAGCAGTTGTCGGCCGTGGCGTCGTAGGCCTCGGAGTCGGCGTTCTTGCTGATCGGCACGGTGCGCACGCCTGCGGTCTTGTAGCCGATGCCGCTGTAGCCGATGGCGTTGCGGTCCACGCTGATGCTCTGCACCACCGCGGCGCTGCCCGGCTGTTCCTTGACGCTGGCCTTGAAGTCACCCTTGAACAGGGCCTTCTCCTTGAAGAAGCCGTAGGTGCCGGAGGCGCTGTTGCGCCCGTAGAGGACCATATCGGCGTTCTTCCATTCACCGCTGAGGCCGGTCTGGCCCCACTTGGTGATGTCTTCGCTGTACTCGCCCTTGCGGGTCTGGCTGAAGATGGCGTCGACCTGCTGCATGCTCAGCTTTTCGACCGGGTTGTCCTTGTGGACGAACACGGCCAGCGCGTCGATGGCGACGGCCACGTAGCTGGGCTTGTAGCCGTACTTCTTCTCGAACTTGTTGATCTCTTCTTCCTTCATGGCGCGCGACATGGGGCCGATGTCGCTGGTGCCGTCGATCAGCGCAGGCGGGGCGGTGGTGCTGCCCTTGCCCTCGACCGCGAAGGTGACGTTCGGGTAGTGCTTGCGGAAGCCCTCGGCCCACAGGGTCATCAGGTTGTTCAGCGTGTCGCTGCCGACGCTGCTGATGTTGCCGCTGATGCCCGCCACGGGCGCGTACTTCTCGAGTTTGTCGTCCAGCTTGGGGCCGGCGTCCTCTGCACTGGTGGGGCGGGTAGTGGCCGCCACGGCCAGGACCATTGCAGCCAGGGAAGTGGCCGCCATTGCAAGTTTCATTCGCATTCTCATTTCTCCAGGGTTCATTGACGCTGGAGAAGGTAGGAAAACGCGGTCAACCGATTATTCGGGCTTCGTGAAGATTACGTTAATCGAAGCGCCGCCGCAGGCGCAGGGCCGCCAGGGCCAGAGCCAGCAGGCCCACCGGCACCAGCAGCCCGAAACCCGGCGCGCCACGGGTGGAGCAGTCGTCGCCATCGCCGCCGCCATCGCCGGAAGGCGCGGCCGGGACGGACGTGTAGCCGGTGAATGTGTAGTTGTACGGGTTTTCGTCTCCGTCGTCGCTGGCGATCGAGACTTCAAAGCTGAACGTCGCGGCCGACTGCGGGGCCACCTGCAGTGTGAAGGTGGTGGTGCCGCCGCCCGGCGCGACGGGCGAAACCGGCGCAAGCAGCAGGCTGACGGTGCAGTTGGTTTCGCCGCTGACCGCCACTTCGGGCATGCCGGTGAGCATCAGGTCGGTTACGCCGTCGTTGCGGATGGTGTAGCTGATGTTGAAGGGTGAGATGCCGGTGTTGCTGATCGTGTCGACGCCGCCGTCCGCAATGGACACGGCGCCGCGCAGCACGTCGATTTCCGGCTGTGCGGAAAGCACGCAGGCGAACAGGCATGGAAGCAACAGGGCAAGCAGGCGCACGGACATCCTCCAGGGCGCTGATTATGGCGGCGGATTCGGCGAGGGCAACAGAAAGGGGGAGGCGTGATCGCCTCCCCCCTGAGTTTGCGGTTGTTGCTTGTGACTAGGCCCTGCGGGTGCGGATGGCCAGCGCGCCCAGGCCCAGCAGGCCCAGCAGCAGCATCCAGCTGTACGGGGCGCTGCCGCCGCTGCTGCAGCCGCCGTCGTCGTCGTCGCCGCCGCCGGAGCCGCTGCTGGGGGCGTTGACCGTCAGGCTGAAGGCCTTGGTGCCCGAGTCATTCAGGCTGTCCACGGCGCGCACGGTGAAGTTGGCCGTGCCCGCGGTGGTCGGCGTGCCCGTGATGTCGCCGGCCGGGCTGAGGCTCAGGCCCGCGGGCAGGGCGCCCGAGAGCACGCTGTAGGTGTAAGGGCCGGTGCCGCCGGTCGCCGTCAGGGTGACCGTGGCGTAGACCGCGCCCACGGTGCCGGCCGCCAGGGGCGAGATGTTGGTGATCGTGATGGCGCCGGAGTTGCCCAGCACGGTGATGGTGACGTTGATGGTGACGGTGTTGGTGCCGTCATCGACGTCCATGGTGTAGATGTTGGTGCCTACGTCGTTGGCGTCCAGGGTGGCGCTGGGGGCCACGCTCAGCACGCCGCCCACCAGGCTGTAAGTGAAGCCGCTGCCGCCGGCCGCGGTGCCGCCGGTGCGAAGCACGTTGGTGAGGTTCAGGGTCTGGCCGGTGTTGGCGTCGCTGACGTTGGCCAGGTTGACGCTCAGGCTGGGGGGATCGTTCTGGGCGTAGGTGGCGAGGTAGGGCGTACCCGCCGAGCCGTCGCCGCTGATGCCGGTGGCGGCCGTGTGCTGCGGGGCCACGTCAACCACGATGATGCGGGCGGTGATGACCGTCGAACTGGTGCCGTCGTTGATGTCGATGGTCCAGTTGTAGTTGCCCGGCGTGTTGCTGGCGGCCGCCGTGCCGGTCCAGGTCAGGTTGATCGGGCCGGCCGTCGGGGCGGCGATGTCCGCGGGTTCGGCGGTGAGGCCGGTGAGCGCGGTGCCCGGGGCGGTGACGTCAACCGTCATGTTGTCCGGCGTGGTGTCGGTGACCACGAGCGTGTCGTTGATGGCAGCGCCCGGATTCACGGTCAGGGGAACAGGCCGCCGCCGGCGTTCACCCAGTTGGAGGTGCCGACACTTACGGCCGGCGGGACGTTGGCCACCACGTCGAGGAGACCGTGATGGTCTGGTCGTTGGCGACGTTGCCATCGCTGACGACCACTTCAAACACCTGGGTGCCGACGTCGGCCGCCACCAGTGCGCCGGCAGGCGCGACGGTGAGGGCGTTGGCCGCCAGCGTGAACTGGAAGCCGGTGCCGCCGGTCGGGCCGCTGGTCTGGTTGGGCGTGCCGGAGATGGTGACGGTCTGGCTGGTGTTGGCGTCGGTGACGGTGGCCAGGTCCACGCTGTTGGCGCCGGTGTTGCCCACCGCGAAGGTGTAGGTGTACGGGGTGCCGGCCGAGCCGTCGCCGCCGCTGGCGTTCAGGATGGTGTGCTGGGGCGGCACGTCCACGATGATGATGCGGGCGGTGATGCTGGTGGTGCTGGTGCCGTCGTTGATGTCGATGGTCCAGTTGTAGTTGCCCGGGGTGTTGCTGGCGTCGGCGGTGCCGGTCCAGGTCAGGTTGATGGTGCCGGCTGTCGGCGTGGTGATGTTGGCGGGCTGGCCGGTGATGCCGGTCAGGGCTGCCGCAGTGATCACGTCAACAGTCATGTCGTTGGGCGTGGGGTCGTCAACGTTGAGTGTGTCGTTGATGGTGGCGCCCGGGTTGAGGGTCAGGGTGAACAGGCCGCCGCCGGCGTCAACCCAGTTGCCGGCGCCGAGGGTGACGGCAGGCGGAACGTTGGAGACGGCGTTGCCGCTGACCGTGAAGTTGTAGGGGTTCTCGTCCGGGTCGTCGTTGTTGATGCTGCCCGTGAAGTCGTAAGCGCCCGCAGCGGTCGGGACCACGTTGATGATGAACTGCGTGCTTCCCGCGCCCGCCACCGGTGTGCTGGGGCTGGTGGTGACGTTGACGCTGGTGACGTTGGTGCCGGCCGTGACGCTCACCAGCGGCGTGCCGGTGAGGTTCAGTTCGAAGTCACCGGTATTCTGGATGGTGTAGGTGAGGTTGCTGCCGGTGGTCGAGATGTTGACGCCGCTGTCGGTGCCGCCGTCTGCTACCGGCGTGGCGCCGCGCAGCACTTCCATTTCCTGCAGCTCGCCGATTTCGAACAGGTCGAAAGCGACGCCCTCGTCATTGATAGAGCCGTCGGAGCCGAAGTTGACGCGGAACAGCACGGACGACTGGCCGGCAAGGCCGGTCAGCTCGTGCAGGGCGATTACCCAGCCGCCGCTTCCGTTTGCAGTGCTGTTGCGGCCGCTCCAGCCCTGCTGGCTGCCGCCGGGATTGCCGGTGATGGTGTTGTCGGTGTACCAGTTGTTGGGATCGCCGAAGGCGCCCACGAGCTGCCACGAGGTACCGTTGTCGATCGAGCTCTGCAGGTTCATGCCGTCCCAGCTGAATTCGCAGTTCCACCACACGCGGAGGCTGACCCAGGGGTCGGTGCTGAAGCCGGTGAAGTCGAAGCCGGGGCTGACCACGGCACCCTGCTCATTGGTGTTGTACAAGCCGGTCAGGTTGGTGACCCAGGCATTGGTGCCTGACGCCGCGGAGTTGATGATGGTGTTCGCCGGCGTGCCGAGCGCCCAGCTGGACGTGCCGCTGGTGGTCCAGCCGCCGTTGCCCGCTTCGAAGTCTTCGACGTACGGGAAGGTGGCGAAGGTGTGGAACACGTTCACGGTGAGGCTGTCGTTTGCGGAATTCTGGTCGCCGGTCAGGGCCGTGGAGATCACGAACGTGTAGCTGCCCTCTGCCGACAGGTCCGCGGTTGTCGCGAAGGTGAACGGCAGGGTTGCGCCGGCCGCCAGGCTTGCTGTGAATGTTTCCACCACGGCTGCGCCGCCGTTGATGGAATAGGAAACGTCAAAGTTCGACTGAGAAACAACACCGAAATTGGTGACGCTGATGGTGACCGTCTCCGCACTGCCCAGGCTGCTGCCCGACACCGGTGCGGTCAGCGCGGTCGGGCCGACGTCGTCGGAGTTGTCGCGTACGGTGAAGTCGTCAAACGCCATGTCGCTGGTGAAGCTGGTGCCGCACAGGCCGCGGATACGCACGCGGAACAGCTGTTCGTTGCCACCGCCGATCAGCGACGAAAGAAGCGGGACCGAGCGCGGCAGCCACTGGTCCTGGTTGTTGGTCCAGGATGCCACCACGTTCAGCGTCAGCAGGCGGTGCGTGTAGGTCTGGCCCGTGAGGTTCGAGGCAGGCGCCGTGGCCAGTTCCACGGTGGTGGCGTTGGTGACCGACGCGATGGTGTAACTGCCGGCGTTGCCGCCCGTCAGAACGATCTGGCTGCCGACGTGCGCGGCCGTGAAGTTTGCGGAAGCGGCCGTGAAGGTGGTACCGGTATTGTCGCCGTCGGTGCCGCTGTTGAACTGCTCGTCCAGGTCCAGGTGCATGGTGCCCATCGTGGCGCCGTACATGTGGTACCAGAACTCGACCAGCGGGGCGCTCAGCGAACTCCAGTCAAACTGCGGGCTCTGGGCGATGCAGACTTCGCCTGCGCTGGGGCCGCTGGTTTCATAGTAGATGTAGATACCGCCCGCCGTGCCCGGGTTGTGGTCGACGGAAGGGCCCGTGTTCAGCGACGAGGTGCCGCCCGAGTCGGCCGTCCAGTTGCGGGTGTCGTCGGGCGCTGTCAATTGAGCCCAGCCGGTGGGCAATGTCGTGCCCGTGGCTGTTTCAAAGTCCTCAGTGTACGGGTAGGTGGTGATCGGCTGCGCCAGTGCGATGCACTGGGTAAGCGCAGCGACACCCATCAAGAGCAGCATTGTCCGGAATCTTGCCATTTCATTAATCCCCACGAAGAACGCGTCCAAAGTGGCCGCAAACGAACAGGTGCATGCCGTGGCAACGCGGGGCCGCGAGGTGACAGAAAGGTTGTCCTGTACCAGGTGAGTCCCCACGACGCACTGGCATGCACTCAATGAACTTGGCTACTTGATCTTGCGCGGTAATGCAAAGTAATTCCTTGATTCATGGATGGGCGTGGTGAGGCGATTGTTCGCGAGGTCCAGCCGATTGCTAGCCCTCCGCGGCAGAAGCCGCGGGAATGGAGCAGCTGGTCCGGCGAGCGCCGACCGCTCTTGAGGAACTAAAAGAGGAGGCGCAATCGCCTCCGCGCAAGGGCTTCGGTTGTAACGGTAGATGGGCTCCGCGGGTGCGGCGCCGAGCGCGAACAGGCCAGCCCCGGCGTGCCGTTGTCTCAGGCTGCGTCGCGGTAGGGCAGGGCGTGAATGCGGATGCTTTCGGGGAAGTCCTCTTCCTCGATCACCTGCGGTGCGCACACAGTCTCGAGGCGGATGCTGTCGGGGAACTCCTCCTCGATCACGATCAACATGCCGTCCAGCTCGTGCTCGACGAACTCGGCCAGACTGACCAGCACGGCATCCAGGCCGTACATGCTGAATGTGCTCCAGACCTGTTGGCTGGGCTCAACCAGGCGCAAATTCACGCCGGTGTCTTTGCATTCCTGTGCGAACTCGATCAGCACCGCCAGCGCGCCGGTGTCCATGAAGCGCACCCTGCTGCAATCCAGCGCCACGGCGCGCTGCCGGCCCCACAGCAGCTTCCACAGGCTGGTACGCAGGTGCGCGGCGTTGTGCAGGTTGAGGCGTCCCTCGATGCAGGCGAAGGGATTGGCGCGCGACGCGGCCGTGGAAACGGGGGCGGTCTCGGCCCAGGCCTTGCGGATTTTGTCTGTGAGTCGCTTCAGCACGGCGATGCCTCCCGGGCTGTATCGGCGCGGGCGGTGGGGGCGCTGCAGCAAATGCCGGTTTTCGCCGATTCGCAATCGGCTGCGGAACGCTTTGCGTGTTTCCCGCGGAAAGTTTCAGGAATCGGTAGAAATGACCCTGCGATGACAAAGGGCGAGGTATAGTTCAGGCGTTGACAACGAAAGATTTTGCCGGCCCGAGTATGCTGGTTTCCTTTAAGGGGGGGAACCCGGTTTCGGGACGGTTCGCGCAGGCGGGCGGGATCGGGACTTTCGTTTTTAAGGGGGACGGAAGTTATCTCTGTTCGCCTGCGCCTCGAAATCCCCTTCCGGGCCGGCTCATTGAGCCGGCCCGGTGCATTTTTCCCGCCGCCGGTTGTGGCTGAGGGCACGGCTGCTATATTTCAAGCTGCGTTTTGAGGAAACCCGAAGGAGTCTATGAAGTCGAAGCGTCGTCCGCCGCCAGCACCGGCTGCCAAAGGAAGTGCCGATCACCGCATCAACCGCCGCATCCGCATCCCGCGCGTGCAGTTGATTGACCATGAAGGCGTCAACCACGGCGAAATCGACACCGATGCCGCCCTGCGTATGGCCGAAGAGGCCGGGCTTGACCTCGTGGAAGTGTCGCCGACCGCCCGTCCGCCCGTCTGCAAGATCATGAACTACGGGCAGTACAAGTACACCCTCAAGAAGAAGCAGAAGGGCAGCAAGGCCCACCAGGCCAAGGTGAAGGGTGTGCGCCTGCACCCCAACACCGCCGAGCACGACCTGCAGGTGGCGCTCAAGAAATCCAAGAGCTTCATCGAAAAGGGCGACAAGGTGCTGATCCAGGTCTGGTTCAAGGGCCGTGAAATGGCCCACGTCGAACGCGGAGAGGAACTGCTCAAGCGCTTCATCGAAGACCTGAAGGACTACAGCAAGGTCGAGTCGCCGATTCGCCGTGAAGGCAAGCGCATGCACCTGCTGCTGACGCCACTCACGCCCGAAGAACGCAACGCCCGCAAGAAGCAGGCCGAGGCCGCCAAGGAAAAGGCAGCCGCGGAGGCGATCGCCAAGGCCAAGGCCGCGCGCGAACAGGCAGCCAAGGCGCAGCCCCAGCCCGAAAAGGCCGGCAGCAACTGAGCCTGACCTCCAGTTTTCTCAGCACCGCCGCCCGGCCGGGCGGCGGTTGCCGTTCGGCGCCTGTGCGGGCCGAGTCCAAGGCAGCCGCCGGAAAGCTTCAGTGGCTGACTTCAATGCCGAAGCGGCTCTTCAGGAAATCCAGCAGGTCGAAGAAGTTGTGGATCTCGTGATCGGGCTGGGTTTCGCCCGGCTCGAACGTCCGTGATGTGCGCCGGTTCAATACCGTGATCATGCCGATGCGGTTGCACGGGTCCACGTCCAGCTTCGGGCGGTCGCCCACGTAGATCGCCTCGCTGGGGCGCACGCCGAACGCCGCGCAGGCGCGCAGGTACAGCTTCGGGTTGGGCTTGCTGATGCCGATTTCGTCGCTGATGAATATTCCCTGCGGCTCGAACAGGTTCACCACGCCCAATCGCACCAGCTTTTCCGCCTGCTTGAGCGCCAGGCCGCTGGTGATTACGCCCAGCTTCAGCTCGGTCTGTTTGCGCAGCAGCTTCAGCACGTCCACGGCGTCCTCGTAGGGACGCAGCTCGCGGAACTTGGTCTCGTGGTAGCCGACCACCGCGGCCGCCACCAGCACGGTTTCGCTGACGCCTTCCCAGTAGTGTTTGGGCACGCGGCGCAGCAGCTTGTCGAAGTGGTGCTCGTAGTTGCTGCTGAACTCGACCACGATCTCCGCCAGCTCGCGCAGGGCGTCTTCCGTGGCCATGCGGAAGCCGTGGGCGCGCATGTTCTCGATCGCATTGCGACGCGCCAGCGCCGCGAACTCGCTGGTCGAGTACAGCGTGTCGTCGATGTCAAAAAAAGATCGCCCGCAGGGTTTCAGCCATCGCCCTTCTCGATCTCGGCCCGCGCCTTCTCTTCGGCCGCCTGGCGTTCGCGCATCACCCAGCCCGCGATCAGGCCCAGCAGGAAGACGGCCGGGATGGTGATCAGGTGAATCCCCCAGGGAAACTGGTCGCTGCCGCGCATTTCGGTGACGACCACGGCCGTGGCCGCGGCCAGCAGCACGATGCTGATAACGAGAAGGACCATAGCCGGTTTGCGCGAGTCACCCATGGCGGCAGCATAACCTGAAGCCGGCTGTGTGGCAGTAAGTGCAGGCGGCTAAACACGAAGAAGCGAAGCCGTACTCCACGACTCAGCCTCTTGCCGTTCTGCGTTGCAGTATTGTTTGTCAGGATGGACAGGAAGGGAACCGACCAAGGCTGCCAATGGCGAGGGGTACCTTGAGTTCACGTCCTCTATCCTCCTGCCCATCCTGACCAACTTCGCTTCTTCGTTTCTTCGTGTTTTACATGCACGGAAGTGTGGAGAACGCGCAGCCGGCGGCGTAAGTGCATGCAAATGAGCCACTTATGCGTTGGCGGATTGTGTGAAAGGGTTTCCGTTCTGGAAGCACTAACTAGTGGCAATTCGCCGATCAGACGCCAACCAAAATTGAGGTGCGGACATGTACAAATGGTTCGTGATTGCTTTCGTCGCCGTGGCTTTCGCCTTCGGCGCGCCGCTGGTCGCGCAGGGCAAAGGCGGCAAGGGCAACTGGGGCAAGGGCGGCTACAAGGGACCGGCCGGCCAGCCCGGCCAGGGCCAGGGCGGCGGTCAGGGCGGCGGCGCCGACGACTGGCGCAAGAAGGCCGAAGATGAAATCGGCTGGGGTGAAGACGGCACCGAAGAGCGCGTGCTGCCGGGCGACACGGTGAAGAGCGACGACAAGGAGAAGCGCCTCGAGGAAGAGGCCGACAAGCTCGGGCTCGAGGACAAAAAGCTGCGCAAGGAGTTCATCAAGTACGGCAAGCAAGGCTGGGAGAAGGCCGAGAAGGAAGACGCCCGCTGGGCCAAGGAACACAAGAAGGTCAAGAGCGACGAAAAGGCCCTTGAAAAGGCCAAGGCTGAGCACAAGGAAAAGCTGGACAAGGGCTGGGCGGAGGCTGACGAGTCGCAGCTGAAGAAGGGCGTCCTGGACGAAGAGCAGCTCGAGAAGTTCAAGAAGAACACCGAGGATCTGCGCAAGGAAACCGCCACCGACAAGAGCGCGCGCCAGGATGAAATCCGCGCCCGCAAGGTCGCCGAGTGGAAAGACCAGGCCAGCAAGTGGGCCAAGGGCGGCCAGGGCGGCGGCGACAACGAAGTGAAGAAGGAAAAGAAGGAAGAAGAAGGCGCTGAGAAGGAAAAGAAGGAAGAAGAGTAATCCTTCAGACCAACGAACAAGCGGGCCCCGATCGGGGCCCGCTTTGTTTTGGAGCGCGGACGTCCCGTCCGCATCGTGCGGGCCGGAGGCCCGCGCTCCACCTACTCCGCATCGTGATAACTGATCTTTGCCTTCTGCATCGCCGCGATGACGGCCTCCAGCGTTGCCTCATCCACCTCAGGGCTGCCGCGCAGCACGTAGATCGCCCGTTTGTCCGCCTCGATGCGCGTCCATGCGCGGAGGTCCGGCAGATGCTTCAGCGCGTCCATGAATTCCTCGCCATCGGCTTCCGTGTCCCAGGTGGTGATCCAGAGGCTCAGCTTCTGCTCGCCCTTGCTTGCCTCGATCATCCAGTCGCCGCCCCAGCCCGCGGCGATCTGTTCTGATTCCGCCACGGTCGCCTCCTGCTGGACGAACACCAGCCGCGTCTCGAACTCGCCCAGGCTGTCCGGCTTGCCCAGCACATACCCCCTCGGGCAGCGCGGCCTTGAGCGCCTCCAGGTCGGGCTCGATGCGGTCCGGCAACTCGCGCTTCTCGCCGGTGTACTTCTCGGGGTGCAGCACCTGCTCGCTGCTGACCGGCAGGTCCTTGAACGCCGCGTCGACGGCCTTGTAGCCAGCCACCTCCTTCAGCGCCTGCACGAAGGCCGTGCCCTGCGCGTAGACGTAGACCGAGCGATAGGCGTTGGGGTCGGTGCTGCCCTCGGGCGCGCGTGCCTTGCTGATGAAGGCCACGTGCGGCTGCTCGTCGATCAGGGCGTCGATCATCACCTGCACGGCCTGGCCTTCAATCAGCGCCAGCAGCGCGTAGTCGCCGTCGGTGGTGGTCGGCACTGCGTGCAGCTTGGTCAGGTCGTAGTACTGGTCCTGCAGCGCGTGGGTGGCCTCGTGGATGCGCAGGCCGAACGCGCGCTTGTTGCCGGCCGCCTCGGGCACCAGGTAGAAGGCCTTGGTGTCGAACTTGTAGAAGCCCAGGATGTTCTCGGGTGTGAAGCCGCCATCGCCCCAGCTCTTGATCTCTTCGGCCAGTTCTTCGGGCGTGTAGACGTAGACCGGCGGGCGCACCTTGAACTTCATGCCGGTGACTTTCTCGATCAGGTCGAGAGCGCGGGTCTGTTCCGGCGCCTTGGGGTCTTCCAGCTTGCCGCGGGTTGGCGCCGGCTCGGGCTCGGGCTCCGGTTCGGGTTCAGGCTGATTGGCCGGCGGGTTCTCCGGCGGGTTGCAGGCCGGCTGGTTGTCGGGCCGGGTGTCCGGGTTGCTGCACGCGGCCAGCAGGCCCAGGGCAAACAGGATCAACAGACGCTTCATGCGGTAGTCTCGCTCGAAAGCCCCATGCTAGTGCCAGGAACCGGGGAATCCACCGGCCGGCGGATTGCTTCCGGATTTGCCTGAATTCCCGCAACCGGCATACCGCCTGCGTGTGTAATGGCCCATACCCTGTCACTGGAGCATCCCATGAAACGCTTCCTTACTGTGCTGGCCGTCGTGATGCTGGTTGCGTTCGCGGCCGACCTGACCGCCCAGGGCGTCGGCACCGGCTGGCGCAAGAACAAGAACACCTACAAAAAGGCCAACGAGAAAGCCCAGAAGGCCGGAGAACAGCAGGCCAAAAAGGCCCAGAAGAACGCCGAGAAAGAGGAACGCGAGGAAGCCCGCGAAGCAGCCAAGGAAGAACGCGAGGCCAAGCGCAACGGCGAAGAGGAAGACGGAATTGCGATCGCCGGCGGCGACGCGGCTGACGAACTGCCGGAGCCGGGAGAAACCGTCAGCCGGGCGATCAAAGACGAAACCCTCGATGAAGTGATGGACGAACTGGGCCTTGAGGACAAGGCCAAGCGCAGCAAGTTCAAGAGCAACGTGCGCGGCGCCTGGGAAGACAGCGAGAAAGAGGACAAGCGCTATTCGGTGCTCTATAAGAAGTACCTCGAGAACAGCGAAAAGCTGGAGGCCGAAAAGCGCGTACACCAGGAGAAGCTCAAGAAGATCTGGGACGCCTCCGACGAGAAACTGAAGAAGGAAGAAGTGCTGGACGAAAAGCAGCTGGAAGCCTGGAAGAAGACCAGCGAAGAGCTGCGCATCAAGACCGCCACGGACTATCACTACGAAGGCAAGGCCAGGCAGGCCGAGCCCGAGCAGAAGGAAGACAAGAAGGAAAAGAAGGAAGAGGGCGAAGACTAGGCTGACGCCAGCATGAAAACTGGGTGGGCCCGACAATCCTGTCGGGCCCACTTCTCGTTTCCAGTCTGATCTCACCACGCTGCTCACTACGCGAGACTTTTTCGCCTGCGGACCGCCGCCAGCGCCAGCAACAGCAGCGCGATCGGCGCCCCCGCCGGTGCCGTGCTGCAACCGCCGCCACCCGCTGAACTGCCGCCCGTGGGCGGCGTGCCGCCGGTGCCGCCGATGTTGCCGCTGAGGTTGACCGTCTTGCCGGCCGCGCCGGCGCTGGTGTGGCTGATGGCGCCGCTCACCGCCATGCCCCCGGTCAGGTTGGGGTCGAAGCGCACGTGCACCGTGGTTGCCGCCAGCGTACCGCCGCTGTGGGCCAGCGTCAGGCTGCTGAGCCATGGGCCGCCGGCCGAGGTCGCGATCTCGAAGCCGCTGGGCGCCAGCACATCCACGTCGGCGCCCAGGTTGCTGCCGCTGACCGTGTAGCTTTTCACCGGGCTGATCGTCACGGCGTCGGCGGCCACCAGGCTGAGGCTGCCGGGATTGACCGTGATGGTCGGCGTGGGCGTCACCGGCGTGCTGTTGGTGCCATAGAAGCTGAGGCGCCACGAGCTCAGCGAGCCGCTGGCGCCGGGCGACAGGTCTTTCACGCTCAGCGTCCAGGTGCCGGCCGCGTCCTCATCCCAGCAGCGCACGGTCATGAACTGCCAGCTGCCGCCGGCCGGCGCGTAGTTCTGGCCCGGCATGGGGAAGCCCTGCACGGACTCGGTCAGCTTGTTGGCCGTGCCGCTGGGCGAGGTCAAGGTGATCTCCAGGTCGTTCCAGTAGGGGTGGTTGGACTGGAAGTCGATCATCACGTGTTCGAGGTCCATGTGATGGCTGCAGGTGATGGTGCGGGTGAGCGTCGCGCCGGTGCCGTCCGGGATCGCCGCGCCCGCGGCGTCCGCGGTCGTCTGCACGAGCTGGCGGGCGGGCACGTTGGTCCAGGTCTGGGCCAGTGTTGTCGCGGCGCCGGCATCGACGCAGCCGAAGCCGAGCGTGTCGTGGATGCGGCGGTTCGCGCCGTTCGTGCCCCAGCCGCTGGCTTGCACGCCGTTGGTGGAGTTGGCCGAGCGCACCAGGATATGCTGCACGTCGCGCCAGGTCAGGTTGGGATTGGCCTGCAGCATCAGCGCGCACACGCCGGCCACGGTCGGGCAGCTGGCGCTGGTGCCGCCGAACGCGTTGGTGTAGTCGGGGTCAGCCAGGCCGCCGTAGCCGTCGCTGCCGGTGCGGTCCGTGATCACCAGGTTGCCGCCCGCGCCTGACATGCCGCCGCTGCTGACTCCGGCCGGCGCGCACACCAGGATGCAGGCGCCCTTTTCGCTGTGGTCGGCGACCAGGCCGTCGATCGCGATGCTGCTGACGCTGATGGTCTCGGGCATCACCTGGAAGGGGTCGTTGTTGCCGTTGTCGCCCCAGTAGCGCCCCGTTGCCGCAGGCCCACACGAACACGCAGCCCTTGCCTCCGCGCCCGTTGGCGATGCCGTCCAGGATGGCTTGACGCGTCAAGGCCCCCATCGGCTCCCAGGGTCCGGGGCCCCAGCTGTTGCTGTAAATGTCGATCGCCGTGTTGTGGTGGCTTTCGGCGCTGGCCACCGCGGCGTCCGGGAAGCTGGCGTCCATGCGGATGCCCGACAGGCTGGCTTCGTAGGCCACGCCGCTGACACCCAGGCCGTTGTTGCCGCGCGCGGCCGCCATGCCGCTGGTGCAGGTGCCGTGCTGCTCCTGCGACGACATGGGCGCGGGGTCGCCGTCGTTGTCGGCGTAGTCGTAGCTGTCGGCCGCGTTGTAGTTGGGCGACAGGTCCGGGTGGGTGTGCTGCAGCGAGTCGTCGCACACCATCAGCTTCACGCCCGCACCGGTGAAGCCCGCGTTCCAGGCGGCCTCGGCGTTGATATCCACGCTGGCGGCGCCGGTCTTCTTGAGGTGCCACTGCGAGCCGAACAGCGGGTCATTGGTGCGGTAATGCATGGCTTGCCGGTACTGGAGCTGCGCCTGCTCAACCCGTTCGTCGCCCAGCAGCAGCGGCAAGGCCGCGTGGGCCGCCGCAGCATCGGGGAACTCCAGCAGCCACCAGTCACGCAGGCTGCCGATCGCATGGCGCAGCCTGGCGCCGTGCTCAGCCGCAAGACCGTGCGCGTTCGTTTCAGGCGACAGTTTCAGTGCCACCAGGGGCAGCGCGTCGGCCGGCACCTCGGCGGTGACGTCCTGCGCGCCGGCGGAGCCGGGGCCGACAAGGAGGAACAGGGCGGGCAGCATCAGGGCCGCAGCCAGGAGTGTGAGGGTGTGTCGCATCGGGCTCTCCAGAGTGGTGCAGAAAGGAATTCCACCCCGGGGCAATGCAATGCCCGTGCCAACGGCACAGCAGAGACCGCAAACCAGCCCAGCAGGCCGGTTGGCGGGCGCGGCGCGGCGTCAGCGCACCCGGAATGCGGCGTATAACGTTTACACGAATCTTGCGATTAGGCGATAACTGTGGTTATCAAAAACTCGCAGAATATTGCGTATTCGCACATGCGCAAACGGACGTGGGAGGTTGCGAATGCGTGAAAGCGCAGCCCTGAACGGCTACGCCGATTTGCGTGCAGCCTTGCGCAGCCGCTTGCTGGGCGCCTCGCCGCGGGCGAGCTGCTCGCCCTCGTCGTCGGTCAGGTAATCCAGCCGGTCCGAGTCTGCGCTGAGTTGCGCATCCTCTTCGGCCTGCAGCTTCTTCAGCGCCGCCGCCGCTTCCTCGGCCTGCTGCTCTTTCTTGCTCTTGCGGCGACGCTTCGGCTTTGGGGCTGCAGCGGGAGCGCCCTCGGCCTGCGCCGGCTGTTCCATGGGCGGCGTCTTGCGGCGGGCCCGTTTGCGCTTGGGCTTGTCCGCGGGCTCGGGCTCCGGGGCGGCCCGCTTCAGGCCGGGCTCTTCGCCCAGCCGCGCGCTGAGGTTGCGGGTCAGGAATTCGGCGGCCTCGCGCACCACGGTGTCCACCACCCGGGCGCGGTCGCTGTCGCTGCCGACGACTTCTGCGAGGCCGGTCGCCAGCTTGTCGATGCTTTCGCCCAGCAGCGCCCGGGCCGAGGCCTGTTTCTCGTCGGCGATCGGCGCGGGGTCGCGGTCGCCGTCCAGCGGCGAGTTGTCGCCCGCCAGGCCCAGCCGGCGCTTCACTTCCTTGTTGGCGTCGCCGCTGCGCTCCAGCTTGTGGAACTGCTCGGAACCGGCGTGCACCACCACCAGGTTGCGGCCGTTTTCCTTGGCCACGTACAGGGCGCGGTCACAGGCTTCCTTCAGGTCTTTCTCGCTGTGCATGTGGGCGGGGTCGAACTCGGCCACGCCGAAGCTGGCGCTGATCGGCAGCAGGCGGCCGCGATCGTCATGGAACTCGGTGCAGGCGATCTTGTGGCGCATGCGCTCGGCGGCCTTGGCGGCGTCTTCCTCGCTGGTGCCGCAGCACACGATGCAGAGCTCTTCGCCGCCGTAGCGGTAGGGGGTGTCGCTCTCGCGCGCCTCGCGCTTGAGGATGGCCGAAACCTCGGCCAGTACGGTGTCGCCGGCGAGGTGGCCGTAGGTGTCGTTGATGTGCTTGAACTTGTCGATGTCCATCATGATCAGGCTCAGGGGCGCGCCGGTGCGCTGGGCGATCGCCACCTGGCGCTTCATCTGGTCCTGGTAGTGGTTGGCGTTGTACAGGCCGGTCTTTTCGTCCTTGATGGCACGGTCCCACATGCTGGCGGTCTTCAGGCCCAGGCTGACCATGCGCACCAGCTGACCCACCGCCTGCTCGTAGGCGGGCATCTCTTCGCTGAAGTCGGGCTCGTCGGCGACGTTGCGGGCGATGCGTACCACGCCGCGCGCGCCTTCCGGGGTTCCGAAGTAGACGGCCAGCACGAACTCGCCGGTGGTTTCATTGAGTTCGCGCACATGGCGCCCGATGCGCACCGCTTCGTCCACCAGCGAGCATTCGATGCTGTCCTGGGTGAGTGCCGGGGGAAGCGGTCGACGCCGTGGCGACGCTCGGCGCGGGCGGCGGGTTTGCCCTGCTCGTCGATGGTGAACACGGTAATCGAGTCGGAGCGCGCGAAGTGCTCAAGCTGCTCGAGCACCACCGAGAGGATGCGCTCGAACTCGGTCTCCTGCTTGATGGCCATGCTGACCTGCTGGGCCGCGGAGACGAGGTCGAGGTTGCGGATCAGGCGGGTGCGGTCGCGGGCGACGTCTTCGTTCAGGTAGCGCTGCAGCTGGCGGTACTCGGCCTCGAAGCGCACGCGCGCGCGGTAGGTGGCGCTGGCGAACAGGGCCAGCAGGGTGGCCATCAGGGCGGACAGGCCGCCGGCCATGGCGATGATCGCGAAGGCCCAGGGGTCGGACTTGACCTCGGGCGCGAAGGGGTTCATGCGCGCGAAGTAGTAGGTCACCAGCACGATGGTGCCGATGGGCAGCAGCAGCGCGACACCCAGCAGGTAGGTGGAACGCCAGAGGGCGGTGTTGTGCGTAGGCATCGGTGCGGTGTCCCCCGCGGCGCGAGAAGCCGCGCCGCTGAGGGGTTATCGGACTGATCGCCCGTGATCTTTAGTCTAAGGAAGAGACAGGCGGCTCTCGCTGCGCGCGCAACTGCCTGCACGCGAAGAAGCGAAGGGGGCGAGGTTCGCGAAGAGATCAACCTGCAGGGTACTTAGCCCTCTCCGTCGCATGGTCTTGTCAGGATGTACACGAAGGAAAACGACACGAACCGGCAGGGGCCCATGCGGTCAACAACCCGTGTCCGCTGGAATCCTGTCCATCCTGACCCCATGCAGTGTTTCGTTCCTTCGTTTCTTCGTGTTGGAGAAGGCAGTGCAACACGACGTAGCGAATGGATCTGGCGGCAAGCTCTGTGCGCCGCCGCGCCTTCGCACCCTTCGCTGCTTCGCGTGAAAAAGCAGACGGGCCGCGCTGATGCGCGGCCCGTGATTGGCGAATCGACTGCGGGTTACTTCTTGCCCTTGTTGATCTTGTCCTTGAAGTCCTTGCCGACCTTGAAGCCGACGGTCTTGTAGGCCTTGATCTTCATGGCCTGGCCGGTCTGCGGGTTGCGGCCGTTGCGGGCGCTGCGCGAGCGCACGTTGAAGGTGCCGAAGCCGATGATCTGGACCTTGCCGTCACGCTGCACGCCTTCGCGGACCGCGTCGACAACCGCGTCGAAAGCGCGCTCAGCGGCGGCCTTGCTCTCGAAGCCGGCCTTCTTGTTCTTGAGGATCAGGTCAACCAGTTCTGCTTTGTTCATTCTTTACTCCGTTTGCCCCTGCGGGTCGGTTCTGGAAATTCCGAGTCACCCGGGACCACCCCTGAGTGACATTGCTCTCCTGCCCTATCGCCTATACCAGATGTAGTCAGTCGATAACTATTTTAAACCGTGATTCAAGGTTCCCCGCCCCGCTAGCCGCCAGAAAGCGCCTTTGAACCAGCGTCTCCGGGAACCCCGCCAACAAAAGCCCCAAGGGCTTGCGTTGGTTGGGAAAATAGCCCTTGCCGCAAACCGGGTCAAGCCTGTCCCTGCAAATTGTTGAAAATTTCGTGCCGCCAAACCCGCTTGAAATAGGGCTTTTTCGACGCCACCCCTCACGAATTCGCTTGACAGCGCTTTCCCGCGACGGTACATGCCCGCCCGCTTCGCAGGCCGGTCCGCGGCCTGCTGCGACCCGGCAGCCACGACTTTCAACGTTGCGGGGCGTCGGCCTGGGACGGGCCTGCAGAGCCAGTTTGCTGGCTGATGTGACCGATTTCGGCTTGTGATCTGCGTCCGGTAATCTTCAACGCAAACAGATACTGACACACCCCGGAGGGGAGATTCCCGTCTCACTTCAAGCGGGCTTCCAGGGTGTCGAGTCTTGACGCGTAAAGTGCACGGCTTTCCTCGGGAAGAGCCGCCGCTTCCTCACTGCCGAGCAGACCCCGCGCCCGCGTTGCCCACTCGCGCGCGCCGCGGCGATCCTGCAGCTGATCCAGCAGCAGCTCCGACAGGTCGCACATCAGCCACAGCCGTTGACTTGTCAAGAGGTTCTGCATGCGCAGCGCCGACAGGAACGCGTCGCGCGCCTGCCCCGCGTAGTCCTGCGCCTTCTCAGGCTCGGCTTTCGCCATGTCCGTGAGGATCCAGCCCGCAAGCTGCCAGGCCGGCGCGTGGTCGCCCAGGTACTCCAGCGCGTTCTTCGCCAGCGCTAAAGCACCCGCCAGCTTCCCGCGCTCGCGGGCGTCGCGCGCCATGCGCATGTAATCGGCGCCCAGGCTGCGCATCTCCTTCAGCTTTGCGCGCGCGTGTTCGAGCAGCTTCTGGTAGCGCTCCTGCTGCGGGGTGCCTTCATCCATGGTGATCAGCGCCGCGCCGATCACCTCTTCGGCCTTGGCGTAGGCCAGCCGCGCGCGCACCACGTAGTCCTCCTCAAAGCGCATCGCCTCGTCGGTCCAGTACAGGTCTGCCCCCTGCACCAGCGCGTCCGGGTCGGTCAGCGCGCGCACGTAGTCGCGCGCGGCCTTCACCACCAGGGCGTCGCGCTCGTCGGTGTCGCTCTGCTGCGCGGCCATGGCCTGGTAGATGCGTCCGCGCACGGCATACAGCGCGGGCGTGGGCGCCTTGAAGGCGTCGTCCAGGCTGCGCAGGGCCTGCTCCAGTTTGCCCTGCTTGATCATCTCCTCGGCTTCCAGGCGCAGGATACGGCGCTCGAGCTCGATGATCTGGTAGTTCAGGTCCGTGAGGTCGGCCTCCGGGTCGGCCTGCTTCTTCTGCTCGCGGATCGCCTCAAGCTCGCGCTTGCGCTGGTACGGGTCACGCACGAACCAGGCGCGCTTCTCGCTGACTTCCGCGATCTCGAGCTGGAAATCCAGCGGCGCCAGCGCGTAGGCGTCCAGCGCGATCGTGTAATACTTCTCGGCCTCGTTGATCAGCAGGTAGGCAAGGCGCTGGGCCGCCATGCCGCGCATGCGGATCGGCAGGTTCAACTTCTCGGGGTTCTCCGGGTTGTCGATCAGGATGCCGGTGCTCGCCAGCGCGTCCAGGTAGGCCTTGATCGCCTTCTGGCGCAGCTCGGCGGCCTGCGCGTCATGGCCCAGCTTCAGCTTGGTCTTGTAGGCGCTCAGCAGCTGCTGGCCGAAATCGAGCTGCAGCTGTCCCAGCGAGAGGTACACGCCATGCATCAGTTCCGGCCGGTCTTTCAGCGCCTCGATCAGCTTCTCGAAGGTCTTGAGCGCGTCCTCGAAGTTGCCTTCCTCTTCGTAGTACTTCTTGAGCCAGTCCAGGGCCTCGACGTTCTCGGCGTTCAGGATGGTCGCAGCGCGCACGAACTCGCTGGCCGCCATGCGCCGCGCCGCCGAGGACAGCTCTAGGGGTCGGCCGTCTTCGTCCTTGAGTTTCTTCGTGCCGGATTCGATCTCGCGCCCGACCTTGAACAGCTTGCCCGACAGAATCCTGCGCGCGCGCTCTGACAGCGTCAGCATGTTGGTCAGCAGGTTCTCGAGGTCGTTGCGGCGCTCTTCCTCGGGGATCTCCGAGTTCGGGCGCGCCAGGATCTGCTCGGCCAGGTCGGTGTAAAAGGCCGTCAGGTGCGCGGCCACAGTGCCGTCCACGGGGCGCGCGTTAAACGCCGTGCGCAGCAGGTCCTCGGCGTCCACGCGCAGCTGGTCGTCGCCGGTCCACCACATGCCCCGCGCGATCTGGATGCCCGAGCCCTCCAGCAGCGCGTGGCCCTCGTCGTTTTCGGGGTCCAGCTCGATCGCCTCACGCATCAATGCCACCACCACGCGCAGCTGCTTCTTGAATTCCTCGCGGCCGTGCAGGGTGTTGATCAGGCCTTCCCAGGTGGGTTCGTTGTCCTTCTTGATGGCGGCGTACTCGGCGCGCCAGTTGGCGATCAGCTTTTCGGCCTCGTTCACCGCGTTCTGGCGCAGGCCCGCGGCTTTCAGCACCAGCGCCGGCTTGTAGCCCGGGTTGCGGTTCAGCTCCTCGGCCAGCAGTTTCGTGGCCTCGGCGCGGGTGGGCGCCGCGGACTCTCCTCTCTCGGCCTGCAGGTTGGCTTTCTCGAACAGGAACTGCGCGAGCAGGAAGCGCAGGCCCAGGTAGTCCGGCGCCAGCGCCAGCGCGCGGCGCAGGTACTTCTCGGCCGTGGGGTCGCCGGCGCGCCCGCGCCCGAAGGCGTCGGCGGCCTCGACCAGCGCGGCGGCCATGGCGGCGGGCGGCGTGGCGCCGGTGTCGCGCAGCCCGATCAACTCGGCGAACAGCGCTCTTGACTCGTCAAGCAGCGGCTGCAGCCCGGCCGGCGTTTCCTTGCCGCCGCCCTGGCCGGACAGCGCCAGGCGCCTGTCGAACTCGGCCAGCAGCAGGCGCGCGCGCGCCTCGACCAGCAGCGCGTCACGGCCGCGCTTGCGCTCATAGTCGGCCAGGTGGCTGCGGGCTTTGTTCAGCAGTGCCTCGTCGATCGCGTCGCCGGCCAGCGCCTTGCGGGTGAGCTCGGAGGCCAGGTTGATGTGCGCGCCGGCGTAGCGGTCCGACTTGCTGAGCGCTTCCTCGAAGGCGGCCAACGCTTCCTCGTGGCGGCCAAGCGCCGACAGCGCCAGGCCGCGCGGGTTGGCGATCAGCGCCTCGATGTCGTCGCGGGCGCGCTGGTCGCGCCAGGGTTGCTCGATGTGTTTTACGGCCTCGTCCAGCAGCGGCAGCGCCTTTTCGGGCTGCTTGCGGTGCACCTGGTTGAGCGCCATGGCTGCATACAGGCGCGCGGGGTCGTGGCGGTAGGTTCGCGCCGGGTTGTCGAGCGCGAGCTGATACTGCTCATAGCCGCGCTGCAGCAGATCGTCGCGTTTCTTTTCATCCGCTTCGAGCAGCGCGAGCTCTTCGTATTCGCGGCCCAGGTTGAAGTGCGCCACGTTGTTGCCCGGGTCGTGCTTCAGGGCGTGCGTCCACAGGCTGACGCTGCCCGCCCAGGGCCGCGTGGCCTGCATGGTACCCCACAGGCTCAGCCCCAGCACCGCCGCCCCCAGCACGCCCACCAGCGGCGCCAGCACTCGCAGGTTGTCGCGCTTGCGCAGCAACTCGGCGCCCAGCACGCCAAGTGTCGCCACGGCGATGCAGAATCCGATACTGGGGATGTACAGGTAGCGTTCGGCGAACACGGTGCCGATCTGCACCAGGAAGTTGCTCACCGGGCTCAGCGCGACCAGGAACCACAGCGCGCCGAAGCCCGCCACGCCCAGCAGCATGGCCGGGCGCGAATCCCATCCCGCCTGCGACCTGCGCCAGCCCGCCACACCCAGCGCCAGCAGCGCCAGCAGCAGCAGCAGCCCCGTCACCACCGCCAGGCTGAAGCCGGTCTGCACCGGCAAATCCACGGCCGCGTGCATGGGCCAGCCGAACAGCAGCACCTGGAAATCGCGCGTGATGGCCGAAGTGGCGGTCAGCAACGACTGCCAGCGCCCGTCGCCGTAGGGCTCGCGCATCAGGCCGCTGCCGATGTGCGAGGCCAGCGCCGTGAACAGCGCCGCCACGCCCCAGAACGGCGCCTGCGCCAGCGCGCGTTTGACGCGCGGCAGGGCATGCAGTTCACGGCCGCGGAACAGCTCAAACAGCAGCAGCAGCGCCGGCAGCACCACGGCGGTCATCTTCGACAGCAGCGCGCAGATGAAGAACAGCAGGCTCAGCATCCAGCTTACGCGCGTGCTGTGGCGGACGCGCTGCACGAAGCTTTCGCTGGGCATCAGCCCCGAACGCGAGCGCCGCGCGGCCAGGTAGAAGTTGGCCGACAGCAGCAGGAAGAAGGTGGACAGCAGGTCCTTGCGCGAGGACAGCCAGCTCACGGCCTCGACATGCACGGGGTGCACGGCGAACAACAGGCCGGCAACGCCGCCGATCCAGCGCCGGCCGGTGAGCCGCATGGCCAGCAGCATCACCAGCAGGGCGTTGAAGATGTGAAGCAGCAGGTTGGTGGCGTGGTAGCCCAGCGGGTGCAGTCCGTCGAAGGCGTAATTGACGGCGTAGCTGAGGTCGCGCAGGGGCAGGTACTCGTTGCCCAGCTCTTCGCGCGGGGCCATGGGATTGAACATGGCCTGCAGGCTGTGCCAGCTGATCTCGCGGATGTGGCGGTTTTCGGTGATCAGCCAGTTGTCGTCCCAGTTGGTGAAGCCGTTGTCGAGACCGCCCCAGAAGGCGATGCAGGAAAACGCGACAATGGACGCGGCAAAGGCCCACGGCAGCCATTTTGGTGAGGGCAGCGCGGCGGATTTGGCTGGTGCCTGGTTCTCGTTTTTATCGGTCACGGGCGGACGATCACGGGGTCCTGCCGGGGAAGCCTGCATGATAGCGGCGCCGAGGCGCGAGACAAACGGGGGGCGGGCAAAACTGTGCGGATTGGGAGTTAGCGCGTGTTAAACGAAAAGGGCCCCGACCTTACGGTCGGGGGTCCCTGTTTTTCGTTTACTTGGCGCCCTTGGCGGCCTGGACGACCTTGCTGAAGGCCTGCGGGTCGCGGATCGCGAGTTCGCTGAGGCTCTTGCGGTTCAGCTCGATGCCGCCCTTCTTGAGCAGGTTGATCAGGTTGCTGTAGGTGACGCCGTTGGCGCGGGCCGCAGCGCTCAGGCGCGTGATCCACAGGCGGCGGAAGTCGCGCTTGCGCAGCGCCCGGTGGAACCAGGCGTAGCGCCAGGCGCGCTCAACGGCAACGCGGGCCTGGCGGTAGTTCTTGCGGCGGCCCCAGTAACCGCTGGCCAGCTTGCGGATCTTCTTGTGACGGCGCTTGCGCGTGGTGCGGGAAACGGAATGCGGCATGTCTGTTCTCCTTGGGTTTCCGCCCGGGTGAGGAAAGCCTCAACTTGTGCCGGCGCGGTTGTCCCGGTTCGTTATTCAGCCTTGGACTGGGGGCCGTCGGCGCGGGCGGCACGCGGCGCACGCCCATCAGCTTGGCCACGTTGCGGGCATGGGTATTGGACAGCACATGCGCGTGGCGCTTGTTGCGGCGGCGCTTCGGGCTCTTGACGCTCATCAGGTGCGAGCGACCCGCGTTGTAGTGCTTGATCTTGCCCTTCTTGGTGACCTTGAAGCGCTTGGACGCTCCCTTGTGGGTCTTCATCTTCGGCATGGCTCGTCTCTCCGCCTCCGCCAAGGCTATGGCGGACAGGCCTGGCGCCCGGCCGGGCGGCATACGCCGTCTTGTAACCGGAAGGGCAACCGCATTTCCCCGAGGGGGCGGAATAGATAGCAAATGCAAACCTTCCTGTGAAGAGGCAGCCCTCGCAGGAATGTGGAATTCGCCTGCGGCCCGAATCGGCCCGCCCCGCGGCTCCTACCGGTCGATGTTGTTGTTCGGGTCCAGCGCGCGTGAGGTCGCGCGTTCGAGGTTGGTGATGCTGATGGCCTCGGCCGCCGGTTCCATGTGGGTGCTGCTGGCGCGCTCCAGGCGGGTGATGCTGTAGAGATCGTTGACATCCTCCAGGCTGGAAGTGGAGGCGCGGTCGAGGTCCGAAACGGTCATCCCGTCCGAGACCTCGCCCATGCTGCCGCTGGACAGGCGATCCAGGCTGGTCATTGAGAGCTCGTCAGATGTTTCGTCGAGCCGGTCGTTCGAGTAGGAATCCAGCCCGCTCATGTCGAGCGAATAACCCGCGCAGCCGCCCAGCAGGGCGCAGCAGGCAAGCAGGATCAGCAGCGGGCTTTTCATGATGTTGTAACGCTCAGCCGGGGCGGGGGTTGGCTAGAACAGCTTTTTGCCTTCGGGCTCTTCTTCTTCGATTTCGAAGTCGCGGGTGGTGATCTCGCCCTCGCGCTCGGACAGCAGTTGCACCTTCTTCTCAGCCTGTTTCAGGATGCCGAAAGCCTGGCGCAGGGCGGCCACGCCTTCTTCGTAGCGCTTGAGGGCGTCCTCCAGGGGCAGGTCGCCGGAATCAAGCTGCTGCAGGGCAGCTTCCACGGAAGCCACCAGCTCCTCAAACTTCGGCTCATCTTTCTTCTTGGCCATGGCGAGTATCCAACCATCCGCACGGCCATAAAGCAAAGGCAACTGCTTCACGCGAAGAAGCGAGGGGGCGACGGACGCGAAGGTTGTCACCATGACCTGCACGCAATCAATCGAGGGCCAAGGGTGAGCGGATTCCGCCACCTTGAAAGCGCACCGCTTCGCTCAAGGGGCGACGCCAATGCTCTGATGCTCGCTGCACTCCCCGAACTGCGGATTTGGCACTGGGTACGTCGAAACCGGGAACCACGGTTGAACACGGGTAAACACGAACCGCGTACGAATCTGTATGTGTGCACCTGTGTGCACCCGTGGTTACATCGCAGTCGGCCAGCATCGGCGGGCAGTCGCTGGCTGAGATCGCTGCTCTGCCTACTGGCTTTCGGCGTACTCGGCTGCGGCGGCCCTTAGCAGGCCGGCGAGATACACCGAGCCTGTCACCAGCACCATGCCCTCTTCGCCGGCTTGCTGGATGGCTTCCTCCAGAGCGGCCTCCGGGTGTTCCTCGGTGCTGCCATTCTTGCCGCCGAACTTCTCGTAGGTTCGCAGCAGCTCAAGGGGCTGGCTTTCCCTGGGGCTGTAGTAGTGCGTGAATATCGCCCCGTCGGCCCCGGCCGCGATGTGCTTCAGGCACGCCTCGATGTCCTTGTCGGCGGCGATGCCGGTCACGCACACGATCGGCCCGCCGGCCAGCGCCTTTGCCGTCTGCATGGCGGCCTTGATGCTGACCTCGTTGTGCGAGCTGTCGATCACCAGCAGAGGCCTGCCCTCGAACACCTCAAAACGCCCCGGCAGCTCCGTGCGCGCAATCGCGTCGATGGCGCGTTCGCGGTCCAGCGGCTCAGGCAGCAGGTCGGGCTCGCTGGCCAGGATCTCCAGCGCGCACAGGGCGTGCGTGGCGTTCTCGGCCATGAAGCGCCCAGGGTGACGCAACAGGACTTTCTCGTAGCGGTGGCCGCGCACGTCAGAGGTGAAGGTGATCTCGCGCCCCTCGCGGCTGAAGTGGCGCAGGTGGTAGTCGCGGCCGAACACCAGCAGCGGAGCCTCTGCGTCGCGGGCGGTGAGCGCGATGATCTTCTGGGCCTCGGTGTCGGATGCCCCGCACACCACGGGCACGCCGGGCTTGATGATGCCGGCCTTCTCGCGGGCGATCTCGGCGATGGTGTCGCCGAGCTGCGCCGTGTGGTCAATGCCGATCTCGGTGATGACGCACACCAGCGGGCTGATCACGTTGGTGCTGTCCAGGCGCCCGCCCAGGCCGACCTCGAACACCGCAATGTCGATGGCCGCCTGGCGGAAGGCGACCATCGCCGCCAGGGTCAGCAGCTCGAAGAATGTCACGTCGGGGCGCCGCCCTGCTCGCTTTCCAGGGCTTCCACCACCGGGCGGAAAGCCTCGACAAGCGCTTTTTCGGTGATTTCTTCACCGTTGATCTCGATGCGCTGGGTCAGCCGCTCGAGGTGCGGGCTGGTGAACAGGCCGACCTTCAGGCCCTGGCTCTGCAGCATGGCGGCCAGGAAGCGCGCGGTGCTGCCCTTGCCCTTGGTGCCCGCGATGTGGGCGGTGGCGTAGGCCAGCTCGGGGCGCGCCAGGCGGTTCAGCACCTCGTTCATGCGCTCGAGGTCAAAGATGTCGCGCGTGCGCCCGCCCTGCTGGCGCTCGTAGTCGGTGTGCCGGGCCAGGAAGCCGGTGATGTCCTGCAGGGTGTCGATGGCGGTGGACATGGTGGGTTCGGTTGCAGTTCGGGGCGGGATGGTACCGATGGATGGCTGGGCCGCCAGCCCGAAAACGGATATCTTGAAAAGTCAGCGAGGCCCCATGAGTAAGCCCCTGATCGGCATCTGCACGGACCACGTCCGCCACTTCCCGGCGCCTGACCGCGACCGCAGCTACCTCAAACTCTATCCCCAGTACTGCCAGGCGGTGATTGCCGCCGGGGGCACGCCGCTGGTGATTCCCATCGTGCCGCACGTCGATGATATCAGGCCGCTGCTGAAACTGGTGCGGGGGTCGTCACGATCGGCGCCGACGACTACCCCTCAACCTGGTACGGCAAGCCCGTGCTGCCCACGGACAAGCCCGTCACGGCCGAGCGCGCGGCCTTCGACCGCGAGTTCGTGCGAGTGCTGTACGACGAAACCGAGCTGCCGGTGCTGGCCGTGTGCGGCGGCATGCAGCTGGCGGCGATCTTCAGCGGCGGTGCGCTGATCCAGGACCTGCCGCACGAGCCGGTGGTGCACCGCGCGGGCCTTGAGGGGGAGTCGCGCCACACGATCGAGGTCGAAGAGGGCACGCTGCTGGCCAACGCCCTGGGCGTCACGCGCCTCGAAGTCAACTCGCTGCACCACCAGGCCGTGGAAAGCGTGGGCCCGCGCCTGCGCATCACGGCGCACGCACCGGACGGCGTGGCGGAGGCACTGGAGTTCACGGATCACCCGTTCCGGGTCGGCGTGCAGTGGCATCCGGAGCGCATGCAGGGCGACACCCACATGCAGAAGCTGTTCGCGGCCTTCGTGGCCGCGGCACGGGCCACCGCAAACGCGTGATGGCAGCCAATGCCGCGCGGCAAATGTATCAGGGCCAAAGCATTGCTTTGGCCCTGATAAGAGAAGGTCTCGGTACATCGCGGGCAAATCAGCTCGCGGCTGCTTCTTCCGCAATCAGCTGCTGCCAGAACTCGGCCGGCGTTTGCGCAGCAAACGTATCGGGGCCAAAGCATTGCTTTGGCCCCGATAAGAGAAGGTCTCGATACATCACGGGCAAATCAGCTCGCGGCTGCTTCTTCCGCAATCAACTGCTGCCAGAACTCGGCCGGCATGTCTTTCGCAAGGCTCAAAGCCCCGTTCGCCCCCGCGTACACCGGCTCGGTCACCTTGGCCACCTTGCCGCCGCCCAGCTGCTGCAGCTTGCGCTCGATCGCCTTGTCCAGCCCGATGATCTGGCTGCCGCCGCCGGCAAGCAGCACGTGGTTGCGCATGTTGGCCTGGAATTCCGGGTCGTAGTCCGCGATCAGCTCGTGCAGCCCGCCCACGATCTCCGGTACGATGCTCTCCACGGCCTGCTTGATCACGTCCGTGATGTCGAACTCGGTGGGGATGCCGTTCACCGGCAGGGTCACGATCACCGGCTCATCCACGCGGGCCAGGGCGGCGTGCTTTTCCTTGATCTGCTTCAGCATGTTGATCGTGAAGCTGGCGCCCGGGCAGGCTTCCTTCATCAGCTCGAACAGCTTGCGGTCCACGGCGTCGCCGGCGGCGCTTACCGTGCGCTGGTCTTCGGGCGCGGGCAGGCTGCCGTGCATGCGGCAAAGGTCGGTGGTGCCGGCGCCGATGTCGATCACCACGGTGTCTTCCAGGAACTGCAGGCCGTAGGCCACCGCGAAGGGCTCGCTGCAGATCATCACGCAGTCGAGGATGCCGCGGGCGGCCTCAAGCAGCAGTTTCTGGCTGTGGATGCTGGCCTGTGCGGGCGCGCCGATCACGCCGTACACCAGCTCGTCGGCCCTGGGGTTGGCCTTGGCCACCACGTGTTCCAGCAGGTCGCGCACGGCCTGTTTGGTCTTGGCGGCGTCGCGGTTGAGTGTGGTGTCGAGGTCGCGGTACTTGACGGCGCCCTTTTCCATGGGGCGGTAGACGTCGCAGGAGTGCTTGTGGCGCCAGGCGTCCGCGCCGAACAGCTTGTCGCGCCCCAGCGCCTTCATGGAGATCACGTCGCGCGGGTAGGCCACGATGGAGTCCACGGCCGTGCGCACGCCGTTGGAAGCGGCGATGGCGGCGTGGGAGGTGCCCAGGTCGATGCCGACGTAAAGCACGCCGTCAGCAGGCTTGGAAGCGGGAGCATTGGCGGAAGGCTGCATGAGAGATCTCCGGTTAAATGAAGCTGCCAACCAAAGATCGGCACCCCAGCGCGGGGTACTTAAGGGAAAGGGTGCAATTCGGCATCAAATCCAAGCCCAGCCCGCAAGGGCTGGGGATCGGGCGTGTGCAGGTCGGCGAGCAAGCAGTGGACATCGAAGCGATTGTCGCACCAGGATTACTCGAATCCCGTGGGCACCCGGACTTGCCATGCATGATTTCGAGACGTTCCCTGCGCCAATCCCCGGCCCTTTCGCCTTCGGTGATCCCGGCCGTTGTTTGCCCGGTTCGTACGGATATCCGGCACTGCTGCCGGTTTTCTGGCGGTTGGGCTTGCTGATTTCGTGGCGAATGGCCGAAAACTGGCGCTTTGGGGTGCTATCCTGTGCCCTCCCTGGCTGGCACGATGCTTGCATCCTACCCGGCCGGGACTGGTCTAACCCCCGCGGCCGTGCGTTACGCGGAACACAAGGAGTGCCCATGAAACGCCTCTTCCACCTCACATTCGCCGGGATGGCGCTGGGCGCCCTGGCGCTGATCGCCGCCTGCTCCAGCCGTACTGTCGTGGTGCACGAGCATCACTACGAAACCACGCCCGAGCCGGAACCCGAGCCCGAACCCGGAACCCGAGCCGCAGCCGGAAACCGTGGTGGTCGAGGTCGAGTTTTCCCACTTCCACGATTCCCTGTCGCCCCACGGCACCTGGGTCTACCTCGAGGGCTACGGCGACTGCTGGTACCCCAGCGACGTTGAAGACGACTGGCGACCCTACCACCACGGCCACTGGGTCTGGATCGACGAGTGCGGCTGGTACTGGGTCAGCTACTACTCGTGGGGCTGGGCCTGTGAGCACTACGGCCGCTGGGTCTACACCAACGGCCGCTGGCACTGGGTACCCGGCTACGAGTGGAGCGGCGGCTGGGTGGTGTGGTGCGAAGGCGGCGGCTACGTGGGCTGGGCGGCCTTGCCCCCGACCATCATCTGGGACGACCGCGATGGCTGCCGCACCGGCGGCGTGGTCTGGGAGGTCGAGATCCACGAATACTGCTGGGTGTTCGTGACCTGCAACCGCTTCGGCCAGCGCAACCTGCACCGCTACGCGGAGAACACCCGCCAGACCAAGGCCCTGCTGCGCCGCGCCGGCGTGCGAGGCTGCCTGACGGCAGAGCGTGGACGGCCGATGAACCGGGCGATCCGCTTCGAAGAGGCCGAGGAATTCAGCGGCCAGAAGCCGCCGCGGCGGAAGTTCAAGGACGAGCGGGACGAGAAGAGCCGTCCGGAGAACCGCGACGACGGCGAACTCGTGTACGTGTACCGCCCCAGAGTGAAGAAGCCGAAGAACAACGGAGACCAGGAAGAGCGCGAGAAGGCCGAGAAGGAGAAAGCCGAACGCGAGAAGAAGGAACGGGAAGAGAAAGAGAAGCGCGAGAAAGAAGAAGCCGAGCGCAAGGCCAAAGAAGAGCGCGAGAAAGCCGAGAAGGAGAAGGCTGAACGCGAGGAGAAAGAGAAGAAGGACAAGGAAGCGCGCGAAAAGGCTGAGAAGGAGAAGGCTGAGCGGGAGAAGAAGGAACGGGAAGAGAAGGAAAAGAAGGAGAAGGAAGAACGCGAGAAGGCTGAGAAGGAAAAGGCCGAGCGCGAGAAGAAGGAACGGGAAGAGAAGGAAAAGAAGGAGAAGGAAGAACGCGAGAAGGCGGAGAAGGAGAAGGCCGCACGCGAGAAGAAGGAACGGGAAGAGAAGGAAAAGAAGGCGAAGGAAGAGCGAGAGAAAGCCGAGAAGGAAAAGGCTGAACGCGAGAAGAAGGAGCGCGAAGAGAAAGAAAAGCGCGAGAAGGAAGAAGCCGAACGCAAGGCGAAGGAAGAGCGCGAGAAAGCCGAGAAGGAAAAAGGCTGAACGCGAGAAGAAGGAGCGCGAAGAGAAAGACAAGCGCGAGAAGGAAGAAGCCGAACGCAAGGCGAAGGAAGAGCGCGAGAAAGCCGAGAAGGAGAAGGCTGAACGCGAGAAGAAGGAGCGCGAAGAGAAAGAGAAGCGCGAGAAGGAAGAAGCCGAACGCAAGGCGAAGGAAGAGCGAGAGAAAGCCGAGAAGGAAAAGGCTGAACGCGAGAAGAAGGAACGCGACGAGAAAGAGAAGCGCGAGAAGGAAGAAGCCGAACGCAAGGCGAAGGAAGAACGCGAGAAGGCCGAGAAGGAAAAGGCCGAGCGGGAGAAGAAGGAACGCGACGAGAAGGAGAAGCGCGAGAAAGAAGAAGCCGAGCGCAAGGCCAAAGAAGAGCAGGAAAAGACGCAGAAAGAGGAACAGGCCAAGCGCGAAAAGAAAGAAAAGGAAGAGCGGGAAAAGCAGGAGAAGGAAGAGAAAGAAAAAGAAGAGAAGGGCAACAACGGCAAGAACAAGTGATGCCCGCAACACCTACGCTTCAAAGCACAGCGGCGGCCGAATTGGCCGCCGTTTGCTGTCCGCGGAGTAATCGCGCTTACCTGCGCCGTGATCCGGCCAGCTTGATGATCTGCTGCAGCCGCGCCACGGGCTCTGTGGCCGGGGCCGAGGGCTCATTCCGGACGAAGCTTGCCAGCCAGCTTGAGGCATGGTCGGCCATCTTCTGCGCGGCGGCCTGGTTCGACAGCGGCCTGAACACCGCGGTGCTGATGGGCGAGTCGGGGTCGCCGCCCAGTTCTTCAGGCGTTTCGTACCAGACGTGGCCCATGTTCATCAGGGTCGGGCATTCGGGCATGCCGAATTCTTTCACCAGCTTCTGGTACAGTTGTGCGGCCTCGTCCGCCATGGACCTGATGGTAAGCAGGAAGGCTGCTTCCCGCCAGCGTGAATGGGAGGCAGAAAAAAACTGCCCGGGCGGGGAACCGGGGGCGTAAAGGGCGGGTCTCTTGGACGGAACTGGAAAACGGATGCCGGGCCGGGGCTTGAATGAAAACCTGCAGCCAGGCCCCGGCAGCGCGTCGCAGAGCGATGAGTTCCGGGCGTTGTTTGAGCGTTACCACGACGCCGTGTTCCGCCAGATCGCGCTGCTGCTGGGGCGCGATTCGGCCGCCGCGGAGGACGTAGCCCAGGAAACCTGGCTGCGGATCTCGCGCAGCTTGAAAACTTTCGAGGGGCGTTCGGGCTTTTACGCGTGGGCCTGCAGCATCGCCTCCAACGAGGTCAAACGCTGGTGGGGGCGCAACCGCAGGCCGGTCAGCCTGGGGCCTGAACCCAGCGAGGATCCCGGTGAAGGGCGCGAACGCAATGAACTGGTGCATGAGGCACTGCGCCGCATGCCCGAGGAGTTTCGCCAGCCGCTGCTGCTGGACCTGTGGGAAGGCATGAGCGTCGCGGAAATCGGCAAGGCGCTGGGGTTGCCGGAAGGGACCGTGAAGTCCCGGCTGTACCGCGCGCGCGAGAAGTTCAGGCAGCTCTGGCAGGAGTTACAGTAGGGGCGCAGCGTGCGGCGCCCGCGCAAGCAGACATGAACGACGATTTCGACAACCTGATCCGCAATGCCAGGCCGGATGTGCCCGCAGGGGCCCGCGCCAGGGTGCTGGAATACGTGGGGGCGCACGGTGCGGTCGCCTCCGCGCCGGCGCCCTGGCGTGTGTTCCTGCGTGCGGCGGCGCTGGTGCTGCTGGCGGTGTTTGCCGGCGTGGCGGCAGCGCTGGTTGCCCGGCCGGCACCCGCCCCGGCCCTCGATCCCGTGGCGCAGCTTGCCGCTGAGGTGAAAGCGCTGGAAACGCAGGTTGCAGCCCTGGAGCGCGACTCCGCGGCGGCACAGCTGGTCGATCTGCAGGCCGAGGTCGCGGCGCTGGAAGCCGGCCGACCGGACTACGGCGCGGCCCTGGAGCAGGTGGTGACGGCGCAGCTCGACGCCCGTGAATCGCGCGAACGCGAGGAATGGCGGCAGCGCCACATCGAGCACATGCGCCGCCATTACGCCGAAGAGCAGGAAGCCACAGTCGAGCGCCTGCGCCGCGAGTTGAACCTGAGCAGCGAGCAGGAGAAGGCCGTGCGCGAACTGCTGAGCGAGACGGGTAAGCAGGCCGAGGAGCTGATCGGCGAGGTCTACACGGGGCGGCGCCATCACCGGCGCGACCCGCGCATGCACGACAGGTTCGCGGAGCTGGCGAACGAGACGGAGAAGAAGCTGGCCGAGCTGCTGAATGAAAAGCAGCGCGGGCGGATGGAAGGGACGGGGATCGTCAGTGCGGCCCCCGAGGACTGGGCGCCGAGGTCAGAATTCCGGGACGAGACGGACCTCGACGTCTGGACAAACTGGATCAATGTAACGCGCGAGTAGCGCCCAAGGAGAGAAGATGAAATCAGCATGGTTGATCGCGGCGGTCCTGGCATCGGTGGTGGCAGGCGCGGGAGGCGGCTACGTGGCGGTACAGTACGCCGGCCAGCAGCCCGCCCCGGCCAAGGTTGAAGTGGCTGCGCTGGACCTGGACGGCGGCACCGACCACAGCGCCGACCTGAAGAGGCAAGCGGACGAAATCAGCAGGCTTCGCGCCGAACTCGGCACGTTGCAGGTGCGCGTGGAGAACGCCGAGAAGGCCGGCGCTGAGAACGCCGAACTGAAGAAACAGATCAGCGATCTGCACACCCGGATCGAAGCCCTGAAGGCTTCGGGCGGCACGGTGACCTCCAACGACTCCGGTGGCGGCACGACGGTCGCCCCTGAAGCCAACACGCCGGAGTTCGAGGCGGCCGTCGCCGCGGCGATCGAGAAGCGTGAAGCGGCCCAGCGCGCCGAGCGCGATGCCGAGCGCCAGAAACAGATGGAGGAATGGGCCAACCAGCGCAACAAGGCGATCGTGGACAAGCTCGCCACGGACCTCTCCCTGACCGAAGTCCAGAAGACGAACATCGAGACGATCCTGAAAGACCAGGACGCCAAGCGCGCCGAGGTGATGCAACGCGGTCGCACGGCCCGCGACAACGGCGAAGAGTTCGACTGGGGCGCCGAAATGGGGGCCGTCAGCACGGCGGCAGTAGAGGCTGTGCGCGCGGAACTGTCTTCAGCCCAGGTGACCACCTTCAACGAGCTGCTGGGAGACAGCAACAGCCTTGACGCGCTGGCGGGTCGCCAGGGCCGCTTCGGCCCGGGCGGCGGCCCCGGCGGTCGCGGCGGACGCGGCAACTAGAATCACCAGCTCAAGCACGCCGGGGAGGGATCCCCGGCGTGTTGCTTTGACCATTGAGTTCAGCCGCCGGCAGGAATCGGGATCTGCATCTTGACCGCGTCCCACACCTTCCAGAGCGCCGACAACACCGCCAGCAGGAACAGCGGCTGCATGATGAAGCTGTGCACCAGTATTTTGCGCCGGTACTTCCACGCGGCCGGGCGCGCGCGGCGGAAGCGCTGCATGGCCAGGTGTTCCTCGCGTGAGCGCAGCTTGACGATGCCGACGGTCAGGTAGACGCGCGCCAGGTTGTAGATCAGCAGCGCCACCGTCAGCGTGGCGTGGGTCCAGCCCAGCAGGCTGTCCATGCCGTAAAAGCCGAACAGCAGGACTTCCCAGACCGGGATCATCTCGTACTTCTGTTCCTTGAGGAACGGGATGTTCAGCGCCAGGCCGGAAAGGCCGGCCGCGCCGGCCGCCATGGCCATCTTGGTAACCAGCGGCGCGATGAACGCCAGCAGGAACATCAGGTGGAACGCCAGCAGCGTGCCCGAGTAGTTGTCACGCAGCACCTCCCACTCGTTGTCAACGAAGGCGTTCTGCAAATCCACGCTGCTGCGGTCTTCGCACTGGTTGGCGATCACCTCGCTGTCCACGGTGATGCCCTCGAAGCTGACGTCTTTCAGCTTCAGCTCACCCTGTACCTCGGCGGCCCAGCTGCCTGAGCGGCGGTCCGCGCCCTTGTGGCTGACGGAGGTTTCGGACCATGCCGACGCGCCGGCCGTGACGCGGCAATCCTGCAGGTCGGCGTTCCGAAGGGTCACGGACGCGAAGTTGCCCGTGATCAGGCATTCGCGCACGGACACGCCGTTGAACGACAGGTGTCCGCCGCCGCCCTTGAATTCAAGCTTGCGCAGCCTGGTGCGCGGGTTGGCGGCGCCGGCTTCAACCCGGACGTCACCGGTGGCCGGAATCGTGATCGACTTCGCGGCCTGCATCGACCAGCAGTCGCGAACGATCAGCACGCGTGCGTCCAGCACCGTGTCTTCGACGACGCGGCATTCCAGCAGCGTCACCTGCTCCGCCTGGATACGACAATTGCGGATCTCGCCGCAGCCCTCGAACACCAGCTCCAGCGCCAGCTCATCGGCGCAGCGGATCGTGACGTTATTGAGGTTGACGTTGCGGAACGTGACGCGCCGGCCTTCGACCCGCGGGCCGACCAGTATGTCGCCGTCGCTGAGGCTGCCGTTGCGGATGCTGTAGAAGTGCGAGGTGATGTCGAGGTGGACTTCGCCCAGCGCGCGTTTTTCGCCCTTCAGGTCGATCACGCGCTCGGCCGCCTCTGCCGCCACCGCCCCCAGGGCGTCGATGGGCGTGCGCGAGCCAAACCAGGAGCGGGTCAGGGAAGTCATGGCCACCTTTTATCGCAGGGCGCACCTAGCCGTAAATGTACTGGGTGCTGTCGGGAAGCCCGCCCACAGCCCAGTGGTTCCAGACGGCCTTGCAGGTGCACTGGTACCAGGTGTTGGTTTCGTCGCCCGGACAGGGCTCAAGCAGCTGCATGTCGCCGGTGCGGCGCTCGATGCTCATCACGCCAACCAGGCCGTCTTCCGGGCTGAACGAGTACTGAACAGCAGCCTCGTCTTCGCCGCTCTTCCAGATGTAGATGTAGGTTGCCACGTTGCCGTCCTGACGGGCCTCAGGCATTCTTGGAGCATGGAGCCAGAGGCGCAAGGGAAGGGACGACTGCTGCCCGCGATATTGGCGGCCTCGGCGCTGGCTGCCTTGCTGCTGGTGATGGCGGCAGGCACCGGCGCCGGCCCGGGTATCAGTCCCGACAGCGTGGTGTACATCGACGCCGCCCGTCACTTCGCCGCGGGTGAGGGCCCGCTGGCCACGGACGCGCACGGTGATACGCGGCTGGTTACCACCTGGCCCCCGCTGTTTCCCGCCCTGCTCGGCTTCGGGACGCTGCTGGGCCTTGAGCCCGCGACCGCCGCACTGCTGCTGAACGCGTGGTCCCACGCGGCACTCGCGCTGCTGGTCGGCTTGCTGGCCTGGCGTTGCAGCGGCAAGGCCGGAGCCGGCGCGGTTGCCGCCTGGCTGGTGGCCGTGGCTCCTCGCGCCGTCAATTACGCAAGCTGGGTACTTACCGAGTCGCTGTTTTTGGCCCTGACGGCCGGGGCGCTGCTGGTTCTGGTCGGCTGGCTGCGAGAGGGCGGCTGGCGTCGGCCTGCAGGGGCGGGGTTGCTGGTTGCGCTGGCCTGTATGCAGCGGTACGCCGGCTACGCCTGGCTTGCGGCATTGCCGCTATGGATTTTGATGCAGCCTGGCCGGGCTATGCGGGAGAGGGTGCGGGCGGCCGCCGTCTTCGTGGGCGCAGCGCTTCCGCTTCCGCTGCTTTGGCGCGTGGTAATCTGGGCGTCGCAGTCCAGGCTGGATTCGCGCAGCGGAACCGTCGGCCTGCCTACATGGCTGCATGTGAAGTCCCTGGGGCACTCGATCTCAACGTGGCTGGTGCCGGAGACGTCGCCGATGCCGTTGCGCGCGGCCGTGGCCTTGCTGGCCGCCGGCGCGATGCTGACGGGTGCGGTGTACGTGGTTCGGCGCAGGGCTGACCCGTCCATGGCGCCGGGGCTGTTGTTGCTGATCGTGGGTGGTTGCTACGCCTTGCTGGTGGCGGTGACAGTCGTGTTCCTGGATCGCGCCTTGCAGCCTGAGCCGCGCATTGTGCTGCCCATGTTGCCTCTGGCGCTGGTGGCGCTGGCTTGGACGCACAGCGCCCTGCGGGGGCGCATGCGCTGGGCGGGGTTCGCCCTGGTGGTTCTGCTGGGCGTGGGCAGCCTTGCGCGCTCGGTGTGGTTGGTCACGGAGCTGCGCGACGGACTCGGATATTCGTCGCCCGAGTATCGCGATTCGCCGACGCTGAAAGCCGCGCTGGAGCAGCCGGGGCCGCTGTACGCTTCCAACCCGCAGCCGCTGATCCTGCGCGGTGTGCCGGCCAGGGCGCTGCCGCTGGACGGGACCATCGAATACCTGATGCCCCTGGGCGTGTCGCCATGGCCGGACACTGCACAGGCGCGCCGCGAGTTGCGCGAAAAGCTGGCCGAGGGCGGCTGCGTGGTGTGGTTCAACCGCGACGGCCGTGTCGATGAGCTGAAGGCCGAGCTCGACCTGGTGACACTGGCCGCCTACGACGACGGCGAGCTGCTGGTCGGGCGTCAGGCACAAGCGCGGAAGTAGTCGATGGTGCGCTGCAAGCCGGCTTCGAGGGCGGTGCCCGGCGCAAAGCCCAGCTCGGCCCGGGCGCGGGTGATGTCAGGGCAGCGGCGGCCGGGGTCATCGGGCTGGGCGGGGCCGTCCACGATGGGACTGCTGCTGCCGGTCAGGCGCAGGATGGTCTCGGCCAGTTCGCGGATGCTGATCTCGTGCGGATTGCCGAGGTTGAACGGCTGGTGGCGCAGCTCGCCCCGGTATTCCATCAGCGACACCAGGCCGCCGATCAGGTCGTCCACGTAGCAGAAGCTGCGGCTCTGGCGCCCGCCGCCGTACAGGCGCAGCGGCTCGCCGCGCAGGGCCGCCAGTATGAAATTGCTGACCACGCGGCCGTCATCGGGCGCCATGCGCGGACCGTAGGTGTTGAAGATGCGGGCGATGCGCACGTCCACGCCGTGTTCGCGGTGGTATTCCATCATGAGGGTTTCGGCGATGCGCTTGCCTTCGTCGTAGCAGGCGCGGGGGCCGAGCTGGTTGACGTTGCCCAGGTAGTCCTCGCTCTGGGGCGAGACCTTGGGGTCGCCGTACACCTCGCTGGTGCTGGCCAGCAGGATGCGCGCGCCGGTGCGCCGCGCCAGGCCCAGCATGTTCATGGTGCCCAGCACGTTGGTCTTGACGGTGCGCACCGGGTTGGACTGGTAGTGCACGGGGCTGGCCGGGCAGGCCAGGTGATAGACCTTTTCGGCGTCCAGCCTGATGGGGTTGATCAGGTCGTGCTCGATGAACTCGAAGTCGCCATGCAGGCGCTCGATGTTGGCGCGCGAGCCGGTGCTGAGGTTGTCCAGGCACAGCACGCGATGGCCCGCCGCCAGCAGGCGCTCACACAGGTGCGAGCCGAGAAAGCCCGCGCCGCCGGTAACGAGAACGCTGGTCATGGCCTAGTCCGCCAGGCCGCCGTCGGCGATGGTGTCCACCAGCAGTGCGGTGCCCAGGCCGCTGGCGGTGGTGCCCACGATGCGGGCATAGATGCCCAGCGCGCGCTCCATGTCCTGCAGCCAGGACTGGTCGAGGAACAGCACGTCGCCCGGGTGCAGGGGCAGATCCACCTGGTTGCCGACCACGGCCTCGGCCAGGTCGTAGCGGAAGACCTTGCGGTCCTTGATCGACTTGATGTTGCGCACCACGTAAAGGTAGGGCGTCACGTCCAGGTCGGGCTCGCCGGGGCCGCCGGCCAGGGCCACTGCCTCGATCACCCCCATGTTCTTGCGGTACGGGATCACGCCGCCGTTGCCGCGCTGTCCGACGCCGCCCCGCACATCGACGCCGCCGAAGTTGCCGATGAACACGATGGGGTCGGGGCCATTGACCCGCTTGAGGTAGAGGGTCATGGTCGGGTCGACGTAGTAGCGGGTAAGCTTTGACTTCAGGGTCTCGCGGGTCTGCTTGAGGGTCATGCCCATCACGTCGATTTCGCCGGCCCACTTGAAGGTTGCGCTGCCGTCGGGCAGCACGGTGGTCTCCCAGTCGTAGTCTTCGTCTTCGGCGATCTCGACCTGCACCACGTCGCCGGGCGTCAGCGTGTAGACGTAGGGGTCGGGCGGCAGCTCGGTCAGCGTCGAGACATCGGTGTAGGTGTCGGGCGAATGACAGGCGCTCAGCATCAGCGCGAACAGGCAGGCCAGTGTAAGTCGCAGCTTCATACGGTCCTCGCGGTGCGCAGCTGGCGGCGGCGCAGCAGACCGATCGCCACGCCGATGCCGACCACCAGGCCCAGGATCAGGCCCACGGCGATGCCGACCAGGGTTTCGCGCTCGATCTTGCGGGCGTCGGAGGCCGGGCTGACCAGCGCCAGCTCGCGGTCGGCGGAGGCCTTCACCACCGTGAGCTCCTCGATCACGATCTCGGTGCGGTCCTTGGCGCGCAGCAGGTCCTGCTCGTCTCGGCGCAGCGCCTCGGAAGCCAGGTAATCCTTGCGCAGGCTCTCCAGCTCGGACTCCAGCTTGGGGATGCGCTTCTCCAGGTGCTCGACGCGGTCCTGGGCGATGCTCATGCGTGAGCGCGCGCGGGCCACGCGATCTTCGGCCAGCGCGCGCACCGGGTTCAGCTTGCGCTCGTCGAGGTCCTCGGGCGCGCCCTTCTCGAGTTCGCGGATCTCGGCCTTCACCAGCTCGATGTCTTCCTGCAGCTCGCGGATCTTCTCCTGGATCGGGTGGTCGGGCCCGAAGTTGTTGCGCTTGCGGGCCAGCTCGTAGAGCTCGCGTTCCAGCTGCTCCAGGAAGCTGCGCCGCGCGGCGATGCGCTCGTTCTGCTGCGGAAGCTCGTACTCGGGCAGGCGCTGGGCGATGGTGGTCTGGGCGTCCAGTTCCTCGCGCGCGGCCCGCAGCTCGATTTTCGATTCCTGCAGGTCTTCCCGTGACTGCCGGATCTCGGCCACCAGCTGCCGGGTGCGAGACTCGATGTCCACGCCGATCGCCTCCACGTCGCCGGTCGCGAACTCCTGCAGGCGCTTCTTGTACACCGCTTCCAGGTCCTGCTCGATCCGCTTGTTGCGCGTCTCGTAGTCAGCCAGGTTGAGCGTCGCTTCGCGCGTCACGTGTTCGTAGTGCACGCGCCGGAATTCCTCGGCAGCGGCTCCGGCAATTGCCTGCGCCAGCCGGGCGTCGTTGTGCACCGCCTTGAATTCGATCAGGTAGGCCTCACGGCTGGTCTCGTTGACATTCACCGTCAGCGCCCTGGCAACGGCGTCAACCGGCACGGAGTGCTTTTCGATCTGGTCAGGCTTCGGGTTTTCGCCCGGCGCCCAGCCTGTCTCGGCCAGGCGCTGGCTGATGCGCTGGTGGAAGCTGTGCAGCTTGACCAGCTCAAGCACGGTTTTGGCGGGCAGCGAAGGCACGTACTCGCTGGTCTCACCGGTGATGGGCGCGCGCAGCCGCGAGGTCGGCGTCTTCTGCAGCAGCGCGCTGCTTTCAAAACGGTCCGAACTGGCGGCCATCGCCAGGTAGCCGAAGGCGGCAAACACCAGCATGCTGAACAGCACGACGTGCCAGCTTGCCAGCGCGGCGCGACCCACCAGCTCAAAGATGTCCTGGCCTGCCCCGGCGCCATCAGCCTGCGTCTGGGGGGCCGTGGCCACCCGCTCGCGTTCTTCCTGCTCGATCAGGATGCGCCCGATCACGGGGGATTCGCGTGAGGCCGCGGCCGCCCGGGCGGAAGGCTGCTCGGGCACGGCTTCCAGGGCAGGACGAATGTTGGGTTTCCAGGGGCGGCGTGCCAGCAGGTCGCCCAGCGTGTTGGCAGCAGTCCGGCCGTTCGCGAATTCGAGGGGACGGTCCACAGTGTCGCGCCCCAGCTGATTCAGCTCGGAGCCCAGGTACTCGACAAAGGCGTCGAGTTCTTCGCGGGTGTCGTGGCCGCGGTCGCCGGATTCCACGCGGCGTGCCAGCTCGCCGGCGCGGCCCAGCAACGTCAGCGCGGCAGCCACCACGCCCAGCCTCGCGTATTCATCAGAGGACAGGGCGTCCAGGATGGTGCTTGAGGCCTGCGAAGCCGCCGAGGTTTCTCCATCGCGCAGCAGGCGGCGTACCACGTCTACCGATTCCAGCACTTCCAGGGTGCGGCCCTGCTTCACGAACTCGTCGTGAAGGCGGTCGTCCACGGCGCCCTCGGCGCCGGACAACAGCTCCGAAATGCGCCGGCGCGCGCCGGAGTAGTCGCCCCGGGCGGCCAGCTTGCGGACCTGCTCAATGACAGCCTGCATGTCTGACGCCAATCAATCTCCCCGCATCCGCCGCCGGTACACGAGAAAACCTCGCCCCGAAGAAGCCCGAATATCGTACCCTTTATCAAGTATCGTCTTTCAGGGGCCCAGACTCAAGCGCAAGTCGATGCAAGCCACGGCCATACTTCCTCATGAGCCTGAGGGTCTGCGCAATCCACGCCTGCGCAAAGCGCTTGCGTCTTCACTGGCCATAGCGACCGTCGGCACCCTGCTCGGGGCGGCGGCCTACAACACCGACCCGTTGCTGGGCTCGGCCCTGGGCGCCGGCGTGGGTTTCCTGCTGGGCGCGATTGTCGGCGCCTTCACCGACTGGCGCATCGGGCTGGCGCTGCTGGTGGTGGTTCTGATCGGTGAAGACTCCCTGCGCAAGGCTGTTCCAGGCTCGCCGTACACCATTTCCCTGGGCAAGGACTTCCTGATCGCCGCCTGCTACCTGTGCTACGCGTTCCGGCCGCGCTTGCGGCGTCCCCTGCGCCAGGCCGACAACCTGGAGAAATGGGGGCTGTACTTCCCGATCCTGGCGTGGATGGCGTTTGTGGTGCTTGAGGCCGCGAACCCGGCCATTCCCAGCATGCTGGTCGGCATCTCGGGCATCCGCACCTGGCTGCTGTACATGCCGATGATGGTGCTGATGTCGAACTTCTTCCGCAGCAACACGTCGGCCGATAACTTCCTGCGGGCGCTGGCCTACCTGGCGATCCCGATCTTCATCATCACGATGCTGCAGAACTCTTACTACGACAGCATGCCTCCGTTCCTGCGCGAGAGCGCGTTCCGGAAAATCCGCACCCTGGAGAGCGGTGGCGAGGTGCGCTACAACGAGTCGATCTTCGCCAGCCCCACCCTGCTGGCGCTGATCTGCGTGTTCCAGCTCTGCCTTTCGATCGGCCTGCTCAAGATGGCGCGCCCGCGCCGCCAGCGGATCTGGCTGTGGATCTCCGGCTACTGCGCCATCATGTCGGCCCATCTGTCCGGCATCCGCACCGGCCTGCTGTTCTGCGCCGTCGCCATCCTGACCTGCCTGCCCTTGATCCTGTATCGCTTTGAAAAGTTGCCGGGCCAGCCGCGCCGGCACCGTCCGGGCCTGATCACCGGCGGCCTGATCGGGCTGCTGCTGGGCTCGATGCTGGTCGGCATGATGGAGGGCAACCGCGCCGAAGCCTTCTGGACCAGCATCCAGCCGGTGCTGGTCGAGCAGCGCATGGACACCGCCATCGCGGTCACCGATGACTTCGGCGGCGGCCTGCTTGGCAACGGCACCGGCAGCGCCGGCAAGTCCGGGCGCGTGATGAACCTGCTGGGCAAACCCAGCCCCGGCAACGAGAGCGTGGAGTGGGGCACCGCGCTGGTACGCTACAGCTTCGGCGTGATCGGCATGTGGCTGGGCGCGGTACTGGGCCTGTGGGCGCTGTTCGGCCTGCTGCGCGCGGCGACCGTAAACCGCGACGCCCCCTTCGCCCCGGTGCGCTACGTGCTGTGGGTGTACGTGGGCGCGCAACTGAGCTGGTTCCTGTTCAAAGCCTACCCGGTGCTGGAGAACGGCACGCTGGGAGTGCTGTACTGGAGCAGCGTCGGGCTGATCCTAGGCCTGCGCAGGCTGGATGAAGTCACAGAGGTCAGAGGCTAGAGGTCGGAGGTAAGGGTACAATCCCCGCGCTGACAAGCTGTGGCGTATCCCCGGCCTCTGACTTCTAATCTCGGACCTCTATGAAAGTCCTTCACGTCATTCCTTCCATCGCTCCCGCCCAGGGCGGACTGCGCACCGGCACACTGGCAACCTGCCGCGCCATGCTGACGGCCGGCATCACGCCGGAAATCGCCTGCCTGGATGCCGCGGCCGAGGCGGGCGGCATCCCGGTCCACTGTTTCAGCCCCGGCCTGCGCGTGCTGGGCGCCAGCAGGGCGATGCGCGACTGGCTGCTTCGCCGCGCCGGCGACTACCATGCGATCATAGCCCACGTGGTCTGGCTGAACCCGGCCCACTACGCGGCGCAGGCGGCGGCGCGGGCCGGCGTACCGCTGTACCTGGCATCACGCGGCATGCTGGACCCGGATGCCCTGGCCCATCATCGCCTGCGCAAACTGATCCGCTGGCACCTGGGCGCGCGCAGGCTGGTGCGCGGCAGCGTCCTGGTGTTTTCATCCGAGGCGGACCGGCAGCGCAGCCTGTCGCACCCCGAGCTTTCGGGCGCGCGCGCCGTGGTCGTGCCCAACCCGGTCGAGCCGATCGAGCCGCACGACCAACCCGGCCCGCCCCTGATCGTCTGCCTCAACCGCCTTCATCCGCGCAAGGGCGTGCGTGAATGGGTGGCCGCCTTGCGCCTGCTGGCCGACGAAGGTTTCCGCTTCCGCGCCGTGCACGCCGGGCCGGTCGAGGACGCAAGCTACGCCGCGCAAGTGAAGGCCGGCGCCGCCGGCATGGTGGAATTCAAGGGCGTGGTCGACCATGCCGCGGCCCGCGAAATCATGGCCGCCGCGCAGATCGTGGTTCACCCGGCCGTGGGCTTCGAGAACTTCGGCAACGTGATCCTGGAGGGCATGGCGGCGGGCCGCGCCGTGGTGGCTTCGCGCCGCGCGCTGGTGACGCCGGAGCTGGAGGGCGCGGGCGTGCTGCTCGGCGTCGAGCCCGAGCCCGGGCAGCTGGCCGACGCCATGCGCCGCCTGCTGCAGGATGCCGAGGCGCGCCGCGCGCTGGGCCGCCAGGCCCGCGCCTACGCGGTCGAGCACTTCAGCCCCGAGGCCGTGGGCCGCTGCTGGCGCGAAATTCTGCAAAGCTGATGTCGCGCGGCTCGCACTCGCTATCATCGCGCGCCATGGGGGAAATCAGCGCCGAGCAATCCTACCTGTTCCGCCATGCGCTGCTGCGCGATGCCGCATACGCGATGCAGCTTCCCAGCGACCGCACCCGCCTCCACGCGCTGGCACTGGCGCTGACCGAGGAATTGCTGGGCGGCCGGCCCCCGCAAGGGGCGCGGGACGAGTGGGGCGAAGAATCCTTCGAGCCCCACCCCACCGACCCGGTGGCCGCTGAACTCGCGCACCACGCCCGCAATTCGGGGGACCAGCTCGCCCGGCGCCGCTACCTGCGTCGCGCGGCCGAGTACGCCCTGCGCGACCAGCGCCATGAGGACGGCGCGGCGCTGTGGCAGGAATACGCGCAGCTGGGCCAGGGTGTCGAGCGCGCCGAGGGCCTGCGCCGCGCCGGAGAGGCGCTGCTGCAGTCCGGTTCCGCGCGCCGCGCCGAGCCTCTGCTGGCGCAGGCCCGCGCCATGCTGGCCGAACGCGCACAGCCGCGCCTGGAGGCGCTGGCGCTGGTCAGCCTGGCGCGCGTCTGGCTGCAGACCGGCCGCATGGCAGATGCCGAGCCGGCCATCCGCCACGCCCTGCAGGTCCAGCGCGAGTCCGGCAACCGCCGAGCCGAGGGCGTGCTGCTCGGCAACCTGGCCATGCTCTACCACCAGACTGCCCGCAGCGAGCAGGCCATGGCGCTGCTGCGTGACGCCCGCGTCACCTTCGATGCCGTCGGCGACCGCAGGCTGGCGGCGGCCACGGCCGGCAACCTGGCGGCGATCCTGCACGAGGCCGGGCAGTCGGCTGAAGCCGAGCGGCTGTACGACGAGGCGCTGGCCGCGCTGCGCCAGCTGGGCGACAGGCGCACGGAGGGCATGCTGCTGGGCAACCTGGCCGTGGTGTACGCGGGCACCGGGCGCATCGAGCAGGCCGAGCGCACCTACGAGCAGGCCCTGGCCATCCATCGCGAGACCGGCAACCGGCGCTTCGAAGCCACCGTGCGCGGCAACCTGGGCGTGCGCTACTACGACACCGGGCGGCTCGAGCTTTCGCGCCGCACCTTCGAGCAGTCGCTGGCCATGCTGCGAGAGACCGGCAGCCGCCTGCTGGAGGGCGCGCACCAGTGCGCCTACGGGCTGTGCCTGCTCGCGCTGCAGGAGCCGGAGCACGCGCGCGAACAATGGCGGGCAGGCGCAAGCATCCTGCGCCAGCTGGGCGACCGGGACGAGCTGCAGCGCCGGTTCGACGAGATGCAGAAAACCTGCGCGCGTGCCGGCGTGCCGGCGTTCGAATGAAAGCCCCGCTAGCCGCGCCTGCGGCTGATCCAGTCGGCGGCGAAATCCACCAGCGCGCGCTGGCTCATGAGCTGGCACTTGGCGCACGCCACCTGCGCCGTCTTGACCTGGCCGGACTGCACGAAGTCCCAGCCGATCTCGGGGAAGTCGCCGGAATCATAGCGCAGGTTTTCGTACTGCACCCACTGACGGCCGTGCTCCATCATCACGGCAGCGCCGGTGCGCAGGTTGGCCTTGCCGGGCCACTCGGCCTTGTGCTCGGCGTAGTGCAGCGACGAGTTGCGGTCGTGGCCGACGCCGAGCAGCAGCACGCGGCCGTCGAGGTCATAGACGCGCGCCAGCGGCGAATCTTCGCCGAAGCTGGAGTTCAGCCGGTGGTCGGCGGTGATGGCATGGGCGTAGCGGCCCCAGGCGCAGAAGCTGGTTTGCGGGTGGTCGCTGCGGCGCACGTCGGGCAGGGTGCGGAACAGTTCGGCGATCGCGCCCATCTGGCGCGTGGGAGTGAGCTTGCGGTCGAAGGGGGGCATGTGGTCGCGGATGATCTGCCACCAGGCCTCCTGCACCGGCGGCTCGCGCCAGTGGGAGGGCTCGGAGTTGCCGGTGCTGTAGGCCGGCAGCACCAGCGTGCCGGTGTCCCCCACGGCGCACTGCAAGGCGGCGATTACGGTCTGCGCCCCGCCCACCACCCAGCCCAGCGAGCTGAGGGAGGAGTGCACCAGCACCACCTGCCCCGGCGCAACACCCAGCGCAGCAAAGTCCACCACCAGCGACTCCAGAGTCGCCGGCGTCTCGGCCTTCGCGATCGTGTCTGCTTCACTCAACGGCTGTCTTCCGCCAGCAGGTCGTTTCCAACAAACATGTCCCAGACCTCTTGGATTGGTACTGGTCTGCGGCTGCGTTGGTCGACGGGAGGCCCCTCGTTGAACAACCAGGGGGCGATGTGCATGACCCGGTCTCCAGTCAGCTTCGATACATCGTCACGCCATCCCTGCCAGCGCGAATCCTGGTAGTAGCCCTCCAAGTCACCCTCCAGGCACCATTGCAAAAAATCGGTGTAGCCACGTTCCATGTCTTCCCACTCAAGAGTGTCGGGTGCGAAGTAGAATACGTTGCCCTTTCCATCACCCAAACGACCACCGTCCAGCGCAAAGAATCCGCCAATCACGTCGTCCGCGATCAACACCACTTTCGGTCGACGGCCGTCGGGTATCACGGCACGGTTCCAGTTCCAGGTATGCATCCCGCGCGGCAGGCGCGAACAGCCTGCCCCCAGCAGCCGAACCCAGCCATCGTCTATCAGCAGCCCGCCAGTGTGATAGATGATTGCACCCATCGGTGAGCGTGTGGTGATCTGCATACTCACGAGGCAATCGCGGGCGTCTTGTTCGTCGCGTGGCAGTACCTCAATCTTGTTGGTGGCACGCGAAATCCACTCCTGAACCAGCGGCCAGGCTGGTTCATCGAGATTGATCAGCTCCTCAAGCGTGCGAATGGCCGTCATTCGTTGCCGAACAGTTTCTGCATCTTTTGCTGCAGGTCGGTGGCGAGTTTCTGCATCTCGGCCGAGACCTGCATTACCAGTTTCTGGTCGTGCATGTTGTTCATCAGTTTCTGCGACAGCGCCTCCATCTGCTGCTGGTACTCCGTCTGCAGGCGCTGCATTTCGGCCTGCTGTGAGCCCACGTCAGCTTCCTGCCGCTGCTGCCGCGCCTGGGCTGCGGCCTGGCGTTGCTGCCGCTGCTCTTCCTGCCCCTGTTTGCGGCGCAGCTCCTCCTGGGCCTTGGCGTTGAGCGGCAGCGTGGCCGGCCCCTCGCGCAGGAACAGCTCGACGTCGGCCTTTACGCTGTCGCGGAACTTGCGGGCTTCGTCCATGCGCGCGCGGTGGTCGTCCACGCCGTCGCGGATGCCCTGCTTCCATTGCGCGATCAGCGCCTCGAGCCCCGGGTCAAGCGCGCGCTTGGGCTCGCTCTGCCAGTAGTACTTCTGGCTGGTGTCCAGCAGCCTGGTTGCCGGGTTGCGCCGGATGTACTCGCGCTTCACGCGTTCGCTGAGGCTCTCGCCGCGCCGCTCGATCAGCGCGTCAATGGCCGGGTCCGTGCGCTCATCCTGCGCCGTGATCAGCCGCATCAGCGCGGTCTCAACCGACGGGCCTGCGTCCGGGTCATCCAGGCACTCGTCCACCAGCTCGATCGCTTCCTTATACAGGGCGCTGTCGTCGCCCGGCGGCGCGTACAGCATCTCGAACGCCGCGGCCTTGCCGCCCCAGCTGACGGCATCGCGGATCCAGCCCAGGCGCGCGCGGAACTCGTCGGCCGTTTCAGGCTGGCCGATGTAGAGGCATTCCAGCAGGTGGGGCACCAGGCTCGGGCGTTCCGCCCCCAACTCGTCGATCGCGCGCAGCAGGAACTCGGTGGGGTAGCGCCCGCGCAGGTAGCTGTTTCGCAGCGCGTCCAGCGCCCAGCCCAGCACCGGGCCGGTCAGGTAAAACAGCCGGTACAGCACGATCTGCGCGATCACCGGGTGCTCGGGGAAATTGCGCCCGATCAGCGTCTGCACACCCCACAGGGCCTGCCAGGCGAGCCCGGGAGAACCGTGGGCGGCCGCGTACTCGGCGGCGTCGATCAGCGTCTTCACGCACACGCCCTTGCCCAGGGCCAGCTCATGCAGCACGCAGGGCTTGAGCTTCACATCGAAGGCAACGCCGCGCACGGCCTGGATCACGCCGGGCCAGAGCGTCGGGTCCCCTTCGCACAGCAGTTTGCCGATCACGTCGCAGGCAATGAAGGCGACGGCGTCTTCGTCGCGCTGGATCACGCGCAGGGTCCAGGGCAGGAAGTGCGCGGCCGTGTGGTTGATGTAACTCCAGGCGTTGTAGTGGGTCGCCAGGTTGACGCGTACGGCGAGGTCGGGCTCGTGCAGCAGGCGCCACACGAGCTGTTCGCCGGCGACGCTCCACGGATAGTCGATGCGGTCGCGGTTCTGGTTTTCGACGTCGGCTTGGGTGCGCTCCTGGGGCTCGGCGACGTCGTCCGTGGTAATGGGCACGAGTCGCGTTTCCAGCTTGCTCTGGGCGCCGCAGTACTTGCAGGTCTGGATGCTGTGGCCGGCGTCGGCCTGGAAGGTCGCGCCGCAGCCGGGGCAGGTGCAGTCCTGGTAGGTAGCCTGCTTGCTGAGCCAGCGCGTGGCGCCCTTGATGACGGCCTTTTCCAGCTTGGCGGCCTCGGGCTCAAGCGCGCGCAGCGTGAAGCGCAGTTGCGAGTTGCCGCCGCAGAAGTCGCAGCGCGCCTCGCGACCGGCCTCGGCCAGGCGCATGGGCGCGCCGCAGGTGGGGCAGATGCCGCGCTGCGCCCGCGCCAGTGTTTCCGGAAGCACGTCGTACATGGCGGCAGTCTACTGACAACTGCAGAAACATGTTAACCACGAAGGACCACTAAGGACCACGAAGTAAAGCGTGACCCGCCGTTCTTCGTGGCCCTTAGTGGCTCTTCGTGGTTAACCGCAGTTGCTTTTCACCAGCAGCGCACTTCGACCTGAAGGCTCCTGTAGTAGCGAGTGCCGCGGACCCACAGGAGGTTCAGCCTTGCAGCGCCGCGAGCAGCGCCGGCAGCACTTCGCCCGCCTTGCCGCGCAGGCTGTAGCTGGCTGTGTTGCTGAAGGGTGTCTCGGTTGGGTTGATCTCCACCACCGTGGCGCCGGCCTTCAGCGCCTCGATTGGCAACGCCGCGGCTGGGTACACCAGGGCGCTGGTGCCGATGGTGAAGTAGACATCGCAGCTCAAAGCCGCGCGGGCGGATTCCAGCAGCGCTCGCTCAGGCAGCGCCTCGCCGAACCAGACCACGTCCGGGCGCAGCAGGCCGCCGGTCTGCGGGTGGCGCGGCGGCGGGTTGTCGCAGGCGGGAATCTCGCCCTCGAGCAGGCGGCCGGTGTCGGCGCACTTCACGCGGGTGATGCTGCCGTGCAGCTCCAGCACGCGGCGGCTGCCGGCGCGCTGGTGCAGGCCGTCAACGTTCTGGGTGGTGAGCGTGAACTCTTCGAAGCGGGTTTCCAGCTCGGCCAGCGCGAGGTGGCCGGGGTTAGGCAGGGCCTTGGCGCACATCTCGCGCCGGAAGGCGTACCAGTCCCAGACCATGCGGGGGTTGCGTGCGAAGGCCTCGGGCGTGGCGAGGTCTTCCGGGCTGAAGCTCGCCCACAGGCCGGTCATGGCGTCGCGGAAGGTGGGGATTTTCGACTCGGCACTGATGCCGGCGCCGGTCAACACGGCCACGCGCTTCGCCTTGCGAAGTTCGGTGAGAAGTTCGGATGGGAGTTCGGTGTTCATGGCGTGCTCGTGCTGCGCACTTGCAAGTCAGTTTACGCGAAGAGGCGAAGGGGGCGAAGTTCGCGAAGGACGGCAACTGCAGTTTGGCCACAATGAGACAAAACAGTCGGTGAACCGGGCAGCCTTTCCTGGCTGAGGGCTTGGACTCGCAGTTCTTCGTTCCATCGCTTCTTCGTGTGCCTGACAACTGCAAAAACATGTTAACCAGGAAGGGCCGCTAAGGACCACGAAGTAAAGAGTGACCCACCGTTCTTCGTGGCCCTTCGTGGCTCTTAGTGGTTTACCGCAGTTGTTTTTCTACAGGTGCCTGTTTCGACTTCGCAGGGTTAATGAAGGGATCAGTAAGTCCGAGTTCCTTCGTTTGGTCGCGTTAAGCCTTTCCCAGTTCCTCGGCGCGGTTCCTGGCTGCTGCTACTGCCTGCTTAAACGTTTCCTTCCACTGTTTGGTTTCAAGATGCGTGATGGCCGCGTGGGTTGTGCCGTTGGGGCTGGTTACCCTGGCCCGCAGCTCGCTGGGGCCGGCGCCGTCGTGGGCCAGCAACGTGGCTGCGCCGCGCAGGGTCTGGTACACCAGCGTGTAGGCCTGCTGCTTGCTCAATCCCAGTTCCTGCGCCGCCTCGATCATCCCTTCCGCCAGGTAGAACACGTAGGCCGGGCCCGTGCCGCTGACCGCCGTGACGGCGTCCATCTGTTCCTCATCAACCACGACAACCTTGCCCACGGTGCTCAGGATGTTCAGGGCGTGGGCGAGGTGCTGGTCGGTGGCGTGACGGCCGCGCGCCAGCGCCGTGACGCCCAGGCCGATGGCGGCCGGCGTGTTGGGCATGGTGCGGATGACCGGTGCGGCGTCCAGCTCGCGCTCGAAGGTGGCGATCTTCACGCCGGCGCACACGCTGATCGCCAGCTTGTCGTGGCTGAAGGCCGGCTTGGCCAGTCGCAGGGTCTCGTGAATCTGCTGCGGCTTGACGGCGAAGATCACGGTGTCGGCCCCGGCCACGGCCTCGGCGGCGCTGTCGGTGACGGGCACGCGCAGCTGCTGCGTGATGAATTCGCGCCGCGCGTTGCGCAGCTCGGCGATCGTGATGCTGTCGCGGCCCCAGCCGGAGTCGATCAATCCCTCGGCCAGCGCCCCACCCATGAAGCCGCCGCCAATGATAGCAAGTCTTGACATGGCAAGTCCCCTTTGTCGCGAGTGTACAGGCGAGGTCGCCCCCCGCAATCGGATGATCGCCGGATTGCGCGGGCGCTTGCGGGCGTTAGGATCACGCGCCACGGGCCAGGCAGGGCGATCGGGACATTGGCATGAGCGACACAACCCTCAGCAGCGACGAACTGAAGCGCTACGCGCGCCACCTGATTTTGCCGGAGTTCGGCAAGGCCGGGCAGGAGAAGCTGAAGGCCAGCAAGGTGCTGTGCGTGGGCGCGGGCGGCCTCGGCTCGCCGATGGCGATGTACCTCGCGGCCGCCGGCGTCGGCACGATCGGTATCGTGGACTTCGACGTGGTGGACGTCTCCAACCTGCAGCGCCAGATCATCCACGGCGAAAGCAGCGTGGGCGAGCGCAAGGTGGTCAGCGCCGCGCGGCGCCTGAAAGACATCAACCCGCACGTGAAGGTGCACATCCACGAGACGGCACTCAGCAGCGCCAACGCGCGCGAGATCATCAGCGAGTACGACGTCGTCGCCGACGGCACCGACAACTTCCCCACCCGCTACCTGGTCAACGACGCCTGCGTGCTGGAGGGTAAAGTCAACGTCTACGCCAGCATCTTCCGCTTCGACGGCCAGGCCACGGTGTTCGGCCTGAAGGACGGGCCGTGCTACCGCTGCCTGTACCCGGACCCGCCGCCGCCGGGCATGGTGCCGAGCTGCGCCGAGGGCGGTGTGCTGGGCGTGCTGCCGGGCATCATGGGCACGCTGCAGGCGCTGGAGGTGATCAAGGTTCTCACAGGTATTGGCGAGCCGCTGAAGGGGCGGCTGCAGGTGTTCGACGCGCTGACGTTCAAATTCCGCGAGCTGAAGATCCGCAAGGATCCCAAGTGCCCGATCTGCGGCGAACACCGCACGATCCACGAGTTGATCGACTACAACCAGTTCTGCGGCATCCCCAACGAAGAAGCGCTCAAGGCCATGCAGGCCCAGGAGCGCGAGCAGGAGCGTCTGCCCGAAAAGATCACGCCCGCCGAGCTCAAGCAGCGCATGGAAGCAGGCGACAAGCCCTTCCTGGTGGACCTGCGTAACGCCAACGAGCTGGACATCTGCAAGCTCGATTACGACGCCTGGATCCCGATGCCCGAGTTCGCGGAACGCGTAGCCGAGCTGGAGCCCTACAAGCACAAAGAGTTCGTGGTGTACTGACGTTCCGGCGGGCGCTCGGCGAGGGCCCAGGCATACCTGCAGGAACAAGGGTTCACCAAAGTGCGCGATCTGGTAGGCGGCGTGTTGAGGTGGGCCGACGAAATCGATCCCAACATGGCGAAGTATTAGAGAACAACCAAAGCCCGGCCTGCAAAGGCCGGGCGGTTTTCCTTGGACTCACGCTGCACTCTACCGACAACTGAAAAACACATTAACCACGAAGGGCCACGAAGGACCACGAAGTTAAAACGTCACACGCCGTTCTTCGTGGCCCTTGGTGGCCCTTCGTGGTTCACCGTAGTTGCCTTTCATCAGAAGCCTGTTTCGACGGCAAGCAGAGATCGGTAGTTCGCCCGGGATTGGCATCCCGGGCTTTGGTTCCGGAGCCGTGGCTGTCCCTGCCTTCGAATCCGGGTTCAACAGCGAATTACCAATAACCAGTTACCAATTGGGTTGCGGATGCTGCGGCAGTGGCAATTGAAAAATGGTTATTGGTAGTTTGCTGTTCTACGCCCCAGTCGCATGGCCAGCGTGATCCCTGCTAGCGCACCTAACAGAAGCAGCAGTCCGCCGGACGATTCCCCCGTGCTGCACTTGTCGTTGTCGCCGCCTGAGCCCGGGTCGCCCACCAGGCTGATGTTCACGCTGCACGGGGCCGTTACCGCCCACGAGGCCGAGCCCGCCGTCAGCGCCTCAGCCTGCACGTTGATGCGCAGCGTTGCCTTGCCGCTGTGGGTCATGGGCACTGCCGCGACGTTGCCGCTGCTCGGGTTGGTGAACGTGGCCAGCACAGTGGCCGAGCCGCCGGTGGTGTCGATGAACTCGATTTTCACGATGTTGGTGCCGATGCCCTCCAGCCGAAAGAACTCGGTGTGCGAGGCGGGGCCGAAATCCAGCTCCAGGCTTTGCGCCAGCGTGCTGTTCTGCGGCACGGCGTTGCTCCAGAAGGCGAACTTGCCCACTGCCAGCTTCAGGCCGGTGGCGCTTTTCACGAACTGGTCCTGCAGCTTGAAGGTGATCGCGCCCGCGTTGACGGTCAGGCTGCCCGAGTAGTCCGAGGCCGTGGTGCCCTGCGCAGTCTCAATCTCGACCGCGAAGCAGTGCACGCCCGCGTAGCTGCCGTTGAGCGTGGCGGCCGCGGTGCCGGGCACGGTCACGACCGCGCTGTCGATGGCGGTGGGGGTGGGGCTTGAGCTGGATGCGAGCGCGTCCACGTCGATCAGGTTGACCGCAAGCCCGGTGGACGCGTTGGTGTTCAGGCTGACGTTGAGCGTCCAGCTCTGGGCGCTGGCGCCGAAGTCGATCTCGTACAGGTAGGTCAGGCGCCGGTCGCCGGGCACGGAGCCGTTCAGGTTCTCGGTGTCTTGTGCCGACACGGTTGCGGCGCAGGCGGCTATCAGGATCAACGTCAGCAGTCGTGCCATGGGTTCCCCCGTCCCTGTTGTACGAAGTGCTAACGCCCCCGTTGGCGCCGACCGTCCCTTGACCGGCCGAATGCGCCGGCTACAGTTGTTCGCGGTGGGTGCGGCGTGACGCCGTGAACCTGGTCAGGCCGGAAACGGAGCAGCCATAGCGGGCTGTTACGGGTGCGCCCACCACTCCTTCCAGCGGACGGCGAAAGCCGTCCGCTTTTGATTTGCCGCCGGCTGCACCTCCGGCTACGTTTTTCAGCGGTAGCGCGAAAGCGCCCGGCGGGAGTCACCCCCGCAACAAACAGGATCCAGGAACAGGAGCAAGTCATGGCCAATGCCGAACGCGGCGCGTCGCCGCAATTTACCGAACAAAAGCTGCTGCTTTGCCTTCACGACCTGGCCGGTTTTGCCCGGCTGGCGCGCGACCACAGCGACCTCGAGATCGCGCTTTTCCTGCACGACTACTACACCGCCAACGTCGCAGCCGTGCACCAGGCCGGCGGCCGCGTGCTGAAGTACATGGGCGACGCGGTGCTGTCTGTTTTCCCGCCCGAGCGCGCGGCCGACGCCGTGGAGCAGATGGCGGCGCTGGCGCGCGTGATTGAAGAGATCGGCCGCGCGCGCAGGCTGCGCATCGAGTCGGGCTGCAACATGCACCTGGACACGGTGGTGGAGGGCGAGTTCGGCCCCGAGGGGGAACGCCGCCACGACGTGATCGGCAGCGGCATGAACCATGTGCACCTGATGGGCCGCGGCCCCGGCCTGCGTATCTCGGAGCCCGTCTATCGCAGCCTGCCAAACGAAGCGCGCGCAGCGTGGGACAAGGTCAAGCCGCCGGCGGTGTATCACTATAAAGGCTAGAAACGCGGAAGGGACTGTCCCCGAAGTTGGGGACTGTCCCCGCCTTCGTGCCCTGAAAGTACGTCGCGCGCGGGTGGAACAGCGAATTACCAATAACCAATTCACAATCACTACTGTCCGGTCATAAGTTAAACAGTGACCGCTGGTTACGACACTCGCTTGCTTCCGTTTCCGGCGGATCGGCTGCGAAGGCCGTTGAAATAGGCGTTCGCTCGAAAAGTGAAATGCTGAGGATTTGCATCATTTCACTCAGGCTTCGCTCCACCTTCAACTCCTTGCGCGCGATCGCCACCAGCAGATACACGCACACCGCAATCCAAACCTGCGTCTTCACCGCGTTCGGCGAAGTGCCGTAGAACGCCTTGATCCTCAGGTTCTGCTTGATCCACTTGAAGAACAGCTCCACCTGCCAGCGCTGTTTGTACAGCGCAGCGATCACCTCCGCGGGCAGCGTGAAGTTGTTGGTCAGGAACACCAGCCGCTTGCCGATGTCCTCGGCAAAGAAGCTGATCCGCCGCAGCCGCTCCGGGTACAGTCCCTTGCTCTTTGGGCCACGCAGCCGGATGACACTGTCGCTGCACACGCCGGTTGACTTGTCCACTCTGCTGTAGTTGCGGGTGGCGAAGTCGAGCTTCTTCCTGGAGCGCACGATGAAGAAGGCGCCGTGCCCGGTGAAGCGGTACAGGCGCGCGAAGTCGATGTAGCCGCGGTCCAGCACGTAGATCGCGCCGGCCTCGAGCGGCAGAACGTCCAGGGCTCGCACGTCGGCCATGGCGCCGCTGGAGACATGCACGAATGTCGGGATGTTGCCGCGCAGGTCCAGCAGCGTGTGGAGCTTGACCGCGCTCTTGCGGCGGCGGAACTGCGCCCAGGGAAACAGCGAGAGGCAGAGGTCTATGGTGGTGGAGTCGAACGCGTAGACGGTCCGGTCCAGATCGAAGGCGAAGGGCTCGCCCGCGTAGAGCGATCTCGCACGGGTGATCAGGGTTTGCGCCAGGTCGCTGAAGATGCGCCAGTCGCGACGCTCGTTGGCGTCGGCCAGGGTGCTGCGCGACACGCTGCCGCGAAAGCCGGCGTGATAAAGTTTGGGCTTCATCGCGCCGAGGCAAGTGACGATGTCGCGCAGGCTGTCGCGGGAGGTCAACTGCGCGAAGGCCAGCGCGAGAAACTGGTCGAAGCAGGAGAAACGCTTGACCCGGTGGTTGCCACCGCGTTGGGCGACGAATCGGTCGAACTCGCGCTTGGGCAGGAAGTCGAGAAGTTGGGCAAAGACCGTTCGGCCGCGGTTCATAGGCGCGTACCCTCCACCATGAGGTGGAAGGATCATGCCGACAAAGGCACCGCAAAATGAAATCGATACACTAGCCCATGAACCGAAACACCCCTAAACCAAAGCCTTGCCAGCCAACAGCTGAAAAGTTAACCGGACAGTAGTGATTCACAATGACCAATGGCCTGGGACGTGTAGCCCATTGGTTATTGATAATTCGCTGTTCCTGACAGCCGGGGCGCTTGGAGCCGCATACCTACGCCCGGTTCAGCGTGATGTTGCCGACTGCGGTCTTCGCCTCAATGTCACCTTGCCCCGGGCCCAGCTGGCCGTGCGCCCTGGCGCCCACGATCGCCGTGTGCACCGGGATCGCGCCCTGGTCGCGACCCAGGTTGATGCGCCCCACGGCCGTCTTGAAATCCACGCGCCCCAGGTAGTGCGAGGGCAGGTCCAGCGTGATGTTGCCGGTGGCGACCTTCAGGCTGGCGTGGGCCAGCGCCACCGAGCCCGCCTGCAGGCGGATGGCGCCGACGCCGGTCAGCAGGCCGGGCTCGCCCTCGAGGCGGTGAGCGTTCACCTCGAGCTTGCCCGTGCCGGCGCGGAAGCGGCTGGCGCCGCAGATGCGCTCGGCGCGCACGGTGATGCTGCCGACGCCGGTGCGCAGGTCGTGTTCGCCGTTCAGGCCCAGCGCTTCGATGTCGCCCATGCCGTTGCGGGCGCGCACGTCCAGCGTCATGGGCAGGCGGATTTCCCAGCATACTTTCCGGCGCTGCAGGGCGCGGGGTGCTTCCATCGCGCGGATCTTCAGCTTGCCGTCGCCGCTGGTGACCTCGACGTCGTGCTCCGAGACCGCGTAGTCGGCGCCGTCCGGGGCGGTGAAGCGCGCGGTGATCTCGACCAGGCCGGCGCGCCCGGCCTCCAGCTTGATGTCGCCGTGGCCGTTCTCAATGATCAGGCGGGTGACCTCCGCGCCGATGCCGACCACGCGATTGACCGTGCCGATTTCCTGGTAGCTTCCGAAGATCATGTTCGCCTCCGTGGGTGATTCCGAATTGAACGTGTCCGGATTTCAGTAGAATCAGTCCATGCCGCGAGAACGTCGCAATCAACGCGCATACGCGGGTCTGCTGGCCTGCCTGCTGCTGGGCACGGTTTTCGTGCTGGGGATCGGCGGCCTGGCATGGATCGGTGAGGCGGCCGAGGTCGGCCCGGCACCCATGCTGCTGGTAAGCCTGGTGGTGCTGGGGCTCAGCCTTGTGACGGGCCTGACCGTGTTCGTGCCTTACGGTTTCATCGCCCTGGGCTGGCTGCGGCTGGGCGACTACAAGCGCGAAGAGCTTGCGGCGCTGCCCGATGACAACACGGTCGGCGACCCGGAGGCCGGCGAACGCAAGTACCAGGAGTGGCTGAGCGCCGTGAACAGCACCGAGGCGTTCCTGGGCATGGTCCCGCGCAGCGCACCCTATGTGCCGCCGGAACAGCGCCCGCCGGAAGGCGCGCGCCCGCCCCGCAGCCGGCTCAGCCGTCTGGGCATGGCGCTGCTGTTCGGCGCGATGTTGCTGGGCGCCAGCGGGGCGGCCATCATCGCCGGGCAGCACGGGCTGGGCCACGGCACGGGAAGTGCGGCCGCGCGCAACGCATCGGTGATCCAGCTTTTGGCGGCCGCGCTGGCGGGCTCACTGTTCGGGCTGCCGATCGGGCTGGTGCTGGCGCTGCTGTTCGGACGCATCGAGATTGAAGAGGAAGAGGATGACACCGGAAGAAGTGGTCCAGAAACAGCTTGAGGCCTACAACCAGTGCGACATTGACGCCTTTGCGGCCACCTACACTGACGACGTCAAAGTGGTGGACGGCAACGGCAAGGTGCGATGCGACGGCATTACCCAGCTGCGCGAAGTTTACGGCCCGCTGTTCAAGGCCAACCCGCACCAGGTCGCGATCATCACCAAACGCATCACAGCCGCCGACTGGGTGATCGACGACGAAGAAGTGATAGGCCGCGCCGACAACGTGCGGCGCAACGCGGTGGCCATTTATCGCGTAAAGGGCGACAAGATCTGGCACGTCACACTGGTGGCGAAGAGTTAAGGCCCGGTTGCGCGTCCGCGATGAGGAAGCGCGTGCCGCTACTGGGTCAGGATGCGCTCGCGGCGCTTGGCCAGCTCGTTGCGGTACTTCTCGCGGGCCTCGATGGCGGCCTTGCGCTTGTCCTTGTCGGGATCGTCGGGGTACTTGACCCGGTGGTGGTACATGCTGGCGAGGCTCTTCACCAGGCTGTCCTCGACCACCTTCCACTCGCTGATGGTGATCGCGCACTCGTCGAACTGGCCGTCGAGCAGCTTGTCGATGATGGCCTGGTGCACCATGTTGCGGATGTCGTCCGCGTGGCTGACGCCGCCGGCAAAGCGCGCGCGCGCCGTGGCTTCCACCTGGTCGGCGATCGCGGCGATGGCCGCCTCCTTGCTCTGGGGCTTGGGCCCCGGGTAGCGGAACTGGTCCATCTCGATCCGCTCGCCGTCCTTGGCCTGTTCCTTGGCCTTGAAATAGAAGTACTTGATGATGCTGGTGCCGTGGTGGCCGGTGATGAAATCCTCCAGCACCGGCGGCAGCTTGGCCTTGCGCGCCATCAGCACCCCGTCGCTGACGTGGCTCAGGATGATCAGCGCGCTCATCATCGGGCTCAGCCGGTCGTGCAGCAGCTTGCTTTCCGGCTCGTTCTCGGTGAAGAACTCCGGCCGCACCATCTTGCCGAGGTCATGGAACTTGACGCCGACTTCTCCCAGCAGGGCGTTGGCGCCGATGGCCTCGCAGGCGCGCTTGGTGAAATTGGCGACGTTCTGGGTGTGCTGCCAGGTGCCGGGGGCGCGCTGCTGCATCAGGGTGATCAGCGGGTGCTCGCCTTCCAGCAGCTCGATCAGCCGCAGGTCGGTGGTGATCTGGAAGGCGCGCTCGAACACGGGCAGCAGGAAGGTGCTGAACACGCCCACCGCGGCGCCGATCACCACGGCGCCGGTCGCCCACACGATCAGTCGCAGCGGGTCGTTCAGCTCGTTGGCGGGCCACACTTCCCGGGCGCCCAGCAGCGTCAGCGCCACGATAATGCACGCCGCCGCCGCGCCGCCCACCACGCCCACCAGCGCCAGCTTGTAGCGCGAGCGCAGGTTGCGCGTGAACAGCACGGCCGTCAGGGCGCCCGCCGAAGCCACGGTCAGGCGCACGGGCAGGAACTCTTCGTCCACCAGCAGCACCAGGCCGATCGAGAGGCTGGTGAGGATCAGACCGTCGAGGGCGAAGCGCTGGTCAAACACCACCGCATAGCCGATGCCGCACAGCAGCAGCAGGCCGAAGATGACGGCCGGCCCGAGGGCGGACTGCAGGGCGGCGGGGGCGTGCTCGGCGCCGACCAGGGTGACGGTCTGCACGACGGCGCAGGAAAGCAGCACGCTGGAACCGAAGAACATCTGCTTGCGTCGTTCCTTGAACAGCTCGGGGCGGAAGCGCGCGAGGTAGACGCCGTAGAGGGCGACGAAGCTGAACACCAGCAGGCCCAGGCCGATGACCCGGTCGGGTTGCAGGCGGTCGTAGGGGGCCAGCACGACGCCGAGCAGCAGCAGCGAGAAGATCACGGCGCCGATGGCGCGGGGCGTCCAGAGGGCCCAGTCTATCTGGGTGCGGGCGCTCTCGGCTTCGCCGAGGCGCTGCTCGATGATCGCGTACTTCTGTTCGTCCAGCTCGCTGAATGCCATGCGAACGTCCGCAGCGGCCCTGGGGCCATGCCAACGAGTATAACAACCGCAGCCGACCGTCCAGTCCCAATGCGCGCACCGCGACGCCGCGGGTTAGTGGGCGCTAGTCTTGGCGCGGCAGGTTGTTGCAACACTATCGGTTCAATCGAAGTGAAACTTTCCGATGATTCCCAGCAACGTGTCGAGTTCGGGCTGGCTGACATCCTTCAGCACGCCGGCCAGCAGGGTTTCGAACTCCGGGTCGATGCGCGTCAGCAGACGCTGGCCGGCGGGGGTGATCTCCACCAGGTTCTTGCGCCGGTCCTCGTGGCCTTTGCGGCGGATCAGCTTGCGCTCTTCCAGCTTGTCGAGAATCCAGGTGGTGTTGGCGCGGCTGGCGATCAGCCGCTCGGCCAGCTCGGCCTGGGTCAGCTCTTCGCCGCGCTTGTCCGCGCCGCGCAGCACGCGCAGGGCGTTGTACTGGCTTTCCGTCAGGTCGGAGCGCCGCACCAGCGCCGTCACGGCCTTGTAGAGCTGCTGTGAGGTCAGGATCAGCCGGGCCACGGCCCGGCTCTGCTTGAGGTAGGTCTCGCTCATGGTGCCTGCTCCCGGATTGATTGCCGTAAGATAGTTCTATGGCAAGTGAATTGCGAGTGCCTGCCGTTCCCATAACGCCATGCTAGAGTGCAGTGCCATGAGCACCGCACAGGCCGACGCCCGAGCCTACTCAAAGCCGCTGTACCCCGTTGATTACTCGCACCTGCGCCGCAACGTGCGCGGCGCCGTGCGCTGGGACGACATCAGCCGCGCCCTCTATGCCAGCAGCGCCAGCATCGTCGAGCTGTGGCCCAGCTGCGTGGTCGAGCCCATGGACGCCGACGACGTGGTGAAGGCCATGCAGTTCGCGCGCGAGCACGGTGTTCCGATCACCTGCCGCGGCGCGGGCTCCGGCGTCGCCGGCCAGTCGCTGGGCCAGGGCATCATCATGGACTTCTCGGTGCACATGAACCGCATCGTCGAGGTGCAGCCCAGCCAGGGCTGGGCGCGCGTGCAGCCGGGCGTGGTGAAAGACGACTTCGACACCGAGCTCGGCAGCTTCGGTATGTTCTGGCCGCCCGATCCCAGCAGCAGCCCCTGGTGCACGGTGGGCGCCATGGTCAGCAACAACAGCGGCGGCGCCAAGTCGATCCGCTGGGGCACCGCCAAGGACTACCTGCTTGAGCTGGACGTGCTGCTGCCCGACGGAGAACGCGCCAGGTTACGGCCGCTGAAAGTCGCGAACGGCGCAATCGAGTTTCCCGCCGACGCCACTGCGGCGGAACGGCGGCTGGCCGAGGCGCTGCTCAAACTGGCGCGCGACAACGCGAAGCTGTTGAAAGAGCAGCGGCCGGAAGCCACCCGCAGCAGCAGCGGTTACAACCTGTTCGAGTTGCTGCACGCCGACAACTCGGGCGTGGACATCCAGGCCTACTACCCGCGCACGGAGTTCGACGCCGAGGGCGGCATTCTCGACCTGCCCCGCCTGTTCAGCGGCAGCGAGGGCACGCTGGGCATCCTGCTTGAGGCGAAGCTGCGCGTGCTGAAGCTGCCGCGCAAGCAGGCCGGCCTGACGCTGTACTTCGACAGCAACCAGGCCATGGCCGAGGGCGTGGTCAAGCTGCTGGACACGCGCCCCACCAAGCTGGAGGTGCTGGACCGCAGCTTCATCGACGTGGCCGCGCGCAGCGACCCGCGCCTGGCCGAGGGGATTCCCGACCGGCTGCAGTCCATGCTGATCGTCGAGTACTGGGCCGACGACGAGCGCGACACGGCCAAGTCCGTGGACGAAGCGCTCGAGCTTTGCGTGAAACAGGGCCCGGCCTTCGACGGCAAGGCCGCCTATGACGCCGCCGAGCTGGAGAAAGCCTGGACGGTGCGCAAGGTGGCCAGCCCGATCCTCAGTCGCGTGAAAGGCGACCACAAGCCCACCCGCTGGATCGAGGACTGCGCTGTGCCGCCCTGGAAGCTGCCTCAGTTCATCGACGGTTTCAAACGCATCTGTGAGAGCAACGGCTTTACCGCCCACCTGTTCGGCCACGGCGGCGAGGGCAACCTGCACGTCAACCCCTTCGCCAACTGCAAAGACCCCGCCGACCGCGAACGCATGCGCAAGGCGGCCGACGAGGTATTCGAGCTGGTGAAAGGCCTGAAGGGCACCATCAGCGGCGAGCACGGCGACGGGTTGATGCGCACGCCGTATCTGCAGCGCATGTACGGCGAGGTGTACCCGCTGTTCGAGCAGGTGAAGGCGCTGTTCGATCCGCGCTTCCTGCTGAATCCGTTAAACAAGGTCCCGAGTCCCGAGTCCCGTGTGCCGGGTCAACCGCAGCAGACACGGGACACGGGACACGGCACACGCGACATCACATCCTTCCTGCGCGTGGGCGAAGACTACGCGCGCCAACCCACCGGCACGGTACTGGACCGGCCCTCGGTGCTGGAGGAAATCGAGAAGTGCCACGGCTGCGGCAAGTGCCGCAACTACTGCCCTCTGATGCGCGTAGGCAAAGAAGAAAAGTACAGCGCCCGCGCCAAGGCCAACCTGCTGCGCGGCGTGGTGGCCGGGCGCCTGGATGTCGACCTGCTGCTGGACGCCGAGTTCAAGGCCAACATCGACCTGTGCATCGCCTGCGAGCAGTGCCTGGTGGAGTGCCCGACCCAAGTGGACATTCCCGGCATCAGCATGGTGTTCCGCGAGCAGTTCATCGACCGCAAGGGCAAGGGCGGCATGGTCGCCGACCTGCTCAGCAAGCCCGACAAAATGGGCAAGGCCGGCCAGAAGGTGGCGGGCATGGCCAACACCATCCTGCGCAACCGTTTCCTGCGCGGCATGGCCCAGAGCGTCACGGGCCTGGATGAGCGGCGCAAGCTGCCGGAGTACCACAAGCCCCACGGCGTGAAGCGCCTCAAGCCGCTGGAAGTGCCGCCCGAGCTGCGCGCCAAGCTGCCCACGGAAGTGGTCGTCTTTCCCGGCTGCTACGCCGAGTACTACGACCCGGACGGTGAGAAGGCCACGCTGATCGAGATCCTGACCGCGCTGGGCATCACGGTGCACACCCCGGCCCTGAACTGCTGCGGCATCAGCAAGATCACCCAGGGCGACAACCGCGGCGCCAAGGCCGACATCCAGGAAAACATCGACAAGCTGCTCAAGCCCGTGCGGCGCGGCGCGAAGATCGTGTTCAGCGCGCCGAGCTGCATGCTCGCGGCCGCGCGTGAATGGACGCGCATCCACGACACCGGCTACACCCACGAAGTCGCGCAGGCCTGTGTGGACGCGCACGCCATGTTGCTGGAGGTGTTCAGGCAGCCGGAGATGCGCAAACAGCTCAAGCCGCTGGGCAAGCGGGTGGCCTGGCACCTGCCCTGCCACAGCAAGGTGCTGAAGATCGGCGACGCAGCCAAGGCGCTGATCGACCTGCTGGACGAAGGCGCCACCGTGGACCTGAACGCCGGCTGCTGCGGGCTTTCGGGCACCTTCGGCCTGAAGACCGACAACTTCGACATGAGCATCAAGATCGGCCAGCCGATGTTCACCAAAATCAACCTGGCGAAGCCCGACGTGGTGACCTCAAGCTGCGGCATCTGCCAGACGCAGATAAGGCAGGGAGTGAAGACCAGCGAAGACGGGAAAGACGGCGCGCAAGTGGTGCACCCGCTGCGGCTGTTGTACGAGGCGCTGAAGTAGGGAACTTTCTGCCCGGCGTTTATCGAAGGGTCCCCGTGTTCGAGTGCTGCTTGAAGCAGCGCACCTGATCGAACAGCGAATTACCAATAACCAATTACCAATTGGCTTCGCGCGGTGGTGCATTGGCAATTGAAAATTGGTTATTGGTAATTTGCTGTTCAACCTGGTGGCGTACTTTCTTCAGCATCCGAAAACGGGGACAGTCCCCAAAGTCGGGGACGGTCCCCTTCGCAGTCCCGTTAAAAAAACTGGGGACCGGCCCCCAGAGGTTCGGTCCCCGTGATCTGCCTGGGCGTGGGGTCCCGGGCTAGAATTCGTCGTCGCTGGTGTCTTCCTCGGTTTCGGCTTCCTTGGGGAAGTCCTCATCCTTGACGTCGTCGTTGATCTTGGCGTCGGACAGCTTCAGCGTGGCCGGGAAGCTCATGCCCATCAGCTTCATGCTGCCTTCCAGCTCCAGCGCCAGCTCGAATTCGCCGACCTTGCCGTACTTCGAAACCTTGATGGTGCCTTCCAGCTTTTCCTTGCTGGCGCCGCGCGGCACCGGGTTCTTGGGGTCGGGCTCCTGGCCGGGCAGGCCGGACATGTCGATCTCGGTCGAGCCGGTGATGTCGGCCACGCGCAGCTTGTCGCCCTTGTCCTCGTAGCTGAAGCTCATGGTGACGCGGGCCTTCTGGCCGTTGACCTCGGCGTCGTTGCTGACGCTGATGACCTTGTTTTCGGCCACGGCAAAGGTTTCCGGCACGCGCTTTTCATCCAGGTAGGTCACGACCACAGTCTTGGCGACTTCCTTGGCCTTGTCGCCTTCGCCTTCCATGATGGGGTCGCCGAACTTGAAGCTGGCTTCCTTGAAGCGCACGTCCCAGCTCTCGAAGCCGGTCACGTAGGCGAGGTACGGCTCAAACAGGCCCTTGGCCAGTGCGGAAATGTTGCCCAGCGGGTTGGCGCCGCCCTCTTCGCCCTCGTCGGCGCTTTCCCAGGTGGCGCGGCCGCCGGTCTTCCACCACAGGTCGCCGGCAAAGGGCATTTCACCCATGCCAAAGGCGCTGGCGTCAACGCCGATGTCGGCGCCGGCGTGCAGCTTCTTGAGGCCCTCGGCCTCGGCGGAATAGACGCGGATGTAGGCGCGCTTCAGGAACTTCTCGGCCTTTTCGTCGCCGCGGTCGAGCTTGGTCTTGGCGTCTGCCTTGCCTTCGACCTTCTTTTCGTCCTTGGAGTCGGTCTTGCGTTCTTCCTTCTTGGTGTCCTGGGCGAGCGCGAAAGGGGTAACCAGTCCCACCATCGCCAGCGCCGCCAGCAGCTTCCACATGCGCATCGTTATCTCCGGTTTCAACTTGTTGGTTTAGTGCCCGGCCCGGCCGGTTCCTCACGGACAAATCCGGGCAAATCAAAAGTCCCGGGGATGATTCCCCGGGACTTTTCGATCGGCCCAGAAACGGCCGAGAAGACTGCTTAGCTGTTGGCCGGAGCTTCGTTGGTCTTCGGCGCGTCGTTGCCCTTGGGGGCAGCGTTGGTCTTGTTGTCAGCGGGGCAGCCGGCAACCATCAGGGCGCCGAAGGCGATCACGACGACCGCGAGAGCGAACTTCTTCATTGTGTAACTCCTGTGTTATTAGGTCTTTAGTTAGTACCGAGCTAACTGCTGCAGAAACGATAGCGTGTGCCGTGCCAAACACCGGCGGCAATCGGTGCAATCGCTAAACACTATCGTGGCAATGGGATACGGAACTTCAGCCGTTTTTGACGAAAATCGAAAAAACCCGCAATCGCAAACATTTGTGCACGCAAGTAATGGAACGTTACGCTTTCTTCCGTGGCGCAATCTCGGCGACCGCCGCCTCAATCGCCTCGTGGGACACCGGCGCCACCAGCGAACGCGCCACCGTGCCCTCGGCCGTGATGAACACGTTGGCCGGGATCGCCCCGGGCTCCGCGCCGCCCATGCGGATCAGCTTGTCCATCGCGGCGTCGGAGGCGCGACCGGCCGGCAGGCCCTCGGCGTTGGCGCGTTGCAGCCAGGCTTCCACCTTCTGTTGATCGTCGTCGGACTCGATGGTCAGCGAAATGAAGTACACGCCGCGGGATTCGTACTCGGCTTTCAGGCGCGCCAGCACGGGCGCTTCCTTGGCGCAGGCGCCTCACCAGGTGGCGAAATAGCTGATCACCACCGCCTTGCCCTCAAGCTCGCCCTTGCCCAGGGTCAGCGGCGTTTCATCAAACATCGAGCCGATTACCACGCCGGCCGCCTGGCCGCCGACCGGCTGCGGCTCGGGTGCCTTGCAGGCTGCCAGAAAGGCGGCAAGCAGGATCAGGGCGGGCAGTGTGCGCGTCATGTTGATTCTCCGCTGCTGGAACAGGCTGGCTGCGGATGTTGTTCCTTGAATCGTGAGCACGCGGCGGAATCGGCCGCGCGCTGGTTACGCTTCCCGCTTGCCGCCTGCTTCGCGCAGGGCTTCCAGCGTGCGCTGCATGTCTTCCGGCAGGGGTGCTTCGAAGCTCACGCGCTCGCCGCTGCGCGGATGCTCGAACTCCAGCCTGGCGGCGTGCAGGGCCTGGCGCGCGATCAGGGGCGGTTCGCCGGGTTCCGGCTCTCGCCCTCAACCTCGCTGCGCGTCAGGGGCGGCTTGCGCGAATACAGCCGGTCGCCAACGATCGGGTGATTGATCGCCGACAGGTGCACCCGCAACTGGTGGGTGCGCCCGGACTGCGGCTTCAGGCGCAGCAGGCTGAAGCGCTTGAACTCCTCGATCACCTCCCAGTGCGTCACGGCCGAGCGCCCCTCGGGGTGCACGCGCTGCATCTCGTAGTGGTCAGGGTGGCGCCCGATCGGCATGTCGATCTCGCCCGTGGGCTGCTTCATGCGGCCGCGCACGATGGCCAGGTATTCTTTCTTTACGGTGCGCTGCTCGAACTGTTTCGCCAGCTTGAAGTGGGCGCTGTCGTCCTTGGCGCAGACGATCACTCCGCTGGTGTCGGCATCCAGTCGATGCACGATGCCGGGGCGGACCGGGTCAGGCCGGCTGAGCTTCTGGAAGTGAAACAGCAGCGCATTTGCCAGTGTGCCGCCGCGCCCGGCCTTGGGCGGGTGCACGGGCAGATCGGCGGGCTTGTTGACCACGATGATGCAGTCGTCCTCGAACAAGACATCCAGCGGGATGTCTTCGGGCGGCAGCTCGGCCTCTTCCAGCGCGGGTTTTTCGACGGTGATGACCTGGCCGGCTTCCAGCTTGAGTGACGGCTTCACCTTGGCGGGCGGAAAGTCTTCGATGCTGACAAGCCCGTCGCGCACCAGGCCGGCGAGCAGCGTGCGCGAGTAGTCGGGGAACTGGCCTGCGAGGAAACGGTCGAGGCGATTGCCTTCCGCCTCGGGAGGCACGGTGATTTCAGTCTTGTCGAGTTTGCGGAAGTTGGGCTCCATGGCTTCACTGTCTGCTTGCGTACGGCGCCTGTCAACCGACGCAGTGCTTGCGAGATTCGCGCGGGTGGCTACGCTATTCGGGCTCACAAGGGGCTGACTAAAGGGAGACATCGGATGCGCAAGTTCTGGATCATTCTGTTGCTGCTCAGTTTCGTGGTCGCCGCCAGCGGCGCGGGCACCGGCTGCCGCCAGTCCACCCGGGAGGACCTGGAAGACGACGAGGTCGGTCCCGAAAGCTCGGGCCCGTACGCCGCGGACCTGCTGGAGGTGACGGACGAGATCGCCGACCAGATCAAGAAGCAGAAAATCACCGAGCGCTTCATCGCGAAGTGGGGCGACGCGCCGATCGTCGCGGTGATCCGCCCGCAGAACGACACGCGTTTCCCCGAGGTCAGCCAGATCTTCCAGGAAGACCTGGTCGTTGAGCTGATGGCCCGCTACACCCGCGACGAGCTGCGCTTCAGCCAGCGCGACAGCGACGTGCAGGAAGCCGTGGCCGGCGAAAAGGAAGCCAAGGAATCCGGCGAGCGCACGGACCGCACCGGCCGCCGCACCAAGCTGGGCGCCGACTACTTCCTGAAGGCCAAGTTCAGCACGCTGTCGATGACCGACGGCGAGTACGAGGATGACACCATCCTGTACACCTTCGAGCTGATCGACACGGAGACGGATGAGCTGATTTTCAAGGGCGGCCACAAGATCCGCCGCGTCAGCGAAAAGTCGGCGGTTTACCGCTAAGGTTGCGGCCCGCTTCCGGTTGAAGGTCGAAAGTCAAAGGCGGTTTTCGACCTTTGGCTTTCGACCTTTTCGCTGGTTTGGCCAAGGAATCCAACGTGAAGACAACTCTGAAAGGCGGCCTGCTGCTGCTCGCGCTGTTCGCGCTGGTCGGCTGCCAGTCCGTGTACGACGCCAAGGCCGCGCTCAACAAGGGCGGCTGGCAGCAGATCGTAACCGACACCCGCGACATGAACGAATTTCCGGAGCGCGACCAGACCCTGGTGCTGAACTACCGCGCCCATGCCAAGATGGCGCTCGGCTACCTCGACAGCGCCCAGATCGATTACCTGCGCGCCTGGAACATCATGAACCACGGCAAGGGCGGCGGCGTCGCCAGCGCCTACTTCTTCAGCGAGCGCCAGAAGTGGTGGATGGGCGACCCCTACGAGCGCGCCTTCAACAGCTGGTACCTGGGCATGCTGTACTTCCAGGCCAACAACCGCGAAGACGCCATGGCGTGCTTCCGCAACTCCATCTTCGTCGATACCGGCGACCTCGAGGCCGGTGAATACGCGGCCGACTGGCTGCCCCCTTCCTGATGCGCGTGCGCTGCTTCCTGGATCGCGGCGACAAGGACGGCGCGAAGATGCTGCTGGACGAGATCAACCGCCTCGCCAAGGAGCCCGCCAACTTCGACCCCGATTGCCCCTGGCTGAACCTCGAGGCGCAGCTCGAGGCCAACACCGTGATGATGATCGAGCTGGGCGAAGGCCCTTACTTCACGGCCGAGGGCCACCACGGCAGCGTGCGGGCAATCAACCAGGGCAGCTACGAAGAAGCTTACGCCGAGGTGTTCGTGGACGGCGAGTCGCTGGGCCAGAGCTACAAGGTCGGCGACACGTTCTACCAGGCCATCACCCGCGGCGGGCGCGTGATGGACGACATTCTGAAGGGCAAGGCAATCGCCAAGACCGCCGGCATCGCCACCGGCGCGGCCGCCATGCACGTCGGCCGCGTGCTGATGGAATCTGGCTCGGCCAAGGACAGCAACGGCACTGTCACCGCGGGCGCCATCGTGATGGCCGCCGGCGCCGTGGTGCTGATCGCCAGCCTGCTGATGAACGCCGAAGCCGACACGCGCGGCAATGTGCTGCTTCCCGGCGAGACGCACATGCTGCTGGCCAAGCTGCCGCCCGGCGAACACAAGGTGGAGGTGCGCTACTTTGACGCCATGGGGCGCGAGCTGCGCGACATGCGCCAGCAGGGAATCCCGCTGACCGTGCCGGAAAAGGGCGATGCCTCGCTGCTGCTGCGCAGCCGCCCGCGCTACGTGATTCCCAGCAGCGAAAGCTGGGCGAAGTCGGACCCTTACGCGAACACACCCAAGAAGTAGGCGCGCCCGGCGGCGGATCAGTCCCCGCCGGCACATGCTTGAAACCTGAACCATGGCCCGTGTTGAAGTCATCTGCCCGTACTGCCAGAGCCCGCAGCAGGTGCCGGACAAGCGCCTGCACGAGCCGTGGGTGTGCATGAAGTGCCGCGGCACCATCGACGACCCTTTCCTGCACAAGAAGAAGTCGGACCCGCCCAAGCTGCAGATCCCGCTGCACGGCAAGATCATCAGCGCCAGCGGCATCACCAACCTGTCCGAGATCGTGGCGGCCTCCGAGGAATACTCGCGGGGCTTCGACCCCTCCACCATCATGGTGCCGCAGAAGTTCGACCTGTCCGCATACACACCGCCTCCGCAGGCCGGGGTGGAAGCGCGGCGCAGTCGTTCATTCACGGTGCTGGCGCTGTCGGTGTTCGCGCTGGTGATCGCGGCGGGGCTGGTGGCGTACTACATGTTTGTGCTACGTCAGGCGTAACCGCGGTTTGTTGTAAGCTGGTTCTCGCAATCAAGCAGACTAAAAGCACAATACGAACAGCGCGGGGCCGGTTTCGCGACTGATTGCGGCTTGATGAGTAAGGCTGATGGCGGCTGTAGAGATTACCTGCCCACATTGCAACCGCAGGCAAAGGGTTGCCGAGCACCGTCTCACGGAAACGGTGTATTGCCTGATGTGTCAGCAGCTGATCACCGACGTCTACCTCTACAAAGTCGAGCCCAAGCAGCAGGAACTCAACATCAAGCTCAAGGGCAGGCTGGTCAGCGAGTTCGGCACCACCAAGCTCGAAGAGTTGAAGTCCAAGGCTGACGAGTACACCGGCCGCTTCGAGCCCGTCGAAGAGAAGGATGACAGCACCCAGGTCCGTGCCGTCGAAGACACCACCATCCGCTTCGAATCCGGCGCCTATCACGCCCTTCCCCCCGCACACCGGAAGCTGTCCACGGCCGCACGCACCTACCTCATCGGCGGCGTGGTGATGGCCCTGCTGACCGCCGCCGCCATGGTGGCGGGGGTGATGCTGCTGGACGACAGCCGGCTCAAGAAGGACGAGATCGACACCGTGGGCGCTGACGGCGAGCGCATTGAGCGCTGGCCCAGCGGGGCCACCAAGGTGCAGTGGCGGATCATCACCGTGGACGGACGCGAAGTGCCCGACGGCGCCTGGCGCGAGTGGTACGAAACCGGCGAAGAGAAGGTCCAGGGCCAGTATGCGGCCGGCAAGCGCGTGGGCAGCTGGCGCGGCTGGCATGCCAACCGGCAGCTCGCGTACGAAGGCGCGTACGTTGACGACCGGCAGACCGGCGCCTGGATCGAGTGGCACCCCAACGGGCGCAAGGCCTCGGAGGGCGAGTACGTGGAGGGGCAGAAGCACGGCGAATGGCGCACCTGGCATGCCGCCGGCGGCCTGGAGTCGACCGCGCGTTTCGAGCACGGCCGCCCGGTGGGGGAATCGATCAGCTGGTTTGAAGACGGCCGCGTGCGCAGCTCCGGCGAATACAAGGACGGGCAGAAGGTGGGGCGCTGGGTGGTGAACCACGACAACGGCGTCGAGGAGTTGAGCGAGGTCTGGGAGGGCGGCCTGCTGCACGGGCCCACCGCAGGCTGCTACCGCAACCGCCAGCAGAGCTTCAAGGGGGAGTGGAACAGGGGCCTGCGCAGCGGTGAATGGAGCTGGTGGCACCCGACCGGTGTGCTGGCCCGGCGCGGCCAGTACGAGGACGGGCTCGAGCACGGGGAATGGCTTGAGTGGTACGACATCGAGGTGCTGCGCCTGAAGGGCAGCTACGCCAGGGGCCTGCGCGTCGGCGAGTGGCAGGAGTTTGATGAAGACGGCAACCTCTCCGCGCGCCGCAGCTACCGCGAGGGCACGCTGGCCAAAGAAGAGTTCTTCTTCAGGGGCGCGAAGGTCCAGCCCCGCAGCGAGACGTACCCGGACGGCAGCACCAGCATGGAGTGGACGGTGACCGTCGCCGACGACGGCACCGAGATCCAGCACGGCTACCAGCGCAGCTACTACCGCAACGGGAAACTGGCCGAGCTGGGCGCCTTCGTGCGCGGTGAGAAGGACGGTGCGTGGCGCACCTGGGACGAGTCCGGCAACCTGCTGGTCCGGGAAACCTACCAGCTGGGCAAGAAAGTCCAGTAACCTGCGGATACCACGGGCTGCCGGCCGTGGGGAGCCGGCAGCCCGCGTGCTTTCCCCGCCGCTTACTCTTTCAGCGCGCGCGGGAACAGGATGTTGTTCTCGAGGTGGATGTGCTGGTGCAGGTCTTCCTCCAGCGCCGCCAGCCCGTGCCACAGGGCGCGCCAGGTGTTGCAGGCGGCTTCCGGCACGTCGTAGTTGTTGGTCAGCAGGCGCAGGCGGCGCAGGGCTTCGCCGCAGCTTTCGTGCTCGTGGTTCATCACGTGGATCGGCCCGCCCGCCATGGCGCCCTGGCCCCCCTTGATCATGGGGAACAGGATCTGCTCTTCCTTGCGCATGTGCTGGTCGAGCTCGGCCTTCAGTCCGCCGAACACCTCGACGATGCCGCCCAGCATCTCGGGGTCCTTGTCGCCGTGGACCATGTGGACCTTGCGGGCCATGGCGTCGAGGCGCGCCAGCTCTTCCCACAGCGGAACGTGGTAGGCCTGCAGGATGTGGTCGATCAGCTCGGGCAGCGGGGCGTTGTCCCAGCGCGCCGGCTGCTCGCCGGGTGCGTTCAGTTCCTTCTCGATCTCGGCCACGAGGCTGCCGCTGTCGAGCCCCTTCTCGCTGCAGACTTCGCCCAGCGGGCGTCCGCCGCCGCAGCAGTAGTCGATGCCGTGGCGGGCGAAAACCCGCGTGGAAAGCGGCTGCTCAGCGGCGAGCTGGCCTACCAGGGTGTCGGTGGTGATGGTCATCGGTTGTCTCCTTGCCTTCGTCTGTGTTTGCGCCCGGTGGTTGGTTGTGACGGCGCCAGCATCTGCAGCAGCGCCGAGATGATGCGGTCCGGCTGGTGGTCGCGCGCGGAGTGGCGCTGCAGACCCGGCGAGCCGGCGAGCGCATGGATGGTGCCGAGGATCGGCACCAGCAGCAGCTCGGGCTCGATGTCGTCGCGGATTTCGCCGCGCTGGGCGCCTTCGCGCAGGGCGTCCAGCAGGAAGCGCCGCGAGCGCTTGACCGCGTCCCGCAGCAGCTCCACGGACGCCTCCGGCAGCTCCAGGTAGGCCTGCTCGGACCGCAGCAGCCAGCTCAGGCCGGGGTTCTCGGAAAGCAGGCGCACACGGTTGATCGCCAGTTGCCGCAGGCGCTCAAGCGGCGGCAGTGAGTCCCCGGGGAAGGTCTCCTCGATGCGCGCCAGAGCGTGGCGCACGACCTCGGCCAGGATTTCCTCGCGGGAATGGAAGTGGCGGAACAGGGCGCCGGTGGTGACGCCGACTTCCTCGGCGAGGCTGGAGGTGCTGAGGGAAGTCAGCCCGCGCTCGCCGATGATGCGCAGCACGGCCAGCACGATTTCCTCGCGCCGCTCGCTGGATGGTTTGCGCGTCAGTGTAGCCATGTCCACATGTAAGTAAGTTCTTACTTACATGTCAAGTACAGCGAAAGGTCGCCAGGGACGGGCACCTTTGGCGCCTGTCGCTCTTACTGACAACTGCAAAAACAAGTTAACCACGAAGGACCACGAAGGACCACGAAGGAAAGCATGACCTGCCGTTCTTCGTGGCCCTTGGTGGCTCTTCGTGGTTCACCGCAGTTGCCTTCCATCGGAAACGAGTTTCGACTGGCACCTTTAGTCCCTCTTACCGATAACTGCAAAAACAAGTTAACCACGAAGGACCACGAAGGACCACGAAGGAAAGCATGACCTGCCGTTCTTCGTGGCCCTTGGTGGCTCTTCGTGGTTCACCGCAGTTGCCTTCCATCGGAAACGAGTTTCGACTTTTTGGGCTAATGGGGAGATCAGCAGGTATGGAACGCGAAAAAGGGACAGGCACCAAAGGTGCCTGTCCCCGCTTGCGGCCCGGTCACTCGCCCGCCGAGAACTCTTCTTCCTGCTCCGCGTCCGGGTCCGCAACCTTGGGCGCGTTGGGGTCGCGGCTCTTGCCGTCCGGACCGATGCTGCCCTTCACCGGCCCGGTGTAGTCCGCGTAGCCCGGGTCCTCGCTGATGCGCCAGCCGATCTCGTACAGCAGCTTGATGCACGCCAGCATGTCGGCGTAGTTGATCGTCTCCGCGTCGTCCTCGGCCGTGTGCATGAACTTGTTCACGCCCCCGAACGGGAAGAACACCGGGATGCCCGCCTGGCTGAAGAACGGCCAGTGGTCCGAGGCCGGCATCGGCGGCCGGTCGTTGAAGCCGACCTTCAGCTCAGGGAACAGCGGCGCGGCCTCCTTGCAGTGCCGGTCCAGCAGCTTGCTGCAGGAGGTGCCGTCCATGGTGACCTTGGCCTGGTCAAGCCGCCCGATCATGTCGATGTTGATCATCGCCACCACCTTCTCGTGCGGGATCAACGGGTGCTTGACGTACCAGCTGCTGCCCAGCAGGCCCTTTTCCTCGCCCGTGAAAGTCAGGAACAGGAACGAGCGCCGCGGCTTGCGCCCGCAGGTTGCCAGCGCCTCCGCGATCTCCAGCACGGTCGCAACGCCGCTGGCGTTGTCGTCGGCGCCGTTGTGGACCTGGCCCATGGCCGTGCGCGCGTCGCGCGCGCCGAAATAGCCGTAACCCAGGTGGTCGTGGTGGGCGCCGAAGATGATCCACTCGTCCAGTTCGCCCTTCACCATGCCCGCCACGTTGCGGTCTTCGCCGCGCACCACGGTGGACACGGCCTTCAGGTCCAGCGACACGCCGGACAGGTCGGGCCGCGCGCTGAAGTCGCCCTCGTCGAAGGCCTTCTGCAGGCGCTCGGTTTCTCCCTTGCCGCCCAGCAGGCGGTCGCAGGCGGCCAGTGTGAGCTGGAAGAAGGGCAGCGAGTCCGCGGCCTTGTCGTCGCCCAGGTCAAGCGACAGCGGCGGCGATTTTTCACCGGCCTCCGGCGAGGGCAGGGTCCGGTTGTCGCTGCCGCCCAGAGAGCGCGGGCCGGTCACCAGCAGCACGCCGGCCGCGCCGGCCTGGCGCAACAGCGCCGTCTTGGTCTGCAGGAAAGCGTTGCGCGAGAAGGGATTGCGCCCGGCGCGCACCCAGGGTGTGGGCTCGTAGCGCAGGATCAGCGCCAGCTTGCCCTTCAGGTCTACTCCCTCGATGTCGTTGTAGGAACGCGCGCTGTCGTTCACTGCGTAGCCCGCGAACACCACCTGGCCGGCCCGCAGTTCCAGGCCGGCGGACGGGCCGTCCGTGCTGACGAAGTCCCTGGCGTATTCGAGGCTCTCGGTCTGCCCGCCGCGCGTCCACGACAGGCTGGGGGCCGCCTGCCAGGCGTTGTGCTTCAGCTTCACCGGCTGGTACCAGCCGCCGTTCACGCCGGCCGGCTGCACGCCCGCGCGCTCCATGCGGCTGCGCACGTAGGCCGCCGTGATGGCCGACTCCGGCTTCAGGGTTTCACGCCCGACCATTTCATCCGAGGCCAGGAACTGCACGTCCCCGCGGATGTCGGCCAGCGTGATGCTGTCGATGTTCGGCGCCGTCGGCTGTGCGCCCGGCGTGTCGTCGGCGACCGCGCGTCCGCCGATGAACAGCAGCAGCACTGCGGCAAGGAGAGTCCGGATTTTCATGCGCAGATCCTGGTCGGTTGCGGGCTTGCGTTTTCGGGGGTTGCCCGCATTATTACGTGCTGACCCCGTACGTTCCCCGGAAATTGGCAGTGGAACGGTTTGCCTTCATCATAGTGGCCCTGCTGGGCATTTTGCTCACGGCCTGTGCCTCCGACCCGGGGCGCGGCGGCTTGAACATCCGTCCCGTGCGCATGCCGGAATGGACCTACCACGGCCGCCACCCGGACTACCCGGAAAGCGACTACATCGTGGCCTACGGGCTGGCGCGCACCCCGCGTGAAGCCGCCGAAGTGGCCGAGCAGCGGCTCGAGATCCTGATCTGCGATTTCGCCGTCACGCCTCACCAGGCGCTGTTCAAGGATACCCAGTTCGCGCAGGTCGTCACCGAGCAGGCGGCCTGGTTCGGCATTGACGAGTTCACCGACGCCGTGCGCTCGGATGCCGCCAGCAACGGCTTCGAGGCCGTGGCCGTGCGGGCGATCCAGCGCAACGAGCTGAAGCTGCGGGCGCGCGCGCTGCTGCCGGCGGCGCAGAGCGCCCTGGCCGAAGCTTCCGCAGCCGCCGGCGGGCCTGGGCAGCATCGGCAAGCGCATGGAGGTATGGGGCGAGTACTTTCTGCTGGCGGTGCGGGTGGTGGCGCTCGAGCTGCTGGCTTCGGATACCCTGAACCGCACTGCCTTCGACAAGCTGGAGACCGCGCTGCTGTCGTTGTGGGAGCTGCCGGCGCTGGTCAGGATCGACCAGCAGGGCGGCGACCAGCACCTGCGCGTCAACGGCGGGCTGCCCGATCCGCTGGTGCTGCGCGCCAGCTTCCGCGGCACGCCGGTCAGCGACGTGCCGCTGGCCTGGGGCCCGGCGCCGGTTTCCGCGGCGTGGTGGAAGGCGACCGCGCGACGGACGCCGGCGGGCGCGCCTCCGCCCGCGTCCACCAGTTCACCTCCACCGGCGACGGGTTCGGCTACGTGCGCGCCAGCCTGGACCTCGATCACCTGATCGGGCGGCGCCTGGGCATCGCCATGAACGTGTGGCTGTGGCGCGTGCTGCTGCCCTCGCGCGACAACGGCCAGCTGGTGGTAAAGGTGAAGGAAACCGAGCAGGGCGAAACACCCCTGCCGGAGCCGCTGTTCACGCCGGAAATCAGGAAATGGGCCGACGGGCGCAGCCTCGCGTCCACCACCGCTGAGCCCGACACCGAGAAGTACCTCTACCACCTGGTGCTGGAAGGCGAGGTGGACGTCACCACCTTCACCAGCGAAGGCACGCCCGGCGCCTACGTGTCCGGCACCTTCACCCTCACCGACCGGGAAACCGGCACGATGCTGTACCGCTACTCGCTGGGCATCCAGCGCAGCGGGCAGGCCGGCAACACCGAGGCTTCCGTCAAGCTGCTGGCGATGCGCGACGGCGCCGCCGAGGTGATGGCGGAGTTCGCCTCGCGCATCATCGTGACGCTGCCCGCACCCGGCGACGAGTACGGCCGCGCCAGGTAGGGGCGCAGCGCGCCTTACTCCCGCGTATTCGCCGCTTTCCGGCTGAAGGTGTGCAGGTTGAACAGGAAGGCGTCGTGGAAGTAGTGGGTCAGCAGCAGGCCGAAGCCGAACAGGTAGTAAGCCTGCAGGATCGCGCCCGGCCGGTAGCTCATGGTGCCGACCTCGCCGCTGCCGCCGAACATGCCCACGCCCTGCACGTGGCTGAGGATCATGGCGATGCCCAGGATCAGGCCGATCAGCGCGACCACGATGCCGAACGCCACGCCATAGTACTTTGCCCCGCCGCGGTCGTCGGCGGCCAGCCAGCTCACGAAGCGGTGCTGCTTGCGGCCCTTGCTGATCTGGAAGCGGGTGATGAACCAGGTGAGTGCGATGTACTGCAGGCTGTGCCACAGGTTGAAGCCCTGGAAGCTGGAATCCAGGTTCGGCCACAGCGGGCAGAACAGGCCGACGGCGATCGCGGCGCAGATCAGCATGAACTTGGGCTTGTGCAGGATGCCGGCCTTGTGCTCGCGGACGCTCTTGACCGTCCACAGGGTGAGCGCGATCAACAGCGCGGCCAGGTTCACCATCCAGAACCAGTCGCTGAGGATGAAGTCGGGCAGCAGGGGGTGGGCGCGCCCGATGTTGAATTTCAGGGCGCGGGCCTGCTCAAGGCCGAACCACTGGCTGGCCCAGGCGAAGGCCATGCTGTTTTCATTCACCATCACCATGCGGAAGGTGCTGACCGGGTACAGCGGGAACAGCACGGCGCCGATGTCGATCAGCCGGCTGCGCAGGCTGGGCCGGGCGGCGTCGCGGTCCTGGTAGAAGCGGATCACGTAGGAAAGCTGGTGGATGATGTGCAGGCTGGCAATGAAGAAGAAGCCGGTCAGCAGCAGCTTGCGTGTCAGCTCGCTGGACAGCGCCATGGTTGCCACGAACGGCACCACGCCGAAGCTGGCGATGTACCAGATCTTCTCGCGGCGCCGGAACTCCGGGTGCAGCCAGGTGCGCGTGAACGTGACCCAGACGTGGGGCCCGCCCACCAGCACCATCACGAACAGGCTGACAATGTCCTCGGCCGCGCCCACGCGGGTGGCTGCATCCATGCCGCTGTAACGGCCAAGGAAATACAGCGACAGGTAGTAGATCGCCGGCGGCAGCGGCGCCAGCAGCGCGGGGAAGATGATCCAGCGCTTGTCCCACGTGGGGGACTTGATCCAGCCCTTTACGGCCGGCGCCTGTTCGATCTCGATGGCGTGCGCCAGGGGGGCGCCGATTGCAGCCTGTCCAGCCATGCGTCGCGTTCCTTGAGGGTTAGATAATTCGAGCAGAAATGCTAGGGGACGGGGCGGGCGATGGCAACCGTGTTTCGCATATCGCCGTGAACGATTCTACCCTTGACATGGCAAGAGCTGTCGCGCATGCTGGTGTTTACGCGTCAATAGTGACGCCCAGCAAGGAGGACATCCGTGGCGGCAAACAGCAACCCGACAGGCGTGGATTCGGCCACCGTGGCGCGCAATTTCATCAACCAGTACGGCAAGGCCAAGTTCAAGCGGTTCCTGAAGCTGCTCAAGGATGGCACCTCCGGCGAAGCCATCGCCGAGGAATACGGCGTCTCGCGCGAACGCGTGCGCCAGTGGAAAAACGCCTTCGGCAACGTCGTCCAGAGCTACGACGTCGACCCCGAAATCTCCAAATTGGCGGGCATCAAGTAGAGCCCCGGCCGAGAGGCCGGGGACACGCGGCCTGGGCCGCGTGAGCCGCCCCGCATCCGATCGCCCGCCAACAACGGCGGGCGTCCCCGGCGTTTCCGCCGGGGCTCTTACCCTGCCTCCTGTCCATGGCATCATGTGGGCATGACGGAATCCAACGTCGCCATCTACGGCATGGGGCGCTTCGGCCGCGCATTGGCTTCGGCTTTGCCGGCCGGCGCATTGCTGCGCACCGGCGGACGCTCGCGCCCGGCCGCAGGCGACAGCGTATATCGGCAGGGTGCGGAGGCCTTCCTGCAGGGCCTGGCGCCCGGCACCCTGGTCGTGCTGTCCGTGCCCGACGACGCCCTTGAGACCGTCGCCAACGAGTTCGCTGCCATCCCCGGCGCCGGTGCCCTGCTGTTCGTGCACACGTCCGGCGCCCGCGGCCCGGAGGCCATTGAGCCCCTGGCCGGCGCGGGAGCGCTGACTGGTGTCTTCCACCTGCTGCAGAGTTTCCCGCCCCAGGGCGGCCACGAGTTGATCCGCGGCAGCTACGGCGCCGTGGCCGGCGGACCGGAAGTCCGCGCCGCCGTGCACACGCTGGCGGGCGCGCTGGGCGTCACGCTGCTTGAGCTGAGCGACCAGCAGCGCGTGCCCTACCACGCCGCCGCTGTGCTGGCCAGCAACGCGCTGGCGGCGCTGCTGGATGCCGGCGCGGAGATGCTTCGGCAGGCGGGCATCCCGGCCGAGCACGCGGGCCGCATGCTGATCCCGCTCGCGCGCGGCACGCTTCAAAACGCCGAAAAACTGGGCCCCCGGGCCGCGCTGACCGGCCCCGTGGTGCGCGGCGATGTCGGAACCATCCGCCGCCACCTGGCCGTGCTGAGCGGCGATGCGCGTCGATTGTACGTCGCCGCCATGTTCGCGGCCTGCGACACGGCCGAGCGCTCCGGCCGCACGCCCCCCGACAAGCTGGCCGAGATCCGGACGCTGCTGGGAGAGGGCTGAACAGCAGGCACGGACGAAAACGCGCGCCGCCGGCGTTGTGCAGGTGACAACGAGGAGGCCACCCATGACCCGGCTGCTGTTGATTGCCGCACTCGCAATGCTGCCCCTGGGCTGCGGCCCGGAGGCTGAAAAAGACTCCGCCGCCTGCCGGCAGGCAGGCCGCGTTCAACTGGCAGGTGGAGCGCGCGGGCATCGGCTCAGTCCCGAACCTGACGCGTTTCGGGCCGCTGTACTTTTCCGGCCAGCCGGCGCAGTCCGACTGGGCGGCGCTCAAGCAGGTGGGCATCACCCAGGTGATCAACCTGCGCGACAGGGCTGAGGATCCCGGTTACGACCAGGATGCCGCCGTTCGGGCGCAGGGCTTCAAGGATTATGTTCACATCGAGCTGCGCGCCCGCGGCTGGGCAGAGGCAGATCTGCAGCAGGTGTTCAAACTGATGGACACGGCCGCGGAGCGCGGCTCCGCCACGCTGGTGCACTGCGCCAGCAGCAACCGCAGCGGCGCGGTGTTCTGGGCCTGGCTGGTGCACCGGGGCTACGGTGTTGACGACGCGAAGAAACTGGCCGTGCAGGCCGGCATGAGCAGCGAAGAGCGGGCGGCCACGGCGTACATCAGGCAGCATCTGCAGTAGGAACAAGAGCCGCAAGCGCGCGGCCGGGGGAAAGGGACAGGCACCAAAGGTGCCTGTCCCTCTCTTCGTGCATGGGAGCCTTGTTGCGTTTCGAAGACGGGGACAGTCCCCAACTGCGGGGACAGTCCCCTTAAAGCGAGCGGTCGCGCGAACGGGAGAGTTCACGCGACCGCAGATTGATAGTGGAGCGGGTGATGGGACTCGAACCCCGCGACAGTCCGGTGGACTGTCGCGGACGCGAAGTAGGCAGGCCAAAGCCCGCCCGCAGGCGGGCGACGCCTGCCGTAAACGAAGCGGTCGCGCGAGCCTGATTGACCGCGCGACCGCTGTTCAAGAGATGGAGCGGGTGATGGGACTCGAACCCACGACCATCACGTTGGCAACGTGATGCTCTACCACTGAGCTACACCCGCAACAGGGTGGCGAATGATAGTAACCCAAATTCTGCTGTAAACCCCCGGGGATTGCACATTTCCGTTCCTGATGCGACATGTTAAGATTGGTGCAATTGAAGCTGGGCGCAACCTTTCGAACGATCATGTCCGACGTGATTTCATTCAACTGCAGCGGTTGCAGCAAGCCTTACCGCGTTGCCACGAGCTATGCCGGGCGTGAGTTCGTCTGCAAGCAGTGCGGCGCACACCTCTGCGTGCCCCAGCCCGGCCAGGAAGCCGGTCTGCACATCGATGCCGAGGTCGAGCTCGGCTCAGGCGGCGAAGTGATGCGCAGCACCGCCTCCGGGCGCCGTGTCGCAGCCGACCCCACAAGAGTCTTCGTCAAGCAGCGTGAAACCAGCAACCGCATGGCCGCGGTCGGCCCGGCAGGCGGACCCGCACCGAAGTCACGAGCGGGCCTGCTGGTTGCGCTGGTGGTAGTTTTCGTGCTGGCGGGCGCCGGCCTGGGCGGCGCATGGGCCGCCGGCATGCTGGGCAGCACCCCGGCGGCGGCGAACCCCACTGCCCGGACAGGCAACACGCCCGACCAGGCGCCCGAAGTAAAAGAAGAAACGGCGCGCGAGCGAATCCTGAAGCAGCTCGATGTGCCGGGCCAGACTTCTCGCGACCTGCTGAAACTGCTGGACCAGGCCGAGCAGGCCGGGCTGGAATCCGGTGACCTGCTGCTGATCGGGCGCAGGGCTGCCGACTTCATCGGCGCCGAGGACGGGGCGGGCTACACCGACGCCGAGCTGATGGCCCTGGCCGCACGCCTCGAGAAACTCAACGCGATGGCGGATGCCGCCGGACTGTACGGCCTGGTGCTCTCCCACAACCGCGGCAAACCCGAAAAGAGCCCGCAGTTCGAGCAGGCCCACCGCAGGCTGGGCCACCACCTGCTGGATTTCGAGGCATCGGCCAGGCTCGCCGCCGAGCTGCGCGACAGCGGGCTGATCGAGGGCATGCAAGAGCTGCACGACGAAATCCTCAGCATCGAGAAGCGCGCCGACGAAGGCTGGGCGTTGCTGGCCGACAAGATCCGCCTGGACGAGATCAACAAGCTGCTGGGCGACGGCCGCGCCGAGCTTGACCGCATCCTGGCCGACGAGCCCTGGCGTCTGAAGGTGGCCGAGGCCGAGCGCGCCTTCAAGGCGGAGAAGGCAGGCGGCATCGGGACCTGGGTGACGTTCTGGCGCGACCCGTTCGTGATCTTCGTGCAATTGAAGGACGCGGGCGAAGACAAGGCCGCCGCCGAGAAGCGCATCGATCACGCGCTGTTCTGCGCGGCGGTGTTCCCGGCGTTCTTCGAGAAGGAGTTCCGCAAGCCCCTGGGCCTGAAACGCACCCTGCCTGGCAACCTCAGCCAGGATCAGCGCGACGCGGCGCCCATCGTGGTCAAGCTGTTCAAGGACGCTTCGCACTGGCAGGCCTACATGCGCGACCAGGGCTACAAGAGCTCGGACGGGGTGGAAGTCCGCACGGAGCCCGGCAGCGGCCACGTCAGCCTGGTGTTCACCGACCAGCGCAGCAGCATGGGGGCGTTCATCCGCGCGCTGATCGACGTGGAGCTGTACAACCACCACCCGCACCCGCCCGCCAGCATTGAGGAAGGCAAGGACTTCCGGGCATACAACGCCTGGTTCCTGGAGGCGTTCCTGCACACCGCCATCTCCATCACCCGGGCGGAGATCGCGGGGCAGCAGCTGTCCGCGCTTCACTTCATGTTCAACGACCCGGATACCGCCAAGGCGCTGGGACGCTGGAAGAAGCCCTTCGAGAAGGACGCCAACGAGCGCGTGGTGTCATTCGGCGGTTCGCTGCTGACTGCGCGCGACTTCGTGGAATCCACGTCGCCTGAGGACCTGGAAGCCCGCACCAGGGCCCGGATGGAAAAATCCCCGGCTGGACCGAGCCCGACCTGCTGCTGTACGGCGACCCCCGCCAGTTGCGGGCGATCGATAACTGGTACTTCCGCGGTTTCTACTCATTCCTGTTCCACTGGGGGCCGGACGCCAGGCCCAAGTACCGCGAGAAGCTGCTCAAGTTCATCAAGATGGACCTCGACGGCGAAGTGGACAAGGACAACCCCGTACCCGCCTTCGAGAAGGCTTTCGGCCTCGACGCCGCCGGCTGGAAAAAACTCGAGGCCGACTGGCTGGCCTACCAGACCGAGTAGGCCCAAATTCCTCCACGCCCCGCTCTGGACACCGCCCGCGGAACGCTATACTCCGCGCCCGGAGAGCGTTATGCGTCTGACCCCTGAAAACCAGGCCTGGTGCCGCGAGGTGCTGCCGGCCGTCTCGCGCACCTTCGCGCTGGGCATCGAGCTGCTGCGTGAGCCCCTGCGCGACGAGATCGGCGTCGCCTACCTGATCTGCCGCATCCTCGACACCATCGAGGACACCACCAGCCTGCCCGCCGAGTCGCGCGCCGCGATGCTCGATAACTTTGCCGCCACCATCGGCGACCCGCACAACTGGCCGCTGCTCGCCGCCGACGTCGAGAAGCTGTTCGCCGACACGGCGCTGGACGGCCAGGACCACCAGCTGTGCCGCAACACCACCCGCGTGCTGAAGACCTGGTACGAGTTCCGGCCGGGCGCGCGCCAGGCCATGCACACCAGCATCGTGGAAATGGCCAACGGCATGGCCGAGACCGTGCGCCGCGAAATGCGCGGCGAGGGCCTGCGCCTCAACGACGAAGAAGACCTGAAGCGCTACTGCTACTACGTGGCGGGCACCGTGGGCAAGCTGCTGTGCAACGAGTGGGCCCTTGACAGGTCAAGCATCACGCCGGACATCAAGGCGCGCCTCGACGAGCGCGCCATCAATTTCGGCCTTGGGTTGCAGGTCACCAACATCATCAAGGGCGTCACCGACGACATCGCGCGCGGCGTGGCGTACGTGCCCAGCAAGCTGTTCCAGGCCGCCGGCATCGACCTGCAGACCCTGCTGGACAATCCTAGTGACCCGCGCGGCCGCGAGGTGGTAGCCGGCCTGGCCGAGATGACGCTGCTGTGGCTGGACGAGGCGCTTGAATACACGCTGACGATACCGGCCATTGAGCGCGACATCCGGCTGTTCTGCGCGCTGCCGCTGGTGTTCGCGGTGCGCACCCTGGCCCGGGCGTTGAAGACCACCGACGTGTTCAGCGAAGAGGTTTTGAAGATCACCCGCGAAGAGGTGAAGGCCATCCACGCCGAGGTGGACGCCAACATCGCCAACGACGAAGCCCTGCGCCGGATTCACCAAAGGGAACGCGCCCAGGTGGTGGAACAGATCACCGCGGCCAAAGCAGCCGCCGAACGCGAGTAGGGAAGGCGGCTTTTTGCCCACGAAGACACACGAAGTGACACGAAGTCAGTTGACCCGGCGCATCCACTCGAGGCGGCCAACACTGCCGAAGTTGATCAAAAGGCCAACCCTTTTTCCCGTGGCGTTCAGGTAATTGATCAACTGTGACTCGTCCTTCGACGTCAGGCTGTCCGTGGCTTTCAGCTCGACGATAATCTCTCCGAACACCAGCAGGTCAGCCTCATACTCCTTCTTCAGGTATTCATCTTTGTATCGCATGCGCAGACGCTTCGCCGATTCGAAGGGTAAGCCACGCAGCCTCAATTCGATTTCCATCGCTTCCTGGTAGACAGCTTCAAGAAAGCCGTGTCCCAGTACGCTGTGAACCTCCATGGCTGCCCCGACAATTGCATATACCTCCTCCTTAAAGAGGAGTTCCTGTTCTTTGGGCATCTTCGTGCTCCTTAGTGCGTCTTAGTGGGCCATCACTCACCGCCCAGAGCGGTGCGGATTTCATCGGCGTTCAGGAACTTTACCCTGGGGCGGCCCTGGGCCTTGCCGCGTTCAATTTCAAGCGCGTTGGCCTTCTGCCACTCTTCGAAGCTGATGTACCTGCAGCCCGTCTCGGCCAGCAGGTCCTCGAGTTTCTTGTCCTGGCCGTGCGCCACGGCCGCGCGGCGCAGGTGCTTTACGTCCTCCAGCATCAGCGCCACGGTTTCCTCGGCGTCCTTCTTGTTGGTCCCGATCACTCCCGTGGGGCCGCGCTTGGCCCAGCCCACCACGTACGCGCCGGGGATCACGTCGCCGGTCTCCGGGTTCAGCAGGCGGCCGTGGTCGTTGGGGATCGTCCCCTTGCGCTTGTCGTAGGGCACGCCGGGCAGGGGAGTGCCCTTGTAGCCCACGCTGCGCAACACCATGCCGACCGGCAGCTCCTCGAACTCGCCGGTGCCCTCGGCGTTCAGGTAGCCGTCGGGGGTGCTGACCAGCTTGTTGCGCTCGATCTTCATGCTCGCCACATGGCTGTCGTTGCCGGTGATCTCGACCGGGCTGACCAGGAAGCGGAAGTGCACCTTGCGCGGCTTGTCGCCGGGGCCGCGGTTTGCGTACTCGCGCAGGATTTCAACGTTCTGGCGCGCCATGCGGTCCTGCTCGACCGTGGCGGCGCTGTGGGGGTCGAGCTCGAGCTCGTTGGCCAACACCACGGGGTCGGCGTGCTCGAGCTTGCCGAACTCTTTGATTTCCGGGTTGGTGAACTTGGCCTGCGCCGCGCCGCGCCGGCCCAGCACGTAGATGTTCTTGACCTTGCTGTGTTTCAGTGTTTCCAGGGCGTGCTCGGCGATGTCGGTTTCTTTCAGCTCGTCGACCGTCTTGGCCAAAATGCGCGCGACGTCCATGGCCACGTTGCCGACGCCCACCACGGCCACGCCTTCCACTTCGAGGTTGGGGTTCAGGTCGCGGTAGTCCGGGTGGCCGTTGTACCAGGCCACGAACTCGGTGGCAGACATGCTGCCCTGCAGGTCTTCGCCGGGGATGCCCAGGTGCCGGTCGCTCTGGGCGCCAGTGGCGAATACCAGCATGTCGTACAGGGGGCGCAGGTTGTCGATGGTGATGTGCTTGCCGAACTCGACGCAGCCGAAGAAGCGCACGCGCGGGTCGTTGGCGGTCTTTTCGTACAGGTTGGCGACGCTCTTGATGCGCTGGTGGTCCGGCGCGACGCCGTAGCGCACAAGGCCGTAGGGCGCGGGCAGGCGGTCGAACATGTCGACGCGCACTTCGACGTTGCGCTGTCCGATCAGCGCGGCCGCGGCGTAATAGGCGCTGGGACCAGCCCCGATGATGGCAATACGAACAGCCCGTTCCGGCATAACACCCCCTAGTGTGGGGGCATTGTCCTTACGCGGCGCGTCGTGGCAAGTGCCGTAGCGCAGGCACCTTGCCTGCACCGGGCGCGGGCGCCTCGCCCGCGCCATCATCGATCAAGACGCCCACGGGCCATGCAGAAAGTCCCATGCGACCTTCTGGTTCGTTTACTGCGTGATACCTGCGCTACGAATTGCGGATCCTGTCGATGGCGTTGGCGATGTCCGGCGGCAGCGGCGCGGTCAGCTCCAGCACCTGCTTCGTGCTGGGGTGTGTGAGCTTCAGGTAATGGCTGTGCAGGGCGCAACGGCCGAGGATCAGCGCGTCGTGCTCGCCCCTGGGCACGCACTCACCCCGGGCCAGGGCCTCGTATTCGTGGCGCTTGAGCGTATCCAGCGCACGGATGCGCTCGGTGACGTCGGCCTCGGAGTCGCCTTCCTTGAAACCGTACGGGCTCTCGATGCGCGTGGGGGGCGGCGGCGGCTCGTGCAGGTCGCTTTCCAGCAACTCGTCGCGGATGCCGTAGTGGTGGTCGCACACCAGCGGGTGGCCGATCGCCTGCATGTGCACGCGGATCTGGTGCATGCGCCCGGTGTGCAGCCGGCAGCGCACCAGGGAGAAGCGTTTGAAGCGCTCGACGGCCCACACCTCCGTGCTGGCGTGCTGGCCGGCCGGGTCTACGCGGCGCAGCATGCTGACTTCGGCGTCTTCGTCGCGGCCGATGGGCAGGTCAATGAACTGGTGGTCAAGCTCAACTACGCCCTCGACCAGCGCCAGGTAGTCTTTCACCACTTCCTTGTCTTCCAGCGCCTTGCCGAGCTTGCCCGTCATCTTGCCGGTCTTGCCGCAGATGATCAGGCCGCTGGTCTCTTTGTCGATGCGATTGACCAGGCGCGGGAAGTGCTCTGTCTGTTGAAAGCGCAGGTGCAGGGCGTTCAACAGCGTGGTGTAGCGGTAGCCGCCCGTGGGGTGCACGATCAGGTGGGGCGGCTTGCTGACCACGAACATGGTGTCGTCTTCGTAGACGATGTCATAGGGAATGCGCGCCATTTCAGTGATGTCTTCGTGGGGCGGCGGCAGGATCAGCTTCACCACGTCGCCGGCGCGCAGCTTTTTGCCGGGCGCCACGGGCAGGTCGTTCTTCAGCACGCGCTCTTCGTCGAAGGCGTGCACGGCCTTGGTGCGCGACATCCAGGGCGTGCGCTCAAGGATGAACTTGTCAACGCGCATGCCCTCCTGGGGCAGCTCGACCTTGAACACGCGCTCGGTTTCAACCACGGACAGGTCCGCCGGCGGCTGCTTCTGCATCCGCTTGCGTTTCATGATGCGCCCGAGCTTGCGTTTGTCCTGGGTCATGTCGTGAGTGTAACGCCCCCAGCCCCGGCCGGGAGGCCGGGGGATAAACCGGCGACTCGCGGATCCCGTGAACGACGTGTCCGCTGAATCAACCGGAAACTCGTTCGTTCACCCTGGCTCCCCCGGCCTTCCGGCCGGGGCTGGGGTTTGCTAGAGAATGCGCCGGAGGTGGCTCATGGCCGACAGCAGCATGGACATCATGGCAAGCGTGGACGTCCACGAGATCGACAACGCCTGGCAGCAGGCGGTGAAGGAGATCGGCCAGCGCTGGGACTTCAAGGGCAAGATCGCCCAGCTTGAGTGGAACAAGGGCGAGAAGAAGGTCACCGTCACGGCCACCGACAAGATGGTCCAGGAGGCCATGCTGGACATTTTCAAGACCAAGCTCGCCAAGCGCGGCATCAACGTGAAGGCGCTTGAGCTCAAGACCGAAGAGCCCGCCTCGGGCGGCGCGCTGCGGCAGATCTACACCATCATCGACGGCATCCCGGCCGACAAGGCCAAAGAGATCACCAAGATGATCAAGGCCGCCAAGTTCAAGGTGCAGGCCAGCATCCAGGGTGACGTGATCAGGGTCAGCGGCAAGAGCCGCGACGAGTTGCAGGCCGTGCAGCAGGCCGTGCGCGAGATGGACCTGCCCCTGCCGATCAGCTTCGGCAATTACAAGTAGGGATTTAGTGGTTAGTGGCTGGTGGCTAGTGGTTAGAAGATAGTGATGAGAGGTTAGTGGCTAGTGGTATGCAGTTGCCAGCCACCAGCCACCAGCCACCAACCACCAGTCACCAGCCACTCGGACGCACACCGGATTGTCAGACGCGTGCGCAACCTCTACTCGTTACAGTCGCACTATGAACGCACCCGCCGTCCAATCCCGGCTTCCGGCCGTACTTTACCAGACTGACGGCACGCGCCGCGTGGATTACCGCGCGGTGGTGGCGATCGCTTGGCCGCTGTTCGTGCAGTTCGGCGTGCAGGCTTTCCTGAACGTGATCGACACCTGGTTCGTGGGGCGCCTGGGCGCGGGCGCCGTGGCGGGCATGAACGCGGTCAATTTCTCGAGCTTCACTGTGCTGCTGCTGTTCGGCGGCTCGGGCATCGCGGTGCAGACCATCGTGGCCCAGCGCTTCGGCGAAGGGCGCCGCGCGCGCGCCGGCCAGGCCGCCTGGCACGGCGTGTATTCCGGCGTGCTGCTGGCGCCGCTGGCCGTGGGCGTGGCGCTGGCGGGGCCGCAGATATTCAACTTCTTCGCCCTGCCGCCCGACGTGGTGCAGGCCGCTTCCGATTACTGGCTGCCGCGCATGGCCGCGGGCGGGCTGGTGGTGGTGTACTTCTCGCTCAGCAACTTCTTCAACGGCGTGGGCTCAACCCGTGTCTCGCTGATGGGCGCGGTTGTGGCCGCGCTGTTCAATGTGCTGCTGAACTGGCTGTTTATCCTGGAACTGGGCTGGGGCATGTACGGCGCGGGACTTGCCACCACGCTGGCCGTGGCGGTCGGCGTGCTGTTCTACTTCGGTGTGTTCTTCAGCAGGCGTTTCCGCACCGAGTTCGCCACGGCCGCCATGTGGCGCCCGAAGCTGCGCGTGCTGAAAGCCGTGTTCGCGCTGGGGCTGCCGATCGGCGTGCACTCGATGTTCGACGTCGGCGCGTTCGCCGCCTTCCAGCTGATGGTCGGCAAGCTGGGCGAGGTGCCGGGCGCCGCCACGCAGATCGCCATGATTCTCACTTCGCTCGGCTTCCTGCCCGTGGCGGGCCTGAACTTCGCGGCCGCAACACTGGTGGGGCAGAGCATCGGCGCCGGCGACAAGGAATGGGCGGCCAAGGTCGGCTCGGCCTGTATCCGCATCGCCTTCATCTATATGGCGTTCTGGGCGGTGCTGTTCGCCACGGCCGGCGGGCCCCTGAGCTCGATCTTCGTGGAAGGCAGCGACGCAAGCGCCCCGGCGGTGATCGAGCTGTCGGCCACGCTGCTGCTGATTGCCGCGGGCTATCAGCTGTTCGACGCGCTGAACCTCGGCACGCTCGGCTGCCTGCGCGGCGCGGGCGACGTGATGGTGCCGACGGCGGCGCTGCTGGTGCTGGCCTGGTGCCTGTTCGTGCCGCTCAGCCACGTGCTGATCTTCGAGCCCGGCCAGGGCTGGGTGGATTTCCTACCCCAGTACGGCTTGGGCGCGAAAGGCGGCTGGATCGCCGCGCTGGTGCACATCACGCTGCTGGGCAGCTTCCTGTTCCTGCGCTGGAAGTCCGGCGCCTGGAAGAGGAAGGTCGTGTAGTTGCTAGTTGTCAGATGTCAGTTGTCGGTTGTCGGTTGTCGGTGCGATAAACTGCTGACAACCGACAACCGACAACCGATAACCAGAACCATGACCAGCATCCGCCACTTCATCGAGGATTGGCGTGAGCGTTTCATCGGCGCCGGCATCGAGGACGCGCGCCTGAACGCAGAGCTGCTGTTGGCCCACGCGCTGGACGTGCGCCGCGACGACCTGCTTACACGCCTCGACGAATCCCTGCCCGCCGAGATACTGCGGCTCGCGAACACCCTGTGCGAACGGCGCTTCAAGCGCGAACCGGTCGATTACATCATCGGCCGGCGCGAGTTCTTCGGCCGCGAATTTCACGTGGAACCGGGCGTGCTGATCCCGCGGCCGGAAACGGAACGCATTGTGGAGCTGGCCCAGGAGCGTTTGCCGCGCGACTTTGCGGGCGTCGCCGTGGACATCGGCTGCGGCTCGGGCGCGCTGGCGGTCACGCTGGCGCTGGAGTTCCCGAAGTTGCGGGTGCTGGCCACGGACCTGCACGCCATGCCGCTGGGTGTCACGCGCCGCAACGCGAATGCCTTGGGCGCGCGGCTGTGGTACGCGCAGATGGACGGCCTGGCGGCGCTGCGGCCCGCGCCGCTGTTCGACCTGGTGGTGAGCAACCCGCCCTACGTGCTGCCGGAGGATTTCGCCGGACTGCAGCCCGAGGTGCGCGACCATGAGCCGCGCGAGGCGCTGGTGGGCGGCAAGGACGGCATCGAGATCTGCCTGCGTCTGCTGACTGAAATCGCGCCGCGCCTGAAACCCGGCGGATGGCTATACATGGAACACGGCATGACCCAGGGCGAGCAGTTGCGCGAAGCCGCTACTCGAGCGGGTTTGAAGCAGGCGCGCACGGTGCAGGATTACGCGGGGCTCGACCGCATACTGGAGGCGCGGGCATGAACGACTTCTACGCCCTGATTGCCATCGAGTTCGACCCGGCCGTGGACGCCATCAGCCGCGAGATGTTCAGCGAGCGCATGGCCGAGTACGGCTGGCGCAAGCTGCCGGCCGGCTGGCAGCTGGAGTTCGAGGCGCGCTCACGCAGCAGCTGCCACGACACCGTGAAAACCCACCTGCAGCTCGCATCCCAGGCCGCCCGCATCGAGCGCGCCCAGGTAAAGGCCGGCGTGATGTTCAGCGACAGCGAACCAACCGTGGTGTAGCGGCCGTCGCGAGCGCTCTGGTATCATGTAAATATGGCAAGCACAGCGGAAAAGATCGCAGTCGAGGCTCTTAAACTCAGCGCCAATGAGAAGCTGGTGCTGATTGATTTGCTGATGGAGTCGGTTGAGGCACCGACGCCTCCCGTGCTTACGCCTGATCAGATCGCGGAGTTGGAACGCCGCGAGAAGCTGTACCGGGAAGACCCTTCCCGGGCCATCCCTTGGGAGCAGGCCCACGCACAGGTCCGTCAGCACCTGGCCCGCATAAGGGCCGAACGCGAGAGCAAGGCTGATGCGTCTTAAGTATCTGCCTGAGGCCCTGGCAGATCTCGATGCCGCCGCAGCCTGGTATGAGTCCCGGCAGGAGGGTCTTGGCGACAGTTTCCTGACAGCTGTGGAGCGCGTTGTTCGGCGGCTTCTCGCTTTTCCGCACTCGGGACGTCGCCTGGTCGGCGAGTACCGCTACGCCCGCATACTCAGTTTTCCCTACGGCATGGTGTATCGGCTTGAATCCGATTCTCTCGTGATCCGGGCCGTTTGGCACGCCGAGCAGAACCCTGAATCGCTGCGCAGCCGGCTGGATTCGTCCGGCCCCTGACGCCCCCGAATATCCTGCACCCGCCGCACCCGTTCTGCCGATAGAGGCACTGGCCGGGGTGACCCGGTAGTTGCTCAACGGGGAAAGCCATGCCGCACAAGTTCGTGGTCAATGGTGGCGCGCGCCTGCAGGGCGCCGTCACGGTTTCCGGCAGCAAGAACGCGGCCCTGCCCATGATGGCAGCGGCCCTGCTGGCCAAGGGGCCCACCGTGCTGCGCAACGTGCCGGACCTGACCGACGTGCACCTGATGGCCGAAATCCTCGAGACCCTGGGCGCCCGCGTCAGCCTGTTCCCTGAACCCGGCGTGGTGGTGATCGACGTGGTGGACGAAAACCCCACGGCCGCACCCTACGAGCTGGTCTCCGAAATGCGCGCCAGCTTCTGCGTGCTGGGCCCCCTGCTGGCCCGCCGCGGCGAGGCCCGCGTCAGCCAGCCCGGCGGCTGCACCCTCGGCGAGCGCCCCGTGGACCTGCACATCAAGGGCATCCAGGCCATCGGCAGCGAAGTCACCTTCGAGCGCGGCGACGTGATCGCCAAGGGCCGCCCCACCGGCGGCCGTGTCTACCTGGGCGGCCCCATGGGCCCCAGCGTGACGGGCACCGCCAACGTGCTGTGCGCGGCCGTGATGGCCAGCGGCGTGACGGTGATCGACCAGGCGGCCTGCGAGCCGGAGATCGCCAACCTGGTGGAGATGCTGAACGCCATGGGCGCGCGGGTGCGGGGCGGCGGGACGTCGCGGTTGGTGATCCAGGGCGTGGACGAGCTGCGCCCCTGCGACATCGCGGTGATCCCGGACCGCATCGAGGCCGGCACGCTGATGATCGCGAGCGCCATCACGCGCGGCGACGTGACGCTGGAGCGCTGCGACCCGGACGTGATGCTGGCGCTGTTCGACAAGTTCAATGAGATGCGGGTGCCTTTCGAGCGCCTTGACGCGTCAACCCTGCGGGTGAACTGCCCGCGCCGGGCGCGCTCGGCCGACCTGACCACGCTGCCCTACCCGGGCTTTCCCACCGATCTGCAGAGCCCGCTGATGGCGCTGCTGTGCGTGAGCGAGGGCTACTCGCTGGTGGAGGAGAAAATCTACCCCGAGCGCTTCATGCACGTGCCGGAGTACCGGCGGCTGGGCGCCGAGATCCGCAAGCAGTTCAACACCTGCATCGTAACGGGCGTGGACAAGCTGTACGGAGCACCCGTAGCCGCCACCGACCTGCGCGCCGGCGCGGGGCTGATATTGCTGGGTTTAGCGGCCGAGGGGCAGACCGAAGTACTGAAGATCCAGCACGTAGACCGAGGCTACGACCGCCTGGAGCACAAACTAAGCGCCCTCGGCGCCAGCATCCAAAGGGTAGAGTTCCAACCCAGGCGCCGAGCAGAAGACCGCCGCAGCCAACGCAGCCGCGCAGCCTAGGACCAGTGCCAGTGAGAGTAGGGCGAAACATTTTCCAGCGGCCGTTATCTAAGCGTTGCGTCTTCATTCAATCTGAGCACTGTGACTTGCTGACACAGCAAACAGTGTGGCTAACAAACGGCTGACGGGTCTTGTGGTGCATGACTGGCAGCAGTATGTCGCAATCACTGCTACGATAAGTGAGCGCTGGTGTAACCATGGCCCGATCTGACTTATTGGTGAAATTGGTTCGCGCGGGAGCAGCCCGCGACGATGAGCGCTTTCGTCGTGCAGTGGAAGCGCTCATTGCAGAGGAAGAGGCCAAGCAGCACCACGCCGTAGCGAAGCAGTTGGCCGACGCCCTTTCGACGATCGGGCCCTCGGTGACGCAGCTTACGGCCCCAAAGCTTCCTGCCACAGGATTGGTTTTTGAGCGCGTGCCGCAACGGACTCTCTCAGAACTTGTGCTTCCTGTGACAACGAGGCAGACGGTCCAAGAACTCGTGGAAGAGCAACACCGCGGAGACTTGCTCCGCAATCATGGACTTGAACCGCGTCATAGAGTGGTGTTAGTCGGGCCGCCGGGCAACGGTAAGACAACGCTGGCCGAGGCCATTGCTGATGCGCTTCTCGTGCCGCTGCTGGTTGTCCGATACGACTCGATCATCAGCAGCTTCTTGGGCGAAACAGCCGTTCGTCTGCGGCAGCTGTTTGATCAGGTCCGCACGCGTCATTGTGTGCTGTTCTTCGATGAGTTCGATGCGTTGGGCAAAGAGCGGGGCGACGAGCACGAAACAGGCGAGATCAAGCGCGTAGTCAACACGCTGCTGATGCAGATTGATGCGCTGCCCAGCCACGTTGTCGTCATCGCCGCGACCAATCACCCGGAACTCCTGGATCGTGCCGCATGGCGCCGTTTTCAACTGCGCTTGGAGCTTCCCTCTCCAACACAGGCACAACTTGCCAATTGGTTCCAGACGCTTTCGGACCGGTTGGGTCAGCCCCTTGGGTTGGCACCCAAGACTCTTTCTTCTAAACTCCATGGATTGAGTTTCGCAGAAGCGGAAGAGTTCGCTCAGGATATTCGCAGACGGCAGGTGCTTGGCTTACCAGATGCCGACTTGAAGCGGATCGTCAAGGAGCGGTTGGAAATCTGGACGGCACGCTACATCCAGCGCTCGAACTCCATCACGCGGCGATAACGATGCGTGACATGGAGTTGCCATGCCGGCCGAAAGACGACCAGTCCTGCTGTTCCCGTCGGCAACTGAAATTGAGCGCCGGAAAGGGAACTCCAATCCATCCCAGCTTCGATTCCCGTCCAAAGACCGGCAGCGTGAGCGTCTATCTGCCACGATGACCGCACTTGAACAGTCGCTGGAGCAACGCGCGATCTTCTTGTCAGCACACGCGCTCGGCGCGGAACCTGAAGGCGTTTTGGTCCTTGAGATTGCTGGGAGCCTCGACAGATTCCACAAGGCGGTGAAGGCGGCCGGGATCGAATGGTTAGGTGAATACGACGAGAGTGCTGATGATCCGGATGAAGACTTCAGGGTCGTAAAGAAGTCCGAACAACAAGGTGGCGAGCAGCAGCGCGAAGAGGATACGGACAAGGCGATACTACGCCACGCCTATCTGACGGCTACGAATCAGCGACGGCTGAGGCAGTTCCTCGCCATGTGGAAGCGCTGGCTTGGTGATTCCAGGAAGTTCAAGCGGGGCCAAAGCAGGTGGTCTGACCTCTTCAAACAGTTACGAACTGTTCGCATCTGGGATGTCGAAGACCGCTTTCGGGCAACCGGCATGCAGGAGGTCTGGCAGCGGGCTGTAGCCGAAGACCGTGATCCGGAGCCTTTTGCGGTTGAGCTTTGGTATCGCGAAGACGCAGCCAAACGAGAGGCGGCTGAGCGGTCGTTACGCAGATTCGTGCACCTGTCCGATGGGCAGGTTCTTGGCCTTCCAACCCTGATTCCCGAAATAGCCTATCACGCGCTGATCATCAGCCTTCCGAAGCAGCGCGTCGAGCAGTTGTTGCAGGACCTGCGATCCGTTGCACTGGCTAAGTGCGACCAGATCATGTTGCTGCGTCCTACGGGTCAGGTGACGGGAGGGCGAACTGCAGGTCTCCCGCTTCAGGATATCCAGAGATCAACTTCAGCACGGGTACTCGGCGCGGCACAACCGAACGCAGCCTTGCCCCCGAAGTTGCCATATTCGATGGGCTCCCGATGGGCAATCACGAGGCGCTGGACGGCCGTCTTGACATTGATGATCCGGATAACTGGGGTTCAGAGTATCCCGTTCAGGCGCGATTTCACGGTACTATGGTGGCGTCGAACGTCATCCATGGTGACCTTGGTGCAGACTTTCCAGCGCTGTCACGCCGAATCTACGTCCGTCCCATCATGCGTCCGCGGCGCGCTGACGACGAGGAGTTCATTCCGCCCAACCTTAATGAGATTGACCTTGTCCATGTTGCGGTGACCCGCGCAATGCGGCTTCATTCAACACTCAAGGTTTTTCTTCTCGCCATCGGCGATCCGGTGCAAGCGTTTTCCGGTCGGATCAGCCCATGGGCACGCCTCATCGACTACCTCTCCCACAAGCACAACATCCTGTTTGTCATCAGCAGCGGTAACCACAACGGACCTCTACACTATGACGTAGGAACTCAGCAGCTTCTGGATATGCCGCCAGATGATCGTGACCGTCTGACAATGGCAAACCTTCTCTCCAATGCCATTGTGCGCGGTGTTCTGGCGCCTGCGGATTCAATCAACGCCATAACAGTCGGCGCAGTCAATCAGGATGCATCGGAACTTGAGTCGGGTCCGTCCGGAACCGTGCTGCCGGTATCGGCGAGGCACCTCCCCGCCCCCTATTCCGCGTTTGGTCCTGGATACCGCCGCGCGGTCAAGCCGGATTTCGTGACCCATGGCGGACGGCTGCCGTACCGCCCCTCTCTCCACAGTCACGAGGAAACACGGCTGGTCCAGCCCGGAAATCTTTCTCGATTTCCGGGTATCGTAACGGCCATTCCGCACCAGACGTATCGGTACCGATTCGATGCAGGAACAACACTTGCGGCCGCGTTGACTACTCGGCGGCTGGCGCAAGCTCTGGAGTACCTGCGCGATTCCGAGTTCGCAGGTCGGATCCCCGACGAATTCCTGCCAGTGCTGATCAAGGCATTGGTCGCCCATTCAGCCCGCTGGGACCATCAAGCCCGACAAGTGATTGAAGCATCCGTTGGAAGTGACACAGATTGGCGTAAGCGCAAGAGCGCTGTTACCCGCACACTGGGCTACGGCTACGTGCCACCGGAAGGCACGTTTGATTGCGCACAGCACCGCGTAACCTGCATTGGGTTCGGCACCATTGAGGTTGAGCAGGGGCACCAGTTCAACCTGCCGCTACCGCCCATTCTTGCCGATGTACGCCAGCAAAGTTGGCGAAGGCTGACAGTAACATTGGCTTATCTGTGTCCAATCAAACCGACAGTTCAGGCCTACCGACCAGTTGTCTGCTGGGCCAACCGCGTGGTCCCCGACAACGTCAGGCTCAACGTTAAGGCGGTGAACGTCGAAGAGAAACCTGCCCAAAATGGCACCCTTCAACACCTGGTTTTCGAGGGCGGCGATGCCCCCGTGTTTACCGACGGCGATAGCCTGCAACTGGTCGTATCGTCACGTCCGAGCGCTCACGATGGTAAAAGGGTCGACGGACCGGTCCCCACCAGGTACGGCCTTGTGGTGAGCTTGGAGGTGGCAGAGAACATCAACATCTATGAGGAGATCCGAGATCGCATCCGTCCACGGGTGCGGATCGAGGATCGTGGCGCTTCCAGATAAGCCGGCTGATCTTCGCGCCGCCTAGGGAACGTACGTCCCGCCGGCCAGGGCTGCGAGTTGCTGGGCGAAGGTTGGGGCGCTGCCGCCTTTGCAGATCACTGTCAGCTGGCGGTTGGGGTCGCTGGCTGCCCAGCCCGGGTAGTCGGCCAGGATTGCGCTGCCGTCACCGGGCGTGCTCCAGGTGTACAGGAACGCCGTGTCGATGTTGGTGTAGTTCGTGAACGAGGTCTGCAGCGCCTTGTAGCAGGCGTAATCCACGCCGCCCGCCGCCGTGAAACTCGGCCCGTTCACCCAGTTTACCGCCGCGGTCACGTTGCCGGCCGTCGCCTGCTGTGGCGCGCCCCACAGGGCGCTCACGAAGCCCGAAATCGCCTCGTTGTACACCAGGATGTCGAACTCTTCCGATCCCGTCAGGCTGTTGAGCGCGGCCGTCAACTCGGTCTGCAGGTTGGCCAGCGGCTGGCCGGCCGTGGCGGCCGACATGTCGCAGATGAACAGCATGCGCCCGGCCAGAGGCTGGCCGAAGTAAACAGGCGTGGTCGAGCCTGGCGGCGGCGTCGGTGCGTAGTTCACCACCAGCGTGTAGGCCATGGTTGCGGTGGTGAAAGCTGAGTCCGTTACCTGCACGGTGAAGCTGGTGGTGGCGGGTGACGTCATGGTACCGGTGATGGTTGTGTCGGGCGTGCCGGTGGGGGCGATGCTCAGCCCCGCGGGCAGGGTGCCGGCGACGATGCTCCAGCTGTAGGTGCCCGTGCCGCCGGTGGCGCTGATGGTAGCCGAGTACGACGGCATAGTCGCCCCCGGCCATCCCGGAACCGTGAAGTCGGGGATCGTGGTAGTTGTGATCGTGAGAGTTGCCGGCGCAGCGGTAACCACCAGAGTGTAAGCCCTGGTTGCAGTGGCGGCGGCTGAGTCGGTCACCTGCACGGTGAAGCTGGTGGTCGCGGGTGACGTCATGGTGCCGGAGATGGTGGTTGCGGGCGTGCCGGTGGGGGCGATGCTCAGCCCTGCGGGCAGGGTGCCGGCGACGATGCTCCAGCTGTAGGTGCCCGTGCCGCCGGTGGCGCTGATGGTCGCCGTATACGCCGGCATAGGTGAACCCGTCGCCGCGGGCATCACGAAACCGGGAATGGAGGCAGTCGTGATCGTGAGCGGCGCCGGCGTAGCGGAACCACTGGAAACACTCGACGCACCTGTGCCGCGATCGCAGCCCGTGACAGCCAGCAGCGCCAACAGCGCCGCGCAGACAAGATAACGCATGATCGGCCCCTCCTCGGCCGTGCAGTTGCAATCGGCGTGCCAGAGGCGAAATCCTTGAATCCAGCGGTTCCGGCGCGGAAGAGGTTACGACGGCGGAACCCGGCCGTTACAGCACGCGAAACTGGACCCCGTTCAGGCTATGGAACGGGGCCCCGCGCCCCTGTACATTGACGGCAGTTTAACGTTGCGAGCCCATGATGCTGCACAAGGAACTGACGCAACAGGTGATCAACGCCGCCAAGGCCGTGCACGCGGAGCTGGGCTCCGGGTTGCCGCACAACTTTTACCGCGAGGCCATGGAGATCGAGCTGCGCGAAGCAGGCGTGGCCGTCGAGATCGACAAGCCGGTGAAGGTGCACTACCGCGGCCACACGCTGGGCGAGCTGGGCGTGGACTTCTGCGTGAACGACGCCATCCTGTGCCTGCTGGTGGACACCGAAGAGATTTCCCCGGATGAATACGCCAAGGCGCGCACCCTGCTAAAGAGCCTCGAGCTCGATGTCGGCCTGTTGCTCAAGTTCAACGGCGCGCGACTCGATGTGCGAAGGGTGGAGGCGGTACCTGCCAAGAAACCAACCCAGGCCACGGCCTAGGAAACGGCAAAGGAACCCGCCCCGCCCAAGAAGGCGGGGCGGAGTCGATTTGGGGTCGTGATGGCAGTGAGCGAACTGATACCCGTGCGATTCGTGCCGGTGTACCAAACTACGGGCAACCACGAATGGCCACCAAGGGCCACGAAATGGCTGCAACCAGGCTTGAGAACTTCGTGTGACTTCGTGGTGAAAGGCAGTTTGCTTTTGCGGTTGTTTTTGGATTGGCCTGATTTGCGAGGTTGAGGAAGCATCCGGCGCCGCTATCGTTGCGGCGCTGTTGAGCCCCCGCAGGGGGCGGCAGAAATTGGCCCGGGGCGTTAGCCCCGGGTCGGGGCGGGTAAAAGTTGCAGAGCCCGCGTGAGCGGGCGACACAGCCGCCCCACGGAGAGAGCCATGGAAGAAGAACGCAAGTTCCCCGATTACGAAGCCAAGTGGCAGAGCTACTGGGCCCAGCGCAACAAGCCCGCCAGCAGCGGCACTGAGCCCAAGTCGGACAAGGAGTTCTACATCCTGTCCATGTTCCCCTACCCCAGCGGCAAGCTGCACTTCGGCCACGCCCTGCCCTACACCCTGACCGATTCCATGGCGCGCTACCTGCGCATGCGCGGCCACAACGTGCTGAACCCCACGGGCTGGGACGCCTTCGGCCTGCCGGCCGAGAACGCTGCCATCGAGAACAAGATCCACCCCTCGAAGTTCACCTACGCGAACATCGAGGAGATGCGCAAGCAGAAGCACGCGTTCGGCTACAGCTTCGACTGGGACCGCGAAGTCTTCACCTGCAAGCCCGACTACTACAAGTGGACGCAGTGGATCTTCCTGCAGATGCTGGAGAAGGGCATCGCCTACCGCAAGAAGGCCCGCGTCAACTGGTGCACCCACTGCAACACCGTGCTGGCCAACGAGCAGGTGGAAACCATCGTCAAGGACGGCGACGAGTTCCAGGCCTGTTTCCGCTGCGAGTCGCGCGTGATCATCAAAGAGATCGACGCCTGGTTCCTGCGCATCACCGACTACGCCGACCGCCTGCTGGAAGGCCTGGACAAGCTGGGCGACAAGTGGCCCGAAAAAGTCACCAGCCAGCAGCGCTACTGGATCGGCCGCAGCGAGGGCGTGAACATCGACTTCACGGCAAAGCTGCAGTCCGAGCACACCCTGACAGTATTCACTACACGGGCCGACACGGTGTTCGGCGTCACCTACGTGGCCCTGGCGCCGGAGCACCCGCTGGTCGAGAAGATCATCCACCAGTCGGACGAAAAGAACGCCAAGCGCCTGCGCGAGTTCGTGAAGGAAACCCTGGCGATGTCCGAGCAGGACCGCGCCGGCGACGCCGAGAAAGAGGGCATCAACACAGGCTTCAAAGCCGTGAACCCGCTGAACGGCGAAGAAGTGCCGATCTTTGTCGCCAACTACGTGCTGATGTACGGCACCGGCGCCGTGATGGCCGTGCCCGCCCACGACGAGCGCGACCACGAGTTCGCCGGCGAATACCGCCTGCCGATCAAGCAGGTGATTCAGGCGGGAGGCGGGAGGCGGGAGGCGGGAGTTACTGCAGTTGACGTAAAGCAAGCCGCCTACACCGAACACGGCACCCTGGTCAACAGCGGCAAGTACGACGGTTTGACCAGCGCCCAGGCCATCAAGCAGATCGCCACCGACCTGCTGGCCCACGGCCAGGGCGGGCCCAAGGTCAACTACAAGCTGCGCGACTGGGGCATCTCGCGCCAGCGCTACTGGGGCTGCCCGATCCCTGTCGTGCACTGCCACGCCTGCGGCATCGTGCCGGTGCCCGAATCCGAGCTGCCCGTCAGGCTGCCCGACGACGTGGACTTCCTGCCCACGGGCCAGTCGCCCCTGACCCTGCACCCGGATTTCCAGAAAACGCGCTGCCCCAAGTGCGGCCGTGAAGACGCGCGCCGCGACATGGACACCATGGACACCTTCGTGGACAGCTCGTGGTACTACCTGCGCTACACGGACCCGAAGAACAGCGAGCAGATTTTCGACCGCGCGAAGTGCCACCACTGGGCGCCCGTGGACCTGTACATCGGCGGGCGCGAGCACGCGATCCTGCACCTGATTTACGCGCGCTTCTACACCAAGTTCCTGCACGACATCGGCCTGATCGACTTCGATGAGCCGTTCAACCGCCTGTACGCCCACGGCCTGATCCAGGGCGAGAGCATCCGCGTGGTGAACGAGCACATGAACCGCTACGTCAGCGCCGAGGAGTTCGCCAAGCTGAAGAAGGAGGGCAAGGCGAGTGACAAGGACATCACCCGCCGCATCGAGAAGATGTCCAAGAGCAAGAAGAACGGCGCCGACCCCACCGAGCTGGTGAACCAGTACGGCGCCGACGCCCTGCGCCTGGCCATCCTGTTCCTGGGCCCCGGCGACGCCGACAGCGTCTGGGACCCCAACGGCATGAAGGGGCCGTACGGCTTCCTGCGCCGCTGGTACGACACCGTGCTGCAGTACGCGCCGCTGGTGGAAGAGATCGGCGAAGCCCCGGCCGGCACCCAGTACGGCCAGGCCGCCAAGGCCCTGCGCGCCAGCGCCCACACGTTGATCGACAAGGTGACCCGCGAGTTCGAGGGCAGATACGCGTTTAACACCGCCATCGCCAAGGGCATGGAGCTGCTGAACGACATCAACGCCTTCGTAAAGGGCCTGGCCGACCCGAGCAAGGCCGATGCCCCGGACCGCCACGCCCTGCGCGAAGCCTTCGACGCCATGGTGCGCACACTGGCGCCTTTCGTGCCCCACACGGCCGAAGAGCTGAACCAGGCCCTGGGCCACAACGAAAGCGTGTTCGAGCGCGGCTGGCCCCAGGCGGACCCGGCGGCCATGGTACTGGACGAGGTGGAAATCCCCGTGCAGGTGAACGGCAAGCTGCGCGGCACCATCATGCTGCCCAGCAAGGCCGGCAAGGAAGAGATGGAGAAGCTGGCGCTGGCCAACGACAACGTGCAGAAGTTCGTGGAAGGCAAGCAGATCACCAAGCTGATAGCCGTCCCCGGCCGCATCGTGAACATCGTTGCCAAGTAGGGGCGACGCGAGACAGGTAGGGACACGCGGCCGCGTGTCCCTACGGCTGACATCGCCCGGGATTGGCATCCCGGCCTTTGGTTGCCGCCTCCACACCGCCCCCAACCCGTACTTGCCCCTTGGGGGGCTTGGCCCTATGCTGCGCGGCTCTTTAGCGCCCCGGCCCACCGGGGCGTCGGGGTATTGGAGATTGCGATGGGCTGGATGAAGACCCTGTTCTGCTGCTCGGCGCTGCTGGCGCTTTCCCTGGCGCTGGCTTCCTGCGGCGACGAAACCGAAGAGGTTGAGCCCGTGAAGTGGCCCTTCCTCGAGACCACCGAGAAGCTTTCCGTCAACGGCAAGGCCTTCGACGCCTACATCGCCCGCACCGAGCTGCACCGCCGCAGGGCCCTCAACGGCCTCGCCATCAAGGACGGCCAGGCCATCGCCTACCTGTACCCGGAGCAGGCCGAGCCGGTGAAACTGAAGTTCAACAACATGCCCGACCCCGTTGACCTGGTGTTCGTCGATGCGGCCGGCAAGGCCGTGCTGGTCGAGAGCGTGCCGGCCTTCTCGCAGGCCAGCTTTCCGCATGAATACGGGGCCAGGAACGCGCGCGTGGTGCTGCAGGTGCGCGGAGGCGTGGCCAAGGAACTGGGCCTGGCCAAGGGCGCCGAGGTGAAGACCGAGCCCAACCTGGTCGAGAAGTCGAAGGAAGCGGGCGGCACCTTCGCCCAGCTGTTCTTCCTGCGCAACGAGCGCCCCGAGGAGAAGCCGGAAGAGGCGCCCAGCGTGCAGCTGAAGGTGCTGGAGAAGCCCGAAGAGGTCGCGCAGCTGGTGAAAGACCGCGACGACCTGAAGGAAGGCCAGGGCGTGCTGCTGCCCGTCAGCGGCTTCCACGAGTTCTGGCTGAAGGAGGCCAAGGGCAAGTGGTGCGCCTGCTACCTGGAAAGCGCCGGGCGCTTCGGCGTCACGGTGATCTCGGCCATCTACGAGGGCATCGAGGCTAACAACGGCAGCGACCTCGACGAGCCTGTCTACTACAGCCCCACCCAGGCCACCCACCTGGCGATCTTCAAGGGCGCCGATTTCTTCAGCCGGAACAAGATCGAACGTCGTTCGCCGGTGACCGTCGCGGGCGTGGACATCATGTCGGCAAAGGACGTCACCTACGACGACCTCGAAATCAAGTTCGGCGAAGCGCGCCTGTCGGCCGCCCTGGCCCGCACCGAGGAGGCGCGCCAGGCCGCGCTGCTGAAGGCCCCCAGCCTGGAAGCGGGCAAGGCCGTCGTGCTGGCCTGGGACGACCCCGGGCAGGTCAAAATCACCGCGCCCTCCGGCGCCAGCCTCTGGTACGTCAGCGCCGAGGGCGGCAAGTACTCGATCAGCCAGAAGTTCAACAACACCGAGGCCGGTGAGATCGCGGCCAAGGCGTCCTCGCGCTTCGTGATCGCGGTGCCGTCAGGCTTCGAGCCCGCCGGCGAGCTCAGCTTCCCGTACGCCCTGCGCGACCTGAAGCCGAACATGGTGCCGCTGGTGTTCTATAAGGCCAAGGCCAAGGACGTGGTCACCGACCGCTGGCCCGGCAAGGACAACGGCTTCAAGGCCCGCGCGCACATGGAACTGGCGATCACCGACGCCGAGCAGGCCCGCGGCCTGATGTACCGCACCAGTCTGCGCAAGAACCACGGCATGCTGTTCATCTACAAGGAAGAGCAGCCCGAGCTGACCTACTGGATGAAGAACTGCCGCATGAACCTCTCGATCGCGTTCTGCGACGAGAAGGGCGTGATCGTGAAGATCCACCAGGTGATGAAAGCGCCCGAGGCCGGCACGCCGGACTACCAGCTGGAGCGCTACGAGTCAGGCCTGCCCGCCAAGTACGCCATCGAGTTCGAGGAAAAGTGGTTTGAGAACAACGGCGTCGAGGTCGGCGACCGCATGTTCATCCCGCCCGCCCTCGCCAACATGGAATAGGGCAGACGAAGCAGCAAGCGCAAGCGCGCGGCCGGCAGCCAAAAGGCGCCGGCCGCGTTCGTTCTGGAGCGCGGACATCCTGTCCGCAAATCCAAGCCCAGCCCGCAAGCGCTGGGGCTTGCAGCCTCATGGTGGCAACTGCATGGCAGGCCGGAAGCCTGCCCCACGAAAAGGCCGGCCGGCCCCCAGAAGGCGCCGGCCGCGTTTGTTCTGGAGCGCGGACATCTTGTCCGCCACCCGGCCGCGCGCTTGCGCTTGCGGCTCCTGTTTTTTCCGGGCTGGAAGCCTGCCCCGCGTTTTTGCAAGAATGGCGCGTATGGGATGCCTCTACCTGCTGCTTGCCTTGATCTCGCCGCGCCTGTTGCTGGCGGTGATGTGGATTTTCAGCCCCTACGTGCAGCCCAATGCGTTCCGCACCTGGATCTGGCCGTTGATCGGCCTGATCTTCATGCCCTGGATGACACTGGCGCTGGTGTGGGCCTACAACACCCACTTCGGTCCGCTGCAGATCGCGGCCGTCGTAATCGGCGCGCTGGTTGACCTGGGCTCAAACGGCGACGCCGAGCGCCGCCGGCGCAAACAGCAGCGCCGCGAGCGATAGCCAGAGCCCGGGACGGACACACAGGGACACGCGGCGGCGTGTCCCTGCCCGCTAGGCGATGATGCCCTTGGTTACGTTGAGGAAGATGTCCTCGAGGTTCTGCGTGGCCGGCGCCAGCGTTACCACCGGCACGTTGCGGTTCAGCAGCTCGCGCAGCAGGCCGGGGTTGCTCTCGATCGGCTGCATGAACGTGAAGGTGATCAGCCCGCGGTCGATCTCGCAGCCGCCGATGTCCGGCAGGCTGCGCAGCACCGTGACCGCCGCGTCCGGCGAGCCCAGCACCTTCAGGAACAGCTTCTGCTGCTGCACCGGCCCGCCCGCGCGCTCGGTCAGGATGTCCTCGATCTTGCCGGCCGTGAGCATGATGCCGCGCTCGATGATGCCGACGGAGTTACAGATGTCGGAGAGCTCGGTGAGGATGTGGCTGCTGATGATGATGGTCTTGCCCAGCTTCTGCAGCTCCTTGAGCAGCAGGCGCAGCTCGATGCGCGCGCGCGGGTCAAGGCCCGCCGCGGGCTCGTCGAGGATCAGCACCTTGGGGTCGTGCACCAGGGTCTTGGCCAGGCACAGGCGCTGGCGCATGCCCTTGGAAAGCGTGCTGACGTCCTTCTTCTCGACGCTGGTGAGGTCGGTGATCTCCATGATCTCGTCCACCAGCTTCTTGCGGCGCTCGGGCGCGATGCGGTAAGCGGCGGCGAAGAACTCGAGGTATTCGCGGATCTCGACGCCTTCGTACACGCCGATGTAGTCGGGCATGTAGCCGATCACGCGGCGGATTTCCTCGGGCTCATCAAGCACGCTGACGCCGTCGATCTGGATGTCGCCGTAGTCCGGGTCCAGCAGCGTGGCCATCATGCGCATGGTGGTGGTCTTGCCGGCGCCGTTGGGACCGACAAAGCCGAAGATGTCGCCCTTGTCGCAACGGAAGCTCAGGTCCCACACGGCGCGGAACTGGCGGAAGGTTTTGCAGACGTGCTGGACTTCAATCATGGGGTTCAATTCAAAATGCAAAATGCAAAATTCAAAATGAACTGCCGTGCCGGGGCGCAACCTCTGACTCGGTTACCAACTCCACAGCCGGCGCATATCCTCGCTTGCAAGGCAACTACAGGTCAACCACGAAGGGACACGAAGGACCACGAAGAGCTGTCAGGTAACGGGTACGTCCTTCGTGGTCCTTAGTGGCCCTTCGTGGTGCAACTGCCGTTTGCACCAGCCGGCCATTTTGAATTTTGCATTTTGAATCTTGAATTCACTCCTTCTCCTCTTCCTTGCCTGCCTTCACCGCCTTCTCCACCAGCTTCTCCATGTTCTTGGGCAGGCCTTTGCCCATCAGGAAGCGGATGCCCAGGTAGATCAGGCCGCCGCCGATCAACAGGCCTACCACCACCTTCAGGATGTCGATCACGATCGCGCCGACGATCAGCACCGCGACCACGATCACGACGCCGATGGCGATGTACTTCACGGCTGTAGGCGACAGCGCCATGCGTTCCTTAAAGCAATGACCAATAACCAATGTGTCTTACTCATTGGTCATTGAAAATTGGTCATTGGTCATTGCAGTTCTCTACTTGAACTTGTCCGAGAACCACTCCGCGGCCGCTTCGTCGTCGGCCTTGGTATCCAGGTCGCCGAGGCTGACCTTGTCGTCCAGCACCTTCTGGGTTTCCTCGAGCAGCATCACCAGCTCGGCCATCTCCTGCGGGCTGTCGGCCATCTTGGCCATCTCTTCCTCATTCTGCAGCAGGCGCACCTGGATGCTGATGTCATCGATCTTGGCCGATACCAACTGCAGCTTCTTCTTGGCCACGTCGTGACGCTTGGCGGTCGCGCCCGCCAGTTTCAGCAGGCCGGCGCCCTTGCTGTCCTTCTTCACGGCTTCCAGCGAGGCGAGACCCTTGGCGTTCATCAGCTCGCGCACTTCCCCCTCGACCTGCTCGAGGTCCTTCTCGGCCTTCGAGACCGCGCCTTCCAGCGTCTCGCGCTTGGATTCAAGCTGGCGCTGCATGCGCTGCATGTCGCGGCGCTTCTTGGCGAACTCGCGGGTCTTGTCGTCGCCGCCCCACACAGCCGTCAGCTCGTAGGGCTCTTCCGGCGTCTGGTTGACGGCGCTGTCGTCCGTGGTGCCCCACAGGGTGTCCAGGCCCACGAACGCAAGGCCGTAGGTCTGGTAGGTCTGGCCCTCGGTGGGAGCTTCCACGCCGAAGAAGTCGGCCCAGTCGTCGGCATTTCCGTTGTTGGCGACGTCGACCCAGCCCGTTTCACCCTTCCACATGGAGTCGCCGCCCGGCTTGTAGCGCAGGAAGTCGCTCCAGCGTTTGCCCTTCACATGCTCGGCCACGTTGCCGTTGATGCCGTCGAGGCCTTGCTCCCAGGTGGCGGGCAGGTAGCCCTCGGCCACCAGCTCCTCGAGGCTCGCGGGCACGCGCTTGTGGTCGTTCTTGAATTCGCTGATCGCGGCCACCACCGGCTTGCCGGCGTCCTCGGCCAGGCCTTCGCTCTGGAAGTTGAGGTACATGCCGGTGCCCATCAGCAGCGCCCAGCCGCCGATCTGCAGCGCCGAAAGCACCACGCCCACGAATGCCAGGCCCTTGGCGCGCTTGTTGCCGACCAGGCCCACCAGGCCGATCAGCAGCGGAAGCGGCGCAATCAGGCCCAGGCAGAAGACCATGCTGACCAGTGACAGGATCAGCGACGCGGCGGCCCAGCTTCCGCTGCCCGGCTGGCGGTACATGGCCGGGTTGAAAATCTGTCGCGTGAAGCCGGTACGCCCCTGCGGCGGCGGCATGTAGCTGCCGGAAGCCGGCACGGGCCCCGACTGCGGGTAGCTCTGGGGCGCGCCCTGGGGGTAACCCTGCGGCTGGCCGTAGCCCGGCGGCGTCTGGCCGTAACCGGGAGGCACGTTCATACCTGAGTTGGGGGGCTGGTTCATGGGACACTCCGTTTTGGCTGTCAGCTACTGGCTTCTGGCTGCTGGGAACTACCGCCGTCATAAACAAGACCAGCAGCCAGCAGCTAACAGCCAGCAGCTAGTCGTATTTATAGAAACCACGTCCTGTCTTGCGCCCCAAGTGCCCGGCGTCCACGTACTTCTTCAGCAGCGGGCAGGGGCGGTACTTGCTGTCGCCCAGGTCACGGTGCAGCACCTGCATGATGGCGAGGCAGGTGTCGAGCCCGATTAAATCCGCCAGGCTGAGCGGCCCCATCGGGTGGTTCATGCCCAGCTTCATGATCTGGTCGATGCTCTGGGCGTCGGCCACGCCTTCCATCAGCGCGTAGATCGCCTCGTTGATCATCGGCAGCAATATGCGGTTACTGACAAAACCCGGGAAGTCGTTGCACGCCACCGGGGTTTTGCCCAGCCGCGTGGCCAGCGCCATGATCGCGTTGTAGGTGGCGTCGTCGGTGTCGAGGCCGCGGATGACCTCCACCAGCTGCATCAGCGGCACCGGGTTCATGAAGTGCATGCCGATGAACTTGGACGGCCGCTTCGTGCCGGCGGCCAGGGTAGTGATGCTGATGCTGCTGGTGTTGCTGGCCAGGATCGCGCCCTCGGGCGCGGCTGCGTCGATCTGCTGGAAAATCTTGCGCTTGAGCTCGAGGTTTTCTGTGGCGGCCTCGATTACCAGTTCGCGGTCTTTCAGCAGGGCGTAGTCCGTGGTGGGGGTGATCATGGCGATGGAGGTCGCCATGGCGTTGGGCTCAAGCTTGCCCTTTTCCACCAGCTTCGAGAGGGACTTCTGGACGGTGCCGATGCCCTTGTTCAGGGCTTCCTGGTTCACATCCAGCATCACGACGTGAACGCCCTTCATGGCGAACACCTGCGCGATGCCGTTGCCCATCTGTCCCGCGCCGATGACGCCTACGCGCGTGATTTCTGCCATTGCATGCTCCGTCGAGGGGGACAGGCACCTTTTTCGCCGGGGGCAAAGTTCCGGTCAAAGCCCACCACTTATGCGGCGAAAAAGGAGCCAGTCGCCAAGGGCCGCAGAGTCTAGCACGCAGGAAAGGCTAGAAAAGACGAACCTTGGCGGCGCTTACGATTCGGAAGTCGATTTGTAACGAGATTACTTCCAGCGTGCGGTCACGCGGTCGATGTTACGGCCCATCATCTCGAACACGTCGATGTGCCGCAGGAACACGTCCGCAATCTTCGGGTCGAAGTGGCTGCCCATGCAACGGCGGATTTCCCCGGCCGTGTCGTCGCGGGCGCGTTCCGGGTTGTATACTCGTGTACTGCGCATGGCGTCGTAGGCGTCAATCACAGCCACGATGCGTGCGGCCAGCGGAATCGCCTCGCCTTTCAGCCCGTCCGGGTAGCCGCTGCCGTCAAATTTTTCGTGGTGACTGCGGATCACCTGCGCCGCCAGCGTCATTTCGTAGTCCGTTCCGCGGTCCGCCTTGCGCCCGGCCTCGATCACTTCCCAGCCCTTGATGGTGTGGGTTTTCACCAGCTCAAACTCTTCGGGCGTGAGCCTGGCGGGCTTGTGCAGGATGGAATCGGGAATCGCCACCTTGCCGATGTCGTGCACGGCCGCGGCCAGGCGTATCGACTGCAGGAACGGCTTGGTGATCTGGTCGGCGTACACGCTTTGGCGCTCCAGCAGCAGCGACAGCTGTTCGCTGAACGCGGCCACGCGCTCGACGTGCATGCCGGTTTCCGTGTCGCGATACTCGGCGAGGCGCGCCAGTGCCATCAGGCCGGCACGGCGCGCGCGGACCAGCATCTCGCTGCGAGTGCGCACCTCGGTGTGCAGGTTGCTGATCATGCCGCCCAGCCCGCGGGAGCGCGGCGGTGACTGCAGCAGGTGAGAGATCCGGGCGCGGATCGACTCCGAACCGAAGGGCAGTCGCATGAATCCGGCCACCTGGCTGTTTACGGCCTGCTCGAGTTCTTCGACCGTTGGATTGGCGCCAAAAAGCAGAATGTGAGTGTCGGGTGAAAGAACGAAGATCTCGTTGGCCAGGGTCAGACCGCCCCCACGAAACCTTATGTCGATGAGGGCGATTTGCGGTTGCGGGTTGGCGGCAGCCTTCTTGCAGGCGGCTTCGGCATCGTGAACACACTCAACGGGCAACAACCCGGCCGCCGCTTGCTCGACTACGTTACACACTTCCCGGTCACTTTCCGCAACAAGAAGCATTGTGTCCTTCATTTCAGAGACGCAAGCCAACAATTCTCCAATGGATGTATCCCAAAGTCAAGCATATTGGACTAATGCAATTGGGACCATGCGTAGCCCAGCCGGGCGCTTGTTGGGGGCAGCGGCCGGGGCCGACGGCCTGTCGCACCCTTGTGAGGTTCCAGGCCGCGCCCTGCTCGATGACCGGTCCGCTCGTGGCATCACGGTGACGGGAATTCCGTGGCTGACGGGCGGGCTGATCCGTAGTTAAGCTGTTCGGTCTCAAACCAAGCCCGTGGGTCGCGTTGCGTGCCCACAGAACCAAGGAGTCCATGATGAGGACGTTGTTCATGTTCGCCCTGCTCGCCGCTGTCGGCGGGCTGGCGTTCGCCCAGCAGCCGGCGCCCAAAAAGCCCGTGCTTGACCCCAAGATGGGCCTGCCCGGCGCCCGCTTCCCCTCGCTTTCGCCTGACGGCAAGACTGTCGTCTACACACTGCACGGCGACCTGTGGTCCATGCCCGCATCCGGCGGGCGCTCCACGCGCCTGACCCTCAATGAAGCCTACGACACCAAGCCGCTGGTCACCCCGGACGGCAGGGAAATCGTGTTCTGCTCCGATCGCTCGGGTTCCTACGACCTGTGGGTGATGCCCATCGACGGCGGCACGCCCCGCCGCCTTACCCATCACAACGCCGGCGACGTCCCCACCGGCTTCACGTCCGACGGCAAGAGCGTGCTGTTCAGCTCGCGCCGCGCCATGGGCTGGAACCGCGGCCAGACCGACGACATCTACGTGGTCGCGCTCAAGGGCGGCACGCCGAAACGCCTCACCTTCACCGGCGCCAACAGCGCCACCACGGCGGACAACGGCAAAACCCTGTACTTCGTGGCCGGCGCCTCCGACCCCAAGGTGCAGGAGTACCAGGGCACGGCCAACGACCGCCTGTTCCGCCAGGTCGAGGGCCAGGCCCCCGAAGAGCTGCTGGGCTACAGCGGCAACTCGCGCGAGCCGCGCATCAGCCGCGACGGCAAGCGCCTGTACTTCACCCGCGAGGTGAACGGCAGCTTTGAGCTGTTCGTGTGCGACAACCACGCCGACACCTGCGAGCAGATCACCAGCCTCGGCGACGACGGGCTCAGCCAGGTCAGCTTCTCGCAGGACGACTCCAGCATCGTGTTCGTCTGGAAGTTCTACATGTGGAGCCTGGACCTCACCAAGCAGGGCGCCAAGCCCGTGCAGCTCAAGGTGGACATCCGCGAGGATTCGGCAGGCGACAAGATCGTCGAGCGCCAGTTCAACAGCGGCATCCAGCGCGCCGCGCTCAGCAGCGACGGCAGGGCCGTGGTGTTCTCGCTCGGCGGCGACCTCTGGATCATGGACGCCAACGGCGGCACCGCCCGCGCCATCACAAACGACGCCCACGTCAACGACAACCCGCGCCTCAGCCCCGACGGCAAGACCATCAGCTTCTACAGCAACCGCAGCGGCAACAGCGACATCTGGCTGATCGACACCAACGGCCAGAACCTACGCCAGCTCACCACCAACACCGCCGACGACTTCTTCCAGAACTGGAGCCCCGACGGCCAGAGCGTCGTGTTCTGCTCCACACGCAGCGGCAACAAGGACATCTGGCTCAAGCGCATCGACGGCTCGCCGGCCGTGCAGCTCACCACCGACCGCGCCGATGACGACGACCCGAGCTTCAGCCCCGACGGCCGCATGATCGCGTTCGACAGCAGCCGCGGCGGCAACGCCGACATCTACGTGATGAACGCCGACGGCAGCAACCAGCGCCGCGTGTACGGCACCCCGGCCATCGAGGAAGTGCCGGTGTTCAGCCCCGACGGTCGCTTCATCGCGTTTGACCGCATCACCCGCGGCGCGGCCTTCTTCCGCCAGGACCTGGTCGTCACCGATATCAGCGGCAGCGGCGAGGTGCTGATCGGACAGGGCGCCTACGCCAGCTACACGCCCGACGGCAAGGAAATCCTGTTCGTGGACGGCAATGGACAGCTCGAGTACGTGCCGGCGCCCACCGGCATCAACAGCGGCCGCACCGTGCCGTTCGTGGCCGTGCGCCAGGTCAGTGAAAAGGAAGAGATGCTGAAGGCCTTCGACGAGGCGCACAGCTCGTTCGCGCAGATGTTCTATGACCCCAAGTTCCACGGCAAAGACTGGGTTGCGCTGGGCGCGAAGTACCGCGAGCTGGTGGCCGCCGCCGGCTGCCGCGAGGAGTACCTGTACTACCTGAACCGCATGGTGGGTGAGGTCAGCGCCAGCCACTCCGGCGCTTACGCCAACACCGTGAAGGCCAGGCCCTACGAGACCGGCTACCTCGGCGCCGAGCTGGAGCCCCAGGCCATGCCCGGCAACCGCCTGCGCATGAAGGTGCTCAGCGTCGAGAAGGGCGGCCCGGCCGACAAGGTCTGGATCCGTGAGGGCGACTACATCTTCCGCGTCAATCGCCAGGCCCTCAGCACCGGCGACAACTTCTACGAAAAGCTGGAAAGCACCGTCGGCAAGGAAGTCAGCCTGTTCGTCGCCGACAACCCCGAGGGCCAGAACTTCCGTGAAGTGATGATCACGCCGGAAAGCTGGGGCGCGCGCCGCCAGCGCATGTACCAGCAGTTCGTGATGGGCAACAAGCAGACCGCCGCCCAGAAGAGCCGCGGCCAGGTCGCCTACGTGCACATCGCTCAGATGATGCCCCAGAACCTGAACGCCTTCGAGAACGAGCTGGCCAGCCCGCAGGTGCAGATGGCCCGCGCGCTGATCATCGACGTGCGCGACAACGGCGGCGGCAACATCCACCAGCAGCTGATCGACATCCTGTCGCGCAGGCCCTACGCCTACATGCAGCTGCGCGACGGACGACGCATAGGCCAGCCCCAGGTGGCCTGGAACCGCCCCATCGTCGTGCTGATCAACGAGCGAAGCTACAGCGACGCCGAGGTCTTCCCGCACGCGATGAAGACCCTGGGCATGGCCACCATCATCGGCGTGCAGACGCCGGGCGCCGTGATCGGCACCCGCGATATCACGCTCTCCGATGGCACCAACTGGCGCCTGCCCAGCACCGGCTTCTTCAACGTTGACGGCACGAACCAGGAGCACAACGGATGCATGCCCGACATCTCCGTGGACATCTCGCCCGCCGACCTGCTCGCCGGCCGTGACCCGCAGATGGACAAGGCCATCGAGGTGCTGCTGGACCAGCTCAAGAACGGCAAGAAGACGCCGACCGCCGAGCAGCCCGCCCAGCCGCAGCCCAGCAAGCCGGCCAAGGAGGGCGAGTTCTGCGAGCCCCCGGTAGCACTGCCCTGGGACGAATAAGCAGCAAGCCAACAAAAAGCCCCCGGGAAACCGGGGGCTTTGCATTAGCGGTCATGGCATAGCCCGCAAAAAAATCAGAAATCATGCAAACCGGCCCAGCAGGCCGTTCCCCGGCCGTCGAGGTCGGGTTATCTAGCCCAAATCCGACTCCATCCGCCGCATAGGGTAGGAGCGCAGGCCGTAGCGCAGGCGCCCCGCCTGCACAGGCCGTGGGCGCCCCGCCCACGGCACTGGCACGCGTGACGGCCCGACTTCAGGCAAGGTGCCTGCGCTACGAAACGAATATGACCGAGCTGCCATCAGAACCGGAGTTGTTTGCAGGCCGTATGGAAGACGGCTCCTGCCCGCCCCTGCGCTCGCACGAACTTTACTACCACTGGGACAAGACCATCCCCGGCGGCCGGCAGGAGCTCGCGCCGCTGGAGGTCGACGCCCAGCGCCTGCACTACCGCATCAACCTCAACCACCTGCGGCAGCTCGATAAAGCGCTGGCCTTCGGCGAAGCCCTGGTGGACGCCGGCCTGCACGCCCTGAAAACCGCCCCCGTAGCGCAGGCGCCCTCGCCTGCACAGACCGTCGGCGCCCCCGCCGACGGCAGCTGACACCAGTAAGCGACCAGACCCTCTTCTCAAACAGCGAAAAGAGAATCAGATCCCGGCTGAGCCTCCCGGCCGGCCTGTTGACGCCTGCAGCGACGTGCTTGTGCCGCCTGTGCCCTTTGACGACGACGCCAGGGAAGTCGGCAGGATCCTCGACGCCGCGGACAAGCTGAAGCTGGAGGCGGAGCTTGCGGCCCCGGGGTCTGACCCTCTTTTTGGAACAAAAAGAGGGTCAGACCCCTTTTTGAACGACAGCACGAAGCATCAAAAGGGAACAAAAAGAGGGTCTGACCCCTTTTTCAACGACGGTGCGAACCCCAAACAAGGGGTCAGACCCTCTTTTCAAAAAGCGAAAAGAGGGTCAGACCCCGGCCCTGCTACGGGTGCAGGCGATCCTGAAAGTCGTACGCGACTTTCAGGCACGTTCGCTGACGCGAACCCTGCGCTACACAAACTGCCGCTTGAGAAGCTGCTGCCTTTGGCTGAAAAGGGCGCGCGTCTGATTGTTTCGGCCTCGGCCAAGCGTGCCGAGCTGGCGCACAAGCTGGTGGAGCAGGCCTTCGGGCTGGACGTGCGCAAGTCGTTCCTGCAGGACCGCGCCGTCGCCGTGGTGTACGCCACCCTGCTGCACCTGGACGAGCAGTTCCGCGACGTCGGCTTCGGCTCCTGGATGCCGTTCCGCTTCCCCGACCAGTGGCTGGCCTTCTGCGGCATCATGCGCCGCGTGCTGGCGGCCAACGGGCTGATCCACAGCAGGCACGCCGACACCTACCGCAAGCTGCTGGATGAGACGCCGCCCGTCGAGATCGAGGGCGAGATCGACGACCGCATCAAACAGGCCCGCACACCGATCAACCCGGCCAGATGCTGGGAGAACCGCGGCGCGGAAACCATGGCCGACCTCGCCGAGCGCATCTGGCACGAAGTAGACCACCCACCCTACCCACCACCCAGAAAACAATACGCACCGGATTAGTGTGATGCCGTCCGCAACCGGGGACCGGCACGGAACGTGCCTGTCCCCATCCAAGCGTGCATGGGAAGGAAAAGGGATCAGATCCCGGCGCCCGGTGCTTCGACGGGCTACATCCAGTTCGGCTTGCGTTTTTCGAGAAACGCGGCGATGCCTTCCTTGCACTCGTCGGTGCTGCGGGCGATGGCGTTCATGTCGCTGCCCCACACCAGGCCGTCCTCGACGCTCATGCCGTGCAGCCGCCAGAACATGCGCTTCACCGTGGCCATGGCCTGTGGGCCGTTCTTGCGCAGGTCCCTGGCAAGCTTTTGCACCGCGCCTTCCAGGTCGGCCTGCACCACCACCTGGCTGACCAGCCCCAGCCGGTGCGCTTCCTCTGCGTCGATCGTACGGCCGCTGAGGCACAGGTCGCGGGCGGCGCGCTCGCCGATCTGGTGGGTGAGCAGCACCATCACGATGGCGGGTATGAAGCCGATTTTCACTTCCGGGTAGCCGAAGGTCGCGTCGCGGGTGGCGATCACGAAGTCGCAGCAGCTGGCCAGGCCGCAGCCGCCGGCCAGCGCGGGGCCGTGCACGATGGCGCAGGTGGGCTTGGGAAACGTGTACAGCTGCACGAAGAACTCGCGCAGGGCGTGGGAGTTTTCCTGGTTCTCGTGCACGCTGGCGCTTTGCATGGCGCGGATTTCCTCAAGGTCGGCGCCGGAACAGAAGGCCGGGCCGTTGCCCGTGATGAACACGCTGCGGATCGCGTCGTTGTGGCGCAGCGATTTCAGCTCGCCGCGCAGGGCGGCGATCAGCTCGGCGCTCAGCGCGTTGCGCTTGTCCGGCCGGTTCAGCGCGATGGTGGCCGTTCCCAGCTCGAGGTCCGTTTCCAGCTTGATCGCATCGAATCCGCTCATGTCGCTGCACTCCAGTTCGACAATCAAGATTCAAAATGCGCAGGCGTGCGGGGGCAGTCCATTTTGAATTTTGAATTTTTCATTTTGCATTGCTGCCGTACTTGCGTTGCAGCTCCTGCGCCTCGGCCGCGCAATCGAGCAGGGCTTCCACGCTGAACTCGGTGTGGTAGCCCAGCTTCACCAATAGAGGAAGCAGCTGCAATGTGTCCATGTTGCCGACCAGTTCATCCTCGGCGAACGGGCAGCCGCCCACGCCGCCGATGGCGCTGTCGAACAGGCGGCAGCCGGCATCGAGCGCGCTCTGCACCTTGGCCTGCAGAGTGGCCGGCGTGGCGTGCAGGTGCACGCCCAGCTGCATGCCCGGCACGCCCGCGCGCACGGCGCTGTAGACCTCGCCCACCTGCTCGGCCGTCGCCACGCCCACGGTGTCGGCCAGCTGCACGGTGGCTGCCCCCAGGTCCTGGGCGCGTCTGGCGAACTCCACCACGCGCGCGGCGTCATGCGGCTCGCCGTAGGGGTTGCCGAACGCCATGGAGAGGTAGATCACCAGCTCGACGCCCTCGCGGCCGCAAAGCTGCTGGATCTGCGCCAGCTCGGCCCAGGCTTCCTCGAGCCCCTTGTTGGTGTTGCGCTTCTGGAAGGTCTCGTTGACGCTCATGGGGAAGCCGGCCGCGTGGATCTTGCGGCTGCCGGTCAGGCCGAACTTGTGGTTGGCGGCAACCAGGCCCTCGGCGCCGCGGTAGTTGGCGATGATGGCGATCAGGTACAGGCCGTTGGGCGCTTTCAGGTTCTCGAACACGCTGGCGGTGTCGGCCATCTGGGGCACGGCCTTGGGGCTGACGAAGCTGCCGAAGTCGATGCGGCGCACGCCGGCCTTGATCAGCCGGTTGATGTAGGCGATCTTGCGGTCGGTGGGAATGAACTTGGGGAAGCCCTGGAAGGCGTCGCGGGGGCATTCGGTGAGAGTTACGTGTCGGTCGTTCATGCCCTGAGCATACCAATGCATGACGCAAGGCAAACAGCAGCAGCTTCCCCGCAAACCCGGCGCGAGGCAAACTCAGGGCATGAGCGACGAGCAGAAACGGTCCCTGATCTCGGCCACCCTGATCACGCAGATCGAGGGGTTCATCCAGCGCAACGGCCGCGACCACGACGCCTTCGTGGTGGGCGTGGCCGATGATCTGGATGCCACGCTGCAGCAGCACGGCGTGAACCGGGACAAGCACGTGTGCCTGGTGCTGAACGCCCTGACCGACGAGCGGGCGGACGCGATTACCGGCCACTTCGCCAGGAAGGGCTGCACGATCGGCCAGCGCGACAACTCGGGTTTCGTGTACTGCTACCGGCGCGCCTTCAACACCAGCCCCTGAGCCCACGTGGGCGTTATATAGATTTTCATACCCGCTTGTCTTGTTATAATCCGGGCCGGTGTGTCCCGGGTGTTTCATGGCGGATCATGCAAAGCGGTCGTTCGGTCTGGCCGCCCTGTTGCTGGGCCTGGCGCTGGCGTGCGGTGCCCTGGGCCTGGGCTCCTGCGGGGCAGGCAAGCCGCCGCCGCCGCCCGAGCCGGACCCGCTGCTGGCGCGGTTCAGCCGCGACGTCGCGCCGGTGCTCGAGACCCGCTGCGCAGGCGGCTGCCATGACGTCGATGCCTCCGGCTACGCGGCTTTCATCGCGCGCCCCGGCCACGCCGGCGCCTTCTACTTCCCGGTCGAGCGTCGCAGCGGGCGCATCGCCCGCGACGCGGACACGCTCGAGATCACGCGCCGCGCGGCGATCGGCCCCGCGGGTCACGAGAACATTGCGTTCGGCGAAGACCCCGAGTTCAGCGAGCTGCTGCGCCGCCCGCTGGCCGAGTCGATGGGCGGCACGCCCCATGCCGGGCTCGACGTCTTCCACGGCGCCGACGACCCCGGCTACCGCGCCCTGCGCGACTGGATCGTCGCCGAGCAGCAGGCCGACCCGCGAACCCTGCCCGCGCTCAGCCCCGAGGTCGAGTTCTTCCGCGACCACGTGCTGGGCGTCATGGAGCGCAACAGCTGCTTCCTGGCCTCATGCCACGGGCCCATGGTGTTCAACGACCTCAAGCTGCAGCCGCCGCTGCCGGCCGCGCAGGGCGACGCCCGCCGCTTCTCGCGCGCGATGGTGCTGGCGAACCGCGAGGCGATGCTGGGCGCGGTGTGCCGCTTCACCAACCTGGGCGGCGACCTGAAGCAGAGCCGCATCATCCTCAAGAACCTGCCGATCCGCGAGGGCGGCATCCACCAGCGCGGCGGCAACGAGCAGTTCTTTGAAAACTTCGACGATCCCGACGTCGGCCTGCTGCTGGAATGGCTGGGGCTGGAGCGCCGCGCCCTGACCCGCAGGCTGCGCTCCGGCGGCGAGCCCGTGCCGGAAAGCGAGCTGGGACGCCTGCGCGGCGTGGCCTTCATCCGCGGCCCGCGCCACGCGCCGCGCAAGGCCCTGGAGCTGGAGCCCTTCCACCCCGGCTCGGACATCTGGCTGCAGCCGCAGCAGGGCGAGCCATTCAACCTCACGGCGCGCTTTCACGACGAACCCGTCGAGATCCAGGCTCTGGACGTGCGCTACGACGCGCGCGCGATCGTGTTCTCCATGCGGCGCGCGGCCGGGGAGGGTTTCCGGCTGTACGAGCTGCGGCTCGACGACGCGCTTAACTATACGGAAGGAAGTTTCCGCCAGCTCAGCTTCGACGACGCGCGCACGCCCGACGGCACGCTGATCCACCACGTCGACCCCTGCTACATTCCCGGCCCCGCCGACCGCGAGGGCGTGGTGCTCGATGACGTCGGCGTGGCCTACGCCTCCAACGCCGCCGGCGCCTGGGCGGCCTGCGAGCCCTGGGGCATCCTGGGCGAGGCCGACGGCGGCGGCAACGACCGCCTGCTGGACGCCCAGCGCACCGAGGCGCCCGGCAGCTTCGAAGGCCGCGAAATCGCCTTCGTGGCCGGCCCCGGCAAGGGGCAGACCCGCGTGATCGCGCGCCACCTGGCAGCCGGGGCGGGCTCGGCGCTGGTCCTCGATCGCCCGGTCGACTTCGAGCTGGACCGCCGCAGCGTGTACGTGATCGAGCACGACGGCCCGGCCGTCGCGCCGTCCTTCGACATCTGGAGCCTGGTGCCGGGCAACCCGCACGCCAGCCGGCGTCGCATGACCTTCACGCACGCGCAGGAGCGCCGCCCCAGCATGCGCAGCGACGGCGAGGTGATGTTCACCTCGGTGCGCAACCTGGGCTTCCAGGACGGCAAGCCGGTCTACAACGGCGCGATCTTCCGCGCGCACGCCGGCGGCTGGGACTACCACATCCACGGCGGCAACCGCTCGCGCTATCCGCTCTACTTCGATTCGCGCGAGCTTCCCAGCGGGCTGGAGGTGCGGCTGGCGCTCGACCCGCGCAACCTGTGGGGCGGCGGCGTGCTGGTGGTCGCGGACCACGGCTTCGGCGTCAACGTCGAGCCCGACAACCCCGTCGACCACTTTCCCTACGCCGCCCACGGCCAGGGCGACTTCTCCGGCGTGCGCTTTCTGCCCGCGCAGCACACCCTGCTGCCCGAGACCGGCGAGTCCGCGGTCAACGTCACCGGCCGCTCGCCGGGCGGGGCGTTCCGCGACCCCTATCCGCTGCCGGACGGGCGCATCCTGGTGGCGCGCGCGCCGGGGCTCGATCACCTGGACCCGCGGGCAGACCCGGACTGGGACATCGCCGTGCTGCGCTTCCCGCGCTCGATCCAGTCCGAGGACGGGCTCTGCGCCGGGCCGGTCGAGATCGAGACGCTGGCCTGCTCGAGCCCCGGCTTCGCGGAATACTGCCCGCGCCCGCTGCTGGTGCGGCTGAAAGAGACACCCAGCCGCCACCAGAAATTCTCGCAGCGCGGCGACCTGCCCGAGCCGCACGAGGACTTCGGCGTGCTGCGCGTGCCCGCCGGGACGCCGGCCGACATCGAGTGCTACGACTACCCGCTGCTGGAGGCCTTCCTCACCAACTTCGCGCCGCTGGAGCCCCGGCGCATCCGCGGCACGCTGCCGCGCGGCGACGGCGAAGAGCTGCGCTTCGTACGCATCATCGCCCAGGAGCTGCCCGGCCGGGACGGCGTCGGCCACCCCGAGGGCGCGGCCGACCCGTTCGCCACGCGCGACGGGCTGGGCGTGCGCACGCGGGCGCGCATCGTGGCCGAGGTGCCGCTCGAGCCCGACGGCTCGTTCTACGCGGCGGTGCCGCCCGAGCAGCCTCTGATCCTGCAGGGCCTGAACGCGGAGCGCATGGCGCTGCACAGCATGAACCGCTGGTTCTACACGCAGCCCGGCGAGCGGCTTACGTTCGCGATTCCGCGCCCGGTGTTCCCCACGCGCTGCGCCGGCTGCCACGGCAGCCTGACGGGCGCGCCGCAGGACCAGCTGGGCCCGCCGGACATAGCCACCGCATCGTCGCGCGTGATGGCGAACTGGGACCCCACCACCCGCGCGCGCCGCCGCCCCGTCGGCGCGGGCTACGCGGCGCCGGCGCAGGCCGCGTTCGGCGTCGACTTCCGCCGCGACGTGCAGCCGATCCTGGACGCCAAGTGCGTCTCCTGCCACGGCGAGGGCGCGGCCCTTGACCTGCGCGGCGCGCCCACGCGCCACTTCACGGTCAGCTACGAGAGCCTGCACCGCCTGGAAGACCCGGCTTCGCGCAACTTCGCTGCCAAGCGCTACATCAACGAGCGCGAGGCGCTGGCCATCGAGAGCTGGCTGATCGAGGTGCTGGGAGGGCGCGAACTCAAGGCGCCGCGCGCGCTGTTCGAGGACGGGCCGCACCCGGCGCAGAACCCGCTCACCGCGCAGGAACTGCTGACGCTGGCGCGCTGGATCGACCTGGGGGCGACGTTCCGGGGAGGCGGCGGATGAAGCGGGCAGGCACGATCGCCATGGTCATGGCCGGGGGTTTGGCAGCGCTGTTCGCGCTGCTGGGAAGCCTGCCGGTCGCGGGCAGCGCCCCGGAGCCTCGGCCGGAGCGCACCTGGACGCGCACGCGTTTCAGCACGCTGACCAGCGAGGTGTGGCGCTACGGCGCACGCTTTGAACGCCGCGACCTCGAGCCGGTGCCCAACAACAACCCCTTCCCGAGCCCCAGCCGGGGCGCGACCGCCCCGGCCGCATGGCGCTCGGCCCGCGGGGCGACAAGCTGTACGTGGTGCTGACCGGCACCGAGGCCCGGCCGGGGCGGGAGGTCGCGGTTATTGACGTGTCAACACGCAGGGTGCTGAAGCGCATCGGCGTGGGGGCGCGCCCCTACGGCATCTACCCGCACCCGCGCGGGCGCTTCCTGGTGGTGACCAACGAGCTGTCGAACTACGCCAGCGTGATCGATACCCTGCGCGACGTGGTCAGCGCCGAGATCCCCGCCGATTTCTACTGCCACGGGCTCGCCTTCAGCCCCGACGGCAGGCGCGCCTTCCTGGCCAACGGCTACCTTGACCAGGTGCTGGTCGCCGAGCTGGAGTTCGGCGACGACTTCCTGCGCGGACGTGTCGTGGCGCAGGGCGGCTTCAACGAGCGCGCGTTCCTGGGCGACCCGCAGCCCGGCCCCGAGCTTGAGCAGGAGCTGCTGGCGCGCGGCTTCAGCCTCGAGCAGATCCGGCAGGCCGCGCAGCGCGGCGCAGGCGGCATCAACGCGATCCTGCGGGCGCGCTGCGGCTCGTGCCACGCCTGGGGCGCGGGCGGCTTCCAGTGCGGCGACGACGCGACCGAGAACTTCCTGAGCGCGGTCGAGTTCAGCGTCGGCGGCCGCCCCGAGGAAAGCCTGCTGTACCGCGCGGTGGTGCCGCGCTCGCTCGGCGGCTACGGCGACCAGCGCCTGACGCCGGAGTTCCATGCCGGCGGCGCGTGCTTCCAGCCCGGCGAGCCCGAGCTCGAGAGCCTGCGTCGCTGGATACTGCAGGGCGAGGGCGGGCCGGGCATCCCGGTCGGCAACGAGGGCAGCCACCCCAAGGACCTCGCGCTCAGCGCCGACGGGCGCCACCTGTTCGTGGGCAACACCGGCACCAGCGACGTCTCGATCGTCGACACCGCGGCGCTGCGCGAGGTGGGCGCCATCTACACCGGCAGCCCCGTCAACGAGCTCGCCGTGGTGGACGGCCAGCTGGTGGTGCTGACCTTCGGCGCCGGCTTCGGCGCGCACCCGGCCCGCGACCCCCTCGGCGCCGAGACCCGCGACCGTGACCACCCGGCCGCCGAGTTCAGCATCCTGCGCGACCCCGCCACCACCGACCCCCGGCCGCTGGAGCAGCAGGCGGTGCTGGGCGAATTCGACGCCGTGGACGGCACCTGGAACGCGCGCATGCGCGACATCCAGAACGACCTGCTTGTCGTTGACCTGTCAAGACTGGCAATCCCCGCGCCCGGCGCGGCGCTCGAGTACCTGCTGCTGGCCAACCGCTACGAGGCCCACCCCGGCTGGGTGCGCTACACCAGCGACACCGCCGAGGCCACCACCGGCGACTGCAAAGGCGACATCCCGCCCGAGCTGCAGCGCGTGCACGGCGCGTTCCCCGAAGCCTGGGCCGTGATGGACGGCCGGCTGTACGTCGCCATGGCCGGCAGCTTCGAGGTCGTCGAGCACGAGCTGGACCCGCGCGCCGCCGACCCGGCCCTGCGGCTCACGCCCACCCGGGTGTTCCCCACCGGCCTGCGCCCGGCAGGGCTTGCGGCCGGCAGGGCGGGCACCCCCTCGGCCGGGCTGCTGTTCGCCGCCAACCAGCTCGGCGAATCGCTCACCATCATTGACACGTCAACAGGCGAGAGCGCCGAGCTGGCGGTCGGGGCGCTGTCGCGCCCGCCCATGGACACCGACGCAGAGAAGGGCGAGCTGCTGGTGCACACCAGCGTCTTCACCAGCGATGGCGACACTTCCTGCCTGCACTGCCACTACCGCGACATGGGCGACGGCCGCCCCTCCGGCGCCAGCGAAGTGATCGGCCAGACCCGCGACGGGCACATCACCAGCGGCGGCACGCTGAACATCCCGCAGATGCGCAACATCTTCGCCATCCAGCCCTACTACTTCGAGGGCACCCACCGCCTGTCGGAGGGCCAGGGCGCCGACCTGAACGAGCCCGCCGGCTCGCAGGACTTCGACCGCCCGATCTGGGCCGGCGACTTCACCGGCGTGAACTCGCCCGTGCCGCACGCGCTGCGCCGCCCGCGCCACGAGGAAATCAAGGAGCGCGTCACCGTCTACAAGCTCGGGGCGCCGGGCTACGACCTCGATGAGCGCCGCGAAGAGTTCTGGCGCCGCCAGTCCATGCGCTACTTCGGGCACGCCGCCGGGCTGGCCGACCTCTACCGCTACACCGGCGCCTGGCTGGGCAACACCACCCACCTGCTGCCCAACCCGATCGACCGGCGCAACCCCTCCGTGCGGCGCGGCGCCGTGCTGTTCAACGACGCGAGCGTGATGTGCGGCGTGTGCCACACCGCGCCGGAGTTCACCAACAAGACGCAGCTGCTGGCGCCCAACGACCGCCGCGCGCTGCCCACACTCACCACCATCACGCGCCGCGACGCCAGCTACACCCTGGCCGGCGTGCGCGCCGTGCAGCGCGCCAACGGAGAAAGCGTCGACGCCGAGCCCGAAGACCCCGGCCGCGTAGAGCAGCGCGAGGGAAGCTTCACCACCATGCAGCTGCGCGGCATCCTGTTCCGGCCGCCCACCTTCCTGCACCACGGGCGGGCGCGCTCGCTGCGCGAGGTGCTGTGCACGCCGGGCCACCCGGCCCTGCGCCGCGGGCGCTACCCGTACCTGCAGGGCACGGAAGACGTTCGCCCCGGGCGGCTCGAGCGCGGCTTCAATGAAATCACCGCCCGCCACCCGGACGGGCGGCTGAACCCGCTCGACCGCGCGATCGACACCCACGGCGGCACCTCGCACCTCACGCCGCGGCAGATCGAGGACCTGGTCAACTTCATGAAGGCGATCGAATGAGCGGCGCCCGCACATCCATGCTGCTGGCCGCGCTGCTGGCGCTGGCGGGCTGCGGCGGTGACGGCAACCGCCCCGCCGACGTCCCGGCGCCCGCGCCCGCCGTCGAGTACACGGCCGAGGGCGTGCGCCGCGCGGGCGACGGCTGGCGCGCGGACAGCGACGGCGCCGAGCTGCTGCTGGTTCCCGCCGGGCGCCGCAGGCTGGGCGACGATGCCGGCCGCTACGACGAGCAGCCGATGGCGGAGGTGGAGCTGGACGCCTTCTTCATCGACCGCCACGAGGTCAGCAACGCGCAGTTCGCGCGCTTCCTTGAGGCCACGGGCTACAGCCCGCAGGGCCCCTGGCAGCGCGGCTTCCAGGCCGGCGAGGAGCTGCTGCCCGTGCGCTTCGTGACCTGGTTCGACGCGCAGGCTTACGCGCGCTGGGCCGGGCGCCGCCTGCCCACCGAGGCGGAGTGGGAGGCCGCCTGCGGCGCGGCGCGCTACCCGTGGGGCGACGAGTGGCATGCCGTCGCCGTCACCGACCGCGCGCTTGACGCGGGCCCCCTGGCGGCGAGCAGCGAAGGCGACCGCAGCGCGCACGGCGTGCTGAACCTCGGCGGCAACGTGCGCGAGTGGTGCGGCGACTGGTACGACCGCTACATCTACCGCGACTACGCCGCGCAGGGACTGGCCAGCAACCCCCGTGGCCCCGAAGACGGCGCGCCCCCCAGGCCGGAGGTCGCGGCGGCGGGCGCGGTCGCGGGCAACGAGCGCTCGACGCGCAAGGCGGTGCGCGGAGGGGCCTGGTTCTCGCCGGGGCCTGAGTTCGCGCGGCGCGCCCGGCGCCACGCCCACAACCCCCACCACTACTTCAACGACGTCGGCTTCCGCTGCGCGCTTAGCGCCCGGGAGGCGCCATGAACAGCCGAAGCATCAGCGCGCTGCTGCTGGTCGCGGGCGTGGCCTCCGCCGTCAGCCTCGGGCTGCTGCTGCGCCCGACGCCCGCCGCGCCCGGGCAGGACGCGCCGCCCGCCTTCAGCACCAGCGACCAGGGCAGCTGGAACAGCAGCCGCGACCTGGTGCGCCGCGAGGTGGTGCTGATGGGAACCAGCTTCGTGTTCGTGGTGGAAGGCCGCGAGCAGCAGGCCGCCGCCGCGATCCAGGCCGCCGAGCGCCGCATGCGCGAGCTGGATGACCTGCTGACCTCGTGGCGGCCGGGCAGCGAGATCTCGCTGCTGAACGCGCGGGCCGGGCTGGGGCCGGTGAAGGTCAGCGCGGAAACCCTGCGCGTGCTGCGGCTGTCGCAGCAACTGCACGCCAGGACCGGCGGCGCCTTCGACGTCACGATCGGCCCCGCCTGGGACCTCTGGCCGTTCCGCGACCCGGAACGCCCGCTGCCCACGGCCGCCGAGCTGCAGGCCGCCGTCAGGCTGGTCGGCGCGGACCGCATCCAGTTCGGCGCCGATACCGCCTTCCTGCCTGAGGCCGGCATGAAGCTGAACCTCGGCGCCGTCGGCAAGGGCTACGCAGCGGGCGCCGCCATCGAGGTGCTGAAGGCCCACGGCGTCACGCGCGCGGCCGTCAGCGCCGGCGGCGACCTCTACCTGCTGGGGCGCAAGACCACCGGCCCGTGGGTGGTGGGCATCGACCACCCGCTGTGGGAGGGCCAGTACATCGAGCAGTTCGCCGCGGGCGACATCGCAATCGCCACATCGGGCAACACGCAGCGCTTCATCGAGCGCGACGGCCGGCGCTACGGGCACATCCTCGACCCGCGCACCGGCCGCCCCGTGGACCACTGCCTGAGCGTCACGGTGATGACGCCCGATCCCGCGGCGGCCGACGCCTTCGCCACGGCGGTGTTCGTGATGGGGCCCCGGCTCGGGCTGGAGTGGGTCGAGCGCCAGCCGGACGTTGAGGCGCTGGTGGTGGACGCCGACGGCGCGGTGCATCGCTCCTCGGGTTGGGCGGCGCTGGGCGCGGGTCTCGCCACGCCCGCCGCCGTCACGCCCCCCGTTCTGCCCGCCATGAGACAGGAAGCCGCCCGCACCGCGCCGGCCGTCCTGCCGCCCTGGCCCGAAGGCCGCCCGGTGCTGGGCAGCCTGGTTCGCGTGCCGGCCGGCGAGTACCTGCTGGGCGACGAGCCCGCGGCGGTCAAGCTGGAGGCCTTCCGCATCGACCTGCGCGAGGTGACCAACCGCGAGTACGCCGAGTTCCTGGCCGCGATTGCCGACGACCCCGCGCGCTTCGACCACCCGGAACAGCCCGCCGGCAAGGACCACACGCCGCGCTACTGGCGGGAGTTCCGGCCGCCGCTGTTCCGGAAGTCGGGCGCTGCCGAGCTGGCTCCCTTCGACGCCGAGACCTTCCGCCGGCCTGAAGACCCGGTGGTCGGCGTGGACTGGTGGGACGCCTTCGCCTACGCGCGCTGGGCGGGCAAGCGCCTGCCCACCGCCCATGAGCGGGAGGCCGCGGCGCGCGGCTCCGACGGCCGGGCGTGGCCCTGGGGAAACAGCTGGGACTACGCGCGCGCCAACACCGGCGGCGAGAAGTGGGGCGAGAAGGACGGCTTCATCTACGCCGCACCCGCCGACTCGTTCCCGGGCGGGGCCTCGCCCTTCGGCTGCCTGCACATGGCGGGCAACGTGGCGGAGTGGACGGCGGAGGGTTTCGTCGCCGGCGGATCTTCGCGCTCGAACCCGAGCGGCGTGCGTTGCGCCGCGCGCGAGCTGCGCGAGCCGGGGTACCGCAGCTTCGACATCGGCTTCCGCTGCGCGGCGGGGGTGGATGAATGAGCCGCCTCGGCCGCATCGTGCTGCTGGTGATGGCCGTGCTGGGAACGGCCGTCACCGGCGTGTACGCCTGGTGGATCGCCGCCGACGACCCGCACGCCAGCCTGGAGACGCGCGAGCTGGCGCCCGACTGGTGGCTGCGCGGCGACTGCGAGGAGTGCCACGCCCCGGACGGGGACGGCGCCACCGCCGCACCCGGCTTCCACACCGAGCAGTTCCGCCGCTTCACCCACGGGCGCGACCCGGGGCTTGAGCCCTGGCGCTGCGGCAAGTGCCACACCACTGCCGGCTGCAAGGACTGCCACGCCACGGCGCCGCCCAGCCACACCCCGGGCTTCCGCAGGCCGGGTGAGGGCTGGACGCCCGGCGCCACACCATGCTGGGGCGGCTGCGGCCCTCGAGTTGCATGACCTGCCACCGCAGCTTCGTCGAGAGCTGCGGCGAGTGCCACACCGCCCACGAGCTCGCGGACTGGTCACAGGCCGCGCGCCGCGAGCTGCAGCGCTGGCCGGAATTCCTGCCGGAGGAGCCGTGATGCGCGCCCTCCGCGTGATGCTCGGCGAGCTGAAGCGGCTGCGCGGCCGCCTGGGCGCGAAGTGGAGCATCGCCCTGCTGCTGGCGCCCGCGGCGGCGTTCGGCGTGCTGCATTTCGGTCCGCGCGCGGGGCTGGTGCTTGGCGTGACGCTGCTGGTCTCGATGCTGGCGGGCATTCTGCCGCGGGCGCTGGCCCGCGAGCGCTTCCGTTACTTCCACGACGGCACGGTCGTGACGGCGCTGCTGCTGGGCCTGTCCATGAGCGCCGCCACGCCGCTCTACATGGTGGTCAGCGGCGCGCTGGTGGCGTCCATCGCCGGCAAGTGGCGCTGGCCGCTGCTGGGGCGCAACCCGCTGAACCCCGCGGCGCTGGGCCGCGCGGGCGTGGCGGTGCTGGAGTGGATCGACCCGCCCTGGCATGCCGGCGCTGCTGTTGACCTGTCAACAGGCGCCAGTCCCCTGCCGCTGGCCGCGGGCGGAAACCCGCAGCCGGAGTGGCTGGACCTGCTGTTCGGCTTCAGCCAGGGGGCGATCGGCGAAACCAGCGCCCTGCTGCTGCTCGCCGGCGGCGGCCTGCTGCTGTGGCTGGTGGTGCTGAAGCGCGAGGCGGCGCTGGCCATGATCCTGGCCACGCCGCTGCTGGTGCTGGTGATGCCCGTGACGCCCGAGGCCGTGGGCCACGCGCCCTGGGCCCACAACCCGGTCTACTACCTGTTCGGCAGCGGCACGCTGCTGATCGCGCTGTTCTTCGCCACCGACCCGGTCACCACGCCAGCCAGCCGCATGGGCGGGGTGCTGTTCGGCGTGGGCGCTGCGGCGATCGGCGTGACCTGCAAGCTGCGCTTCGCGCTGCCCGGCGCCGAGATGTGGGGCGTGCTGGCCATGAACCTTGCCGTGCCGCTGCTGGACCGGATCGGCCTGGCCGGGCTGCCCTGGCGCCGCGGCGGCCCGCTGATGCCGGAGGGCTTCAGCCCGGTCCCCAACCCCTTGAAGAAAGGCTCCGCGCAGCCGGCCCCCGGCGGGCGCGTCAACGTGCGGCTCAACGGCCGGGCGCTGAACGTCGAGGCCTCGGCCACCATGCTGGAGGTTGCCCGCGCCGTGGATGCCTGGGTGCCCACGCTGTGCTGGCTGGGACCCGGCCGCGCGCCCGGCGCCTGCCGGCTCTGCCTGGTGAAGGTGGAAGGCGCCGAGCGGTTGCTGAATGCCTGCGAGACGCGGGTTTTCGAGGGGCTCGAGTTCCGCACCGACGGCGCCGAGCTGCTGGAGGCGCGCCGGCGCGTGATGCGCAAGATCATGCGCGACCACGGGCGCTGCGGCGACCCGGGCTGCGAGGTGGAGCGCCTGGCGCAGCGCCTGGGACTGGACCTCGATGAGTTCGAGCCCACCCGCGACGGCGGCCCGCGGCCCTTGAGCGACTACCTGGCCGAGCAGCAGGGCTTCTGCGTCAGCTGCAACCGTTGCATCGCCGCCTGCGGTGAGCGCGAGGCGATCGTGCTGGCCCGCCAGGGACCCGAGCGCCTGATGCTGGTGGACCCGCAGGCCTGCACCGGCTGCGGCGACTGCCTGGGCGCCTGCCCCTCCGGCGCGATCCGCCGCACTTGAGCAATCGCTTCGCACCTCAAGCTTCCCGCGCGGTTTTCCTGCATGCGCCGCGCAACCTGACGTCGGCCGGCGTGGTTAAACGCTAACAAGACGTCGCTATCCATTTACAGGAGACGCCATGAGGCGCTTCATCTACACCGGGCTCGCGAGCCTGCTGCTGCTGGCGGCAACCACCAACGGCCGCGCGCAGGAAGACACCGGGCGCAAGACCAGCGCCGGGCAACAGACCGGCCTGAGCGAAGACCAGCGCGTGCATCACTTCCTGAACCGCTTCACGCTCGGCGCCACGCCCGCGCTGATGGCGGAAGTGAAGACAAAGGGCATGCGCAAATGGCTCGAGGAGCAGCTCAAGGGCGACCGGCCCGAGCCGGAGTCGCTGAAGCAGGCGCTGGGCAAGCTCAGCTCGCTTGAGATGACGCTCGGCGAGATCGCCGACGAGTACGTGCTGGAGCTCGAGCCCGACGCCACGCCCCAGCAGCGCCGCCAGGCCCGCCAGTTGGCGCAGCTGCCGGCCAAGGAGCTGCTGGACAGCGTGATGCTGCGCGGCGCGCTCAGCAACAACCAGCTGCGCGAGGTGGGTTCCGACTTCTTCCGCAACCACTTCGCCGTCTCGCTGGAGAAGGGCCCCGTCGAGCTGATGGCCGTCAACTGGGAGCGCACGGTGATCCGCGAGGGCGCGCTCGGCAACTTCGGCGAAATGCTCGACCGCAGCGCCCACCACCCCGCCATGCTGTTCTTCCTGGACAACCACCTGTCCTGCCGCCCCGCCACCGAGGCCGAGATCGAGGCGATTGAAAGGCGCGGCCGCAACGTGGAGAAGCGCCTGGAAGCCCTGCGCCAGCGCGGCCTGAACGAAAACTACGCCCGCGAGCTGCTGGAGCTGCACACCCTGGGCGTGGACAACTACTACACGCAGGACGACGTCATTGAGGTCGCCAAGTGCCTGACCGGCTGGACCATCACGCCGCGCCGCGCCGCCAAGCTGGTGGACCGCGACCCCATGTCGTTCCTGTTCGTGCGCGACTTCCACTGCACGGGCGACAAGACCGTGCTCGGCACCACCATCAAGGAGAACCGCGACAACCCGGAGGCCGAGGGCGCGCACGTCATCAAGCTGCTGGCCGCGCACGAGGGCACGGCGCGCTTTCTTTCATGGAAACTCTGCCGCTGGTTCGTGAACGATGAGCCGGACGAGAAGATGGTCGAGCGCGTGGCCAAGGTGTTCCGCGACAGCAAGGGCGACCTGCCCAGCGTGTACCTGGCGATCTTCGACGACCCCTGCTTCTTCGAGCAGGCCAACTACCTGGCCAAGTACAAGCGCCCCTTCGAGTTCGTGGTCAGCGCCCTGCGCGCCACCGGGGCCGAGATCGGCAACCCCACCATCCTGCACCGCCAGCTGGTCGAGATGAACGAGTCGATCTACCGCTGCGCCGACCCCACCGGCTACTACGACCAGGCCGAAGCCTGGCAGGACCCGGGCGCCATGTCGCTGCGCTGGAAGTTCGCCTATGACCTGGCACGCGGCTCTTTCCTTACAGTGCGCCTGCCGCGCAGCTTCTACGACGACCTGCCGGAATCCGAGCCCGGCAAGTGGAAAGACATCCTGGCCCGCAAGCTGCTCTGCATGCCGCTCAGCGCGCAGACTTCCGCGGCGCTCGACAAGCTGATCGAGCGCAAGCAGGCCGACACCAAGCCCCGCCAGCTGCGCGGCGAGCTGGGCCCCCTGCTGGTGGCCGGCATCCTGGGCTCGCCGGAATTCCAGAAACAGTAGCGCACACGGAGATCGCCATGACCAACCTGAACCGCAGACACTTCCTTCGCGCCGCCGCACTGGGCACCGGCGTGCTGCTGCTCCCCTCCGGCCTGCTGCGCCTGCGCGCCCAGGACGACAGCAAGGAAGCGCCCAAGAAGAAAAAGCCCGCGCTGGTGGTGGTCTACCTGCGCGGCGGGGCTGACGCGCTGAACGTGATCGTGCCCTTTGCCGACAAGCGCTACTACGAGCTGCGCCCCACCATCGCCATCCCCGACAAGGGCGACGGCGCGGTGCTGCCGCTCGACAAGCAGTTCGGCCTGCACCCGGCGCTCTCCGGCCTGCTGCCCTGGTACGAGAAGAAGCGCCTGGCGCCCTTCGTGTGCGTGGGCTCAAACCACACCACCCGCAGCCACTTCGACGCCCAGGACTTCATGGAGTACGCGGCGCCGGGCGACCGCACCGTGCGCTCCGGCTGGCTGAACCGCATGCTGGAGGCCGGCAAGACCGACAAGGACTCCAGCCTGCGCGCGCTGGCCATGCAGGGCCTGCTGCCGCGCTCATTGCGCGGCGACTTCCCGGTGCTGGCCGTGCCCGACAAGAAGGTGCTCAAGGACGGCGAGCTGCTCGAGCTGTTCGACGACCTCTACGGCGAAGACGCCGAGCAGATGGAGAAGCGCGAAGAAGACACCGTGCGCGACACCGGCCGCGAAACCGTTGAGACTCTCAAGCGCTACCGCGAGATCATGGCCAAGCCCGTCAGCGGCGAGCGCGCGGAGTTCCCGACCGGCAAGCTGGGCGACCAGCTCAAGGACATCGCCCACGTGATGCGCTCGGACGTCGGCCTGGAGGTCGCCTGCGTGGACGTCGGCGGCTGGGACGACCACGTCAACGAGGGTGGCGTCGAGGGCAACCTCGCCACGCGCCTCAAGACCCTGGGCGACGCGCTGGGCGCGTTCGCGACAGACATCGGCGAGCGCCTGGACGACACCCTGGTGGTGTGCATGACCGAGTTCGGCCGCACCGCGCGCGAGAACGGCAACAACGGCACGGACCACGGCCACGGCGGCTTCATGTTCCTGCTGGGCGGCAAGGTCGAGGGCGGCAAGGTGCACGGCACCTGGAACGGGCTGAAGGACGACGCCCTCTACCAGAAGCGCGACCTGGCCGTCACCACCGACTTCCGCGACGTGTTTAACGAAGTGCTGTGCAGCCACGCCGGCCTGACACCCAAGGACGGCTTCTTCCCCGGCTATTCCCCGAAGCGCGTGAACGGCCTGTTCAAGGCCTGATGGAGACCTCCATGCACCCCAGGCACTGGTGGAAGTACCTGCTGGCCGTGGTGATCGTCGGCGCCGCCGGCGTGATGTACATGGGCGCCAGCACCTACAAGGACGCGCCGCCGATCCCCGATTTCGTGGACGCGCAGGGCAACGTGCTGCTGAGTGAGGCGCAGATCCTGGACGGCCAGCAGGTGTTCCAGAAGTACGCGCTGATGAATTACGGCTCCATGTTCGGCGACGGCGGCGCGCGCGGCCCGGACTTCACGGCCGAGGCGCTGCACGAAATCGCGCTCAGCATGAACGAGCACTACCGGGCGCTGCTCGCCGCGGAGCCCGCCCTGGCCGCGGAGTTCGCGCAGACCGGCGTGGAAGCCCGCGTGCAGGCGGAGATCCGGCACAACGCCCACGATGCCGAGACCAACCGCACGCAGCTCACGCCCGCGCAGGCGCATGCCTGGCGCGAGCTGCAGGGCTATTACCTCGAGAAGTTCACCGGCGACGGCAAGCACGCCTTCAAGCCCGCGGGCTACATCACCGACGAAACCGAGATCCGCAACCTGTCCGCCTTCTTCTTCTGGGGCGCCTGGGTGTGCGGCGCGCAGCGCCCCGGCGGCAACGGCAGCTACACCCACAACTGGCCCTACGACGAGCTTGCCGGCAACCGGCCCACGCCCGGCACCATGCTCTGGAGCGTGATCGGCTCGCTGGGCCTGATCTTCGCGATCGGCCTGGTGCTGTTCATCCACGGTCGATTTTCGCAGTCACAGGGCTGGAACGGCAACGGCTGCGAGCCCGTGGCCACCGCCCAGCGCGTCGAGAACGGCGCCGTCAACGACCTGCAGCGCGCCACCTACAAGTTCTTCGCGGCCGCGATGGCGCTGTTCTTCCTGCAGATCGTGGCGGGCATTTTCACGGTGCATGATTTCGTGGGCTTCACCACCTTCTTCGGCTACGACTTTTCGCAGCTGCTGCCGATCACCGTCACGCGCAGCTGGCACGTGCAGCTTTCGGTGCTGTGGATTGCCACCTGCTGGATCGCCGGCTCGCTGTTCCTGCTGCCGCGCATCTCGCCGCAGCAGCCGAAGGGCCAGCTGCGGCTGATCAACCTGCTGTTCGGCCTGCTGGTGGTTGTGGTCGTCGGCATGCTGCTCGGCACCGCGCTCGGCCCCCATGGCCTGCTCGGCGAGCAGTGGCGCCTGCTGGGCAACCAGGGCTGGGAGTTCGTCGAGCTGGGCAAGCTGTTCCAGTGGCTGCTGTTCGGGGCCATGGGCCTGTGGGCGGTGATCGTGTTCAGGGGCGTGCGCCCGGTGCTGCGCAGCATGTCGCCCTTTGCGCTGCCGAACTGGATGCTGTACGCGGTGCTGACCATCACGCTGCTGTTCGCCTCGGGCTTTGTGGCGGGCTCGCGCACCAACTTCGTGATCGCCGACTTCTGGCGCTGGTGCGTGATCCACATGTGGGCCGAGTGCTTTTTTGAAGTCTTCACCACCGTGATCATCGCCTACTACATGGTGATGATGGGCCTGGTCAGCCGCCACAGCGCCACGCGCGTGGTGTTCTTTGCCACCATCCTGTTCCTGGGTTCCGGCCTGCTGGGCATCTCGCACAACTTCTACTGGAACGCCAAGCCCGAGCCGATGCTGGCCATCGGCAGCGTGTTCTCGACCATGCAGGTGGTGCCGCTGATCCTGCTGACGCTGGAGGCCTGGCGCTTCCGCCAGATGCCGCAGAGCGCTCTGCGCAAGGGCGGCGCGAAATCCGAGTTCGGCATGACCGAGGCCTTCCTGTTCCTGATGGCCGTCAACTTCTGGAACTTCCTCGGCGCCGGCGTGTTCGGCTTCATCATCAACCTGCCGATCGTGAACTACTACGAGCACGGCACGTACCTGACCGTCAACCACGGCCACGCCGCGCTGATGGGCGTGTACGGCAACCTGTCGATCGCGGCCGTGCTGTTCTGCGCGCGGCACCTGGTGAAGCGCGAGCACTGGCACGGCGCCCTGGTGCGCACCTCGTTCTGGAGTTTGAACCTGGGCCTGATGCTGATGGTGGTGCTGGACACGCTGCCGGCCGGCATCGCGCAGTTCGTGGCGGTGCTGGAGGGCGGCCTGTGGTTTGCGCGGGGCGAGGGTTTCATCCAGTCCGGCACATTCCAGACCCTGACCTGGCTGCGCGCCGTGGGCGGCGTGATGTTCTTCCTGGGCGGAGTAACGCCGCTGGCCTGGTTCGTGCTGAGCCGCATCAGGCACCTGAAGCCGGCCACCGAGCTGAAGCTGGGTGATCACGAGCGGCTCGACCACCTGCCCGAAGAGCTGGAAGCCCCCGAGCCGGAGCCCGCCCTGGCCCATTGAGAATTCAGACGGCGACACATCCGAAGCGTGGCCGGCGTGTGATTCCGCGGCTGTGCCGGTGGCTGGCCTGCGCGCGGTTTGTGGTATGCTCGCGCCATGAGTGTGCTGGCGCTGAACCAGGTCTCCAAGGCTTACGACTCGCGCGTGGTGCTGGACAGCGTGAACTTCGCGCTCTCCGGGCGCGAGCGCGTCGGCCTGGTCGGTCCCAACGGCGAGGGCAAGTCCACGCTGTTGCGCCTGCTGGCCGGAGTGGAAGCACCCGATTCCGGGCTGCGCACCTCGGCCGTCGGCCTGCGCATCGGCTTCATCACCCAGGAACCGAAACTCGAGCCCGCCCTGCGCGCGCGTGACGCGGTGCGTCGCGGCCTGGGCAACCGCGAAGAGCTGCTGGCGCGCATCGAGCAGCTGCACGCGGCGCTGGAAAACGGCTCGGGCGACGTAAACGAGCTGGGCCGCCTGGAGGACCGCCTGCAGCAGCTGGGCGGCCACGCCGTCGAGCACCGCGTCGAGGAGATGATGGCGCACCTCGGCATCCTCGAGCCCGACGCCCTGTGCGGCACGCTGTCGGGCGGCGAGGCCCGGCGCGTTTCCCTGGCGGCCGTGCTGCTTTCCGAGCCCGAAGTGCTGCTGCTGGACGAGCCGACCAACCACCTCGACGTGGTGGCGATCGACTGGCTGGAGGCTTACCTGCAGGCCAGCCGCATGCCGCTGGTGATGGTGACCCACGACCGCTACTTCCTCGACCGCGTGGTGGACCGCATCGTGGAGGTCGACCGCGGCAAGCTGTACTCCACCAGCGGGGGCTACAGCGAATTCCTGGCCGCGCAGCTCACGCGCCTGACCGCCGAGAGCAACACCGAGCAGAACCGCCTGGCCACCATCCGCCGCGAAACCGCCTGGATCCGCCGCGGCGCCCACGGGCGCACCACCAAGGAGAAGGCCCGCGTCGCGCGCTACCACGAAATGAAAGAGCAGACGCCGCTGGAGGCCCGCGAAGAGCTGGCCTTCGAGATCCCGCCCGGGCCGCGGCTCGGCGGGCGGATCATTGAGGCCAGGGGCGTGGGCAAGAGCTTCGGCGCGCGCGCGCTGCTGCGCGACGTGTGCCTCGAGCTCACGGCCGGCATGCGGCTCGGCATCGTGGGCGCCAACGGCACCGGCAAGACCACGCTGCTGCGCATCCTGACCGGCCAGCTCGCGCCCGACGCCGGCGAGGTGCGGATCGGCGAGACGGTGCGTGTGGCGTCCATCGACCAGATGCGCAGCGTGCTGGACGAAAACAAAAGCGTGGTGGAGGAAGTGGCCGGCAACGCCGACGGCTTCGTGAAGGTGGACGGCCAGGTGCAGCGTGTGGCGCCGTTCCTGGACCAGTTCCTGTTCCCCGGCCAGCGCAAGCACACGCGCATCCGCGAGCTGTCGGGCGGCGAACGCAACCGCGTGCAGTTGGCCAGGCTGCTGCTGCAGCACGGCAACGTGCTCGCGCTGGACGAGCCGACCAACGACCTCGACCTGCCCACTCTGCGCGCGCTCGAGGACGCGCTGTGCGCCTTCGCCGGCGTGGTGCTGGTGGTGAGCCACGACCGCTACTTCCTGGACCGGGTCTGCACGCGCATCCTGTTCCTGGACGGCAGCGGCAACGCCCGCTTCCATGAGGGGGACATCGAGCTGCTGCTGAGCGAGCTGCGGCGTCCCGCCCCGGAGGCTGCGCCGCAGCAGGCATCCGGCGACGAAGCCCGCAAGGCGCGCAAGAAGGCGCAGAACGAGCTGAAGAACCTGCCCGAGCGCATCCAGAAACTTGAGTCCGAGCTGCACGGGCTCGATGAACGGCTGGCCGACGGCGCCCTGTACCTGAGCGCGGACGGCAAGGCCGAGGCGGCAAAGCTGGCCGGGCAGCGCGACAAGCTGGCGAGCGAGCTGGACGCCATGTACCAGCGCTGGGCCGAGCTGGAAGAGCTGGCCGCCGACCCCGCCTGAAGCGCGAAAAAACACAACAGCCCGGGGATGGCTCCCCGGGCTGTTTGCGTTTGCTTGACCTAGCGGGCGTTGATCTTGACGCTCAGGCCGTCCACCCATTTGCGGTACTCGTCCGCGTAGTAGCAGTAGGCGCGGCTGGCCTGGCCCTTGTACTCGCCGGGGATCGCCGCGATCACGTCGAAGCTGAACTTCGATTCCTGGCCCGGCTGCATGGTGGTGAAGTAGAAGATCACGTCACGGCCGCGGACCTCGTAGGCGTTGATGGTGCCGGCCTTGACCAGCTCCTTCAGCTTCTCGTGGCGCGGCTCCAGCCCGCCCGGCAGGCCGACGATGGCCATGGCCATGTTCTGGCCTTCCAGCTTGTCGGTGTTGAGCAGGGTGACGTTCACCTCGGTGGACTCGCCTTCCGTGACCTCGGTGTTGCTCAGGCTCACGGTCAGGTCCAGCTCGCACTCCGGGTCGTTGCTCGGCTTGGTCGAGTAGAAGCTGACGTCGAACGAATACGGCATCGGCGAGCCGTCCTTCATGCGCAGCTCGATGCGGTGCTTGCCGGGCGACAGCGCCTCGGCGAAGTTCGGCAGCTCGATGGTGCCGGTGGTTTCCTTGGTGAAGGGCACCTTGGCCCACTCGCTGCCGTCCACGATCAGCAGCAGGGTGCCGTCGGCCTTGGGCACGGCGCGCGCGGCGTCGTAGGCGACGATCGCCTTCAGCGCCAGCACCGTGGACTGGGTCGAGCCGAAGCGGCCGTCTTTGCAGCGCGTGGTCAGCCACTGCATGGCCTTCTCGACGTGGCCCGCATACTCGCGGTCGCGCAGGAAAGCCAGCGCCGCCACGGCCGTGGTCTCGATCAGCAGCGAGTCGCCGCGCGAGTTGACCACCGTGGTCTTGGAATCAAGCACGCTGCCGTCGTCCTTCAGGTGCTTGGCGACGCGGGCCAGCAGCTTGCGGGCGTCTTCGGGGCGATCGACGTTGAACAGGCTGAGAGCGACCAGCCCGTTGTAGTACGGGTCATCGCGTTCGGCCGCGTCGCGCACCAGCACGTCGATCTGCTGGTCGAGGTTGCGGTCACCGCCCTCGGTCAGGGACCAGACGATGTAGGCGTCCGCGATGTACTGCGGGCAGCCCCAGTCGTGCAGGAAGCGCGGGTTGACGTCGAAGCCGCCCTTGTCGTTGCGGCGCTTCAGCAGCCATTCCTTGGTGCGCTTCAGCATCGCTTCATCGACCGGGTACACCTTTGCCATGTCCTGGAACTGCAGCACGCCGTAGGCGGTCAGGCTTTCGTGGCCGGCGCCCTGGCCGAACCACTCGAAGCCGCCGTCCTTGCACTCGAAGCTGGTGAGGATCTTGTAGCTCTTCTCCAGCATCTCGTTGGCGCGCACCACCAGCTGCGGATCGACGCCGGTGTGGGTGGTCATGTACTGCTGGGCCATCACAAGCGGGTAGCTCACCGAGCTACACTGCTCGAATCAGCCATAGGGCGCGCGGATCAGCGTCTCCATGGCCGCCATCAGGTTGGCCGCCGGTGTGGGGTACACCCTGGCCGAGGTGGTGATGCTGCTGCGGTGCACGTCCTCGGGGATTGTCACGGTGATCGCCTGCGGCTTGTCCATCATGCCGCCGGCGGTGTAGCTCATGGGGAAGCCCAGCGGCTTGACCGCGAACTCGCGTGTGACGCGGTCGCTGAATGCGCCGGCCTTTCCGTCGAGCGTCAGGGTCAGCATGCCGTTGGCGCGGCCCACGCGGACCGGCAGCAGCAGGCGACCGCGCGAATCGGACTTGAGCTCGAGCTCGCCGTTGAAGTTCTCGGGCAGCGAGATGGCCTCGCCCCCGGTCGCTTCCAGCACCACCTTCATGCCGCCACTGGTGGAGTTCACCAGGCTGACGGGCAGCATCACCACGTCGCCCGCCGTGACTTCCAGCGGCAGCTTGGGCTCGAGGTAGAAAGGCTTGCGCGAGGTGATCAGCGCGTCGGACTGGCCGAGCGCGCCTGCTTCGTTGAAGCCGTCGGCCATCACGCGGAAGCTGGTGACCGAGTCACTGAGGAAGAAGCTGACCTTGGCCTCGCCGCGCTCGTTGGTCTTCACGCCGGCGTTCCAGTACAGCGTCTCGGTGAAGTCCTTGCGGTCGCCTGCCTGGCGGCCTTCGCGCAGCTGGTGGGCGTACTCGCGGATCGCCACCATGGCCTGGCGGCGGCGCATCGGCGCACCCGCGATCTTGTCGTCGGCCATCTCGGCCTCTTCGGCGTCGCGGTGGACCTTGCTGGCGGCCTTTTCCTCGGCCGGTTCTTCGACGGGCGGCGCATTGTTCGGCTCCGGTGGGGCTTCACCCTGGGCTTCGAGGGCGCCGTCTTCGTTGACGTCATTACGGGCGTCTTCCGGCTGCGGCGCGCCGGCGCGCCTTACGCCGCCCCCTCCGCCCACGCCGCCGCCGAGCCCCACGGCGCTGCGCGGTTTCACTTCCTCGCGGAACGCCAGGGCGCGCTTGGCCTTGTCGCCGTGCTTCTTCATGAACTCGTCGGCGTTCAGGTAGCTGAAGCGGCGCCAGCCCTGGGTGCCCATCAGCAGGTCGATGCCCGCCGCGGCCTTCGGATCGGCACTGAGGTAGACGTGCGCGTCTTCGATGTGATCGACTTCGTTCTCAAGCAGCGCCATCACCGGCAGGCGCGGAGCCTGCTGGCGCTTCTCGATCATCTGCAGCACCGCGTCGTCGGTGACGGTCAGGCCGACCGTGGCCGAAACCGGCTCGCCCTTGGAGGTGGTGGTGCGGATCGTGAGTTCCACCTTGTCGCCGGGCACTGCATTTTCGGGGCTGGCGACGATCTCGATGTTCAGCTCGCGCTGGGGCTTGCGGAACACCAGGCGCTCGGCGAGCGGCTTGTCGTCGGCGTCAAACAGGGTGGCGCGCAGCACGCCGTCGATGTCCGTGGCGGGCGTCAGGCTGACCAGCGCGCTTTCGCCGGCCTTCAGGTCAAGTTTCTGCGCGGCCACTTCGGTCTCGCGTTGCGACAGCACCAGCTTGCAGGCGCCGCCCTTGCTGCTGGCGACGTTGAAGCCCAGCGCCTCGCCGGCGCCATACACCGGCTGCGCGGCGCGCAGGCTTGCGCCTTCCTTCAATACTTTGGGCAGCGGCGCCGCCACGGTGATGCCCTTCGGATTCGTGATGTGGGCGAAGTATTCGGTGTCCGCGGCGGGCGTGAACTTCAGGCTGCCGCGTCCTTCGTGCGTGGTGCTGAAGTCGGCCACGCGGTTGCCTGCGGCGTCGCGGATTTCGCCGCTGACGTCGGCCGGGTCGCCCCAGGGCGTCAGCGCCTCGAAGTACAGGCCGCACTCCAGGCCGGCGACCAGGTCGCCGCCCTCGGGGCTGAAGCTGATCGGAATCTGCTGCAGCAGGATCGGCAGGGTTTTGCTGGCGGTCTCGACCACGCCGCCGTCCTCGATCACCAGCGAGAGCGAGCCCACGCCGGTTTCGATTTGCTTCGGCAGGTCAAAGCTGACGGAGCAGTTGCCCTCGGCGTCAACCCTGGTTTCGCCGCGCCACACCTCGGCGCCGTCGATGCGCGCCACGGCCGTGACCTTGGCGCCCTTGGGCGCGCCGCCCTCGGCGCGGGTGGCGTTCAGCACGGCGCTGACGGTGTCGCCGGGGCCGTAGGCTTTGCGCACGAATTCGAGCTGGCTCTTGATGCGCGGGGGCGCGGTAGGCGCGGATGTCGAACTTGCGCTCGGCGGGCGCGTGGCCGGAGCCGGGGAAGCTGACCTTCACGGTGTATTCGCCGCCGGCCATGTTCTTGGGGATTTCCCAGCTTGCGCCGCCCGCGGAATCGTCGATGCGGAAGTCAGATTCCATCACCGCCGAACCGCGCGAGTTGGTCACCTTCACGTGGCCGTACTGGTAGCCCTTCAGCGGCGTGTGCTTGAAGGCGTGCAGCAGCACCGAGCGCAGGTACAGCGTCTCGCCGGGCCGATAGATCGGCTTGTCGGTCGAGATGTGGGCGAGGTAGCGGTCGCTGCCGCCCAGGTCAGGCGCTTTGTCCTGGCCATTAAATGGCGCCAGGCCGGCCGCCAGTGCCAGCGCAAGAGCGCCGCCCAGCACAGGCCCGCGCCAGCGCCGCAGATTAAAGGAAGACCCCATAACGTTCCCCTTGAACAGATCCAGTTCGGTTTTGACGCAGAGGGCGAGGCCAGGTTCCGGAAAAGCAGAAAAGATCACGATGAGCGAAAGTGGCGGCGGTCAAACGGGTTAAGCTGACTCCCGGGGTTCCCTCAGCGCAGAGCGCTTCGGTCACCCCGGGCTAAGCTCTGCCGCCCGCTTCGCGGGCTGGACTGCTGAAGACAAACAACCACCAGACAGTTCCGGCTGCTTCGACCCGGACTCCATGATTCTGGCATTTGCGAAACAAGTCAGGCCGCGTAGCGGCCGTCAGACCTTAGCCCAGGGCAAGGAGCGACGGCCTGCACGCCGTAGCGCTTGCGCGAAGGCGTGAGTCGCGACGCAGCCCTGGGTGTACATGGTCGGGACTTCCCAGCCCCGTGAGGGGCGACAGAAGCAATCCCGAAAAGAACCGGAATCACCCGCGCTTGAGCACGTTCACCAGGCAGCGCAGGCTGCCGAAGAACTTGTAGCAGTCCGTGCAGTTCACGCGCTTCACCTCGTAGCCGGCCTTCTCCCAGACCTGCGCCGCGGCTTCGTTCAGGCGTTCGGCGCCGTCGAACACGGGCATGTAGACCACGCGCTGGCCGTCGCGCTGGTCCAGGATCACGTTCAGGTAGGTCAGGAACATGCGGCCGTCTTTGCCCGGCGCGATGGGGATGCGCACCACGTTGTAGCCGGCCTCGCGGCACTGCTCGGCCACGGCGTCGAAGCGGGCCTGGCACTCGTCGCTGTTGTCGAGGCCCGGGGGCAGGGGCAGCTGCTCGGCTTCATCGCCCAGCAGATCGCGGGTCAGGCGCGGGTCGCCGACCAGCACGGTGCGGTTGCCCACGGCCATCATGTACATGCCGGCGTGGTGGTCCGGCGCGGTTTTCAGCAGCACGACCTTGCGCCCGGTGATTTCACGCAGCCGCGTCAGCAGCTCCTCTTCGGACTTCACGGTGTTCTGCAGGTTGCGCTTGCGCACGTTGGGCGTGACGAACGCGGTTTCTTCATCGCACACGAAGTCGCCGCCGTCGAACCACAGCGGGCTGCGCACGGCCGCGACGTGAGGCGCCAGGGCGGCCGCCAGGTCGTCGCCAAGCTGCTCGTCGCCCTTGCGCTCGGGCCAGGCGTCGGCGCCCATTTCGCCCTGGGGCGACAGCACGGTGAACGCCGTCGCGCTGCCGGCCGGGCGCAGGCAGATCCAGCGGTCGCGCGACCACGAGGTGATGGGGTGGTCCACGAACACCGGGTTGAGCGTGCAGGCCGTTTCGCCCACGCGGCTCTTCAGGTCGTCAAATGCCGCGCGGTCACGGCACACTACGTGCACCGTGACCGCTTTCGGCAACTGGGTCAGGAAATCGCGGAAGGGCGCGGCGACAATCTCGGCCGAGTCGCTGGTGTACTGGATCACCAGCTCGTGCATCGCGCCATCGCAGTCACTGAGCACCGGGCCGACCGTGGTCTCCGCGCGCGGCGTGCTCTTGAGCAGAGGCATCGCAAGCAGCGCGGCGACAAGTCCCAGGATCACCCCGAGGGGCCAGTGAAGGCGAAACGGCTTGCCGGATGCACTCATGGCCTTACCCTCCGCCCATATCCTGCGTTAGTTCGTGTTCTTGCGCACGACCTCTTCCAGAGCCTTGCGCAGGCGCGCTTCCTTCACGACCTCTTCCTTGTTGCCCGACATGCTGAACGAGTTGGCCTTGCGGGCGTCGACCTCGGTCCCCGTTTCCAGCGTCACGCTGGCCGTCTCACCCGCCGCAACTTTCACGGTCGTGGTCTTGCTCCAGACCACCACGGTCATGGCGGGCATGCGGCCGCGGCTTTCGAGGTCGCGGGTGGACATCGATACGGTGATGCTCTTCTCAACCGCTTCCTTGCCGTCGTTCTTGACCTCGACGGTCAGCACCGGCTTTTCGCCCGCGGCGTAGGATTCCTTGTCGGCCTTGAGGGTGACCACGCAGTTGTCTTCCTCAAGCTTCGGCATGGAGATGTAGGCCTTGACCTTTGCCAGCGTTTCGGCCGTCTTGGCCTCTTCGCCGTCGGCGGCGTCAGCGCCCACGGGCGCCAGCACGGCCAGTGAGGCAACCATCGTGAAGGCGGCGATCCCCAGCATGCTCAACAGGTTTTTCATAACAGCGCTCCTTGTTTGTTCGTGGCCCCCGCGGCCACACATGAATAGTACGCGCTGGAATTCGCCCTGGTGCTCAATCCCTGTAACCGCTTCGTAAAACGCGGCGCCTCGGTACCTGCGAATCTCCAACGCCCTTGAAACGAGCAAGGCTGCGGCCGGTTCCAAAATTCTCAGAAATGGCCGCAAACACCCGCATCACGGGCATGGGCAGCGGGGCTGATTTCCGTAGTATCCGGCCTTTGCCTCAGGACTTGCGATGACAGCCAGGATTCCGGTCAAGCTCGGCACCGTGCAGGAAACCCTGCTGGTGCCCCTGTGGGCGCGGGCGCGGGAATGTGACGAGCCGCGGCCGGTGCTGCATGACCCGAAGTCGCGCGAGATCCTTCACGCCCTCGATTACGACTTTTCGCCGCTCGATGCCGCCCGCGCCAGCCAGCTCGGCTGCTGCGTGCGCGGCGCGCAGGTGGACCGCTGGGTGCGCGCCTTCCTGGCCGAGCACCCGGAGGGCACGGTGATCGAGCTGGGCGTCGGGCTCAACAGCCGCTTCGAGCGCGTGGACAACGGCCGCGCACGCTGGTTCGAGCTGGACCTGCCGGACGCCATCGAGCTGCGCCGCGAGTTCTTTGAAGACACGCCGCGGCGCACCATGCTCAGTGGTTCGGCGCTCGGCGACGACTGGCTTGAGCACGTGCGCGCCCACAGCCAGGGGCCGTGGTTCATCGCCAGCGAGGGTGTGCTGGTGTATTTCGAGCCGGGGCAGGTGCGCGCGCTGTTCGAGCGCACAGCCGACGCCCTGCCCGGCGTACGTGTGGCCTACGATTCGATGAGCCCGCTGGTGCTGCGCCACCAGCGCCGGCACGACGCGATGCGGCATTTTGAAGCACAGTTCACCTGGTCGGTGGGCGACGCGCGTGAGGTTGAGCAATGGGATGCGCGCTATCGCATCATCGACAGCCGCAGCTTCTACCACATGCTGTACGCCCACCCGCGCCGCCTGCCGGCCTATTACCGCTACCTGGGGCCGCTGCTCGGCGCCGTCTACCCACCGCTTAAGCGCGCGTATCACGTAAACCTGATGCAGCTGGGCGGGTAGCCCGTGGCAGGCAGGATGCGACCGTGCAGCATCAGTGCCCGCATTCGCAGACGGATGTGGAATAGCCGGCGAAGCCGGCGTCTCCCTCGGTAAGCCCCCGGCGCAGCGCAGCGGAGCCGGGGGTTGGGTTGTGGCAATGTCCAAAAGCCGCGAAGCGGCGGCTCTCATCCCAGGAAGAAGCGTTCGTCAAACTCCAGGCCGTGGTTCTTCACCAGCTTTCGAATCTCTTCTTCGAACGAGTGTTTCTGGTGGTGCGTTTCCTGCCGGTCGATGTAGCCCCGCACCTCCTCGAGTTTCGATGGGCTTACGCTGAACGCGCCGTAACCACGCTGCCAGCGGAAATCGACCTTCGGGAACAACTTGCGGAACCAGCGCGAGGAGTTGGCCTTCAGCTTGGTCAGGAACTCCGCCGTACTCAGCGCGGCCGGCAAGTCCACCAGGATGTGCACGTGATCGTCAACGCCGTTCAGAGCCAGCACGGTAGTGTTCAAATCGTTGGCCACGGTGCGCAGGTAGCCCAGCATGCGAGGCCGGACCTCCGCGTGCAGAAACGGCTGACGTTCCTTGGTGCTGAATACGATGTGCAGCAACTGGCGCGTGTAGGAATGGCTCATGGCGGCAGGATACCGGGTCGGCGGTTGAGCGACCACACAAGAGCCGCCGCTGCGCGGCTCGGGATTTCGTTCCGTCCGTGTCCCCCGGCTCCGCTCCCGCCTTCGCCAAGGCTTTGGCGGGCGGGTCGCTGCGCCGGGGGCTTACCGAGAGAGACGCCGGCTGCGCCGGCTGAACTGCCTGTCTCACAATGCGGAGTTTGCCAACCACGCTCAAGAGGCGTCGAGCCTGCGTCCTGACTCCTGCTCACGTCCATTCCAGGACCACGCGGCCTTGCTGGACTGACAGGTGCAGCTTGGCCTGGCGGCGATCTGGATTGGCGGCCAGCTCGCGGGCGATGGGCGTCACCACCAGCTCTTCGAGCGCGCGCTGCAATGGGCGCGCGCCGTAACGCTGGTCGAAACCGGCGGATGCCACCAGCGCGGCCACTGCGTCATCCCAGCTCAGGCTCAGCCCTGCCATGCCTTCGCGCGCGGCGAGCTCGCGCAGCTCTTTGTCGGCGATCGCGCGGATGGTCTGCTCCTGCAGCGGCGCGAACGCGACCACTGCATCGAGCCGGTTGTAGAACTCCGGCCTAAAGAAGCGCATCACCTCGGCGTCGTAGTTGGGCCCGCGCGCCTTGCCGAAGCCGAGGCCGCCCTCGCGCCCTGCGCCGAGGTTGCTGGTCATGATCAGCACGCTGGACTGGAAGCTGGTGACGCGGCCAAAGCGGTCGGTCAGCCGGCCTTCATCGAACACCGCGAGCAGCATGTCGAACACGTCGGGCGAGGCTTTCTCGATTTCGTCCAGCAGCACCACGCAGAAGGGCTGGCTGCGCACGCGCTTGATGCAGTCGCTGGGGCCGCCGCCTGCGTCGGACACCAGGCGCTCGGATGCGCCGTGGCCGGTGTACTCGCTCATGTCCAGGCGCACCAGGCGCTCGCGCGCCGCCCCGTGGCCGAACAGGTAGTCGGCCATGGCGCGCGCAAGCTCGGTCTTACCCACGCCCGTGGGGCCGCTGAACAGCAGCACGCCCAACGGACGGCCGGGATCGTTCAGCCCGGCCTTGAAAGTGGTGATCACACCGGCGGCCGCGCGGCAGGCGGTTTCCTGGCCGATCACCCGGTCCGACAACGCGGCCAGCACCTCGCTCTCGGCCAGCGGCAGGTCGTCGCGCAGCAGCAGCTCGGGCAGGCCGGTTTCATCCACGAAGCGGTCCGTGACGGCCTGCTGCTCCAGCTTGCGCTGCTCGGCGCTTGCGGCCTGCTGGATCAGGCCGGAAGTGAACGCGGCCGCCTTGCCGGGGAAGGCGTCATAGGGGCGAAAGCGGCGGAACAGGCGGAACACGGAATGCACCACGTCGTTGCCGGTCTCGACGCGCAGGTTGCGCGCGCCGGCCTGGGCGATGCGGTCCAGCACGCGCAGGGCACTTGACGCGTCAAAGGTCTCGACGCGCAGCACCTGGAAGGCGTCCGCCAGGCCGGGCAGCAGGCGGCGGCAGGCGTCCAGTTCCTCGGGGGTCGCCTCGGCCACCACCTGCAGTTCGCGGTGGTTCAGGTAGGCGACCAGGAACGCACCCACGCTGTCGCTGGCGTCATGGCCGCCCAGGCGCACCAGCTCGAGCAGGTTCTCGATGCACAGCACGCCCTGGAAGCTCTGCAGCTCGGCGATCACGGCCTCCAGGCGCTCCTCCCACTGGCCGAGGTAGGGCGTGCCGGCGATCAGGCGCGAGCCGTTCGTCAGCCAGAAGCGCCGGCGCTCGACGTCGCCTTCCAGCTGGCGTTCGAGTTCGCGGGCGGCGCTGGCCAGCACCGAGGTCTTGCCCACGCCGGGCGGCCCCACCAGCAGCACGTTGGCGCGGTCGTTTTTCACGCGGCGCGTCAGCTCGTTGATCTCGCGTTCGCGCTCCCAGGCGCGGCTGAACTGGCGGCGCAGGGCGCGTTCGCCCAGCGCTTCCGCCACGGTCTCCAGCGACTCGTAGCGGCGCTCGGCCCGCGTCTTGCGCTCTTCGGGCGCGGTCACCAGCACGTCCGCAAGCTCGTACTCGGCGGCGTTCAGCAGCCGCGCCACCTGCGCCGGCGACTTGCCCTGCAGCGCTTCGCGCACGTAGTGGGCGGCAAGCTCGCGCAGCTTGTCGGCCTCATGGAACGAGAACCACAACTGCAGCGGCGGGATCGCGCAGGCGTGCAGGCCGCCCGTCAGCTCGCTGTGCACGCAGGGCACGGTCACGCGGATCGGCTCACTGGGGTGGCGCTGGCGGCCGACCACGTACTCGGGGCGCACGTCCACGGCCACGCGAACCAGCTTGCATTCGTCGCCGCTGCTTTCCGGGAAATACCAGGGCTCGTTGCGCTGCAGCCAGGTCAGGTGATGGCGCAGCTGCTGCAGGCAGTCCTGGGCCGAGCTGCCGAAGGCGGCGTACTCGGGCTGGTCCACCAGTGCGGCCGTGAAGTGGCCTTCGTGGTCGCGCCAGGTCAGTACCGGCAGTCGGGTCACGCTCATGGCTGCAGCTCCGGTAAATGGAAGCCGCCCAGCAGCCAGCTTGCCAGCAGGCTCAGCGACGGGCGCTCGCGGGAGACCTGCCCGGCGCGCAGGTCCAGCGTGCTGCCGTTGGTGTAGTGCTGCTGCACCACCGGCCCGTGCGGCAGCGGGTCGTCGTCGGCGCCTGCTTCGCCCTTCGCCACGGCCTCGGCCCACTGGCGGCGCTGCGCGTCGATGCCGGCCGCGACCTCGGCCGGGTCTGCGCCGGGCTGCAGCGGCAGCGCGATCACCTGCAGGGGCAGCAGCCCGCCGTCCCAGCACCACAGGTGCAGGCCGGCCAGCGCGCCGCACAGGGCGTGGGCCAGATAGCCCGAGATCACTGCGCCCGCGGCGCCCGGCTGCTTCAGCTTCAGCTCACTGGCGCCGAGGTCGAAGCGGTGGCGCATCAGGGCGTTGAAGGTCTCCGCCAGCATCTCGGGGATGCTGGCCATGCTGCCGTCCACGGTGCGCACGATCAGCAAGGCGCGCTCGTCTTCGATGGGCGCGCGCTCGACCATCAGGTTCAGCAGGCTTGCCGAAGCCACCAGGCGGCGCAGGCGGCCGTGAAGTTCCGACTCGCCCTGCTCCTCGGCGCGCTGGGCGAGCCATGCCGCCAGCTCGTTGGGCGTGCGCAGTTCCAGCCACGCGGAGGGCGCGACCGGCAGGGCCTCCGACAACTGCGAGCGCCGCGGGCGTTCCTCGCTGAGGGCGCTGGCGCTGGCTTCAACGGGCGCCGGGCGAACGGCTTCGCGTTCGCGCCAGTCGAGGAAGCGCTCGATGGCGTCGTCCAGGTACTTCACCTGCTCGCGCAGGGCGAAGTAGCGGCGCAGCTCGGGCGTGACGGCCTCAACCGGGATCGCGCCGTTCGGCTGCAGGGCCTGCAGCTCGTCCTCGGCGCGGTTCAGCACGTCGTCGATGCGCGCCACCACGGCGTCGGGGTCGTCCAGGTTCACGGCTTGCGCCGGCAGTGCCGGGCGCATGGGGATCAGGCCGACCTCGATGTCATCGCCGCGCGCCATCAGGTGCACGATGGTGGGCACCTCCGGGTTGAGCTCGGAAAGCCGCGCCGACAGCGGGCGCGTGAGCTGCCGCTCGATCTCGCGCTTGATGGCGCGCGCGCCCAGCGCCGGGTGGAAGCCCTTATCCACCACGCGCTCCATGGCCAGCGCGTCCACCTGCAGCACGCAGCGCCGCCGCGCCAGCCCCCTCGCGCCGGAACACCTCGCGCAGCAGCAGCTGCGCGATGCGCTCGATCTGCACGCGCTGCAGGCGCTGGAACGGCACGATGCGGTCGATGCGATTGAAGAACTCCGGCCGGAAGAAACGCCGCGCCGCCAGCACGTAGGCCTCGTCGCCGCGCTGCTCGTGGCCACCGACGCCGAGGCCGCCCTGGGCTTCGCGCACGCCCAGGTTGCTGGTCATGATGATCACGCAGTTGGTGAAGTCGGCCGTGCGGCCCAGCGCGTCGGTGAGGCGGCCTTCGCCCAGCACCTGCAACAGCACGTCGAAGGCGGCCGGGTGTGCCTTTTTCGATTTCGTCGAGCAGGATGGTGGCAAAGGGCTGGCGGCGCACGGCGCTGGTGAGCAGGCCCTCCGGCTCGCTGAGCGTGCCGACCAGGCGCGCGACCGAGGCGCCGTCCACGAATTCATTCATGTCGAAGCGCAGCAGCCGCGCGGCGTCGCCGTAGAGCCAGCCGGCGAGCGCCTTGGCGGTCTCGGTCTTGCCCACGCCCGTGGGGCCCAGAAACAGCAGCGAGCCCAGCGGGCGCTCGGGGTCGTTCAGCCGCGCCTTGGCCACGGCCACCACGTCGGCCAGGGCCTCCACGGCCGCCTCCTGGCCGATCACCCGCTCGCGCAGGCCGTAGGTGACCATGTCGCGCGAGAGGCGCGAGTTGGCATCCAGGAACATCACGCGCAGGCCGCTGCGGGCTTCGAACTCACTGAGCGCTTGAAAGCGGTGGATCGCGCCGTTGCGGTGCTTGACCGCCAATTGCTGTAAAAAGCCCGCGACCTTGCCGGGCATGGCGACCTCGCGCTGGTAGCGCTGCATCAAATCCAGCGCCGTGGGCAGCACGTCGTGGCTGAAGCGGCACTGGTGGCGGGCCTCCAGCTCGCGCTGCACGTGCAGCAGGATGCGCAGGTTTTCTTCCTCGGCGGGCTCGTCGAGGCGCAGCACATGGAACAGGTCGGCGAAGCCGCGGTCGAGCTCGTTCAGCACGCGGAACTGGTCGGGTGTCATTTCTACAAGCAGCCGCACCTCGTGCTTCTCGATCTGCGGCTTCAGCACCTGCGCGGCGCTGACCTTGCTGCTGGCGGAAATGCCGGCCCTGAACAGGCCGATGAAGTCGTCGAAGTACAGCACGTGGCCGCGGCGCTTGCACTCGGCGAGAATCGCGTGCACGCGGTTCTCCCACTGGCCGACGAAGCTCATGCCCGAGATCAGCCGCTGCGGCGAAAGCAGCCACACCTGGCCGCGCGGGCCCTGGCCGTCCTCGCCCTTGGCCTCGATGCGGCGCCGTACGGCCTCATGCACCAGGGCGGTCTTGCCGGCGCCGGAACGGCCGAGCAGCAGCAGCGGGCGCTTGTCGGGGTGCTCCAGCAGGCGCAGCAGCTCGGAGACGGGTTCTTCGCGGCGCACGGCGCGCTCGAGGTCGTCGGGGTAGAGGTCATTGAGCTGGCGGCCCACGCGCTGCAGCTCGTCGGCGCCGCGCATCTGCTCAAAGCTGCCGATCTCGGCGCGGTCTTTCTTGCGCGGCGGCACGTGGGTGGCCTCGATGGCCAGGTCCAGGTCGAGGTGCGAGATCCAGGCCGTGCCGCGCATGGCGTCGAGCGCCGGGTCCACTTCGCCGTGCTCGCGCTCGAGCTTGCGGTAGTGTGCGGTCAGCACCTGCTCGGCGCGGGTTTCGAGGCTTTCGCCGCGCGCCAGCGTAAAGGCCAGGGCCGGCAGGCGCGGCGTGAAGGCGATGCGCCGCTCGCCCTGCTGGTAGACCGCGAACAGGAAGCGCGTCTCCACGCTGCGGCGCTTGAGCTGCAGGCGCAGGCTGACGTGCTGTTCGCTCAACTCGGGGCACTGGGTGCGCCAGGCCAGCGCGTCGTGGCGGGCTTCCTCGGCCAGCTTCTGCAGCAGCTTGCGCAGGGCGGTGCGCACGGAGTCGGTGGAACGGCGCAGTTCCGGCCGCACGGCCTCAACGTCGCTGAAGAACAACGGGCGCACGAAGAAGACGTCGCGGCCTTCCTGGCTGAACTTCTCCTGGTAGAGCGGGATGGTCAGCTTCACAGGCCCACCTGCTTCTCCAGCTCGAGCTCGAAACCCGCCTTGATGCAGCGCGCCAGCACGGCGTCGATGCGGCTGCCGGTCCAGGCGATGATTTCTTCCAGGCGTTCGTCCTTGGCCTGGTGCTGTGCCATGTCGTAGCGGCGACGCACGGGCTCGCCGCTGGCCATGCCGCGCGGCAGCGGGAACTTCGCGCGCCAGGCGCTCTGCGCGTGGCAGCCGACTTCCACGTTGATCGGCTCCGACTCGCTGTCGAAGCGGAAGCGGTGCGCGCCGGCCTCAAGCCGCAGCATCAACGCGGCGTCGTCGCCCCGCAGCTCCAGCACGATCGCCCCGGTCTCCTCACGGGGATTGGCCAGGAAGTTCTCGATGTCCGCGGGCGGGAACAGCACCGGGTGCTGCTCCTGCGTGCCGTGGGCCTGCAGCGTCACCGCGTGGCGCAAAGCTTCCGAGGCGCGGCCGTCGAACTCGACGCGCCGCTGCAGCTCGCGCTGTTCGGCCTCACTGAACTCGCGGGCGGCCCACAGCACTTCGACCTGCATGCCGCTCGCGACCGCCCAGGCGTGGTACGCGCCGGCCAGCTCGAACATCAACTCGTTGTGGTGCGAGTAGACCCACAGGCTGGCCAGGTTGGCGCCCTCGCCATCGAGGCGCATCAGCGCCCGCAGCGCGCCGGACCACGCGGCCTTGCAGGCTTCCACTTCCGCGCGGGCGGGCTGCTCCTGTGTGCGCGCGCCGCCCAGTGACGCCAGCGCCAGCCGGTCCTCGGCCGCGACCGTGGCTTCCATGCACGCCTCAAAACCGTGCAGCACCTCGCGCACTTTGGCCAGCCGCTGCTCGGCCTCGAACACGCGGGCGGGGATGGGCTGGTCCGGCTTCTTGCGGCGGCGGCGCTTCTCCATCTCGAGGGTACGGTTGAGCCGGTAGATCTCGTTGCGCAGGCGCAGCGCGGCCGATGATGCCAGCGCGGTCTGCAGCTTGCGGCGCAGGGCCGTGACGTCCTGGCGCAGCCCCGCCAGCCACGCCTCGGCGAACGAGCGCGCCTGCGGCCGTGAATCCGTGCCGGTCAGCGGCGCGGTCGCGAGATCCAGCTTGCTCTCGCCGGCCGCCACCACGGCGCTGAGTGCATACTCCGTGGGCTGCGTGTTCAGCGCTTCCGCCAGCGGCACCAGCAGGCCGGCTTCGATCTCGCGCTTGAGCGGCCGCGCGCCCAGCGCTGGCTGGTAGGCCTTGCGCGCCACCAACTGCAGGGCGTCGTCGCCGACCTCGAGGCGCGTGCCGGTGTCGCGCAGGCCGGGGCGCAGCTTGAGCAACTCGACTTCGCGCCGCACGATCTGCAGCACTGACGTTTCGTCCAGCGGCAGGAACGGCACCACGCGGTCGATGCGGTTCAGCAGCTCCGGCCGCACGATGTCGCGCAGGGCGCGGGTGAAGTGGCCGGCGGCGTCGGCGGCGTTTTCGCCAAAGCCGATGGCGCCCTGCATGAAGCCCTCGGCGCCGAGGTTGCTGGTCATGATCACCACGGCGTTGCTGAAATCGGCCAGGCGCCCGGCGGCGTCGGTGAGGCGCGCCTCGCCCAGCACCTGCAGCAGCAGGTCGAAGAAGAGCGGATGGGCCTTCTCGAACTCGTCGAACAGCAGCACGGCGAACGGTTGCTCGCGCACGCGGGCGGTCAGCAGGCCTTCTTCGCCGAACGCGCCGCCGATCAGGCGCTGCACGGCCGCGGGGCTGGCGTACTCGCTCATGTCGAAGCGGGTGATGCGGCGCCGGTCATTGAACAGAAACTCGGCCAGCGCCTTGCTGGTCTCGGTTTTGCCCACGCCGGTGGGGCCGACGAACAACAGGCTGGCCAGCGGCTTGCGCGGGCGCGCCAAGCCGGCCTTGACCGTGGCCAGCAGGTCGGTGACCAGCTCGATCGCTCCCGGCTGGCCGATGATGCGTTCGCTGAAAAACTGCTGCACGGGCGCGGGCGGCATGGGCAGGGCGCTGTCCAGCATCAGGCGCGGCAGGCCGGTCTCGCGCGAGAAGGCGGCGTAGACGTCGGCGTCGGTAGCGGGCTGCTCGCGGTCAGCCAGCAGGTTGCGCAGGAAGCGCAACGGCCGCCCCGGATAGGCCGAGTAAGTGGCGTAGCGGCGGTGCAGGCGGTCGATGGTCTCGAGCGTGTTCAGCTCTATCAGCTCGCGCCCCTTGGCCTGCGAGATTTCGTGCGCGACCGAAAGCAGGATCGCGGCCGCGGTGTCGGGCGCGGGCTCGGTGATCTCCAGCTTGCGGAACACGCCGAGCAGGTGTGGGTCCTGGCGCTCGATCACCGGCAGTTGCTCGGGCGTGCATTCCACCACGCACAGCAGCTCGCCGCGCGCGATGAAGGGGCGCAGGAAACCGGCGATGCCCTGCTGGATCATCACGCCCTTGCCGACTTCCATCAGCTCGACCAGGTTGCCGAGGTGCAGGATAGCGCGGGTGCGGGAAGCTTCTTTGCGCAGTTTGTCGCAGCGCTCCTGCCACATGCCGAAGCCGGACATGCCCGCCACCAGCCTTGAGCCGCTGGTCGCCCAGAAGGGCGTGCGCCCGAACTGGTAGTGCTGGCGCTGCCGCACCAGCTCATGGAACACGGCCGTCTTGCCCACGCCGCTGGGGCCGACCAGCAGCACGCTCTGCGGCCCGGGCTCCGACAGCGCTTCAGCCAGGCGCCGCGCGTGCGCGTCGTATTCGTGGGCCTGGGGCAGCTTCTGCTGGGTGAGGTCCACGGCCACGTTTTCAAGTACCGACGGCTCCTTGGGCGCGCGCGCCTCGCGCATGGCCAGGTCCTTGGGCGTGGGGATGTCGGCCGTGAATTTTGCGCTCTCGATGCTGAGCGACTGGGCGCGCTGCAGGGCCGCCAGGTTCCAGAGCGTGGCGTCGGCGCGGGTGCGGTGCAGCGCCAGCTTGAGCTCGTCGGGCACGCGGCGCTGAAGCTCGGCCTCGTCGGGCGCGATCACCTCGATGGCCAGGGCCGGGAAGTACGCGGCCCAGGCCTCGCCGGGGAACTCGAACACGGCCGCGTGGAAGCTGAGTTCCAGGGGCTCGCTCCAGAGCGGCAACTCGCGCGGAGGCGGCAGCGTGACCTTGAACTCGCGGGCCACGGGCGTTGATGGCGAGCAGCGGCGGAACAGCTCAAGCAGCGGGCTGCGCTCGGCCAGGCCGCGCGCGTTGCCCAGCACCGCGCGTCGCGCCTTGGCCGGGGTGGCCTCAAGCCGCGAGATTTCGGGGTAATGCAGCGCCTCGGCGAGCACGCTGTCGTTCTCGAACGCCTGGATCAGCGTGTGAAGTTGCAGGCGGCGTTCGGTCACGGCGCGTAACGTCTCAGGGTTGCATGGGGCGCGCATCATAGTGGATGATGCGGCCATGCGCTACGAAGGCAGCATCTACCGCCCGCCCAGCGAGGCAAACAGCTACATCCTGCAGGCCACCGTCGGCTGCAGCTGGAACCATTGCACCTACTGCGACATGTACCGCGACAAGCAATTCCGCGTGCGCGCGCAAGCCGAGACGCTGGAAGACATCGCCATGGCCGCCGGCGCGTACGGCGAGCGAATCGACAAAGTGTTCGTGGCCGACGGAGACGCGCTGGTGATGACGCTGGATGAATGGGAGCCGATCCTGCGCCAGTGCCGCGAGCAGTTCCCGCGCCTGCGCCGCGTCAGCGCCTACGCGACGGCACGCAACCTGAACGAGAAAACCGAGGCGGAACTCAGGCAGCTGCGCGAGTGGGGCCTGTCTCTTCTATATATAGGGCCCGAATCCGGCGACGACGTCACCCTCAAGCGCATCGCCAAGGGCGCGGACTTTGCCGGGCACGTCACGGCCGCGCAGAAGGCCCACGCGGCCGAGATCAAGCTGTCGGCCATTTTCCTGCTGGGTGCGGGCGGCATTGAGCGCAGCGCCGAGCACGCGGAGGCCTCGGCGCGGCTGGCCAGCGCCATGGACCCGCGCTTCGTGTCGTGCCTGACGCTGACCGTGGTGCCCGGCACGCCGATCGCGAAGCTTGAAGAGACCGGGCGCTTCGAGCTGCCCGAGATCATGGGCCTGCTGCGCGAGCTGCGAACCTTTGTGGACCTGGCCCGGCCGACAGACGCCATCTTCCGCAGCAACCACGCCAGCAACTACCTGCCCCTGGCCGGGCGACTGCCGCGCGACCGCGAGCGCATCGTGCAGGTGCTGGACGCGGCGCTCAGCGGCGAGATACCGCTTCGCCCGGAATGGGCCCGCGGCCTCTAACTGAAAACAGGCGGCCCGAGGGCCGCCCGTTGTCACGTCGGGGGACGGTGCTGTTCAAAGCCATCTCAACGGCAGCGGCATGAGAGCGCATAGCTCGGCCCGGGCGGATGAAACCACGGGTAAACACGGGTAAACACGGTCAAACTCGCAGGCAATCCGTGTTTACCTGCGTTCACCTGTGGTTCCTTCCGCTCGCAAGGCTTCAGTGCGAAGGCCGCTGTCCATGCTGCGTGCGGTAGCGATCTAGCGGCGGCCCTTTCGGCCGCAGTTCTTACCTTCACCCTTGCCGCGCTTGCCCTCGTATTTGCCGGCCTTGCCCTGCTGCTTGCCTTTGCCGGCGCGGCCCTTGCCCTTACCTGCGCGGCCCTTGTCTTTGCCGGCTTTGCCTTTGTGCTTGCCTTTGCCGGCGCGAGCTTTGCCTTTATCGGCCTTGCCCTTGTGCTTGCCTTTGCGGGCTTTGTGCTCGCCGCGCTGCTCGGCCTTGCCCTTGCGCGCTTGTTTGTCGTGTTTCTTGCCAGCCTGCTTCTCACCCTGCTTGCGCTGGGGTTCGCGCTCAGGGGCCTTGGCCGAAAGGCTTGTGGCACCCACTACCACCGCCAGCACCAGGCCCAGTATCCATGCGTATCTCATGATGTTTCCTCGTTTGGTTTGGACTGCCGCCCCTTCAAAACATCCAACCCCGCGAGCGGACAGAAGTTTCGGTCAGAGTTTCTACTGTCCACGGCGGGTGGATTACGTTCGCGGGCGTTTGCATGGAGTCACAGACTGCTAAGCTGCAGCTGGAGACCCGCTTGGCCAACCACGGCAAAGAACTCGAACGCGCACGCACCGTGCAGGCCGCGATGCTTCCCCCCGCGCCCGTGGTGCCGGGGCTGGAGATATCGACCAGCTACCGCGCCTGTGAGCACGTGGGCGGCGACTTCTACGACTTCGTCACCGTGGACCCGTGGCGGCTCGGCTTCGTGATGGCCGACGTTTCCGGCCACGGCACCGCGGCGGCGCTGGTGATGGCGGCCGCCAAGAAAACCCTGCAGATGTGCGGGCGCGGCTGCCTCAGCCCGCGCGAGGCGCTGCTGGCCGCCAACGAGAGCCTGTCGCGCGAGATACCGCGCGGCATGTTCGTCAGCGTTTTCTACGGCGTGCTGGACATCCGCGACAACGCGTTCACCTTCGCGCGCGCCGGCCACAACCCGCTGCTGGTGCTGCGCGGCGGCGCCGGCGCCCCGAGCTCCACGCGCCGGCCGGAACGGTGCTGGGCGTAATGCCCTCGACCGCGCTGGCCGAGCGGCTGGAAGAGCACAGCCTGACGCTGGGCAGCGGCGACGTGGTGGTGATCTACACCGACGGGCTGACCGAAGCCGTGAACCCGCGCCGCGAGATGTGGACCAACGCCCGCATGCACGACGCCCTGGCCGGGCTGCAGGACACGGCCGCCGAGGCCGTGCTGCAGCGGCTGCTGACCAGCGTGGACGCATTCCGCGAAGGCGCCTCGCAGAACGACGACGAGGCGCTGGTGGTGTTCCGGCCGCTGGCCTTCGAGGGCGAGCGGGCGCCGCTGCAGTCGGCGCACGGCGCGCCCGAGACCAACCTGCCGCCCCACGCCACCAGCCTGGTGGGGCGCGAGCAGGAGGTCTCGGAGCTGCTGGGCCTGCTGACCGAGCGCGACACCGGCGTGGTGACGGTGACCGGCACGGCCGGCATCGGCAAGACGCGAGTGGCGCTGGGCGCCGCCAGCCTGGCCCTGGGCGCCTACCCGGCCGGTGCGTGGCTGGCCGACCTGGGCGAGGTGGAGGATGCCGAGGGCGTCTGCAAGCAGGTGGGCGCGGCGCTGGGTGTTGACCTGTCAAGTGCTGACGGCGCAGAGCGCGTGGGGCTGGCGCTGCAGGGGCGCACCCGCACGCGGGGCGGGCGCCTGCTGCTGATCCTGGACAACGCGGACCAGTGCCGGTTAGCGGTCAACGAGCTGGTCTCGCAGTGGCGCGCGCTGGCGCCTGGGGTGGTGGTGCTGGCCACCAGCCGCGGGGCGCTGGGTCTGCCCGGCGAGCGGGCCGTCGCCCTGCGACCCCTGGGCGTGCCCGCCCGCAAGAAGACCGCGCGCATCGAGCCGGTGGATGAGCCGACCCTGCGCGCCCTGGCGAAGATGCCCAGCGTAGAGCTGTTCGTTGCCCGCGCCCGCGAGCGCGACCCGCGCTTTGAACTCACGAAGGAAAACGCCGACGCCGTCGGACAGTTGTGCGTGCGGCTGGACGGCATCCCGCTCGCGATCGAGCTGGCGGCCGCGCGCGCCAAGGTGCTGTCGCCGCAGAAGATGGTCGAGCGCCTGAACCAGCGCTTCGCCCTGCTGCGCGACCAGCGCGGCACCAGCGCGCGCCAGTCCACCCTGCGCGGCGCCCTGGAATGGAGTTGGGAGCTTCTGGACGAGCCCGAGCGCGAAACCCTGGCGCAGCTCGCGGTGTGCCGCGGCGGGTTCTTCCTCGAGCTGGCCGAGCAGGTGGTGGATCTCGCCGACCTGCCGGACGCGCCGATGGTGATGGACGTGGTCGAAAGCCTCCACGACAAGAGCCTGCTGGACAGCACCGAGCTGGTCCGCCTGGGCGGCGAGCGGCGCTTCAACATGTTCGAGTCCGTGCGCGCATTCGCCCTCGAACAATTGCACGAGCGCGGCCACGCGGAAGCCACCGAAGCCCGCTGGCGAAAGGCACTGACCGACTACGCCCGCGACTGGCACACGCGCACCGGCACCGACGAGTCGCGTCTGCGCCTGCAACTCGAGCTCGAGGCCCTGGCCGAAATCGCCCGCGGCCGTGACGAGCACGCCTGCCACGCGGCGCTGATCGCCGGGCCCATGCTGCAGCGCATGGGCTCGCCCAAGGCCGCGCGCGAGCTGCTGAAGAACGCCGCCGATCACTGCCCGGAAGGCGAGCTGAAGCAGCGCCTGCACATCGCCCACGCCATGGCGCTGGTGCACACGGACCCGGCGGGCGCGGAGAAGATTCTCGCCAACGTGCCCAAGGAATCGTCGCTGTACATCGAGGCGATCCTCGCGCTGGGGCAGACCTACCAGAACCGCGGCAACGGCAAGATGATGAAAGAGCTGCTGCTCGATCTGCAAAAACACAGCGACCTGGCGCCACTGCAGCGCGGCCGCATCTGCGCGGGCCTGGGCAACGCATCGCTGATGACCGGCGACATGGCCCGCGGCCTCGAATACTACCTGGAAGCCTTGCGCGTGGCCGAAGAGCTAGGCGACCCGGTGCTGGCGGGGCAGGTCACCGGCAACATCGGCGTGGTCTACAACATGAAGGGCGAGCCGGACACGGCGCTCACCTATTTCAACCGCGCCCTCGAGCTGATGAAGGCCCAGGAACACCAGCTGGCCGAGGGCTACTGGCTGGTGAACATCGGCGGCATCCACGAGCTGCGCGGCGAATACGACGAAGCCGAGCGCAAGCTGACCCGCGCGCTGAACATCGGGCGCGAAAGCGGCCTGCGCGATGTGACGGCCGGCGCGCTGGGCGCCCTGGCTGAGGTCGCGGGCAAACGCAAGGATTTCGAGAAGGCGCAGGACTTCGCGCAGCAGGCGCTGGAGATCGACGCCGAGACCGGCAACCTGCGCGGCAAGGCAACCCACATGACGCAGTTGCTGCTGGTGAAGCGCGCCATGGGCCTGGAGCAGGAGTTCGAGGAAGGCCTGAAAGAGGTGATCGCGCTCGCCGAGCAGGTGGGGGATCGCTACATGGTGGCCGAGCGCACCAGCGACCTGGGCATGGCCCAGGCTGAACGCGCGATCAGGGACGGCGATACTGCGTTAATGAAGGAAGTCGTCACACGACTGCCCGGCGCGATCGAGGGCCTGGACCAGATGGGCGCCGGCCGCGCGCGGGGCGCGCGCACGGCATTGGCGGAATGCCTGTTTGAGCTGGGCGAGAAGGCCGAAGCACGAGCGGTGCTGGATCGGCTGGAGCAATCGAAGCCGGAGGACAATGTTGAAGACCGCGCGCTGGTGGAGCGCATCCGGATCTTGCACGAAAAACTGGCCGCGGGCGAGTGACCCGGTTCAGCCGCCGTTGGGCGACGTTGCCGAGGGCAGGGGCGCATCTTTGGCTGGTTCGGCCTGTTCTTCGGCCGCTGTACTCTGATCTCCGGCCGTTGATTGCCAGGGCCAGCGGAAGGCTTCCACCGGGTCATATCCCGAGCTGCCCCAGGGGTTGCAGCGCAGCACGCGCCAGGTGGCCATCACGCTGCCTTTCAGCACGCCCTTCTGGCGGATCGCCATGAAGGCGTACTCGCTGCAGGTGGGGTAGTGCCGGCAGGCCGGCGGCAGCAGCGGGCTGATGGCCCGCTTGTAGAACCAGATCGGCGCCAGCAGCGGCAGCTTGCGTGCCTCCCAGGCGCGCTGCAGCGGTGATCTTGACTCGTCAAGTTTGAAGTCCATCACAGCCACTCTGCCGCCTGCGCCGCGAAGTAGGTCAGGATCATGTCCGCGCCCGCGCGCGCGATGCCGGTCAGGCTTTCCAGCACCACCGCCTGCTCATTCAGCCAGCCGCTTTTCGCGGCGGCCTTGATCATCAGGTATTCGCCGCTGACCTGGTAGGCCGCGATCGGCAGCGGGCTGAAATCGCGCAGGCTGGAGATCACGTCGAGGTACGGCCCGGCCGGCTTCACCATCAGCATGTCGGCGCCTTCGTCCTCGTCGAGCGCCGCCTCGCGCAGGGCCTCGCGGGCGTTGGCCGGGTCCATCTGGTAGGTCTTCTTGTCGCCGGCCTTAGGCGCGGAGTCCAGCGCGCCGCGGAACGGCCCGTAGTAGGCGCTGGCGTACTTGGCCGTGTAGGCGAGGATCGCGACTTCCGCGAATCCCTCGGCGTCCAGCGCCGCGCGGATCGCGCCCACGCGGCCGTCCATCATGTCGGAAGGCGCGACGATGTCGGCGCCGGCGCGGGCCTGGCAGACGGCCTGTTTGCACAGCACCTCGACGGTTTCGTCGTTGACGATCACGCCCTCGCGCACGATGCCGTCATGGCCGTCGCTGTTGTAGGGGTCCAGTGCCACGTCGGTGATCACGGCCACGCCCGGCACGCTCTCCTTGATGGCGCTAATGGCGTTCGGGACCAGTCCCTTCTCGTTCCAGCTTTCGTCGCCGGTGGAGTTTTTTCTTCGCCTCGGGCACCTTGGGAAACAGCACCACCGCGTTGATGCCCAGCTTGTGGGCGCGCTCGACCTCGCGCACCAGGCCGTCCAGCCCCCAGCGCGTCTGGCCGGGCAGGGACTCCAGGGGCGTGTCGCCCTTGTCCTCGTGCAGGAACAGCGGATAGATCAGCTGCTGCGGCGCAAGGCGCGTTTCGCGCACCAGGCCGCGGATCGCTTCACTGCGGCGGTTGCGGCGCGGGCGGATGGGGAGGTCGAGGTCGCTCATGTCGAACAGGTTATAGGTTTTAGGTTGTAGGTTGTAGGGAGGATTCAGGTTTCAGCCGCCATGTACTCTGTCGCCTGCCGCCTGAAGACTGCCGCCTGCCGACTCCCGCCTGTAGACTGCTTCCATGCGGCTGATTGCTTTCATTCTTGCCGTTCTGCTTGCCCCGCTTGCGGCCGCGCATCCTTTGGATGACAACGCGCAACTGGCCAGCGAAGTGGTGATCATCTCCGACCAGCGCCTGGAGTACGTGCTGGACTTCCGCTACGTCAGCGTGCTGGCCAGCTACACCGAGGTCAGCGGCGGCATCACCGGCCAGGGCCTTGATGCCAACGGTGACGGCCGCGTCACCAGCACCGAGCTGAAGCAGCGCTATAACCTGCTGATCGACCGGCTGATTTTCGCCGTCACCTTCAAGGTGGACGGGCAGCCGGTCAACTTCGAGCCCGACTTCGAGCGCTTCCTGTTCGCCGACCTGAACCAGCCGGGCGTCGCACTGGACCTGGCCGGCGGACAGCCCCTCGACACGCTGCGCATCCACTATCGTTTCGTGTTCTGGTGGCAGCCGCAACGGCCGCTGGCACCCGGCCCGCACCGGCTGGAGTACATCTTCAGCGGCGAGCAAAGCGTGTTGCACACGCCCGAGCAGCAGATGATCGCTTTCGACGCCCGGGTGCAGCCGCGCCAACGCCTGGCCGACGTAAGCTACGACCAGGACGGCCTGCCCTTCCCGAGGCTGAGTTTTCAGTGGGTCGTCAACCCGCCAAAGTTGGAAGTTCAGCCGGTGGACACCGCGCCCAGGATCACGCCGCCGCCCGGCCGCGAACCGCTGGACGACGCCGCCACGCCCGAGGGCCTGGCCGAGTTGCCGGCCTGGCTCACCTTCACGGCCGGGCTGTGCATGCTGCTGTTCGGCATCGGCGCGGCGGCACGGCGCGCGTTCTTGCCCGGCAAGGACGGCCGAAAACTGCTGGGCACGTTGCTGGTGGCGGTGGCCGGCGCGGCCATCATGCTGGGCGCGCTGGTGCGGGTGGGCGTGATCACACTGTTTTAGACCATGCAGAAGGGACCCTTGCGGGTCCCTTCTGCATGGTCGGGGCGACTGGATTTGAACCAGCGGCTTCCACGTCCCAAACGTGGCGCTCTACCAGGCTGAGCTACGCCCCGACGTCTTTCCTGACACTGGCCCGCGTAATGTACCCGTCATTTCCGCCCCTGCCAATGATGTGACGTTGTTGAAGGCATCCCGGCCGGATACAATCAGGATCGAGGCCGTATCGGTGCTGAGGTAGTGTAATGTCCCGCCTGGTGTCATCCGTCCTGAAGCGCGAACAGATCGTGGAGCGCCTGACCGCGCATCCGCTGACGCTGTCGCTGGGTGCGGTGATGGTGTTCGCGCAGGTGGCGATCCTGGTGGGCGAGATTTCCGGCGTCCCGTTCGGCAGCTGGCTGGCCTTGAACCTGCAGGATCCCCAGGTCGGCGGGCTGCTGTTCCCGCTGACGCACTACGCGCCGATCGCAAGCGACCTCACCACCGGCGCGGGCTTCCAGGGCCTGGATTTCCTGGCCAGCCTGACGCTGTTCTTCGTGTGCGCGCTGAGCCTGATGACCTGCGGCCCCGTGGTGGAAGGTCACTACGGCACGCGCCGCACGTTCCTGGCGTTTGCGCTGTGCACGCTGGGGCACGGCGCGGTGGCGTCGGCGCTGCCGGGCAAGTTCGCCTTCAGCACGCTGGCCTTCGCGACCTTCCTGATCGTGACCTCACTGCTGGTGCAGCTCGAGCGGCGTGAGTCCCGCGTGGAAGCCGAGAACGACCTGCGCATGCTGCTGCTGATGGCCTCGGTCGTGCTGGCGGCGATGACGGCCGGTTTCCTGCCCCATGCGTCCTACGACGGCTTACTGGCTGCGGTGGGCGTCGGGCCGGTGTTCGCGGTGGTGGGTTTCGTGGTGAACTGGAAGCTGCAGATGCGCCAGGTGCGGCTGAAGGGCGAGGGCAAGGTCGGCAACCTGTATTTCGTGGAAGAGATCGACCTGCTGACGCGCGAAGAAATCGAGGCGCGCATGGACCGGCTGCTGGACAAGATCGGCGCGCAGGGGCTCGGCGCGCTGGACGCCGACGAGCACCGCTTCCTGCGCAACGCCAGCCAGCGCCTGAAAGCCAGCGAATCGGAAGAGGCGAACATCTAGGTTGCGCCTGCTGTGCGGCCGAAAGCGATCCCTGGGGATCGCTTTTTTGTCGCCCACACTGCGCGCGGATAGTTTTCACGCGAAGATCGCGAAGGCAGGTGACGCCCTCGTTACCACTCACGCCGTACGGGTATTGGCCACAAAAACACGAAAGCACAAAAGGAACTGCCACAAAGGTCTGCCCTGAACGCGGCAGGCTTTTCGTGGCGTGTTCATTAGTGCTTTCGTGTTTTCGTGGCCAATAACCGCTTGGGCGTAACAGAGACGAAGGGCTGCAGAGGTCTTCGCGATCTTCGCCCCCTTCCGCCTTCGCGTGAAAAAGCACGCGAGCGCGCAGCGCGAACGAACTTCTACGCCTGCGCCGGCGGTGCGCCCTCGCGGCGGATCTTGAAGCCGGGCGCCAGGCGCACGACCTCCAGGCCCGGCTCGGCCATGGTCTGGCAGGCCAGCACGTTCAGCTTGCGCTCGTCGCCGGCGCGGCGGATGCGCGTCTTGCAGTTCTTGCAGGTGCCCGCAATGCAGTACAGGCTGAAGTCGATGGTGATTTCACCCGTCATCAGCCCCCAGAACTGCAAGCCGCGCCACAGGCTGTTGTTGTTCGGCAGCTTGACTTCGTGGCCTTCCACGACGATCGGCACCAGGTGGTCAAACGGCCGCAGGATGTCCTGGGCGTCGAGGATGGTGGCTTCGTCCACTTTGAACAGCGCTTTGAGATCTACCGGCAAGGGCTGCTTTCCAGTCCCGCGTTACCCGCGGGCGTTATCGGTTTCCGTTGGGTGCCGGACACGGCCGATTGCCTGCCACCCGGCATGAGTCGCCATGGTATCAATCGTCGCGGCGCCGCCAACAAAGCGCACTCGCGCCCGTTACGCCGCGCGGACCCGGCTTTGGCACGCGCCCTGCATTTGTAGCGTGCTTTCAAAACCGGCCCGGAAGCTGTTGAGGAGCGGCAACCGGGCCGGACATTTCTTCCCGCATCGCACACAGGAGGACAAGATGCGCAAGGTTCTGTATTGCCTGGCCGTGTTCGTGATCACGGCCGGAATGGGCTCACTCAGCGCCCAGGGGCAGTCCCAGCTTTCCAGCCCGGACGCAAACAAGACGGACGCACACGACCGCCCGATCGGCACGGTGCGTATCAAGCTGCCCGTGAGCAACGGCAGCGGCAATCCGGGAGAGGGCTTGCCTCCGGAGCCTGCTCCGCCCGTAAGTTGGACGCCGCCCTCGGAAAACGAAGAGCTGCCGCCCTGGGAAGTGAACCCCGAGCCGCCCGCGGAGGTTGCTCCGCCCAGCTTCATCGGCGAGCCGGTGCAGGGCAAGTGCGTGTTCCTGCTGGATGCCTCCGGCAGCATGTACGGCTCACGCATCGCGACGGTGCGGGCCGAGGCCACCAGCGCGATCGGCGGCCTGACTGAGGACGACGAGATTGACTGTGTCGCCTACGGCTCGCAGTTCCCGGCCAGCCAGGACTACAGCAAGTTCATGTGGGGCACGCTGCTGCCCGCCACGGACGGTAACAAGGCGGCGGCGATCAGCTGGGTGAATGGCCCCAGCACCAATCCCGGCGGCGGCACGCCCACCTACGCGTGCCTGAAGAAGAGCTGCCAGATCTACCCGGCCGACCTGGACAAGATGTTCCTGCTGACCGACGGCGCGCCCAACGTCAGCGGCAGCGCCAGCCAGATCCTGGCCGACTTCCCGGCCTGGTGGTCGAAGTTCACGGATGCCGAGTTCGTGGCGATCTGCATCGGCGGCAGCGGCCCCGCCCAGACCTTCATGCTCCAGTTGGCCGCGCTGGCAGGAGGAACCTATATCGCAGCGTAAACCCAACTGACTCCAGTGAAGTATCCAGTGACCGAGAACCCCCGCGTAACGCGGGGGTTTTCCATGCCGGGGACAAGAGCCGCAAGCGCAAGCGCGCGGCCGGCTATGGTTTCAGGTAGCCCTTGCGGATGATGGCCGCCAGCTGGTCGCCGTACACGTTCACCAGCTTCCACAGCCCGTACAGCGTGGGCACGCACTTGATTGGATGCAGGAAGATCCACTTGAACAGCCGCCCGTAGTACGGCCGCCCGGTGGTGTGGTTCAGCGCGCCGAAGTCGGGCAGCGGAATGCTCGGCGTGTCAACGCACACGCGCGCGGTTACCCAGGGGATGCCGGCCTCGGTGGCGGCCTTGGCAATCCCGAAGGTTTCCATGTCCACGCCCACGGCCTGGTTGGCCTTGGCGAGCGCGGCTTTCTCTTCCTCGCTGAACAGCGGCACGTCGCCCACGCAGATCAGCCGGCCTTCGAGCCATTTGACGCCCACGGCCTCGCAGCCCTCGCGCAGGCGCTTGACGTGCGCGGCGTGCTGCTGGTCGTGGTTGATGTCGTCTTTCATGGCGCGCTGCTCGCTGACGTCGCCGAGCATGCGGGTCTGGGCGTTGCACATCCATTCGGTCTGGTTGATGCCGCCCACGATTGCGCCGAAGGTGCCGGCGCTGACGATCAGGCCGGGACTGGTTTCCGCGATGCGCTTCTTCGTGCACTCGTAGCTGCGCTGGGTTCCAACGCCGGTGCAACTGATGAAGGTTTCGGGCATTTCGCCGGACGCATCCGCGCGCCAATGGTAGATCGAGCCGTCAATGCGGCGCGCGCCGATGCCCTTGGCCACCGGCAGCAGCTCATCTGTGCCTTCAATCAATACCAGTAGTGACTTCGCCATAAGGGGCGGGAATGTAAGCGCTGCCACGCCGTCGCGCAACCGGCTACAATGACAACATGGACGAGCAGACTTTCCGCCGCCTCTCACCCGACGCCGTCGCAGGCCGACTCGACGAAGCCACCTACCGCAGCTGGAAGGCCGCCGCCGCGCAGGACCCCGAACGGGCCGCCTTCGTGGTGCGGGTAGTCGAGGCCGACGCCCGCGTCAGCGCTGTAAGGCCGGCCGTGATGCCGCGTGCCGAGGCGCCCGCCCGCGTGCCTCGGCACAGGGCGCTGGGCCTCGCCGTGCTGTTCGCCATGCTGGGCCTGCTGGCGGGCGGCCTGGTAATGAACTCGTACCTGCGCAACCAGGCCGGCAGGCCGGTGCCGCCCGCGCTGAACGCCCCGGACAACACGCCGGTTGCGAAACAGGAGCCATCGGCCGGGGATGCGGGTACGGCACCACCGGCAGACGCGCCGCCCGCACAACCGGCAAACCAGCCGCAGACCTGGCCGCAGATCGAGCCGCAGCCGCAACCCGAGCCGCAGCCGGAACCGGAAGGTCTGGCGGTGGTGGCGCTGGCGGGTGACGTGGCGGTGCGGGGCGCCGGCGAGCAGGCCTGGCGCAAGCTCGCGCTGCACGAGGTGGTGCCCGAGGGCGCCACGGTCAGCAGCCTGCGCAAGGGCTACGCGCGCTTTCGCTCGGCCGGCGTGGAGATTTTCCCGCACGATGCCTTCCAGTTCGAGCTGGTCGGCGGCGCGATCCGCTTCATGCAAGGACGCTTTTCCGTGCGTGTCAGCTCGCGCCAGAAGTTCACCTGCTACAAGGAAAGCTGGGAGCTCGAGCAGGGCGGCTTCATCGTCGAGCCCAAAACCCTGGGCGGCGAGCTGTGGCTGGTCGAGGGCGACGCCCTGTTCCAGGGCCGGCAGGGCGCGCAATTGATGAAACCGCACGTGCGGGTCGCCCTCGATGGCACGCGCAACGCCACGCCGCTGGAGCCGCAGCAGATCCTGTCCCACGAACTCGAATTGCTGAAGCCCTGTAACCGCCTGCTGTGGTGGGACGGCGAAACGCCCGGGACCACGCCCGCCTTATGCGAACTGATTGAGCCGGGCGCGCTTGGCGACGGCCGCGCCATGGCCCACAAATCCGGCCAGGCGGGCATCGGCGTGTCACCTTCCACCGACGTGTTTACCGCGCCTCAAAACGCGCGTTTACGCATGCGCGTGAAAACCAGCGCTCCCCGACTGCGTGTTGAGTTGCGTGTGCAACTTGAGCAAGGCTACCGCGTGGTGGACGCCTTCGTTGACCTCACCGGCAGTGGTGAATGGAGCGTGGTGGACGTGCCGCTTGAAATCCTGCGCGCCGGGCGCTTCCGCGACGAGCCCGGCTGGCTGCCCGGTCGCGATTACAGCGCCCTGCTGATCGCGCCGGCCGTGGACCCCGACCGCCCGCTGACGCGGCACGACCTGGCGATTGACAACCTGCTTGTCTACGAACCGCGATAGCGCCACTTTCACGTTTTTTGCCCGCGCATTTGCCGCCCCCAAACCGTAAAGAGTGCGGAGCGGTGATACTCATTCAAGGAGAGATGTATGAAGGCACGAGCCTGGCTGGCCGGCATTGCAATGATCGGCGCGGCCGCAGCATATGCACCCGTCTGGGTCGCCAACGCGCAGGACGCGGGCGGCGAAGTCGCTGAGGAGAAGAAAAGCGAGTACGGCAGCGCCAAGGAAATCATGGAAAGCATGGGCGAACTGGTCGCGAAGTTCAAAGACCAGAACAACCCGACCGACGAAGAAATCCATGAATACTTCAGCATCATGTGGCCGCGCATGGCGGACTACATCGAGGCCAATCCGGACGCCAAAGACCACGCGGTGATCTACATGTTCACGGCGCAACGCGGAGCCTGGGGCTACGGCCACGAGGGCTACGTGCGCATCGCCAACGCCTACCTGGCCGCCAACCCGGACGCCAAGGACAAAGCGCGCTGGGAGAAGTACCGGCTGCTGGCACGCCTCGGCGTGGAAGGCGAGACCGAGGCCGCGCAGAAAGACCTGCAGGCCCTCGAGGCGGAGGCCAAGAAGGACGCGAGCAAGCTGCTGACCTACAACGACATCGTCGCCGGCTGGTACGAGAAGGCCAAGCGCGACGACGACCTGAAGGCGTTCAACAACGGCTGGAAGAGCCTGGCCGACTACCTCGAGAACAACCCCGAAGCCAAGGACCACGACGTGATCTACGGCTGGGCCTCGCCGCGCAGCGCGCTCGGCTACGGCAACCCCGACTACGTGCGCGTCGCCCGCGCCTACCTGAAGGCCAAGGCCGACGCCAAGGACCGCCAGGCCTGGGAAGACAACCTGCTGTACGCGCGCCTCGGCATCGAGGCCGACAGCAAGGCCGCGCAGCAGGAACTGGCCAAACGCGAAGAGGCCCACAAGGCCGACGCCGCCAGGCTGCTGGAAGACTACACCCTGCGCCTGCGCTGGTACGCCAAGGCCGAGATGAAGGACGAGATCGCCAGGCTGGTGAAGACCATCGACAGCGCCGAGGTGTTCGCCAAGTCCACGGACGAGTGGGTGCAGCGCCGCGTGCACCGCGTGGTGTTCGCTAACAACAGCGCCGAGATCAAGGTCGGCGAAGCGTTCCCCGACTGGGCCGCGGTGCGGCCGGTCAAGGACATCGACGGCAAGACCATCAGCGTGGCCGACTACAAGGGCAAGATCGTGCTGCTGGATTTCTGGGCGGTGTGGTGCGGCCCCTGCATGCGCGAGATGCCCAACGTGATCAAGCTGTATGAAGAGACGCACGAGAAGGGCTTTGAGGTGATCGGCATCAGCCTCGACCAGGAAGAGGGCAACTTCGACCTCAACGCCCTGCGCGAGACCATCGAGGGCAAGCGCAAGGTCGGCAAGATGCCCTGGCGCCAGATCTACGACGGCGGCTACTGGAACAGCGGCATTCCCAAGTACTACGGAACCCGCAGCATCCCGCGCACCGTGCTGATCGACCAGAACGGCGTGGTGGTGGCTGAGGGCCTGCGCGGCAAGGAACTGGACGCAAAGGTCAAGGAACTGCTGGCCAAGCTCGAAACCGCGGATGAAAGCAACTGATACCGCTGACCCGCAAAAAGCCCGGCGCCCGGCGCCGGGCTTTTCATTGCCCGCGAACCTGCCGCCCGCGCGGCCGTTGTTAACCGCTCCCGGGGTGTGTTCCGCAACGGAGCCGCCCATGCATCTTCGGAGAGTTTCAGGCCGGCGCGTACTGGTGTTGAACGCCGCATTGCTGCTGTTGGCGGCAGGCGGCGTTGCCCTTTTGGTGAGCGATCCCGCAACCGCGCCTGTGATCCCGGCCGTGGCGTTGGACAGCAACCTGTGTGCCGGGCGTGCTGGCGGACCGCTTCCGATACCAGCGACATGGCCGCTTCCCGAGCTGCAGGTCGGCTACCCGGTTGAGGAGCTTGCACGGGAGGAATCCCATCAACCGGCTGAGCTATTGCCCGATCTGCCAGTGGTTCCACAGGGCTACATCACACCCGACTGCGACCCGGAGACAGGCGCGGTCGACTGGGATACCCGACGCGGCTCTCTGAGTTGGCTGGCCCACCACCAGAATGTACACGGCTTCTGGAGTGCCGCGGGCTTCGCGCACAACTCCTGCCGCGCCGGCGCACTGGCCACGCACGGCAGCAGCGACGACAGCCTGGGTGTGGAGCAAGCCGACTCCGGCGGGGCGAACGCCGACCTGGCTGTTACCTCGCTGGCCCTGCTCAGTTACATCGGCGCGGGCTACGACCACAAGGAAGGCGAATTCAAGCGCAGTTGCCGCGAAGCACTCAAGTGGCTGCGCAAGCAGCAGGACGACGTCGGCTTCACCTGCGCGCGCGGCACGCGCGACCACGCGCTTGCCACCATGGCCCTGTGCGAAACTTACGGCCTCAGCGGCGACCAGGTGTTCAAGCCGATTGCGGAAAGCGCGGTGCAGCAGCTGCTGAAACAGCGCCATTCACAAAGCGGATGGGGAGAGCAGGTGTGGGGCGAGGCCGACATGATCAGCACGACCTGCGCGATTCTCGCGCTCAAGACCGCGCGCATGAGCGGCCTGGAGGTGGAGTACAAGCTGCCCGGCCTGGGTGAATACCTGGATGCCCTGGCCGACGACAAGGGCAACATCCGTTACAGCCACTGGCGCACGACCCCCTACGGCAGCGAGCGCGAAGGCTTCACGCGCGGCCCCGTGTGCGCGGCCGCCTGGATGCTGTCGGCATTGCTCACTGGGCACTGCGGCCTGAACGATCCACGCATCAAGGCCTGCGCAGCGCTGCTGACACAGGAAAGTAACCTGCCCGCCTGGCAGCGCGGCCGGATTGACTTGGAGTACTGGTGGCTGGGCAGCCTGGCGATGTACCAACAGGGCGGCACGCCGTGGGAGGCGTGGGAAAAGGCAATGACCACGGCCCTGTTGGACAACCAGCGCGGCTTCACGGAACTAGACAAGAAACGCAGGTGGACCGATGCCCGGAAACTCGACGAGCACGGCAGCTGGGACGCCGAGGACGTCTGGAACGACGACGGCCGCGTCAGCACCACCGCGCTGGCCAGCCTGTGCCTCGAGGTCTACTACCGGCTGCGTCGAACCTATCAACGACTGGAGTAATCGAGTGACTTGGGCAGCGTCAGGCAGGTGTTTCGCGAGTGGCACACTGTCCATGAATGCAACCTCGAAGTTGCGGGTTATGGCGGCCCTTCGAGGTTGCAGCTCGTGTCCAGCTGCAAACAGGCCACGAAAACACTAAATCACAAAACAACTGCACACGAAAACTGCAGGCAGCTTTTTGTGGAAGTGCCTTTTGTGTTTTCGTGCTTTTGTGGCCCATTGAAGCGAAGAACGCGAAGGCCGCAAAGAACTGCGAGGCGGCGCAGGGACACTCCGTGATCTCTGCGTCTTCCCGCTTTCGCCAAGGCTTCGTCGGTCAAGCGGCTTCAGCGCTCAGGCTGCGCTTTGCAGCAGTTGCGGTGTTTCGCGGTCCTTGGCGGCTCTTCGCGGTTACCGCGTCGTTCGACACCTTCAACTGTCGCAGGACTTGGTAGACGGCGCACTGGGACCGAACCAACCTGCGCGTCAAACGTTTGAAGGGCTTCCCGGGGCGTGACTCTTCAGGAGCACGCCATGCGTCAACGAAAACCCCTTGCCTTGCGCGCCCTCCCGGCGCTGATGTTGATCCTGCTGTTCGCCGCCTGCTCGCGCACAGCGGAGCCCGAACCCGAGCAGCCATCCGGTCCCGAAGTCGTGGTAATCGCCACGGAGCCCACGCAGCCGCCGGAGCACCCGGTCGAGTTCACCAAGGATGTGCGGCTCGCGAGCCTGTATCCCACCGAGGATGAGCGCGCATTGCAGGGGCACGGCGTCCTTCGATACGAAGACCCCAGCGACCAGCCCAACACCGACTTGGCCGAGAACTACAACGAAGACCCCAGCGACACCGAGTCACCCTTTCCCAACTTCGGCGGAGGCCACAGCGCCGTCGGCCTCGGCGGCGGTGCGGGCGGCGGCGGTGCCACAAGCGGACGCATTGTGAGGAGACGCATGAGCGGTGCTGCTGGGAAGCCAGTATCCAGTCCGAGCCCAGGGTGGCTGACGACCCACCAGAACAAGGAGGGCTACTGGAGTGCCGAAGCACACGATGCCGACAGCCAACGCACAGGCGCCACCAGAACGCAGAATGTCGAGTTCATCGGCGTGGGAGACGAAAAGGGAGACATCGGCAACTCCGACAGCGACCTGTTCGTCACGGCCCTGGCACTGTTGAGCTACGCCAAAGCAGGTCATGACCACAAGATCGGATCAAAAGCAGCCACCTGCCGGCAGGCTTTGCTCTATCTTCGCAAGGTTCAGGGTAACGACGGCTCCTTCCGATCAGGCACAGAACTCGATCTGCGCACGCACGCGGTTGTGACGATGGCCGTGGCGGAGATGTACGGGCTCAGTGGAGATGCCGTGCTCCGGCCGATCGTGGATAAGGCGATCGCGTTGATCCTCGCCTGTCAGCTGAAGGATTCCGGCTGGGGGAGCGGTGATGCGGACTTGTTGACCACAACCTGGTGCCTGCAGGCGCTGTATACCGTTGATCTGGCAGGCCTGACAGTTGACTCCAAAGCGAGCTACAAAGACGCGCAGAAGTTCCTCGATCAACTGTTGTTCGAAGAAGGCGGCTTTCTGCGTGTTCGCCACAGCCTGCTGATTGAGAAGACACCGCGACCCGAAGGGGCACGCAAGGCTGCAGCGCTTCCTCTTGAAGAAGCGATGTGGATTCTTTCCAGCCTGTATTGCGGCGGTCGGTCAACGGCCCACAAGGAAGTTGCGACGCTGACCCAGGTCCTGGCGGAAAAGCAGAACCTGCCTGTGTGGGAGTCGGGCAAGCTTGACTTCCTGTACTGGTACATGGCCACAAGGGCGCTCTTCACTTCAGGTAGCGAACACTGGGACACCTGGAACAAGCAGCTTCACGAAACACTGACGTCTCACCAGCGCGGCCACCATCAACTGGACACAGCCGCAGGACTGACCGACCCCGGCAAGCTGGATGAACATGGCAGCTGGGATGCCGTGGACATCTGGAGCCCTCTTCACGGCCGGGTCTGGAGCACCGCGATCAACGGCATGGCGCTGGAGTGGTACTTCCGACATGTTCTCTTGGAATCCGGTAAACACATGTCGTCTGACGCCGACAAGGACGCATTGGCCGACGCTGCCGATATCGCGAACGCCCAGCAGCGGAACGAAGACACCTGCGGCCTGCAGGCGCGCTTTGGCGGCGCGGTTGTGGGCGAGTTTCCCCTGCGCCACACGGACGTGAAGGCCAAGGTCAGCGGCACGCTGGCCGGCACCACCGTTACCCAGACCTTCACCAATCCCTACGACCGCGTGATCGAGGCGATCTACACCTTCCCCCTGCCCGGCAATTCCGCCATCAACCACTTCGTGATGGAGATCGAGGGCCGCCGCATCATCGGCATCGTCAAGCCCAAGGCCGAGGCCGTCGCCGCCTACCGCGAGGCCAAGGCGCGCGGCTACACGGCCTCATTGATGACCCAACGGCGCCCCAACGTGTTCACGCAGAACGTGGCGAACATCGCCGTGGGCGGTGAGGTGAAGGTGACCATCACCTACTACCAGTCGCTCAAGTACGACCAGGGCCGCTACGAGTACGTGTTCCCACTGACGCTGGGCGAGCGCTACCGCATGAGCTCCGGCGGCCGTCACTTCGAGGTGCCTGCGCTACCCGAGCCGAATGCGAAGGGGCACGATTTTGATCGTGACGACGGCGACGGCCTCGATGACACCGACGACTTCGACGTTCCCACACTGCCGCAGGGCATGCGCTCCGGCATGGACGTGGACCTGCTGGTGGAGATCGAGTCCGCCCTGCCCATTGACATGTCAAGCCTGACCAGCGTCGCCCACCAGGCCGGCATCGGCGCCACCAGCGACGGCCGCGTGATGGTTCAGCTCGAGAAGGCCGACGCCGTGCCGAACCGCGACTTCGTGCTGCGCTGGTGCATCGCGGGCGAGGCGCCGGGCGTGGGCCTGTTGACCCACCGGGACGAGCGCGGCGGTTACCTCGATCTGCAGTTCCAGCCGCAGCTTGACCCGCGCGACTTGGACATCACCCCGCGCGAGCTGACCTTCATCCTGGACGTCAGCGGCAGCATGTCGGGCGCACCGTCGCAGATGAGCCGCGAACTGATCCGCCGCGTGCTCGACCACCTGCACCCTGACGACACTTTCAACATCGTCAAGTTCGCCGGCACCAACGCCCGGCTGTTCGACGCGCCGCAGGCCAACACACCCGCGAACATCCAGGCGGCCAAGGACTTCCTGAACCAGGCCACGGCCGGCGGCGGCACCGAGATGCTGGCCGGCCTGCAGAGCGCGCTGGATGCCGAGCACGACGAGCGCTACCTGCAGATCTACGCCTTCCTCACGGACGGCGAAGTCTACCAGGATGCCGAGATCCTCAGCACCATCGACCAGCAGGGCCAGGACGCCCGCTTCTTCAGCTTCGGCACGGGCAGCAGCGTCAACCGCAACCTGATTGACGGCATCGCCTCTCACGGCAAGGGCAAGGCCATCTACTGCCTGCCCCGCGACGGCAACTACGCCGAAGGCGCCGTCAACGAGTTCTTCAGCGCCATCGACATGCCGCTGCTGTGCGACATCAGCATCGACTGGAACGGGCTTGAGGTCAGCAACGCCTGCCCCGCCCAGGTCCACGACCTGTTCGCCGCCCAGCCCCTGCACGTGCAGGCGCGTTTCAGCGGCAGCGGCACGCACAAGATCTACGTGCGAGGCCGCGTGGGCGCGCGCCACGTGACCTACCCCGTGAAGATCGACCTGGACGCCAAGGCCTACAACCCGGCCATCGCGGCGATCTGGGCGCGGGCGCACATCGCCGAGCTGAACCGGCAACTGCTTGCCGGCTGGACGCCCGAGCTGGAGCAGCGCATCACCGACACCGCGCTCGAGTACAACCTGGTCAGCCGCTACACCAGCTTCATCGCCATTGACTCGTCAAGAGTCGTGGGCGACGGCCGGCCCATGACCGTGCTGCAGCCCGTGGAGATGCCCGAGAACCTGGTGCTGGCCGGTGACGCCAGGCCGGGCACCAGCCGCAGCTTCGACGTGGAGGGCTGGGGCATGACGGTCGGCGAAACCAGCGACGGCCGCGTGATCGTGCTGCAGGTGAAAGACGGCGGAGCAGCCGCCGAGGCGGGCATGAAGGCCGGGCAGATCCTGGAGCGCATCAACGGCGCGCAGGTCACCAGCCTCGATCGCCTGGAAGAGTTGCTGTTGCAGGCCAAGGCGAAGATCGACCTGGAAACCAGCCTCACCGACGAAGGCAAACGCTACGACGCGAAGTTCAAGATGCCGGAGCTGAAGACCGAAAAGAAGGATTAGCAGCGCTGGGCAGTACCGAAGCGGGCGGTCGCAAGGCCGCCCGCTTCGCGTTGCTGTTGCTACTTGATGTCGATCTTCTTCGGGCCGCTCTTGCCGTTGCCGGGCACCTTCACGGTCAGCACGCCGTCCTTGAGCTCGGCGACAACGCCCTCACCGCTGGGGTTGCCGGGCAGGGCGATGCGGCGGCTCAGCGAGCCGTAGCGGCGCTCCTTGCGGAAGAACTTCTCGTCCTTCGTCTCGGTTTCCTCGCGGCTCTCGGCCTTGATGTCGAGCACGCCGTTGTGGACGCTGACCTGCACGTCATCTTTCTTGAAGCCCGGCAGGCTGGCGCGCACGATGGTCTCGCCTTCCTTGCCTTCGCTGATGTCCACGGCCAGGCTGCCGGTCTGCATCAGCTCACCGAGGCCCATTTCGTCCTCGTTGAAGAACCCGCGGAAGAAGTTGCGCAGGTCAATCCCGCCGAACGGGTCACGCACACGAATCTGTCCCATGGCTGATCTCCTTTTGCTCACATGCCGTCACAACGCATAGCACCGTCCGTGCCAATCCATTTGCGTGCATAAGATTCCGTGGAACGGTCACTTGCGGCTAGAATGCAGCCCCGGCGCGGCGTCAAACTTGCAGGCACGTCGCGCAGGACTGTCAATCGGACAGGCACCATGGACGCTTACAGCGCAGAGCTGGCATACCTGTTCCGCCATGCGCTGCTGCGCGACGCCGCCTACGACCTGCAGCCGCCCACGGAGCGCGGCCGCCTGCACGCCCTGGCCCTGGACGTGATCGAGCAACTGTTCATCGGCCGCGAAGCCGAGCTGGACGCCCTGGCCTTCGAGCTCGCCCGCCACGCCGAGCTGGCCGGGCGGGCCGATCGCGAGTGCCACTGGCTGGAGCGCGCGGCCGCGCACGCCCACGGCCTGTGGCGCGGCGCCGAAGCCGCCGAGCTGTTCGAGCGCCTGGCGAAGCACCCGGCCGCGGGCCCGCAGGCGCGCAGCCGCGGCCTGCGCGGCGCGGGCAAGAGCCTGCTGGACATCGGGCGCCTGCAGCCCGCGCTGGAGCTGCTGCAGCGCGCTGCGCACGAGGCGCCGGACGTCGAGGCCGAGCTCGATGCACTGCGTCCGCTGGCCTACGCGTTCCGCAACCTGGGACGGCACGAGGAGTCGCTGGCGGTGTCGCGCCGCAACGCGGAGTTGTCGCGGGCGCAGGGCGATCGGGATCTTGCCCTGGCGCTCGACTCCGTCGCCACGGCCCTGACGGGACTGGAGCGCATTGCCGAAGCCCTGCCCGTGGCGCAGGAGGCGATCCGCCACGCTGAGGCCTGCGGCGTGCCCCGCGTGCTGGGTGGCCTGAAAGCCAACCTCGGCGTGCTGCTGGGGCGCATCGGCGACGACGCACAGGCCGTGCAAGCGCTGCGCGAGTCGCTGGCGATTCTGGAGACAACCGGCGACCGCCGGGCAATGGCCGCCGCACGCCGCAACCTGGCCGACCGCATGCGCGCGCTGGGCGACCACCAGGGCGCCATCCCCGAGTGCGAAACCGCGCTGGCCGAGATGCGCGCGCTCGGCGACCGGCGCGGCGAGGGCATGGCGCTGATGACCCTGGGCGGCGCATGGAAGGACGCCGGCCGCCCGCAGGAAGGATTGCGCGCGCTGGAGCAGTCCGCCGAGCTGCTGCTGGAATCCGGCGATCTGCGCGCGGCCGCCGTCGCGCTTGCCAACACGGCCTCGTGCTGCCTGGACACCGCCGAGTACGCGCGCTGTGAGCAGCTGCTGGCGCGCGCGGAGGAGCTCGCCCGTGCAAGCAACACGCCGCGCGCGCTGGCGATGCTGTACACCACGCGGGGCGACCTGCGCCGCGAGCAGCAGCGCTGGACCGAAGCCGCGCAGTGGTACGCGCGCGCCCACGAGGCCTACGCCGCCATCGGCGAGCTGGAGTTCGCGGCCTGGCAGCTGGGCGAACGCGCCGTGGCGCTGAAGCGGGCCGGCGAGCCCTCTGCACCGCAGGCATACGAAGCCGCACTGGCGGCCCTGCGCGCGGACGCGCCGGCCGACGTGAAGTACTACGAAGACAAATGGAACGCGGCGCAACTCAACGATTGCGCTCAATGAACGACCACACGAAAGCGCCGATGCCCGCGGGGATGGACGCGCCGCCCCCGAGCATGATCAGCCAGCTGTCGCTGACCTTGCCCCAGATCAACAGGCCGATGCCGCCAAGCAGCAGCACCAGGCCTAGCAGGTTCAGCAGCAGGCCGGTCACGCAGCCCCGCCTGGAGGTGCTTTCAGACGCGCTGACCGCCACATCCACCGCGCCGCCGATGAGATCGTCGATCATGCCCCGGCCCCTTCTGCACGCATGCCGTCACGGCTGGTTGCGAAATCCGCGGTGAAGATTGCACACGGTCAGGCTGGAGGTTGCCAGACGCCCATGCGGTTGCCGGCCGGGTCGGCGACGTAGCCGTACCAGCCGTGGCCGCCGTCGATTTCGGTCTTGGGCTTGAGGGTCTTGCCGCCGGCCGCCTCAACTTCGGCCAACTTGGCTGCCACGTCGTCGCAGGCCAGTACCAGCACGGTGCCGTCGTGGCTGGGCCTGCCGTCTGCGTCGATGGCGCCCTGCAGGTTGCCGGCGTCAAAGAACTCGTAGCTGTCACTCATGGGGCTGAACTTCCAGCCGAACACCTGACCGTAGAAAGCCTTGGTGGCGGCCAGGTTGCCGCCCGCAATCTCGATGTGGCAGACGTTGCCGAGCTTGTACTCCATGGCGTCCCCCTGATTGTACAGGCAACAAACTGGCCGTCGGCCGGCTACTGTCGATGGGCGACTTCCAGCAGGCGGCGCACGCCGAGCATCATGTTGACCCAGCCGCTGAAATTGGCGTCGAAGGCCTTGTTCCACTTCTGATCGAGGCCATAGCCGCTGTTGCTGAAGTGCAGGCGCGTGCCGCCCTCGATTTCCTCCAGCCGGTACTCGACCTGCGTGGGCTCGGGCTCTGACGACTGCCAGCGGAAGCGCAGCAGCTTGCCCGGCTCGCTCTGCAGGATCTCGCAGGTGTCCGGCTTGCCGCTTTCATAGTGGAGTGTGTAGATGCCGCCGGGCACCGGGTCGGTCAGCTTCACGGCGTGCAGGCCTTCCCACCAGGTGGGGATTTTCTCGGCGTCGGTCAGCACTGACCAAAGGTCGCGGGCCGGCGCCGCGATGTCGATCTCGAATCGGATGGCGCGTTCCATGGCATCACCTCCTTCTCAAGTTTAAACGGCGGCGCGACAGGACCCGCATCCCCGTTTCTTCAGCTTCGCGGGTCCAGTCCGTTGCTGAGCTTCTGGGTGCGCCCGGTGTGCATCTTCGCGCCCTGCGCGCCGATGATGGCGTCGTACAGCCAGCGCGGCGTGCGCATGCCCAGCTTGATCAGCCACCAGAGCTGCCAGGGGTAATTGTAAACGCGGCGGCGCTTGCCAATCGCGCGCACCAGCTTGCGCGTGGCGATATCGACCTCGAGCAGGAACGGCATGTCGAATTCGTTGCGGTCGGTCAGCGGCGTGCGGATGAAGCCGGGGCAGATCGTTGACACGTCAACACCGGTGCCGCGCAGCTCGATACGCAGGCCCTCGCAGTGGATGCGCATGGCGGCCTTGCTGGCCGCGTAGCCCGCGTCCTGCGGCAGGCCCTGGTAGCTTGCCAGGCTGGCGACCGCGACCAGGTGCCCGCGCTTGCGCGCCAGCATGCCGGGCAGCGCCGCGAAGAAGGTGTTGGTCATGCCCAGGAAGTTGGTGCGCACCAGCTGCTCCGTGCCCGCGGCGTCAAACTCGAGCCGCTTGCGAGCCCAGCCCATGCCCGCGTTGGCCACCACGCAGTCGATCGGGCCCAGCTCGGCTTCCACCTTGCGGGTGGCTTCGGCCACCTGCGCGGCGTCACCGACGTCGCACGCCGCGACGCAGGCCTTGCCGCCCGCGGCTTCCACCCGCTCGGCCACCTGCTTCAGCAGCTCCTCGCGCCGGGCCAGCAGCCCGAGTCTGCAGCCCAGGCGGGCAAGCTGCACGGCCAGCTCGGCGCCGATGCCGCTTGATGCCCCGGTAATCAACACCACCTGGTGCGTAAAATTCATGATGTCCTCCGCGCCGGAAATCACCGCGGCGCGCGGCTGGCGCAGGCCCACGCCGTATCAGGGCAGCTTCCAGAACCGCAGTTGCCCGTCAATGCCGCCGGTGACCAGGCGGCCGTCCGTGTCGAAGTCGAGGGCCGTGATGTCCGCGCCGCTGCTGACCGTCGCCACCAGCTTGCCGTCTGTGGTCCGGAACACCGCGGCGCTGCGGCCTGAAGCCAGTGCCAGCTTGTCGCCCCGCAGCACGAACTGCGTTTCCGGGCTGCGGCTCCAGGCCAGGGTGTGGCTTGCCTTCAGCGGCTCATCGCCCCAGCCGCGCAACTCGAGCTGCTTGCCTTCCAGTACCGCCACGGCATCGCCGGCGAAACCCAGCAGCAGCGGGGCCTCGAAGCTGTTATCCGGCAGCTCCAGCATCTCGCTGACATCGTAGGCGCGCACCAGCTTGCCCGCGCAGGCCGCGATGTGGTTGCCGTCGCTGCTCCAGGCCAGCTGCTTCACGGGCTCGTCAAATCCCTGCAGCTTGCGCGAAACCTGGCGCAGGGCGACATCCCACACCTGCACATCGCCCTGGTCGGTGCCGGCCACCAGGTACTCCAGGCCCGGCGAGGCCGACAGTGCGGCCACCTTGCCCTGCAGCGTGAGCTCCGTGGCGATCCGCGCGGTCGCGGCCTGCCAGATGGCCACGCGGGTCGCGCCGTCCCAGGTCAGCAGCTTGCGCCCGTCGGCAGACCACTGCAGCAGGCTGTGCGGCTTGCCCGCGCCGCCCAGCACGGCCTTGACCTCGCCCTGCCGGTCCCACAGCTTCACAGAGCCGTCGTCGAAGCCGGCCGCGACCAGCTTGCCGTCCGGCGCCGCCCGCACCGTGCGGATCGCTTCGCGCCTGCGCGGCAGCATGTCGTCGAGCTTCGCCACCAGTTCGGCGGGGATGTCCGGCCGGGGCGTGTCGGTGGTCCAGACCTCGACCTTGCCGGTCTTGTCGGCCAGCAGCAGCGCGCTGCCGTCGAAGCTGCAGGCGACGGTGATGATCTCCTCCAGGCCGCTTTCCAGCGCCTTGTATTGCTGCAGGCCGGTGCGCCGTCCGCGCATGCGGTCGTTGTCTTTCGGCTCGGCGAACTGCAGCGGATACACGTGCAGCTGCGATGCCGACGCAACCCATGCCACCATGGAGTGGGAGGGGATCGCCATGCCGACCAGCGTCCTGCCCAGGCTGATGGAGTGGCTGCTCGAGTGGTTCGCGTCCGTGAACTCGATCGAGCCGCCGCTGCGCGCCAGGTAGTCGTATCCGCCGCCCGTGAGCGCCCCCATCGCCACCACGGACTCCCTGCTCGAGGTGGTGCTGATCGAGTTCGGGCTGGTCGAGTTGCGCTCCCAGCGGAAGCGGCTGTTGCGGTCGGTGCCGCCCAGCACGGTGCTGCCCGACCAGCCCACCGCCGTGAACGACGCGGTATCACCGTCACGGGCGCCCCAGCGCCCGGCATCGTGGGCCAGGGATTTGTCGGTGCCGATTACCCAGCTGCGCACGGTGGCGTCCGCACCGCCGCTGGCCAGCCACTCGCCGTTCTCCGAGAAGGCAAGGCAGTTCACCTGCGCGGTGTGGCCGACCAGAGTCTGCTTCAGCTTGGCGGCCGCGACGTCCCACAGGCGGATCTGCGAATCAGCTGAGCCCGAGGCCAGCAGCGCGCTGTCCGGCGAGAACGCCAGGCAGGTGACGGCATCGGCGTGGCCCTCCAGCCTGGTGACCTTTTCGCCCTTGCGCGCGTCCCACAGTGTCAGCGCGTTCTCGGGCCCGCTGGTGGCGATCCACTGCCCGTCGGGCGAAAACGCGGCAGCCTTCAGCTCGTGGCCTGCAAACAGCTCGACCGTGGCCTTGAACGAGGCGGCATAGGCGCCCCAGGCCTCGAACTCGGGCTTGAACGCGGCCTGCTGGGCGCGGCTCGCACCCAGGGCCAGGCCCAGCAGCAGCGTGACGGCTAGCGTTCGCTTCAACATGACGGCCTCCGTTAGCGGTGGTCTTCAAGCCACTGGACGACGTCCCTGATGAACGCCGGGGCCTACGCGGCGGTCTTCGAAATACATCTTCAGTTCTGACGGCTTGCCGTTGCAGGGCTTGAACAGGTGGTCGAGGTCGGCGTAGATCGTCAGCTTCACGTCCGCGCACTCGCCGGCCATCAGGTCTTTCACGATCTGCTTCGCGTCGCGCTCAGGCGACACCTGGAAGTCCGCCGACCCCTGCGCCACGAACACCGGACACTTCACCTTGGCCTGCAGGGCCGGCACATCCAGGTTGAAGTGGTCGTGCCACCAGGCCTTGATCGGCTCCACCTTCTGCTTCCACGCGTTCTTCAGCGCCGGCGCCGCCGCCGCGCCCAGGATGTTGAAGTCCGGCTCGCGACCTTCCTTCACCGCGTCCTGGAACTCGCGCTGCGCCTTCAGGTTGCTCTCGCGAATCGGCTTGGGCTGGCCCTTCAGGCTCGCCTCTACCTGCTCCAGCGTGATGTCGTACATGTTGCGGCCGGCCGCGGCCATGTACACCACGCCGGCGACTTCGCTTTCGCCGGCCAGGATCGGGGCCGTAAGGCCGCCCTCGCTGTGGCCGATGATGAACAGGCGCTGCTTGTTGATGCCCTCGCGCGCCTTCAGCCAGGTAAGGCAGGCGCGCGCGTCATCGAGCAGGTGGTTGTAGCCGATCTCGGTGGGCTTTATTCCTTCCGCGCCGAGCGGGGTGGCGCCGATGCCGCGGTCGTCCGTGGCCAGCACGGCGAAACCCGCATTGGCGACGGCGTCAAGCAGCTCCCAGCTGCCGATGTCCAGCTTGCCCTGGAAGCCGTGGCGCGTCTGCGAGCCCGAGCCCGACACGAACAGCACCGCCGGCCAACCCGCCTCGGGCCTGTCGCCCGTCGGCACGCGCAGGGTGCCGGCAATCTGGAACGCGCCTTCGCCCTCCGTACGTTGGATGCTGACGTCCTCGGCCGTGAACTTCGCGCCCTCGGGCGGCTTCCACGCGGGCGCGTCCTGGGCCAGCGAGACACCCGCGAACATCAGCAGCAACAGCAGGCTGTGGAACACACGCTTCATGGCGGTCTCCTTTGAAGAGCAGACTAGCATACGCCAGAGCGCATCCAGCCGAGAACCCGGATTGGAAGATCCCGCTAAGCGCGAGCCGGCAGTTACGGAGTGACATTCGCGTCCCGCGAATGAGTGCCACGCGCCTCTGGCGCGTGCCAGCGGCCGGAGGCCCAATACTGCGGGGTTAAGGCGAAACAGTCGTCGGTTTAGCTCTTTGGCGCGGAGCGCCTGCACAGTGGAAGCCCCCACCGAACGCCTCCGGCGTTCGGTGGGGGTAATCGGCGGAAGAACGACCAAAGGCGCGGAGCGCCGACACACTCGCGGCGCTTGCCGCGAGGACCGATCGGCCGCAAGCGGCCGTTGTGCCGGCGCTCCGCGCCTCTCAAACCTCTTTTGCCCGTAACCCCCGCCTTGTTGGCGCCTCGCTGCGCTAGGCACCAACCGGCGGGGGCTAACAATTGTTACGGCGCTCCGCGCCTGACTGCCGATACAATCTGCACGTCGGAGTCTGCCGCGAAACTCCTTAACCCCGCAGTATTGGGCCGGAGGCCGCTGCTACTCATTCGCCGGAGGCGAATGCCACTTCCGGATGCCACTATTTACTCCACCGCTGCGGCCAGCTCTTCCCACTTGGTGTAGGCTTCGGTGATCTGGGTTTTCACCGCTTGGAAGGCCTGGTTCAGCTTCTGGGCTTCTTCGGCGTTGGCTGTGCCTTCGGGGCTGAAGGCCTTGGCCAGCTCGGCCTCCAGCTCTTTCTGCTTGGCCTCGAGCTTTTCGATGCGGGCTTCGAGGGCCTTCAGCTCGGTCTTCAGCTTGTGCTGCTCGCGCTGCCTGGCCTTCTGCTCTTCCCTTTGCTGCTTGGCTTCGCTGCGGCGCTCAGCGGCCGTCTTTTGTGAGTGCAGCTGCAGCGTGCGCTTGGGGCCCGTGGCGGCCTGGGCGTGCTTCTGCTCCCACCATTCGGCGAAGGTGCCTGCGAAGGGCTTCAGCTTGCGGTCCTCCAACTCGACCACGCGGTTCACCAGGCGGTCCAGGAAATAGCGGTCGTGGCTGATGATCAGCAGCGTGCCCTCGAACTCTTCCAGCATTTCCTCAAGCTGCTCGCAGGCCTGGATGTCCAGGTGGTTCGTGGGCTCATCGAGCATCAGGAAGTTCACCTTCTCGTGCACCAGGCGCGCCAGCTGCAGGCGCGACTTCTCGCCGCCGCTGAGTGTGCCGATGGCGCGGATCAGGTCGTCGCGGCTGAACAGGAAACGGTGCAGCACTTCCGTGGCCGGCTGGTACTCCAGGCCGCTGACGTTCATGAACCACTGGATCAGGCTCAGCGATTCATCCAGCGCGTGCTGGTGGATCTGCGAGTAGTCGCCGATCTTCGCGCTCTTGCCGGTGCGCAGTGTGCCGTGCACATGGAACGGGCCGTCATGCACGTCGATCGCCGGGTGCTCCCAGTCGGCGTGGTTCAGGATCGCGCGGAACAGCGTGGTCTTGCCCGAGCCGTTGGGCCCGACCAGGGCCACGCGTTCGCCGAAGGTGATCGAGAGCGCGGCGCCGTCTAACAGAAGTCGTTGAGGTGGCACCGACATTCTTGTCGGTGCGGCCGCAGCGTCAGCGGAGGCCGAGGTTGTCGCGGCAACTTCGCCGCGACCGCCGACAGGAATGTCGGCGCCACCCACGCCGATGCTCAGCCCCTCAATCTCCAGCGCGATGTGGCCGTGGCGCTTGCCGCCGGTCAGCTGCGCGTGGAAGCGGTTCTCGGTTTTGTCCGGCGCTTCGACCTTGTCCATCTGTTCCAGGCGCATGAGCATGGATTTCGCGCGCTTGGCCTGGCCCGGGTCGTCGTAGGCGCGGGCCATGTCGAGCAGCCGCCGCGCCTGGAACTCGATGCGCTTGATCAGCCGCTGCTGGCTCTTGTACTGGCGCTCCTGCAGGGCCAGCGCCTCCGCCTTCTGGCGCGTGAAGTCGCTGTAGCTGCCCGCCCAGCGCGTCACTTTGCGCCCGTGCAGCTCCCAGATCTCGTTCACGGTCGCGTCCAGCATGTGGCGGTTGTGGCTCACCATCAGCACGGCCGCGCGCGTGCTGCGAATGAACTGGATGAACCACTCGATGCCGTCCATGTCGAGGTGGTTGGAAGGCTCATCGAGCAGCATCAGGTCAGGGTCCTGCAGCAGGATGCGCGCAAGGCCGATGATGTTGCGCTCGCCGCCGCTGAAGCTCTCGATGGGCTGGGTCCAGGCGGTGCGCGGCAGGCCCAGGCCTGTCAGCACCTGCTCGATGCGCTGCTCGACGCTGTAGCCGTCGGCGGTCTCGTGCTCGAGCTGCAGGCGCTCGTACTCGCTGAGCACGTTTTCGCCGGCTGCCATGCGCTCTTCCAGTGCGTGCAGCTTGGCTTGACGTGTCAAGTCTCGGGCGAACAGCTTGCGCATTTCGTCCAGCACGGTGCTGCCGGGCTGGTATACCAGTTCCTGGGCCTGGTAGGCGATGTTGAGGTTGCGCTGGCGGTGGACCTCGCCGCTGGTGGGCTCGAGCTGGCCGATCAGCAGCTTCAGCAGGGTGGACTTGCCGGTGCCGTTCTGACCGATCAGGCCGATCTTGGCGCCGGGCTCGATGTCGAGGGAGACGCCGCGCAGGAGGTCAGGCCCGCCGTAGTGCATGTTGAGGTTGGAGACCGTGATCAGCGGCATAAGTGTGGCAGGTTACAGGTTTTAGGTTTCCGGTTTCAGGGGGAGCCGGCTGCTTCATATTTAATACGTGTAAGGGTGTCAGTGATTCGTCTACTACTATAGTGCAGCGCAGTAATCGCGTTGCAATAAGTGCATTTATCGGGAGATGCAAATGATTCCGGACCAAACGGGGCCTGCTGCTCGCGCTGCTGGCTGTGTCTTTGGCTCCGGCAGTGTTTGCCCAGGAGAACCAGGTCGGGCAGGCCGCGCCGGATTTCAAAGCCACGGTATGCGTGAACCAGCCGGACGCAATCAATCTGGAGCAATGTGCCGGCGAAGTAGTTCTGATCAAGTACTGGGGCACCCGCTGAGGACCCTGCGTGAAGGCGTTGCCTTCAGTAGAGGCTCTTTGGCAAAAGAACAAGGATCGGGGTCTTCACATCTTCCTGGTGGAAAGCCAGGGGGGCACGCTCGAGGACCTGACGAAGTACGCGAAGGACAAGAAGCTCAGCTTCCCGATCGCCATCCGCAACAGCTGCGACTTCGGCGGCTACAAGGGCGGCAACGGCCTGCCCTACGCGTTCGTGGTCGGCCCGGACGGCAAAGTGGTCTGGCAGGGTCGCGACGGCTACGCGGCGGTCATCCAGAAGGAACTTGAGCGCATCAAGTACCCGGGGCTGGGCAAGCTGGACGTGGCGCCCGAGCTGGTCAAGGCCGCCACGCAGTTCGGCACCGGCAACTACGCCGCCGCCCGCGAAGAAGCCATGAAGGTCAAAGAGAAAGAAGCCGACAACGAGACGGCCGTGGCGGACGCAGACTTCATTGTCAAGCGCGTGGAAGCACGCATCGCCGGCCTGCGAGGCAGGATTGACGACGCGAAGTCCAGGCGCCGCTACCACGAGGCGGTGGCGATGCTCGAGGAACTTTCCGGCAAGGCCTACAAGGGCATGGAAGAGTCGGACAAGGCCGCGGAAGAGCTGAAAGAGCTGAAGAAGGACAAGGACGTGAAGGCCGAGTTGAAGGCCTGGAGCGACCTGGCCAAGGTGCTCGAGGCCAACGAGAAGGCCAAGAGCGACGTGGACCGCAAGAAGAACCTGATCAAGTTTGTGGAGAAGAACGAGGGCATGGCCGCCGCCGAGGAAGCAAAGGCGCTGGCAGATGCCATCTCGGGCTGATTCAGGCAGTCAGGAAAATCGTGAAACGACCCGGCTGCCCGCCGGGTCGTTTGCGTTGACGGCTCCGGCGAACACCAATCGAAACAAAGGAACGGAGCCAATGATGAAAACCATGTTTGCAATGCTGCTGGCCTGCGCGCTGGCACCGGCGCTGCTTGCCGGCAACACACTGACGGGAAAGGAGTGCCCGAACTTCTCGGCCACGCGGTTCATCAACCCGCCGGCCGACGGCAAGACCAGCTTTGACGACTGCAAGGGCGAGGTGATCCTGGTGAAGCTGTGGGGCACTCACTGCGGGCCCTGCCTGCGCAGCATGCCGGAAGTGCAGGGGCTGTGGGACAAGTTCGAGGGCAAGGGCCTGCACATCTTCATGGTGGAGCGCCAGAACAGCAGCGAGGCCGACATCCAGAAGGTGTACGACAGCAAGGGGCTGACCTTCCCGCAGGTGCTGGAAGGTGACATGGGCGGTTTCCCCGGCGTGGGGACCATCCCGTACGCCTACGTGATCGGCGTGGACGGCAAGGTGATCTTCGAGAGCAACACCGGCTACGGCGCGGTGATTGAGCGGGAAATCGAGAAGATCAAGTACCTGGGCCTGGGCAAGAACGACGTCGCGCCGGGCCTGGAGAAAGCCGCCACCAGCTTCGCGAAGAAGGACTATGCCGCCGCCCGCGAAGAGGCCCAGCGGGCCAAGGACAAGGAAGGCGCGGGTGAGGACCTGGTCGCCGACGCGGATTACATCATCGGCCGCGTGGATGTCGTTGTCGCCAACTTGCGCAAGCGCATCGACGCCGCCAAGGACGCGCGCCGCTACCACGAGGCGATCGCGCTGCTGGAGGAGCTGTCCGGCAAGCAATTCAAGGGCATGGATGTCGCGGCCACGTCCGCCGACGAGCTCAAGGAGCTCAAGAAGGACAAGACGGTCAAGGAAGAATTGAAGGCCTGGGACGCATTGGCCAAGACGCTGGAAGCCAACGAGAAAGCCAAGAGCGTGGCAGACAAGAAGAAGAACCTGGAGGCTTTCATCAGGAAGTACGAAGGCGCGGCGGCAGCGGGCGACGCGCAGAAGCAACTGGATTCCCTGGGCGCCGAGGGGTAGTCGAACCCGGCGCACGACGCCCCGGCCTGCAAGGCCGGGTCGTTTGCGTTGCGGCGGTTTGTCCGTGAATCCGGGCTGCCGGGGACTTAACCTGCGTGCAGGAGGACGGACCATGCTTACCCGCGCTGCGCTTGCGCTGCTGGTGCTGCTGGCGACGCCGCTGTGCGCCGACGCCCTGAAGGTCGGGCAGGAAGCGCCGAAGTTCAAGGCCGGCGGCAACATCATCAACCCGCCCGAGTTCGCCCGTGAGCTGAAAGACAGCGTCGGCGACGTCATCCTGATCTACGAGTGGCACAACCGCGATGCCACGCGCAGCGGCCTGGCCGACATCCAGAAGTACCACGACAAGTGGAACGGCCGAGGCCTGCAGGTGTGGACGATCCACCGGCTGGACTTCGAGAAGTTCCCCGAGATCGACATCATCGCGCGCCAGGAGGGCTGGAGCTTCCCCATCTGCATGGGCGGTTTCTACGACGAGAGCAATGACTTCTTCGGCTACAAGGACGGCAAGTCGTTCCGCACCACGGTGGTAGGGGTAGACGGCAAGGTCGCGTACTACGGCAAGGATGCCGGCTGGAAAGCGGCGCTGGATGCCGAGCTGGCCAAGGCGATCTACCCCAACCTGGGCAAGCACGCGGTGGCCGAAGGCGCCAGGGACCCGGCCAAGGACTTCGCGGAGCGCAAGTTCGGCAAGGCGCTGCTGGGCTGCGAGAAGCTGCTGGCGGGGGAGCTGGCGGACGACGTGAAAGCCGACGTGCAGCTGGTACAGCAGCGCGCGAAGGAGCTTGCCGACAAGCGGCTGGAGCGCATCAAGGCCTGGAAAGAGGACAAGCGCTACGACCTGGTGGTGAAGGCGCTGGAGGTGCTGGCCGCCGAGTACAAGGGGCACACGATCGGCAGCGACGCCGATGTCGAGATCAAGGCGCTCAAGAAGGACAAGGAGATCAAGAAAGAGCTGGGGGCGTTTGAGTCGCTCGACAAGCTGATCGCCAAGGACGGCAAGACCGACCCCAGGGCTTCGTCAACGCCCTGCGCGAGTTCGCCAAGCAGCAGAACCGCTTCCGTGCCGGCACGGTCGCCACGGAGATGGCCGACCGCATCAAGGCCTACATGGAATGAGCCGGCAGCGCGTTTCGTTGCAACTGGCATGACGGACTTCGACCACGAGCGCGAGAAGATGGTGGCGCGGCAGATCGCGGCGCGCGGGGTGAAGCGACCCGCGGGTGCTGCAGGCCATGCGCGAGGTGCGGCGCGAGGAGTTCGTGGACGCCGGGCGCGCCCATTACGCCTACGACGACGGGCCGCTGCCGATCGGCAAAGGCCAGACCATCAGCCAGCCGTACATCGTGGCCTGGATGACCGAGCTGCTGCAGCCCGGGCCCGACGACGTCGTGCTGGAGATCGGCACCGGCTGCGGCTACCAGACCGCCGTGCTGGCCAGGCTGGCGAAGCACGTCTACAGCATGGAGCGCATTGCCGAGTTGTCGCAGCAGGCGGCGCTTAACCTGGCGCGCGCGGGCGTCACGAACGTCACGCTGGAGGTGGGCGACGGCTATGAAGGCTGGCCCGAGCACGCGCCCTACCCCTGCATCATCTCGGCGGCGGCGCCGACGGACGTACCGGAAGCCTTGACGCGTCAACTGACGCCGGGCGGGCGACTGGTCCTGCCGGTGGGCGGGCGCAGTTTCCAGGAGATGGTGCGCGTGACGAAACAGCCCGACGGCAGCCTGAAACGCGAGTACCTGGGCAACGTGGCATTCGTGCCGCTGGTGCACGGCATCGAGCGCGAGTGATGCGAGCCGGTCAACGCTCAAGTTCGCGCTGCAGCCGGTCCACTTCGTCCAGCAGTTTCAGGAAGCGGCGGCCGAACGGCGTGAACTCATACTCCACGCGCGGCGGCACCTCGGGGAAGCTGTGCTTCCGTAGAATCCCGAAGCGCAGCATCTTGTTCAGCCGCTCGGTCAGCACCTTCTGGGTCAGGCCTTCAGCGCTGCGGACCAGGGCGCCCGGCCGGTTCACGCCGCCGCGGATCTGAGCCAGAACGTGCAGCGACCACTTGCATCCGACGATGCTCTCGACCATCCGGTGCGCGGAAATTTCTTCAGGGCCAGTCATCGCAATCCACACCAGTTTGTGGGTACCCAACCGCAAGGTGCGTACTTTGCGGCTCTGGCGGGCATCTTACCTTTGCGCACCGGGGGCGGTTAGTCATCAACAGGAGAACGCGATGAAAAGCAAGGCTGTGTTTTACCACGCTGGATGCCCGGTTTGCGTCGCCGCGGAAGAGCAGGTGGCCGCGGCCATTGACAAGTCAAGATACGTGGTCGAGGTGGTGCACCTGGGCGAGCAAAAGGACCGCCTGCCGGAGGCCGAGCGCGCGGGCGTAAAGTCCGTGCCGGCCCTGGTGTTGAACGGCACGGCGTTCCACATCAATCACGGGGCGGACCTTGCGGCTCTGAAGTAGACGCAGGGAAGTGCGGCCGGGCCTGCATCTCCTGCGGGCCCGGCCCGCCGGCGTCAGCCCTTGAGAACCTCGAAGGTCAGGCCATGCTTGTCGATCTCGGGCGTCAGCGCCTGGGCTTCCATGCCGTGGCGCTCGTAGGCCTGCTTCATGGCCTCGGCCACCGGCTTCATGTCGCCCTTGCCGATCGCGATCATGGCGCCGCCCGCGCCGCTGATCGTCACGCCGAAAGCGCCGGCCGCCGTGGCACTCTCCACGATGTCGTCGAAGCCGGCGATCATAGCCTTGCGGTGCGGCACGTGCAGGCGGTCGTCAAAGCCGGCCGAGATGGCCTCCGGCTTGCCGGTTTTCAGGCCGTACAGCAGGGTCAGCAGCGCGCGCTGGTTGCTGACCGCCTCGCTGCGCTTGAGCTGCTCCGGCAGCCAGCTGCGGGTAGCGCCGGTGCTCTCCTTCAGCGTCTGGGAAGGAACTGCCAGCGCCACGCGCAGCTCTTCATGCATCTTCAGCGGCGTCGCCCTGGCTTCGCCGCCCATCTGCAGCACGGCCTGCAGGCCGCCGTAGGTGGCAGCGGCCGCGTTGTCCGGGTGGCCCTCGATCTCGTTGGCGTCGTTGAAGACGTCGTCCTTGTCGGCCTTGCCCCGGCGCCACAGCTCGGCGATGGCGGCGCCGGCCACGGTGGCGGCGGCGCTGGAGCCCAGCCCCTGGGCGATGGGGATGGTGCTGGTGATGCGGGCCTTGAGCTCTTTGGGCAGGTAGTACTCGGGCCCGCCGCGCAGGATGGCCTTCACGAAGGAGGTGGCGAGCAGGTTGGGCTCGCCGGAGTGCTCGATGCTGAACTGCAGCAGCGTGCCGCCGTAGTTGCAGTTGGGCTCGACGGCGTTGCGCCACCAGTCGAGCGGATCGTCGAAGTCGTGCAGCTTGACCCTCTCGGGCGACCACTCGACGGTCGCCTCCAGCCGCAGTTCCAGTGCCAGGGCCAGCACGTCGAAGCCCGGGCCGAGGTTAGCGCTCGATGCTGGAACCGAAATACGAACTTTGTTCACGCTCGACGATGTCACGGTAGTTGTCCTTATCCAGGCGGATCAACCGCACGCCGCCCGTTCCGTCCAGCCCGCTGATCCCGGAAAGCGCCGCCATCATACGGCTTTCCTCGATCACGTCCGTAATCACACCAAGATAATTCGCGCCCGCGTGCTCGACCTGCGCGTGGGACAGCGCCCGCACGCCCTGCCCTGCCAGCGCCGTCAGCGCGTCGTTCACGCGCGGCGCCTCCACCTGCATGCGCAGGAAGTAGCAGAGCCGCAGGTTCGCGGTGTCCGCCAGCGGCAGCTTCGCGCCCGCGCGCCTGAAACCGGGCAGCGCGCCGGCCTGCGGGCGCTGCGCCAGCTTCACCACGTCGTTCAGCACCGCGCTGGCAGTGGGAAGCTCGCCGGCGCCCTTGCCCAGGAAAGTCAGCTCCTTGAAGCCCGGGCCCTCCAGGATGATGGCGTTGAACTCGGAGTCCACGTCGGCCAGCAGTTCGCCGTGGTGCACCAGCGCCGGGTGCACCCGCAGGCTCAGCCCCTCTTCGCCGCGGCGCGCCGCGGCCACCAGCTTGATGCGGTGATCCATCTCGAGCGCGAGGCGGATGTCCACCTGGCCGACCCTGGTGATGCCCTCGGTGTGCACCTGGTCGGGCGGCACATGGGTGCCGAAGGCCTTGTAGGCCAGCAGGCTCAGCTTCTCCGCGGCGTCGATGCCTTCCACGTCGAGGGTGGGGTCCGCCTCGGTGAAGCCCTTGGATGCCGCATCCTTTAGCGCCTCTTCGTACTCGCAGCCGGCGCGTTCCATGAAGGTGAGGATGTAGTTGGTGCTGCCGTTGATCACGCCCTTCACCAGGCTGAGCTCTTCGCAGGCCAGGCTGCGGTCCAGCACCTCGATGATCGGGATGTGCGCCGCGGCGGCGGCCTCGAAGCCGATGCCCGCCCCGCCCTGGGCCGCGGCCTCGACGTAACGCCCCATGCTGCGGGCCAGCCCGCACTTGTTGGCGCTGACCAGCGGGACGCCGCGCGCCAGCGCCGCGCAACCGGCCTCAACGGCGATGCTGTTGCCGCCCATCACCTCCACCAGCAGGTCGATTTCGGGATCGGTGGCGACAGCCATGGGGTCGGTGCTGATCCTGACCCCTGCCAGGTCGACGCCGCGGGACTTGCCCGGGTCGCGCACGGCCAGGTGGGTGAGCCGCAGCTCAAAGCCGTTGGCCCGGAAGTCGGCACGGTGTTTGGCCAGCAGCTTCACCAGCCCACCGCCGACCACGCCGCAGCCCAGCATGCCGAGGCGGATGGTCTGCAGGTTTTCGGTTGGTCTGCTCATGGATTCTGGATTTTAGATTTTGGATTGGACTGCCGGGCGGCCGGCCACATCTGTCCCAATCCAAAATCGCCGGAGCGGAGAAGGGGTCAGGCACCTTTTCCGCCTCGTTTCTGATCCTGACTATGCCCGCTTCACGGGCGGAAAAGGAGCCAGACCCCCGGCGATGGCCGGCACGATCGAGAGATGATCGCCGTCCTTGAGCGGGGTGGCGAGGTTGTCCATGAAGCGGATGTCCTCGTCGTTCAGGAACACGTTCACGAAGCGGCGCACGTTGCCCTGCTCGTCGCAGATGCGGGCCTTGATGCCCTTGTGCGCGGCCTCCAGCGCGTCCAGCGCCTCACCCACGGTGCGGGCCTCGACGTTCACCTCGGCCGCGTTACCGGTCAGGTTGCGCAACGGTGTGGGGATACGAATCAGGTTCGTCATGGCAGATTCCCTGCAGGTTGAAGCCCGTGAACGCGGGAGGATAACAAGGCGGTCCCGCCCTTCCAGTAGGGGTGGGGGGGCGGCCGGAACGGCAGAGGGCAGGCGCAGCTGCACCTGCCCTCCGGCGGTCTTCTGAACGGTGCTGCTAGTTAAGCCCGGCCCGGGCGTACATGCGGTAGAGCGTGGCGCGGCTGACGCCCAGCTTCTCCGCCATTTCCTCCTTCGAGAAGCCCTGCTCCTCGAAGAAGATCAGCACGTCCTTGTTGAACAGCGTCTCCATGGTGGCGTGCAGGCCGCGCTCCGCGCCCTGGTCGAGCGCGCGGCGGCGGTACTCCTCCACCACGGTCTTGCGCGCGGGGGCGGCTCCGGTCGCTTCCGGGGTCTCGGCGCCGCGGTCGGTGAGCAGGAACTGCACGATGGCGTCTTCACGCGTGTCGGCGTCGCCGGCCGGGGCGTAGGTCAGCAGGTCGCTGCCGTCCTTGCGCATCAGCATCACGCCGCGCACTTCGTCCGGCTCGCCGCAGCTGACGGCGCGCGAGAGGTTGCCCTGGGGATCTTCGTGGTAGACGTTCATCGAGTCGATGACCTCGCCTTCCTCACCGAAGGACTCGGCGGAAGCGCCGCGCTGGCGCACCCAGCTCAGTACGTTGAAGCGGGTCTGCAGCATCTCGAACAGCTTGGAGGCCTCGGCCGACTGCGGCGTGGGGATGTCCACGGCGGCCGGCAGGCGCGGGCGCTGGCCGCGTCCTCGCGCCGGCGGCGTAAGGCGGGGCAGCTGGCGTGGGCGGTCTTTGCCGAGCTTGTCGATGAACTCGACGGCCTGCTGCACGGTCGGCAACTGGGCCGAGCGCATGCCGTACGTGAGGGCGCTGAGCGCATAGCGCTGGGCGGCCTCGTGGTCTTTGAAGTTGGCGCGGCAGCGGGCCATCAGCAGCATGGCGCGGCCCAGGCGCTCGGAGGTGGTGGCCAGCGCGCCGAGGCGGCGCAGTCGCTTGAAGGCGCCCTTGTAGTCGCCCTTGGCGTAGAGGCGCGTGGCGATTTCATCCAGGTAGGCGGCCAGGGTCTTCTCGCTGACCTTGTCCAGGATCTTCTGGCTGACATGGCTGAGCAGCCAGTCGGCGCGTTCTTCCAGGTTGAAAGCCGGGCTGCGCAGCAGCTCGACGCGCAGCAGGCGCAGGCGCACCCACTGGTCGGTGTTCTTGCCCACCAGGCGGATGGCGCGGCGCATCAGGCTGTCCGCGGCGCGCGGCGCCACTCCCAGCTCCATGGCCAGCGTGCGCGACGCCAGCGCCAGCCACTCGATGAACGCGGGAATGGCGTACAGCTCGCGGTGGCGGGACAGCTCGTCCACCAGTTTCTGCGCCTCCTGGTGCAGACCCACGGCCGCGCACATGGCGGCGAGCTTGGCCTGGTCCACCTGCTCGGCGTACTTGCCGGTCTCGAGCGTGAGCCCGAGGTTCAGGGCCGCGCGCAGGATGCGCAGGGCTTCCTCATAGTGCTCGGCCTCGAAATGCTCGTCGAAGTGCTTGCGTGCCAGCTTGATGGCGCGACGCGGGTCGCCGGCGTGCAGCAGCAGCTCGACGCGGGCGTCGGGGATGTCCTCCAGGTCTTTCTCGACCACGGCCAGCAGCGCGTTGGCGCCCGCCTGCAGCTGCTCGGGACCGAAGGCGGCGCGCAGGGCGCGGATCACCTCGGCGTTGATCGGCATCACGTTGCCGGCCACCTCGCGGAACAGCGTGCCTCCGGTCAGGGCCGAGACGGCGCCGCTGCCGGCGCGGGTGTCCTGGGCCAGGCGCTCGACGCTGCGTGTTTCCAGCGGGCAGGGCATCAGCGCCAGCGCCGCCAGCAGGCTGCCGTACCGGTCGCGCATCCCGCCGATCTCGGCTTCGATGGCCGCCGGCGTGGGGTCGCCGGGGCGACCGGCGACGCGTTCCTCACGGCTGCCCAGCATGTGCAGACGGCTCAGCAGCTCGGCCACCTTGGGCTCTTCGCCCGTGGCCGCGGGCACCAGCAGGATCAGCTGCGGCATGGGCGGCGTGGCCGCCACGTCGCGCGCTGCGTCGGCGCAGGCCAGCAGGTTGCCCAGCCAGTGCAGGCTGGCGGGGTCGGCCGAGGCGGGGTCGGCAATGATCAGGGTGTCAGCGCCGGCGCTGAGCAGCGTGGGATCGTCGGCCGGGGCGGACGAGCCCAGGGTGCGGCGCGCGTTGGAGAGGATCCAGCTGCGCAGGCTGACAGCGCCGCGCAACGCGTGACAGGGGGCGAAGATCACCTTGCGCCCGGCCGCCGCCTCTTCATGCGCCACATCGGCGGACCACCCCAGCAGCGTATCCAGGCTGCGGTTGGTTGCCACGCGATGCAGTGTTCTGGAGGTGATGGAATCAGAAATAGCGGTGTTCATCTCGTTTCACTCCCGGGCGACTAGACAGTGTCGTTTACTCAGCCTGCAGCATTGGAACACAAACGGAGTCTGTCTGTATCCCATAGCATGACGCACAGCATTGTGCAATCAGTCTGGAATGCGCAAACTGCGTCTTGAAATTGATTCACAACGAAAATTGAACCAGTAAGTTAGTTTTTCCCTGTCACATTGGAACAGAAAATCAACCTGCATGTGGCACTACTTCATCCACGCACACACGAATTATTTTACGTTTCGCCATTGTTAACGCAGTGCAATCTGGAATCATGCCAGCGATCCGCCCTCCCATCTCAGTTTTCGGACCGCGGTGACTATTGTATCATACGCGGCGGGCGGTTGCAGTATATTTTTCCGATAAACCAAAAACGCAACGGCACCGCGCACAATTCTGCGCGCATCTTGGACGCGTTTTCGTTCGGTTCGGGTCCCTGCCAGGCGCTGTTTTCAGCACCCGCAGGCCGGAGAGACCGGGCGGCAGGCTTGCGTCCGGGGCAAACGCCGACGCCCGGAAGTGTGCAGGATTCAAGCGGACCAACTAGTGCAGCGTCGGGCAAGTTCTCCGCCGGATGCACCTGTCCTGAAATGTAGCCGCGAAGCACCGCCAAGGGCCTCGAAGTTGCAGGGTTCGGCGGTTCTGCGCGGTTGCAGCCTGTTTCCAACTGCAGTCAGGCCGCGAAAACACCAAAGCACCAAACAGCTGCACACGGAAACTCCGGGCAACTTTTTTGTGGCGTTACCTTTTGTGTTTTCGTGCTTTTGTGGCCTGTCACCTCGAAGCACGCAAAGAACTGCGGGCCGGCGCGAAGATACTCCGAGTGCTCTGCCCTCTCTCGCTATCGCAAGGTCTTCACCGCAAGCTGCGCGCCGCGGCAGTTGCAGTGCATCGCGGTCCTTGGCGGCCCTTCGCGGTGACCGCGTCGTTCGGCACCTTCAACTGCGCAAGACTTCGTTGACGGCGTACTAGTACGCCCTTGTCTGCGGGCTCAGTGCGGGGCCGATTGAAAGCAACCACAAGTGAACACAGATGCACATGTTCAACTGTGTTTCCTTATGGTTGCGTTATGGTTGCGTTTCGCAGTTTGTGGGGTTCCGGCGGCAGCGCGATCCCTGCCACGAACGTTGAACACAGGCCAGCTGCAGCAATACCTGACTGACGCCGCACTAGTCAGGCACGCCGGGCTGGAACACGAACGTGACCAGATTGCCGTCGCGCTCGAGCTCGATGCGCACCTCGTCGCGGAACACGTTGCTGCGGGCCACCAGGTTCAGCTCTTCGATGTTGCGTACCGGTTCTTCGTTCACGGCCAGGATCACGTCGCCGACCCGCAGGCCGTGCGCGGCAAAGAAACTGTCGCCGCGCAGGTTTTTGATCTGCAGCCCGTAGACCATGCGGGTGTCGCGCTCAATGGCCAGGCCCAGCACCAGGTCCTTTTCGAAGCGGTCGGCCATGTCACGCACCAGCGTCAGGTACTCGGAGCGGTGGAGCGGCACGGGGCGGACGTCCGGCAACTCGAGGTCTTCCAGGCCGCGCACTTCCTCGGGGTCGTCGGGGTTGCCGAGCAGCGAACCGGTCTTTTTCGGCGGCTGTTCGGGGATTTCCTTGCGCGGGTCCTGGGCCGGGCGCTCAACGCCGGCGGGCAGGTCGGGGATGGTGCTGGTGTCGCGCGGCGGGATGATCTGCGTGCCGGAAGGCGCCTTGTCCCAGATTTCGCCCGGGTCGGCGCCGTTGATCGCGAACACCTTCTGCTCGCCGTTGGCCTCTAGCACCACCGAGCTGCTGGTGATTTCCACCACGCGGATCTTGCCGCCCGCGAAGCTTTCATTGATGTGGAACACGCCCATCTGCGGCGGCTTGCCCGGCACCGTGATCGTCACCGTGCGCGCGCGCGGCACGTTGCTGTAGGCCAGTCGCGTGATTTCGAACAGGTAGCCGCCGAACTCGATCACGTCCAGTTTTCGGCCGGTGGGGGTGACCAGCATCTCAGGCTCGAGCTGGCTGGCGGACACGGTGGGGATTTCGGGTGTGTCCCGGCCGCCGTCGGTCTTGAGGTAGGGCAGGGCGAACACGAAGGCCAGCGCCAGCACGGCCAGGATCAGCACCACCAGCAGCACCGGCACCAGCGGCCGCGCGGGGCGTGCTGGATGATGACTTTCGGTTCGGGCGCCGCGGGACGCAGGTCGCTGTCGTCAATGAAAGCCAAAGGCCACCTCCGGGAAGCTGTATAGCGTGGAACGCCTTTGTTCACAATTCGACGGAAAAAAGAGGATGTCGGCCGGCTGCGCGGCCGGGAAGGCAAAGGCGGTTGTCCACGAAGGTCACGAAGTACACGAAGCAAGGCTTTGGCCACGCGGGGGCGCGAAGGGCTGGTCGCCTTCGTTCCATCACACACCCATGCGAGTGGAAACAACGTAAGGGCCGTGGCGTTCTTCGCGTCCTGGCGCTTGATCACGGTCCCTGCAAAGAAACAGCGTGCGAGTTATGCAGGCTCCTTCGTTCCTTAGTTCCTTCGTATTGCTGATGCAGTTGAAGTCCTTCGTGAACTTCGTGCGGCTTCGTGGGCAACCGCTTTTGCAGTTGGCGTTTGTCGCTGCTCTCTCATGGTTCGGTTTTCAACGCGAAGATTGTCCCTTGGCAGTCAAGTGGCAATTCTGGCTTCAAAGGGTCGGCCTGAGCGAAGCACGCCGTATACGAGCTGCACGATTTGCCGCGCCACGGCGCCGTAGGCGGCCGGTACTCGCTTCTCCTTCTCACGAAGTCTCTCGAACAGTGCCTTGCACACCGGGTTGTACCTGGCCGCCACCCTCGCGATGTTCCACAGCAGATGCCGGATCAGGCGGCAGCCGTGCCGAGCCATGCGTCCTCCGCTCTCGTGCTTGCCTGACTGGAAGCGCCTGGGGTACTGGCCAAGATATCCCTTGAGCTTGTCAGCTGACTCGAACCGGTTGATGTCGCCGATCTTGGCCGCGAGCGCCACGGCGCTGAGTGAGCCGATTCCCGGGATGGTGCGGATGAGCTTGGCTTCGGGGCATTCTTCGGCGGCTTCTTCGATCTCAGCGGCTGCCCGCTGTTTGGACTTCTCCAGGGCGGCGACCTCCCTGCGGATGCGTTTCTCCATGACGCGAGCCATGGGGGCGGGATTGACGGACAGAGCTTCGAGCTGGCCGTTGCGTCGAGTGATTTCTCCGCTGAGCCGTTCGTAGTCCTGCACCAGCAGCAGCATGTTCTCGTGCCGCTCGCTCCACTGCACGCGCGAGGCCGCCAGGGCATCGGGTTCAAGCAGGGCCAGCCGTCGCCCGGCCTGGGCTATCACGCGGGCGTCGCGTTGGTCGGTCTTGGTGCGGCTCATGGAGGAGCTTCCGGCGCGGACCTGGATGTCGTTGAGCTGGTGCAGCGGCAGGCGTTCGCCAAGGCAGGCGATGAGCAGTTTGCCGTAAGGCCCGGTGGCCTCGAAGCAGAGGATCGTGTCGGCGGGCACCCTGCGGGGAAGTTTGCGGATGCCGACCGCGGTGTTGGGAAGGGTGAATTCGTCGAGCGTTGCACCTTTTCCGTCGAGCAGGCAGCAGACGAGTTCGGCCTTGGCGATGTCGATTCCCAGCGTGTGCATGGCGTTTCCCTTTCTTGAAAGTACGCTGATCGGTGGTTCGGGTGTCGGGCAGCGACGCCGTCTTGTTCACGCGGTCGAGAGCCGCACTATTGTCCACGCGCTGAACTGCCCGGGTCCGCAATCTTCGCTAGGCTGTCAAAGCAGCAGGAACGAGTGGCGGTACCCGAACTACGCGACCGAGGATGGCCGGGCCACACACCCGGCCATCTTCACATTCGGCGTCGGTGAGCGACGACGTAAAGGGCAACTGCAACTACACGCGACCGAGGATGGCCGAACCAGCACAACCCAGTCCTCTTCACTCACCAGTAATCACAAGGAACAAGGAGCGAAGGACTACAGGAAGGGCCATGAAGAAAAGCTCAGGCCACGCGGGGGCGCGGAGGCGCGAAGAGCTGGTTGTTGGTCGTACATCTTCCGCAAGCGGGGGAAGGTATCAACGCCAAGGCGCCAGGATGCGCCACGGCCCCAACGTGGTGGCACAACCACAGGTCAATGGACAGGCGAACCAAGAGAGGGCCGTGGCGTTCTTGGCGTCCTGGCGTTTCACCACGGTCCCTGCACAGAAAGAGCATGCGAGTTACACGGGACCCTTTGCTCCTTCGTTTCATCGTGTTGCTGATGCAGTTGAAGTCCTTCGTGAACTTCGTGCGGCTTCGTGGGCAACCGCTTTTGCAGTTGGCGTTTGTCGCTGCTCTCTCATGGTTCGGTTTTCAACGCGAAGGAGCGAAGGACTACAGGAAGGGCCATGAAGAAAAGCTCAGGCCACGCGGGGGCGCGGAGGCGTGAAGGGCTGGTTGTTGGTCGATCATCTTCCGCAATCAGGGGCGTTTGACGGTGCTCCCTGAACAGAAGCAGCGTTCGAATCGCGGAGGATGCTTAGCTCCTTTGCGCCCCCGCGTGGCCTGTGCCTTTCTAACCATTCATGCGGCTTCGTGGGTAGTTCGAACGCGGGCTGAGTTGTCGATGACGGGGACAGTCCCCAAAAACGGGGACAGTCCCCACCTCTAGCTCGTGCCCTTCGCTTCAGCTTGACTTGTGCGTGCCGCGGCTTGATCCCTGCCTCACCACCAGCCACACCAGCAGCGGTGCGCCGATCGCGCTGGTCACCACGCCCACCGGCAACTCACGGCCGACGACGATCAGCCTGGCGACGGTGTCGCAGGCGGTCAGGAAGCCCGCGCCCAGCACCACCGACATCGGCAGCATCACCCGGCGGCTGGCGCCCACGCCCATGCGCACCATGTGCGGCACGATCAGGCCGATGAACGCGATCGGCCCGCACCACGCCACGCAGGCGCCCACACCCAGGGCACCCACGCCCAGCACCAGCGAGCGCAGCCACGGCACGTTCACGCCCTGGCTGTGGGCGCGCTCTTCGCCGCCCAGCAATGTCTGCAGGGCGCGGGTCTGCGACAGCAGCACGACCCAGCAGATCGCCACGAAGGGCAGCAACATCACCACGCCGCGGTAGCCCACCTGCGGCAGGTGGCCGAGCGTCCACTGAATCGCCGCGTACAACTGCATCTGGTCGGCGCTGAACTGCAGGCCCGTCGAGATCGCCGCCGCCGCCAGGGAAATCGCGATGCCCGCCAGCAAGATGTCGTTTACCCGCGCCTTGCCGCGTGCGGCGATGGCCGCGATGGCCAGGCTCACCAGCAGCGCGCCGACGAACGCCAGCGCCGCGATCATCGGCAGGCCGCTGGCCAGGCTGATCCCCAGCGCCGGTGCGGCCACCACAGCGACCAATGCCCCCAGCGTCGCGCCGGCCGTGGTGCCCACCGTGCTGGGTGCCGCCAGCGGGTTGGCGAAGATGGTCTGGTAGCAAGCACCCACCAGGGACAGCGTGCCGCCCACCAGCACGGCCATCAGCACGCGCGGGATGCGCAGGTTTTCCAGGATGAAACGGCCGGTGTCGCCCTCCAGCGAGCGGCCCAGCCACGGCGAAGCACCGACCACGGCGGCGCTCAGCAGACAGAGCAGCAGCACGCGGGTTTTCATGCCGGCCTCCCGGACGGCACCAGCAGGCGGTCCGCGCCGGCCTGCACGATCTCGATGCCGACCTTGAACAGGTCGCCCACATGGCCCGGCAGCTCAGGCGCGCCATACTCGCATTCGAAGCGCACGCGCCCCTCCGCCATTCCCACCACCCGCACGGCCGATTCACCGACAAAGCGCAGCATGTTCACGTCGTGGGTGATGCACAGCACGCCGCGCCCATCGCGCCACAGGCGGGCGATCAGGCGGTACAGTTCGATCTGCTGGGCCGGGTCGAGGTGATTGGCCGGTTCATCCAGCAGCAGCAGCGGGGTTTCCTGCGCGATCATGCCCGCCACGGCTACGCGCTGGGCTTCGCCGCCGCTCAGCTCGTTCACGTGGCGCGCTGCGAACTGCGCCGCGCCCGCGGCGTCCAGCGCCGCCAGGGCGCCCGCTTCCGCGGCGTGGTGCGTCTCGTGAAATCGAAAACGTGCGGCCGTCACCTGCTCCAGCACGGTGATCGGCTCCGCGGCCGCGGATTGCTGCGGCAGCCAGGCCAGCTTGGCCGCGCGTTCGCGGCCCGGCATCTCGCGCACGGGCTGTCCGTCCAGCAGCACGCTGCCCTCGGCGGGCAGCAGTCCCAGCGCCGCGCGCAGCAGCGTGGTTTTGCCCGCGCCGTTGGGGCCGAGCAGCGCCACGAACTCGCCCTGTTGCAGGCGCAGCGAGACGTCCCGCAGCAGCGTCTTGCCGCGCGCGCGCACCGAGACGTTGGCCAGCTCCAGGCTAGTCATGGCTTCAGCCGCTCGATCTCGGCCTGCAACTCATCAATCACGCGCAGCAGCCGCCGCCCCGCGCCGTAGAAGTGCTTGCCGTGCAGCACGCCGACGCGGCCGTTCTTCACGGCCGACAGCGGGGCGAGGCTTTGCCAGTCGTGCAGGATCTGCGCGCGCTGGTTGGCGGGCAGCTCGTCGTTGAGGTCGATCACGATGATGACGTCCGGGTCCAGCGCGATCACGCGCTCGGCGCTGAGCACCGGCACGCCGGTTTCGTCGTAGTCCACGGCGTTGCGCCCGCCCGCGGCCTCCAGCATGCGGCCGTGGATGGAGTTGCGCCGGAAGAAGGTGATGGGCTCAAGCTTGCCGGGGCTGGGAGTCATGACCAGCAGCACGCGCGGCGCTTTCTCGGGCGCGCGGCGGCTCAGGGCCGCGGCCAGGTCGTCCGCCAGCTTGTTTGCTTCCTCTATATGGCCCGTGAGTTCGCCCAGCTTGCGGGTGCTGGCAACGATGTCCTCGGCCGTGAGCCAGGGCAGAAAGGCGGCGTTGCCCAGGTGCGCGATTTCATCGCGCGGCGTGCCCTTGGATTCGTCGGCGATGATCAACCCGGGGCCCAGGCGCACGATTGCCTCCGCGCCGGGCGTCAGCGCCGTGCCGCAGGTGGGCAGCGCCAGCGCCGGGGGCGGGAAGTCGCAGTAGTCGCTGCGGCCGATCACCAGCTCGCCGGCGCCGATTTCAAACAGCGTCTCGGTGATCGGCGGCGACAGTGAAACCACCGTCTGCGCCGCCTGCGGTGGCGCGGCGGCCTCGTCGCGCAACGCCAGCGACAGGCCGAACGCGGCCGCGACGGCAACGCCGGCAACAAGCAGCACGATCAACAGTGGGTGTTTCTTCACGCGCGCGCAGGAAGACGCGTGCACGGGGGCGCGCGCCCTCCGGCCTCCCTCGAGCCATCCGGACAATCCAGCATCACCGCGAGGTCTGGCTTTACAGTGGCGGGGCCGCCGGGGATTCTCACCCCTGTTCCCGCGGTGAAGGGTGCAATCTAACCAGCAGGCGCGCGCTTGGGTAGACTGGCGCCATGGCTGAGCTGCAACATTATCAGGAAGCCGAGCGCGCCTACTGCCCCGGCTGCGGCGCGTCGCTTGAGCTGCAGGCCGAGCAGGCGATCATGACCTGCCGCTACTGCGGCACCGACAGCAAGGTGGTGCGCCGCCTGCGCCGCCTTGAGCCCGAGCTGCCCGACGGCCCGCCGCCCAAGCCGCCCGTGGACCCCAGCAAAGACTACGAGAACTGGGGCTGCGAGGCGCTGGTGTGGGGCATCCTCAACGGCAGCGACGTGGCCGAGCAGATCAAGATGGCGCAAGCCCTCAACTGCTGGCCCTGCGCACACAACAAGCAGATGCCCGGCCTGTTGCCCCAGTACGTGGCCTACATGCTGACCGCGCCGCGCGAGCTGGACAAAGCCATGAGCCAGATCGTCCACAAGCTGATCTGCAGCGACGACCTGAAGGTGCGCAACACCGTGATCCGCGTGGGCCAGAAGTTCGGCTTCACGGCTCCCGGCAGCTTCGGCCTGCTGGATGCCCTGTCCGGCGGCGACGCCGGCACCGTCAAGCTGCTGCTCGAGATCGCCGAGTGGGCACAGGACCACGGCTATGCCGATTACTGCCACCAGGCCCTGATGGCCGTGCAGACCGCCATCGGCCGCGAGCGCAACTACCGCCACGTCTGCAACGAGATCCTGCTGCACCGCCTGCCCTACACCACGGGCCAGGTGCGCGACTGGATTCTGAAACACACGCGCCTGGAGTTCGACGTCGGTTACCGCCAGCACCGCCCCTGGGTGCTCGAGCTGATCGACGACATGGCCACCGAGCAGCCGGAGCTGATTGAGCCGCTCAACCAGTGCCTGCGCGTCTGCCGCGGCGCCGAAAGCCCCGAGGATTTCCACGGCCGCGTGTTTGCCGTCGGCCGCCTGCGCAGCCGCGCCGCGAAGCTGGCCGCGCTGAACACCATGGGCCACCCGCACCACGACATGAAGCCGGAGGAGGCGGCGCCGATCCTTGAGCAGCTGAAGCCGCTGCTGGATGACGCCGAGTTCGCCGAGCCGGTTGCGAAGATTCTCAAGGACCTGCTGTGGCTGGGAAAAGGCGTGCCGCCCGCGCTGCAGGCCCTGTGGGACGAACGCGGCGACAAGCTGCCACGCGTGTTCACGCAGGGCTACAAGCTGCGCTCCGGCATTCGCGATTGAACACCCCGGCATTCGGCACGTTGATACTGATTCGCATCCTGACACCTGAAGCCTGTAAATGAAGCGCCTGCCCACCAAGCCGTCATGGCTGCCCATGTCCCTGCACCTGGCCCACGGCCTGGTTGCCGGCGGCGTCGGCTACATGCTGGGCTACGCGGCGGTGATCTACATGCACGCCGAGCCCGGCAGCGCGCGGGCCAGCATCGCCGTGGTGGCCGCGTTCGCGCTGGCCGTTTTCGAAGTGGCGTTCTTCGTCTACCTGGTGCTGCGCCGCCGCCGCATGAAGCGCCTGTGGGCCGAGGCGGCAGTGCTGATCAAGGCCGAGGAATGGGATGCCGCGCGCCTCACGCTGCTGGAGCTGCTGCGCTATCCCGAGTATCGCCTGGCGCCGCAGCCGGTGCTGTTCGCGCTCGGCTCATGCGCCGAGGCCCGCGGCGACGAGCGCGAGGCCATGGTGCTGTATCGCCGCTGTGGCGAATTCCCGGCCGCACTTCGCGCCATGGGGCTGCTGCAGCTCGAACGCGGCCTGAACGACAGCGCCGCCGAGGCCCTGCGCAAGCTGGTGGCGCGGCGGCCGGAAGACACTTTTTCGGTGGTACTGCTGGCGATGGCGCTGTTTCGTGGCGGCAACCAGGGCGCGGCGCAGAAGGTGCTTGAGCGCGCGCTGGAGAAGCGACCGAAGTCGGAGATGCTGAAGGTGAATCTCTCACGCGTTATGAGCGGGGAAGAGCCGATGTTTGAACTGGAGCCGGGCCCGAAGAGTTGACGGCCGGGTGCGTTCCCGGGGTTGCGTGCAGGCGGCGCTTTGGTATTTAGAGAGCGCCCAAGGGAGACCAAGGGCAGGGCAGGGCCCCTTCATCTAATGGTTAGGATACCGCCCTTTCAAGGCGGCGATACGGGTTCGAATCCCGTAGGGGTCACCAGACAAAGGGCGGCGGCGCAATGCGCCGCCGCCGTTCGCCCCACAGACGGATTGACAACGGTGGCGTAGCCAAGTGGTTAGGCAACGGTTTGCAAAACCGTCATACGGGGGTTCGAATCCCCCGCCACCTCCAGGAATCATCGGCCTCGGAACCAGCTTCCGGGGCCGATTTCGTTGGACATTCCCGGCTCGAACCGGGCGGCGCCGGATGTCCGCGGGTGTCGGTCGGCACTTCCGGGACAGTGCGGGCAGTGGACTGCGCCTTGTGCCGGGCGGCTTGCCGGCGGGCGCGGGCGCCCCGGGGTCGCCAGGTGTTGACGTGTAAAGACAGCAGCCCGCAGAATGGCTCTGCGGGCTGCATTGGGGCTGGCTCCTCGGGCTGGACTCGAACCAGCAACCTGCCGATTAACAGTCGGATGCTCTACCATTGAGCTACCGAGGAATGGCGCCTCGCGTTCCCGCGAAGCGGCTGCAAACCGTATTATTCCCGTGCATTGCGTCAAGGGGGCGGCTTGTGGCGCGCCCCCGCATGCCTTACCATGAAAGCCCTGAACGGAGGCGGCCATGCGAATCCTCTCCTTATTACTCACCCTGCTGCTGTGCGCGGGCGCGCTTGACGCCCAGGAACGCATCTCACGCGGCGACCGCGCCAAGATGCGCGAAACCCGCGAAACCATGAAGCAGCTGCAGCTCGACCTTGCCACCCTCAACCAGATGCGCGGCACCTACCCGGAGAACCTCAAGGCCCTGGTAGACGACAAGCTGCGCGAGGCCCTGCCCAAAGACGCCTGGGGGCGCGAGTTCGCCTACCAGCTCTCCACCGAACACGGCTTCAAGCTCACCTCCTGGGGCGCCGACGGCAAGGCCGGCGGCGACGGCGGCAACCGCGACATCGTGTGGACCTCGCAGGGCGAGTTGCGCGAGCTGAGCAGCGAAGAAAAGGCCGAGCAGGCCGCGAGGCTCGAGGAACAGCGCTTCCAGGCCTCGCGCCTCGTCGCCCGCAAGCGCATGGTGCAGGTCGGCGCCGAGCTGGTGAACCACCGCCGCGACAAAGGCGCATGGCCCAGGTCGCTCGATGACTGCAAGCGCGGCGGCAACGCCGGCGAAGACGCGGCCGTGAACCGCTGCTTCACCGACCCATGGGGCAAGCCGTTCGGCCTGAAGCTGCTGCCCCACGAGAACTTCGCGATCATCTGCTGGGGCCTCGACGGCAAGGAGGATGGCACGGGGCGCGACGCGGACTTCGTGATCACCGAGCGCGACGTGCGCGCCGAGCACTACCGCCCCCGCGACGAGTACTGGGGCTGGCGCGGCGCCTACTACAGCGGCGACTGGCGCGTCCAGAACCTGGCCGAGGACGTGCAGCGCTTCAAGGAAAAGAACGGCAAGCTGCCCGCGGAGCTGTCCGAGCTCACCCGCGGCGGCCAGGCGCCGGACGGCGGCGTGGCGCCTCCGGTCCGCAACGCGCTGCCCAGGGACTCGTGGGGCAACGACTACGTCTACGTGAAGCTCAGTGACGATGAGTTCTACATCGTGGGTCTCGGCAAAGACGGCATCGAGGGAGGCGTCAAGGACAACGCCGACGTGATCTTCCCCAAGCCGGGCACCGAGATGGGCGCGGTCGCGGACTACGACGACTGGGAGGGCGAAGTGATGGTCGAGCCCGAGCCGGAGACCGACGACAACGAAGCGCTTGCCGTGGTAGCGCGCGAGTACATGCTCGACATCATCGACAAGCTGAACGCCCACAAGGCCGAGAAGGGCGCTTACCCGGCCAGCCTCGACGAAATCAAGGACGCCTTCGTAGGCAAGCTCGTTCCCGCCGACCCATGGGAGAACGCCTTCAGCTACGCGCTGGTCAAGGATGCCGAGGGCAACGTCACCGGCTTCACGCTCACCTGCCTCGGCAGCGACGGCGCGGAAGGCGGCGAAGGCCACGCCGCGGACATCACCCTGAACCAGGACTCCGAGGTGGTGATCAAAGAGGAGTAACCTCGCGCAATGGCCGCAGTTCCGGTTAGCATGCGCCGCCCTGAGCGGCGCTTGCTTTTGCGAAACGTGAACCAGCCCGACACACAGTCCCGCACCGGCCCGGCGATCCTGATCGCCTGCGTCGCTTCGCTGCTCAGCACCATGCTCGGCATCGGTGGCGGCGTGGTGATGGTGCCCCTGCTTACCCTGTTCGCGCGTACGCCCATCAAGCGTGCGGCCGGCACCAGCCTGGCCGTGATCTTCCCGGTGATCAGCGTCGGCCTTGTCGTGCAGCTGATCAAGGCGCCCGGCGACATCCACTGGCCGGCGGCGCTGCTGCTGGCGGCGGGCGGGCTGTCGGGCGCGTACATCGGGCGCTGGCTGAACGAGCGCCTGCCCGAGCGCGTGTTCCGGTACGCGTTCTGCGCCGTGCTGCTGGTGGTGGCGGTGCGGCTGATCGGCGTGCTGCCTCAAACGGAACCTTTCCTGCGCGGCGAGCTGCAGCCAGTTAACCCGCTCGACATCGCGTACCTGGCGGGCATGGGCCTGTTTGCCGGCATCGTGGCCGCGCTGTTCGGCCTGGGCGGCGGCGTGGTGGCCGTGCCCGCGCTGGCGCTGGCGTACGGGTACTTCCAGCAGCAGTTCACGGCCGCGCGTGCGACCAGCCTTGCGATGATCCTGCCGACCAGCCTGCTGAGCGCGTGGCTGCACTGGCGCAAGGGGAATGTCGAGGTTCGGCTGGTGAAACGCATGGCGCCGTTCGCGGTGGTGTTTGCGGTGCTGGGAGTGCTGCTGGCGTATGCCGTGCCCGCGGATGCGCTGAAGGTGACTTTCGGCGTAGTCCTGCTGGCGGCGACGGCAAGGTTGGCGCTGCAGAAAAAAAGTTGATGCACGCCGCCGAAAAAGAATCTATACCTTCCCGCCTGACAAGTTTTTTGGGTCGGCTAAAGGAAGTATCTGCTGTTATGGGGGGGCGGATATTTTCTCGACCCAACTGAAGCAAGGGCGCCGTGAAAACGGCGCCCTTCGCTTTTCAGCTCTCCTTCACCTTGTTGTACAGCCCCGACTCGCTCGAGAGCTGCGGCATCGCCAGCGTCACCGCCGCCATGGCCACGGCGTCCTGCACCGTGCTGCCGCGCGGCATCACGTTGGCCGGCTTGCGCAGGCCCAGCAGCAGCGGGCCGATCGCGCTGGCGCCCGCCATCACGCGCACCAGGCGGAAGGCCGCGTTGGCGGCGTCCAGGTTCGGGAAGATCAGGATGTTCGCCGGCTCGGGCCAGACTTCCTTGCTCACCACGTTGCGGTACTCCTCGGGCGACAGCGCGATGTCGGCCTGGATCTCGCCGATCGCCGCGATGCCCGGGTTCGCCGCCTGGAACAGCCGGGTCGCCAGCCTCATCTTTTCGGCCTCCGGCTGCGTGCTGGCGCCGAGGTTGTTGAAACTGACGAACGCCAGGCGCGGCGTGATGTTCAGCGCGTGTGCCGCCTCGGCGCACAGCCGCCCGGCGTCGGCCAGTTCTTCGGCCGTGGGGTTGGGCACCAGCGTGGTGTCCGCAAAGAACACCGCGCTGCCCTTCAGCACCATGATGTGCATGCCGATCACGCGCTTGGTTGAGCGCCGCTTGCTCACGTACTTCAGCACACTGGGCACCGTCTCGCGGTAGACGCGGTCCGCTGCCGACAGCATGCCGTCCACCATGCCCAGGTCTGTCATCAGCGCCGCCAGCGCGTAGCTGTCCATGCCGCTCTCGGCGCCGAACAGCCCCGCGCGCTCTTTCCAGCGCACGGCCAGCAACTCGTTGTCGGGCGGACTGACCGGATCGATCACCTCGTACTGCTCCGCGGCGAATCCCTTCATGCCCTTGCGGATGTTCTCCGCGTTGCCCACCAGCACCGGGATCGCCACGCCGTCGCGGATGATCTCGCGCGCCACGGCCTGCACGCGCGCGTCGCTGCCGTCAGGCAGGGCCAGCCGCTTGCGCAGCTCTTTGGCCGTGCTGATCGCGACGCTCATCACCGCGCGCCCGGGCTCGGTGCGGCGGCGCAGGCGTTCGCGGTACTCGTCCACGTCAAGCTGCACGCGCGCCACGCCCGTGCGCATCGCGGCCTCGGCCACGGCCGGAGCGACGTAATACAGCACGCGCGGGTCAAACGGCTTGGGGATCAGGTACTCGCGACCGAACTTGAACTTCGCGCCGCCGTAAGCGCGGCTCACGCTGTCCGGCACTTCGTCTTTGGCAAGCTGCGCCAGCGCCAGCGAGGCCGCCATCTTCATCTCTTCGTTGATCGCCGTCGCCCGCGTGTCCAGCGCACCCCGGAAGATGAAGGGGAAGCCCAGCACGTTGTTCACCTGGTTCGGGTAGTCGCTGCGCCCGGTGGCCATCAGCACGTCGTCGCGCGTGGCATGCGCCAGCGCCGGCTCGATCTCCGGGTCGGGGTTCGCCAGCGCGAACACCACGGGGTTGCGCGCCATCTTCTTCAGCGCCTCGGGCTTCAGCGCACCCTTCACGCTCAGGCCGTAGAACACGTCGGCGCCTTCCAGCGCGTCGGCCAGCGTGCGCGCGCTGGTCTCGTGGGCGAAGTCTTTCTTGGTTTCGGTCAGGTCCGTGCGGCCGCTGTGGATCACGCCCTTGCTGTCGCACATGATGATGTTCTCGCGCTTGACGCCGAGCTGCATGGCGAAGTTGGTGCAGGAAATGCCGCTTGCACCGGCGCCGCTGATCACGATGCGGATGTCTTTGGGATTCTTGCCCACCAGCTCCAGCGCGTTCATCAGCGCGGCGCCGGAGATGATGGCCGTGCCGTGCTGGTCGTCGTGGAAGACCGGGATGTTCATGCGTTCTTTGAGGCGCTGCTCGATCTCGAAGCACTCGGGCGCCTTGATGTCCTCGAGGTTGATGCCGCCGAAGGTGGGCTCGAGCTGCGCGACGGTCTCGATGAACGTCTCGATGTCTTCGGTGTTCACCTCGATGTCGAACACGTCGATGTCGGCGAACTTCTTGAACAGCACGCCCTTGCCTTCCATCACCGGCTTGCTGGCAAGTGCACCCAGGTTGCCGATGCCGAGGATCGCCGTGCCGTTGCTGATCACCGCCACCAGGTTGCCCTTGTTGGTGTAGCGGTAGGCGTCGTTGGCCTGGCGCGCGATTTCGCGGCAGGGCTCCGCCACGCCCGGCGAGTAGGCCAGGGCAAGGTCGCGCTGCGTCAGGGTCGGCTTGGTGGGGATCACTTCGATTTTTCCCGGCCGCCCCATGGCGTGGTACTCAAGCGAAGCCTTGTAGACGTCGAAGTCAGGCATGGCTGCATCCTCAATAGGCGCACGGAGCCTACACCGCAACGGCCGGTTGTGTAGGGCACAGCAGGTTCATAGCGCCGTAGGGACACGCTGCTGCGTGTCCCCGCATGCCGGGGTCTGACTCTCTTTCTGATTGCAGAGCCAGAGCCCGGGATGCTGATCCCGGGCGGATCAGCCTGAGGTCGCAAATCAACCGTAGCCCGCCCGGGGTTTGCACCCCGGGCTTTGGTATGGGCCCGCATCACATCAATCCGGCGCGTATTGTTTTCTGGGTGGTGGGTAGGGTGGGTGGTCTACTTCGTGCCAGATGCGCTCGGCGAGGTCGGCCATGGTTTCCGCGCCGCGGTTTTCCCAGCATCTGGCCGGGTTGATCGGTGTGCGGGCCTGTTTGATGCGGTCGTCGATCTCGCCCTCGATCTCGACGGGCGGCGTCTCATCCAGCAGCTTGCGGTAGGTGTCGGCGTGCCTGCTGTGGATCAGCCCGTTGGCCGCCAGCACGCGGCGCATGATGCCGCAGAAGGCCAGCCACTGGTCGGGGAAGCGGAACGGCATCCAGGAGCCGAAGCCGACGTCGCGGAACTGCTCGTCCAGGTGCAGCAGGGTGGCGTACACCACGGCGACGGCGCGGTCCTGCAGGAACGACTTGCGCACGTCCAGCCCGAAGGCCTGCTCCACCAGCTTGTGCGCCAGCTCGGCACGCTTGGCCGAGGCCGAAACAATCAGACGCGCGCCCTTTTCAGCCAAAGGCAGCAGCTTCTCAAGCGGCAGTTTGTGTAGCGCAGGGTTCGCGTCAGCGAACGTGCCTGAAAGTCGCGTACGACTTTCAGGATCGCCTGCACCCGTAGCAGGGCCGGGGTCTGACCCTCTTTTCGCTTTTTGAAAAGAGGGTCTGACCCCTTGTTTGGGGTTCGCACCGTCGTTGAAAAAGGGGTTGAAAAAGGGGTCAGACCCTCTTTTTGTTCCCTTTTGATGCTTCGTGCTGTCGTTCAAAAAGGGGTCTGACCCTCTTTTTGTTCCAAAAAGAGGGTCAGACCCCGGGGCCGCAAGCTCCGCCTCCAGCTTCAGCTTGTCCGCGGCGTCGAGGATCTTGCCGACTTCCCTGGCGTCGTCGTCAAAGGGCACAGGCGGCACAAGCACGTCGCTGCAGGCGTCAACAGGCCGGCCGGGAGGCTCAGCCGGGATCTGATTCTCTTTTCGCTGTTTGAGAAGAGGGTCTGGTCGCTTACTGGTGTCAGCTGCCGTCGGCGGGGCGCCGACGGTCTGTGCAGGCGAGGGCGCCTGCGCTACGGGGGCGGTTTTCAGGGCGTGCAGGCCGGCGTCCACCAGGGCTTCGCCGAAGGCCAGCGCTTTATCGAGCTGCCGCAGGTGGTTGAGGTTGATGCGGTAGTGCAGGCGCTGGGCGTCGACCTCCAGCGGCGCGAGCTCCTGCCGGCCGCCGGGGATGGTCTTGTCCCAGTGGTAGTAAAGTTCGTGCGAGCGCAGGGGCGGGCAGGAGCCGTCTTCCATACGGCCTGCAAACAACTCCGGTTCTGATGGCAGCTCGGTCATATTCGTTTCGTAGCGCTCCCACCCTATGCGGCGGATGGAGTCGGAAATCGGCGAAAAACGGCGGCCACGACGGCCGGGAAACGGCCTGCTGGGCTGGTTTGCACGAAAATCAGTTTTTTTTTGTGCGTGTACAGGAAACGCCGGCGGTCTAAATCCTTACAGGATCTGTTCCGGGATCCAGCCGCCGCTTACGTCGAGCTGGCTGCCGTTGATATGGTCGCTCTCGGCGCCCAGGAAGAATGCCAGCGCGTTGATCAGGTCCTCATGCTGCGCGAACCTGCCGGCCGGCGGGCTTACCGGCTTGATCACGCTGTTCTCCATGATGCCGATGCCGATCGTGTTCACCGTGATGCCCTGGCGCGCCACTGCGGCCGCCGCGCTGCGCGTCAGCGTCGCCACGCCGGTCTTGGCGATGTGATAGGGAACGGTCAGGCGGTTGAACGTGGGCCGTTCGCCGGCCGCGTAGCCGATGTTGACGATGCGCCCGAAGCCGGCCGTGCGCATCAGCGGCACAGCGGCGCGCATGCACCAGTACGTTGCATACAGGTTGCTTTCGATCTGGTCGCGCCATTCCTGGGGCGTGAGCTCAAACAAATCCTTGCGCAGGTAGTTGCCGACGTTGTTGACCAGCAGTTGCAGGCCGCCGAGACCGTGGGCCGCTTCCTGCACCACGCGCGCGGCCTGTTCGGCATCGCGCAGGTCGCCCTGCACCAGCAGGCCGCCGGGCGTGTGGCTGTTGATCTCGGCCAGGGCCGATTCCGCGTCGGCGCGCGAGCCCATGTAGTGGATGGCCACCCTGACGCCCTGCCGCGCCAGCCAGAGCGCCAGCGCGCGTCCGTTGCGTTTTGCGCTGCCGGTGACGAGGGCGGTGGTGATGCGCGGGTCGATCTTGTTCATGGGCTTTCCACAGGGCTTCGACAAGCTGACTCTGGGCGTATTCACGGGTCAACACCCTGCTACAATCCGCGCCCGATGAAGATCTATACCAAGACAGGTGATGACGGCTCAACGGGGCTTTTCGGCGGCGGTCGGGTGCCGAAGCACGACGCACGCGTGGAGGCCTACGGCACGGTGGATGAGCTGAACTCGCTGCTGGGCGTGGCGCTGTGCGAAGACGGCGACGCGGAGATTCGGCAGGCGCTGAGCATCCACCAGTGCGAACTGCTCGAGCTGGGGGCGGTGCTGGCCGACGGCAAGGCATCCGGCACGCCCCAGTCGAACAGTGTGCTGCTGGCGGAAATGGAGCAGCAGATCGACCGCTGGACCGACGAGCTGCCGGAGCTGAAGAATTTCATTCTGCCGGGCGGCACGCGGCTGGCGGCAATGCTGCACCTGGCGCGCACGGTGTGCCGCCGTGCGGAACGCGGCGTGAGCCGCATCCGGATCGAGCAACCGAAGCTGGCGCAACGCGTGCTGCCGGTGCTGGTGTACTTGAACCGGCTGTCCGACTGGCTGTTCACGGCGGCGCGGCTGGCAAACAAACGCGGGGGCGTGCAGGACGTTGCGTGGAAACCGAAGGGTGCTCAATGAAGATGAAGTCCGGACTACTGGCCGCGCTGGCCGTGATTCTGCTGTCGGCGGGCTGCCGCGACGCGGGCGAGTGGATGTCATTCACCGGCGGTCCCGAGGGCAACGACGGCTGGGGCGAAACCTACGAGGCCTCGCCTGCCGACGTGTGGGAGGCATTCCGCCTGGTGACGCGCGACAACGGCACCATCACGGAAGAAAACCCCGAAGAGATGTCGCTGCGCGGCGAGTACAAGCCGCATGACTCCAGCGAGTGGCACGGCATCGCGATCAGCGGCCGCGTGTACGACAAGGGCAAGGGCGAGAAGCTGGCCTCGCGCCTGATCGTGCACGCCTGGTACACGCGCAACGCCAACGACCGCGAGCGCCCGGAAACCGCGAAGTCCTATTGCAACGCGGTGTACCGTGTGCTGAAGGCCTGGAAAGGCGAGCAGGTGGACGACAAGCCGACCGTCACCACCACGTCGGAAGACCCGGTCAAGGAGGACGAGGCGATCGGCTATTTCAAGGTCACGCCCGCGCAGGCCTTCGCCGCTGCCAGGGGCGTGATCGCCAAGTACGGCGAGGTCGAGCAGGCGGAAGACAAAACCTTCTACATCAGGGGCGTGCGCAGCAACGCGCTGGAGGCCACCCGCGATGACGTGCGCGTGAGCATCTGGGACCGCACCGAAGACGCGGGCGCGCGCTGCAAGGTGAGCGTGCGGGTGCGCGACGGCCGGGACAACCAGGCGCTGCAGGAAGTCGCGCGCGGGTACATGGCCGAGATCCGCAAGGAACTCGAGAAGCAGTTCGGCGCACAGGAGTAACGTGGGCGACGACGGGGCATCCGTTCCGCACAGCCCGGGCGCTGACGAGGCGCAGGCCGCTGAAACGCCGGAGCCCTCGCTGACGCCCGAGGGCATCGCCGCCGATTCCGTGCGCATCGAGGAAGAGCGCCGGGTGCTTAGCATCGAGTCGCCGGGCCGGTCAGTGATCGGCTCGGCGATCGTCGTTTCCGGCGCCACGCTGGTCTCGCGGCTGCTGGGCCTGGCGCGCGACGTGCTGATGGCCGCGATGTTCGGCTTCAGTCGCGAGATGGACGCCTTCTTTATCGCGTTCACCGTGCCCAACCTGTTCCGCAAGCTGTTCGGCGAGGGCGCGCTTTCCAGCGCCACCATACCGGTGCTGACCCGCTACCGCCTGCGCGGCGACCCGGCCGCCACGCGCCGCCTGCTGGGCACGCTGGCCGGGCTGCTGGTGCTGGGCCTGGGCGCGGTCACCGTGCTGGTGATCGCGGTCGTATGGCTGCTGCCGCCCGCCTGGTTCCATGACCCGGGCAAGTACGCGCTGTTCCGCGACTACCTGACGGTGCTGCTGCCGTACGTGGTGTTCATCTGCCTGGCCGCCCTGCAGGCCGGTACCCTGAACTGCTGGAGCCGCTTCGGCATGCCGGCGCTGATGCCCGCGCTCGCGAACCTGGTGTGGATCCTGGTGCTGGTTTACATCTGGCAGGCCGGCCTGCTGGCGCAGCCGCACACGGCCGTGCTGGTGGTGGCGGCGGGCGTGCTGCTGAGCGGCGTGATCCAGTGGGGCTTCCAGCTGATCCCGCTGGCGAAGCTGAAGCTGGTGAGCGGGCCGAAACTGGCGCTGCGCGAGCCCGGAATCCGCGAGACCTTCAAGGCCATGGCGCCGATGCTGTTCGCGCTGGCGGTGTTCCAGGTCAACACGTTCATGGACCAGCTGCTGGCCGAGCTGCTGATCGAGGGCGACGGCGCGGTCAGCAGCTACAGCTATGCCTCGCGGTTGTTCCAGTTCCCGCTGGGGCTGGTGGGGGTGGCGCTGGGCACCGCGATGTTCCCGCTGATGTCGCGCTTTGCAGCCCGCAATGAGCTCGAGAAGCTGACCGCCAGCCTGCTCAACAGCACGCGGCTGATCGCGTTCATCGCGTTCCCCGCGGCGCTGGGCCTCGCGGCGCTGGCCTACCCGATCACCGAGCTGCTTTTCGGCGGCGCGCGCAGCGAGCCAGAGATGCTGCGGCGCTCGGCGCTGGTGGTGGCGCTGCTGTGCATCAGCCTGCCGCTGGTCAGCGTGATCAGCCTGCTGACCAAGGCCTTCTACGCGCTGCGCGACTACCGCACGCCCACGCGCATCGCGCTGCTGGCCGTGGTGGTGAACCTGGTCGCCAACGTGATCCTGCTTCAGACCCCGCTGCGCGAAGCCGGCCTGGCACTGGGCACCGCGATCTCCGGGCTGCTGAACCTCGCGCTGCTGATGCTGGTGCTGCGCAGACGCCTGCGGGGCACCATCCTGGAAAGCCTGCGCGCGGCCGCGATCCCGCCCGCCAGCGAACGCCTGGCGCAGCCCCTTACACCAAGCACATTGCGCGGCATTCCGGTTTCGATCCTGCGTTCGCTTCTGGTGGCGTGCGTGATGGCGGCCGGCGCGTGGCTGGTGCAGAACGCGCTGTATCTCGAGTTCGGGCTGAGCGGTCGCGGCAGCCGGGCGCTGGCGGTCGGCGCCGGCGTGCTGGCGGGCGTGGTGATCTATGCGGGACTGTCGATGCTGCTGCGCGCGCAGGAAGTGCAGCAGATTCTGACTCTGCGCAAGCGCCGCTCGGCCTGATGGTGATCACTCCAGTTCCAGCGGCAGCTGCTTCACCAGCTTGATCTGCCCGGGCGTGAAATCCACCTGCAACGGGTAGACCTCAACGCCGGCGTTCACGGCCTCGCGCAGCAGCTTGCCGTAGCGGGCGTCGATTTCATCCGCCGGGCGGAACGCGCAGGTGTCGGTACGGCCGCAGAAGTAGACCATGGCCGCGCGCAGGCCCTGCTCGCGCACCAGGTGGGTCAGCTCGATCAGGTGTTTCTGGCCGCGCTCGGTGACGGAATCGGGGAACACCGAGTGTTCGCCCGCGCGCATGGAGGTGTTCTTCACCTCGACGTAGCAGTCGGGCTTGCCGTTGGGTTTGCAGCGCGGCTCCGGCTCCGGGTCGCGCTTGCGTTTCTTCGGCGGGGCGTCGTTGCTGAGCAGCAGATCGATGCGGCTGCGGCCGTCGCGCCCGTACTTCACTTCGCGTCGGATGAACGAGTAGCCGTCCAGCCCGGGCACGGCGTCGGCAGCAATGAATTGTTCGACGCACGAGTTGGAAATGCCGGTGTTGACGTTCACCCAGGATTCGCCCATGTGAATGATTTCCCAGGTGTAGCGATATTTACGACTCTCATTCTCACTATCGCTGATTATTACTTTCCGGCCGGGCTCAACGCAGCTCTTCATGCTGCCGGTGTTGGCGCACATGGCCGTGACCAGTGCGCCGTCGGCCAGGCGGATGTCGGCCAGGAAGCGGTTGCGCCGCGCCAGCAGCGTGCCTTCCAGCGTGGGCAGATTCAGTTTGATGATCGACATGCCTGTGATTCCGCGTATATCCGGCTGCACCATAACACGGAGCGCGACATGGATGCAGAGGCCTTGAACCAAGAGCTGGCGGGCATGGACATCTACCTGCTCGACCAGGTGCTGAAAGGCCGCTTCGCGCCCGGCTCGCGCATCCTGGATGCGGGCTGCGGCGCGGGTCGCAACCTGGCCTGGTTCGGGCGCAATGGTTTCGAAGTATTCGGCATCGACACCGACGCCGCGGCCATCGCGCGCGTGCGGGATGCCGGCATCGTGCCGGCGGAGTACCTCGTGGCCGGCTCGGTTACGGCGCTGCCCTGGCCGGATGCGCACTTCCAGGGCGTGATCTGCAACGCGCTGCTTCACGTGCTGCCGAGCCGTGCTGATCTCGAGCAGGTGGTGGCCGAGACATGGCGGGTGCTGGCGCCCGGTGGTGTGTGGTTCACGCGCGTGGCAACCAGCCTCAGCATGGAGCAGCACGCCATTCCGTTAGAGGACGGCCGTTACCGCATGCCCGGCACCAGGTGGGACATCCTGCTGCTGAGCCTGGAAGAGATGCTGGAGTTGACTCAGAAGCTCGGCGCAAAGCAGCTTGAGCCGATCAAGACGGTAAACGTCCAGAACCAGCGAGCCATGGCGACCTGGGTGCTGCAGAAGTGAGTGTGGAAGCAGCCCGCATTCGCCAAGTCTTCGGCGCGCACCAGCAGGACAGCCCGAAACGGGGCATTCCGGCCCGCCTGCCGAAGCCTTGGCGAAGTCTGGCCCGCCTGACAAAGCCTTGGCGAAGTCCGGCCCGCCTGACGAAGCCTTGGCGAAGTCTGGCCCGCCTGACGAAGCCTTGGCGAAGTCTGGCCCGCCTGACGAAGCCTTGGCGAAGTCTGGCCCGCCTGACGAAGCCTTGGCGAAGTCTGGCCCGCCTGACGAAGCCTTGGCGAAGTCTGGTGGGCCCGCCGGGATTCGAACCCGGAACCAAGGGATTATGAGTCCTTACCAGCGAATTTTTGAGCACTTCCCGGCATGAGCCGGACCCGGAAAATACCCCTGAAAATAGGCGCTTATGCGCTCCAAGGGCCCCACTGAGGCCCTTATTGTATTTTCGGCTTTGCTTGCGCAAGCGTGTACTAATTCGTGTACCATGTAAGTACCCATTTTCTGGACACGATTGGAGCGCATATGCCGATGCCTCGAAAAACAGCCCGCTTAGTGAATTGGCGGGGTGAATGGTGGATTTTCTACCGGGACTACACCAAGGCAAAAGAAGGCAAACCAACGCGCATCAAGTGCGAGCACCACGAAGCAACCAACGCGAAAGAGCGGACTGCCCTTCTCAAGGAGTACCGCGATAAAGAAGCGTTGGACAAAGGCGAGGCAAAAAAACGCGGAGGCGTACTCGCATACGACGCATCGCTGGTGGCGGAAATTGACGCTTACGTTGGCCACCTTGACCAACAGGGTGAACTCCGGAGTGCAAGAAGCAAGCAACGAATCGGGCTGGCTGCCGAAACGGTCAAGAACGGTGCAGACACCGCCGACAGATTCAAGCGATGGCTTACCAAGCAAGGCAAGAGCAAGCTGGCTACAGGCGAGCTTGACCGCCGACTGCTTGAGCGGTTCTTTGATTTTCTCGCGACGGAAAAAACCTACCACGGCAATCGGCAAGTAATTCGGCGTGCCGCCACGGTCAACAAGCACAAGCGGCACCTTCGGGCTTGCATCGGTTTCATCAACGATCAACGGCCACCACGATTTCCGGATTTTCCTCTGCTTGTCTCCGCGTTCCGGGCGACACCAACTGATGCCGACGCCCCAGTCGCGTTTACATCCAAAGAACTGAGTGGATTCGTAACCGCAGCCATGAAGGCGGAGGAGATGCCCGTAATTGAAGTGGAGCGAAAGGGCAGGGACGGCACAAAGGCAGTGCACAAGCAGTCCGTATCCGCCCGCCCGGATACTCCCGTGTCGCGGCTGTTCCTGCTACTGGCACTTACGGGTTGTCGCTTGGGTGAAGCACTGGCGCTCGAATGGAAAGACGTTGACGTGTTGCGCGGGCGCATCACATTCTACGCACAGAAAACCGGACGGTCGCGAATCGTGGCACTGCGGGACGCTCCGGAGGGAGAAATTGCTCCGACGTTTGCCGATCTCCTTGGCGTCTGGAATGCACTGGCCACGGGAAAATACGTGCTGCCCAGTTCCGGAAAACAACCGCCCTCATTTTCCCAAACCGCGTGGTATGGGCTGCGCGAGAAAACCGGCATCCGCGTAAACCCGCAGTCACTACGGCAGAATTTCACCAGCTACGCCGCGTCGATTGGCGTGCCTCCCGCCGTGGCTGCATTGTGGCAGGGGCATGGCAGTGCCGTCGCGGAGCGATTCTATCGCGCACAAGTGCTGGAGCGAATTCGGGCAAAGTCTATCGAGGCGGCAATGGGCCTTACGCCGGTTGTTGAACAAGCCTTACAGCGCATCGAACAGGAGACGGGCGTTTCTCCCGGCGTTCGCTAATTGTCCCGTTGCGCTCCGCAAAAAATGCGGCTGCAAAGCCCACCGCAACCCGACACCGACAGCCACGTATGCCCGCTTGTCGGTGTTTCTTTGCGCAGTTCTCGAAACTTGCCTTGACCGCTTGGCAAGCCTGCCTCAGATTGTCCGGACCAAAGAAACCTGCCCCAGCTATGCCGAGCGGGGGCAGGAAGCAGGCAAAGCGTGTCCGTGCACGCCCAACCCGTACCTACGGTGTAGCAGGGCAATCGCCGGACGCAAGGAAATGCGTCATGGTCGCCCGCTCAAACAATACTACGCGCTTTAGGTCAACTGAGTACCAGCATGAAGCGGGTAGCGTGTTTGAACGGACAAGGAAAGAGCGAGTAGCGTTTGCCGCGCAACTTTCGGCAGCCGGATTGAAGTACGAGGCAAGGCGCGTAATCGACTGCGGAAATCAAAAGCACGTCACCACCGAGAAAGACCCCAAAGGGCACCGCTTCTTTTTTTGCGGCTTCAAGTGGTGTCCGACGTGCTGGAGCGTCGCCAGCAGCGAGGCGTCGTTTTGCATTTATTCGGCCATGCTGAATGCGCTGGCGACCGGCCAAAGGGTGTTCCACCTCACGCTGCCCTTGGTGCACCTCAAGGGCGATCAACTGCGCTCGCTACGGACACTCCTTGATAGCTCATTCCGCAGACTTCGCAGGCGGACACTCTGGAAGCAGCTTGTTGCGAACTACGTTCGGAGCGTGCACGTTGAATTCTCCGGCAACAAAGTCTGGAACCCGCACTTTCACGTCGTGATCGCTATCGCCACGGGCACGCCCAAAGCCACGGAAATTACCGTCCCTGAACTCAAGCGGGAATTTCAGGCAGCATGGAGGCAGTGCGCACGCAAGGAAATTGCCGGACTAAGTGACAACGGTAAGCGCCGCGAGCATCGGCGCATCGAACTGGCGGAGATATTCACGGGAACCGAGGATACGCCGCACGCCAAGATTATCGCGGGCTACCAACCACGAGGCGCGTCCGGCAAGGGAAAGCGCAACGTGGCAATTGGTCTCCCGCCTGCCCGGTTGCGGGAACTTGTTGCGGCAACGAACCATTGGAACTGGCGAGCATGGTCTGCTGGCTGGGAGCCCGTGGCGAGCCTTTGCGCACTGGTACACGCATTCGAGCACACAAAATTCGCCCCGGCCCGACTCAAGGCCCGTGAGACCCTACTGGCGGCTGCGGAGCGCATTGCAGTATCGCCAGACAAGGCCAGAGTGCCCCTCAGAAGCGTTTGCAGTGGTCTGGCACTGCATCTCTGGCAAACGGGCGACTGGGAAGTCATGCGTGCACTTGATCGTGCAGGAGGCGGTGTGTTGAGAATCGGCGCGGCAATCGTGCAACCGCCGCCCAACAAACCTCTGAGCGGCGGTGAACGCTAGGCGAACTCGAACGCCGGAAATTCCGGTTACTTCAACCCGACTACTTTGTCTTTGGGCACCACGAAATAAACGGTCTCCGCCTTGCCCTTGTTCGATGGCATTACCTCCATCTTGATCGTGACGTAATCGAAATTCAGCACCTTGAGGTCACTCACCACAAGCAAAAACGTCGCAGTCTTACCGGGGAGCACCTCAGTTCCCGCCAATTCAAAACCCGCGCCTTCTTGTGGCTGTACTTCATCGAACAGGCCGAAACTCGCCTGCACTTCGCGGTTGTCCCAACTGTCGATCACCGTCACCTTGGAAAACATGCTCGACTCTTGAAAAGGCGTAATGATTCGCCCTTCAGAGGTGTTTTCAATCTTCACCAACGCGCCCCACAACTCGCGCTCGAACTTGGTTGGCTCGCCAACGATCTCCTTCTTTTGCAGCTTTCGATTTTCCTTGCCGAAAGACTGGAGGCTGACTCTGAGGTCCCCAACTTCGAGGGTGTCGCCGGTGATGGCGAGCCTGTCTGCCGAAAAACCCCGCTCGCCGGATACTTGCTTCCTTGCTCGCTCAAGCTCACCGGAATACGGCGACTCCTTGTGCTGGGCAGCGAGCAATTTGCCGCGTAGCTCGCTGTATTTTCTGTACGCATCCTTGTAAGCGGTTTCCGCCTCTTGAACCTGTTTCTCAAGGGCTGCCCGTTCGGAGTCGTCAGCCCGAATCCGGCCATCCAGAAGGAAGGCAAGAGCAACCAACAAGGCAACGCCGCCAAACGCAAGCACGAGGGTATTCTGCATGTTCATCACTCCGACAGACCAAAACAGGGATGGTACCGATGCTACTTCCGTTGCCCACCGGGGCGAACGTTCAGGCCAAGGAAATATCTAGCTCATGGCATCAGGCAGTAGGCCCAGCAAAAACAGGAAGCCACAGACAATTGCAAAGCAAAGCCAACCCGCTGCCGCCCAACCAGAGGTCACAAGAAACCCGATCACTCCGCCGATGGTCAATAGCAGGGTGCAGACAATGAACAGCAGGCGAATCATGGCCTTCCTCCCCTGCTACTCTTGCCACGAAGTAAGTATGTCGTCGTCGAAGTAGAGGTAGCGGGTGGTGTCAGACCAACGGTCAGCGTAACCGTAAACCCATTGTTCGCTCACACCGTACTTCGTGACCGTGCGGTTCTTCGTATGCGGAGGGCCCCAAGATAGTTCAACCTGTTCGGCGGTCATGCCCAACGTAACTTGGTGTGCGAGAATCAGTTCACGCACGCTCTCCGGCTGACTCTCAATCCTCCTGAGCCTGTCAGCTTCCTTTGCTTCTGCCTCTTGCTTCGCAGCTTTCTCCGTCCGCTCGTATACGTCACGTTCGTTTTTGGCCTTCCGCTCAGCTTCGGCCTCACGCCGCTCCGATTCACGCTCTCGTTGGGCGTCCGACTTCCCGCCAGACACGCAAGCGGCAACAACAAACAGAAGCACCGACACCGCCAGTACGCCGAACACTTTCCGATGGATCATGCACCACTTCCTTTCCCGACCTCCGCTCGCTGGCGAGAGGCGCACGCTGACCTTGAGCGCATCCGGCGCTCAAAAGGCGAACTAGCTGACGGCAGCCAGTCCGAAAGTAATCGCAAGCGGTGTGGAGTCGATTGCCGCGCAGAGCAGCCAGAAAAGAATTGAAAAGACGTGCGCCATGCGAGGTCCCCAACCGCCGATGCCAGCCGTTGCGGGAAGCACGCCAAAATGCTCGGAAAATACAGAGGACGCACCCGGCGCTGCACAGTTCCGGGCTCCAGCAGGGGCCCTTGCACAGATGCAAGCAACCAAGTGCGCCCCATTCGGGACGCCTTGGTGCTTGCGGTCTATGCACGCTGAATCTGCTGGATTCGGAACTGCCGCAAACAAGATTGGCGTTGTCGTGTTCTGTGTTGCCCGGCCCTGCCGGACTATTTTCCTTTTCGAATTACTGCGCCTCTGGACCAATGCCAAAGGACAACAAGGACTATAGCACCCACAGCCGTTTGAAGGCGAGAGACTGCCGCGAACGGCGCTCCGGAAAATCCTCGCATGGGTCACGATGCAGCCGGAACAAAGAGCAATTGCCGAAAGGCCGTCCGCAGAAAATCAGTGGCCGGAGAAACGGGAATTCCTGCGAATTTCGGGCGTAAGCGTGTACCGAAACGTGTACTCTCAATACACTCACCAAAGCGGAAACAGCCATAAACGCCTAGAAATAGCTGGTGGGCCCGGCGGGATTCGAACCCGCAACCAAGGGATTATGAGTCCCCTGCTCTAACCGTTGAGCTACAGGCCCACACCAGCGCATTTCAAGCGGTTCTTGGGCGGATTGGTGGGTGAAAGAAAAATCTCAACTCACCCTATGACTCACCCAAAACTAAAGCCAACCCCCGCCGAAGCCATCCTGGCCACACCCTAAACGGCCTGCCGTTTCTCGTCTACTGCGCGCAAGCATTCCACACTGCGGTCTGCTTTGTAGTCGAGCCCTGCACCTCGGTGGGCGACACTTCTTGCCGGGGGAAAGATGTCGTCCAACTACATCGTCGCGAGGCTTCTGCCCCATCACGGGTGTTGGGTGGTCAAGTACGGCTTTAGCCGTTACCACCGGCCACATGGGCGTATCAGGGCCGCCAGGGAGATGCTCGACGCGAACGGCGTCAGGGGAAGCCAGGAGTACGTCACATACTTCGGCGCCACAGAAGGCTACGAGCAAGAGATGCATTGGCAGCTCTCGTCGTACCGACTGCGAAACATCCGCAACGCAGAGGGTGGATACAGCAGAGAGACATACCAACTAGGGCATAGTGTAATGGCCCATCTGCTCTCCAGCTTGGGCCAGCCGGTTCCAACCCCCGTGTTGGCTCACATTTCCAACAACATTCAGACGCGCCGAGACGTTTCGCAGCGGGTGGCACGCACTAGGCCGTTGATCAGCCGTGCGACTGTGAGGTTTGCAGAAACGAAGCAGGCCACGATCTCAACTTGGTCTAGGATCAAGCGCTGGTTTCGCTCATTGCACATGAAGGCGACAAACGAGCCGCGCACATGGCTGAGACTTCCCTCGGCCGACGGAACGGGCGAAGGCAAGCTGATTCAAGTGATGTCGCATTACCTTGGCGAAAAGTGTCGGTGCGGCCGGTGCTGCTGGTTCGATCTGAAGCTCCCTGATGCAGACCGCCAGTGGTGCGCATGTGGTGAGATTGTCAAGCGTCCGTCTATCCCGTCGGGCGTGCTTCAAGCTGCATAAGGCTACGCTCGGCTGAAGCAATATCTCGCGTCACTGCTCATCCATGAGTAGAGTTTCGGCCACTTCACTTGGTCGGATTAGCATCGGCGCAAGAGTGCGCCGCCACGGTTCTACGTTGTCCCAATGCGGGTTGCGCTATGAAGCTGACTGCCTGGCACGCCAAGTATTACGCACACGACCTTACGCATCGCAAGTCGGGTGGGTTAGGCCGGCTGTCGATGTCGCTCTTTGACGCGGCGGTTGACCTGAACCCGCACCAGATCGAAGCCGCTCTTTTCGCACTTCAGTCGCCGTTGTCCAAAGGCGTGATCCTGGCCGATGAAGTGGGCCTCGGAAAGACCATCGAGGCCGGTATCGTCCTCTGCCAGTACTGGGCGGAGCGTCGCCGTCGCCTGCTGGTCATCTGCCCGGCGTCTATCCGCAAGCAGTGGGCGCTGGAGCTTCAGGAGAAGTTCAATCTTCCAGCCGTCGTGTTGGACGCAAAGGCCACCCGTGAAGCGAGACGAGAGGGCCGAGACCCGCTTTGTCCCGGAGCCGTCCTGATCCTCTCTTACCACTATGCCAATAGCCTGCGCGAGGAACTCAAGTCCGTGGCTTGGGACCTCGTTGTGACAGATGAAGCCCACAAGTTGCGCAACGCCTACAGACCCAGCAACAAGGTGGGACAGGGAATCCGCTGGGCGACCGAAGACTGCCGCAAGCTGCTGCTCACGGCGACTCCCCTTCAGAACTCACTGCTTGAGCTGTACGGTCTCTCGACATTGATCGACGAGCGGCTGTTCGGCGACATCAATGCCTTCCGTGCCCAGTACGCTGGCGCTGGCAGCAACCTTGAATTGCTGCGCCAACGCCTGGCAACGTTCTGCAAGCGCACGTTGCGAAACCAGGTCATGGAGTACATCCGATACACGGAGCGTCGCCCCATCACCCGGCCCTTCCGACCCACAGACGACGAGCATGCCCTCTACGAGGCTGTTTCGTCCTTCCTGCAACGTGAAGAGAGTTACGCGCTGCCTCAGCGCCAGCGTCACCTTACGGCCCTGATCCTGCGCAAACTGCTGGCATCATCTTCCACGGCAATTGCCGCGACGCTGGACACCCTGCGTCAACGTCTGGAGAACCTGCGTGACGAGCGCGCTGCGAACGATCCCGAGTTTGCCGAGCAGTTGATCGAAGCCGAAGAGATTGAAGAAGACTTGCTCGACGAAATCCTTGATAGCGATGAGCCGGAAACAGTCCCGGCAGCGCCCGAGATCGACCGCCGCCGCCTGCGCGAAGAGATCGACGAACTCAAGGCCCTTGCCGAGCGCGCGCGCCGCATCGGCGCAGACACCAAGTCCGACACCCTGCTCAAGGCCCTTGAAGTCGGTTTCGAGCAGATGGCCAAGACCGGCGCCGCGCGCAAGGCGCTGATCTTCACCGAGTCGCGCCGCACACAGGACTACCTCAAGGGCTATCTGGAAGCCCACGGCTATGCCGGACAAGTCGTCCTGTTCAACGGCACCAACGGCGGCCCCGAAGCCACCGCCATCTATGAGCGCTGGGTTGAGCGTAACCGCGACACCGGCCGTGTTTCCGGATCGCGCGCCGTAGACGTACGCACCGCGCTGATTGAACACTTCCGCGACGAGGCAACGATCATGCTTGCCACGGAAGCCGCCTCCGAAGGCGCCAACCTTCAGTTTTGCTCGCTGGTCGTCAACTACGACCTGCCCTGGAACCCGCAGCGCATCGAGCAGCGCATCGGCCGCTGCCACCGCTACGGCCAGAAGCACGACGTGGTCGTCATCAACTTCCTGAATGAGCGCAACGAGGCCGACCGCCGCGTGCTGGAGCTGCTGACCGAGAAGTTCAGCCTGTTCAACGGCATCTTTGGCGCATCCGACGACGTTCTGGGCAGCCTTGAATCCGGCGTGGACTTTGAGAAACGCATACTCGCCATCTACCAGCAATGTCGCACACCGGAAGAGATTGACGCCGCCTTTTCGGCGTTGCAGGCCGAGATGGACGAACAAATCCGTTCACGCCTCGACGACACGCGGCGCGCCCTGTTCGAGCACTTCGACGAGGATGTTCACCAGCGCCTTAGACTGCGACTGGCCGACGCCAAGGCCCAGCTTGACCGTGTCGGCAGACGCTTCTGGGACCTCACCGGCTTCATGTTGGACAGGCAAGCCCGTTTCCATGAGCAGGAGCTGGCCTTTGACCTTGAACAGCCTCCGCGCGACGACATCCCTCGTGGCCGCTATCACCTGATCTCGAAGGCTCATCCCCGCACCGCCGCCGAGGCCGGCGACGGCGCACCCGAAGTTAACCGCTTCCTGTACAGGCTTTCCCATCCGCTGGGCGAGCACGTGCTTGACAGCGCCAAGGCGCTTGACACCCCGGCCGCAGAAGTCCGATTTGACGTCACCAGCCACCCCACGAAGCTATCCGTGGTCGAGGCCCTGCGCGGCCGACAAGGCTATCTCACGGTCACGCGCCTGACCGTGGACACCTACGAGCGCGAGGAGTACCTGCTGCTTTCCGGTTTTCAGGACGACGGCACGGCGCTCGACCAGGAAACCATGGAAAAAATGTTCCTTTGTTCAGGCAGCGCCAACGGCGAAATCGCGCCGCCGGAAGCCACCGCGCAGCGCCTCCAAGCCGAAGCCGAGCGCCACGGGCAGGCCACCATCAGCCGGTCGCTGGAGCAGAACAGCAAGCACTTCCACGAAGCGCGCGAAAAGCTGGAACGCTGGGCCGACGACATGGTGCTTGCGGCTGAGAAAGCCCTGCTTGACACCAAGGAGCAGATCAAGGTTCTGCGGCGACAGGCGCGCCAGGCCGTCACCTTGCAGGAGCAGCACGAGATTCAGGAGAAAATCCAGAAGCTTGAGCGCCAGCAGCGCCGCCAACGCCAGGACATCTTTAAGGTCGAGGACGAAATCATGCTCAAGCGCGACCAGCTTATAGACCAGCTTGAAAAACGCCTGGTCCAGAAGACGCAGGCGGAAACCTTGTTCACCATCCGCTGGGCGGTAGTGTAGCCGCGCCCATATCATCATCAGGCTAGTCGGGATTCGCCATGAGCCAGAGGTACCAGAAACTCAAGAACCTGCTGCTGGAGTTGTTCCAGCTTGATCAGCCCGATTTGGACTTCGGCCTGTACCGCATCATGCACGCCAAGAGCGCTGAGGTTACCCAGTTCCTGGACAAGGATCTGCTGCCCCAGGTGAAGGAAGCCTTTTCGCTCTATCAATCCGCCGACAAGGCCGAAATCGAAAAGGAACTAGTACGGCGTCAGCTAAGTCTTCCGGCAGCTACTTGGTGAGCGGCTGGCCGGTGTAGGTCCACTTGTACGGCTTGGCATTCTCGTTGTGCCACTCGACCCAGGCAAGCAGCTTCTGCTGCAGGTCGGGCACGCTCGCGAAGTTCCCGCGCCGGATCACGTTGCGGCTTACCTCAGCGAAGAATAACTCCACCATGTTCAGCCAGCTCGCGTGGGTCGGCGTGGCATGCACCTGCACGCGGCCCCGGTGCCGGGCAATCACTTTCTTCACGGCATCGGTGTTGTGCGCACTGAGGTTGTCGCGCACCAGGTGAATCTTCTTGCGCCTGGGCTGCTGCTTGATCAGCCACGCCAGATGCTCGGCTACGTCTTCGCCCTTGTGCCTGTCCCGGCACTCGGCCCACACCTCGCCGGTGTGCGGGTTCAGCGACGCGAACAGGTCCTGGGTGCCGTGGCGGATGTATTCGAACTCGCGACGCTGCGGCGATCCCGGCCGCATCGGCCAGTCCGGGTGTCTGCGCTCCAGTGCCTGGATGCAGGTCTTCTCGTCAAAACACAGCACCACGGAGTTCTTCGGCGGATGCAGGTACAGGCCCACCACGTCCTGCATCTTCGCGTCAAAGTCCGGGTCCTGGCTGTGCAGCCAATAGCGCGAGTGGTGCGGCTTGATCTCGGCAGCCTCCAGCCAGACGCGCACAGTCTCGTGGCTGATGGAGGGCAGCAACGCCAGCGAGAACGCCATGAAGGCCAGCAGGCGCACGGTCCAGTGCGTGTGCGGCAGGCCGTGGTCAGACGGCGGCGTGCAGGCCAGGGCCAGCAGCAAGTGCTTGTGCAGAGGGGGAAAAGGTCGGCGGGCGGCCGCTGCGAGGTTTGTCGTGCAGGGCAATGATGCCGCCTTGTGCGTAGCGGCGGCGCCAGTCGATCACGCATTCGCGGTCAAGGCCGACTTTCTGCGAGATGGCCGAGTTGGCCTCGCCATCGGCGGCCAGCAGCACGATGCGGGCGCGGCGGGAAAGCCGGGCCTCGGCGGTGCCGGAGCGGCGCAGCTTCTCAAGCTCGACGCGTTCGGCGTCAGAAAGTACAATGGTGACTTCAGGTGCAGGACCAGGCATGGGCAGGCTCCAAAAAGGGACATACCCATGCATCGGCAGATCAGGTCAGCACACTGCCGGAAAACTTAGCTGACGCCGTACTAGCAAAGGCCGTCGAGCAGGCTAACGCCCTTGGCGTTGACCCCGAGACAACCCAGAAGGTCAAGGACCTGCGCGCCAGGCTGGCCGGCGAAGCCGTGGACGTAAACGCGCTCGAAGCCGAAGTCTACGACCATCTCTACAGCTTCTTCCGCCGCTACTACAGCGAAGGCGACTTCCTGAGCAAGCGTGTTTACAAGCCGGGCGTTTACGCCATCCCTTACGAGGGCGAAGAGGTCAAGCTGCACTGGGCGAACGCCGACCAGTACTACATCAAGACCAGCGAGTACCTGCGCGACTACGCTTTTAGACTGCGCCCGGAAGATGAGAAAACGCCCATGCGCGTGCACTTCCGGCTGGTGGATGTGGCCGAGGGCGAGCACGGCAACGTGAAGGCGAACAACGGCAAGGATCGCGTCTTCAAGCTGGCCGAGAGCGACGCCGTGGCCTTAGAGGACGGCGAGCTGGTCGTGCGCTTCACTTACGCGCCGGACCCGGAGAAGCGCAAACAGAAGGACCTGAACGCCGAGGCCGAGGGCGCAATTCTGGCCGTAAAGGACGGCGCGCTTGCCAATTGGCTGAAGGCGCTGGGGGCGAAGCACGTGCGCGTCGACGGCACGGAATCGGAGGCCACGCGCCTGCGCGTGCACCTGGACCGTTACACGGCGCGCAACACCTTTGACTACTTCATCCACAAGGATTTGGGCGGCTTTCTGCGGCGCGAGCTGGACTTCTACATCAAGAACGAGGTGATGCACCTTGACGACGTGGAAAACGAGACCGTGCCGCGCGTCGAGCAGTACCTGTCCAAGATCAAGGTGATTCGCCGCGTCGCGGGCAAGATCATCGCCTTCCTGGCGCAGCTTGAGGACTTCCAGAAGAAGCTGTGGCTGAAAAAGAAGTTCGTGGTGGAGACCAGCTACTGCATCCGGTTGGGCGTGATCCCGCAGGAGTTCTACGCCGAGATCGCAGCCAACGATGGGCAATGGGCCGAGTGGGAAGCCCTGCATCACCTGTCGGAACTCAAGCAAGATGACGGCCTGTTCGCCAAGAACGCGAAGCTCAAGTCGGCGGAGTTCCTGAAGGCGAACCCGTCACTGATGGTGGACACGCGGCATTTCGAGCCTGACTACACGGCGCGCCTGCTGGACGCGCTCGGTGACTTGAACGAGCAGACGGATGGCGTGCTCTTTCACAGCGAGAACTTTCAGTCGCTGTCGCTTCTGTCGCACCGTCTCCGCAATCAAGTCGCCTTTACCTACATTGATCCACCTTACAACACAGCTGCTACGCCAATTCTCTACAAGAACGACTACAAGGAGGCATCGTGGTTGTGCCTCATGGAGAACCGGCTAGCGCTCAGTGCAGTTGCCCAGACGGACGAGTCCGCACTTTGTATCGCAATCGACGATTCCGAACTCGATCGACTCTCGTTACTTGTCCGGATTCTGTACCCCGGTTACGACCTCTTCCGTATTGTCGTGAATCACTACCCAGGGTCAGGTACTGGACGCTCCAACGTAACTCGTACGCACGAGTACGCGCTTATGCTCGTCCCGAGTGGGCTGGATGTCCTTCGCGGTGAAGCTGTTGAAGCTGGTGAACGCGAGCGCAACTTCCGCCGCAGTGGAACGGGTGAAAACAACTACCGAACAGGTAGGCAGAACAGTTTCTACGCGATTCTGGTTGATCCTGATTCGCTGTCAGTCGTTGGTGCGGAGCCGCCCCCAGTCGGAAAGGACTATCCAAAGGCCGCAACGGACAAGGGACTCGTTCGCATCTATCCGATTGGTGAGGACGGTTCGGAACGAGTGTGGACCCTCAGCTACGAGGGAGCCATTGAGGCGATCGAGGATGAGAGGCTGCGATGCACGCCTAATCACATCATCAATCGGATATACACCGATGAAGAGCGACGGAACCTACTACCCAGCCTTTGGAGCGACACACGATTCAGTGCGGTGAGCTACGGAACGAACGTGCTGAAGGATCTGTTCGGCGTGAACGACAGCTTCTCTTACCCTAAGTCCGTGCATACCGTCGAATTCGCGGTGGAGTCAGCAACGTACAGCAAGCGTACTGCGACGGTGCTGGACTACTTCGCCGGCTCCGGCACGACCGGTCACGCGGTCATCAACCTTAACCGCGAAGACGGCGGTCCGCGCAAGTTCATCCTTGTCGAACAGGCGGATTACTTCGACACCGTCCTCCTTCCCCGCCTCAAGAAAGTCACGTTCACACCGGAATGGAAGGACGGCAAACCCAAGCGTCTCGCCACGGCCGAAGAAGCCGAACGCAGCCCGCGCGTCATGAAGGTGATCCGTCTTGAGTCCTACGAGGACGCGCTCAACAACCTCGAAACGCGCCGCAGCGACACGCAAGAGAAGCTGCTGTTCGCGGCAGAGGCCCAGGGGGCGGACAAACTCAAAGAGCAGTACATGCTCCGCTACCTGCTCGAAGTCGAAACGCGCGGCAGCCAGTCGCTGCTCAACGTCGCGGCCTTCACCGATCCCACCGCCTACAAGCTCAAGGTCAAGCGTCCCGGCTCCGACGAATCGCGCGAAGTCAACGTGGACCTGCTGGAAACCTTCAACTGGCTGATCGGCCTGACCGTGAAGCACATCGCGGCGCTCCAGACTTTCAGCGCCGAGTTCGAGCGCGACGGCGAAGGCCGCCTGCGCGTCAAGGGCCGGCTGAAGCAGGTTGCGGATGGCCCGTGGTGGTTTCGCACGGTCGAGGGTACGACGCCCGACGGCCGCAAGACGCTGGTGATCTGGCGCAAACTGACCGGCGAGCCGGAGCAGGACAACCTGGTGCTGGACGAGTGGTTCACCAAGCAGGGCTACTCCAGCAAGGACAGCGAGTTCGACCTGATTTACGTGAACGGCGGCAACAACCTTGAGAATCTCAAGACGCCGGACGACCTTTGGAAGGTGCGCCTGATCGAGGACGACTTCCACCGCCTGATGTTCGCGACGGAGAACGTGTGATGGCCCGCCGCAGGAGAGCGAACAACCGGCCGTCGGTGCCGTTCAACCGCAAGCTGGTGCTGAACCAGTGGCTGCTGTCGCTGTTCAACGTCAAACGCCTTGAAGATTTGGCTGAACCGCTGCGCCTCGAAGGGCTGGAGGGGCTGGACGAGAACAACATCCATCGCTTTCACCATGCGCTTACGGCGCGGCTGTTCAACCTTACGCAGCTTCCGACTGAGTTGCTGCTTGAGTACGACCAGAACATCGTCAAGCACACGCAGCGCCTGAATGAGCGGCGCATCACGCGGGGCGAAGCGCCGATTGCCTGGAAGTACTTTCAGTACCTGGCGCTGCTATTCACGGAAATCTACCTCGACCGCTACTTCCGCGACCCCAAAGCGCTGCTGACGGTGCTGAACGAGCAGGTGAAGGCATACAACGAGGAAGAACCCGAGGCCGACCAGCTTGCGCCGTTCGACGAAACCGCCGAAGCCTGGCCGCAACTCAACAAGATCGCGTTCTGGATGGCCACGGGCAGCGGCAAAACGCTGGTGATGCACGCGCACATCCTTCAGTTCCAGTTCTATCTGGAAAAGCACGGTCGGCGGCGAGATTTGAACCGCATCATCCTGCTCACGCCCAACGAAGGTTTATCGCAGCAGCACCTGCGCGAGTTCGAGGCGGCGGGCATCCCGGCCGAAATCTTCAACAAGGACAGCCGGAACCTGTTCACGGGCCAGGGTGTGGAGATTCTGGAAGTCACGAAGCTGAAGGACGAAATGGGCGACAAGACCGTCGCCGTGGATGCCTTTGAGGGCAACAACCTGGTGCTGGTGGACGAAGGACACCGGGGGCACGTCGGGGGGCGGGGACGGCGTATGGATGCGCTATCGCAATGCCCTGTGTGAAAAGGGGTTCTCGTTTGAGTACTCGGCCACGTTCGGCCAGGCGGTAAAGGGCAACCCGGCGCTGATTGACACCTACGCCAGGAACACGCTGTTCGATTACTCGTATCGCTATTTCTACGGCGACGGCTTCGGCAAGGACTACCAGATCCTCAACCTTGATGAAGCCACACAGCGGGACCACCGCGACCTGTACCTCACGGCCAGCCTGCTTTCGTTCTTCCAGCAGCAGCGCCTGTACCGCGAGCAGGAGGGGTCGTTCCGTCCATTCCAGATCGACAAGCCCCTGTGGATCTTCGTCGGTGGCAGCGTGACGGCGACGCTGGCGAAGCAAGACGCCTCGGACATTGTCGAGATTCTCCAGTTCTTGGCGGACTACGTCGGCGACCGCGCCGGGAGCATCCAGCGCATTGAGCGTGTGTTGCATCAAGGGCTGATCACCGCGCAAGGCGCGAACCTGTTCGCTGGCCGATTTGCCTACCTGAACATTTCCGGCCTTTCGCCGGCGCAGATTTTCGACGAAACCCTGGCGACGCTGTTCAACGCGCCGGGCGGCGGCCGGCTGTACGTCGAGAACCTGAAGGGGGCGACAGGAGAAGTGGCGCTGCGGCTGGGCGCTGAGAACGAGGCGTTCGGGGTCATCAACGTGGGAGACGACGCGAAGCTGGTCAAGCTGTGCGACGAAAACGGCCTGGCAACCGGCGAGCGGGAGTTTGCGGGTTCGCTGTTTCACCAAATCAATCTGGCTCACTCGCCGGTCAACTTGCTGATCGGCTCAAAGAAGTTCACCGAAGGCTGGTCAAGCTGGCGTGTCTCGACAATGGGCCTGATGAACGTGGGCAGGGGCGAGGGGGCGCAGATCATCCAGCTTTTCGGTCGCGGCGTGCGACTGAAGGGCTATGGCATGAGCCTCAAGCGCAGCGGGCGCGCCGCGCTGCCGCAGGACCTTGAGCGGCCGAAGCACATCGGCGTGCTGGAGACGCTGGGAATTTTCGGCATCCATGCAGACTACATGGCGCAGTTCCGTGACTTCCTGAACGAAGAGGGGCTGCCAACCAACGATGACCGTATGGAGTTCCTGCTGCCCGTGATCAAGAACCTGGGCACCCAGAAGCTCAAGACCGTGCGGTTGAAGAAGACCATCAACGGTGTGAGTACAGAGTTCGGCGACGCCTTCCGCCGGCTGGCGCCGGTGCCGACGGTGGCACCGCCAGACACGGGCACGGACCCGAGCACGGAATGGTTGCAGAAGAATCAGGTCGTCCTGAACTGGTACCCGAAGATTCAGGCGATGAAGTCGAGCGGCCTCAGTGGCGGCGACCTGGAAGCCGCGCCGAACGTGGCGCACCTATCCTCGCAACACGTCGCGTTTCTCGATTTGGACGCTCTTTACTTCGAGCTGGAACGCTTCAAGGCGGAGCGCGGCTGGTACAACCTGAACCTGACGCGTTCCGGCATTGAGGCGCTGCTGAAGGACCAGAGCTGGTACCGTCTGCTGATTCCGCCGCAGGAGCTGGCCTTTGATTCGTATGAGCGCGTACGCATATGGCAGGAAATCGCGCTGGCGCTGCTGAAGAAGTACACCGAGCGCTACTACACATTCCGCAAGCGTGAGTGGGAGCTGCCCCACCTGGAGTACGCTGAAGTAACGGAGAACGACCCAAACCTGCTTGGAGTCGGCGTGCGGCCCGAGGACCCATACTACCGCGTTCTCATAGACCGGTCGCAGGAAGAGATCGTTGCCAAGCTCGAAGAGCTGAAGTTCGCAATCGAGAAGGGCGAACTGAAGCCGTGGGAGTTCCAGGGCCTCAAGGCAATCTGGTTCGGCCGGCACCTTTACCAGCCGCTGCTTCACCTGGACGCGAACGTGGTCGAGATAAGCCCTGCGCCGCTGAACAAGGGTGAGCGCCAGTTCGTTGAGGACTTGCAGTCATTCCATGACGGCAACACAGAGTTCTTCAAGGGCCGCGAGTTGTATCTGCTGCGCAACCTGAGCAAAGGCAAGGGCGTGGGCTTCTTCGAGGCCGGAAACTTCCACCCGGACTTCATCCTGTGGCTGCTTCACGGGGAAAGGCAGCACGTGATCTTCGTGGACCCAAAAGGCATCCGGAACCTCGGCCCCAGCGACCCCAAGATTCAGTTCTATCAATCCATCAAGGAAATCGAGGCGCGGCTGGGCGACGAAACCGTGCAACTGCATTCCTTCATCATCTCGAACACACCCTACGCTACGATGAGGCTGATGTGGGACATGGATAAAAGCGAGATGAACAAGCGGCACGTGCTGTTCCAGGAAGAAGACAGGGACAGTTACGTGAAGAACATGCTCGAAGCTGTCGGCGCGTGAGCGGGCCGCCCGCTATCAACCTGCACGCTGGAGTGAGCTAGTCCAGCACGCCCAAGCAGCATGGAGAGCGTTGATCATGCCGATCCTCGAACCTCAGGTTGCCGCCGAACTGACCGCTGCCCTGGAGGCGCGGCGATTACGTGGCCGCTTGCCGGCGGAAGCAGAGTACAAGGCGCAGCTTGCCCGGTTCCGGGAAAAATTCGGTCCGGCAGTGCTTGGCTCACTGCACGGCAAGGATTTGTTGCACTACATGCTGCGTCGGGGCAGCAAGGAAAGCCTCTACTACTGGCTTGAGTACAAGCACGACGCCGAGTTCAGCGCGCGGGCGCTGTTCGGCAGCATCAAAGGCGGCAGTGCGTTCAAGTTCGGCCTGTTCCAGCGCGATACGGGCCAGTGGGTCACGGGCGGACGCGGCGAGGAAGAACTGACGCCTGTGCGAGCTGCCGAACTGTGCGAGAAGCAACGCGACCAATTGCTGAAGTGTGTGGCTCTGCTCGATGACCTGCCGGAACGCGCGGACGACGACGCCTACGACCGCCTGCAAACCGGCATCAAGAAGGCCGCCTCGGACGTGTACAAGTTAGCCTGGGCACACAAGTACTTGAGCCTGCTGTTCCCTGAAAAGCTGGACGACCTGCACAACCACGACTGGCAGCGCTATCACCTGATCAAGCTGCTTCAGTTGCCGCCGGAGCGCAAAGGACTTTATGCAAGCGCCGGCCGATACGTCGCAATCGCGGCGGAACTTGGTTGGCCACTTCTATATCTGACCGCAGCCTGCAATGAGCGCCACGGAAAGCCGGTAAAGTACTGGCGTGTAGGGACTCGAATTGGTGGCCGCCTTCCCGGCAACCATCTCATCTGGCAGGCCATGCTGAGGGGAGAATTCGCAGCGATTGGTTGGGCTGATGTAGGCGATCTGAGTGAATTGCGCGACAAGAAGGACGCCCGCAAAGTCCTTCGAGAAGAACTGGCAAAAACGTACTACCCGGACGATCCGCGAACAGCATCGCGCAAGGCCGGCGAAGTCCTTCAATTTCTGACCAAGATCAAGGAACACCACGTGATCGTTGCCGCCGACGGCGAGCGAGTGAAGGGGATCGGGGTAGTTGAAGGCGACTACTATTTCGACGAGAGTGACCCGGCGGACGCACCGAACCGCTTGCCAGTGCGGTGGGTTCCGTTCGACGATTGGAAGCTGCCTACATTCGAGGGCAAGCAGACGACAGTGTACAGGATCGGTAAAGATGAACGCAATCTGGTCGCGATTGAACGCCAGCTACTGAACCTGCCGACGGAAAGCAAGAGCGAACGGGCCGTTCGCAAACAGGCGCACAAGCTGGATGTCAAAGGCGAGTTCGACGCCGAGAACGAAGCTGACGGCCGCGAGCGCGTGGAAAAGTCTATCGCCGTTCGTCGCGGACAGCCTCGCTTCCGGGCGGACTTGCTGGCGGCATACGATGGTAAGTGCGCCATCACAGGTTGCGACGCCGAACCAGCCTTGGAAGCTGCTCATATCCGGCCCTACATGGGCGCGCACAGCCACCACCTCACGAACGGCCTTCTGTTGCGTGCGGACCTGCACACACTATTTGATTTGGGGCAACTTAGGATTGATCCGGAAACCCGGCGCGTCACCCTTAGTGAGTGCCTTCATGGAACGCAGTACGCAGATTTGGAGGGCGTCCGGCTCCGCGAACCCATGTTTCCGTCTGCCCGACCGTCGCAGAAAGCTTTACGCAAACATTTTGGGAAAGCGTAGCGGCACGTGCCCAGAGAGGCCAATGATGAGCAATTCCGGGCAGGGCGAGGAGCAGCAGCAATCAAGCGGCATCCTGCCACCGGCCGAACATCTCGAATCGGTCGAAGCGGTGTTTAGGGCATTTGATCCCGCCAACCCACTCTGGGGAGCTGGACGGGTTGGCTCTTGGGTGTTCCGCGGAGAATCCAAGGCCCACGAGTTGAAGCCTTCAGCCTGGCGGAAGGAGACACTGAAGCATCCGAATTGGGCGTACTCTTTAAAACTAGCTGGAGATTACGCGGAAAAGTGGATGCGGCAGTGCTTTGAAAAGTTGCCGCCCATCGCACACAGGCTTTCAAGGCAAAAGGACGACGACAATAAGAGGAGCCTGCGCGAATGGGCAACGCAATTGGTAACGCAAATACACTGGGAGCGTCTGCTCCAAGATCGTTTCGTTGAGTTGGCTGACGAGTTGGGCATTGACGTTGCAATGGGCGGACCGCAGTTTCCAGCAGATGCGCGGCACTATCCTTTCCACCGTGACAAACTGATTTCCCCCAGCCAGAGCAAGCAACGGCGTTCGCACAACACCACGGCATTCCGACGAAGTTGTTGGATTGGACCAGAAATCCTTATGTAGCACTTTACTGGGCAGCGGAGAGTCACCTTCGTTGCAGAACACCGCAAGGCAGCTTCGTGGTGTGGGCGCTCAACCTTCGCACTTTACGTCAACTGGCGACGACCTACTGGGAGGATCACAACAAGCGCGAGAATCCTGGCGTCCTGTATTTCAATGCGCGGCGAGCGGGGCACAGCTACCTTCACGCCCAAGATGGCCTCTTTACCTGGATTCATGGTTGGGAGGCTTCGTTTTTGGACAGCGGCCGATTCCCCACATTGCAGTGGGCTATAGCGCAATTGCACCGGGCAGAAGCGGCCCGGTTGAGCGATCCAGACAAGCCTATTCTTCAACGGCTTGAGGTTCCGGCTACGTACGCAAAGGCCGTCCTGGACCGTCTGCAACGGTGGCGTATCACTCGATACAAGCTAATGCCAACCTTGGACAACGTGCGGCAGGGGATGGAGGACGAATCCTGGCTGCCAGCCCCGGATCTGGACTACATACCGGCGACGGAGCCGGAGTGCGGCTGAAAGCAGCCTTTCCCTCGCTACGCGGGATTGTGATTCAAGCTTGTTGGCGGCTTGGCCTTGAGGTGTTGGGGGGCGTGGGGGGCTCCCGGGGGTCTTTTCCTGAGGGTGTTTGTGGGGCTTCGCTTGGGTGGCCCGGTGGTTCGCTTGGCCTTTCCTGCTGGTTTCGACCGGGTTTGGGTGGGCTTTTCGCTGCGTTTTCCTGCGCGTTTGCGTGCGGTTTCTGGCGGCTTTGGGGCTGGTTCTGGTCTGCCTTGCGTTCGATTTTGGGCGGGTTTCTGGTGGGTTTCGGTGGTGTTTATCGGCCGGTGCTGGATGGCCTGCCGGTTTGCCCTGGCGCGTGCGCCAGGATGACGCGCCTTCCTGCCGGGTGATACGCCTTCTTGCTGCTGGATGACGTGCGGCAGGTACGGTTGCCTTCCTTCGGTTCACCGCCGCTTACGCTTCGCTTTCCGTTACGTTTCGCGCGTGCGCTTTCCTGCTGCCATTGCGTGCAAGCCTTCCGATGCGGTTTGGATTTCCTTCGGCTTTGGGCGCGCAAGCAGATTGCCGAAAAAATTTTTTCGCCTGCAAACCCGCTTGCTGCCGTCGATTGGACTATCTCTGTTCGGTGCTAGTCCAATTTCCTGTTGACGGTCTTTTGGTGGCGTGCGATTGTTCCCGGTGTCGGGCATGTTGCCCGATGAAGTAAGGCAGCCCGCCAGGGACGGCAATCCCTGACGGGCCTGACCAGAACCTAACTGTCTAGGAGTTAGATCATGGCTGTTCGTGATGGTATCACGGCGCGTGAACGCGCCAACATGGCTGCGCAGTCGGTGCTGCGCGTTTGGGAAAGCGGCGAGCTTCCCGCCCTTCTTGCTCAATCGGTCCTGGCGTCAAAGTCCGATCTGCCCTGCGCGAAGTGGTCGCTGGGCAATCGCCTTCTCATGCTGGTGCAAGGCACGGCCGATGCACGCGGCTTCCAGCAGTGGAAGGAAGCGGGCCGCAACGTGCGCAAGGGCAGCAAGGCCATTTACATCCTTGGGCCGGTGCTGGTGAAACGCGACAAGGAAAACCCCGAATCCGGTCTGGCCCTGATCGGCTTCCGCGGAATCCCGGTGTTCCGCTTCGAAGACACCGAAGGCCAGCCCCTCGAAACCAGCAGCTACGCACCGGAAGCCCTGCCGCCCCTGCAAACCGTTGCAGAGCGCATCGGCGTGCAAGTGTCCTACTGCCCCGCCCTGGCCGACTTCATGGGCCGCTACATCCCGAAACACAAGGCAATCGAGCTGTGCACGCACGACACCGCTACATGGTTCCACGAGCTCGCACATGCCGTTGACGATTACCTGGGCAGCATGAAACGCGCCAGGCGCAAGGATGAAGCGGCTTACAAGGACGGCGAAGTGGTGGCGGAGTTCTGCGCGGCAGCCCTGTGCAAGCTCTACGGCATCGCCTACGAACACAACGCCCTGCGCTACATCCAGCACTATCGCCAGGATGCAGCCAAGGCCGTCACGCGCCTTCTCGCCCGCATTGAGGCTGTCCTGTCCTTCATCCTCGAAGCCGAATCCGTCGCCGAAACCGTAACCGAAACCGTTGCCGCGCAGGCAGCCTAACCAACATGAGAAGCGGCCCGGTGCATCGACACCGGGCCGCGCGAAAGGAAACGCCATGCCACTGTTCGAAGATTACCGCCCCGCCGATTGGTCTGCCTTCATCGGCAACGACAAGGCGGCAGCCAAGGCGAAAGCCATAGCAAACCGTTCCAAAAGCACCGGCAAGCCCTTCGCTCTCTGGATTGACGGCCCAAGCGGCACCGGCAAAACCACCCTCGCCCATCTGATCGCCCGTGAGCTTGACGCGGACCCCTGCATGGACGTGATCGAGCTTGACGGCCCGGATTGTGACGGCCGCGCGGTCTCCGATCTGCGCGAAAAGCTCTCGCTGAAGTCTTGGGGTGGCGGCTTCCGATGCGTCATCATCAACGAGAGCCACAACATGACGCCCAAGGGCGTGCAGCTCTGGCTGACCATGCTGGAGAAACTTCCCGCCAAGGTGGCCGTTGTGTTCACCACCACCGAAGGCAGGGGCAAGGATGACCTGTTCGGCGCGTTTGACGGGCCGCTCAAGTCTCGCTGCATCCCGCTCTCGCTGACCAACCAGGGTTTGGCGGAAGCCTTCGCCAAGGAAGCGCAACGCATCGCCGAAGCGGAAGGCTTGGGCGGGGCGGAAGCCAAGGATTACCTGGCCCTGGTGCGCAAGCACAAGAACAACATGCGGGCAGTGCTGTCGGAGATCGAAGGCTTCGAGATGTACCGCGAAGCCGCGCAGGCAGCCTAGAAACCAACCACAAACCGGCCGGAAAGGGGCGGGAAACCGCCCCGATTCCGACCTAAAAGGAAACAGCCATGAAACGAAAACCCAAGTCAAACGAGCCATTCCGCGCAATCGGATACGTGCGTGTCTCCACCGAAGGCCAGGCAGCCGAAGGCGTGAGTCTGGAGGCACAGGAAGCCAAAATCAGGGCTTACTGTGAGCTGAACAGCATGGAGTTGCTGAACATCCACGTGGATGCCGGCCTTTCGGGCAAGCGGGCCGACAACCGCCCCGAGCTTCAAAAGGCCCTGGAAAGCGTCTGCAAAGGCCGGGCAAACGCCCTGGTGGTCTACAAGCTGGACCGACTGGCGCGGAACACCATCGACGCCCTGGAGATCGCGCAGGCCATCGAGAAGTGCAACGGCAGCCTGCACAGCATCAGCGAAAAGCTCGACACCGGCAGCGCCATGGGCCGGTTCTTCTTCACCATCCTTGCCAGCCTGGCGGAGATGGAGCGGGGCATCATCGCCGAGCGCACGGCCGCAGCGCACGCGCACAAACGCACCAAAGGCGAAGCTACGGGTCACGCTCCGTTTGGCTGGAAGCTGTGCGCAGACGGCATCACACTCAAGCGCGACGGCGCCGAGCAGGAAACCCTGCGCATCATCGCCGACCTGCAATCCAAGGGCCTGAGCCAGCGCAAGATCGTGGGCGAACTGAACCGGCTTGGACGCAAGACCAAGCAGGGCAAGAAGTGGCAGCGGTCCAACCTGGTCAGCGTGCTCACCACCCTTGAACGCCGCGCGGCAGAGTAAGCAGACACAACCGGAACGGGAAAAAACCAATGCCCGCCCCGACATTGCCGGGGCGGGCTTGCGTTTGTTCGAGCCCGGCACTGTACTCCCCCTTGCGGGGCGGTGCTCTCTTGCTGGGGGAGGGCGGGAAGGCTTGCCGGATGGGCTTCCACGGCCGTTTGACCGTACTTCTCCGTCTCTGTCGATACTTGATACCAAGTATAATCGATATTTGCAAGTAGGTTGCAACAAGGCATGTCTTGCTGGACAATGATTGCCGAGTGGGTTTGGCAGGAATGCGCCATGCCAGAAGCACACAGATTCGACGGTCGGCCCTGGTGGGACGATGGACCCCATCCTCTGCATCGGGAAGACGGGACGCGCATCCGTTTCCGAATCCAGTATCACCGGATTCCGCTCCACCCTGAGTTTGGCGAAGCATGCGGCCTGCACGGGCTGTACCACTGGGACCCGACGCAGCAGCTGGCAGCCCGTAGAAAGCTCTGGCGTCGGCTGAGGACGGGTTTTTATGAGCGGAACGAATCGACTACCCTACGCGGGCCAGAAGCAGCGACAGAGCCGGTGCCGCTATGCGGCGCGAAGTGCCGGGATGGGCACGCTTGCCGCGCGCGGGCAGTAATGAACCCGGTCACCGGCAAGCGCAGCCGTTGTCGGAAGCACGGCGGGAAATCTTGCGGGGCGAAAACGAGTGATGGGCGGGCGAGGTCGCTGGCAGCACTGGCCCGAGGACGGGAAACGCGCGCTCGGAACTGTAGGCTGAAACGACAACAAAGTATTTCCGGGCCGGGCACTGTGCCCCCGGAAAGCTACATGGGTACAGAGTCCGCGTCCTGAATTCAGGTCGATGTGGGTGGGGCGACACGCGCGAATGATGTTGCTTGCCTGACACAACCGGACATTCGACTACATGGCTTTCGCAATCAGTCAGGAACGCGCAAAGGACCAGAAGTCATGGAGATACGCAGCTACGCACGGAGCCATCTCGTCAACGCCTGGCGTCGCAAGCCGAGTCTGCTTGAGGTGTATGAAGTGGCCGCACTGGTACGGGTAACCGAGCGAACAGTGAGGCGCTGGATCACGGACGGCAACCTCGCGGCCGTGGACAAGGGCTTCAAGGGCGCATTGGTGCCGAAGTCAAGCCTGATCGACTTCATGTGCGGCGAACTGCCGGACGACGATGATCAGGACCTGATCGAGATCGACGACAAGGATGACCTGGCGGACAAGACAGGCAGAATCTAGCGACAATTGTCTTCAGTGAGCCACTGTGTCTCGCGCTGACGGAACAGCCCCATGCTACGCGCGCGCGAGGGAGATCGCCCATGGTATGACCAGCAGAGCCCCACCAGGTCGCTGAGCAGCATCGGAGAAAGCGGTTCGCGATGCTGCGTCCGGTCTGGTCCACGTACTCGATCCTCTGCTGTGCCCGGAGTGAGAACGGCGCACGTCACCGCTCCGTCTTTAGCTTCAGATGACAGAAGCCAGACTACAACCCGGCAGTTGGCCCTGCACTGCCGCCACCAGTCTCGGCGGCGGCATACCTTCGCTACCCGCGCCACCTGGCACGCAGTTTCCGCGAAATGAAGGCAGGACGATGTTGCGACCACAGCGCACCCCCGCGCACAGACTCGCCTGAAGGCGTCTTCAGCTGTGTTACACGGGCGCTTGTCGAGTGCAGGATGTTCCCGGCTGTCTCGCGGGGGAGTCCGCGGCCCTCAGCGGCGAGCGTAGTTCACTTACAGAGATTCAGCGGGGTCACGTTGTCGCTTATCCGGCCTAGCACGATTACCGGTTCTCTGCGGCTTCGCAGCAGTCATGGGTTTGCACGCGGTTTGGGCATGCCGCGCGCGACTGCTCAGGTGGCGCTTGCCTCCCACGGGTATGGGCCAGGTCGCAAGTGAACATGCTTCCCAGCTTGATTGTGGTTCAAGCGGCTTTTTCAGGGTCATCCTTGCCCAGAACATCCTCATCGTCTGCCAGTTGTCAAAGTGCGCAGATCCTGCGCGCGTGTGGCGTTGCCGTACGGCGTTAGGCGTCACCGCCCAACAGTGCCAAGAGACTGCTCTTAAGGATTAGCGTTCGTCCGCGTCCCGCGTCGGGGTGCGTCTTCGCGGCCGTTATGCGCCCGTCCTCAAGCCAGCGCGAGATCGTGCGCAGCGTGACGTGCGCGAACTCGGCGGCTTGATTACGTGTTAGTAGAGGCGGCAACGCAGCGGCGGCGCGCGTCAAGTCGGTCAACAGGTCGTTTGACATGGCTAGCTCCCAAATGTTTCTGAGAGCCATTTTGAGAAATCCAGCGCCGTAATGGGTTACTTCGTCGTGCGCGGCGGGCTGGCTCATGTGGGCGTAATCCAGCTCCGCAGGCGGGTTACAGGGTGACGGCTTGCGTTACGTCTCGCGTTACGATTGAGCTGCATCGTCGAAATCGAAAACCACGACGCCCTCATCCAGTGTGTATCGCGCGTCGTTTCGCCCGGACTTCGGGGCGGACCTTGTGCTGGCAACTGGCCGGAGTAACCCGCTGAGCGGTGGAATCAGGCCGATCAGTTCCGAAGCGTACTTGCGGTTGAAGACCGCAACGCGGCCACCTCGTACCTTGAGCAGGTAGTCGGCGAGCGTGTATGGGATCGAGTCGGATTCGAGCTTCACGGGCTGTCCGGCGGCCTCCACGCGCAGCTGGCGACGGTTGCGTTTTCCCTTCATCACGGGACCGATACGGATGATTGGGTACACTGCGGTACGGATCGCGCTTAGCCGTCCTTCGCACCATGCGCAGAGTTCGAGCGCCCGCGCGCGAACCAACAGGCACTGCTGAAGTATGGTGTCGGAGTACTCCCACCAGTCTTGGGGCATTAGATCGTACTCATCCTTGCCCCATCCGATTCTCCCCGTCAGAAGCGCGAAAGGCATCGGCGCGGACAGGTGGTTCGGCACGTTGCCCAGATACGTGCGGGCGTCACCCAAGTAGAGCACGGGGTGAGAGCCAGGCAGGTAGTCTTGCCACTGTTGCTTGTCGTCACCACGCCGCTTCCTGTCCGCTTCCAGTTCCTCGTCGCGGTAAAACTCACCGAGGAGAGTTTCCGGCGGACCCCAGTCAGGATCGGGTTCACTCATCACCCTGCCCGCTGCATCCCGTACGACTTGGCCGTTCGCGTCCTTCACGCTGCGTGAAAGGTAGTACCCCAGCTCTTTGCTTAGTCTGGCATGGTCCCACTCTGGGTCAGGTGCGTATTGATTCTTGGCTTCCGTGCTGCCCATCAAACGCCGAATCTTGTCGCGCCAGGCAATTGCCTCCTTGGTGCGTGCCAGCGCCGGTCCAGCCCAGGCGCGATACCGGGATTCCGACCACCTGCCACTTTTTGGCCACTTGGGCGCAACCTCGTCCAGGCTGGGGATTGGTTCCAGCGCCGCCCTTTTCAGCCGCTGGACGGCGAATTGAACGTGGTTGATTGACGTGCTGAAAAGCGGTTCCATCGCCGTCCTCAATTCGAGTTTGTATCCCGTGGATGTTGCTGGCATCTCATGCTGACCTGACAGCCGCATCCGTCGTTGACCGGCTCGGACCAGAATCTTCGAAGCATGAGCGGAACAGGTCGGCGCATCCCATTGCATCCTCCAGGCACTGAGCGTCCGGCTTGAAGTCTTTCGCGCGGCCGGTGTAGTGTGCCTGCGCGACTTGAATGCTGTGCCCCAGCTGCTGCGCGGTTTCGTGTTCGCTGCCGCGTCCGTAGAGGCTTGCGCACACGCTGTAGGTGCCGCAAGTCGCCCTGAGCCTGTGCCACGTGAACACCGGGGCGGCATACCCCACGTCCTTCTCCATGGAAACCAGCCTTGCACGGGCGATACGGGCGATGGCGAACGTGAGGTGGGGGAACACGCGGCCGCGGCCTCCGGCTGCCAGCTTGCAAGCCTTCAACCAGGCCCACAGTGTCGGCAGCTTGTCGAGGTACACCGTGCGCTCTGTCATGGTTTTAGTACGGCGCGCGGCCAAGTGGATTTCACCCGCGACGGCGTCCACTTCCTCGAAAGTCAGGTCACACAATTCATGAAAGCGCATCCCCGTCAACACGCACGCGGCCGTGAACGGGGCGATCTCGGGGTTGCCGTCGGTGTCGTGGCGCTGCGCGGCCTCCAGCAACGCCTTCACCTGTGCCGCGTCGAGGTAGCGGCGCTTGGCACGTTCGCGCTTCACGAACTTCAGGCTGTCCACAATTTCGTCGCTGGTGAGTTCCGGCGCGAGCCCTTGTCGGCGCAATTGCGTCAGAACCACGCGCAGACTGTTCAGGCACTTGTTGGTTTGGGCCGGAGACCGCTTGCGAACACCCTCGACTCTCTTGCCCTTGCCAACTCTTCCTTTTGCGGGCGTATAAGCCTTCTGGCCCACAAACCACTCGCGATACTGCGCGAGCAATGGAGGGGTCACCGTCTCGATGTAGACGACAGCGTTCTTGGAGCACCAGGATTCAAATGGCTTGGTACCCTGCTGGTAGGCGACCAGCGTCGCGGGTTGGAGCTCGGACTTTTTTGTTCTTGTAGTATGCCTTGAACGCTTCGGCAATCAGCGTTTGGCTGGTGATCTTCTCGCCAGCCGCAATCGCGGCGGCTTCCGCGCGCAGGTTGTTGGCCTTGGCTTTGCACCACGTCTCCCTCGCCTTGTCCGACTTTAATCCGTGCTTGTCGAGGCTCTCTTCCTCGCGCACGAAAACCTGGCGCATGCGCGTCCGACCGGAGCGCTTGTCGAGCACGGGCTCGCCGTTGTCATCGAGTAGCGGAACGGTCCGCGTGAGCTTGGGGTCGTTCCAGCGGGCGAAGTAGCGCGGCCCTTGACTCGTCAAGCGCTTGATGATCTGCACGCCGGGGTGCTTGCTTTTGCCGCGTTTGGTGCGCTCACCCAAACTCACGTCATCTTCGATCATCGACTCAGGCACAGGCAGTCCCCTGTTTTGGTGCTCACCTTATGGCTCACCCAATAATTGACTTTCGGTGACTTCCAGCGTCCCAGTTTACAAACCAGCCAGACGGCCGCAAACCCTTACGGGATGTGGCTTCCAGGGACATTGAGAGACATTTGAGGACAGGCAGCAGGAAGTCAAAAATAGCCTTATGAGTCCCCTGCTCTAACCGTTGAGCTACAGGCCCACCTTTGCCGCTTCTGGAGTGTGCCACGCTTCGCACCTGGGGCAAGGCTTCGGGCGGTTAACGATGTTGTGCTTCATTCGCACTTCACGGGCGGGCGCCTGCTGGCTAACTTGCGGGCCCCCGCCGCTGGAGCCCGCCATGAGCCTTCGCACTGCGTTGCCGCTGCTGTGCCTGCTGCTGTTTCTCAACCCCGCAACCCCAGGTCGCCCAGGACCAGCCCGCCGCGCCAGGCCCCATCGTGCTGCGCGAGTGCCTGGTGCTGCCCCGCGTCGGTCGCGGCGCGCGCAGCCCGGTGCGGGTTGACCCGCTGGAGGCACTGATGGTGAAGGGCGCCTTCAAGGCGCCCAGGGCCGGCGACACCGTCAACAACTTCAAGGGTGAGCCGGTGGCCTGGGAGAAGGCTGCAGCCGACGATGAGGGCTGGATCAGCGGCGACAACTACGGCGGCGCCTACGCGTACTGGAGCTTCGAAAGCCCCAAGGCCGGCGCGGCAATCCTCAACGCCCGCGGCCACTCGCTGGTCTACGCCAACGGAGAGCCGCGCTACGGCGACCCCTACAACACCGGCTACGTGCAACTGCCGGTGATGCTGAAGCAGGGCGCTAACCAGTTCCTGTTCATGATCGGCCGCGGCCGCCTCAAGGCGCAGCTTGAGCCCGTCAGCGCACCGCTGGTGGTTGGCAGCGACTGGACCCTGCCGGACTTCGTCACCGGCATGGCAGGCAACCAGCAGCTGGTGGGGGCGGTCAACGTGCTCAACACCACGGAGCAGCCGGTGGACGTCACGCCGATCGTGACCGCAACCAGCCCCGCACGGCCGAACGAGCACTACTCGTACAGTGAGACGCGCATCCCGCCGCTGGCCGCGCGCAAGATCCCGTTTGCAGTGCCGGTGGTCGAGCAGGTTAGCGCCGACGAATACAAGTATGAATTGAGCCTCACGCGCGGCAGTGTTTCCGACCCTCTGGCGAAATCACAATTCAGCATTTCCGCCGTGAGTCCTGAGCAGGCGCGCAAAGTAACGTTCCTCAGTGAGATCGACGGAAGCTTGCAGTATTACGGCTTACGGCCGGCGAAACCCGTGGGCGAGGGCGACAAGCCGGGCATTGTGCTGTCACTGCACGGCGCGAGCGTTGAGGCGATCGGCCAGGCGCGCGCGTACAGTCCCAAGAGCTGGTGCCACATCGTGGCGGCCACCAACCGCCGCCCGTTCGGTTTCGACTGGGAAGACTGGGGACGGCTGGACGCGCTGGAGGTGCTGGCCCACGCCAAGGCCACGCTGGAGCACGACCCCACCAAAGTCTGGCTGACCGGCCACTCGATGGGAGGCCACGGCACCTGGAGCGTGGGCGGGCATTTCCCTGACAAGTTCGCGGCCGTGGCGCCCAGCGCCGGCTGGGAGAGTTTCTGGAGCTACAGCGGCAGCGGCGGAAGCTTCGAGGAGAAAACCGCAGTCACGGAATTGCTGGACCGCGCCGCCAACCCCAGCCGCACGCTGCTGCGAAAGAACAATTACCGGCAGCAGGCGGTCTACATCCTGCACGGCGATGCGGACGACAACGTGCCGGTCAGCGAGGCGCGCAACATGCGCGACGCGCTGAAGGAGTTTCACACCGACCTGCAATACTTCGAGCAGCCGGGCGCGAACCACTGGTGGGACGCCGGCAACGACGACGGCGCCGACTGCCTGGACTGGCAGCCGATCTTCGACACCTTCGCGCGCCGCCGCCTGCCGCGCATCAACGAGGTGCAGAGCGTGGATTTCACCACCGTCTGCCCCGAGCACACGGCCGATTGTCACTGGGCGCGCATCGAGATGCAGCAGGTGCAGCTGGCGCCCAGCCGCTTGCAGCTGAAGCTGTTGCCCAACAAAGGCGCCTTCGAGGGCAGCACCGAGAATGTCGCCCGGCTGTCACTGCAGCTGGAGGGCGTGATTACGCCGCGCGAGAAAGTCTCACTCAAGCTCGACGGCGTTGAGCTGAACGATGTGGACTGGCCGAAAAGCGGCCGGTTGCAGTTGCGCAGGGGCACGGAAGGCTGGGCTGTGATCGATGCGCCGGGTGCGAACCTGAAAGGCCCGCAGCGTTACGGCTGGTTCAAGAACGCGTTCAGACACCAGTTCATGCTCGTATACGGCACCCAGGGCAGCGCCGCCGAGAACGCCTGGAGCTACCAGAAAGCGCGCTTCGACGCCGAGCAATGGTGGGTGCGTGGCAACGGCGCAGTAGAGATGGTGGCAGACACAGAATTCGATCCCAGGAAGTACCAGGACCGCGGCGTGGTCATCTACGGGAACGCGGACAGCAACGCGGCGTACAACCTGTTGTTGAAAGATGCTCCGGTGCGCGTGGGCAGCGGCGCGGTCAAGATCGGCGAGCGCACTCTGGAAGGCGATGATTTGACCATGCTGTTCTGTTATCCGCGACCTGACAGCGCCGTGGCGAGCGTGGCGGTGGTGGGTGGAACGGGCATCCCCGGCATGCGCGTGGCGGACCGAATCGGCTATTTCACATCGGGCGCGTCGTTTCCGGACCTGATGGTGTACGGCTCCGAGACCCTGCTGGAGGGCGCGGGCGGCGTGCGGCTTGCGGGTTTCTTCGGGGAGGACTGGTCGTTGGAAAATGGTGAGTTCGCGTGGCGTGAAAAATAACCGTTTGGAATAAACATTTAGTGGTTGGCACCGAATTGCTGAATACTAAATATTGCTGCACAAGTTGATATCGATCCCAAGGAGCAATTCGTGGCCAAAAAACGTTCGCAGGAAAACACCAAGCAGAAGCAGGAGCACATCGCCGCCCTGGTGAAGGAAAACCCGGCGATCACGATGAACGAAGCCGGCAAGAAGGTGCGCGAGAAGTTCGGCACCCAGCTGGCGTACGACAAGCTGCGCGAAGCCTTCGCCGCCGCCGGCGGCAAGATCGATACCCGGCGCGGCCCCAAGAAGGGCAGCAAGCGCAAGCCCAAGGCCGCCAAGGCCGCGAGCGGGCCGCGCAAGTACGGCACGCGCTCGCCGGCCGCCACCCAGCGCAAGCAGGAATTCGTGGCCGAGCTGGTGAAGGGCAACCCGGACATCACCATGAACGAGGCGGGCAAGAAGGTGCGCACCCGCTTCGGTACCCAGCTCGCGTTCGACAAGCTGAAAGAGGCGTTCAAGAACGCCGGCGGCAAGGTCGGCAAGCCGGGCCGCCGCAAGGGCTCGCGCAAGCACGTGGACCGCAGGCACGGCCGCCGCGCCGCGGACCAGGCCTACGTGAAGATCAGCAAGACCCTGCAGGGCATGCCGCGCCACGTGGTGATCATGCACGTCAAGGGCGTGATCGACACCTCCGAGTTCCAGAGCAAGGACCAGGCGGTCGCGTTCGCGCGCAGCCAGATGCTGGTGGGCGTGCCGGCCTCGGACATCGCCTACTACACGCGCCAGCCGCTGGAAATCTCGGTCGGCATCTGACCGAAGTCAAATTCACACAAATAGGGACGGGCACTTTGGGTGCCCGTCCCTATATTCTTGCAATGCCCTTCGCGCTTGAACTGTTCTTTGACCCGCGCTGCGAGTCGCGCCTGCGACGCCTGGTGGGCGTGCTGCGCGAGACGCAGATCGGCGGCACCATCCTGATCGAGGACGTCAAGGCGCGCTTCCACATCACGCTGGCGGTGTGCGACCACGTGCATGAGCCGACGATGTGCCAGGTGCTGTCCGAACTGGCGCAGCGCACGCCGGCCCTGCCGGTGCTGCTGTCGTCGCTCGGATTGTTCCCCGGCGCGGAAACCGTGATGTTCCTGGCGCCGGTGGTTGACCAGGAACTGCTGGACGTGCACCGCGCCGTGGCCGAGCGCCTTTCCGAGTTCACGCAGTCGCCCTGGAAGCTGTACCAGCCCGGGCGCTGGGTGCCGCACTGCACCCTGGCCCTGAAGCTGCCCCGCGACGGCGTGCAGAAGGCGCTGGAGTACCTGATGCAGAGCACCTTTCCGATCACCGGCGAACTGGTCGAACTCGGGGTATCCGAGTTCGAGGCCGGCGCGGTGAAGCGCTACGTGTGCAGCTATCCATTGCAATAGGGGTGAGCGGAGCGAAGCCGACCTGTCGCGCCAGAATCGGCGCGACCGCCGACAAGATTGTCGGCGCCACCCAATCCTTGTTTTCAAAGCTCAAACACGACCAGGGAGAAACGCGAAGAGGCCAGGGGCGGTTACCCCTGGCCTCTGATCTCTAACCTCTAACCTCTGCTTCACGCGCTGGCTTCCAGCAATTCCGGCTCATTGGCGCCGCGCAGGTCTACGCTTACCTTGGTGCTGGTGCCCGGCTCCTGCATCGTCACGCCGTACAGGGTGTCGCAGGCCGCCATGGTCTTCTTGTGGTGCGTGATGATGATGAATTGCGAGTACTTCGCGTAGTCCTCGATCACGCCGCAGAATCGGTCCACGTTGGCCTCGTCCAGCGGCGCGTCCACTTCGTCCAGGATCGCGTAGGGCGCCGGGTTGGTCTCGTAGATCGCGAACATCATCGCCACGCTGATCATCGCCCGCTCGCCGCCGCTGCGCATGGCGATCGGCAGGGCTTCTTTTCCGGGCGGCTTGCAGATGATCTCCACGCCGCTGGCCAGCGGCACTTCCGGGTTGGTCAGCATGATGTCCGCGCTGCCGCCGCCGAACAGGCGCCGGAACAGGCGCTGGAAGTTGCTGCGCACGGCCTCGAAGGTTTCCATGAACATGCGGCGCGTTTCGTTCTCGATGCGCGCGATGGCGTCGCTGAGGGTGCGCTTGGCCTTGAGCAGGTCCTGCTCCTGGCGGGTGTAGAAGCTGTTGCGCTCTTCCGCTTCCTTCAGCTCGTCCATCGCCTCCATGTTCACGTTGCCCAGGCGGCGGATCTGCTCTTCCAGCGACTCCAGCTCGGCGCGGGCCTCGTTCTCGTTGATGCTGCGCGCGGCCGGGTCGTAGTCGCGGTACAGGGTGTCGATGTCGGCGTTGAAGTTTTCGGCCAGCCGGCGGCGGATGGCGTCCATCTTCATGAACAGCGTGTTTTCGTCGATGCGGGCCTGCTGCACGCTTTCGCGCTCGCGGTACAGCTGCTCCTGCAGCTCGGCCACGTGCTCGCGGGCGTGCTCGACCTCGCGGCGGCGCTCGGCCAGCAGCTGGCCGCCTGAGCCGCGGCGTTCGTCCAGTTCGCGCTTCTCGCGTTCCAGCTCGGCTTCCACCTCGATGCTGCTGCCGGCCTCGTGCTCCAGCTTGCGGATTTCCTTGGCGTGGGCCTCGACCTCGCCGGCGCTGAGCGCGATTTCCTCGGCGTAGCGGGCCAGGGCCTGGTCGATGCCCTTGAGAGAATCCTCGGCCTGCTTCTGCTCGGTGCGGCGCGACGCCTCGGTTACGCGGGCCTCGGTCAGCGCGTGCCGCGCCTCCTGCAGTGCTTCGCGGCGGCCGGCGACGTCGTCGGCCAAGGCTGCCAGCTCGCGCTCGCAGCGGCCCTTGGCCTCCTCGGCGGCGGCCACCTGCTCCGTCAGTTCGTTGTGACGCTGCAGGTCGGCATCCAGCTGCTGCTGCAGGCTTGCCGTCTCGCTGGCCAGCACGGCGCGCTCTTCCTCGAGGCGCTTGTGCTCGCGGGCCAGGGCGTCCAGCGCCACGCGTTTGCCGGCCGCCTCCATGCTGGCGTCGTAGATGCGCGCGCGCAGGTCAGAGGCTGCCGCCGCCAGCTTGTCCTGCTCGCGCAGGGATTCCGCCAGCTGCGCGGCCGTCTCCTCGATTTCGCTGTCGAGCACGCCGAGGTCGTGGCGCAGGCGCTCGATCTCGGACTGCTGGGTGATCAGGCCGGTGTTGGCCTCGCCGCCGGCGAGCGCGAAGCTGCCGGGCAGGCTGAACATTTCGCCGGTGGGGGTGACGATGCGGAAGCCGCTCGCGCCGCTCTGCATCAGGCGGCGCGCCACGGTGCGGTCGGCGACCAGCAGCACGTCGCCGACCAGGGCCTCGGCCAGCGGGCGGAAGCCTTCGCTGACGCGCACTTCGTCCAGCAGCGGGCCGATCACGCCTTTGCCGCCCGGGAACTGCGGGAACTTGTCCGGCGCCTTGAACTCGGACTGCGCCAGGATGGTCAGGTTGCAGGAGCCGCGGCCGGCCAGCCAGTCGAACAGGTCGTGGGCGTGCTCGAGGTTGTCGACGATGATCGCGGTGCCGAGGTCTTTCAGCACGCGCTCGAGTGCCGCCGCGAAGCCGAGGTCAACGCGCAGGGCGTCGGCGAACACGCCCATGATACCGAAGCTGGCGCGGCGCTTTTCGTCTTCCAGCAGCCCGCGGGCGTTGTCGTCCAGGCCCTCGCGCATGGCGGCCATGCTTTCCAGCATGGCCTTGCGTTCCAGCCTGGCGCCGCGCTTGAGCTCGAGGGCGTGCTTGCGCTGGCGCAGCTCGTTGGCGCTGTCTCCGACCGGGCCCAGCAGCTTTTCGGTTTCCGCCAGTTCGTCGCGCACGGCCTTCAGCGCGGCTTCGTCCTGTTCGCGGGCGCTGCGGGCTGCCTCGAGGCGCGTGCTTACGTCGGCGCCCTCGCGCCCGGCCTCGGTGGCGCGGGATGCCAGCGCTTCCAGGCGGCGGCGGGCGCTGCGCATCTCGGCGTCGAGGCCCATGCGCTCGTTGAGGCCCTGGTTAGCGGCCGTGATCGCGTCCAGCAGCTCCCGTGCGCACCTGCTTGAGGCGCGCCTCCATGGCCTCGGCCTCTTCGCGCGCGGCCTGCTCGTCGGCGGCCAGCTTCGCCACGTGGGCGACCAGCTGCTGCAGCTCGGCGCGGCCGGCTTCGGCCGTGGCGGAGATGGTCTCGCGGCGGGATTTCAGGCCGGCCATCTGGGTGCGCACGCGCTCGGAGAGTTCCTTGGCTCGCTCGATTGCCTGTTTCAGGCTTTCCACGCGGGCGAGCGCCTTTTCGCGTTTCGCCTGCTGCTGGTTGATCTCGAGGTCGAGCTTGTGGATGCGCTCGGACAGCCGGCGTTCCTCGTGCTCGGCGTCGGCGAGGCGGGTCTCGGCGTCCTCGAGGTCCATCTTCGTCTTGGCGAGGTCGGCCTGGATGGCGCCCTCGCGCTTGCCGGCGGCGCTGATGGTGGCCAGCAGCTCTTCGCGCTGCTTGTCGAGGCCGGAGAACTGCACCAGCGCGAGGTCCTGGTGGATCACGCGGGAGCGCTCCTTCAGCTCGGTGTACTTGAGGGCGCGGCTGGCGGCGGTCTTGATCTTGCGCAGCTGGCCCTTCACCTCGCCCAGGATGCTCTGCAGGCGCTCGAGGTTCTGGTCCACCACCAGCAGCTTGGCCTGGGCGGCCTCCTGCTGCTTGCGCATCTGGCCGATGCCGGCGGCTTCCTCGAACACCAGGCGGCGTTCGTCCTGGTTGGCCTGCAGCAGGCGGTCCATCTTGCCCTGCTCCATGATGCTGTAGGCGCTCATGGCGGCGCCGGTGCCCTCGAAAAGACCGCGCACGTCGCGCATCTTGGCGGGCTCGTCGTTGATGCTGTAGAACGAGTCGCCGTTCTTCTCGAGCCGGCGGGTGACCTTGACCTGCCTGCTGCTGAAGGGCAGCACGCCGTCGCTGTTGTCGAAGGTGATGCTGACCTCGGCGTAGCGCGCGGGTTTGCGCGTGGCGCTGCCGCTGAAGATCACGTCGGTGCTGCTTTTCGCGCGCAGGGCCTTGCGCGACATTTCGCCCAGCACCCAGCGGGTGGCGTCCACCACGTTGGACTTGCCGCAGCCGTTGGGGCCGACCACGCCCGTGATCTGGGCCGGGAACTCGAACACCGTGTGACGGCCGAATGATTTGAAGCCGTCCATCTCGAGCTTCAGGATGCGCATGGGGATACCGCTGGTTTCCGGTTTCCGGGCCATACCCGGCATTAAAAGAAGCTATCGGACATGCGCAGGGGGCAACTTTGCCGAAAAACCCCGAAATCTAGGCTTCCGCAGCCAAAAGTTAGGCTGATTCAGCGAATCTGGCGAATGTGGACGTGCGTGGAACGATTGTGGACGTGACTGCGGTCAAAATCGTGTCCCGAGTCCCGAGTCCCGAGTGTCGTGTCCCGCCGACGGCAGTTCTTGCCATTGACGCGGGACACCGGACCCATGACACCGGACACATGACTGATCACCGGTTCTCGGTGTCCTCTACCAGCTTGTCGAGGTCCACCTTGCGGTAGTTGAAGCCCAGCTCGGCCGCGAGGCCGAAGCTCTGCTCGGCCTCGACCACGAAGGCCAGCACTTCGCGGGGGCCCATGCCGCGGGTCCACAGGAAGCGCAGGATGTCGGTGAAATCGGAGCTGTCGAGCTCATCGACGCCGTCATCCTGCATGTTGCCCTTCTTGTCCCAGGTGCTCCAGGACAGGCGCACGCGGCCCTTGTGGCCGTCGGGTGTCACGCCGCGCCTAACGTCATCGCCGTCGGGGATGCCGTACTTGCCGGACTTGCCCGGGTCGGCCGCTTCCAGCAGCCGGCAACTCACGCGGAATGGCAGCTGGTAGGGCTTGACGTCCGGGCGGTCGCGGGTGAAGGGGTCGGTGGTGAGGGTCACGGTGCCGAGCAGGAAGCGGTGCTTGACCGGGCCGTACACGGCCACGCGGAAGCGGTTTTCATCGAACACCACGATCACGCTGTTGCGCGGGTGAAGCTCGACGCGGATGCCCTTCAGCAGCTCGAAGATCTGGCGCAGGGTCTGCTCGCGCACGCCGATGGGCGTGACGACCAGGTTGTCGCCCTGGGCCTCGACCTTCACTTCGATGCCGCCTTTCAGCATCTCCTGCTTGATGCTGGCGATGGCGTCCGGCACCAGCTCGGCTGACATGGTGCGCACGTCTTTCTTTCGGCCGCGTTCCTCGACCTCGCGCAGCAGCGGCAGCACGATGTGGTCGGCCACCAGCTCGTCGTCGCTGACGTCGGCCGCCAGCTTGCAGCCCTTGCGCAGGATGAAGCTGACGCCGCCCGGGGTGTCGCGGCGCTCGAGGTTGCGGGCATCCTCGATCTGCTCGCGGGTGAGGGGCTCTTCATCCGGCTCCAACGGCGGGTTGGGGATGAGCTTGCCGTCCTTGTCGAAGTACTTGTCGGCATTGAGCGGCAGGTAGCCGCGTTCCAGGATCGCCACTGTGCGCCCCAGCTTGTTGCGCAGGGGCGTGGGGTACACGAAGCCGGCCCGGATGTCATAGGCGTTGCCCTGCAGCCGGATCCGCACGGGGATGTAGTCGCCGGCGCGCGCCCCGGCCGGCACGCCGATGGACTCGACCGTGACCAGCGCGACGTGGCCCTCGGTGGCGGTCTCGTTCAGGATTTCGCTTTCGGGCCAGCCGTTCTTGAGCGTGAGCTCGGCGGCGCGGTCGAGGGTGGCGTCGAACAGCAGGCCGGTGTCGCCGGTGGCGTCGAGCTGGAAGACGATGGTCTCGGCCGAGAACTCGCGCGAGATCAGCTCCGCGCGGGCGGGCTCGAAGTAGTTGACCAGGCCGACGGCCAGCGACGGGTAGCGGCGGATGAAGGCGGCCGCTTCCTGCTCGGAGTGGCTGAGCTGCGTGACGTTGAGCGGCTTCTCTTCGCCGTTGTCGGGCCCGTTATTGGAGTTTGCGGTGTTGTCGGCCGGCTGCGGGTTGGTGCAGGCGGCAAGCAGCAGGCAGAGCGCGAGGAAAGGAAGCAGGCGTTTCATCGAGATCGCAGAGGGGGCAGCACGGGGAATCAGGATGATCCGTGATGGGCGGGCTTTGATCAATGGGGAGCGTTCGGGAACAGCAGATTACCAATAACCAATTTTCAATTACCAATGCCCTGGCTGGCCATGGAGCGGCCTTGGCGGCCACGGACGGGATGACGACTGGCAGTTGAGGTCAGAGGTCGGAGGTTCGAGTTCAGAGTTCAGAGGTCTGAGGTCAGAGGCCAGGCAGCTGCAACTGCCTGTCCGCCCTGCACGGAAGGGCTTCCGAGACGTTTACGACTACACAGCTCGCGTCGAGCTCTGCACTCAGGCCCATTGGTAATTGAAAACTGGTTATTGGTAATTCGCTGTTGCCAAGACCAGTCTGGCCGCGACGTCATGCTTGACGCGCCGTCACGATCAGCTGAACAGTGATTTCTGCCCTGGCGGCACCGCCCATGCCGTGCTGCCGCAGACCGGACAGGCCTCGCGGTTGGCGGGATAGCGCGCGCCGCAGTCTCTGCAGGTGCGGCTGTTGACCACCACGGCCAGCTTGGCGGGCTGGGGGCCGCGCTCGGACACGCAGTCGCGCAGCAGCTCAAGCACCTCGGCCGCCGTGAGCGATTCCGCGCCGCCACTGCTGACCGTGGCGTCGCGCCCCAGCAGGCTGTGCAGCGCACCCTCAGCCTCAAGCCTCGCGACCAGCGGCTTGGCGTCTTCCAGGGCAGCACCCTCGCGGTAGGCGCCCTCGCGCGCCAGGCGCAGCCGCAGGGCCGATTCCGGGTTGGCGCGGGTCACCAGCGCGGCGTCTTCGCGCGCCAGGCGCGCAGAGGCGGCCGCCTCCACGGCCACGCCCAGGCGGCCGTTGAGGCCGAGGCGCGAGGCGCGCTCGCGGAACTTGTAGCCCAGGTAGCTCAGCACCTGTTGCGCCACGCGCTGCGCGGCCGGGTCGGTTTCGTCTTCCACGCCGGCCAGCAGCGCCGCCGCCAGGCCCAGGCCCAGGGGCGCCAGCTCAACATCGCGCGAGCTGCCCACCAGGGCGCGCAACATGCGGCTGGAGGCCGGCACGGGCTCCGGCATGTCGCGCATCGCCACGCGTTCGAGGTAGCGGGCGCGCGCCGCCAGGCCGGCCGCCGCCAGTTCCACGCTTGGGTCGAGGGCGGCCAGGTAAGCGTTCAGGTCGCGGGCGTCCAGCGCCGGGCGCACCAGGTTGACGGCAGCGCGGGCGACCACGGTCTCGTGCAGCAGGCCGCTGCCGGTTTCGCCGAACAGGCCGACGGGGCGCTCGCCGGCGGGCTCACGCAGCCGGAAGGCCGGCACGCCGCAGAAGCTGGCCGCGGAGGCCGCGCGTTCCAGCAACGTCTTGCGGGCGGGGTCGGCGAACGCGCCGGGCGTTACCGAAAGCTCCAGCCGCACCTGCGTGCGCAGGGCGCCGTCGGCCGAGGCCAACGCGTCAATCAGCATGCGTGCCACCAGGTCGCGCGCGGCGCTGCCCGGCGGGCCGACCTCGAGCAGCAGCCCGGCCGGCGACTGCGCGGCCAGCAGGCGCAGGCCGTCCTGCAACTCAGAGCGCACGATGGCGTCGGCGTCGTCGCGGGCCTGCTGGCTGAGCGCGCGGTCAAGCCCCTTCAGCGCCACGGGCCCGCTGGTGAAGGCGGCGGCGGCGCCCACGGTGGCGGCCAGGCGTGACAGCGCGGCGCCCACGCCGGCGGCGCTTTCAGCGAACATGCGCTGAAGGCCGAAGCCCGCGCCCGCGGTGAGCAGCGCCGACACGTCCAGGCGCGTGAAGGCCACGGCGGCCGGGGCGTGCAGGGCCTCGAAGTGCAGGCGCCCGTCGAGGTGCGCCTCGCGGGCCTCGGGCGGCAGGATCGAGTGCAGGGCGTACTGCGACAGCACGCGGCGCGAAGCGCGCTCGGAAAGCTCGGCCTGCTCGGCCACCGGGGGCGCGTCGGTTTCTTCGCCGGGGAACACCCATTGCTCCAGGTCATAGCGCGGGATGGATACGCTGCCCGGCTCGGCGATCAGGGCGCGCGACAGCAGCTCGACGTCCACCAGCTCGCGCACCAGGCCGGTGGTCACGCGCGGCAGTTGCAGCTCCAGTACCTTGCGCTCCACGGCCTCGGCGACTTCGCCCGCCGTGCCGGCGTCCAGCTTGTGCTCGCGCATCAGGGCGGCGGCGATGCGCGCGCGGTTCCAGCCGCCCAGGCCCTGTTCGGGTTGCGACACCTGGGGGCCGGCGGCCGGCTCGGCGGTGATGGCTTCTTCCAGCTCGCGGATTTCGCGGCGCTGGCGGCGCCCGGCGATGAAGGCCTGCGCCACAACGTGCAGGTCGGGCGAGGAAAGCAGCGCCTTCTCGATCATGTCGTCCACGTCCTCGGCGTGGGGCGGCTCGGGCGAGTCGCCGTGCTGCATGTCGAGGAAATAGACCACCATGTCGGCCAGCTTGTCGGCCACCCACTCGTCTTTGCTGCCCGCGGAGCGCACGGCCGCCAGGATCGCGCGCACGATGCGGTTGCGACGGAACGGCACGATTTCGCCGTTGCGGTTGACGACTCGGCTGACGCGGCCCATGGCGGGAAGGTTTACCAGGGCGCGCGACAAATCAACGGGTGACAGTAGATTTTGGAGTGGTGACAAGCTGTCAGCTACTGGCTGCTGGCTACTAGCAGCCAACAGCCAACAGCCAACAGCCTGAGGCGATCTCCCCGCACGAGGTGGTTACGCAAGCCGCCCCTCACGTGGTAACCTGAGCGTATGTTCCCGATCAAGACTACCGAGAAGGTGAATTCCTGGCCGGTCATCACCTGGCTGCTGATCGCCTTGAACGTGTTCGTGTTCACCCAGCAGCTGACGGTGCAGGACCCGGAGGCGTTCTTCCGCACCTGGGGGCTGGTGCCGGCCAACTACCCGCACCTGTTCAGCAGCAGCGCGCACACCGACCTGCTGAGCCTGCCGCGCCTGCTTCCGTTCGTGACCAGCATGTTCCTGCACGGCGGCCTGTGGCACCTGCTGGGCAACATGCTTTCGCTGTTCGTGTTCGGGCCCAATGTCGAGGACCGCTTCGGGCACATCGGATTCTTCATCGTTTACTTCGCCTGCGGCCTGGCGGCCGGCATCACCCAGATCGCGTTTTCGGCCGGGGCGGACATCCCGGTGGTGGGGGCTTCGGGCGCGATTGCGGGGGTGATGGGGGCGTTCTTCGTGCTGTACCCGAAGGCGCGTGTGGTGAGCGTGATTCCCATCATCGTGGTGCCGCTGATCGTGCGGGTGCCGGCGTTCTTCTACCTGCTGTTCTGGATCGGCATGAACGTGATCAACGCGCTGAAGGAGATGCAGCTCAGCTTCACGGACACCGCCAGCGCCGGCGTGGCCTGGTGGGCGCACATCGGCGGCTTCGCGATCGGCATGATCTATGCGGGCGTGCTCGCCAAGAAAAAGCCGGCCGAAAAGCCTGAGTAGGCCCTACGCCCGTGCGCGTTCCTTGTTGATGTCGCGGTAGACGTTGAGGCACAGCTCGGCGAGGCGTGCCGGGTGGTGGCGCACGACGTGGTCGGCCTTCACCAGGTCGGCGGTGATTACGCGCGGGCCCCCGGGCAGGGTGGTCAGGCGATCCAGGTCAGCGGCCACGGGCACCGCGTGCTCGGCGGCGTAGGCCTGTGCCAGCGCCTCGGGCACCTTGCCGGTGTTGACCACCACGAAGTCGATCAGCGCCGGGCTGGTGTGCTCGATCAGCACCTCGACGTGGCGGCTGGCCTTGAAGTCCTGGGTTTCGCCGGGCTGGGTCATGATGTTGCAGATGTAGCCCACCACGGCGGGTGTCTTCAGCAGGGCGTCCTGGATGCCGCGGATCAGCAGGTTGGGCAGCACGCTGGTGTAGACGCTGCCGGGGCCCAGCAGCACCAGGTCGGCCTGCATGATGGCATCCACCACGTCCGTGCCGGCGGGCGCGTCCTCGGGCTTGATGCTCAGGCGCTTGACCGGCTTGTTCACCTTGCCGACCAGGGACTCGCCGGTGGTCTTGCTGCCGTCCTCGTGCTCGGCGATCAGGCTGATCTTGGTGGCCGTGGCAGGCAGCACGCGGCCGTGCACGTTGAGCACGCGGTTGGCCTCGCGCACGGCCTGTTCGAAGTCGCCGGTGACCTGGGTCATGGCGGCGAGGAAGATGTTGCCGAAGGGGTGGCCCTTGAGGTCGCCCTCTTCAAAGCGGTGCTGGAACAGCTTCTCCAGCACTGGCCCCGCGTCCGACAGCGCCGCCAGGCAGTTGCGGATATCGCCCGGGGGCAGCATGCCGAATTCTTTGCGGAAACGGCCGCTGCTGCCGCCGTCGTCGGCGACGGTGACGACGGCCGTGAGCTTGTCTGTGTGTTCCTTGAGCCCGCGCAGCAGGCCGCTGGCCCCGGTGCCGCCGCCGATGGCAACAACGGAGGGCGAACGCCGGAACAATCGCGGAAACAACGCCATGCTGGACTACAGGTTTCAGGTTACAGGTTACAGTTTACAGGGCACCCCGCGCCGACCGGCCTCTGCTGTACGCGTGTGTCGGCTTCAGACCCTGGCACCTGACCCCTGAAACCCGACACCTGCCGAGGGCCTACTCGTTCTTGGCTTCCTCGTAGGTCGTTTCGCGCGGCACGCGTGTGGTGAGCCGCTTGACATCGCGCCCCAGCTTCTTGCGCTTGTCGTTGCCCTTGTGGCCCTTCAGCTTTTCCTTGATTTTCTTGAGCTGGCGGTGGGCCTTGTCGATGCACAGGTCGACGGCGGCGTGCATGTCTTCCTGGTTGTGCACGACGGCGGTGAGGTGGTTGTGGGTGTCGGTCGAGATGTTCAGTTCGCAGACGTTCTCGAGGCCGTCCTTATCGAGGATGACCTGGATGTTTGCGATGCGGTCGAAGTAGCGCTCGAGCCTCTCAAGCTTCTCGCGCGCGTAGTCCTTCATCTTGTCGGTGACCTGAACGTGCTTGGCGGTGATGGTGATACGCACCGTGAATCTCCTTGTCTGAAAGTGGCGGCACTCTAGCAAGTTCGCCGGGCGGAGGCAGGGCCCGTCCGGGTTACATTCCCTGTTCCAGGCGGTCGGCGTTGTAGTCGTCCAGTTCTTTGAGCGCGCGGATTTTTTTCGCCGTCGAGGCGACATCGTACTCCACCCGGCGCCAGATGAAGCGGTTTTCGTCCCAGATCACGTAGCAGGCGCGGGTGTCGCGGTCGCGCGGCTGGCCGACGCTGCCGACGTTGATCACGTACTTTTTGCCCTTCTCCGGCTTGAACTCGTACTCCAGCGCCTTTTCGGTCAGGTAGTTGAACGACTCGTCGATCACGCACGGGATGTGCGTGTGCCCCACCAGGCACAGGTTCTCGAACTGGCTGAAGATGTCGTTCATCTTGCGCACCGCCTCGGGTACGCCCTGGCCGGCGCCCTGAGCGTCGTGCTTCAGGATGTACTCGGTGGTCGGCTCGCGCGGGCTGCCGTGCACCAGCAGCGCGCCCTCCTCGCGGTGGGTCAGCTTCAGGCCCTTCAGGAAGCTCATGCGCTTCTTGTTCCGGAAGCCGAAAATGCCGCCCTGCAGAGACTTCTTGGTCCAGCGGATCGCCGTCAGCGCCCTGTAGTTGAAACCCACGGGCTCGAAGACCACGGCCTCGTCGTGGTTGCCCATCAGGTTGATGCGGAACTCCATCGCTTCGTCGATGATCTCCAGCGGCTCGGGGCCGTAACCCACGAGGTCGCCCAGGCTGATGATTTCCGTGATGTTGTGGGACTTGATGTCCTTTTTCACGGCCTCCCAGGCGGCGACGTTGGCATGGATGTCCGAGACGATGGCCTTCACGCCCAACCTCAAGATGCGCCAATGCTTACGTTTATAGCCCCGCGAGCCTAACGGCCCCCGGGGGGGTGTCAAGGCAAGCGACCTCAGACCAGCGCCAGGCTGTCTGTTGATTCACGTCCTTCGAACGGCTCGCACGGATAGTCTACACCAACCAGGGTCAAAGCGTGAGGAGGCAGGTTCGCCCCGGCCTCACGGCGGTCCCTGGCATCGAGCATACCCTGCACCCAGGCGGGCGGCTGCCTGCCAAGCCCGACCTCTACCAGCGTGCCGGCCAGCGCGCGCACCATGCCGCGCAGGAAACCGTCGCCCTCGACCTCCAGCAGCAGCAGCTCATCCTGCTCAATCAACTCAACGCGCGAGATGCTGCGCACCGTCCCTTTCGGGCGCGGTTTGCGCCAGGGCGGCGGCTCACGGTGGCCGGAGGCGATTGCCGCGGGGCCGATCGTGTCGGCCGTGGTTTCCGGCAGGTCCGCTTCGTCCGGGCGATCGACGTCGGGGTTGGTCTGGAAGCTGGCAAAGTCGTGGCTGCCGACCAGCAGGGCGGCCGCCTCGCGCATCGCGGCCAGGTCAAGCGCGCGGGGCACCTGGTGGGCGCGGTCGCCCAGCAGGGGGCTGCGGGCGCGGCTGCGCAGCAGGGTGTAGCGGTACAGTTTTGAAAGCGCGTCAAAGCGGCAGTGGAAGCGCGGGTCAACCTCGCGCACGCGCCGCACCGCCACGTCGTGGGGCAGCCGGTGGTTCAGCGCCGGCATGAGCTCACGCGCTGCCAGCCGCGTCTCCACATCGACGTGGGCCGGCATCGCCAGCGCGTGCACGCCGCGGTCGGTACGGCCGGAAGACTGCACGCTGACGATGTGGCCGACCAGGTCGGCGACGGCGGCCTCGACGGTGCCCTGCACGGAGCGGTCGGGCCCCTGGCGCTGCCAGCCGACGAAGCCTTTGCCGTGGTACTCAAGATCAAGCACAATCCTGCGCATGGCACAGAGGTTCGTGATCCTTGAGCACAGCGTCAATGGCGGTGTGCACTTTGACCTGATGCTGGAAGTGGCGGGGCAGGAATTGCTGCGCACCTTGCAGCTTGCGCGCTGGCCCCTGGCCGTGGGAGAGGCCTGCGCCTGCGCACAACTGGCGGACCACCGCCGCGCTTACCTTGATTACGAAGGCGAAATCAGCGGCGGGCGGGGCCGCGTGCGGCGCGTAGCCGAGGGCAGCTGGTCGGGCGAATACGAGCTGGCCTGCGAAGGCGGCGAAGTCGTGCGCCTGCAGATCGCGAGCGCCCGGGCGCAGCGGTACGCCTAGAACAGCGTCGGGCAAGTTTTCCGCCAGATGCACTCTGTGCCTGGATGCAACCGCTTACAACTGCAATCAGGCCACGAAAACACCAAAGCACAAAACAACCGCCCACGAAAACTGCAGGCCGTTTTTGTGGCAGTACCTTTTGTGTTTTCGTGTTTTTTGTGGCCCAATCTCGACACCTTCAACTTCCGCAACACGTGCTTGACGGCGTACCGGCAGCCGAATCTGCACGGCCGATTCCCGGTCCGTTGTGGACAGCCGGATCACCGTTACACTGGTCAGTGTTGCTCACAGCCTGAGGTCGGCGTTTCATGGCGATGGTCCCGTTTTCACTGGCTCGCATCATCCTGTCGGACACGCATCCCACACAGCGCCTGATCCTGCGTGAAGTCGGCGGCGACCGCCACTTCACCATCGAGATCGGCGAGCCCGAGGCCGTCGCGATCTACCGCCGCGCCATGAAGCGCTACCACCCCCGCCCCCTGACGCACGACCTGCTGGACAACGTGATTGCCGGCATGGGCGGCGCCATCAAGGCCGTGGAGATCACCGACCTGAAAGACCACACCTACTACGCCAACCTGGTGATCGAGACCGCCGATGGCGAAGTCCGCGTGGACGCGCGGCCCTCAGACGCCATCTCGCTGCTGGTGGGGGCAACGTTTCGCTGCTGGTGGACGACGAGCGCGTGCTCGCCCCCTGTACGGCGACGAGCTGTAGGAGCAACCATGCCCAGAATTCTGCTGCTGATTCTCGCCCTGGCGCTCTGCCACGGCCTGGGCGCCGAGGAGTGGGTTGACTTCCATGCCCCGGCAGTGGGCGCCGGCAGCGCGGGCGTCACGGCCCGCGGCGCGGGCGCTGCGCGATACAACCCGGCGTTCGCGGCTTCGCGACCCTGGGAGCGCGGCGAGACGGACCTGCTGAGCATGGAGTTCCACCTGCCCAGCAGCTTCGCGGCCTCGGTGCACGGCGATGACTTCCAGGTGATGTTCGACGTGGTACAGGCCGCCAACGACGTGTTTGACCTGTTCAAGGCCGGCGCCTTCGACACCCCCAGCACCGCCAGCCTTTCCGACTTCCAGGACGTGTTCGGCATCTTCAACAAGCTCGACAGCCTCAGCAGCCTGAGCGGCGACGGCGTCTACACCACGGCCTCGTCCGGCATCGCCATGCGCTTCGGCAACGTGTTCATGGGCGGCGACGGTCTGACCTTCACGCTGGGCGCGTTCGCCATCGCGGGCGCCGCCACCATCGTGGACCTGGAGAGCCTGCGCAACTTCCGTTTCGTCGATGAATCCGGCGCCACCTGGGACACCTTCATCTCCACCGCTGCCGCGATTTCCGGCTCGGCCGGGGCGACGCCCAGCACCACCGGCGGCCAGCAGTTCAGCGCCGACCTGCAGGCAGCCGGTTACCCGGCCGACGAGGCGAACATCCTGGCCAAGACGGCCGAGGATTCCGGCATCAACTTTGACGGGGTGGGCGCCGGCATCCTGTTCGATTTCCTGGTGAACACGCGCAACGGCACGGGCGAGAGCCTGGAGAGCGGCGCTGACCCGCTGGCGGGCAACGGCTCGGGCTTCGTGATCCGCGGCCTGGCGTTCTACGAGTTCGGCATCAGCTACGGCATGCCGCTGCCCATCCCGGTGCTGGGTGACTGGCTGTCGATCGGCGGCACGGTGCGCTTCATCCAGGCCTATACCTTCAGCCACCTGCTGCCGATTGAAGACATGGACGAAGACGGCGTGAACGACATGCTGAAGAACCTGGGCCGCCAGACCCAGGACGCCGCGCAGTTCGAGGGGCGCTCGCGCTTCAACGTCGGTTTCGACCTCGGGGTGGTCTTCACGCCGCAGATCCCGTTCCTGGATACGCTGACGATCAGCCTGGCCGGGCGCAACCTCAACGGTCCCGAGTTCCGCTGGGAGCCCGCCACCCACCCGGAGCCCACGCTGATCCGCTTCGACCCCCAGTTCGTGGCGGGCGCCAGCTACACCTGGTTCGCCGATGCCGGCCTGCCGCTGACGCTCGCCGCTGAAGGCGAACTGAACCGCATCGGCAGCGATATCCTGCCGCGCTATCACAGCCAGTTCGTGCGCGCGGCGCTGACCTTCGAGCCGCAGTTCGGGCCGTTCGGGCTGGGCTTGCGGCTGGGCGCTTTCAAGAATCTGGCCGACGCCGAGCAGGCGCTGACCGTGACCGCCGGCTTCGGGCTGCGGCTGTGGTTCTTCCACCTGGATTTTGCGGGCCAGCTGGGACTCAAGACCCAGGAGTTCGGCACCACGGAAGACCCGCGCATTGTGCCGCACCGCTTCGGCGGCGCGGTCAACCTCGGCATCAACATCGAGTTCTAGGGGGTGTCATGCGCAGATGGTTGCTGATCGCGTTACTGCTGGCCGGGTGCAGCGCCGGGCCGCAGTACGACCTGGGCGAGCCGCGCAAAGAAGTGCTGGCCGGCGTGGATGTGGCCGACATCGTGGCGGACCGCGCCATGGTGTTCGGCGCGGGAGATCTGCTGAAGTACTCCAACTTCGCCCAGTTCGCCGAGGAAAAACTGGCCCAGGGCGGCGACCTCACGCCCGACTGGCGCAACTGGAGCGACGAGTTGAAGGGCCGCGGCGAAGTGCGCTACACCACGGTGATGGAGCGCAGTGACGAGGCCCGCGCCGGTCGAGAACCCGCCGACGCCACGGTGTGGTACTTCTGGGACGAGAACGACCGCCTGCTCGCCATGCTGCGCGAAGACTGGAAGTAGCGGGCGCAAACGGAGCGGGGACAGGTACCAGGGTACCTGTCCCCGCTTTTTCTCTGCATTGGATCAGCCCGCGAGCTTGTTGAGCTTGTCGCGCAGCGCGGCCTCGGGCAGCAGGCCGACGTGCTGGTCAACCATCTGGCCGCCCTTGAAGAACACCAGCGTGGGCACGCCCATGATGCCGAAGGCGCCGGCGACGTCGGGGTTCTTGTCGATGTCGCACTTGCCGACGCTGACCTTGCCCGCGAACTCGGTGGCGAGCTTGTCCACGATGGGGCCCAGCACCTGGCAGGGGCCGCACCAGGTGGCGGTGAAGTCGACCATCGAAACGCCCTGTGTGAAGTCTTCCAGGTTGGCGCCGGTGACTTCCTTTGTGTTCGGTCCTGCCATGTTCAATCTCCGTAGACGCCTCGTGGGGCGTTTGGTCCTGCGCACCTTGCGCGTATCTGCCGTGAGTAACAACGGGCTGTCTAGCATTATTCCGCGCCCCGAAAAACGGGCAAGGGCGTATCGGGAAGTGATGAACTTTTGCACACTTCCGTCACCGCAACGTGAAATCCGCACTTGAGATTACTGTCTTCCAGCGCGGGCCTCCAAAAGGGACGGGTGATGAACGCAGAAGAAGCTTTGAACGAACTCCTGGCGAGTCCAGACTTCGCGGAACTCGAACGAGTGCTGGCCAAGCAGGGACTGTTCCAGATTCTAGGCATCGAAACAAAAGAGACAGCCCACACACGCCTGTTGGCTTGGCTCTTACACCCTGCGAATGGGCCTCATGGTGCCGGGGCTCTGAGAAGTTTCCTGTCATTTGTCTGGAGGCAGAAAGGTGGGCAGAACGCCGCTCGATTGAGCCCGATCCAGTTGGAGAGACTGGATCTTACCACGGCGGAGGCCTTCCCCGAGTATGTGGTTGATGCCCGGTCAGGCTTCAGGGGTAGCGGTCGGATCGACGTCTTGGTTCAGGCGCGCGTGGGGCAGAAGTCGCTGCCGCTCGTTGTGATCGAGTACAAAGTCGATGCAGTAGAGGGTGAAGGTCAGACACACGACTACGCGGCATGGGTTGATGAGCAATGGCGGGAGGTCAGCGGATTGGCACCCACGCTGGTGTTTATCAGTCCAAACGACATAGCAAAATGTGATCGCTTCACATCCATCGGATTCGATAAGTTTTACGAGTGGCTTGGTGACCTGTCATTTTTGCCAGACGCTACCACAACCTACATGCATGCCGTGGAGGAGTTGAAACGTGCGGTAGGACTTCGCGCCAGGTTTCAGCCCGACATCGTACATCAGATTGAGAACCTGCATGCGGACGCAATTGGAGTTCTGCGTTCAGCGCGCCGGGGAGACGGCGGCAGCGGCGAAGCGGTTGAAAACGCGCTGGTACGCCATCGTGCGGCGTTGCGAGTATTGGGAATCGGTCTCTTTGGCCGCAGATCGCCTGGAGATTCTGCTTGGGTCACTGAAGTGGACCGTCACCTCAGAGAAGAGGCTGCAATCGCCGTTGAGCGCTGGTATCCCACAGCCGGTGCCGGTCAGTTGCTTTACTGGGACAAGATGGTCAGCGATGTCCGGCGGCAGGTTTTTCAAGACACAGCCGCATTGTGGGCGGGACTCTGGATGACACGCCCCGCAGACGGCCGAAGCATGATCGAGTACTCGATGGGCACCGACCTCGGTGAATGGAAAAAGGATCTACGAGTCCAGAAACTCGCAGATGGGTTAAGGAAACTTCTCCGCGAAGAGTACCTTCCGCCTGACCAACTCGGGAAAGACGGGTCGCTCGTCGTCGCTCGATTGCCGATTGCTCTTTCGTCGCCAGAAGACACTGCACAAGTTGCGGAGGAGAGTTGGCGTGTAAACTCCGCAGGCATACTCCACTTTGTCGGTAAAATTGAGGCAGGTGTAGAACAATGGCTGAAGTCCGCTAACGTGGAACAGGAGCTCCAGCGTTGGCGAGGTAGTGATCAAAACCAGTAGTCGCGACGGGGTCAATCAACGAGACTACCCCGCGCAGGACAGCATGTTGTCCAGTGCGATGCGGGCGAAGCGCTTCTCGTTCGGCTCGGCCCTCACGGGCTCCCAGCTGTCCAGGTTCTCGAGGCAGTCGCGCAGGTCGCCGGTGCTGATTTTGAACATGTTCGGGCACAGGCTGCGCACCAGCGGGATGATCAGCTTGTCCGGGTGCTGCACCGCAAGCCGGTGGATCATGTTCACTTCCGTGCCGATCGCCACCTTGTCGCCCGGCTTCATCCGGTTGATTACGTAGTCCTGGATGAAGCCCGTGCTGCCGCTGAAATCCGCGGCCGCCACGGTTTCCTCGGTGCACTCGGGGTGCACGATCACCTTGATACCCTCGTGCTCGGCGCGGGCCTTCTCGATCATCTCGACGCTGAAGCGCGTGTGGACGTGGCAGTAGCCCTTCCACAGGATTACTTTCGCGTCGCGGATCTGCTCGTGGCTCAGGCCGCCGTAGGGCAGCTTGGGGTCCCACAGCACGATCTGCTCGCGCTTGATGCCGTACTTGTTGGCGGTGTTGCGGCCGAGATGCTCGTCGGGGAAGAAGAAGATTTTCTCGCCGCGCTCAAAACACCAGTCATAGACCTTGCCCGCGTTCGATGACGTGCAGACGATGCCCCCTCGCTCGCCGCAGAAGGCTTTCAGGTCGAGGTCGCTGTTCATGTACACGACCGGCACCACGGCCTTGGTGTCGACCACTTCACCCAGCTCTTTCCAGCTGGTCAGCACCTGGGGCAGGTTGGCCATGTCGGCCATGGGGCAGCCGGCGTTGCGGTCCGGGTGGTAGACCACCTGGTCGTCGCGGCACAGCACCGCGGCGCTGGTGACCATGAAGCGCACGCCGCAGAACACGATGTCGCGGGCTTTGTCGGTGTTGGCGGCCGCCTTGCACAGGGCGTAGGAGTCGCCGGTGACGTCGCCGCAGGCGTGCACGCCCAGGCGCTGGTAGTGGTGGGCCAGGATGATCAATGAATCGCCGCGCTCGGCCTTGATCTGCCGGATGCGCTCGATGTTTTCCGCCTCGTCTTCCTCAACCCGGATGGGCGAGGGCATCACAGTGCCGGCCATGTCAGTCTCTTTCCTTGCCCAAAAACCAAACGCCAGCCCGGCGCGATTTCGTCCGCATTAGAACATCGGGCAGGCCTCGCGTGTAGGCTTGGCGCCGCGCTCGAATTCCGGGAATGCCGGGGCAGGTCGGCCGTTATAGGCAATACCATGTTCCAGACCGGCGGCATCATTACGGCGCTTCTGAACCTGCTGATCTGGCTGGCCCTGCGCCACCGGCTGAAGCTGGCGTTCCCGAGGCGCGGCCGCTTGCTCGGCGTACTGGCTGGCGTGCTGATGCTGGTGCTGCTGCACCCTCACTGGCCATGGCGCTGGGCGGCTGGTCCGGCCTGCGCGCGGTGCGTGACTGGCTGCCCGAGTGGGCCCAGGTGCTGAGCATGGGTGCGCAGTTCGCGGCCTGGACCTATGGCGTTGTTTTGCTGGCCACGCGCGCGCCCGCCTGGGTGGCCGCGCTGCTGCGGCGTCTGCGCCGGACCGCGCCCGCGCCGGTCAACGAAGAGCGCCGCCGGCTGCTGGCCCGCGCATCGCTGGCGGTGCCGGCCGCGGCACTGGTGTTCTCGGGCGCCGGCGTGGCCAGCTACATGGGCGCGCCGGTGATCACGCGCCTGCGCCTGCCCGTGCGGCGCGAGTTCAGCGGCCTGCACGGCGTCACGCTGGCTCAGGTCAGCGACGTGCACATCGGCAGCTACATGGACCGCGAGCGCCTGCAGGGCGTGGTGGACGCCATCAACGCCGCGGGCGCCGACATCCACGTGGTGACCGGCGACCTTACGGACAACCACATGGACCAGGTGGAGCTCGCCCGCTGGTTCCTGTCGCAGCTCAGGCCAAAGCGCGGCGAAATCTACATGTGCATGGGCAACCACGAGTACTACACCGCGCGGCCGAACAACATGCAGCGCATGCTGGATGAGTTCGCGCAGGGCGGCGGCGTGATGCTGGTGGACGAGGCCCGCGCGCTGGAGTTCGGCGGCGACAGACTGTGGCTCGGCGCGATCGACTACCCGCAGCGCGGCGGCTCGATTTCCGGGCGCAGCACGCGCGACAGCCTGCTGCACACCATGGGCCAGATGGCCGACGACGGCGCGCCGCGCATCGTGCTGAGCCACCACCCGCGTACGTTTTACGAGGGGCGTGAAATGCCGCTCGACCTGATGCTGGCCGGCCACACCCACGGCGGGCAGATCAACCTCGGGCGCATCGGCGACGCGGCCCTGACGCCGATCCTGCCGGTGGATTTCTACCACAACGGCTTCTACGAGCACGCCCAGAGCATCGAGGTCTGGTCACGTCCGCGCCGCCTGTACGTAAACGCCGGCGCCGGGGGCTGGCTGCCGGTAAGGGTCAACTGCCCACCCGAGATCACGCTCGTAGAGCTGGTCCCCGAGCTATAGCCGTTACTTCAGCCAGGCTGGGGGTTCGTTCTGGGCGTGGCACATGGCTTTCCACATGGTGAGGGCGGCTTGCAGTGTTGTTTCGGCCGTTACGCTTACTGTGCGCTCTTCTGTCTGCTTCACGCCTGGCACCTGGGCGGCCTTCTGCGCCTGCTCGCGGCGGTGGGTGTCCACCTCCATGGTGACCGGCAGCGTGGGTTTGAACGGTTTCAGCTTGCCCTGCTGCTGCGCCCGCACGGCTGCTTCCGCGGTTTCCCCAATCACTGCGCGTGACTTCCTGGCGCCCAGACACAGGGCGGCTGTGCGGCCGTAGCTTTGCTTGGTCTGGGCCAGCAGCGTACCGCAGTTCAGCGCATCCAACTCGGGGCGCAGGTCGTGGGTGCCGCTGACCATTCCGAGCGGGATGTCCCAGTGCCCGGCCACGGCCGCGTTGATGCCGACCTCGCCGACGCTGAGCCCGTTCAGGCGCACGTCGGCGATCACCGGCCCGGCCCAGGTGTGGGCCAGCAGGCCGCCCTCGGTGCCGGCCTTGGCGTGGTAGCCCACGAAGAAGGCCAGATTGCAGCCCTCGATGCCCTGGGCCTGGCTGAGCGGGCGGGAAGTCTCGTGCATCGGCCCGCACACCAGCGCGGCGGCTTGGTGCAGTTTCTCGATGATCAGGTTGCGCCCCTGGGAGTGCCCGTCGGCCACCACGAACTCCGCCCCGGGCGCGGCGCGCAATGCGCCCTCAATGGCGGCGTTTACGTCGGCGGTCATGGCCTCGCAGCCGGCGGCGTAACCCGGCCGTCCCTCGAACATCTGGTCCGGGTGGGTGATGCCGGTGATGCCGTCCATATCAGCCGAGATGAAGATGCGCATGAGTCCATCTTCACCGCGGACTGCAGCGGGTCAACTCACTCCATGCGCCAGAAGTAGAGCACGCCGTCTTCGCTGACGCTGGCCATCACGCTGCCGTCGGCGCTGCGGGCCAGGCGCTCGATGGTGTCGCGATGGCCGGGGAACTGGTCGAGCACTTTGCCCGACTCGAGTTCCACTCGCAGGATGGAAAGGTTCTTGCCGCGTGGCGCCATCAGCAGCGACTTGCCGTCGGGCGCGAGCAGGAAATCGCGGAACTCGCCGTACTCGCCCTCCTTGCCGTGGGCGATCTTGACGTTGGTGGCGACGTCCGTGGCCAGGTCGATCCGCCAGAACTGCGGCTTCTGCGTCATCGCCACCGCAAGCAACTGCGTGCCGTCCGGCGTCATGCGCAGCGTGGTGTTGTTCATGAAACCCTGCGGGGTCTTCACAACGCGGAAGGTCTCGACCGTGAAGTCCCACACGATGAAACCTTCCCAGGCCGGGGTCGCGCCGCGGGTGGCGTCGTGGTTCAGCTCGAGCTGACCCATCATGCCGAAGCGCGTCGTGCCATCGACCTGCAGCACCAGCGGCCGGTAGTCCTGCGACTGGCGCCAGAGCACCGCGTGCGTCCAGAATTCGCCCTCCGTGGGCTCGCATACGGCCGCCACCGTGGAGCCGTCGCCCGACACCACGATGTTCTGCGACGGCTTGACTCCTTCGGGCCAGGCCAGCTCGCGCATGACTTCGCCGGTGAAGGTGTCCAGCAGCAGAGGCTGGTTCGCGGGCCGGCGCAAGGCGAACACGCACGAGCCGTCGCCGGAGAAGGAGTTCGCGCTGCATGAGGGGCGCAGGTCCTGACTGCGCCACAGCACCTTGCGCGAGGAGAAGTCGAAGGCGACCAGCCCTTGATCCTCGGTGAACAGGGCGACCTTGCCGTCCGCGGACAGGCACAGGTACTTGCCGTCGGGCTTCAGTCCCAGGTGCGCTTCCGGCTCGAGCTCACGGCCGTCGTTGACGCCGATGCGGCGCAGCCGCAGGCCGTCGCTGCAGAACAGCACGTCGCCGCGGCGGTTGAACGCCAGCGCCGTGCTGCTGGTGGCGATGGCGGCCGTGGCGCGCTCTGACCATACGCCGAAATCCAGGATGCGCGCGAACCCGGCCGACCAGGCGGCCAGCGTGCCTCCGTCGCCGCTGAGGGCGAAGCGCACGCGGTTGCCCGGCAGGCCCACGCGCTTCTCCAGCTTGCCGTCCGCCACGTTGATCACCGCCGCGAAGCGGGCGACCTGGCGGTTCACAGGCTCTTCCTTCAGGCCCTTGGTCGCCAGGTATTCCGCGTACTCCTTGCGGCGCCGGCGGTAGACCTCGTCGAGCTCTTCTTCACGGCCGCCGATGGGGTGAATCTCGGTGAACTCGTCAAAACTCATCACGAACTCGGCGCCGTCCATGGCCTCTAGAACGGCGCAGTTGCCGTCGCCCGCCAGCACCAGGCTGCCGGCCGCGGCCAGGCCCAGCTCGGTGACGCGGACGCTGCGCAGCAGTTGGCCGGATTCCGCATCCAGCACCTGCAGTGCGTTCTCCTCGGAATGTCCTTCCAGGCGCGCGCACAGCAGGCGCATGCCGTCGTCGCTGAAACGCACGCGCCTGACAGGGTCGCGCAGGACCCATGGCGTGTTGCCGAACCGGTGCCGGAACAGCGAGCGCGCACCCTGCAACTCGAACACCTCCACGCCGCGCCGGTGCGCGACGGCCAGGCGCCTGCCATCCGGTGACCAGGCCAGCGCGCCGGCCGATGACATCACGTCTTCGCCCTCCAGGCGGCGGCCGGTCGCGGCGTCCAGCATGACCACGCGTTCGTAAGTTGCGGCCGCGAGCCGCGTGCCGTCGGGGCTGAGCGCCACGGCGTCCAGCGGGAAAGGCTCAATCGACAGCGCCCAGATCGTCTCGCCGCTGCGGGCGTCGAGGCACTGCACGGATTGCCTGGCGGCCGCGATCACGAAGCTGTCGTCGGGCGAAACCAGCAGCGTGTGGGGCTCCTCGTGCAGGGTCCAGGGTTCGCCATCGCCGATGGCGTGCACGATGCGGGTGTCGAGCCGCGCCGTCTGGACGGGCCTGATCACAGGCTCGCGGTCGGGGCGGCTGACCGGCCAGGAGTCTTCCAGTTCTTCCTCGTCATCGATGTCTTCGTCCGTGGCCCGCGGCGCGGGACCGCCTTCGGCCGGCTGCGCGGCGTCGTGGGCGGCGTTCGCGGACGGGTCCGTTGCGGTCCCCGGGGTTGCGTCCCGCCGCGAAACCGGCGCGTTCTCCGCCCGGGCGCCTGACGGAACCTGCGGCGCCGGCCCGGAGGCCGCGCGGCCCTGCATGGGGAGCGGGTCAGCCGGCTTCAGCACCGCCACCAGCGCGCCGAGGCCCAGCAGCAGCAGAACCAGCAGGCTGACAAGCAGAACGGTCTTCTTCATGGCGATTCCTGCGATGATCACGGTTGCGGGTACAGCCGACCCGCCGGCCGCCGCCAGTTTCGACTCAAGAAACGGCTCGAGAGTCGCCGGCGGCTCATCCACAGGAAGCAACGGGAGGCAGCCCAGCACCGCGGCGTCGCCGGCGCCCAGCCGCTTGCGCAGCTTCTGGAGGCCGCGCGAAACCCGGTGGTTGAAGGTGCCCAGCGGGACGTCCAGCGCCCTGGCCGATTCGGCGTAGCTCATGCCGCCGAGCTGCGTCAGCACCAGGGCTTCGCGCTCGTCCCCCGGCAGCTCGTCCAGCGCCACCGCGAGCTGCTGTGCGAGTTCGCGGCTTGCCAGGCTGTCTTCGGCCGGAGTGTGCCGGTGGTCGGGCAACTGCATGGGTTCTTCCCCCGCGTCGATGGACACCTGCGGACGCTGGTACCTGCGCCTGACGTTGCGCGCTTCCAGGGCGATGACCGTGGCGAACCAGGGCCACGGGTCATCTCGCGGGATGTCGTCCGGCTTGCGCAACGCGACCAGGAAAGCCTGCTGCACGGCGTCTTCGGCGTCGGCGCTGTTGCGCAGCAGCGAGCAGGCGAGGCGCCAGCCCCGCTGCGTGCACTGCCGGGCGCACCAGCGCAGGGCGCCGTGCCGGTCAGCCGGAGGTTTTCCCGTTTCTTCCATGCAGGTACCCGTCGCCAGCGGGCGGGGTCAATCAAATGAAATCAGATTTTTTCAGGCGGCGCCCGGCCAAACCGCTTGGACCGATACACGGAATACGGAGCGCCATCGGCCGGTTACACTGGCGCGATGGTCCAGTACGTGTTCATGCTGATCGGTTTCCTGGTCACGGCGCTGAACGTGCTTACGTTCATTGCCCTGCGCCGCCGCCTGCTGCACGCCTTTCCGAAACGCGGCAACCTGGTGAGCATTGTGGTCGGCGTGGCCATGCTGGTCCTGCTGCACCCCGGCCTCTTCATGCTGTTCGGCGGCGTTTCCGGCATGATGTCGTTCCGTGAGCAGGTGCCCGAATGGGCGCAGATCACGGCCATGACCTTCCAGCTTGCCACCTGGGTCTATGGCGGCGTGCTGCTGATCAAAGGCACGCCGGCCGCGTTCATCGATGCCTTCAAACGCCTGCGCCGCCTGGCCCGCAAGCCGGACGGCACGCCCGCCGAGCGCGAAATCGTGAACGAGGAACGCCGCAAGGCGCTGGCCAAGGCCGCGCTGGCGCTGCCGGCGGCGATCGTCGCCACGGCGGTGGGGGCGCAATCGCCGCGCGCCAGACGCCTGTGGTGACCCGCCTGCGACTGCGCGTCCCGCGCGAAATGACCGGCCTGCATGGCGTGACCTTCGCGCAGGTCAGCGACGTGCACATCGGCAGCTACATGGATGCCAGGCGGCTGGACGAAATCCGCGACGCCATCAACGCCACGGGTGCGGACTATCACCTGGTGACCGGCGACCTGCTCGACAACCACATCGACCAGCTGCCCGAGGCACAGCGTTTCCTGCGCGGTCTGAAGCCGCGGCGCGAACTGTTCATGTGCATGGGCAACCATGAGTACATCCCCGCGCGCGACGGCGACATCAAGCCGATCATCGACGGCCTGCGCGAGGCCTGCCCCGGCCTGCTGATCGACGAGGCCCGCAAGCTGCAGGTCGGCGGCCACCACCTGTGGCTGGGGGGCATCGACTACGCCATGGGCCCGTTCATGGCGGAGCTACAGCAGCGCACCCGGCGCGAAAGCCTCGAGTTCACGCTGGGCCAGATGGCCGACGACGGCGCGCCGCGTATCGTGCTGGCGCACCACCCGGGCAGTTTCATCGAGGGGCGCGAGATGCGGCTCGACCTGATGCTTTCAGGCCACACCCACGGCGGCCAGCTGGTGCTGGGAAGAATCGGCGACTGGAACTTCAGCCCGGTACTGCCCTTCGAGCTCTACCACAACGGGCACTATGAACATGGGGGCCGCCAGCTCTACGTGAACCGGGGCGCCGGCGGCTGGATGCCCGTGCGCGTCAACTGCCCGCCCGAGATCACTCTGATCGAGCTGGTGTAGGGATTCCCACTTTTGCGGCCGCAGGGTCGCGTTGCACGGAATATACTTACGCCATGCGGCTGGCACTGCTGATGGTTGCTGTCAACGCGCTGGTGTTCTGGGCGCTGTGGGTGCGGGTTTCCGCGGCCTTCCCTGCCCGCAGGCGGCGGGCGCGCGTCCTGCTGGCCGTGCTCTTCTGGCTGCCGTTGCTGCCCACCATGCTGATGCCGTTCAAGGCGGATGCGCTGCGGGTCTTTCGCTCCGACGCACCGTTGTGGCTTTCCGTGCCCAGCATGGCGATTCAGTTCGCGGTGCTGTGCTACGGCGCGTGGCTGATCGCTTTCAGCTTCCCGGCTTTCGCCGCGCTCAAGCTGCGCGCGCGGCTGCGCCCCGAGAGCGTTGACCTGTCAAGACGCGAGTGGCTGAAGCGGGCGGCGCTGGTGCCGCCGGCCGCGATCATTGCCGGCTCCGGCATCGGCGCGGTCGGGGCCATGCGCGACCCGGTGATACGCACGGTAAGCCTGCCCGTGCCGCGCGAGCTGACCAACCTGCACGGCCTGCGCATTGCCCAGTTCAGCGACGTGCACATCGGGCGCTTCGTGAAGACCGCGCGCCTGCGCGAAATCGTTGAGATCATCAACGCCCAGGACCCGGACATCGTGGTGTGCACCGGCGACCTGCTGGACCACGCCATGGAGCAGCTTGAGGACGCGCAGATGATGCTGCGCGGCGTAAAGCACCGCCACGGCGTGTTCATGTGCCTGGGCAATCACGAGTACTACGCGGCCGGCCCGCAGCTCGACCAATTGATCGCGGGCATCGAGGAAACCGGTTGCGCAATGCTGCGCGACGCCAGCCGGCGCATACAGGTGGGCGGCGACCACCTGTGGATGCTGGGCGTGGATTATCCCGGCCGTCGCCAGCCCAAGGCGAGTTTCGACGAAGCGCTCAAAGACGTCGCCGACGACGGCGCGCCGCGCATCGTGCTGGCGCACAACCCCAGCAGCTTCCATGAGGGGCGTGAACGCCCGATCGACCTGCAGCTTTCCGGCCACACCCACGGCGGGCAGGTAAGCATGGGTCGCATCGGGCAGTACGAGTTGTCGCCCGTGCTGCCGGTCGAGCTGTACCACGCCGGCGAGTACGAGCACAATGGCCGAAAGCTGTACGTCAACAGCGGCAGCGGCCAATGGATGCCCGTGCGCATCAACTGCCCGCCCGAGATCACGCTGATCGAGCTGGTGTAGGCTCGACTCGGGTCCTGGACATCCATAGTGGCCGCAGCAACTACCTGGTCCGCGCGGCCGGCTTGCGTGACGGGTTAAAACTCGTCTTCCTTTTCGCTTTCGCCCTTGGGCGCTTCTTCCCTTCTTCTCGCCTTCCGGGGCTTGGCGGTTGGGGCGCTGGCGCTGGGGGCGCGCGGCCTTCAGCTCGTCCTGGGTGATGAAGCCGTCGCCGTCCTTGTCGAGCTTGTCGAAGTTTTCCTTCAGCCGCTCCGGGGCTTCTTCCTTGCTGATCTTGCCGTCGCCGTCTTTGTCCACCTGCTCCATGATGTTGCCGCGCTGGGGGCGCTCTTTCTCGGCCTTGGCCTTGGCGGCCGCCTTGCGCGCTTCGTTGAATTCCTCGAGGTTCAGCTCGCCGTCTTTGTCCTTGTCGCCGCTTTCCAGCAGGCCGGCGAAGTCCGTGCCCAGCTCTTCCTTGTTCAGCTTGCCGCTGTCGTCGCGGTCGAGGATGCCGAACTCCTCCTTCATGGCCTCGGCCTCGCGCTTCTCGACGCTGGCCACCACGGCATCCTTGTCGGCCAGCATTTCCTGCACGGTCAGGAAACCGTCTTCGTCCTTGTCGAGTTTCTTGAACAGCTCTTCGTCACCCAGCTCATCGCCGTTGACCTTGCCGTCTTTGTCCGCGTCCAGGGTGCGCATCACGCGGCCGAGCTCCTGCAGGGCGGTGCGGTCCATGCGCTTGCGTTCGGGCCGTGCGGGCTTGGCCTCTTCCTTGGTTTCTTCCTTCGGTTCCTCTTTGGGAGTTTCGGCGGGCTTCTGCTCATCCTGCGCGAAAAGTGGTGCGCTGAATGCCAGCGATCCAAGGAATGCTGCCAGTACCATGGCGCGTTTCATGATTGCTCCTTATGCCCCGGGGGGCAGCGTGGTAATGTCTGCATGGAACACGCCTGAGGCTACTCGGTAGCGGATGTTTTGACCATGAAGTACCTGACTCCACTGATTGTGATCGCGCTGGTGGTCTTTACCGGCTACGCGACATATCTCTTTATGCCGGAAACAGTTGAGGAGTGCTGCGAGTACCTGGGCCTGCTCGCGCCTGAGGGCGTTTCCGAGACGCCTGGCGTTGAGCACGTCGATTTCGAAGCAGCCACCACCGACGGCAGCATTCCCGACAGCCTGCCCGGACTGAAACTGAACGACCCGGCCGGCGAGATCACGCTGAGCGATATCGACGGCAACAAGCACACCATCGACTTCAGCACCAACAAGTTCACGGTAATCGTTTGGGTTTCAAGCTTCTGCCCGACCAGCAAGATTTACGAAGAGCGCCTGAACACGCTGGCCTCGGATTTCGCAGGCGACGTGAAATTCTGGGCCGTGAACAGCAGCGCGATGGAAAGCCTTGATGAGCTTCGTGCGCATTTCCATGACGGCGACGCGGACCGCCTGCGCCTCACGGTACTGAAAGAAGAAGGCAACGCGCTCGCCGACCGTTTCGGCGCGCGGGTCAGCACCGAGTGTTTCGTGTTCGATAACCAGGGCCGCCTGCAGTACCGCGGCGGCATTGACGACGCCCGCAACCCCCAGCGCGTGAGCGTGCGCTACCTGCGCCTGGTGCTGAAGCAGCTGCTTGCCGGCAAGACGCCCGACTGGCGCTACCTGCCGGCCAAGGGCTGCTGCCCGATCGACAAGCTGGGCGCCGACAAGCCCGAGCCCGCCAAAGCCCAGCCCGCCCCGGAGCAGCAATGAGGCAGGCCAACTGGCACGAAGAGGGCGGCAACGCCCGCGTACTCAAGGGCACCGAAGAGGACGCCCTGGCGCAGCACGCCCCGCCATCCAGCAAGGGCACACACGCCGGCCGCGGCACCCAGCAGGGCGGCCAGCCGGGCCACAAGCAGGCCCTGTACCCCAAGTTCCCGCCCCGGCGCAAAGGCTGATCGGCGTTTATCCGCTTACTCAACAAGCAACCACGGGTGAACACAGGCGCACAGGCATGAATTCGCATGCGATTCGTGTTCACCCGTGTCTAACCGTGGTTCCAGCCCTGCTCACCAGAAACCTGCAGGCTGCGTTGTTAAGTAACTCTTTACAGCAGTAAGCGCTGAACGGGCTTCCTTGCTTTCGCATCCGGGCCGACCTTCCGGGTGCTGAACAGCGTCGCAAACCAGCATGCTGAGTCGCTACACTGGCGACGGAGGCTTCTATGAAGATGACACAGCTGTTTCTCACCCTCATCGCTGCTCTGCTTGGCGGGGCGCTGGCCCAGTGGCTGTTTCAGCCTGGCGCCGTGCAGGCCCAGGATTCGGACACTCTGCGCGGCAAGCGTCTCGAAATCGTGGACGACCAGGGCCGCGTGCGCGCGCGCATGTCCGCGGCGGGCGGCGCCACCGAGTTCGAGCTCTGGGGCGATGACATGACCACCAACGTGGCCGTGCGCATCAAGAAGGACGGCGCAATGGCGATCAACCTGACCGACGCGAAGCAGAAGTCGCGCGTGGTGCTGGGCGCCACCGCCGACGGCTGGAGCGGCCTCGCGTTCGCCGACAAGGAAGGCCGCCAGCGCGCGGGCCTGGGCAACGACAAGGACGGCGCGCCCACCCTGAGCATGAACTTCGCCAACGGCAAGCTGGCCAGCCTGCTGACGGTGCAGGGCGAGAAAGACTCGATCCTGGTGATGAATGATCCCAAGGGGGCCAACATGGCCGCCTTCGGCAACAGCAACGGCCAGCCCAACCTGCTGCTGCTGGACGCCAAGGGCAACGAGCGCATGAAACTTGTACTGAAAGAAGACAGTTCGCCGGCCATGATGCTGCGCGACGCGGGCGGCAAGCCGCGCATGGTGGCGGGCGTGAATGCCGATGGCTGGGCCGGCTTCGGCGTGCTGGACGAGCGCGAGACCGTGCGCAGCCTGCTGTTCAGCGAGCGTAACGGCGACAACGGCCTGACTATCGCCGACAAGGCCGGCAAATCGCGCGCGGCCGTGGTGGTGACCGACAAGGACAAGCCGGTGGTGGAACTGCTGGACGAAAACGGCAACCAGCTTTTCAAGGCGCCGCGGTGAACTTTGATTCCGCATGGCAGCTTCACGAACAACACGCGCAACGCCTGGCGCGCGGGCCCGGCCGCGTGTTCACGCCGCGCGAGGTCGCGCTGCAACTGGCGCGCCTGACCCTGGAGCCGCTGGAAGATCCGCCAAGCCTGCTGGACCCGGCCTGCGGCGCGGGCGCGCTGCTGCTGGGGGCGCTGGAGTGGTCGGCTGTTGAACGGCCAGATTGGCTGCCGCATTGGCTGAACGGCGGCCTGCAGGGCTGGGACATCGAAGCCGCCAACGTGGCCGCCTGCAACGAGGTGATGGCGGAAGCCCTGGGGCTGGATGCCGCGGCCGTGGCGAGTGTGCGCGACGGGCTGGAGACTGCCGGCGAGTTCGACGTCGTGCTCGCCAACCCGCCCTGGGTCAGCTTTTCCGGTCGGCACGCCGTAGAGCTGGCTCCCGCGCGACGGGCGGCGCTGGCCGCGCGCTTTGCTGCCTTCGCGGGTTGGCCGGCGCTGCACACCGCGTTCGCCGAGCAGTGCGCAAACTTGACGCGTCAAGAACACGGCCGGCTCGGCCTGCTGCTGCCGATGCAGATGGCCGACCTGGCGGGTTACGGCGCGGCGCGCCGCGCGGTGACGGCGCGCTTCAGCCTGCAGCACGCGCTTGAGCTGGGGGAAGACGTGTTCGAAGGCGTGACGGAGCCGACGGGAATGTTCGTGTTCGGCGCGGGCGGCGGCAGCGAGCGCCCCTGGCTTGCCGATGCCGACGCAGCCCTGCTGGCCCGCGTGCGCCGTTTCGCATGCCTGCCGGCCGAAAGCTTCGGCGACGTGGGCGTGCACACCGGCAACGCCGCGCAACTGATCGTCACGCGCGAGCTGCAGGGCCGCCCCCTGCGCGTGGGCCGCGACATTGAGCCGTTCAGGCTGGCGGAGCCCTCCCACTGGCTGCGGGAGGTGGAATTGCCGGAGGGCCGTTACGCGCGTGTCGCGCCCGAGGCGCGCTATCGCGAGGCGCTGATCGTGCTGCGCCAGACCGCCTCGCGCCCGGTGGCCGCGAAGCATCAGCCCTGGGCCCTGTTCCGCAACTCAGTGCTGGCCTGCTACGGCGCGCCGGGCCATGACCCCGATTACCTGCTGGGCGTGCTGAACAGCGACATCGTCGCGCGCATCCACCGCGCCATGTTCCGAGACGCGCGCCAGAAAGCCTTCCCGCAGGTGAAGGTCAGCCACCTGCGCGCGCTGCCGATCCCAGGCCGTGAGATCGGCGGTCTGTATGAACGCATCGCCAACGCCGCCCGCGCTGCGCAGGCGGGTAATGCGGCAGCGACCAGCGAGTTGCACCTGCTGGTGGAACAGGCGTACGTGTAGGGGCCGGGGCTTGCCCCGCCCGCGGGCAGATGTGTTACCGGGCGTTCTCGCCGTTCTTGGTGGTTACCTTGAAGCTGAGCTTGCGGCTCTCGCCGGCCTTGAGCGTGAAGTGGATCTTCTGGGTGTCGGCGTCGTGCTTCTCCCAGGCGTCGTCGCTTTCGAACTCGAACAGGCCCTGCATGCTGCGGTGGATCTCGACCTCTACATCGCGGTTGCGGAAGTTCTTCACCTCGATCTCGAACTCCTCGACGGTAGTCCAGCCCACCAGGCGGTTGTTGCGGAAGGTCAGGTCTTTCTTCTTCAGTGAGCCGCGCTTTTCCTTCATGGTGCACTCGGCGTCGGGGCCGACGTTCACCTTCACCTCTTCGTTCTTGGGTATGTACTTGCTGGCGATCGCGCCCATGTAGCCCAGGCGCCCGTCGGAGACGCGCTTGTAGAGGCGCACCAGGCCGTCCGGCAGGGGCTCTTTGCCAAGCTTGTGGGCCTCGTCGTTCTTGAACTCAAGCACTTTGGTGAACAGGGGGCCGTGCTTGTCGGGCTCGAGCCGATAGACGGTCTTGAGCGGCACGTCCTTGATCTCGAAGCTGCGCAGCCGCTTGCTCCAGCGGTTGGGAATCGTCTCCTGGCCCTCGACCGTGTAGATGTAATATTCGCTCAGGCCGGCCTTCTGGATCTCCTTCGGCTTCTGCATGCCGTTCTGCGCCTCGCCGCCGCGGGCGCGCTTGGCCATGTCGCGCATCTCGCCCTTGTCCATCGCGGGCGCGGAGGGCATCGGCTGGCGCGGGCGCGCGAGGTCGATGATGCGCTCCACCAGGTGGATCACGCCCACCACCAGGCGCACTTCGGCGTCTTCATACTCTTCGCCCGAGTTGTTGGTGACCGTGACGTAGGCCGTGAGGTCCATGGCGTTCTCGGCCGCGTTGACCATGCCGGTGTACTCGGCGCTCCAGCTGATGCCGCTGGTGAAGTAGCTGATTTCGACCTCGTAGCCTGCGGGTTTGGTGCAGGCGACGGTCCAGATCAGCATCTCGTGGGATTCGGCAGGGTAGCTGACGTCCATGACTTCCAGCGCGTCCTGGGCGTCTTTACCCACGGGTTCGAACTCGACGCTGGTGGGGTCGATCAGGGTGTTGGCCCAGGAGAACTGGAGGCGGTTGTTGCCCTGCTTGAAGCTGAGCGTGCGGCGCTCGCGCACCAGGGTGAGGTCTTCGCTGTTGTAAATAGTGAGCTGGACGGAGTCGCGCTCGGGAAGGGTCACCAGTTCTTCCTTGGCGCTCAGCGTGTTCCCGAAAATGAAGCAACAGCAAATTACCAATATCCAATTACCAATTACCACTTGCGGGCAAACACCGGCGGCCGCACTCCATTGGTAGTTGGTTATTGGTAATTGTTTATTGCAGCTCATGTCTACTTCCTGCGGTTGGTGCCGTTGCGTGTGGTTACCTTGAACGCCAGCTTGCGCTGCTCGTCGGCTTTCAGTGTGAAGTGCACCTTCTGGGTGTCGGCGTCGTGCTTTTCGAAGCCCGCGTCGCTCTCGAAATCGAAGTCGCCCTGCATGCTGCGGTGGATTTCCACCTCGACCTCACGGCCGCGGAAGTTCTTCACCTCAAGCTCGAACTCTTCGACCGTGGTCCAGCCTTCCAGCTGGTTCCAGCGGTTCAGCACCAGGTCCTTCTTCTTGAGGGAGAGGCGCTTTTCCTTGAGGGTGCATTCGGCGTCGGGGCCGACGTTGACTTTCACTTCCTCGTTCTTGGGGATGTACTTGCTGGCGAGCGTGCCCATGTAGCCGAGGCGCCCCTGGCCCGCGTCCTTGTAAAGGCGGATCAGGCCGTCGGGCAGGGGCTCCTTGCCCAGCTTGTGTTCCTCGTCGTTCTTGAACTCCAGCACCTTGGTGAAGAGGGGGCCGAACTTGTCGGGCTCAAGGCGGTAGACGGTCTTGAGCGGCACGTCCTGCACGACGAAGCTGCGCAGGCGCTTGCTCCAGCGGTTCGGGATCGTTTCGGTGCCCTCCACGGTGTAGATGTAGTACTCGCTGAGGCCGGCCTTCTGGATTTCCTTGGGCTTCTCCATGCCGGTGGAGGGGTCCTCGTTCATTTCGTCCTCGGCCATGCGCTCGAGCTCTTCGAGCTCCGCGGGTGGCATGGGGCGCGGGGCGCCCTGGGCGCGAGGCCGTGCGAGGTCAATGATGCGCTCAACCATGTGGATCACGCCGACCACCAGGCGCACCTGGGCGTTCTCGTATTCTTCGCCGGAGTTGTTGGTGACCGTCACATAGGCCGTGAGGTCAACGCTGTTTTCGGCGGCGTCCACGATGCCGGTGTACTCGGCGCTCCAGCTGATGCCGCTGGTGAAGTAGCTGATCTCGACGCTGTAGCCGGCGGGCTTGGTGCAGGCGACGGTCCAGATCAGCATTTCGTGGGACTCGGCGGGGTAGCTGGTGTCCAGCACCTCGAGCGCTTCCTGGGCGTCCTTGCCGACCGGGTGGAACTCAACGCTGGTGGGGTCGATCAGTGTGTTGGCCCAGGAGAACTGCAGGCGGTTGTTGCCCTGCTTGAAGCTGAGCGTGCGGCGCTCGCGCACCAGCGTCAGGTCCTCACTGTTGTAAATGGTTAGCTGGACGGAATCTCGCTGGGGAAGAGTAACCAGTTCTTCTTTGGCGCTGAGTGTGCCGGCGAAGATGGCAGAACAGCAAATAACCAATAACCAATAACCAATAACCAATTGTGGGCGAACACCGGCGGCCTCACTCCATTGGCTATTGGTCATTGGTAATTGGTTATTGCGGTTCATGGGTGTGCCTGTCCAGTGTGCCGGGTGCCGTGTCCCGAGTCCCTGTGCCCGACGCGGGACACAGGACTCGGGACTCAAGACGTATTCCTTACCAGTTGTTGAGCCGCTTGTAGTGGAACTTGAGCTTGACCGGCGCGCCCTTGGCCGGGGCCTTTACCTTGAACTTGATGGTCTCGTTGTCCACGCGCTCGAAGCCGGTGTAGCCTTCCGAGTCCTTCTGCATTTCCCATTCACCCTGCACGCGCAGCACCAGGGTCAGCTCGACTTCGGAGTCCTTGAAGTTCTTGATCTCGAATTCATCGACCTCGTTGGTGTCGTAGACGTTGCCGCGGCGGTTCTCGACGTCGTTGACCATCTTCTTGAACTCGACCTTGATGTCCTGCGCGATGCCGATGTTCAGGCGCATGTCGTCGCCGACCGCGGTGAACTGGCCCCAGTCCTCGCCGGTGAAGGCCGTGGTGCCCTTGCCGTCGTCCTGGTAGATGCGCACCTTGCCGTATTCGAGGGGGATGGCGCCGAGGCCTGCCTCCTTGGTGTTCTTGAGCACGTAGTCGGTCATCACCTTGCCCTCGCGTTGACGGGTCAAGTCGTAGACGTACTCCTTGTTGAGCGTGACCTTGTCCCACTTGTTGACCAGCACGCGCTTGGCTTCGCCCTGGTCGAGGCCCTTCTCGAAGGTCTTGCCGTCGCGGGTGATGAAGTCGGCGCTGTCGAAGGTGCCGCCGGACCAGTTGCGGATCTTGAAGTAGTGGCGGAAGGTCAGCGTCTTTTCATCGTTGCTGACGATCGCGCGGTAGTCGGTCTCGCGCTGGATGTTCGCCATCAGGTAGCTGAGGCGGAACTTCTCGCTGCGCGCGTCCGGGCTGGCGATCGACCAGGTCAGGGCCGCCTCGCCGGGCGGGTAGCTGGTGGAAAGGATCTCCACCTTGCTGTTCACATCCACCGGCCGAAACACGATGCTGCCCTTGTCGATGTTGGTGCCGGCCCAGCTGAAGTCCACGGTGTTGGTGCCCTTCTGCAGGCTGATGGTGCGCTCTTCCTCGACCAGCACCTGGTTGGGGTGGTCGAAGCGCACGACCACGGCTTCCTTGTCGGGCAGGGTGGCCAGCTTGATGCGGGCTTCCACGGTGGTGGGGCGGCTGATGCCGATCACGGAGGCCAGTGCCGCGGTGCCTGCCAGGGTGAAGATCATTCGCTTGTTCATGTTCTTACTCCGGGTTGATTGTCGCGACTGCGTCGCGACTCCCCGGCCTTTCGGCCGGGGCTCTATTTGTTCCGTACGTTACTGCCGTTGCGGGTGCGGACTGTGTAAGTGACCTTGCGGTTTTCGCCGGCCTTGAGGTTCAGGGCGAAGCGCTGGGTCTGGAAGTCGATCTTGCTGGAGGCCGTCTCGCTGTCGAAATCGAAATCGCCGCTGAGCACCACGTTGACCTCGAAGTCCACGTCGCGCTTGCGGAAGTTCTTCAACTCGAGTTCAAATCCTTCGACGGTGTCCCAGCCCGCCAGGTACTGGCGGTTGCCGCTCCAGCCGAAGGTGAGGTTTTCTTTCTTGAAGCTCAGGCGCTTGCTTTTCAGCTGCACCTCGGGGTCGGCGCCGGCGTTGACCTTCACTTCGTCATTCTTGGGGATGTAGTCGGTCACCACCTGGCCGACGAAGCCGAGCCGGCCCTGGCCCGCGTCGCGGTAGAGCCGCACGATGCCGGCGGGCAGGGGCTCCCGCCCCAGCTTGTGGGCTTCGTCGTTCTTGAACACCAGCAGCTTGACCAGCTGGGCGCCATACTTGCGGGCGTCCCAGGTGTACACGGTGCGCAGGGGCACGCCGTCCTGCACGAAGCTCTCGAGGCGCTTGCTCCACTGGTTGGGGATCGTCTCCTGGCCTTCGACCGTGTAGATGTAGTATTCGCTGAGGCCTTCCTTCACGATGTCTTTCTTGCGGTTCTCCGCGGCGTCGGCCTCGCGCATCTTGCCGTAGGCTTCCTTCATGCGTTCCTGGCGCCCGCCGCCGCCCAGGGCGGCAATCTCTTCCACCAGGTTGATGCTGCCGACCACCAGGCGCACGGTGGCGTTCTCGTACTCTTCGCCGGAGCGGTTGCTGACGCTGACGTAGGCCGTCAGCTTCATGCTGCGCTCATCGCCGCTGAGCATGCCGTGGTACTCGGCCCCCAGCTGATGCCGCTGGTGAAATAGCTGATCTCGACCTTGGCGCTCACGGCCTCTTCGGACGAAATGGTCCAGATCAGCATCTGGTTGCTCTCGGCCGGGTAGCTGGTATCGAGTACTTCAATCTTGTCGGGGTTGGTGAGGGCGTTGAACTCGACGCTGGTTGGGTCGATCAGCGTGTTGGCCCAGGAGAACTGCAGGCGGTTGTTGCCCTTTTTGAACGTCAGCTCGCGGGTTTCGCGCACCAGCGTCAGGTCAACGGAGTTGTAGATGGTGAGCTGCACGGTGTCGCGCTTGGGTAGCGTGACGAGCTCTTCCTTGGCCTGCAGCGGCGCTGTAAGTGCCAGCAGGGAAAGCAGCAGGGCTGGGATTGGCCATCGCATCGGGTGCTCCTTGTTTGCGTCCACGGGATACGACGCACCCGTGTGTGCACAGGTTCCGGAAAAGCTGGACGAATTCTCTGGCGCATGTTGTTCGTACAACGATAAAAGTCACTGGCAACGTTCAGGAGAAACAGCAGTGCACAAGGAGTTCGCGCCCTACATCAAGTGGTTCGGGGAGTGGGCCGGCCACGGGGTCAGCAAGACCAACATTCAAGTGTTCACCAGGCTCGCGATTCGGCCGCGGCTGGCCGACCAGGTCATCGAGTTTCAAGTGGAATCGATGGACGCACAGTCCAGCAAGCTGGTGCACGGCGTGGTGGCGCTGATGGGCCTGGGGCCGGACGGCCAATTGCGGCTGGCGGTGCTGTCCACGCTGCACGGCGCGATGGACATGCCGGTGACGCCGGAAGACCCGGGCGCGCTGGCCATCGAAGGCGTCAGCGTCGAGGGCAACCGCGTGGTCGTCTCACTGGTTGAAGAAAACGACGACCTGATGCTGACCAGCTACTGGAAGAAGGAAGTCCCCGGCGCCGAGCCGGTAGGCTTCAGCAACGTCAAGCTGCAGCGCGTAGCAGGCTAGGAGCCCGGTGATGCAAAGGAAACTGGCGCCCTACTGGGGCTGGATCGGCGAGTGGGCCGGACGCGGCGAGATGCTGCAGGGCACGCCGGTCATGACCCGCATGACCGTGAAGCCGCGCGGCGCGGAACAGATGCTCGATTTCGAAATCCAGAACCTGCACGCCGAGACCGGCAAGCTGATGCACGTGGTGGCGGGCCTGATGGCCGTGGACCCCGATGGCCAGCGGCGCATGGTGGTCAGCTCGAACATCCACGGCTGCATGCTGATGAACATGACGCCCGAAGACCCGGGCGCCGGCGCCATCGAGGGCGTCAGCGTGACCGGCAACCGCGTGGTTGTCAGCCTTGTGGAAGACGGCGACGGCCTGATGCTGACCGCCTACTGGAAAAAGAACGAGCCCAAGGCCGAGCAGGTCGGCTACACCAACGTAAAGCTGCGGCGCGTAACGCCCGCATAGCGCCCTGCCAGGGGCATGCCGCTACAGCGCGTGGGCCAGCGCTTTCTCAAGATCGCGGATGATGTCTTCCGCGGCCTCCACACCGATGCTGAGCCGGATCCCGTTGGGCGCGATGCCGCCCTCCAGCCGCTTCTCGGGCGGCACGGCCGCGTGGGTCATGGCGCCCGGGTTCTCGATCAGCGTGCGCAGCTGCCCGAGACTGACCGCCAGCGTGAGCGTGTAGGCGTTCTTGGCGATCCAGTCCACCACCTTGATGTTGTTCAGCGGCTCGGCGGGGTCTTTTTCGACCGTCTCGAAGTAGATCATGTTGCCGGGCACGAAGTTGCCGTCCGGGCTGCGCATCTGCTTCTTGGCCAGCGCGAGCTGCGGGTAGTTCTCGAGCCCGGGGTACACCACGCGCGACACCTTGGGGTGGCCGTGCAGGTAGCGGGCGACCTCGTAGGCGGTCTCCATCTGGCGCTTGAGGCGCAGGGGCAGGGTGGGCAGGCCATAGACCAGGATGGGCCAGGCGCTCTTCGGCGCGAGCGCGCCGCCGAAGTCCTTGCGGTAGAGCAATACCTGGCCTTCCATGTGGTGGGGGCCGATCACCGCGCCGCCCATGTCGGTGCCGTAGCCGCCGATGTTCTTGGTCAGCGAGTGCACCACCACGTGGGCGCCGAGCTCAAGGGGCCGCTGGCAGTAGGGCGTGGCGAAGGTGTTGTCGACGATGATGCAGATCTTGCGGTCGTCGGCGCGCTTCTTGTTGAACTCGTCCACCACCTCGCGGATCGCCCCGATGTCGAGGCTTTCGAGCGTGGGATTGACCGGGGTCTCGAAATAAACGGCGCGGGTCTGGTCGGTGATGGCATTGCGCAGCTCGTCCATTTTGCGCAGGTCCACCATGTCGGCCTTGATGTTCAGGCGCGGGTACCAGTTGGTGAGCAGGCTGTAGGTGCAGCCGTAAAGCGTCTTGTGGGCCACCACCTGGTCGCCGGAGTTCAGCACCACCCCCAGCGCCGCGGAGATCGCCGCCATGCCGGTGCTGAAGGCTACGCAGAAGTCGCCGCCCTCGAAGCTGGCGAGCTCGTCCTCCAGCATGCCGCGGGTGGGCTCATCCAGCCGGTCGTAGATGTAAATCGGCTTTGTCTTGTGGGCGTCGCCGGACGCGTACTCCTGGAAGCCGCGGGCCCCGCGCTCGGTCTTATCGAGCCTGTAAGTAACGCTGCTGCTTTGCGGCGGGATGATGTGGTGGCGGAAGTCCCACTTCTCGGTGAAGTGTCGGCCGTGGATCAGGAACGACTCCACGCTGGTGCCCGGCGGAATGTTGTGGACGCGCTTGCTGATGTCAGTGCCCGTGTGCTTGGCCATGGGATCAGGTTCCAGGTATCAGGTTTCAGGGGTCGTTATACACCCTGGCACCTGACACCTTACACCAGAAACCTGCGCTAGCCGGCGGACTTGATGGTGATGTGCAGCAGTTCTCCCTCGCGGGTGCCGATCAGCACGGTGCCGTCGGGGCCGATCACGCCTGAGGTGGGCATGAAGTTCTTCTGGCCCTTGAACTTGTCCTTGAACTTGAGCGGCTTGACCACGGTGCCCGTGCGCAGGTCCCAGATGACGAGGTCGTCCTCGTTGTCGAACGCGGCGCAGCGGCGCCCGTCGCGGGTGAAGCCCACGCCGCGGATCCACTCGGAGAGGCCCTTGTACTGCCTGGTTGGTTTTTTGTTGAGCTGGCGCATGTCCCAGACCGCCACGCTGTCGCCGATCGACCCGGCGATGAACTGGTTGCTGTCGGCGCTGAAGGCGACGCGCTGGATCATGTCGTCGCCGGGGGCGGTGAGGGTTTCCTGCCGAACCATGCGGTTGGCGTCGAAGATGGCGATCCGGCCTTCGTCGCCGCCGACGGCCAGCCAGGCGTCGCTGGGGCTGAGCGCCATGCACTGGGCACGGTCCAGGCCGGTGGCGAGGGTGTCCAGCTTTGACTTGGTGCGCGGGTTGAAGCGGGTGAGCTGCGCGTCGCGCGTCGCCACGAAGAGCATGCTGGAAGATGAGGTGAAGGCCAGGCCGAACACGTCGTCGCCGACGCTGCCGAGGTCCGAGGCCTGGGGCGAGTTGCCGCTGAGGTCGAACAGCACCAGGTTGCCGTCGTCGTTGCCGCAGGCGGCGAAGTTTCCGTCCGGGCTGAGGGCCAGCGCGGTGAGGCGGCGGGTGCCGCCCCTGCTGTTGCCGAGCTGGGTGCCGCGCTTGAGGTTGTAGAAGTAGACCTTGCCTGAAACCGTGGCGGCCGCGCCGAACTTTCCGTCGGGCGTGACGGCGACGGCGCTGATTTCCTCGCCCAGCGAGATCAGCTGCTCGGGCTGGTAGCTGGTGTCGCCCCACAGCTTCTTGAGGTGGGCGGGCAGCCGGTTGTAGCGAGCGGTGCTGCTTTCGCCGGTGAGGGTCTCGAGCAGCTGCTTGAGGCGGTATTTTTCGCCGTCGTCGAGGTCCAGGCGCTCGATCTGCTCTGCTATGCGCAGGCCCTCCTTTTCCTGGCCCTTCTTGGCGGCATCCTCCAGCTTGCGGAACAGCTTGTCCTTGTACTTGGCGAGCGCGGCCTTGAGGTAGTCGCGGGTGATGCCGATCGCGATCTGCTGGTCCTGGTTGAAGGGGAGTTCCTCCGCCTCCTTGATGTAACCTTCCGCCGAGGCGAACAACTCGTTGTCGCAGGCCTCGCGCGCCGACTGCAGCAGCTGGTTGAGCTTGTCGTCGACGGCCTTGCGCCAGCGCTCAAGGGCGTTCTTGTAGCGCCGGTCGAGGTCGTCCTCGGAGAGCGGAAGGTTGGAAGCCTTGTCGAGCTCGGACTTGGCGTCCTTGAACTTCTCTTCCTTGGAGGCTTTTTCGGCGGCGTCCAGGTAGCCGGTGAACTCGGCGGTGAGCAGCTTCTTGTACTCGTCCTCGACCTGCTGGGCCTTTTCCTGCTCGCTGCGCGCGACTGGGATTTCGCGGGCGTTGTTCAACGCGGTGCGAGTGGCGTGATAGTCGCGTGCGGCAAGCGCGGTGCGGGCGGCATCGAGCAGCTCGGCGTGGCGCTTGACGGCTTCGCTGGCGAAGCGCAATCCCAGGGCGTCGAGCTTGGCCTGCAGATTGGGCGGGATCGGCAGCGACTCCGTGGCGTCGAGGTTGTCGCGGGCGGCCTCGAAGTTGTTGGCGTCCAGGGCCTTTTCGATTTCCTCGACCAGTTCGCGCACGAAATCGGCCAGCGCGGCCTGGTTCTGATCGCGGAACTTCTTGAGCTGGTCGCGCTGCTGCTTGTTCAGGGGCAGGTCGTCAGCGGCGTTGAGTTTGCTTCCCGCGGCGGAGAAGTCGTTGTTTTTCATGTCCGCCTCGGCGGCGGCCATCAGTTCCTGGAAGTGCCTGGCGAGGTCGCGCTCGTGATCGGAGCGCGCCTGCTTCAGGCGCTCGGTGAGCGCGGGGGGCACCACGCGATCGCCGGCGGACTCGATCTGCCGGTCGGCCTTGTCCAGCGCTTCCGCGGAGTCGTTGAAACGGGCGCCCGCGACCGCCTGCTCGGCGGCGACCACCAGCTCGCTCAGGTCGATGTAGAAGGCGACGTCGGCCACCTTGACTTTCTGCTCGCTGCTCTGGCCAGGGATGGCCAGCGCGGCGTCGCGCTCGTTGCGGGCGGTGTTGTAATCGCCCTTGTCGGCGGCTTCGACCGCGGCCAGCAGGTGGGTTTCCAGGGCATCGGCGATCGCCTTGTTGACGGCGGCCACAAGGGTGTCCTGTTCGGGCTGGAGCTGCTCGGGGATGCCGAGCTTCCGGGCCTTCTCGAGCTGGTCGATGGCGTCCTGGAACTGGCGGGTCTGAAGGTTGGCGCGGACGGTCTTGTGGATCTCGAGCACCCGCAGGTTGTGGCGACGGACCTCGACCTGCTGCAGTTTGTCCGCCGCCTGGTTGATGCTTGCCATGTCGCCCAGGATGGCCAGCGCCTCGCTGTACTGCTTCTTTTCCTCGAGGCGGTTCGCCTCGGATTCCAGCTCGCTCCACAGCTCGGCGAGTGTGTTGTTCACGCTCTCGGTCCAGGCGTCGCGATCGGCGGCCACCAGCGCCTCGGCCCCGGCGGGAACTTCCATCCTGGCCAGCGCGTCGCGTTCCTTGATGGCTGTGTTCAGGAAGCCGATGGCGGCGGCGCGGTCGCTGCCGCGCCGCTCATTGAAGCCGGCCAGCGCGTCACGGATACGGGTGAAGCTTTCCTTGGCGCCCAGGTAGGCGCGCTGCTGTTCGTAGCGGATCCAGAGATCCTTGTACTCTTCGCGCTGCTTGGCGCTGCCCTTGCCGCGGTTGATGTCCAGCGAGGCGCGTTCCAGCTTCGTTTTCACTTCATCAAGGTCGTCGAGTGTGTTGGCATCGGTGATGTTCATCAGGGCGCCGCTCAGCAGGCTGGCGATCGCGGGATCGTCGGTCGCTTCCGGGGGCGGCAGCTCGCCGCCGTTGTCGGGCGGCCTGTTGTCCGGCGCGTTGTTCGCGTGTGTGTTGTCGGGCGCGTTGTTGGCCGTGTTACCGCCGGCGTTGGCCGGCGGGGTGTTGTCCGGCCCGCGGTTCTCGTTGGCCGGGGGTGGGGCGTTGTCGCGGTTGTCGCCGCCCGCGATGATCGGCGCGTTGTTGGCCTTCGGCGCGCCCGGGCCCAGCGTGAAGTACCAGCCGGCGAAACCGCCGCCGCCCATCAAGCCGATGATCAGCACCAGTGCCGCCACCAGGCCGCCGGAGCCCTTCTTGGCCGGCGCCTGCGTGGCGTATGCCGGCGCGGACTCCTGCATGGTGGGCTGCACCGCGGCGCGGCGGCCGCTGTCCTCCTGGATGGTGGCCAGCATGGTCTGCGCCAGCTCGCGGGCGTGCTGGTCGCGCGCCTGGCGCTCCTTGGCCGCGGCCTCGAAGGCCTGGCTTTCGCGCACCACGGGCGCCATCGACTTCATCGCGCCTTCGTCGCCGGCCGCAATGTCGTCTTCGGGGGCCATGGCGATCAGCTTGCGCAGCCACACCGCGGCCTGCTTGGCGCTGCAGCGCTTGGCCGGGTCCTTGGCCGTCATGCGCTTGAGCACCGCCACCAGTTCCTTGGGGAAGGGCTTGAAGCGGATTTCCGGGTAAATGATTTCCTTGGCGATGTGCTGCACGGCCACGCTGATCGGCGTGTCGCCCACGAAGGGGGTTTCGCCGGTCAGCATGTGGTGGACGGTCACGCCCAGGCTGTAGACGTCGGACTTGTCGGTGACTTCCTTGGCCTCGGCCTGCTCGGGCGACATGTAGTGCGGCGTGCCCATGATCTGCCCGGACATGGTCAGGTGGCTGCTGGATGTGGCGGCGCGGGCCAGGCCGAAGTCGGAAAGCTTGATCTTGCCGTCGGCTGCGCCGAGCAGGATGTTGTGGGGCTTGACGTCGCGGTGTACCAGGCCCTGGGTGTGGGCGTATGCCAGCGCGTCGGCGCCGGCCGCACCGATCTCAAGGGCGCGCTTGTAGCGGAAGCGCCCGCCGTTCTTGAGCATGTGGGCGGCATCCGTGCCCTCGACCATTTCCATGACCAGGTACAGGTTGCCGGCGTATTCGTCGACGTTGTAGACCCGCACGATGTGCGGGTGGTCCAGTTTGACGCACAGGCGGGCTTCGCGCAGGAAGCGCTGGCGCACCAGCTCGTTGCGTGACAGCTCGTCGGGCAGAACCTTGATGGCGACGTTGATGTCCAGGGCGTGGTGGTAGCCCTTGAACACCTCGCCCATGCCGCCCTTGCCCAGCACGCCGGTGACTTCGATCTGGCCGATGCGCGTGCCCACGACAATCTTGCCGCCGAAGGGGGCAATCGGTCGCGCGCCGCTGGGCGCGTTCAGGGTGCCGGACTGGGGCGTGGTGCCGCCCGTGCCGGTGGGGCCGTAGACGGTCTGTTGTGTGCTGCCGCCCGAGACGTGGCCGGGGCGGGTGGGTTCGTACATGGTGGCGGCGGGCTGCACGTCGGGGCCCTGGCCCTTTTTGACCTGCTTGAGGGCGTCCGTGACGCTGGGCTCAGGCGGCTTGGCGTGCTCGCCGGTGTGGGCGACGATGTCTACCAGCGTGCCCTCGTGGATGTCGCCCGACTCCATGTCCTGGATGGCTTTTTCAAGGCGCCGGGTTTCCCCGGGCTCGGGCTGTTCCTCGGCTTCCTGTTCGGGCTTGTCGTGTTCGTCCGTCATGCTGAGTCAGCTTCCCATCGGCCCTTCAAAGACGCGTCAGTCTAGCAGCCGGGGGCCTGATTTCCCCCCTTCGTCCCGTCAATCTCAGGAACCTTACACCGTGTAAGGGTAGTTGCCAAAATTTTGAACCAGCTTTCAGCTGAAAGTTACTGACACGGGCCTGGGTTGACGCTTGAGCGTGTTTGCCAAAGCCCGGGGTGCAAACCCCGGGCGTATCTTCGTGAACCCGGCAACCTGAGTGTGCTTCCCCCGGGCCTGGCAGCCCGGGCTTTGGTTCATTACCGCTGGCTACACCGCCGCCAGCACGGCCTTGGCTACTTCGTCCACCTGGGCGTCTGTCATCTGGTCGAAGACCGGCAGGCTGAGGGCCGTTTCGCACAGCTTTTCGCTTACGGGCAGGTCGCCCTTTTTGCCGCCCAGCTGTTTGAAACACTCCTGCAGGTGCAGCGGGATCGGGTAGTACACGCCGCAGCCGATGGCCTGCTCGGCCAGTTTCTTCGCCACGGCGTCGCGGTTGTTCAGGCGCAGGGTGTACTGGTGGTAGATGTGGCTGTTGCCTTCGCTGACCGGCGGGGTTGCCAGCTTGCCCTCGAAGTGGCCGTTGTAGCGCGCCGCGATTTCCGCGCGCCGCCCGTTCCACTGGTCCAGGCGCTTCAGCTTTACGCTCAGCACCACCGCCTGCAGGCCGTCGAGACGGCCGCAGATGCCTACCACCTTGTTGTGGTAGCGCGGGCGCTCGCCGTGCAGGCGCAGGAGTTTCACGCGGTCGGCGAGTTCGTCATCGTTGGTGGCGATCATGCCGCCGTCGCCCGCGCCGCCGAGGTTCTTGGTCGGGTAGAAGCTGAAGCAGCCGTAGTGCGCGAAGGTGCCGGCCTTGCGCCCGTGGCGCACAGCGCCGAAGGCCTGGGCGGCATCTTCCACCACGGCCAGGTTGTGCTCGCGCGCGAGGTCGAGCACGCCTTCCATGTCGGCGCACTGGCCGTAAAGGTCTACGGGGATGATGGCCTTGGTTTTCTTCGTGACCTTGGCGGCCGCGGACTTGAGGTCGATGTTGAAGCTGTCCTCGTGGACGTCGCAGAACACGGGCTTTGCGTTGAGGCGCGCGACGGCGCCGGCGGTGGCGAAGAAGGTGAAGGCGGGCACGATCACTTCGTCGCCGGGCTGGATGCCGGCGGCCATCAGGCTGATCAGCAGGGCGTCGCTGCCGTTGCTGACGCCGATGGCGTGTTTGACGCCGAGGTACTTCGCGCATTCGGCCTCGAAGGCTTCGACGTACTTGCCCAGCACGAAGGCCTGGTCATCGAAAACGCTGGCCACGCCGGCCAGCACTTCGTCCTTGATGGTAGCGTACTGCGCCTTGAGGTCGAGGAAAGGAACGCCCATGGAAGTCTCCGTTGCCGTCGCGCGGAATATAGGCTTCGGGCGGGCCGTGGCCAGTGGGGAAAAAATCTAGCAGGCGGCAGTTGGCAGGCGGTTCGTAGCGCAGGCGCCCCGCCTGCACAGGCCGGGGCGCCCCGCCCCCGGCACCTGCGGGCAAGCAGCCCGCTCGCGCGAACCCTGCGCTACGAAACGCGTGACGGAGCCGCGTGGGGACGGCTCCGTCACAGTTGGCCCCGGGTTGGGGTTTCGGGGCTGCGGAGTTACTGCTTGCGTTCGGTTTCTTTCTTCGGGGCTTCCGGTGTGGAATCCTCGGAGTGGCTGCTCTTGCGGATGCGCACGATCTTGATCTTCACCGTCGAGCTGCCGTCGGGCGAGGTCTTCTCGTACTCCTCCACTTCGGCGTCCGGGTCGTTCTCCCACTCCTCGACGTTCTTCTCGAACTCTTCGCGCATCTTCTTCATGCGCTCTTGCAGCTCTTCGTGCATCTTCTTGAAGCGCTCGCGCATCTCTTCCATGGCCTTGCGCACTTCCTCGGGCAGCTCGGCCGGTTCTTCACCCTCGCCCCAGCCGCGGATGCGGATCTTGACGCCGTCTTCCTCAACGTCTTCCCAGTCGCCCTCTTCGTCCGCCTTTTCGGCCTTCTCGCGCAGGCGCTTGATCAGCTCGCGCACCTCGGCCGGCAGCACTTCGTCGAGGTCCTCGGTCTCTGCTTCCTCGGCTTCGTCTTCGTTCACTTCCTCAATGATGGTGGCGCCGTCCTTGTGGATGATCTTCACCTTGCGGCCGTCGGGCAGTGTCTCTGTCTCCTGGGCAAGTAGAGGCGAGGAAATGAACAGCGGAAGCAGGGCGGCAATGATGGCTAACATGCGCTTCATGGCGTTTCTCCTGTGGGGTGGTGTTGGTTTCATCCTCATTACGGGGCGAGGCGCAGGGGCGTTACAGGCCAGTTGAAAAAAGCGAACCCCGGGCCGAAGCCCGGGGTCCTGGTGCCGCCGCCTTGCTAGTGGGCCGTCAGGTTGGTAGCGGCGGGCAGTGGCATTCGCGTCCCGCGAATGAGTTTCGCGGGCCTCTGGCCCGCGTCGACGGCCGGAGGCCGTCGCAACTCATGCGCTGGAAGCGCATGCCACTCGTCAGTTCGGCTCTGAAGACCCGCTAGTCCTTCACCGGTATCCAGTTCACGTAACCGATCTGCATTTCCTGCCAGGTCTGCTCGCCGAAGCCGACTTTCTTGGTGGGGTCGGGGTTGGCGGGATTCTTGTCGCTGTTGTCGTACCAGCCGGTGGCGTAGATCTTGCTGCCCTTGGGCAGGTCGATCGGCTCGCGCAGCACGTACACCAGCTGCCAGTTGAAGTCGTAGCGCGGGATGTCCAGCAGCGTGATCTCTTCGCCGCTGGGCAGCTTGGCCACGTACTTGTACGCCTTGCCGCGCACGTGCATGTGCGGCATCAGCGACAGCACCCGCATGTCCTGCTGCGCGACGTGAATCGCCTTCACCTCGTGGTTGTCAGCACCGGCCGGAATCTCAAAGAACACGTTGCTGACGCCGGTGGTGGTGACTTCCTTCTTCGGCTTCTCCTTGCAGAAGATCATGCCGAGCCTGGGCTGGTCCTGGACCTCTTCGCCGTTGGGCGTGTAGTGGATCTGGAAGGTCATTTCGGCGCCCTTGGGCAGGAACTTGCCCATGCCCTCCGGGAACACGATTTCGCCCTGGCCCGGCACCATGCCCATGAAATAGCCCGCCAGGCCGCCGCGGTCATCGGGCTGCTCACTGGCACGCGGGTGGTTGCGCGGATACTTCAGGAAAATCAGCACGTGGTGCACCACCTGCGGAGCGCTGGGCCGAATCTCCATGGCCTGCACCCACTTGTCTTCGTCGAAGCTGGTCTTGACCTTCACGTACTGGTACTCGACCTTGCCCTTGGCGGGCACGGTGATGGGCTCGGCGATCTGCAGCACGCTTTCCGGCTCGCCGATTTTCCAGCCTTCGGTGAACTTCCTGGGCAGCGGCGCGTCCTTGGCGTCGCCCTCGGGGCAACCGTTCTCGATCCAGCCCAGCAGGGCTTCGCGGTCTTCGTCGCTCAGGCTTCGGTCGTTGCTGAACTCGCCGTGTTCGGGATTCGCGAACCAGGGCGGCATCAGCTTGTTCTTCACCTGGCGCTTGATCATGGTGCGGTTGGCCTTCACATCGGCGTAGGTCATCAGCTCGAAGGGGCCGTTCTCGCCGGCGCGGTGGCACTCCTGGCAGTTGTCCTGCACGATGCGGCTGACCCGGTTGTGCCAGGTGATCTCGCCGCTTGCCGCCACAGCCTCAAGCTCAAGCAGGCAGCCCGGCGCCCAGGTGGCGGGCACCTCGACATTGCGCCCGGCCAGCACTGAGTCAATCGCGTCGGTCAGGTAGTTGAAGCGCGGCTCGTCCAGGTTGTAGCCCAGGCCGAACTGGTCGCTGACCGCGCCGCGGTAGCGCAGCGTGCGGGCGGAATCCAGCACGAAGCAGTCGCCGGTGCTGTTGACCTTCAGGGCCTTGGCGATCACACCCTTGGGGTCCGGCACGTAGCGGGCCGTGAAGCCGTAGCGGCCGATGGCGTCTTTGCACTCATCGACGCTTTCGTTCTCCATGGGGTTGAGCAGCAGGAAGGCGACGTTTTTGCCGCTGTAGGCTTCCACGATTTCGTTGATCACCGGCGCGTACTTCTTGCAGATCGGGCAGCCCTTGTTGGTCACCAGGATCACCAGCGCCTGCTTGTCCTTGTAGTCGGACAGCTTGCCGGCCTTGCCCTCGGTGTCGGTGAACTCGAGGTCCGGTATCAGCCGCCCGATGTTGTGGGCGCGCGGGTCAACCAGCCTGGGCGCCTGGCGCACATCCTCAAGCTCGTCGCCCGCGTCCTGCGACAATACAACCCCCGCCGCGGTGGCGAGGCCCAACAGCAGACAGATACTCAAGTACTTCAGGCTCATCGTCTTCCTCTATAATTGCTTCAAGCGTAAAGGATAGTGCTGGATAACTGCTTATTCTCACGCGGCGGTGGGGGATTTCCGGGCGGCTTTTACAGTCGGCCTCCAGTGGCTATGCTGTGCGCCTTCGGTGGCTGGTGGCTGGTGATTGGTGGCTGGTGGCTGGTGATGGGTGATTGGTTGGACGCCCCTTCTGACCCCTGACAACCGACAACTGACAACCGACAACTAAAGCAAGGTGTGTCGTGGGTGAATTCGACAACGATGACGGCCCCGTAGAGGGCTCCAAAACCAGCGCAACCACGCTGCCCTGCGCCCAGTGCGGCGCCGAACTGGCCTATCACCCCGGCCAGTCGCAACTCAGGTGCGAGTACTGCGGCCACACCCAGGCGATCGAGTTCTCGGCCGACGCGGCCGTGATCGAGTACGACCTGAACGACGCCATTGCCCGCTACCTCGGCCAGGTGCGGCACATGGAGCAGTCGGGCCAGAGCCAGGTGAAGTGCCAGGACTGCGGCGCGGACATCATCGTGGCCGCGGGCAGCAAGACCGCGCGCTGCGACTACTGCGGCGGCAAGCGCATCATTGAGGAAGAGCTGCCGCCAGAGGTGCTGCGCCCGGAGGCGCTGCTGCCTTTCAAGTTCGACAGCGCCAACGCCGTGGAGCGCTTCCGCAAGTGGCTGTCGGGCGGCGAAGGCTTCTGGGGCCGGCTTTGGGTGCGGTTGGTGCGTCCCAGTGCGTTGCAGCAGCGCGCCAGCGTGGACGACCTGCACGGCATTTACGTGCCGTTCTGGACCTACGACAGTAACGCCCACAGCAACTGGACGGCCCAGGCTGGCTACTACTACTACGTCACCGAGCACTACACCGACAGCCAGGGCAAGCGCCAGTCGCGCCAGGTGCGCAAGATTCGCTGGGTTTGGACCAGCGGCTCGCGCCGCGACCACTTTGACGACTGGCTGGTGTGCGCCTCGCGCCAGTACTACCAGGGCGATCTGCAGTCGCTGATGAAAAAGATCGAGCCCTTCCCCACCCAGGCGCTGGTGCCCTACGACGACAAGTTCCTGGCCGGCTTCCGCGCGGAAGTCTATTCGCTGGACCTGAAAGCAGGCTGGAACATCGCCCGCGACGGCATGCAGGCCGAGTGCTACGCCCGCTGCGGGCGCGACGTGCCGGGCGACACCCACCGCTTCCTGGAAGTGCGCACCAGCTATTTCGGCCAGAGCTTCAAGCACGTGCTGCTGCCCGTGTTCGTGATGGGCTACCGCTTCAAGGAAAAGCAGTACAACGTGCTGATCAACGGCAGCACCGGCGAAGTGCAGGGCGGCGCGCCATTGAGCTGGGTCAAGCTGCTGATCATCGGCCTGGTGCTGGCGGCGCTGATCGGCGGCGGCATCGCGGCCTACTTCCTGTTTGGCGGAGCTTCGCAGGCCGCGAACCAGGGCGGCTCGCCGGCCGTGCAGTCGTCGGCGACCGCGCCCGAGCCGCTGTATCTGCCGGTGCACTTCAAGCGCAACGGCAACGATGAGGTGTGGCAGCTCGAGCTGAGCTTCGCGGGCAACAACCCGGCCGAGAAGCTGAAGAACTGGGAAGAGTACAAGGCCCAGGGCCTGGAGTCGCAGGTGGAAGCCGAAGCCGAGCGGGTGATCAAGCTGAACGCAGCCAGCACAGCCGGGACCCTGTCGGGCAAGGTGAAAACCGCGCTGGACCAGAAGTTCAAGCTGGCCGACGGCAAACCCAGGTTCACAAGCGTGAGGGTGACCGAGCCCCGGGAAACCCGCCGCAAGTAACCCGCTGGGCAAGCTTCTGCACACTGTGGTGCGCCTCGACCGCGGCGGCTTCCCAGCCCGCGCGTTCGTCCGGCAGCCCGTTGAACGCGAGAGCGTTCCCGACGCGCAGCGTCAGCCTGCGAGGCCGCGGCAGCTGCTTGCCGGGCGGCCAGGCGTCGTATGCGCCCTCGATGTGGCAGGGAATCACGGGCGTGGACGTGCCGGCCACCAGCATGCCCAGCCCCGGCTTGAACTCGGCCAGCGCACCGTCGCGGGCGCGCGTGCCCTCGGGGAACAGGATGTAGCCGCAGCGGCCGGCGGCCAGCCGCTCTCGCAACTCGCTCAACGCGCGGGCGCAGGTCTTGCGGCGCCACAGCGGCAGCGCGTTCAGGCACAGGGCCGCGAACCAGCCAACGCTGCGTTTCGCGAAGAAAGTGTCGCCGGCCGAGATGGGGTACACCCGGTCACGCAGACGCGACGGCAGGAAGGCGCCCAGTACCAGGGCGTCCAGGTGGCTGGTGTGGTTGGCGACCAGCACGAAGGGCGTCTCGCGCGGCAGCTTCTCAAGCCCCTGCACGCGGATGCGGTGCCAGACCCGCAAGTACAGCCGCACCAGCGCCCAGAACAGCCGCAGCAACAGCGAGGCGACCAGCCCCGCCTCGCGCCGCACGCATTTCACGCGCTCGCCCGGCGCCAGGCCGAAATCCGCCGCGGGTGTGTAGTGCCAGGCGCGCATTCAACCTCCCGTGATGATGCGTGCAGCCTGCCCGTGACCGACAGCGGGCAGCAGGTAATGCGCAAGATGAAACAGCGCCGGCGCCGCCAGCAGCACGCTGTTGAAGCGATCCAGCACGCCGCCATGCCCGGGCAGCAACGCGCCCATGTCCTTGATGCCCAGGTCGCGCTTGATCGAGGAAAGCGTCAGGTCGCCCAGTTGCCCCAGCACGCTGATCATGACGCCCATCAGCACCAGCAGCGGCCATGATTCCAGCGCCGTGCCCGCGAACACCAGCCGCCCCAGCGCAACCGCCAGCAGCGTGGTCAGCAGCAGCGCGCCCAGGCCGCCCGCAAGCGTCTTGCCCGGGCTGGTGTTGGGCGCCAGCTTGCGGCGCCCGAACGTTTTGCCCACGCAGAAGGCGAACACGTCGTTCAACTGCACACAGAGCAGCAGCATCAGCAGCATGGGCCGGTAGTTGGCGTCGTTGGCGAACAGGCTCAGGTGCGCCAGCGCCGCGCCGAACAGCATGAAGCCCAGCAGCGCCAGCGCCACCCGCTGGATGTATCCCTGGGGGCGGTCGCGCAGGATGCCCGCCACCACCAGCAGCCCCGCCCACAGCGGCACCAGCGCCGCGAAAAGCGCGTACCAGTGATCCAGCGCCGCGAAGTTCAGCGCCAGGATGCCGCCCACCACCAGCGCGCTCAGCAGCTTCTCGCGGAACAAGCCAGTGGCGCGCGCGTACTCCGCGTAGCAGGCCAGGCTGAGGGCCGTGACGGCCAGGACCGTCCAGGCTGCGCCCGCCAGCACCGGCAGCATCACGGCCGGTGCGATCAGCAGCCACGAGGCGTAACGCTGCCAAAGCTCGCGGCGCAGGCGCTCTTCGGGCCGCGCCAGCCGGTTCACCAGCGCGATCAGCAACGGCGCCAGCAGCAGCAGTGCACCCACGCTGACGGTGACGCCGAGGCTGACCGGGTGGTCCAGGGCGTGGCGCCAGCCAAACAAACGCTCGATGGTGTTCACGGCCGTGCTCCTTTCAGTGCACTCGCCACGCGGGACAGCCGGCGCAGGCAGGCCAGCGCGGCGCCCGCGCACACCAGCAGCAGCGCCAGCGCCGGCACGCCGAGTTCGGGCTGCCAGGCGGCCGGTGCCAGCGCGCAGAACAGGGCCGCTGCTGCGGCCGTGAACATGCGTTGCGGCTTCGACATGGGGCCGCAGAATTGCTGGGGACCGCCGGCCGCCTTGCCCATGGCGCGGATGTAGGCCGTGAACATGGCAAGCAGCGCGGCGGCGAAGCCGAGCAGCGGCAGGCCTCCCAGCGCGAAGCCGAGGCCGACCAGCGTGGCGGTGTCGGAGACGCGGTCGGGGATTTCGTTGTAGAGCTCGCCAAGTGGCGAGCAGCTGCCGCGCGCCACGGCCACCATGCCGTCCAGCATGTTGCACAAGAGGCGCAGCAGGATCAGCGCCGCGGCGCAGACGAACAGCACGCGCCACCACCCACCCGGCGCCAAGGGTGTAAGCCCGAGAGCGAAGCCCGATGCCACGCCGGACAGCATGCCCGCCAGTGAAATCTGGTTGGGTGTGACGCCCGCCCGTGCCAGCGCGGAGGCCAGGGCCCGGGATGCGCCCAGGTTGCGGGCGGCGATAGGACGTCGATCAAGTGCCTGTGCCGTCATGTGTTGCCTCCGGCAGGAGAATACATAACGCCATTATATAAAGCAAACAAAAAAAGCCGGGGTCGGGCCCGCTTGTCCATCGCAAGGGCCCGACCCCGGTTGTCTACCCGCGCGGCTCGCCGCCGTGGATCATGTCGGACACCAGGCCGCGATCTCCGCGCAGTTCCGCGGCCACCACGCCAAACAGGTGGGCCGGCACAAACACGACGAAGAACCACATCAGCAGCTCGTGGTTGCCCTTGATGTTGTCGACCGTTTCCTTGGCCACACCCAGCGGTTCGGCAAAGTACATCACCGTACCGGAGATGCTCATCAACAGCAGCATCACGTAGAACACAACGTAGCCGACGTGGACCATCAGATGATGCGCGCCGGCCGCCTTGTGGGCGCCGGGCAGACGGCGGAATTGTTGAAACGCTTTCCACGCCTTCAGCACCGGCAACTGCGAGCGGTCCAGCAGGGCAATCACGATGCGGAACGCCAGCAGCCCGATCAGCGCGAAACCGAAGATGTAGTGCCATTCCCACATCGGCGCGCGGATTGTCTTGGCGATGCCGGCCGCCTGGTCCGCGGAAATCGCGCCACCCAGTTCGCGCACCTCGTTCTCGATCACCTGGGCGTTGGTGCGCCAGCTCAGAAACGTCTTGCGCAGCAGCACCGTCCCCAGGATCCCGGTCATTGCCAGCGCATTCAGCCAGTGCCAGATGCGCAACAGTGCAGGCCGTGGTGCTTTGAACGAGGGAGCAGACTCCATGGTGCCTCCGGTTGGAAACTTTATCCGAACTAGTTGAGAACCCGCGGGCGAGTCATTCGATTCCACAACGCCAGGGAGGCAGGCATGTTTGCCGGTGTGTTTTGTTTGGGTATCAAACATCGGTCGCAGCAGAGGCGCGTCCGGCCCCGGTGAGCCACAGAACGGCACGCGCCGCAGGCGCCTTGGCACGACATCGGCGCTACGCAGATGCTACGTCACTACGCCGTCGACCGGCTTGAAGTGGGGGAAGGTTTTCTCGGCCTCTGGCAGGCTGATCAGCGGCGCGAACTCGCACAGCTCTTCCATGCGCTTCCAGATCTTCTTGATCGCCGGGTGGTCGTGGGCCTTCTTGGCCGCGCCGGGCAACCATTCGAAAATCTCGAGGTAGGTGCCGTCTTCGCCCTGCAGCAGCAGCGCCGGGCGCTCGGTGATCAGCTGTTCCACCCGCAGCGTGGTGTTGTGCTGGCGGATCAGCTCCTTGAGCGCCTCTTCGTTCGCGTGGTCCCAGGGCCGGTACATCGCGATCACTACTTCACTCATGGTTCTCTCCGTTGGCATCGAGGTACGAACCGGGCACGCTGCGCTTCTCCAGCTTCTCGATGCGTTCTTCCAGCGAGTCGATCTTTTTCCAGGCCTTCCACAACGCGAAGTACAGACCGAACGCCGCGAACAGCACGAACGCCACGCTCAGGATCACCACGCTTTCAATCGTGATCGCCGGCCACATACCCAGATGCTAAACACGCCGCGGCCGACCCGCTACGAATACTGGTCGGGTATGCGGCCGTCCTCGCGGCCCACCTGCTGCACGACGCGGCGCGGCGTGGGCGCGATCAGCGCCAGGCCGGCCGCGAACAGCGCCAGCGCCGGGATCACGTGCCAGCTGAAGCCCAGCAGCAGCGTCACGATGCCCGCCAGCAGCGCCGGCGCCTCCAGCATCGCCGCCACCACGATGGTGCGCGAACGCAGGGCCGCCAGCCGCGCCTGCCAGCCCTCGCCGTCGCGGATGCGCCGGCCCAGCAGGCCGTAGACTTGCGCCGCGGCCGGCAACTCGATCAGCGGAAGGCCCAGCACCACCCAGCGCAGGACGTCGAGACCCTCGGCTTCCGGCGAGATCGGCCCGATCGCCAGCGCCACGCCCATGAAGATCACCACCCCGTTCACCAGCGCGAACTGCAGGATGGCAAGGTTCAGGGTCGCCTGGCGCAGAGCGGCATCGTAGTCCATGCCGCGAGTCTAGCGGCGCCGCGGCCGGTTGTCCTGCGTGGCGTAACGGCCCAGCCTGCGGCGCGCGGCCTCCAGGGCGCTGCCTACCGTGCGGCGGTGGATGCCGAGGCGCTGGGCAATCTCGCGCTGGCCCAGCCCCTCGTTGTAGGTGAGGTCGAACACCACGCGCTGCAGGCCTTTCAGCTGGTCGCGGTGCTCCAGCATGATGCGCGTTTCGCGCATGCGCTGTTTGATGCGCCGCGCCGCGCGGAAGCCGCCCTTGCGGCGCAGGGCGTGCAGCACGCCGCGATCCGGAGCGGGCAGCTGCTGCTCAATGGCCGGGCAGGGCGCCTGGCAGCGTGGTTTCAGGGGGCACTGGTTGCAGCTGATCCTGGGCAACATCGGAGCTTCCTTCGTGTGCGGGCTCCGACCTTCGCGAGGTTCCGGCCTCCTGTATTAAAAATGTAAGATTTACTGACACATCCCGGCGGTGGCGAATCGCCACAGCGTCCCGCAACGCCGGCACTTCATTTCCAGACACACAGGCCCGCAGGCTTTGAACATGAGGGCCCCGCAGCGGCAGCGCACCTCGCCCACGGCAGCCAGCAGGCGGTTCTCAATCTTCAGCGACGGCATGGCATACTCCCGAAATCGAACAAAAGGGAATATAGCGAGCCGTGCGACAAAATCCGGGCACCCGGCAGAAATTTCCCGCCCGGCTTGCCACGGCCGTGCCGGGTTGCCTGCTATCTGCCAGCGCTGCTGTTCGCGTCAGGGATTCTCGCGGCGTATGCTGTCCAGCACGCGTCTGGATACGGCACCGTCCACGGCCTCGGTTTCGGAGACGCTGATGATCACGGCGTCGCGGCCGTCGAAGAAACCCTGCACGACGGCGCGGCTGCCGTCGGTCAGCTGGAAGGTCACGCGGTAGATGCTGATGCCGTTGACGTTCACGGTGCTGCCGGACCTCGAACTCACGTACTGTGAGTCGTATTGCGTCTCGAGCTGGTTGCGGAACTCCGCTTCCTCGAAGAACCAGTCCGGGGCCAGGCGCGTGCAGCTCATCTCCACCATGTACTGGTGACGGTCCAGCGTGTAGCTGACCTCGTAGGGCGCCTCCGCGCTTGACGGCAACTGCTTGCGGACCGGCTCGCCGGGCATTTCAACTGTCACCCCCAGCTCCGGGTCACGCACCGTCTGCCAGGCGCCTTCGCTGACGGTGGTTTCGGCCACGAAACTCGCGACGGCCGCGCCGGCGCCGCCGACCACCAGCAGACCGCCGACAATCAGCAGAGCCGCCCCGACCGTGCCCAGCGTGCGCGGCGTCGCTGGGGGCGGCGCGCTCAGGCCGTAGGGGTTGTAAGCCGATGCTTCCGGTGACGGGTAGGGCTGCGGCGCCCACGACTGGGACAGGTCCCTGGCGCCGATCGCACGCGCCAGCAGGACGAATGCAATCGCAAAGAAAATGATGCCGCACACCGGGCTGGGCGGCCCTTTGCCCGATTCCGCTGCCTCGCTCACCCAGTTGACCACGGCGCCCAGCGCGACGAGGACCATCACCACCATCCCGACGATCGCGCCCCAGCGCTGCCGGCGCGCGATGGCGGCGGTGATGCCGATGGTGACCCCGGCCAGCGCCGCCCCCATGCCCAGCAGCACGCCCGGCGGGCCGAACTCGGCCATCGGCGAGCGCAGCTGGATCACGCCCAGGCCGAGCATCACCACGGTGTTTAGGCCCAGGATGATGCCGAACGCCAGCGCGGCGTCGCGGTACGCTTTCTGGAACTTGCGGGCATCGTCATGATAGGTGCGGGTGGGTTGCATGTCGCAAAGTCTGCAACAACGGCTCGATTATGGGAATCCAAAAATCAGGAGCCGGCAGGGCGCTCGCGGTTCACGCCAGCGTAGCGGCCACGGCGTACAGCAGCATCAGGAACATGCCCACGATCGCCGCCATGCCCACCCAGGTGATGGCCACCCCCTCCGGCGGCTGGCGCAGTTGCACCACGTGCAGGTGGCGCTGCTCAACTCCGTGCGACTCGATCTGCTGCAGGCGCTGGCGCATCTCTTCGTTCTGGAACAGCAGGTTGCGCGCCTGCGCGTTGGCCAGCACGATCGCCTCCTGGAACTGGCGCATGCGCTTTTGCTCGGACTCGTACTTGGCGTTCAGCCTGCGCGCGAGGTCTTTCAACTCCGTGATGACGCGGTGCTGGGCGCGCACGATGCGCTGCAGCGCGCTCACGTCTTCGTCCGTTCGCAGCGGCACGCTTCCATAGGGCACGGGGTTCATGGCGCGGCTCCTGGTACGGAAATCCGCTTCCATGATAACCCGAGCCGCGACATCCACGGCCGATTCCGGCAAAAAACGGGCGCGGGCAGGAATGTCCGCGCCACCTGCAAATGTGGCCCCGGCAGCGTACGGGTTAGTAGCTGTGCTCTTCGCCGGGGTACTGGCCGCCCTCGACTTCTTGTTTGTACTGCTTCAGCGCGTCCAGCGCCTGCTGGTGGAAGTTGAAGTAGCGCTTCAGGAACCTGGGGCTGAAGTCCGGGCTGAAGCCCAGCATGTCATGGAACACCAGCACCTGTCCGCTGGTGTGGGGCCCTGCGCCGATGCCGATGGTGGGCACCTTGATTGCCTGCGTGATTTCCTGCGCGATTTTGCCGGGCACCATCTCCAGCACCAGCGCGAAAACGCCGGCGTCGGCCAGGCTCTCGGCGTCTTCCATCAGCTCGTCGCGCGACTTGTTCACGCGCGGGCCGCTGGTGATGTTGGTGCTCTGCGGCGTGAAGCCGAGGTGGCCCATCACCGGGATGCCGGCCTCGCACATGCGCTCGATCACGGGCATGACGCTGGCGCCGCCTTCCAGCTTGACCGCGTTGGCGCCGGCCTTCAGGAACGCCACGGCGTTCTGCATGGCCTGGTCTTCATTCACCTGGTAGCTGCCGAAGGGCATGTCGCCGATCACCAGCACGCGCTCGGTGCTGCGGGCGACAATCTCGGTGTGGTAAAGCATGTCCTGCATGCTGACGCCCAGCGTGTCGTTGCGGCCTTGCAGGGTGGTGCCGACGCTGTCGCCCACGAGCGCGATGTCGATGCCGGCCTGCTCTACCAGCCGGGCGCTGAAGGCGTCGTAGGCTGTGACCATGCTGATCTTCTGGCCATCGCTGGCCTTGTTGCGGATATCGCGGATCGTCGTGCGTTTGGGCATAGCGGGTCCTCGGTCTGCTGACATGCTAGCGGATTGCCGGCGCGCCGCACCCGGTCGAACGTCCGGATCGAAAGGGGATGTTCCCCGGCTGTGCAATGCGGTACATTATTGGCTCTTTATAGCAGTGATGCACCCGGAACACCCGTGAGCCAGAACCACGAGGACACCATCATCGAAATGGTCAACCAGAGCGGCCAGGCCGTGATGGTGGGCAATTCCGTGAAGGCCGAGGAATGGCTGACCCGGGCCCGGCAACTCGACCCGGTAACCTGCGAGCTGGAGCTTGCCAGGCGGGCCTGGGCGAACCAGTCCGGCGCGGGGGCGGAAGTCCGCAGACGACGGGAAAGCGTGGTGGCGCGCCTGGGCGGCGTTGCTGTGGCGGCGCCCGACCGCATCGACGCCTGGCGCGCGCTGGCGGACTACCTGAACCAGCTGGGCAACCATGAGGGCGTGCTGCGCGCCACGGCCAGCGGGCTCAAGCGCGACCCGACCAGCATCGAGCTGTGGGTGCGCCGCACGCGGGCGCAGATCGCGCTGGGGCAGCTTGATTCCGCGGCCCGCAGCCTGCGCCACGCCACCAAGCTGGCGCCCACCCACGACGCCGTCGAGGCGCTGATCCGCGTGCACCCGATGTGCGCCAACTGCGGCGCGCTGTTCGACACCGCCGGCGCCGACACCTGCAGGATGTGCGGCCATGACGGCCCGGGGCGCGGCGCGGTGGTACGCTCGGTGCGGGCCAGGAACAGCAGCAAGTTCGACGTGTACTTCCCGCGCGTGCGTGACGTGATTGCGGATTCGCTGAACATGCCGGACCGCATCAAGAAGCAGCTGACGCTGGACACGCTGCTCAAGCGCCATCTCAAGCGCACCAACCAGCAGTGCTCCAACGTGCTGCGCGCCCTGAGCAAGGAGTTCGGCGCCGCGTTTGACGAGCCCCTGTTCCACAGCGCCGTGGTGGGCTTTCTCGACCTGCTGATCGCCGACCTGATCCGCGCGATCAACCCCAAGAAAGACAACACCATCGACACCGGTATCCGCCAGAAAGCCCTGGCCGACCACGTCACCCGCTCGTAGCGGGCTGCCCCAGGCTGCCCGGATGCCAAGGCAGTGGCGTTACAGGTTCTTGCCCTTGTTGGCTTTCATCTGGGCTTCGATTTCGGCGATGGCCGCGTCGTCGTCCTGCGGGTCGAACTCGCCGCTCTCCTGGGCGCGCTTCTCCAGCGCCGCACGCTCGCGCTTGGCGGTGTCGTCCACCTCGCCCTCGGCCGCCTTGCCGATGCGTTTGGCGTCCCTGGCGCTCACGAACAGGATGCGCTTGTCGGCCAGCACGATTTCCACGCCGGCGGGGCGGGTGCGCAGCTCGCTGATCTCCAGGGGCTCGACCTTGGCCTCGCCCTTCTGGTAGGCGGTGGTGCCGCGCGCCAGTTTCTTGCGGCGCTCGTCGGCGCTGGAGCGCCCACCCTCGATGTAGGGCGCGAAGCGATCCATGAAGCCGTCAAACTCGCGCATCACCTCGTCGTACTGGCCGTCGTCCATGGTCTCGCCGTGCTGGCCGATGTAGTCGCCGAACACGTTGCTCATGGTGTTGATGGCGCGCCCGATGCGCTTGTCGAGCGGGCTGCCCTTGTCGCCGACCCAGGGCGCGCTGCCGGTGGCCTCGGCCTGTGTCTTCAGCCCGTAGGTGGTGATCACCGAGCGCTCGTACTTGTCGGTGAAGCCGGTGATCGACTGGCTGCCCAGCGAGGTGCTCTCCAGCAGGCGCACGGCATTCAGCGTCAGGCCCACCAGCAGGTTGCCGCAGCGGATCTGGGTGACGCGCTTGTCTTCCTTGCCGACGATGTCCTGCAGCACGCGCTCGATCAGGTCGGCGGCCAGCTCGGCGGCGCGCACGCCGCACAGCACGGGGCGCGAACTGAACTGGCCGACCACGATCGCCACATACAGTGCGTGTGCGATGTCGACCAGGTACTCGTGGATGACCTCCTTCTCCATGCGCTGCAGCGACTCAGGCACGAAGGCGCGCAGGCGCGGGTAGAACTTTTCCTCGAAGGTGGTGATCTGCAGGCCGTCGTCGCGCTTGAGCGCGTGCCGGATCAGCACCGGGATCAGTTCCTCGATGGTGGTGGGCTCTTTCTTGGCCTTGGGCGCCGGTACCTCGACGGGCGCTGCCGCTTCGGGCGGCGAGGTGCGGCGCGTGCCCTGCGCCGGCGCCGAGGGGCGCTTGCCCTCCGGGTGCTGCACCGGCGCGGACGGGCGCTTGGCGCCGGGCGCTACGGGCGAAGACGGGCGCTTGGCCGGCGCCGCGGGCTGTGCCGGGCGCGGCCTGGCGGCCGGGCGCGCCAGCGGGTTGGGCGGCTGCGCGGGCCCGCGCTGGCCGGGCGCCGGCGCGTAAGGGATCGGGTTGCGCACCGGGTTGCCCTGGCCGGGCAGCTTGGGGCGCGGCAGCGGTGGACGTGCGGGCCCGCGCTGCGAGCCCGGTTTGCCGTGGTTGTTCTGGCCACCCGCCATGCTTTCCCCGTTCAGGCCATTTCGTAGGCCAGGGTCGCGACCGTCACCGGCTCCGCGATGCCCTTCACTTCAATCTGCGCCTTGGTCCGGAACTTGATCGGGATCGCGATCCGTGCCGGGTTCTCCTTGGCGTACCTGCTGATTTCCTGCACGGTGCCGATGGACGCCAGCACCTCGTTGCCTGAGGCAAAACTACAAAGTCTTGCCGCCAAGTTCACGTGATGTCCCAGAACCGTGTACTGGTTGGCCTTCTGTGAACCGAACATGCCCAGCAGCATTTCGCCGCTGTTGATGCCGACCCCCAGCGTCAGAATCTCCGGGTTGCTGTCCACCAGCGCCTTGGGCAGCAGCCCTTCCGAAATCCAGCGCCGCCGTGTGCGCTGCATCGCCTGCTGCAGGTCCACGGCCACCTTCACCGCGTTGTAGGCGTGGCCCGGGTTGGGCAGCGGCGCGCCGAACAGCGCCATCACCTGGTCGCCCACGAATTTGTCCAGCGTGGCGTCGTTGGCCTCCAGCGCCTGCATGCAGACGTCGAAGAACTCGTTGAACACCGCCTGCACCCGCGGCGCCTCGACGTTTTCGCAGAAGGTCGTGAAGCTGCGCAGGTCAGCAAACAGCACCGACATGCTGCGCTTCTGGGAAACAAAGGGGTCTTCCTGGCTGTCCAGCAGCCGCTCCACGATGCGCGGGCTGACCAGCCGCTCGAAGAACTGCCGGGTGGTGCGCAGCCGCGTGACGTCTTCCACCGTGACCGTGCCCTGCTCGCCGGACCAGACCGCCTTGAACTGGAAGTAGTCCGAGCGCCCGCTGACCGGGTTGGGTCGCTCGGCCTCAAAGATTTCTTCCACGTGGCTTTCGCCTGCGTCCTGCAGCAGGGTCTGGAAGACGTGGGGCGCCCAGTCCAGGTTGTCCATCTCGGCCAGCGCGGGCTTGGCGTTGACCACGTCCTTGTGGACGTTCAGGAAATCCGCCATGCGGGTGTTGAGACGGATCACGCGCCAGCGGCTGTCCACGATCAGGTAGGCGACCGACAGCCCGGCAATGGTGGCCTGTGGCGCCGGCACGCGCGTCTGCCCGAAGCTGGTGAGGTTGCCCAGCGTCATCGAGCCCGTGGAGCCCGCGCCGCTGAGCAGCATCAGCTTGCGGCGCAATTGCTCGTTCTCGGCCTGCAGCAGGTCGAGCTTTTCCTGGAGGGCTTTGGTGTCGGACTTGCCCAGCATTGGGCGACAACTCCCGGGCGCTAAAGCGCCGGCAGACCTGAGCGACGATGCAACAACCCATCTATGCTGCCTTTACGGCGGCAAAGGCGCAACTAACGGAAGCGGCTTGTCAGCGTCCGGAACACGGCGTGTTTGGGTTGAGGCTCGACGACGAAGTTAAAAACTCGCTTTGGCTGAATTTGGAACTGAGGGTTAGACTTGAGGAATCTGCGCTACAGGAAAGTGGACGCGTCCGATCTCGATGCAGGCTTCCTGTTCCCAGACCGCAAAAACAAAAGTTAGCCCGCTCAAGTCGTAAGTGATCTCTTCTAGCTTTACGGGTCCCGTCATGGTTCCCCAGTCGCTAACGGGGCCTTCTATGTCGGCGGCGCCAAGGATGCGTCCCGCCCCATTCTGCACTGACAGGTGAATCTTCTCGCGATGGAAGGCTGACAGTCCGCTGACCTGCCAGAGCCCTTCGAACTTCAACAACCTACTTTTTCCGGATAACTCGGGATTGCGCAGGAGCATCTTAGGGATGCCAATGAGTGAATACCTGCCGTCCGTCAGTAGGCGGACTTCATCACAAAGGATCACGTAATCAACTCTGGGCAACATTACCTCAAAGTTTGTTCACGGTGTCATGCCGCAACAACTGTCGTCTGAGCAACAATGGCCGCGCTGTTCGACGAGACGAAAGCACCTTGCTACGCTATCGACTCAAGAGCCATGTTCACGTGAGCCCGTCCAGCCACATGCTGAAGCCACACGACAACGTTCCATCGCCCCGCAAAGGGTGGCGTTAGAAAGAACGGGCTGGAGTTGAACGCCCCACCGTAACCATGGCTTGGAAGCCCCTGCTTCCACAAACTGTAGTTCTCGTCATCCATCAGGTATCCGTATACCGCGTTCCCATCTACGGAAACGCCTACCCTGTTGTTTGGCGGGATTTCTACCGCGGCGTGCATGTGCGGGATCATGTTTTTGCCTTCGCTGTGCTGGCCGCTTGCGCAGGCTTGGTATCCGGTTGCGTAGGGAGCGGTGGTGTCTTTTGCGCTCTGATTTCAGCTAGTACGTCTGACTGCTTTCTGCCAGCCCGATAAGCCACTATGCCCATGAGAATAGTAGCAACAAAAGACGCTGAAAAGATAGCGAAACTCGCCTGCCACGCCCATGAATAAGGCGTACAACCCAAGAGCCCAAAAAAAGCTGACAGTGTTGATGCCGCTGCGGACCAAGCGGCTTTGTCAGACCACATGTCACTCCGGGCTTGCTCAAGTCGCTTCATCTTGTCTTCATTGATGGCGTAACAGATCAGGTCGCCATCAACTAATGAAAGCGTTTTTACCTCTGTCCTTTTCCCACTCTTTGCCATTTCGGCATGTTACATCCTTGGAATTCAACGCAAATGGGTTTCAGGCCTGACACAGTGTCATCATGGGGTGTTCGTCGATTAACTCCAGACTAAATCACTGTCACCTGTTCTTGCATTGCGTTGGTTTCATCGGCGATGTCCTCCTATTCGGTTGGCGGAGTCTCCGGCTGATTCATTGGCGGGGTTTCCGGTTGGTTCTCGGGCGGCGTTTCAGGCTGGTTCTCCGGCGGGGCTTCCGGCTGGTTGTCCGCGGGCCCCGGCCGGTTCTGCGGCTGGGCGGGCTTGTCCGGCACCATCGGGCGCAGGCCGTTGTCCGCCGGCTGCGGCTGGTTGCCCTGGAAGCTCTCGAGATCAATGAAGAACACCGGCGCGAAAATGAGCAGCACCAGCACGCCCAGGATGATCCACGTTGATGGACGGAATTCCTTCATGCCCGCAGGTTACCAGAGTGTCCCCGGGTTTTGCCAGTCCACCTTGCGCGCCAGCGCCACGCACAGGTAGCGCAGGGCATCCAGCGCGTGGTCGTCGCCCGGGCCCGGCGCGGGCCGCGCGACGTCTTCACCCCACAGGTAGCACTCCAGCTCGCGCAGCAGGTTTACGCAGCCGGCGTCGATCAGCAGGCCGGGCGTGCCGTCTGTCCGCGGCAGCAGCAGGCGGCGCACTACCTCAATGCCGCCGCGCAGCCGGTTGTCGGCCTTGAGCGTGCGCACGCCGGCATCCGCCAGCAGCTTGCGCTCGAGGGCGCCGGCCGGGTCCGCGAAGGCGGGGCCGATGCGGCAGCCCAGGGCGACGAAGCTGTCGTCAACGGCGCGGATGACCTCGGCGTGCTGGTCGATGCCCTGGCGCGCCTGGTAGTGCTCGTGCAGGATCAGCAGCCGGCCATCGGCGTCCGGCGCGCCCCACAGGCAGGCAAACGGCGCCGCGTAGCCGAAGTCGATGGCCTTGTACACCAGCGCCCCGGGCGGGGCCTGCAGCTTCCCCACATGGAGTTCGCGACGGAACTCGCGGTAAACTCGTCCGGCCGGCGAGGTGAACTCGCCGCCGTATTGCTCGGCGAAGGTGTCCTGCGGCAGGCTGCGCCGCGCGGATTCGATCTCGGATGCCGGAATGTTTGGGTTCTCCCAGGTGGCGTGCCGGAAGCTTTCCCAGCCCGGTTCGTCATCCCGGCCGCGCTCGTACAACTGCTCGATCCAGTTGTGCCCGCGCGGCGTGGTGGGCACTACCAGCCTGCCGCTGCGCGTGCTGAGGCGCGCGCGCAGGAAGCGCTCGAAGGCGTCGCGCTTCAGGTTCGCGGCTTCGCACAGGATCAACCAGTCGATTTCCCGCCCGAGCAGCGACTCGGGCTGCTGGGCCGACAGCGCGATCACCTGGCCGCCCCAGGGCGCGACCAGGCGGGGCGGGTCTGCGCGCTCTGCGGGTTCGGCGTGCAGGCGCGCGTAGAGGTCGTCGCGGATGTACCGGAATTCGGGCATGGTCAGGGCGTAGGTGGGTCCCACCAGCCAGCCGCGGGTGGTCCCGGACAGCAGCTCGAGCAGCGTTTCGCGGGCGGCGGCCAGGCTTTTGCCGAAACGCGCGCCGGCGATCAGCACCTTGAAGCGCGCGTCGCTGTCATGGAACGTCAACTGCGCCGCGTGCGGGAAGTAGCGCAGCAGCTCGAACAACTCGGCACGGGTCACTTCGTGTCCTCCCCTGACCACAGGAAGTAGCCGGGCCGCGCGCCCAGCCGCGAAATCGCCTTGCGCAGCATGGCCTCGGAGTCGAAGCCAGCCCGGCCGCGCCGCGAACCGAAGCCGGTCTCGATACGCGTGCGCAGCAGCTGGTTCAGCAGGCTTTGCAGGCGACGGGCTTCCCGCGCCGGCAGCGCCTCCAGGCACGCGGCGCGCGACACAGGCTCAATCAGAGCCGCGGGCGCGATGCCGTGCCGCCGCAGGAACTCGTCCAGGCGCCGCACCGTTGCCGGAGGCGCAACCTCGCCCGCGTGACGAAAACCTGCCGCCAGCAGGAAGTCGCTGAAAGCGCCCATCTGCGCCACGCACTCGACGCGCGGCACGCCCAGCCGCTCAAGCCCCGCGCGAATCAGCAGGCGCGACACGCCCGCGCCCCGCCAGCGCGGCTCAACCACCACACGCTGCAGCATGCGCACGTCGCGGTTCAGCGCGGCCGCCCCCTCCGCCTTGATGCGTGACGGCGCATGTTCGGGCAGCGCCCGCGCGCGCACGGCCAGCAACAGGTGCGGCCAGCCGAACAGCGCGATGCCGATGTCGCGCCCCCCATGACGCGCCAGCAGCGCCAGGCAGGTGGGGCCGGGACGGCCGGGGCCCAGGTAGTGCCAGTGCGCGAAACGCGCGTAATCACGGGCGCGGCCCTGCACGATTTCGATTTCATCCAGCAGCCTGGCGCATGCCGGCGCCGGAAGCTCATGGGCCAGCCCGTTGTCAATCTCCATGACGCGGGTCGGCTCAAGCTGCGGCAGCGTCTCCGGCCGATGTGTTGACAGGGCAAGACGCAGGCCTGCGCCGTGCGCTGCGCGGCGCAGGTTGCGCGCCAGCACGCGGGCGGTGGTTGCGTCCAGGTGTGAGTCGAACTCGTCTGCCACCAGCAGGCTGCCGCTGGAAAGGCCGCACAGTGCCAGCGCCAGTTCCAGCCGCCGCCGTTCGCCCGCCGAGAGCTGCCCCGCGCGCAGGCCCCACAGCCGGCCGTCGGCCAGGCCCACGCGGGCCAGCGTGCGCAGCACCAGCTCAGGCGGCATGGCGGGCTCGAACAGCGCGAGCACGGGCCGGGCCAGTTGCGCGCGGGTGAGGGCCTTAACCTCGCGGGCGCCCGGCGTGGCGCGCAGCAGCGCGTTTAAGGCCAGCGTCTTGCCCGCGCCGCTGGGACCCAGCAGGACCAGGCATTCACCGTGCGCGGGAAGGGGCAGCGGCGCGGGACTGGGGCAGGGCGGCGCCGCCGGCTGCAGGCCGAAGGTGCGGGCCGCGTAGTCGAGGATCGACATGGCGGCACCTAGTTGCGGCGGAAGGCGTCGAGCTCGAAGCCTTCGTCGTCGTCGTCAGCCTGCTCGAGCCTGCCGTCGTACTTGGCTTCGAGTTCGGTCACCATGTGGCGCATGGCTTCGTCGCGGCTAAGGCCCACGCCCAGCACCAGGTGGTCCAGCAGGCACAGGCACAGGTAGACGCGCTCGGTGCTGAAGCCGAAATCCAGCTCGCGCGAGATCAGCAGGTAGGGAATGGCGGACAGGTCCATGGCGCTGCTCCGTTGCGGCGGGGACCATCCCCCGCCATCCATTGAGGCGCGGGCCGGCACAGGCAACGGAGTTGAAAAAAGAATCGGCCCGCAAAGGCCGCTGTTTCGGCCGTCTGCAGGCAGGAGCGGAAAAATTAATCCCGGAAACCCCGCCATCGAGTCACTGGCGGGATGACATCGTTTCAAGGTATGCTTCGGTTGATGGCCAGCAGACGTCTCAACCATCTTCCGGAGGACCAGGAAGTCCACATCCTCGGCGTGCCCATGGATCACGGGGCAGGGCGCCGAGGCGTAGGCATGGGTCCCAGCGCCATCCGCATCGCGGGCCTGCAGGAAAAGCTGAAGGCTCTCGGCCTTTCGGTGGTGGACCACGGCGACGTGCTGATCCGCGACGTCGAGCGCGCCCAGCAGCAGCAGATGCAGGTGGAGGGCAAGGCCAACCACCTGCCCATGATCGCCCGCGCCTGCGACGCGGTGCATGAGCACGTCAAGCGCATCGTGAAGAAGGGCGCCTTCCCGCTCGTGATCGGCGGCGACCACAGCATCTCGATAGGCACCATCGCCGGCCTGGTGTCCGCGTACAAAGAAGAAGAAGCCGAGCTGCGCAAGGAAGACCCTGACACCGAGCTGACACTCGGCCTGATCTGGATCGACGCCCACGGCGACCTCAACACACCGCTGACCTCGCCCACCGGCAACATCCACGGCATGCCCGTGGCGGTCGCGCTGGGCCAGGGGCCGGACGTGCTGACGCGCATCGGCGGCATCGCGCCCAAGCTCAACCCGAATGATGTGGTGCTGGTCGGGCTGCGCGACCTGGACCGCCAGGAAAAACAGGCGATCCTCGATTCCGGCGTGCACGCCTTCACCATGAAGGATATCGATGAGCGCGGCATGGCGGCCGTGATGCGCGACGCCATCAACCTGGCCACCCGCAACACCGACTACCTGCACGTCAGCTTTGACATAGACAGCGTGGACCCGCGCGTGGCGCCGGGCACGGGCACCACGGTATTCGGCGGGCTGACCTACCGCGAGGCGCACCTGGCCATGGAAATGATCAGCGAGTCGGATGCGCTGACCAGCCTGGAGCTGGCCGAGGTAAACCCGATCCTCGACGTGCACAACCAGACCGGCCAATTGGCGGTAGACCTGATCGCCAGCGCGCTGGGCAAGACCATCCTATGAGGGCCCTGCGCCCTCGGGCTTCTGGGTGCCCTTGCGCGGCAGTTTCACGGTGACCTTCTCGTGCGCCAGTTCCTTCCTCGCGCGGCGGGCCTCGTTGCGGTTGCGTTCCTTGGCGCGCTCGAACTGCCTGCGTCCGACGTTGGTCATGGCAATCTCCTTTGCTACGGAAGGTCAAAACGCGCACGGCTTTGATTCGCGTCCGTGGCGTCCCGGTGCGTGCGGACAGGAATTTCCGCGCAACCGGTTTCATGGCATGATCCGCGCCATGCTTGCCGAGGTATCGAGCATCGTTGCGGTCCTTGCTTTAGCGCTTGGCGCAGGCGCCGGGCTGGCGCTCGGCCTGGTGCTGTTCCGCGCACGCCACGGCGGGGCAACACCAGCACCAGGTGACGTCGCCGCCGACCTCGACGCCGTGCGCGAACAGCAGCGGCAGACGCTGGACGAGTTGCGCAAGCGCATCGAGGAGGTGCAAACCGCCAGGCAACGCGCCGAGGCCGAGCGCGAGCGCCTGTTGAAGGGCCTGAACGAAATCAGCGGCGGCCACGACCAGAGCGTCACGGTCGCGCTGGTGAACGCGCACGAAGTGGCCGAGCACGCCCGCCAGCTTGAGGCCCACGAGGGCGCGGTCGCCGAGCACGACGCCGAGCTGGGCAACCTGCAGGAAGAGCTCAACGCCGCCGAGGAACTGCTGCGCGACGTGGACGCCCGCCGCAGCGCGCTGGAGGGCCAGCTCAAGGACCGCGACAAGGAACTGTGGAAGCTGCGCAGCGAGATCGAGGGCGTGCAGCGCCGCTCACATGAGCAGCGGGCACGGACATTGATGCTGACCCGCAGCAACGTGCGCAAAACCGACGTTGTCGCCGGCCGCCTCGAAGACCAGCTCAAGCGCTGGGTGAAAACACCGGCCCCGCCAACGTCAACTTCAGCGAGCACGGCCACGCCAGCATGGTGCGCGAGTTCTTCGGCAAGCTCGACCGCGAGTTCATCGACCGCTACTTCAGCCACGTAACCAACCCGGAGTACGAGCGCGGCAGGCACCGCGCCATCCACGTGCAGGCGGGCAAAGACCCCGACGGCACCGAATACGGCGAGCTGCGCATCGCGCTCGACGACGACGCCGGGCGCACCCTGGGCCTGCGCTTCGAGCTGAAGGGCGACGCGCCGGACGCCACGGCCGTGGGCTTCGTGCTGGCCATGTACCTGCGCGCCATGCACCGCGACCTGCGCGACTTCAGCCTGCACGTGTAGGCTCAGTCGCCGCCCTGGACATCTTCGCGCTTGTAGCGCCGCGTGATTCGCTCGGTTTCTTCTTTGCTGAGCATGGTCTCGGGGTCGAACAATTCCTCGATCGCGACCGCCTGGCTGTTCTGTCGATGCAGGCGCCGGCGCCGCTTGAGCCAGTTGATCGGGGTCAGTGCCAGCAGCATCAGCGCCAGCACCGGCGCGGCCATCTTCAGGAAGCGCTCAAGCACCTGCAGGCGCGGGTGCCCCAGCGGCTGGCCGGTTTCCGTGGCCGCGGGCAGCAGCGCCCAGAACCAGCGCCCCTCGCCATGGGCCAGTACGTTGCCCTTCCCGTCCAGCGCCAGTCCGCCGCCCCGCCAGACTGCGATCTGGCGTGAGCCGCGCACGACCGCCTCTCGCCTCTGTTCGCGCACCCACCAGCGCTGCTGAGCCGGATGTGCGGGCGCGAGCGCCGTGGTGAACACCTCGACCGTCCACGGCGTTGCCCAGTGGCTTTCGGAATGCAGCGTCGGGTAGACGCGCAACTGCGAGTTGCCGTCGATCACCAGCGGCTCGCCGGAAGCTTCACCCGGGCCGCCCGCCCAGCGGCGCTGCAGGATCGGCGCCCGGCTGCCGATGAAGGCGTAGGCCGTGGCGGCGTCGGGGCCGGCCAGCACGATCACCAGCGCGATCTGCTGCTCGGCGGCCAGGGCGCCCGCTCGTTCCAGCCAGGCGCGATGCTCGGCGTCGTTGCGCACCGGCAACTGTCCCCAGATCAGCACAGCCCGGCTTGTGCGGTTGACCAGCGCCTCGCGGCTCGCGCCCACGGGGTCTTCCGCGTCCGTCACCACGTAGAAGCTGACCGTGTCGCGCCGGTTGACGGCACCAGCGGTCACGGATGCCACCCAGTCGATCCCGCCCGCCAGCAGCAGCAGCCCCGCCACCAGCACGCCCTGCCAGCCGGGAAGCCGCGCCTCCGGGCCGCGCGGCTTATGGAACATCTCCGCCGCCAGCCAGCCCAGCCCGGCCAGGCAGCCGGCCAGGGTCGCCGGCCCCAGGTACGGCCACGCCCAGCCCAGCAGCTCGCCCTCGATCAGCCCGCCCAGCGGTATCAGCAGCGCGGCCTCAGCGGGCAGCAGCGCCCAGAAGCCCGTGGCCAGCAGGGCCAGCAGCAGGGGGCGCAGCGCCCAGGGGATCTTGCGGCAGATCGGCAGCTCCATGGCGGCAAAGGCAATCGCCGGCAGCAGCCCGCCGGCCAGCCAGATCGACAGCGGCGACACGCCCTCGACGTCCAGCAGCCAGAACGTCTGGCTGAAGGCCGCCGCCAGCAGACTCAACGCCGCAAGCAGCAGCGCGGCCAGCGGCCCCGCGCCCCGGCACGCGAAACAAAGCGGAATCAACGCCACCCATGCCAGCGGCCAGCCGCCCAGCATGTCGCCGCTGAGGTACAGCAGAACCGAGGTGCCAAGCGCCGGCAGCGCGCGAACCGGCACACTGCGCAGGCCGCCGAACAGCTCTTCGTGCTCGAGGTTGTTCAGCAGCGCCAACTTGACCCCCGCAGGGATTCCTGTACATCAAATGCTTCCCGCACCGATGCTACACTAATCGGACGCGGTTTCGCCTGTCCGGACAGGCACGGAGAGCAAGCTTGGCCAGGTTCGCCGCATTTGTCGCAATCACGTTGCTGCTGCTCACTGCCTGCAGCGGCAAGGTCCGCCATGATTTCGGCGGCGGCGGTCGCGCCGAGGCCGACGTGCTGGTCCTGCGCGACGCACCGGCCGTAGAGCTTTCCATCTGGGAAGGCGCCATCCTGTTCGACCTGCGCGACTACGACCAGTGGGCCCAGGGCCACGTGCAGGGCGCCCGCCACTCCACCCTTGAAGACCTCGACCGCGGCCGCGGCCTGCCACAGGACAAGCAGGCACCCCTGCTGTTCATGGGCGACAGCCCCATGGACAAGCGGCCGGAGCAGGCGGCCGACATCGCGCTGAAGCTGGGCTACAGCAACGTGCAGATCTTCCCGGGCGGCTGGCGCATGTGGGTGGATGCCCACGCGGCGCGCGAATAGGGCTGCCATCGGCGGCCGGCTTTCCTATTCTGTACTTCCCTGCAACCGAACCCCTCTCGGTCTGCCATGCGTAAACTGCTGGTCTTGCTTGCCCTGATGCTTGCCGCCTGCGGCAGCCAGTCCCGTGACGACTACGTGGACGACGTCTGGGACACCTACGACCCCAGCCTCGACCGCCCCACCTACGACGAGCGCTACGTGCCGCCCTCGCGCATGAACGCGGACCAGCTGGTCGAGCGCGCCATGGGCGCGGAGCGCGACCAGCGCGACGACCAGGCCCGCGTGGACTACCACGCCGCCTTCCGCCGCGACCGCTGGCACACACAGGCCAACCGCCGCTACCAGGACCTGATGCTGCGCAACGGCCTGTTCGACACAGTCTGGCAGGAGTACCTGGACCTCTGGCAGACCGAGCCCGCGCGGGGCGACGCCTTCTGGTTCCACCTCCGCCCCATGCTGCTGAAACGCGCCGAGCAGCCCATGCCTCTCGAGCGCGCCAGCAAGCTCGACGACGACCAGCTTGCCCGCATCAACGAGCTGACGGCCGAGTCCGCCGAAAAGGCCCAGGCCGGCGACCGCGCCGGAGCGCTGGCGGCCATCGACAGCGCCCTGGAGATCGCGGACCTGCCGGAGCTTCACCGGGTGCGCATCGAGCTGCGCCGGGCCGACGACTACGAGGCCCTGCTGGCCGAGTACGCCGAGCGCGCCGAGGAAAACCCCGCAAGCGGCGACAACCTGTACCTGCACGCGCGCGTGCTGGCGTACCGGGACGTGCCGGCCGCGCTGGAAATGCTGCGCGGGGGCTGGATCCTGGACGTGCCGGGCTGGTGGCTGCGTTTCGGGATCGGCGAGTTCACGCGCGAGCTGGGCGACGGGCAGCTGGACGCGGCCCTGGAGGGCGACCAGGGGGCCCAGCGCTCAGCCCAGGGCTGGTACGCCACGGCCGAGGCCTTCCTGACGGCGTGCAAAGAGGTCCGCCCCAAGGCCCCGGAAACCCTGGAGCAACTGGGCTGGATCACCACCCAACGCAACCGCCTCGAGTAGCCGATCCAGGGTGACCCCAAGACAGCAACAGGCCAGAAAAAGAAAAGGGGCGCGAGTGATCTCGCGCCCCTTTGTGCTTCGGTCTGTTGTGACTAGTTGGTGTTGCGGTCGATGTTGGCTGGAACCGCAGTGCCCGCACCAGTGTTGGTCTCAAGCACGCTGCCAACCGCCTCGGAGATCGCACCAAGGCCTGTGCCCACGATGTCGATATCGATGTTTCCTGCTGCACCATTTGCTGCTCCACCATTTGCACGAACTCGAGCGGTAGCTGCGAACGCAATCGCCGTCTCGGAGCCGTAACCCAGTAGGATGAAGCCGCCGGCACCTCCCGTGGTGCCGCCATTGCCACCATTCGCCTCGATAGTACCGGAGACGGTGATGGTGGTGGAAGTGCTGCCACCAGCATCCACGTAACCACCAGCGCCGCCAGTTGTTGTACCAGCGCCACCGTTGGCGCGAATGGTGCCGGAGATGTTCGCAGCAAACGGGTTGTTGCCATAGATGCCCACATAACTCGAACCAGCGCCGCCGGTCACGCCTGTACCGCCGACGGCGTTGATGGTGCCGGACATCGTGACACTGTCGCTGCGTGCGTCGACGTCTACCTGACCTGCTGCGCCACCGTTTCCTGCGCCAGCGCCGTTGCCGCCGTTCGCATTCAGGGTGCCGGTCATGAGGGTCGTGGAGTTGTAGGAGATGCCGCTGTAGTTATCGATGAACAGATACGGGCAGCCGTTACCACCGTTGCCACTGTTGGTGGCGTTGCCGCCGTTGGCGTTGACAGTACCGGTGACTTCCAGGTATCCGCCGATTCCGTCTTCACCATAGTCGGCACCCAGCGCAACGTAGTTTGAGTTGCCTCCACCCGCAGGGCCGTTGCCGCCATTGGCGTTGATCGTGCCGGTGAACAGGAACGTCTGGTCGTCGCTGTCCAGGTCAACACCGCCCGCCTGGCCGCCAATGCCTGCAGTTCCAGCCGTGGAGCCGGTTCCGCCGTTGGTGGTGATGGTGCCACTGACGGTTGCAGGTCCGAAGAACGTCCCGTACACGGCACAGGGGCGGCCGTTGTTTGACGTGTATGCGAAGTTTCCGGCGCCACCATTCGCAAGCGCGCTATCGCCCGCCGTCAGGTCCAGAGTGAGGTTGTCAGCCCAGAACGTGCCGTTGTTACCGCAGCTGAAGCGAGCGTAGCCGCCGGTTCCGCCGTTGTTGCCTGCGCCAGCGCTGTTTGCCGCCGCGGGCCGTCATGCTGCCACGAAGGATGGCGCTGCCCGCACCGGTGCTGGTGCCGTTTGGCGTTGCATCAAGGTAGCCTCCGGTACCTCCGACGCCCGCCGTCGCGTCGCCACCGTTGGCGGTCACTGCGTTGAGTGTCAACTCGACGGTCGAGTACTGGTCGTCGGTATCGAGATTCACGCCTCCACCATTGCCGCCGGTCGCGCCATCGCCACCGTCCAGTGTGCCGAACAGGCGATAGATCGAGTGACCGTAGTCGTCCTGTTCAAGCGAGGCATAGCCTCCAGAACCACCGGTACCAGCCGTCGCGGCGCCGCCGTTGAGCGATACCGTCACCGGGATGTTCCTGGCGATCCCACCGTAGCCGTAGTATCCGGCGTAGATGTAGAAGTACCCGCCACTGCCGCCGTTGCCGGCCGCTGCCGCGCCGTGCCGCCGTTGGCTGTGAAGTTGAAGGTGCTGCCTTCGATGTTGCTGTAGCCGTAGACGTCCAGTTCGCCGCCGCTGCCTCCGTTGGCGCCCGCAACGGCGTTGCCGCCGTTGGCGGTCACGTTGGCACTGCAGTTCACCATGTCGCCGCCGTAGTCGTAGCCGGCATAGAAGTACAGCGTGTTGCCGCCGTTGCCGCCGGCGCCGGCCGCCGAGGTCGTGGAATTGCCACCATTGGCGGTGCCGTTCAGAACCACGTTCTGCATCAGGCCGTAGGCATACACCTCGAAGTAGTCAGCGTTGCCGCCGGTGGTGCCGCCGTCCCCGCCGCTTGTGTTCAGGTTGAGGTTGGCGCCAACCATCTGGCCGCCTTCCACGTAGACGTACTGGCGCTGGCCGGCGCCGCCGGTGGTCGTGCCGGTGCCGCCCATGGTGTTCATGTCAACGTCCAGGTTCCAGGCAGATCCGTAGCAGTACAGTTCAGCGTACCCGCCCTGGCCGCCAGTGACACCCGTTCCGCCGTTTGACGTCACGTTGTAACGGATGTTCTTCATGTCACCGTAGTTGCTGTCGCCCGAGTACAGGTAGGCATAGCCGCCGTTGCCGCCGGTGGCGCTGGTTGAAGCGCCGCCAACGCTGTTGACCGTCACGTTGGCGTTGGTGAGGTCGCCGTAATTGGTGTACAGGTAGAACTGCAGTCCTTCGCCGCCGTTGCCGCTGCCGCCCGTGCCGCCGGTTCCGGTGCAGGTCAGAAGAAGGGTGTCGGCATCGGAGTAGGTGTCGTAGTAGACTTCGCCCGCTCCACCGCCGCTGGTACCGCCGTTGCCGCCGTTGAACACGAAATTTCCGCGTGCGTTACGACAGTCTTCGTAGGTTTCCAGATAGAAGTAGCCGCCGTAGCCACCACTGCCGGCCGCGCTGCCGGTGCCGCCCTGGGTCGTGATGCTGATGTCTGTGGTGGTCGCGTTGCCATAGAAGTAGCAGCGTATGCTGCTGGAAACGGCGCCGCCGTTGCCTGTGGCGCCAGTGGCGTTGCCGCCGCGCAGGTCAGCGTTGATCACGACGTTGGTCGCGCTGCCGTAGCTGTTCGCCTCACCGGAGTACAGGTAGAAATAGCCGGAGGTGCCGCCGCTGCCGGCGCTGGCATTGCCGCCGTCGGCGTCAACCAGCAGAGTAACGTTGTAGATGTCGTGGTAGCCCTCGATGTCGGGATAGCCGCCGGAGCCACCGCTGGTGGTGCCGTCGCCGCCATCGCCGATGAAGTCAACCAGCACCTGGTTGAACACGTCGCCGTAGCCGTACATGTAGGCCTGGCCAGCGCTGCCGCCCGCGCCCGCAGAGGCGTCGCCGCCGTCGCTGGTGACCACGAAGGCGTAGCTGTGGATGTCATAGGCGTCGGTTTCCGCGTAGCGACCCGGACCGCCTGATGTCGCACCGTTGCCGCCGCTGTTGTTGGAAACCCACACACCCCACACGGATTCCGCGTAGATGTAGGTGTAGCCGCCAGCTCCACCCGCCGCGGAGGTGCTGGTGCCGCCCAGGCTTTCGCTGATGGCGAACATCTGCGTAGCGCCGAAGGTCTCGACATCCATGCCGTCGCCGCTGCCGCCGTTGCCGCTGCCGCCGTTGCCGCCGTTGCCGCGGAAGCCCCAGGCGATGGAGTGGACGATGCCGTTCACCGTGGTCGCCTGCATATACAGGCTGCCGGCGCCGCCGCCCGTGGTCGAGCCGTTGCCGCCATTACTCTGCAGAATGCCGGCACGGATGTAGGTGTCCTTCCACGAGTAGAAGTCCACGTCGCCGCCGCCGGTGCTGGTCGCGCCCGAGCTGCCCAGAGACGTGATGGTGCCGCCCACGTAGATCGAGCCGCGCATGGCGTCAGCGGACAGGTCGCCCGCGGCCTGGCCGGCGCCCGCGTCGAGGGTGATCGTGCCGTCGATGGTGATCGCCGGACCGACCGCGTAATTGCTGATCAGCGACAGGTTCATGGCCGCGTTTGCCCCACGGGTCGTCACCACGTTGCCGTCCAGCCGGATGTAGTCGCCGGCGCCCTGGGTGCGAATCACGACCTGGGATTCCGTGCCTGCAGCACCGCCGAGATTCAGCGTGACGCCGGCCGGCAGCCAGAAGTCCTGGTTGATCAGGGTGATGTCGGTGACGCCACCTGAAACATTGGTGACGTTCGGGTCGATGGCAATCAGTTCGGCGTAGGTGACCAGGTTGTCCAGCAGGACAGCCGCAGTCAGGAAGTTGGCATTGATGCCGGCGCGGTCACCGCCGTTGCCGGTGGCGAGCCTGCCGTCGCTCACATAGGCGTTCAGGCTTCCGCCGCCGCTGCCGGCGCCGGCCGATGCAGAGCCGCCGCTGAGGTCGATGGCCACGGTCATGCCGGTAAAGGTCGGGCGAGCAGTCGGGGGAGGCGCATAACCCGGCGCGCCGCCGCCGCCTCCATCATCATCACCGCCTCCGCAGCCGCTCGTCACCAGCGCGAGGCCGATGGCGGCGACCAGCAGGCCGGCTTTTTGCCAACGTGCTGCAATCCCAAAGCGTTCAACGTTCATGTTTGTCCTCTTCTAGGGAATTCGGCCTTGCGCGGTCACGCAACGGCCTGTCAATGCTGTACCAAATGTCATGTGAGCGGCTGGTGTTTCTAGTGGGTGATATTCCAGTAGTCAACAGTAGCCTTGTTAAAAATCGTGGTGTAAGTCAGAAGGTCAGCCGTGACGCCTGAACGGACAGACAGGCTACCGCACTGACATGGACACATTGCACTTAATGTCCAGTGCCTGGCTCCCCAGCCTGTCACGTCGGCCCTGCGGTGTTACACTGCGAGGCGCAACACTTGACAGGTAAAGGGATGCCATGAGCCACGACTTTGATGCCGCTATCTTCCGCCGCCGCCGTGATGAGCTGATCAAGCGCATGCAGGACGGCGTTGCCATTTTCCCGGCCGCGCCCACCTACCTTCGCAACGGCGACGTGCACCACGACTACCGCCAGCACTCCGACTTCTTCTACCTCACCGGCTTTGAAGAACCCGGCTCGCTCGCGCTGGTCATCAAGGGCCACGGCGAGCACCGCTTCGTGCTGTTCGTGCCCAAGCGCGACAAGATGATGGAAATCTGGAACGGCCGTCGCGCCGGCCCCGAGGGCGCCAAGGCGCGCTACGGCGCGGACGCGGCCTTCACGCTGGAGGAAATCGACGAAAAAGTCCCCGAGTACCTGCGCAACGTGCAGCGTCTGTACGTGCACCTGGGCGACGACACGCCCTTTGACGAGCGCGTGCTGGGCTGGCTAAACCGCGTGCGCGCCATGAAGCGCCAGGGCTTCAACGCGCCCACGGAAATGCACGACCCCAGCGAGATCGTGCACGAGATGCGGCTGATCAAGACCGCCGACGACCTGCGCTACATGCGTAGAGCCTGCGAAATCACCGCCGCCGCCCACAACGCCGGCATGCGCGCCACCCGCCCCGGCATATTCGAGTACCAGGTGCAGGCGGCCATCGAGTTCGAATTCCGCAACCTGGGCAGCCCCCGCAACGGCTACGGCAGCATCGTGGCCGGCGGCGACAACGCCAACATCCTGCACTACCACGAAAACAACATGCTGCTGAACGACGGCGATCTGTTGCTGGTCGACGCCGGCGCCGAGTTCGGCCACTACAGCGCCGACATCACCCGCACCTGGCCCATCAACGGCAAGTTCAGCGAGGCCCAGGCCGAGGTCTACAACTGGGTGCTCAAGGCGCAGCTCGCGGCCATCGACAAGTGCCGCGAGGGTGACACCTTCCGGGCCAGCCACGACGCGGCCGTCGAGGTGCTGACCGAGGGCATGGTCGCCATGGGGCTGCTTGAGGGCAACCCGGCCGACATCATCGCCGCCCAGAAGCAGTGGGACGAAGACGTGAAGAACAAGAAGGTGGACCCCAAGAAGGACAAGGGCAACGAGCCCCGCACCTACCGCGAATTTTACATGCACAACACCGGTCACTGGCTGGGCATGGATGTGCACGACGTGGGCAAATACAAGGACGGCGACGACTGGGTGCCCCTGCGCGCCGGCTGTGTGCTGACCGTTGAGCCCGGCATCTACATCGCCAAGGACCGCGACGACGTGCCCGAAAAGTACCGCGGCATCGGCGTGCGCATCGAGGACGACGTGCTGGTAACCAAGGGCGACCCGGACGTAATGACCCGCGACGCGGTGAAGACCGTCGAGGATATCGAAGCCCTGATGGCAGAGTCGCTCGCCAAGGCGTAAGATTGTAGTGGAAGGAGCGAGATCATGGATCCACATGACGTAGATCAACCGAGTACGTTGCCGACTGACGAACAAGTGGTGGAACTGTACCGGAAGCTGGGCATTGCATCGCCCGAAGGTCGGGAGCTGGCGAATTTTGATTGGATTCCGTCTGAAGGCACTTCTGTTGCCTACCCATTTGCAAATCAAGTAACGAATTCGTCTCGACCGTTGGAGATCCGATCGGCATGACGCAAGGCTTCGGTTGGGATGACGTGCTCCGGCAAGTCCAGCAAGTCGGCGCGACGGTACAGAGCCCCTTCGATCAGGTCCGTCGCCAAGCCCTTCGTGAGCTTGCAGAACTGACGGGTCGGAACGTAGTCGTGTACTACTCAGGTTGGCTGGAGAAGGGCCAGCTTGCGAGGCACGGAGCGCAGTTCCACCTGAATTTCGGTGACGTTCAAGGTTTCATGACCACCTTGCACAAGTTGGACCGAACCAAAGGCTTGGATCTGCTGCTCCATACCCCCGGTGGCGAAGTTGGCGCGCTGGAAGCTACAGTCAACTACTTGCGCGGACTGTTCGGGACAAACATTCGCGCAATCGTTCCACAGATAGCGATGTCAGCTGGAACTATGATGGCGCTCGCCTGCAGCGAAATCATCATGGGGCGTCAGTCATCCCTTGGTCCCGTCGATCCGCAAATGCCACACGGATTCTCCGCATTCGCTCCGGTTGCTCAGTTCCAGCAGGCAGCGGCAGACATAAAGAAAGATCCGGCGCTTGCCCCTGTCTGGGCGCCGCTGCTGGCAAAGTATCCCCGGGGCTGCTCATTGATTGCATTCAGGCGATAAAATTGACTGAAGAACTTCTTACCGGATGGCTTCAGTCAGGAATGTTCAACGGGCTGACTGACGCGGCACAGCGACTCGCTCGGACCATCAATGAACTAGCCAATCCCGAAGTGTCCAAGTCGCATTCACGTCCCCTAAATTACGAGCGCCTTGGAGTTTTGGGGCTGAACTTAAAACGGCTTGAGGACGATCAAGAATTGCAGGATGCAGTTCTGAAAGCTCACCATTCCTGTATCGTTACGTTCTCCGGAACACCCGCAATCAAGCTGATCGAGAATCACCAAGGCGGCAGCTTCATCCAACAATTCAATCCCGTCGGCACCCAAAAAGTTGGCTGATGTTTAGCGCAATTCTCTGGGACATGGACGGAACCATTGTCGACACCGAACGTGTCGTGTGGACCGTCATGCAGCGGGCGTTTCTTGAGGCCGTGAAGATCGAGTTGCCTGAGGCGCTGTTCGAATCGCTGCTCGGCCAATCGGAGCTTGATTTCTACCGCCACATGGTGCAGCGCTACGAGCTGTCCGAGGCCGACGTGGCCGCCATCCGCGAGGCTTTCGACCGCGACTACATACCCATGCTGGCCGACGTGCCCGCGCTGCCCGGCGCGGTCGAGAAGGTGGTCGAGTTCCACGGCCGCGCACCGCAAGCCCTGGTGACGGGCAGCACCAGCGCGCAGGCGGGCGCGGTGCTGGACGCGCTGAGTATCCGCGAGCGCTTTGCCCACGTGGTCGCCTGCGACCAGTACAGCAAGGGTAAGCCGGACCCGGAGCCGTTCCTGCTGGCGGCGTCCAGGCTCGGTGTTGACCCGTCAAGCTGCCTGGTGCTGGAGGATTCGCCCAGCGGCGTTACCGCGGCCAAGCGCGCCGGCATGAAAGTGGTGGGCATCCACGAAGGCAACAAGGGCAAGTACGACATCAGGCACGCCGACCTCGAGATCGCCAGCCTGCGCGAGCTCGACTGGGGCCTGGTGCTTTCCAGGTTCGCGTAAACCAACGCACCAGCCCGCCACTTCCATGGGGGGCTATGCCCGGCGGCGCCTCACGGCCGCCGCGCCGAACAGACTCAGCAGCAACATCCAGGGCAGGCCTGCCCCGCCGCCGCTGCAACCGCCGCCGCCGTCGTCGCTGCTTCCGGCTGAGCCGCTGCCCGTTGAGATCGTGCCGCTCAGGTTCACGACGCGCGTGGTCGCGCCCGGGCTGCTGACTGTTACCGTGCCCGGCGTGGTGCCCGTCACGGTCGGCGTAAAACGCAAGTAAATCGTGGTGTTCGCAACCGTGCCGCCCGTGGGGCTGAGCATCACGCCGGAGCTGAAGCCCGAACCCGAGGTCAGCGAAACCTGGAAATCCGCGGAGGCCGTCAGCGTGATCTGTCCGACCAGGTTCACGCCTGAAACCGTGAAGGTGCGTTCGCCGGATGGAATGCCCGTGCCCTGCGAGGTGAAGCTGAGGCTGAGCGGGGTGACCGTCAGGCTGGGCGGCGGCGCGACCGAGCCGTTCAACGCCACCTGCTTCGTCGTCGCCTGTGTGCTGGTGCAGTCGATGTTGCCGCTCGCGCTGGCCGAGCCGCCCAGGTAGCGCACGTAGATCGTGGTGGCTGATACCGTGCCGGCCGTGGGCGTCAGGTTGAGGCTGGTGACGTAGCCGCTGCCGCTGGTGAGTGTGAAGTCGAAGCCGGTTGGCGCGGTCACGCCGATGTCGCCGGCCAGATACAGGCCCGAGATCGTAAAGGTCTGCTCCGCCGAGGGCGTGCCCAGGGAAGGCGCGATCAGCGTGAGCGCGGCCGGGTTGACCGTGATCAGCGGCGGGTTGGTGACCGTGCCGTTGACCGCCACGTTCTGCGAAGCCCCGCCTGCAACGTTGGTGATGTTGCCCGAGGCGCCCAGCGTGGTCGGCGTGTAGCGCACGTAGACAGGGGTCGGCGCCACCGTGCCGCCCGTGTGGTTGAGCGTCAGGCCGCCCGTGAATCCGCTGCCGCTGCTCAGGCTGACCTCGAAACCAGAAGGCGCGGCGACCGTGATGTTGGCCGACAGGTTGTAGCCCGAAACGGTGTAGCTCTGCGCGGGCGACGCCACGCCAAGCTGCGGCGCCGCGAGGTTCAGGCTGGCGGGGTTGCAGAACACGGCCGGGTTGGTGCTGACCGTGCCGTTCACGCTGACCGGCGAATCCAGCGCGCCGCCGGTGTCGTGGGTGATTTCACCGCTGGCCGAGCTTGAGCCCGGCGGGTTGAAGCGCACGTAGACCGTAGTGGTGGCGAGTGTCCGGAGCGTGGGTGTCAGTTGCACGCTGGCGCCGAAGCCGCTGCCGGAAGTCAGGCTGACCTCGAAGTCGGTCGGCGCGGCGACGGTAACGTTGCCCACCAGGCGCACGCCGGCGACGGTGTAGCTCTGCTCGGCCGAGGGGTTCCCCGGGCCGGGTGTGGGCGCATTGAACACGCCCAGCGACGACGTGATGGTCAGCACCGGGCCACCGCCGATGCCCTGGAACTCGAAGTTCAGCTCGCCGCTGCTGCGCCCGGAGGCGAAGTCCACGGCCAGGTTCGCCGTGCCCACCGTGATGCTGCGCGTGGCCGTGCCGCCGAAGCCGCCGCCGCTGCAGGTCAGGTTGGTGGTTCCGGCGCTGACCTGCATCATGTACATGCCGGCCGTGCCGGTCTGCACGCTGTTGGTGGTCGAGCCCGTGGCGCTGACGGTAACGCCGGAGAGGCCTTCGCCCTGGTCAAAGCGGCCGTTGTTGTTGGCGTCGTCGTAGACCACGCCCATCAACCAGACCGGATCCGTGTCGCGACGCCCGGTGTGGATGGCCCAGTAGGCTCCGTAAGTGTAACCCGGCTGGCCCGCGCCTTCGATGTAGCCGGTGCCGACTTCGCGCATCGACTCGTTGTGGGGGGTCATGCCCAGCAGGTGCTGGCGGTGGCCGGGGGCGTATCCTGCCTGCACCAAGTCATAGTCAATAATCAACGCCTTCAATGCGTCATTGGCCGCATAGGTGACTGGCGCACTGGACCAGATGCCTGCCAGGGACTCGATGTAGTTCGCGTCGTCAATCCAGCTCGTGACCAGCGGGTAGGGCCGACGCAGGCGAGGGCCCCTTCCACTTGTGGCGCGCCATCCAGTTGGGGTACTGACCGCCCTGGGCGGCCGGTCGCTGGTGAGCGAAGTATCGGAAGGTCTCTATGTCCTGGGCGTGCCAGCTCGCCGATTCCACCAGGCTGAGGTTCAGCGCCAGCGGCGGCTGGGGCGTGACGCCGGTGATGATGCCGCCCAGTGCGTTCTCCGTGTCGTAGCGGCCCGGGTTCTGCCGCGCCCGGTTCAACTCATAGATGAAAGCGGCTTCAGCGGCCGTGGGCTGCTGCTGCGCGCACAGGGTTGCCGGAAGTACCAGCAAAACCGCCAACGCGAAGATGCGAAGTGAGGACATGTCCCCTCCGAGTACCCAGCATGTGAGAGCAGTGCGATTCAGGGTAATTCATTACGTGGTGCAACGCAAATCCTCGCCTGCGCTCCAAAGCCTCGTGGCGCTTGTAATCGCCGCCCGGCCTGCCCCGGCGTTTACTTGGGCCAAGGAGGTTAGCCATGCGAATGCGAATCGACATGCGGATGCCTGAAGCGATCGTGGTCTACGTCGGCGGTTGCGTGCACGCCCTGGACCCCATGAACGGCCGGACAATCTGGAGCACCAGCCTGCCCAAGGCCTACAAACAGAGCATCGGCACGGTGCTGATCGACGCCGACGTGGTGCTGGCCGGCGTGGGCGGCCGGGTCTACTGCCTGGACATCGTTGACGGGCGCATCCTGTGGCAGAACGACATGCCGGGCATGGGCCTGGGCATGGTGGCGGTGGCGACACCGGCCACCAGCGGCAACGGCAGCGCGCAATCAGCCCAGCAGGCCGCCAACGCGCAGGCCGCGGCGGCGGCCGCCGCCGCCGCGGGAGCCGCAGCCGCAGGCGCGGCGGCGTGCTAGTGTGAGTGGCGTATCGATGAAAAGCCCGCCGTTTGCACGGCGGGCTTCTGTTTACGCTCAACTGTGATCCGGCTATTCCGTCTTGTCGGGGTTGTAGCAGGTGCCCATGAACAGGATCGCGCCTGTGGGCTCGTCCGTGATGAAGAACAGGAACGGGCGGTCGCAGGTCATGGTCCAGGGCTTGGGCGGCATGCCGCCGGCCTTCATCTCCACGATCGTGGCCGCCGCGGCCTCGGTGCCTTCCTCATTCACGATCACCACCGCCTCGTGCAGCACGCGGCCGATGAAGATCGGGCCCAGCTTGGATTCGCCCATGCGCTTGAAATCGGCCTGGCCGACATCAAAGGCCTTGACGATGCCCACGCCCTGCAGGCAGTCGTTGAGGGTTTCCTTGTAACGCAGCTTGAAGCGCGGCAGCTTGAGTGTGCCCTCGCGCTCCCAGGCGCGCTTCTGCCAGCCCTTGAGCTGGTCTTCGCTCAGGCCGGTCACCAGCGCATCCAGGCTGGTGCCTTCCTTGGGCAGCACGATCCACATGGCGCTGTTGCCGTCTTTGCCGTAGGGCAGGCAGGCGATTTGCGCCTTGTCGTCCTCGGCGTACTTGATCTCGTCCTTGCGCGACATCAGCTTGACCTGCTTGGTGCTGCCGTCGGCCAGGTGGAAGTCGGCGTCCCTGGTGTCTTCCTTCTTGAACTTGTCGGTCCAGTCGCCCTTGAAGTAGATGGCGTTGATCAGGTAGCTGATCGTGCTGGGATCGATTTTGTCCAGCATGTCCTTGATCAGGTCGTTGGTTTTGCCGGCGATCCATCCGTTGATCACGTCAAGGGTTTCGGGATTGCTGAAGTCTTCAACCCTGGCCTCGGCGGCGAAGTAGTCCTGCACTTCCTTCACGTACTCGGGGTTCATGCTGACGCGCGAAGGATCAGCCCAGATCGAGTTGGCGATCGCCAGCTTCACGCCTTGACGCGACTGCAACTCGGCCATCAGCGCCTTGTTCGATTCCAGGGCGTCGATGCCATCCAGCCCCATCGCCTTGTCCATCTCGGCACGGGTGTCGCCGCCCGCGGCCTGGCCGGCCATCTGCATTGCCGTGGCAATGCTGGTCGGCGAGATGAAGGTGTTTTTGCCATCTTTGTGCAGCTTCTTGAACAGCTTCAAGCCGAAGGCGTTGTCCGCCTTGGCCAGTTTCACGGCCGCCTCGGGCGGCTGTTTCATCTTTTCCTTTTCGCCGGCGGACACGCCGCCGGCCAGGAAGCTGCCCGCCAGCAGGGCGGTCGCCAGTGCGGCGCAAAGGGTTGTGAGTCTGGTTTTCATGAGTGTCTCCGTTTTCGATTTCGTACCTTGTGCCTGCCTTCGTACCGCGCGCTTGCGCTTGCGGCTCCTGTTTCTGCCGCCTACTCTCCCGGCTTGTAGACCGCGCCCATGAACAGCGTGGCGCCGGTGTTCTCGTCGCTGATCCAGAACAGGAACGGCCGGTCACACACCATGCTGAAGGGCTCCGGGCCGATACTTTCGGCCTTGATACCTGCGATGGTGGCGGCCGCCGCCTCGGTACCTTCTTCGTTCACTTCCACCACGGCTTCGTGCAGCACGAAGCCGAGGTACAGCCTGCCCATGACCGAGCTGCCCAGGCGCGAGAGGTCAGCGCTGCCGGAATCAAACGCCAGCTTGATGCCGAGCGCCTTGAGGTCGTCGTTCAGGTTCTTCTTGAACTTCATCTTGATGCGCGGCAGCTTCAGGGTGCCTTCCCTTGCGTGCGCGGCGTCCTGCCAGCGCTTCAGGCTGCCCTTGTCCATGCCGGCGATCAGCTTCTCGAGGCTTGAGTCCGCGGCCGGCAGGGCCACCCACATGGCGATCTTCTTGTCGCCGCCGTAGGGCAGCTTCACCAGCTGCAGGCCGGGCAGCTCGGCGTAGGGGATCTCGTCGCTGCGCCGCATCATCTGGACCTTGGTGGTGCTGCCGTCGGCCAGGTGGAAGTCAGCCTCCTTGGTATCTTCCTTGTCGAACTGGTAGCTCCAGGCGCCCTTGAAGTAGATGGCGTTGATCAGGAAGGTGACGTCGTCCTTCTCGATGCGCTCGAGCATCCTGGGAATCTTCTTCTCGGTCTTGTCGCTGATCCAGCCGTTGACCTCGTCCAGGGTGGCCGGCGCGTCGAAGTCGGAGGCGCGCACCTCGGCCTCGAAGTACTTGGCCATTTCGTCCACGTACTCCTGGTTCAGGGTGACGCGGGCGGGGTCGGACCACAGGGCGTTGGCGACGCGCAGCTTGGCCCCGTCGCGATCCTTCAGGCGCTCAAGCAGGTCGGCGTTGGCCAGGTCCAGGTCGATCTCGCCCAGGTGCATGGTCTTGCGGAACTCGGCGTTGGTGTCGCCCTTGCTGGCCTGGGCCACCATCTGCAGGCACATGGCGATGCTGGTGGGCGAGATGAAGGTGTTCTCGCCCTTCACGTGCAGGCGCTTGAACAGGTCCACGCCGAATTCGCTGTTGCGCTCCGACAGCTCGCGGGCGCGGGATTTCTTGCCTCGCGCGTCATCTTCGGCGCTGGCGCTGTTGCCCGTGAGCGCGCAGCCCATGGCCAGGGCGGCGACGGCCGCCGCGGGCAGCATCCACTTGAACATGACTTGCCTCCGTTACTCGCCTGGCTTGTAGACCGTGCCCATGAACAGGATGGAGCCCGTCACGTCGTCCGCGATCGCCACCAGGAACGGGCGGTCGCACACCATCGTGAACGGCTTGGGCGGCGCGCCCCTTTCCATTACCACGGCCGTGGCGGCTGCCGCCTCGGTGCCTTCCTCGTTGACGTCGATGACGGCCTCGTGGATCACCTTGGTGATGAACAGCTCGCCGCCTTCGCCTTCTTCAAAGCCGCTGAAGTCGGCGGCAGAGGTAAATGCCTTCTTGATGCCCAGGGCTTCCAGGTCTTCGACCAGGTCTTTGCCGAAGCGCATCTTGAAGCGGGGCAGCTTGATGGTGCCTTCGCGTTCCCAGGCGCGCTCGCGCAGCTGGGCGAACTTGGCGGCGTCGAGGCTTTTCACCTGCTCGTCGAGGCTCTTGCCTTCCTTGGGCAGCAGCACCCACATCTTGACAGTTTTGTCCGCGCCGTAGGGCATGCCGATGATCTGCAGCTCGTCGTTCTCGGCGTAGTTGTACTCGTCCTTGTTCGACATCAGCTTGATCGGCGTGGTGGTGCCGTCGGCCAGCTTGAACTCGGCGTCGGTGGTCTTGGCCTTGTCGAACTTGTGGGTCCAGTTGCCCTTGAAGTAGATGGCGTTCACCAGCACCGTGACCGCGCCGCTGATGTCCTGCTTGATCAGCTCGGGGATCATCTTCTCGGTCTTGTCGCTGACCCAGCCGTTGATGGTCTCGCGCGCCTTGGGGTCGGCGAAGCTGACCGACTCGAACTCCGCGTCGAACTCGGCCTTCACCTTGCCGCAGAACTCCTGGTTCAGCGTGATGCGCGAAGGATCGGCCCACACCGAGTTGGCCACCGCCAGCTTCACGTCTTCACGGCCGCTGAGGGCGTCTTTCAGGTCGCGGTTGGCCTGGCCGACCTCGAGCTTCTCGACGTGCATGGTGTTGTTCATCTCGGCCAGGGTGTCGCCCTTGGCGCCGCGGCTGGTCATCTGCAGGGCGGTGCCGATGCTGGTGGGTGAAATGAAGGTGTTCTTGCCGTCTTCGTGCAGGCGTTTGAGCAGCTCGAAACCGAACTGGTTGTTCGCGCCGGAAACGTCGCGCGCGGCCTGCGTGGCCGTGCGTTCAGATTTTTCGTCGCCGTTGGCGCTGATGCTGCCCGAGTAGAAACTGCCAGCCAGCAGTGCCGTGGCCAGCGCCGCGCTGATCTTGCCCAGTGTCTTCACCTTCATCTTCGTCTCCGGTTTCGTGGTCCTCTAGGACGCGAACGGACCGCAGCGGTTCCCGCTATTTGGGATGCGTAAGTGGTTCGCTGACCATCAGTTGGAACGCTATAGGATTGGCAGAATCCGAACCTGGGTAGTGCGTTGCCCCGGCCCGAAGGGCCGATTCAAAAAGCCCGGGCCAAAGGCCTGGGAATCCGGATATCACGGATCTCCACCGGCCTGAAGGGCCGGTTCATCCCGGCCCACGGCTCAATGAACGACCCTTTCAGGGCCGGCATCCGGTGCGCAAACGCAAACCCAAGGCTTCGCCTTGGGCTGACAGAATTGCCCCTTCGGGGCACTGCGGCGCAGGCCGCGATGCACAGGGTGGCCTGCAGGGCGAAAGACAGCGCAAGCATGGCGTGATTTATGTTCGGTTGGCCAGGCGCACGTGCTGCCAGGTCAGGATGCCGATCACCACCAGGCCCACGATCAGGCCCACGAACACGCCCTCGGTGACGCCGAGCGCGATGCCCATTTCCACGGGGTTGAAGCCCGGCGACTGGGTGCGGAACACGCTGCGGTAGTACTCGGGCGTGTATGTGCCAATGCCCCAGCCCAATGCGCCGCCGACCACGCCGCCCAGCACAATGGTGCCCGCCAGCACGCCAAAGGCGCGCCCCAGTGTCATCGGCTTGTTCAGGAACTTGGCCATGGTGGCAGACTACAAGGCAGTGGCACGGGTGTCCTCACCCGTGTCCGCCGGGCACTGGTGCGGACACCAGTGCCACCAGCTACACCGCCGCCAGTTTGGCGAACATGCCTTCCTTGTAGGCGCTGATCTTGCCCGTGAACGCTGAGGCCGCCACGGTCAGCGGGCTGGCCAGGTACAGCTTGCCGGGGCCTGAGCGGCCGGGGAAGTTGCGGTTGATGGCGCTTACCGTTACCTGCTCTTTGCTCTCGCTTACGCCGGGGCCGCAGCCGATGCAGGCGCCGCAGCCGGGGTTGATCACTTCCACGCCGGCCTTGGCGAACAGCTCGGGGTAGCCCTTGGCCTCGGCGTACTTCTTCACGCCCTCGCTGCCGTACTGGATGTACATCTTCACGCCCTCGTGCACCTTCAGGCCCGCGTCCACGGCCTCGCGGCACACCTGCGCGTAATAGTCGAAGTCGTCGTACTTGCCCGCGGTGCATGAGCCCGCGTAGGCGATGTCGATCTTCACGTCGCCCAGCTCAGAGATCAGCTTGCCGTAGGTGGGGTCGCCGGGCTCGGCCACCATGGGCTTGATCTGGCTCAGGTTGATCACGTGCACGCCGCCGTCGTAGTGGGCGCCCTTGTCCGGCGCCACGGCGCGGGCCTTCTGGCGCTTGAGGTCCGCGTCGCTGAGCTTGCGCTGGGCCTTCAGCCAGCCCCACAGCACGTCGTCGGCCTCGCAGATGCCGGTCTTGGCGCTGCACTCGGTGGCCATGTTGGTCAGGGTCGCGCGCTCGTCCATGCTGATGCTGGCCAGTCCCGGGCCGCCGAATTCCATCACGCGGTTGAGCGTGTCTTCCCGCTTCGCATAGGTGTCAAGAATATGCAGCATCACGTCCTTGGCCGTGACGCCCGGCTGCAGCTCGCCCACCAAATTGAAGCGAATGCTTTCCGGCACCTGCACGAAGGTCGAGCCGCTGTAGATCAGCCCGGCGTACTCCGTAGCGCCCACGCCGTAGGCCAGCGCGTTGGATGCCCCGCCCATGCAGGTGTGTGAATCCGTCGCCTGCACGAAGTCGCCGACGTCAATGAAATGCTCGCGCGCGACCTGGTGGCAGATGCCCGGGCTGATGCCGCCCACGGCGCTGTAGTCTCGCACGCCCGTGTGCTTCTGGAAGGCGTTCTGCATCTCCACCAGCGTGCCGATCTTGTCGGCGAACGGCTTGAAGCGCGTCACGCCCTTGGCGTACAGCAGGTGGTCTTCGAACACCGCGAACTTCTCGGGGTTCTGGACGCTGTAGTCGCGGCCGTATTCGTTTTCCAGGAAGTAGTGCACCTGGGCGGTGGTGAACTCGTGGCTGTAGCCGGCGTCCACCTTGACCATCACGGGATCGCCGGGCTTGACGTACGGCTCGCCCTGGCCTTCGACTAAGTGGCTGGCAATCAGCTTCTCAGCCATGGTCATTGGGCGTTTGGCGTTGGCCAGCTTGGGCAGATCGAGCTTGCCCTCGGCCAACTCTTTGCTGAACGGAAACAGGCCGCCGGCTTCCAGCGTGATGCGAGTAACCGGGTCGAACTGCTTGGTGAACTCGCTGAGCGGCAATTCTTGCCCCGCCTGCAGGCGCTTGAGCTGCTCATGGTCGCCCATGATCTGGCCCAGGTTGATGTTATTGCGCTCATGGATCGGCGCGAAGCTGGCCGCGATCACGATGCGGATGCCCGCCCACTTTTCGGCCTGGGGCGCGGTTTCGCGGCTGCTGCCGGTGCCCTTGCGCTGGCCGGAAACGATCACCTCGAAGTTGCCGTTGATCAGGGCGTCTTCCTTGAACACGCGGTCGCCGCTTGCGTCGAACAGGCCGGCGTAGGCGTTGCGGGCGAGCTTGGCGGGGTCGTAGTCGAAGCAGACCCAGGCGGGGGTCATGGTGTCGGTGTTGATGTCGTCCAGCAGGTCCTCGACGCGCAGGTCGGCCATGCGCAGGTTCAGGCCCTCATAGAGCTGTTTCTTGATCAGCTCCAGGTCCTTGGTCAGGAACAGCACGCGCTTGTCGGGGTTCAGCTTGACGGTTTTGGGCAACGGCATGAGGACCTCAAGTCACGGCGTATGGCGCGGATCGCGGGTGACGCAAACTCCAGAAACAAAACGAGAGGAACGACCTTGGCCGTTCCCGGGAAACCGCAGGCACGGCCGCTTGGCCGTGCCCGAACACCGTGATTTTATAGCTTTGGCGGGCCGGTTTTGCACCCAAAAGCGAAAGCGCAGAGACTGCGGTCACGGCTGCGGGTGACGCCGGCATTCAGGGTTGCGGCCGAGATTCAGTTCATGGCGCGGTCCGCTTAGGGCAGAGGGTCCAGGGAATCGAGCCGCGCCTGCACGCGTTCCGCGTAGCGTCTGTCGCCGAAGCGGCGGCCCAGCTCTTCGCAACTTGCGTAGTGCCGCCGCGCTTCCTCATGCCGGTCCTGCAGGAAACGCAGCTCGCCGAGGTGGAACATCACGGACACCATGTCGGCCTCGGGTGTGGCCGGGTTGCGCAACCGGAGCGATTCCTGAAGCAGGGACTCCGCCTCGGTCAGCTTGCCGCGCTGCACGAGCAAGCCGCCGAGGTTGCCCAGCGCCACGGCGCTCTCGTGTCGTCCGCCCTCGGAGGCGAGCTGCAGGGCGCTGCGCATGTGGGCCTCAGCGCGTTCCAGCTCGCCTTTCTCCACCTCGATTTCCCCGAGCAGCGTGGTGCAGTTGAAGGCGTCCGTGTAGCGGCCGGCCTTCAGCGCCTGCTGCAGCAGCTGTGAAAGCTCGTGCGCTGCCCCATCGAGACGGCCCATGCGCGACAGGGCAAAGGCGGCGCCCTTGCGGGCCGCGACCGTGTGATGGCGCGGCAGATGGGCGGGAAGGACAGCGATGGACTTTCGGAAGCAATCCAGTGCCGCTTCGTACTCGCCGGTGCGCATCAGCGTGTCGCCCATGGCCCGCAAGGCCTTGGACTTCTCGAACGGGAATTCGTCTGAAAGCTGCAAGGCCTGCTGGATGTGTTCACGTGCCTCCGCGTTGCGCCCGTAGATCATGGCAAAGAACCCGGCGCCGATCAGCGAGTTTGCAAGTTCGCGCCGGTCGCCCGCGCGCTGCAGGATCTCGATCGACTGCCGGATGTGCCGGGCGGAAGCTTCGCCTTGTCCCTTGATCTGCTGCACCGTGGAGAGTGCCCGGTAGGCGCGTCCTACCTGCACCGCATCGCCCATGCCGGTCGCCGTCTCAAGCATCCGTTGCGCGAGTTGTTCGGCGAGCTCCCTGCGTCCCAGTCCCAGCGCGGCCTGGCCCGCGAGCACCAGGGCCTCGATGCGCTCGCGCGGCGCGGCGCCCGGCAGCTCCACCTGCAGCATCGCCAGTGCCAGCAGGGCGGGCAGGTCATCCCTGGACGCCGCGAAGTCCACTGCCGTCGCCAGGTGGCGGGTCTCGGCGGCCAGCATGCGCTCAGGTTCGGCGCCGCCTTCACGCGCGAGGCGGGCGTGCTCGGCCATCAGGGCGGCGGTGTGGTCAAGCTGGTCGGCCGGCGTCAGGTGTTCCAGCACGTGCAGGGCCAGGGCGTGCAGCTGGGCGCGCTCGCCCGGCAGTTGCAGGGAGTAGGCGGCGTCGCGCACCACAGCGTGGCGGAACAGGTAGGCCTGCTCGGCGGAGTTCATGGCGAGATGCTACCCGGCGCGGATCGCTTCTACTACTTCGTTCAGTGCGGCGCCGGGGATGGCAAGCTCGAACTCGCCCTGGGCGAGCGCGGGTTTGGGTGTGGCCGGGTTGCAGATGGTGAAGCCGGCCAGGTGCAGGGCTGAAATCGCGCCGTTGTCGATGGCCTCGGTGCAGGCCTCGGCGTCGGCGGGGATCACGTAGCCGCGGACACCCGCGCGCAGGGGCTTGCCGGCCAGGGCCTCGGCCGCCTGCTTCAGCAGCGCCGCGTCGCCGCGGATCGTGACCTGGTCGGGCACGGGTTTGCGGTCGCGCTGGGTGTCTTGTTTTTCCATGGTCTGTTCCGGTAGGGACACACGGCAGCGTATCCTAACGGGGTTCTGTTAACGCCGGGACACGCGGCAGCGTGTCCCTACGGGTTCTTGTTCACGCCGGGGTACGCTGCAGCGTGCCCCGGCGGGCGGTCAACTGGCACCGCCGCTACTCGACGACGATCTCCACCTTCTGCATGTGGTACTTGCCGGCGTTGCGCTCGCTTTCGCCGATCTTCATCACCGCCTCCAGCCCCTCCACCACGCGGCCGAACACCGTGTACTGGTTGTCGAGGTTGGGGCAGTCGTCCGTGCAGATGAAATACTGGCTGCCCGCGGAGTGCGGGTCGCTGGTGCGGGCCATGCTGAGGATGCCGGGCACGTGCGGGATCTCGTTGAATTCGGCGGGCAGCTTGTAGCCCGGGCCGCCGCTGCCGGTGCCGGTGGGGTCGCCGCCCTGGATCACGAAGTGCGGCACCACGCGGTGGTACACGATGCCGTCGAAGTAGCCGCGCTGGGCCAGCTGCACGAAGCTGAGCACGTGGTTCATGGCGCGGTCCGGGAAGAACTCGAGCTTGATCGGCCCGGCCTCGGTGGTGATGCGCGCGTACAGCTTCTTGCCGCCGGCGTGGATCTTCACCGGCACGCGGTTGCTGACCTGCATCTCCGTGCCTTCGAAGTACGGGTGGATGCTGCCGCGCGGCTCATAGTAGGCCTCGATCAGCTGGCCGTGCGGGTCCACGGCCGGGATCTCGATTACGCCGGTGACGCTTTCGCCGGGCTGCAGGCGGGCGTTCTGCGAGTTGCCCTGGATGCGCACCAGGAAGCTTTCGGGCGTAGGCGCATCGGGGCGGCGCGTAACGTGCAGGCTGACGCTGGGCAAGGCCAGCTCAGGTACCGGCACGTTTGCGGTCACGGCGCCCTCGTTGGTGACGGTGACCTCGGCGCGGATGGTCTCGCCGAGCTGATAGGTGTCCTTGTCCAGCTTGAGGGTAACGGCCATGGCAGCTCCTGTTCAGTTGCCCAGTGGATACAGGATTCCGCCCGGCGTCGCTACTCTTCTCCCGCGATTACCACGACTCCATCCCGTCCGCGGGCATGCCCGGCGGCGCTTGCTATGATGTCGCGATGCAAACAGCGGTGAAAAGACCGGTCCGGCGCAGACTGCGCCTGTTGCTGGCGGCAACGACCGTTCTGATCGTGGTGCTCGCCGGCAGTTGGCAGAGTTACTGGGTTCGCCACAAGATCCTGCGCCTCGTCACGGGAGTGGAGGCGGCGTTGTACTTCATCGTCCCCGCTCCCCGGAGTGAAACGGCCGGGTCCGAAACCGTGTACCTGCACCGCGGGCAGCTTCAGGATGGGCCGGCCAATTCAGCGGCCGCACTGCAGCAGGCGAACGGCCGAGTCCGTGGGGTTGAGCTGGACGTCTGTTTCACGGCGGACATGGTGCCCTACCTCAGCCACGGCGACGACTTTGCAGGCGCGCGTCCGCAAAGCCTTGATTTCCAGGCATTGGGCAGCAGGGAAGCAGGTTCCATGCTGCGAAGCGATGGCGAGCCGTTCCTGTCGCTGCATGACTTCGTCCGCGAGCACGCCGGGAACTTTCCGTGCGTGCTGCTGGATGTGAAGACGGATCACTCGGACGCCGCAGCCAAGGCCGCGGCACTCGTCGAATGCCTGGCTGAAGATGTCGGCCGTTATCGCGTCACCTGCCTTTCGGGCCGGCTGCTGTGGGAGGTGAAAGCGCTGCGCCCGGATTTACCGTGCGGCTGCGAAACGATGGGCCCGATTGCCGCCTGGCTTGGGGGCTTCGATGCCTTTCATGCCCGGTTATCCGAGGTCGAGGACAGCACAGACGCGGCTGCGCGCGGCCTGGGACTCCAGCGGCTGTACTTCGTGGTCGGCAGCGCGGATGAACTGAGACGGGTCGAGGAGCTGAAACCCGAAGCCTTCATCGCGGGTCCGGAGTTCTGCCGATGATCGAACCTGGGGAAGAACCGGGCCCGTGGTTCGGCCGCGTGAAGCTGCTGTTCCTGCCGGCTTGTTATCTGCTGTTTTCGATCGTGGCCCGCGCGTACAAGTTCGGCGCAATCGCGCTGAGCCCGCGCGCGGTGCTGGAAACGACCGCGACGGCGCTGCTGCTGGCCGCCGTGGTCTTTCCTCTGCTGCGGTGCGGAGGCCGCCTGGGGCGCGGCGCCATGGCGGCGGTCTTTGCCCTGGTTTTCGGTGTGAATCTGGCCGGCATGTTGCTCGCGGGTACCCTGGGTGTGCCCGCCGGCATCCGCCTGATCCCGCTGACGCCCGACCTCGTGTTCATACGGACCACGATGCAGGACGGCGCTGTCAGCGGCTCGTTACTCAAGGCCGCGGCGATGTGGTTGGGCAGCAGCATTGTGGTCGGGGCTGCGTGGTGGCGGATTGCGCGGCATGTGCGGGCGCCGCGACCGGCCGCCAGCGGCCTGGCGCTGGCGGGAGGTGCGGCGCTGGCGGCGGTTTCCGTCCTGCTTCCCGTTGCTGCCCGCGCCGGTGATCGCGACACTTGGGTCGCGCTGCTGCAGTCGGTGGCAGGCGGCACGTCCGTCCAGGCGCCGCCGCGTCCCGACAAGCTCGAGTTCGCGGAAACTTCGCTGCTTGGCGCCCCGCCGGGGGTGACCCGACCCTGCCTGCCGAACCTCCACGGCTGGTGGTGGTCATCGTCTGGGAAACAGGCGTGTCGTCCGCGCTCGGCTGGCCGGATCGCATACCGGCTGAAATGCCCAACCTTCGCGCCCTGGCGGCGGAGTCCATCGTTTCGCCGCAGCACATGTCCACAGCGCCGCAAAGCACCAAGTCAATCTTCAGCATTGTGACTGGCCTGTACCCGCAGCCGTCCGCGCAGGTCGAAACCCATCTGCGCCCGGATGCTCGCTGGCCCTCGATGGGAGCAGCCTTTGCGCGTGGAGGTTATCAAACCGGCGTATTGACCTCGTTCCCCGGGCGCTATGACCGCCTGGATGAGTTTTTCCACGCAAACGGATTCGAAACGGTGGAGGATCGTGACAGCCTGGGCTTGAGCAACCTGCCCTCACTGCCATTGGGCAGTGATGAGGAGTTGTATTCGCACGCGGAAGAATGGCTGAAGAACCGGGGCAGGGCGCTGCTGCTGTTGATCCCTTCAAACAGCCACCATCCGTTCTGGTATCCGGGCGCTGACGGCGGTGGCGGGCGTCCTGAACGCTACGTACGGGCGATGCAGTATCAGGACCTGTTGCTGGGACGTTTTATCGATTCCCTGCGCGCGTCAGGAAACTGGGAGCAGACTGCGCTCATTCTGTGTGCCGACCACGGCAACTACTTCGGACTCGTGTCCGAGAGCGAGCCCCCGCCGATTTCCAGTTACCACGTTCCATTGCTCATCCGCATGCCGGGGGTCCCGGCACGGAGGCTCAATGGCGTTTCATCACACGTTGACCTGCTGCCCACCCTGCTGCAGGCGTGCGGGCTGCAGCCCATGGAGACGCAGGGCACGTCGCTGCTGGCTCCGCTGCCGGGACGCGTGGTCTTCCAGTCAGAGTGCATCGACGCGCTGCGGGTGTCCTGCACCGATGGACGGGTGATTCTGACGATCAACCCCGAGTCCTCCGGAGAGTTGCTGACTCCGTGGCGTCCCGGAGCGGACGAGGCCATCGTAACCACGATGCGCGAGCGCCTGGCACTCTTTCACCGCTTCCAGTACTGGCACATCCAGGACCTGCTGGATGGCGGGAATTGACCGCGCCGCTACTCGTCGTCGGGGGCATCTCTTCGGGCTGTTTGGGCGTCAGCAGCTCCTTGGTTTCCAGGGTGGCGCGCAGGGTTGCCGGAATGTCGAAACTCTCGGCGTCGGCCGGCACATCGATCCATTCGCGCACGACCTCCACGCCGCCGGCCCCGGCGAACACCAGCTCCTGGCGGCCGGGGAACAGGGTGTCCTGGTTATGCAGCGGGAACAGGAGTCCCGGCAGCAGCGAGACGTTGTACACCTGCAGCTCCCACCATGCCTCGTCCTTCTGCACGCCGCGCACCCAGGTGCAGTTCACGACTTCGCCCTCGGCGCTGACCTTGAGGCGGAACGGCTTGAGCAGCCAGGTTTCCTCGCGGTCGCCGCGCTCCAGCCAGATCGAGCCGCTCACCACCAGCTCGGTGCCGGCGGGAACGTCAAGCAACTCGATACCGTCGGGCACCGCGCGGGTCTGGATCCAACTGAACGAGCTGTACGGGACCGCCTTTACCAGTCGCGAGGCCGGGCAGGTGCTGATGTCCGCGTTGAACCACTGCTCGCCGAACTTCGAGGTGTCGAACTTGAGCCGCACCGAGTGCAGCCTAAGTGGCGGCAGCTCGGGCAGACTGACGACGCGGTCCGTGCCGTCGCTGATGTCGAGCTCAAAGGCCAGGCCCGGGTCTCCGTAGCTGGGCACCAGGCGATAACGGCCGGGATTCATCAGCAGCACCTGGTCGTTCCACAGCTCGTACATCTCCTGCTCGGTGTCGTCGCTGAGCAGGAACACGCGCCAAGGCGGGGGCACGTCACTGCTTGAATCGGGGTAATAGTTTTCGCCGCCCAGGTCGAACTCGACGCGCACGGCATCAAGATTGAAGTCCACCCGCGTCAGGCTGCCGCGGCTGACCTCGACTTCCCGGCTGAAGGCGAACCCCAGCAGGTTCGTCGTGACCGTGGCTGCGCCCGGCGGCGCCCACAGCAGGACTGCGCCTTCACGGGCGTCAGCAGTGGTGGATGTGCGCCCATTGAGCTCGTCCACACTGGCCCGGAAGTCCGTGACCGGCTTGCCCTGGCGCTTGACGCGCACCTCAATGCGCGCCTCCAGCTCAAGGCTGACCGACAGCATCTCCCCGTCCACGCTGGGGACCGCTACGCTCAGGGGGATGCGCTGGTCGCCGTCGGGGATCGCCACCGGCGGCGCGGTCAGGGTCAACTCCTGCCCCGTGACAAAGGTGGCGTCCAGAGTGCCGCTGCCCTCGCCGATCAGCACTTCCGTGTCCAGCGAGATCCACCGGCCGGCGCAGCGGATGTTCGAAACATAGCCGCCCGCCTCGAACGGCCAGGGCGGCGGCCCGATCGCCGCCAGCACCACGGCGAGATCATCGCCGTCCTTCACTGTGACTTCGACCGGGCCGGACAGCACACCGCCCGGGTAGCCCCAATCGCCGCCGCCCAACAGTTGCACCAGGTAGGCGCCCGCCGCCGGGACTGGAACGACGTGCACGCCAGTACCGACTTTCACGCCGCAGACGACTCCCCTGGTGTCGAGTCGCACTACTGAAAGGAAGGCTGGTTCGGGGCGATCGGCGATGACCTTTGGCAGTTCCGGCACCTGGATGCGCAGGGTGGCCACGCCCGCGACCGCTGCCTCCAGCTGGAACACCAGCTTCTCGTCCGACTCGGTCGCGCTGCCTTCCACGGGCGCGAAACCTTCTGCTTCGACCCGCACCTCAGTGGTCAAGCCCGGGAACACCGGCACTGTAAACGGTGGCGAGCTGCTCAGTTGTTCGTAATGGATGACTTCGTCCTCGCCTCTCACCGCCTGCCAGCTCACGGTCGCGCGGCCGACGTCCATTCCCTCGGGAGTGTGCAGCTCAAGGGGGATCACGCGGTGGCGCTTGAAATGCAGCTTCAAGGGCACCACCTGACCGTCGGGCACCGACACCACCCCCTCGATGATCGGGTAGTAATCACCGACGCCGTCCAGCATGCCGCTGTATTCGTAGCGCCCCTCGGGCAGCCAGATCGTGACCTTGGCCGGGCTCGGGTACAGGGTCGCGCCCATGTCGTGGTAGCCGTCACTCAGGTACAGCTCGGCCGTTCGCCCCGAGTAACCGGTCCAGTGTGACTGCTGCAATCGGCCGTCGGGCAGCAGCTCGGGCTGGATGCCCTCCATTACCGTCTCGACCTCCAGCAGCGAGCCGCCCACCTTGATCTCGCCGTAGTCAACGACGCGGCCGCGCACTTGCGGCTTCGTCAGCGCCACGGGGAAGCCGCGCGATCCACGGTCGACATAGTAGGCGTCGTCGCTGTTGAACAGCCGCGCGTTCCATTGTGCCGGGTCATTGGGCAACTCTTCGTTGTCCCAGAGTGGGGCCGAGAAGCGGCCCTGCTGGTCGGTGTTGAGGAAGCAATCGCTTACACACTCGCCTTCCGCCAGCACGGCCAGCATCATCTGGCCGAAGTTCGCCACCGCCCTGCCGGAGCTGTGCACCACGCGCCCGGTGACCAGCCACGTCTCGCCGAACAACGCAGCATGGCCCAGCGTGACGTCGCCGAAGTCGATCACTCGCCCGCTGATGCCGGGTTTGACCAGGCCGGGCAGCTGGTCGATGCCCAGGTCTTCGCCGATGTCCCACATGCTGCGCACATCGCCTTCGAGGTCACAGATCACTTGCCAGCGGCCGGGGGCATGGCGCCGTCGCGCAGGGGGAAGGGCAGGTCCGATTCCGTGTAGACGTCGTGAAAGCGGCCGTCGGGATCGATGGAAGGCGCGCAACCGGTGACCTCGCCGTCGCTGCCGTCCGGCATGAAGTTGATCGTCACTTCGTGCCAGCCGCCGGCGAATGTGGTGGCCGTGTCGAGCGGCAGGCCCTCGGCGAACAGGATGCGGCCCTTGATCAGCCATTCTTCGGGGCCAAGTTCGGTGCCGTCGGGTTTGACCGGCCGTTGGGGCCGGGGTTCAGGCCTGGTGCCCTGCGGCTGCATGCGCGGCGTGGTTTCGCGGTTGGTCGCGGGTTCGCCCTCGGTGTCAGGTGGCGCGCAGCCGCGGAGGGGTGCGGCATGGTCCAGGTTGGCGGGCAGGTCACTGAGCGGCCCGCCGCCGACAGCTTCGTGGCCGGGGCCCTGGACGATGAGCCATGCCACGGCCGCGCCGGCGCACACCAGCAGCAGCAGGATGAGAACCAGTCGGGACTGGCGCATGAAGAACTCCGGGCCGGGGTGCCCTGGGGATGCTGGATTATAGAGGAAGGCAGCGGTCCCGCGGCAGGGGTTCGTTACAAGGAGTGCCCGCAACGGCAAAACGCCAAGGCGCCTGCGCAATACGGCAAAGGGGCAATGAGCGCGGGTGTCACGTCCGCGCGACCGTGGCATGGACGCCTCGCCCGTGCCACAACACGCCGGAACGAAAACCGCCCGCGTCTTATTTCGCGGGCGGTGCTTCAAGCTGGTTGGCCCGCAGGGACTCGAACCTCAAACGCCGCAGGCGTTTGACAGCGGAGCATTGCGGAGCGGCGCGCGCGGCTTGTCCGCCGAAGCCTTGGCGCAGGCGGAAGCGCGCCTCGGGTTCGAGGTGGTCGCTGGAACGAAAACCGCCCGCGTCTTATTTCGCGGGCGGTGCTTCAAGCTGGTTGGCCCGCAGGGACTCGAACCCCGAATAACGGTACCAAAAACCGCTGTGTTACCAATTACACCACGGGCCAATCGCGCGAAGAGTAACAAGGCGGTTGTTCCGCGCAACGGGTGGCGCGCCCAAAACCGCTACACACAAGGCTTCCCGTTTGACCGCAACCCGGCCCTTGTTAGCCTTGATCCCATGAAAGCGATCACCGTCAGGCTCGATGGCGGCGGGCTCGACGCCCTGCTCAAGCGCGTGCGCATGGGACAGGAGCTCGGCTTCGACAAGTTCGACCTAAGCGTCACCAACCCGCAGGCGCCCCTGGGGCGTATCGCGCACGCGCTGCAGGATCACCGCGTGGGCGTCACCGGCCTGCGCCTGCGCGAAGACCGCCACTCGGCCTTCGTCACGCGCCGCCCCGGCTATGCCAAGCTGGGGGCGCTTGACGTGCAGATCGCGCAACGCTCGGCGGAAATGGTGATCCAGACCGCCGAGCAGCTGGCGCCCCTCAAGCCGCAGTTCCTCGTGCTCGAGGGCGGCTACCTGCAGGCGCCCAACCTGAACGAGCGCCAGTTGCAGCTCGATGAACTGCTCGATTGCGAGGACTGCGACGACGCCATGCGCGAGCGCGTGGCCGAGATCGCCCGCATCGACGAAGCCGCGGCCGAGCAGCAGCTGGACCGCTTCTGCCGCAGCCTGCACGCCGTTACGCGCGCGGTAGCGCCCCTGCAGGTCTGCCTGCTGCCGCCGGAAAGCCCCTTCGGCCTGCTGCAGCCGGCGCGCATGCAGCACGTGTTCGATGACGCAAGGAACGTCGGCTACTGGCACTGCACCAGCAGCGTGGCGATCCTGCACAAGCTGGGCGGGCCGGACGGGCGCGACTGGATCCACCGTTTCAGTCAGCGTCTCAAGGGCGTGTACCTTGAGGACATGCTGGGCGGCCACGGCGAGCAGGCCCCCGGCCTGGGTGAAATAGATTTCGGACAGCTCGCCCCGGAGTTGGCGCAGGGCACCGTCCGCGTTATGGTGGTGGACGACGACAAGGGCACCAAGCTGCGCTACGGCAGCGACTACCTGGCGCGGCTGGGTATATTCTAGCACCCCGGCTTCCCCTCAGGCGGCACGTACATGCGCTATCTGGCATTCCTGCTTCTTCTGCTGCTGACGGCCTGCGCGAGCACCGGCACCAGTGGCGGCGGCTCAACCGACGGCATCGACCCGAATTCCGAAGGCGACGAGATCGAGCGCCAGGCCTACGAGGTCACGGGGGACGTGCGCGTCTACTACTACGTGAAGAACATGCTGGTGCCCGGCGCCGGCGGACGCCAGGTCGAGCAGGAGGAGTTGCGCCATACCCTGGTCAACCGCAGCCACAGCTTCTACGCGGGACTGCCCGACCACCGCATGAAGAAGGAAGAGCGCTTCCTCTACAACGCCGACGCCTACGACCTGCTGAAGATCTTCAAGGAACTGGGCTTCTTCGCTGCCGGCAGCAGCGTGAACATCATGGGCGACGACCCGGTCGCCCGGGCCGACCGCGAAGACCGCACCACACGCATCATCGCCGTCGAGCAGATCAAGGATGGCAAGGTCAACACCAGCTACTTCGCACGGCGCGACACCGAGCACCTGATCGACAAGGACCGCGCCAAACTGTTCAACGAATGCCAGGCCGTGCTGATGCAGGCCATCGCCGGGGCGTTGCCCCGCGGCGAGGCCGGCTTCGGCGAGGGCGACACCAAACGAATCCATAAACAGCGCTAGCCTTGCCCCACCGAGCCCACGTCTATGGCGGTTTCGAGCAGTTCCAGCGCGAAGGCGCGCGCCTGGCCGAGTTGCGCCCGGTGGTCAGCGTCGGCAGCTTCGACGGCGTGCACCTGGGCCACCAGTACCTGCTGGCCGAGCTGGTGGAATGGGCCCGCCGTGAGCACGCGCCTGCCGTGGTGGTCACCTTCCGCCGCCACCCGCGCGAGTACATGCTGAACATCGAGATCCCGTCGCTGAACACCGCCGAGCACAAGGCCAGCCTGCTCAGCAAGGCCGGCGTGGACGCCATCGTGATGCTCGACTTCGATGAAAACCTGCGCACCAAGAGCGCCGAGCAGTTCGTGCGCGACTGCATCGTCGGCCAGGTCGGCGCGCGCGCCATGCTGGTCGGCTTCAACAACCGCATCGGCAAGGACGGCGAGGGAACCTTCGAGGTGCTGCGCGGGATCGGCGGCGGGCTGGGCATCGAGGTGCGCGAGGGCGAACGCATCGAGGTCAGCGGCGAGGCCATGTCCAGCAGCGCGATCCGCAAGCACATCGCCAACGGCGACTTCCTGTGGGCGCGCAAGATGCTGGGGCGCGCCTACAGCATCGTGGGCACGGTGATCGAGGGCGACAGGCGCGGCCGCACCATAGGCTTCCCCACGGCGAACATCGCGCTGAAGGGCCTGGCCTACCCGCCGCAGGGCGCATACGGCGTGCGGGTGAAGAGCGACGGCCGGTGGTTCCTGGGCGCGGCCAACATCGGCACGCGCCCGACCGTTGACCCGTCAAGACGTGAGCCGCTGCTGGAGGTGCACCTGCTGGATTTCGAGGGCGACCTCTACGGCAAAGAGATCGAGGTCGAATTCCTGTTCCATGTGCGCAATGAGCAGAAGTTCAGCGGCCTGCCAGAGCTGCAACAGCAGCTCGCCCGCGACGTCGCCGAAATCCGCCAACGCGCCCAGGCCGAAGAATACGAGTAGCTGCAACAGCGGTCGCGCACGGAGAGCACAGAGAACGCAGAGGTTGTTTCCGTTTCTCTGCGTACTCCGCAGTCTCTGCGCGATGCCAGCCGTTCTTCGTGAACTTCGTGTACTTGGTGGATAACCCGCCGGACGCCTCTTGCGCTTGGCCGTGCTTGAGGTAAGCCTTGCCGCGGAGGAACGCCATGACCGCGCGCGACGAACTGATGCAACTGGTGAAGAGCACCGTGGCTGAGGGCACCGTTACCCTCGCCAGCGGCGCCAAGTCCGACTTCTACATCGACGGCCGCCAGACCACACTGGATTCGCGCGGCCTGCAGCTTACGGCGCAGCTGATGTGGGCGCGCATCAAGCAGTGGGAGGTCACGGCCGTGGGCGGCCCCACCATGGGCGCGGACCCGATCGTGGCGGGCATCCTGATGGCGGCCGCGGCCGAGGGCGCGCACCTGAAGGGTTTCCTGATTCGTAAAGAAGCCAAGGGCCACGGCATGCAGCGCTGGGTAGAAGGCCCAGACCTGAAGCCCGGCGAGCGCGTGGTGCTGATCGAGGACGTGGTGACTTCCGGCGGCAGCGCGCTCAAGGCCATCGAGGGCATGAAGACCCAGTACCAACCCGAGATCGTGAAGATCCTGTGCCTGGTGGACCGCCAGTCCGGCGCCACCGAGAAGCTGAAGGCCGCCGGCTACGAGTTCGAAGCCCTGTTCACCCGCAAAGATTTAGGCCGCTAAGGAACGCGGGCGACCCGCCCGCAATGTGGGGCGGGCTTCCAGCCCCCTGTCGCGTACTCGAGAAGGCGGTAGTTGCCTTTCAGGCCTGCGGAGCAGGCCCACAAGGTTAGCCCCCAGCGTAAGCTGGGGGTTAACTCGGCAAGAGTTTGACGAGGCGCGGAGCGCCGGCACAAAGGCCGCTTGCGGCCGGATCGTTCTCGCGGCAAGCGCCGCGAGTGTGTCGGCGCTCCGCGCCTGGATTACTTCTTGCGCCGACAACCCCCACCGAACGCCGGAGGCGCTCGGTGGGGGCTTCCACTGTGAAGGCGCTCCGCGCCAAAAAGAGCCAAAGCGACGAGTGTGCCCCTTAACCCCGCAGTATTGGGCTTCCAGCCTGCCTGCCTTGCGCCGTGGCGCTACTTCTTTTCGGATAGCTTGAACCAGCGGATTTCTTCAAACTCGCCTGCTACGTGGCTTTTCAGCCAGTCGGCGTCTTTGCCATCGGGCGTTACGAACCAGCGCCACACGGTCTTGCTCTGGCCGGACAGGCGCGGCGGGTAGTCGTCCCACTGCTCGCGCTTGGCCCAGAATCCGCCATCGTCGGCGTACAGCTGGTCGCTCCACAGTTCCGTGCGCTGCAGGCGGCAGGTGTGCGAGTCCTCCACGATCATGCGCAGCAGGAAGGCGCGGCGCGTGAAGCCGCCCTCGTGTTTCGGCCAGTCCACGCGGCACAGGTTCACCAGGTCGAGGCGGCCGTCGTCGTGCTGCAGCAGTGCCGGAAAGAAGCCGGCCTCGGCCAGGCTGTCGCGTTCGGCCCACAGCAGCTTGGCATCCGGCGCAAGCTGTTTCAGCAGTTCAGCGGAGGGGGTGGTCGGCTCGCACTCGACCGAGTTTTCCATCAGTTGCGGCTCGTACAGGTACACGCGCGGCAGCAGCACCGACAGGCCTTCGACTTTGGTGTCGGAGTCGGCGGGCTCGTTTGCTGCCAGCGGGTGCGGCTCGGCCACACCCAGGTACTGGCTGCCGACCCACAGCTTGGCGCCTTCCGGGGCCTGGAAGGTGAAACTCTTGACGTAGCGGTCGTCGAGCACCTTCAGCATCAGGCCCTCACGCAGGTCGCCCCAGCTCGCCATCACGATGCTGAACAGCAGCAGCGAAACGAGAAATATCCCCCAGCTCCAGCGCAGGATGTTGAGCGGCTTCGAGATCGGCTTGGCTTCGGCCATGGGGGCAGCATAACCGCGCCCGGAGGCCGCGCAACGCGGGGCAGCACGCCGGACGCTCACAGGCAGGATTGCCTGCGCCACGCGGCAAGCGACAATCGCGCCATGGCCGATGAGCCCGCCATTGAGCTGACCGACGTGCGCGTCACCGCGCGCGGCCTGCGCGAGTTGCTGCTCGACGCGCCGGCCGGCGACGAGGGAGTGATCCTGGACGGCGTTTCGCTGCGCGTGCCGCGGGGCGGCGTGCTGTCGATACTGGGTGAATCCGGCGGCGGCAAGACCACCCTGCTGCGCTGCATCAACCGCATGGTCGAGGCCGAGGGCGCTGTAAAGGTGCTCGGCCGTGACGTGCGCGAGTGGGACGTGCGTGAGCTGCGCCGCACGGCGGTGTTCGTGCCGCAGCGTTCGTTCCTGTTCGGCGGCTCTGTGCGCGCCGAGCTCGTGCATGCGTTGCGCTGGAACGGCATCGGCGCGATCAAGATGCCCTACGGCGAGGCGCTGCAGGCCGTCGGGCTCGATGTCGACCAGCACAAGCCGGCCAGCGAGCTGTCGGAGGGCCAGCGCCACCGCCTGTGCATCGCGCGGGCGCTGCTGCTGTTCCCGAAGATACTGCTGCTGGACGAGCCCACGGGTGCCCTGGACGTGCGCACCGCGCGCGAGATGCTGGCGGCGCTGCTGGCCTGGGCGCGCGCGCACGAGGCTACGCTGGTGTGCGTGACCCACCGGCCGGAAGACCTTGAGGTGCTGGGCGGCGAAGCGCTGATCCTGCTCAAGGGCAAGGTCGCAGCCTACTGTGCGGCAAGCGACATACTGGAAGGCAGGGTCAACGCCGACGTGGGCGCCTTTCTGGGCAGCCCGGGAGGCGAGCGATGATCGGCGCCGCGCAAGTGATCGACCCGGGCTGGCTCGGCATTGCCGCGGCCTCGCTGCTGATGCTGGCGCTGCTGGGCGTGGCGCTGGCGTTCGGCGTCAACATGGTGAAAGACGGGTTGATCGCCACCGCGCGCGCGACCGTGCAGCTGCTGGCAGTCGGCCTGATCCTGGGCTGGGTGTTCGCCCGCGAGCAGTGGTGGGCCGTGGTCCTGGTGCTGCTGGTGATGACCTCCATCGCGGGCTTCACGGCCGGGCGCAAGGTCAACCGCGTGCTCAAGCGCATGGCGCCGCTGATCACGCTGATCCTGGCGGGCGTCACGGCGCTGACGCTGCTGTACGTAACGCAGGCGGCCGTGGGCGTGCGCGGCTTCACGGCCCAGTACTTCATCCCGATCGGCGGCATCCTGCTGGGCAACGCGATGACCGCCGCAGTGCTGGCCGCCACGCGCTACGCCGAGGACCTGCGCGAGCAGCGCGAGAAGGTCGAGGCCGCGCTGGCGCTGGGCGCCTCGCCGGCGCAGGCCACGCGCGAGATGCTGCGCCGCGCCTTCACGGGCGCGGTCACGCCGGTGATCAACGCCATGCTGATCGCGGGCATCGTGAAACTGCCGGGCGTCATGACCGGCACGCTGCTCGGCGGCGTGGAGCCGCTGACCGCCGCCAAGTACCAGCTGGTGGTGATGTTCATGCTGGTGTTCGGCGACGGCCTGACCGCGCTGCTGGTGCTGGCGGCCGTGCGTCGCCGCGCCTTCACGCGAGCAATGCAGCCGCGGCTGTGACGCCGCGGCATTGCTCAATGCAGCATCAGGTCTTCGACCAGCCTGGCGCGCGCGAACTCGTCGAGTGATCGATCCGTGAGCGGGTAGAGGATGTTCTCCTCTTTCATGTTGTGCTCGATCAGCACGCCGAGCAGGTTGGCGTGGTTGCGCTCGAGGTCGTCAAGGCTGCGGTCCACGGTGGCCTGCAGAATGCCGTCCACGCTCTCCTTGATATCCACGTGCTCGTGGCGCATGACCTCCGTGGGGCCGCCCTCGCGCATGCCGGTCACTTCCTCGAAGGCCTTGAACAGGATGGCTTCCTCAATCTCGATGTGGCGGAACAGCCCGACGCGGAATTCCGCCGCCAGGGTTGCGGCTTCCTCCCACTGCTCGCCGCGCCCGAACTCCATGGCGCGGTTCAGGATGTCGTCGAGGCGATCGTGGTCCCAGGCCAGGTAGCGGCTCACGCTGCGCAGGACGGGCTCTTCGCGCACGTGGACGTGAAAGCGCCAGCGCGCGGGCCCGGCCTCCAGCGGCGCGAAGTCGTAGCGCAGGGGCGCCTCGCGCAGCAGGCGCTCGAGCAGGGGTTGCGGGTTCTCGCCGCGCACCAGCTCGATGCCTTCGCCGGGGTTCATCTCGAGCAGCTTCTCGAGTACCGCGTCGTCCTGCAGGTTCGGTTCCAGGGATTCCGTGATGCGCATGGCTTCCTCTCAGGCCAGCATCAGCTTCTCGACCAGTTCCGCAAGCTGCGGCTGCGGGAAAGTCTCGTCAATGCCGGGAAACAGGATTTCTTCTTCCTTGGCGTGGTGCTCGGCGGCGACGTCGACCAGCGCGTCGTGGGCGTCCTCCAGCTCTTCCAGGTCGCGCTGCTTCGCTGCGCGCGCGATACGCTCGATCCCCGCGCGTACATCGTGATGCTCCTGCATCATCAGCGCGGTCGGGCCGTCCGGCAGGTTGCCGGTAGCTTCGTCGTAAGCAGGGAACAGGACTTCGTCCTCGATGAACGCGTGGTGCGTCAGGGCGACCGCGTGTTCGGCAAAGCGCGCCTGCGCCTCCTGCCAGTTGCCGGCCTGGGCCAGCGCCAGCGCGTCGGCCAGTATCTCCTCCATGCGCCGGTGGTCCCAGATCAGGTAGTCGCACACCGTGCGCGGCGCGGGCTCGCGCCCCACGAACTGCCAGCGCCAGGCGTCCGGTCCCTTGGCCAGCGGGCCCCACATCAGGCGGTTGGGCAGCTGCGCGAGCAGCATGCGCAGCAGCTTGCCGGGGTCGTGCGGCGCCACCAGCACCAGGCTTTCGCCGGGGGCCAGGGCCGTCAGGCGGGACATGATCTCCTGCAGCCGTGTCTCCGGCGGGATTTCGCGTCCGTCCAGCACGGGAATCGTCGTCATGGTTCTTCCTCTAGATGTACTGGCCGCCATCCACGCGGATCACCTGCCCGGTGATGTGCGCAGCAAGCGACGAGGCCAGGAACAGCACGCAGTTCGCCACGTCCCCGGGCTGCGCGATGCGGCCCAGCACCGATTCGTCCACGGCCCGCTGCTTCACCTCAGGCGGCAGCTTCTCCGCCATCTCGGTCTCCACCATGCCCGGCGCCACGGCGTTGACCCTGATGCCGAAGCGTCCGGCCTCGCGCGCGGCGGCCTTGGTCAGCCCGATCAGCCCGGCCTTGGCGGCGCTGTAGTTGCTCTGGCCGAACTTGCCGCGCTCGCCGTTGATGCTGGTGATGTTGACCACGCTGCCGCGGCCGCAGGCACGCATCAACGGAACGGCCTCATGCATCAGGTGGAACGCGCCGGTCAGGTTGACGTCCAGCACGCTGGACCACTCCTGGGGGCTCAGCTTCCAGAGCACGCCGTCGCGGGTGATGCCCGCGTTGTTGACCAGGATCTCGGGCGCCAGCCCGGCTTCGGCCAGTGCCGCGGCGACCTGCGCCACGGCGGCCGGGTCGGCCACGTTCAGCTCGCGGCTGTCGGGCGCGACTGCCAGCAGCTCGGGCGACAGCTTGAGGTCCAGCCCCACCACGCGCGCCCCATGCAAGGCCAGCGCACGCACGCAGGCCAGCCCGATGCCGCGCGCGGCGCCGGTCACCCAGGCCACGCGGCCGGTGAGGTCCAGTGGGTCAGGCCCCGGCACCGGCTTGCTCCTCGCGGCTCAGCTTCTCGTGGCGGAAGGCGCCCCACAGGGCGGCCCCGATGGAGCCGGCGTAGACGGACAGCTCGTGGCCGCGCACGTCGATGGGGGTCTTGCCGTCCTTCAGCTTCTCCTGGATCGCGGCGATCAGGCCGGCGTCACCGGCCAGGCCGCCGGTCAGCAGCACCACGCCCTCGGCCTTGATGGCGCGCACCAGGCCGGCGATGCGCACGGCCATGCTGTTGTGAATGCCGCGCAGGATGTTGGGCGTGCTGATGCCGCGGCTGACCATGTTGATCACGTCGGTCTCGGCCAGCACGGCGCAGATGCTGGAGCATTTTTCGGGGTCGGTGCCCTGCAGCGACAGGGGGCCGATCTCCTCGATGCTGACGCCGAGGTAGGCGCGCGATGTTCTCAAGGAACTGGCCGCTGCCCGAGGCGCACTGGCTGGTCATCTGGTACTTCTCGACCCGGCTGTTCGTGTCGAAGCGCATGGCGCGGGTGTGCAGCGCGCCGATGTCGATCGCGCCGCGTGACTGCGGGTCAAGGAACAGCGCGCCGCGCGAGTGCGTGGTCATGCCGTAAAAGTGGCCGGTGCGCCAGGGGATCAAATCGCCCTCGCCGGTGGTGGCGATGTAATCGAGCTGGTCGCGGCGCACGCCCGCTTCGCGCAGCGCGGCCTCGAACGACTCATCCACTACCTCCATCACGTTGCGGCGGCGGATGCGCTCGAGATAATTGGTGAGCAGCTGCTCCTTGCCGCCCTCCACGCGCATGATGGAAACCTTGACCGCGCCGGAGCCCACGTCGATGCCTGCTGTAAGGGTCATGCTGCCTCCTGTCCGGCCCCGACGCCCTGGGCCACGTCGCGCATCGCGAAGGTGGCCGCGCCGATCGCGCCGGTGTAGATGCTGTCGGGTGCAATGTTGAGTGTAAGCTTGCCGTAGTTTTCCTCGGCCACCTCGCGCAGCGCGCGCACGGCGGCCGGGTTCTTGCCCACGCCGCCCGTGAACGTGAACTCGTTACGGATGCCGCCGCTGCGTGCCAGCAGCGACATCGCGCGCAGGATGATCGCGCGGTGCAGGCCGTTGACGATATCCTCGCGCGCCTGGCCCGCCGCCAGGCGGTCCCGGAACTCAGCGCCCGCGAACACGGTGCAGGTCGAGTTGATCTTGACCCGGCGCTTGGATTCCAGCGCCATCGGGCCCAGCTCGTGCAGGCCGATGTTCATTTCGTCGGCGATGTAGCCCAGGTAGCGGCCGCAGCCGGCGGCGCAGCGGTCGTTCATCTGGAAGCTGGTGACGACGCCCTGCGGGTCGACCTGGATGGCCTTGGTGTCCTGTCCGCCGATGTCGAGCACGGTGGCGGTGCCCGGGAACATCAGGTGGGCGCCGAGGCCGTGGCACAGGATTTCGCTGCGGATGCAGTCCTTGGGGAAGGGCAGGCGCACGCGCCCGTAGCCGGTGCCCACGGTGCGCACGTCGGCGAGCTCGGTTTCCGCAATGCCCTTCAGCAGTTCGGCCAGGCCGGCGTGGCCTTCGCGCAGGTCGCCGGGCAGGCGCTGGTAGGCGGCCATCAGCAGCTCTTCGAAGCCGCGGCTTTCGGCCTGGTTCTCGACCGGGATGATGTTGCGGTCGAACATGCCGACCAGGCTGTCGAAGGCGGGGCCGCCCGCGCGGCTGATCTCGGAGGCGTTCTCGATGAAGGCCGAGCCCGCGATGTCGCGGAAGAAGTCGGAGCGCGCCACGGATTCGGCCACGAAGATGGACCTGGCCTGTTCGCGGATGCCCTGCAGGATCACCTCCAGCGCCTGGACCAGTTCGCGGCGCGAGTCGGCAAAACGCGGGTTTTCCAGGTCCTTGCGGCAGTGGACCTCGAGCGCGTTCAACTGTCCGAGGAACAGCTCGTGGCGGTAGGCGGCCTGCAGTTCGGCCTCGACGCGTTCACGCTCGGCCTGGCCGATGCCCTCGCGGGCGCGCAGCTCGCGCGACAGCAGCTCGAAACGGGCGCTGGTGAAAGCCTCCTGCTTGGCGACCTGGGCGGCGACGTCGTAGTTGCTGCGGCTGTTGGTGATGCCGCGGCCCACGATGCGCCCGTCGCCGTCGAGGATCACGGCCTTGGTGGTGGTTGAACCCAGGTCGATTCCGACGAAACAGTCCATGGCTATGCCTTTCCTCGTTTGGCTTCGATCATCTGGAAGTAGCTTTCCAGGCGGTTCTTGATGTTGGCGGCGCTGAAGTAGCGGGGGTCGACCAGGTCGGATTCGATGAAGCCGCCCGCGCGCCCGGTGCGCTTCTCGATCTCGCGCAGGATCAGCAGCTGGCCCGCGGAGAACGAGTTGCAGGACTTGACCGAGTTGATCATGAAGCCGTCGGCCTGGTAGTCGTTGACGTAGTTCTCGAGCAGCTTGATGCGGTCGGGCAGGTTGAGGTTGGTGTAGCAGCCCATGCAGTAGTCGGCGAGCGTCTCGATGGGCTGGTCGGGGTTGTGGCGGAAGCCGCGGTCGTACAGGCCGCCGACCTTGGTGTAGCTGCTGGCGACCACCACGGCGCCCTCGCCGTAGAACATTTTCCAGAACTCGCGGAAGCTGGTCCAGTTGGGCGGGCCTTCGACCACGATGCGGTACTTCTCCTCGTTCAGCACGCCGTCGGGTGTGACGGGCCCGAGCCCCAGTTTGATGCGCTCCTCGATTTCGCCGCGCAGCAGCTGGTAGTACTCCACGGCGTCCTGGCTGCCGCGGAACGAGGTGAACATCGGGCCGATGTAGTAGACGCCGCCGAAGTAGGCGTCGATGGGCGAAGGCTTGTGCTTGGCGCTTTCCAGCACCCAGACCAGGTCGTCCTCGGCTTTGGCGCTGCGCTTGAGGTCTTCGCGCAGGCGGTCTTCGTCGAACTTCCTGCCGCTCAGTTTCTCGAGCTCGGGGATCAGCACTTCGCGGATCTGGCCGGCCACGTACTGGCGCATCTCCTCGGTGACCGTGCCGTCGCCCTGGTAGGGGGTGTGCAGCATGACCACCGGGCAGTCGTATTCCTCGCGCAGCAGCTCGAACCACTTGAGGAAGGTGAAGCAGCCGGTGTAGCTGAGCAGCAGCAGGTCGGGCGGCGGCAGCGTCTCACCGGTCGGGCCGATGTTGCCGGACTTCAGCATGCCGATGTCGGCCTTGACGTACGTGCAGACGTCCTCGGAGTGACCGGCCTTTTCCGCCAGGTGGATGTAGTCACCGGTCTTGCCGCGCATGCCGCTCTGCAGCGCGTTGATTTCGGGCAGCACCGGCAGCAGGTCGAAGTTGGCCAGCAGCTCGGTCAGGTTGCCGGGCACGAAGGTGTAGACCACCTTGCGCCCGTCCTCCTTGGCGCGCGACAGCTTGCTGAAGTGGTCGGCGATCATCGCCTTCTGCCGCTCCTGGCTGGCGTCTTTTTTTGACTTCTACGCTCATACGGTCCCCCACAGCTTGATGGCGTCGGCGAAAGTGCCGGCCTGTTCGCGGATCACCTGGAACTGCCCGGTGTCCTCGGAGTACTTGAAGGAAGTGAACGGGATGCCCGCCTTTTCCAGCGCGGTCTGCAGCATGGGCTGGTCCAGCAGCGCCGGGTCGCAGAAGCTGGGCGCCATCAGCAGCACGCCGTCGGCCCGCACCTCGCGCGCCTTGTCGATCAGCAGCCGGCCCTTCTGGTTCTGCTCGTCGTACACGCTGGCGGTCGGCAGAGAGTGGTGCATGAACGCCTCGGCCAGCGCCTCCCAGGGGTCGCCTTCCTCGGAGACCGGGTCCGGCACCAGGCGCAAGCCCACGGCCAGGTCGTCGTCCACCAGGTAGCAGCCCGCACGCTCCAGCGTGCGCAGCAGCGCCAGCGGCGGCTGTTCACAGAAGGCGCCGCGCACCATCACGCGGATGTTGTCCATCGGGCGCCGGTCGGAAGCCTGCACCAGCTTCACGTATTCGCCCAGCATAGCCGTGTGCTCCTCGACCGGCAGCAGGTAGCCGGCGCGCAGCACCAGGTAGTACTCGGTGGCGGGCACCAGCCAGGGCTTGTCCACCCGCAGCTTCAGCAGCTCGTTGATCGCCCGGCGGTTGGCGTTGTACACCTTGATCGAGTTGCGCAGGCTTTCGTCCGTGGGCGCGACGCCGGTCATGCGGCCGACCGCGTCGGCCACGCTGCGCATCTCGTGGCCGTAGAATCTGCCGCCCAGGCCGCGCTGGAAGTTCTGGGGCAGGTCGAGGTAGTGGACGTATTTTTCCGGCTTGAGCAGCTTGAACATGCCGCTCAGGTTGCGGATCACGTCGCAGATGCTGGGGAACAGGAAGCCGTCCATGGCGTCCAGCCGCCCGTTGACCAGCAGCTCGATCACGCTGCGCGGCAGGTGGCAGATGTACGACTGGAAGTAGCTGTCGCCGCGCACGATCTCGGTCTGGTCGCCGCCGCCCATGATGCCGACGGGCAGGCCGCCCGCGGCATGGATCACCTCGCGCGGCACGTACACCGGCAGGAAGCCGATCGCGCGGCGTGTCTTGTCTTTGCTTTTCCAGTCGAGGACCGCCTTGAAGTCCAGGTCCTCGTACAGCTGCTCCGCGCGGGCGAGCAGCTCGCCCAGGCGGCCGGTGGCTGCGGTTTCAGTCGGGGCTGCGATACTCATGGCAATCTCCGTTCAGGCCTGGGCCTTGTATTGCGGCGAAACCTCGCGGATCAGCTCTTCGCTCCAGGGCCGGCCGTTGGCGAGCTCGCGGCGCAGGGCGATGAAGTCCACCTCGCGGTTGTCCTTGGGGCCGTCGTTGAAAGCTCGGAAGCCGGCGTTGGCCTCGGTCATCATGTTGAGCGCCAGCCAGGCACGGTTGGTCTCGCGGTTGCGGTCCCAGTGCGCCAGCTTGTGCTTGCGCAGGCTTTCGATGGTCTTGGTGGTGCAGTCGGGCATGGTGAGCGCGAGCTTGAAACACATGCGCTCTGTGGCTTCGTCCAGCAGCGACAGGTCGCTTTGCGCCCTGGCCAGCACCTCCTTGGCCTGCTCGCGCTCGGCGCCCTGCTTGAACTCGCCGTGCACGATGTTGCCCAGCTCGTCCAGCCAGCGGTCGGTGACCACCATCGGGTTGGCGATCCACTTGCCGTCCAGCTTCAGCGCCGGCACCAGCTGGTTGATCACGCCCAGGCGCATGGCCTTGTGGGCCGACCAGGGCTCGCACAGCACGCCGCTTTCCATGGCGGCCGACATGCCGACCATCAGGGGAAGGAAGTCGGTCGAGCCGCCGTCCGGCGCTGAGCCGTGCTTGGGGCCGGCCTGGCCGAAGCGCGCGGTGTCAACGGCGATGCTGAAGTCGCAGGCCATGCCGATTTCCTGGCCGCCGCCGATGCGCATGCCGTTGACGCGGTTGATCACCGGCTTGTCGCAGCTCAGGATGCCGCTGACCATGTCGTTGAACAGCCGCATGTACTGCCGGTACTCAGGCGGATTGCCGGCGTAGTACTCGGCGTACTCCTTGGTGTTGCCGCCGGTGCAGAAGGCCTTGTCGCCCGCGGCCGTGAACACCGCGCACACCACGGCGCGGTCCATGCTGGCGCGGCGGAACGCGAGGATGACCTCTTTGACCGCGTCGGTGGTGTAGCTGTTGAACTGTTTGGGGTTGTTCAGCCAGATCCAGGCGTTGTACAGGCCCTCGACCGGCTTGCCTTTGGCATCGAGTAAAGGTCGGCGCTCGTACAGGATGTGCCGGAACTCGTAGTCCGGCAGCAGCTCGTGGTTGGCAAGTTCTCGTGTGGCGACGCCCATGTTTGCTCCTTACGGGACCAGGATCGCGCGTTCCGAAAGCTTCCCGTGGTGGGCGGCCTCGAACAGCGGCTGGATGTCGTTGAGGGAATGCTGCTTGATGAAGGGTTTCAGGTTCACCTTGCCGCTGAGCACCAGCTCGATGGCGGCGGGGTACAGCTCCGGCGTGCAGCCCCAGTTACCGAAGCAGACGGCGTCAAAGGCCATCAGGTTGGAAAGCCGCAGCTCGAGCTTGTCCATGGTGAAGCCCACCACGGCCAGCGTGCCCGAGGGGGGCAGCAGCGCGTAGGCGAGCTCCTGGCCGGCAACACTGCCGGACATCTCGAAGATCTTCCAGGCGAAGTCGGGCTGGCCGGCGCCGGTGACCAGCTTGCGCACCTCCTTGCGCACGTCCTTGACGCTGACGCCGCGCACGTTGAACACGGCGTCGGCGCCGTGGGCCTTGATGCGCTCCAGCTTGGCGTCGTCGATGTCGAGCGCGACCACGAAGGCGCCGCTAGCCTTGGCGATCTGCACGCCGTAGGTGCCGATGCCGCCGCTGCCCACCACGATCGCGACATCACCGGCCTTGAGGCCCGAACGCTGGACGGACTGGTAGGGCGTGGTCACCGCGTCCGCGATCACCGAGAGGTCGGCCAGCTGGTAGCCGCCCAGGTCGGCGGGCAGCTTGGCGAGGTAACGGCCGGGAACCTTGATGCGGTCGGCGAAGCCGCCGTGGCCGTCGTTGCCGGGCATGAACTGGCGCACGCAGGTGTTGCTGCAGCCGGCCTTGCAGTTGGGGCATTCGCCGCAGGGCATCACGGAGGGCACGATCACCTGCGCGCCCTGCAGGTGTGCGAAATCGGCGCCGGCCTGCTCGACGACGCCGGAAATCTCGTGGCCCAGCACCAGCGGCAGTTTGGCGCGCGGGGCGACGTCGCCGAAGTAGAAGCCGACGTCGGTGTGGCAGAGGCCGCAGCCGGCGACCTTGACGATGACCTCGTTAGGCGCGTTCTCGAGCTGGTACTCGATGGGTGTGAAGTTGGCCTTGGGTTCAGGGTATGCGAAACCGCGGGCACGCATGGATTGCCTCCGTGGACAAAATCACGGTACGAAATTTGAACGAGTATTCAATAGATAATGGGAGCCAAAGGTCCGATTATTTTGACGGGGGGAGTTGCGCCCGTTGGGGACCTTGGAGGCCTTCACCACCGGCAGCTTGGGCTTCACGATTGTAAGGCGGCTCGAACCGGGGCGTTTTTCCTGGAACTCGGCCAGTTCACGCAGGGAGGTGTTCTGCAGTGACTCCACGAACTCGTCGCGTACGTCGCGCCACAGGTTGTGCAGCGGGCAGGCGGTGTCGTCGCTGCACTCGCTTTCGCCCATGATGCAGCTTTCCAGCTGGCGCACGTCGTCCAGTTCGCGCACCACGTCGTAGACCGTGATGTTCTCGGGCGACTCTGCGAGCCGGAAGCCGCCCTGGCGCCCGCGTTGCGACTCCAGCACGCCCTTGCGCGCCAGGGTCTGCAGCACCTTGGCCAGGTAGTGCACGGGCACGCCCAGCAGCTCCGCGAGATCGCCGGTCAGGATCCATTCCTGCCGGTCGCAGCGGGCCAGTTCGGTCAGTGCGCGCAACGCGTATTCGCTTGCCTGTGAGAACATGGATCTCCTCGCGGCTCAGGTCAGGGGTTCCAGCTGGGCGGTGAAGGCACGCAGGATTTCGCCCTGCTTGCTGATACGGTAGCCCTGGGCGCGGTCACGGCGCGCGAATACCTCGGCCATGATTTCACCCAGCCAGTCCACATGGCTCTGGGTGTAGGTGCGGCGCGGGAAGGCCAGGCGCACCAGCTCCATGGGGGCGGTGCGGTCGTGGCCGCCCGCGGGGTCGGGCTTGCCGAACATCAGGGTGCCGATCTCGACGGCACGCACGCCGCCCTCCAGGTACAGCTCGTTGCACAGCGCTACGCCCGGCAGCTCCCAGGGCTTGAGCTGCGGGTAGAGCGCGCCCGCGTCGATGTACACCGCGTGGCCGCCCGCCGGCCGCATCAGCGGCACGCCCAGCTTGTCCAGCAGGTTGTGGAAGTAGCGCACGGAGGCGATGCGGTATTCCAGGTAAGCTTCGTCGGTGACCTCCTGCAGTCCGACGGCGAGCGCCGCCAGGTCGCGTCCCGCGAGGCCGCCGTAGGTGGGGTAGCCCTCGGTCAGGATCAGCAGGGCGCGGGCCTTCTCAGCCAGGGCGTCGTCGTTCAGGCACAGCAGTCCGCCGATGTTGACCAGGCCGTCCTTCTTGGCGCTCATGGTGAAGCCATCGGCGAGGCTGAAGATCTCGCGTGCGATTTCGCGGGGGTGCGGTGCTGCTGGCCGGGCTCACGTTCCTTGATGAACCAGGCGTTCTCGGCGAAACGGGCGGCATCCAGCATGAAGGGTTTGCCGTAGCGGTGCGCGAGCTCGGCGGCGGCGCGCAGGTTCTCGAGGCTGGCGGGCTGTCCGCCACCGGCGTTGTTGGTGACAGTCATCAGCACCAGGGCGACCTTGTCGCCGCCGACTTCGAGGTGGTGCTCGAGGCGGGCGAGGTCGATGTTGCCCTTGAAGGGGTGCTGGGAGCCCGTGTTGCGGGCCTCCTCGATCACCAGGTCGAGGGCTTCGCCCTTGAGGTACTCGACGTTGGCGCGAGTGGTGTCGAAGTGGGAATTGGCCAGCACCTGTTTGCCGGCGACCTCGAGCACGGAAAACAGGATGTGCTCGCTGGAGCGCCCCTGGTGGGTGGGGATGACGTAGCGGTGGCCGGTGAGGTCCTGCACCACGTCGCGCAACTGGTAATAGGACTCGGAGCCGGCGTACGTTTCGTCACCGGTCATGATGGCGGCCCACTGAGCCGCGGACATGGCCCCGGTGCCGGAGTCAGTGAGCAGGTCGATGGTGATTTCGCGGCTGCGCAGCAGGAAGGGGTTGAAGTGCGCATTGCGCAGATAGGCCTGGCGCTGCTCCGGCGTGGAAACGGGCAGCGGTTCCGTCATTCGGATACGGAAGGGCTCGACGATGGTCTTGGGTTTCATGGTCCTCCAACAGGATAATAAGACTCAGTTATCCGAATAACAAGCCGAAATGTGCGTAATCCCGCAACCCGCCGTGGGGCCTCCGGGCTCCCGCTCCGCACGGGAGTATTCGGACACCGGCATCTTGAAATCTTTTAGGTTTCAAGTAAACTGGCGTTTTCCTTCGGGCATTTCACAGGGGCCGGAGTCCATGTTTTCCCAAACCACCGAGTACGCAATCCGGGCGTTGATCGAGATCGCCACGCGACCGCAGGACCAGCAGGTGCTGGCATCCGAGCTGGGCGACGCGCTGCAAATCCCCAATCACTACCTCTCCAAGATCCTGCAGCAGCTGGTGCGCAAGCGCCTGCTGAACTCCGTGCGCGGGCGCCAGGGCGGCTTCCGGCTGGCGCGGCCCGCCGCTGAAATCCGCTTGCGCGACATCGTCGAGCCCTTCGAGGACATGAAGCGCTACGAAGAGTGCATCCTGGGCCAGCCGGTGTGCAGCGATGCCGGCGCCTGCCCGCTGCACGACTTCTGGGGCGACGTGCGCCAGCGCTACCTGGACGAGCTGGACAACAAGTCGCTGCAGGACCTGTCCGACTACCAGATCAAGCGCCTGACCGCCATGAACCCCGGCCTGTTCAAGCGCGTCGGCAGCGTGCCCGGCAAGGTCAGCCTGCGCGGCAAGGCCGCCGGCAGAAAGCCCAGGCGCGCCGGACAATAGCACGCCCGCGCGGAGTGGCCCGGCGTCAACGTCTGCGGGTCTTCGACACGGAAAACAACGCCCGGTCGCCACGGACCGCCACGACCTGGTTCTGGCTCGCCGGCTTTTCAGCCGCGGACGCTGACTGCGTTCACCATCACCGAACAGGCCGTGGCGCATAATGGCGTCCTGGCGTTTCGCAGTTCCACAACTCAACAGGCCACAAAAACACGAAAGCACGAAAGGTACTGCCACAAAAAAGCTGCCGCAGTTTTCGTGCGCCGTTGTTTTGTGCTTTTGTGTTTTCGTGGCCGATCCGCAGTTACCTATGACTGGCAACCGCGAAGAGCCGCCAAGGGCCGCGAAGCACGGCAACTGCGGCAGCGCGCAGGCTGCGCGCTGAAGCCTTGGCGAAAGCGAGAGAGCTCGGAAAACGCAGAGAGTTTCTCCGCCGCCTGCAGTTCTTCGCGTCCTTCGCGACCTTCGCGTGAATGGCCACAAAAACACGAAAGCACGAAAGGTACTGCCACAAAAAACTGCCCGCAGTTTTCGTGCGCCGTTGTTTTGTGCTTTTGTGTTTTCGTGGCCGATCCTCAGTTAGCTATGACTGGCAACCGCGAAGTGGCAGTTCTTAGCGGTCCTTTGCGGTTCTTCGCGGTTAAAAAAGAGGGGACGGCCTTGCGGCCGTCCCCTTTGCTGCGCGTGTTTCACTTAGAACTGCAGGGTCAACTGCGCCCAGATGAAATCCATGTCGGAGTCTTCGTTGTCGGATCCGGGGCCGCTGCCGGTCGCGGTCTGTTTCACGAAGCGTCCGGCGAAGAAGTGCGCCCAGCCGGCTTCGAAGGCGACCCAGCGGTTGACCTTCATGCTGATCACCAGGTCGATCTCGTTGCCCAGCAGGTCGCTCTCGTCGGGCGTGCCGGCGCGAATGGAGCCGCCGCCCGGGTTGTACCAGGCGTCGTCGTCGTTCTCGCGCTGGAAGTTGTGGGCCTGCAGGTGCACCGACAGGTTCTCGACGAAGCCCACGTTCTTGACGGTCCAGGTGGCGCGGAACGAGAAATTGTGCAGGTTGCGCCAGCCGATCTGGTCCGCGAAGCCGTGGTACTTGTGGCCGAAGGGGAACGGCGAGCGGAAGGTCTGGAAATCGTTGTCCGTGGGGTCGGAGTCGCCCGAAGCGTAGTCCCACTCGGCGCCGACCGTGAAGCTGTGATCGCCGAAGCCCATGATGAAGTCGAGGGTGAGGGCCGCGGCAAACGCTTTCACGTTGGAGTTGTCTTCGCCCGGGGTGCCCCAGTAGGCGGTGTCGGCCGTGCCGAACTGGGCGATGCCTTCGGCGGTGTAGGCGATGGCGAGGCTGTCGTCGCTGTTGAGTCCGTGCCAGCCGTTCCAGCGCAGGCTGGCGGTGGTGACGTGGCCGTCGTTGTTGCCGCTGATGTCGTCGCGGTTCATGTAGAGCAGCAGCAGTTCGAGGTCGCTCTTCTTGAGGAAATCGGGCGCCCAGCGGGCGGTCAGGCCGAGCATCCATTCGTCGTCGCGCACGCGGTTGAGGTCGTTGATCAGCATTGCGAAGCCGGTCACGGTGACCTGTTTGTCAAGGAAGCTGCGGGCGATGCGGATGCCGTCCCAGGCGCGGCTCTGGGGCGCCCATTCGAGGGTGCTGATCAGGCGCTGGTTGCCGACGGTGAATTTCTGGCGTCCGGCATGAGCCTCGATGCCGATGTCGAACAGGTTGGTGGTGTAGATGTAGGCCTGCAGCACGTCGAGGCCTTCAAAGCCGCTGGTGTTGACGCTGTTGGCGTTGGCACGCGGCTCATCGCCCCAGAGTCGCACGTCCTGCAGCTCGAACAGGAAGTTGGCGTTGCCGGGGAACTTCGCGTCCACACCCAGGCGGGTGCGCATGTTGAACTGCTGAACCGAGGTCTGGTCCGCAAGGCCTGGGTTGTACTGGGCCGGTGCGCGCAATTCGTAGCGTGTGCGGTGTTGCCCGAAGAAGCGCAGGGTGATGGCGGGTGCGTCTTCCTCGTCGCCCAGGGGGATGCTGAGTGTGAAGGGGTCTGACTTCTTCTCCGGCTTTGGTTCTGGCTTGGGTTCCGTTTTCTCCTCTGTGTTCGCGTCGTCCTTGGCGTCCTCAGCCTTGGTGTCCGCGGGCGCTTCTGCCCAGACGACGGTCCCGAACAGGGCCGCCGCGAGCGCCCAAATGCAAGCTCGCGTAAACATGATGCTCTCCCGTTGAATAGTTGCTGCCCATGATTTGATGTTGATCCATTCCGCCGGCCGAATCAACAGATTCCCGTATCCGATTAGCTGATTAACCCCCTGTGTCGAATGCGCTTCCATCGGCGGGCGCGGCGACCACCCCCGCAGCGCGCGACGCCCGACCAGCAGGCCGAACAACAGCGCGCCCATGCCGAGCCGCAACGGCCACACCGTCCAGTCCGGCACCGCGCCCTGCAGTGACACCAGCGCGTGACTGCCGTCGCCCCTCAGGCCCAGCACCACCGGCAGCTTGAACCAGTAGTAGATCGCGATTGCCAGCGCCGCGAACACCCGCGCCAGCAGCCCGTGCCCATTAGGCACGACCCGCCACAACGCCAGGAAAACCAGCAGGCTCACCACCAGGCCGCCCAGCGACAGCCCGTAACTCCACGCGATCTCCAGGCCCAGCCCCCAGCCCGCCTGTAACTCCACCAGGTACCAGCCCAGCACGAAGCCCGGGAAGCCGCCCACCAGCACCAGCGAGGCCGTGCGTCCCGGCCCGGAGCGCGCGGCGTCCAGCGGCGTCAGCCCGGTACGCGAGTCGCGACAGGGCGCCACGCAGTTGCTGCAGGTACGGCACTGCACGTTGGGAACGGCCACCACGGGGCGCGAGCCGTACAGCATCTCGACCGGGTAAACCGGGCACAGGCCGGAGCACCAGGCGCTCTTGAGGTCAAACACGAAGCCCAGCGCCAGCGCCAGCGCGGCCACCGCGACCAGCACGATGCCGGTCAGCACGCCGTAGCGGTCCAGCAGCGGGTGGCGCAGCGGCACGATCACCAGCAGCAGCAGCACGGCGACCGCAAGCAGCCGCGACTGCCACTCGCGCGGGATGGCGCGCTTCTTCGAGGCCCTGGCGTGGGCCGGCAGCAGCGAGAATGTCCCCAGCGGGCACACGTTGCGCCACAGCCCGGGCGCCACCACCAGCAGCAGCGGCGCCACCGGGATCAGCACGTCCCACAGCAGGAACAGCCCCAGCTTCGGCGCGAACAGCAGCGCCGCCACGATCGCCACACCCACCAGGAACACTACCGCCTGCACCGCCTGCCAGGCCCTGCGCGCCCCGCCTCCCAGCACCTTCACCGCCTCGCTCATGACTTCGCCTCCTCGGTGGCCGGGGACATCCACTCCCACAGCGGGCCGCGAACGCCGTGCGCCCGGCGCCTGCGCCAGAAGCGCAGCCAGCGATCGCCCTCAAGGCCCGGGAAGAACCAGTTGGTGTGTCTGGCCGACAAGCCGCGCGCGTACTCTTCCAGTGTGCCGCCGACTTCCTCGCTGATGTAGAACACCGGCTCGATCCCGAGCTCAGACTCGCGGATCAGCCCCTCGCGCTCGGCCCGCTTCGCCAGCGCCGTGTTCGGGTACAGCCGCACGCCCAGCATGGCGAACACTGCGTCGGGCTTCAGCGCCTCGATCACGCTCACCGTCTGCGCCAGCGTTTCCGGCGTTTCGTCCGGCCCGCCCAGGATCAATGAGTGCGCGAATTTCAAACCGGCCTGGTGCGACCATTGCGAGACACGCTCGATCTGCGGCACATCAAATGACTTGCCCAGCGCTGCCAGTGTGGCGGGCGCCGCGGCGTCAGTGCCGAACTCGATGCTGCCGCAGCCGGCCCTGGCCATCAGCTTCAGCAAGTCAGGCTCAAGCCCGGCGGGGGACAGGTAGGCAGTCCAGTTCACCTTCAGCTCACGGCGCAGCAGCTCTTCGCAGAAGGCCGACGCGTGGTCGGCCGGGTGGTTGAAGGTGTTGTCCACCACGAAAAAGTGCGACGCGCCGTGGCGGTGCAGGCAGCCTTCCACCTGGTCCACGGCCGCCTTGACCTGGTTGCGCCTGGAATGGCGGCCCTCGAGCACCGGGTAGGTGCAGTAGCTGCAGGTGAAGCCGCAGCCGCGGCGGGTCTGCACGTTGAGGGCGCCGCCGCGCCGGTAGTATTCGTCGATGTCCAGCAGGTCCAGCGCGGGCGGCGTGGCGGGGAATTCGACCGGCACGGCGCGCGTGAGCGCGGCCGGGCGCTCGCCGGCCTGCAATGCCGCCAGCAAGCGTACGAGCGCGCGCTCGCCTTCGCCGGCGATGCCGTAGTCGGGCGCCAGCGCCTGCATGAAGCGCTCGGGCATCAGCGTGAAGGCCGAGCCGCCGAGCACCAGCGCGGCCTGCGGCGCGGCGGCGCGGATCGCCTGCGCCAGCCGCAGGTAGTGGGGGAGATAGCTGTGGGCCCGGGGCCAGCAGACGTCGTCCACGTTGCGGATCGAGAGGCCGACGACCCGCGGCTGGAAGGCGGCGAGTTCGCGTTCGAGTTGAGCCGCCGCCTGGTCGCCTTTAAAGCAGGCGTCGAAGATGCGCACCTCGTGGCCTGCGGCGCGGGCCGCGCCGGCCACGCAGGCTGCGCCCAGCGGCACGACCGGGTCGGGCTTGTGTTCCTGGTTGGCGGCCACGATCATGACGCGCATTGGCGGCTCCTGCAGGCGCTGGGGCCATCTTAGAATTTCAGACCTAGTTATCCTAATATAAAGCGGGGCGGGGTGAACGGAATGAAACTGCTCGGATTACTGCCGGTTCTGCTGCTGGCCGGTTGCGTGGCCCGCGAACAACCGCACCCGGAGGCACGGCGGTTTGGAAGCGCCTGGCAGCAGGCCGAAGACTGGCAAACCGCAATCTTCCGCCTGCAGACCACCGCGCGGGAGGGCCACCCCGCGGCCACCGCGCTGTTCTGGCCGCAGCATGCCGACAAGCCCGGCCTGAACGTCGGCAGCCTGGTTGGCTTCACGCCGGATGAGACGCAGCGCATCAGCGACTGGCGCAATGCTCAGGTGCTGGATCGCAGTTACCGCATCGAGCTGAGCTTTGAGCCCGTGCCGGGGGCCGGGCGGCCGTCTTGAACCTGGCGGTGCCGGATGAGCTTTGCCGCTGGCGGATCCCGCCCGGCTGGGAATGGCAGTACGCGGATCGCCCGAATCACCCGCGACTGGAGGTTGACCAGGACGGCCGCCTGCTGGCCCTGAACCCCTGGGGCATCGCGCGCGCGCGCATCGTGTTCAAGCTGGAGCCGGAGCCGATCCCGACCAGCCTGTACCGCCACGGCGACGAGGTCACGGTGGCAAGCTGGGGTGCGGCGCTGCGGCCGGAGGCGATCGAGCTCAGCAATGCCGGGGGCAAGGTGCTGGTGCGGCTGTTTCTTGCGCCACCGTTGAGCTAGCGCCGACGCCACGACGGGGTCGCGGCGCCACGGAAAGAGCGCGGCCCGGGGATTGCTCCCCGGGCCGCTGGTGTTGCGTGCTGCGGTTACTTCTTCAGGGTGCGGATGTAGGAAATGACCTGCCAGACCTGGTCGTCCTTCAGTGTGTCCGCGTTGAACGGCGTCATGCCGTTGTAGCCCAGGGCCGCGCCGCCTTCGCGGACGCGCCAGAACATGTAGTCATCCTTCATCACTTCCTGAAGCTTGGCGTCGGTGAAGTTGGCGGCCGGCGGAGTCAGCGCCTTGCCGGCGGGAGAGTCACCGTCACCCTTTTCCCCGTGGCAGAGCGCGCATTGGGCATCGAAAATCTTCTTGCCCTCGGCGACGTCTTCCGCGCTGGTCTTGGTGTTGGTCTTGCCCTTGTACGGGTCCTTGGCTTCGGGGCGGGTCAGTGCGGCCTCGCCACCCTTGTCCTTGTTGTCGGTCGGTTTGCCACCGCCGCCGCAACCGGCCGCCAGGGCCGCCAGGGCAACAACCGCGAGGACTGCAAGCAGGGAAAAGCGTTTCATGTTTTGGTCCTTTCCTGTGATGCTTTAGTAGATGTCGTGTACTGTGTTATAGACGTTGAATTTACCTGTCGGGGTGATCATCCAATCGCCGGTGATCACTTTTTCAACTCCAGAGTCTTGTCGTCATACACAAGGATCGCCCCTGGCTTGTCCATGCGACCCCAGGCAGCCACCCACACCTCGGTGCCGGCCTTGTTGTACTCCATGTGCACGGCCTTGTGACCGCGGAACTCCTCGGGGATGACCAGGGTCCGCTTGTTCTCGAGGGTGTCCTTGTCGATCACGAAGATGGAGTCAGCCAGCATCTGGTCCGGGTTGAGGGGACGGTCGGCGTAGATGTGCGGTGAGTTAGGGTGTGTCTTGATGAACAGGTTGCCGCCGCCGACGCCCGGCAGCTCGACCTGCTTGACCACCTTCCAGGCGTTTTCCTTGTGCCCGTCCGGGTCGGTTCCGATGAAGCTGATGTGGTTGCTGCCGATGTGGCCCGTGGCCCACAGCGGCCCGTAGGCCGGGTGGTCGATGTTGGCGCCGCGGCCCGGGTGGGGGGTGTTGCCGTTGGAGTCAACCAGCGCTGCCAGCTGCTGGGTCTGGGTGTCGATCACGGCGATCTTGTGCTTGGCGTTGGCGGCCACCAGGAAGTAGCGCTTGCTGAGGTCCCAGCCGCCGTCGTGCAGGTAGCGCTCGGACGCGATCATGTCGATCTTCAGCGAGCCTTCCTTGCCCTTCAGGTTGGAATAGTCCACCAGCCACATCTGACCGGTTTCCTTGATGTTGACCACCCAGCTGGGGTGGTGGTGGTCGGCGACGATGGCCGCCACGCGTGCTTCGTGGACGTAGGTGCCGTCGTTCACTTCATAGCCGGAACTGGACACCATCTTCAGCGGCTCCAGCGTCTGGCCGTCCATCACCACCAGCGCCGGCGGCCAGTAACCACCGACGATGGCGAACTTGTCCACGAAGCCTTCAAAACGGCTGGTTTCGATCGAGCGCGCCTCCAGCACCGGGCGCAACTCCGCCACGCGGTCCGGCTTCTCCATCCACAGGTCGATCAGCGTGACCTTGCCGTCACGGCCGATGCTGAAGAAGTAGCGGCCGGTAGCCGAGGTGCGCAGGATGTGCACGGCGAAACCGGTGTCGACGATGTTGACCAGCTCGTAGTTGTCGCCGTCGATGATGGCGACCTTGCCGGCGTCGCGCAGGATGACGCCGAAGTAGTTTTCCCAGTTGCGCGTGGTCTGCGGCGCCGTGGGACGCTTTTCAACCGGCACCAGTACCTTGTGCGAGTTGCGGATGTCCGGCATGCCCCAGTCGGGCGGCGCCGGTACCGGGTTCTGGATGTACTTGGCCATCAGCTTCACTTCGTCAGGCGTCAGGATGCCCGACTTGCCCCACTCCGGCATGCCCGCCGGCGAGCCGTTGGTGATGATGGCCTCGAGGTAGGCCGTGCCTTTGGCGCGGGTGGATTCCGGCTCGATGTTCTTGCCGGTTGCGCCCTTGCGCAGCACGCCGTGGCATCCGGCGCAGCGGTTGAAGTAAATCTCCTTGCCCTTCTCCATGTCGGCGTCGCTGAGTTTCCAGTCTTCAGCCGTAGCACCGCCGCCGCCGGCCACGTCGTTTCCGCCGGCGTTACCGTCCTTCTTCGCGTTGCCCGACGGAGCGCAGCCCACGGCCAGGAACGCGATGCTGAGAGCCGCGAAGGCGCCCAGCAACCAATGCCTTGGTATATTCATGATGCAATCTCCTCACCCGCATGACCCGAAAGTCTCTCGTAAATCGGCGGTTTCGACCGCCGCATCCCGTTGCCTTGCCGGCTTGCCCGAGCCGGCATGAAGCTAAATCAGATAATCAAGTACTATTATCTTATTTTGTGTCGTCGCCCTCCTCCCGTCAAACCACTTCGCCCTGGCTGATCAGATTTTTTCAATCCCAGCGGAATCCGTGTTCCGCGTCGAACTGCACCACACGTCGGTTGGACTGCTCGAAATCCACGTCCCACGACTCCAGGTACTTCCATTCCGACAGGTCTGCCGTGTCGCCGATCGCCACTTCCACCTTGTGCCGCCCCGGCTGCATCGGGAACTCGCAGGTCCCCACGCTCGCGCTGTTGCGCCGGATGCCGCGAGGATCGAACGACTGCTCCAGCACCACCTCGCCGTCCACCTTCACACGCAGCCGCACCGGCAGCAGCTCAACCCGCGTCTTCATCCCCTTCAGGTGCGCCAGCTCGCTCTTCACCTCGCCGGCCTGCTCCTTCTCTTCGCCCGCGTGCTTGAACGACACGATCAGCAGTGAAGGTGGACGCTCCGGCTCTACATAGACAAAACGCGAAAACAGCACAGTCAATCCCGCCAACAGAAGAATACTCGCGCCCGCCGCAACCAGTTTTCCCGACACGCCGGCTTTGGCCGTATCCGGCCCGCCCTGATCCGATTCGCCCAGGAAGCGTTGCGCGGCCTGGCGCAGGTCCGCACCACGGTTCGAGTCAAGCTGCAGGAACTGGAAGCTGCCGGCCGGGATGCGCTGCGGGTGGAACACCGGCTCGCGCGTGGCGGCAACGCGTTCGGCGGTGATCTCGGCGCCCAGGCGGCAGCGCGGCTCGGAGCCCTCGCAGGCCGCCAGCAGCACGCGCCCGCCGTGCTTCACGGCGACTTCCACCAGCGAGGAGTGCAGCCAGGCCGCGCAGGGGATGCCCACCACCCGGAAGCCGGGAAGCTGTTCGGACAGGCCGGTTTCGCGGTCGAAGTTCACGTTGCGACCGGCGCCGTCGGCGCACAGGAAGGCGATGGCCCTGGGGCCGTCCTGCTTGAGCCATCCGGTGATGCGCTTGAGGACCTGGCGGCGGTCCAGCTCGGTGTATTGCATGGCGCCCGGGTCGCATGAGCCGACGCACACGCCGCAGCTTACACAGCGGTTGGGGTCCACCAGCGACACCAGGTTGTCCTTGCCCTCGATGCTGACCATCGAGATCGCCTCGTAGGGGCAGTCCAGGTAGCACTGGGTGCAGCCGTTGCAGGTCTTCTGGTTGGTCTCGGCGGGCGCCTTGCGCTTGCGCGCCAGCACCCAGGGCAGCGACGACAGCCCGGCCAGCAGGCCCAGCGCCACCACCCAGAACCACACCCCCGGCAGCCGGTCCGTAAGGTACAGCGGCAGCAGGTAGTACCAGTCCACGTCGAAGCCGGCCGGGTACGCCGACATGTCGGCCGGCGCGGCCAGGCTGGCGGGTACGGCCAGCGAGATCGCCAGCAGCACCACGGCGCTGGCGATCATCAGCTTGCGTTTGGGCAGGAACTTGGGCTTCTTCAGGCGCACCAGGTGGATCCAGATCACGATGCCGATCGGGATCGGCAGCAGCACGTGGGCGAAGAACACGGCGAAGAAGATCAGCGAGTTGATGCTGTCGTTGGTCAGGAAGGAGCGCGCGATGGGCTCAGGGAAAATCGGCAGCACGTCCAGCGCCTTGGCGGTGCCGACGGCGATGGCCTGCGCGCGCTGGTCCCAGACCAGCCAGTAGCCCAGCCAGCCGTCCAGCCAGATCAACCCCAGCACGATCAGGCCGGTGATCCAGGCCAGCCAGCGCGCGCCCGTGAACTTGCGCGCCAGGAACACCTTGATCGCGTGGATCACCGCGAACAGCACGCAGGCGTCGGAGCTGTAGCGGTGCAGGGCGCGGATCATGCCGCCGCCCCAGGGCTGCTCGTTCATGGCCGCCACGGAGTCCCAGGCACTGTGCACGCTGGTGTCGTACCAGAACAGCAGCAGGATGCCGGTGACGGTCGCAATGATGAAGGTGTAGCCGGCCAGCGCGCCGGTGTAGGCCAGCGGGTTCAACTCGCGCGGCAGGCCCTTGCCGATCAGCGTCTCGGCGCGCAGCAGAGTGCGGTCGCCCGCGGCCAGCAGGGGCTCGCCGCGCAGGGGACGGTCGGGGCGCGCATCGTCGACAACAAGCGGGGGCAGAAGTGCGGTTGCGCTTCCTGCCCCCTCCGGCTCGCTGGAGTTTTCTTCCCGGTTGCTCATGACTTCGGCTCCGTCTCGGCGCACAGCACACGCAGCGCCTCAACCAGCCACTCTTCCTGCAGGCTGCCCAGCGACAGGCGGTAGGCGATCTTGCCACTGCGGTCGACCACCAGGAACAGGTTGGTGTGCTCGATGACTCCGGTCTTCGGGTCGCGGTGGCGTTCGATGCCCATCCTGTCCAGGAGCGGGTTGATGGTGCCCGACCCGCCGACGCACAGGTTGAAGAACGGCGCCGCGACCTCCTGGCCGGCGGCCAGCCGCGCCATGCTTTCCTGCGTGTCGTTCTCGGGGTCGATCGTGACGGCCACCAGCCGCACGTCGGCCTGTTCTTCCTCGTTGAGGCGCGCGACCGCGCGCTTGGCCTGGCCAAGGATCATCGGTCACGTGTGGGGGCAGGTGGAGTAGATGCCGGTCAGGATCACGACCTTGCCGCGGAACTGCTCGAGCGAGGTCGGGTGGCCGTTCTGGTTGGGCAGCTCGAAGACCGGGGGCGGCAGCGCCACCCGCAGCTTGTCGGCGGGGAAGGGCAGAGGGGTGCCGGGCTGCTGGACTTGTGCGATGGGCGGCACCGCTTCACTCATCCAGAACCACCCGGCACCCGCTGACCCGACAGCTACCAGGGCGGCGGTTGCGCAGGCGAAGAGAGCCAGCGGCCTGCGCAACGCCGTTTTGAGCTGCGGGTAATACACTGCAAGGGTGACGGCCCCCAGGACCGCGGGCGCCGTTACCAGCGGCAGCACGTAGGTCCAGTCGACGCTGCCGGTTTCCGGGTCGGGGTTGAAGCACCACTTGCGGAAATCCCTCGCGAACTCGCCGAATGCGCCCTCCGGCGCCGGCAGAAAGGCCAGCACCAGCATCAGCCCGTGCCAGAACACCAGGGTGAACAGCACGAAGAGCGCGAACTGCCCGTTTTCAAAGATGCCCCACACCGTGCCCGGCCGGCTTCCTGTCTCGGATGTCTGTTGCCTGTCCACGGTGCCGCCCTCACCGCCGGTTACTTGACCGGCCACACGTCAATCAGCGCCTTCCAGTTGGCGAAGTAGTAGACCGCGAAGCTGGCCAGGAAGATGAAGGTCAGCACCACGGTGCCCTTCGGCTTCAGTCCCGGTTCGTTCGGGCTCCACTTCGTGCTGATCAGGTTGGCTGTCAGCTTGCTCTGTTCCGGGGTCTGCCAGCTATCCATGGCGCGACCCTTGTTGGACTTGCCCAGGAACACGGCGTGCACGGTCAGCAGCACGAAGATCAGCGCGCCGGTCGCCGCGATCACGCCGCCGATGCCCAGCATCGCCAGGAACGGCGCCGCATCGCCCAGGTCCGCCACCACGCGGGCGCCGGTGAAGTCGATGTCCGGGTGGCGGCGCGGCACACCCAGGCTGCCGGCCAGCGTCATGCCGATCGCCATCAGGGAGATGCCGAAGCCGAAGATGTACGGCTGCAGGCGGGCGAAGGCCTTGAACGAGTAATCGCGGCGGAAGATCAGCGGCACCACGTAGTAGGCCAGGCCCATGAAGGCCAGCGTCGTGCCGCCCGCCACCGTCACGTGGAAGTGGCCGGGGATGCGCAGCGTGTTGTGCGCGATGATGTTGATCTGGTGCGTGCCCAGCGTGACGCCGGTGATGCCGCCGCCGAAGCCGAAGATCACCAGCGACAGGAAGAACGCCGAGAAACCAGGGTCCTTCCACGGCGCCTTGGTCAGCCAGCCGAACAGCCCGCCGATACCCTTCTTGCGCCCGGCAACCTCGACCGAGGCCGGCACCGTGAAACCGTGGATCATGCTGGCCATCACGGCCAGGTACAGGGCGTAGCTGGTGTTCCACATCTTCCAGCCGGCGCTGACGGCCGGGTCCACCAGCAGGTGGTGGGCGGACGCCAGGTTGATGAACAGGATGTAGAGCAGGAAGGCGAAGCGGCACACCGTCTGGTTGAGCGGCTTGGCGCCGGTGGTGAGGGTGGCCAGGAAGTACCACACGGCGACCATGGCGCACACGTTGATCTGCTGGCTGCAGTGGCCCAGCGCCCACCAGATCAGGCGGTACCACACGGCGTCCGGCGGGTTTTCGAGCACGCCCAGCGACCACAGCCAGGTGGGGATCAGCACGATCGCGCCGTGCACGATGGTGAACACAGCGATGATCGCCGCCGCCAGCGCGCCGAACACCACCAGCGGAATCGCGCCCTTGTAGGTCTTGTCGCGCTTGGCGATGTACAGCCCGCCGAAGAAGTTTGCGGTGCCCAGCAGCGCGCCCACGGCGAACAGGATCATGCCCAGGTAAAACTCCTGCTCGGCGCGCAGCGGCACGTAGCTGGTCATGGTTACGGAGGCGCGGCCCGCCAGCACGGAGTAGTTCACCATCACCATGCCGATCAGCATCAGCCCGAACTGCCCCCAACTGAGCGCGTTGTTGAAGTTTCTGCTGTTCAACAGCGTGGTCGAGGCGAAGTACAGGATCGCCATCTCCATGAACAGGATCCAGAAGATCAGCATGTTCAGGCCGTGCAGGCTGATCACCATGTAGTAGTCGATCGGGTCCAGCAGCGCGACAGCCTCCCAGCGCGTGAGCGCCAGCAGGATCGCCGCCACCGCGCCGATCAGCAGGCTGACCACGCCGAACACGGCGTTCAGCTTGATGAACAATTCCGCGCTCAGGCAGACCGGCAGCCCGGTCGTGGCGCAGACCCGCATTCTCTCAGCTTTCATGTTTCCCATGGCCGCCCCTTCTCTATTCCTCGACGATGATCAGGCCTGTCATCACGTGGTGTCCCGCGCCGCAGAACTCGTTGCAGATGATGTTGAACTCGCCCGCCTCGGCAGGCGTGAAGGTGATGACGTGGTCGTAGCCCGGCAGCACCTGGAAATTCATGTTCATGGGCAGCAGGCTGAAGCCGTGCTGGTAATCGAACGAAGAGGTGTGCAGGCGGTACTCGATGCCCTTCTTGAGCTTCAGGATCGGGTACCACTGCCAGCTCTTGCCGATCAGGTAGATGTCGCCGCCCGGAGGGGGCTGGACCACGGGCAGACCGTTACGGGTGTCGACCTGGTTGGCGGCAACGAAGCGCGCTACGCGCGCGTCGAACTGGCCGGGCTCAACCGTGTAGGCCTCGCCCGCGCTGGTCTGCTTGCCGGTGAAGTGCCAGTAGGGCATCGCCACGGACAACACCACGCACCACGCCAGGGCAATGCCCATCCACACGCGCTCGTAACCGTGGGGCGCCTCGATCCATCTGGCCGGTGGGTTGAAAATGCTCATGTTTCGTCGCCTTTCCGCCTACGGCAGCTCTGCCGGCTTGACCATCAGCAGCTCGATCCACCCCCACACGGTGTAGGAGAAGAACGGCACGAAAAATCCCAGCGCCAGCAGCAGCCACGGGTTGTCCAGCAGCTTCTGCAGGGGGTGAATCGGCCCGGTGTCCTCGGGTGCGTCCCCCTCGGGCTGGCCCGGCTCCTGGCTTGCGCCTTGCGGCTCCTCGCTCATGGCTTGCTCCCTCCAATTCAGATATCTGAATCTTCTTATCTCGTTTATTACCCCGCCGTTTACATGGCGTCAAGCAGATCCCGCTAAACCTTTGCATCAGGCCGACTTGACGTGATTCTTGTCCAAGCAACACACATCAAACTTCACTTCCTTCACCGCCGCAGAGAGGACAATACCGCTGCGGAATGACCGCACCACGACTCAAGGCTGCGGCGTGTAGCGCAGACTGTAATGCGGCGTCTGCACGAACGAGTCGCGGCCCGTGATGAAGCACAAATCGCCGTCATGGAACACCGCGCTGTGGTAGCCCGACGGGTTGTCCGGCGTCGCAAGCTGCTGCATCGTGCCGCCCGCGCCGCCCGCGTTGGGCGTGAACGACTGCAGCCGGCTGGTTCCCACCGGCGAAAAGCCCGAGAACTTCCAGCCGTTCAGAACGTACAGCCGTCCGTTGTGCACCGCAGACGCCGCGTAGTAGCAGGGCTCGGCCAGCGTCGGGTAGTTGCTCGAATCCAGTGTCGCCAGCGCAACGTTGGCCCCCGCCGGGTCGGGCTGGTACATCTCGACCGTGTCCAGCGTCCCCGCTGAGCCCGTGCCGCCCACGATGTAAATGCGACCGTCGATCATGCCGCCGGAAGGGAAGCGCCGCGGCGTGTACGGCGCGACGTCCGCCTTGCGGTACCACACGCCCAGCCCCACGGCGCTGGTCGGCGCCTCGTACATCAGCACCGCCGCGTTCTCTTCCTTTACATAGCTGCCGCTGCCGGCGCTGCCCTCCACCTGCATGCGCCCCGCCACCAGGTAGATGCGGTCGTCGGCGTCCAGCGCGGTGTCGCTGCCGACCACCAGCGCCTCGGCGTAGCCCTTGATGTCACGGCCTGCGATGTCATCGGGCAGCTCGGCCAGGGTCTCCCAGCTGCCGGGGGCGGCCAGCGGGTTGCCCGCGGCATCGGCCACCTGTATGCGCTCCACCACGCGGGTGAAGTCGCCGCTGGAGGGCGCGGTGTTGGAGTACAGCTCACCGCCGACTGCGTAGATGTAACCGCCGTAGCTGTGCTGCAGGAAGACCGCGCCCAGGTATTGACGCTCGGAGCTGAGCGGACGACCGATGTCCTGCAGCTTGTACTCGAGGTCCGGGTTGGCCTGGTGCGCGGTATGGAACACGTACACCGTGTTCACGGTGTCGGCCACGCGCCCGCCGATCACATAGATGGCGCCTTCGCTGCCGTAGGCGGGGTGGGGCGCGACCACGGTGGCCTCGCTGTAATGCTCGTGGTAGGCGCCGTCGCCGTTGGCTGCGGCGGCGTCGTAGTAGCGATGTTCGCCGAAGCGTTGCCAGTAGTCGCCGGCCGCTGAGTCATACACGCGCAGGCGCACGGCGCGCCCGGCCAGCAGCCCGCCGGCGTCAACGCTGACGCTGAAGTCGAACAGGCCCTGCTGGGTGGGCGTACCGCTGAGCGTGCCGTCCTGGGCGAGGCTGATGCCCGCGGGCAGCGTGCCGGCGGTCTGGCTCCAGGTCCCGGTCGTGACGGGCATGCCGGCCAGGTCGGCCTGCAACTGCGTGTTGAGGGCGCCCAGGACCAGGTCGTGCTCCAGCAGGTCGGTCGTGACGGTCAGGTCGCTGAAGGTAATGCGGAAGGTGTAGCCGTTGGCGTTCCAGGTGGTGTTTTTGTACTGGGCTTCCACCTTGAGGTACCAGGTGCCGGCCGGCGCGTCGTCGAGCACCATGCGCGAGTCGTCGCCGGCGGCGATCGCCACGCCGTTGACGATTTCCTCGGGCACGCCGTTGTGCTGGCCGCCCAGGTTGGTGAGCAGCTTGCCGATGAACGAGTCGAAGTAGACCTCAACCTGGATGCGCCCGGTGTGCGGGGTGGTGAACGAGAAGTAGTCGCGCGGATCGTAGTTGGGGTCAGCCGGGTTTGACGTCACGCTGAGCGGCGTCAGCTGCACGATGGGGGCGGCAGCGCTGAGGGCGCCGAGGTTGGTGGCGGTGGCAAAGCTGTCGTTGGCGGGTGTGTCGCAAGTGTCGGGCGCGTGTGTGTATCCCGCGGGTTCATAGATCACGATGTCGAGTGCGACCTCGGCGGCGCCGCCTTCATCGTTGACGCAGCGGAAGCGCATCTCGAACAGCCCGCTGACGTACGGCGTGCCGACCAGGGCGCCGCTGGCCTGCAGCACCAGTCCGCCGGGCAGCGGCGAAGACTGCGGGGACAGCGACCACAGGATGGCGCCGGTGCCGGCCGGCGTGGTGGCGTCCAGCTGGGCGCTGTAGGCGGTGCCGCGCGTGGCACGTGGCAGGCTGGTGGTGGAGATGGTGGGGGCGGGCGCCGGCGCGGCGCCGCCGGAGGATCCGCCTGCGCCGCCGGATCCCGGGCAGGCGGCAAGCAGCAGCGCGAATAGTGCAAGGCTCAGGCATGTCAGTGCGGATTTCATGGCTCACTCCTCGGCTGGTCGATCTCGGTGCGGCTTCGTCTCTTCACGCGCAGTTTCATAAAGTTATTCGGATACGCAAGTCTTATTTGATGATGCCGGCGTGCGGGGCGTTCGGTTTTCTGCAGTTCCTGCTTCCTTTGCGCCGGCGGGATGCTACCCTGCTCCGCTTCTTGCAGGCAATGTAATGTTCGCGTTCCGCAACATCTTCGCCTCAATCGCTGCCTTCGGCAGCATGTGTTGCGCTCGGTAGTCTTCGGGCGCTCAGCATACTTCTTCACACGTATCGGGCCCGGAGCAGCACCAACTCCCCGGGTCCCTGTTGGCTGGCTGCTGCTCCGATTCATTCCCACGGGGGCAGGAGACAGACGTAATGGCTAACAGAGTCAATTCCATCCATGAGCTGGTCGGCGACACCCCGGTCGTGCGCCTCAACCGCGTCACGCCGCCGGGCGCCGCCACGGTGTGGGCCAAGCTCGAGTACCTCAACCCGGGCGCATCCGTGAAGGACCGCATCGCCCTCTCGATGATCGAGCAGGCCGAGCAGCGCGGCGAGCTGGTCCCCGGCCGCAGCGTGATCGTCGAGGGCACCTCGGGCAACACCGGCATCGGGCTGGCGATGATCGCGGCCAGCAAGGGCTACCGCATCATCCTGGCCATGCCGGAGAGCGCGACCGTGGAGCGCCGCAACACCCTGAAAGCCCTGGGCGCCGAGCTGGTGCTGACCCCGGCATCCGAGGGCATGCGCGGCGCGGTACAGAAGGCGCGCGAGCTGGCGGAGGGCAACCCCGATTACTGGGAGGCGCGCCAGTTCGACAACCCGGCCAACCCGCTGATCCACCGGCTCACCACCGGCCCCGAGATCCTGCGCCAGGTGCCGGAGATCGACGCCTTCGTGGCGGGCGTCGGCACCGGCGGTACCGTGTCGGGCGCCGGCCGCGTGCTCAAGGCCGCACGGCCTGAGATCAAGGTGTACGCCGTGGAGCCGCTGGACAGCCCGCTGCTGACGGGGGGCAAGGCGGGGCCGCACAAGATCCAGGGCATCGGGGCGAATTTTGTGCCGAGCGTGCTGGAGCGCGAGGTGTACGACGGTGTGATCGACGTGACCTACCAGGACGCGCTGGAAACCTCGCGTCGTCTGGCCCGCGAAGAAGGCATCTTCAGCGGGGTCAGCGCGGGCGCGATCGCCTGGGCGGCGCTGAAGGTCGCCGCTGAGCTGGGCGAGGGGCGCAGCGTGGTGTTCATAGTGCCCGACTTCGGCGAGCGCTACAGCACCCACGAGTTGTGGGCCAACGCCCCCGAGCTGGCAACGGCGCTGGCGTAACAGGCAACGTACTCACCGCGAACGTTGCAGGCGGCAGTTGCGGCCGTCAAAGATGTCCCGGAGACCCTCGGCAATGCTCCCGTATTGCCGGGGGTCTTTATTTTCCTGCGGGTAAGCTCGGGACTCGTTACGGTTAACAGCAGGACGGCACATGGGGCGAGAACGCCTGGAAAACTGCTTCAACACCTGCGCCGAGCGCGCCTGGCGCGTGGCCCTGCACTGGCTGGGCGACGCCCACGAGGCCTTTGATGTGGTGCAGCAGGCCTTCGTGGTGGCCGCGGCCAAGCCCGGCGCGATCCCCGCCGACGACCCCTGGCCGTGGTTCCGCCAGGTGGTGATCAACGAGGCCCGCAACGCCCGGCGCAAGCACAAGCCCACGCCGTCCGAGCAGGAGAACGCCATGCCAGACCCCGGGCCCGACCCGGCCGCGCAGGCCACGCGCAACGAAAACGCCGAGCAGCTGCGCGGCGCGCTGGACACCCTGCCCGAGGCCGAGCGCGAGGCGATCGTGCTCACGCAGCTCAACGGTTTGACCCACGCCGAGGCGGCACAGGCTTTGGGCATGCCGGTCAAGACGCTCAGCAGCCACGTCTCGCGCGGGCTTGAGCGCCTGCGCGGGCGCCTGGGCGGCAAGGGCGAAACCATGCTCGCGAGCCTGGCCGCCGCGCCACTGGCCATTCCGCCCGGAGGGTGGGAGGGGGCGCTGGCCGCGTGGAAGGCGGCGGCGCTCGCGACAATTACCGAAGGTGCGGCGGGCGGCGTCGCGACAGGAGCACTACTGATGAAGAAATCGCTGGCAATCGCGGGCATGGTAGTGGCGCTGGGCATCGGCCTCGGCGGCGGGGCACTCATCACCTCAAGCATCTCGGACCCGCCGCCGCGGCCGGAGGTCTCCGTGACGCCGACCATGGACGCCGGCGGCGAAGACGCCGGTCCGTTGCAAATGCCCAATCGGGAACGGACAGCGGCTGGAGAGGACACAGCCGCCGAGTTGGATGCCGCTCGTGCGGATGGGAAGAAAGCCCGCGACGAAGCCGACAAGCTGCGCGCCAGGCTGAAGACGCTGGAAACCGAGCGCGACACGGCCGTCGCGGAAGTCCAGAAGCTCGAGGCCGAGCTGGCGCCCATCCGCCTCGAGCAGGCCGAGCGCGGGCCGACCTTTACCTTCGGCAAGCACGGGCAGATCGAGGGCGTGACCGGCTCGAACTGGAAAGAGCTGGCGGCCGCATCGCACGAGGTGATCAGCACCCTGAGGCAGATCCGCGAGAAGCAGGTGGGCGGCGAGCAGGTGCCCGACGAGCTGTACATCAGGCTGCAGCAGAACACCGAGATCATGCGGAAGTACGAGTACAAGACTCTCAAGGTGCTGCCGAGCTGGGCCAAGCACAACGGCGAGCTGACCCACCCGATCAGCCACAGCAACCTGGTCGCCAGCGAGCTGAAGCTGGCGGGCCTGCCGCTGACCGAGCAGCAGCGCGCGCAGATCGAGAAGCTGGGCCTGCAGTGGGAAGGCGACTACGAGGCCGCGCAGAAGAAGTACGACGCCAACACCCCGCGCTGCGAGAAGATGGCCGACGAGTACGCGCTGAAGGGCGTGTTCGTGGACGCGGTGTGGGACGTGCTGAGCGCCGAGCAGCGCGATTACCTGGTGGACCTCAAGTGGCTGCACGTCGCGTTCGTGGACCTGTATTGCCCGACGCTGATGCTGATTCACACCTCGCCGATTCTGTCCGGCGCGGACATCGGCGAAGTCCGCGCCAAGCTGCAGGAAACGCTGGTGAAGCAGTACGGCATTGGGGAAGACCAACTGCCGGCGCTGAGCCCGCTGCTGGACACCTGGCAGAGTGACGTGGCGGAAATCTGCGGCGCGGTGAAGAAGAGCGACCTCAGGTTCTACACCTTCGAGCAGGGTTTAATTGCCGCCCGCGCCACAGCCCGGCTGGTGAAATCCATCCGCGACTACGTAACCATCACGGAAGACAACCGAGCCAGGATGCTCGACGCCTACGACATCTACATCCCGCGGATCACGCAGTAGGGACACGCCGCCGCGTGTCCCGGGTGCCTGGCAATCGGCCGTAGGGACACGCTGCCGCGTGTCCCTACCTTGGTTTTCCGCCGCGTGTCCCGTGCGGTTGGCCTGTGGCCGGGGACACGCTGCCGCGTGTCCCTACATCGGATTGCCGGGATCAATCACATCACCTGGCTTTGGCGGTGGCAGGCTTTCGAGCCACTCATGGAATCGGTCATCCGATGTTGACTGCGGATTGTCCCTGTCGCTCACCCATGTGTGTGGGTTGTCCTGGATGTATTGCTCTACCCGCAGGTATCCGTGCTCGTCGCGGATGACGTGGTCGTAGAATCGCGGTTGCCAGCCCCAATCCACACCCGGCAATTCCCGTTGCGCGCGCCGGGTTACCGCAGCCTTGAAGTTCCCGACGATTGACGCCACGCTCGCCGTGCGGCCTTCGCCAAACCTGCGTGGTCGCGGATTCGATGCGACGGAGCGCATGATCTTCAGGATCCCGTGGAAGTGATTGGGCATGATCACGAATTCACCCAGCGCGACGTAACTCCGCAAGGACGCCGTCCTCAGCCACTCCTGCTCGATGATTTTGCCCAATGGCGTCAAGTGCAGGCCTTCATCAATCGTGCTGAAGACTTGCCGACGCTTCGATTCGCAGATTGTGATGAAGTATGCCGCACGCGATGCGTAGTCAAAGTGCATCCGACGCATGGCTTGGCGGTCGTGCAAACGCATGGACGGCAGTCTAGCAACCGACAAATGCGTAGTGTTGGGATTCTCCGTAGGGACACGCTGCCGCGTGTCCCGGGTGCCTGGCAATCGGCCGTAGGGACACGCTGCCGCGTGTCCCTACCTTGGTGTTCTGCCGCGTGTCCCGGGCGGTTGGCGTGCGGCCGAGGACACTCCGTTGGCCGGGGACACGCCGTAGGGACACGCTGCCGCGTGTCCCGGGTGCTTGGCGTGCGGCCGGGGACACGCCGTAGGGACACGCCGCCGCGTGTCCCGGGTGCTTGGCGTGCGGCCGGGGACACGCAGCAGCGTGTCCCTACGTTGGGGTTCGGCCGCGTGGCCCTACATGTGGATCGTACGGCCGGCGACGCCTAATGCGGCTTCTTTCACGCACTCGGCCAGTGTTGGGTGGGCGTGGCAACTTCTTGCAATGTCCTCGGCACTGGCGCCGAACTCGATGGCCACGGCCACCTCCGCGATCAGGTCGCCCGCGCGCGCGCCTATGATGTGCGCGCCAAGCACCCGGTCCGTGCGTTTGTCCGCGAGAATCTTCACCCACCCCGTGGTTTCGCCCAATGCCCGCGCGCGGCCGTTGGCGATGAAGTTGAAGCGCCCCACGTTGTACTCGATGCCGGCGGCCTTCAGCTCCTGCTCGGTCTTGCCGACGCCGGCGATCTCCGGGTGGGTGTACACGATGCCCGGGATGGCGTTGTAGTTGACGTGGCCCACGCCCGTCGCGATGCGCTCAACGCAGGCGATGCCCTCTTCTTCGGCCTTGTGGGCCAGCATCGGGCCGGGGATCACGTCGCCGATGGCGTACACGCCGGGCACGGCCGTCTCGAAATGCCCGTTCACCTCGAGCTGCCCGCGCTGGTTGGTTTTCAGGCCGATGTTTTCGAGGCCCAGGCCGTCGGTGTTGGCCCAGCGGCCGGTGGCGACCAGCACGCGGTCGCACTTGATGTCATCGAGACCTTCGGCGCTGACGGTGACTCCCCCGCCCTTCCGGGCGGGGCTGGCGCCCGTGACCTTGGCGCCGAGGTGAAAGACAAACCCCTGCTTCTTGAAGACCTTCAGGGCTTCCTTGCTGATCTCTTCGTCGAGGCCCGGCAGGATGTGGTCCATGTACTCCAGCACCGTGACCTTGGCGCCCAGGCGCAGCCACACGGAGCCGAGCTCGAGGCCGATCACGCCGGCGCCGATCACCACCAGGTGTTCCGGCACCTCGCTGTAGCCGAGTGCCGTGGTGCTGTCGCCGATCAGCTCGCCGTCCATCGCGACGCCGCGCAGTTGCGCGGGCTTGCTGCCGGTGGCGATCAGGATGTGTTTGGCCGTCAGCTCGACGTTGTCCTTGCCCTGCACGCGCACGGCGCCGGTGCCGGTGAACGTGGCCGTGCCCTCGTAGCGGGTGACCTTGTTCTTCTTGAACAGGCCCTCGACCCCCTTGGTCAGGGCGTTCACGGTGGCGTCCTTGCGCTTGCGCATGGTGGCGAGGTCGAGCTCGACCTTGCCGACTTTCACGCCGTGCTTCTTGAGTTCTTCGTTCGCCTGCTGGAAGCGCTCGCTGCTTTCCAGCATGGCCTTGCTGGGGATGCAGCCCACGCGCAGGCAGGTACCGCCCAATGCCTGCTCGCGCTCGATGCAGGCGACGTTGAGTCCAAGCTGCGCCGCGCGGATGGCCGCCACATAGCCCCCAGGGCCGGCGCCGATGACAATCAGGTCAAACATCAGGTTGTAGGGATCAGGTGGTAGGTTGTAGGGCGGTTCGAGCGTGCGGCTTCAGGTCCCTACAACCTACAACCTGAAACCTACAACCTGTCGTCGGATCTCCATCAGCATGCGGGTCGGGTCTTCCACGCATTCCTTGATGCGCTTCAGGAACGTTACCGCCTCGCGGCCGTCGATGATGCGGTGGTCGTAGCTCAGGGCCACGTACATCATGGGGCGGATGACCACCTGGCCGTTCACCGCCATGGGCCGGTCCTGGATCGCGTGCATGCCCAGGATGCCGCTTTGCGGCGGGTTCAGGATCGGCGTGCTGAGCAGGCTGCCGTACACGCCGCCGTTGCTGATGGTGAACGTGCCGCCCTGCATCTCGTCGGGCGTGATCTCGTTGCTTTGGGCGCGGCGGCCGAAGTCGGCGATGGCCAGCTCGACCTCGGCGAAGCTCATGCGCTCGGCGTTGCGCAGCACCGGCACCACCAGGCCGCGCCCGCCGCCCACGGCGACGCCGATGTCCTGGTAGTTGTGGTAGACGATGTTGTCGCCCTCGATGCGCCCGTTCACCTGTGGGACGAGCCGCAGCGCATCCACGGCCGCCTTCACGAAGAACGACATGAAGCCGAGCTTGACGCCGTGCTTGGCCAGGAACGCGTCCTTGTGGTGGGCGCGCAGCTGCATCACCGCGCTCATGTCGATTTCGTTGAAGGTGGTCAGGATCGCCGCTGTCTGCTGCGCCTCCACCAGGCGCTGGGCGAGGCGCTTGCGCAGGGTGGACATGCGCACGGTTTCAGTCTCGCGCAGGCCCTGTGGCGCGGGCAGCTTGCCTGCGGTGGGCGGCGGGGGCGCCTTGCCCGCCAGTGCGCGCTGCACGTCTTCCTTTAACACGCGGCCGCCGGGGCCGGAGGGCGTTATGTCGGCCGGGCTGAGCTTGTTTTCGTCCAGCATGCGTTTGGCGGCGGGCATCACGCGGGGCTCGGCGGGGGCGGCTTCACTGCCGCCTGCCGCCTGCTGCCTGGCGCCCTTTTTGCCCCCGTCGCTTGCGCTCCGGGCTCCTGTTCCGCGTTTGGCGGCTTTGCCGTTTTCTTCGATCAGGGCGATGACTTCGCCTACCTGGGCGGTGTCGCCTTCCTTTTTAAGCAGCTTCTGGATGGTGCCGCCGGCCGGCGCGCCTAGTTCCTGGCTGGCCTTGTCGGAGTCGATCTCGACGATGGGTTCGTCGGTTTCGACGGCGTCGCCTTCGTGTTTGATCCAGGTGCCGATGATGACCTCGGTGATGCTCTCACCGACGCTGGGGATTTTGAGTTCGATTGCCATGGCGTTGTCCGCTTGTCTTTCGTCAATCGGCCGCGCGCTTGCGCTTGCGGCTCTTGTTCTCTGCCGCCCTAACCCAATGCCCGTGCCACCAGGTCGGCCTGTTCTTTCTTGTGCCTGCGCGGTGAGCCTGTGGCGGGGCTGGCCGCGATACTGCGGGCGATCCACTCCAGCTTGCGCTCGCCTGCAAAGGCCCGCTCCCAGCACATGCGCAGGTGGATGCAGGGGCCCATGTTCTCGTGCTCTTCCTGCACCCAGTAGACCGGCGTGCCTGCCGGGTAGCGGTTCACAATCTCGTGCAGCGTGGCGTCCTTGAGCGGGTACAGCTGCTCAAGCCGCACGATCGCCACGTCGCGGCGGCCTTGCTCTTTGCGCGCGGCGTCCAGGTCGTAGTAGACCTTGCCGGTGCAGATCAGCAACCGCGAAGGCTTGGCGTCTGCCCAGTCATCCGGGATGAACTTCTGGAAGCGCCCCTGGCTGAAATCCTGCAGCGGCGACACGCACTCCGGGTGGCGCAGCAGGCTCTTGGGCGTCATCACGATCAGCGGCTTCAGCCACTGGCGCCGCATCTGGCGCCTGATCAGGTGAAAGAACTGCGCCGGCGTGGTCACGTTGCAGACCTGGATGTTGTCGTCCGCCGCCAGGTTCAGGAAGCGCTCGACACGGCCGCTGGAGTGCTCGGGCCCCTGGCCTTCCATGCCGTGGGGCAGCAGCATCACCAGGCCGCTGAGGCGGTTCCACTTCTCCTCGGCGCTTACCAGGAACTGGTCCACGATGACCTGGGCCACGTTCCAGAAGTCGCCGAACTGGGCCTCCCACATCACCAGCACGTCCGGGGCGTCGAGGCTGTAGCCGTACTCGAAGCCCAGCACGGCGGTCTCGGAGAGCGGGCTGTTCACGATGTTGACCTGGGCCTGGCCCGGCGCCACGTGGTCGAGCGGCCGATACACCGCGCCGTTCTCGACGTCATGCCACACGCTGTGGCGGTGGGTGAAGGTGCCGCGTTCGGCATCTTGACCCGTCAAGCGTACGCGGGTGCCCTCGGCCGCCAGGCTGGCGTAGGCCAGTGCCTCGCCGGCGCCCCAGTCGAGCGGCTTGTCGCCGGCCGCCATCTCGTTGCGCGCGGCCACGAAGCGCTCCAGCTTGGGGTGCAGGTGGAAGCCGCTGGGCGCTTTCGCCATGGTGCGCAGGTAGTCCTGCAGCTTGTCCAGCGCCACGCCGGTCTCCGGCTGTTCGCCCTCGGGCTCAAGGCCGCCCTTGTAGGGGCTCCAGACCACCTCAAGCTGGTTGCGGCTGATGATGCGGCTCTTGCGCCGCGCGGCCAGCAGCTCTTCGTCGAAGAAGGCCTTGGGGTGGGCCTGGATTTCCTCGGCCTCGCGCTCGGTGATGCCGCCGCTTTCCAGCAGGCGGTGCAGGTAGCGGTCGCGCACTTCCTCGCGCTGGCGGATCTCGCGGTACATCACGGGCTGGGTGAAGGCGGGCTCGTCGCCTTCGTTGTGGCCGCGCAAGCGGTAGCAGTACATGTCGATCACCACGTCGCGCTGGAACTTCTGCCTGAAATCCAGCGCCGTGCGCACCACCTGGGCCACGGCCTCGGGGTCTTCGCCGTTCACGTGGAAGATAGGGATCTGCAGCATCTTGGCGATGTCGGTGGCGTAGGTGCTGCTGCGGTTCTGCTCGGGCAGGGTGGTGAAGCCGATCTGGTTGTTCAGCACGATGTGGATCGCGCCGCCGGTGTGGTAGGCGCCCAGCTCGGACAGGTTGAACGTCTCCTGCACCACGCCCTCGCCGATCAGCGCGGCGTCGCCGTGGATTATCAGCGCCGCGCCCTTGCGGCGGTCGAAGTCGCGCACGCGGTCCTGCTTGGCGCGCACGCGGCCGAGCGCGATGGGGTTGATGAACTCCAGGTGGCTGGGGTTGAAGCACAACGAAAGGTGCACGCTCTTGCCGGCCTGGGTCACCCAGTCGTTGCTGTAGCCCATGTGGTACTTGACGTCGCCGTGTTCGGTCTCGGTCTCGAAGTCCTCGAACTCGGCGAAAATCTCGCGCGGCGTCTTGCCCATCACGTTTGCCAGCACGTTCAGCCGGCCGCGGTGGGCCATGGCGATCACGATCTCGACCACGCCCTGCTCGGAGGCTTTTTCGATCGCCAGGTCCAGCAGCGGGATGAGCGACTCGCCGCCTTCCAGCGAGAAGCTCTTGCTGCCGATGTACTTCGTCTGCAGGAACTTCTCGAAGGTGACCGCGTCGTTGAGGCGCCGGAAGATGCGGATTTTCTCGTCGCGCGTGAGCTCGCAGCGGTTGCGGCTGCTCTCCACGCGCTGGCCGATCCAGGTGGTGACCTCAAGGTCGTCGATGTGCATGAACTGCACGCCGATGCTGCGGCAATAAGTCTCCTGCAGCAGATCAAGTACCTTGCGCGGCGTGTTCAGGCCCGGGTAGGCGATGCTGGTGCTGACGATCGGCCGGTCCATGTCTTCTTCGCGCAGGCCGAAGTACTCGAGCTCGAGCTCGCGGATGCGCGGCAGGGCGCGGCCCAGGGGGTCCACCTGGGCGATGCGGTGGCCGCGGGCGCGATACACGCGGATCAGGCGGTCGACCTTTTCCTGCAGAGCGGCGGCGTCAAAGGCGCTGACGCCGGCCGGGCCGACCGTGACCGAGGGCGGGTTGAAGATGCTGCGGGGCTTGAAGCTGGGGCCCAGCTGCACGGATTCGGTGCCCAGGGCCTGGAAGTACTCGCGCCACCGCACAGGTACCGAGGCCGGGTCGCGGCTGTAATCCTTCAACAGGGACTCGATGTAGGCAATGTTCTCGCTGTCCATGGGCGCGGATCATAACTTGTGATCCGCAACGTGATAGCAGCGCGCAGGCAGCCCAGGGCCCGTTTCGCCCGCCGTGGGGGCAGTTGACGATGGCATCCCGGCCGCGAAAAAGGTAACTCTTGGGGCGCTCACATCCACCATCGTACGGAGACTTTATGATCCGGTTGTCCTGGGCCATCGTGCTGGCTGGCTTGCTGCTGATCACGGCCTGCGAAAGCACACGCAAGATCAAAGAAGACATCAAGCAGGATGCCACCTCGCGCAGCATTGGCAGCGTACGCCTGCACAGCGCCAAGGAACTCAAGGAAGCGTACGACAAGAACGCCGGCGACCCCGACGAAGTGCTGCTGCTGTTCATGAACGCGCTTCTGCTGATCGAAGAGAACAAGGACGAAGGCTACGCGGCCGGCGCCTACATGAGCCGCAGCAACGACCAGTGGAAGGACCCCGAAGGCCCCACCGGCGTGAAGCCCAGCCAGGCAGCCTCGGAGGGCTTCAATCGCATGCGGGATAATCCCACATACGCCCGCAGCTACGCCGGAGGCGAACCCACGGACTACAAGCTGACCGAGCCTGAGAAGATCGTCCTGGAGATCAAGGAGACCCGCGAGAACTCAGACACCGAGACCAAGTTCTTCATCTGGAGCAGCGGCAAGGACAGCGCCTCGCCCGTCACCCTGCGCCTGGCCAACGGCAAATGGTACGTCGACGAATGGAGCAGCCTGCAGACCGGCGTTCGCAAGTAGGCCAACCGCCCAAAACCAACCCACGGCGCAAGCCGTGGGTTTTCTGTTAACATCCGGCCATGAAACGCAAGAAACCACCGCAGGACCACACGGCCGCCGCGCCGGACAGCTTCACGGCCGTGGTGATCGGCCATGTGCGCTCTCCCTACAAGGAACGCTTCGGCACGCCGCGCCAGCCGACCGTGACCGAGGAGACGCTGGAAGACAGCGCCCTGGACGCGACCATCGAGTTGCTGCCCGGCTTCCCGCCCGAAGTGTGGGACGAGCTGGTCGAGAAGGGCAAGCTCAAGAGGGGCCGCAGCAACACCTACGAGCTCAACAAACCCACGTAACGCCGGTTTGCTGACGCGGACTTGACGAAACAATTACGCGAATCCGCTTGCTTTTTTTTGCGGCGGGGTACACTTCTCGTCCCTGATCCCTCCCTTCCGCAATTGGAGCACTCATGCCGTTCACGGGCGCAAGCGGCACTGCCAACACACAGGCTTCGAAGTGGCTCGTCGAGAATGACCCGAGACGTATCCAGCTTCACGGTCACCTGCCCGCGTTCGGCGTGGCCGGCGGCTTTCTGACCTACTCCCGCGTTCCCGCGTTAGTCGCTGCGCCGGTTGTAGACCCTTGCGCTCCCGCCAAGGATCACAGCGATGGCGCAGCACCGGTTCGCTTCGGCATGGTCGAGTACGCTACCCGTTTGCAAGTCTGCAACGCAGACCAGGACGTGTTTCGGGATCCCAACCTCATCGAAGAAATCAACATCATTACGGCCGAAGTGAAGTGCTGGTACGGCTACTACGGCCGCATGGACGTGCTGACCGGCAACCCTGTGCTCGGCGGCCTCCCCGATCTCGTTGCGCCAGGCCGCGTTGTTGACATGGCGGGCGTGCCACTGTCATTCCCCTGCCTGTCGCGGGCGTTTCATCTGGTGACGGCCAATTCCGGCCACCCCTGCGCGATCATGAGCAACGCCCGTTCGCGCGAGAGCTACGAGAATCTCTGCCGCGCTTCGGGGGGTTCGACGTGCCGATGATCTCGTGGCGCTGGTACTGCCCGGCCACCCGCATGTGGATTGATGGCTGGGTGCCGGCCTTCAACGGCGTACCTTGGTTGATCAACGATGAAATGAACCCTGGCGTCCTGCCTGCCGACCGCCGCATCTACTTCATGGTGCTTGGCGACGATGAAGGGAAGGGTCCGACCCGAGGCCTCACGCGGCTCGTGCCCGCCGCTATGGTGCAAAGCCCGTTCGTGCTTAGAGTGACGAATGGCGTGCCGGACTTCGTCAATCAAGAAGTGAACATGACGAAGGACATCTGGCTGACGATGCCCGCGGGACTGGCTCTCGGAAGCCAGGGCGCTTTGAGTATGCTGACCAACTTCGAACACGTGGGTGAATGCGGCGGAGCCTAAGAGATCGCATTGCGAGGCTTGGTTGAACCAACGAGGCAAACGGTGCCCGAAAACGACAACAACTGCCCCACATGCGGCGACCATACGCCTGAGCCGGCGCTCCAGGCGGGTGCACCGGGCGTTGAATCGTACCTGCATGGCGAAGTTCTGGTGCGCCCTTACTTGCCACGCGGGGGCGGCATGAATCTTGCCCAAGTGGCGCGGGCGCCCCTGCCCCAGTCTGACTACCGGCTGAGGGCCGAGCTCGCGCGTGCCCCGCGATTTGCAGCGCCATCGACACCCGGGTTGCTCGTGCGCCGACCGGGCAGGCCGCTTGCCGATTCAGGCGGACTGCCACGCGATCCCGCGGCCCCTGACGGCATCAATGCCCAGGCACCAAGTTTCAAACGCGGCGGCATATTCGCGCCCCCGATTGGGTACGACACGTTTCAGCGCGAGCGCTTCGACCGCGCAGAATTACGCGCATCTCAATTAACCGCGCCTTGGCTTGAACTGACCGCAGACGCGCCGGCGGTGAAGACTAAGGAGATAAAAGTTCCTGCCGGTGAAGATACGAATTGCACTGAGTGGACGATTGTTTTCGAACTGAGAATGGATCCGAATGCCATAAAAGTACTTGACGATAAAGCATGGGAGGAGGCTCTCGAGCACTTCAGCAAGCGCCAAGAAGAATTGATGAAAAGTGGGGACTCAATAGAGAATCACTTACCCGACTGGAAGCGGTTTGAACGAGAGGGTGAAGAGGCGTTTTATGCCAAGGTTATCGGTTCCCGTCGCATGGAATGGCCAATCTGCAAGATCGTATTTACCGTATCCTTAGTCGGCGTAGAGTCAGAGGTAGCGTTCCTGGCAGGGCGGCCTATTAATGTGAGGGGAGGCAAAGCTCCAGGGGCTGGAAGGAGCATTCTCGACTCGCTTCGCCCGACAAGCGCGACGTGCAAGGAGAAGTTTCGACAGCGTATGAACTTGATTCATCGCAGTGGTCGGAACGATACAGCGTTTCATGATGCTGTGGCCGAGTTAGCGAAAGGGATGGGCGATAATACTTTTATTGAATGGGATCCGAGCAAACCGGATGTCATTGAAATAGTGCGATTGACATGTGAAGGTAACTGCCCACAAGTTACGCAAGTATGCAGGGCGAGAGGAAAGGAGGGAACGATCTATGGTAAGCCTTATGCGCTGGCCTGGTGCGGCTGCTTCCGAGATCCCTCACTGGAGGATCTGCCCGCCGTTCCAATTGCTTGGCAATTCACGAGCGAAGAGGGAGACAGCGGCTTTTTGGACGATGCATCACGTGAGGCCATGACCCCGGATAACCCCGATTGCAAGGTCGACAGGCAGCGAGGAATGCGACAGCACTTCCCGCCTGCCCCGCAAGCTGGACCACCGGTGATAAGACCGGCGGTGTTTAGAAGGAAGACTGTGGTCACGGCCGGCGAAACTGACTGGGAAACCACCGACCAGTTCGTCGAACGGATCCGGAGGGAGATTGCAACAAATCGCGCCGTTGTGTGCCCTTCAGGGTATACGCCTGTACTCTTTTTGGACAAAAGCGACCCGCTTCATATCTACGTTGACTGCTTAAAATGTGAAGGCGCCTGCGGAACTGTCAATTGCAGCATACAGGTGCAACGTGGAGTCAACACGTATATTGAGTTCTGCGGATGCTAGTGAGGAAGCCAAACGTGCGAATGGGAAGTGCCCGTGGTCGCTTCAGCGTTCTAATGGTGCTCATTGTCCTGGTCGCTGCTGAGTACTTGCCGGCACAGGCGTGGTCATACGGAGAGTACGACGAAGAGGCGGCCGCATATCAGCTAGTGCGAAACAAGGAAGAGGCGGCAAGTCTGCCCCGGGGCACGACCCATATCAAAGTTGTTTCCGAACTTGCGGACTATACGTTTCTGACCGCGCACGAATCTCTTACGCATTTGTGGCTATCTGCGTTCGACTCGGCGGCACTACACGCTGTCGCCGACACGACAACCCTGAATTCCTTGCACCTCGAACAAGTCAATGCAGCGCAATTGACTAAGGCACCGGTGCTAAAAGGCGTTCAAGATCTGCACGTTTCAGGGCACGATCCACAGGGCGACTACGTTACGCTTGCAATCAAGTTTCCAAGTCTACAAACGTTAACCTTGCGGGCCCGTGGTCCGCTTCAGGCTGCATCGATTACTGCGCTCAGAAAACTGTCGGACCTTCGGACGTTTCGCCTAGATAGGCTCGGGGACGGATCTTCAGACTTATCCGGGACGCTCGACGATGAAGTGGAGGCATGCGCAAGCCTGGCTGCCCTTCGTACGTTCGCTTATGGCTGCCTGACAGGCGCCGTGCCAACACTGTCCTCATTGCGGAAGTTGGCCGCGCTGATTCACCTTAGATCGCTCGCCCTTCGATTTGACGAACCCTTCGATACGAAATGTCTCGAAACACTAACAGTCGAGTTGGCGGAGCTTCGTGTATCTGGGCAGCATACCAGGGAAGACGTGGACACTTTCGTTCAAAGTGCCTCCAGATTTGAGGCGCTACAGGTTCTGGAGTTCAGTGGTGAAGAACTCGGTGATGAAGCCCTAGAGCGGCTATCGACCCGGCTAACATTTATAAGGGAAGTGGCATTCTATGGTAAGTGGCCAACAAATGCATCTCAATGCCTGCAACGGCTAAGCAAGCTTCGAGACATTAGCTTTTTTGCCGGCAGGGCGGACTGCGGTCTCACGGCTGAAGTTCTGGAGACGATCTCTGGGCGACTGGAGTCCGTCAGGATCGATGGTAGAGAATTGAGTTCTCATTGGGTAGCCGCGTTGTCGAGTGCCAAGCAATTGACTCGCCTGATTGTTCGGGGAATGTCATTCGCTCGCGGCGATGACTCTCTCGTAACTTCTGTGTTCGCCCGGCTTCGATGGCTAACTCTGCACCTCTGCACTGGTTTGCGGTCGAAAGGATATGCGCTGTTGCAGTCCCTCCAGCGGGTAAACTTCCTTCAGTTATGGCATATGGACGAGACGTTCTCTGGGGAGTATGCGGAGACCATTGCAGCGCTTCCGCAGTTAGCCTGTCTGAGTATCGATTGTAGGGCAACTGATGAGGGTGCCGTGGCCGCTTTGGGTAAGTCAAAACTATTGACAAGTCTTAGCGTAAGCTATGACACGACGATTATCCCGGAGACCGTTTTCCTTCAATTGAGGACCACCAAGTCGCTAAGGATTGTGGAGATTGCGCCTCCTAATGCATGGCCAACGGCGACCGCCAAGGCCCTTAAAGAAGCCCTGCCGGATGTTATCGTCCGGATACAGCACATCGATTGATTGAAGACAGTCGCCATCACCGCCTCCATGAAAAGGAAGAAACCGCCGCAGGACCACACGGTTGCCGCGCCGGGGACGTTAACCGCGCTGGTGATCGGCCATGTGCGCTCGCCCTACAAAGAGCGTTTCGGCACGCCGCGCCAGCCCACGGTGACCGCGCAGACGCTGGAGGACCGCGCTTTGGACGCGACCATCGAGCTGCTGCCCGGCCGAAACTTCGAGCAAGCGCTGCAGGACCTGGCGGGCTTTGACTACATCTGGGTGCTGGCCTGGCTGCACCTCAACGAGAACTGGAAGCCTACGGTGATCCCGCCGCGCGGGCCGAAAGTGCGGCGCGGGCTGTTCGCCACGCGCTCGCCGCATCGGCCGAACCCGATCAGCCTGTCGGCGCTGCGGTTGTTTAAGGTGGAGGGCCGGGTGCTGCACGTGCGCGGCATCGACCTGCTGGACGGTACGCCGGTGCTCGACATCAAGCCCTACGTGCCCTACGCGGACGCCTTCCCGGGCGCCAGGGCCGGCTGGCTGGATGAAATCGGCGAACAGCCCGAAGCCCCCGACCGCTGGGAATGACACCGGTGATTCACTATGATGCACGGTACATCACTTTGAATCAGGAGAACCCATGCCCGCCAAAAACAAGGTAACCATCAGCGTGCGCCTCGAGCCCGCACTGGCCAAACGCATGAAGAAGCTGGCGGACGCGACCGGCCGCTCGGCCTCGTCGCTAATTGAGTACATTCTTGCCGACCGGATCGAGTACGAGGAGTATGTCGTAAAGGCGATCCAGAAGGGACGTGAGGACTTCAAGGCGGGGCGGTACATGGAAGCCGAGGAGTTCTTCCGCCAGTGGGAGGCTGAGCTTGCGAAAAAGGCAGAAGGTTCTCGTCGCAAGAAGCGCACAGCTTGACCTCGCAGATGTCCACGAGTTCATCTCTCGCGACAACCCTGCGGCCGCTGCACGGCTGCGAGCGCGAATCCTCGCGTCATTCCGGCTGCTGGCAGAATTTCCGAAGGCAGGCCGTCAGACAGCCGACGAGACCGCCCGGCTGCAACCGGTCCCAGGTACCAACTACGTCATCCTCTACGAGTTGGGCCCTGCCGTGGTGCACATCCTTCGCATCCTCCACGGCGCAATGCGCTGGCCGCCTGACGAAGAGGAATAATCACCCCAGCGCGCGCTCCAGCAGCGCTACCGTGCGCGGGATGGCCTCGGCCGGGATGGTGTGCGGGCCGTTGAACGGCAGGAAGTCCACCTCGGCGCCGCCCTCCTTCAATACATCGCGCAGATCTTCGGCCCAGGCGTAGCTCAACAGCGGATCCTGCCGGCCGTGGGACTGGAACACGCGCAGGCCCTTGTGCCGCTTGCCGCGTTCGCGCCATTCTTCTTCGTTCAGCAGCGTGCCGGACCAGGCGATCACGCAGGCCGGGTTTTCCTCGAGCTGCAGGGCGGCATCCAGTGTGATCATGCTGCCCTGGCTGAAGCCGCCCAATGCGATGCGCGAAGTGGGCAGGCCGGTCTCGGCTTTCACTTCCTCTATCAGTTGCAGCAGCATCGAGCGCGCCTCGAGCATGCCCTCGGGGCGGTCGTTGCGTGTGCGGTCGCGGAAGGTGTTGTCGGCCAGCGCCTGGTTCAGCGCCATGATGTCGATCATCCACCACGCGCGCGAGCCCCACATGCCCATGGATGAGAGGTCCAGCGGCGCTTCCGGGAAGTAGAAGCGCGCGGCGCCGGCCAGCTTCTCCGAAGCCTCCATCAGCTCCGGCGCCAAAGAGACCAGGTCCGAGCCCGAGGCCCCAAAACCATGGCAGAGCACCACGGCCAGTGCCGGCTGCACGTCATCCGGCAGTGCATCCACCACGCGGGTGTTGAGCCCGCCCATCTGTTTCAGTTCGGCTTTCATGGCGGTGTTTTAGCTATCCTGCGCAACTGCGACACCGGCAGTTCCAGACATCCCGCAGGCTGCTATGCTGCCGGGACGGGCAGGGTGGGATATGCATGGTTCGTGAACAGCTAGAGAAGTTGCTGCGGCAGCGCATCCTGGTGATGGATGGCGCCATGGGCACCATGCTGCAGCGCTACATGCTGTCGGAGCCCGACTTCCGCGGCGAGCGCTTTGCAGATCACAAGCACAACCTGCAGGGCAACAGCGACATCCTGTGCCTGACCGCCCCCCAGATCGTGCTCGACATCCACCGCCAGTACCTCGAGGCCGGCGCGGACATCATCGAGACCAACACTTTCACCGCCACGCCTGTCAGCCAGCGCGATTACGACACCGAAGAGCTGGCCTACGAGATCAGCCGTGAAGGCGCGCGCCTGGCCAGACAGGCCTGCGACGAGTTCAAAACCCGCACGCCGGATCGGCCGCGCTTCGTGGCCGGCAGCCTCGGCCCCACCAACGTGACGGCCAGCATCAGCCCCAACGTAAACGACCCGGGCTGGCGCAAGGTGACGTTCGACGAGCTGGTGGCCAGCTACCACGAGAACGCCCGCGGCCTGGTCGACGGCGGCGCCGACATCCTGCTGGTCGAGACCATCTTCGACACCCTCAATGCCAAGGCCGCGCTGTTCGCCATCCGCCGCCTGTTCCGTGAGATCGGCCGCGAACTGCCGCTCATGATCAGCGGCACCATCACGGATGCCAGTGGCCGAACACTCAGCGGCCAGACCACCGAGGCCTTCTGGTACAGCGTCGAGCACGCGCGCCCGCTAAGCATCGGGCTGAACTGCGCGCTCGGCGCCGAGGACCTGCGCGAGTACATCGAAACGTTGTCGCGCCTGGCGCCCTGCTTCACCAGCATCTACCCGAACGCCGGCCTGCCCAATGAGCTGGGCGGCTACGACGACACGCCCGAATACATGGCCGAGGTGCTGGCCGATTTCGCGCAACGCGGCTTCCTCAACATTGTGGGCGGCTGCTGCGGCACCACGCCCGAGCACGTGAGGGCGATCGCCGCCGCGATGGCCAAGATCGACCCGCGCCGGCCCGGCGAGCCCGACACGCGCCTGCACCTCAGCGGCATGGAGCCGCTGGTGATCGGCCCGGGCAGCCTGTTCTGCAACATCGGCGAGCGCACCAACGTGACGGGCAGCAAGCGCTTCGAGAAGCTGATCCTGGCCGGCAAGTACAACGACGCCCTGGAAGTCGCGCGCCAGCAGGTCGAGAGCGGCGCCCAGGTGATCGACATCAACATGGACGAGGGGATGCTCGATGGCTCGAACGCCATGCGCACCTTCCTGAACCTCGCCGCCGCCGAGCCCGACATCGCGCGCGTGCCGTTCATGATCGACAGCAGCAAGTTCAGCGTGATCGAGGCAGGCCTCAAGTGCGTGCAGGGCAAGTGCATCGTCAACTCGATCAGCATGAAGGAAGGCGAGACCGAGTTTCTGCGCCAGGCCCGCGTCTGCCGCGATTACGGCGCGGCCGTGGTGGTGATGGCTTTCGACGAACAGGGCCAGGCCGACACGCTGGAGCGCAAGGTCGAGATCTGCAAGCGGGCGTACAGGATGCTGACCGCGGACGGCTTTCCCGCCCAGGACATCATCTTCGACCCCAACATCTTCGCCGTGGCTACCGGCATCGAGGAGCACAACGGCTACGCAATCGCCTACATCGAGGCCACGAAACAGATCAAGGCCTCCTGCCCGGGTGTGCACGTCAGCGGCGGCGTGAGCAACCTCAGCTTCAGCTTCCGAGGCAACGACGCCGTGCGCGAGGCCATGCACAGCGCCTTCCTTTACCACGCCATCAAGGCCGGCATGGACATGGGCATCGTCAACGCCGGCCAGCTTGCGGTGTACGAAGACATCGTCCCGCCGCTGCTGGAGCGCATCGAGGACGTGCTGTTCAACCGCAGGCCGGACGCCACCGAGCGCCTGGTGGAGTTCGCGGAAAGTGTGAAGGGCGGCAAGAAGGCCGCCGCCGCCGAGCACGAGTGGCGCAGCCTGCCCGTTGAGCAGCGCATCAGCCACGCCCTGGTGCACGGCATCGACAAGTGGATCGTCGAGGACACCGAAGAAGCCCGCAAGGCCTACGAGCAGCCGATCGAGGTGATCGAGGGCCCGCTGATGGACGGCATGAACGTGGTCGGCGACCTGTTCGGCAGCGGCAAGATGTTCCTGCCCCAGGTGGTGAAGTCCGCCCGCGTGATGAAGAAGGCCGTCGCCCACCTGATCCCGTTCATCGAGGCCGCCAACGCCGGCAAACGCGAGAGCAAGGGCAAGCTGGTGGTCGCCACGGTCAAGGGCGACGTGCACGACATCGGCAAGAACATCGTGGGCGTGGTGCTGGGCTGCAACGGCTACGATGTGGTCGACCTGGGCGTGATGGTGCCGGCCGACAAGATCCTGAAAGCCGCCAAAGAAGAGGGCGCGGACATGATCGGCCTCAGCGGCCTGATCACGCCGAGCCTCGACGAGATGGTCCACGTCGCGCGCGAAATGCAGCGCACAAGCCTGAAGCTGCCGCTGCTGATCGGCGGCGCGACCACGAGTCGTTTACACACGGCCGTGAAGATCGCCCCGCAGTACAGCGGCCCCGTGGCCCACGTGGTTGACGCGTCAAGAAGCGTGGGCGTGGTCAGCAACCTGCTGAGCGCCAACACGCGCGAGGCGTTCCTGCGCGAGACGGCCGAGGATTTCGAACGCATCCGCCGCCGTCACCAGGGCAGCGCCGAGGCGCACACCCTGCTGCCGCTGGCCGAGGCGCGCGCCAACGCGGCGCAGCTCGAGTTCGCGCCCGTGAAGCCGAAGCACACCGGCCTGCAGGTGTTCGAGGAATACCCGCTGGCCGAGCTGGTGGACTACATCGACTGGACGCCCTTCTTCCAGGCCTGGGAGCTGGCGGGCCGCTACCCGCGCATTTTCGAGGACAAAGCCGTCGGCGAGCACGCCCGCACGCTGTTCAACGACGCGCAGCGGCTGCTGCAGCAGATCATCGACGGCAAGCAGCTGCGCGCCAGGGGCGTGATCGGCCTGTGGCCCGCCTTCCGCGAGGGCGACGACATTCACGTTGACGGACGCGTGATCCACACCCTGCGCCAGCAGATCAAGCGTGCCGAGGGCAAGCCCAATCTGGCGCTGGCCGATTTCGTGGCGCCGCGCGGCACACCGGACTGGGTGGGCGGTTTCTGCGTCACGGCCGGCATCGGCGTCGATGAGCTGGTGGCGAAGTACAAGGCCGAGCACGACGACTACAACGCCATCATGGTGAAGGTGCTGGCGGACCGGCTGGCGGAGGCGTTCGCCGAGCGCATGCACCAGCGCGTGCGCCGCGAGTTCTGGGGCTACGCGCCGGCCGAGCAACTGAGCAACGAAGAGTTGATCGCCGAGAAGTACCAGGGCATCCGCCCGGCGCCCGGCTACCCGGCCTGCCCGGACCACACCGAGAAGGCCACGCTGTTCGAGCTGCTGGAAGCCACCCGCCACGCCGGCGTCACGCTGACCGAGCATTTCGCCATGCACCCGACCGCGGCCGTAAGCGGCCTGTACTTCAGCCACCCGCAGGCCCAGTACTTCGGGCTGGGCAAGATCGGCCTCGACCAGGTCGAGGACTACGCAGGCCGCAAGGGCATGAGCGTAGAAGAGATCGAACGCTGGCTCGCCCCGAACCTGGGTTATGAACCGAACGTGGTGGCACAAAGCTAGTGCCCCGGGCGGAAGCCCGGGGCGGGTTCAGGCAAGGCGGACAACTCGAGCCCCGGTTCAGCCATGGCATACAATCCACCCATCGCCTATCTGCTGACCTGGAGCGGCTACGGAACCCGCCTGCACGGCGACGAACGCGGAACCGTGAGCGACGGCCACAACACTTACGGTGAACCGTTCCGTCCACCTGACCTGACCCTGGAAAACTGTCGGCGCGAGCTGCTTTCCGAGCCTCCATTCGAGATCGATCCGAAGCAGCGCGGTTGCGCTCTCAAGGCCATTCACGACGCCGTCGACTGGCGCAACTGGCAACTTTTCGCGCTGAACATCCGCACGAACCATGTGCACATAGTCGTCGGCGCAGCAGATCAGCCTGCGAAGATGATGGGAGTGCTGAAGGCTCGTTGCTCTCGCGCTTTACGCGAAGAAGGATTGATTGGTTCACGAGTCCATGTGTGGGCGGATGGTGGAAGCAAGAAGTGGCTGTTCACCCCGAGACACGTCGACGACGCCTGCGATTATGTCAAGTACAGGCAGGGGCCGGATCTTCCGATTGCTTAGGGCAGCAATATCGTTGCGTTCGGAGAAAGACGGTCATTCGCCCCCGACCTTCCGGTCGGGGCACCAGTTTTGCGGCATGCCACGGATCAGATGCAACAGGGACCGGCCTCGGCCGGTCCCTTTGCTTTCCGGGGCTTGCTCGCTCCCGGACCCCGATTTTGCCCGTGCTGCCTGCTACGCCGCAGGACCCTTCCGCACGGGCGCCGCGCCTGATCGACGCCTGACAAGCGCGGCTGTGAAAATGGCCAGCAGCAGCAACACCGCACCGCCTTCGCTGCTGCTTGTGCAACCGCCGCCGCCGTTGCCCCTGCCCTTTGCGGCCACCAGGTCGAAGCTCGGCGGCTGGCTGCCGGTACTGCCCTGCACGTTGATGGTGAACACGCCCTGGGCGGGGTCGTCGCTGCTGATGCTGAGCGTGAATGCCAGTGTGCCCGAGTTGGCGGTGCCCAGGCTGATCACAAAGGGCGCGGAGGTGCCCGCCGCCAGGCCGGCCGGCAGCTGCTGCGTCACGCTTACCGTGCAGTTGCTGGCGTTGCTGACCGCCACGCGCGGGTTGCCGGTGAAGCTGAGGGCGCGCTGCCGGTGTTGCTGACGTCGTAGACAAAGTTGGTGGTGCCGCCGCTGATGAAGAAGCCCAGGTTGTCCGCCCCGCCGGGGGTAAGCGCCGAGCCGCCGCGATTCACGGAAATCGCAGGCGTTCCGCCGGTTCCGCCACCACCGCCACCACCGCCACCGCCACCACCGCCGCCGCCGCTGGACACCGCGTTGCCGGTCACCGTGATCACGTATGGGTTGCCGGCCGGGTCGTTGCTGCTGATGCTGATCGTAAAGCTGAAGCCGCTGCCGGCCGTGGTCGGCGTGATGTCCACGCTGAAGGTCATGCTCCAGCCGCCGCCCTGCAGGCTGGTGACCGGGGGCTGTGCGCTGACGGTCGCACTGCAGTTGTTGAACGCCCCCAGCTGCACCAGCGGGCTGCCGGTCAGGTCAAGCTGCAGCTGACCGTTGTTGAAGATGTACCAGCTGACGGTGGAGGGCGTGCCGGCATCCCGGTCGCCGACGCTGTCACTGCCGCCGCTGGGGATGGTGGTGTAGGCCGGGCGCTGCAGCTCCAGCTTGGGTGCGGGCTGCGCGCCGTTGCCGCTGACCGTGAAGTTGTAGGTCGGCACCAGCGGGTCGTTGGTGGGGATCGCCACCTGGAAGCTGAAGGGGATGCCGCCGCTGCTCACGGTGACGGTCGCAATGAAGGTGAAGCGGTCGCCCGGGTACACCGTCACGCCGTTGGCCGGCGTGAACAGGCTCACGCTGCAGTTCTGCGCGGCCGTGTAGCTGACCGTGGCGTTGGGGTACGCCGTGGTGAAGCGCAGGAAGTGCGAAGCTTCGCGCCGATTGCTGAGGTCAAAGAACAGGTTGGTCTGCACGCCTGCGGTGATACTGCCCGCGCCGTACGTGTTGCCGTGGTTGATGGGGGTGGTGCCGCCCATCTCGTACACCGTCAGCTTGGCGCCGGTGCTGGTGCCGTAGGTGATATCAAAGTCTTCCACTTCGCCGAATTCGCTGAAGGCGCCCGGGTCGCCGCCGCCGTTGAGTGCCATCGGGCCGCTGCTGTGCTGGGAGGTGTCCCACAGTCGCACACGCACCTTCACGCTGCTGCCCGCGGCCCCGGCCGGGATCGCCACGTTGTAGCTGTTGAAGCTGGTGTTGCTGCCGCCGTAGGGAGGCTGCACGCGGGCCGCGAACGCGCCGTTGGTGGCGGCGCTGCTTTTGCCGGCCCACACCACGCGCTCGCCGGCGTCGGCCCAGTCGCCGTCGTTGTTGAAGTCCATCCACACGGCGAGGTCGTCGTTGCCGTTGGTGTCCACCACCGGGATGTTCAGCGTGGCCGTGCCACCCTTGTTCATGTTCAGGAATTCGCAGCCGTCGTCGCAGTCGTCGCCGGTCCAGCCGCCGGGCACGGGTGCCGTGCCGGTGTCATCGCTGCAGCCGTTGCCCAGATAGTCCAGCCGCGTGCCGCCGCCCTGCTGGAAGTACACGGCCGTGGGATAGGGCGAAGGCGCGTCGCCCATGTCCTGGGCGGCCAGGCTGCCGGCCGCCAGCGCCAGCAGGATCAGCAGAGTGTTCTTCATGGCAATCTCCGAGTACGGGGTCCGGTGGGGGCGGGCCGGTGCTCCGTGCCCGCCTCCCGAAAACAAAGTAGCGGTGAGAGGCGTAAAACCATCGCCCTGTCACGGAAATGGTGTACTGTATCGGTGACGGAGAATTCGCGTTGTCACGTAAACAGGACACATCCGAGTTCCAGCAGCGCCTGAACTTCCTGGCCGAACGCTGGTCACAGGCCGAGATCGCGCGCAAGACCGGCACCCAGCGCAACAACGTCAGCCGCTACATGCACGGCGGCAAGATGCCCCTCGAGTTCGCGGCGGCACTGGTGCGCAATCTGGGCGTGAACCCGGCCTGGCTGCTGGCAGGCGAGGGCGCGCCGCTGCTCAGCGACGTAAACGCCGAGACCGGCCGCATGGCCGGCGAACTGCTGGAGCTGGTGGAGGCCATGAACGCCGTGGCCAACGCGCAACTGGGCTCGCTGACCGGCAAGCACCACCTGCGCATGCTGCGCGAGCTGAACGACGCGCTGGCGCGTTTCGAGAAGCTGCGCGCGAACATCAACCAGCGCACCGGCCCGATTTTCAGCCAGTTACTGGACGACTACTGGGCCGCCCTCGAGCAGTGGAAGCTCGAGAGGGCCGACGACCTGCGCAAGGCCGCGGAGCAGGTCGCCCGCCTGTGCGACGAGCCCGCGCTGCAGGAGCGTTTCGAGCGCAACCTGAGTTTTCATGCCTTCCTGCGCCGCGATGAAGACGAATCGATCCTGCACCAGTCGCGCCTGTTCCAGCGCCGGCTGGCCGGCGCCGGCATCGACGAGGCCGGCATGCGCGAGGCCTTCAACCTCGCCAACACGCTGCAGAGCAACGCGCGGCTGGACGAGGCGCTGGCCCTGTGCGACGCGGCCGCCGCGCTGGCCGGCCCGCGCGGGCGCGAATGGCCGATCACCCGCCTGCTGGGCGCGCTCAGCGGCTACATCTGGATGGAGCGCGGCGACCTGCGCGAAGGCCTGCGCCGCGTGGTCGCCGCCAGCCCGCAGCCCAACCCGGCCTGGAACGCCCTGCAGCACAGCATGCTGATCCGCGGCCTGCTGCTGGCCGGCAGCATCGACTGGCAGCGCGCCGTGGAGATGCGCGGCGAGGGCATGGCTCACGCCCAGGGCATGCTGGTGTACGCCATGTGGCTGGAGGAGCCGGCGATCTTCGAGCAGGCCTGCGCGCTCTACCTCACGGACGAGGCAGGCGACTTCAACCGCTACATGCGCGCCGTGCGCGACGCCATGCAGGGGCGCAAGGCCGCCGCGCTGAAGTTCCTGAAAAGCTACCCGCCGCCCGGGCGCAAGCCGCTGAACGAGCAGTTCGACCAGGCCGTGTACGGCACGGCGCTGGCGCGGCTGTGCGGGGCGCCCGAGGCGCGCAAACGGCATGCGCAGGCCACTGCGCTGCTGGCCGGGCTGGAGGAGAAGCGCTGTTTCTCAATCCTCGCCCGCGCCATGCACCACCGCAACGTGCTGCAGCTCGCACCGCGCAAGGCGCCGGAACGCGCGCAGGCCGATGACTTCTATCGCGAGCACCTGCAGCGCGGCTATGGCTGCTTCGCGCCGCTTGCGTGACAAGTCCCGCACGATCCGCTATCGTCGCCGCCCGCTCACACGGACACAGGAGAACCACCATGAAACGAGTGCTTGCTGCAATGCTGGTCGCCGCGGTCGGATGCGGCGTGGGTTTCGGCCTTGGCGCTGAGGGCGCCGGCGACACCAGCGTGATCGCCCAGGAAAAGCCCGCCCAGCCCGAGAAGATCAAGAACATCGAAGCGCACCTCAAGGCCGACAAGACCTACCAGGAAGCCGCCCTGGCCGGGCGCCTGGGCATCGTGGCGCAGCTGCTGAAGGACAAGAAGATCGACTGGTCGCAGGCGCGCGGGGTGCAGATGCGCGAACTGCTGGCCCACGCGCGCGCCGGCGAGATGGCGCCGGAAAGCAACCTGGTCAAGCTGGTGCAGTGGCTCGGCGCGGAGGCCAAGAATTACAAGGGCGAGATCCGCACCGCCTGCGGCAACACCGGCGCGCTCGACGCGCTGATCGAAACCTACGGCGCTCAGCGGCTCTACCGCGACGAAACTTTCCTGAAGGGCGACGCGGTCGGCAAGCTCGGCCGCATCAAGGAACTGTGGGAAGCCCGCGAGCTCGACCAGGGCCAGACCTACGAGCTGACCGCCATGTACATCTACGAATACCTGGCCCAGGCGAACGGCGACATCGACAAGCAGATCGAGCTGTTCGGCAAGCTGACCAAGGCCAAGTGCCTGGACTGGGCCGGCAGCGCCGGCGTGCACGACGCCCTGCTGACCCGCGCCCTGGAAACCAAAAGCGACCTCGACACCATCGAGAAGAAGCTGGCCTGGATCGGTGCACGCACCGACAACAGCAGCGGCGAGCTGAGCTGGATGATCGTGAGCCGCCGCCGCGTCATGCTGTTCATGCAGGCGCTGGACACCGAGATGGCCGGCCTGGGCCTCGAGGAGCGCGCCGCAAAGATCGACGAGTACCTGAAGCAGAAACTGATCAGCAGTTCCGACGCCTCGGACCTCAAGGCCGCCTACTGCGAAATCAAATAGCGCGGGCCGGCATGCGCGGATTACACTCGGCGCATGGCCGAGCGCGCGGATGAGCCGGAATTCGCCTGGTACCGCCTGCAGGGCCGCGAGATCGCGGTCCTGCTTGCGTTGGGGGCGCTGCTGGCGGCCCTCAGCGCCTGGGCATGGCTGCATGACCGCGGCTTCCGCGAGCTGCCCGTCGAAAGCCGCGAGCTGCCCCCCGCGCGGGTCAACGTCAACACCGCCACCGTGGCCGAGCTCACGGCGTTGCCCGGCATCGGCGAGCGCAAGGCGGAAAAGATCGCCGCCGCTCGCGGCGCGGCGCCTGTCCGGTCACTGGAAGAACTGGCCAGGGCCGCCGGCGGCATCCCCGCCAAGGACCTCGAGCGCATGCGGCCGTATGTGGTCTTTGAGTAGGGCGTGTCTTTACAGGGCGAAGACTTTGCCGCGCGTGATGGTGAATTTCGCCCTGCCCGTGAGCGTGGCGCCGATGAACGGCGAGTTCTTGCGCGCGCTGGCCAGCGCATCGGGGGTGACCTCCCACTTCGCGGCCGGGTCGAACAGGCACAGGTCGCCATCGAAGCCGGGCTGGATCGCGCCTTTCTTGTGGTGCAGGCGCATCACGCGGGCGGGGTTGATGGTCAGCTTGGCCAGCGCCTCGGGCAGTGTGAGGTCGCCGGTTTCCACCAGGTGGGTGATGACCGCCGCCAGGGTGGTTTCCAGGCCGACGACGCCGAAGGGCGCGCGCCCGAACTCCAGCTCTTTCTCCTGGGGCGGCACGGGGCGATGGCCTGAGGAGATGCAGTCGATCACGCCTTCCTGCAGGCCGCGCTTCAGCCAGGCGATGTCGCCCGAGGTGCGGAACGGCGGGAAGACCTTGAAGTTGGTGTCGTAGGCGCGGCGCACCACTGCGTCGGTGAAGGCCAGGTGGTGGGCGCAGACTTCGGCCGTGACCTTTACCTTCAGTTTGCGGGCGCGCTTGACGGCGCGCACAGCGTTGCGGGTGGTGAGCTTGGCGGCATGGTAGTGGCAGCCCGCCTCGCGCGCGAACATGCAGGCCTGCGCGATGGCCAGCTCCTCGGCGACGGCCGGCATGCCGGGCAGGCCGGCCAGTGTGGCCTCAAATCCCGCGTTCATAGCGCCGGTCGCGAGGCCGGGGTCCTGGGCGTATTCGATCACCGCGCGGTCGAACATCGCGGCGTAGCGCATGCCGCGCAGCACCCCGCCGGGCTCGTCGGTGGCGCGCTGCTCGTCGCTGAAGGCGACCGCGCCGGCCTCAATCAGCTGGCCGATCTCGGCCAGTTCTTTGCCCTCGCGGTTCCTGGTCAGCGCGCAGACCGGGTGCACTTCGGCGAAGCCGGCCTTTTCGGACTGCCGCTTCACGTACAGGGCGGCGGCGACGTTGTCGAGCGGCGGGTCGGTGTCGGGCAGGCAGGCCACGGTGGTGAACCCGCCGTGCACCGCGACTTCCGCGCCGTGGGCGATGGTTTCCTCGCTGTCGTGGCCGGGCTCGCCCATGTGCACGCGCAGGTCGATCAGCCCGGGCGCCACCACCAGCCCGCGCGCGTCGACGGTCGTGACCTCGCTGACCTGCGGGTGCTGCTTGCGGATCGCGCTTTCCGTGTGCTTGCCGATCGCGGCAAACCTGCCGTCCACGATCAGCACGTCGCCCTCCGCGTCGTGGCCGCCGGCCGGGTCGATCACGCGGCCGCCCATGACCAGGATCGCCTTGCTCATTCGTGCGCTCCCAGGAACTCGTTGATGCGCGCGCGGATCAGCGCCGCGCGCGTCTCGTCGCTCCAGATGTCGTTGTGGCCCGCGCCGGGCAGGGCCAGGTGTTGCTTCGGCCCGGGCAGCGCGGCGAAAAGCTGCTCGCCTTGCGCGTAGGGGATGATCTCGTCAGCGTCGCCATGGAAGTGGAACACCGGCAGCTTGAGCCCCGGCGCGCGGCTGAGGTTGTCGTAGAGGTCGTAAACCAGCCACTCCGGCTTGCCCAGGTGCGCGAGGCGCAGGCTCGCCATGTCGCGCACGCTGGTGAAGGGCGCTTCCAGGATCAGCGCGGCGGGCGGGTTTTCAGCCAGCTCGGCGGCCAGCTTGATGGCCGGGCCGCCGCCCAGTGAGCGGCCCCACAGGATGATCGATTCAGGACGCCACTTCAACTGATCGACGGCGAAGGCGTGCGCGGCGCGGGCGTCGGCGTACAGGCCGGGTTCGCTGGGTTTGCCTTCGCTGGCGCCGAAGCCGCGGTAGTCGAACAGCAGGAACTGCGCGTTCAGTGCCTTGCAGCTCGCGGCGTACAACTCCGCGGCCGGGCCCACCTGCTCGCCGTTGCCCATGAACTGGATGATCTTGCGGGGCGCGGCGTCGTCGCCCTGCACCCAGCCGTAGAGTTTCACGCCGTCGGCCGTGGTGAATTCGACCTCGCGCACGTCATTGCGTTCGCGGGCCAGGGCGGGGCCGGCTTCCGCGCCGTTGACCACGCCGGGGTAGAGATTGGCGGCGTTCATGTAGCGCACGCCGAGCAGCAGCAGCGTCACCAGCAGCACGCCGGTCAGGCTGATGCGCAGGGCCGGCGGTACGGGCTGTTTTACGGGCTCATCCGCCATGGCTCTCCCGTGCGGACTGCACCAGCATCAGCACCGCCATGCGCACGGCGAGCCCGTTGCTGACCTGGCGCAGGATCACGCTGTTTTCGCCGTCGGCGACCTCGTGGCTGATCTCGATGCCGCGGTTGATGGGCCCGGGGTGCATGATCACCACGCCGGACTTCATGCGTGACAGGCGTTTGCTGTCGATGCCGTAAAGGTAGTGGTACTCGCGCACGCTGGGGAACAGGCCCTTGTTCTGGCGCTCCATCTGGATGCGCAGGATGTTGAACACGTCGTAGTGGTCCAGCACCTCGTCGAGGTTGTGATGGATGTTGACGCCCAGTTCCTTGAACGCGCCGGGGATCAGCGTCTTGGGCCCGATCAGTCCCACCTCGGCGCCCAGGCTCCGCAGGCCCCAGATGTTGCTGCGCGCCACGCGGCTGTGGGTGATGTCGCCCACCAGCGCGATCTTGCGGCCCGTCAGGTCGCCGAGCTTCTCGCGCATCGTGAAGATATCCAGCAGGCCCTGGGTCGGGTGCTCGTGGGTGCCGTCGCCCGCGTTCACCACGCAGGCGTCCAGGCTGCGCGCCAGCAGGGCCGGCGCGCCCGCCTGCTGGTGCCGGATGATCACGATGTCTACGCCCATGGCCTCGAGGTTGCGGCCGGTGTCCACCAGGCTTTCGCCTTTAACGGCGCTGCTGGCTTCCTTGACGATGTCCACGATGTCGGCGCTCAGGCGCTGGGCGGCGAGGCTGAAGCTGGTCTTGGTGCGGGTGGAGGGCTCAAAGAACAGGTTCAGCACCACCTTGCCGCGCAGGGCCGGGGCCTTCTTGATGCTGCGGGTGCTGATTTCCTTGAAGCCGGTGGCGGTGTCGAGCACGTGCTCGATTTCGGCGCGGCTGAGCTCTTCGAGGCCCAGCAGGTCCTTGCGTGTCCAGGCGCGGGCGGCGGTTTCAGGCACTTTGCACCCCCGCGTGAGAAAGGGGACAAACAAAAACAGCGACGCCGATCGCGTCGCTGTTGAGGTTCCGTTCACTCGTGCGCTTCACCTGCTCCTCCGGTGGCTCGAAGGTTTATAGTTCCCCCGCGCCGTCGTGCAAACCTTGATTCCGCCGCTACACTCACGCCATGGATCGCGAACGTCTCAAACGCAACCTGCAGGCCGTTGCCGCACGCATCGCCGAGGCCGCGCGCCGCGCCGGGCGCGACCCGGCGGGCGTGACCTTGATCGCCGTCACCAAAAGCGTGGACGCCGCCACCACCCAGGCGCTGATTGAACTGGGCGCGCGCGACATCGCCGAGAACCGCCAGCAGACCGCGGCCGAGAAGCTGCCCCAGCTGCCGGCATTGAACGGCCCGCGGCGGCCGGTGCTGCATTTCATCGGCCCGCTGCAGCGCAACAAGGTAAAGCGGGTGCTGGAGCAGTTCGATGTGATCCACAGCGTCGAGAGCGTGAAACTGGCCGCCGAGGTCAGCAAGCGCGCCCTGGAGCTGGGGCGCACGGCCGCGATTTTCATGCAGGTGAACGTGGCGGGCGAGGCGCAGAAAGGCGGGTTCGAGCCCGAGGAACTTGGCGATTCGCTGAAGGAAATCATGAGTCTGCCGGGTTTGCGCGTGCTGGGGCTGATGTGCATGGCGCCCTACAGCATTGAGCCTGAGGCCGCACGCCCGCATTTCAGGCGGCTGGCGGAGCTGTCGCGCGCGCTGATGCCGCCAGGCGCGCGCGCCTTATCCATGGGCATGAGCGGCGATTTCGAAGTGGCGATTGAGGAAGGCGCCACCCACGTGCGCGTGGGCAGCGCGCTGTACGAGTGACCGGGACTGGAATCATCGCCGGATGGCGTTAAGACAGGCCGCGCGCCGGGCGGGTGATTGACGCTACCCCCTGCGCCCCTAGAATTTCGAAAGACTCCGCGGACGAAGCCATGCAGATCGAGATGTTCACCGGCAAGCTTCACCAGGCCACGGTCACCCAGTGCGACCTGACCTACCAGGGCAGCATCACCATCGACGCCGACCTGCTCGAGGCGTCGGGGATCCTGCCGTACCAGAAGGTGGACATCTACAACATCAACAACGGCGCGCGCTTCAGCACCTACACCCTTCCCGGCCGCAGCGGCAGCAAGGTGATCGGCATCAACGGCGCAGCCGCGCGCCTGGCGCAGGTCGGCGACCGTGTGATCATCGTGGCCTTCGGCTACTTCGAGCGCGAAGAGTTGCGCGACCACAAGCCCAAGGTAGTGCTGCTGAACGACAAGAACGAGATCGTCGGCGAAGGGCACTGACCTTTTCGTTGACGCCTGAGTGCGAGTTGCAACATAATCGTGCGGCGAATCGTGAGCCGGAGTCAGCCGTGTCAGACATGGACATCGCCGAAGCAATCAAGCAGGCGTACAAGACGGAACCCTTCAAACCGTTTTCGATCGTCCTCACGGACGGCCGCAAGTTCGACATCAACCACCCGGGCGAGGTCTGGGTCGCGTTGCGATCCCATTTGTGCGTGATCAAAACCGGCGCTGACTCCTATCAATTCGTCGACACTTCCTACCTTAGGGCGATTGAGCCGAAGGCAGCTTGAGGGGGAAGGAATTCGAGAGTGCACGTCGAACGGCTTCGGGAGTTGCTCCACTCATTTCCCTTCAAACCCCTGCTGATCGAACTGGTCAACGATCAGAGCGTCGAGGTGCCGCATCCCGACTTTGCCCGCATTCTTGATGACAACAGAACATGTGTTGTTGATCGGGAAGGTGGCATAGCGGTGTTCATTGACATCCCGTTGATCCAGGCGGTGTTCCAGTACCCGCTGGCGAAAGGGGATGCCTGATGCCACGTCACGACGGACGCGCGAACGACCAGCTTCGGGAAATCCGCTTCACGCGCGGGTTCACCAGCCATGCCGCCGGCAGCGTGCTGGTCGAGTTCGGCGCCACCCGCGTGCTCTGCACCGCCATGTACGAGGACGCCGTGCCCCCCTGGATGCGCGCCGCCAACATGGCCAAGCCCGCCGACGAGCGCGAAGGCTGGCTCACGGCCGAGTACGCCATGCTGCCCAGCAGCACCAACACCCGCAAACAGCGCGACAAGGGCGGCAAGGTGGACGGCCGCAGCGTGGAGATCCAAAGGCTGATCGGGCGCTCGCTGCGCGCGATCATCGATCTGAAGCAGGTGGGCGAGCGCACCATCTGGCTCGATTGCGACGTGCTGCAGGCCGACGGCGGCACCCGCACGGCCAGCATCACCGGCGCCTACGTGGCCCTGTGGGACTGCCTGCTGAAGATGAAAGAAGACGGCAAGCTGAAGTACTGGCCCCTGGTGGACAGCGTCGCGGCCGTCAGCGTCGGCATCGTGGACGGCCAGTCGGTGCTGGACCTCGATTACAAGGAAGACTTCGCCGCCTTCACCGACATGAACGTGGTGATGACCGGCAAGGGGCTGTTCATAGAGCTGCAAGGCACGGCCGAGGAGCACGCCTTTCCCCGCGAGCAGCTGAACGAGCTGATCGACCTGGCCGCCAACGGCATCCAGCAGCTCACGGCCAAGCAGAAGGCATTGCTGGAATAGAGCCCCGGCCGAAGGGCCGGGGGCGACGCGCAGCGTCGCATGCAGTCGCCTTCGGCGACAGCATGCCGCGGATTGTCAGCTTGCGGGTACGTAATCGACGCCATCGCAGCGCCGACGCAGGCGTTCGAGCTTTTCGCCATTGCCGGCTTCATGCAGCAAACGCTCCAGCATCCCGTAGGCCGGCTCATAGTTGATGCATGCGTTCAGCGAAGCACCGAAAGACTCCATCGCCTGTTCCGTGCTGCCCATCCCGAGCTGCGCGAGGCCGTTGTTGAAGTGCACCCCGGCCTGGTCGGGATGTTTCTCCAGGATGCGCCGGTACAGCATGCTGGCTGTCATGTGGTCGCCCTTATGAAAGGCTGCGTTCGCGGAGTCGAGTTCGCGGAACGCGCTGCTGAGCTTGGAGCCGCCGAAGTAGGCGCGCAGCAACTGGAACACCGACGGGATGACACCGACCACGAACAGGAAGTTCACCAGCAGCATTTTCCAGGCCTCCTTGCGCATGCAGACGTTGCACATGCGCCGGATTTCATACTGGTAGCCGAACGCCACCACCGCGAACCAGAAGTACAGCACCGTCATCGGCTTGGGCTGGGCGTACAGCCCGCATTGGTCGCAGGTGTGGAAACTGACCTCGCCGCGCGGAGGGTTGCCGTTCTGCGTGACCAGGATGTCGCAGTACGGGCACCAGATCTGGGGCGATACCTCCCGGCCGCTGAGGTCAACTACGGACTGGCACTCCGGGCAGTTCCACTCCCGGTATGCATCCAGCTTGTCTTCTGCAATCAGTTGCTGCTTGCGACGCGCGGCCTTGGCACGAGAGCACGAACTGTTGACATGCCGCAGCACGTTCTTCAGGCCGCCGCTGGTGACGCGAAACGCTTCCTGGTTCGCGTATCCGGAGGGGCCTCTCCAGACGATGACGGCGTTGTGGCTGTGGCCGTCCGCGCCGACGACATCGACAAGCGGGATCGTCTTGCGGGCCATAACCAGCGAATCGCGCGTGAGCACGGCCTTGCTTGAAAACAGGCCCATCGGCTGGCCTTTTTCGTTAATGTCCTTGTACTTGAACCTGAACTCACTCATGCGACACCCCCGTCGCGAAGATGATAACAGCCGGCCATCGCGATGAAACAGCGGAGGGGGCCGGACGAGCCCTGGCACTTCGCGTCGCGCCGGCCTGTCGGACTTGCCTCTGTCTACATCTCTGGTCGAATCGCGCTGTCGCCCGCTCACGCGGGCTTGGGAATGTGGGGCTCGGTATCCGGGGTTCCTTCGGCGCATGGCGCCACAGTCACCCCGGGCCAAGTTCTGGACGCCCGCTACGCGGGCTGAACTGCCAGTCGTCTTTCAGGCCGCGTAGCGGCCGTCAGATCTTAGCCCAGGGCAACGAGCGCCTTTGGCGCGAGGCAGCCCTGGGTTTGCTACAACGCGAAACCAGAGCCCGCGTGAGCGGGCGGCAGAAGCACCGGACTGGCCGGTACCAAGACTTGTGTGCTTGCATTGCGGGCCGGGCGCATCACGCCTTATCCCCGGCCGTAGCCGGCCGGGTTGATAGCCACTTGATGGCTTCGCGCGTGAACAGCTTGGTGTCTTCGCGCAGGTGTTTTAGCCAGGCGGGCTTGGCTTCGCCGCGGGCCTTGGCCAACTTGGCTAACGCGTAGCCGTACATGGGCCAGTTCATGAAGCCGCGCGCCTGGGCAGACTGCCCGCAGTTCGCCACGCCTCAGCGCGGCACCTGGGGCACGGCCGCATTGGCGTTGAAAATCCCCAGCCCCATCACCACGCAGGCCAGGTCCATCAGCAGCGGTAAATCGTCGCGCTTGAGGTCCAGGCCGGCGTCCATCAGGCGCAGCAACGCCAGCTTGCGCGAGAGGATCGCAACGGTCACGGCCGGGTCGCGCAGCTCGCTGATCTCGAGCGGCAGCACGAACTTGTCGTCCTTCTTCACCAGCGCGGGCGGCATTTCGTCCTGGGGCTCGAGCAGCCCCAGCTCAACGCGCGAAGGCTCAACCTCGGCGTACTCGACCACGGTGTGGAACAGGTTCTCGACGGCCTCGCGCGTGGCCTCCCACTTATGCGGAAAGAACTCGTTGGTGGGCTCGATCACCAGGTGCTCGGCCAGGTCGCCCATTTTCAGCTTCTCGACCAGCCACGGCCACTGGGTGTCGATCCATTCACGGATCGCGTCGTCAATGTGAAGGCGTGCCCTGGTGAACAGCATGGCGCCGATCATAGCGGCGATTATCCTGTTTGGCATGGCCGGCGAACCCGATCCGTTTCATCCATCCGCCGAGGGCAAGGGGCTGATGCTGATCGCGATGGCGCTGCTCTCGATCTCACTGTTGGCGCTGCTGATCCCGTTCCTGTTGTGGTTTGACGTCGGGCAGATGTCGAGTCTACCGACCCTCGGCATTGAGCCGGAACGCGGCAACCTGTGGCACATGCTGTGGGGTCTGCCGGTGGTGGCAGGCGCTTTCCTCGTGGTGGCGCTGCTTGACCCTTTCGTGGGCGGCCTGGCCAGCGGGCTCAAGCGTATTCCGTTGCGCAGGCGCAGTTTTCCGGTGGTCCCGGGGCTGGAGACCGCGTCGCTGTTCGTCTCCTGGGCGCCGCCGGATGACAGGCCCTCGGGGCGCCGCTACTGGATGATGTTCGCGAGCGCCGCGCTGTTCACGGGTAACTCGGCGCTGCTGGCAATCCTGCTGGCCGCGATGGCCTGGCGGCACGAAGTTGCGCGCGACCTGCTGCTGCTCTACACGGCGGTCAGCGCGTTCCTGACCGGCGCGTCGCTGTTTCCCGGCAAGCGCGAAGGGGCGCCCACGACGGGTGACATGCTGATGCGCCTTTCCGTGGACGGCCCGACGGCGCGCGCCTTCGACGCTCTGGGGCGCCTGAGCCTGCAGTCGTCGCAAGGCCGCATGTCGGAAGAATGGGATACCGCGCTGGTGGCGCGCGCTCTGGAACTGCGCGACGGCAGCATCCTGCACCTGCAGTGCCTGTGGATCGCGTACGCGCATTACGCCGAATCCCGGGATTTTGCGCACGCGGACGAAATCCTGAACGAGGCCCTTGAGCTGGCACAGCGGCACAATGAAAAGGCCCGCGCCTGGGTGATACTGGAGTGCGCCTACGCCCAAGTGCTGCGCGGAGATGTGGAACACGCGCGGCAACTGGTGGAGAGCCTGGATGTGCGGCGCCTGCACAAGTACCAGGTCGGTCTGTACCAACTGGCGCTGGCGATCAGGGAGCGGCGCCACGAAGACTACGAGCAGGCGCTTGCGAGTGTTAAGGCGTTTCCGCAGAGCCCGCACCTGGCGCGGGAGATTCGGCAACTGGAAGAGCGCGCGGAGAAGGAATTCAATGGATAACGTTTTCATTCACCTGGGCACGTGACAGACCTGCAAGAAGATCCTGGCGGAGCTGGGAACCAAGGCGAAAAAGCTGGCATTGCGCGAGCTGAAGTCCGCGCCGCTGACAGGCGCCGAGCTCGACGCGCTGAAGCAGCTGGCGGGCAGCTACGAGGCGCTGTTCAGCCGCAAGAGCCAGCAGATCAAGAAACTGGGGCTGGACGTCAGCAGGTTCGGCGAGAAGGACTTCCGCAAGTACATCCTCGAGCACTACTCGTTCCTGAAGCGCCCGGTGATCGTGATCGACGGCCAGGTCTTCATCGGCAACGCCAAGGACACGGTCACGGCCGCCAAGGCGGCACTCTAGGATGCTCCCGCCGGTGTTACCGGTTCTGGGCCTGCCACCAGGCGATGGTCTGTTTCAGGCCGTCTTCGAGCTCGGTCTCGGCTTGCCAGCCGAAAGCTTCCCGAGCCCTTGACGTGTCAAGGCAGCGGCGGGGCTGGCCGTTGGGCATGCTGGTGTCCCACTCGATCTCGGCCTGGCTGCCCGTCAGGTCGCGGATCATGGTCGCCAGGTCCTTCATGGTGACTTCACGGCCGGAACCCAGGTTGACCGGCGCCGCGCCCTCGAAGTTGCGTGTCGCCTCGATGATGCCCTTGGCGCAGTCGCGCACGTACAGGAACTCACGCGAAGGCGAGCCGTCGCCCCACAGGGTGACTTTCTCTTTGGCAGCCATGAACTTGCGGATCATGGCCGGGATCACGTGGCTGGTCTGCAGGTCGAAGTTGTCGTTCGGCCCGTACAGGTTGACGGGCAGCAGGTAGATGCCCTGCAGGCCGTACTGCGCGCGGTAACTCTGCAGCATCACCAGCAGGGCCTTCTTGGCGACGCCGTAGGGGGCGTTGGTTTCCTCGGGGAAGCCGTTCCACAGCTCTTCTTCGCGGAAGGGCACCGGCGTGAACTTGGGGTAGGCGCAGACGGTGCCGAGCTGCACGAACTTGCGCAGCTTGATGTGGCGGGCCTCGTCAATCAGGTTTACGCCCATCATCAGGTTGTCGTGGAAGAACAGGCCCGGGTTCTCGCGGTTGGCGCCGATGCCGCCCACGCGCGCCGCCAGGTGGATCACGATGGTCGGCTCAAAGGCCTTGTACATGCGCTTCACGGCCGCGCGATCCACCAGGTCATAGTCGGCCGAGCGCGGCGTGAACAGGTTGCGGCAGCCCTCGGCGCGCAGCATGTCGCACAGGTGCGAGCCTAAAAAGCCCGCCCCGCCGGTCACCAGGATGCGTTCGTTCTGGAGAACGATCATGGCCGGAGCATAACCAGCCACGGCCCAAAGCACAAAAGCGCGCATCGACGTGTTTCGTTGATGCGTGAGGTGACTGGAGAGACAGGCTAATAAGCCACGCGGGGGCGCGAAGGCGCAAAGGACGCCGGCGGTTGGCCGTCCGCCTTCCTTACAACAGGCGGGAAACAACGCCAAGCCGCCAGGGCGCGCCACGAATCAAGCGCTGTGCCACGTCCGTTGGCCAATGAGCGGACGATCTACACACAGGCCGTGGCGTTCTTTGCGTCCTGGCGTTGATTTACGATCCCTGAACAGAAGAAGCGTTCGAGTTGGACTACGGACCTTCACAATCATCCATAAAGCCGAGGCACGCTCCCTGATGAAAAGCAACTACGGTAACCACGAAGAACCACCAAGGGCCACGAAGCAGGGTGGGGCGCATTTTCCTTCGTGGTCCTTCGTGGCTCTTCGTGGTTAACATGTTTTTGCAGTTGTCAGTAAAGCCCGTAGCGCCTCCGCGTGGCCCATGCCGTTGCAGTACCACGTGGCTCTTCGTGGTTCCAAATGCTTTGGTACTCGCATGCCTCGGCGCGTGACCATGCTGCTGCCCCACTACCCGCCCGACGTGGCCGCCGACGGCCAGGTATTCGCGTTGCTGGCCCGCGAACTGGCGAAACTTGGCCACCCCGTGCGGGTGCTGACCTGGCGCCCGCGCTACCAGGGGCTCACGGCCGCCACCCCGGGGTGCGAAGTACTCGACGGCGTCGAAGTCCGCCGCTTCTGGGCGCCGCGCGCGGGCAAGTCGCTGCTCGGCCGCGCCTTTGCCGCCTGGTGGCTGACCACCACGGCCTTCTGGCGAACGCTGTTTTCCGGCGGCGTGCTGCTGATTCCCAGCAGCCCGCCCACACTGGGCCTGGTGGGCTGGTGGCTGTCATGGAGCGGCCGGCGCTACATTTACGTGCTGCACGACCTGCACCCGGAGTTGGGTCTCGCGCTCGGCCGCATGAAGCCCGGCCCGCTGGCCGGCCTGTTGCGCTTCATCCAGCGCCGCAGCCTGGCCCGCGGCCGAGCGGTGACGCTGACCGAGGGCATGCGAGAGCGCGCCCAGGCCCTGCAGCACAAGGCGGCCGTGGAAGTCATCCCCAACTGGGCCGACACCGGCGCGATCAAGCCTCTGGCCAAGGCCGACAGCGCTTTCGCCTGCGAGCACGGGCTGGTTGAGCCGTTCGTGATCCAGTACTCCGGCAACCTCGGCCTGCTGCACCCGCTGGAAGGCTTGACGCTTGCGATGAAGGACCTGCCCGAGGCCGTGCTGACCTATATAGGAAGGGGCGCGAAGCTGGAGCCTACCCGCAAGCTGGCCGAGGGCCTGCCCAACGTGCGGTTTTACGACTACCGACCGCTGAGTGAGTTGCCCGACAGCCTCGCCGCCTGCGACCTGGCCGTGGTCGCACTGGAGCCCGCGGCCGACCGACTGGCCATGCCCAGCAAGCTGCAGGGCATCCTCGCGGCCGGGCGCCCGGTGCTGGCGCTGGCGCCCGAAACCAGCGAGCTGGCCAGGCTGGTAACCGAGCTGCAGTGCGGCGTGGCCGTGGACGCCGGCGACGCGAAGGCTGTGGCGGCGGCGATCCGCGCCCTGATGGCCGACCCGCAACGCCGGGCCAAGCTGGCCGAAAACGCCCGGAAAGCTGCCGAAAAAAGCTTCGATGTACGCCAGGCTGCTGAGCGCTACTCTCGGCTGCTCAATGACTTGTGACCGATTCGTCTTCCTCGTTGTAGGCTGCTTAGTGCTCGCTACACTACTCGCGTCCACGCGGGCTCGGTGGCCGTTGCCCCAACGCTTGTGCGTGGCTGACATGAGGACCCAGCATGAAGACCGACCTCGCAGCACTCGGCATCAAGAACCCGTCCACCATCCACCACAACCTGGGCTCCGGCCGCCTGATTGAAGAGGCCGTCAAGCGCGGCGAAGGCCACCTCAGCCGCCACGGCGCGCTGATCGTCAACACCGGCAAGTACACCGGGCGCTCGCCCAACGACAAGTTCACGGTCAAAGACGCCGAAACCGCCGACAGCGTGTGGTGGGGCAAGGTCAACAAGCCGCTTGAGCCGGGCGTGTTCGACAAGATGCTGGCCAAGACCATCGCCTACTACAACGACCGGCCGGAAATCTTCGTGCTGGACTGCTACGCGGGCACGGACCCGGAGCTGCGCCTGCCGGTGCGCGTGATCAACGAGTGCGCCTGGCACAACCTGTTCGCGCGCAACATGTTCGTGCGGATCGAGAACCGGGACGAACTGGCGAACTTCAAGCCCGGCTTCACCATCATCCACGCGCCGTTCCTGGAGGCCGCGGGCGCAGACGACGGCCTGAACAGCGAAGCCTTCGTGCTGGTGAATTTCAGCAAGCGCATCGTGCTGATCGGCGGCACCAAGTACGCCGGCGAGATCAAGAAGAGCGTGTTCAGCGTGATGAACTACCTGCTGCCGGCCAAGGGCGTGCTGCCCATGCACTGCAGCAGCAACATCGGCCCGGACGGCGACAGCGCGCTGTTCTTCGGCCTGAGCGGCACCGGCAAGACCACCCTGAGCGCTGACCCCAAGCGCAAGCTGATCGGCGACGACGAACACGGCTGGAGCGAGGCCGGCGTGTTCAACTTCGAGGGCGGCTGCTATGCCAAGGTGATTAACCTGAGCGCCGAAGCCGAGCCGGAGATCTACAAGACCACCCAGATGTTCGGCACGGTGCTCGAGAACGTCGTGTTCGATGAGCACAGCCGCGAGATCAACCTCGACGACGGCACGCTGACCGAGAACACCCGGGCCAGCTACCCGATCGAGTTCATCCCCAACCATGAGCCCAGCGGCCGCGGCGGCAACCCGCGCACCGTGGTGTTCCTGACCTGCGACGCCTTCGGCGTGCTGCCCCCGATCAGCCGCCTGACGCCGGAGCAGGCCCAGTACCATTTTATAAGCGGCTACACGGCGAAGGTCGCCGGCACCGAGCGCGGAGTGAAGGAGCCTTCCGCCACCTTCAGCGCCTGCTTCGGCGGGCCGTTCATGCCGCGCCACCCCGGCGTGTATGCCAAGCTGCTGGCCGAGAAGATCCAGAAACACGGCGCCAGCTGCTGGCTGCTGAACACCGGCTGGTCCGGCGGCGGCTACGGCGTGGGCTCGCGCATGAAGATCAAGCACACCCGCGCCATGCTGAACGCGGCGCTGGAGGGCAGGCTGGACAAGGCCGAGTTCAAGAAGCACCCGGTGTTCGGCTTCGAGTACGCGGCCAGCTGCCCGGACGTGCCCGCCGAGGTGATGGACCCGCGCGAAAGCTGGGCCGACAAGGCGGCCTACGACGCCAAGGCCAAACACCTGTCGGAGCTGTTCCGCAACAACTTCAAGCAGTTCGAAGACGGCGTAAGCGAAGCGGTCCGCAACGCCGGCCCGAAGGGATAGGGCAGCTGCTAGCTGTTGGCTTCTAGCTGCTAGTTTTGGGGGGCCGCTAGCGCGGCCCTCTTAATTCTTTTCCTAACACCTAGAAGCTAGAAGCTAGCAGCTAGGCCAGATATGGCAGACGACCTTAAACTGGTGTGGATCGATCTCGAGATGACCGGCCTGGACCCGGCCGTGGACTCCATTCTCGAGATCGCGGTGATCGTCACCGACGCCGAGCTGCAGCCGCTGGGCCAGTACGAGGCGGTGATCGCCACCAGCGAGTCGCAGCTGGCCCTGATGAACGACTACGTGCGCGACATGCACACGAAGAACGGCCTGCTGCAGCGGGTGAAGGCGGCCACGGTCAGCATCGAGGAGGCCCAGGCCCAGGCGCTGGCGCTGGTGCGCCAGCATTGCGCCGAGGGCGAAGGCGTGCTCGCCGGCAACAGCATCCACCAGGACCGCCGCTTCTTGTACAGGTACATGCCGCAGCTGGAAGCCTGGCTGCACTACCGCCAGGTGGACGTAAGCAGTTTCAAAGTGCTGGCCCGCGCCTGGTACCCGGACGTTCCCAAGTACGGCAAGGAAGACAAGGACCACACAGCGCTCGCCGACATCAAGGAAAGTATTGCGGAGTTGAAGTACTACCGGGAACGGATTATGAAGTCGTAGTTGGTAGGACGTCCGCAAAGTTCGATCGGATGCCACCACGCCGCACGAACTTCCAACCTCCGTCAGTCGTTTACAGAAGGATGTACCGTGTCGCCGCGATTATCACTTTCCTGTGCGTAGCGTTGGTTGTTGGCGCATGTGGCCAGTCTGACGGGACGCACAACTCAGCAGCACCTGATGTTCGTGAGAAGCCGTTTGTCGATCCGGTTGGTCTGGCAGAATTGCTGCAGGAATGTGCTGCCGACAAACTAAGCATGGACGAGGTGGACAAACGGATTGGGTGGGCACCCAATGGTGATTCGCGCGTCGAACCCAATAGCAGTCGCTGGGTACCGCAGTCGGGTTTTGGCCAGATGACAGGATCGGAGGCATTCCGGCCGGATGGCATCGAGCCACATCGCCTGAATGGCATCATGTTTTGGATCACAGGCGCTCGCGACAGCGCCTCGCCTGTTGCGGTCGGTCTCGCTTGGCTGAAGGACGGAACAATCCGCTACTTTGAAGCCATCATCCCCACCCCATAAGCGCTGTTTTCTTCGTGGCCCTTCGTGTTCTTCGTGGTTAAACACGATGCACGAGACACGGACCACGATACACGGAGGCACCCATGCCGCTCGAAATCCTCGGCAAGATGTACGAGAAAGCCAACCGCGAACACTACGCCATCGGCCAGTTCAACTTCAGCAACCTGGAGTTCCTGCAATCGGCCGTGGAAGCCGCTGAGGAGATGAAGTCGCCGGTGATCGTCGCGCTGTCCACGGGCGCGATCAAATACGGCGGCATCAAGAACCTGGTGGCGCTCACGCGCACCATGGCCGAGCAGGTCAGCGTGCCCGTGGCCCTGCACCTCGACCACGGCGAGAAGCTGGACGACATCAAGCGCTGCGTGGATGCCGGCTTCACCAGCGTGATGATCGACGGCTCGCACCACCCGCTGGAGGAGAACATCGCCTTGACGCGTCAAGCCGTTGACTACGCCCACAGCCACGGCGGCATCACGGTAGAGGCCGAGCTCGGGCGCCTGGGCGGCATCGAGGACGACATCAAGGTCGATGAGCGCGACGCGCGCCTGACCGACCCCGCCGAGGCCGTGCGCTTCGTGAAGGAGTCCGGCTGCGACGCGCTGGCGGTAGCGGTCGGCACCAGCCACGGGGCCTACAAGTTCAAGGGCGAGAACCGCATCGACTTCGAGCGCATCAAGTCGATCAAGCAGCTGCTGGGCATCCCGCTGGTGCTGCACGGGGCCAGCAGCGTGGACCCGGAAAGCGTCGCCCAGATCAACCAGTACGGCGGCAAGATCGAGGGCGCCAAGGGCCTCGACGCCGAAAGCTACACACGCGCCATCGCCAACGGCATCAACAAGGTGAACATCGACACCGACCTGCGCCTGAAGTGGACGGCCGTGCTGCGCAAGCTGATAGCGGAGAAGCCGGGCGAGTTCGACCCCCGCAAGTTCCTCGGCCCGGCCCGCGACGCGGTGAAGGAACTGATCAAGCAGAAGATGACCCTGCTCGGCAGTGCCGGCAAAGCTTGAGACACAAGTCTCTGGGCTTGAGCAAAATTCAGGTAAGACAACGAAACGCTTTGAGTTTCAACGTTCCAGCATTATGGTGACCCCCTTTGCCAACATCCGGGGATCACCACCATGAGAACGGCTCTTTTCCTGATCGTTATTCTTGCGGCCTCACAGTTGTCTGCGGTGGTGGTTTTCGACCACACGACGGGCGGAACTTTCCCCGGCACCAACTCGGAGTCCACCACCCCGAACACCAGGTTCGCGAAGCCGTTTACTGTGAGTCAGCAGGTGGACATCACCAGCTTCCAGATCTGGGCGCAGAAGATCTTCGGCGGCAGCGGCAACTTCACGATGGAACTGCGCACCAATTCGGGTGGAGTGCCCGGCACACTGCTCGGCAGTGGGACCGGGTCTGCGCCGGACTCGAGTACGAACCTGACTGTGAACATCTCGGGTGGCGCCACGCTGAGCCTGGGCACGACGTATTGGGCAGTGTGGTATGCATCCACGGCATCCGACTGGGTGTTCTGGCTGCATTCGCACACCAACACGGAAGGTTCCCTCAAGTCTACCAACGGTGGTTCGTCGTGGGCTGCGACCGGTGGCAACGAGTCGCGCCGGCTGTCTTTGATCGTCAACGGCAATCCATCCGGCTCGATCGTCACCTCCATCAACCGCACCGGCAGCACTCCGACCAACGCATCGTCCGTCAGCTTCACGGTCAGCTTTGATGTCTCCGTATCCGGTGTCGCCACATCAAACTTCACATTGAGTACCACAGGTGTAAGCGGCGCTTCGGTTACCGGAGTCTCGGGCAGCGGAACGTCCAGAACCGTTACCGTCTCGACCGGCAGCGGAAGCGGAACCATCAGGCTGGACATGCAGAATTCCACGGGTGTCACGCCGAACGTCACCAACCTGCCGTACACCTCCGGACAGTCATACACCATCGACAAGACCGCCCCCACGGTCACCAGTATCGTGCGCACGGGCACCAGCCCTTCCAACGCGTCCAGCGCAGGGTTCACGGTAACCTTCAGCGAGGACGTCTCCGGCGTCGCAACCGGCGACTTCTCGCTTACCACAACCGGCTCCATCTCCGGGGCGTCGGTGACAGGTGTTTCCGGCACGGGCACCACACGGACGGTCACCGTGAACACCGGAAGCGGTGACGGCACGATCCGACTGGATGTCCCGGTCGGCGCCACCATTTCAGATACAGCGGGCAACAACATCGGCGGCGCGTTTACCTCTGGCCAGGTGTACACCATCGACAAGACCGCGCCGATGGTCAGCAGCATCAACCGTTCCGGCGCCGATCCCACCAACGCGGCCTCCGTCAGCTTTGCCGTGACCTTCAGCGAAAGCGTCACCGGCGTCACCACCGGCAACTTCAGCCTCGACACCAGCGGCGTCTCGGGTGCCTCCATCACCGGCATCAGCGGCTCCGGCGCCACACGCACCGTTACGGTCAACACCGGCAGCGGCGACGGCACGGTCAGCATCGACCTGCTCACCGTCACCGGCGTCATCGACACCGCCGGCAACGCGCTCGGCAGCGCGTTCGTGGCCGGCCAGTCCTACACCATCGACAAGACCGCCCCGGGCATCAGCATCAGCGCGCCCAACCCGACCAGCACCATCTCCGGCCCCGTTGACTTCACCATCACCTACACGGGCGCCAGCGCGGTTACCCTGGCCACCGGCAACATCACCCTCAACACCACCGGCTCGGCGACCGGCAGCGTCTCGGTCACGGGCAGCGGCACCGGCTCGCGCACCGTAACCGTCAGCGGCATCAGCGGCACCGGCACCATCGGCATCAGCATCGCGGGCGGCACCGCCAGCGACGCGGCCGGCAACTCGGCGCCCGCGGCCGGCCCCAGCGCCACCTGCACGGTGACGGCCATCCCTGCGCTGACCTCCATCGTGCGCGTTGGCGGCACTCCCACCAACGCCGCCTCGGTCAGCTGGACCGTCACCTTCGGCGCGTCGGTTACCGGCGTGAACACGGGCAACTTCAGCACCTCGGTTACGGGCCTGAGCGGCGCCTCGGTCACCGGCGTCAGCGGCTCCGGCACCACCTGGACGGTCACCGCCGGCACGGGCACGGGCGACGGCACCATCCGGCTCGACATGGTCAACGCGACCGGCGTTGCACCCGGCGTTTCCAACCTGCCCTACACCACCGGCGAGTCGTACTCCATCGACAAGACCGCGCCCGCGGTCACGGGCATCACCCGCGCCGTCGGCAACCCGACCAACGCGGCCTCGGTCACCTTCAACGTAGCCTTCAGCGAATCCGTCACCGGCGTGACGCCCGGCGCCTTTGCGCTGGACGCCACCGGCGTGAGCGGCGCTTTCATTTCCGGCATCGCGGGCTCGGGCGCCGCCTACACCGTCACCGTCAACACCGGCAGCGGCAGCGGTTCCGTCAGCGTGGACCTCAGCAACATCTCGGGAATCGCTGACGCCGCCGGCAACGCGCTGGCCGGCGCCTTCACGGCCGGCGAGGCCTACACGGTCGACAAGGCCGCGCCCACGGTCAGCAGCATCACGCGGGTGGGCGCCAACCCCACCAACGCGGCCTCGGTGGACTTCACGGTTACTTTCAACGAGGCGGTTACGGGCGTGGTGATTGCGTCTTTCGCCATGGATACCACCGGCGTCACCGGCGCCTCGGTTACCGGCGTCAGCGGCACCGGCGCCACCCGCACGGTCACGGTCAACAGCGGCAGCGGCAGCGGCACGGTCGAGGTCGAGCTGGCTTCCGTGAGCGGTATCGTGGACGCCGCCGGCAACGTGCTGGCCGGCACCTTCACCACCGGCGAAATCTACACCGTGGACAAGACGGCGCCCAGCGTCACCAGCATCACCCGCGCAGGCGGCAGTCCCACCAGCGCGACCTCGGTGGACTTCACGGTCACCTTCAGCGAGTCGGTTACCGGCGTCACCCAGGGCAAGTTCTCGCTCGATACCACCGGCGTGACGGGCGCGTCCATCACCGGCGTCACCGGTTCCGGCGCGGGCTACACGGTCTCGGTCAACACCGGCAGCGGCGACGGCACGGTCAGCATCGATCTCACCACCGTCACCGGCATCACCGACGCGGCGGGCAACGTCTTGTCCGGCACGTTCACGGCGGGCGAAACGTACGACATCGATAAGACCAACCCGGGCATTTCGATCGGCGCGCCGAGCACAAGCTCGACGACCAGCGGCCCGGTGGACTTCGTGATCACCTATACCGGCGCGACCGGCGTGACCCTTGCGTCTGGCGACGTTTCGCTCAACGCCACGGGTACCGCAACGGGCAGCGTCAGCGTGGCCGGCAGCGGCACCACCACCCGCACCGTGACGGTAAGCGGCATCAGCGGCAACGGCAGCTTCACCATCAGTATCGCGGCCGGCACGGCCTCGGACGGCGCCGGCAACCTGGCCGGAGCGGCGGGGCCCAGCGCGTCAGTGACCGTGACCAACGTGCCGGGCATCTCGATCGGCGCGCCGTCAGCCGGCGTGACACAGGGCGGCCCGGTTGACTTCGTGATCACGTACTCCGGTGCGACGGCCGTGACGCTGGCGGCGGGCGATGTGGCGCTCAATGCCACCGGCACCGCGGCGGGCGCCGTGGCGGTTTCCGGCACCGGCACCACCACGCGCACCGTCACCATCAGCGGCATCACAGGCGACGGCAGCTTCACTATCAGTATCGCGAGCGGAACGGCCAGCAACCCGGGCGGAGGCGCACCAGCCGCCGGGCCCAGCGCAGCCGTCGAAGTGGACAACACTGCACCCGTGCTGACGCCGGGCGGCACCGTGACGGTTTCCCAGGGCACCACCAGCGTCGGCGCGACCGTCGGCGCGGTGTCGGACAACTCGACCGCAGCCGGAAGCCTGAACGTCTCGGCCAGCAGCGTCCCGACCGGGATGGCGGTCGGCAACATCACCAACACCGCCGGCGGCGTGACGGCCGACATCCATGCGCTCGGCACCGCGACCCCGGGCACCCACCAGGTGGAATTCACGGTCACGGACGCGGCCGGTAACTCGAGCACCGCGAACCTGAGCGTTGAGGTGCTGGCGAACCAGGCGCCCACCATCAGCGCGGTCACCGACCAGACCATCAACATGAACGCCAATACCGGCGCGCTTGCGATCACCGTCGGCGACGCCGAGGACGCGCCGGGCGCGCTGGTGCTCACGGCGACCTGCGACAACCAGATTCTGCTGGACCCACTGACTGACTTCGTGTTTGGCGGCAGCGGCGCCGGCCGTACGCTGACCATTACGCCCCAGGCCGACAACGTGGGCGTGGCGACAGTTACGGTGACTGTGACGGACTCCCTCTCGGCGGCAACCAGCATCAGCTTCGTGCTGACCGTGACCGACACCACGGATGCGCCGTCCATCTCGCTGATCCCGGATACCGTGATCTCCCGCGACCAGACCTCGGCCGCGATCAGCTTCATGGTCGACGACCCGCAGGGCGTGGGCACGCTGGGCTCGCCCGCCGCGGACAGCCTGAACACTGCGCTGATCCAGGCCGGAGACTTCACCTTCGGCGGCACGGTGCCAACCCTCACCTTCACCATCACGCCCCAGGCGGGCATGACGGGCACGGCGGTCTGCACGGTCTACATCAGCGACGGCACCTACACCGCGAGCCGCGCATTCACGGTGACGGTGCAGGACCCGGTCGCGGCAGGCGGCGGCGACGATGATGACGACGAGGAGTGCAGCACCAGCGGCGCAACCGGTTCGTGGCTGCTGCTGCTGGCGTTGCTGGCTGGATTTACCGTCGGCGCACGCCAGTTCCGCCGCGAGTAGCGCATTCCCTCAACGCAAGGGCGCGGGCTTTGCCCGCGCCCTTTGTGTTTTCAGCTTCGTCGCCGCGCCGCCAGCAGCAGCGGCAGCAGTGCCGCCAGCATTGCCGCTGCGTTTGGCTCGGCTGAACAGCCGCCTCCGCCGCCGTCTTTCTTGCCGGTGCCTGAGCCGCTGCCGCCTGTGGGCGGGGTGGTGGTGGTTTGCCCTCCGCCTGTGCCGATGGTGCCCGCGGGCGGCGGTGTTTGCAGGGCCGTGCCGCCGGTCTGGTCGGCGCCGATGTCCCATGTCCCAGTGCGTGCGTTTCCGTCAAAATCATCACTGAAGCCCGCAATCGTCATGGCCTGGCCGATGCAGGGGCTGCCCGTGTCCAGGTGCCAGCTCGCGCTGAGCTGCGGGTCGCCCTCCGTGCTGTTGCTGTCCGTGCCGCTGGCCGCTTTCCAGCCCGCCAGGTCGAGGCTGTAGCTGGTCGGCTCCCACCAGTACACGGCCGTTCCACCCTGCTTGTGGTAGCGGTTGTTGCTCATGGTGAGCGTGCCCTCGTGGCTGTTGTTGCCCATGAACAGCATGGGGCGCGGGCTGGTGCCGGCCAGCACGATGATGTTGTTGCGGATCTCGCAGTCCTTGCACTTCACCACGCCGGCCGGCGCGCCCTTGTCGACGCTGGCGATGCGGATGCCGCCCTGCTGGCTCCTGGCGACGTTGACCATGGTGTTGTTGTAGACCCTGGCGCGCAGGGCGCTTTCCAGGTCAATCCCGCTGCCCTCGCAGTTCTCGATGATGTTGTTACGCGCGATGCAGTCGCGGCACGAGTAGTACTCGGGATTCGCGGTGGTGTCGTAGAATTGCAGGCCGGAAGACTGCGCCATGCTGATGCCCTTCTGGCCGCAGTTGCGGATCAGGCAGCGCTCGATGATGCTGCCGATGCTGCCGCCCTTGGGGTAGACGCCGTTGGTGGCGATGTCGTGGATGTAGCAGTCCTGCACCAGCATGGTGTCGCCGTTGACGTTGTCGATGCCTTCGGCGTTGCTGGGGTCGCGCAGGCCGGAATCGTAGATCTCGCAGCGCCGGATGGTGATGTTGTCGGCACCGGGGATCTTCACGCAGTCGCGGCCGGAGCCGTGGATGATGCAGTCTTCCACCAGCGCCGGGCCGGTGTCGATCTTGAGCGCGTAGTAGTAGCCGCCCTGCAGCTCGAGCCGCCGGATCGTGCAGTTGCTTGCGGTGCCCACGTAGAAGGCGTTGTCCTGGCCGCTGACGTTGTTGGGTCGCTCGATCTTTGCCCACTCGCCGGTGTGGCTGCGGAAGGTCAGGTCATTCTTGGTGATATAGACGCCGCCCGCGTAGGCGCCGGCGCGGAAGATGATGGTGTCGCCGGCGTTGGCGGCCGAGTGCGCCTTGGCCAGCGTGGCGTAAGGCGCGCCGATGGCGCCCGTGCCGGTGGTGTCATTGCCCGTGGTGGCGACGTAGATGTCGGCGGCGCGCAGGCCACCGCCCAGCAGAAACAGCGCGCAAAGCAGTACGCGAGTCATGGCAACTCCGGTTTCGTGGTGGCGTCAAAGCCCATGATAGGCGGCTGCCGGACGACCGCCAACGAAATAGCCCCTACTGCAACCAGCGGGCGAAGGCCGTGTAGCCGCCCTGGATGTGGCGCTGGATCCAGGCCCTGGCCCTGTCGGTCACCTCGGGCGGGATCGGCCGGCCTTGTGCTGCGCATTGCAGCAGGCCGTGGTAGTGGCGGGCCTCGAACAGCATGCCGATGCTGATTTCGGGGTCGAGGGCATCCAGGCGCTGCTGGGTCTGCAACGCCTGCTGCGCGGCCTGTTCCCACCTGCCCGCGATGCGCAGCACCTGTTCGTTCACGATGCGCCAGTGCAGCTGGGTGACATCTTCCGATTTCAGCGTCTGGTGGAACTCGCCCCACTCGGCCAGCGCTTCGTCACCCTGGTCCTGCAACGCCTTCAGCACTGTGCGCGAGGCCTGGGTGCGGCCTTTCTGGCCCTTCACCGGCACGATCTCCGGCGAGTCGTAGTACTGGGTCGCGCGCTCGAGGCCGGGCAGGTCCTCCATGACTACACAGAAATCCATGATCCACTTGGCCTTGGATTCCGAGTGGCCGCCGAAGCGGATCGCGCCCTCCACGTCGATCAGCCCCGAGTACAGCATGGCGTTCGCCAGGTAGGTCTCGCAGATCGCGCGGCGCGCCTCCGGCCCAACGCGCGGGAAGTGGCGCTGCATGGCGGCCAGGCCGGCGTGCAACTCGCCCTGCAGGCCGGTGAAGTGCCCGACCAGGAACTCGGTGTAGGCGGCGCCGGGCCAGTCCAGCTGCTCGCCGGCCAGCAGCGCGAGCCCGGAGCGCATCACGCGCACGCCTTCCTGTACGCGGTGCTGGCTGGCGACCGACAGCGCGAAGCGCGTGATGTTGTCCAGGTCGCGCTGGGCCATGCGGCCGGTGCGCATCAGCGCGAACAGGAACTGCTTGCGCATCAGCTCGCCGGCATTCTCCGGGTGGCCCTTGCCGAACTCGATGCGCGCCTGGTGGCCGTAGAACTGGTAGTTGAGCTCGAAGTCGTCGCACAGCTTGGCGACCTGTGAGGCGCTCTCGAGCAGGCGTTCGGCGCGGTCGAGGTCCAGGTTGTCCAGCGCGTTGCCGAGGTCGTCCATCATCTGGGCGAACAGCTCGCGGCTGTGCTGGTTGAGACGCGTCTGCAGGGCTTCGTGGCGGGTCAGCGCTTCATTCAGCTCCTTCAATACTTTCAGGTGGTGGCGCGTGGTGAGCGAGCCGAGGCGCATCTGGGTCACCGCGCTCATGGCCTGCACGATTTCCAGCAGGTCCGTGGCGCGCTCTTCAGCCTTGCCGGAGATGTCAGCGCTGTGCGGCTCGCCTTTGCCGGTCAGCAGCCAGGCGGGGCTCACGCCCAGCTCGCTGACCAGCGCGGCCACGAAACTGGCGGGCATGCGGGTGCCGGTGGCGTAGCGGTTCACGTTTGACAGCGAGTGGCCGGTGCGGCGCGCGACCTCGGCCTGGCTGTGCGTGTTGAGCACGGTCTGCAGGCGGGCGCGCAGGGCGTCGTTGACGGCGTCGGAGTTGGCCATGGGAGGGCATCTTACGCCCTTCGGTGGTGATTGCAAAAACGGGAGTTCATTTGTCACGGAAAGCGTACAATAACCGGCCCCTCACTCCCGCGGCGCGCCGTGACTTCACTCGAAGACATCTACCTGTTCCGCCATGCCGCCTTCCGCGACGTGGCTTACTCGTTGCAGCTGCCGTCGGACCGCGCCCGGCTGCACGCGGCGGCGTTCGAAATCACCGAGCACGCCTGGGGCGCCGAGGCCGCGCTGGTAGCCGCCGAACTGGCCGAGCACGCGCGGCTGGCCCAGGATGGCGCGAGCCCCGGCGACGCGGAAGTGCTGGCCGCCGCCGAGTTGCGGTATCTGCAACTGGCGATCAGGCGATTCAAGGAGCGTGCCCAGTGGGAAAGCCTGCACCAGGCGTCTGTGCGCATGCTGGAGTGCCCGGGCTGCGAAGGTGCAACTCGAATCGAAGCATTGTCCGAGGTTGCCGGCGCACTGGAGAACATGGGCCGACGCGCCGAAGCCGTGGATGCCTACCTGCGCCTCGCCGAAGTAGCCCGCGCGCAGGGGGCATGACAAGGGCGAAGTGCAGGGGTGCTGCGGCGCCGCGCTGTCCGGCGCCTACCTGGGTCGGCATGAACAAGGACTGTCTCTGGTCGTCGAGGCCGAACGGATTGCACGCCGGACCGGAGATCACGCGCTGCTTGCCAAGGCGCTGATGGACCGCGCCATGCTGGCCAGCGCGCGCGGAGACTACGCCGAAAACGAACGCTACCTGGGTGAGGCAATGAACGCCTTCCCGCCCGGCAGCACGGACCCGTTCCTGTGGATCATCCGCGGCAACCTAGCGAACCTGTACTCGAACAGCGGACGACGCGACGAGGCCATCCGTACGTACCTGGAGCTTCTGCGGGTGCTGAAAGACGGCAACGACCGCCGCATGATCGGCGTGGCGCTCGGCAACCTGGGGCGACAGTACATGCTCGCCGGCGAGCTGGAGCAGGCGGAGCAGCGCCTGCTGGAGGCGATCGACAGCGCCACCGAGCACGGCAACCTGCGCTCGGCCGCGTTTGCGCGTGCAAGCCTGGCCGAGATTGACCTGCGGCGCGGCAACCTGGAGCGCTGCCGGGATGCGATCCTGCAGGCGTGCGAGTCCGCACGTGAGTTCGGACTGCCGATCTACCACGCGGCCTATCGCTGCACGGAATCCCTGCTGTACCTGCTGCTCGGCCATGAGCAGGAAGCGCAACAGGCCGTGGAAGATGCCCGCGCCGAGTTCCTGTCCGTGGGCGGCGAGGCATTCGTCCCGGAGTACTGCGGTCTCGTGCGTCTTCGCATCGCGGCCTCACAGGCGGTTTCGATGGCGGTGCCCGGGCGCGTGACCTCAAGGTTGCGGGCGGAGCCGCCGGCAGCTGCCTGGCTGCCGGTGATGCGCGCCATGGCCGCAGAGATCAGTGCCTCACGCGCGGCACGAGGTGATCGCGCAGGCGCGCAGTTGGAGGCCGCAGCCGGAACCGCGACCGCACTGGTGGCGGAGGTGGAGAACGCGGTGGCCGAGAAGCGCCCGGCGCTGGTGTTCCGGGGCCACTTGCCGGGCGAGATGCTGCCCGGACTGAGAAGGACTCTGCTGGCACGCATGCCCAGGGCAGAGTCCGAAGCTCTGCGCAAGCTGCACCCGACGCTGTGGCAGGCACTCGGGGGATGAGGCGGGGGGCGGCAGGAGGCAGGCGGCAGGAAGGCAGAAGCTTGAAGTCAGGGCCAGGCAGGGCATCGGAGTCTCCAAGCCCCCGAAGCCCTGCGCCCTTACACTACCTGGGTTCGCGCTCGGTGGGCGGATTGACGTCCGCCTCATCGTACGAGCCCTGGACGCGTGCCACGACGTGCTCCCACTCAATGGGGAACAGCAGGGTGTCCAGCCGGTGCTCGAACTGCGCGGTCAGTACGGCCTCCGAGCCGCCGCTCTGCTGCGCGAGGTCGTGGATGCCCAGCACGGCGCGCTTGAGCTTGCGCACGTAGGCGGTGGTGTACAGCACCTCGTTGCGCTCGGTGTCGGTCAGCAGGTCGACGTTGCTGCTGCTGATCCAGACCATCACCTCGGACATCTGCGGCTCGATCTGCTCGGCGGCGACGGCGAGCTGGCTGTGGGTGCCGCCGCGCACTTCCTCGAGGTAGGCCCAGATGTCGTAGAGCCGCGCCATGGCGAGCTGCCAGTTGGCGGTGTGGTCGTTGGGCGCCACGTTGCCGAGCTGGCGCAGCACGCGCTCGGCGGCTTCGCGCACCTGCTTGAGCTCGAAGATGCGCTGCTTGGGGTTCTCGAGGTGGAAGAACAGGCGCTGGCGCATCACGTGGATGCTGCGGAACTCGGGCAGGTGCTCGGACAGGTCGTGAACGATCTGGTACAGCCGCTTGCCGGGCTCGCTCTCGAGGGGCTGCTTCAGGTCCAGCATGCTGCCCTCGATGCTGGCCTCGATGCGGTCCATGTCGCGGCTCAGGCCGGAATAGGCCTGGTAGGTGGCCTTCCACTGGTTGAGCAGCATGTCGAGGCCCTTCATCTGCTCGTCGAAGATGGCGGCGGCGCGTCGGCCGCGCTTGCCGATCTCCAGCAAGGCCGTGCGCGCGGCCTGGATGCGCAGGCGCACGTCCTGTTCGCCCTGTACCTTGCTCATCAGCTCGCGGCGCGCGGCGACCAGCAGCTCCTGGGCGGCGGCCACCAGGCCTTCCAGCGCCGAGAACGACTCGTCGGCCTCGCGCACGGCGGCTTCCGCTTCGGCGCCGAGGTTGACGGCGCTGTCGATGCGCTCCTGCACCAGCCTGGCGCCTTCCACCACACGGTGGAACAGCGGGCGCTTGACGGCCTCGCGGTCCGGGGCTGGCAGCGGCTTGAGCGACGCCAGCGCCTGCAGCGCCTCGACGGCCCATTCGCCGGCCATGCCGCTTTCGGCGCTGGCGTAGAGCTTCTTGACCTTGCCCTTCTGCTCGCGCGCCTCGGCCTGCACCTGGCGCATCTCCTCGGCGATCAGCTTCGCGGCGGCGATCTCCTGCTGGTGGCTGGTTGCGCCCTTCAGCAGCAGGCGGGCCGAGGTGGCAATCTCGGTGCCTTCGGCGATTTCCACCACACGCTGCAGCTTGCCCAGGTCTTCGCGCTGGTTGCGCAGCACGCGCACCAGCTCGTTGGCCATGGCGCTGACCAGAGTGGAGTAGTGGCGGCCCTTGATGCGGTCGGCCACTTCCTCCGAGATCAGGGTGAACGCCTCCTCGACCAGCATGGCCGGCGCGGGCGGCAGCTGCTCGGTGTCGGGCAGTACCCGGGCCTGGGCAAACGCCACGCCGGCCTCGTGCAGCTCCTGGCGCGAATCGTCGGACTTGACGGCCCGGGCAAACGCGCGCTCCACGTTGGCCGCGGCGCCCGCAGCTCGCGCACGGCGTCGCGCATCACCTTGAGCGGCAGCTCGGAATCCACCTCGCCCAGCACGTCCAGCAGCTCTTCGGGCGTGTCGACTTCAAAGTTCGTGATCTGGCCGCTGCGCACGCCGATGCGCTTGGCGGTCTGGTCGAGCGCCTTGAGCCTCGCCTCCGCGGCCTGGCGCGCCTGGCGCTCCTGCTCCAGTTCTTCGCGCAGGTCACTGAGCTGCTGCTCGACGGAGTCGGTGACGCCGGCCAGCTTCTCGATCTCGCGCGCGCCCTTCTGCTGGGCGCGCTCGATCTCCTTGGAGTGGCGGGCGTCCAGGTCCGTGAGCTTCTTTTCCCAGCGGTCGCGTTCTTTCTGCAGCTCGAGCTTGTGGGCCTCCTTCAGGTCCCTGATCTCGGCCAGCAGGCGGTCGCGCTCTTCCTTCAGCTCGCCCTTGAACTCCTTGTCCTTCTCGGTCAGCGAAAGCCTCAGCTTCTTCTCGAGCTCGCTGACACGGGCGTTGGCCACGCTGATCTTGCGCTGCAGGTCGGCCGCCAGCGCGCGCATCTTCTCGTTTTCCTCGCTCAGCTGGCGGACGCGCAGGCGCTCCGCCTCGATCTTGCGGGTGGCGATCTCGCGCAGGATGGCGCCTTCGTCAGGCTGAGGTTGGCCTTGTTTTGACATAGCGGTTTTCTACCACACGCCGGGCTCAAGGTGAATGAGCCCGGGTGTGTCGGCACTGCGCCTGAAGCGGAATGCCACCGCTCAGGCCGGCAGGTCAAACACGAAGTTGTGCGAGCCGGTGATGTACGAAGTCTCCACCAGCGGCTTGCCCTGCGGCTCCAGCGTCTCGGCGTCGATCAGCGTCAGGTGCGTCTGCTGGTCGTGGGTCAGCACGAAGTACTTTCCATCCAGCGTCATTGAAATCCCGCGCGGCGACTTGAAGTCCTCATAGTGCTTCACCAGCTTGCCGCTGCGGAAGTCCCAGAACGTCACGATGTGGCCCGCCGGGTTGGTGGCGCCCACCACCATGGTCTTCTCGTTGATCGCCACGCTCAGCGTCTCGCCCTTCATCCGGGCGCGGATCGGGTCGTCGGCCGTGGTCACCGCGTCTTTGGCCGGGTCGTAAAAGCTGATCGCGCCGAGGTGCGAGGGGTCGGATGTCGGAATGCCCTCGCGCGGCGCGGACACGCACACCAGCTCGCCGCGGCTGGTCATGGCGATGTGCCCGGCGTTGATGCGCTTGTCCTTGAACTGCAGCAGCCGTCGCTTCTCGCCGCTTTTGACGTCCACGTAGGCCACGCAGGGCAGCTCGTCGTCGCGCTCGAGGCGCCCGCCGCCGTTGGTGATCACCAGCGTGTCGCCGTCATCGATCAGGATGCAGTCGTGGGGCGCCACGCCGTGGGTGGGGAAGGTTTCGTCGCGCAACTCCAGGCTGTCGGCGTCGCGCACCGCCAGCACACCGTGGTAGCTTTCGTCGCCCGTCTCGGCCTCGGTGCAGTACCACAGCTTGCCGTCGGGACTGAAGGCGCTGTGCCCGTAGAACTCGCGGCCGGCGACGGTTTTGACGCGGCGCAGGACTTTGCGCTGCAGCAGGTCGACTTCGCAGCAGCCCTGGCCGTGCTTTTCGGTGAGGAGCACGACGTGGGGCTTGTCGATGCGGGGGGTGAAGCCGTGCCCCCAGAAGCCGATGCCCGGGATGGAGACGCCGGCCGGCGCCGCGACGTCCAGGTCGACCATTCCCACGAAGAACTGGGTGGCGCCGGCTTCGTCGGCCATTTTGCCGCCGCCCACCACGGTGCCGAGTTTAGCGGGCGCGCCGGAGGGCGGATTCTCGGCGGTGTTGTTGCCGGTCTGGTTGGCGGGCGCGTTGTTGCCGCCGCCGCAGGAAGCGGCCAGCAGGGACACGCCGGCAAGGGAACCGGCCTGCAGGAAGCGTCTGCGGGAATTGTCGAAAGTGCCGGGCATGTCCCCGTCCTCGTAGTGTTCGCGCTGCCGCCCTGGCGATCCGTTGCTGGATTGTAGCGAAAAAGCGTGTCGGGGTCAGGAGGCAGGAGGCAGGAGGCAGGAGGCGGGAGTGTTGGGCCGGGCGGATTCCTGACAGTTTAGACCGGGCGCATGCCTGACACTTTCCTCTTGTACAACTTCCCCTTTGACGTTGCACGGTTGCTGCCGATCGGCCTCAACTCACGTCTGCGCTCATCAAACGTCGCCAACTCCAGGCTTCCGAACTTCAGGCGCCACTCGCCGTCCTCCACTTCCACAGCACCTACCAGCTCGTTGCCCAGCGCCTCGCTCAGGTACACTTGCACGCCTCTCAGCCGCAGCGTTCCCTCCGGCTTCACGCGCCGCTTCTCGTAATGGCCGGGATACTCCGGATCAGCCAACTCTCCCGGATACTCGCGCAGCGAAACCTCGTACCGGCTCGCCGGCGTCGCACCATCGAGCGCCTCGTGCGGCCGTTCAAAGTTGAATTCCTCCACCCAATCGTTGAAGCGTCCCTGCTGGCGCTTCATGTTCGACGCCGGCGGTCTGGCTGTTTCGGCCTTCAGCGTCCGGTGCATCCTCTCGTGACGCCCGTTTTCCTGAGGCTTGCCCGGCCGGATGCGCTGCAGCGTGATCCCCAGCTTGAGCCACCACACGCCCAGTCTCGTCAGCCTGGCGGCACCGGTGCTCGCAAAGGGCGTCCCGTTGTCGCTGCGGATGGCGTCGGGAAGGCCGTAGCGTTTGAAGGTCTGCTCGAAGCTGCGTCTTGCGCTGTCGTGTCTGGTTCCGTCATGGCCCTCGCAGCACAGGATCATGCGCGAGCAGGCGTCCGTCACGGTCAGCGGGTAGCACAGGTTGCCGTCGCCCAGCCTGAATTGACCCTTGTAATCCACGCACCACACGCTGTTCGGCCCACCCGAGATCGCGCCGCTGCCGCCGTCACTATGACGGCGGCGGCAGCGGCGCCCGGGCTTGATCAGGCCTGCCCGTTTCAGGATGTCGTTCATCGTGCTCAGCGCCGGCAGCTCGATGCCGGGGTGGACGCGCTCCAGCAGAGGCCGCAGCTTCTTCGGGCCCCAGGTGGGGTGAGCCTTGCGGGCGGCAAGGATCAGCGCGCGGATGTCGGCAGACGTTTCGTTGGGGTGGCTGTGGGCGGCCTTGCTGCGGTCTTCGAGGGCCGGATAGCCGCCCTGCTTGAATCGCCGGATCCACAGATGGCCGGTTTCGCGGGTGATGCCGTAGGTCGCGCAGAGACCGCTGACGGCGCCCTTTTCGGCAATCCAGTCGTTGATGAAGTTGATTCGTTCGGTCACCGGACAGGTCTCTTTCCAGGGCATCGGCAGTCTCCTTGCCGCCCAAGTTACCTGTCAGGCATCCGCCCGGTTCAAAGTGTCAGGCATCCCCCGGTTCGTACCGAGGCGGGAGGCGGGAGGCGGGAGTCAGGTGGCTGAACCAGTCAGATCATCGTAGTCCCAAAGCCCCAATCGGCTTCCTGCTGCCTGCCCACTGCCTCCTACCTCCAGCTTCCTGCCTCCTGGTCTCTGGTTAAGTGCCTGGGGGAGCCTTGCGGCTCCCCCATTTCCTCCAAGCTTTGTGACAGACTTCTTGCGACTAGGCCGCGACGTAGGTTCCGCCGGCCAGGGCCGCGAGCTGCTGCATGAAGCTGGCGCCACCGCCGCCGATGCAGACGCAGATCAGTTCGCAGTCTTCGAACTTGGCCCACCATCCCGGGAAGTCCGCCAGGATCTGGCTGGACGAGCCGGTGATGTTGGGATATCCGTCGGTGATGAAGAAGAACTTGTCCAGGTCAGACGGGTAGACCTGGCAGCACTTCTGCAGGCAGGCGTAGCTGGGCGTCATGCCGCCCGGGTTGGTGCTGGAACCGTTCACCCAGGTGGTTGCGCTGCCCTTGTTGCCGTCCGTGGCAGGCAGCAGCGTGCCCCACAGGAACACGGTGTAGTTCTGGGTCGAGGGGAACTGGCCGCCGTAGGCCGCGCAGTCGAACTCGTCGTCCTCGGTCAGGTCGGCGATGGTCGCGGTGGTTTCGGCGCGCAGGGTTGCGATGCGCGATCCGTACATCGAGCCGGAAGCATCCAGCACGAAGACGAACTTGCCCTGCACCGGCTCACCGTAGTAGGTGGGCGGATCTTCGGGCGGGGGCGGGTCGGGGGCGTCTCCATCGGCGGAAGGTCTTCGCCTTCGCTGGGCGGAGTCGGCGCCGGCGGCGCGGGCGGCGGCGGCGGCGGCTCAGACGGTGGCGTGGTGCTGGCCGCCGGGGGCGGCAGCTTGATGTTCACGCCGCCGATCGGGCGGTCGTGGGCTTCTTTCTTGTTCGCGTCTTTGCTGGTCAGCGTCGAGGTCCCCGTGCTCTGGGCCCCGAGCGTCCCGGCGCAGAACACGAAGGCAAGACAAGCCATGCCTGCGAGTAACTTGCGCATCAGTAGCTCCTCAGTTCCTGATTTCGAAGTGGGTGAAACCTGCCAGTTATTTTGCACTTGCCGTGCCAATTCCCGCTTTGTCACGAAAATTGTCCGCCAGACACTTGGCCTGCGCGTAAGCAGCTGACATGAAACGGTTTACGAACGCTTTGCCTGTTTTGCGTGTTTCCGATGCGGTGACACTACTGCGGCAGGTGGTAGTGCTGATACCGTGCGGGAACCCGGGCGTAACGGACCTGCACTGCGGCGCCTGGTCGGCCGTTACCACTCCGCACGAAGTTACGTCCGTGGGCAGGGCTTAAATGCCTGGGGGAGCCTTGCGGCTCCCCCTCTCCTCCAAGCGTTCCGACTGGTCTGGTCGGTTCACAAGGTTGTTCCGTTGCCTAGGCCGCGACGTAGGTGCCGCCGGCCAGGGCCGCGAGCTGCTGCATGAAGCTGGCGCCACCGCCGCCGATGCAGATGCAGATCAGTTCGCAGTCGGTGAACTTCGTCCACCAGCCCGGGAAGTCGGCCAGGATCTGGCTGGCTGAGCCGCTGGTGTTGGGGTAGCCGTCCGACAGGAAGAACATCTTGTCCAGGTCAGCCGGGTAGACCTGGCAGCTCTTCTTGAGGCAGGCGTAGCTGGGCGTGCCGCCGCCGGGGTTGGTCGCGGAACCGTTGACCCAGGTGGTGGCAGTACCCTTGTTGCCGTCCGTGGCGGGCAGCAGGGTGCCCCACAGGAAGTTGCTGTACTGCTGGGCGCTGCCGAACTGGTCGCCGAAGGCCACGCAGTCGAACTCGTCGTCTTCGGTCAGGTCCGCGATGGTAGCGGTGGTCTCGGCGCGCACGGTGGCGATACGTGAACCGTACATCGAACCAGAGGCGTCCAGCACGAAGGCGAACTTGCCCTGCACAGGCTCACCGTAATAGGTGGGCGGATCTTCGGGCGGCGGCGGGTCGGGGGCGTCTCCATCGGCGGCAGGTCTTCGCCCTCGCTGGGAGGCGCGGGCGCCGGCGGAGCCGGGGGAGGCGGAGGCGGCTCGGACGGCGGGGTGGTGCTGGCCGCCGGGGGCGGCAGCTTGATGTTCACGCCGCCGATCGGACGGTCGTGGGCTTCTTTCTTGTTCGCGTCTTTGCTGGAAAGCGTCGAGGTCCCGGTGCTCTGGGCCGCGACGCCGGCCGCGCAGAAGACGAAGGCGAGGCAGGCCATGCTCGCGATGATCTTGCGCATCTTGAATCTCCCGAAGTTTGGGTTTGGGATACTGCCCAGGAAACACTGCACAAGAGCAGGGGTTGTGCCAAATCCCTGGCAGCGTGTTGAACTTGCAACGGTCGCGTCACCGGCGTCAGGGTTACACGCGTAAGTGGTTGTACAGCATTAGTATATGCGCACGGTTTCGAAAGGGTAACGAAGCTCGGCGGGACGCGTAACATTCCCGGCGGTGTAACCGGTCCCGCTGCGGTACCGTTTGGGAACAAAAATCGCCCCGGCGGGGCGATTTTCAGTAACGACTGAATGAATTCCTGCGGAAAATCACTACCAACGGCGATGTTCTTCAGGCACATGCTTGTTGTAGTGCTCGCGCGCCGCGGCCAGGATGTCGTGCGCCAGCTGGATGGCCGCAAGACCCTCTTCACCACCGACTTTCGGGCGCTCGCCGGTCTTTACTGCGTGGATGAAGTGCTTCAGCTCTTCCTTTAATGGTTCTTCCTCGCCGATCACCACCTGCTCGACGCGGATCAGGTCGTTGAACACGAACTGCATCAGGTCGTCGATGCCGCTGATGTCCACGTTCTCGACGTGGAAGTCCTCCTGGTCCAGCTTGGGCGTCTTGCTGTAGATCCAGGCCTGCTTGCCGGCGAAGTCCAGGTTCAGGTAACGGTCGGCGCAGAAGATGCGCATCTTGCGCACGCTCTTGTCGCTGATGCGGCTGGCCGTGATATTTGCCACGCTGCCGTTCTTGAAGGTAAGGCGCACACTGGCAATGTCTTCGTGGCGCTTCGACAGCACCGGCGTGCAGACGGCCTGGATGTCCTCCACCTCGCTGCCCACGATGCTGAGGATGATATCCAGGTCGTGGATCATCACGTCCATCACCACGCCGACGTCCGTGGAACGGAACGGGTAGGGTGACAGGCGGTCGGCCTCGATGAAGGCCACGGTGTTGATGGCGTTACGGATGCTGGACAGAGCGGGGTTGAAGCGCTCGATGTGCCCGACCTGCAGGATGCGCTTGTGCTTCTTGGCGAGCTCGTTCAGCTTGTGGCACTCGTCGATGGTGTAGGCCATCGGCTTCTCGACCAGGGCGTGCAGCCCGTTCTCGAAGGCCCAGCTTGCCACCTCGTAGTGATGGCGCGTGGGTACGACGATGGTTACCGCGTCCACCCGCCCCTTCAGCTGCTTGTAGTCGGTCAGCGCCTCGGTGTGGAAACGCTCCGCGATTTCGCCGGCCTTCTTGGGGTCGCTGTCCACCACGGCCACCAGCTCGGCCGCGGGCAGCTCTTTCAACACGCGTGCGTGGTTCTTGCCGAGGTGCCCGACGCCGATCACGGCAATCTTCACGCGTTCTGGCTGTGCCACTGCGGTGCTCCTGGTTAGTAGTGCCTAGGTTGTATCCGGGTGGCCGGTCCTTAGCAAGTTTCTGACAGTCTGCGGACGATCTGTTCACAACTCATAGACGATGGCGTGGGAGCCCGCAATGCCGGACGGCTTGAAGCGGCTGGCCTCGATCTCAACCAGGTCTGCGGCACGGATCAGCACGATGCTCGAGTTCGAGGCGTAGCTCACCACGAAGCAGCGCTTGTCCAGGGTCAGCGCGATGCCCCGCGCCATTGGCAGCTCGAAGCTCTTCAGGTGCTTGCCCTGCTTGATGTCCCAGAACGTGACGATGTTGCCGGCCGGGTTGGTTGCTCCCACCACGCCGAGTTCTTCCTGGATGATCAGGCTGAGGGTTTCGCCCAGCATCTTGTTCGTGACGTCTGCCGGCTCGCTCATGGTTACGGCCTGGCCGCCGCTTGCCCGCAGGGTCAGTCCGCCGGGCACGGTCTTGAAGCCTTCGGGCCCGCTGCCTGGCGGGCTGTGCGGCGTTGAGCCGACGGCCAAATCGCCCTTGCTGGAGCGCGCCGAGATGGCCAGGTGCCCGGCCATCAGGCCGGCGATCGGCACGCTTTCCAGCAGCTTCTCCGAGGCGATGTCGACGAAGGTGACGCAGGCGTTGTCTTCGTCGGGGCCGCCGCCGCCGTTGGTGATGGCCAGGGTCTTGCCGTCATCCAGGATGTGGCAGTCGTGGGGCGACTTGCCGAATGTCGGGAACTCGCCGAGAATCCGCATGCTCTGCCAGTCGCGAACGGCGATCACGCCGTCGTAGGCGCCCAGGCTGCGCTTGGTGCTTTCCACGGCATAGAGCAGGCTGCCGTCTTTCGACCAGGCCGCGTGGCCGTAGAACTCGCGCTCCGGCACGGTCTCGATCTGGCGCAGCACGGTCATAGCGCGCATGTCCACTTCGCAGGCGCCGGGGCCCCACTTCTCGAATATGCCGGCGCGGTGGCGCTCAACGGGATGCGGCACCACGGCGTGGCCGGGGAACGTGATCGGCAGCAGCGCCGGCGCCAGCGCGCCGCTTGCGTACTGCTCGATGCGGTCGAGGTCCACGAACGACAGCCAGTTCTCTTTCTGGCCGTCGCGCGTGCGCCCGCCCGGGCCGATCAGCAGGCCGCGGTGGTCGGTCGGGTCCAGCACGGCCGGTTTGGGCTCCGGCGTGGAGTTGCCGGCGGGTTCGTTCGACGGGGCGTTGGCGGCCGGCGCGGCGTTGTTTGAGCCCCCGCCCGAGCAACCGGCGAGCAAACCCGCCAGCGCACCGGCATGAAGGAAACTTCGACGTGAGCGATCCATCGGATGCTCCTGCGTAACGCCGCCCTGCGTACGGCGCCAAGATAGCAAGCCGGGCCGGGATATGAACCGCCCGGGTCTACTTCGCGCGCTCTTCGGTGACCATGAACTTCACGGTGGCCTCGCAGGCCAGCTCACCCTCGACGGTGGCCACGCCCTTCACCACGCACAGGCCGCGGCGTTCTTTCAGCAGCTCGGCCTCGATGCGGATCTGGTCGCCGGGCACCACCATGCGCCGCCAGCTGACTTCGTCTGCTCCGGTGAAGAACGCGAGCTTGCCCATGTTCTCGGAGCGGCCCAGCACCAGCAGCCCGCCCACCTGTGCAATGGCTTCCAGCATCAGCACGCCCGGGAACACCGGACGGCCGGGGAAGTGGCCCATGAAGCAGGGTTCATTGAAGGTGACGTTCTTGATGCCGACGGCCTTGTTGGCCGTGCGCTCGATGACCCGGTCCACCATCAGGAACGGGTAGCGGTGCGGCGCGATGTTCAGCACGCCCTGGATGTCGAGCGGCCCAAGATTCTCGGCGGGTGAGTCGTTCATCTGGTTTCCTCGTACTGCTTGCGCAGCGCCTTGGCGATCTGCTGGTTCTGGCTGTGGCCGGATTTCACGGCCGTGACTTTAGCGTTCAGGCGCAGGCCGGTGACGGCCAGGTCGCCGATCACGTCAAGCAGCTTGTGGCGGGCGTATTCGTCTTCAAAACGCAGGGTGTTTTCCAGCGGGCCCTGCGGGCTGACCACCAGGGTGTTCCGGGTGTTGGCGCCCTTGCCGAAGCCCATGGCCTGCAGGGCCTTGGCCTCGGCCTCCAGGCAGAAGGTGCGGGCGGGTCCGATCTGTTGCTCGAAGCTTTCGGGCGTGACGGCGAACTCGACCGTGGTGCGCGGCATGAACGGCACGCCGTAATCCAGCGTGTAGTTCACGACCAGGCCGCTGTCGTTCGGTTCCACCTTGATGGAGACTTTGCCGTCGCCGACCTCGATGGTTTCCGTGGGCGTGAACTCGGGGCGCTCGGCTTCGAGCTCAACGATGCCGGCTTCGCGCACCAGCTCGACGAACGCCTTGCTGCTGCCGTCGCCGGCCGGGGGCTCGGGGGCCGACAGTTCAAGCACAGCGTTGTCTATGCCGAGGCCGTAAAGGGCGGCCAGCACGTGCTCAACGGTGTGGACCTCGACGCCGTTTTCCATCAGCAGTGTGCGGCGCTGGATCTCCTGGATGTTGCGGGGGTGAACGTGCACCTGCGCGCCGCCGCGATCCGTGCGCAGGATGGTGATGCCGCTGCCGGCCGTCGCGGGTTTCAAGGTAAGCGTAACCGGGTGCCCCTCATGCAGGCTGGTACCGGTCATCGAGACGGCCTTGGCAAGCGTGGTCTGTTTCATGCGGCCAATATGCCTGCTGACAACCTGCTCGCCAACCCGAAGCAATCAGATGGATTTCGCCGGCTGGGGTGGATTCGAGGTCTGTTCACGATGTGTTTTTGAGGGCCTTTGCAGCTATTGCAGTGGCCTCACGCTATTCAACCCACGTTTTACTATGGAGTGCGTAAGCCCCCATGATAAAGTCTGGCTTTAATAAGCGCGCATCAGCCCGTTGTGTGTAAGGTAGCGTGGATGACTTCTGTCGAAAATTCCAATTCCCATCGCGGCGGAAGATATGTCAAGCAACTTGAGGGTTACAGCGCGTTCATCCCAGCTGACTTGCCCCCGAGTCCCCTATCGATCTCTCACTCGAACTCCAGGTGCTTCTGTCCAAGGCGGACCGGTCGCTGGGGCGGCTCGACGGATCGATCCTGACACTCCCTAACCCTGATCTCTTCGTCTTCATGTACGTCCGCAAGGAAGCGGTTCTTTCAAGTCAGATTGAAGGTACGCAGAGTTCGCTGCAGGACGTGCTGGCGGCCGAAGCAAAGATTCTGTCGCCAGACCAGCCGAAGGACGTGAACGAAGTCGTCAACTACGTCGACGCGATGAACTACGGGATTGAGAGATTGAAGGAGCTTCCCGTTTCAGTTCGTCTTGTGCGCGAGATTCATGAGAGGCTGTTGAAAGGTGTCCGCGGTTATCACCTCACTCCGGGCGAGTTGCGCAAAACCCAGAACTGGATTGGCCCGGGCGGGAGTACGATTCGTGATGCCGTATTTGTGCCTCCGCCACCGCACGAAGTGCCCGCCAAGCTCGCGCAGCTGGAGGCGTTCATCCACAAGGACACGACCCTGCCGCTGCTGGTTAAGATCGGTATGGTGCATGCTCAGTTTGAATCGATCCACCCGTTTCTGGACGGCAACGGGCGCGTGGGGCGGCTGCTGATCACGTTCCTGTTATGCGAACAGGCCGTTTTGACGAAGCCTGTCTTGTACCTCTCGCACTTCTTCAAGAAGAATCGACAAGAGTACTACGAGCGCCTTCAAGCGGTAAGAGACACCGGTGCATGGGAAAGCTGGCTGATGTTCTTCTTGAAGGGTGTGGAAGAGGTAAGTGTGGAAGCCACACATACCGCCCGGGAGATCATTGCGATGAGGGAAGTCCACCGAATGGAGATCGTTGAGAAGTTCGGGCGGGCTGCCGGAAACGGCCACCGTGTGCTTGAATACCTCTATGCTAATCCAATCGTTTCGGTAGGCGATGTGAAAGCCAGGACGGGCACGACGTATCCCGCGGCAAACAACCTCGTCGGAAAGCTGGTCGAGGCCGGCATACTGCGCGAGTTCACTGGTCAAGCGCGCAACCGGAAGTTCATCTACGATCCCTACATCAAGCTGTTCTACCCCGACGGGACCTGAGTCGCGCCTGCCGCCGGCTATTCTTCCGGCTTGGGGCGGTTGCGGATGAAGCGGGTTACGGTGCCGGGCTCGGGCTCGTTGATTTCCGCCTCGTCGTCCACGGGCTCGAAGCCGCCTTTGCCCTGCAGCTTTGCCACCTGTGCCTGCAGCTCGCGGAATTCCTTCACCAGGTCGGGAAGCTTGCGCACGGCCGCTTCGCGGCGCATGAAGGCTTTGCCCTCGTCGGCGGGCAGGCCCGCCATCTTCATGCCCGGGTTGACGTCCTGCATCACGCCGGTCTTGGCGGCGATCTTGGCGCCCATGCCGATGGTGATGTGGTCGGCCACGCCGGAGTTGCCGCCGAGCTGCACGTAATCCTTCAGCACGGCGCTGCCGGCGATGCCGCTGAGGGCGGCGATCACGCAGTTCTGGCCGACCTGCACGTTGTGCGCGATCTGCACCATGTTGTCGATCTTGGTGCCGCGCTTGACCAGCGTGACGTCAAAGCGCGCGCGGTCGATGGTGGCGTTGGCGCCGATTTCGACATCGTCCTCGATCACCACGGTGCCGCGCTGGGGCGCCTTCACGAACTTGCCCTGCACGAAATGGTAGCCGAAGCCGTCAGCGCCGATGCGCACGCCGGGGTGCAGGGTGCAGCGTTTGCCGATGCTGCAGCGCTCCAGGATCGTGACGTGGGGGTGGATTACGCTGTCGTCGCCGATCGTCACCGCGTCGCCGATGTAGCAGTGCGGGTGGATGATCACGTTCTTGCCCAGCTTCACGCCGGCGCCGATGTAGCTGAACGCGCCCACGCTGGCGTTTTCGCCCATCTCGAAGTGCTCGCCGATCACCGTGTGCTCGGATATCCCGGGCAGCGGGCGCATCGGCTCGCCGCGCAGGGCGGTGACGGCCTTGCTGAAGGCGAAGTCGGGGTCGTCGGCGCGCACCACCGGCGTGCCCTGGGGCAGCGCCATGCCGGGCGCGGCGATCACCGCGCCGGGACGGGCCTTTTCAAGCAGGGGCAGGTACTTCTTGTCCGTGACGAAGCAGATCTGCTCGGGGGTGGCGGTGTCAACGCGCCCGACGTCAGCGATTTCGCGCTCGCCGTCGCCCTCGAGCTTGCCGCCGCACACCTGCGCCAGGTCCTTGAGCTTCATGGCTGCCCCCCGTGTTTGCCCGTTACTTGTCCTTGGGCGGCATGCGGTTGCCGTCCTTGTCCAGCAGGCGGATCGTCACTTCTTCGCTGACCGTCGGGTCCTTCTTGCTGCGTACCGTGACCGTGAAGGTGTCGCCCGCGACCGGGAACTCGGCCGGCGACTTGTACTCGCCCTTTTCGCTCAGTTCGCCGGTGTCGAGCCCGCGCTTGTTCCAGCGCACTTCGGCCGCGGCGCCCTGGGCGGGTTCGCCCTTCTCGAGGACCTGGATGCCGAAGCGGCCCTGCTGGCCGAGGCGGATCTCGATTTCACCATCGGCGTTGCGCTTCACGGCCTCGGCGCCGTCCTTGGCGGTGTAGCTGACGCCGCCCTTGCCGTCTGCGTAGCTGACCATGGTGATGTTGCTGCCCCACAGCTTGTCGGCGGCGGCCTGCACCGCCTCGGTGATGTCGTGGCTCTCTTCATAGAACAGCACAGGGCTGATCAGCAGCTGCTGCTGCAGGGCCTGGAAGCTGTCCTCCTGGGCTGCGACGTCCTTGAACTCGCGCACGATGTTGAGCACCTCGTTGTAACCGCGCTTCCTGGCCTCGTCGGTCGCGAGGTTGCGGAGATCGCGGAAGCGCGTGATGCCGAAATTGCGCAGGTCCTCCAGCGACCGCTGTTCGTAATCCAGCTTTTCCTCGAACATGCGGCGCGCGGCATCGAGCTGCGTTTCCATTGCCTTGCGGTAGTCGCGGCTGTCCGGGTTCCGGGTGCGCTTGATTTCGTCCTGCGCCTTGATGACTTCGCCCCAGCGCTTCTCGATTTCGGCCATCGTCAGATCGACGTCTTCCGCAATCTCGATCTGTTTGCGCGCCAGCGGCTGGTCTTTCTTCAGCAGGCTCAGGAAGTCGACGTAGGCCGTGCGCCGCGCCTGGGGCAGTTTCTGGTCGGTGCCGGCTTCGTTGTTCGATTTCGGGTTGTCCACCGGGTCGGCCTGCGCGCCGATGTAGGCGCCGCCCACCAGCGCCCCGGCCAGCACGGCCAGCGCCAGCGCGGCAAAGGAAAGACGGGCAAGGATTCGAGTCTTCAGTTCCTGCATCTGCGTTGCTCCTGACGGCCCACTCAGGCGGGAAGTTCCGCCCCTTCCGTAGTACGGTTTCGCGCGGGATGTTGCCACCGGAAAGGGCGGGTGTCACGCGCGGAATTGCGCCACGACCGGGCCTTGACGGCCGAAATGCCCGAGTTACTTTTGCGCGCGCTGGCCCATGGTGTAATTGGTAACACACCTGATTCTGGTTCAGGTATTTGGGGTTCGAGTCCCTGTGGGCCAACCAATCTTTTGTTCTCGACGAACCAGCGTCGGGATTGCCTTGGGATGGCCCTGGGAGTTTGACCTCGTACAGGGCCATCCTGATTTTTTCCTCCGTGAACACGACTTCGGCCACCAGGAGCTGGAAGAGCTCCTTGCGCTGCTCGGGCGTGCCTTCCTTGTAGGCGAGGGCGAACGTGTCGAGGGATGCCTTGACGGAGGGCTCGTCCACGCGCTTGGAGGTAACCGTTGCGAGGTCTTCCTTCGCTTTCCGGACTTCTTCCGCGAGTTCAGTCTCCTGGCGTTCAAGCTCAGCAAGGCGCTTAGACACTGATGTGCTGGCTTTACCCTTGGCTACGAAGTCCACGAGGTTGGCGATCTGTCCTTCGAGTGTGCGCTTGGTGGAGTTTAGTGCATGGAGCTTGTCATGGGCTGCTTTGACGGCGAGGTCGTTGTCCGTGTTGTTGACGGCCAGCACTTCCGCCAGCAGGTCGGGGCGGGTTGACAGGTGCACAAGGCGTTCGCCGACGATCGCCTCTATCTGTTCGGCGTTGATGCGGCCGAACTTGCAGGTGTGGTTGTCTCGATGGTTGGTGCAGCAGTAGTAGCGGAAGTAGTTGCCGTTTCTGCTGCGCGAGTAGCTGGGCGAGAGCGAGCCAGCGCAGTAGCCGCACTTGAGCAGGCCTTCGAGCAGGAAGACGTATTTTCGGTTTCGGCGGCGCCGAATCTTGACGACCTTGTTGCGTTCCAGCCGCGCCTGAACCTCCTCAAAAAGTTCTTTGTCGATGATGCCGGGGTACTTGGCGGGGACGAGTTGGTCGCCGCGGCGCATCTTCCCGATGTAGATGGGGTTGGTAAGGATGTTGAGGACATGGTTTTTGTGGAACCGTCTTCCGCCCTGCGTTTTGCCGCGCCTGCTTTGGTAGCGTTTGGTGCGGAACCCCATTTCGTTGATTTGCAGCGCGGTGAGGCGCAGGCTGTTCGTTTCCAGGTATGTCCGGTAGATGGTTTCCACGACATGTCGTGCTTCTTCGTCGGGCGTGATGGTGCCGTTTCCTGCGTCGTAGCCCAAAGGCTGCGGACCGCCGTGCCAAAGGCCCTGGCTTGCACGCCAATCGGACTTTTCTTTGGCGCGGGCGCTGATGACTTGGCGCTCGAACTCCGCGAGCGCTGAGAGGAATGTGAGGATGAGCCTGCCGACGGGTGTACCGGTGTCCACCTGCTCGCGCAGGGAGATGAAGTCCACTTTGTGCTCGATGAGGAAGTCGAGGAAGCCCAGGAATGCGCGGACGTTGCGCGCCACCCTGTCCAGGGCCACCACGGCCAGCGCTTGAATCTTGCCAGCCTGGATGTCCGCGACCATTTCCTGAAACTTTGGCCTATCCAGAGTTTTACCGGACACGCCTTCCTCTCGATACAACTTGAACTCCCAGCGTTCACCCAAAGCGCGTTTCTGCTCAATCAGACGGCGAAGCAAGTCCTCCTGTGTGTCAAGACTCCCATCCTTACGGAGAGCCTGCTGGTCCGTGCTTACGCGCGAGTATAAAGCTGCTACACGGACTACGGGCTGGTCGGGCGCGTTCATCTGTCATCGTCCTAGTCTGCAACGCCTTGGAAGCCCCTATTCTACAACGTTCCAGGTCGATTGCTTGTAAATGTTGATACTTGGCGGGGTTCAGAGCGATTGCTTATCGAGAGGATTTGCGCCCGTTGCGTCGATGCGTTGGAACACTTCGTGCCAGAGTTTGGCGAGTCTTTCAGCTCGTTCCTGGGGCGTGAGGTAGCTGTACGGGTTGGCCGGGTTGCGCCCTTTTGCATGCACGATTTCGACGGGGATGCTGCCGAGGTCTTTGCGACGCTTGTTGCCATGCCGGCTTCCCGATTGCGCTGGAATCGCTGACGGGGACTCTTGTGTTGGCGATGGACTGTTGTAGGGGGCGACTTTCATAGGGCTTGTTGTGATGGGCGGGGAGAGGGGCGCGTTGCGCGCCCCTCCGTTGATGGGCTGGGTTGGCAGGCAGTTGTGGGCTGCCGCGCGGCAGTCTGGGCCGGGCTGGATGCGCGGCCGCGAGGGCCTAGAAGTTGCGGGCGGTTTGGGTGATGGTCTTGCCGAGCTTGGCGAAGATGCGCTTGTAGCTTTCGGCGTCGTTGTGCTTGATGATGTCGAAGAACATGCCGCCGGTTTCACGGCACAGCATAAGGTACTCCGCATCCTCCGGGCCGATGATGTGGATGAAGCACCCGTTCTTGATGGCCAGCGTGAGCACTTCCTTCACGTCAAGGCCGTCCTGGGTTTTGCGGTGCGGCTCGCTGTTGGTCGTGAGGACGATGTTCTTGGGGTGGCGGGCTTTCATGTTGGGCCAGGGTCCGCGGATGGCTGCGAGGATGGCGTCAAGCTGGCTTTCGGGGTCGGAGCTGTTGCCGATGATGGGCTCCGTGGCGAGCTTGTCCTTGAATTCGTCCAGGCTCATGAAGCCGTCGTCGCGCAGGCCGTGCTCGCGTCCGTTGTCGGGGATGTCGCGCACGGCGAGGAACGCCGGCATCAGGTTGACCTTGCCGGCTGCGCATTCGGCGACGGCGACGCTGATGTTGCGGCGCACCATGTCGATGATCGGATCCATCGAGTAGGTGAAGTCCGTGATGATCTTGCAGGGCGCGTCGATGAAGGGTTCCTGCATGGTGGGCGGGATGGCGATGCTCTTGGCGTAGGTGGTCATGGCTTTTCTCCTTAGAGGGTTTTGATGACTTCGCGAAGCGAAGGACGGTCGTGGGGCTCGTAACTGAGCATGCGGCCGATCAACCACACGATGTCCTCGGGAACATCGGCGGCGTGAAGGTTCTTGGCCAGCGAGGCGTTCCAGCGGTGTCCGTGGAACTCTTCATTGCGAGTAGTCGGGAAGGGCGGGCAGCCAACCAGCATGTGGTAGGCTGTGGCGCCGAAGCAGTAGACGTCGCTTGCCGTGCTTACGGGCGCATGTGCGTACTGTTCGGGGGCGCGTAGCCGGGCGTGAAGCCGGGTGTGCGGGGAGCGCGAAGCAGTTCTCCCGCGAGGCCGGTGTCGAGCAGGACCACATCTTCGAGGTTTTCGCTGAGCTGGATGTTGTTGGGTGTCGCGTCGCGATGGGCCAACCCGGCGCGTTCGAACAACATCAGGGCGAGTGTGACAGCCTTGAGGATGTGCCGCGCCTTGCCGTAGGGAATGCGTTTGTCCGGCTGCAGACGGTAAGCCAGCGTTTGGCCCTCGATGTAGGGCTCGACAAGAAAGTGATCCCCATCGACGAAGTAGCGGTAAGGCGCGACGAGGTAGTTGCGCGCGTGCTCCCAGCCGGGAGTGAGTGCCGCCTTTTCGAGCATCTGCGCGCACTTGAGCTGGTGCGCGGCGTGGGCGGCATCCGGGAGGATAAGCACCTTGAGGCAGACCTTGTTGCCCTGGGGATCGAGGGCGACGTAGACGTGAACCTGGCCGCCTTCGCCATGCTCTTCAAGGATGACGTAGGTGCCGTCGCTGCCTCTGATTTTGTCCTGGCGGGAGTAGTAGACGGGCATGGGTCATGCCTCCTCGAAGGTGAGCTCGTCCAGCGCGTGCGTGTCGTCGCCGCCGATGATGACAAGCGTGGCGTTGTCCGAGGCGAAGGCCTGGATGGCGCGTTCGAGCTGGTGGCTGGCGTTTTCAATCCAGGCCTGGCTGCACGCGCAGGCCATGCCGGCGATTTCGGCGGCTTCCATGGCGCCGTCTGTGCACAGGATGACTCTGTCGAGGTGTTCAAGTTCTTCGCGGGCGTAGTAGGCGTCGATGCTGGTGTTCTCGTACATGCTGATGTAGCTGGCGAGCACGCCGCGGAAGGGGCTGTCCTCGTACTCTTCGCGCGTGAGCACGCCGGCCGCTGCGAGTTGTGCGGCGCGGGAGTGCTCGCGGCTGACCACGCGAACGCCTTTCTTGTTCCCGACGAGGATGGGGCTGTCGCCGATGTTTGTGAAGAAGGCGAGGCCGTTGATGATGACGCAGGCTGATAGCGTAGTGGAAGCGTCACCCAAGTCGGGATCACCCTTGCTATCGCGGGCGATTTGACGGCTGGCAGCGCGGCGAGCGTTCTCGCAGTGCCCGCGAAATGACTTGAGCGTGTGGCGCTCGCCAGTGGCGAACACGTGCAGTTGCCGCTCGTAGGCTCTGGTTGCGACGAAGCTTGCCCAGCTTCCTCCGGGAGCGCCGCCTACGCCGTCTGCGACGATGGCAATGGCGAACTCCCCGCACTGGGAATCGAACTTGCCCTTATGCCAGGAGTCCTGCTGGCTTTCGCGCTTGCCGATGTGGTGGATGTGGCGCAGTTCCATTTGAGGCCTCTGTTGGGTAACGATGTTGGCGGGACTTTCTTGCGGAAGACTTGCTGCTGGTAGGTCAACGTGGAAGGCGACGTCTGTTTTCGCGTGCGTTTCAAATTTTCTTGCGGAGCGGACGGCAGGTCTGATGCGTGGTGCGCGTGCCTGGTTAAGCGTTTGAGGTGGGCGTGTTTTTCAAGGATTCCGGCGGCGCGAGCAGGATTTTGTTTTTGATGGCGTCGTAAAAGCTGATGATGGTCATGCGCGAGTCGGTTAGTTGTTTGCGGAGTTTGTCGCGCACTCTGCCTGTTTCGGCCACGATGACGTATTTCGCGATCTGCTCGCCGGCCTCATTGAGGATGCGGGCGTTTTCCACTTCGTGTTCGGCGTTGACGGTTGAGGCGAATTCGACGCAGACGGCCTTGCCGTTATCGAGTCTGCCGAGCACATCTACCCGTTTGAGGTTTGGGCCCAGCAATCCCTCGAGTTCAACGCTCTTGATGCATGGGATGTCTTTCAGGAGTTGGGCCAGGTGGTGCTGGTAGTAGCGCGTGCTCTGTTTTCCCCGTGTTTGTTTGTACGACTCTGGAGCGGTCAACTTGAGTTGTTCGCGCGCGAAGTCGGTGATGATGGCGAGCCGGATGGGTTTGCCGTTGATTCCCGTGACGCGCGTGTCGTCTTTTTCCAGGTAGCCTTCCGCCCTCGAGCGGCGGAGCAGACTATCCTTTTCGGTACCGCCTTTGACGCCGGCGGCTTTGAAGTGGACTTCGTGGCCCTCGAACCAGAGTTGATTTGCGCTGGTTGCGAACTTCTTGACGCGTTCAAGTTCCTCATCCTGGATTATCTCTCGTCCTGTAGGTTGGTCGTCGGAAGGCGCCAGCTTTCCTGTCGTTTTGTTTTCCGTCTTTGCCGAGGCTACTGCGGGAAGGCTCGGCTCCAGTTTTCGCTCTTCCGGCACTTGCTGTTTCAACCAGTTGCCGAAGCGTTGTTCGCGTTCCGCCTCGCTGTAGTCGATTTCGGGGATGTGCGGGATGCGGATGAATGTTGGCTTGCCGTAGATGGCTGCCGGTTGACGGACGATGGCGCGGCCTACTTCGCCGCCTTGAAGTTCTGCGGTCATGGGGTCTTTAAAACTCAGCCCCATGGCGGCCATGCTTTGCGTGAGGTCTCGCTGGTCGGTCTGGGGCCCCACGAGAACAAAGGTCTGGATGTTGCCGAGGACATCGTTGCTCAACGCTCCGATGTTCTGTGGCGCTAAGAGGAAGGAGAATCCCGCGTGCCGGCTGATGCGTATCAGGTTGTGTACGACTCCTCCTGTCTGCATGGCGTCCTGGAGGTCGTCAAGCGCGATCAGATAGCGCAGTTCCGGCGTGCTGGTCTTTGTGTACTGCTGTTGCAGCCACAATTGGCCGAGCAGCAGTTCGATGACGAAGGCGGCGTCTTCCGGCGTGTAGCTGCCCGTTTCGATAACCAGGTTGGCGCTGTCGAACAGTTCTTGCACGTTGAGGCCCGTGCGCGTGTCGAGCACGCCGAGACCGTTGAACCCGAACTCCTTGAGCGTAAGCGTGAGGCTTTCTTCGTGCTGGCTCTTGCCGCCCATGAATGGACGATACGCGCGTGACGCGACGATCTTGAGGATGTCGTGAAATCCGGGCCACTGGCGGGTTTGATAGGTGTTCAGCTGTCGGAGCAGCAGGTCGATGGCGCCGTGAAGCAGCAGCAGGCTGTCGTGGCGGCTGTACCGTGTGCCAAAGGACTTGCAGAGCCAGTGCGCGACCTTCTGCGTTTCTTCCCGCAGGGTGCGCTGGGAAGTGTCTTGCGGCAGGTAGGTCGGCCGTGTCGGGCACAACTTGAGTTCTTCCAGTTGGACCACTTTGAATGCGTCACGGATTGGCACGGGCAGGCGTTTTCTGAAACTGGCGTTTCGGGCGAACACAATCACGCGGCACAGCACGGCCGTCTGCAACACAATGTATGACAAGAGGTTGGTCTTGCCTGACCCCACGGGGCCGGAGACGACCATGTTGGTGCTGGGCTTGTTGAGCAGGCTTCCTGTGCGGCGGAGCTCGACGCGGTATGGGACGCCGGTGCGCATTTCGCTGCCGAGTTGGAGGCAGCCGAGGTGGATGCCGTCCTTGACGCCGGGGTGGTAGAAGGGGTCGCCGCCTCGGGCGCGAGTTTCCGCGTCGCGGATAAGGTCCTGGTAGTACAGGCGCAGGTCGTTGTCGTCCTTGGAGTGGCGCAGGTAGGTCTCAAACTGTTCGCGCAACGCCTGGTCTCTGGCCAGTGAAGAGGCGTAGTAGCGCTTCTCGAGTTCTTCCCACTTCCACAGCGACATGAGACTTACCTGTAGGCGCGAAACCATGAGTGCCACAGCCGGCGCAAGAGCAATGCGAACAGCTTGAAGATGAATGCGGCGATGCTGAGCAGGATTTCCATCCCGCGAACAAAGAGGCACCAGGAACAGAACCGTTTTTGCGAAAACAGGAACTGCCAGGCGTGACGCCTGCATAGAGGCGCGGCGCATCTTGCGCACAGTATCGCGCTGTTCTTGGTTTGCGGGCCGCAGTAACCGAGCTGGCTCTTGCGTCGGAACTTGCAGCACCAGTAGGCCACTTCGTCCGTGTTGCCGATGCGCACACCGTTGGGCAGCACCAGATGGTTCGAGCGGTCGTCGGTGTCAAAGCCGCCATGTTCGTCGAAGTCCGTTCGCTTTTCGTTGGACAGCTTGAGCACGATGCCCTTGAACGCCATGTGGCGCAGGGACAAGCTCTGCCGGCGCCTGCGCGCGCCCAAACCCTTGCCAGCCGGGTGCGGTGGCTGTTGCAGTAATGCCAACTGGTGTGCGACAGCCAAGGCGTTCAATGCGTCGTCTGCCGGCACTGCGACTTTGTTTGCGCCTTTACCATCGGGAGGCTGAGCGGTCTTCGCGGTCACGCGTCATCTCCGCAGCAGGCGGTACAGGACAGCCACGGTGAGCAATGCAGTTGCCCAGGTGGCAAGTTCTTTCAATTGCTTATCGCGCGTCCCCGGCCGGAATTGGGCCTGTGTCCAGAGCCAGGCGATAAACACCACCGCGGCGGCAATTGCGAGCGTTGCCAGCAGCGCTCGCTGCCGCATCTCGGCCGACTGCCAGCGCAACACCCACAACCAGCACAGGCCAACCAGCGCCACGGCCAGAACGGACAAGTCGCGATAGAAAGTCGGATAGGTCTGCAATCCAACGGAAGCTTGAAACTCGACGGGAAAGACAACATCGTGGCGATACCCGAGCCAGACGATCGTGCCCACGGTCAAGCCCAGCACGATCAAGGCCAGACAACCCCGCCGGCTCACCAAGGCGTCGTTTGGCACCGTGAAGGCCTGTTCCGGTTGCACAAAGCGCTCGGTCTGCACTCGCTCAACGGGAGCAGCCCGCTTCACTGGCGCCCGCTCAACTTCACGCTCACCCATAACCACCTCCACATTCCGAGAACGTGGCAGATGGCGCGGGTTTTCAAACCAAATGCCTCGCTCAAGAAGTTTTCCAAACTCCCAACCATGTCGCAGGGCTTCGTAAACTCCGCATGAGTTGGACAAAGACGAAACGGGAAAGGGAGGCGATGAGGAAAGCGAAAACCGTGACCCTTGACGAAGCTGGGCTAAAGGAGCTGACGGATGACAAAACCTTTCATCGCGGAAAGGCCTACTTCCAGGATGGGCGCGTGGTTAATCTGTCAGCCGTCGCGGGCGGCTTTCGCGCCAACGTTCACGGCAACCGCAGTTACGTTGTAAAGGTCAACACCGACAAATTCGACTACGCGTGCTCGTGCCCTGTAGGTCGCGATGGATGGTTCTGCAAGCACCTCGTCGCCGCCTGCATGGCCTGGGGCGTGCAGCCGAAGCCAACAACCGATCCGTATGCGGTCGTTCGCGATTGGCTGTTGAAACAGGACATTGCCTGGCTTGCGGAGACTTTGCTGGAGCAGTCCTACGACGACAACCGACTGTTCAACAAGCTCCACCTGCTGGCCACACAATCCAGTGGCGGCAGCGACCTGCGAGCCGCCATTGACCGCGCCACTGAAGTCCGAGGCTTTGTCGAGTTCGACGAGGCGGGAGATTTCGCCGGCAGTGTTCATGACGTCATCGACGCACTCGGACAGGCCGTTGAGAGCGATCCCAAACATGTGGCCGAGTTGTGCCTGCACGCGATGAACCGCGTCAAGGAAGCCATTGGTTACGTGGATGACTCCAGCGGCGAACTCGGCCAGTGCATGGCGCGCATCCAGGAAATCCATCTCGCGGCCTGTAAAGCGTCCAAACCCGAGCCCCGGGCCTTGGCGAGACAATTGCTGCAACTCGAACTCGACAGCGAATACGGCGAATTCCACAACACGCTCGAAACCTACAGCGCGGTGCTAGGGAAGAAGGGCATTGAGGAATACAAACGCGCGGCGCGCAAAGAATGGGACAAGTTGCCGCCGCGTGAAACACCGCCTTCCCCCGGACGAGATCCCATGATGCGCGACCTGCTGCAATGGCGTCGCAAAAGGGACGAGCTGAAGGACTCGCCGCACAGGTATGCTCTCACCCGCATCATGACCGGCATCGCTCGACGAGCGCGAGACACAGACGGCCTTATTGCAGTTCTTAGCAAGGATCTGACCCATGCGCGCGCGTACGCAGATCTTGTCGAAGTCTGTCGGGAGCGCAAACGTTACAACGAAGCTCTTGAATGGGCACGAAAAGGCGTCGAAGCCTTCAAGCACGAGAGCCACACCGGCCTGGATTCCCTGCTCGCAGAAGAGCTGAAACGATCCGGTGACCACACCCAGGCTGTAGAGGTTGCCTGGCGGCTGTTCACAGGCAGCCCGTCCATGGAGGACTTCAACCACCTGCTGGTGTACGCCAAGCCGCTCAAGGCACAGGAACACTGGCGCGACAAGGCCGTCGGCCATTTGCGCAAGACCATGTCGAAGCAACAGGAGTGGCCGGCCATGGAAACGCGCACACTGTTAGTGGAAATCTTCCTGGGTGAAAGAAACATCAAGATGGCGTTGCAGGAAGCCGACTCCGGCAGGTGCCGCTGGGAAACCCTGACCAAGCTCGCCGAAGGCTGCCAGATGGAGAGGCCGCGGGAAGCGCTGAAAGTCTACTATCGCCTTGTTTCTGAAATCCTTAAGAGCGCCATCAACGCCCACAGCACGCCCCACCACCGCTCCAAACAGGCCGTTGACCTGATGGGACAGGCGCAAGATCTGTCAAAGAAGCTTGACAGTGACGCTGAGTTCAAGCAGTGGCACGACAGCATTTACGGCCAGTACAAACACAAACGCACATTTAGGAAACTCCTCGACCAGGCCAAGCTGGTGTAGAACCTGGTGTCGCGTACGAGAATTCCATGCTTACACTGCTCACAACTCTCGGCCGAACCCTATTCCAGACCCGCACCAGCCTCGTGCTTGAAAACCTCGCGTTGCGGCATCAGTTGGTGGTGTTGCAGCGGCGGGTTGGGCGGGTGAAGCTGAAGCCGCGGGATCGGGTGTTTTGGGTATTGCTTGCGCGCCTTTGGTCTGGGTGACGGGGGCCTGTCCGACGTAGCCTTGGCGGAGTCGGATGTCTGTTACTGGTTCAGACCGCCACGGTGATCGGGTGGCAGCGCGCCGGGTTTCGGTTGTTCTGGCGGCTGAAGAGCCGGGGCCCGGCCGGACGACCTCGCGTGTCGGCCGAGCTGCGGCGGTTGATTCGCGAGATGAGCGTGGCCAACCGTTTGTGGGGTGCTCCGCGCATCCAGGCCGAGCTGGCGAAGCTGGGTGTCGAAGTCGCGCTGTCTACGGTGCAGAAGTACATGGTGCGACGGCCTGCGACGCGGCCGGAAACCGGACCATCCTGGCGGGTCTTCCTGCGTAACCACCTGCGACGAACTGTGGCCGTCGATTTTATGACTGTGGCAACGGCAAACTTCCGCGTGATTCACGTGTTCGTAGTCCTGTCGCTGTCACGTCGCAAGATTCTACACGTCAACGTTACAGGCCATCCGACGGCCGCGTGGACGGCTCAGCAGGTTGTGGAGGCGTTTCCGTGGGGCGACGTTCCCGACTACCTGCAACGGGATCGGGACGGTATCTACGGCGAACTGTTCAAACAGCAGGTCAAGGCGCTGGGAATCGAAGAGTTGATCAGCGCGCCGCGGTCCCCATGGCAAAACGGATATGTTGAGCGGGTCATCGGCACAATCCGCCGCGAATGCCTGGATCACATGATCGTGTTCGGCGAGAACCACCTGCGCGAAGTGCTCAAGGAGTACGTGTCGTACTACAACACGTCTCGCACACACCTGAGCCTCGACGGCGACTGCCCGGAACACCGCGAGCCACAAACAGAAGGCCGCGTCTACGCCGTGCCTTGGCTCGGCGGGCTGCACCACACCTATCGACGCAAAGTGGGATAGTTGCTTGCCCGAGCAACGAAGCGCGCCTTGCGGCGCGCCGGCAGCTGTTTGTCTCTCGATCAGAGGGCAGCAGAATCGCCTCTGGTTCTGCCACTCTCGCCGATTGAGCAACCGTCATACGGCCAATTCCTGGCGCTCAATATGTGTCAGACAGCATTTTCGGTAAGGACACAGCGTCAGACGGCTTTTTCTGTAAGGGCAAGCACAATCGGCAAGGTTAGACTATTCGCCATCATGTATTTTATCTACTGAAACTGCCAACTACTGTACGCTACCTTCAGTTGTTTCTCCCCAATTTCGACGACGTTACTTTTCCCGTCCGCTGCGACTTCAGTCGCTCGCATGTGGATATCGATAGTCGCTGGCTCGAACTCACCTTCTCGCAAGTCTTCAAATATCCATTTGCCATCTTGTGCGCGCACCATCGCACTCCATCCCACAGAAGAACCGCTCAACCATCGTCCTCGAGGCTTGTATTCGAGGCTGGCAATCGTCTTTCCAGCTAACTCTTTTATGTCGGACTCGATGACTAGGACCCAGAAGTGCTGATACAGCCCCCGACCTGGCGTACGTTCCCTCGCCTTAACTCCAGCCTTTTCCAAATCAGATATCACAATAAAGCGCTCTTGCTCACACTGAACATCGTATGTCTTCCACTTTTCACTATCATTGTTTGCTTGCGTGGCGATCCGCCAGCGATTAATGGTAGTGGAGTGGGCACGAACATATTCTGCAATCCAAACGCCCCGCCCGATTTTTACACAAGGTATTTCCCAATATTCATCTACGTCCAGTGGCACCACGCGGACCGCGACGGTCTCACTTCCATCGTCGGTGATGATGCCGATCCATGTATTTTCGATGTTTGTCATTTGCGAGCCGGAATCGTCTTGCGCAAGCGCCACCTTCCCAACTGCCTCGTGTGGCCACACGAGGCAGCATACCATCGTAAAAAGAAGTATCGTCAGCAATCCAGTAATCCAATACGTACACATCGCTATTCTCCTACGGGGACTCCGCTGTAGTCGCCAGCTTCATGCTGATCGTGCGCCTTTTTGTGGGTAGGCTCATAAATAAAATCTTTATTTATGCCAGCAATATCACACTTTTGAACGTCAGCAAGTCTTGCGACATTCGGCTGATCGGGGTGTGAATATGGGCGCACCGAGTAGTAAAGCTTCCAGGTAATCTTTGCTTTTACCTGTTCATTTCCATCCTTGTCTTTGCAAATGTAGTAGCTGGTGAAGTGAGTCTGGATGTGGATGACGTCGCCGCGTCGGGGTATTTTGGGGGACGAAACGATTGCATCATCGTAAATATCCCAACCTTTCCTATACTCCGGTTCATCGTGCATACCGTGGGTCTTGCCAATCTTGTATTGGGGACTATAGCGCCCTTCGTTTTCCTGATTGTTGTCAGCGTACACCCGTCCCCAAAAGCTACGAGGCTTTCCAGCATTCGACGTTGTTGTGTGCATCATATTCTTGATCGGTGTGAATGCGGAAAGCAGGGCAAGTGGATTAGAATGAGAATCTGCGATTGCCTGCATTGAGATGTGGAAAGCATATGAATAGAGATTCTGCCGCCATTCGCAGTCGCATTCTTCTCCGGTTGTATCGACTTCAAAGTTCATTTTACATGTGCCTGATCGCGTTACTCTCAATGGTTGTCCGTCAGCCGTTAGTGTTGTGACTTTGACTGACAGCCCACTTTGGTCCCGTAAAATGAGAGGGTTATTGTCGGTGCATACTTGCAAGTTCCCCCAAGGACTCATTGCCGCATCCGTGCTCGCCCATCTCCCTATGCCTGACAGGTACCAGCGGTTCCATGTGTGGTAGGGATCTTCGCCGGCTCGGCTCCACGTCCAGGGCATCCGTCTGTAGCCGCTCCAGGTGTAGCGGGCGCCCCAGTCGCAGGGGCCGCCCTTCAGCTCGTCTGAGAAATCGTACTTGTACGGGCTCTGCTGGTGGATTCGGAACCTGTCCCCCGCGCTTACGAACGCCGTGATGTCCCCTTCCACCTCCAGGGTGTCGTCGCCCGGGTTGTTGATGTCCAGCACCTCAATATGCAGCGGCACCGGCTGCAGCAGGTTCGCCACCACGATGTCGCCTACATGCACCGTCTCGCCCAGGCTCACCATTTCCAGGCCGAAGCTGCCCGTCAGCTCCGTGCGGCCGGAAACCCCGTTGTAGCTGACCGTGTCCCAGGTCCCGCCCCAGTAGTCCTCGTAGAAGGGCAGCACGGTGAAGCCGCCGCCCGCGTCCAGGATGTCGAAGATGGCTTCGCCCGGGTCCGAGAACAGCAGGGTGTTCGTGGGCGAGCCCGCCGTGCCGCTCACGTTGCTGAACAGCAGGCGGTTGCCGGCAGCCCCCGGCGAGGCCACGCGGATTTCCGCGCCAGCAGATCCACCGGCGGCAGGTCGTCGCTGAACGTCACGCTGGTGGTGCCCAGCCCGTCGGCCGAGACGCTCAGCAGCTTGCCCGCGCGGCCGTCCACGAGGATCGGCCGATCCATGGTGAGGCCCTGCTCGGTGTAGTCACAGTTCATCCGCCATCTGTTCCGAGGATGGGAGAAATTACACGAGTTGCGGGAAGCGCTGCACATATTGTTGACAGCTGCGAATCAGTTAAGCCTGTTGACTTGGATAGGTCTAGGCTCCTCAAGGTCGTAAAGCGACTCCATCCTGCAAGTTCGTCATCTGCACCGAAATGAATACCGAGCCTGAGGTCATGCAATCCGATTGCGTATAACTTGAGTACACTTCGCACCGTAACTCTCGGAGCACCGGCGATTGAAAGGGAGCGCAAAGCTGGAAGCCGATATAGACCAGAAACACCAGCATCAGTAAGGGGTGCACAACTCACGATATCCAAGTCCGACAGGTGCGGAAACAGCATAAGTATGCTGACTTCGTTGTCGGAGAATCCCGATTCTCTGCCGATTGTCAGACTTTCTAGCTTTTGCAGTATTGGCAAAGTCCGCCAGTTAGCGTTGGGACACTGACTGATTGCGAGTTCTTCCAATGCCGCGGCGTCGCTCATTCCTGAAAAGTCAGTAAGTCTGGGGGAGCGGGTAATCGAAAGGACTCTGGGATTCGCCACTTGGCAAAACGTCTTCAAGTGCCAGTCGTACGTGTTCGTTAACCAGAATTGATCTGAGTCGGAAACCAAGTCTATGGTTGGTTCTGTGTCTCCATCAATGTGGATTACATGCGGTGAGTTGTCTTCAGCACTTGGTTCAAACAGTTCCAACAAAAGAAGCACCATGCCGATGACGACAGATAGGGATACCAGAGCAAATAGCACCCAAGCGACTAGTTTTGAAGAACGCTGATGCCCGGTTGCCATAGTATCCATTTAGAAACAAGACTTCTCGCTAGTTGCCGGCAGGACCTGCGCAGTCGCCACCCAACTCCCAGGGGCGTTTGTCAACGTCTAAGAACCACTGGTCCTCTGGGTAAACTGCGCTTGTATCCTTTTTGTAACCCTTGACGTCGTCATATTCCTTTTTGTGAGAAATGAGGAAGCCGGAATCTGACATTTCCGGAGCTTCTATCTTCCCACAGAGATCATCCTTACAGCCACCATCCTCCTTCTTGCACTTACACTTTTTCTTCCACCCATAGAGCGTCACGTCTTTACTACCAGCTTCTCGTTGTCCCTTTCCGAGATTAACTCTGAACTTGAGAAGGTCTGCATCATCATTCCCAGCTACAACCTTGACAGTTACGTCAACATTCTCTTCCCATACTTCGATTCGCTTAACCTTGCCCGTACATGTCCTCCGGTAAACTTTGCAGCAAAAGTTGATGTCATCGGCAAGCCAGTCTGGAACCATATCGACTGTCGTCTTCGAGCCACTCTTCACAAGCTCCCACGCGCCGCACTCGCCCTCAAAGTGGAATTCATCGTGGTAGCTCTTGCCCTGCTGTTTAATACGCAAATCCTTACCTGGCACATTGTCTTGTAACCATGTGACAGTGTCTTTGTAGAACCAAGCCAGTCCAGACAGGTCACGACGCTGAGAGAACTTCCCACCAACATAATCCCACAAATTCTTCCACGGGCTCGCCGCCGCATCGGGGCTGGTCCATCTCCCTATGCCTGGCAGGTACCAGCGGTTCCAGGTGTGGTAGGGGTCTTCGCCGGCTCGGCTCCACGTCCAGGGCATTCTTCGGTAGCCGCTCCAGGTGTAGCGGGCGCCCCAGTCGCAGGGGCCCTGCTTCAGCTCGTCTGAGAAATCGTACTTGTACGGGCTCTGCTGGTGGATTCGGAACCTGTCCCCCGCGCTTACGAACGCCGTGATGTCCCCTTCCACCTCCAGGGTGTCGTCGCCCGGGTTGTTGATGTCCAGCACCTCAATATGCAGCGGCACCGGCTGCAGCAGGTTCGCCACCACGATGTCGCCTACATGCACCGTCTCGCCCAGGCTCACCATTTCCAGGCCGAAGCTGCCCGTCAGCTCCGTGCGGCCGGAAACCCCGTTGTAGCTGACCGTGTCCCAGGTCCCGCCCCAGTAGTCCTCGTAGAAGGGCAGCACGGTGAAGCCGCCGCCCGCGTCCAGGATGTCGAAGATGGCTTCGCCCGGGTCCGAGAACAGCAGGGTGTTCGTGGGCGAGCCCGCCGTGCCGCTCACGTTGCTGAACAGCAGGCGGTTGCCGGCAGCCCCCGGCGAGGCCACGCGGATTTCCGCGGCCAGCAGATCCACCGGCGGCAGGTCGTCGCTGAACGTCACGCTGGTGGTGCCCAGCCCGTCGGCCGAGACGCTCAGCAGCTTGCCCGCGCGGCCGTCCACGAGGATCGGCCGATCCATGGTGAGTCCTTGCTCGGTGTAGTCGTACTCAAACACGCGGTCGCCGGCCTCGACGTTTTCGGGCATGTCGTCGGCGTAGGCCGTTTCGCCGATCAGCGAGCCGTGTTGGTTCTCGTGGCGGTAGACGCTGTGGGCGAACTCTTCGCCCATGCAGTCGCGCAGCTCGGCCACGATCATGTTGCCCGGCAGGCTGCCAAGGGACGGGAAGCCCGCCGTGGCGGGGTGAAGCGTGCCGCTTGAGCCTGGTGACATCATTCCCATGCCCCAAATGTACTGGATCAGGCCGTAGAATTCCAAACTAAGCCCGTCCAATGCGAACCAGATTTCTTCCTGCTTGGTGTCCGCGCTGCCGCTTCCGCCGGAGCATGAGCAGCCGCCCGGTCCTGCGCAGGTGTTGAGGGAGACCGTGGCGTGCTTGGTGCCGTGGTCGTCCGTGGCCTCGCACAACACGCGGCCCTGGCAGTCGCGCTGGTAGTGGTGAATGGCGCCCCCTGCCGCGATCTTGTCGCCCACGATGTTGCCCTTGTAGTCGTAAATCAGGGTGTCGTAGGTAGCGTCCGGGCGGGCGGTCATCTGCTCGATGGCGTCGAAGGTGTAGCTGCCGCCGTCCACGGCCGAATACTGGTTGGTGTCGGCGTTGACGGTGTAGGAGTAGTCCTTGATCGAGCCTGAGCCGTCGTCCAGGTCCTCCACGCCGTCGCTGCCGGCCCGGTTGCCGCGGGGGTCCAGGTTGTAGTTGCGGCGGATGGCGAAGTCGTCGGGCGTGTTGGCGGGGTCCGCCATGTCCGTGAGGTTGTTGTTGTTGCCCGCGTTGTCGTACAGGTCCACGCCGTAGAAGGTGCTCGTCAGGCGCTCGGCCTGGTCGTAGCGGTAGACCCAGCCCAGGTTGCCGTCGTGGTCGGAGCTTTCGGCCGTGACCAGGCCGCGTTTGTCATAGCGGCGCTCGGTTGCCCAGAGGTTGGTGCTGTCCGCCAAGTGGGTGTGTTCCACCCGCTCACAGAACTGGGTTGCGCCTCCGCAGCCGCAACCTGAGGCCTCGTAGGAGTAGCTGCTGCGGGTGCCGTTGCCGTAGGTGCGCTCGACCAGGCGGCCGGGGCCCGCGTACACGTAGTTGGCGACGTAGTTGTTGTCCGTGACGTCATAGCTGCCGAGCAGGCGGTCCAGTTGATCTTTCTGGTGTTCTATGCGGCGGCCGTCGCTGTACAGGGTGGCGGTGTTGAAGCCCGTGGCGTCGAATTCGGCGCCCGTGGTCCAGGTGCCCAGCGTGGTTCCGTTGCCGTCTGTAACTGTCTGGTGGTGCCGCTCGGCCAGGGAGAGGGTGTTGTATTCCCAGGCGCTGGCGGTGATCAGTTCGCCGTCGGCGTAGTTGCTGCAGGCGGTGAGGCGACCCAGGCCGTCGAACTCGTAGGATTCGTAATCCGTGCCGACGATGCCCGTGCCGCGCACGATGTTGCGGTAGGCTATGAGATTGCGGGCGTCGTAGGTGTCCGTGACGGCCGTGCCGAGGGGGTCGTCCCAGCCGATGCGGTTGCCGTTCACGTCATAGCGGAAGTTCCAGATGTCGCCATCCGGACGGCGCATTGTGATCAGCCTTGAGCGCTCGTCGTAGACGTACTCGGTTTCCTGGTAGGTGGTGTCGCCGGGGTTGCGCTTGATGGCGCGGGTGAGGGTGCGGCCGTCGTCGTCGTACTCGAACTGTGTATTGATGTCGTCCGTGCCGGCCTCCTCGGTGCTGTCGGTTACGCGGCTGAGCAGGTCGTAGTTGGTGCTGACGGTGTTGCCCGCGGCGTCGGTGCTGACCGTTACGCGGCCCCAGCCGTCGCGCTTGGTGTAGCCGCTGGTATCAAAGGTTGCACTCCAGCGGCGGTCGCGCACCTCCCAGGCTACGTCGCTGCGGTTGAGGATGTAGCTGACGTGAGAGGGCTCGCTGGCCCCGTTGAGGCCGTTGATTTCGATGTAATCCACCTGCTCCGTGGCGCCGTTGGCGTTGTAGTTGTACTGGGTGATGTTGCCCACGGCGTCGCGGGTTTCCGTGGTGCGGTTGGCGCCGTCGTAGAAGCTGGTGTAGGTGACGCCGTTGTCGTTGGTGCTGCTGACCACGCGGGAGTTCTTGTCGAACAGGGTGGTGCCGGTGTTCCAGCCGTCGCCGATGGGGTTGCCTTGGTGGTCCTTGGCCAGGCGCGCGGAGACGTAGGCGCGGTTGATCTGGTCATAGGTGGTGGTGCCCTGCGCCAGCAGGGTGCCGAACACGTCGTAGGCGCTGCTGGTGGTTACATTGCTGTTGGCGTCGTAGGCGCTGGTGCGGTAATGCCCGCCGGCGTCGCTTACTTGTGTGGTTCTATCAAAGCCGTCGTAGGTGTAGGAAGTCGCATTGCCCAGGGCGTCGAAAGAGGACGTGACGTTTCCGTTGGAATCATAGTCCGTCTGGAAGGTGCCGGCCACGTCGGATTCCGCGCCGGCAATGCGCTGGTAGACCATGTCGCGCTCGTCAAACACCGTGTGCGAACGGTTGCCGAGGGGACTGATGCTTGCCAGCACGTTGTAGTTGGAGTCGTATTCCGTGCGCGACGTGTACTGCGTGATCGCAGACCCGGCGATCGCGTCCACTGTGCGGGAGGTCTGGTAGTTCAGCAGGTTGTATTCGTAGCTGGATTCGACCCAAGTCGCCGCCATGGCGCTGGAGGATTTGCTGAAGGTGGTGGGGTCGTCGGCGTCGGTGGGCCCGCTGGGTGAAGTGCCGGCGTCCGTGATGTACTCGCGGAAAGTTTGCAGCAGATTGCCGTTGGCGTCGAAGTAGCGGTAGCTGTCCAAGCTGGCCAGGCTGGAACTGACGGGACTGCCGACCTCGTACTTTCCGGTGACGTGCCAGGTCTGGTTCAGCTCGTTGACCTCGTAGGCGGTCTTGTAGTCGTCCTTGGTGGCGCCGGATTCGAAGGCTCGCGGCGACCATGAGGCCGTGAGGTTGCCCACGGGGTCGTATTCGAACTCGGATGTCAAATCCAGCTCGCCCCATGCGCTGATGCGCTGGTACAGGAAGCCGTTGTGGCTGCCGGATGTGTAGTACTTCAGGTAGGTGACGTTGCCTTCGCCGTCCACCATGGTGACCGGCTGGCCGAATTCGTTGTAGGTCGTGCGGGTGGTGATGGCGGCGCTGGAGGCCATGGAGCCCGTGATCGTGGGCGAGGTGACCAGCACCAGGTTGCCCGCGTCGGCGCCGTTGCCGGCGGATTCTTCGTAATCATAGGTGTAGGTTGTGGTGTTCGAGCGCGGATCCGTGACGGTTTTGACGAATTGGTAACGCGGCTCGTACGTGTAGCTGGTGACGATGTCCGACTCACTGCCCAAGCCTTCGTCGGAGCGCGTCACGCTCAGCACGTTACCCGCGGCCATTGGATCGCTGGCCTCGTCGTAGACGGCGTAGTCTTCGCCGCTGAGCCAGCCGTCACCGGACAGGCTGAAGCCGTCGCTCTCAATGGTGATGGTGGTGGCGTCATTGTCCACGATGGGGTAGTAGGCGTACTCGCCGGCGTCGCTGCCCATGCGCAGGGTCATGCCGATGTAGGCGTCGGCCGTCCATGACTTGCCGGTGTCCGTAAGAACGGTGGCGCTGGGGTTGCTCGTGCAGGTGCCACTGGTCTGGCTCACGCCCTCCGGATATTCGTAGGTGACCTTGTTTCCGCGTGGGTAGTTGATGGTGAGAATCTCGTGGTTGCTGTTGTAGGTGAAACTCGTTTCGAAGTTGCTTGGATCTCCCGACCGCAGCTTTGCGACTTCCTGGGTGACGGTGCTGTGTGTGATGGGATCGTCCGTGTCCACGCTCCAGAATGCCGTGAAGCGCGTTACGTATGCTGCGCGCCCGCTGCCGTCCAAGGTGTAGTCCGTGCGGTGACCGTTGCGGTCGATCTCGTGAATGAGGGTTGAGCTTTCGTAACGCAGGCGGATGAAGGCGGAGCGCGTGAGGTGCGTGTCCAGCACGTCGGCCTCGTCGCCGAGCTTCTGGTCGATCACGCGGTCGCTGGAATCGTAGAAGTTCTCGAGGTAGGCAACCGGCTCGCTGCTTTCGGCGAATTCGCGCGGGTTGATGCAGCGAATCAGGTTGTGCGTGTTGTCGTAGGCGTAGCCGTAAGTGGTGCGCGCGTAGGGCGAGCCGTCGTAACGGCTGGTGGTCGGGGCCTTCTGCTCCGTCAGATTGCCCTCGGAGTCGTACTCGTACTCGACTTGGCGCGCGGCGGTGTGGCCCGTGGTGCCGTCGTTCCACATGTTGTCCGGAGACAGTATCGACGCGCCCGTGGGTGTGGTAGGCGATGGTGAAGGTCTCGCCAAGGTCATTGGTGATAGTTGTGAGCTGGCCGGCATAGTTGTAGCTGCACTCAGTGGTGTTGCCGTTGCGGTCGATGCAGCGCCACAGTCTGCCGTCCGCGTTGAACACGCACTGGTAGCCATGGCGATCTGTCAATGTGGTGGTGCTGTGGGTCGCTTCGGTGCTGGCAGTTACGTACACGCCAGGCGGGCTGATGTAACCACCCATCGGCTCCGGAAGGAATGTTTCGGAGCGGCCGTCCGGAGTGTACCAGGTGATCAATCCACGATCTTCATCGACACGCTGGAGGTAGTGCCCCACCCAGCCATGGCCCAGCGGGCCATCATAGGTGATCTGGCTGCGGTAGAAGCGCGACCAGGAAATGCCCATCATGCGGCCGCGCACGGCGAGGTCGGTCTCGCTCTTGAAGAATTCACCGTTGACCAGGAACACGTTGACGCCGCCGATGGCGGGATTGCGCGAGGGCTCGTCGTTGTTGACCGTCGGCAGGATGTTTGTCGGGTACTCGACGATGATCACGCCAACCGGATCCGTACCGGTGGTCATGTCCACCGTAAAGGTGCGCGGTCCGCAGGCTGCGGTCTCGTCCACCGTGACGGTAACCGAGATCTCGGTGCCGGAGTCCTTGTTGTAGCTGACGGTGGTGATGCCGCTGCCGAAGTCCACGCCGTCTACCGTGGTCGAGAACGTGCCGGTGATCTGGAAAGTTAGCTCAGTGTCACCCTGGTGGAGCAACTCTCCCGTCTTGGCAACATCCGAAGCCGCGCCCTCCACATAGAATCGGCGCGTCGCCCATTCAGAGTAGTTGCCGTAGTCGTCCGCGACGCGAGCGGTCAATGTGTACTCGCCGTCCGCGAAGAGCTCGGTGCCGGCCGTCTGGTTGATCGTGCACGTGGCGCGGCTGTCGTTGAGCGTGTCGATGCTCAAGCCGGCGCCGATCAGTTCCGTGCCGGCGGTCTTGCTCGCGCTTGAGATCGTCACGTCGCGGGAGGCGAAGATCTCCAGGTTGGTCGTATCGACACCGCCACCCTGGTCCGTGAAGTCGATATTGAAGACGAACGAGCCGCTGGTGTCCGCGTCGGCCGCGATGCCACTGTTGTTGGTGCTGAACACCAGGGTCGGGCGATCAGCCAGGTCAGCGTCATTGCCGGAGACGGTAAGGTCTGCAGTTTCCACCTCGTCATACGCAGCGATGCCCCAGATGTCGTTCTCTGTGGCCGTTACCGTCCAGGTCCCCGTGGTAGCACTCGACAACGTCGCGTCAACCAAAGCCAGCTTGGCGCTGATGATCAGCGTGTCGTTAACCGTTACGCCGCTGCCGCCGCCTTTGGTAATCGTGACGGTTGTGGAGCTTTCCCAGTGCGTGTCGTCGCCGATCACACTCAGGGCCAGAACGCTGGTGGCGTCCGCGTTGTCGGGTGAAACGGCCGAGATGCTCGACGCGGCCGGAGCCAGAGTCTTCTCCTCGCCGCGGTTGCGGCTGAGGGGGGCGTCTTCGGTTGAGTCGTCGATGGTCAGGTAGAAGTAGTAGGTCGTCCCGTTGGTGAGGCTTTCCGCCTCGTCATGTGTGTCTGTGAGCAGGCTGCCGTTGACTTTGACGAAGAAGCTGTAGGGATCCCCATTGGATGCAGCCCCCGAATGGTCGCCGCTCACGGTGAGAGTTGTTGATGAGGGGACCGACGCGACGGTCAGGGTGCTGGTGCTTGTTGCATCCGGATAAAAGGTGGCACCCACCAGCGCGCTGGTGAAGTTTGCATTCGAGTCGGTGAACAGAGTGATGGACATACCGTCATATACGGGTCCGCTTGTCCACGAGCCGTCCTCAGCTGCAGCCTTGTATAGGTTGAAACCAAATGCGCTGGCGTCCACCTGGTCGTTGGCGTCCCAGTCCGCGCGGACGCGAGTGTCGCCGAGGGTAAGTCGAAGTCCGGTCGGAGGCGTCAGTTCCCAATCGACCTTGTTGTTGCTGTCGTTGTCATAGGCTTCGCCTTGGCTCAGACCCCCGCAGCCGATCATATTGATGTTGTTTGCACTGCTGGTGGCAGTGACGTTGTATTCGCCATTTCCGAGCGACACATTGAACTGGATACCACGCATCTGGGTGGCGCTAAGGTCGCTTTCCGACTTCCAATGGATGTGCTGGGTGGAAACGTCGTTCTGGAAGATGTTGTCGTTGAACAGGTCAAGCACGCCGTCCGACTCGATGACAAGTCCAAACCAGGAAAAGGTCGTGTCAAAAGCGCTCAGCGAGGCCAGGTTGGTCGCACTGGCGGAATCAACCGTCAGCGTGCTTACGTATCCGTTGTCGTCCCGGAGTGTCGCGTTGCTGAAGTATGCCACGCCCGCGTCAACGGTAAGGGTCAGGGCGCTACCGCCATTGCCGAATGCGAAGGTCGAGTCGACAACGCGGAAGCATTCGCTCGAAGTGGAGTTCGCGCCGTCGATGGTGAAGGTAGAACCGTCAAGAATTTCCAAACTGCCGTCATTGTCGAAGCCGTGAAAGCTCGCGTTGTAGCCTTGGGTGCGGAGATGGCCCGAACTACCGACGGTAAGTTCAACGTCCAACGAAGTCGTGCCGTCCAAGACTCCGGACATGTCCAGTTGGCCCTGCAGGTGCAGACCATCCCCAGTTCCATTCAGTGTGGACTTGAACGTCACGGTGCCGCTGGAGTAGGTCCACGGGATGTCCGTATCGGTCGTAGTGATCTCAAAGTCCGCGTTGCTGAAAGCCAGCCCGTCAACGGTGCCGTAGACGTAGGCGCGCTCGGCTCGCACGACGATGCTGTCGCCGGCCCACGTCATGCTGTCGCCGGTGAAGTGGAACACGGCCGCGCCCTTTTCGGTTTCGTCGTCAACGTAGACCCAGAGCACGTCCCCGACTTCAAGGGCGTCCGTGGTGACGATGTCAAAGCGCCCATCCACCGAGCTGACGTTTTGTGTGTCGTCCGTGTCGCCGGAGTCGACGCCGTTGACGTACAGGCGGATTGTCTTGCTATTCAGTCCCGCGCCAGCGTCGTTCTGCAACTGGCCGCTGATCGTATAACTGCGGGTTAAGTCGAAGTCCCAGGTGTTGGAGTAGGATCCGTACTCAAACCCGTCGTAGGCGCGCACCTTCCAGGTCCAAGGCGCCATGGCAGTCCGATCATTCATGCCCCATTCATCGGGCCAGGTCAATCTGACCAACACTGTATCACCAGCCGGCGCTCCGTCTTCCGGGAATGGCACCCAAGTAGTTCCGCCGTCTGTGGACAACTCGAAGTTCCCTCGAGCATCAAGGGATGCGGGCGACCATGAGGTCGCACTGCTGGTGGTCCAGGATCTGGCTGTGAAATCGGCGGGGCTTCCATCGTCCGCGAACAACTCGAAGTGAAGGGGGTCCTCGTCGGCATCCGCCGGCCGCTGCCACACAAACACCGGCGTCCAGTCGTAGTGGCTATAGCCGTCAGCGGGCGTACGGTCGGTGTCCCCAACCGTAGCCGGTGCGCTATTCCGGATGAACATCAGGGTCCGCCAGGGGCCTCGCCGGTCGTTCTGGTTCCAGAGGGCTATGCGGGCGTAGTAGGCGGTGGCCTCGGAGAGCGCCGAGCCGTTGTACTGCACGCTGGTGGCGCTGCTGGTGGTCTTGGTCGATTCCCACAGCAGCGTACCCGTGAACTGGGCGTTGCTCGCGACCTGGATCTGGTAAGCGCTCTGGCTCTCAAGCGCGAAGTCGCTGCCGAACGTCCACACGAAGTAGGGCTGGGACGCCAGCACGTGCAGCGCGTCCGCGGGCGTGTCAGTGCTTTCATTCACGGTCCACGCGGAAGCGCTTGCCGGGCTGCCGCCCAGCAACATGTCAACGTAAGGCCGGGCCAGGAAGGGATCGGCGTCCACATTCGTGGCCGAGTTGATCGCGTCTCCGCTGCCTGGGCCTGAACCTCCGGGGCCGTCACTTGCTCCCCAGTAGCAATTTTGCGCGTCGGCAACGGCCGTGCCGTTGTTGTCGTACACGCCCCATGGGTTGTTGCCCATGAAGGTGCAGTGGGTCGCCACGATCTTGGCGCTGATGCTTCGGGAGTCGCGGATCCCGCCCTCGCCGGTGCCGCCATCTCCGTTGTTCAAGAGCGCGCACTCTTCAAATGTGTACTCGCAGGTGTTGCTGGTGGACGTCCCGGCCTGGAAGCCGTATTCGCGGTTGTTCATGATGTTGCAGCGCCTGAACACCGCCGTGCTTGAGCTGTTGAGTTGTGTGGCCAGGATGCCGCGCTGGGTGGTTCCGCTGCTGGTTCCACCGATGGTGGAATCCTCGAACAGGAGCGAGGCGACGGAAGCTGTGGTGACGTTGATGCTCAAGCAGGTGGTCAGGCCTGTCACGCAGGAATTCCGCACGGTCAAGGCACGCGCTGAAGTGTTGCCGCTCTGGACGAAGTAGATTCCCGTGGTCGCTGAGAAGATGCTGGTGCGTTCAATCGTTACGCTGCCCGCCGCGGCGCAGTCCGCCAGGTTCACCGAGTAGGTTGCCGCCACGTCCGACAACCGGCATTCGCGAATGGTGACGTCGTTGGTTTCGGCTGTCGCCGAGCCTACTGTGACGTTCGCGGAGGTTGCCCCTTCGATATTGCAACCCTGCAGGATGGCTCGGCCGTGCTCGACAAGAACGCAGGTGGTGCAGTCGGCGCTGGTGGTCGTGCCGCCGACCTGGGCCCCGTCGATGATGGTGGTGTAGCCCTCATAGGGAGCCGTAGTCTCCAAGGATGTCCGGATTCGGATGCCCGTGCCGCACATGCGAACCACGAGGCCGGGGAAGCGCCAGGGAGTCGGGCCGGAGGCATCCGGCTCGTAGGTTGTTCCCTTGTCGATGTCCAAGCCCACGCTGGCGTTGCGGATCTCCACAAATGCCACGGGCCCGTTTCCACCGAACAAGTTGGGGTACGAGTCCGTAGAGATGCGGATGCCGGTCCAGGCGGACTTTGAGGTTCCGCTCGTGGTCCTGAACACCGGCCGCTTTTCTTCCGTGCCCCAGATGCTCCCTTGCACTACCACAAAGGCCGGCGTGCCCGTGATCTCCACGAACTCCCAGGCGTCGTCGAAGCGCACGTGGCTGATGGCGGAGGAGCTGCCGATGGTCTGGTCGCCGGTGAACTGCGCAAGCGGCGCCGCCGTGCCCGAGATGTCCGGGAAGCGGATCAGCTCCGCCGTGGCCGTGGTGGTCTGCAGGTTGGCAGCGTAGGTGGTGTTGGACACGCTGATCGGACCGACCACGTTTCCTTCCGCGAACACGTTGATGCCGTCGCCATCCATGCGGATGGCCGAGCCCGTGCAGGTGTCGAAGGACAGGTTCTCAAGGACGGGCAGGTTCGAGCTGCTGGAGCGGATGTGCAGGATGCCGTTGTGGCTGTCACTGCCGCCGTAGCTGAACGCGCAGTTGTTCAGCTCGCTGGTGCGGGTCTGGCCGGCTTCAAAATCGAGCGCGCCCCAGGTGTTTGTGGAATAGCGGGTGAACACCACCTGCGACGTGGTGTCCACGCAGAGGATCTGCCCCGTGCTCGAGATCCCGATGTTGCCTCCTGTGCGGACCTCGAAGGTGATGGCGTTGCCCGCTGCCTCCAGAAGCAGGGTGCCCTGGTCCGTCCCGTTGCCGATGCGCAGGTCGCAGTTCTCGTTCCACCGTACCGTGACCGGGCCGCTTGACGCGTCAATGGTCAGCGTTGCCCCGTTCAGCACCGTGATGGTGCCACCGCTGCTTCCAGCGGGGTTGATGATCACCGGGCTGTCGCTGGAGGTCCAGGTCGTGTCGCTGGAGATGTCGGCCGTGACGGTCAAGGCCAGCAGGGAAGGAGCCAGTGCGGCGCAAGCGAGCAACAGCAGGGTTCTGAAGGCGTTCATCGGTTGTTCCTCAAGCAAAATTGAAGACCAGCCCGCCGGAGGGCCGTGTCGGCTTGCATCAGTTCATTTAAAGCTGGAGGCGCGTCCGGATCACATACAGCAAGCGCCAATGGCGTACTCTTGCCAGGCCGGGCGTGTGGCAGGTGGTGGGAGTTCGACGACACAGCAGGAAGTCGCGCCATGTTTTTCAGTAAGTGCTTGCAGATGTTGGGATACCCGTGGGGAAACGGTACAACTCGTTTGAATCCCTTGGGAGGAGATTCCTCAAAAAATCTTTCCGACAGTCCCAGATCCGATAACTGTGCATACTGTGCTTTTTAGAAAAGTCTTGCCACTCACTTTTTACAAGTCTCGTGGAATGCACCGCGGCTTCTATGCAAATTCCGCCAACTGGTTGTCAGGGAGTGTGTTTGGGATGAACCGTGATCGCCACTGAAGAAATGCAAGGGTGCCAACAACAACTTGTCTCGATCAGGGTTCTCGGAATCTGTGCCGTCGAGCGATGTGTTACATGCGAGCACGGGCCAATGGTTCGTAATGCACTGGACCGTAGTCGCGGTAATCAGTACAACAAGCCACCGCTCGTCTCAGAACGGGGATCCGAGCGAAGTCAAGCGGTCTTGCGGTGTAGACTTCCTCCGAGTGGAGGAACAGCTCTAAGGGAGGGTGCCGTGAAGCCTGCAGCGATTATTGCGCTTGTGGTTATCGTGGTTGCAGGGAGCGTGGTGGGCCTGCTTGTGCTGCTCCACAGCCCCGAAGGGCCCCAAGTCCGACCATCCGAAGCCGATATGGATTCGGGAGACACCACGGGCGTTGACGGGACTGCGCCGTCACCGCCAGAGGCAGCGCTGCAGAAGATGCGCGAACTCAATTATACTTCAGACCGGTTGGAACATCTGGAGTGGATAGGCCGCCAGGACTGGGCTCGATCAGATCTCCCCGTTTTGCGCACCACCATCATTGGTGATCCCAGCGAGGAAGTGCAGCTTGTTGCCCTTGAAACCGCTCTGCGACTGGCGGGCGGGGAGGGCACGGCCGCAACCACGAGTGTGGTGAAAACCTCCTTGGCCTCCACGAAAGGCAACACGCGGGCGCGTGGGTTGAAGGCCGCGCGGGAAAACCCGGATGCGGAGCTGGTCCCCACCCTGATTGAGCTGGTCGACAATCGGGACGCTTACGCGACCATGGCGTTGAACGCGCTGGCGTACACGCCTTCACCAGAGGGGCACGCGAAGATCCTGGCCATCGCCGAGGACGAATGCGCAGACCGCAAACTCCGCGAACGAGCCATCGCCCTGCTTGCAGTCACCAAGGACCGGGAAGCTTTGGGATTGTTGACGGAACTTGCCAACGGGCAGGACGAGGCCCTCCGCAGGATCGCGGCGGAAGTATTGGGAGTCATGAACGAAAGCCAAAGCAGGCATGAGTGAACGGGAATCGAACATTGCTCGGGAGCGCACACCGGAGCACCCAGCGACGGGTTTGGGGCAGGTGCGAAAAGTCTTCAAATCCAAGGTCGTCAGCGAGGGGGAGGCGTTCGAGCACCTGGTCCGGCGGGGCGTGGCGCGACCTAACTACAAGTGGCGCGAGGAACACGGCCCGCGGGCCTGGCAATGGCGCCGCGTGAAGTAGGGAGGTCTGACAGTACTAGATGCGCTAGTGTATTTTTGCCGTTCTGCCAAGTGAATCGGGACGATTCCCAAAGGTCATGACCTTGCTCAACGAAATTGAGTCCATTCGCGCTCAGGTGCAAGAGCGCAGGGCTGCGTTCAAGGCCGGTGGCGCGGCAGCAGCTCAGAGCAGCACTCGGGAAGCCGCCTTGCAGGAACTGGAAGCGCGGCTCGACGACCTGTGGAAGAGTGTACAAACCAGGTCGATTGACGAACCCACCGCCGCGGGACAACTGGACGCGCTGTTTTTGGATTACGTGCGTGTCGCAATGGGGAGCGATGGCGGGTAGGCGAATGGTGTCTCAGCGCCGCCATGAGTTAGGACTTACTGCCATGCATGATATCTTGCGGAAGATCGAGACCTTGCGCGATGAAGTCAAAGCGCGCAAGCACAGCATCTACGCCTTGCGTGACGGCGGAGCAGTGCACGAGGCGTCCATCACGGCCCTGCTGGAGTTGCAGGCGAGACTCGACGAGTTGTGGAACGGCGTGTACATCAACGCCCTTGCCAACGACGCGGCCGGCAAAGAGCTGGAAGCCGTGCGAAGGGACTTTGACGTCCTGTTGGCCCAGATCAGCGGCGCAACGACAAAGCCTGTTCAAGGCTGAATGATTCCGGTTTGGAAGATTCGCAGCACATCTCCCGTTACTGCTCTGCGGTAACCTACGCCCACAACTGGTCCTGTTTCATCCTGCCTGCGGCGTTTTCAGAGCAAGCCACATCTGAGGATCTGGCCGTGAGAACTTTACAAACCGGAGGATTATCCATGCTTGTCGCCCAAGGGTCGATTGATGTGAGCGGCCTGTTCAGCCAGGCCGCGGATGGTCTGGATGTAGTTTATGCCGGCACCCACCAGGAAGCCTTCGCCCGGGTGCGGGAAGGATTTCACGTGGCCCTAGTTGATCTTCGCATCCCGGGCGGTGGTTTGAGTCTGGCCGGGGCGCTTGCAACAGGTCAGCCTCGAATGCCTGTCCTGCTTTATGGCTCGGATCCGACCATCGAAGAGCTGGAGGATGCGCTGAATCTGGGCCTCGCGGGATTCCTGCGACTCCCCATGGACGTAAAGAAGGTCCGCGACAGTCTGACCCGCATCCTCGGGCGTACGGCTTTCAAGTCAGTCCCGGCAAGCTCTCAGCTGGCAGCCGCCGAGCCGCAACCCCGGGCTCGACGAGCCGGCCTGCTGGCCCTGGCCAAGCTGATTGAGCAGCGGGACACGGAAACCGGCCTGCACGTGGAGCGGGTGGCGGCCTTCTCTGAAGCGCTTGCGTTCCGCCTGCGGGACGCCGGCGTGTATGGCGCGCAAATTAACGACAACCTGCTGCAGTTCATCGGCATTGCGGCCTGGCTCCACGACATTGGCAAGGTGTCCATCCCGGATGCGATTCTCCGCAAGCCGGGGCGCCTCGCCCCGGATGAGTTTGAGCTGATGAAAACCCACTGCGTGAAAGGCTGGGGAGGTGATCCAGGCAGCGACGAAGGCCGACGACGGACGGGACCCCGAGCTCAACCTGGCCGCAGAGGTGATCCGTCACCATCACGAGCGCTGGGACGGCAAGGGCTACCCTGATGGTTTGAAGGGCGAGGCTACCCCTCTGGCGGCGCGGATTGTGGCGGTCATTGATGCGTACGACGCAATGCGCAGCAAGCGGCTGTACAACCCGGAGCGAGGCAAGCGGGAGTCGTTGGAAGAAATCAAGCGCTGCGCCGGTACCCACTTTGATCCCAGGATCGCCGAAGTGTTCCTGCGCCACGCGGACGAGTTCGAACAGCTCGGCCGCACCCTTGAGCGCGTCACAGCGCGCTGGAAATGAGGCGAGCCTGAGAGGCCAGCCAGGCGAGTCCTCCGCACAACAGCTTAACCCTGCGAGCGGGTCTGCCGCTTCGTGTGCATTGGGTGTGGGATGCGACACGGCCTGGTTCGCCTGTACGCCGGACCTTCGACCTGGCGGGTTGTCTTGCGAACCCGCCGCGTCTTCGCGCGCTTCACCTTGCCCACGTGCGGCGTGCTCTGCCCGGTGTGCAACGCGAAACACACTTCCGCGTCGCTGTCCACGGTGATCAGCGCCGTTTCGAGAATCCCGCGCACCGCGAGGACAACCTCGCGCTGGTTCAGCTCGCCGCAGCAGCCGTACCAGCAGTCGGCGAAGCCGTCCAAAGGCCGCCAGCCCGCCATCTCGATACAGGCGATCAGCTCGCTGCGCTTGGGTTGAGGCAGGGAAACACAAATCGAAAGAAAAGCCCAGGTAGTCATGGCGGAACTCCTATTGTGCATTATGTGCAATATACCAGATGGCTCCTTTCACAAGCAAGTCGGCAAGCAACACGATAATGCTCCTGCGCCACGAAGTTTTGGCGCGGTCGACCATCTGCCTCTCCGGCCACGAGCACGTTTTGGCTTCGCCTGCTGGACGGCTTGCAGCGCCGCGATGGTTTTCAGAAGTAGCTTCTCTTGCGCGGCGTGTTTGGCGTTGAGGTGATTGCGCGCGGCCTCCAGCGGGGTCATGGGCACCAGGGGCGCTTCTGTCCAGGTCATCAGTTGCGCCTGGAGTTGGCTGCGTGTTTGAACTCGGCGATGAATGCGAGCGTGAGCTGGTTACGGAACTGGGAGAGCGCGATTGCTTCGTTCTCGGCTTCCTGCACGGCCTCCCAGACTTTGCCGAGCAACTCGGTTACCTGGGGCAGTGTGTCCTGTGTGCACAGGCTGGCTGCGCGCGAAATGGTTCTGGCCAGAGCGCTGCGCAGCTTGCGCAGGTGTGTGCCGGAGTCGTCATGGAGCTTGGGCTCGCGCGAAAGCTCTATGTTCAGTTCATCCTTGAAGCGCTCGATCTCGCGCGTCACAGCTTTGAGGTCCTCGGTCTTGAACGCGAACTCAGGCCGAATGACCAGGTTGCGCTGGGCTGTAAGCGCGGCTTCCACGAGCAGCTTCTGCAGCGGCTTGCCTTTCTCGCAGTGCTCTTCCGAGATGTGGCAGCAGCCAGCGCGGACAAGCGTACGGGCAAGTTCGGCGTATTCGTGTTTGGGCATGGCGCGTCTCCTTTACGGGGTGGTGTCGTCTGCATGGGAGAACGGTTCAGAGCGCCGGCCTTTTCAGGAATTCCATGACCTCTCGGCAACTCGGCCGTGTTGGCGAGTCGCCGGAAGTCTATTGCGATGAGAGACGATGAATTGGTTGTGCTGCCGCAAAGGGCGTTCTTCTGCTTGTTGAATGGTTATAGGAATCGGTGCGAGCGAAGAGGGCAGTGCATGCACTGGTTGACAGAGACATGCTTGAGATCGAGTGCGCAAGCATCGGTTTCATGCGCTGAGGGCAGGAACATCGGCGGAGGTCGGTTGGGCGACATTTGTTGCTCGTGCCGAATCTCGTTGGTGGTCTCTCCCGTGTAGCCTGGGTTGCTCAACGGCTGATCCAACTCGTCCGGTGCAGGCGTGCCATCGTTCATCAAGTAAACAACGAAGCTAGTTCTGATATTGAAATCGTGATGCCAATCTGCGTTTCCCAAGTAGATGTCTTGTTACCGATGAGTACGTTGCCGCGAGCGTAGAGGATAATGCTGCTGCTGAGGGGAAGGTGGAAGTCTGCGGTAAAGAGGACTCCAACTCTGTTGTCGTAGAGTGGCTGTCCGAATTCGTTTACGCGAACATACGATCCCCGTTTCAGGACTGCAGGATCGTCCTCGCGGACACTTCTTTCTCTAACCGATGGCGTGTTGAACCCGGCGATGTATGTACCGAGGCGGAATTCAGCCGATCGAAAGCCCTTGGCGATGCTTGTCTTGCTGTCTACGATCACCTCACGAGAGAAGCTTGTGAATCCTGGGATGACAAACACCTGTTCTATTCCTCCTCCAGCTAGCCACTGGAGGCTGCCAAATTTTAGGTTTGTTGCCAACCAACCGTAGGTGGACAGAGATACCGACCAAGCCAATGCCGGGTCAAAGGTTGTGTTGTCATCCGAGAGGGTTGATACAAGTAGATGCAGTCCGATCGCGCTCAGGCTGCCCTGGAGTGCCAAGCCCCCTTGGGATCGTAATCCTGACGATAAGTTATCGCGGCTGGAATCTTCATCCAGGAACAAGTCCATTGTCACTTCGCATGTATTGAACCAACCAAACCCCACGTCAACTTTACCGCCGCGCAACAAGCCATCCTTGATGCTTTTTTGGACGGCTTCCTCCTGCAGAACCTCTTGCGTCGCTTGTTCTATGCTAAGACCATTTTTGCTCAGAGCTTTTTGTTTTATAGTACTACGGATCGAGTCTGGTATCGGAGCCGGCCAGTATAGGTTCTGGTTGGAGATGGACTTGACATTGCGGTTCGCGCCTTGTGCGAAAAGTGTGCGCTCGCCCCTTGTCATTAGGTCGTTGTATCGGAGTCGAAACGTCAGCACTCCGCCCATCTTTGAGTCGCCTAAATCCTTAAGCTCCCGATACCGAGGGCCCGTTCGAGTTCCGACAGTGTCAGTTGGCTTGTAGGAGCGAAAAGTCTGGCCGAATACAGCCCGCGAGGTAGTGGAGAACCCGAAGCCGATGTAGAGAAACCGGGGACTATAGTCCAGTTCCGCAGGTGCGGGCTTGGCTGTGTTGCTTGTTTTGTCTTCCGCTTGAAGCGTTGTCGTCCCGACTACCAACGCAAACATAAGACCGATCATCAGTGTTGTACGCACAGTTGCCCCTTTGACATCACCTGTGTAGTGTGAAGTATGCCATATTCACGGAATCGCGACAAGTGTATTCGTAAGTTGGCACCTCGTGTTTTATCAGCGCCAAATCGTATCGCCACTTTCGCGACTCCGGAGGAGGCTGGTTTGTGAACCATTGTTTGGCAATTGTTGCGTGGTCGTCCGCCAACAAATCGGCCCTTTCGGCGAGTTGCCGGAGGTCTACGCGATGAGAGAAGATGAACTGGTCGTGCTGCCGCAAAGGGCGTTCTTCTGTCTGTTGTGCGGCCAGCGTAAGCGCCACCTGGGAGGCTACTTCTGCGTGCGCTGTCTGCGCGAGGCGCGCCGCGAGATCCACACCGCAATCGCTGCTGCCAAGGCCGGCCTTACGGCTTCCTTTTCGGAGCCGTAAGTCGCCCTCGACAAAAATGAGGTGCTCTTGGGGTGGCTTGCGGTTCCATCCTTCTTCTTCACCCTCTTCCGAGCATGTGTTGTCCCGGCATGACCACTTTGCTGCGAGTGGTCACGCGGGCCTTTGAGCCGGCGTGTTCCGAGGTGACACGATGGGATACACGCATTACTGGAGCCGCCCGAAGAGGGCGCTGGACGCGAGGCGGTTCATGCGGTTTGTGGAGGACGTTCGCAAGCTGCTGGCCGTCTTGCCCGAGCGTTCAAGTTCTGCGGGCGGGCATTATGCCGATGAACCGTTGCGAATCGCCGGTTGGGACGGCGAAGGCGAGCCGGACTTGCTTGTGGGCCATGTGGCGTTCAACGGCGTTGGCGAGATGTCTCACGAGACGTTTCGTGTTGACCGCGTCCTTCGAGATGTGATGCCGTTCAAAGGCAGGTACGCCGAGTGCTGCAAGACCAACCGTAAACCGTACGACTTGCTGGTTTGCGCGGCGTTGATGGCGCTGAAGCGTCATTTTCCTGAAGTCAGGGTGCTCAGTGACGGAACGAGTGAGGATTGGGCGGAAGCCAGGATGTTCTACGAGCGCGTGCTGGGACAGGCACCGGGAGAAGGGCCCTGGGAAACGGCCGAGGACAAGCTGGCGCGGATGGCTGTAGCGGCCGGAGGTGTGCAATGAAGCACGAGCGAGAGACGGAGGTTCTTGGGCGGCTGCGTTATGGACGGACGAGCTTAGCAGTACTGCCTCTACACACTTGGATGGGCAACAAGCGGGCGCGCTCGTGGCGCAAGGAGACTGTGCGGCGTGTGGCGCTGCTTGTGCGCCGGGGGAGGAAACGTCCGGTCTGCGCTTGAACGAGGACGAAGACGGTAACGGGTTCCATACACTTGGGCTATGCGGTCGCGTCCACGACCGTAAGAAGTGCGCTTTGGGGGCAGGGGCTCGCGACACGATGCTGCCTTTTTCTCATATGGCGTGTTCTTCGTTCTAGCCCAAGGATTCGGTCCATTGTGTCCCGTCGCAACATCATGGGATACGTGCCAGAACTTCCCGAAGTCTTTGAGTTGGAAGCATTTAGTACGATCCGAGGAGCGCGCTTGAAGGTGCTGATTGCCTTAGGTTTTTCCTGTACGACATGACGTAGTCTCTGCGGTTTTCTGCGGACATGATGTCGCCAGATTGTATCCTGCCTGTCCTTTTTTCAAGCTTGGGCAAATTGGGTGGAGGGGTGAATGTCGTCTTGGGGACTTACTGATGAGCAGCGACAGTGCCGACCTTGGGGCATTGAGCCACAACTCCTTGCGCCGCAAAAGACCATCACTGATCCTATCCATGGCGAGGTGTTTGTTACTGAGCTTGAACGGCGCATAATCGACACGAGGAGTTTCCAGCGCCTACGACGGATTCGCCAGTTGGGTACTGCGCATCTTGTATATCCTGCTGCAACGAACTCTCGTTTTTCCCATGCGCTGGGTGCGCTACGCGCAGCTCAAGACATTCTCAATGTGGTGCTGGACCAGCGAAACACCAAGGGACACGTTCCTGACATTTTTGACCAGTGGAATCATGAGGCCCGTGGGGATAAGAATGTTTACAACGAGCGGGTTGGACGCGCAGTTGTGCTCTGCAGGCTCGGCGCGTTGTTGCACGACATCGGCCACGTTCCGTTTGGGCACACTCTTGAAGATGACTTGCGCCTGTTAGTGCCTCATGACGAAAACGAGGAACGGTTCACGTACTACTGGAACGAGATTCTAAAGACGGCAAAGATCGAGTTGGATGAGGAACTCGTTAAGTACTTGAAGGTTCTCGTACTATCCGGCACCGGCTCGGCGGACGCCCTTCCAAGAGACCTGCGTTTCGTGAAAGATCCGATCGGAAACACCATCTGCGCGGACTTGTTGGACTACTTGCCTCGTGACCATTATTTCAGTGGACTCCCGGCCCAACTGGGAAGCGCTTCCTTGACGGCGCGTACGTGCGAAAAACCGACGAGCGCTTCCATTGGTCGCGCTTCACGGTGCGCTTGTTCAGGAACAACCGCCATCGCGTCGACGTTGTCACTGAGCTTTACAAGTATCTCCAATACCGCTACGAGCTCAACGAGCGGTTACTCTATCACCATGCAAAGGTTGCCGCCGACGTCATGCTGGGCAAACTGGTATCCGCATGGCACAGTGCATTGGCAGACGCGGTGAGACAGAGAGGCCCCAACGACTTGCCTTTGTCAGACGCGCAGGCCAACCAGCAGGCCATTGCCAAAGTTGAGGAGATCGTTCGCGATGCGGGCGACGACTCGCTGCTTGAGATGTTGTACGCAGAGGCCCGAAAGAAGGAACACGAGCACTCTGCTTGGAGAACGGTCGCGCGCATTTGCGATGCGCTGCTTAGTCGTAGGTTGTACAAGCTTGTGGGTCGGTGTACGTCCGCCGGCGACAAGGCTGACGACATTTACCGAGAGTTTGGTTCGCGGACTGCTCAACTTGAGCTTGAGAGTCGTGTGGCTGAACTGGTTGGCGCTGACCCTTCCCAGATCGCACTCTGGATCCCTTCGCCAAAGATGCGCGAAAAAGTGCCGGAGGTCGTGGTGCAGTCGAAGTCGGGTCCCAGGATATTGGCGCATGAGTCTAGCAGTAAGGGGAGAGAGATCATCAAGGCTCACCACCAGCTCTGGTCGATTTCGCTGTACGTTGAACCTGGACTTGATTTGGACCGGGAAGTACTGCTTGCGGCAATCGCTGACGAGCTAGAGATCGACTGGGACGCTGCAAAGCAGAGTTCTACGAGGTTGATAGACGTACTGGTGTCAAGGGTTTGCAAGGAAGTTGACTTGACGCCAGAGGGCGCTCGTGAGCTTAAGAGGGACTTTGTAAGTTCTGAGCCGTTCGCCAACTATCGTGGAGGGAGCGGTGGTTCGTTCAAGAAATTGTTGTCGCATGCGAAGGTGATGGCGAGGAAGATAGCGCGCAGGCATGCCGGCGGTAAGTAGGGCTCGCGATCCCGTCTATTGTGGTGGGGGTGAGATGCTTCGTGATGCGGCATACTGTCGATGCTGCTGTGAGGCCATTTCGTGGGCTGTTTGCAGCGGCCGAATGCCAATGGCGTAGTACAGGTACAGTTCGATGAGTTCGTGAAGTAGCACGACTCGGCGCTCAGGGTCGCTTAGAGATTGGTCAACGAATACCTGGTAGCAGTTTGGGCCTAGTCGCGGGCACTTGTAGCTGAATCCGCAGTCCTCGAAGGTTTCGAAGTCTACGACGTAGCGAAGGTTCCGAAACTCGACCTCGAATGAATCCTCTACGTGAAGGCTGTCGATGAGTTCGGCTAAGTTGTCGAACGCGGAGGAGAGTTCTTGGGTGGTCGTGAGGGGGCCATTGCACCCTGATGGGTGCGCCAGGCACATAAAGGCTCGCTTTTTGGTCTGCTCACGCGGGGAAGTATAGAGACGGGCGCGACAGCCAATTCGGCTCTTGGCAATGAAGACGGAACGACGTCAGCGACGTGTGGGAAAAATCATCCCTGCCGTGAGCCCCCTTTGTAATCAAGGGCGGGGCGCCTGTTGAAAAGATGTTGTTTGACGGTTTCTTGTGGGGCTTGGTGGATTGCCGTTGTGGCGAGCACGGAAGGGTGAATGCCAAGGCTTGATTTCCGACTATTCAGCGGGCGGTGTTCGGCTGATGATGTTGATCTCCCATGAGCGGTCGCACACGGGGCATTGGTAGCGCGAAGATTGACCCGCTGGCTGGTTCACGGAGGGGACAGCCACCAAGTCGCTTTTGCAGACCGGACAGTATCTCGTGTAAGGGCTACGCCGCGGTTGGTTAGCGGGTGCGTTGCCTCCAGCCATAACGACCTCTGGGGTTTGAAAGATCAAGTTCGCATCGACGTGGCTCGTACTTTAGCCACGCTTGTCCAGCCGGCGCCGGAATTCTGTTGCGGTCATGGTGCCTTTGGCGAGGTTGCAGTCGGAACATGCCAGGCTCAGGTTTGGCATGTTGTTTGAGCCGCCGTTGGTGCGTGGATTCCGGTGGTCAATATGGCCACGCTCGACGAACACGCCACAATACACGCACTGGTAGGCGTCGCCTTCACGCACTTGCTGCTTCTTCCACTCGGGTAACGGCTCGGTGTTGGGCCTTCTGCGTTTCCGTTTGGGTTCGTCGCGAAGCAGTTCAGACACGAGAGCTGCAGCTCCGCCGATGGCCAAGCCCGCCAAAGCGCCGACGGCGAGGGCGATGAGCAGGTCTTCTAGCGGCGATGAGGGAGGATTGGGGACGAACGGCTTGACGTCGCTTACCTGGTGAGCTGGCCGCCAGTTTCCGTCGGTGCACAATATCTGGTCGTCGCAGCGCAGTTCCCCGTTCTTTGCGATTTCCCAGAAGCGAACGTCCTCAACGTCGTAGCGCTGTCCTTCTCGGATCACTGCCACCATACGATTGCCTTTCTGAACGCCCGGCCTGTCAGAGAAGTGGTCTTGCCTCTCACAAGCTTACATAGGGCTGCGACATGAAAAGCTGAAGCTTCGGAAGCGCGGTATGATTGGCGCACAGTGGGTTGGTCATACGCGCTCGGTGGTGGTTGCCCGAGCGCGTCTGCGTTGCGGGCGGAGGTTTTGGACATGACGGAGAAACAGGGTGAGGACTTGCAGGAGTGTGCGGCGATTCTTGAGGCGCGGTGCGCGAGTTGGTGAAGGAGGCGGTGCGGAACGGTTACTGTTTGAGCAGTGGTTGCGTGCGGTGCAGCGGAGCTTGCGCTTTGGAGGAGCATGTTTGGATTGATGAGGTGGACGAGTGGTTCCCGGAGCCTGCTGAGAAGCGCACGCCGTGACGGGCAGGCGGCTCGTTTGGCTGCTTCACGCGCGCGTTGTCGCGTTTCGTTTTCTTGCCTCCGCGTTGTGCAGTTGCCCTTTGGCGCTCCATCGGGTAGGCGGCGGTTGGCTCGCAGGCCTTCGTAAAGCTGTCGGCCGGATTCTGGTCGGCAAGGCTTTGCCGATGCTTGATGGTTGCCGGCCGAAAGCTTTAGCGATCCCTTTGCTCGCTTTGTTCGCGCCGCACCCTTTCAAAGAGTGCCTAAAAGGGCGTTCGGGGGTGCGGAGGCATCTATGGAAAACGAAAACTGTGTTGGCGCGCGTGTGCGCGAAGTTGTGACGAGCCGCTCGGTGAAGGGCGGCGTGCGCGTGGAAGCGTTGCAGCATGAGATCGACGTTGTGGTTGATGGCGGCCGTGAGGTGGTGGTGTTGCAGAGCGTGCAGGTGAGTGTGCGTCGCGGCGACGAGGAGCATATCACGGCTTCGTTGACCGTGAGCGAGGCCGAGCGCTTGTTCGAGGCCTTGGCTGAGCTAGTGCATGGTCAGGCCGAGCGGGTGTTCAGCGAAGCAGAGCGCAGGGGCAGTCAGGGCGACGGCGCCATGGCCGGCGCTGAGTCAGCGAGGGAAGAGGTGGACGGGTTGCCCGTTCACCCTTGTCTTGTTCGCAAGGTTGATGACTGGGGTTTTGTCGAAGGCTTGGACGAGGATGAGTTGGCGGACCCGTTTGAGCTTGAGCGTTGCGCGATTCGGGGTTACTGGCCGTGGTGGATGTTCAGTTGAAGGGTGGCGTGAAGAGTCCTGGGGAGCCGTGGTTCCCCGATTGAGGGGCCAGGTTTGGCTGCTGGGTTGGCGATGGATGGCGAGCAAGGCAGGTATGGGGTTGGCGGTGTTTCTGGCGGCGGGGTTTGTTGTCGGGAGGAGAGGGTAGGTCAGGGTAAGTCAGGGTCGGGCGAGGTGTGCGAGTTGTTGAGTTGGTAGTGTTGAGGTGGGTTGGGCTGTTGTGTTGTGCTGGGGCGGGTTGTCGGTTTGGGCAGGGTGAGGGTTTTGGCGGTCTGGTTTGTGGGGTTGGGAGGGTTGTTGTGAGGAGGGTTGTTTAGGCCCTTGGCAGGGCTGCTGCATAGTTGGCGGATAGGCCGCGCTGCGGCGCGGCTGTTCTATATGCCGGGGCCTTCGGCCCCGGCTGGTGTGTGCGCGTGGCGCTGCGCGCCATGCTGGTGTGGTATCGGGTGTGTGGTTGGGGGGATGAGCGCAGGAATCACGTCGGAAATCGTGCTGGAAACCTTGCTGGGGCGATCTTCACGCGCTCGACGCCGCCGAAGTGGCAGTGTTCAAGTAAGCCGGGTTACTTGCGGCTTCGCTTGGTTGAACGTGCGGTCTTGCGGCGGGAGGTCGCCCCGGCCTGCTGAAGAAAACGGATGTCCTGAAGAAGTAGTTTGTCTTGCGCCGCATGACGTTCGGCCAAGTGGCGTCGCTCGGCCAGTAGTGAGCGCAAGCGGTTGGTCGGGCTGTTGGCGCGGATGAAGCTCGTCCCATGGATGGTGATGCGGGCCACCAAGCCGGTGCTAGCCAAACGCGACAAAGCGCCCTGCACGGTACTTTTGGCCAGCTTCGTTTCGCGGGCGAGTTCAAGCACGCGTGCCTTCTTCAAGCGGCGCGCGGCCGCGTAGACATTGAAATCGTTGTCGGTGAACGTCGGTCGGTTGGTTGTCATGCCGATTGGAAAGACGCTTGCCTATAAAAGCCCTTCGATTGTGGGCGTTAACGCAAGTTAATCGCGCAATATGCGAAGGGTTCGGAAGGCATCGCGTGTGGTTGGCGATAGGCCCAGATGTTCGCCGTCTTCGCGCACAAGTTTGGCGTCAACCGCGTTGGTAAGGGCGTCTTGGGAGCGCGCAACAGGCACGCCCGCTTGCGCCAAGCGTTGCTCCCTTCCAGGCCACGCTGAGTGCGGGAAGTCGAGTACGTCGAGGACGAGCAGTTTCTCGGGGCCTGGGAGTTCGAAGAAGCGGTTGATGAACTCCTCGGCCGTTGGCTGCAGACCGGCAATCGTTTGAACTTTCACGCGGCCATCGAGCTTCGCTGGCGGTGCGTAACCTGAGTGAATCATCTCTTGAGGTGCTTCGGATGCGCGTTGGGCGGGTGCGTAACTCAAGTTAACCGGTTCGGCAGTCGTGCTATTGGGAGCATCGACAGACGCGTAACTTGAGTTAATCGGGTCGGGGCCGGCCTTAGAACGTGGCTGCGCTGAGGATAAACTTGAGTGAATCGGTTCGGAGCAGGTGTGTTCGGCGGCCCCCTCGCCCGCGTAACTTGAGTTAATCGATTCGAAAGCGGCCTGCAAAGCTTGTTCTGTGGCCTCGGCTGTGACTGAGTTGGTGGCGAGACTGACTACTTTGTCGAAGCCCGCGTTGAGGGCTTTCTGGATATTGCCGAGCGGGTCGCTCTTGCCGGTTTCCACCTCGATGGCTACTCGCTCGCTTGGCTTGGTTGCTGATACATCGACGGCGCCGCCCAAGGGGAGAGGGGCTTCCTTGGCGATGGCGTAGCCGCGGGCGGCGTAGTGGCGCGCCGCCTGCTCCTTCCAATACTCGTGCTCCGGGCTTGCCCGGTAGTATGGCCAGCGGGCGTCATGGCCGAGTTGTTTGAGCAACTCGGCGCCGGCTTGGGTGATCTCCAGGATCACCACTTTGCCGCCACCGGGGATTTCCCGGTGGATTTCATGGCTGCACACCAGGCCGTGTTGTTCAAGGTTCTCCTTGGCGGCCTGGCCCTTGCGGGTGCTCATGCCGCAGCCTTTGAAATGCCTGCTGACGCCCGCGAATGGGTCTTTGAGGATGTGAGCGAGCAGGTTCCGCTCGTCTTCATGCAGTTTCTTACCTGAAAGCGTCGGAGGCTGATTGGGGCTCCGTTGGCTGATTGGCAGGGATTCCGGGGTGGAAAGCGCGGAATCACCGGCGGTTCGGGCGATTTCCTCATCCGTGACTGGAACGTGTTTGAGGTGGTCAACAGGGTCGAGGGTGACGGCGAAGGCTCTGTGCGTGCCGAAACGGCACAAGGCCGTGCCCGTGGGCAGGCGCGACAAGGCATCCGTGTCCTCAATCAGCAGGCTCTGGCCGGCCGTGCGCAAGTCGCGCGCGTTGTCCAGCGTGAAGAAGAACTTGGTGTGGGTGTTGGCGATGGCGCTGTCGTCGAGTTGGCTTGGGACTTGGTCGGCGATGATGTAGCCCGTGCCCAAGCCTCGGTGTTCGCGAAGGGCAATGGCGAGCTGGCTTTCGATCTTCTCTTCAGTCTTCTTCAAAAGATTGTGCGCCTCGTCGAGAATCATCACGTTGCGCAGCCTGCCCTTGCCGGTCGCCTTGACTGCTTGCAGGGCGTGCTGGCGCATACAGAGCATCATGCTCTCGACAAAGAAGCGTTTCAGGTCTTCCGGGAGGTTGAGCTCGAAGATGGCGCACTCGTCCTTGAGCGCGGCGATGGAAACGTGCTTGTCGCGTGTGATCGCGAGGCTTGAGCCGAAGCTGCCCGCACAAAGGGCCTCAAGGGCACGAACTGTACTGACCTTCCATTCCTTGAAGCGAAGGCCCTTCATCCGCTGGGTTCGTGTTCACGAACCCATGCGAGCAACGTGTCTGAAACTCGGTGTGTGCTCCAGGCTGAAGTCGTTCTGTGCCCAGCTTCGAGCTGCGTGCGCCAGAGCGGCGCACAGGATGCTCTTGACCCCGTGGCCGACGTAGAACGTCTTGCAGACCACGTCAGCAAGCTGAAACAGCGGATTCAGGTCGTGAAGCCGGCTCTTGGCCTGGCAGAGCTGGATCGTCAGTTCGGCCAAGGGTTGAAGCAGCGGCGCGATTTCTTCGCCGATGGTGTAGACCTTTACCTTGTTCGACAGGCAGCGCCAGCGCCCTGTAGTCGAGATTGAAGTCGTAGAGGAAGAAGGGGATACCGGCTTCAGCAAGCCTTGAACGCAATGGTAGATCAGCGTGGTCTTGCCCGAACCTGACGAGCCAGAGATGAGCACGTGCTTGTTCAACTGCGGCAGTGGAATCTTGAGCGGAAACAGGCGTTTGCCTGCCTGGGTGACGTGACCGACAGGAATGCCATCACTCGGCATGTCTTCCTGTTTGGGTGGGGCCAGGGCTGTCAGCGTGTCGCCAAAATGCCGCATGGACTCCAGTTCAAGCCATTGCTCGATTTCTCGACGGCCCATCAGTGTCCTCGGCGATCCAGGCGACCAGGTAGGCTTTTGATGCGCTCGCCCAGGACTGGTGCAAGCCGGTTGACGAGTTCCTCGACGCGAGCGTGGGGTTTCTTTCATGGCAGGCGCACCTCACGGGCCGGTCGAAGTTCGGGGTTGACATGAGGGTGATTTCGCCCCTACCAAGGTGCGGGGACGAAATCCAGCATTTGATCGAGAGTCAGCAGGTCAACAGCGCTTCAGCGGGCAGCAGATCGGGCGGTTGAGCAAAAAGCGTTGTAGGCTTCGGTAACCGTTCGCGGAGCCGAGCAGCTCTTTCGTGCATGTGTAAACGGGCAGTTCGCAGTTCGATGCAGCAGCTGCTGGCGCTCCGTGAATGCCCTGACGCACCTTGTCAATGGCAAGGAGCGCCCGGCAGGCCGGGCGGTTCGTTGTATCGCGAGTCTGCCGGCCAAGGTGGGGCTTCAACCCCACGCTCGACAAGCTCGAAGGCGTGTGCTGCTGCTCGCGCAGATCGCTGAAGACGGCAGTAGAGTCTCACGGCCCCTTTGGCAGTCATACGCGATACCAAGTACATCGTTCGACGGCAAGCGCCTTACAACGCTGATCAACATTGCCGAAGCTTGATTCAGAAACAAATCTCTGCGCGGGTTGAGGTCTGCGCGCGGCTGAACGCCGCGCCGGTTCAACGGCTGATCGTGTAGGTTTCCATGCGACATCACAATTCGATGCGCCGCGCGGCGCGTGTTGATAAACCGCATCACGCAAGGGTCAAGGATCGAAGCTACGGGCGCAGCACTATTGGGATTAAGAATTGAGTCGCGCGAGCATCACTATCCTGGCAGGCTAGCCGTACTTGTATCGGCAGTAATAAATATCTGTTCGTCCGAAGTGTTACTTATGAAATGAGTTCCTACGCAATGGAAACGCACTTCTGACCCAGCTGCCGAACAACGCCCTTGTTCGCGTATTCGTAGATTCTGGACATAAGTGCATACCGTATCCGGACGCTACACTTCTGAACGATAGGGGAATGCCATTCAGGTTCTCTGGCTCACGCCGCGGCTGATGAGATCAGAGTAGTGCCGCGTCAAGCAAAATAAGAGAAGCGACCCTAATCTCGGGGCTGCCCTTCGTACTTACGCAAGTCCGCTACTTGGCTCCGTCGAGCAGCTGAGACCAAAGTCCAGAAGGGTGGTCTGACCGAGGAGGGGGCGATGGTTGTCTTGCGAGATGCACTAAACAAACTGCCGTCCCGGAAGGGCAAGATGGTTGTGAACATCTTGGTCGCAGCATGTTTCTGGTGTCCGAGGTGAGCGGGGAAACTGTCGTAACAAAGTGGGTCTGAACGTCCATCTGTTTTCTCCTTCCCGTCTTGTGACGGGCTTCGTCGTTGTTCCCTTTTTTCCGTGGGCATACAAGTACCACTGATATTGCACGGTTCAAGGAAAAACAGATCTCGGACCAAGAGGCAGCGTGCGACTGTGCGCAAGTGCCTTACACACAATGGGTAAGAATGGAGTTCTGGCCTACGATTTGTTTGTGGCTTGTTCCGCGCGAGCCGATCCGCACATCCACTTTCAGGACGGCCGGCAATCGTATGCGGTTAGTGGTGGCCCTGTCACGCACAGGACACGCAGGCGCAAGGCATAAATACAAGGCCCGGCCAACCAGTTCATTGTTCATCACGATCAGAAGGTCTTCACAACGTTCGACTGCGCTTCGTCGCGCCCGGCCCCGGCGTTAGGACTCCAGGTTCAACGCCTCAAGCCATTTTTGCTTGGGGTGTGGGCCGAGCCGTTTGGCAACCACGTGTGTGCGTGACAACGTTCTTGAGTGAGGCCTTCTGTTGAGTGATCTCATGAAACAGGATTGGCACGACTATGTGGGCAAGCTGAAGTCAAGGCGGAACGCAAGCTGGAGTTTTCGAGAATCTGTGCTCGCACTAAGCAGCTCATTCGGGATTTCAAGCGACAGGGGCTCCTGCTGGATGGGATCAGCAAGGCGCGCAATCCTGGTCTACGCCTCGAAACTACCCATTATCGCCGAGATTGTCGGCAAGGAGTCTGACCAGTGCGCGACAGAAGACTTGATGGGCTCCGTCGAGGCGTTGAAAGCAAGCCCTACAGCGAAAGTGGACCAAGCAGTTCCACAAGGTTGTTCTGAAGCGCTTCTATCGTTGGCCGAAGAACACCGGCCGCGAGTACCTGAAGAGGTCAAGTGGATCAGAACCAACATCCGTCAGGGATCGGCTGAAACTTCCCGGCGAGGGAGACTTGACCACGCAGGAGGTTGAGCGGCTGACAAACCTGCCGATCACCCCCGCGACAAGGTAAGCAAGGCGCTTGTCGCGGCCATCTACGAGAGCGGTTGCAGGATCGGCGAGAGATCGGCACGCTGCTGATCAAGGACGTCACTTCGGCAAACCTGGCACACCTGAACGTCATTGGCAAGATGGTCAAGGCAGGTCTTTCTCACTAACGTCATTCAATTTTATCTCGCGTTGCGCTCAGCATCCACCCGATCGCAACAACCGCGAAGCGCCGTTATGGGTGAACATCGGCAACACCAACCGTGGCAAGGGGATGAACTACCCCGGCATCCGCAAACCGCTCTAACAACCTGTTTCGAAAGGCCGGGAGTGAACAAGAAAAAGCAAACCGTGCAACTTCCGGCACGCGCGGGCAACCCACTTGGCCTCGGGTTCAAACGGAGCTCCAGATGTGCCAGCACTTCGGCTGGAAGCTCGGAAGCAAGATGCCTGGCACATACATTCACATGAGGGGCAAGAAACACCGACGACGCACTGCTCAGGATGAATGGAGAATCGCTCCCTGACGCAGAATGACAGCGTGTCGAAGGCAATACCATGCCCTCGCTGCGAGCACGTCAACCCTGCCAGCTTCAGCAGTTCTGCGGCAGCGTGTTGCGCGCTGATGCCAAAGCGGTCACGTGGAAGCCGAAGAGCGCACGAAGGCAGTCACCGAAAAACGTTCAACCCGGACGCCGTGCTGAACGATCTACTGCGGGATGAAGAAGTGCGCGAGCCGTTTCGGGCGCAAATCTCGTGGCGATGCGCCAAACGCTTCCGCCATTGCAGTGACGCGCTTTGCTTGGCGCGTTCTCTGCTGGGAATCGTGGCCTTCGAGCCGCTTGATCCAGTCGGGCAACCTGGTTCGTAGGTTGGGTTTGAAGTCATGCCTGGCTGGAGAGTGCGGCGAGTTGATATCGCCTTTCACGCAGGTGTCACGCACAGAAAAGAAGATGCTGATAAAAAGGCGTCGGCGTTCAAGAAACGTCCAGTTGGGCTTGAAGGTGCGCGCGTTCCTTGGGATCCCAGGCTGGTCGGCTTAGGGAGTTCCTGGATGTTGTCCTGCGCGCGTTCTTGTCGGTACGCAGTTCGTTTCGTAGGCGTTCTTCGCGTGTCTTCATGCGCCACCGGCGCTTTGGAGTGGTTCCGCGCGAACGGCTTGCACGACTTCGTCGAGCGCGTTTTCGACCGCCTCCATTTCCCTTGAGTGTCTTATCAGCTTGGTGTTCGCGCGCGATTGCCCTTGCCAGCATCGCCCTGGCGCTTTCGACAGTCCTTTACGGATGAGCGTGGCCGCTATGTTTACGTCGGCTTCCAGTTCCTGGCTCGATGTGGCGACGGCTTTTTCCAGGTTTTGCAGGCGGTCAGCGAGCTTTAGTTTCTGTCGATCTCTGGCGACGACGTCCTGACCGCGACCGCTGTCGCGCGTCATCACCCGATTGTTTTTTGATTTCGATAAGAGGCGTCTCTGGGGAACGAGAACGACTTTTTGCTGGCCTGCTCTGTAGCAATCTCCTGAGCCGGGCGCGGAGGGCGTGAACATCGGGCGGCACTTCATCGCTGCTGCCTATCAGTTGTTGTGCGGCTGGTGTTCGATGCGGTCGAGCAGTTTTTGAGCAGGGGTAGGCGAGTTCGCTCGCGATCTGGTTTGAGTCCTTTCGTGCGTCGCGCGTGACCACCTTGGAGCGAAGCCTCTCTGTTTCAGCCTTCTCCGCCCCGACGGGTGTGAGGAGCGCATAAGCTGTGGGTGGCTGTGGGCAGGGAAAAGGGCGGCGTCATTGATCTCGATTCGCCGTGAGCACTGGTTACCTGATAGATCAGTAGTTGCAGCGAGACCGTTAGGGCGATGGCCAGCCAGGGGCTGGTATGAGTTCGCTCAAGCCCGGCGGTAAACAAGCAGGCCGAGCAAAGTCAGCAGGATGCTTAGGGAAAGCGGCTGGCAGGGCGTTTCAGCCCAAAGCCAGTGATGCTCTGGTGCATAACGCGGCGCCGGTCAACAGAACAGCACAAGCACCGGCGAGTTCCAGCTGCGCACGGAGAAGCCGAACATCGGCCCGGCGGCCGTGATGGCAACCGCCAGGATGACGCTAAGGCTGACGGCGATGCCGGAGGGCCAAATCGACGGCCGATGGCCCACGTAAGCCGCGCTGATGAACAGGGCTGAGAAAAGCAGGAAGTCGGCAAGGATGTGGTAAGCGTTCATACAGGGTCAGCGGTTGGAAGCCGAGAGGCTCAACCACAAATCCCATTGTCGTGCAGGCTGGATGAGCGACCAGCCGACGATGGATGCCAGCGCGACGGCCGCCACAACCCGACCGGCAGGTGCAGCGCGGGCTTGACTGAGTTCGAAGCGGCTCCACGGGTGGGATGCCCAGCTCGATGTACTTTTCGACCTTGCTTCTGCGGATGGCTTGGCTTTAAAACCCGGCCTGCTGACGAATCCCAGCGTGTTCTGCTCAACGAGTGGTTTGATCCATTCGTCGAGGTTCTCCCCAACGAGAAGCTCTTCCAGTGTGCCCGCTGCGCGGCATGTGTTTTCATCCCCGCACGTTCATAAATGTGCAGGCGGTCGTGAAACCTCCTTTTCCAAGCCTTGTAATGCGATAAATCCTCGCCCTGGGACGCCCGGTTATGCAAGGCACTCGACCACTCGAGCCTTTGCACAACTCGGCAAGCGCCTGCTGGTGTTATTCGTTCGGCCTTCGCCAGTCTGCCGATCGAGCGCTGGTCAAGCTCGCCCGGATTCGCGCGCGCAGAACCCGCATCTTGCGCGGGCTTCCTGCGGCCACCGCGCTGGCAATGTCCCAGAACATAAGCATTAAACCGCGCGTGCATTCAAATCTGTTGCCGTCAATCAGTTGTCGCTTGAGAGCTGAAAGCGTGTCGGCGTCACGCCTTTCCAGTAGTCCATCGGTAGCATTTCTATTCGTCACCCTGCCTCCACCGTGGTTTCCTGATGTGAGCCGCTGATTAAGGCTTTTGCTGACGCTGGGCGTATCGCAGCGAGAAGGACCGGCGTCCAGTGGTATAGCCGAGAGACTTGGCGCGCTGCAGAAGTTCGTCGTTTTGGTCTGCTCCCCGAAAACTGAGCCAGGTGTTGGGAGGTTCTGAGACGGGCCGTGAGGCCAGAAAGGACTGTCATGAAACGCAAACGTCGAACGCCCGAGCAGGTCATCGCCCTGCTGCGTGACGCCGAGGCCGACTCTGGCCGCGGGCCTGTCGGTCGAGCAGGTCTGCAAGAAGATCGGGGTCAGCCAGCAGACGTACTTCCGCTGGAAGAGCCAGTACGGCGGCGCCAAGGGCAACTCCATGAAGCGCCTCAAACAACTGGAGGCCGAGAACAAGCAGCTCAAGAAGGCGGTGGCCGACCTGACGCTGGAAAAGCAGGCCTTGAAGGACATCGCCGAGGGAAACTTCTAACCCCGGCGCGCCGCAGACAGGCCGTGAAAACACGTGCAGCGCGCCTGGGGGCATCGGAACGCAAGGGCCCGTAAGACGGTCGGTCAGGCACGCAGCACGCAAAGGCCACAAACCGCAAAGGCGGTCACAAGAAGAAGCGCTTGTGAAGCGGATGCCGGAGCTGGCAAGGTTACACCGCTATGGCTACCGCCGCTGTCTGAAGGTGACGGGAGGCTTCAGGTGAACTGCAAGCGGTCCACCGGCTGTGGAGAAAACACGGCCTGAAGGTGCCGCAGAGACGGCGGCAAAAGAAGTACACCGCCAAGGCAGCGCAAACGGCTGCGCGGGCGGCGTGTGGAGCACCGAATCATGTGTGGGCGTGATTTCACCCATGATCGCACGACAGACGGCCGGGCCTGAAGTGGTCGCTGAGTGTGGTCGATGGAGCATGCGGGAGTGTCTGGGTGCTTGAGGTGGACGCAGCTTCGCCGGGACGTGATCGAGGCGATCGCGGAGTGGCTATAAGCGCACGAGCACCGATGCATAAGAAGCGACAACGGCCCGGAGTTCATCGCCATAGCTGAAAAGCTGGTTGAAGAGGGCGAAGGTGGAGACGCTGTATGTGGAGCCTGAAGCCCGTGGCAGAACGGCTACGCGTGGAGAGCTTCCACGCCCGGCTGAGTGACGAGCTGCTGAGCAGGAGTTGTGACAAGCGCGAGAAGAAACGCTGTCGAGAAGGTGGCAATGGGAGACAACTATGAGCGGCCGCACTGACGTTGGGTAGTCGCACCGCTGGCGGAGTACGCGGGCGAGCAAACGACTCTCATAACAACCGGTACATAAAACGGGGGGCAGGTCATTTGACGCGAAGGGGCTATCGAGGAGTTGGTGGACTCCGGCGTGAAGTGCTCGCGAACCGGGGGTACACGTCCCTGAGCTTCCATGCAATGCCCTGGTTGATCAGCATTTTCAGCACGGGGCTCGACATAGACCCCGATAGATTGAGAGGCAGTCCCCGGTGAAATGCACCAACAACGCGGCCCGAGCCCCGCTGCCTGAAATGTTTTTTCAAGGACACCAATAACGCTTTAACAGAATCCTCGACATTGAACCGTACGATGGCGTCTTCGTCGCCAAGCGTGTCGAATGACGTTTCTCCGGTTGCTCCCTGTGATTTCAATGCCTCGAGGCAACTTTGATTGCGATATTGTTCTTCCGCCATCGATATTTATGTGGCAAATTAGCGAAAGACACGCTGATTGGGAAACGAATGCGCTAGGTTACGACTCGATCAACTAGCGAGTCTCGAATTCGGGCCGCTTACGCCGGCGTCATCAAGGTTCACCGGAAACATGTACGCCCGTGGACAGGGTCACTCCAGATCAAGAACGGCCGGCGTCCTCAGCGGCCCAGGTCATCGCTACTCGGAAACAGGTCGCCACCAAGTTGGCAGTCCGAGTTTGCCTGATGAACTCTGGCGGTGTGTCGACGTCCACTTGGCTTGTCTCAGTTCATAAACAGCTACGCTGGCTGCCAGTTCATCAAGCGATCCCATCCATCGCCGGTGGTCCACCGGATTGCCGCGACTTCTGCCTCCGGTCCTGTCCGGCACCCCAGGCAGCCTGCACTCCCAACCCTTGTAGAGCTCTCCAGAAACTCCTGTTCGATGAACGAGCGCGTGCCCGGTTCCGCGGCCCGCGCGGTCAGACCAGGGAGTCGTTGAAGCTGCATTGTGACGGCATCACCAGCCGCCTGGCCAGTTGCAGTCGTATACGCCTGTACTAACATCGACGCGCTAATCGGACCAGCGCCAGTCGGCGCTGCTCGAACTTCAAGCGACAGAAACCGAGTGGGACCCGACGCACGGTGTCCGCGTCCATCGCAGCTCTCGCGCCAGCTTCTCTCTTGCAGATTAGATTGACCAGGTCCACCCATGCACGTGCACGACCCTGCGAGAAGTCAATTGAAAGGACATCCTGCAGGAGTTGGCGTCTTGCCAAGTAAACTCCAACAGCAACGGTCGTCTAGAAGCCAATGTAAAGCGAGAGGAAAAGCCCTTTCGCTTCACCAGGTACCGAGCGGCACGGTCTTCATCGAACTCTTCAATCCGAACACGAACCAACTTGTGGGATCGAAGCCCCAAGGCGTGGAGCATCTCGCATCACTACGGCGGAGTGGTCACGCCCCGCGAAAGTACGATACCAGTAGCACCCGGCGACTTTTAAAACCATCTCCTGACGCCTGCGCGGCGGTGCGGCGCATTCCCTGAGCACTTCGCGTTTGGCCCGGACGACGCCTGAGGAGGCCACCTCGCCGCTTTTCATCGATGAGGCAATGCGAGACTTCCCGTCCTCCACGCCACGGTCAGATCACCCCCACGATGGAGACTTAAAGAACGACCAATGCCGGAGAAAAATCTCGTCCGCATATTGGGCGCCCTAATGCTCTCGCATGTTGATCGCCACGGGGACGCAGCCGATCTCCGGCGCTGAGGGTAATTTGTCGCGCAGAGTGAACCAGAGTTGTCCTGACTGTAAGACTCTTCCCTGAACCGAATGGCGCTAGGGAGAACCAGCATCCCCTGCGCTACTTTCTGAGGAGGTCATCAAACGCAATCGGAAGCCGAGTCTCTAGGTTTCGTCCCTGGGGGGCTCGATGAACTCCGTCCACGGTAAGCGACAGTTATAGACTCTGCAACAAGGTCCCTCGCAGAGCCAAACACAAAGTGCCTGCGCTTCATGACGTATAAGTCCCTGCCATCAAAGAACCGTCACGAAACTGGCGCATGGAAAGCAACTCGACGTCGTGCTCGCGCGCATGCGTTGTCATGCAGGTGTCTCCGGGGTCCTCTACGATCATCCATGACTTGACCCGCAACGCCACACTGGCGTTCCTTCGATGCGGCAAAACACGAGCTTTTCCACGTCCTCTTTTAACTTTCTGGAATTTAGTGCTGGTTGTTGCCATGAGTAGGTGTGTGACGTACTGAACTCTCAGCAACACCGTCGATTTCGACGTGGCTCTTCCCTTTCTTGAACAAACGGGACCTGCAACCGCCTGCTGGGATTTCAAACACGGCGCTGCGGTGCGGCGAACATCGTCCCTAGACCTGCCCGTCGCCCTGGTACTTGCTCACACGGCTTCCTATGCCCTTGCTTGAGCAACGCGGTGCCACTTGATCAGGTCTGCGTCCGTGACCCAACCAGCGTGTACTTGCTCTTTCCGATATAGAAAACAATGGTGGCAAAGAAGGGTCCTTTCAATCCCTTCTTGCTTCCCGCTTGAGTGCTCTCCTTGCCCGGGATACCAGCGGATGCCTGATGCAGTCCGACGACGGCCGCTCCCGTGCGCGGACTACTGGTGAGCGCGAGAACGCGCTTCTGGGCGACGACCTGTCGACCTTTGCTGAGGTCTTGCCGGCGGCGTAAAGCACCTCATCCGCCTTGTCGTCGCTCAGGGCCAGCACCTGGGCGAAGCGTGACAGCTTCAGGGCGTCTTCGGCGAGCGCCTTGTACTTCTTGGAAGGCCTTGCGTGTGTACGCTCGATCACGACCAGGAACTCCGCGCGCCGCTTCTTTTCCGCCGGGCTGGGGTTCCTGGGCTTCGGGGCTTGGGGAGGCTCCACCTGGGCGGCCTGCACCTTGCCGCTCGACTTCGCGGCCTTGGCCGGCTTTTGCTGGACGCGCTTCTCCTCGACAGCCGCCACCTCACCTGCTGGCGTTCACCCGATACATCCTTGGCCGTGAGTTTTACGCCTTCCTTCTTGTGCTCGCTTGACGCGCCCGGCGATTCGATTCATGGCCTCCTGCTTGTGCTCCTCCTTGTTGGGCCCCCCGTGCGGTTTACTTCCTGGCTGACAAAGCGCGCGTCCGTGGGGCGCGCTCGCCACTGTGCACAAGGCCTTCTGCAACTCGGGAGTGAGTTACAGCAATCCGAGTTTGTAGGTGAGGCTCGCCTGCTAGATGCCAAGTTGGCGGCGAGCTGATTGAGCGCTGTAGCCCTTGCGCTCCATCAGGTTCTTGTACGCGTGGGCTTCATCGACGGCCGAGAGGCTCTTTGCGGTGCAGGTTCTCGATGATCTGCATTTCGAACACGTCGTCGTCGGTCAGCTTCGTGCCGGACCTTGCACTTGGCAGTTCGGGATCACCGGCGATCTTGCCCGCGCGCCAGCGACAGTTCCACCGAAGGCGATCTTGTACTTGCCGTCGCCGTTAGGGCGGACGGTGATGTCTTCGAGGATGCCGTGGGTGCGCACCCGGTCATGGCGAGGCGTTCCAGCTCGGTCTTGTCCTCGTCGTCGGCGCTTTCGATCGGTCGCGGCGCGGCTGGTTGGGATCGGGATGAGCAGGTCGAGGGGGCGAAGCTCAGCCGTCTCGCCGTCCTGGTAGGGCAGGAGCACGCCCTTGGTCACGTCGAGAACCTGCACTTTCTCGTCATTAACGCCGTTGCCGAACCCATACGTTGGTTCCCGGTTCATCGAGCGCTTCCTTGGCCTCAACGATCTTGGCCGCCTTAGCTTCGCTTCTTCGTCGCTGCATTCATGTCTTGTCTCCTTAAGTAAGAAAGGCCCACACCATGCGGGTCAAATGTGAATCCGATCTGTCCCGGTGCTGTCTGTCCGCGTCCCCGTGCTTGAGGGCCGCTGATTTCCAGGGCGTCAGCAGCCTGCGGCGCGTGTGGCTTCGCGGAGTCTGGCGACGGCGTCCCGTGATCGCCAGCTTTCTTGCGTCGCCGTAGGGCATCTGGAGCAGGGCAACTCCTTCCGGTGTGCTGAAGCCGATGGCGGTTTCTGGTCGAGTATGGCGCAGGGTGGCGTACTCGTGCATCGTGGCTGCCTGGAGCTGGCTTGGGCCACAGCGCAGCAGGTGGTTGACTTCGACGGTGAACGCGCGGGCCTATGTGTAGGTCGGGAATCACGTGGTGCATGTCAGGGAACTGTTTGGTCTTGCGTTGAAGTGTGATTTGTTCGCGCTTTTGCGGGTCCGTGCTCTACGAGAATCAGTTGTCGCTGCGAATCTTCGGTTGGATGGTGCTCGTCTTTTTCGCTGCGTCTTCAGTCACTGGACCCTGTGGTCAAGCAGTTTGGCCGCGTCCGGCTGCCTCCTTGGGGTCGAGCAGGAACGGCTCAACGGGCGGCGGGCAGGCAACATCCACGCCCTCGATAAGGCCGCCGTTGAGGCGAGGTCCGGGTAAGGGATGAACAAGAGAATGTGGCCGTCGCTGCTGATGGCTCCCTTGTCCGTGAGGGGCGATGGAGTGAGCGCGTATCGCGCGTCCATCGTCGCCCCCGCGAAGCTATTTCAGGGTGTTGCGGGTAGAGCAACATGGGTCCTCCTTTCGTTGAGGTTGTGCGGGCTTCAGTCTTGCGGGTGGCATTGGCGGCACAGGGGCAGGACGATGACCACCTGCATCCCCTGGTCGTAGAGCCGCACGGGCTCGCCTTGCACGAGCACGTTGGCTGACATTTCGGATGGTGCTTTCGCTCGTGTCGAGGCCGCATTGCGGGCAGAGCCTGAGCTTGCGTTTGTTGCGCGGGTGCACGCCCTTGGTCTGTTCTCGCGGCATTACATTGATGAGCGTCGCCCAGGGCTTGCGTTGCACTTGGTACTTTGCCGCGCGGGGTGCCTGGGTTTTGAGGATGGGCTCAAGCTGTTGGATGAGATCGTCATCCAGGTAGTCCTCAAGGTCTGACTCGGGCTCATCAGGGTAGAACTCCGGTTGTTTGTATTCGTACCCGCATTCCATGCACTCGCGTGTCCTCCATGTCGCCGCTTTCGCTGTCACTGGAGTGCCTGTCGCCGTAGTCATCTGTTTCGTAATCTTCGTCGTCCTCGATGTCGCCGGTGTAATGGCAGTACAGCTTTTCGCTGCCCCATTCCGTGTAGCCCTGCCAGGCGCTGAATTTGCCTGAGCCGCAGGCGGGGCAGCCCAGTGGCCTGTCATGGCTTTCCTCCTTTCTCGCCGATGGCGGTCGGTGTGTAGTGGTCAAACCACTCTTCCCGGCAGTCGAGGGCAGGTCACGTGGCACCAGGCGTGGGCGCTGTCAACCTCCAGGTTGCCGGGGTCGAGCAGCAGGCCGCCGCAGTAGGGGTACCCTGATGCCGCCTTCCTCGATGTAGCGCCGTTTCTGCCGCACGTTGAGCTGCGTGTGCTGCATGGTTCTCCTCTCACTTGCGGGGTGGAATGACGATGGTGATGCCGTTTGTGCCGGCCGAGCGCTCGACGCCGCCGTGTTTGCGCAGCAGCAGATTCATCCAGGCCCGTGAGGCCGAGCAGGTCGAACACACGGTAGAGCTCCGTGGGTGTGTCGCCCCAGCTCATGCCGCCCGTGAGGAAGATGGTCTCACCCTCGCGGTACAGCCAGCCCACGTCGCGGCGATGGATGAAGCCGCGCATGGCGTCCACGGCCTCGTGAAGTTTGGCGCGCGCGAGCTCGTTGGCCTGCTCGGCGCTTTTGGCGTGGTGGTCGAGCAGGTCAAGCAAGTCGCGGTCGCTCCAGTCGTTGGCGTCGATGAAGGCGTGGGCGGCGTCGAAGTCGAGTTGCAGATCTTCAACGCGCTCGACGGGCGCGATGAAGTGGGGCGAACAGAAAATCCGCTCCCATGGGATTGCTCATCGAAATGAAAGTTGCCGCGCGAGGGCGGCATGGGTTTGTTGCACCCGCAATGATTTGTGACGTGTAACTTACATCAATCGAGCCAGCGCCTGCCTTCGCCTGCGAGTGTGAGCATCCTGCCGCCGACTTCCTGCAACTGCCTGCGGGGTTCGAGGGCCAGTTCAGGGTGGTTGCCGGCGCGGGTGACGGCGTTGATGATGTGGGTAGAGGCTCACGCCCGGCTCTTCCTCGTAGGCCTGGGTGATGGCGTTGTAGCTGCTGCTTGGTGAGCTGGTAGCGTTCCACGATGCGTTCGAAGGCTTTCTCGTGGTCTTTGACCACGACGCCGGTGGTGCCCTTGAAGGAGGTTCTGGCTTCGGCGCTGGCTTCGATCAGGTAGGGCACTTGCTCGTTGGAAGGCGTGTTGCAGGTCTGTTGCTCCGATGTGGCGCTTGCTCCAGGTGGAAGCTGCCGTGGCCCATGATCAGCCCGTTCAGGCAGATGCCGCGGTAGATCAGGGGCTGAGAGGCTGACGCTGGCCGCGCCTACTTCGCTGTTGGTGAGATGGAGGCCGTCGCGCAGGCTGCCGTCGCCCTGGTTGCCGATGAGCTGCACTTCCATGCGCGTGGCCGTGAGCTCAAAGCGCAGGCGCGAGTTCTCGGGTAGGACGCCGAGCATAGCGTTGACCACTTCGTGGTTGTCCAGGGGCGGTAGCGTGTGGAGAGTATGGCGCGCACTTCCAAGCGGTCGAAGCGGAGGAACACGTCGCCGCCTTCTTGCTCGAGCCAGCGGTTGACGTTCTGGGCGCGAAGCTCGGGCTCGCAACGCTGCAGGTAGCCGGCGGGGATGCCCAGTTTCGAGCCGAGCTGGGTCAATGCATGCGCTTGCAAGGGGGTAGCGAGCCGAGCCAACGGCGAGGCTGCCGTCTTCCTGGTCCATGCGCACATCGCGCACATCCACCACCTCATCGGTGTAATCGGCGGCGCGGCGCTGAAGCAGGCTCGCCATGTCGCCCAAGGCAAATGCAGGGGCGCTGCGCAGGCCATCCTGCGCGGTCACAGTCATCATGACGATTCTCCGGAAAAGGGTTTGAAGAGAAAAAGCAGCAGCGCGAAGCGCAAGCGAGCGCGTTCGCACGATGCGGGTTCACCCAAGGTCCGCAAACCCGCACTCATCGCAGGAGCGGAAGTGCTTCGACGAGATCGAACACTCACGCCCGCAGTTCGGACAAACATCCGGCTCAACATCAAGCTCGGACAAGTCCACAAGCACCACAGTGTCGTCTTCCATGGCAATACCTCCCAAAAACGAAAACAGCCCGCCAAAGGCGGGCAAGGAACGACGCGCTCACAGCGAACGCGTCAACAGTCGAAAATGAATGGATTCAGAAAACGAACTACCAACTACAGCAAAGCCGGCCCCTCGTCAGTCACCGACGAGAGCCAATGAAGACGCCGAACGAACGACGCCAGTTTGGTTCAGTCGTGTTGGTGCCATCCAATGAAGGAATGCGCGAAACCGACGTGAACCGAAGTTCTGGAACAATGACCCCACTTCTTCCTTATAAACCGCATCACGGAAGCTCGGCGGATGGAACGTGGCGAGGGAAAACCGTGTCGAACGCCGTTCGGTAATCCGTAGAATCTCCGCTCATGGACCCGGACGAACTGTTCCAGAAGTTCCGCAAGGCGCTGCGCGGCAACGAGGTCGAGGGCATCTCACAGATGCGGCTGATGCAGATGCACCGCGCCATGAAGGCCAGAGCCGAGGCCGGTGACGCCGACGCGCAACTGACCTACGGGCTCAACCTGCGCTACGGCTGGGGCCAGAGAGAAGGACGAAAGAGAATCCTTCAAGTGGTGCATGAAGGCCGCCGAACAGGGGCTCCTTGACGCCATGTTCGCCGTCGCCGCCTGCTATCAGAAGGGCCGGGGCGTACTGAGCGACAACTCCGAGGCCATCCGCTGGCTTCGCAAGGCCGCGGATCTGGGCCACGCCGACTCCGCCCACTACCTTGGCGCGCTCTATGCCCACGGCGTTGGAGTTGAGGCTTCCAACGAGGAAGCTTTTCTGGAACCTCAAGGCGGCGGAAGCCGGCCATCCCGACGCCCAGAAGGACATCGGGCACGCATACCGGGGCGGGCTTGGAGTAAAGCGGAATGAGAAAGAGGCTGTCAGATGGTTCCGCAAGGCGGCAAGCCACGGCGGGCCGGAAGCGCAGTTCAGCCTCGGCACCTGCTACCACGAAGGGCGCGGTGTGCCGCGCAACGACCGCACAGCCATCAAGTGGTTCCGCAAGGCTGCTCTGCAGAAGCATGCCTGGGCGCAGTTCAACCTCGGCAACCTGTTGTCGGTTGGCGAGGGGTCGAACACGACGAAGTTGAAGCCGCCAAGTGGATTCGCATGGCGGCCGAACAAGGTCACGGCCGCGCCCAAATGAACATGGCGGTACGCTGTCAGACAGGCCAAGGTGTTCCCAAAGACGAGGTCGAATGCCTGCGCTGGACGCGCCTGTCGGCGGAAGGCGGCGATTCCGACGGGCAGGTTACGCTCGGACGCTGTTACGAAGTCGGCCAATACGTGGAGAAGGACGAACAGGAAGCGCTCAGGTGGTACCGCAGAGCCGCCGCCCAGAACGACCAGCCCCACGCGGCCAAGCTGCTTGCAGACCTGGAAGCCCGCCTTCGCGCGAAGGAGGAATAGCCCTGGCGCACCTCGTCATCATCAGCAGCGTGAGTTGCGATGAGCCACTCGGCGTCACGAGCGCCACTCGGCCAACGTCCGAGCGCGTGGATCAGTATCTGAAAGCGAACCATAAGGAGGCGGTCGCGTTCGCGAAGCAAGAGCGCGAAAGGCTCTACCACGACGAGCGCCGCCTGGCTTGGATCCAGATTCGCGGCCCGAGAGGCGGAGTCTACTGGGTGTAGACCTCACCGCTTCTTGTCGAAACTCTTCTTTTCGGATTCCATATCGAAACGGTCGGGACGCCATGTGGGGTCCATTTCGCGCGCCCACTGCAGCCGGTATCGCGCATCTTCATCGAGCTTGTTCTCGGGCGTTTGGAAGCACGCAACCAGCTCTTCGTAGCCTGGAATGCTCCCGCAGTCTTCCAGAGGAAACGCGCGGGCGCCCGCCAACAGGCGGCGTTTGAACACCTCGTCCAGCTCGTGCACGGCAACCACCTTCACCTCGTGTTCCCAGTTGTCGCCGTAGTCGTACACGTAGACGCACATGTCGCCCTTCTCGGCCAGCACCTCGGGAAGTTTCACCTTGGCCGCGTTGCGCCCGCGGGGAGGCTCACCCCAACCTCCTTCGTGGGGAGATCGGGCGAACTGAGTGTCCCAGTCCACGCCCCTGCGATCATATGCAAAGAAGCCGTACAGGTGCGAATCCCACCAACCGCATGCATCCTGGATCGCGTGGTGTAGAACATCAAAGCTGAAGTCGTTGCGGATCAGAAAGCGCCGCCAGGCCTTTGGCTTCACCCAACGCAAGGAGACTTCCAGTTCCAAATAGGTTGGCATAGCTGTGCTCCGTGGACACACTTGGCTTCTACCACAGGCACCTCAGGGGAACAGCAGTGGCGCTCCATCGCGGCGCGAAGTTCTGGCTGGCTATTGCATCGGTTCTAACAGCCTGTGCTTTACTTTTGCGCCCAGCGACGTGAGTCCCCGTAGACTGCGGGTTCCACCCCATGTGCCCAATGACGCCGCGATGCCACGAGAGCAAAGGCGCTCAATTGTGGCCGCGACAAGGTCGTGCGAATCGTCGCTGAGACCGAGACTGGCGGTCAGTTGCTCGATGACCGCATCATGCACTGCGCTTGAAGGTTCTCCTTCAGTGACTGGTGCTTCTTCGAGGATCATTGTCATCCGCAGTTCAAGTTCGCTGGACTCCGCCATGAAGTTCGACACAAACTCGTCCAGTGCACGTGCCGCGGCGTCCTTTGGGGGCTCAAGGAACTTGTTGACCAGAAAGTCCTTTGCACGACGGAGCTTCTCATCAGAGTCGGTCTTGGCTGCGAGCTCAAGCATGCGTCGAAGCTCCAGGAGGAACTCGTCGCTGAATAGGTAAAGTAGGTCCACTTGAGACGCTTCCACCATTGTCAACCGCCTCTTGATTTCGTCAAACGTCTCTTCCACGGCTCGCTGGGCGCGGCGTGTGCCAATGGCATCGATGAGTTGGACAACTCCGCCGAACAACGCAGCTGCAACCGTTCCAGTTCCGGGCAACAGAAGGTCGGCGCCAACCTGTACTGCTGAGGGTGCTGAACCCTTCAGAAACGCAAGCAACCTCTCTCGAACGGGTTGGTTGTTGAGATCCTCTGGCTCTGGCAAGTCAGACATGCATGCCTCCTATCCGGACAAAAAGGATAGCTTGCACCAGACGACTCTTCAGCCGCTCGCGCTGCAGCTTGAGCGCGAGCGCCTCAGAGAAGGCGCCGCAGGAGGTTTGAGCATGTACGACGAATATCCAGTGTCGGAGGAAGTGGAGTGGCTGGGAAGCTTGCAAGCCCAAGTGAGCGTGTTGCGCCGCCAAGTTGACGCATTGCTCGCTGCCCACGCGGGCTGTCCGCTCTGCGAAGAGGACGGCTGTCCCGCCAGGCGCGAACTGGAGCGATGGACCTGGAAGGCCGAAGCGCTACTGAAGCGTGGCGAGGGTCCCGCACCATCCGTTTCTATGGCAGGTCGCGCAGGTGAGTGCCCTTGAGGTCCCACCAGCAGTACTGCACGGGACCGGTTGTATCCACAGCCTGAACGAAGTAGCCCCACATCGCGCCGACGTTCACGCCCACCCCAAGCAGCTTGCCCTCTCCTTTAAGCCGGTCGAGGGTCTCAGCCCAGTTCGAGCTTGCGAAATTGATGGAGCGTCGCTGCTTAGCCCACGCCTTGTCGTCAGAAACGAACAACTCGACCCTGTCTTTGGTGGGGGTGCGGTCGAGGAACTTCACGGATTGGGTCTTGAGCAAGATGATGGCTGCCCCGTACTCGGTGAGCGCTTTTGCGGTTGGCTCCGCGAACTCCTCTCGCTCCGCGTCCGTCAGCCCGCAATTTACCAAGCCAGGGATATTGCTCTCCGCGCGAAACAGGCGTTGTACGAACGCCGCACTGATCGGTGTGGGCGAAGGTGTGTACTCGGTGTACCACTCGTCAACGCCGCCGATGTAGATGGTCGGCGCGTATACGCTGCCGCGCTCGCCTTGGTAGACGAGCTTGGAGCGGTTGAAAACGGTTTCCGAGTTTACGTTGTGGATTCTGTCGGTGCGGCCTCGAGGTTCGGTCCAGTACTCGCTTTCTCCCGGCTGGCGTTCCGCCATGGCCTGTTGCGGGACGATTCCACACCCGCTGGAGAGCAAGCAGAGCAGTATCAATGGCGCAAGTTTCATCATGGCTGTCCTCGCGTTTAGATGGTGAAGATCAGGATCAACGTGATCAGGATGACGACGCCGGCCGCGATACCCACGCCGATGAGAACCCAGTAGACCGTGCTGAGGCCTGTTTCCACGTCGCCCGCGCGCAGCTCTTCCAGGTTGTGGACGATGCGTGTTTCCGTGCGGACTAGCCGAAGTTGGCTCAGTTCCCCCTTGCTCAGTGAGGTGACAGGCTGGATTGGCGAGCCGCCGCGGGTTTGGGGCAACTTCGGTGTTTGCCTTTTCTGGAGTGCTTCCAGTTCGTGCTGTTGGAGTCGTTGCGCTTCCTGGGCGAAAGCCGGCGCGGAAGCAAGGATTACGGCCAGCACTATGGCCAGAGAACGGATGATCCACATGTTGATGCCCCTTTCGTTAGTTGCCGGCCGCCTGCCTTGGCACGGCCAGAAGGCAGAAGCGGTCGCAGCGTTTCCAGAAGACGTCAAACTCCCAGCCCGAGAAGCGCAGCGCTCCCCGGAAGGGGTCCTGTACGTAGATGAGTTCAAGCTCGGGGTCGTAGCCGGTTACGAGGACGAAGTGTCGGGCTTCACCGTCGTTGGAGAGGCAGACCAACAGCGGCCGACGCTTGTCCAAGTGGTAGTAAGCGCCTTCTACTTCGTGGCTGAGGTCTCCACTGAACAAAACGGCTTCGAAGCCCTCCGCATCAAGGAAGTCCAGCATTTCCTGGCCGGACAGCCCTTGCTCGGTGAACGCTTTGCTTTTGAGTTCCGTTACGCGGCCGGCGTCCGGAGTGTGGGCGTAGTAGGCCAGCAACATGGAGAGGCTCGCGTTGCCACACTCCGAACTTTCCGTCCTGTTCTAAGACGGGCACGGCGAGCACCACCGCGCTTTCCGGAAACGCTGTCCGGCGCTTTGGGAGTCATGAACAGACAGCCCGATAGAAGGACTGCCAGCAACGTGCAGGCTGCCATGCGCATCAGATACCTCCACGTCGCTGGCGAAGCTGCCTGAACGAAAGAACGACTGCGGCGAACAAACATGGCAGGAGACGCCAGGGCGAACCCGAACCCTCACCAGTGCTGCAAGACTCGTCGTCTCCTCCACCAACGCCTCCGCTGCTACTTGGTGTTGAAACTTGGACGCTGACTGTAGTTCCCGCTGAATCAACGCCGTTTGCGTATTCGCTGAAGACGGCTACGCACCAGTAACCTGGTTGGGAGAAATTGATCGATTGGTTTACGTCGTTTGTAGACGACAGGCTGTATTCGCCATACGTTCGCTCCATGCGCGAAACCCATGCAGTGTTTGTGCCCGGCGCAAAGACCGACCAGTTCCAAGTCAGTAGGTTGCCGGACTTGGTGAGGCTTTGATGTTTCGAACGCCCTCTTCACCGGGGTTTACGTAGACCTCCCAGAGGTGGATGAACTGGCCGGACACGTTAACTGAAGGTGTTCCGGGGAATGTTGTTCGCGTCAGGTTTACTGTGGACGGGCCGGCGTCAAAGACAACGCTGGAGACTTGAGCATGGTAGAGAGATGCCTGGCTGAACGGATTGGGTAGGACCCGCTGGCGGTTGCCGATCAGAGGTTGAAGCGATCGTGCCCCAGTTGCCGTTTGAAAGCAGGAAGTTGTTGTTGTAGTTGCCGTAGCTTGGTGAAGGACTTGATGACTTACTGCCGATGTCTATGGCGACTGCTGATGCGTTGGTAGTTCAGAGTTAACCGCAACTCCGTTCCACCAGCCTTGCTGAGGCGAGAATATGAGCGCTTCCGGAGACGGTGTTCCGTGCAAGTTCGCTGGCGCCCCTGGGTGAGAACGGTTTGGGCGTGGAGCGCGATGCCTGTGGCCGAGATCAAGGCGAGCAACAAGCTACGGTTCATGGCCTTCTCCTGCTAGGGCTATCGGGCGTAGAGGTTCTCCACAGCGCGTGTGGCGTCCTCGTCGAGCACGTCCGCGTAAGGTTGGGTGGTTGTGATGCGCGCTGGCCAAGCTGTTTTTGAACCAAGCGGAAGTTACCACTCTCGCGCGATAGAGATCTGATGCGTAGGTGTGTCTTGCGTCGTGGATGCTGTGGCTTGCAGCCTGGCGGCCGTGCAGACGCGGTTGAACACCCCCCTCCTGCAGGGCGCGTTTGGTCAGCTCTGCCCGTTACCAGGAAAGAAAGACAGGCGACTCAGCTCCGATTGGCCCGCCCTGCCCGTGCTTTTCCAAGCCGCGAACTCCGCAACGGTGTGGACGAGTTCGCGGCGCACCACGGCCTGGCGTACTATAGCGCACCTTTACCCGTTAAGCACGAATACGAAGGGCCGCTAAAAATCCATGCACTAAGTCGCTGTGAACCGGTTACGCCATTTCGCTTACCCGCAAACCCGTCTCAAAAGCCAACTCCGCCAAGAACCACTCCAGGCCATCAGGCCGCGCGGCTCGCCGAACACTCGCCGTGCGCCAAACAGCATTTTGTTAAGGCACGCGTGAAGAATCTGCGCGTCATCCAGAACCACCTTTCATCAGCACAGCGCGCGCTTCACCAAAGAAGCGGAAGAAAGTGAACCGAACTATGCTCGAACGCCACGACACCGCGTGGCGCAGACGCCGCGCGTACAAA
>JAOSKM010000002.1 GCA_027493625.1 Planctomycetota bacterium | reverse complement strand
ACTGACAAATCTCCGGCGCAGCTCCGGCGAGATCGGTCGCGGTCGGCCCAGGCCTGCGATGGCGTGGGCTTATCCCAGCTCCCAGGGGCGGGACAGCCCGTTGGCCGTGGCTCGCGCAAACCGGTAGGTCACAACTGCTCCAGGAGTCGGGGCGCAGCTCAAGCGCGGCAATGTGCCGGGCTCCTCACCTTCAGCCTATCCATTCCAAGCGCTCGCACGAGCCATTGTAGCGGGGCCAATACGGCGGAGAGAACAACGGAATCACCGAATCCTCGCACAGCAGACGGGCGACCTGTTCTTCCACAAAGGCCGAGCCGTTGTCGCTCTTGAGCGCCAGGGGTGGCCCGTGGATCGCGAACAGTTGCTCCAGGGCCTGCCCGTGCCACGGCCGCGCATTCGGATTCGCAGGGCTGAGCAAGCAGTACGTAGCCGCTGGCGAGGTCGCGCACGAACAGCACGCGGCGGAAGACGCCGTCGACGGGCGCATCCGGCTGGGTGAAGTCCATGGCCCACACTGTGCCGGGCGTGGTCCAGTGAAGCCTCTGGATGCAGGCGCGCTGAGCGCCGTTGCCAGGCACGGCGGAAGCGGCGTTGCAGGCGCCGGAGCTCGGCCCGTGGCAGCTCCGGGTGCCGGGCGCGCAGTGTGGGCAGGCCGGGTGTGGGGGCCCAGGCTGACCAGCGTGGCGAGTGCCGCGCCGCGCTGCTCGGTGGTTCCGCGACTGACCGGGCGTCCCCGCGCCTTGTCGGTGAGTGGTGCCTGCTGCGGTCGGTCTGCCAGCGGCAGAGGGTGCGGATGAGACGCCGAGTGAGGCGGCGACTTCGCAGCGGGCATGCCCCGGCGCCGCGCCCAGGAAGAGCGCGAGTGCTTTGCGCCGGACGCGGCGCTCGAGCTTGCGTAGAGGCTGCTGCGGTTGCCCCCCGGGCGCTATCCGCGCGGGCGCAGGCCCTTTTTGACGCGCCTTGGGGGCCTTGTTCTCTCCGAGCTCTTCAGGACATGGGGCATGACCTCGGCCCAGCTCGGCCTTCACCTTGGAGGTGTAGAGCTGGAACTTCAGATCCTCGAGCTGCTGCTGCAACTCGCGATCCTGGCGGCTTCGGGTGACTCCTGCTGCTGCGGCCGCCCCGGCTCTCTCGGCGCGATGCCGGCCAGGGCCGACTCCAGGGCCTGTCGGCGCAGGTCGAAGAAGCGTGTCTCGCCGACGCCCAGTTGCTCGCAGGCCTGGGCGACGGTCAGCTCCCCGGACACCGTGGCCAGGATCAGGCGCAGGCGGCGCTTGTCTTCCTCCGGGCCCGGCAGGGCGTCTACCAGCGCGCTCTTGAGGGGTGGGCGTCCGCGGGTCATCGACTGTCTCCGGTACGGGAGTCCACGGGGACTCATAATGCGCTTGTCTCACGGCGCACGGCCGCTGCAACAGGAATGCCGCATTGTGAGTCCCCGGTGGATAACTCAGAATCATGTCCCGGCCTCGGTGTCTGTCCGGTTGGCCGGTTCGTTCCCCGCCGGCATCCGGTTTCAACGCGCTCACCGCCCGCAGCGCACGCATGCTGGGACGTTTGGGCTTGCGCTTCTTGCCGCCCTTGGGTGCGTCTTTCTGGCCGGCCTTCTGTTCTCTGGCCGAGGGGCGGGCAAGCCCATTGCCCGCTGGGAAGCCCTCAGCAGGGACTGGTTGCGCGCCAGTTCCTGCTTCTGGCGGCTGAGCAGCCGCTTGAGCGCCGCGATTTCCGACGCGGGATCTTTCTGCGGCCCGCGCGGCAGGGGCTCCAGCGCCAGGATGAAGCCCTGCAGCGCCCGGGTCTCGAGCAGGTAGTAACGGGGCAGGGCGATCCCCATGGCCTTGGAGGCGTCCGTGGCCGTGCGCACGCCGCACAGCACCTCGAGGATCAGGGCCGCCTGCCTGCGGGCCTCGGGACTGCCCTTGAGGGCGCCCGGGCCCGTGGGCTTGGCCGGCTTCTTCGGCCTGGGTGATGCGGGTGGTTTGCCCGCCGTGGGCCCGGGCTTTGATTCCGGGCCTGCCTTCACGGGGTGGTGTGTACTCATGACCGTTCCTCCGGCTGCGGGTTCATCAGCTGCTGCAGCTGCGCGAGCCCTTCATCCAGCGTGGAAGCGCCGGGAGCCCCGATCGCCGGGGACTGCACGGCGGGGTGCTCGGGCGGCCTGCCCTGGACGGAGACCGGCTCGGGCAGGGCGGCAGGCTGTCCCGATTCGGCGCGTCGTCCGGGGGCGGAGAGGTTGACCTCTTCGCGCATGCCGTTGTCGCCGGTGAGGATCACCTTCTCGCCCTCGCTGTGCAGGGCGATGCCGACGTCGCCGATCTTGCCGGCGAGGTAGACGGTCTTGCGCGGCAGGCCGTGGCGTGCGAGCTCGAGGGCGTTGTGCTCGACGCGGGCCTTGAGCGTGCCCGCGATCTCCGGCGTGGCGTTGAAGAAACGGTCGGCCGGGACGTGGCCCTCGATGCCCTGGTGCGGGCGCTGGAAGTTGTAGTAGTCGACGAACAGGCCGATGCGTCGGCGTGCGTCATCGAGGCCCTGGAAGATGGCGCTTTCCAGGCACTCGCGCCAGAGCGTGCCCCAGAAGCGCTCAGCCTTGCCCAGCGTTTCCGGGTGGCGGGGCGTGGCGACGATCTGCCTGATGCCGCGCCGTTCGCAGAGCTTGGCGAACTCGCTCTTGCCGCGCCAGGTGTGGTACTGGGTGCCGTTGTCGGTCAGCACTTCCTCGGGGCGCCGAAGTTGGAGATCGCAGCTTCGAACACCTCGCGCACCAGGGCGCTGCTTGCCGTGGCGTGCAGGCCGTAGCCGACGATGAACCGGGAGTGGTCGTCCATGAACGCGACCAGGTGGACCCTGCGGTTTTCTCGTTTGAGGACGAAGGTGAAGAGGTCGGTCTGCCAGAGCTGGTTGGGCCGGGCGCGCTCGAAGGAGCGGGGCGGCTGGGGGGTGGGGACTGGTGGGAACTTCCTGCGAGACATAGCCCTCTTCATGGAGGACCTTGGCGATCGCGCTGGTGCTTGCGGTGTAGCCGTCGCTGCGCAGCAGCACGTCGTGGATGCGCTGCACGCCCCAGTCCGGTGCCCTTCTTCAGCATCAGGATGGCGCGGCGCGTGGCCTCGTTGATGCGGGAGCCGGAGGGAGAGCCGCGCTGCTGGTCGGAGAGCCCGGCCGGGCCGAACTCCTCGAAGCGCTTGCGCCAGGCGTAGAGCGTGTGGGCGGACAGCCCGACCAGGGGCGCGAAGTCGCCGGCGGGCAGGCCGGAGCGCAGCCAGATGTCGAGGATCAGCAGGCGCTGCTGGGCGCTGAAGGCGGTGCGAGGCTGGGGTTGTTGTAGGGTGCGCTTGCCGGGTTTCGGTTGCTGGGCAGCGGGCGAGGGTTTGCGTTTACGGCCGCCAAGGCGGGCGTAGCCGTCGGGGTGGAAGTTCCCGGGGTCGGCCTCGGCCGAGGTCTCGCGCTCCCCGGTTAACTCCGGTGAGTCGAAGTCGTCGGGCTGGGGTCGTCATCTGTGTCAGCGGGATGCCAGTCAGGGTCATACCCGTCGGCCTGATCGCCGCCCAGCGGAGCCCCATTGGTGCGATGCGCGTGGGGCACAGCGCCGTCCAGTGGCGCCTCGTTGGTGTGGTCGTATTCGTCAGGGCCTATCGAAACTCCGCTCATGGCAACTTCCTCTCCGCGGCCAGCGGCCGCAAAAAGGAAGAGGCATTTACCCCACCCCATTAATCACTTTTCCACGCAACCATTTCCGCAAAGGACACACGGCCCATGTGCAGGGCCTCGAGCACGCTCTGGCGCAGGCTCTCGACCAGGCCGTCGCCCTCGCTGGTGACGCCGTCCACGACGTACTTGAGCTTCTCCGGCAGTTCGATCGTCGGCAGCACGCGGAACACGATGCCGAGCAACGCGCGCAGGGTGCGCTCAAGCACCGGGAAGTAGGTTGCACGGCCCTTGTAGGCCGCGTACATGGCGTGGCCTTTGTCGTTGTCAGGCATGCCGCCCGGCCGCGGCAGGTAGGTGGTGCCGCCCTCGCGGATGGCGTCCTGGCCCTCGAAGCAGTCGCGCAGCTTCTGGAGCTGCGCACGTCGCAGGTTGTACCGGTCATGAAAGAAGCGCTGCTCGCTCATGCGCAAAGTGTGCAAGCGTGCGCGACAAGGGCGCATCTGTGCATGCAGTGCATCATGGAATCGCATCTGAGCTTGCAAAAGAAGGAAACGATATTGATACTTCTTCTCACTTCTTTCAGGCGGTCATCTTTCCAGGGGGGTTGCCGGCTATGGGTATCCACAAGGCTATGTGCTGTGTCGCGTTTGCAGGGGTGTTGCTGTCCGCCGGCTGCGGCGTGTCGAGGAACTGGGATTACGAGCCGATAGAATTGGGATCCGACAAGGCGAAGATGTTTGCCTATGACGCCACAGTCCGTGGCCAGCTGGTCGTCTATCAGCCCGTCTGGGTTAACCTACAAACCGGTGCCACGTCTGAATCTGCGCCACCTTCTGATGTCGCGAGCCTGAAAGCGCAGGGTATCGAAATGAACGAAGGAGCGCCAACAATCCTGCAATCGGAAAATGCCATCTCAGTAAACGGGAGAGTGGTCTGGCGCCGCGAGATGCGTGTGCGGACATTCTCCGAGGCCAAGCCGGATGCTGCGCGGGAGCAGAGCCTTGAGCTGGCCATCGCGACAGCGCTGAAAGCGACCCTCGCCGGCATGCCCTTTGACGGCAAGGGCGATGTCACACTCAAATTCGCGGAAAAGATCGTCACGTTGGCGGCCAGGACAGAGCGCGTGGAAATCCTTCGCGACGCTCTGATGCGCCTGGCCGAGGCGAACTTCAACCACGCAATTTCCGGCGACGATTTCGTCCGTTCCTACAACAACACGCTTTCGGCCGTCGTGAAGCTCGCCGCTACGGAAGTCATCCTGGAGCTTGAGCAGCTGCGCCAGGAACTGGCAACCGCCAACAAGACGCTGGATAAGCTGGTGGGCGAATTCGACGCGCTGAAGGCGAAACTGACGGAAGTTGACACTCAACTCAAGGCGGGAAAGAAGCCCGAAGAGATCGACAAGGACGAACTTCTTAAATCGCTCAAGCAACTCAGCGAAAAGATAGATGCTGCCAAGAAGGAAAAGGCTCGCATCGAAGGGCTGATCGAGGAGAACAACAAGCTCAAAGACCAGATCCTGCGCGCCATTGGCGGCACGGACAGCAGCCTCCTGACGCTGATCGACAAGAAGATCGCGGCCGAAACCAACCTTGCCGCGCTGTCTACCGCGAAGACTGCTTGGAACGCGTGGAATGCAGCCAGCGGCTCAGATATAGAACCCCAGCAGAAACTTGCAGCGAAAGCGGCGGCAGCGGCGGGAGTATCCCCCTGATATTTCCAAGTTCGCAGAGCTTGGTCTAACGCTGGAAAGTGCCATGCAGGCAAAGAAAATCGAGATCAAGGTGCTGGACGAGTTGATCCAGAGCGCCCTGAAGTGAAGTGTCCCATATCCTCGAATTAGGTAGCAACGCAGGTGGTCAGTAAGTGTTTTCTGGAGTCACGATTGTGAATGAAGAAGATGGTTCCCAAGACACTTCCCTGAAGAAGGGTAGAAAATACAAACTCAAGCCAAGCGACTGGATCGCCATAGGCGGAGTCGCGGTCGCTATCGCTTCAGTCTTAGTAGCCTGGTGGCAAGGAAGCGACGCGAAAGAAGATGCTCATGCGGCGTTAAAGCGAGCGGAGGCGGCGATTGTCCGGGCCGAGGAGGCTCAAAAGCGCTCCGATGACGCGAGAGAGGCTGCTGGCCTAGCCCGAGACTCCGCGATCAAGGCCGCTGTCGTCGCGAACGACTCCTCCCTGAGAGCAAATGCTGCTTCGGACAAAGCCACAGAGTCTGCCCACCAAGCCAATGACATCTTCAACAGCATTTACCAGCGACTTGGTCCGGGTTCGCCGGAACAGGTGGTAAAAATTGGCTACTCTGATAGCAACACGCACTTTGTCCGGGCGAAAGGTGAGGACCCCGTCCGCGGTGAAACGCGCCTCACGAAGTGGGAATACGAAGCAGGTGCAACATTTTACGTAGGTGTTCAGCGAAACATGTGGTTCCATCCAACCTCACCTGAGTACTCGGAAATTCCACAGGCAGTATCCAGGTTGTCTCTCAACTCCGTTGACTGGCCGCGGATCGAGCAGTTGCTGTGTGAACCTGATCCAGAAACGGGTGAACGGAGAACACTGCAACATGCAAGTGTTAGCTGGATGGGCGACGTGACGACTACAGACCTGTGGCTGCAGCTTGGAATCGCACTGCCATTGGATCTCAAAGACAAGGCGGTCGCCGCACTCAGCTCGCGACCCACTGAGGAAGAATATAGGACCTGGAGGGAGCCGAAGTTGCAGGCCGACGCCGCCGAAGATCTGACGAACACGCGTGACAACACCCCAGAGTTGGCCGCTGATTTGAGTGACGACCTTATCTGGGTTGTCAACTTTGAACGTCTGTTCCAAGCCTATCTCGGGGCAGACTACATTGTGGTCGGGCCAGTGAAGAAGTAGTCCGTGACCGTGGCTTATCGCTGGTACAGCCCCCGCACAGTCTTCACCCTGATTTCCTGGGCGGTCGGGGCGAACGCCAGGACCAGCGCGTCGGCGTGGTCCGGACTCTTCACACCGCGCTTCTGCAACTGCTCCTTGGTCTCGATCTGAATCTTGCCCGCCGGCGTGCGGTGCCAGCGCACCTGGCTGAGCTGCATGCACAGCGCGTTGCTCACGGGCAGGCTGAACAACTCCCCCAGCGGGTGCCACCGTGCACGTTCGCCCTCCAGTCGGGTCCCGCATGCGGTGTACACCCCCTCCGACTTGCCCGCCGGAGCTGCGGGAAGGGAGTCCACCTCCCTTCCCGCGAGCCTTTGTTCCGTTCAGCCAACGTGCTGCGGCCTCTGCCGCCGATTTCCTGCAGCTTCATGCGGCTGTCGAGCGGCAGGTCGTAGGCGTTGCCTGCGCGGGTGACCGCGTTGACGCCGGCGTAGAGCGTGTCGCCGGGTTCGATGCTGTGTGCTGCCAGCACCGTGTTGTGCTCGGCCTCCGTCAGCTCGTAGTGCCTGGTGATGCGCTCGAACAGGGCGGTCATGTTTGGCACGCGAATGCTCTGCAGGCCGGCAAAGCGGCTGGTGCCTGCGGCTGCGGCGTCCTGCACGCGGCTGATGGCATTGCGCACCTCATCGGCGAGCTCGACGTTGCCGATGTGGCGGCGGGTCCAGTTCTCCTCGCCGCCGCGCAGGATCAAGCCGTTGAGGCAGATCGTGCGGAACAGCAGGCCGCTCACCTCCACGCAGGAGAGTCCGACTTCGCTGTTGCGGATGTTGACGCCCGTGTGCAGGCGGTCGTGGACGGTGCCGTGCTCGCGACGGTTGACCAACTGCAGGACCAGCTGCTCTTCGCTGAGCTCATAACGCACTTGGGCGTCACGGCCGACGCTCTCACCCACCCAGGACAGCAGCAGCTCGTGGTCCACGGGTGAGTAGTGGCTCGACAGCACGGCCCGCACCTCGTCGCCATTGCAGCGTACCAGGAACTGGCGGTCAGGTTGCTCGGACAGCCAGTGGTTGACGTTCTCGGCCACCAGCTCACTCGGGCACTTCAGCAGGTACTGGCCGGGCACGCCAAGCCTGTTCGCCAGCTGGTTCGTTGCCAGCGTGCGAAGGCGGAACTCGCGGTAGCCAGCCTGTCGGGCGACGAGACAGCCGCTCTTGTCATCCACGTAGAGCTGGTCAGCACGTGCGACAAAGTCGTGCTGGGACTGACGACGTGATGCGACCACGTCCATCAGGTCGCCGAGTGTGGAGTTGGGAGCTCTCCTGAGCCCCTTTGCTTCGAGGGTTGATTGCATGGGATACTCTCCTGTGAAATGAAAGAAGCCGCCCGAATTGGACGGCCCACGGAACTCTCTGGATTGGATTCGTTTTGAACTACGCTCAGATCAGGGAGGATCGAGACCGGCTGCTACAGAGCCTTGGCTACAAGAGCTACCGCAGCTACTGCCGATCCGACCACTGGAGAACAAGGCGTCAGCAGATCATCGATCGCTTTGGAGTGTGCTTCTGTTGCAACTTCGACTCCGATGACGAGTACCTTACAGTCCACCACTGCGACTACTCGCGGCTCGGCAAAGAACCCATCAAGCACCTGATCGTGCTGTGCGAGGCATGCCACGCATTCGTCCACAACCTCGTGGACGACGACATCGTGCCACTTGCGGCCGCTCACTTTGCGGCCCGCGAGATGAACATCGTCGACAACGAACACGCTCGTTGGGTCTCGAAGCGAAAGTGGGTCACGCTGAAAGAGAAGTGGAGCCACGTTGACCGGAACAGCTATAGAATGAGCAGGCGACGGTGGCTCCGCCTTCAGAACATCGCAGACGATGAGTAGGCTCAAGAGCCAAGCAAGGTCTCGCGACGAAGGACTTTCGATGGGTCAGGCTCCCGGACACAATTGGCATTCGCCCAATGCAACCTTTGCCGCGGCGTCGGAAGTTGTCCGGGGAATACGACCGCTATTGTGGATCGCTCGCCGCGTGGAGCCGAACAGCAGGGAGTTGTGGGAGTTCAGGGATCAGATCCCGTTGGGCTTTGGCAATGTGATCCCGTTGGATGACCCAACATTCCTGCTTGAACGGCACGATTGCTTGGACACCGTGAAATCACTGGAGCCCAACCACGCGGCCCTGCGAGAGTCGAAGGACGAGGCATGGAAATTCGTCGAGCTCACTGATGATCTGGACATCGAGTTCATGCGGAAGGTGGATGCCCGGGAGGTAAAGTCTGTCGCGACAGCAGCTCCGCTAGCGAACGATGAATTGGCCTGTGTCTTCCTCCGCTGGGAACCAGGCGGCCTTACTCCGCAACAAGTGCGTTCGGCACGCACTCGGTTTGCACTTGTCGGCCAGGTACCTCTTGGCGAGTTCCGACGCCTCATGGGAAGCCACTCGGAGATGGTTGCAGCTGAAGGCCTCCGTTGGTTTGAGGCCTCGCAGCTGGCAGCGGAAGCAATCGCCGACGGCTTGGACGTTGAAGTCAGGTCTGCCTAGTACGGCGTCAGCTAAGTTTTCCGGCAGTGTGCTGACCTGATCTGCCGATGCATGGGTATGTCCCTTTTTGGAGCCTGCCCATGCCTGGTCCTGCACCTGAAGTCACCATTGTACTTTCTGACGCCGAACGCGTCGAGCTTGAGAAGCTGCGCCGCTCCGGCACCGCCGAGGCCCGGCTTTCCCGCCGCGCCCGCATCGTGCTGCTGGCCGCCGATGGCGAGGCCAACTCGGCCATCTCGCAGAAAGTCGGCCTTGACCGCGAATGCGTGATCGACTGGCGCCGCCGCTACGCACAAGGCGGCATCATTGCCCTGCACGACAAACCTCGCAGCGGCCGCCCGCCGACCTTTTCCCCCTCTGCACAAGCACTTGCTGCTGGCCCTGGCCTGCACGCCGCCGTCTGATCACGGCCTGCCGCACACGCACTGGACCGTGCGCCTGCTGGCCTTCATGGCGTTCTCGCTGGCGTTGCTGCCCTCCATCAGCCACGAGACTGTGCGCGTCTGGCTGGAGGCTGCCGAGATCAAGCCGCACCACTCGCGCTATTGGCTGCACAGCCAGGACCCGGACTTTGACGCGAAGATGCAGGACGTGGTGGGCCTGTACCTGCATCCGCCGAAGAACTCCGTGGTGCTGTGTTTTGACGAGAAGACCTGCATCCAGGCACTGGAGCGCAGACACCCGGACTGGCCGATGCGGCCGGGATCGCCGCAGCGTCGCGAGTTCGAATACATCCGCCACGGCACCCAGGACCTGTTCGCGTCGCTGAACCCGCACACCGGCGAGGTGTGGGCCGAGTGCCGGGACAGGCACAAGGGCGAAGACGTAGCCGAGCATCTGGCGTGGCTGATCAAGCAGCAGCCCAGGCGCAAGAAGATTCACCTGGTGCGCGACAACCTCAGTGCGCACAACACCGATGCCGTGAAGAAAGTGATTGCCCGGCACCGGGGCCGCGTGCAGGTGCATGCCACGCCGACCCACGCGAGCTGGCTGAACATGGTGGAGTTATTCTTCGCTGAGGTAAGCCGCAACGTGATCCGGCGCGGGAACTTCGCGAGCGTGCCCGACCTGCAGCAGAAGCTGCTTGCCTGGGTCGAGTGGCACAACGAGAATGCCAAGCCGTACAAGTGGACCTACACCGGCCAGCCGCTCACCAAGTAGCTGCCGGAAGACTTAGCTGACGCCGTACTAGATGCATGCACGTGGACTGGCGTTGGCTCCGGCAGCGGCTGCTCTTCCGGTACACTCGCGTCGGACAGGATTGCGAGCATGCGGGCGGTGAACTCGCCGATCTTGCTTGCGGCCGAGGTGGCGGGTTTCTTGCGGGTCTTGATGAACTGATCGAGCGCTTGAACTGGGAAACTGCCGGCGGTGTCCCCCACCCGCAGGGCGGTCCCCCACTCCTTGAAGGTGCCGGCGTTGAACTCCGCGTTCATGAGGCCGTCCAGCAGACGCGCCGCCAGCCAGCGATTGGACTGCTGCGTGCGCTTCAGGTTGCCGATGGAGGCTTCAAGTTCCCGCGCGTGGGACCCCTTCTTGAGTGCTTCACGGACCTTCTGCCATGGCAGTCCAACATCGAGGGGCAGGGCCTTGCCGTTGTCGCGCGCACTGCGCTTCGTTGCCTCCTTCGCCTTCCGCTTGCGCACCTGCTGCCGTGCAGGTTTCGCCAGGATGCCGGCGCCGCCTTCGGGCAAGGCGCGCTGAACACGCTTCCACGCTGCGGCCAGCAGGTCGCGTTCGGCCTCGAAGACTCCAGCGATCGGCTGGGTCGGGTAGGCGGCCCAGAGTTCATCCAGGAAAGCCTGATGCTCGCGAGCGAGCACCAACTGGCTCACGGGCAGGCTGTGCCACCAGTTGAGGAGTTGCTGAACCAGGTCGGCTTTCATTCCGCCTCGAGCAGTTCGTCAATCAACGGCCTCAGGCCCATGGCCTCTTCCAGCGTGCCCTGACCGCGAGTTGGCACCTGCTGACGATACCATTTCTCAGCGACACTCCCCCGTGCGCCTGCCACATCGCAACCACGGCTGGCGGCAGGCCGAGGCTGGCGCAGTAGCTGGTGAACGCCCGCCGCAGGATCTGCGGGCCGATGCGGCGAACCTTCGCCAGGTCGTTTGCCTGCTTCCACGGGCCTTTCGGGAAGGCCGGCTCAGGCAGATCACCCGATGGCAGCACAAACTTGCGTTCGCCGGCCTCCTCCTTCCAGCGCTTGAGCAGTTCCATGAAACGAGGCGCCAGCTCCCCTTCCGGCGCGCCGGCCAGCGGCACGAAGGTGGCGCGACCGGTCTTGTGTGCGACGAGGTTTACGTGGCCGAACTCGAAGTCGATCTGCTCCCACTTCATGGTCAGGGCGTCGGACAACCGACAACCAGTCAGCGCCAGGACCAAGAACAGGCGCGAGACAGAGGTCTGGGCCTGGCACGCCGGCGCCTGCAGGAAACGCTCGCGCTTCTTGGCCTTCACGCGAGAGATCACGACGCGGTAGTCGGGAGATTCGCGGGTGATGGCGGCGCGGAGAAATGCGGACAGTTGCTCCGGGCTGGGAGCCTTCCGGTTCGGGCTGGGCACGTGCTGAGGCGCGAGCGCTTTCTTCAACATCGCGAAGTCCGGGAAGCGCCTCGGCCGCCTGTCCTCAATCCAACCCAGCGCAGTGCGGATGTTGCGCCGGATGATGTTCAGCGTGGTCGGTGAGCGCATCACGTCGCGGTAGCCCAGCCTTGTCGGCTCTGCAGCCTTTTCTTCGACGTACCTGCGGAGCTCATGGGGCGTGAGGGAGCCTGTCTGCAGCCCGGGATGGTTCGTCTGCAGCCAGGTGAGGAAGGGGCAGATCTGCTGGCGAATCACCCTGCGCGCCTCTGTACTCAATCCTCCACGGGCTTCGGGATTCAGCGCACGGAGTTCGACGCGTTCGTCCACGTCCTTCAGGTAGGCGGAGATTTCCTCATCCAGGGGTGTGTCGAACGCCAGCCGGCCACCGTGGCGGACGGCCTCACCGTGCGAGTTGACCTCCTCGGAAAGGTAGTGAGCGAGCAGCGCCTTGCGCTGCTTCTCGGTCAGGGCGTCGTGCGCTTCACAAGAGACGCGGCGCTCAACGGGCGGGTTGCAGCCGTGGTCGCGGTAGAACACGTACCATAGCCCGCGCCACCTCCGCAGCCTTGCCGACTGTTTCCGTCGTCCCACGGGATTTCCTGTACAGCACCCTGAGCCCAACCATCGACCGGATACTTAAGCATCAATTGCCCACCAGTACAGGAAATCGTACATTTTATTTTCTGAAAACGGCTGAAAAGCAGTTCAAGCCGCTGAAAAGCAAATCGGATGAAACATGCTATTTTAATAGGGTTTCAGGCGATTTGGTCGTTTGGCAAAGGAACTATCGACCGGCGGCTTTTTTGTCGCTTCTAAGCAGCCGGTCGGAGGTTCGAGTCCTCCCGGGCACGCCACTTTACTTGGGGGATGTTCGGGGGCGTTGCGGCTCTTCCTGCCCCACGATCCCGCGACGTTGAACCCGCATTGCTCTAGAAGCCGCGGGCTTCCGGGCGCAGGTAGGCGGGCGCCTTGTTCAGGCACATGCGCAGGATCAGCACGCCCAGGCCGGTGGTGAAGCGGTCGCCGACCTGGCCGTGCTCGTGGCGGATGGCCTGCCAGCTTCCGTCGGGCAACTGGCGGCGCGCCAGCTGCTCGATCATCAGGCTGCGCCAGGTTTCCCAGGCCTTGCCGCCGCGCAGGTAGTTGAGCCGGGTGGCGTAGTACCAGTAGTAGAAGGGATAGTTCTCGCCGTCGTCGACCTGGGTGCCTGCGGGCAGGTGATGGTCGATGTCGGCCAGCGCCTCCGGGTAGTCCGGCATGTCCGGGTCCAGCAGCGTCAGCAGCAGCAGCCCCACCGCGTTGCGGATGTTGCCGGTGCCGCCGCCCCCGCCGGTCTGGTAGGTGAAGCCCTTCAGGTCGGCGCTGTAGCAGCGCTTGATGTAGTCCGTGCCCAGGCGCACCGCCTCGCGCATGCCATCGACCTTGATGCCGGCCGCATCAGCCGCCAGCAGCGCGACCAGGCACCAGCCGGCCACGGAGAGGTCGCTGTCGCGCGAGTCGCCTCCGTAGCGCCAGCCGCCGTGGCCTTCGTCCTCGGGGTCGAAGGGTCCGCCCCATTCGTCGGGCTTGCGTTCGGTCTGCTGGGCAGCCAGCAGGAAGCGCACGCCGGCCTGGCACAACTCGCGGGCGCGCTGGTTGCCGGCCAGCGCGGCCTCGGACAGGCACAGCACGGCAATCGCGTTCTGGTACAGCCCGTCGTATTCCAGCACGGCAAGCGGTCGGCCGTTCCAGCCCGGCTCGTTCAGTTCACGCGCGTAGCCTTCGAGGAAAGCCAGGTAGTCGCGCTCGAGCTCGGGCGCGGGCAGCTGCCCGGTCTCGAGCAGCGCCATCATCGCGGTGGCCTCGGTGACGGACGCGTGGGGCTGCTCGGCGCGATCCTGGGGCAGCTGCTTCAGGTTGCGCACGCCGCGCTCGATGCCCGCCAGCGCGAGCTTTTCCAGCCCGGGTGTGAACGCCGGGCGGCAGGGTTCCAGCTTCAGGCTGTAGCGCGCGCCGGCTGCGCCCTCGTGCAGCTTCAGTCGCAGGCGATAGCTGCCCGCCTGCAGCACCGGGTAGAACACGAAGTCGTGCGCGACTTCGTCAAAGGCGTAGGTGTACAGCAGATCGTCCGTGCTCTCGACCAGCAGGTCGCCGGACAGCAGCTCTTCGGCTTCTCTGTCTTGACGTGTCAACTCCAGCTTGAAGATGCCCGCCGTCTCCAGCTTCACGCTCCACAGGTCGTGGTCGCTGTCCGCGCGGGAGCGCTGGCCCTGGTGCAGGGTGCCGAGGCGCAGCGGCGTTTCCTCGTCGTCGCGGTCGTTGGGCTCGGCTTCGAAGTCCGCCGGCAGTTCCGTGCGCCGGAACTCCAGGCTGTACTCGCCCTCGTCGTCCCACTGGCCGCAGGCCACACGCACCAGGTAGCGGCCCGGCGCCGCGGCGATGCCAAGGAACAGGCCGGGCTGCTCGTCGTACACGTCGGCCCGGCGCGGCAGCAGTGAGTCGATCTGCAGGCTGAGCTGCTGGGTGTCGGGCGGCACGAGTTCGATGTCGAGCGTGCAGGCTTGCGCAACCTCAAGCAGGAAGCAATCGACGTCAGACTCCGATTCCAGGCTGCCGCTGATCTTCGCACCCGGCGCCACGCGCTGGGCCTGCTCTTCCTTGTCATTGGGTTCCTGCTCGGTGCGGATGTCCTGGGCCAGCGGCTTGTGCGCCGCGGCCAGCAGGGCCAGCACCACCGCGATTGTCGTCAGGCTGCGCATGAGTTCCCCTAACTGCCCGCCAGCTTGCCGGCGAGGTACAGGCTGCTTGCCACGTAGGTCAGGATGAACGCCTGGTCCGCCACGTCGTTGCTGTCGCGCCCCAGGTTGATGGCCGAGGACGCCGCGCCCTTCAGCAGGCCCACCAGCTTCTCGGCCGCGAGCTCGTCGTTGAGCGCGCCGCCCAGCGCGCCCTCGGCCTGCTTGAACAGGTCGGTGCGTTCCATCCAGTACTTGGCGTCCTGCAGCATCTGGATGATCGCCTCTTCGTGGGACAGGCCGCCCACGCGGTAGGCGCCGTACACCCACCACGCCACCAGCGCGCCGCGGAAGGCGTGGATCACGGCCGTGCGGTCCATGGTGGCCTGTGCGCCCATGGCGTCCTGGTACTTGTCCTCGGCGGCGTCCAGCCATTCCTCGAGCAGCTGGTCGCTCACCACCGGCTCGGCGGCGTTCAGTCCGCTTTCCATCACGCCCACCACGTAGCCGATCTTCACCTCGTAGGCGAAGTAGGCGCAGGTCTTGCGCGGCCACGCCCCCACCATGCGGCTGGGAATCGCGATGCAGCGCCCGGCCGCCAGGTCACGCAGCGCGTGGCGCTTGACCTGGTCGGACAGGTTCAGGGCGCCAGGCGCTCTTCCTCGCCGGGCTTGATCCAGAGCACGCGGGTGACCGGGCGCTCGACTTGCAGCAGCACGGGCTGCAGGCCGGGTGCGCGCAGGTCAAGCTCGTGCTCGCCCAGGGGCTCGTCGCGCAGGCTGACGCCGGCCTTCAGCTTCTCGTAGGCGAAACGGCCGGGAGGCAGCTCCAGGCGGCCGTCGGCGCCGCTTTCGTAGAGGCCGCCTTCCAGGCTGAGCGCCGCGCCGGCCACCGGCACGCCGTCGCGGTCCACCACCTGGACGGTGACGGTGGTGTGCACGGCCGTCAGCGCGTCGGCCATGCCGACGGGGGAAGCGCGCGTCGTCCAGCAGCGCGATGCGGCGGCCATCCGCCTCGGCGTACAGCACCGCCAGCTTCTCGCGCCGGTTGTTGACGCTGACTTCGACCTCGCCGCTACCCACGGGCTGCAATTCGCCGGACCATTCCACCGGGCGCGGGTCGTCTTCCTCGGCGCCGGCCGGGTAGCGGCCTTGCAACTGGAAGGGCGCGCTGCGGCCGGCCTTCAGCTCGGTGAACACGCGGCGCGAAACCACGAACGAGGTGGCCGACTGCACCGCGGCTTCGCCCGGCCGATACCAGGGGTTGTGGGCGGCGCTTTCCTCGAGCGCCTCGGCACCGACGGCGCGCTCGCCGCGCACGGGGCGCAGGCCGGCATGCACCATCCACTTGAGGCGCAGGCCCGCGGTCACGGAGGCGACCTCGATGCGCTGCTCGGTCTGGTCTTCGCCGGCGCCCCAGCGGAATTCGAAGCGGGCGCCGGGAGTCACGATCGACCGGCCTGCGCGCTCGATGCGCGTCTCCAGCACGAAGTCCTGGGGCAGGGCGGGGCTCGTGGCGGAGGCCGCCAGTGCGGCCTCAAGGGCGGCGGCGGCCTCGGGCGCGCCGGGATAGGTCGCCTCGCCGCCGGCCGCGTCGGGCAGACGCGGGCCGTCAGCCGCAGCCAGTCCGGCGACCAGCTCGGGATTCAAGGCGCCGCAGCGCAGACTGAAGCCTTCGGGTGTGCGCCGCACGCTGACCTCGGTGCCGGGCGTCTCCCCGGCGCGCCCGCGGAAGAAGGCGGCGTCGCCTTCCTCCAGGTCGGCCAGGGCGGCAAGCGCCAGGGCCAGCCGGCGGTCGAAGGAATCCGGGTAGTCTTCGCGGATCGAGCTGAACACCTGGAAGGTGGACTGCACGGGACGCTTGAGGAAGCGGGCCAGAAACTGCTGCTCAAAGCCCGCCTCGTTGAAGTTGCGGATCTCGGCTGCCTGCAGGGCTGCGGCCGGCTCGCCCGTGAAGCGCACGTGGTTCCAGCGCAGGTCCAGCGCCTCGCTGATGCCCTGGCCCAACTCCCTGGGCAGCTGGAAGCGCGACCAGAACAGGATGCGCGGCTGGTCGAACTGGGCCCGCACGGAAAGGTCCTTCTCGATGCCGGCCAGGATTTCGTCCACGAACAGGCAGTAGTCCAGCAGGGCCAGGTAGCCGCGCGCCTCGGGCGCCTGGTCGCGGCCGGCTTCCTTGAGGCGCAACTCTTCCTTCTCGCGCACGAGTTTGCCGACGCGCGCAGGCAGCAGGGCGAAGTCGTGGCGGTCCGTGACGCGCCCGTGCCTCAGGCCGACGCGGTTCGCGGCGCACCACAACTCGCGCTCGACCACGCGCCCCTCGAACAGAAAGGCAACACCGACGCCCGTGGCGCCCGCAGCGTCGACCTCCAGCAGCACGGGTCCCGCGCCGAACGGGCGCAGCGTGACGCGCACACGGTTCTCGGCGGGGAACTCCACGCTGTGCACGTCACCCAGGAGCGCGGCGACGGGCTGCGTCGTGGCGGCGGCGGTCTCGGGCTTGAGCTGCCCGGCGTCGCGGTAGACGCGTAACTGCACTTCCACTTTAAGGGCGTCGGACGAGTTCAACGCGGACGAGAGGTCCGGCGACTCGAGCTGCGGGTCGGTGCAGGCCAGCAGGGCCTGCTGCAGCGCCTCTTTCTCCTCGGCGCTGCCGCCGCCGTCCCACAGGCAACCGAGCGGGCCTTTGCGCTGGCCCCGGTAGTCGAGCGCGCGGAGCTCATCGGCAACGAAAGCCTTGATGCGGTCGGGATCGCGCCCGAGTTCTTCGGCCTTCACGCGGATGTAGTCGAACCGGAATGAGGGCGGCGTCGCCGGCGCCCCGCAGCCCCGCAGCAGCAACCAGATCAGCAGGGCGACCAGGCCGGCACCCACAATCACGGAGACAATGATGATGCTGCGGCGCTTCCCGGTGCTGGCTGGCATGCGAGTGGTCCCGGCGATTTGCGGCTCACGCTACTCGCCAGTCACAACGCGGCCAAGGTCGAAACCGTTTCATCGACTTGCGCCCGGCTTGATCCCCGTTCAGCCCTTGATACAGATCATGGGGCGCAGGCGGGCTACCCTTCTGGCCAGGCCGGCCTGTTCGGCGCATTCCACCACTGCGCTCGCGTCCTTGTAGGCGCCGGGGGCTTCTTCGGCCACGCCGCGCAGGCTGGGGCTGCGGATCAGGATCCCCTGCTCCGCCAGCTTCTTCACCACCCACTTCCCCTTCCAGTGGCGCGCGGCCTGGTTGCGGCCCATCCGGCGGCCGGCGCCGTGACAGGCCGAGCCCCAGGCGTTGTCGCGGCCGGACTCGCAGCCCAGCAGCACGTACGACTCGGTGCCCATGCTGCCGCCGATCAGCACCGGCTGGCCGATCGGACGCAGCTCCGGCGGCAGGTCCTCGTGCCCCGGCCACCAGGCGCGGGTGGCGCCCTTGCGGTGCACGAACAGGCGGCGCGGGCGGCCTTCCAGCAGGTGGGCTTCCTCTTTGCAGGTGTTGTGCGACACGTCGTAGAGCAGCTCTAGGCTCGCGTCGGGAAAAAACTCGCGGAACACGTCGCGCGTGAGGTGCGTGAGGATCTCGCGGTTGGCGAGCGCGCAGTTGATGCCCGCGCGCATGGCGCCCAGGTAGCGGCGGCCGAGTTCGCTTTCGATGGGCGCGCAGGCGAGCTCGCGGTCCGGCAGCTCCAGGCCGAACTCGGGGGCGCGGATCACCATCTCGCGCAGGAACTCGGTGCCGATCTGGTGCCCCAGGCCGCGCGAGCCGCAGTGGATGGTGACCACCACCTCGCCGATCCGCAGGCCGAGCGCCCTGGCGGCCTTCTCGTCGTAGAGGTGCTCGACGCGCTGGACCTCGAGGTAATGGTTGCCGGAGCCCAGCGTGCCCATCTCGCGGCGCTGGCGCTCGCGTGCTTTGGGCGAGACCTGGGCGGGGTCGGCGCCGGCCATGCAGCCGGCTTCCTCGATGCGCGCAAGGTCGCGCTCGTCGCCCCAGCCGCGGGCGACGGCCCAGCGCGCGCCGCCCTGCAGCATGGCGGTCATCTCGGCGTCGTCGAGGGTGATGGCGCCGGTGCTGGCCACGCCGGCGGGGATGCGGGCGTACAGCGTGTCGGCCAGCTTGTCGGCGATTTCGCGCAGCTGGGCGGTTTTCAGGCCGGTGGTGAGCGTGCGCACGCCGCAGGAGATGTCGAAGCCGACGCCGCCCGCGGAGACCACGCCGCCCTGTGCGGGGTCGAAGGCCGCCACGCCGCCGATGGGAAAGCCGTAGCCCCAGTGGGCGTCGGGCATGGCGTAGGCGGCGCGCACGATGCCGGGCAGGGCGGCCACGTTGCTGAGCTGGCGCTCGACCATTTCGTCCATGCCGTGCAGCAGGTTGGAGTCGGCGTAGATGACGGCGGGCACGCGCGTGGCGCCGTGGGGCTCGATGCGCCAGGTGAAGTCGTTGATGCGGGTGAGCTTGGCGGCTTCCAACGCGGCTCCGTTCAGACGTCGATCACGCACTGCGCCAGCCAGCCCTCGGGCGTGTGCTCGACCTTGAGCTGGGTGAAGGTGGCGCCCTTGGGCTCGACGGCGGGTTCGTGGCGGCCAGGCTCGGCGGTTTCTCCCCAGGCCTGGGCGCGCAGGACGCCGTCGCTGATCCGCACGTCGAAGCGCCCGAGCAACAGCTTGCGGGTGGAGATCTCGAAGATCACGGCGTTCAGGAAATCGACCAGCAGGATTTCGCGGTCCGGCGCGTCGCACTCGATGCGGACGCTTTCCTTCTGGCGCGCCTCGCCGGGCGGAATCATTACGGCGGTTACAGCCAGCGCGGCCTGTGCGAATGCCTCTTCCAGCGTGCGGCCGAAGCCGCGCACGCCGACGTCGGCGCCGTGGTGGAAGTGTTCCCAATGGGGGCTCAGCGAAGTGACCTGCGGGTTCATGGCGGTTCTCCAGGAAGGAGGGAAACCAGGCGGCCGAACTGACGTCCGGACCGCCTGGTTCTGAAATGCGGGGTGAAGCGGAGAGACTCGGGCAAAGTCTCAGGGGGGCGTGCGCGCCTCACCCCGCAGTGGATCAATGAATCTTGATGCTCTGGGACTTGGCTTCCTTGGCCTGCGGGACGCGCACGGTCAGGATGCCGTCCTTGAGCTCGGCGTCGATGCCGTTCTTCTCGGCCTGGCCCGGCAGCGGGATGGTGCGGCTGACGGACCTCCAGCTGCGCTCGCGGCGGTAGTAGTCTTCGCCCTTGCTCTCGCTTTCTTCCTTGTGCTCGGCCGTCACGCACAGGGCGTTGTTCTCGATGCGCAGGTTGATTTCGTCCTTCTTGAAGCCGGGCAGGGTGGCACGCACCACCACGCGGCCTTCGGTGTCTTTTGAGATGTCGACCGGGAACTCGGTCTCTTCCATGAGCGAGGGCACGCCGCGCCAGGGTTCTTCCCAGTTGCGCAGCAGGGTGCGGAGGGCGGGCGGAGCCCACTCACGAAGGGTAAGTCCTGTCATTGCATTCTCCTTGTCGGTTGGTCCACGCGACCGGGCACGCACCCGGCCGCCTCGTTCGTGTTCATCAGGCGCGCGCGCCGGCCCCGGAGCGGTGGCTGCGGGTCAGGCTGCCGAGCACTTCGCCGGTGCGGGCGGGATCCTCGACGTGGGCGATCTCGGAGCGGCTGATCACGCCGACCACACGCCCGTTGCTGTCGGTGACCAGCACGCGGCCTTTGCCGCTCTGCATCATCTTCTCTTCGGCGGCCGTCAGCTTGTCGCTGGGCGACACGGCGAGCAGCGGCTCTTTCGACATGATGTCCTTGAGCGGGGTGTCGGCGCTCTTCTTGTCGGCGATCAGCCGCAGAGCCAGGTCGCGGTCGGTGACCACGCCCTTGGCGCGTCCGCTTGCGTCCACGATGGGTATCAGCCCGATGTTGTTTTCGCGCATCAGCTGTGCGGCGCGACTGGCGGGGTCAGTTTCTTTGCAGGTCTGCACGTTGCGTGTCATCACTTCTTCGCAGAAACCCTTCATGGTCGATTCTCCTTTCTAGCGGCCGAAGCGGGGGCCGGTTGGTGGAAGCCCGGCCCCCGTTGATTGAGCCGGCTGATGCCGGCACGACTGTGCTGGGTGCCTGCCCGCAACCTCGCGACGGCTTGGATCGGCTTCGGCTCTCGCCTTGCCGGGCCCGGCTGCCGGCTGACCCTTGGTCAGCAAGGCGCGCAGGCCAGTGTCTTTCGGACAACTCACCGAAAGTCGTGTGCGTCGGTTGCCGGGCAGGCAAGTGATAAGAAGCAACTGCTGTGCCAAGGCGGAGCGCGTTACCGACACAACGAAGCCTGCGTGATCAGTCCCGGGGACTCAATTATCGGTGTGTCGGAAGCAGCGTCTGCGAATTAGTTCACGATTCGCTGAGAGATAATCCGCACCAATGGTGCGCGGAACAAAGATACTTGACCGGCAAGCAGCACAACCAGCCGGGACCGGAACAGTTCGGCGGGCCGGCCCGGAAGCAAAGCAGACCGCCGCCGGTTCGTCCTCAGACGAGCCGGCGGCGGGCGTAAGCGCAGCGGTCGCGCGCGTCAGATCAACGCCGCGACCGCTGATTTGCTCTGGCGTCCCGGAGAGGATTTGAACCCCGGGGCAGTCCGGTGGACTGCCCCGGACGCGAAGCAGACCGCCGCCGGTTCGTCCCCAGACGAGCCGGCGGCGGGCGTAAGCGCAGCGGTCGCGCGCGTCAGATCAACGCCGCGACCGCTGATTTACTCTGGCGTCCCGGAGAGGATTTGAACCCCGGGGCAGTCCGGTGGACTGCCCCGGACGCGAAACAGACCGCCGCCGGTTCGTCCCCAGACGAGCCGGCGGCGGGCGTAAGCGCAGCGGTCGCGCGCGTCAGATCAACGCCGCGACCGCTGATTTGCTCTGGCGTCCCGGAGAGGATTTGAACCTCTGACCTACGGTTTAGGAAACCGTTGCTCTATCCAGCTGAGCTACCGGGACGTGGCCGCAGTGTAGCAGACGCCCGCCTGTTGGAAACGACCGGCGGTTGCCGGGAACGCTGCACTGACGCCACGGCATGGCCGTGGCGCTACTTCCACCAGGCGAGGCCTTTGAAACCCTGCAGGCGGCGCCAGATGCGGTTGAGGTCGCGGCGCGCGGCCTCGACCTGTTCGGCGCCGGGTTTGTCGTTGGTCCTGGGCCGCAGCTCGAATCCGAGTTCGTACTCGAAGGTGAACTCGATCTTCCAGTCGCACTCCAGCTCGGCGCGTACCAGGCGCAGGGCCTGGCCAATGTTTTCGAGCTGCCAGGTGCGGTGGTCGGTCAGCTCGAAGGCGATGAACGGCAGCTTGCCTTTCGACCGCTCGCCGCCGCTGTCGCCCTGCAGCTTCACGCCCGGCAGATTGTCGATGAACTGCGCGAGCGGATAGCTGTGGATGCTGACGCCCAGGCCCTCGGCCTCGCGCTGCAGCTCGATCAGCTCGATGGTGTCAGGATCGCCGCTGAGGTTGCCGCAGACCTCGCACTCTTTCACGATCTCGCCGTCCACCATGCTGGTGGCGACGGCGTGGTTGCCGCATACGACGCAGTCCTCGAGCTCGGTGTATTCCATGGAGCGCCCCGTGAAGGGCGCGAGTATATGCAGACGCGCGCGGAATGAAACGGCTCAGTCCTTGGCCGGCTGCTCGTCCCCCACCGTCTGCCAGGCGGCGCCTTCGGGCCATTGCAGGATGGGCTCGCCGTCGTGACCGAAAGCCTGCAGCTGCTCGAGGTAGTCTTCACCGACGGTGGTCTTGATGATGGCGTCGAACCAGCCGCCCTCAGCCACCCACAGTTTGGTGGTTTCCTCTTCGAACTTGCGGGTGTAGAGGCGGCCTTTCCAGGTGGCCCCCGCCAGCTCGAGCCCCTGGAACGCTTCGCCCTCGTCCTGTTTCTCTTCGGGCGCGACGGCCTTGGCGGGCGGCATTTCGCGCACCTTGATCAGCTTCGGCTTCTCACCGGGCTTACCGATCCATGCGCGGGTGACCTGGGGCTTGCCCTTCTCAGGCTTCAGGTTTACGCGGTAGGCGATCACGTAATCCGACTTGAACATCTCGGAGGACAGCTTCAGGCGCTGCTCGACCAGGGCGAAGTCGCCATCCACCCGTGAAACCTGGCGGCGCGTGGAACTTTCGATCTCGTAGCTGTCGCTGCCGGTTTCCCAGTACTGGCCGGCCTTGGGGCTGTCGTGCAGGGGGATGGCCCACGGCGCGAGCGACTTGCCGTCCAGGTAGGCCTGGATGGTGTCGTCAGTGGTGTCCTTGACGGGCGGCGGCGGGGCGGGCTCGGGCTCAGCGTCGCCAAAGCCGCACAGCAGGGGCAGACACAACAGGGCTGACAGGACGAACGCTCTCATCGACGCAGTGTAGCCTCGCAGGCGGGGACAGTCACCCGAAGATAAATCCGGAAAATTTCTCCCGCCCTCAAAGGCCGTGGTTTTCGGCCTTTGCGGCGAGCGGCCTTCCCCGATACGGCCTGAAACCGACTCCATCCGCCGCATAGAGTGTGGGCGGGTTTTCCGCCCGAACTTCGGAGCACACCCATGTCCCGTTTTCAGAAAGTCCGCGGCTACGATCGCAACCCCCGCAGCCGCGACAGCGTGATCAGTTCGATCTGCAGCGCCCAGCGCATTTACCTTGAGACCGGCGGCGAAGACATCGACTTCGGCATCCGCTCCGCGCGCGCGACGCTGAAGATGTACCACGAGCAGTGCGAGGGCCAGCCGCACCCCGGCGTCGAGCCGATCACCCACGCCCAGGCCGACCGCGCCCGGGCGCAGCTCACCAGCCTCACGCGCCAGCGCGAACGCAAGCTGGAGCAGATCCATGCCATGGTCGAGGAGATGTACGCCTACACCGACCAGTTCTGCGCGGAAGAGAGCGTGGAAGGAAACGCGGAACGGAACGCGGACCTCCGGCCCGCCGAAACTCCTGTGACGAACGAGGAGAAAGAGAGCTGCGGCGAAACGTCGGTCTCGACTGAGCTGCGTGCGGACCAGTCTCCCGCGGCCGGCCCAGGGCGGAAGTCCGCGCTCCGTAGCGCCCTCCGCAGCGTGTAGCAACAGGCGCCGGCGCCGGTCCCCGGTCGATCTTTGACAAAATGAACTGATGCGGCCCAGAGGTCCGCGCTCCGTGCCGTGAAAAAACACAACCGGCGCGGTTTCCCGCGCCGGTTGGATTGCGTCGGTAAATCAATTACCACTTGAGCAGAGGCTCGGCGTCGGTGCCGAAAGCCGAGAGTTCGGTGACCATGCCCGAAGCTTCGGTCTTGATCACGCCGCCGAAGTAGCCGCCTTCAGCGTTCCAGCTCTTGCTCTCCCAGCCTTCACCCTTCATGGTGACGAGCTTGCCGCTCCAGTCCTTGCCGGCGATGTTCACGCCGGAGAAGTCCTCTTCGGTCATCTCGTAGTTGGCCGTGCCGCCGCAGGTGGCTTCCGGCTTCTCCATGATCTGGATCTCGGCGCCGGCTTCGCCGGGCTTGCCGATCCAGGCCTTCTTGACGTTGACGTCGCCGGCGGTGGTGACGCCCAGGTCGACTTCGAAGGCGATGATGTAGTTGGACTTGGCGTACTGGCTGTCGGTCTTCATCTGCCACTCGATGATGGCGGTGCCGCCGTCAACGTTGGCAACCTGCCAGCGCTGGGTGGTCGTGGTGCCGTAGGCCTCGCTGGAGGTCTCCCAGTACTGGCCCTTGGCCGCGTCAGCGTGCACGTTGACCCACCACTGGGCCTTGATCGTGCCGTTCTTGTACATGTCGATGGTGCTGTCGCTGGTGTCCATCGCGCCACTGTCGGTGCCGCCGTTGCAGCTGCCGCCGCAACCGTCGCCACCGTCACCACCGTCGCCGCCGTCAGTGCTACCGCAAGCCGCAAGAGCCATCACGCCGGCGAACATAAGAAACGCAAAAACCTTCTTCATAATCAACACTCCTGAAGATATTGGAATGAATCAGAGCGACTTTGCTCCCCCGTTTGAGGATGCGAAGTCTAGGTAGCAGCCACCAGCGGTGCAATAGTCAAAATGATCAAAATGACGACCTGATGACGGACACCTTACGGCGCTAGCGATCACTAACATGCTTGCTAACAACGACTTACGCCCCAACCCTGCTGCTGCCCAGGTTTTCGCCTGGCTTTCCGCACCCGGCGTGGCCGCCCTTTCCCTCCTCTTTATCGCTGCCGACGATGCCGGTGTCTTCCGCGGCGACCTGGCTAAAGTCACGAACCTGCCCCGCCGCTTCTGGTTGCGCGACGCCCTCGGCAACCCGCTTGACGAGGTCATGGCCTGCCGCGAGCGTGGCGGCATCCTGCTGACCTGCCATGGCGGACCGGCCGTGCGCCGCGCCCTGGAAGCTGAACTGACCCGTGCCGGCTTCGTTTCGGCGGCACCCGCTCCCTTCGGGCGCACCCCCTTCGAAACCGCCACGCTGGGGCTGCTGCCGGACGCCCGGGGAGAAGGCGCGGTGGGCCTGTTGCTCGAGGCCGCCGGGCAGGGGCGGTCCCTGGCCGAGCTGCTGGATAGCCCGGGGCGGATCGCCCCCTGCTGGCGGTGTCCGCGAGCGCGCGTTTCCTGCTTGAGCCGCCGCGCGTGCAGCTGTGGGGGCCGGTCAATGCCGGCAAGTCCAGCCTGCTGAATGCCTTGTGCGGGCAGACACTGGCGGCCGTGGGACACGAGCCCGGCCTGACGCGCGACGTGATTGAAGGGAGCTTCGAGCACCAGGGGTTCACGATCCGGCTGTTTGACGCCCCGGGCGTGTGGGCCGGCGGCACGGCGCTGGATGCCGCCGCCCAGCAGCTGGCGCACGCCTGGCGGCAGCAGGCCGACCTGACCCTCGAGCTGTCCCCCACCCCCGTCGAGTCCCGCCCCTGGCTGCTGCAGAGCCGCGCCGACGAGCAGCCGGCCGGCGCGGCACCGCGCGTCAGCGTGCATGAGCCCGCCACGCTGCGGGCGCTGAAAGACCGGCTGATCGAGCACTTTTTCGGCCCGCTGCGGCGCCTGCCCCCCGGGCGGCGCTTCGCGCTGCACCCGGGCCTGCGCGCCGACCTGGCGGCGCTGTCCGAGGGCAGCCTGAATGCGGACGAGTTGCGGGCGAAGTGGCTTGATTAGCGGTGCACCCCATTCCAGACTTTTCCCTTTCCAACGGGATTGAATCGTGACCGAGAGCGTCCTTCAGCAGACGAAGGCCATCGACGCCGAATTGAAACGGCTGGCCTCCGAGATCACCCGCGGCGAGGCCGAGCCGCCCGCCCTGATCGGCATCCGCACCCACGGCGTAACCGTGGCCCGGCGGCTGGCGGATGCCATCGAGGCCGCCGGCCTGCCCCGCCCTGACCTGGGCGCTATCGACATCACCCTCTACCGCGACGACCTGGCAGGGCGCGCCCTGCCGCAGGTGCACGGCAGCGAAATCCCCTTCGACATCGAGGGCCGCCGTGTGGTGCTGGTCGATGACGTGCTGTTCACCGGGCGCACCGTGCGCGCGGCGTTGACCGAGCTGGCCGACTACGGCCGTCCCCGGCGCATCGAGCTGTGCGTGCTGGTGGACCGCGGCCACCGGGAAGTGCCGATCTGCGCCGATTACACGGGCTTCAGGGTGGAAACCCGGCCGGACCAGCGCATCAAGGTGCGGCTGGGTGAAAGCGGTTCGGACGGCGACGCCGTCGTGCTTATGGAGGCGAAATGACGAAGTGGATGCTGATTGCGTTGCTTGCAGGCCTGGCCGTCGGGTGCGCGGTGGCGTCCGCGCCGGACGGGGAACGGGACGAGCCGGCAGACACCGCCACCCTGGGCGCCGATGCCGTCAAGACCGGGCCGGAGTTGTCGACCGAGCTGACGGAGACCTGGCGCAAGCAGAAGGCACTGAAGGTACCGACCTGGCTGGATGAGCAGCCGGGCCCGGATGTCGAACTGCGGGCGCTGCACGACGGCGAGTACCTGTACGTTTTCGCGCGCTGGGCCGACGCAACGGAAAGCACCGAGAAGAAGGGCTGGGCCTACCGTGAAGGCAAGTGGCAGAAGCTGAAGGGCGACGAAGACCGCATCGCATTCGCGTTCAACATCAGCAGCCCGGCCTTTGACAAAGACGGCTGCGCGGGCGCCTGCCACGAGGGCGACTTCAGGGTGACAGACAAGGGCGGCAAGGTGGACATCTGGCACTGGAAGGCCGCGCGCGGCGGCATGTTCAGCCACGCCGACGACCAGCGCCTGACCGACGCTGCCGAGAACCCCCGCGGCGACGACGCCGGCAAGAGCGCCTACAGCAACAACCAGAACGCCGAGGGCACTGCACCCGCCCGCATCTGGAAGCAGGACGCCGACACCGCGGGCGCTTTCAATGCCGACACCAGCATTGAGCTGCCGGCCGACTGGACGCCGGCCGCGGACTACCGGGTGCCGTCGATCCTGCTGCGCGCGCCGGAAGGCAGCCGCGGCGACATCCAGGCGCGCGGGTCTTGCAAGGACGGGCACTGGCAGGTGATGCTGAAGCGCAAGCTGGACACGGGCCACGACGACGACGCTGTCTTCAAGGTCGGCGAAGAAATCACCTTCAGCCTCAGCGTTTTCGACGACACGGGCGCCGTCACGGGCGACGAGCACGCGGTGTCCGGGCCGATCAAGCTGGTGCTCAAGCGCTGATCAAGCCTGGGGCGGCTGCCATGGCAGGCTGCGGGTGAGCCGGCAGGTCATGCTGGATCCCTCCGTACGGGGCGCGTGGGACGGGCGCCAGAAGGCCGTGAACAGCAGCTGCTCCGGCGATTCCTGCAAGAAGGTAACCGAGATGCGGTGCCCGAGCAGGTTCTCGCCGGACAGGGCCATCACGCCTTCGTCGTCCTCGGTGAGGTCCAGGATCAGCGGCCCCTGCACCGTGGAATAGGCCAGCGCGCGCAGGATGCCGCTGGGCGCCGCCGCCAGCATCGAGCGAACCCCGTGATACAGGGTGGTCATGCCGGTGTCCCACGCTTCGAAGTGCATGCCCAGGCCCTGCCCGTCCAGGTCGAGGTAGAAGCGGTTGCGGATGTAGCAGGGCTGGCCGGCCTGGGTTTCACCCATGCCGGCCCAGACGCCGATCCAGGGCAGGAAGTCGCCGATGCGGGCGGTCATGGCGAGCCTCCCGCAGGCGCCGGTGGCCCGATGCGCCGCATGTGGGTCACCGTGCGTGGTCCTTCGTCACGGGCGGCGTAGCCCTCGGTGATCCTTGAGCTGAGGCTGAAGTCGTCCCCTTCCACGTACATGGCGATGTCGATGCGGCGGTTACCGGGCAGCGGCCCCTGCAGCGACAGCATGCCGGGGTCATCGGGCACCTCGTGAAGCAGCGCAAAGCCCACCAGGTTGTAGTACATGTTGTTCACAACGCGCCCGTCGCGCCCGAGCGACAGGAAGCCGTGGCCGCAGGTCAGCACCGCGCCGTCCGCGTCAAACGCGACCGTTCGCACCTCGATGGCCTGGCCGTTGAAGGCGGGCTCAAACCGGAACTGCATCAGTGCGCTGCGCCCGTCGCTCCAGGTGATGGGACCGCGCCATACGCCCAGCCAGTACTGAAACCGGTTGATCAGGGGAGTGCCCATTGCCCGACATTACAACGAGTTGCGCAAGCTCAAACTGGATTCATGGCTTCCCTGCCGCGGCCGGGTTCCAGGGAGCGCGCCGATGCACGCGCCCGAACAGGCCGGGGGTTGCCACGCCGGGCAGGGAGGTTCCCTGGGGGCGCCAGAATACCGTCAGCAAGATCGTGACCGGAGCTTCTTCACGGAACGTGACGTTGATCTGCACGCCGGTCTCGGTAATGCCCATCATGGCAATTACGTCTTCGTCATCCTGGGTCTGCTCAAGGCCGAACACTCCCAGCTGCGTCGAGAAGGTCAGCGTCTGCACCACTCCGTCAGGGCCCTGCGCAAACACCATGCGCAATCCGCGCATCAGGCGGCCCGTGTCGCGATCCGTAATCTCGGCGTGCATCACCATGGCGTGCCCCTCAAGGATCGGCGGCACGCTGACGCGGCCATTGAGGAGCGCGCCGGACTCGTGCTCGATCTCGCCGGACCATACACCCGACCAGCTCCGCAGCAGTTGCAGGGCGTGGCTCATGGCTGCGGCTCCGGCAGTGCCATGCCCGCGCGGCGCAAGCGGATGGCCGTGCGCGGGCCCGGTACCGAGGGGTCGGGCGACAGCCACGAATTCACGACCTGGAGTTCATTCCCCTCCATCGACAGCGTGATCAGCATGCTGCGGCCGCCTGCCAGCTCGGCCCGCATCACCAGCACATCATCGTCGCGCTCCACCTCATGCATCGTCGAGAAGCCGACCCGTGAGTTCACCTGGCGCCACACGACGTGCCCAGCCGTATCCAGCGCCAGCAGGCCTACGCCCCAGGTCTGGGATGCACCGGTCCGAAGATCGAACGACTGGCCGCTGACTTCGATCAGCGCTCCCTCGAAGTAGGGCGTGAACCGGAACTCGGCGATGCCCTCGAGCCCGCTGTCAAACACGGCCGGCCCGCGCCAGATGCCGAGCATGCGATTGAACCGATCCATCAGCCTGGTCATCGACCCGCCCCGGATTTGCCCTGCCCGGCATAGTTTCTAGGAATTCGCGGGCGGCTTTCCACAACTCGCGCGGATTGTTGCCGGCCGCTACAATCCCGCCCTTTCCAGCGGGGACGCCATGGCAGGCAAGGGCAAGCCGAGCAAGAAGAAGGGACTCACGTACGCCGACGCGGGCGTTCACTTCGAGACGCACAACGCGCTGGTGACGCAGATCTTCAAGAAGATCGCCGCTACCAAGACGCCGCGCGTGATCGACGTGGAAGACGGCTTCGGCGGCCTGTTCAGCCTCGACTACGACACCGCCCTGTTCAAGCGCAACTACAAACACCCGGTGCTGGTGGCCTGCACGGACGGCGTCGGCACCAAGCTGAAACTGGCCTTTGAGCTCGGCAAGCACGACACCGTGGGCATCGACTGCGTTGCCATGAGCATCAACGACATGCTGTGCATGGGCGCCGAGCCGCTGTTCTTCCTGGATTACATCGCCACCGGGCGCAAAGACCTGGGCGTGCTGCTGCCCCTGGTGGGCGGCGTGGCCGAGGGCTGCAAGCAGTCCGCCTGCACGCTGCTGGGCGGCGAGACGGCCGAGATGCCGGATTTCTACCCGGAGGGCGAGTACGACATTGCCGGTTTCGCCGTCGGCGTGGTGGAGAAGCACAAGGTGCTGAAGGGCGAGGGCATCAAGCCGGGCGACGTGATCCTGGGCCTCGAGAGCAGCGGCCTGCACAGCAACGGCTACAGCCTGGTGCGCAAGATCCTGAAGCTGAAGAAGTGGAAGCTGGAGCGCACGTTCGACGAGCTGTCCCAGCCGCTGGGCCTGGAGCTGCTGACGCCCACGCGCATCTACGCCCAGCCCATCGTCGCGCTGCTGAACACCTACAAGCGCAAGCGCATCGTGGAGGGGCTGGCGAACATCACCGGCGGCGGCTTCCTCGAAAACATCCCGCGCATCCTGCCCGAGACCTGCGAGGCGGTCATTGACACGTCAAGCTGGGAGGTGCCGCCGATCTTCCGCATCCTGCAGCAGGGCGGCAACGTCGAGCGCGACGAGATGTACCGCGTGTTCAACATGGGCATCGGCATGGTGGCGATCTGCAGCCCCTACCACGTGGACGCTGTCGCCGACAAGCTCGAGAAGCACAAGGTGAAAGGCCAGCCGCCGCTCAAGACCCACGTGATAGGCCACATCCGCACGGGCAAGCGCAGGGTAGTGCTGAGCTAGAGAGCGGGAAGCCTGCTTTTACAGCGGGCGGGCGGGATCACGCCCCGAAGCCGGGTTGAACAGCGAATTACCAATAACCAATTACCAATTACCAATTGGGACTGAGTGGCGGGTCATTGGTAATTGAAAATTGGTTATTGGTAATTTGCTGTTGCCTACTGCGGTGGAGATCGAAACCAAAGGGACAGGCACCTTTGGTGCCTGTCCCTATCCACGCTGCGGTGCCTTGGCGCTACTCGTCGAACGAGGTCTTCAGGTTGAAGCCACGGTAGTTCTCAGGGTCGGTCTCGGGGTCAATCTCGTCGATCTCGATCCACTGGCCCCACTTCTCCGAACTTCACCTTGAAGCGGCCGTCGGGCTTGGTCTCCACCGTCAGGTTTTTGGCGTCCTGGAAGTAGAACCAGTCTTCTTCCGTGACGCCCAGCAGCTTGCGCAGCGCCTCGGTGGCCTGGTCCGCGTTGTGTTCGCTGCCCTTGAAGCTGATGCGCGCGTCCTTGCCCTGGTCTTTCAGCGCCTGGCGCGCCTGCACCAGCCGCTGGAACAGGTCGTCCATCTCGTACTGCTTGCGCGCCAGCAGCCTGCGCGCCCGCCACCTGGGCGGCGCCTCGGAGGACGCCTCCGCCGGGCGCCACGTTTCACCGCGCGTAATCGCCTCGCGCAGGCGCTGCAGCTCGTCGGCCGGGAACCAGCGGCTGCGGACGCGGCCGTCCCAGATCAGGCACAGGCGCCCGTTTCGGGCCCAGTCGCCCTTGAACTGGCAGATGATCCAGGGGTTGCGGTCGTCCGTGCGGAACCAGCCGCGCTCGTCGCTGAACTGCAGGTCGCCGGGCAGGCCGAACCACTCGAAGCTGCTGGCCGACAGGTCCGTGGGGTCTTCGCCGTCTTTCAGCATGTGCTCGGCGTGGCTGTCCAGCATGGCTTTGAAGCGCTCGGCCATGGCGGGGTCGAAGGCGCTGCGCATGCCGTCCAGCGGGCTGAACACGCCGCCTTCCATCAGGCTCTGGGGCGTGACGGCCTTGATGAAGCGGGCGCGCTCGGCATCGCCGAGTTCCTTGACCGCCTCGGTGTTCGCCCCGCGCCAGCTTTCGATCGCGTTCGACAGCTCGTACAGGATGTTGCGGTCGTGGCGCCAGGCCATGCTCTGGTGGATCTCGTCGGCGAACATCTTCATCGCCGGCGCCAGGTTCGGCTCGCCGGCCGCGCGCAGCGAGAAGCTGACGCCGTGGCTGCCCTCGTCGCTGGCCAGGGTGACATGGAATCCGCCGGGCATGTACTTCGCCAGGTCCAGGTGCGGCTCGGGGAAACGGCCGTTGATGCGGTCGCGGTTGAAGTTGCCGACCACCAGCTTCTGCAATATGTCGCGCAGGTTGGCGTAGGCGAACTTGCTGCCCGCCACGCTGCCGCCGGGGATGCTGCCCAGGGCGAAGCGGCCCTGGCCCGCGGCCGACTTCAGGATGCGCACCGCGACTTCCTCGTTGGGCGCGAAGCCGACAAAACCCTCGCCGCCGAAGGCGCACCAGTCGGCGCTGAGGCCTCGGCCGCGCAGGATTTCGCCGCCCTCGACCTGCTTGAACATCCACTCCGTGGCCTGCTCCTTGGCGCGCGCGCGCTCTTCCTCGGGCATGTCTTCGGGGAACTTGCGGGCCAGCACGCGGTCGAGGAACTTCTCTTTCAGGTCGGCGAAGCTGTCCTGGGTTTCCACCAGCACGAACCACATGTCCTCGAAGGCATCGTCGAGGTCGTTGTCGTCAAAGCCCGGGTCCGGCAGGTTCAGGATGCCCATCAACGCTTCCTGGCCGATCGCGGCCAGCATTTCCTCGCGCGTGAAGCCGAACTGCTGGAACACTTCGGCGATCTCGTCATGAAACTCCTCGGCCTCGGTGCGGCGGTCCTTGCGGGCCTCGCGATCGGGCTCGAAGGGGCGGTACTTCAGGCCCGCAAGCTGGGCGTTGAGGTCCTCGAGCTGCCGTTTGTACTCGGCGATTTCTTCCTTCAGGCGCTGCTTGCGATCTTCCGGAGTCTCCTCTTCGGGGCTGCCTTCCGGCTGCACCTCGACGCGCTTTTCCTGCGGCTTGGGGTCGGGTGCGGCGTCCTTGTCCTTCTCGCCTTCCAGGGCGGCCAGGCGCTCTTCGGCCCAGCGCAGGTCGCGCTCGGTCCACTCGATGCGGCGGCGCAGGCTGGCGGGGCGCTGGTCCTGCTCGAAATCATGGAAGAAGCGCAGCAACTCGTCGTAGGTCTGCTGGTGATTGGTACCAAGCTGCCCGGTCAGGAACCCCACGCACTCGGCGGGCAGCAGGTTCACCAGCCGGCTGCCGCCGGATGGCTTCAGGAACGCGTTCAGCTTCGAGAACGGCTGGTTCAGGCTCAGGCTCAGGTCCGCGGAAAGGCCGCCGCTGCGGCCGGGCAGGTTGACGCTGCCGGTGATCAGGTCCCACTTCTGCCACTCGACGACCTCGAGGGCGCGGCGGACGTCGGCGTCGAAGTCTTCGCCGAGGCGGTCCAGGGCGGCGCGCCAGGCCTTCATGTCGGCGAACAGCAGGATGTCGCCGCTGGCCTTGCTGCTCCACTTGGTGAAGCGCTCGACCTGGCTGAGGCTTTCGTCGGTGAAGCCGTCCAGCACGTCCTGGATGTGGGCGTCCATCATGCCGCCGGTGGTGATGATCAGGTGGCCCTTGCTGATCCACAGCCCCACGCCCTCGAACTTGATACTGTCGGGCTTGACCTCGGCGTCGCGGTCGTTGTCCTTCACGAAACCGCGGAACGCCTCACTGAACTCGGTGGGGCCGCCTTCCTTCAGCGTGACGATGGTGGCGCTCTGGATGAACGGCCCGCGCACCATCACGTCGCCGATGATGAACTCGGTGGCGCCGGCGGCCTCAATGAAGCGGCGGATCTCGTTCACCAGCGGCTCGGACTCTTCGAAGTCGCGCTGGTTGCGGGCCAGCAGCATGCGCTCGGCCTGGGCTTTCCAGTCTTCGCCGCCCAGCTTCTGCAAGGCGCCCGACAGGTCATTGATACGCGTGTACAGCAGCGAGCCGCGGGGCGCGAAATCACCCTTCTCGTAGGCGTGCAGGCTCGCGGCGCACAGGCCACTCAGGGTGATGAGCAGCAGTCCAGCTTTCAGCAATCTCATTGTTCTGTTCCTTGAAACCGTGAGCGATCCGTATTCGTTAAGACGCGCCTGCCCGCGGACGGGTTCGATGATTCCGGTTTTCGCCCGCCCGCTTGCACGGCGAAGTGACTATAGCTCTAACTGTCTGCGCGGAAGAACGCAACGCCGCCCTTTTTGGGCGGCGTTGCACGGTTGCTCTTGACACGTCCAGAGCAGCCGACAGAATCCCCGGGCCGGGCCGTTCCCGCCCGCGCTGTGAGGTCGCCTTGTTACGCAATTTCGTCAAGATGCTCGCCTACGCCCGCCCCTACTGGCGGTTCTACCTGGTGGGCACGCTGGCGCTGGTGTTCGTGGACATCCTGGACACCTTCACCCCCAAGCTGGTGCAGTGGGCGATCAACCACCTCGAGTACCAGGTGTCGTCCGAGCGCACCCCCGCAGACCTCGAGCGCCTGGGAAACCCGCTGATCGACCTGTTCGGGCCCGGCATGCTGGAAAGCGCGCTCACCGGCGTGTGGGTCTACGCCCTCGGCTTCGTGCTGGTGGTCGCGATCACCGGCATCTTCCGTTACTGGATGTCGCTCGATTACGCCAAGGCCAGCATCAACCTGACCCACGACCTGCGCGGCCGCTTCTTCGCGCACATCCAGCGCCTGGCTTCGCGATTCCATGATCGCGCCAAGACCGGCGAAATGATGAGCCTGGCGACCGCCGACATGGACGCCGTGCGTAACTTCTTCGGCTTCGGTCTGCTGCTGATCATCGACACCGCGCTGTATTTCATCATGGTGCCGATGTACATGACCTCGATCAGCTGGAAGCTGATGCTGGCCAGCGCCGTGACGCTGCCGTTCATACCGCTGATCGTGGCCAGGCTGGCCCACGCCATCGAGGACCGCTACGGCAAGCTGCAGGAGCAGTTCAGCGTGCTGTCCGAGCGCTCGCGCGAATCCTACGCCGGCGCCAAGGTGGTCAAGTCGTTCGTCCAGGAAGACAGCGAAGTCCGCATGTTCGCGGCGCTTACCCGCGAGTACTTCAAGCGCGGCATGCACCTCGCCAAGGTAGTCGCGCTCGAGAACCCGCTGCTGGTGCTGATGCTCGGCCTGGCCGACCTGGTCGTCGTCGTCTACGGCGGCAGCATGGTGATCAGCGGCGAGATCACCGTGGGCGCCTTCGTGGCCTTCTTCCAGTGGCTGATCCGCCTTTCCGGCCCGATGATCGGCCTGGGCTGGGTGGTGATGCTGTATCAGCGCGGGCGCGTGAGCATGGACCGCATCCAGCGCATCATGAGCGTCGAGCCCGAGATCGTGGACGCCGCGCAGCCCGCGGACGTCAAGCAGCTCAAGGGCGGCATCGAGGTGCGCAACCTGAGCTTCAAGTACTTCCCGGCGCCCAGCGTCAGCGCCGTGGTGGGCGACAGCGAGAACGAGAAACTGGAAGAGCCCGACTGGGCCCTGCGCGAGATCAACCTGAGCATCGCACCCGGCAGCACGCTGGCGATCGTCGGCCCCGTGGGCAGCGGCAAGTCCACCCTGCTGGGCTTGATCCCGCGCCTGTACGACCCGCCTGCCGGCACGATCCTGCTGGACGGCCATGACGTGCGCGACATCCCGCTGGATGTGCTGCGCACGCAGATCGGCGCCGTGCCGCAGGAAACCTTCCTGTTCAGCGAGACGATCCTGCAGAACATCGCGCTGGGCACGCTCGGCAACGAGCACGAAGTAGAAGCAGGCAGCGAGCGCCGCGAGGCCGACGTGGAGTGGCTGAAGCAGTGCGCCCGCATCGCGCAGGTTGAGCAGGACGTGCTGGAGTTCCCCAGGCAGTACGACACGCTGCTCGGCGAAAAGGGTGTGAACCTGAGCGGCGGCCAGAAACAGCGCGTGGCGATCGCCCGCGCCATCGCGCGCAAGCCGGCCATCCTGCTGCTGGACGATTGCCTGAGCGCCGTGGACACCCAGACCGAAGAGGCCATCCTGCGCGGCCTGAAAGAAGTGATGAAGCAGTGCACCACCATCATCGTTAGCCACCGCGTAAGCACCGTGGAGCACGCGGATGAGATCATCGTGCTGGAGAATGGGCGCGTTGCCGAGAGAGGCACCCACGAAGAGCTATTAAAGAAGAAGGGCTACTACGCCGAGCTGCACAGCAAACAGCAGCTCGAGCAGGAACTGAGCGGGCAAGGATAGATGTCGGTTGTCAGTTGCCGGTTGTCAGCACTGCAACTGCCGGCCGTACGTGGATCCCCGAAGGTCCGACAACTGACAACCGATAACTGACAACTGCAATGGCTGACACGTTTGAAGAAGACTTACTCGAGGACAAGATCAAGACGAACGTCTGGGGATCCGGTCCTGTTTCGCCGCATGGCCAAGTACGCGAAACCGTACTGGGCGCGCATGCTTACGGGCACGCTGCTGGTGGGCGTGATCGCCTTCTTCGCCATCCTGCCGCCCGCGCTGATGGGCGCTACCGTTGACCTGGTCTTCAAGCAGGAGGACAGCTTCGTCGCCAACGCCGTGCGCAACGCGATCACGCCGTTCTTCCCGTCCTTCGCCGACTTCACCGCCATGCAGCAGCTGTGGGTAATGGCCAGCCTGTTCCTGCTGGTGCGCGTGGGCGCCTTCTTCACGGAATGGGGCAACGGCTACCTGCTGGCCGGCCTGGGACAGCGCGTGATCTACGACATCCGCATGCAGCTGTTCCAGCACATCCACAGCCTCAGCCTGAGCTATTTCCACCGCCACCCTGTCGGCCGCATGGTCACCCGCACCACCAACGACGTGGGCGCCATGGAGGAAATGTTCAGCACCGCCCTGGTGATGATCCTGAAAGACATCGCCATGCTGCTGGGCATCATGCTGTTCATCCTGCTGATGAACTGGAAGCTGGGCCTGATCGCGCTGGCCATCGTGCCCTTCATCGTCACCGCCACGCTGATCTTCCGCAAGTACGCCCGCGCCGCCTATCGCCGCTGGCGCGCGGCTTTGTCGCGCATTAACGCGTTTACGGCCGAAGTGCTGGGCGGCGTGCGCGTGGTGCAGCTCTTCCACAAGGAAAAGCGCAACGACCAGGCCTACGACCAGATCGGCCAGGAGTACAAGAAACACTTCATTGACCAGCGCGTGGCGTGGGCAATCTTCCGGCCGGTGAACACCACGCTGTCGGCGGCGGGCATCGCGCTGGTGATCACCTTCGGCGGCGCGGCGGTGCTCGGCGAGTTCAACTTCACGAACGGCGGCGTGTTCAGCATCGGGCTGCTGTTCGCGTTCATCGGCTACACGGAAATGTTCTTCAACCCGATCCGCGACCTGACGGAAAAGTTCGAGGTCGTGCAGGGCGCCATGACCGCGGCCGAGCGCATCTTCACCATCCTGGACGAAAAACAGGAGATCGTGAACCTGCCCGGCGCGCAGGACTTCGGCCGCGCCCAGGGCCGCGTCGAGTTCGAAGACGTGCACTTCGAGTACAAGGCCGGCGAGCCCGTGCTGCGCGGCGTGGACTTCACCATCCAGCCCGGCCAGACCGTGGCGATTGTCGGCCACACCGGCGCCGGCAAGACCACCATCATCAACCTGGTCTGCCGCTTCTACGACATCCAGGGCGGCAAGGTGAAGGTGGACGGCCACGACGTGCGCGAATGGACGCTCGCGGGCCTGCGCCGCAACATCGCCACCGTGCACCAGGACGTGTTCCTGTTCGCGGGCACGGTGTTCGACAACCTTCGCCTCGGCGACGAGAGCATCACGCGCGAGCAGGTCGAGCAGGCCTGCAAATACGTGGGCGCCCACGCCTTCATCGAGAAGCTTGATGGCGGCTACGACGCCAAGGTGGAAGAGGGCGGCAAGACCTTCAGCGCCGGCGAGCGCCAGCTGCTCAGCTTCGCGCGGGCGCTGGTGTTCGACCCGGCCGTGCTGATCCTGGACGAAGCCACCAGCAGCATCGACACCCACACGGAAGAGCTGATCCAGGCGGCGCTGGTGAAGCTGACCAAGGGGCGCACCAGCATCGTGATCGCGCACCGGCTCAGCACGATCCAGAAGGCGAACGTGATCCTGGTGATGCACAAGGGCAAGCTGGCGGAAAGCGGCAGCCACCAGCAGTTGCTGGCCAGGAAGGGCCTGTACCACAAGCTCTACGAGCTGCAGTACCAGGCGCTCGAGAATACGCCCAAAGAGCCGGAGTTCGCCGTGGACGGTGAAATGCTGTCGCCCAGGCACAGCAGCGGCGCGCTAAGAACAGCCGCCGCGGCGACAGGCAAAGGCAACACAGCCAGGGCCGCCGAAGACGCCACCCACGAGCGCAGCACAGCCAACGGCGACGGGGAGTGATGGAGCGCGAAGCGTAAGCGAGCGGTCGCCAACGGCGACAACGCCTTTTTACTCCATCGGCAAGTCGGCGCCTTGGCCGGTTCGGGTGTACTCGCAGGCGTTGTTTACGCCTCGTTTGGTGAAGAGCTTGCGCTTGCTTCCGCCTTCGGTCCACACCTCTCGTTTAGGCTCAACGCAGCCGGCCTCGCGGAGACGGCGGGTGCACCAGGCCTTCAGGTCGGAAAGCACCTTTGCTGCCGACACAGGCGCCCATATCACAACGTGAACGTGATTTGTGCGGACGTTGAGTGCCTTGAGTATCCACTTGCGGTGTTCGCAGACCTCGCGAATCGTGCGGTCAACCACGCCGCGGGCCTTTGCGTCGAGGGTGAAGGGCGGCCACTTCATTCGCTCGCGGTTTGCTTCAGCGCGGTCGGGCGATGCCGCCGCGTACGGCGAACCGTAGGCACGGTGGGCTTCGTCGACGCTACCTCGTTCGTCGCCATGTAACCAAGTGCCGTATGTGGTGAACGTAAGGAAGTAGGCGAGGATGTCGAGGTCGGAAGGCATCGTGCATTTCCGTTGTCGCCTGTGGCGACCGCTCGCTTACGCTTCGCGCTCAAACATGCGCTCGAACCCCTACTTGTGGACGAACTTGGCCTTGGCTCGGGCGCCTTCCTTTAGGAAGGTTTCCATGCCTATGTGCATGTCCTCGGTTTCTACGCACTCGCCGAAGGCTTTGCTTTCGAGCTTCAGGCCTTCGCGCAGCGGCTTCTTGCAACCCTCGATGATGGTGTTGCACAGGATCTGGTCGATCTTCCGACTCAGGTGGCCGAGCTCGATTTCCGGCGCCTTGTCGGGCACGCCGGCAACGGGCTCACGGCTGATGCGCTTCAGCTCGCGCTTGCCGCCGGCGAACTCGTTCACCAGCTCCACGGCGCGGTCCGCCAGGTCGCCTTCGACTTCCTCGCTGATCAGCCCGAGCTGCAGGCCTGTTGACCCGTCAATAGGCTTGGCCGTGCGCATCAGCTCAAGCGCCTTGTCGATCCCGATCCAGCGCGGCAGGCGCTGCGTGCCGCCGGCGCCCGGTATGATGCCCAGGTTCACCTCGGGCTGGCCGGCCAGCAGCTTCAGCCCCTTGCGCGCGATGCGCGCGTGGCAGGCCATCGCCAGCTCGTTGCCGCCGCCGAACGCCAGGCCGTTGTAGGCGCACACCACGGGCTTCTTCATGTCCTCGATGTAATCCAGCGTAACGTGGAACTGGCGGCTGTTCGCCTCGCCCTCCGCGGCGGTCTTCAGCGCGGCCAGCATGTCGATGTCCGCGCCGCTCACGAACGCCTTGGTGCCGAAGCCGGTGATCACCGCGCCCTTGATGCCCGCGTCGGCCTCCACCGCTTCGCAGTGGTTGCGCAGCTGGCGGAACACTTCCAGGTTCAGGGCGTTCAGCACGGCCGGGCGGCGGATCTTGATCACCGCCACGCCGTCCTTGTCGGTGCGGAACACCATCGGGATCTCGAAGGGCTTGCCGCTGGCGGCCTGCTGCTTGATGCATTCGGGCACGGGGAAGCCGGGGTTGGCGGCCGCGTAGGCCTCAACCAGCTTGAGCGCGTTGGCCACGCCCATTTCGTTCATCCACTCGAAGGGCGGCTTGATCACCAGTGCGGTGCTGACGGCCATGTTCATGTCGCCGACGTTGCTGATGCCGGCATCCACGATTTCGCCGACCAGGCCGAAGTAGGCGCCGGTCATGGCGTCGGCGACCTTGCGGTACTGCTCGTCGCTGTACTCGACGGTTTCGCCCTTGCCCGCGGTTTCCCAGGCGGCCTTGGTTTCCACCTTTTCTTTCAGGCTGGCGGGCGTGCGGAACCACTTGTGGATCTTGCTGGTGTAGTGGTCCAGACCCACGGCCGTGATCGGGTTGCCGCCTGTTAAATTCATGGCGGTGAAGGGGCCGATGCCTTGGCCCAGCGCCTTCTGGGCGATCACGTCCACCTGCTTCACGCTGGCGACGCCGCTTTCGGCCTGCAAGGCCGCGGCCTGGAACAGGCCCTCGAACACGGGGTCAACCGCGTAGCCGTAACGCGAGCCGACCTGGATCGGCGCCTTGCCGATCTCTTCATAGAAGGCCATCAGCCAGTCGCTGACCTGGCTGTCGGTCTGCTTGCCGGGCACCACCTCGACGATGATGTTGCGCTCGGCGGGGAAGAAGTAGTGGATCACCAGGGTGTTCGCGGGGCGCGCGGCCTTCTCGAAGATCACCTCGGGTTCCATGTGCGAGCTGTTGCTGGCGATCATGCAGTTCTCGGGCACGATCGACTCGATCTGCGCCACGATCTTCTGCTTGATGTCGCGGTTCTCGGTCGCGGCCTCGATCACCAGCCCCGCGCCCTTGAGCGCGCTGTAGTCGCTGGTCCAGCTGATACTGCCGGTCATCTGCTCGGCCTGTTCGGGCTTGAAGGCCCTGGTCTCGACGCCCTTGGCGACCTTCTTCTCGAGCTTGGCCTTGCCCTTGGCCAGCGCGTCTTCGCTGACGTCAATCACCACGGTCTGCACGCCGTGGGGCGCGAGCGTCTTGGCGAAAAACAGCGCAATGTCCGGGCCGATCTGGCCGGAGCCGATCACCCCAACTTTGTCCAGAGTCCGGTTCTTCAACGTGAAAGCCATGGTGTTTCCCCTGTTCGAACGCCCCGGGTTTAGCGTCTGCAGCGGCACGTGCAAGGCGGGATTCAGGTGAAGCGTCAAGTCGCCCAGGCATGAACGTATGTGTCTCAAGCAAATTGGTCGGCGGCCTGCCTTCAGCGCTCAAATCCCCTCGTTGACCGCGCCTGAGTCTGCGCCCATACTCCGGGCTGGACACTGACTGGAGACATCATGGCACTCGAGAACGTTTTCATCCCCTACGGCGCTTACTGGGCCAGCCCCTTCGTCAAATGGCAGGGCAGCCTGGCCGACGAAAACTCCGTCACGCTCGCCGCCGCCACGGCCGCGCGCTGGCTGAAGTCGCGCGAGATTTCGCCTGAGGTCTTCACCAGCGTCGCGCTGGGCTTCACGGTGCCCCAGAAACACAGCTTCTACGGCGCCCCCTGGCTCGCCGGCCTGATCGGCGCGCCCGGCATCACCGGCCCCATGTACTCGCAGGCCTGCGCCACCGGCGCGCGCGTGATCGCGGGCTCGGCCCATGAAATCGAAGCCGGCCTCACTGAGTGCGTGCTGGGCGTGACCTTCGACCGCTGCTCCAACGGCCCGCACGTCGTGTACCCCGCGCCCAACGCGCCGGGCGGCACGGCCGACGCCGAGAACTGGGTGATGGACAACTTCAACAAAGACCCGTACGCCAAGAACGCCATGATCCAGACGGCGGAGAACACCGCCAAGGCGCACGGCATCAGCCGCGAAGAGCAGGACGAGTGCACGCTGATCCGCCACGAGCAGTACCTGAAGGGCGCCGAGCTGCGCAAGCGCACCACCTTCGCGATCGAGGTCGGCAGCGGCAAGCGCACCAGGCTGATCGAGACCGACGACGGCGTGTTCCCCACCACGAAGGAGGGCCTGGCCAACCTCAAGCCCGTGCTGCCCGACGGGACCGTCACATTTGGCGCCCAGACCCACCCGGCCGACGGCAACGCCGGCATGATCCTCACCACCAAAGCGCGCGCCGAGCAGCTGAGCCGCGACAAGAGCATCCCCGTGCAGGTGCTGAGCTTCGGCCAGTGCCGCGTGGGCAAGGGCCTGATGCCCACGGCACCCGTGCCCGCGGCCCAGCAGGCCATGAAGGCGGCCGGCATCGAGCTGAAGGACATCAAGGCGATCAAGACCCACAACCCGTTCGCGGTGAATGACGTGTACTTCGCCAAGCAGACGGGCAAGAAGCTGGAAGAGTTCAACAACTACGGCAGCCCGCTGATTTTCGGCCACCCGCAAGGCCCCACAGGCATGCGCGTGATCATAGAGCTGATCGAAGAGCTGGCCCAGAGCGGCGGAGGCTACGGCCTATTCACAGGCTGCGCCGCCGGCGACACAGCCATGGCCGCAGTCATCAAGGTAGGGTAGCGCCCGTGGGGCAAACATCCTGTCTACCACGTAGGGACACGCGGCAGCGTGTCCCTACTTTTTGCGCGGCCGTCCGCGCGGACGAATCGTTGACTCCAGCCCCAGCTTGCGCGCGGCGTTCTTGCGCCAGGTGTCGTCGCCGAAGGGCGAGCCCCGGTTCACGCACTCGCGCAGCTTGGCCAGCTGATGGGCCTCTTCTTCCCGGTTCACGAAGCGCAACCAGGGCTGAGGCCGAGGCGTAGGCCCCTCCACCAGCCAGTGAGAGAGGGGCGGCGCAGAAATTGGGTCAGGCTCCGCTTGCGGTGCCTGACCCAATTTCTGCGTGGGCTCCGCGGCCCCATGGGGTCTGGCTCCTTTTCCGGCCGGCGCAGTTTGCCGGGCGGAAAAGGTGCCTGACCCCTTCCCGGATGAAGACCCCGCCCCCGGGCTGCCCGCCGAAAAGGGGTCAGGCACCTCCGCTTTCGCTCCGGAGCCTGACCCCATTTCGCGCGCGCTCGAATACAGCCAATCCTGGGCCTTGGCGACCATGCCCGCACGCACGGGGTTGCGCTCGACGTAGCGCAACACGGTCAGCAGGTGCCCGCCGGGTTCGATCGGGAAGCTGCGGTAGCGCCCCTGCCAGACGTGCCCCGAGCCCTTGTAGTGCCTGTGATAGCGCCGCACATGGCAGGTGGTGGCCCACTGTGTAGTGCTCCCCTGGAATCAAGCCACCTGTTCTGGTTGTTGGGCCCGGAACTGTTCTGGGCTCATGTAGTTCAATGACTGGTGCGGCCTTTCTGAGTTGTAGAACCTGATCCAGCCTGCCACGGCCGCCCTTGCCTGTTCAAAGTTCTCGAAGTTCTCCAGCCACACGCATTCTTCCTTCAAACTCCGGAACCACCTCTCGATCATGCCGTTCTGCTCCGGTGTGTAGGGCGTCACGAACTCCTGGCTCAGTGTAGTGCTCCCCTGGAATCAAGCCACCTGTTCTGGTTGTTGGGCCCGGAACTGTTCCGGGCTCATGTAGTTCAATGACTGGTGCGGCCTTTCTGAGTTGTAGAACCTGATCCAGCCTGCCACGGCCGCCCTTGCCTGTTCAAAGTTCTCGAAGTTCTCCAGCCACACGCATTCTTCCTTCAAACTCCGGAACCATCTCTCGATCATGCCGTTCTGCTCCGGAGTGTAGGGCGTCACGAACTCCTGGCTGAGCCGGTAATCCTTGCACGCCGCGCGAAACCGCCGGCTCTGGAAGATCAGACCGTTGTCGCTGCGGATCACCGGTGTGGCTCCGTCCGGCCGCAGCGTCCCGAATCTCGCCAGGCAGGCTTCTTCCAGGGCTCTCTCGGCCTCCTTGGCCCTTGCCCTGAGCGCGAACTCCCATCCCACGATCTGGCGGTCGTGGCAGTCGATCACGGCTGCCAGGTGCCCCCAGCCGTCTTTACCGCAGTCAATATGAGTGACGTCCATGGCCCATCGTTGGTTGCTGCCGGCCGCTACACTGCGGCTTGCCTTCACCCTTGGTCTTGGAGTTGCCTGCCTCTGGTTCACGAACCATCCCTTGAGCCTGATGATGCGGTAGACGGCCTTCTTGTTGACGTTGAGCTTCTCGCGGAACTTGAGCCATGCCCAGATGCGGCGGTATCCCCAGGTGGGGTAGCGCTCGATCAGGCCCTTGATGCGCATTGCCAGGAGTTCATCGACGCGGTTATCCTGCTTCGGCCCGAGGGAAAGGGGACGCAGGGACGAGCGGCTCACGGCAAGCGTCCGGCAGACCCGGCGTTGCGACGCTTTCAGCGTCTGACTCACTCGTTCTGCGTCCCTTCCTGAAAAGGGCGGTAGGGTTTGATCGCCTCCTTCAAGATGTCCATGTCGAGGGTCAGCTCGCCGACCTTGCGCTGGAGCTTCTTGATCATCTCGTCCTTGAGTGCTTCGTCGTTGCGGGGGTTGCTGCGCAGGTTGTTCTCGGCGCCGGCGAGGAAGCGGTCGCGCCAGTCCTCGACGTCGGCGACGGTCAGGCCGTGCTTGCGTGCTGCCTCGACCACGGTGGTCTCGCCCTTGAGGATGGCGATCACCAGTGCCACGCGGCGCTTTGCAGTCCAACGCTGGACCTCATCCGGAATGTCCTTGGGTAACTCGCTTGCCATGTTTCCACCCTCCCAGCACCATTGAAGGCGCTCCTAAGGGTGGCTTCAATCCCAAGGGGAGCAGGATAACTGCATGAAGGCCTGCAGGTCGCCATCGCGCCGGGGCCACAGCACCAGGTGGAAGTGGTTGGTCATCAGCACCCAGCCCAGCAGGCGCATGTTGAAGCGCTCGCAGGCCAGGGAAAGGATGCGCTCAAAGGCCGCGAAATCCTCGGGCTTGTGGAATACGTTAGCCCGGCCGTTACCACGGTTGATAGCATGGTAACAGATGCCACCCCGAGCGGTGCGAAGAGGTCGAGCCATGCCCAGAAGCTACCAACCGCACAAAATACATCAAGAAAAAGGAGCCTGACCCCTTTTAGTTTCCTGATCGACAGCCTGCTGGCACAGGACAACAGCCAACGCGCCATACCGTATTCCACATATCCCAGCGAATACCCATTCTCCTATATGCGTCACATGAGTCATTTCTCCTTGGGCGCGTGGGGCCTAGTCCACACGTTTAACACGTCATTATATAGGAGCTCGTTGCACTCCTGACTATTAATGTACTCATGGACGTCTTCGTAATATTTCTGTGGCACATCTTCCACGCCCGCCACCTCCCCGTCTGACAACCATAGTTTACTTGCGTTTGGCGTCGCTATGCACCTCAGTACACTATCGAGGTAAGCGGGTTCCTTTAGCTGAGGACTCCACGTCTCCACCTTAGCGCCGAGAAGCATACGTAACACAGCCTTTCGGCCGTACCGCATCAGCAACCTGGCATACTCAGACATTTTATCATCGTTACGCGACGAGCCACCGATCTCCGAGACCACAGTTCTTTCAATGCAATCAAGATAGGTGGCAGCATCGGTCATTGAAGCAATAGCAATTATACCACGAAGTTGCTGATTTCCACTACGCCATAGCTCAACAATCCTAAGAGCATCCTTTTCCGAGAGCGCACCCCCACCAGCAATATTACTAACCAAGTGAGAAACGTCGTCGTTTCCCCACTTAGCTGAGTCCCCTAGGCATGTGACGATCACGGAAATTGAATCGCGATCAATCAGTGAGGGTGTACGCAACCACACTTGTGCTATTTTCGAACGGTAGCGGTCTATGTGTGACAATATGCGCAATACGCACCTTGCCGTTTCAATGGATCCACGAACAGCGCCTGTAATCCACAGAAGTGGAGCTAACACGTCCTCAATTCTTGGCGCCCTCGATGGGTCCTGGAGCGAGATGATGTATTGAAGCAGATACTCAGCTGCTAGTGAGTGCCAAGTGTATCCTTCAGTACACAGTGCTTCCGAACGAAACACCGTTCGAGCATCGGAGTAGGATTTTGCACGAATCAGCTTGTTCATCGCTTGTTGCAGTTCGATGCTAGACTCGCGAGAAGATTGAAGAAAGGTGGCAATATCTTCACCTAACCAGGGAATGGCGTCATTGGCAGAAGTGTTATCGATGCTATTGTCAGGACGGGCGCGTTCAGAAGCGCATTCGATGTCGCCGTACCGGCAGACACCTTCACTCGGCTTAGCTTTATCGGCCTTCTGGGCGTCTGTAAGTACGCAGGCGACCAAGGAACACGCAATAATCAGAAGGCATACTTTGACTCCAGTCATGTTATATCCCCACAGTTGAACGGATGTGTTGTGAGCGCGACTCAACCTGTAACCAAGTGCTCCAAATCACCCCTGTCGGAATTACCTTGGGAATCCGTGCGAGGCCCAAGACCGGGATTTTTAGGCCGAACATACCTTACTCTAGTAACCCACTTTTCCGCCTTGCTTCCGTGCTCACCCCTGACGGGCAATGGTACACGTTCCTTTTCGACTCGATGCCCCATCCCGTACCCCTTTGCTAACTTCTGCTGCTCTCGCAGATACGCCTCTGAATCAACGGTCCTATCCAGATCGACCTCCCTCACTACTTCCTCACCCCAACGGTCACCCCACCACTTTTAAAACTCTCTTCCTTACGGAAAAATGTCTCATTGTACTCATCTTCCTCGCCGTCGGTGTGATATGGCTCCCCGGGCAACCCCTGTGTCCTTCGCTATTTGATTGCGCGTTTTCCGGGTTTAATGGGTGGGGTAATTGTCCTCTTTCGGTAGCAAAGAAAACCGAGATCGACCAGCGCGCCGGCTGTTGCCTTGCGCTCCATACTGGCGATCTCCCTTCTTGAACGTACTGCCTGCTTTGAACCTGCTGCCTTTTTTGAACGCGTTGTCTTTTTCGAATCCACTGCCTTCTCAGCTTCTGGCGTGTCCATGCCCGGACCCGGGGGCGGGGGCTTGATGCCCCCGCCCCGGGTCCGGATGTTTCCTGCCCGATGATCCGGGGCGCGCGGACTTCGTCCGCACGGCTCCTATTAAGGCCGACTTCTGCTGCGCAGAAGTCGGCCAGTATGCTTTCCCGCAACTCGACAAATCTCCGGCGCAGCTCCGGCGAGATCTGCTCGCGGTCGGTCCAGGCCTGCGATGGCGTGGGCTTGTCCCAGCCCCAGGGGCGGGACAGCTCGTTGGCGGTGGCTCGTGCAACCTGCAGGTCACAACTGCTCCAGGAGTCGGCGCGTCGCAGAGGGGGTCAGGCACCTTTTCCGGGTGGCGGCGGGCCGCCGCCCGGAAAACGAGCCAGACCCCTGCAAGCCCGCGCTCGCACGAGCCATTGTAGCGGGGCCAGTACGGTGGAGAGAACAACGGAATCACCGAATTCTCGCACAGCAGACGGGCGACCTGTTCTTCCACAAAGGCCGAGCCGTTGTCGCTCTTGAGCGCCAGGGGCGGCCCGTGGATCGCGTATCCTGCGCTGCGGCTTAGCAGTTGAAGCCTTGCCAGCCTGGTTGCTTGGATGCTTGCTTGATCCAGCTTTTCAGCTGCTTTTGGTCCAGCTGGTCGTTCTCGTAAATGTGGTAGTAGCGGGTGCCCTGGTTCTTGGATTCCACTGGCGGCATGGGCTCCAGCGAGGTGCCGTTGAAGAACGCCACCTTTATGTACTTCGTCAGGCAGTGCAGGCTCAAAAACCAGCCCTGCTCCGTGCCATAAAACGGCGAGTTCCAGCGCACGGCCTTGCGCACGCCGGGTACCACACTCTCGATCAGGGCGTCGAGGCTGCGCCCCACCTCGCGCTTCCAGCCCGGCATCGCCTCGATGTACGCCTGCACCGGCGCGTCGCCGTCGGCCTTGCCGATCTGCGGGTTGCCGCCCGACAGCAGCTTCGGCTTGGCGGCCTTCTTGACCGTTTTGCGCTCCCGCGCGGCCGCGGGTTTCTTGCCCACACCCTTCAACGGCTCCAGCTTGCCCTTGCGGCGCACGATGTTCTTGTAATCCCACTGGATGTCGCGGGCCTTGCCCAGCCAGCGTTTGAGCGCCTTCAGGTCAACCTGGTCCGCGGCCGTGAAGCGCGCCTCGGCGGCCTTGAAGGTGCCTTCCGGTTGCAGGCCCGGCTCGTCGAAGGACTGGCCGCTCCAGAACAGCAGCCGCACGCAGCCCTTGAGTTTGCTGTAGCCGGCGACCGGGTTGCCATCCAGGAACCAGACCGGGTGGCCGTGCCAGACCTTGTTCTCGGCCTCGGGCAGGTGGCGGTCGATCTGTTTTGCCAGCAGGTCGCCGATCGCGCGCTCGGCCGCGGGCAGCGATTTGTTGTACCTGGCCGTTTCGAACGAGAAAGGGGTCAGGCACCCTTCGGGAGCCTGACCCCTTTAGTGACTCGCAGTCTTCACTCGCCCGGTGCCGTGGGCGGGGCGCCCACGGCCTGTGCAGGCGAGGCGCCTGCGCTACGATTCAAGGCCGTGGGCGTTCCTGAAAGTCGCGAGCGACTTTCAGGTTCGTTCGCATGCGCGAACCCCACGGCCTGTGCAAGCCCTCCTGACGGTTGCTTTGCAACCGTCAGGTTCGTTTGCTACGCAAACCCTGCGCTACGCGCTTTACTTCTTCAGGTCGAAGCGGTCGAGGTTCATTACCTTGTTCCAGGCCGCGGCGAAGTCCTTGGCGAACTTCTCGCCGCCGTCCTCGCAGCCGTAAACTTCGGCCAGGGCGCGCAGCTCGGAGTTCGCGCCGAAAACCAGGTCCACGCGCGTGGCCGTCCACTTCAGCTTGCCGGTCTTGCGGTCAATGCCCTCGTACTCGCCATCCTTCGCGGCCGGCTTCCACTCGGTGTCCATGCTCAGCAGGTTGACGAAGAAGTCGTTGGTCAGCTTGCCGGGCTTGCGGGTGAACACGCCGTGCTTGCTGCCGCCGAAGTTGGCGCCCAGCACGCGCAGGCCGCCGACCAGCACGGTCATCTCCGGCGGCGTAAGGGTCAGCAGGTTCGCGCGGTCCACCAGGTGCTGCTCGGGGCTCATGCGCCGGCGCGCGCCCAGGTAGTTGCGGAAGCCGTCGGCCACCGGCTCCAGCGGGTCGAACGATGCCACGTCCGTCTGCTCCTGCGAGGCGTCCATGCGGCCGGGCTTGAACGGCACCTTGATCTTGAAGCCCGCGTCCGCGGCGGCCTTCTCGACGGCCGCGCAGCCTCCCAGCACGATGAGGTCGGCAAGCGAAACCCTCTTGCGCCCCTTGTTGAAGCCTTTCTGGATCGCCTCCAGTTTCTTCAGCGCCTTGGCCAGCTGGTCCGGCTGGTTGACCTCCCAGTCTTTCTGCGGCGCCAGGCGGATGCGCGCGCCGTTGGCGCCGCCGCGATGGTCCGAGCAGCGGTAGGTCGAGGCCGCGGCCCACGCCGTCGAAACCAGCTGCGCCACGGACAGGCCCGACTTCAGCAGCTTGCCCTTCAGCGCGGTGATGTCTTTCTCGGTGATCAGCGGGTGATTCACAGGCGGGATCGGGTCCTGCCAGATCAGCGGCTCTTTGGGCACCAGCGGGCCGAGGTAGCGGGCGATCGGCCCCATGTCGCGGTGCGTCAGCTTGAACCACGCGCGCGCGAAGGCATCGGCGAACTCGTCCGGGTGCTCATAGAAGCGGCGCGAGATCTTCTCGTAGATCGGGTCAAAGCGCAGCGACAGGTCGGTGGTCAGCATCGAGGGCGCGATGCGCTTTGACTTGTCGTGCGCGTGCGGCACCGTGCCCGCGCCCGCGCCACCCTTGGGCGTCCACTGCCAGGCGCCGGCCGGGCTCTTGGTCAGCTCCCAGTCGTAGCCGAACAGGTTCCAGAAGAAGTTGTTGCTCCACTTCGTCGGCGTGGTGGTCCAGGTGACCTCCAGGCCGCTGGTGATGGCGTCGGCCCCCTTGCCGGTACCGAACTTGTTGCGCCAGCCCAGGCCCTGCTGCTCGAGGCTCGCGGCCTCGGGCTCGGGGCCGACGTTGTCGGCCGGGCCCGCGCCGTGGGTCTTGCCGAAGCTGTGGCCGCCGGCGATCAGCGCGACGGTTTCTTCGTCGTTCATGGCCATGCGCGCGAAGGTCTCACGGATGTCGATCGCCGCTGCCAGCGGGTCCGGCTTGCCGCCCGGGCCTTCCGGGTTCACGTAGATCAGGCCCATCTGCACCGCGGCCAGCGGGTTTTCCAGGTCGCGCTCGCCGCTGTAGCGCTTGTCCTCGAGCCACTTGCCCTCGGAGCCCCAGTACACGGACTCGTCGGGCTCATACACGTCCTTGCGCCCGCCGCCGAAGCCGAAGGTTTTGAAACCCATCGATTCCAGCGCCACGTTCCCCGCCAGCACCAGCAGGTCCGCCCATGAAAGTTTGCGGCCGTACTTCTGCTTGATCGGCCAGAGCAGGCGGCGGGCCTTGTCGAGGTTGGCGTTGTCGGGCCAGCTGTTCTGGGGTGCGAAGCGCTGCTGGCCTTCACCGGCGCCGCCGCGCCCGTCACCGATACGGTATGTGCCGGCCGCGTGCCAGGTCATGCGGATGAAGAGCGGGCCGTAGTGGCCGAAATCGGCGGGCCACCAGTCCTGCGAGTGGGTCATCAGCGACTTGAGGTCCTTGATGACGGCCTTGAGGTCGAGGCGCTTGAACTCCTTGGCGTAGTCGAAGTCTTCGCCCATGGGGTCGGACAGGCTCGAGTTCTGGCGCAGGATCCCCAGGTCCAGCTGGTTCGGCCACCAGTCCCGGTTGGTCATCGGCGCGCCGGCCATCTTGCTTTCTGGACGTTCGTTCATACGGTTCTCCGCTCACGTTCCGTGTTTGAATGTTGTTCGATGAGGGGACTATCGTTGCTTCCGACAGCAATAACGGCGCATCCGCAAATTTCATCCGGAAAAGCATGACGCAAAGCGGGCCCGACAGGATTGTCGGGCCCACCCACAGTTGCCAGCGTTGAGCTAGTTCAGCTGCTTGAAGCTCACCAGCTCGAAGGCGTTGCCCTCTTCGTCGTTGGCTTTCTGGATTGCTGCCCTGGCTTGCTCTTCCGTTACCTGCTTGCCGGGCTTCATGGTCAGGGTGGCCTTCTTGTCCATGAAGCTTACTTTCACTTTTTCCACGCCATCCAGGCGTGCGAGGGCCGACTCGGCCGACTTCACTCAGCCGGTACCTCACGTCATGCCTTCGATGCCCATTTCGTAGACGACGGCGACAGTCTCCGGCGTTTCTTTCGGCGCCTCGGCGCTGGCGTTGTTGGCCGGCGCGGCCGTGTTGGCCTTGGGCGCGGGCGCGTTGTTGCCGCCGCCGCAGGCCGCCATCAGCAGCGCCGCCACAGCCAGCAGGGAAAGCTTCTTCATGGCCACCTCCTGTTTCTTCCTTAGATAAGGCTGAACCCTACTACCGGTTCAAGCGTTAGAATCTTCTTGAACCTGTACAACACTACGCGTTGATACTCCATTCCACGGTAATGCATGGCCATTGACCTGGAACACCTGCGCCTCGACCTGCCGGAGGAGGACTTCTCCCGGCCGGACGGCGTCTCGCGCTTCTGGCGCTTCAGCACTGTGGTGCTGCTGCTGGGCGTGGGCACGCTGGTGTGGCTGCACTGGTTCTATCAGCCGCCGCAGACCAACTCCGAACGTATACCCGTACGTACGCACACTGTGGCCTTCGCCGCTCAGACACAGCAGACGGCCTTCACCGCCGGCGGCTGGGTGGAGCCCGCGTGGCCCTCCCCCACCCAGGCGTGCGCGCTGGTGAACGGGCGCATCTCGCTGTTGCTGGTGGTGGAAGGCGACGACCTGGAGGCCGGCGAGAGCATTGCCATGCTTGACGACGCGCCCTTCGAAGCCGAGCTGGAGGCCGCGCAAGCGCGCCTGACCGAGGCCGAGCAGAAGCTGGCCCAGGCCGAGGCGACACTGGAACGCCTGGAGGCCGGCCCCCGCGACGAGGAAATCGAAGTCGCCCAGGCCGAGGTCGCGCGCGCCAAGGCCGCCCTGGCCCGCATGGAAGCCGGCTTCCGCGAAGAAGACATCGAGGCCGCACAGGCCCGCGTGCGCGAGGCACGCGCCACGGCCGAGTTCAAGCGCAGCCGCGCCAACCGCTACAAAACGCTCGGCAACGACAGCGTGGTGCCGGGCAGCAAGGCCGAAGAATACGAGGCCGAGGCCAAGGCCGCCGAGGAAAGCCTGAACGCCGCGCAGCAGGAGCTCAAGCGTCTGCTGGCCGGCTACCGCGAAGTCGATATCGAAGAAGCCCGCGCGGCCGTCAGCGAGGCCGAGCGCCGCCTTGACCTCCTGAAAGCCGGCACACGCGAAGAAGTCATCACCGAGGCGCAGGCCGCCGTGGCCGCCGCCGAAGCGCAAGTCGCCGCGCAGGAAGCGGCCGTGGACCTGGCCGAGAAGCACGTGAAGTGGTGCGACGTGACCGCGCCGGTCAGCGGGCGTGTGCTGGAAATCCTGATTCCGCAGGGCGGGCGCGTGACCGACGACCACGCGGCGATTCTCACCATCTACGACCCGAACAAGATGCAGGTGCGCGTGGACATCCGGCAGGAGCAGGCGGCCGGGCTGTTCGTGGGCCAGCAGTGCGCCATCAAGCTGGAAGCCCGCAAGAACAAGCCCTACGCGGGCGAGGTGGTGCGCATCGATCCGCTCGCCAACCTGGCGCGCGACACCGTGCGCGCCAAGGTGAAAATCCTTGAGCCCGACGAAAACCTGCGCAAGGACATGACCGTCACCGTGGATTTCCAGCCGCGCGGCATAGTGACCGAAACCGGCGAGCAGCCCCTGCTGGTGCCCAAAGGCGCGATCCTCAAGCGCGGCGACAAGTCGGTCGTGTTCGTGGTGCGTGGCGGCGTGGCGTTTGAAACCGCGGTCGAGCTCGGCGACGAAACCGACGCCGGCGTGATCGTCAAATCCGGCGTGGTCAACGGCGACCTGGTCGCCAGCAGCAACCTCGCCATGCTGCAGGACGGTACAGCCGTGTGGGTAGACGAAGGGGGCGCCGAATAATGGCCAAGCGCCTGGTCGAAATCCGCGCCCTGCGCAAGACCTACGACACCGGCGAAACCAAGGTGACGCCGCTTGATAACATCAACCTCGACATCGCCGAGGGAGAGTTTTTATCGCTCATGGGCCCCTCGGGCTCGGGCAAGACCACGCTGATGAACATCATCGCCGGCGTGGACAGCGCCACAGCCGGCAGCGTGACGGTTGACGGCGTTGACATCGCCAGGCTCAGCGACGCCAAGCTGGCGCGCTGGCGCAACCGCAACATCGGCTACATCTTCCAGCAGTTCAACCTGCTGCCAGTGCTGACGGCGCTGGAAAACGTCGAGCTGCCGCTGATGCTGCTGCCGATCAACAGCCGCCGCCGCCGCAAGCAGGCCGAGATGGCGCTGACCGCCGTGGGCCTGGGCGACCGCATGAAGCACTACCCGCGCCAGCTTTCGGGCGGCCAGCAGCAGCGCGTGGCGATCGCCCGCGCGATCGTGACCGACCCCAAGATCATCGTCGCCGACGAGCCCACGGGAAACCTGGATGCTGTCAGCGAAGAGGAAGTGTTGGGTATACTGAAACAGCTGAACGAGCGGTTCGGCAAGACCATCATCATGGTCACCCACGACCCGCACGCCGCGTCAACGGCGCAGACGCGGCTGCACCTGGACAAGGGCGTGCTGCACGCCCACGGGATTGAGCCGCCGGAGCCTGTTGTCAGCACGGAGGAAGCATGAAATTCCTGCCACTGGCGTTCAAAAACCTGAAAAACAACCGTCTGCGCACCGGCCTGACCGTGCTGGGCGTGGCCGTCGCCGTGTTCGTGTTCTGCTTCTTCCAGAGCATGCAGAGCACCATGGCCTCGGTGGTGACCAAGGCCGGCGAAGAGAACAACCTGATCGTGCTGCAGGGCAACATGTGGTGCAGCGTCGAAAGCCGCATCCCCGAAAACTATGCGGAAAAGATCGCCGAGCTGCCGGAGGTGCTGGACACCATGCCGGTCTACATCTCGGCCACAAGCTGCTGAAACTTCGAGCCGGACAAGGTCATTGTCCACGGGGTAGACAAGAGCAAGTTCGAGATCTTCCGCGAATACAAGGTCATCGAAGGCAGCATGGAGGATTTCAAGCAGACCCGCGAAGGCGCGCTGCTGGGCGCCAGCATCGCCAAGCGCAAGGGCTGGAAGGTCGGCGAAACCGTTGACCTGAGCAAGCAGCTCGGGTTGCTGATGGACGTGAAGGGCATCTTCTTCAGCGGCAACGAAGACCAGGACAACACCATCATCGCCGGCATCGACTACGTGCAGGACCAGTACGACGCGCGCGGCCAGGCCAACGTGGTGATGGTAAAGCTGCCGCCCGACGTCCGCGCCGAGGACATGGCCGCCAAGATCGACGCCATGCCGCTGGCCGTGGGCTCAAACAGCCAGGCCGAGAAGGCCTTTGTCAGCGGCATGATCGAGGATCTGGCGGACATGATCACGCTGTCGCGGCTGGTCATCCTGATCACCCTGCTTGTCGTGTTCGTCAGCGTGGCCAACACCGTCTCGATGTCCGTGCGTGACCGCACCCGCCAGCTCGGCATGATGCGCACGCTGGGCTTCCGGCGCTGGCAGATCCTGGCGCTGGTCGTCACCGAGGCCTCGCTGGTCTGCCTGGTCGGCGGCGTGGTGGGCGTGGCCGCGGCCTGGGGCGTGATCAACTTCCAGGACATCACGGTGCAGTCGCGCTCTCTGAACCTGGAAATCCAGATGCCGCTGGACGTGATCGCCTGGGCGCTGGTGATGTCGATCGCGATCGGCTTCATCGGCAGCCTGGTGTCGGGCTTCCGCGCCAGCCGCCTGAAGATCGTCAACGCCATCGCCAGCGTGGAGTAGCCGTGGGAGTGCCCCTTCGCTACAGCCTTCGCAACCTCACGCGCCGCAAGGTGCGCACGGGCCTGACCATCGCGGCCATGGCCCTGGTGGTCAGCGTCAGCGTGGTGATGTTCGCGTTCGCCAAGGGGCTGTTTCTTTCGGCCAAGAGCTCGGGCTCAACCGACAACGTGATCGTGATCGACCGCAAGGCCGCCAACCAGGCGTTCTCCAAGCTGTCGCTGACCGACTTCAACCTGCTGAAAAGCCTGCCCCAGGTGAAGCGCAACGAACGCGGCGAGCCCCTGATCTCGCCCGAATGCATCCAGCAGGCCCGCGTCACGGCCGGCGATTTCAAAGACCGCCCCGCCACCCTGCGCGGCGTGAAGCCCATGGTGTTCGAGGTGAACCTGCAGTTACGCCTCACGGAGGGTGAGGGGCCCAGCAGCCCGCGCAAGCTGATGGTGGGCTCGCTCGCGCACGCGTCGCTGGGAGTACCCGCGGAGTTGCTGGCCGTGGGGAAAGAGCTCGAGTTCGGCGGCGAAACCTGGACCATCGCCGGCCGCTTCGACGCCGGCGGCACCGCCATGGACAGCGAGCTGGTGGCGGACCTCAACGACGTGATGGCCCTGTACAACCGCGACACTTACTCGGCGGCGCTGATCAAGCTGCAGAACCCGGGCGAGGTGCCGCTGCTGGTGCGCTCACTGAACAACCGCAACGACATCCAGGTGCAGGCCGTGGCCGAGCAGGAGTACTACGCCAGCCTGGCGGAGGGTTTCGACCGGATTATCTTCCTGGCCGTGTTCCTGGCGGTGATCGCGGGCATCGGCGGCCTGGTGAGCGGCATGAACACCATGTACGCCAGCGTGCTGGGGCGCATCCGGGAGATCGGCACGCTCAAGACCCTGGGTTACGGCCCGGGTGCGATCGTGCGCAGCTTCGTGATCGAGTCCGTGGCGATCGCAATGGTGGGCGGCGCGATCGGCGCCGTGGTAGCGCTGCAGGCCAACGGCATCTCGGCCAAGTTCGCCAAGGGCGCCGTAAATCTGACGATAGACCACTGGGCCATGATAGCCGGCGGGGTAGTAGCGCTGGTGATCGGAGTATGCGGAGCACTACCCCCCGCCCTGAAAGGCGCCCGCATGGAAATCCCCGCCGCCCTGCACTACAGCTAGCAGGCAAGTGAGTGATGCGGGCCTCCGGCCTGCACGTGATGCGGGCCTCCGGCCTGCACGTGATGCGGGCCTCCGGCCTGCACGTGATGCGGGCCTCCGGCCTGCACGTATAAGCGTCACGCCACTCACGCAGCCGGGACGGCTGCGACACGTGCACGCGGGACGCGCGCAACACGTGCGGCCGCGACGGCCGCAACACCACCGGACATCAAATCCACGAAATACTGACATTCCCCAGTTGTTTTGAAACAAAACCTGCTACCATTGCGTTCGTCAGTTGAAAGCGGCCGATGTGGCCGCCTGATACATCCTCCGACGGTTACACGCGTCATGCTCGGCCGGACACCTTCCGGCGCATTGCCCCCGAGATTTTGCCGCTAGTTTCCTCGGGCAGAGGACGTAGCGCAGGCAACTTGCCTGCACCGCCCGCGGGCGCCCCGCCCACGGGGCTGCTGCAAAAGCAGGCGCGATGCCCCCGCTACGTCCAGAAGAAAGTGGAAATGATAGATAGTTTCGCCGCCTTGTCCCTCGACGAGGCAATCCTTCGTGCATTGGAGCATGAAGGCTACACGCGCCCGACGCAGATCCAGTCGCTCGCGATTCCCCACGCGCTGGCAGGCAAAGACGTACTCGCCATCGCACCTACCGGCACCGGCAAGACCGCTGCCTTTACACTCCCGATCCTGCAGCGCCTGGCCAAGGGCCAGCACGGCGGCATCCGGGCACTGATCCTCGCCCCCACCCGCGAGCTAGCTCTGCAGGTCGATCAAGCCCTGCGCGCCTACGGCCGCAACTTCAAGCTGCGCAGCAGCGTGGTGATGGGCGGCGTCGGTGAGCAGCCGCAGATCCAGGCCCTCAAGCGCGGCGTGGACATCCTGGTCGCCACCCCCGGCCGCCTGCTTGACCTGATGCAGCAGGGCTTCGTGAAGCTGGAGAAGGTCGAAGTGCTGGTGCTGGACGAAGCCGACCGCATGCTCGACATGGGTTTCATCCATGACGTGCGGCGCATCTGCTCGAAGGTTCCGACCAACCGGCAGACCCTGTTCTTCAGCGCCACCATGCCCAAGGCCGTGGCCGAGCTGGCCCACACCCTGTGCAAGGACCCGGCCCGTGTCGACGTTGACCCCACGCCGGTGCTGCGCCCGAAGATCACCCAGAAGCTGATGTTCGTGGACCAGCGCAGCAAGCCGGACCTGCTGGTGCACCTGCTGAAAGACGAGCCGGACGCCATGGTGCTGGTGTTCTCGCGCACCAAGCACCGCGCCGACCGCATCGTGAAGAAGCTGCAGCAGGCCAAGATCCGCGCCGGCGCCATCCACAGCAACAAGAGCCAGGGCGCCCGCCAGCGCGCATTGGCCGACTTCGCCGACGGCCGTACCCGCGTGCTGGTGGCGACGGACATCGCGGCACGCGGCATTGACGTCGAGGGGATCACCCACGTGATCAACTTCGACCTCAGTGACGAGCCGGAGAACCACGTGCACCGCATCGGTCGCACGGCCCGCGCGGGCGCCAGCGGCGTGGCGATTTCGTTCTGCGACCGCGAAGAGCTGAAGAAGCTGGCGGCCATCGAGAAGATCGCCGACACGGCCCTGATGACCGACGACAACCACCCGTACCACATGAGCGAGGGTGCCAAGGCATACATCGCCCAGGTGACGGCGGCGCCGAAGTCCAAGACCAGTCGCGGAGGCTGGCCCAAGCCCAAACGCAGGGGCCGAGGCCGCAGCCGCCGCAACGGCATGCGCTAAGGCACGCGGGCATTCTCGCCCGCACAACACACAAGGCCCACCCGGCAACGGGTGGGCCTTCGCGTTAAGGGTGGCACGGGCGCCTCGCCCGTGTCTGCTGGACCTTTGCCCGGCAGTGCCGGCGCGCTTGCGCGCCGACGGATGGGCGAGGCGCCCAATACTGCGGGGTTAGGCGGAACCGTCATCGCTTTAGTTTTTCTGGCGCGGAGCGCTGTCACAGTGGAAGCCCCCACCGAATGCGGAGCATTCGGTGGGGGTATGGTCGCACCACGCATTGTGAGGCGCGGATGCGCCGACACACTCGTGGCGCTTGCCGCGAGAACCGATCGGCCGCAAGCGGCCGTTGTGCCGGCGCTCCGCGCCTGTGAACTTTTTTCACCGATTACCCCCAGCAAACGCCGGAGGCGTTCGCTGGGGGCTTCCACTGTGATGGCGCTCCGCGCCAGAAAGCAGAGCGGTGATTGTACTGCTCAACCTCGCGGCATTCGGCGACTCGCCAATGCCACGGCTAACTCTCGCGGTCGTACTTGTAGATGCGCTTCTTTAGCCAGTAGAGGCCCATCAGATCCAGCAGGCCGCGCGCGCCGCGTTTCAGGTTGCCGTACTTGCTTACGCCGGCCGTTCGGGCTCGGTGCTCCGTGGGGACCTGGGCCACCTTCAGGCCCATGAACACGAAGATCGCGGGCATCAGCCGGTGCACGCCGTTGAACTGGGGCAGCATCAGCCCGGCCTTGCGGGGAAACGCCCGCAGCGAGCAGCCGATGTCCTTGATGCGGTCGCGCAAAAACAGGTTGCGGATCACGTAGGCCGTGCGGCTGGCGATGCGGCGGTTCAGCTTGTCGTTGCGCTTCTTGCGGATGCCCTGCGCGACGTCGGCGTCCTTCAGCGCCGCCAGCAGATCCGGGATGCTGGCCGGGTCGTTCTGGCGGTCGCCATCCAGGGTCACGATCAGGTCCGCCTGCGCGGCCTGGATGCCGGTGATGGTGGCGGCGCTCTGGCCCAGGTTGCGCTTGTGCACGATGCAGCGCACCCAGCCGATTTTCTCGCAGGCCGCGGGCGTGCCGTCAGTGCTGGCGTCGTCCACGTAGATCAGCTCGAACGTCTTGCCCGCCGCATCCAGGGCCGCCTTCACTTCATCGGCCAGCGGGCCGACGTTCTCGACCTCGTTGTAGACGGGAATGACGACTGAGATCTCGGGCTTATCCATCCGCATTCCAGGCGCGCAGCGCCGTCACAACTGTTAGCCCCGGGCGTAAGCCCGGGGTATTGGTAGTCCCACCGTTACAAGCCGCGGAGCGGCGACACAAGCCGGGCGGCGTTTGTGCCGCCGCTCCGCGGCTCCGCCCCGTCTTGCTCGTATACCCCCAGCTAACGCTGGGGGCTAACCTTGTGTGCCTGCTCCGCAGGCAACGACCCTGTCGATACTTCGTCTTCAATAAGAGCAGGCTTCTCAATGCCCGCCTCTACGCTATCGGCAGATTCCGCCGCGGGCTTGGGCTTGCGGTAGATCAGCATCAGGTTGCGCACGGCCGGGATCGGGTTCAGCACGTAGGCCAGCACGAACACCGCGTCCGGCTTGTACGCTGCATAGGCCGTCAGCAGGCCGGCGCCGATCAGGCTCATCCACCAGAACACCGGCGGAAGCACGCTGCGCCCCAGGCGCTCGCTGATGATCCACTGCACCGGAAAGCGCAGCGTCCACAGCGCCGTGCCCGTGAAGCCCACCACCAGCCACAGCGGCGAGGCATCCAGCGCGATGATGTCTTTCTCTTCGGCCGTAAGGTAGGCCGCGACGCCGCCGCTGAGCACCATCACGGCCGCCAGCGGGATCAGCACGTTGCCCAGCTTGCGGCCTCGGCCCGCGATCATCAGGTTGCGGACGTACAGGAACAGGTTGAGCGTCGGGCCGATCAGGAAAATCAGGTCGCGCGTGAACCAGGCGTACACCAGCAGCATCAGCGTGCCGAACACCGAGAGCCACCAGAAGCTCTTCGGCACCACGCTGGCCTTGGCCTTCTCGCTGGCGTACCACTGCACCAGCATGCGCGCGGTGAACAAACCCTGCCCGGCAAAGCCGATCGCCGAGAAGATCGTCTTGGCGCTGAACGGGTCAAAGGTCAGCAGAGTATGCGGCACGGGCGGTCCGGCGGAAAACCTGAAGCTAACCAGCATACGGCCCCGGCCGCAATCGGCCGCGTTGTGGAACCGATGTGCAAAGCTATCGTTTTCCCATGGACCCGGCACCCGCCAACCGCGCAGACCGTCAGCTTGCATGGATCATGCTGGCCGCGTTCGTGCTGTTGTTCGTGCCGGCCTGGTTTTCGCGCGGGCCCTGGCACGTGGACGACCTGCGCTATGTTGAGGCCGCGCGCCAGATGGGCGAATACGGCGACTGGCTGGTGCCGCGCCTGAACGGCGACGTCTACGGCGAGAAGCCGCCGGGCTATTCCTGGGCGATTATCGCCGTGCACTACGCCACGGGCGCCAGCTACCTGGTGGCGGCGCGCATCGTGTCGGCGCTGGCGGCGCTGTTCACCGGCCTGCTGCTGGTGCACCTGGCGCGGCTGCTGTTCGGCTCGCGCCCGATCGGCTGGCTGGGCGCGGGGATTTTCTGGACGTTCATCTTCATCCTCGACCGCGGCACGCGCAGCCTGATCGATTCCTTCCTCTATGTATGGACCACGCTCGGCGTGGTCACCGCCCTGCACGCGGCCCTGGCCGAAAACTGGCGCGCGCGGGTGGGCTGGATATTGGCCACCGTGGGCGCGTTGGGCTACGGCTGCGTGGTGAAGGGGCCCGTGGCGCTGGCGATTCCGGCCATGGGTGCTCTCGCGCTCGGCCTCAGCTGGAAAGGCCGCCGCGGCGTGAGTTTCAGCGCCATCGTGATCGGCGCGCTGGTTGGCGGCGCGTTCACACTGCTGTGGCTGTGGCTCGCCAGCTTGCAGGCCGGCGACTGGTACCTGGAGCGATTGCTGATCAAGCAGTCGGCCGGGCGCGCCGTGGAGTCGTTCCACCATGCGCAGCCGCCCTGGTTCTTCCTGGGCGTAGTGCTGCCGGTTGCGCTGCCCTGGATCATTTTCCTGCCCGGCGGCCTGCGCGCGGCCTGGAAGATGCGCAACGCCCCGGCCGCGCGCGCGGCGCTGGGCTGCCTGGCATGGGCGGCCGCGATCTTCGTGTTTTTCTCGATCATCTCGGGCAAGCGCTCCGGTTACGTGCTGCCGCTGTTTCCGCCGCTTGCCTTGGGCATCGCCTGGGGCATCGCGCGCATGCAGGCTGTGGCCGAACGCCGCTGGTACGCCTGGCCGGTGAACGTGATCGCCTGGCTGGCGCCATTTGCCGGCGCGCTGTTGACGCTGGCGGGGCTGGCGTTGAGTTTGCTTCCGGAAAGCGCGCTGGAGGTTCTGCCGGGCGCAGTCGCCGAGGTCGCGCTGGGCGTCAACTTCGTCGGGCGCATCGTGTTGATCGGCGCCGGCGTGTCCGCGACATTCTGGGGCGCGGTGCTGGTGGTGTTGGCCCGGCGCGGCAACCTGCAGCTCGGTGTGCTGATGATGCTGGTGCCGCTGATCGGCATCTTTCACGCGGCGATTCACCTGAGCGTGATCCCGGCCCTGGATCCGCAGCGCAGCGCGGCCACGTTTGGCAAGTCGGTCAATCGCGAATGGAACCGCGATGAGCCGCTGGTGATCCTGGGCCCGCAGAAGGACGGCATCGTTAACTACTACTGCGATGTGCAGCGCACGGAGTTGATCAACGACCCTGACGAAGCCGAAGAGCACCGCAAGCTGATGGCCCTGCGCGGGCCGTTGTGGGTGGTCAGCCTGCGCAAGGACTGGGACAAGCTGCCGGAAGACTTCCGAGCCGACTTCCACCAGCGCGCCGCTGCCGAGTTCAATAACAAGGAATATGTCCTCCAGCACCGCCGCTAAGACCATCCTGCGCGTTGCCGTTGCGCTTACCTGTGTCGGCGCTGCGGCCCAGATGCTGCTGTACGGCGGACCCGTGCTGTCCTGGCTGTGGTTGAACCTGGACTGGAGCGAGGCCGCCGCACTGCGCGTCGAGCATGCGGCCGCGTTCGGGCTGCTGGCCTGCCTGCCCTTCGTGTTCTGGGGCAAGGCCTGGCCGGTGCTGAAGCTGATCGCGGCCTGGCTGCTGTTCAGCGCGTTCGCCTCCAGCATGGTTGAGCCCTGGTATCCCTGGCTGACGCCGGGCGCCCACGCCGCGCGCTACACCGCGCCGCTGGCGCTGGCCGCGCTGAGCCTGCCGCCTGCGCCGCGCAACCGGCGGCTGGCGGAGTGGCTGCTGCGCGGCGGCATCGCAGCCACTTTCCTGTGCCATGGTGTGGAAGCGCTGCTGCTTCACGCGCAGTTCATCGACTACCTTATCGACGCCTCGGCCAAGCTGCTTTCGCACGACCTGGCCGAATCCACGGCCTCCGCCATGCTGGTCAGCATCGGCGTGCTGGACGTCGCTGCCGCGCTGGCGATCCTACTGCCGCGCAGGCTGTGGCCCGTGGCGGCCTGGATGGCCTTCTGGGGCGCGGTCACGGCCGCCGCGCGTATGGTGTACCTCGGCTGGCCCAACTGGCCGGAGACCCTAATCCGCGTGACGAATGCCGCAGTCCCACTTACACTCTGCCTGCTGTGGGCCGTCAAACCGGCAACGGAAACCGAGCATGAAACGACTGAATAACCATCGCGCCGCGCTGCTGATCGCCGGCCTGGTCGTGAGCCTGGCCGTGGTGATCGGCGCTGTTTCCGCACCGCCGGGCCTGGGCGCCGCCGACCGCAACCCGGACGGCAGCTACACCGGCACGAAACTCGAGGGCGCCACGCCCGCCCAGTGGCGTCTGACCTGGGAGGAAGATCCCGCCCACGCCGCAACGGTAAGCTGGACCACCGCCGCCGAACCCGAGAAAAGCAGCGTGCTGTACGACACCCAGCCCCGCAACGGCGAGCTGGCCAAGTACGCGCACACGGCGACAGCAAGCAGCGGGCGTTACTCCGACAAGGACTTCAAGCTCTGGTACAACCACGCCGAGCTCAGCGAACTGAAGCCGGCGACCACCTACTGGTTCGTGATGGTGAGCGACGGCGCGGCCTCGCGCGAGTTTCACTTCATCACCGCTCCCGAGGGCGACGCGGAGTTCAAGCTGCTGTACGGCGGCGACTCGCGCTCAGACCGCGACGCGCGCCGCACCATGAACCGCCGCATGCGCGCGCTGTTCGAGGAAGACCCCGAGATCATCGCGCTCGCCCACGGCGGCGACTACGTGGCCGACGGCGAAGAAATGGAAGACTGGCTCGAGTGGCTGACCGACCACGAGCTGACCGTCACGGCCGCGAACCGCATGCTGCCGTTGATTCCGGCGCGCGGAAACCACGAAGCCGAGGGGCCCCTGTACGACGAAGTCTTCAACACGCCCGGCAGGAAGGACGGGAACTTTTATCGCACGCTGATCGGCGAGCAGTTCCTGCTGGTCACGCTCAACAGCAACATCAGCGCCGGCGGCAACCAGGCCGACTTCCTGGAAACCGTGCTGCACGAGAACGGGAAGACGCGCTGGCAGCTCGCCAACTATCACCGCCCGGCCTACCCGGCCGTGAAAAGCCCCGGCAGCGCGCTGGAGCACTGGGTGCCGCTGTTCGAGAAGTACAACCTGGACATCGCCTTCGAAAGCGACGGCCACACCCTGAAGCGCACCTGCGCGATCCGCGGCGGCAAGCAGGCCGACGACGGCGTGGTGTACATCGGCGAAGGCGGCCTGGGCGTGAAGCAGCGCACGCCCAAAGACGACCGCTGGTACTTCAAGGGCGGTGTTGCGGCATCCACGCTGCACGTGCAGAAGCTGACGGTGAAGAAAGACTCGCTGCTGGTGGAGTCGATCACGGACAAGGGCAAAGTTTACGACGCTCACACGGTGAAGCCGCGCAAGCGGTAGGAGAACAGGCATGCGGAAAGTGACGGTACTGGGGGCAGCGGCGTTGATCGTCGCGCTGGCGATCGGCGCGGCGCGGCAACCCGCGCAAGTCATCGCGCAGGAACAGACCTTCCTGCTGAAAGAGAAACTCGAAGTCGGCACCGTGCGCATGGTGCGGGCGGAACGCGCCTCCACGGCCGACATCACCATGAACCCGGACGATTTCCCCAGCAAGAGCGACCTGGCCATCCAGCGCACCAGCATCATCCACGAGTGGGTCAGCGCCATGGACGGCGGGCGCGTCAGCGAAGTCTGGCGCAGCTACCGCGACATCGTCGGCACCGAGACGCGCACCTACGACTACGGCAACGGCCCGGAGAAAATGTCCACGCCCATCGAAGAGTGGAAGCGCAACCACAGCTTCATCATGAAGGTCAAGGCCGACAACACCCGCGAAGTCACACACGAGAACTACGGAGCCATCGGTGATCGCGACCGGGCGTGGGCGCAGCTCGACCTCGACGCCGACCTGCTGCCCGGCCGTGAAGTGAAAGTCGGCGAAAGCTGGAAGGCGCCCGCCAACCGCCTCGGGCTGATCGCGATGTCGGGGCCCGAAGACAAGCTGGACGAGGCCGATGTAACCGTCACCCTGCGCGGCGTGAAGAACGACGAGAACGGCCGCAAATTGGCCGACCTGAAGGTGGAAGGCACGCTCAAGTTCAGCTGCGACATCCCCAACCAGTTCGACGACGCCGCCAGCACCCGCCTGAAGTCCAGCGCGAAACTCAGCGGCAGCGCCAGCTTTGACGTCGGTGCGGGGCGCATGGTCTCCTACGAATGGAAAGGCACCGGAAGCACCACAGGCAAGCTGAACGGCACCGCCATCAAGGCCGAAACCAGCTTCAGTGAGGCCAACTCGTACGTCTACGCGTCCGTGTTCGACAAGCCGGCCGTCAACGGCGGCGAAGGGCCGGACAGCGTGGATTCGATCCAGGCCTTCAAACACGGCGCCGTTGACCCCGCGCACATCGTGATCGCGCGCAACAACGGCAAGGTCGCGCGCATCCAGGTGTTCGACCCGGCGAGCAAGAAGATCGTCAAGACCGTGCTGGCGATGCCGGGCGCGAACTCCATCGCCACCCTGGCGCTGTCGCCTGACCGCAAGCGCATCGCGTTCTCCTCGAACCTGAATGCGGGCATCTCAATCAGCAGCAGCGACATCTTCGTGCTCGAGCTCGAGAGCGGCAAGCTCAACCAGGTCAGCCCCTGGTGGGCCACGTGCGACGGCATTGCACAGCCGATCAAGACCGAGAAAACCTGCACCGTCACCGGCCGCATCATCTGGGCCGACGACGACCCGCAGTTCCGGCGCGACCGGCACGACGGCTTTACGGGCGCCGTGCGCATCGACCACACGCCCTGCGTCGCGATCGTAAACGTGGACGGCACCTTCAAGCTCGAGGGCGTGCCGGTGGGAGTGCCGCTGCTGCTGGACATCCACGGCCGCCTGCCCAACTACAGCAACGGCAAGATGCGCGACGCGCTGATGGTGTACGCGGGCGCGACCATGGTTGACATGACGCTTGAGGTCTCCGGCAAGGACCTGGGCGACGTGCGCATCCACCCGGGCCACGTGCAGACCAGCTACGACCGCCCCTGCTGGCAGGGCGACGCGCTGTGGCTGAACGCCTCGGCCTGGACGCAGGGCTACAAGGCCGGCTACCCGAAGCACAGCTGGGAAAAAGTGGACTTCGGCGCCCTGGAGCTGATGTACGGCGGCTTCTCGGTGAGCCGCGACGGCAAGTACGCCGCCATGTGCCGCGACTCGTCCGGCGGCAAAGGCGCCGTGCACTTCTACGACACCAAGGGCAAGCACCTGTGGGCGGCCGAGGTTCCGGGCGCCACGCTGGCCTACTGGGCCGAGGGCGCCTGGACCAGCAACGGCGCATGGCTGTGCACCGCCGATGCCGAGAGCATGCTGGACAAGAACCGGTTCGGCGCGCCGGCGCTGGTGTACGCCAGCCGCGAGGCCAAGCAGGCGGGCGTGGTGCGCCTGTGGCCGCAGCTTACGGGCCACTCGATGAAGTCAATCGCGATGGACGAAAAGAACGACACCGGCTTCTTCGTGACGCACAAGTACGTGGCGGAAACGCAGATCACCATCGGCGACGCCTGGATGTGGGATTCGAGCAGCGACACGCTCACGCGCCTGACCTCGCTGGGCGACGTGCTGTGCCTTGCCGGCTACGGCCGCTAACCGGAGTGCAAACGGCCCCCGCCTCGGCGGGGGCCGTTGTGCTTCCGCCGTTGTCTACGCCCACTTCTCAGGCGACGACTGCAGGCCCATCACCACGTACCAGATGATCCAGATGATAGCGCCCAGCCACATCAGCTTGATCCAGAGCGGCATCTTCTGCTCGGCGACTTCCGGAATGGTAGCCTCGGCTTTTTTCGCTTTCCGACACGGCGGGCTTGTTTTCGGTCTCGGCCGGTTTGGTTTCGGTTTCGCTCATTGGTCTTTCCCCCCGGCTACGTTGATTCCCTCGACTTCCAGCACGCGGAACTCCTGGCGGTTGCCCGTCTTGAACGCGCCGGCCCGGGCGTAGGCGACGCAGATGAACAGCATCCCCAGCATGAAGCTGCCGAAGATCGCCATCACGAACATGGCCGTGTTGTTGGCCCCTTCCTCACAGAAGAAGCAGGCGTGCGCGGGACTCGCCAGCCACACGGCCGCAAGCAGCACCAGAGTTGTGGTCGCGTAGCGCATGCTTATTCCTCCTTGTACTGCTGCTGGTCGAACAGGCTGTCCAGGAAGGCCGCCAGGTCGTCCAGCTCCTGGCCCTGGATCTTGGGGAAGGGCGCCATCGCCGTGCCGGGCCTGCCCTCCGCCATTGTCTTCTTTATGTAGTCGGCCGTGTAGAGGCGGTCGCGGAAGTGCTTGGGCGCCGGCTTCAGGCCTTCCATGGCGGGCGGCACCATGCCGTCTTCACCGTGGCAGCTGGCGCAGTTGTTCTTGCGGTAGACCTCGCGTCCGCGCTCGACGGCCGCGGCGTTGGCTGCCAGGGCCAAGGCCGGCTTGCGCACCTCCTTGCCCATGTCGTGCACGTACTGGGCGAGCGCCCACAGGTCCTTCTCGGTCAGCTCGCTGAAGCTGGGCATGGAGCTGCCCTCGCTGCCCATGAACAGCACGCGGAACACTTCTTCGCGCGGCAGGTAGCGGGTCGTGATGTCCGCGGCGCTCGGCTTCAGGAAGTCCCTGGCCAGGCCCAGGCCGTCGCCCTTTTCGCCGTGGCAGCCGATGCAGTGCTTGGCGAACAGCTCTTCGCCGCGCCTGGCGTGGGCGTCGGTGGCGACGGGCGCGCCGGCGGTCACCACGCGGGTCGGCCACACCAGCTTGCGCACTTCTTCTTTCTTGGCGATGCCCAGGCCCTGCAGGTACGCGACCAGGTCTTTGGCCTTTTCCGTGGGCTGCCAGGTGTCGCCCTGCTGCTCGAACAGCCAGGTGTACTTGGGCATGATCGAGGCCGGCACCGTGCTGCGCGGATTCCACAGGTGGGCGTAGTGCCAGTCGTCGCTGCGGCGGCCGGCCTGGCGTGCGAGGTCGGGCCCGATGCGCCGGGTGCCGAAGGTGTTGGGCACGTCGAACATGGATTCCCAGGCCTGGCTTACCGGCCCGTAGCGGAATTCCTCGTTGGCGACGGGACGCACGAACTGCGAGTGGCAGTGCCAGCAGCCCTCGTTGATGTAGATGTCGCGCCCGCGGCCGGCAGCGTTCTTGTCGCCGTTTTCGTCGCGGTAGGGGTTGGCATCAGCCAGTTCAGCGGGCGGGTCCATGGTGGCGCTGAGTGAGAGCCAGGGCCCCAGGCCCATGCCCACGAACGAGAGCATGAAGAAACCGAAGCCCGCTACCAGCAGCACGAACATGGGCTTCTCGGCGGCGATTTCCTTATTCGCTGACATTGGCCACCTCCAGTCCTTCGTTGCCCTTTTTCATGAGGCTGATGATGAAGCAGATCGTGCCGATCGTGATCAGCACACCCGAGATGGCCCGCGTGGCCCAGAAGGGCTCGGCGGCCTCGAGCGAGTCCATCAGCGGCAGCGTGGTCAGCCAGAACATGCCCTGCATCAGGCCGGCGATGGTGTCCGCGACGTAGTACAGCACCCAGAAGGCGACCAGCGTGATCCAGAAGTGCCACTCGGCGAACGCGCGGTTGTAGCCGTGGCCGGTGATACGCGGCCAGATCCAGTAGATGAAGGCAAACAGCCACCAGCTGAACACCCCGAACAGCGCCAGGTGCGCGTGGGCCACGACCCAGTCGGTGAAGTGGATGACCTGCTGCACGTTCAACAGCGCGTGGAAGGGCCCCTGGGTGCAGGTGATGATGTAGTTGATGATGCCGAAGGCGATGAAGCGCAACGGGATGCTGCGGGCGATCTCCTTCCACTGGCCCTTCATGGTGGCGAAGAAGTTGTAGACCACCGTGTAGACCACGAAGATCAGCGCAAACGTCAGCGGCACGGCCAGCACCTGCAGCCACCAGGGCGTGGGGCTGTAGAAGAAGTGGTGGCTGCCGCCCAGCGGGTAGAAGAAGGCCAGCGTCCAGAAGCCGATCAGCGAAAGCTTGTGGCTGGCGATCGGGCGCTTCAGGATCACGGGAAGCAGGTAGTAGACGATCGCCACGCCCATCGGCGTGACCCACAGGCCCACCGCGTTGTGGATCCAGAGTCCCTCCAGCGCTGCGCCCGCGGCGCCCGGCGCCACGTGGGCCACGATGGTGTTGGCCATCACGAAGTTCAGCGTGGTGAAGATGAAGCCCAGGATCAGGTACCAGAGCGAGACGTACATGTTGCGCACGCCCGAGGTCAGGATGGTACCCACGTTCACCAGCACCATGCCCACGAAACTGAGCGCGAATGCCACGTCGGCCCACCAGGGCGACTCGGCGTACTCCACGCCCTCTGCGTGGCCGGTCAGGATGCCGATGCCGCCCAGCAGCACGGCCACCTGCACGAACGGCGCGTTCAGCTTCGCGATGCCGCGCGCGAACAGGCGCCGCCCGGTCAGGCGCGGGACGGCGTAGTAAGAGAACGCAAAGAAGCCGTTGCTCAGCCAGCCGAACACCACCATGTGGGTGTGCAGAATGCGGATGCGCCCGAACGACAACAGTTCGATGTCGCCGAGCCATTCCGCGGCGCCCGCCCCCGACAGGCGATAACCCATGAAGGTACCCGCCACCATGCCGGCAATCAGCCAGCAGATAGCGGCGACGATGTGGAACTTGACGAGCCCCAGCTCGTCGGTTGACCCGGGTGGTTTGACTTCGTCGCTCATCTCGGATGATCCTGTAAACATGTATTTTAGGACTATCTACTCCTAATATCTGGATACTTCCAGATTCAAGCAACTGACGCAATAGCCTATTAGCAGGCTGAATTGGCCCACTGGACCCAGTTTGTCCGTTATCGTGATTTCAAGCCCATGGCGTCGTGCAATCTGTACACGCGCCCCGCGTTGCAACGCGGACCGGGTTGACTCGCATTCATGCTTTTGCCGATTTTCCACGCCGCCCTACAAAGAGCGGTAGCGGGTTGACCGGCCATGGCCGATCCGCTCACAGAAGCCGGCCCTGGCCAGCTCGCTCAGGCCCGTTGAAACCGTGGTGCGCGACAGCCCCAGCCGGCGGGCCAGCGCCCCGGCCTGCACCTCACCCAGCTGCCGCAATGTGCCCAGGATCAACCTTGACGAGGTCGCCATGCCCGGCGCGTCCGTCGGCAGCACCAGGCCGCCCCGCGCCGCGCCGATGTCGGGCGCCTGCAGGTCCTGTACCCCCGCTTCCTCACCGGAAGCCATCACGGCCGCGCGCGTGGCGGCAGCCTTCAGTTCACGCACATTGCCGGGCCAGCTGTGCTCGCGGATGTACTTCTCGGCCGCGCGCGAGAAGCGCAGCTTGCGGTTGAGCTGGCGGGCCTGGCGCTCGAGGGTTTCGCGGGCGAACAGCAGGGCGTCGTCACCGCGCTCGCGCAGGGGCGGCACGCGCAGCAGCACGCCCTGCAGGCGCTGGGCCAGGTCTTCACGCAGCAGGCCCTGCTGCACCAGCTCGGGCAGCGGTTGCTCGCTGCTGACCACGATGCGCGCTTTCAGTTCCCGTTCGCGCAGCGCGCCGACCGGCAGGAAGTTGCGCACCTGGAACGCGCGCAGCAGCATGGCCTGGATGGTGGGGTCCAGGTCGGCGATGCCGTCCACCTGCAGGGTGCCCTCGCCGGCGCGCTCCAGCAGGCCGACGTGGTCGTGGGTCGCACCCGTGAACGCGCCGCGCACGTGGCCGAACAGCTCAGAGGCCGCCGTCTCGCGCCGCAGGGTAGGGCAGTCGATCACCACGTGGGGCTGGGCGGCGCGGCTCGAGATGGCGTGCAGGGCGCGCACGGCCAGGTCCTTGCCGCTGCCGGGCTCGCCGCTGACCACGATCGGCAGCTGCAGGTCGGCGAAGCGGCGCAACTCCTCGAACAGCCTGCGCGAAGCCGGGCTGGCGCCCAGGTTCTCGCCCGCCACCACCAGCGCCTCGCCGTCGCCGGGGCGACCGAGCTCCATGCGCAGGCGATCAGGCGCCTGCTGCAGTACGGCCGCGAAGGCGCGCGCCGCCCGCTGGGTTGACTCGTCAAGGGTAAGCAGGTCGCCCCCGCTGATGCGCGCGCGCAGCCGCAGTACCGGGTCCACGGCGTGCGCGGCCTCGGCGCTCCAGCGCGCCAGGCTGCCCGCCGCCATCAGCTCATGGCCGCCCCGCAGCACCGCCAGGGCGGCGTCGGCGGCGCCGGTTTCTGCAATCAGCAGCGTGCGCAGCGCCTGCAGGCGTGCGGCGGGCGAAGGCTCGCCGGCGGACAGCGCCCAGGCGGCGCGCACGGCTTCGCGCCCCAGGCGCCGGCGCTCCTCGCGCCGCGAGCGCGCCTCGCTGATCTCATGCAGTTCGCTGAGCCGCCGGGCGATCGCCTGCAGGGCGGGGATCACTTGCGCCGGCTCCAGCCTCGAGCGCGCCGCGATAGCGCCGAACGGCGCCCGCAGGCCGATCGCGTAGCAGCCACGCTCGGCGACGCTGTCGCCGAGCAGCGCGCGCTCAAGCGCATCGTCGATCCGCCCGTCGGCCTTGCCCATACGAAGGGCGGGCCCGTTGACGCCGAACTGGATCGCCACGCCGTCGGCATCCACCGCGCGCCCCACCGCTACGCCCGCCACTTCCGCGAGCGCGGCGCCGTCCGGCTGTTCCGGCAGGTGCATGTCGGCGAGCGCCCTCAACGCGGGGGCACGCAGCTCGTGGCTGAGGCTGGCCGCGCCCGGGAACTCCTTCAGCAGCCAGTCGTGCAGGAACACCCAGTCCGGCTGCAGCAGCGCGCGCGCGGCCCGCGCGATCTCCTCGGCCTGGGCGGCGCGCCCGCGCCGGGCCAGCACGGCGGATACACACAGCAGCGAGCATTTCCAGAAAGGCGGGGCGTCACGCTCCAGTACCCGGTCCAGCAGGCTTGACCAGTCAAGGCTGCCGTCCACGGCATCCAGCAGAAGCTTCAGGATACGGGGCAGCATGTACCCCTTGCTCACGTAGCTGGCCAGCGTCTCGCGGTCGTCGTCGTCGATGGCGCGCCCGCTGAGCAGGTCGGCGCACAGGCTGATCACGAAGTAGGGCGAGGCGCGACTGCCGGCTGACATCGCCACGGCGTCCAGGAACACGCGGTGCGCGTGCGCGCGCGCCTTGCGGTACTTGCCCGCCAGCATCAGCAGGAAGCTCCACTCACCGTAGCGCAGCAGGCTTGTGCGGAAGCGCCAGGGCTCGGGCATGTGCCAGGTGCGGCTGCCGCTCCAGTGCCGCAGGGCGCGCTGGAAGTTCCCGGCTGCTGCGGACATGACCGCCTCGTGCCGGCACCAGGCGGAGTAGACGGCGTGGTTGTGCTCGCCGCCGTGGTTCAGCACCTTCATGCGCGCCGCCAGCTGCCGGGCAATGCCGAGGTCGCCGCGGTACAGCGCGTTCTCCTCGAGCTGGAAGACGGCAATCAGGTAACCGCGCAGGTTGTCGATGCGGGCCTCTGCCAGCACGGAGTCGATGTCTTCCGGGGTGCTGGCCCCTACCTCATGCAGGCGCATGCGCATCAGTCGGTCACTCACGATGCTGGCCGACACCAGGTCGCCCAGGCAGCCGCACGCTTCATGCAGGCGGCGCAGCGGCTCGATCACGCGCTCAAGGTCGACGCGGAAGAACTGCGTCATGCTGTAGGCGCTGATCTGGCGCACTTCAATTTCGCCCTCGAGCCTCATGCGACGTGTGCGGTTGGCGCGCGAGCTGATGGTTTCCCGCGCCTGCTGCAGGTAGCTCAGCGCGCGCTCCGGCTTCACGGCGACGAACTCGCACTCGGCGCGCACCAGCAGGATGCGCGCGTCGCACAGGTAGGTGGCGTTGCGCGCCGGGTTGCGCGACACGCCGGAGATGTACTGCAGCGCCCGCTCCGGGTCGTCGTTGCAGACACAGATCGCCAGCTCGATCAGCGCCTGTTCGCGCGGAAAACGCGCAAGGCCTTCCAGCGCGCTCTCGGCGCGCCTGACGCTGGCTGCGTAGGCGTTCACGCCGCCGATGCGCCTCTCGATGTAGGCCTGCAGCGCCCGGCCCAGCGCAAGCCACTCACCCCGGTAGTTGCGCAGCCACATCCGGAACAGGCGCCGCAGGCGGACCGGGTTCCACAGCGCCAGCCCCAGGTCGCGCGCCGCGAACAGCACGTCCACGGACGGCGGCCCGGCCGGCGTGCCGACCGAGCCCGCGGCATGGGATTCAAGCAGTTGCAGCGCGTCATCGTAGGCGCGCTCATCGACCAGCCGGTTGAACAGCTTCTCGACCTGCTCGTCGTGCCAGCAGGCGAGGTCGCCCGCGCGCAGCCGCAAGCCGATGCGCCAGGCCTCGCGCCGGTCCGGGCGCGGGTCCGGGGCCAGGTAGTCGCGTTCCGACAGCCAGTTCCGCAGCGCCCGCCGCGTGGCCGCCTCGGCGGGCTGCACGCGCGCGCCCTCGGCGTGCACCAGGCGTCCGCCGGCCCGCCGCGCCAGACCGATGTCCTCCAGCAGCGCCGCCCCGCGCCTGAGCTCGTTGGAGTCCCCCACCGCCTGCACGGCGAGGCCGCCGGGAGAGAGCGCCAGCAGGTGCGCCACGCGCGCGGCCTCGGGCTGCAGCACGCTCAGCACGTTGCGCTTGCCGCGGATCGCCTGCCAGTGCTCAAGCCACCCCGTCGCCAGCACCGGCCCGTCGTCGGTGGCAGCCGCGCCGGCGCGCTCGATCAGCGCGGCCACGGTCTGGCGCGCGCCCGCCGGGTCGCGCTCAATGGCCGGCACCAGCTCCTCCACCGCAAGGCTGGCTTCGATGCCCAGCGGCTTCAGCCACTCGAACGCTCCGCGCGCCGTGACCTGCACCGGCGCCGCGATTTCGCCCACGTGCTCCAGTTCCCGGCCCAGGTCCGCGCGGGCGCCGACCACGATCGCCAGCGTCGGGCCCGGGCTCAGCCTGCCCAACCGGCGCTCGCATATCGCGGCCGTCATCGGCCCCAGCAGCCGCACGGTCTTCGCGCCGCGTGTAAACGCGGGGCCGTCGCCGGCCGCCACGCCGGCCTGCAGCGCCGCTTCGCAGACCAGAGCGTGCATGGCAGCACCCTGCTCGGCATCGTTGGCGACCAGGATGCGCGGGATTTCAGCTCGCAGCGCGTGCTGCAACTCCGCGCCGACAGCGGCCCGCCAGGACCCGGGATCCGGCAGTGCGCCCAGCTTGGCGCGCAACATGGCCGGCGCGGCACTCTCACCGCCCAGCACGCGCAGCACCAGCGGCGCGAGCCTGTCGGCGCGCAGCCCGGCGGTCGCCTTGCGCCCCGTCACGAACGCGCGCGCCAGGGCCAGCGTCATGGCCGCGCGCGCTTCGTCGCCGCGGCCGGGCAGAGCCAGCATCTTCAGACCGGACTCGGTGGCGAGCAGGCGTTGCAGTTCGATATCGTCCGGCGTGTTGCCCGCGCAGTGCAATGCCCAGACCAGCATCGCCAGCTGCTGGTAGCGCATCTCACTGCCGGCGCGGTCCAGGCGTCGGCCGCGGAGCGGCGCTTCTATAAGGAAGAGAGCGTCCCCGTAGGGAAGCACGCCGAGGCAAGCCCCGAAGCAGGCCGGCGCCATGGCCCGCAGCGCGAGCTCAGTGCGCAGCGCCGGTCGCGCGCGCAAGGTGTGTCGCTGCATGCGCAGGAACGCGCCTCCGTCGCGCATGCGGAAGGCAGCGCGGGCCGGCAGCAGCCCGGCCAGGCGCGGAACCCATGGCGGCAACGGAGTATCCAGGCGGCAACCTTGAAGAATGGCGGGCAAGTATCGTTCAATTTCCGAACGATTATACACGGATAGTGAGTTACCGCAAATCCCTATCAGGTTTCGCAACCACCGCTGCATCAAAGAGTTACGAAGTTACCACTGGCGCTGGCTTCCAATTGGCACATGCCACGCAACTGTCCGTCAACCCAAACGACGGAGCCGACAAATGACCTTCACCAGCAAACACGGTGCGACCACCAGGCGAGCACGCCTGGCAGTCCTTGCGACATTCACGCTGGTGATCCTCGCCGGCTGCACGGGCGGTGGCGGCAGCGCCAGCGGCCTGCCCGCCAACTATGCCCCACCCACCGGAGGCGGCGGCGGCACCACCAACAGCGCGCCGGTCTTCACCAGCTCGGCCCCCACCTCGGCGACGGTCGGCGTGCTCTACAGCTACCAGGCCGCGGCCGCGGACGCCGACGGCGACCCCTGAGCTGGAACCTCACCGTGAAGCCCACCGGCATGACCGTCAGCGCCGCCGGCCTGGTCAACTGGACACCGGCCGCCGGGCAGGAGGGCAGCCACAACGTAACCCTGCAGGTGAGCGACGGCGCCGCCACGGCGCAGCAGAGCTGGACGATCAACGTCGCGGCCGCGGGCGGCGGCGGCACGCTGCCTGCCGGCGTCACGCTGACCGACATGGGCGCTTTGCCCGATGGCATGAAGGTGCTGAGCGACATGGTGGAGTTCGACGGCAAGCTGTACATCGCCGCCAGCATCACCCCGCTGGGCAGCCCCTTCGGCGCCGGCATCTACACCTTCAACGGCAGCACGATCGGCACGGCCTTCTATGACAGCGGCTCGCAGGGCTTCCTGCGCTGCAAGGTCTTCAACAACAAGCTTTACATCCCGGACGGCGACCCCAACGGCTACGCCCCGGGCAAGGTCTACATCTGGTCGCCCGGCAGCGCGACGCCGCTGGCCACCAACGTCACGGATGCCGTGCACAACTTCGACGTCGTCCAGTTCAACGGCGACCTCTACGTCAGCGGCAGCAACCTCAGCGGCCAGAGCACCCTGCACAAGTTCAACACCACCACCAGCACCTGGGACCAGGCCAGCGCCGGCAGCCACACCCGCCTCAAGTACATGGGCGTGCTGGACAACGAAATCTGGGCCAGCAAGACCGCCGCCTCCAACAGCGCCGACTTCGTGAAAGTCGGAGCGCCCATGACCCAGAGCGGCTTCGTCTTCAGCAGCGGCGGCGGCAACCTGATCTCCGCCATCGAGATGATCGACGGCAAACTCTACATGAGCGTGTGGGGCTCAGGTATCGGCGTCAACAACATCATCGTCAGCTCCGGCGGCACTACCAGCGCCATCAGCGGCATCACCGGCCTGATGTGGGACGTCATCAAGCACACCGACGGCAACTACTACGCCGTGGCATGGGACGGCACCAACGACCTGATCTTCGGCAGCACCGACGGCACCACCTTCACCCAGCTGTACGGCCAGGCCGGCACCAGGTTCGAGCAGCCTTACCAGAACCAGGACGGCCGCCCGAGCATCGCCAGCTACAACGGCAAGCTGTACGTGGGCAGCTCGAGCAACGGTCACCTGTACCGCCTGGACTAAATTTCAAGCAAGCCAACCCAAACTTGGCAGGAGAGCACAATGCGCAACTTCATGATTCTCGGGATTCTCAGCCTGGCGGTGCTGACGCTGGGCGCCTGCGGCGGCGGCGGCAGCAGTGGCGGCGGCGGATTGCCCATCGCCGGCGGCACCGGCAACAGCGCCCCGGTCTTCAGCAGCACGCCTCCCACCAACGCCGTGGAAGGCCAGCTCTACAGCTACCAGGCCACGGCCACGGACGCCAACGGCGACCCGCTGACCTGGTCGCTCGGCATCGCGCCCAGCGGCATGAGCGTGAACGCCGGCGGTCTGGTGACCTGGACCCCGAGCGCCGGCCAGCTCGGCAACCACGATGTCAGCCTCAGCGTCAACGACGGCCAGGCCTCCACGGCCCAGAGCTGGACTATCAGCGTCAGCGCGGCCGGCAGCGGCAACCAGCCACCGGTGATCACCAGCAGCGCCCCCACCACGGCCACGGAAGGTCAACTCTACAGCTACCAGGCCGCGGGCAGCGACCCGAACGGCGACACCCTGACCTGGAGCCTGACCACCAAGCCGACCGGCATGACCGTGAACAGCTCGACGGGCCTGGTGCAGTGGACGCCCTCGAGCGCGCAGGTCGGCAGTCACAACGTGACGCTGCAGGTCAGCGACGGCACGGTGTCGGCCTCGCAGTCCTGGACGATCTCCGTCAGCGCGGCGACCGGCGGGGGCGGCGGCACCGGCACCGCGACCGGCGGCACCGGCGGCGGCACCGGCACGGTGAACGGCGCCTACCAGGGCCGCAACTACCGGCTGCACGTGCCCTCCAGCTACAGCGCCTCCACGCCCTCGGCGCTGGTGATTGCGCTGCACGGCATGGGCGACACCTACACCAACTTCCACAGCACGCTCAGCGGCAGCGGCTGGACCAGCGCCGCCAACACCCACAACTTCATCCTGATGACCCCCAGCACATGAACACCTCGCGCGCCAGCTTCCTGCACCTGACCAGCGGCGGCTCGCTGGACTCCGCGGCTACCTCGGCCGAGATCGTGGGCGTGATCAACGCCGCCTACTACGGCGCCGGCGCCACCCACAACATCGAGACCACCAGGATCTACATGATCGGCTTCAGTGAAGGCGCCGTGGTCACTGACCTGACAGCTTACTGGTACAACGAACAGATCCGCGCCGTGGCGCCCTACGCCGGCGGCGTCACCGGCAAGCCCCTGCCAGTCACCCGCGACATCCCGGTCTACGCGATCTGCGGCACGGCCGACTCGGGCTACAGCGGCGCACAGTCGGCCCTGGCGGAGTGGACCAACGGCGGCCACACCACCAACAGCGCCTGGGTCAGCGGCATCGGCCACAGCTTCTCGGGCCTGTGCAGCTCGGGCCCCAGCCCCAGCAGCGTCTACCAGTGGCTGTCCGGCGCCAGCTTCAGCACGCCGGTCAACTCGGCATGGCAGAGCACCGGCGGCGGCGGCGGCACCGGCGGCTCGAACCCCAGCGGCGGCAGCGGCGGCGCGACGCCCGGCAACCAGACCCGCAGCGTGACGGTCAGCGGCCTGGGCACCTTCGACTACTACCTCTACATCCCCAGCAGCTACAACCCCTCGACGCCGATGCCGGTGATGTTCGCCTTCCATGGCGCGGGCGGCGCAGGCACGGCGCCCGCCGCGGCGCAGGCGGCCCGCAACGACTGGAGCACCGTGGCCGGCAGCCAGGGTTTCATCGTGATCGCCCAGGCCGCCACGGGCAGCAGCGGCGGCTGGCTGGCCAGCAACGATTCGGCGATCCTGAACGCCATCATCAGCGACGCCTTCGCCGCCTACAACATCGAGCAGAACCGCATCTACGCCTGGGGTTTCTCGGCCGGCGGGCACTTCCTGCATCTGCTGGCACTGCAGAATTCGACGTTCTTCGCCGGGTACGGCGTCAGCGCAGGTGCACTGCAGGCCCTGGCGGGCACCAGCGCCCCGGCCAACGCCACGCGCACGATCCCGGTTGACCTGCACGTCGGCAGCAGCGACAGCGTAGTTCCGCCCAGCGTAGTGCAGTCTGACCGCAACAACTTCCAGGCCAACGGTTGGACCCTCGGCACGAACCTCTGGTACACCGAGTTCAGCGGAGGTCACACCTACAGCACCACGCACCTGAGCGAAATCTGGAACAACCTGAAGAACCACTCTCTGCCATAGGAAACTAAGGAAGGAGGCGGGTAAGGAAACAGCAGGCCACGGGTCAGTAGTCTCGCCCAGAACTCTGACTCACCTCACGACCGTCGCACCGGTCAGTGAAACGCAACACCCGGCGAGTTTGGGACGCCGGGTGTCTGCGTGTTCGGGGACTGTCCCCGACTTCGAATGCGTCAATACCCCCCGACTGCTTGTTGAACAGCAAATTACCAATAACCAATTTCCAATTACCAATTACCAATGCAGCGCACTACGCAGCCCAATTGGTAATTGGTAATTGGTTATTGGTAATTCGCTGTTAGTACAGCTTCGAATCGTTCTCAGCGTCCGACTTCGGGGACTGTCCCTAGAACGGCAGGACTACGTTGGATTTGGCTTTGATTTCGTAGCTGAAGTCGAGCGTCAGGTTGGCGCGCGGCTCCAGCTGCACTGTGCGCTTCAGGTAGCCGTCCTGGTCCTGCTTCCAGTCTTTACCTTCGGTCAGCTTGACCTCCAGCCCCTCGATTTCGCTTACCGGGATGCGCTCGGTGATTTCCAGTTCGCGCCTGCTGTCGCCGAGGTTTGACAGCCGCAGCGTTACTTTGCGTTCAATCGTCTGGCTGCCGGTCAGCTTGGCTGTCTCGCGGTCTTCGCGCACCGCGCGTTTGCAGCGCACGCCGTCCTCGGGACCAAAGCCGGTCTCGAACTTCTCGCCCGGCGCCACAAACTTCGCGCGGCTGCGCCCCACCACCGAGCCGCCCCGCGCCAGGCGCAGCGGCCCGGCCAGGATCGGCGCTTCGCCTTCCCAATTGGCATCCGCCTTCAGGAAGGCAGTCTGGGCGCGCTCCGGGATCAGCACCCGGGCCACGCTTGCCTTCAGCGCGCGACGGCCGATCTCCACCCGCGTGGGCTGGCCGTTGGCGGGCAGGCTGTATCTGCCCTTGGGCGCGAACTCGAGCGGCTTGCCGCCGTCGTCAACCCCCGGCATCTCGGCCTCGGCGCGGGCGCCGGTGTCTTTCACCTGCTCCTCGCGCATCTGCACCACCACCTGCTTGCGCTCCTCGGCGGTCTTCTTGCGCTTGCTGAGCCTGTCGTCATCCAGTACCGGCGCATCGGCCACCTGGGCCGGGCGCGCTGTGCTGAAGGCGACCTCGACGTCGCCCCAATCCTCGCCCGTGCGCTGCCAGGCTACGCCCCAGGTGGTCCATTCAACCTCGCCCGCGTGCGGGTTCTTGGCGTCCTGGTTGAGGCGCGCCAGGTGTTCCGGCCGCCACAGGGCGCAGGGGGTGCGGTACTTCACCTCGAGCTCGACCTCGTCCATGCTTGACGCGTCAACCTGCACCTCGATGAAGCACTCGAACAGCGTGCGCTGCGATGCGCCGGTGGCAAGCTCGTGGCGCTTCTGGTTCAGCTCGGTGCGCAGGTCGTCGGCCTGGTCCAGCAGCTCGGCGCGGCGCTTGAGGTAATCTTCGTCGCGCGTGAGCAGGGCCTGCCAGGCCCGGGCCCACTCGGCGGGCGGGCTGTCGTCGCCGGGCGCGGGCACGGTCGCGACGGTCGCGCACCAGTTCTGGATTAGCTCGGACAGGTAATCCCCACGCTCATCGTGGCGCGCGCGGTCCTGCTCGAGCTCATCCAGCCGCTGCTCCAGCTCGCGCACGGCCTGCTGCAGGCCCTTGGTCTGCTCGGCGTTCAGCTCGCTCACGCTGCGCAGGCGGCGCACCACGCGGGCCGACAGCACCTTCACGCGCTCGCTGAGCGCGCGGGCCTGCACGCTGCGGTCGTCAAGCAATATCGTCGCGCCCGCCAGGCGCACCCACTGGCGGCCTTCGGTCAGCGTCGCCTTGCCGACGCGCGCGACCTCGGCGCGGTCTTCAAAGAACACCACACGCCGGGCGGTGGTAGCGATGGCGGCCGGTTCATTCACGGCGGTTGCCCCCCACCAGCTCGAAGTCTTTGTCGAAGCCGATGCGATAGGTGAACTTCGCGGCGGCCGTAGCGCCCGCCTTCAGGGGCAGCTTCCAGCGCAGGCCGCCCTCCAGATGGTGGTGGCGGTCGTGCTGGTTGTAGCGTTCGGGCTTGGGCTCACTGGCCAGCAACTCGACGGTGATTTCCTTGTCTTCGCTGACCGGGATGCGGTCGATCAGCTCCAGCTCGATCTCAGCGGGCAGCGACGAGGCGGCCTCCAGGCTGACTTCGTGGTCCATGGCGGTTTTGCCGCCGAACACGCCCTTGCTTTCCTCGCGGGCGCGCACGTTGCGCACCACGCGCACGCGCTGCTCTTCGCCGAGGCCGAAGCGGATCGTCCCGCCGCGGTCCGTTTCCTTGATCTCGCTGGTGATCAGCAGCGCGCCGTCCATGAACACGTCAACGGGGCCGGGCAGCAGCGGGGCCTCCAGCGGGTTTTCGATTTCGACTTCGCGGAACACGCGCTCGTCCTCAAGGGGCACGCAGCGCAAGGCCATGCGCGACTTCGCCGCCTTGGCCAGCAGCCGGATGCGCTGGGGCCTGGCGTCGCTGGGCACCTCGACCAGGCCGTCGGCCTCGAACTGGTGGTCGAACATGCCGCGCGAGTAGAGCGGGTCCGTGGCGCCGCCGGGCGCGCCCAGCGACTCGATGGCGTTCTGCAACTGCCAGGCGCCGCTGAAGGCGCCCGCGCCGGCCTGCACCAGGCGGCCTCTGCGCGCGGTGTTGTTGTGCGCGAGCTCGAGTGAATCGAAGTCGAGCCACTGGTCGCCCATGCCGGCTTCGGGCTCCGGCTCGGCTTCCGGCTCAGGCGGCGCCATGCCGCCGCCGGCCGCGCCGAAGCTGACTTCCTGCATCGCTCGCATCGGGGCGGAGGCGGGCGGCGCCGAGGGCGCGGCCATCTTCTTGGCCTTGGCGCCGCGACTCTTGGCCATCTCTTTTTCACGGCGTGCCGGGCGTTCTTCGTACTCACCGGCTTCCATCCGGTCCTCAAGTACCTCGTCGTAGTCCGCGAGAGCGCCGCTCTCCGCGGGCGGCTCGGCGTAGGCGATCATGCTTGGTTGCGGCACCGGCGCCTCGGTGTAGGCGGCCGTGCTTAGCCGCAGGTCGGAGGGCGGGGCCATGCCCGGCCCGCCGAATGCCTGGTCGTGCGCGCTGAACAGCGCGTCCAGCCCCTCCGGCGGCTCGCGGAAGCCGCTGCGCTTCGCGGGCTGCGCGCGCCCCAGCCGCAGCGACTGCAGCTCGGGCAGCGTCAGGTCGCTGACCATGTCGGCCGTGCACAGGCTGATCCGCGCGTCTTTCCAGTCTTCGAGGGTTTGCTGGGCGACGAAGGCCTCGACGGCGAACTCCGCCTGCTTGCCGCCGTTGCTGAGTCGCGCGGCGTAGGCCGGCCACCAGCGCGCGGCGCTTACGTTGTAGCTGATCTCGAGGGCGCGCAGGTGCTCGCTGCCCGGGGCGAGCGCGACGCGCACCTGGCGCTGCGGGCCGCCCTGGGGCGCCGCCGGCCGCTGCTGCGTGAGCGACGCCAGCTCGTGGTTCAATTTCTCGAGGTCGCGCCGCAAGGCGCGCTCCTCGGTGTCGAGCCTGCCCAGCAGCTCGGCCACCAGGTCGGCTGTTTCCAGCGCGGCGCCCAGGCGCTCGTTGACGCCCACCAGCGGCTGCTCCGGGCGGCGCTTGGGGGCCTGCAGACCGGCGTTCTGCTCGATGGCCTCCAGGTGCTCGATGCGGAAGCGCACGCGCTCGAGGCGCAGGTTGGCGCGGCGGATCTCGCGCTGTTTGGCGACGATCGCCGCGGTGTCGGGCGCCACCGGTTGCGGCGCGCTCGGCCATGCCAGCGGGGCCTGCACGCCCGTGACGCGGCGTTCGCCCTCGACATTGGTGCGCACGCTGCCGGGCTCGGCCAGCGGGGTTACGCCGCCCACCACCAGCTCGCAGCCTTCGGGCGGGATGCCGACCGGCAGCTCAACCGTGCGGGTCACGACGGCGCCGCGCGCGTAGACGACCACGCGGCTGATGCGGCTTTCACAGGTGATTGAGTCAGGCATGTGTGGCGTACTATAGGTCGGGTTTCGCGGGCTGGTAATAGACTTCCGGCCTGACCACCACGCGCTGAGGTGAACATGCTTTGGTCACAGCCGTAACACTTCCTTCAACTGTGTAAGGTTTTACAGGCGTCTCTGACTAGAATATGGAAACGGGACGAACACAGGAGTTCAACGTGCGCCCAAGGCGAATTCGCACCGGCTACGCGTGCGCCATCATCGCGATTCTGACCATCGGCCTGGCGGCCTGCGGCGACGGCGACAGCAAAGAGGGAGGTGGCGGATCCGGCGGCTCGAGCGGCTGCAGCGGCGTGCTGCCGCCGGCCCCCGACTTCAACGGCACGCCCACGGCAACCGACACATCCACCCCGGTGCAGTTCAACGACGCTTCAGCGGGCGCACCCACCGGCTGGCAGTGGGACTTCAACAACGACGGCACCATCGACAGCACCAGCCAGCATCCCAACAACCTCTACACCACGCCGGGCGTCTACAGCGTGACCCTTACCGTCAGCAACGCCGGCGGCGCCAACAGCTTGACACGCACCAGCTACATTACTGTCACAGCGCCGGTGAACGGCACGGCCGACCTGGACGTCGACAGCAACCGCGACGGCGGCATCACCGCCGCCGACGACGCCAACGAAGACGTCTGGAACTTGAGCCAGGGCGCGGTGTTCTACTTCAACCAGGACGACGACGACAACAACAACAGCGAGGACTACAGCGACACGGCCAGCAGCGGCAGCGACAACCTCGACCTGGCCCGCCTGTTCGCGCGCCGGTACGTCAACCCGCCCGCGGGCGGCAGCGCCACGGTCAGCGTCAGCACCGCTGCGCAGGGACGCGTGCGCATCTTCCGCAACAACGGCGGCAGCTGGACACAGGTGTACTCCGCGGGCGCGAGCTTCAGCCTGCCGCTCACCGACCTCGGCGCCGCTGACATCGAGCTCGGCATCGAGGCGCGCGACCGCATGTCTGCAAGCTGGGACGGCCGCGTCACCCTCACGCTCGATGTCAAGAACAGCTCCGGCGCGACGCTCAGCAGCGACGCGGTGATCCTGCGCTGCGCGCCGCCCCTGTTCTCGACCAACCTGTGGACCGCCACCGAGTACCACCTGGTCAACGTCGGCAGCGGCACCTACGGCAATCCCGCGCTGCGCACGGCGATGCAGGCGATCTGCACCGCGGCGGGCATCACCTACCGCGAGGTGCCGGGCGGCAGCTACAGCAACGACCGCTGGCTGCAGGACTCGTCGGAGTTCGCGGTGGTGCAGCTGCCCAGCGCCAGCGGCCCGCGCCGCGTGATCGACCACGTGTTCCAGATGGCGCGCTGGCGCCCCTGCGACGACTGGTGCGAAGACGTGCTGTGGGGCCCCGATTTCGACTTCTTCCGGCGCTTCAGCACCAACACCGCCTCGGTGAACTACGGCGGAAACTTCGAGGTCGTTCCGCCCTACACCGGCAAACCCTGGGGCAAGCTCGCGATCGGCGGCGGCAGCGGAACGCTGATCGGCACCAGCACCAACGTCAACCGCCACATGGTCAGCGCCTACCGCGAGTTCTTTGATGCCGCGGCCGTGCAGGGCAACCACTTCGAGGTCACCACGGAGTGGCTGGCCGTGGGGCACATCGACGAGTTCACGATGTTCATCCCCGCGCCCAACACGGCGCGCGGCTGGGTGTGCCTGATCGCGTCTCCCGACCGCGCCTACCAGGTGCTGCAGGCGACCCAGAACGCGGGCTACGGCAGCGCCACGGTGTTCGCCGGTCGCGGCTCGCAGACCAGCGTGAACAGCATCCTGTCCAACACCGCGCTGGCCACGCTGAACAATGAAGTGCAGGCGCGCATCGACTACGCCCGCACCCAGATCAAGAACGCCACCGGCCTGACCGACGCCGATTTCATCGAGCTGCCCACGCTGTTCGAGGACGTCGGCGGCAACGAGATGGCCGCCTACAACCCCGGCGTGGTCAACCTGATCTGCCTGCCCGCATCCAGCGGCACCATCTACCTGGCGATCCCGGACCCCGAGGGGCCGGACATCTCGGGCGTCGACCAGTGGCAGGCCGACATCCTGACCCAGCTCAACGCGCTCGACACGGCCGGCAACCCGTTCAGCATCACGTTCGTGGACGTGTTCATGAGCTATCACGAGCTGCTGGGCGAGGCGCACTGCGGCTCGAACTTCGTGCGCACGCCGCCTGCGGACGACTGGTGGGACAAGTAAGGACCAAGCCATGAAGACTCTCGCGATCCTGTTGACCCTGCTGCTGGCGCCGGCGCTGGCGGCGTCCGAGCTTGACACCCTGCTGGACGAAGCCGCCGCCGTGAAGGCCGGCGACCACAAGGCCTGGCTGGAGGCGCGCGGCAGAATCATCGCGCTCGGCGAAGACGCCCTTCCCGGGCTGCGCGCCGCAGGCGCCGAAGCCAACTGGACACAAGACGGCTGGCTGCGCGCCATGGTGGCCGAGGCCTGCCGCCTGCGCATCGACAAGCCGGAGACAGCCGCCGCCGTGGACGCGCCGCGCGGCATTGACCCCGCGCACTACAAGCTGTTCCGCAAGCCAGAGCCCGCTTGCCAGCACGACCTAAAGAACCTCGGCGCCGACGCCGTGCCCCTGCTGCTCGAGCGCTGGCGCTGGACCCTCGAAAGCCACGCCTACAGCGAGGGCGAGGCCGGAAGCACCGAGCGCGACTGCTTCGCCAGGGCCATCCTGTTCGTGCCCGGCTTCCTGGCCGATCGCCGCGCGCGCTTCGCACTGCAGGCCGCGCTGGAAGACATCAGTCTGCCCGAGGGCTGGCGCGCCACCGCGGCCGTCAGCCTGGGCCAGACCGCCGGCACGGACGCGCTGCCGGCGCTGGAAAAACTGTTCGACGACGACACCCAGGCCACCGCCGTGCGCGAAGCCTGCGGCTGGGCGTTCGGGCGCGTGGCCGACATCAAGGCCGCCGACGCCATCAAGTCGCGGCTGGCGCGTGAGAACCTGCCCGCCGGGTTGCGCCGCGCGCTGCTGACCGGCGTGGGCCTGCTGGGCAGCGCCTGGGCCTGGAAGGCGCGCGGGCTGATGCGCCAGGCCGCCGGCGACGAAGTGCGCGAATCCTGCGCCCGCATGCTGCTCGAGGCGCTGAAATCCAATCCCGAGGAGCATGACTTCATCAGCCGCGCCCTGGCCCTGACAGCCTGGAACGCCAGCCTGGAATGGGTGCGGGAGCTGGCGGACACCGCCGACAGCCAGCCCGTGCGCGACGCCGCCAGGGCCTGCCTGGAGCCGCTGCAGACGGCAATTCGCCGCAACAAGTGACCCCGGGCTGGCACACCGGCCCACAGGAATGCACGCTGGAGCAACGCCTACGGGAACGCGGCGCGGTAAGCGCGCGTTATGTAGTGGCCGAGGCCCCAGTTGTTGCCATGACCCAGCACACCGAAGCCGAAAACATCCCCGAGGAAGTCGCCGACTTCTGCAACGAAGCCGATGCCCTGGTGCGCGCCGGTGACCCCGACGAGGCCCAGCGGCGCCTGAACTTCGCGCTCGATACCTTGCGCAACCTGGTGCGCCCGCGGGCGCAGGCGCGGGTGCTTGAGGCATTCGCCCACCTGCACCGCAGCGTGGGGCGCATGGCCGAGGCCGAGAGCGCCCTGCGCGCGGCGCTGGCCTGCTTCCTGAAGCTGGGTGACCGAGCCGCTGAAGCCCGCATGCTGGGTGAGCTGGCCAGCATGCGCATCAGCCAGGGCGACCTTGAGGACGGCGGCTTCTGGCTGCAGTCGGCCCTTGAGGTGCTGCGCGAACTGGATGACCGCCCCGGCCTGGCCGAGATCCACCGCAACATCGCCGCCTTGCACCTGCGCAAGTCCGAGCTCAAGACCGCCGAGCAGGAGGCCGAGCAGGCCATCGACCTGTTCCGCCTGCTGGGCGACAAACAGGGCGAGGCCCGCACACAGGGCATGCTGGCCCAGGTGCTGATGCGCCGCAGCGCATATGCCGCCGCCCACCAGGCCGCCGAGCGCGCCCGCGAGCTGTTTGAGCAGGAAGGCCACAAGCCCGGCGCCGGCAGCGCGCGCATGGTGATCGCCGCGATCCTGCGCCACGAGGGGCGCCTGCGCGAAGCCGAACAGCTCCTGACGCAGCTGCTGGCCGAGAAGCAGGCCCAGCAGGACCGCGCCGGCGAGGCGGGAATCCTGAACACGCTGGGCATGGTGGTGATGGACTTCAACGACAACCGCCTGCAACTCGCCGAGCGCCACTTCCTGCGCGCCATTGAAGTCTTCACGGCCATCAACGACAGCCAGAACGCCGCCCTCAGCCAGGTGAACCTGGCCGATCTGTACACCGTGCTGGATCGCCCCCACGACGCAGAAACCACCCTGCGCGACGCCATCAAGCTGCAGCAGCAGACCGGCGCGCGTGAATCGGAGATGCGCACGGTGCGCAGTCTGGGCCACGTGCTGGCCGTGCAGGGTCGCCTGGAAGAAGCCGCGCAGGCCTACCGCGAAGCGCTTGAGTTCGCGCGCGGCCACGGCGGCGGCGCCCTGGTGCACGAGTTCCTGGCGCCCTGGGCGGAGTTGCAGCTGGCCAGGGGCCGCCTGCCCGAGGTGCGCGACACCGTGCGCCGCGTGGAAAAGAACCACCCGCCCACGCGGGCCCTGCGCATCAAGTACCTGCTGCCCGTGCTGGCGCGGGTCGCCCTTTGCGTGCGCGATATCGAAAGCGCCCGCGCGGCCGTGACCGAGGCCGAGCTGCTGCTCAGCGAAGAACCCGAGGAAGCCCGCCCGGGCCTGCGCGGCGCGATTGATGAGGTGCTGGCCACCATTCGCGTTGCCGAGAAGGCCGACGAGTGGCCGTTGTTCAACGGTTATCGGCCGGAGGAGTTCGCGCCCGGCCTGCGCCACGCCCTGCTGGCGGAGTTGAAAACAGCGCGCCCGGAAGACTACGAAGAGCTGAGCCCCGAACTGCTTGCGGCCATGGAGGGGTAGTGGCGGCCGGTAGGGGCGGCCCCATGTGGCCGCCCACGGGGCAGGCTGGCAGCCTGCCTTGGATTTTCAGGATGGTGCCTGTTCTGGAACGGGACCGCCCCCGCCCTTTCAGACCTTGAAACAGTCACCTCTGTCGTACTGTTTGTATGCGCAACAAGGCGCGGAGCGCCGGAACAACTGTTAGCCCCCACCGTCAGGTGGGGGTTCTCCAGACACCCCTTAACCGAGGCGCGGAGCGCCGACACACAGGTTGCCTGGGGCGAGGCCCTTCGGCGGCAAGCCGCCGTTGTGTCGGCGCTCCGCGCCTTTGATGTCTGAACTGCGTCCAAACCCCCAGCTTACGCTGGGGGCTAACGTTGATGGGCCTGCTCCGCAGGCAAAAGCAAACGATACGCAGTTTCTCTTCCGTAGGCAGAGGCAGGCTGGCGTTCCGCACAAGCGGACGGGACGTCCGCGCTCCGTTACGACCCGTCCGTGCGCTTGCCGGTGCTGGTCTTGTTCGGCAGGGGCGGGTGGACGTCGAGCGAGAAGGCTTTGGCCGGGATCACCTGGCGCGGGATGAGTTCTTCAAGCGCTTCGCCCTCGCCGCGCGTGGCGCGCCATTCCAGCACGCACACTTCGTGCTGGGTGTTTTCAAAGAACTGCATGCGGAAGCGGTACACGCCCGGCACCAGGTGCACGGCGGCCCTGTTCTCGGCCGGCGCCTGCAGCTTGTCGGCGTCGAGCACCACGTTGTCATCGAGCCAGAGCTTCATGCCGTCGTCGCTGCGGCAGGTGAACTCATAATCGCCCTCTTCCTCGATTATGAGTCCGCCCAGCCACTCAATAATGAAGGTCTCGGCGGGAAAGGGCAGGTCAAAGTCGGCGGTGTCTTCAAAGTTGATCGCGCGATCCTTGCGGACCTTGAAGCAGGTGAGCGGCCCCAGGTCCGGCAGCTTGCCCAAACCGCTGCCTTCCGGCACGTCATAGAGGTAGGCAACCAGCCCCCGGTTGGCGACGTCTATATAGAAGGGCTCGCTGGAAACCACACTCAGCCGCGCCACCATGCGCCCCTCGCCTACACCCTCGGGCAGAGTTGCGCGGCAGTGCAGGATGCGCGGCCCGGGCTTGTCCGAGACGGGGTGTTCTTCGGATTCAAAGGGCACCGGAACGCCGTCTATGCTGACGGTCGGAAGCGTGTCCCAGATTTCCGGCGGGCCATAGTCCGTGACGTCAAAGGTGAACTCCTGACCCACACGCACCGAAGGTCGTGAAACATCCACGTCATAGGGCGGCGCAACAGGCTGCTCCCCCACCGCCAGAACAGCCTTCACAGCCGAAATCACCGGTGGCTTCGGCGGCACTACTGGGGGAAGTAGTGTTGATCCCACAACGTCATCCCTTCCCACTCAAGCACGTCGCCAGAACCCGCGTCGGTCTTGATGGGTCGGTGCAACGTCGCGAACCAGACCGGCGGATACTTGCTCTCAGAAATCAGCGTCACTTCGAGATGCAAGTATCCTTCTTCCAACGTATCGAACATGAATGTACAGGAGATCTTCTGGTCTTCATCCCCCCATCGAATCTCCTTGGTCTCCGCTCCGAGGGTGATGTTGCAGTCGTACTCTGACCGAAAGGTAACTTTTCTGCGGTGGCGAGCGGTGTTGTCCAACCGTTCTAATGAGTCGTACCGGGGAACCCCAAGTTTTCCCGTCCAGACAGCAGCACATGGTTGGAAGCCTTCCGGGGCTTCCTCCCAGCCCGGCTCTTGATCAAGCCGAATCACGTCTGGTTCCCTGTCTAAGAGAGCCTCAAAGCCGAAGTTCGTCCAGCCGGTGAAGTTGTACCACTGCGCCATCAGGCCAAACTGGGTAGTGACTGTGAACTTAATGGCATTCGACGGAATAGGGTTCCCGTAGGTGACTACACCGATGCCGAATTCAAACATGTAGCCGGTGTAACTCTCCGAGTACACAGTAACGTCACCGGAACGAGCCCCAATGGGTATCGCGACTCGTATACTCGTCTCTGATTGCTCAATAACTCGCGCGAGTTGTCCAGCCACTGTAACCGATACGAGCCTGTCCGGTGTCTTTGCCTGACTAAGCGACTGTTCGGGACGCAACCAGTTACCGGACCTCGTGAGAGACACCCACTCCTTCATTGGAATGTCGTTTGACTTGCCCGGGCCAAAGCCTTGGCCATGGATGGTGATTTCATCGCCTATCTCGCCGCTGGTCTTGCTCAGGCTGGTGATGATGGGTGCGTTGTCGGACCACATCCATTCGGGGACCATCAGCATTTCGGGCGGGACCGGCACAGGCTTGGTCTGGCCTTCCGGCACGTACATGAAATTGGCGGCGCACTTGGCCCAGTCGGCCACCTGGTTGTGCTGCTGCGCGAACTCGATGCGCAGGGGGTGCAGGCCGGCCTCCAGTGTCAGCAGCGCGCTGACCTCCACGTAGCGCACCATGCCGTCCTGCAGCAGCACCGTTTCGCCGTCCAGCTCGACGCGGCCGCCGTTGTCGGCGCCCCAGAACAGCCAGTAGTCGCCAGCCTCGGGGATCACCAGAAAGCCGTCCCAGCTCGCGCCGAAGTTCTCCAGGCTGATCGGCAGGTCGCTGAACGACTCGGCGTCCGGGAAGTACACCTGCCGGTCGATGCGCACCATGCCTGGACTTGACGTGTCAAGCTTGGACAGGTCCGTGCCGTCCAGCTTGAAGTACTGCGCGTACAGGCCGCGGCGGTCCTGCATCAGCTTCGGCGTGACTTCCGAAAGCTGCTTCACGCCCGCGGGCTTGGCGATGCGTCGCGCCCCCGGCCGCGTGCTGCCCAGATTCTGCCCCGGCGGTCGCGAGTGGCCCTTGATGAAAGGCGGGAGCGCGGACGTCCCGTCCGCCTTTTCCGATTGTGGCGCAGGCTCTTCGACCGCAGCCGCAGGGTCGGTCGCCTCACCCGGCTTCAGCTCCGGCCCCGGCAAACGCTCGGGCCGCGTGCCCGGCTGCACCTCCACGCGGGCGGGGTCCGGGCGCGACTCGGGCGCGGCCTCGGTCTTTTCGCCGGATGCGGACGTGGTGTCGGAGCCTGCAGTCAGCGGATCGGCTTCGTTAGCGGCCTCAAGCGCAGGCTCGCCCTCCAGCGGCGCCAGCTCCGGCGCGCTGCTGCCGGCCGTGAAGTCTGGAGCATTGGGGCCACGCTCGTCCGCTGGGTCGAGCAGGAACCACACAGCCGCGAACACGGCCGCGATCAGGATAACGCCGGCAATGATGGCTGCATGGCGCATGGGGGCATTGTAGCCACGGGCGCGAATCGGATGGCGGATTTAACCGCGAAGTTGCGCGAAGGACCGCGAAGTTTGCACTTCAAGATCGCCACCTGAGTGCACCACGCTGCTGCGTGCGGGTGAGCAGTTCAGAAACCACGGATTCACACGGTTGAACACGAAGGTCATGCGTGTGCATCCGTGTCCACCCGTGGTTCCATCACGGTCGCTGATCTCCCACGTTGCCTGTCTGAGGTGGCCCTTGAGACAGAATCGTTGCGCTAAACTGAAACCGGGCGGTTTCCCGCCCGGTGTGGTTATCTGCGCTTCTTCTTTGGTGCCGGCCTTTTCTTGGCCGCCGGCCTTTTTGGCCGCCGGCCTTTTCCTGGCCGCGGGCTTCTTCTTGGCTGCCGGCTTCTTCTTTGCTGCCGGCTTCTTCTTTGCTGCCGGTTTTTCTTGGCCGGTGCCTGCTTCTTTCCTGCCCCGGACTTACGTCCGGGGCTCCCTGATTTGGCCTTTTTGGCCGCCGGCTTCTTTTTTGGCGCTGCTTTGGCTTTCGCCTTGGGTTTAGCCTTTGCCTTGGGCTTGGCCTGTGGCTTTGCCTTGGCTTTGGGCTTGGCCTTTGGCTTTGCCTTGGCCTTGGGCTTGGGTTTGCCGGGGCGGGTGGCGGGTTTGCGTTTGCCGGCCTTTGCCTTTGCCGGTTTGCGGGCCGGCTTGCCGGCGCCTACCGGTGGCTTGCGGCGCGCGGGCCTGCGCGCGGGCGCTTCGTCTTCCGGCATCGGCACCGGTGGCGCGGTCTCGTCCTGTTCGTGCTCAGCCGGGGCTTCCGGCTTGACCGTGCCGGTGGGCGGCTTGAGGTGCTTCCACCAGTCTTCGCTGCCGGTCTGCGAGGTCTCGGACACAGAGGTATCGAAGTCGTCGCCTTCCTCTTCCTCGGCCAGCTCAAAGCCGCCGGTGCTCACGGTCGCGGGCTCGGCCTGCGCGATCCCGTGGCTGCTTGGCGCGGCTTCCGATACCGCGGGCGCTTCCGTCGCTTCATCGCCGTGGCTCGGCAGCGGCGCTGCTTCGCCGGCCTGCACCTTCCTGATCACCTCGGTCACGCGCGCCCCGGCGGGTACGCCCGACACGCCGGCATGGATGAAGTATTCCTGCATCGGCCGGAAGTAGTGGTCGTGCCAGCCCTGTTCATAGAGCCGCGCCTGGCCATCCGGGATGCCCGTGTGCTTCAGGTTCAACCGCGTACCGTTGCCCTCGGGTGCGAGCGTCACCTCGATCAAGGAATCCGGCGCGTCGCCTGGGAACTCGGCCGTGCGCCAGCGCTGCACGATGCGGCGGCCGGGCTCGAGCTCGACGTTGGTGCCGTGGATGTAGCCGTCCCAGGCGTCGAAGGGGGTGCCGGCCACGGGCTCGCCGTGGGCCTCGGCGCCGGTCATCTCGGAGTGCTTGCCGCCCTCCAGCCAGGCCAGGTAGACGGCCAGGGGCAGGGCGGGCATGAAGGCGGAAACCGTGAACTCTTCTGACATGTTCGGATCCTCCGGTGCGAGCATTGTATTTCGACGGCCGGAGTGCAACAGGTTGGCGTTTTTGACCGTGCGGTCGCCGCCGGTTTCGCTTGCAAACCCGCGCGTAAGGCTCAAACTGGAACACGCGGAAGAATCTCCGGCCTCTCATGCTGCACTCATGATGCGGCTGGTAAGCTCGCCCCGACTGCCGGATGCACACCAGGCCCTCACGCTCAGTTGACCTGGAGGAAGCCATGAAGCCGACCCACACCGTTCTGCTCGCCCTCGTGTGTGCCTTTGCCGCCGCGGGCGCCGCGTGGCTGCTGTTCGACTCGACCCACCCGGCCCGGCCGAAGGTGGCGGTGACCGCCGGTGCGGAAGCGGATCGAAAACGCATCGAACAACTCGAGGGGCAAGTCAGCGACCTCACCCGAAAGCTGGACGAGCTGCTGCGCCTGAAAGCAGAGCCGAGGCCGCAGCCTCCGTCCGCACCGCAGCCCGATCCCGCGCACACGGAGAAGACAGCAACCGAGCCCACGATCGAGCCCAACGCCAAGCCCGCCGAGAGGGCGAAGATCGAAGAACTGGCCGAGCGCCTGGCCGAGATCGAGAAGCGCGACGCCGCCGAGTTCCAGGCCATCGTCAACGCTCTGTACCAGGGCGACAATGACGAACAGGAGGAGGCCGCCATCGAGCTCGGCAGGCGGGCAGCCCTGGGCGACGCGGCCGCAAAGAAAGCCCTGCGCGACGCCATGAAGTCCGAAGATGCCGAGGTGCGCGAATGGGCGATCGAGGGCCTGAACGGCACCGGGCTGGTGGAGTTCCTGCCCGACCTGAAGGCGCTGATGAACGACCCGGTTGCCGACGTGCGTGAGGAAATTACCCAGACGCTCGAGTCCATGCCGCCCGATCAAGCCGGCCCGCTGCTGATCTCGATGCTCAATGACCCCGAGCCAGACGTGCTGCTGGGCGCCATCGATGTGCTGGGCGACATGAAATACAAGGCCGCGGCCGCGGACCTGCTGCCGCTCACGCGCAACGCCAACGAGGAAGTGGCGATCGAGGCCTCCATCGCGCTGAAGCGCTGCGGTGATTCCAGCGCGGCCGAGAACTGGGTGCCCACGCTGGGCTCGCGCGTCAAGAGCACCGACGCCGGCGAACGCCGCCGCGCCGTGCGCGCCCTTCGCCAGATGAAGCTGGAGAGCGCGCGCCCGTACCTCGAGCAGGCCTCGCAGGATGAAGACCCGCGCGTGCGCCGCGACGCTGAGCGCGGCCTGCGCGACCTGAACGAGTAGCCAGGAGAAACGAAGACAAGCGGCGGCCCGGCGGCCGCCGCTTTCACGGATGGGGACATCCGTGCCACATCACAGCCGCTTCAGCAGTGAGACCTGGCCCGCGTGGTACAGGTCGTGGGCGGCCACGCCCTGGATCAGCTCGGCGTAGGTCATGCCGGTGTTGCCGCCCTTGCGGTCAAGCACGGCAGGCGGCAGGGCTTTCACGGCCGCGATCAGCAGCTTGTGCTGCTCGCTCAGCAGGCGCTTGTCGGCGGCCCACAGCTTCTCGGTCACGCGCTGCGCCGGGTCAGGGAAGTTGGCCGGGCTGTGCGGGAAGGCGGGGCCGGGCTCGGCGCCTGCCTGCTCCAGCAGCCAGCGGCGCACGATGTATTTCCAGTAGGCGCAGTGGTACACGAGGTCGCGGATCGAGTTGCGCCCCTTGCCCGGCCGGCGCGCTGCGGTCTTCAGCGCCACGCCGCGCAGGGCGCCCTTCAATGCCGGGCCGTGCCAGCTCTTGCCCTCGAAGGCGCGGTGCAGCGACGACAGCAGCAGCTCAATCCTGGGGTCGCTCACCTTCGCTGACCTCTTTCAGCTTCTTGAGCGCTGACGCGAACTGCGCCTCCAGGCTCTGCTGCACCATGGCCGCAAAGTAGCCGCCGTACACGGGTGGCAGGTCGCCCTGGTCGTTCCAGGTCACGCGCGTGCCCTCGGCCGTGGGCTCGAGCTTCAGCCAGCCACGGCCGTTAATCTTGTCGGACTGGATGGCTGCATCGTACCAGATGCCCTGGCCGGGCTCGGCGCGTGTGATGGTGAGGCGGCCCTTGCCCATCTTCTCGCCGTTCCAGCTGAAGGTGGCGCCGACGCCGCTTTCGGGGCCGGAGTACTCGACCTGCAATGTGGGGTCGGCCTCGCGCATCTTGGCCGTGGCCCAGCTTTCCCAGAGTTCAAAGGAAGCAACGCGCGGGAAGATCTGCTCGGCGGGGGTCAGGATCACCTCGGAGCGCTCGGCCTCCCACTCGCTGGGAAGCAGCAGCCCGATCAGCAGGGTGATCAATGAGATCGTGACGAAACCGACGGCAAAGATGCGCAAAGACCTCTTCATGCCTCACCTCGGGCGGAAGTATAGCAACGCGCCTGCAATTTCCTGCCCGCGCGGCGCGTTTATTCATTTGACAGCAGTCGGCCCACTGTGGGAACCTCTGCAGCCCCTATACTTCAAGTTTCAAGTTACCAGGCATCGAGGACTCAGTGGGAGAGCTTTCCAGTCATGTCGTGCCCGGGCGCGACGTCATCGCGGCCACCCGGCCTTTCGCGGTCGAACAGCGTGGCAAGAGCTGGTGGGTGTTCTGGACCACCTTCATCATCCTGGTCGGGCTGCTGACCATCGCGGCGATTTCGCCGTGGTGGCCGATGCAGCTTGCCTTCTCGCTGATGGGCAGCCTGGTGATGGTGCGCGGCTTCATCCTGTTTCACGACTACAAGCACGGGGCCATCCTGCGCGGCTCGCGGCTCGCCAAGTACGTGCTGCACCTGTACGGGATGATTTTCCTGTCCGGCCCCAGCTACTGGCGCGAGACGCACAACTACCACCACGCGAACGTCAGCACCATCGAGGGCTCCAGCGTCGGCTCGATCCCGATCATGACCGCGCGCATGTGGCGCGAGGCCAAGCCCATGCAGCGCTTTCACTATCGTATTGCGCGCAATCCGCTGACCCTGCTGTTCGCCTACATCACCGTGTTCCTGATCAGCAACTCGACCGAGGCCTTCATCCGCAACCCCCGCAAGAACTGGGGCGCGGGCGCCAGCGTGCTGGTGCACGCCGGTCTGATTGCCGCGCTGTGGCTGCTGGGCGGATTCTGGACCGCCTTCTACTGCTTCCTGCTGCCGTATCCGATCGCCGCCTGCCTGGGCGCTTACCTGTTCTATGTACAGCACAACTTCCGGGGCATGCAGATCCTGCCGGCCGACAAGTGGAGCATCTACGAGGCGTCCATGAAGTCGACCAGCTTCCTGAAGACCAACCGTGTGCTGGACTGGTGCTTCGGCAGCATCGGCTATCACCATGTGCACCACATCAACGCGGCGATCCCGTTCTACCGGCTGAAGGAAGCCATGGACGCGATCCCCGCCCTGCAGAACGTCACCATCACCACGCTCAAGCCGCGCGACGTATGGGACAGCCTGCGCCAGAAAATCTGGGACGAAGAACAGAACAAGATGCTGACCTGGAAGGAAGCCAAGGCGCTGGGATAGTGGTTGGTGGTTGGTGGTTGGTGGTTGTTGGTCCAAGAGTCAAAGAGTTGAAGAGTCAAAGGGACAGGCCCCGAATCGGGACCTGTTTTTTTGACCTTTCGACTCTTCGACCTTTCGACTCTTCGACCTTTCGACTCTTCGACCTTTCGACGCTTCGACTCTTCGACCTTTCGACGCTTCGACTCTTCGACCTTTCGACGCTTCGACTCTTCGACCTTTCGACGCTTCGACCTTTCGACTCCGAGACTGTTCCCCCCGTCATCCCTCCGACTCGAGCGTTCGTCGTCGGTGCGCAGTCCCCAATTTCTAACCTCTAAACCCCATCGCCCGGCGGATTCTGCGCTCGGCCAGTTCATTGGCGGCCTGGCGCGTGCTGACCCCCTTGGCCTTGGCGCTCTCCAGCACTTCGCGCGTGTTCTGGCTGATCTTGTCCTTGATCGTGGCAAACGCCTGCGACGCGCTGCCGCCGTGATACTCCACCGAGGCGCAGATCACCCCGCCCGCGTTCGCGATGAAATCGGGCAGGATCACCACCCCGCGCTTCTCCAGCGCCGCCTCGGCGCCGGCCGTGGCCGGGATGTTCGCGCCCTGCGCCAGGATCTTCGTCTTCAGCCGCCCCACGTTGCCCTCGTTCAGCACGTCGGGCCGCGCGGCCGGAATCCAGATGTCGCACTCCACGTCGATGATCGCGTCCACGCCGGCCTTCTCGCCCTTGCCGTCGACTACCGACTTGCCTTCCGCTTTAAGCGCGATCAGCGCCGCGACTTCGATGCCCTTGGGGTTCACCAGCGTGCCGCGCGAGTCGCTGGCCGCCACCAGCACGCAGCCGATCTCGGCCAGGAAGCGCGCCGCGTGCTTGCCCACCGCGCCGAAGCCCTGCACGGCCACCCGCGCGCCCTGCAGATTGAGGCCGATATGCTTCGCCGCCACCTCGACGCTGGCCGTCACACCCCAGCCCGTGGCGCCCAGCTCATCGAGCGGGATGCCGCCGATCTCCGGCGGCAGGCCGACCGCACGCCCGATTTCATCCTTGCACCAGGCCATGGCGGTTTCGTCCGTGCCCATGTCGGGGCCGATGATGTAGCTGGTCACCTCGCCGATCGCGCGGGCGAAGGCGCGGATCAGCTTCTCCTTGGCCGCCGCGGGCTGGTGCGGGTCGGCGAAGATCACCGACTTGCCGCCACCGTGGGGCAGGCCGGCGGCCGCGTTCTTGCGCGTCATGGCGCGCGCGAGGCGGAAGCATTCCTCCAGGCTGACGTCGGGCGCCATGCGGCAGCCGCCAATGGCCGGGCCGCAGGCGGTGTTGTCCACCACCAGGATGGCGCGCAGGCCGGTGGGCACGTCGGTGACGTGGATGATTTTTTCCGGGCCGAGGTCATCGGCCAGCGCAAACGGGTCAGTCATGGTCGCCCCCATCGAGTCTGAGTACAGGGTACGGCGAAGTACAGCGTACAAAGTACAGCGTACGGAAGGGCCATGAACGCCTTTCTGTACGCTGGACTCTGTACTTTGTACTCAGCCCCGGGCTGACTATCCTGCGGCCGGGGGTGAACCATGCCGATCAAGCTGAAAGACGTCGACCTCGACGCCGAGATCAAAGACAAAAAAGAGTACCGCGAACGCCTGGGCAAAGCGCAGCTCCAGATGCTGCTGATCCAGCGCTTCATGTACCAGCACAAGCGCGAGGCGCTGATCCTCTTTGAGGGCTGGGACGCCGCCGGCAAGGGCGGCAGCATCCGCCGCCTGTGCGAGCACCTCGACCCGCGCGGCTACGTCGTACACCCCATCGCCGCCCCCACCGCCGAGGAAAAAGACGTCCACTACCTCCAGCGCTTCTGGAAGCGCATGCCCGGCCCCGGCCGACTCTGCATCTTCGACCGCACCTGGTACGGCCGCGTGCTGGTGGAGCGCGTGGAGGGTTTCGCCACCAAGCCCGAGTGGAAGCGCGCCTACGACGAGATCAACGCGTTCGAGCAGTTGATGATCGGCGCGGGCACGCCGATCGTGAAGTTCTTCCTGCACATCAGCCCCGAGGAGCAGCTGAAGCGCTTCCTTGAGCGCGAAAGCAACCCCTTCAAGAACTGGAAGATCACGCCCGAGGACTACCGCAACCGCGACAAGTGGAAAGAGTACGAGCGCGCCACCAACGACATGCTCGAGAAAACAGACACCAAGCACGCGCCCTGGGTGGTCGTGCCCGCCAACAGAAAGTGGTACGCCCGCGTACACGTATGCGAAGAGGCCGTGCGCGTACTGAGCAAAGAATTCAAGTGCGACGTAAAGCTACCCAAAGGCTGGCGCGAACTCAGCGAGTAAGTGGCACGGACGTCCTCGTCCGTGTGTAGTGGCATGCGCATCCTGCGCATGAGTAGTGCCACGTGCTTCCAGCACGTGGCGGCCATGGGCTTGAAGCCCAGGCCACTAATCACGCGCTGGCCAGCCCGACGTAGCCTCGGCGAAGTCGGGAAGCGCGTGCCACTGCCCACGGCCGCCCCACAACCCAGCCCCCAAAGGGGGCGCCAGACAATAGCCCGGGGCGTGAGCCCCGGGAAAACGCGACATAAAAAACCCAAGCCCCGTAAGGGGCGACAGAAGCCATCAACATCAATTTGTTGCGGCCCGGCGTCTCACGCGGTAGAAGTCAGCTATACAAGGAGGTCGAGATGGCTATTCCGAAGAAAGTCCAGGAACGCATCGTTGCCGGTTTGAAGCAGTACCTGCCGATCATCGCCCAGCAGCGGGACCGGGACGTGTCCGAGGCCGACACCGTCACGCTGGTAAAGGACATCATGTCCGACGTGTTCGGCTACGATAAGTACGCCGAGCTGACCAGCGAGTACGCCATTCGCGGCACCTACTGCGACCTTGCCGTGAAGATCGAGGGCAAGCTGGTGCTGCTGTGCGAGGTGAAGGCCATCGGCATCCCGCTTGAGGACAAGCACGTCAAGCAGGCCGTGGACTACGCGGCCAACCAGGGCTGCGAGTGGGTGATACTGACCAACGGAATCTTCTGGCGGCTCTACAATGTCGCCTTCACCAAGCCGATCGACAAAAAACAGATTGTCGAGATCGACTTGACGGCCGTGAACGTGAAGAGCGAGCGTGACATAGAATGCCTGTACGCCCTCACCAAGGAAGGCTTCCTGAAGGGCGCCCACATCGCGCTGAAGGACCTGCACGAAGCCACCAGTCGTCACCTGATCGGCGCGCTGCTGGTAGAGAACGAAAGCGTCGTCAGCGTAATCAAGCGCGAGCTGAAGCGCGTAGTAGACGCCAGCATCGACGAAGCCACCATCCGCCGAGTCATCACCGAAGAAATCTTCAAGCGCGACATCGTAGACGGCCCCGAATGGAAAGAGGCAGTTCAGCGCGTGAACCGCAAAGAGGGCAAGGCGTTGCGGACGAGGGTTCGAAAGGAGCCTGCGCCTCAGCCATCGGGCCTCGCGGACAGAGTGGCTTCGCAAGTACCGATCGAGAGTTCAGAGACTCACCCCTGATCGCGATCTAACCAGCACAGGCGGTTGAGGTTCGAGTTTCCGCAAAACTCAAGGAGAGTGCTGCCGATGACAGCTTTGCTATACCAAGGGGCAGGTTGCCCTCCGGACGAACACCATGAAGGCGAAGTGTATCGTTTCGTGCGCTCAGTGCCTCCCACTGACGCCGATTTCAAGCGGTACTTCGAAGAAGTGGGCAAGGAACTTGCCGAGTTTTCCGATGATGAAGAGTGTCAGTGTGAGGCGCAGGGTGTCAGCTTCTTCGCCGTCGACACGGTGCAAAGCCTTTGGGATCGATATGCTGGAGGGCCGAAGCGGCTGCTCCGAAAGCGATACACTCACGCCGCTAGAGTCACAGGATTGCCAAGCGGCGCTGGTTGTTCAAGATGCACAAACCAATCCACAGGACACGTTTCTTGGTGGCCAACCGAAGACGCCTCTTGGCAGCAACTTAGGGTCGCTTCTACACATGCTGTACCTGCTTAGGACAGCCAGCTGATGCCTGCACGAAGCACCTACGAGATTCTGTCTTCGCTTCAGCGACTTCCGTCGCCTGTTGTGACGCTGTTCAAGTTCGACATTCCGATGCACTACTTCGCAGTGTGTGAGGGCCTTGTCCTTCTCTGCTCATTAGCAGACGCAGATGACGACGACGTGGTTACTTCGTGGTTTGTCGGTCCTGTGCCTCTGATGGACACCGGTCGCATCATGATGGGAAAACTGTCGCTGCTAGATGCGATACGGAAGTACTGTCTCTACCGACTCGAAGGGACTCCGAGGGAACGATCACTCCGCCCAGCAACACGTGAGGACTACAATGAGGACTACCTTCCGCAACCAACTTTCAAGCTGGGCTTCACTTGGAACGATGCGTGCGTAGCGTACGAACGCCTGCTGCGTGAGTTGCAGCCTAGTGTTCACGGACGTGTTTACTATCTGCGCATCGACGATGATAAGGCATCAGTCCGCGGTGTCGCCAAAATAATAGACGGAGTCGCCAGACTACCCGAGGCTGTGTACCGAAAAACCAGGGCGTCAGCTTCCAAAGAGGACAAGAAACTTCTGCCTGTGACGCCAATGAGCGAAGCGCAGTTCAGTGTAGCGATGGCGGCTTCGATTGGTGTGCGGCTGTTCGTCCCAAGCACAATCATCGACGAAAGCAAGCGTGAGTCTCAGTTGGCAGAGGACAAGATTGATCAAGTTCTTGAGAACGCATTTAAGGTGCTGCAGGCTGGTACTCCATCCGCCGAGGCAATTCGCGAGCAGTTTGAAGGCAAGCCGTTGACGCCTTTGGAAGCGGTAATGGATGGCATTGACACAGTGGGCGCACAGGTTGAGATTGCTGTGATGGGAAGCGAGGATGATGGCATCACCTCCTTCTCCCCGTCGACCTTTAGTCCTGAGCGTGCTGCCGAATGGAAGAATGCAATTTCCCAACTGAAGAGGCAGAGTTCCGAGCAGACCGAATCCACAAGGTATAGGCTACGTGGTTGGTTCGAAACGATTTCCGGCAAGAAGGGACTGCGCTTCAGATTCAAACTAGATAGTGACGCGCCACAAAATGAGGACTTCAAGAACAAAAGGGCTCCGATTTCAGGCCCAATTGAAAGTGATGAACTCATTCAAAAATTTGAGTCTGTGGCCGTAAACCGACCAGTTGAAGCGGAGTTTGACGTCGTTTTCCGTGAGGGGAAGCAACCGAAATTCACGCTTGTCGACATCGTTCTGGAACGCGCTTAGTACTTCGCCGTCTTCACACCATAACAAACTAGTACGGCGTCAGCTAAGTTTTCCGGCAGTGTGCTGACCTGATCTGCCGATGCATGGGTATGTCCCTTTTTGGAGCCTGCCCATGCCTGGTCCTGCACCTGAAGTCACCATTGTACTTTCTGACGCCGAACGCGTCGAGCTTGAGAAGCTGCGCCGCTCCGGCACCGCCGAGGCCCGGCTTTCCCGCCGCGCCCGCATCGTGCTGCTGGCCGCCGATGGCGAGGCCAACTCGGCCATCTCGCAGAAAGTCGGCCTTGACCGCGAATGCGTGATCGACTGGCGCCGCCGCTACGCACAAGGCGGCATCATTGCCCTGCACGACAAACCTCGCAGCGGCCGCCCGCCGACCTTTTCCCCCTCTGCACAAGCACTTGCTGCTGGCCCTGGCCTGCACGCCGCCGTCTGATCACGGCCTGCCGCACACGCACTGGACCGTGCGCCTGCTGGCCTTCATGGCGTTCTCGCTGGCGTTGCTGCCCTCCATCAGCCACGAGACTGTGCGCGTCTGGCTGGAGGCTGCCGAGATCAAGCCGCACCACTCGCGCTATTGGCTGCACAGCCAGGACCCGGACTTTGACGCGAAGATGCAGGACGTGGTGGGCCTGTACCTGCATCCGCCGAAGAACTCCGTGGTGCTGTGTTTTGACGAGAAGACCTGCATCCAGGCACTGGAGCGCAGACACCCGGACTGGCCGATGCGGCCGGGATCGCCGCAGCGTCGCGAGTTCGAATACATCCGCCACGGCACCCAGGACCTGTTCGCGTCGCTGAACCCGCACACCGGCGAGGTGTGGGCCGAGTGCCGGGACAGGCACAAGGGCGAAGACGTAGCCGAGCATCTGGCGTGGCTGATCAAGCAGCAGCCCAGGCGCAAGAAGATTCACCTGGTGCGCGACAACCTCAGTGCGCACAACACCGATGCCGTGAAGAAAGTGATTGCCCGGCACCGGGGCCGCGTGCAGGTGCATGCCACGCCGACCCACGCGAGCTGGCTGAACATGGTGGAGTTATTCTTCGCTGAGGTAAGCCGCAACGTGATCCGGCGCGGGAACTTCGCGAGCGTGCCCGACCTGCAGCAGAAGCTGCTTGCCTGGGTCGAGTGGCACAACGAGAATGCCAAGCCGTACAAGTGGACCTACACCGGCCAGCCGCTCACCAAGTAGCTGCCGGAAGACTTAGCTGACGCCGTACTAGAACCTGGCGGCTTCCTGGATTGCCTTGGCGATGTCTCCCGGTTGGGGGAGGATGGCTGGCTCTAAATTGGTGCTGAAGGGTACTGGGGAGAACTTGGCTCCTACCCTTTGTACTGGGGCGTCCAGGTACTCGAAGCCTTCCTTGGCTATGAACGCGGCTACTTCGCCTCCGAAACCGCCGAATTCGGGGCCTTCGTGGGCTACTACTACCCGGCCGGTCTTCTTTACCCACTCGAGGATGGTTTCCGTGTCGAGGGGGACGAGGCTGCGGAGGTCTACTACGGCTACGGAGATGGGTGTTGCTGGGCCTGCCGGGGGCAGGGTGCCCCCGGCCTGTGCAGGCGAGGCGCCTGCGCTACATTCCTCGGCGGCCTTCAGGGCCATCAGTAGGGCGTTGCCGTAGCTGAAGACTACTACGTCGGTGCCTTCGCGCCTTACCCGGGCCTTGCCGAACGGTACGTGGAAATCCTCCGGGATCTGGCAGCGCGTGCGCGGGTCGTTGTAGAGCGCCTTGGGCTCCATGAAAATCGTGGGGCCGCGGCTCTTCATGGCCGTTCTTGCCAACCCGTAGGCGTCATCCGCGAACGTGGGGTACACGATGCGCACGCCCGGGATGTTCGCCAGTGAGCCCTCGATGGTCTGGCTGTGGTACAAACCGCCGCCGATGTAGCCGCCGGACGCCAGGCGGATCAGCACGTTGGGCGTGAACTGGCCGCGCGTGCGGTACCAGTCGTGGCTGCACTCGACGTACTGGTCCATGGCGGGCCAGAAGTAGTCGGCAAACTCGGCGCCTTCCACCACCACGCGGATTTTCTCGCTGTAGCGGCTGAAGCCGTTGGCCGTGCCCATGATGTAATTCTCGGCGATCGGCGCGTTGAACACGCGCGCTTCGCCGAACTCGGCCTGGAAGCCCTTGGTGACCAGGAAGATGCCTTCCTTTTCCTTGTTCGCGATGTCCTGGCCCCACAGGAAGGTGTCCGGGTTTTCCCGGAATTCGGCGCGCAGGCCGGCGTTGATGCCCTGGCGCAGTGTCAGGCCGCGGCCTTTGGTGTCTTCGAAATGTTGGACGAGAGCCACCCCTGATTCGTTGGCGGCTTCGCCGCCTCCCCGGCCTTCCGGCCGGGGCTGGGATTGCTGCGGTGTGGGCTCGTAGGCCGGGGGAAGATGAACTCGAGCGCCGTGGCCGGGTCGGGCTTGGGGGCGCGTTCGCCGTATTCGTAGGCGTCGCCGAACTCCTTGTGGGCGTCGGCTTCCACGGCCGCGAGCTGTTCTTCACTCAGGGCGCCGCTTTCCAGCAGCCACTTGCGGAAGATGGGCAGCGGGTCGCGGGCGCGGGCCTGCTCGAGCTCGTGCTCGTCGCGGTAGAGGCTGTGGTTGTCGCTGTTGCTGTGGCTGCCGATGCGCACGCACTGGGCGTGCACGATGGGCACGCCCTTGCCCGCGCGGGCGTACTCGGCGGCCTCGTGCATGGCCTCGAAGCAGGCGATCACGTCGCGGCCGTCAACGTGCCAGATTTTGGCGCCATCAAGGCCCGCGAAGTTGTCGGCGGACCATTCGTTGGCGGTCTGGTCGCGCTTGGGCACGCTGATGCCGTAGCCGTTGTCCTGGATGACGGTGACGACGGGCAGGCGCTCCTTGCTGATGCCGTTTAGGGCTTCGAAGACGTAGCCCTCGCTGGCGCTGGATTCGCCGAAGCTGGCGAAGACCACGGGGGACTGCCCGACAGGATTGTCGGGCCTACCCGTGTAGTACTTCACCGCGCGGCCGAGGCCGGCGGCGTGCTGGATGTGGTTCGAAACGCAGCTGCTGACGTTGTGGAGGTTGATGCTGATCTTGGCGAAGTGGTTGCTCATGTGACGGCCGCCGCCGGCGACGTCTTCGTCGCGGCTGAGGCCGTTGAGGATGATCTCGCGGGCGGAAAGTCCGGCGGCGAGCGCGGTCGTGAGGTCGCGGTAATACGGGAACAGGTGGTCAACGCCGGCGCGGAAGGTGCAGCCGAGCGCGAGCTGGATGGCGTCGTGGCCGGCGTTGGGGGCGTGGTAGCTCCAGCCCATGGCCTTGCGCAGGAAGTTGGGGGCCTCGTTGTCGATCAGGCGGCCGAGGAACAGCAGGCGCCAGGCCTTATCGTGGCCGGGGTAGTTGGGAGGCAGCTTGGCGGCTTTGGCTTTTTCTTTGGTTCGGGGCATGGCGTTCCGGTTGCGTTGAGCTGGTCTGTGGCACCTGAAAAGCGAACCGGAGTTTGTATCAAATTCCGGGTCGGCGCGCGACGATTCCATACCCGGGGCGGGGCCGCAAGTGGTTGGTTAGTGGAGGCTTAGGGAAGACGTGGGTGGTCAGAGTCCGGAGGTCAGAGTTCAGGGGCAAGAAATGCTGCCTACTCCTACCGCCGCCCCCTGAACCGAAGTTGCCACGGAAGTCGTGCCCCGGGCGGGATTGCGGCTAATGGCGGAATTCGCGCGCTGGAAAACCCCGTTCTGATGGTGGAGGCGCGTGTCGCCTCCAGGAGGTTTTCAGCCATGTTTGCCGAACTTGTCAGTGCCGTGGGCGGGCTGATGGGCGCGGGGCTGGCGCTGTTCATCGCGTTCTGCATTGCGGTCGGCGCCGCGGTTGGCGCCCTGCTGTTCGCCATGCTGCCCTTCGTGTTCTTTTTTCCGCACCGGCGAGTAGCGCCACGGCCGTGCCGTGGCGTTTTCCGTTGGACGAGCCCGCCTTCCGCCTTCGCTAAAGCTTCCGCCTTCGCTAAAGCTTCGGCGGACGGGCCGGCGGACGGGCCGGCGGTAGTCTGGCCTGCCAGACGAAGCGACGCCCCCGAAAGGGCGTCGCGAAGTCTGGTGCCGGGAGTGGGACTTGAACCCACACGTCCCCGAGGGGACTGCGGATTTTGAATCCGCCGCGTCTGCCAATTCCGCCATCCCGGCGCGCCCGCAAGTGTGCCACCGGCAGGGCAGAAATCCAGCCACGGATGACACGGAGTTCCACGGATATCCGTGTGCTTCCGTGGAATCCGTGGCTCAATCAATAGTCGACCTTGCGGCGTAACTGCTTCTTCTGGGAATCGCGTTCGCGGGACGCCCGGCGGCGGTTGCGCGCGGCCTTGGTGGGCTTGGTGGGGATGCGCTTCTTGGGCGGGCGCGCGACCTGCTCAAGCATTGCCTTCAGGCGCGCGACCACCAGCTCGCGGTTGTGGTGCTGCGAGCGCGTCTCGTCGCAATCGAGCACCAGCACGCCGGCCTCGGTGAGGCGGTTGGCGAACTTCACCCGAAAGCGCGCCTTGACGGGCTCGGGCACGCCGGGCGCGGCGGCGAGGTCCCAGTGCAGGATCACCTTGCTGCTGACCTTGTTCACGTTCTGGCCGCCGGGCCCGCCGCTGCGGGCGAAGCTGAACTTGAACTCGGATTCATCAACACGAATGTTCGGCGCGACTTCCATGCACACCTAACGCAACGCGGTTGCGGCTTTCTTCACTGCAAACTGCGGAACCACGAAGGGCCACCAAGGGCCGCGAAGTTCAGCCGTGATGAACCAGCACTTCGTGGTTCTTCGTGGCCCTTCGCGGTTGAAAAGCCATTACTTGCCGGCGCGCCAGGTGGCTTCCTTCTTGTCGTTCAGGAAGATGAATTCCGGCGTGCCGTCTTCCGCCAGCAGCGCGCGCAGGCGCAGCTTCTCGGCCTTGCTGAGCGCGAACACCGGGCGCCCGTCGCCCAGCACCGCGGAGAGCAGGCTGCCGTCGCCGGCCTCGAGCTGCAGGCTGGACTGGTCGTCCTTGGCGAACATGGTGACGCCGTTCTTGCCGCTGGGGTCCTTGAGCAGCAGGGTGGAGGCCGCCTTGGGGCCGCCCATCAGGGTCATCAGGTTGTTGCCGTCGGCGCCGTTGAACGCGAACAGGGTTTCGCCGCTGTCCTGGAACTGGCTGATCACGCGGTTCTTGCCCTTGGCGTCGAGCATGGTCTCCATCACCGTGGTGTCGTCCTGGCCCACCAGGTAGCGGATCTGCTGGCTGCGGTCCAGCAGCGCGATGTACGCGCGCTCACCGCCGGAGCTCAGCTGCACGCGGCCTTTGCCCTCGCTGTCGATCAGGGTGAAGCGCACTTCGTTGTCGTCGCTGAGGTCAAGGCTGGCGCGGGTGTTGCCCTTCTTGTCGACCAGCACGAACTCGCTGCCCTTCACCACGCCGGCCCCGTCCTCCTGGGCCTGCACGGGCGCGCCCTGCAGGGCGTAAACGGCGACAAAGCTGCCGACCAGCGACATGAAACCCATCACGGCCAGGGCCACTGCAAACTGTGTACGGTTCATGGTTTTCCTTATGGTTGAATGTGAGCCGGCGCAGTTTAGCGAGCGTTGCTCCGGCTGTCGCGTCCGCCGACGGCGCAAGCTATCTTGCCGGCATGACCGACAAGGCAATCGCATCCCGGCTGGCCCTGGCGCTGGACGCCACCTTTGACGCGGGCAAGGCCGTGGCCGAGTTCTACTTCGGCATGGGCATCGACGTGGTGTGGAAGGGCGACGGCAGCCCGGTGACGCAGGCGGACTCGCGCGCGGAAAAGATCCTGCGCCAGCGCATCGGGGCTGTGTTCCCGGATGACGCGATCATCGGCGAAGAGCACGAGGACGAGCACGGCAGCAGCGGCTTCAAGTGGATCATTGACCCGCTCGATGGCACGGAAGCGTTCATCCGCAAGATCCCGATTTTCGGCACGCTGGTCGGCCTCGAACACGAGGGCGAGATGGTGGCTGGCATCGTGTTCATGCCCGCGCAGCGCGAGTTCGCGTGGGCGGCCAGGGGCCAGGGCTGCTGGTGGGTGCAGGACACCACGGGCGCCTATGACGTCGAAACGCTGCGCGAGCGCGCCATCCGCGCGCAGGTCAGCCCGCAGAGCGACCTGAGCGAAGCAATGATCAGCACCACCGGCCAGGGCGCCTTCCACCGCGCCGGGCAGGTCGGCGCTTTCCTGAAGCTGCGCGCCGCCACGCGCAAAGACCGCGGTTTCGGCCACTGCTGGGGCCACCTGCTGGTCGCGACCGGCCGCATGGACATCAGCTTCGAGCCCAAAATCCGCGAGTGGGACATCGCGCCATTCGCCGCGCTGCTGAAGGAAGCAGGCGGCAAGCTCACGGATTTCAGCGGCGAGGAAACGGTCTACAGCGGCAACGTGGTGTGCAGCAACGGCGCGCTTCACGAAGCCGCCATCAAGGCCCTGCACGGCAAGCTGCCCAAGCTGGATTTGAAGTAAGGGCGCGAAGCAGGCCGGGGCTGTCCCCGTCGTGAAAACGTCGGCATGCAGTCGAACTTCCTGCAGAACAGCCGACTGCAACAGCGGTTGTCCACGAAGGGCACTAAGTTCACGAATAACTGCAGCTGCATCATCCACGCGGGGGCGCGAAGGCGCTAAGGATCCTGCGTGATGTGAACGCTGCTTCTGCTCAGGGATCGTGGTCCAAAGCCAGGTCGCATGGCACGCCACGGCCTTTCCGTTCTTTGCATGCTCATCGGCTAACCGGCGTGCCGCAAAGCAGAGGACTTGGCGTCCTGGCGTTGCTTTCCCCGTCCCTCGCAGCGAATGATGGCCAATCAACGGCTAGTACAGCGTCGGGTAAGTTCTCCGCCAGTTGCACCTGTCCTGAAATGTAACCGCGAAGCACCGCCAAGGACCGCGAAGTTGCAGGGTTTGGCGGTTCTGCGCGGTTGCAGCTTGTTTCCAACTGCAGTCAGGCCACGAAAACACCAAAGCACAAAACAGCGCACACGAAAACTCCGGGCAACTTTTTGTGGCGTTGCCTTTTGTGTTTTCGTGCTTTTGTGGCCTGTCAACTCGAAGCTCGCAAAGAACTGCGGGGCGGCGCGAAGATACTCCGTGTGCTCTGCCCTCTCTCGCTATCGCCAGGTCTTCAGCGCGCAAGCTAGGCGCCGCGGCAGTTGCAGTGCTTCGCGGTCCTTGGCGGCTCTTCGCGGTGACCGCGTCGTTCGACACCTTCACCTGTCGCAGGACTTCGTTGACGGCGTACTAGTCCTTCGCGCCTTTGCGCCCCCGCGTGGCCTTAGCCCTTCTTCGTGAACTTCGTGCCCTTCGTGGGCAACCGCAGTTACTTCCTTAACCAGAGCGCCTGCGCTGCTCTCGAACCTGCTAAATCTTGGGGCCGTGGGCCGGGGAGCTTACGCCGCGGTCGGGTCTTGCGCTGCGCTGCGCGTGGCGGGGGTGCTGGCCTTCCTTTGTTTCGCGCCCGCCCTCCGGCAGTTGCACGGCGTGCGCGCCACTCTTGGCCTCCGGCAACTGGCCGGCCTTCCAGGCCTCGAGCGCGGTTCCGGCCTTGTTTTCCGGCGCTTCCAGCCACACGTGAATGCCGCGCGCCTTCAGGGCTTCGAAGGCTTTCTGCTCGAAGTGCTGACCGATCACGTCCGTGACGCCCGCCAGCGCCGCGGCCTCGGCCAGGTCGAAGTCGTCGGCCTTGGGGTCGAAGGGCTGCGTGAGCTTCTGCTCGGACAACTCGTCCACTTCGTAAATCTCCACCCGCTCGAAGTGCTTGCTTTCGTCGTCCACGGGGGCGATGTCCCCGTTCTCGTGCAGTACCAGCGCGACGCGTTTCATGGCTCTCTCCCGTGGTTGCCCTGTGTTGTAACGGCCTGTCGCCGCTGGCTCATTCCGTGCCGCGCGGGCGTTTCTCGATGGCAGGCGCGTGCAGCACATGACCCTTGCGCACCACCTCGATGCCCTTCTCTGCCTGGGTCAGCGTGTTTTCGTGCCACTGCTGGATGGCCTCGCGGGCGCTGGTTTCGGAGGGCACCAGCCACAGGGCGAAGCCCTCACCCTCGAAGCTGCCGAAACCCTCGTCTTCGAACCAGGCGGCCACCACGTCGGTCGCCCCCAGTTCATCCAGCAGGCTGACCAGCTCGCCGATGTCCTCGCCGTCGAAGGCCACGGGCACGGTATCGTCCTGGCCCTCCTCCAGCATTTCGATCGAGGCGAACGAGCGGGCATCGTCGTCCACGCCGGCGACGTTGCCGTCCCGGTCCAGGAACAGGGCCAGGCGGTTCTTTACAGGCGCGCGCTTCATGGCGGATTCCTCCCTAGAGGAAACTCCGCACCAGGTTGGGCTCATCCCGCTTCGGAAGTTTTTTCAGACCTGCGCCGCCAGTGCTTGCAGGCAATGGTAGCCGCGGGCGCAGTAGTCTTTCACGAAGGCCCGGGCCTGGCGGCGCATGCGCTGGGGCAACTCAGTCTTCGGCGCATCGTCCACCAGCAGCAGCACGTTGCGGGCGTGCAGGGCGCGCACTTCCACGCGCGGGGTCAACTCGGGATCGAGCTGATCCATCAGTTCCTGCGCATGCTCAAGCTGTTTCATCGCCTGTTTGCGCTGCCCGCCCAGCCGGAACAGCTGCGCCGCCAGCACCTGCTCATTGAGGCGGCTCAACGCGTCGCCCTTCTGCTGCGTGTTTTCGATGTGCACCAGCAGGCGCTGCGCGGCCGTGGCCCCACCCTCTCGCAGCACTTCCAGCAGGCAGGAGACCTGCACGGCCACCACGCTCTCGGGGTCAAGCTGGCCCCTGGCGGTTCCTATGCCGAGTTTCGCCACCAGCTGCAGGTCGGCTTCGCATTCGCTGAAGACCGCCCAGCCTGCCAGGCGCCCCCACTTGGCCTCGGTGTCGCCGCCGAAGGTGACGGCCTGGGCCATGGTCATCGATCCTTCCAGCAGCTGCCCGCGCGCCAGCGAGTGCTCCAGGTTGTGGGCGTAGTCGGCGGGCACGCGCGGGATCAGGCGGCGCAGGGAATCGAGCCCCTGCTGCAGGTCGCCCAGCTCAAGGTCAAGGGTCGCGGCCGCGGCTTCCAGCGTGGGCGACTGTCCGTCCGACATGGCGTATGAGGCCCGCGCCGCGCGGCGCGCCTCGAGCAGCCGGCCGGCGTGGGTCAGCACCTGCACGTAGTTGTGCGCCTCGGGCAGCATCCACTCGTCGAACTTCGAGTGCTTGACGAGGAAAGACAGGAACGAGCGGCGCTGGTGAGGAATGGCCGCCTCGGGGTTGCCGGCGTAGTGATGGAACTGCGACTGCACGCCCTCGTACTGGGCGCGCAGGAACTCATCGTCGGTCAGGCGTGACACCTGCTCAAGCGCATGCAGCAGCGTCTCGGCGCGGTTGAGGTCGCGCTTCTTCAGCGCCGTGCGGGCGTCTTCGATCAGCTTCAGGAAGATCGCGCGGCTGTGCTTGTTCAGGTTGGCGCGCAGGCCTTCATATTTACTGAGCGCCTCATTCAGCTCGCGCAGCACGCCCAGGTGGTGCTTGCCGGTGAGCGACCCCAGCCGCATGCGGTTCACGGCCGCCATGGCCTCCACCAGCGCGAGCAGGTCGCCGGCCATTTGCTGCGTGCCGCTGCTGATGTCGGAAAGGTAGGGCGTGCCCTCGCCGGTAAGCAGCCATGCGGGGTTCACGCCCAGGCCCTCGACCAGCGCCGCCGCAAACTCGATGGGCATGCGGGTGCCGTTGACGTAGCGGCTGACGTTGTTGCGCGAGAACTCGGTGCGGCGCGAGATGTCGGCCTGGGAGTGCTGCTGCGCGAGCTCGGTCAGGCGGCGCTGGATGGCGTCGGCGCGTTCGGCGTTGCGGTCGGTTGCGGTGTTCATGGCTGGCTCCTGTCCCCGATTCGTCCGGGGCGGAAACCTATGTACCACATACGGGACTCTTTTCAAGAACGCATTTTTCTTTTTCGTACCGTATTGGGTACACATTTGGCATATCGATTTCCAACGGAGGAACACGAATGATTACTCGCATACCCTGCCTGATGGCCCTGATGGCCCTGACCGCCGCGGCGCTGGCCGCGCAGCCCGCCGTCACCTCGCTGACGCCGGCGCGCCACGACCTGGACGCCGCGCTGAACACCGACCTGACGGCCGGCTTCTCGACCGCCATGGCCGCCCCCGGCGCGAACACCTTCAAAGTGCGCAGCAACCTGCGCGGCTGGCTGAGCGGGTCGCTCAGCGGCGGCGGCACCAGCAGCCTTACTTTAACCCGGCAAGTGACCTGCTGCCCGGCGAAGAGATCGAGGTGGTGCTGACCAGCGGCCTGCAGAGCAGCAGCGGCACGCCGCTGGCGGCCGGGCACGCCTGGCGCTTCCGCGCGCAGACCGGCCAGGGCCCCACAGCCTTCACCAGCGCCCAGCACGCCACCGGCTGCAGCGCGGGCTGGGACCTGAAGTTCGGCGACCTGGACAACGACGGCGACATCGATGCCGTCGCAATCGACAACGGCCAGTCCTACCTTCTGTTCAACGACGGCAGCGGCGCATTCAGCGCCACGGCCCTGAGCGCTACCAACTACGGCAGCTACCGCTGCGCGCTGGCCGACCTCGACAGCGACGGCGACCTCGACATCATCGTGGTGAGTTCGCCGATGGCCACCACTTCCGGACAGTGGTCGGGCCAGAACGTAATCTACCGGAACGACGGCAGCGGCAACTTCGTCAGCACCGTCAACTTCGGAACCGGCAGCGACTACTCGATCGACGTGGATACCGGCGACCTCGACAACGACGGAGACGTCGACTTCGTGGTGACCAACGGCGGCGTCAGCGACATCCCCAACGACATCTACCTCAATGACGGCAGCGGCAACTTCACGCGCAGGGGCTTCCTCTACATCGCCTCCAGCACCGCCGAGATCGCCGACAACAGCTGGGCCGTGCGCCTCGCCGACATCGACAACGACGGCGACCTGGACGTATTCATCGGCAACTTCGGCTTCGGCCCCGTGCAGTCCTGGTACTACCTCAATGACGGCAACGCCAACTTCTACTACACCAGCCGCGTTGACCTGGGCGCGGCCGCCATCGCCGTCTCCATGGCTGCCGCCGACTTCAACGGTGATGGTCACGTCGACATCGCCATCGGCCACCTGGGCCAGCCTTCAGCCAGCCCGCCGACCTACAACCGCGTCAGCCTGTACCTCAACAACGGCAGCGGCGCTTCGGATCGCCGTATGTGATGTCCACCCCGGACATCACATACGGGCTTGGCGCGGCTGACATCGAGGGCGACGGTGACCTCGACCTGGCGGTGGGTTTCGAAGGCACGAACGGCTACATCCTGCTGAACCCGGGCAACGGCCAGTTCTCGAGCAGCGTCAGCCTGGGCACGCCTGCGCACTCGATCGCGTTCGCGGACCTGGATGGCGATGGCGACCTGGACGTGGGCACGCCGGACAAAGATCTGCATGAACGGCAGCAACGCGCCGGTGCTGACCGTCAGCGCGGGCGGCAGCAACATCCCCAACGGCGGCACGATCAACGTGAACTACAACGACACGCTGGCCTCGCTGAACCTGCAGATCGGAGTGGACGACGCCAACCAGGATTACGTCAGCCTCAGCGCCCAGATCACCAACATCCCCACCCAGGGCATCCAGACTTCCGAGTTCAGCCACGGCGCAGCACTGGTCGCCTACAGCGTCACGCCCACCAGCGGCGTCTTCAACCAGGGCAGCGCCACGCACCATGTCACACTGACCGCCAGCGACGGCGGCGAAGTTACGCAGTTCAGCTTCGAGATCGTGGTGGGCGCCGCGCCAAACAGTCCGCCCGGCCTGGTGATCACCAGCAACGGCAACCCGGTCAACAACGGCGGAATGCTCAATGCCAACTTCGGCACCTCGCTGGCCGGCCTGAACCTGGCCATCCAGGTCAACGACCCCGAAGCCGACGACGTCAACATCAACGGCAGCGTCAGCAACAGCGCCGGTACCGGCATCCTGGACAGCGAGTTCAGCAGCGCCGCCCAGACTGCCGGCTACACGCTCACGCCCAGCAGCGGCGTGTTCAATGTCGGCGGCGTCACCCACACCATCACGCTCGCGGCCGGCGACGGCAACGGCGGCAACGCGGCCTTCAGCTTCAGCATCCAGGTCGGCGCGGCGCCGGCGCCCTCCATGCAGGTGTACGAAAATGCCCAGGGCGGCGCCCCCATCAACAACGGCGCGGCGGCGAGCGGCGGCCGTGACTTCGGCTACCAGCTGGTGGCGGCAGGCCCCACCGCGGCGTTGACCGTGGTGATCAGCAACAGCGGCAACGCCAGCCTGGACGTCACCGGCGTGAGTCTCAGCGGCGGCGACGCGGCGCACTTCGTGCTTGGCACCGGCGCCATGGCCGGCACGGTAGCGCCCTCGGGCTACACGCAGTTCACCGTGGCCTTTGACCCCGCCGGCGCCGGCAGCAAGACCGCTACGGTCGAGATCACGCACAACGACGCTTCCACCAGCACGCCCTGGACGTTCGAGGTGACGGGCGTGGGCACTACCCCGGCGCCCGCCCCGCTGCTGGTGGTGCGTGAAGGCGGCGTGGTGGTCGCCAACGGCGCCAACGCCGCGGGCAACCGCAACTTCGGCAGCCTGCTGGAGGGAAGCCCCGCGGCGCCGCTCACCATCATGATCGAGAACGCCGGCAACGCCGACCTGCAGCTGGGCACCCCGGCCGTCAGCGGCGCCGGCGCGGCCCAGTTCAGCCTCGACAGCAGCGGCATGCTGGGCACCGTGCCCGCGGGCCAGAGCACCAGCTTCACCATCACCTTCCTGGCCGGCATGGAAGGCAGCTACGCCGCAACGGTCAGCTTCAGCCACAATGACGCCAGCACCACCACGCCCTTCAGCTTCAACGTGGCGGGCACGGCAACCACCGTGACCGGCAGCGGCAGCGGCGACGGCTCAGGCGGCGGCGGCGGTTGCGCTGCCGGCTCCAGCTCCAGCCTGGTCGGCCTGCTGTTCCTGTTCCTGCTCGGGGTGGCAGCGGTGACCCGCCGTCGCAACGCGCGGGCCTAGTACCCGGCAACAACAGCCTCGCGGGCGCCCCCCACGCCCGCGAGGCCTGCTTTTTTCGCACCGCACAGGCTCGGCCGCCGGAACACCACACCACGGTGCACGAGATTGCACAGCACGCTGCGTGTTTGCGGCCCGATCAACGGCATTGGAGGGCGATCCCGGGTCGGGGAGCCTGGAACTGAAGCCTTACCTGGCGCCGCTGCACCGGCCCGCAGTTGCAGCTCGTCGAGGTTTACGCCAGCAGGTTCAGCTCGCGCGCTTTGCGCTCCAGCTCTTCGCGGAAACTGGGGTGGGCGATTTTGATCAGCGCCCGCGCGCGCTGGTGGATGCCCTTGGCGTACAGGTCGGCCACCCCGTGCTCGGTCACCACGTAATGCACGTCGCCCCGCGAGGTCACCACGCCCGCGCCCTCCATCAGCGTCGGTGTGATGCGACTCAGCGTGCCGCCCTTGGCGGTGCTGGGCAATGCAATGATCGGACGGCCGCCCTTGGAGCGCGCCGCGCCGCGGATGAAATCGACCTGGCCGCCGATGCCCGAGTACGGCCGCGAGCCCACAGAGTCCGAGTTGACTTGCCCCGTCAAGTCCACCTGGATCGCGCTGTTGACCGCCACCATGCGGTCGTTCTTGGCGATGTTGAACGGGTCGTTCACGAACTCGTTGCCGTAGCTTTCCACGAACGGGTTGTCGTCCACGAAGTCATAGAGCGCGCGGGTGCCCATCACGAAGCTGCAGATGATCTTGTCCGGGTGGTAGTTCTTGCGCGTGCAGTCGATGGCCCCGCCGCGCACCAGCTCAACGATCCCGTCGCTCAGCATCTCCGTGTGCACGCCCAGGTGCGTGTGATTGCGCAGCTCTTTCAGCACCGCGTTCGGGATCGTGCCGATGCCCAGTTGCAGGCAGTCGCCGTCGTCGATCAGGCCGGCCACGTGACGGCCGATCGCGGCGCTGACCTCGTCGATCGGCTCCGGGAGCAGCTCCGGCAGGGGGTAGTCAACCTCGACCGCGCCGTGCAGTTCATCCACATGGATGATGGTGTTGCCCCAGGCGCGCGGCATGTTCGGGTTGATCTCGGCCACCACGTTGCGCGCGTGGCGGATCGCGCCCATCACCACGTCAGCGGCCACACCCACCGTGCAATAGCCGTGCTTGTCGGGCGGGCTGAGCTGCACCAGGGCCCAGTCCAGCGGCAGGCGCCGCTCGAACAGGGCCGGGATCTCGCCCAGGAAAATCGGCATGAAGTCGGCGCGGCCCTGCTGCACGGCCTCGCGCACGTTGTGCCCGATGAAGAATGCGGTGTGCCGGAAGCTTGCCGCGTACTCGGGCGCGACGTAGGGCGCCTCGCCGAGGGTCAGGATGTGCAGCACGTTGACGCCGCGCAGCTCGGGGGCGCGGGCGGTCATGGCCTTGACCAGCGCGTTCGGCTCGGCGGCGCCGGATCCGATGAAGACCCGCTCGCCCGACTTGATGCCGGCCACCGCCTGTTCCGCGGATACGTACCTAAGTTCAGCCATGGCCGCAGGATAGCAAACCCGACCGCCGAAGGTACGCACCTCGCGCGGAGCACAATCCAAAGCTTTTTCGCGGGACCCGCGACCGCGTGGTATGCTTGTTCGCTCACATTTCCGCGGGGGTGCCGCCATGCGCACACGGTTCGTTGTGTCTCTGCTGGCCCTTTCCTTCCTTATGTACGGGTGCTTCAACGTCGACTTTGCGGCGATCAGCAGCTCGATCACCATCGGCGGCGGGGGCGGGGGTGGCGGCGGCTTTGCCACCACGGACGTCACGCTTTCGGCCGGCATGACCGAAATCCAGCCCGAGCAGGTGGATACCCTGTCCGGCACGGTCAACGCCTCGCGTTTCGGCGTCGGCACCTTTGACCGCGTCTACGACCTGGAGACGCCCGCCGGCACCGACTTCGCCTTCAACCTGGTGGCGCGCGGCGCCGGCAACTGGGGGCTCACCCGCATCAACCTCGGCCACGTGGAAGCGGCCGGCATCACCCAGACCGCGGGCGCGGAAACCATCGCCGCCAACGGCATGACGCTCGAGGCGCCGGGCATGTCCAACGCCGGCAACTCGGTGGACATCAACGGCGACGGCTTCTCGCGCGTGACCGTACGCGGCAACATCAGCGCCGAGCAGGTGCTGATCGCCCGCGTGCCGCTCAACAACGACGTGATCGACATCGGCATCCGCGTGCGCATCGGCAACAGCAGCGCCATCAACCTTTCGGCCGGCAACCCGCAGGGCTTCCGCGCGGGCATGACGACCACCGACCTGTACTCCAGCGATTCGCCGCAGTTCGGCCTGCCTTCGCTGGCGCTTTCGGGCGACCGCTACAGCGTGGTGGCCTACGACGGCGACCGTACCACGCAAACCTACGTTGACCGCAACCGCCGCTGGCTGCAGCTCGACACCACCACCAGCGCGGTCACCGGCGGCGAGGCCGAGGCGCAATCCCCCGACTCCGGCTTCTGGCGCGACCAGGAAGTGGCGGCTCTCGGCAACGTGCTGGCCGTGGCCTACACCGGCAGCGGCCAGGTGCGCGCGGAAGTCAGCCTGAACCGGGGCGGCAGCTTCCCCATCGTGCAGCAGCTTGACCCTGCCGCCGACCCCGGCACGCGCCTAGTGCAGATGGCGATCGCGCCGAACTACACGCTCGGCGTGCTCTACTGGAAGAACGTGTGGACCACCAGCTGGAACTGCTCCAGCCACCTGATGCTGATCGAGGCCGTGCCCTCCGGCTTTGACGCCAACAACACCCCCACCGGCTACGTCTGGGGCACGCCGACGGCCGTGCACAACGCGGGCTACGACGTGACGCCGCTGCTGATGCACCTGGAGTACAGCCAGGGCAACGACCTGGTGATCGGCTACGGCTACACCAGCATGCTCTGGAACCCGGGCAGCTGGACGATCACCAGCTCGGCGCGCTATCGCTGCGCGGTGCGACAGAGCGGCAGCCAGGGCTTCTACGACGTGCAGATCGACCAGGAGGACAACGTGATGCCCTGCGACCCGCACGTCTGCGTGCTGGGCAGCGGCGCGAGCCTCGAGATCTTCTACACCTACGAGCGCACCGACGGCGTGCGCCTCTACCACAGCACCAACGCCGGCGCGACTTTCCAGCTGGCCCACAGCGTGCCGATTTCCGGCGCCATGCAGCCCTCCGTGCACGCCCGCATGCAGAACGGCAGCAAACGCGTGGACTTGCTGTACGTATCGCCCGCAGGCTGGGGCCTTGAGCTGCATGACCTGACGTGGGACGACTTCGGCACCAGCACGCCCGCGCTGTCGCGCATCACGCAATCCACGGCCGTGGCGGGCGGCACGCCACCGGCGGGCATGCCGCAAGGCTACCTGATCACGACCCTGGCCTGGATGGGCTACGACGCGGTGTTGAAGGGCGACGACGTGGCGATCGCGTACCACGAGCTGACCTACGACAGCTACGAGTATTACTCAGCCAACTGGAGCCAACCCGCGGGCGGCGCGCAGTCCACATCGGGCGGCACCACCCCGCCGCCCACCGTGCTGCTGCCCGGCCTGACGGGCACAGTACCGACGCCCGATCCCAATCACCGCAACCAACTGCGCGTGGCGGTGATCGACTGAAAAACAGCGGGGCCTATGGGGTACCACTGACACCCAACTGCTCAATCGCTGGCATGCAATACGAAGGCGGGGGCGCTCGTTCCATTCGCGGTTACCTCAACGAAATGGCTCTCGATTGGGTGTGCTGGATTGCTGTCGTAAGCTTCGGACGGATCATTTCGTCCGATTACAATCCCGAAGCGACCAGCAAAAGGCAACACTGCGCTGAAGTTTGAGCCCTCCAAGCGCCAAGTGCGCCCATACCAGCGTTGGAAATCGTCCCAATTGGGATCTACCTGACCGCTTGCTCTGGTCAACTCGTCAATTCGCGGTCGGATGGCTGCGTTGTGCCGTAAGGCGTTGTCCTGAGTCGCCTTCGTTGCACCTTCGGGCGGGATACTTAACATCACTTGGAATGGATCAAAGGGGCCATTCAGAAAACTGGTTCGGAAGTCGGTGAATTGCCAGTCTGTTGTAATGAACGCAATAGTGCGGCGATCTCCAGTGTTACCATCACTTTTCACGTAGGCATTGCGCTCAAATCGCAATTGGGCAGCATCAGGCAGTCTTCCCGTGAGTTGGCCCGATACGAACACCTCCCGGGTCGACAATTCCACGTGTACGGCGCTCTGGTTCTCGAAAACGTCGGCTCTTAGAAAGCGAGGTGTATAACCGTGTTTCCAGACAGCATAGGACTCCGGTGTCGACAATGCGGATTCGCTCCAGTCGTCGGGCAACCGATAGACACCTGAGATGCCGCCAGCGTCGGTCATTCCGAGTACTTGGCCATTCCGAACCACTGCTGCCCCGGGTACGGGTATCCCATCAGCGTGTTGGACTTGTACATTGCCTGCAACCGTAGATCGCTCGTGATCAAAGCACAAGACAGTCAAGCTGTACTTCGAACGGTCGGGTCGTTTGGAACGACGCCAGACGCGCCCATCCCGCGCCGAGCCGACGGAGTTGGGTTGGAAGAAACCGGGCCTGATCAACAGCGCGCCATGGCCGCCACCGAAGCGGGCGCGCATCACCAGGATGGAATCAGGCCTGTGTGGGGCTAACATCCATATCTTGGGTACTCCCTTTCCCCGCTTTTTGAAGAATCCCTTCGCCTTCCAGCGCTCTTCCGTCGCGGTATCTGTAAGCTCGATTTCGGGGATTTCAGCCGATACCGGATACCCAACCGGGATCACGTCAACCGAGTAAAGCGCAGTCCCCTCCGGAATGCTGTAGAAATCATCTGTTTCAACCAGGTATGCCTCGAGTTCTGAGTCTGACCAAGTCGACCAATAGGACGCCGTTGGGCGTTCCGCTTCGAGGTTCGATTCCGGTAACTGCTGAAGCAGAATAGAGTCAACAGGTCCGTACCAAGGATGTATCTCCGACCATTTGCTTGACGCGTTTACTTCGCTTGTCATACCAGTTGCCGCCGACGGATCACTCGTCGGACCAGCATCCGATATTTCAGGACGAGTGGTATTTGCCCTATCAGATATTGGTCCCCCTTCCTCTCTTACCGGCACTTCATCTGAAGGTTTGTTGCCTCCCATTGCATACGGATCGGCGTTTCGCGCAGCGCGCTGAGTATGGTGAGGCGTCTGATGATACGCAATATACACTCCCACAGCTGCAGCAAGCGCAACCACCAATAGCAACGTTAGATGTATTCTGACCCGATGGCTCATGGACCGTTCTCAACTCATCTCGACTAACTGCATGAGTTGTCTTTGACAGATTTTGCCGCGGACACCTGCTTCCATGAGGTTACATCCTCCGCAATAGCGATTGTATAGTGCGCTTGATTGGGATCAGCCAACTCAGGTTCAGCCTGAACGTCAGAATCGTCCCCGTCATCAAGCCAGAACTCGTCAATGTTGTTGGACATCAACGGGTCGTCACCGCGTACGTAGTCTACGCCGTTAGACGGGTTTTGTACCAGATCATCCCAGCACGACACCTTGTCACTCCCGTCTCCCCCGATTAAAGTATCAATCTCTCTACTATGATCGATCAGGACATCTTCCCCTTCGTTGCCGTACAGGTAATCCGAACCTATATCACCATGTATTCTGTCGTTTCCTTCGTCCCCAAAAGCTGTATCGCTCCCAGTACCACAGTGTATCACGTCGTTACCCCAGTCTCCGCGTAGATAATCATTATCCTCCTTGCCGTCAATGACGTCGTCATAGCTTACGTCTGCTTGCGGCCCCCCATTGGGAATGTCTGATAAATCACCCCATATGAAGTCAGCACCCTCTCCACCAGAGAGCTTGTCGTCACCGCTACCACCCCAGATCTGGTCCGACCCTGAGTTTCCGTAACAACGATCATCCCCGGAGTTGCCAAAAACAAAGTCGTCTCCATCGCCGCCGATGATCTCGTCATGATTGTCAACATGCTCGTTGACATTCTTTGTATTGGGATCGTCAGGTGTGTCGATTTCGTTCGGCCCTCCATCGAGTGTATCGCCGCCTGCTTGCCCGCGAATCATGTCAGCGTGTTTGCCACCATACTTCACTGTATCGTTGCATGGGCCACAATAGAATTGCGTCCTTCCGGTCGTATTGTAGACGGTGAAGTAATCTATGCCGGGATGGTCATCGCTGTCGTCATCAAAGTTGTACCCCGCAGCCCACACATCATCTTCCGAGTCTTCTTCGTAGTCACCAATGAATGTGCATTCGCTACCGGTATATATATACAACTCATCTGACTCGCCTCCGCCTATGAACACCCCCGCGCTGCTTGTTACATAGATCGTGTCGCTTCCCGGTCCGGCATCGACTTTATCGATCCCATTCCCGGTCCATATATAGTCAATGTATGCCCCATAACCCATCTGTCCGTTTTCGCTGTCCCCAATCAGGATATCGTTATACGGAGACCCGATGATATAGTCATTTCCCGGACCACCAGTTGCCGAGTTGGATAACTCATCGCTATTCGAAAGATCAAGGAAATCATCACCCGCTCCGCCGTAAAGGACGTTTCGTCCAGCACCGCCAAAGATGTAGTCCCTGCCTTTATTCCCCCACAGTTTGTCATTTCCGCTGAGACCTATTATGATGTTCCGTCCTTCGTAGTCAGTTGCGTATGAGTCGTCTCCGGCCGTGCCAATGTAAATACGAATGCCGCGGATGTCCGCGTACGAACCACTTTCAATCGTGATGGAATCCGAGGTGTCCGGATCACCATCATCAAGTGTCCCTTCCCATGACCCACCACCATCGTGCAATGTTAGCGTTTCGCCGATGTCATTCATCGTCCAACGATCTTCGCCAGAATCAAGCGTTTGGTGGGTAACGGCCTCATAGGTCGGGGGCGTTTCACCTCCATCTGGAGTCTGCCCAAAGATAAAAGGCGGAGGGTCCGCCGGAGGCTGTCCGGGAGGATGTGCTGACGCCTGAGCCGCCTCTTCAGTATTCCAGCAAGCCAATGACAGGGCGAGCAGGAAAACAAATCCGAGGCTGAAGGCATTTCCGATCTTCTTCACTGGATGCTCCTCGCAAAATTAGATGTGGAGAACGCCCAGGAACCTAACTGAACTGTCTTTTTTTTTTCAACAGCAATCTCTACACTGTTTCGGAGTTTGCGATACTGCTGTACAATATACTCTAAGGTAATTTTAGGCGATTAGGGCATTTCTTTGCTATATCCTTAGCGTACAGAGGCGCCAGCGCTACGCCCATGCCGCCGAAGCCGGCGATGATCTCCGTGTGCTCGTCCAGCCTGCGGCGCGGCGAGCCGCCGAGGTGTTGGCCTCCCACAAAACCCATCATGCCTGCCCAGTGGTGTTCAGTGGTCCAGTCGCGATGGCCGATTACCAGCTCCGCCTGCTGCTCCAGCCACTGCCGCACGTGCACCGTCGGCCGCAGCTCCGATGTACCCGTCTCGGCCGGGAAGCGGTTGCGCCCGCCGCCGATCAGCAGCCGGCCGTCCACGAAGCGGAAGTAGTCGTAGCCCTGGTTCATGTAGCCCAGCGCATTGCTGGTCTGGGTGCTGACCGGGCTGGTGACAATCACCTGCCCGCGCCCGGGCACCACGGGGCTTGACGCGTCAAGCTCAGCGGCGAAGGCGTTGGTGCAGATGAACGCGCGCTGGTACTTCACGTCCACACGCTGCCCCGCCACCTCCAGCTCGGCCGTGCCGTCCCCCACCCGCACGGCCCGCACCCCAAAGGCGTAGCGCGCGTGGGGCGAGTGATCCTGCAAAGTCTGCAGCAGCTTGACCGGGTGCACGCCGGCGTCCGCCGCGTTGAAGTACGCCTCGCGCTCGACGCCGCCCAGGTTCGCGGGCTTCACGCTGTACAGCTTCTCGCCCGCGGCCACGTTAAGTTGCCCCAGCAGCTCGCGGCCGCGCTCCGTAACCGGGTCGTAGTCGAACGAGCCGCAGGGGTCCAGTTCCAGCTCCGGGAACTCGCGGCGCGCAAGGGCGATGCCTTTGCGCCGGCGCAGGAAGGTGTCGATCACGCCATCGAAGCCCGCCGTCTCGAAGTCCGCCAGCATCTCGCTGACCTGGCCGCAGGTCAGGAAGCCCGCGTTGCGGCTGGAGGCCCCGTAGCTGAAGCCGTCGCGCTCGATCACCTGCACGCTGCGCCCGCGCAGGAAATACGCCAGCCAGCGCCCCATGAAGCCGGCGCCCACGATCAGCACGTCTACTTCACGAGCAAGCTCGCCGGCCGGGGGCGCGGGTTGCAGGCCGGATTCCCAGTAACTTGGATGGCGCACGCTCATGCGTTAAGTCTGTAAATCTCCGGCCGTTCCCGCCAGCCGCGTTCTGGCATCACGGCCGAGGCGCGCTAAAGTTGATAGCGAGGATGGAAATGAAGGATCGCAAACCGGGACCAAACGACGCCTGCTGGTGTGGCAGCGGCCGTAAGTACAAGAAGTGCCACCAGGCCCAGGACCAGGCCGGCGCGCAGGGCGTCGTGCAGCCGCCCGCGGCCACGCCGCGCCGTGACCCCCTGCATCTGGATGAAGAAGAACGCAACAGCATGCGCCGCGCCTGCGCCTTCAACGCGCAGCTGATGGATTACATCCGCGACTACGTGAAACCCGGCATCAGCACCGGCGAGATCGACCAGCTGGTGCACGATTACACCATCCAGCACGGCCACACGCCCGCCACCCTGGGCTACCGCGGCTACACCAAAAGCTGCTGCACCAGCGTGAACGAGGTGATCTGCCACGGCGTGCCCGGCACGCAGGTGCTGAAGGAAGGCGACATCATCAACGTGGACCTCACCAGCATCGTGGACGGCTGGCACGGCGACCAGAGCGAAACCCTGCTGGTGGGCGCGGTCAGCGACGAGGCCCTGCGCGTCACCCAGTGCAGCTTCGACGCCATGTGGGCGGCCATCGACGCGCTCACGCCCGGCTGCAAGGTGAAGGAGATCGGCCGCGCCATCCAGCGCGTGGCCAAGGCGGCGGGTTTTTCCGTGGTGAAGGAATTCTTCGGCCACGGCATCGGCAAGCGCTTCCACCAGCGCCCACACATCCCGCATTTCGCGGAGAACAGCCACGGCAACGAAACGCTGGACCCGGGCATGTGTTTCACGATCGAGCCGATGATCAACGTGGGCAGCTGGCGCTCGGAGGTTGACCGCTTCGACAACTGGACGGCCTACACCATCGACCGCAAGCTTTCGGCCCAGTTCGAGCACACCATCCTGATGACCGAAAAGGGCCCCGAGGTCATGACGCTCACCAAGCGCGGCCCCCAGCGCGGCCACAAGTTCACCAACTCACAACCGGCGAACGTATAGTTTTACGCGAACTCCACGGGAAAAGACCACAGCAACCATCTCTTCACATAGGTACACATGCGTCACGGACGACCATGTGAATGTATGTGCACCTATGGTTGCTTGCGCAGTGTCGTTCTTCGCGACCTTCGCCACCTTCGCTGCTTTGCGTCCATTCACAGGCGAGCGCAAAGCGCGAGCAAGCTACGCCGTTTCCAGCTCGACGGGCCCGCGCGGGGGCGGGAAGGCTTCATCCAGCTCGGCCAGGTCTTGCGGCGTCAAGACCAGCTGCACGGCCGCGGCGTTCTGGCGCAGACGTGTTTCGTTGCTGGATTTCGGGATGGTGATGAAGCCCTGGTTGCGCACGCTCCAGGCCAGGGCCACCTGCTCGGGCGTGGCGTTGTGGCGTTCAGCCACGGCTTTCAGTTGTTTTGGCTTGCGCAGTCGCCCCTGGTCGAGCGGCGAGTAGGCCATGATCAGCACGCCGTGTTGCAGGCACCACGGAACCATGTCGGCCTCGATGCCGCGCCGCTGCAGGTTGTAGAGCACCTGGTTGGTGGCGTTCTCGCCGGGCGCGATGCGCTCGCACTCCGCCAGGTCGTCCATGCGCAGGTTGCTCACGCCCCAGTGGCGGATCTTGCCGCTGTCGCGCAGCTCTTGAAACGCTGCGATGGTGTCTGCCAGGGGGTGATCGCCGGGCCAGTGCAGCAGGTACAGGTCGATCGCCTCAACGCCCAGGCGCTTCAGGCTGCGCTCGCAGGCCTTCAGCGTGCCGTTGCGCGAGGCGTTCTGCGGCAGCACCTTGCTGACCAGGAACACCCCCTCGCGCCGGCCGGCGATGGCCTCGCCCACCACTTCCTCGGCGCCGCCGGAGGCGTACATCTCGGCGGTGTCGATCAGGTTCATGCCCAGCTCAAGGCCCAGTTGCAGGGCGCGCACTTCCTGCGCGCGCGTGCGGCGAGATTCGCCCATCTCCCAGGTGCCCTGCCCGATCAGCGACAGAGGCTCGGGCACACGGCCGAACTGCACGCGGCGCATGTTCAGTCCTTTTCTTCCACCCAGCCCGCTGCCATGAACGCGCCGAAAGCCAGGCCGATCAGCAGCACCGACAGCCGCCCGTAAAAGCCATACAGCATCTCCGGCCCGCCAACCGCCTGCTCCACGGCCTCTTCTCCATAGATCAGGCCGAGGCACGCGAGCACGCCCAGAAGCGCCACATAGATCATGGCCAGGATGGCGCTGCTGCGACGCATAAGGCGGGCATACTTGTTGGGCTCGCGTCGCCCGTACTCATCTCGCAGCGCGCGCAGGCGCTTATCGGAATCGTGTCTGGTGCGGTAGTCTGCCATGCCGCCAGTCTAGCGCCGCACCCCGGCTTTGCCTGCTACAAGTGCCTGACCGGCTTGGAATGGCTACGTCAGTATGCGGAACAGGTTGGAGAAGTCGTCCGTCCAGGCCGGCAGCTCGCGCGTTTGCGGGTTGCGCTCACCGGGCGGGAGGTCGCCCGCGTCCAGCGCCGGCCGCTGTCGCGCGCCTCGCGCCACGTGGCCGCGTGCGCGATCATGGTCCGAGTTCAGCTGCCTGACACGGCACCAGGCAGGCTTTCCGACCGTTTGTATCGGGCCGGAACAACAACCGCGCCGCGAGAGGTTCGCGGAAACAAGCAGTTCCGGGCGCGTCAGACGCGCTTGATGAACTTGAAGGTGTGGCTGCCGATCACGACGATGTCGCCGGACTGCAGCTCGTGCTCGCCGTCGATCTTTTTGCCGTTGACCTTCGTGCCGTTGCTGCTGCCGTCGTCGGCGATGAAGAACTTCAGGCCCTTGCGCTGCACGTGGGCGTGGCGACGCGAGGTCTTGGTGTCGCCGCGGATCACCAGGTTGCTGTCGTGGTCGCGCCCGATGCGGAAGATTTCCGTGACGATCTCATGGAAGGCGACGTCGCCGGTTTCCTCCAGCTCCTCAAAGCCGAACTTGGGCGCGCCCGCGCGTGTCGGATCCAGCCGCGGGCCTGCGGGTTCGGCCACGTCGTCCGAGGAAAAGTCATCTGTCGGTCCGCGGCGGGAAACCATCGCCTCTCCCGGTCATCTCGATGGCCGCCTACTCGACGCGGCGGCGGAAAATGAACACGGTCTTGCCGATCTCGACCTTATCGCCAACGCGTAACTCGTGAGCACCCTTGATCTGCACGCCGTTCACGATCACGCCGTTGCTGCTGCCCAGGTCTTCCAGCATGAAGCGCACGCCCTGGCGGATCACCGACGCGTGCTTGCGCGAAGCGCTGGTGTCGTCAGGGATCTGGATGTGGCAGTTCTTGTCGCGGCCGATCACGAAATGGTCCCCCAGCAGCGGGTGCACTGACGCGTCTCGTCCGTCCACCACCCGCACCAGTGTCGCCAACGCCGGCGACTGCTGCGTGGAATCCCCCATCGGAGTAGTAGGCTTGGCGATGCGGTCGGTGCCGAAATCCTGATTGCCTGCTCTAGACATGTCTCGTCCCGGTAGTGAACAAGTTTACCCCATGATTGCGCAGGCCGCAAAGCTGTAGACTCGGTGCGTTCTGCAACGTGATGCATGCGTCACAGGGCTGGCTATACTGGTACCCCTGTTCCCTTTCGGAGGCGGCACATGGCGGACGACAAGAAGAAGAAAAAGGGCGGAGGCGGCAGCGTGCTCAAGCTGCTGCTGCTGCTGATCGTGGTGGCGGTCGTGGCTTTCGTGGGCTACGGCTTCACGCTGGACACCAAGTACCACTTTGAGCGTTCCGTCGTGATCAACGCCGACAAGGACGACATCCACGAGTGGGTCGGTGACATCAAGAAGTGGGACGAGTGGGGTCCCTGGCGCGAGGAAGACCCCGGCATGAAGATCACCTACGGCGAAAAGTCTGAAGGCGCCGGCGCCAGCCAGAGTTGGGAAGGCGAAAAAATCGGCAAGGGCAAGCTGGAGTTCACGGCCGCAGACCCGGAAACCGGCATCAAGTACAAGCTGCAGATTGGCGACTTCCCCTGGACCAGCGGCGAGGTGCGCTACGAGGATGCGCCGGATGGCGCCACGAAGGTAACCTGGACCTTCGACAGTGAGCCGGAAGTGGGTTTCTTCAGCCGCTACTTCTACACGCTCGGGAGCGACTCCATGAACGGGATGTTCGAGAAGGGGCTCGCAAACCTGAAAACCAGGATCGAGGCGAAGTAGAACCTGGCAGAACCTGCGCGTGGCACGGGTTTCCGAACCCGTGCCATGTTCTTTAACGCGCCGACTTTTCGTGCACGTAGTCGACCAGCGCCTTCACGTTGTCCACCGGCGTCTTCGGCAGGATGCCGTGGCCGAGGTTGAAGATGTGGCCCTCACGGCCGGCGGCCGCGTCCAGCACCTCCTGCGCCTTTGCCAGCACCACTTCGCGCGGGGCGAACAGGGCCACCGGGTCCATGTTGCCTTGCACGCTCTTGGCACCCAGCTCCCAGCCGCGCTGCAGGGGCGTGTGCCAGTCGATGCCGATCACGTCCGGCCCCGCCTCGAACATCGCGTCCAGGAACGTGGCCGTGCCCGTGCCGAAGTAGATCACCGGCACCTTGCCTCTGACTTCCCCAATCACCCTGCGCACCCAGGGCAGCACGTGCGCGCGGTAGTCGGCCGGCGACAGGCAGCCCACCCATGAGTCGAAAATCTGCAGCGCGTTTACGCCCCACTCGATCTGCGCGCGCAGGTAGTCGATGACCTGGCCGGTCAGCTTCTCCATCAGCGCGGCCCAGGCGCCGGGGTCGCCGTACATCAGCGTCTTGGCGTGGATGTAGTTGCGCGAGCCCCCGCCCTCGATGGCGTAGGCCGCCAGCGTGAAGGGCGCGCCGGCGAAGCCGATCAGCGGGATATCGGCCGGAAGTTCGCGGCGGATGATCTTGATCGCCTCGCCCACGAAGGGCATGGATTCGCGCGGGTTCTGCAGGGTAAGCGCGTCGATGTCCGCGGCGCTGCGAATCGGGTTGTGGATCCTGGGGCCTTCGCCCTCTTCGTAGCTGAGCTTGAGGCCCAGAGGCTCCAGGATCGGCAGCAGGTCGGCGAACAGGATGGCGGCGTCAACGCCGAGGATGCGCTGGGCGTCGAGCGTAACTTTGGCCGCCAGCTCGGGCGTTTTGCACAGGCCCAGGAAGCTGGTCTGCGCCCGCACCTCGCGGTACTCGGCCATGTAGCGCCCGGCCTGGCGCATCAGCCACACCGGCGTGCAGTCAATGGGCTCACCCCGGCAGGCTTTCAGGAAACGCGAGTTGTGCAGTCGTTCGTCCATGCCGGAACAATAGTTCAATCAGGCCACGCGGCCAGCCCTGGGCATGCCGAAGGGTCACGCGGGGGTTTACGAAAGTCAGCGGTCGCAGGGAAACTAGACTTCGGAGACGCGGCTGGACTTCCAGCTTTCGCCGTAGCCGATGGCCGCGTGCTGCGCGGTGGGCGCCTCAATCCGGCGTTTGCGCAAGCGGTAATGAATCGCGAACAGCGCCGCCCAGCCCACGAATGAGTAGGCGAACATCAGCAGGATCAGGCCCCAGGGAGTAATGCCGTCAGCGTCCATGGCTGCAGGATACCACGGCACTGTGCCCGCGGCCGAAAACTTTTTTGCCACGACTGCTTGTGGTTTGTCGCAAACACCACCCCCACAAACTGGGACGCGACATTTTTCGGCACCCCCGCCACGGCCAAATCGGCCAAGGCGTGTCGCACGCCCCGCTACCTTTTCCGTGCGCGCCAAACGCGTGCCATGACACCTCCCCAGGGGGGCGGGGCGTTCCCGCCCCCGACTGGGAGGGACCACGGCCGCGAGCGCGCAGGAGACAGTCGTGAGCAAGAAGAAGGAAGCAACGGTGTTGTCCATCGACTCCGAAAAGGAGAAGGCGCTGCAGAACGCGCTCAGCGGCATCACGCGCAACTTCGGCGAAGGCGCTATCATGCGCATGTCCGAGCAGAGCCGCAAAAACATCGACGTCATCCCCACCGGCAGCCTCGCCGTTGACGTCGCGCTCGGCGTCGGCGGGTTGCCGCGCGGGCGCATCGTGGAAATCTACGGCCCCGAATCCAGCGGTAAAACCACGCTGGCGCTGCAGGCCATCGCCCAGGCACAGCGCATGGGCGGCACGGCCGTGCTGATCGACGCAGAGCACGCCTTCGACCCGCAGTACGGGCGCAAGCTGGGCATCGACATGGAGCGCCTGTACGTCAGCCAGCCCGATTACGGTGAGCAAGCGCTGGATATTGCCGAATCCCTGATCCACAGCAATGCCGTGGACATCATCGTGGTGGACAGCGTGGCCGCGCTGGTGCCCAAGGCCGAGCTGGAAGGCGAGATGGGCGACAGCCAGATGGGCCTGCTCGCGCGCATGATGAGCAAGGCCATGCGCAAGCTGACGGCGGCAAGCAACCGCAGCCACACCTGCCTGGTAATGATCAACCAGGTGCGCGAGAAGATCGGCGTGATGTTCGGCAACCCGGAAACCACGACCGGCGGGCGCGCGCTGAAGTTCTTCGCGAGCCAGCGCATCGAGGTGCGCCGCACCAGCCAGATCAAGGAGGGCGAAGAAAGCATCGGCGTGGGCGCGCGGGTGACGGTGGTGAAGAACAAGCTGGCACCCCCGTTCAAGCGCTGCGAGGTCGAGATCTACTTCGGCCGCGGCATCAGCTACCTGAACGACCTGCTGAACTTCGGCGTGCAGCTGGGGCTGATCCAGCGCAGCGGCAACTGGCACAGCTTCGGCGAGGTGAAGCTCGGCAACGGCAAGAACAACGCGTTAGATTTCCTGCGCGACAAGGCCAACCTCGACGTGTTCAAGAAACTCGAGACCGAGGTAAAGGCGGCACTGTTCCCGCCGGCCGAGGAAGCCCCGAAAGCCGAGGTGGCGTAGCATCGCCGTCCCGGCGATGAGTCGCGCTTGCCTCTGGCAAGCGCAGTCAGCGGCCGGAGGCCGCTGAAACTCATGCGCAGGGATGCGCATGCCACTGAAAATCCAAAGGGCCGGGAGAACCCTCCCCTCCCGGCCCGGTGGTCCGGAATTATAGGACACGCGGAAAGCTCAGTTTTCGCACCGCACGTACCGATGGATACAGTCGGGGTGCGCGATGAAAGTCCTGATCACTGTCCTTACGAGCCTCTTGGCCATCGCCGGCATAGCCGCTTGGTGGCTCATTCCGGAGCAGCCGGCGCCGATCGTGACGGCATCCGTGAGTATCGATCCGGTGCCTGTGGCCGTGCCCGAGTTCCTGCCCATCCCGTTGTCGGGCGCGCCGCCCAAGCTGTCCGCTGACGGCTACAGCGGCACCAGCGAAGTACGCGAGGAGGGTGCGCCAGGGCGCGCGACTGCCCCCCCGGCGCCCGGATGGATGCAGACGGCGACGGAGGCACAGTTTCCGGCCGTGGTGGCGGCACTGGCCAATGCGCTCGCCTACGCCGACGCGCTTCAACGAATGCACCAGCTCGCGGGAAATAGACAGGTTGTCGAGGTGCCGCCGGAAGTGTGCGACTACACGGTCTACGAGACGCGTTTCCAGACCGACACAGCCCGCATGGTCGGCCTGCTGATGGACGCGCTTGCGCTCGCCAACGGCGTGGCGCGACAAACACTGATCTTTCACCTTGCGCTCGCGTTTCCTGACGAGCTCGCATTCATGAAGCTGCGTGAGATTCGCGCGACCGGCGACGACGACGACGACACGGACGCCATGTGTGCCCTCGCGATGCGCGGCGACGAAGTCGCCATGAGCGAGTTCGAGGCCTGGGCGCGCCGGCCCGACGCGAACGACTTCAACTTTTTTGTGCGACGGCTACGTCGAGCACGACAGGCTGGCCCGTGAGGGACGGCGCGACATCCTGCGCAGCTACCGCTGCATCGAGCTGCTGGACTTCCGGCCCTACTTCCAGCTTCATGCCTGGTATTGCGGGCGCTATGCCGGCGCGCCATTCCTGTGGGCCGACCGCAAGGCCGCCGAGACATCGGCCCAGCGGCACGAGCTTGCCTACCGGTTGCTGCCTGCCTGGCTTCAGCGCTTTGAGAATCATCCCGGCAGCGACGACATGGCCTGGCGCCTTGCCTGCATGTGCTGCGAACGCAAGGAGTGGTTCACCGCGGCCCAGTGGGCATCGTGTTGTGCCACGTTCCCAGACCAGGACATGACTGCGCACGGCGTCGAGCTACTCGTCTCCCTCGCCGAGTGCGCACTTGAGCCCTACGAGCTCGACAGGCTGACCAGCGGACTGGATCGCAAACGCAACCCCACGCTGTTGAGCTACATTCGCCTGCGGCGCATCGCCGCCGAGGAAGGCTTCGAGCGCGCCCTGGTCGCCTGCGACGCGATTGCTGCCAGTGAGCCGGACTCGCTTCTGGCAGGATGTTATAAAGCGCGATGGGCAGCACGAGCCGCAAACGGCCTGGACAGCGGCCTGCAACCGCTTCCGGCAAGCGACCCGCTGCGGCGCGCGGAAGGAGTCATGCCGGATCCCCAACAGTACATGAACCCGGTGAACCGCTGGGGCGGATCCTGGCATCACATGACCAACAGAGGTTACACCGATGAGCAGCGCCGCCTGCATCCGCCCGACGATGCCGTGCAGTTGCCCACCGCACGGGTAACGCTCCAGTTGAGACTGTGGGAGACACTGGCCGAGCTTGAACGCCGGCGCGACGAGGCCGTGGGCGATGAGCGCGCGGACCTCGAGTACAAGATCGCCGCCGTCTACTACCACGAGCGCGACAGCATTCACCCGGCGTACGCCAACTACAGGGTCCGCAACAGCATGCCCCGCAACATCTGGTACAGCATCAACAACGGCGAGCCGCTGTTCCCCGACCTGGACCCGATGCACTACGCCGGCCGGCGCCGGGCAGCCGCACTGTTCGAGCAACTGGCTGCGGACTACCCGTACTGGCCCGGACGCGACAAGGCCCTGTTCAGCGCCGCCATGGCATGGATCAAGCTGGTCGACGACCGCACGGTGCGTTATCACGACGACGCCATTCGCAACGGCACGGCACTGTTCGAACGCTGCTCCGCCGAGTACCCCCGCAGCAACCTGGCCGACGACGCAGACAGCGCCGCGAGCTACTGGCACCGTTGCTTTCCGGAGGCCTGGAAAGAAAAGCAGGGCTGATGTGCGTGGGTTGACCGCACGGCGGGCTCGGAATTCGAACCTTCCTGAAGTGTTTGCAGGTTTCGGATGCTAAAACCCCGCCATGAAAATCCCCTACTTCCAGGTCAACTCCTTCACGACTGCGCTTACCGGCGGCAACCCGGCCGGCGTCTGCCTGCTTGAGAAGTGGCCCAAAGACCGCCGCCTGCAGGAAATCGCGGCCTCGCACCTGCTGCCGGAAACCGCCTTCGTGGTGCCCGGCGAGCCGAAGCTGCGCTGGTTCACGCCTACCACCGAGGTGGACCTGTGCGGCCACGCGACATTGGCCACGGCGCACGTGCTGTTCCACCACCGCGGCGAGAAGGCCAAGGACATCCGCTTCGACACCCGCAGCGGCGAGTTGATCGTGCGCCGCAAGAACGACGCATATGAGATGGACTTTCCGGCCAAGGAGGCCGTCGAGGGCCACGCGCCCGCCGGCCTGACCTCGGCCCTGGGCGCCCAGCCCAACGCGGTGTTCAACGGCCACTTCCTGATGTGCGTGCTTCAGGATGAAACGGCCGTGCGCGAGCTGAAGCCCGACCTGCGCGAGCTGGAGCTGATGCACGCCCACGCGGTGCTGGTGACGGCGCCCGGCGACGAATGCGACTTCGTGTCGCGCTTCTTCGCGCCGCGCATGGGTGTGCCGGAGGACCACGTCACCGGCTCGGCCCATTGCATGCTGGCGCCTTACTGGGCCGGGCAGCTGGGCAAAAAGACGCTGCGGGCGCGCCAGGTGTCGGAACGCGGCGGCGAAGTCGAGTGCGAAGTGACCGGCAAGCGCGTGCTGCTGCGCGGCCACGCGGTCACGTTCATTGAAGGCGAAGTGCACGGGTAGGGGCCGCCCCATGTGGCGGCCCGGGCGCCCACATGGGGGCGCCCCTACGGCCGATGCACGATCTCGACCCAGTCGATCTCGATGCGGGTTTGGGCGTCTTCCGGGTGAAGCTGGAAGAACTTGAGTTGCAGGCCGGGCTCGGCGGTGTGGCTGACTTCGGTGGTCTTGTAGAGCTCGGACAGCGGCAGTTCATACTCGATCCATTCGCCGGCCTTCACGCCGCCCATCTTGTGGCGCCAGTTGGAGTCGCCCACGGTGCCGAACTGCAGGATCAGCTCGCAGGCGCGGGCGACACGGAAACGGAAGCGCACCACGTCGCCGGCCTGGGTGGCGTAGGGCTCACGCAGGTAGAAGCCGATGCCGGTTTCGCTGTCGGTCTCGCCGACCAGCACGCCGTCCTTCAGCTCGCCGCCGAACAGCTCGCCGGGCGCCTCGGCCAGTTCCTCGCGCAACATGGCGCGGGAGGGCGTTTCTTTCAGGAAGCCGAACTCGCGCTGCACGTCGGCCCAGACGATCTTCTTGTCTCGGCCGAAGCCGTCTTTGCCCAGGCGCGACTGGAAGCCCGCGGGCAGGGAGTCTTCGCCGGCGCTCACGCTGCCGCTGACACAGAACACGTCCAGGCCGTGGAGGCGCTCCTCAAGCACGGCAACGCCGCTGACCGTGACGGCCAGCTCCCCGGCGTTGACGACCAGCGGCGCCGCGGTGTCGGCATACAGCGCGCCGTCATGCAGTGTCAGCTTCAACGCCGAAGCTTCGCCGCCAAAGGTCAGCTCGCCGTCGAGTCGCACCAGCGTGCCGTCTGCCAGGGTGAAGTCGGCGTGGCCCTTGGGCTCCACGCGGTCGCCGGCGCGGATTTCCGAACGCTTCGCCCTGCTTCAGCTTCTGCTCGATGACACGGCCGTCCTGCCCGGCGTGCCGCACTTTCAGCGACTCACCCTTCCAGGCCGAAACCAGCACGGGCGCGTCCTTGCGCGGGTCGTCGTACTTCTTCTTCGGGTCGGGCCAGGCATCGGGCGGATCGGTCCAGCCCTTGTCAGGGTGCGGACTGTCATTGTCCGAAGGGTCCTCAACCTGATCTTCGGGCGGTTTCGGCGTTACGTCGATGACGCTCTTGTCTTCCTCTTCCGGCTCGGGCGTCGGCTTCTCGACCTGCTCGTCGGGCTTCGGTTCTTCCTTTGGCTCCGGCTGGGGCTGCGCTTCCGGCTGCGGCCGTGGCTCCGGTTGCGGTGCGGCTTCCGGCTGCTGTTGCGGCGCTGACGGCGGCGCGCCGGTTTCTACCTTATAGGGCACGCTCTGGGCGCCCTCACGCAGCGGCTGCTCGCGCTCGGGCAGCACCTGCACCAGCGTGTAGGTGGCAAGGCCGGCGGCGATCAGCACGGCCGCGGCGGCCGCCAGTGGGCGCCAGGCGGGGATGCGCCTGGGCGGCGGCACCACGCGGCGCGGCTTGCCGTACACGCTGCGCAGCACGCGCTCACTGAGGTCAACGGGTGGGCCGAGCTCGTCGCGCAGTTGCGCCTCGAGGTAGCGTTCTTCCAGTTGGTCGCGCTCCGGCGTCATTCCCCCACCTGCTTGCGGATGCACTCCCGCAGTTTGTCTTTCGCGCGGCGCAGCAGCGTCTTGGCGCCCTCGGGATCCAGCCCCGTCGCGAAGCTGATTTCGTCGCGCGAAGCGTTCTCGCCGTAGCGCAGCCGCAGCGCCAGCCGCGCGCGGTCACCCAGCTTGGCCAGGCAGTTGCGCAGGGCGCGGCGGTAGGTGTCGCCGTCGTCTTCGCGCTCGCCTTCATGCCAGGCCGCTTCCAGCACGTCTTCCTCGGGCAGGGTCACCTCGCGCTTGGTCTTGCGCAGCCACATGAAATAGAAGTTGCGGGCCGTGGTGCGCAGGTAGGCCGAGGTGGCCTTGCGGTCTCTGATTTCAAAGTCGGCCTCGATGGTGGCGACGAAGGTTTCCTGTGCCATGTCCTGGGCCAGGTTTTCGTCGCAGCCAAGGAAGCGCAGGTAGCGCAGCAGGGCGTCCTGGTGGTCTTTGACCAGCCTTTCGATCTGGACGGCGCTGCGCATCCCGCTGACTCCGTAATGATCAGGCGTGCGAATTGGGGTCATTGTAACGGGGAAAATGTGGGGTGTCGCGATTTCCCTTGCGGAATCAGCTTTGGCGGGGGATCGTTAAGTTGCGTAGATGGCAGACACGAACACACAAATCCGCCGCTGGGGCCTCGACCACGCGCAACTCCGCGCCGAGCTTGAGCTTATACGCGCCCAGTACCCCGACCAGGACGATTTCGAAGCCGCGCTCGAACGCCTTTACGCCGAGTTGAAGGCCAAGGAAGACTTCCGCAAACGCACAATCGAACCGCCCAAGTGGGAGTAGCGGTTTAGCGCTTTTTGCGCGCGGGCTTTTTGGGCGCTTTCCTGGCGGGCTTGGCGGCTTTCTTCGCAGCCTTTTTGGTTGCTCCCCCGCCCTTCCGGGCGGGGCTGGTGGCTTTGCGCTTCTTTTTGCCGGCCGCGATTGGGTGCCTTGGCTGGTACATGCCCATGGGGCCGCCGCCGGGCAGCTCGAAGCTGGTGACCAGGCCGAAGCCCTGGTCGCGGATCGGCGCGCACTGGAAGCCGAGCTTCTCGAGCTTGCTGACTACGGACTTCACGTCGTCCACCATCAGGTACAGCTGGTGCGACTGGGTGTCGCTGGGCAGGATCGGGTGCACGCCCACCTCGGCGGGCGGCAGCGCGAAGATCAGCCAGCCGTGGCCGGCGTCAACGAAGGGCCAGTCCAGCACGTCGCGGAAGAAGGCGCGAACCTTCTCCGCGTCGTGGGCGTAAATCAGCGCATGCACGCCGGTGATCATGGCGGGCACGATAGATTCGTCACACCAACCGGGCAATGCACGGCCGTCCCGCGGGGGCGGGCTGGTTTCGCGCACAACTCGCTTTACAGGCGGTTGCCGAGTGTGAAGCCGGCCTGTTGGCAGGCTTCTTTCAGCACTTTCACCTTCGGCTCGGGGCCGTTGATGCCGAAGGTGACCTCCTTGCGGGCGGGCACGAGGGCGACGTCTTTGACGCCTTTGACTGACTGGAACGCTGCGATCAGCTTGTCCTGGTTGGCCTGGGAAGTTTCAGGGCCAAGATTTGAGACGACGTACCTGAGCACAGCCGTTCTCCCATGCCGGATGCAACGGAGGGGGCTTGCACGCCCGTGCGCCGTCGCCTGCCGACAGCGGGCATTATACAGCGGCGGAACCCGCGCAACATGAGGGGCGTGACGCAACCCAGAGGTGGCACGGGTATCTCCAGCCGTGCTGGTCACTGCGGTTCAAAGTCTCCAGGCGTCGCCAGTCGCGAAAGCCCAACGCCTGCGGAGCAGGCCCACAATGTTAGCCCCCACCGTAAGGTGGGGGTTGCATGCAACGATGAATCTGAGGCGCGGAGCGCCGACACCAGGCCAGCAAGTTTGTGCCGCCGCTCCGCGGCTCGGGAGTCTCGCCAATGCAAACCCCCGGCTTACGCCGGGGGCTAACGGTTGTGCCGGCGCTTCGCGCCGCCGGCATTCCATAGCGGCGGAACCCGCGCAACATGAGGGGTGAGGCTAAGGTGCAAGGTGGCACGGGTGTCCCCACCCGTGCTGGTCATTGCGGTTCAAACTCTCCAGGCGTCGCCAGTCGCGAAAGCCCATCGCCTGCGGAGCAGGCCCACAATGTTAGCCCCCACCGTAAGGCAATCGTATCTACACAAGTCTGGCATTTCAGCCGGCGCAGCCGGCGTCTCTCCGGGTAAGCCCCCGGCGGTCGGCACTGAGCGCAGCGAAGCGCCGACAAGCCGGGGGATCTATCGGCAGGCTGTTCAGAGCCGCGAAGCGGCGGCTCTCCCTCACTCCCTGCGCGTGCAACCGACTGAACGCAAAGAAACAACGCCAAGACGCCAAGAAGCTCCACGGCCTGTCCGTCGCTTGCACGCCATCCGGTTCGACCGAGAGATTGATTACTGCGTCAGAGAGGATTCGTGGCGTTCCTTGCGTCATGGCGTTGAATGCCGTGCGGCATTGGCGACCGCGCGCTGAATTGTGGTTCCGCGACCTGTAACGTTTCCGAACGTCCCACCAGAGCCGCCGCTACGCGGCTCATGCTTCACGACTGCCCGAAACCCCCGGCTCCGCTGCGCTGCGCCGGGGGCTAACCAGAGAGACGCCGGCAAGCCGGCTGTCTAATCTACCTTCGGGACTTGTGTAGAAACCTATGGCTTACGCCGGGGGCTAACGGTTGTGCCGGCGCTTCGCGCCTGTGAATCGTGGGTCCTCAACCATGCCGGGCACGGGTGGGGACACCCGTGCCACAACAGCTGTTACTTCTTCGCGAACGTGAAGAAGCCTTCGTGCTGGTCTACCTGGATGGTGTCGCCTTCTTTGAAGCCGCCCTCCAGCAGCTTCATGGCCAGCTGGTTCTGCAGCTTCTGCTGGATCACCCTCTTTACCGGCCTTGCGCCCAGCTGCGGGTCGTAGCCCTGCTTGGCCAGCTCGTCCTTGGCCGCTGCGCTTACCTCCAGCTTCAGGCCGCGGTCGTGCAGCAGCTTCTCGATGTGCTTGAGCTGCAGGTCCACGATGTTCCGCACCTGCGCCATGTTCAAGCGCTTGAACATCACCACGTCGTCCACGCGGTTCAGGAACTCCGGCCGGAAGTGCTTGCGCATCTCGGCCAGCACGGCCTGCTCCACCTGCGTTTCGTCGCCCTCGTTCATCTCCAGGATCATGTGGCTGCCGATGTTGCTGGTCATGATCACCACGGTGTTGGTGAAATCGACCGTGCGGCCCTGGCTGTCGGTGAGGCGGCCGTCATCGAGCAGCTGCAGCAGCACGTTGAACACGTCCGGGTGCGCCTTCTCGATTTCATCGAACAGGATCACGCTGTAGGGCCGGCGGCGGATGGCCTCGGTCAGCTGGCCGCCTTCCTCATAGCCCACGTAGCCCGGGGGCGCGCCGATCAGCCGCGCGACGGCGTGCTTCTCCATGTACTCCGACATGTCGATGCGCACCAGCGCGTGCTCGTCGTCGAACAGGAACTGCGCCAGCGTCTTGGCCAGCTCGGTTTTGCCCACGCCCGTGGGGCCCAGGAAAATGAAGCTGCCGGTCGGCCGGTTGGGGTCCTGCAGGCCGGAACGCGCGCGGCGCACGGCGTTGGCGACCGCGCTGATGGCGTTGTCCTGGCCGATCACCCGCTGGTGCAGGTGGTCCTCCAGTTTCAGCAGCTTGGCCTTCTCGCCTTCCATCATTTTGCTGACGGGGATGCCGGTCCAGCGCGAGACGATCTCGGCGATCTCGTCGGCCGTGACTTCCTCGTGCAGCATCTTCTTGCCGCCCTGCATTTCCTTGAGCTTGAGCTCGGCCTCTTTCAGGGCCTTCTCCTTGGCGGGGATGTCGCCGTAGCGGATCTTGGCGACCTTCTCAAGCTCGCCCATGCGCTCGTAGCGCTCGGCCTCGAGCTTGAGCTGCTCGAGTTCTTCCTTGCCCTTCTGGGCGACGTGCAGCACGTCTTTTTTCGTTCTGCCACTGGGCCTTGGCCTTGGAGTGGCGCTCGTTGAGGTCGGCCAGTTCTTTCTCGATGGCGCCGACGCGCTGCTTGCTGGCTTCGTCCTTTTCCTTCTTCAGGGCTTCGCGCTCGATCTGCAGCCGGCGCATCTCGCGCTCGAGCTCGTCGAGCTCCTGGGGCAGCGAGTCGATCTCCAGGCGGATGCGGCTGGCAGCCTCGTCCATCAGGTCGATGGCCTTGTCCGGCAGAAAGCGGTCGGTGATGTAGCGGTTGCTGAGCGTGGCGGCCGCGACAATGGCGTTGTCGGCGATGCGCACGCCGTGGTGAACTTCGTAGCGTTCCTTCAGGCCGCGCAGGATGGCGATGGTGTCCTCGACGTTGGGCTCACCGACGTAGACCTGCTGGAAGCGGCGCTCAAGCGCCTTGTCTTTCTCGACGTGCTTGCGGTATTCGTCCAGTGTCGTGGCGCCCACGCAGCGCAGCGAGCCGCGCGCCAGCGCCGGTTTTAAAAGGTTGCCGGCGTCGGGCGAGCCTTCAGTCTTGCCCGCGCCAACAATGGTGTGCAGCTCGTCGACGAACAGGATCACCTGCCCCTCGGCGGCTTCGATCTCTTTCAGAATCGCCTTCAGGCGCTCTTCGAACTCGCCGCGGAACTTGGTGCCGGCCATCAGCGCGCCCAGGTCGAGCGACAGCACGCGCTTGCCCTTCAGGCCTTCGGGCACGTCGTCCTCGATGATGCGGCGCGCGAGCCCTTCCACGATGGCGGTCTTGCCCACGCCCGGCTCGCCGATCAGCACCGGGTTGTTCTTGGTGCGCCGCGACAGCACCTGCAGCACGCGGCGGATTTCGTCGTTGCGGCCGATCACCGGGTCCAGCTTGCCCTCGCGGGCTTCCTTGGTGAGGTCGCGGGTGTACTTGGCCAGCGCCTGGTACTTGTCCTCGGCTTCCGGCGAATCGACGCGCTGGGTGCCGCGCACGTCCTTGAGCGCCGCCAGCAGCGATTTGCGGTCGCCGCCGGCGTCCTTGATGATGCGGGCCGCGGGCGTCTTGCCGTGGTCAACCAGGCCGAGCAGCCAGTGGTCGCCGGAGACGTATTCGTCCTTGAGTTTGTCGGCCTCGTCGAACGACTTCTGCAGCACGTCGTTGAGGGCGTTGCTGGCGTAGGGCTGGGCCGCGCCGGTGACCTGGGGGAACTTGGCGAGCTCGGCCTCGAGCTGCTTGGCCACGTGGTCCACGTTGGCGCCGACCTTCTGCAGCAGCGGGCGCACCACGCCGTCGTCCTGTTTCAGCAGGGCCAGCGTCAGGTGCTCGGGCTCCAGGGCCTGGTTGTTGCGCTTGCGGGCCAGCTCAACCGCGTCCTGCACGGCCTCCTGGGTTTTCACTGTCAGCTTGTCGAGTCGCATGATTGCCTCCGGCCGTACGATGCAACCCCCGTGCCAACAGGCGTTTTTGGCGCGGCGAGTGCCAATATGACAGCAGAGAGACTAACAATGCGGGGCCTTCAAAACGTCCTGTCATTTTGGCCGCAATCAGCCAACAAGTGGACTGGGTCTGGCTTCCGGCATCACATGACCCTCGTCGCCGTCAACCAGCACTGTTTCGCCGTCGGGCAGAAGACCGAGCGCGCCCGGGATGTTTACCACGGCCGGTATGCCGTACTCACGCGCGACGATACTGCCATGTGACAGGAAGCCGCCGGTCTCCATCACCAGGGCGCCGGCCCTTAAAAACAGCGGAGTCCAGCCCGGGTCAGTGGAAGGTGCAACCAGCACGTCGCCGCGTTTGAGCCGCGCGCCGTCGCCGGGGTGGCGCAGGGCGCGCGCCGCACCGGCGTGCACGCCGGAGCTGACGGCCAGCCCGCGCCAGCCGCCCTTGTGGTGCGCTCGGGCGACCAGGTTCGCGGATTGCGCCAGCAGGGCGGTATCGCCCTCGATGATCACGTCCAGGGGCTCCGGCCGCTGCTGCAGTTCGGCCCTTTGCCGTGCGCGATCTTCCGCCAGTTCCCGGGCTCCGGCGCCGTCCCATTCACCGGCCAGGAAGGAGTCAAGCTCGTAGCTGGAAAAGTGGAACACGTGGTCGGGTGACGCGATCAGTCCGCGCTGCACCATGCGTCGCGCAATCTCAAGCACCACGTGGCGGGTGGCATAGGCGCTTACGGCAAGAGCCGACTTTCCCTCTTCGCGCATGGCGTACGCGCCGACCGCCTTGCCGGTCAGCCATTTCACCAGCGGCCTGAGCAGCAGGGTTTTCCTGCGTACTTCGGCCATGGCCTCGCGGCTTACGGCCCGTGCAGCTGCGCGGGGGTCGGGGCCGGCGGGTTGTTCGAGGTGCACCCGGATCTGCTCAAGCACGAAGCGCGGGTCCTCGGCCCAGCGCGGGTTGGACATCTCGGCTTCGTAGATGGCCCGGTGGCCGAACTCATCGAGATAGTCTTCCAACGCGCGGCGGAACGGCGACGTCGGCGGCAGGGCCTCGCGCGGGTCGGCATCGGCGCTCTGGAGCGCCAGCCTGGCGCCCGGCTCGGCCCGCGCGAGTTCGGCCAGGTCGTGGATTGCGTAGCCGTGCTCGGCGCTGGTGATGCCGCCGCCGCCGGTAAGCAACCTCCACAGCACGCTGTGCGCGCGGTCGCCGAACCAGCGCTTCAGCAGCGCCTCAAGCGGCATCTGGAACAGCCCGGTGCGCGCAACGGTCAGACCGACCATGGGGCCGATCTCGTGGCTGCGCCGGTCCAGCTCGCGCTTTACAGCCAACAGTTCGCTGTCGCCCACGCCGGCGAGGTCGCGGCGCCGCAGCGACTTGCAGTACGCATGGTGCTCGCGCGAGGCCGGCGGGAAACGCTTGCCCAGTTTCCAGAGCAGCTTCGCCAGCCGCATCGCGTAGCGCTTGCGGCGCTTGCCATCCGGGCCTCTCATGGGGTCGCCGTCAGGCAGCGGGATTTCCGGCTGGTGGCCGCCCACGCTTTCGACGGTCTGGTGCGGGCGATAACCCGTCAGGTCGAAGGTCCACCACTGCATGGCCGTCAGGTCGAAGAAGGCGCGTCCGTCGATCCGTTTCAGGGTACGCATGCCGTCCGGCACCGGGTAGCCGACTTCGCGAGGGGCGGAGAACATCACGCGATCGACCATGCTGTTGAGCATGCTCCAGGACAGCATGGTACCCACGCCCGGAACGGCATCCTTGATGTTGGCGGTGGACCAGATCACCGGCAGTTTCCTGACGGGCTCAAACGTGTGGAGTGGAAGACCCGTCACGGGACGCGACTGCACGATCCAGAATTTCGTGCCGTCGTGAGCCCACTCCACGTCCTGCGGGTCGTGCCCGTCTCCGAGCGCCCAGTGGATGCGCCAGACAAGGCCGGCCAGCTCGGTTTCCTGCGCCGGCGTCAGCGCGGCCTGGCCGTTGACGGCGCGCGCCAGCACGCCCAGGTTGTTCCCGTGGACGCGCAGCTCCACCTGGTCCGGCTGCACGCTGCCGAGCACGACCTTCTCACCCATTCCGCGCGCCGCATTGATCACCACCACGTCGCGTCGGCCGCCGTGCGGGTCGGCGCTGAAGGCCACGCCGGCGCTGGCCGGCTCGGCGCTTCCGGGCGCGTGGACCATGCGGCACAGCACCACCGCGCAGCCGAGTTCACGGTCCAGGAAACCCATGCGGCGCCGGTACGCCACGGCCTGCGGCGTCCACAGCGACGCAAAGCAGCCCAGCACGGCCGCATGGACTGCCTCGCGCCCGCGCACGTTCAGGAAGCTCTGGTGGATGCCCGCGAAGCTCGCGGCTGAGCCGTCTTCCGTCGAGGCGCTGGAACGCACGGCCAGGGGCGCAAGCGCCAGGCCACGCAGATCCAGGAAGGAGTCAAGCGCGTGCGCGACGGATTCGGGCAGACTGGCGGAAGTGAGCCGCGAGCGGGTGTCTTCCAGCAGCGCCGCGGCGGATGCATCGAGTACGCTGTCGGCATCGATGCCGGCCAGCTGCTCCAGCTCGATGCCGAGCGTGTCCAGAAGCTGATTGTAGACGTGTACGGCGATGACGCCGCCATCGGGGACGCTGAATCCGTAACGGTGGAGTCGCCCGAGGTTCCAGCCCTTCCCACCGACCACGGCGGGACCCGCAGCGAATGCCTGTGGCCAGCTGAAGATCATCCGCGCCTGCCTTTCCGGGCTGGCCCCGCCTGCTTCAGCGCACCGTGCAGGAACACGTCGAGATACTGCCGCACCCAGGGCCATGCGCGCCGCGTGCCTGCCGTGTGCGCCCAGAGCTTGATCGCCTGGGCGGAGATGCCTGACAGCATCTCGGCCAGGCGGCGCGGCTTGACGTCGGTGCGCACCTGGCCCAGCGCCTGCGCTCGCTCAAACGCGGCCGTGAGCAGCGCCCGCGTGGAGGCGCTGGGCGTGTCGTGTTCGACGCCCTGCAGGAAACCCGTGGCGGCGTGCTGGATCACGGGGATGGCCAGGCTGCGGTTCTTTTCGAACCACGCGCAGAAGAAGCGCATAATGGTCTCGACCGCCTGCAGCCCGTCCTCGGCGGCCTGAACCTGGACCAGCAGCTTTTCGCCGTCGCCCTTTGCCGCCTGCCGGCTTACGGCGACCAGCACGTCCAGCTTGGTGGGGAAGTAGCGGAAGAATGTTCCCTTGGCGACGTCGGCGAATTTGACGATTTCGTCGACGCTGGTTTCGTCGTAGCCGCGCTGTTCAAAGAGCTCGCAGGCCGCATCCAGGATGCTCTGTCGTGTCTGCTCGCGTCGCGCCTTCTGGGTAGCCATGCTGCCTCCACTTACTGACCGCAGTATGTTTTTATACTACGGTCATTTTATAGCAAGGGGGAACCAGTTTCTCCTGCGCAGCCATGCGGGGGCGGGTTGCGCCGAGGCGGCACCAGGCCGGCGTTCGGCGCGCCGTATGTGCAGCGCTATAAACATGGCGCTGCTTCTGTAATCGCAGAGACTCTTGTCGCGTCCGATCCTGTGCATCTGTGAAAGGAGACGACATGAGAACTTTGATCCCGACGCTTTCGATTCTGCTGATCATGGCCCTTGCCGGCGGGCGTTCCGCCGTGCAGGCCCAGGACAACTCTTCCCTGCGCGGCGTGAAGGCCTGCAACCGCGCGCTGGACCTGCTGGGTGAAGGCAAGCCCGCCGAGGCCCTGGCCGTGCTGCAGGCCGCCAGGGGCACCATGGACGCCGAGGACGAGTGGCTGTGGTGGGGCAACGTCGGCCACTGCCACCGCGACCTGCGCGAGGACGACAAGGCCCTTGAGCACTACGGCAAGGCGATCGAGCTTGAGCCCGACTGCTGGTTCCGCATCTCGTACTGCCGCCTGCTGCACGAGTTCGGCCGCTGGGATGAGGCGCGGAAGGAACTCAAGCATTCGATAGACCCGGACTACGTCGAGCGCGCCACCGAACTGAAGCAGGTGATTGACGGCCCCTACAAACAGCGCTGGCCCCTGACCTGCGGAAAGCTGGAGCACCGCAGCAAGAAAGGCAACTACCTGGTGGTCAGCGATGTGGGCGTGACAGCCGCCGAGATGGACGAGCTGGAAAAGTACGCGGGCAAGCTGGACCTGGGCAAGAAGGCCGACCAGAAGAAGCTGGCGAAGCTGCTGAAGCCCAGCCCCGACCTGGTCTCGCTGGCCAACCTGGCCGAGCTCGCGCGTGACGAGTACGTGCGCTTCACCGGCCTGAAGGACGCCGACCTGCCGAAGGGCAAGGTGTCCAAGGTGTTCTTCATGACGAAGCAGGAGGACTTCCACGCTTTCGCCAGGGCGTGCGGCGGCAACGGCCGGACCGAGCACACGCTCGGCTTCTATGACCCGAACCACAAGTACCTGCAGCTCTACAGCCAGGAGGGCGCGAAGTCGCAGGTGTGCGGGCTCGCGCTGGACACTGTGGACACCTTCTTCCACGAAGGCTGGCACCAGTTCTTCGACATGCTGGCGGAACACCGCCCTGTCTGGGTGGATGAAGGCCTGGCGGAGTTCCTGGGCCACGCCAGCGTGAAGAACAAGGGTGCAATGATTGAGCTGGGTCTGCTGATCCGCTCACGCGGCGACCACTACACGCGCTATGAGCGCATCAAGGAGACCATCCGCGAAGGCAAGCACGTGAAGTTCAGCAGGTTCTTCCACTTCACGCGCCGGGACTGGAACGAAGGCGACGTGAACATCCACTACGCGCAGGCCTGGAGCATCGCCTACTTCGCGCTCAAGGGCGGCGACAAGGACTTCCAGAAGGACTACAGCAAGATGTTCTGGGAACTGGTCAAAGGCCGCCCGGCAAATGAGGTGGTGAGCGAGATCTTTCGACGAAGCCAGGCTCGACAAGTACGAAGAAGCCTGGCTGAAGTACTGGAGGGACCAGTAAGGCCGGGCGCGCGTTACGCGGATGCCTGGGGCGTGGGGATGCCTGCCTTCCGGCAGGCATCCTGCGTCTGGACCAGGCCGGCACGCGCGGCGGCCTCGGCGACGCGATTCTGCACTTCGCGATGGATCCTGATCGCCTGCAGCAGAGTCTGTTCGGCCTGTTGAAGCCGCCCGGTGTCACGGTACAGCGCGGCAAGCTGATCGAGCACCATGCCGTTTACGCGCAGGTTGCCCGTCTGCTTCGCGACCGCCAGCGCCTCCGCGAAGTACTGTTCAGACTCCGGGTGGCGTTCCCCCAGCCTCGCTGCGATGCCCAGGTTTGCCAGCGCCACGCACTCCGAGTGGCGATTGCCCACCTCGCGATGGATGGCCAGCGCCTTGCGATACATGCGCACTGCCTCTGCTGCGCGGCCGGTTGTCTGCAACACAATCGCCAGGTTGCTCGTCAGCACACCCTCATAACGCCTGTCGCCGGCTTTCCGGGCGGCCTGCAGCGCGGCGAGGTAACCGTCTTCCGCTTCCTGCACGCGTCCTGTCTCGTTGCAGATCATCGCCAGGTTGCCCAGCGCCACGCACTCCGAGGCGCTGTCGCCGCTGCGGCGGTGCAGTGCCAGTGCCTCCTGCTGTGTACTTTCGGCCAGCTCCAGCCGCGCGGTAGCGAGATACACCGTGACCAGCCCGCCCAGCGCGACACCCGCAGCCCGTTCATCCGCCGCCTGCCTGGCGGCCGCGGCAGCCTGCAGCGACAGGTTTTCGGCTTCACCCATGCGTCCGGAATAGAACGCGGTTGCAGCCGCGCGCCGCAGGGCCTCGATGCTTTCCGCGCCGGGCAGCATCTCGGCCAGCTGCTTCCAGCAGCGCAAAGCGCTGTCGTGCTGGAAAGCAGCATCGGCATGTTCCGCGGCGCGCCGCAGGTAGAGCACGCGCAGATCCCGCAGTGCAGGCAGGTCCGCCAGGTGTAGATGCTCGGCCAGCTCCTCCGCGATCGCGTCCGTCGGGTGAGGCTGGGGTTTCATCGCCGGCCGGGCCAGCAGGTCAGGCGGCAGGGGCGGCCGTCCGCCGAACAGGGCCTCGAGCAGCCGCGCGGACAGGTCGTGCAGCCTGGCGCGCTCGCCGGGCAGTTGCATCTGGTAGGCGGCGTCGCGCAGCAGCGCGTGGCGAAACAGGTAGACATTTTCGGCGTGCACTCCGGCATGCTAGCAACGCCGGCGCGGCGAAGCTGCGAACTCGCTCACACCGGGTTGCCGCCAGATGCGAATGACTCCATCCGCTGCACGCAATTGTAATGGCTGGATAGAGGGGATCGGCTATTCTCGGGGCATGTTCAAGAACTTCCAGAACCAGGTCATGGCGCTGCCGAAAGGGAATCCCAATCCCTGGGTGAACCTGTTCTGGATGCTGGTGTTCTTCCCCTTCCTGCTGGTGCTCGGCGGCTTTGTCCTGTTTGTGTTTTATGCCGTCGGCAGGCTCGTGCTTGAGTCGGTGTTCCGTTAGAGCATTTTGGATCGCCTGTACCGGCTGCTGCGCGGAGGCGCCTGCGGATCTTGTTGTGCGGGTGACAATGAAACCGGGGAGGCTTGCGCCTCCCCGGTTCTTTTGTGGTGCCCGGTTGTCTTACTCGCGTGCCTTGCGCAGCTTCAGGAGCATCATCATCGCGCCGATCAGCGCCAGCAGCAGCCACGGGCCGGTGCCGGACTCGGCGGTTACACAGCCGCCGCCGCCGCCGCCACCGCCGCCGCCACTGCCGCCCACGACCGGCGGCGGGTTGATGACCATCTGGAACGCGTCAGTGTCCGTGGCAAAAGCCGTGTCTGTCACGGTGACGTCGAAGGCATAGCTGCCGGCCAGTGTCGGCGTGCCGGAGACCACACCCGCGGCGCTGAGGCTCAGGCCCGGGGGCAGGTTGCCGCCGGAGACGCTGAAGCTGTAGCTGCCGGTGCCGCCGGTGGCTGTAAAGGTGAAGCCGGCGTACACCGCGTCCTGCGTGCCGGAGGGCAGCGGCGACGTCGAGGTGATGGTCGGGTTGCCCGTGGCAGGCGGGTCAACGGTGATCTGGAAGGCGCCGCTGACGCTGACGCCCAGTGTATCCGTGGCGGTGATGTCGAAGTTGTAGACGCCCGCCTGGGTCGCCGTGCCGCTGAGCAGGCCGCTCGCGTTCGGGCCCACGCCCGGGGGCAGCGTGCCGCCGGTGTGGGTGAAGTTCAGAGCGCCGGTGCCGCCGCTGGTCACCAGCTGGAACGAGTAGGCCAGGCCCTGCTCGCCGTCGGTGAGCGGTGAAACACTCACGAAGGCCGGGGCTGCGTTCACCACGATCGACACCGAGATGGTGACAACCGCGATGTTGTCGGTGACCTCCACGTCGAAGGTGTGCGTGCCGACGTCAGCGGCAAGCAGCGCCGCAGTCGGGGCCACGTTCAGGAAACCGGCCGCCAGGCTGAAGATGAAGCCGTTGCCGCCGGCGGGGTTGGCGCCGCCCAGGGTAATGCTGCCCAGGAACAACGCCTGGCTGGTGTTCGGGTCGGAGACACTGGCGAGGTCGATGTCCGCAGTCGCGCCCATGGTGGCGGTGTAGGCGGCAGTGTAGGGGTTGCCCGCGCTGCCGTCGCCGCCCGTGGCGCCGGAGATGGCGTGGTTGGGAGGCAGGTTGTTGATGGTGATGGTGACCTGTGCGGTGACCACCGTCTGGTTGCCCACGTCGGCGAACTCCACCTCCCAGGTGTAGGCGCCCGGGGCATTGGAGGCGTCAGCCGTGCCGGTCCAGGCCAGGCTGATGGGCTGGCCCGGCGCGCCGGGCACTGCCGGGGCGGTGATGCCGGTGGGCGCTGCCGTCAGCAGGGTGATGGCGGTTACGTTGATGTTGTCGCCTTCCGGGTCGGTCAGCTCGATCTCGACGTTGGCGAGCGCGGTGCCCGGGTCGAGGGCAATGGTGAAGGGCCCGTTGGTGCCGCCGCTGAGGCTGGAGCCGGTGGCGGTGTTGGCCTCGGCCTCGCCGTTCGGGGTGAAGGCGGTGCCGTCGACGTTGAAGTTGAACGGATTCTCATCCAGGTCGTTGTTGTCAATGCTGATCGACAGAGAGAAGGCGCCCGGGATGGTGGGGTCGAGGAAGACCTGGAACGTGGTGCTGCCCGCGGCGGCAATCGTGGTGATCGCCGGCTGGCTCTGCACGCCTGAACCGGCGTCCAGGTTGTTGATGATGGTGGCGACCACCGTGGTAGCGCCGTTCAACAGCAGGTCGGCGGCGCCGGTGTTGTTGACGGTGAAGGTGACCACCAGTCCGGTGGTGGTGGGCACGTTGCCGACGTTGTAGGTGCTGCCGTCAGCCACGTCGTTGGTTCCCTCAAGCACTTCGATTTCCGGCACCAGCGCCTCGTCGGCGCCCGAGTCGGCAGCCGTGCCGATCGGGCGGGTGTCGCCGTCGATGTCCACTGTGGCCGCACTGCCGACCGCCAGGTTGATCGCCGGCGATGTGAGCTGCAGGTGCAGGTCTTCTGTGCCGGCGCCGATGTTGACCAGCAGCGGGTCGGTGTTCAGACCGTTGGCGTCTCGGCCGGAAGCCTGCCACTGCGCCCAGGTGGAGAGCGTGGCGTCGTTGACCATGGCCGCGGAGCCGCCGAGGAACACGACGTTGCGGTTCGCGGTGGTGGGCGGAACGGCGCTGGTGTCCTTGTTGAAGAAGGTGGCCGAGCCTGCGGTCTGGATGTAGACGACGTTGGCGCTGACGTCAGCCAGCGGAACGTTGGTGCCGTTGGTGTAGAAGGCGCTGGCCGTGGCGCCCGCCGAGTTCAGCAGGATGGTGTTGTGACGCGCCACGAAGTTGGTGCCGGGGCGCCGCGCGCCGATCACGCCGCGCGGGCCGCCGGTGGTGCCGCCGCCAATACCGCTGCCGTCGCCGTTGACGTCCCAGCAGAAGTTATTCTCGACCAGCACGTTGTTCGGGCCCGTCGTTGTGCTTGAGCCGTACATGTAGATGGCCGAGCCGAAGCTGATGCCGTGGAACTTGCAGCCACGGATCACCAGGTTGTCGGCACTGCCGGTGATGCTGGCGTACCACATCACGCCGTAGTAGGTGCCGCCGGTGAAGGTCAGCCCTCCAGCGTGATGTTGCCGACGTTGCGGAAGGCCATGGTGCCGATCTCGGTGGTGCTGGTGGAGTAGGTGGAAAGGCAGTTGCCCGAGATTACCGGGGTCTCGCCGGAGGCCGCCTTGATGGTCAGCGTATTGGCGGCACTCAAGCCGTTGACGGCGACGATCGTGATGGTGGAACCCACCACGCCGAGGCGGTAGGAGTCATCGACCGCGAAGTTGCCGCCGTCGTCGTACATCTCGACGATCAGCGGTCCGCCCATGCCCACGGTTTCCAGGGCATCAAACACCGCGCCCAGGCTGCCGAAGTGGAAGGTGCCGCCCGGGTTGCCGTTGGCGACCGTGACGGTGCCGTTGAAGGCAATGTTGAAGGTCACGGTGAAAGTCGGCGAGTTGACGCCGTCCGACACCTGCACGTCGTAGGTGAACACACCGCCCGCGGTGGGCGTGCCGGTCCAGCTCAGGGTCGCGGGAGCCGCGACGTTGGTCTGGTTGGCAGGCGCCGTGACGCCCGGCACCGGGTTCACCGGCGTAATGGTGAAGCTGACGGTCGGGTCGTTGGTGTCATCCGCCACAAGGTCGGCCAGCGACAGGGCAGTGCCCTGCGTGCCGCTGTAGACGCGGGCGGCCGTGAAGCCCGAGCCCGTGGCCGGGTTCAGCGTCGGGGCCGGGTTGGTGACATTGATGGTGACCGTGAACACCGGGTTGTTGAAGCCGTCGTCGACCTCAACCTCATAGGTGAAGCTGCCCACGGTCGTGGGTGTCCCGGTCCAGGTGATGGTGGCCGGCACGTTGGCGTTGGTGAGGTTGGCCGGCTGGGTGACGCCCGGGGCCGCGGAGATAGCGGTGATGGTGACCGAGACGGTCGGGTCATTGCTGTCGTCGGCGACCAGGCTGGCCGCGTTCAGCGCAATGCCGGAAACGGCGTTGTAGACGCGAAGTGCGCTGAAGCCGGAGCCGGTAGCCGGCGTCAGGGTGGGCGCCGGGTTGCTGACGTTGATGGTGACCGTGAAGGTCGGGTTGCTGTTGCCGTCGTCCAGCGTCACGTCGTAGGTGAAGCTGCCCGGGGTGGTCGGCGTGCCGGTCCACGACAGGGTCGCGGGGGTGGCGGCGCCGGTCTGGCTGGAGGGCGCCGTGACGCCGGCCGCGGGGGTTACCGGCGTGACCGTGATGTCGATGTTTGAGTTGTTGACGTCATCCGCGACCAGGTCCGCGTTGACCAGCGCCACGCCGACCGTCGTGTTGTAAGCGCGCACGGCGCTGAAGCCCGAGCCGGCCGACGGCGTCAGGGTGGGCGCCGGGTTGGTGACGTTGACGGTGACGGTGAAGATCGGGTTGTTGAAGCCGTCGTCAACCTCGACTTCATAGGTGTATGAGCCCGGGGTGGTCGGCGTGCCGGTCCAGGTGATGGTGGCCGGCGGCGCGACGTTCGACTGGTTCGAGGGCTGGGTCACGCCCGGTGCCGCCGAAATCGCCGTGATGGTGACCGTGATGGTCGGGTCGTTGCTGTCGTCCGCGACCAGGCTGGCTGCGCTCAGCGCAACGCCGGTCATCGCATTGTAGACGCGGCTGGCGTTGAAGCCCGAGCCCGTGGCCGGGGTCAGGGTAGGCGCCGGGTTGACCACGTTGACCGGTGCGCCCTGCAGCGGGAAGCTGCCGGTGACCGGGCCCGGGGTGGCGCTGACGTCGCCGGACGACGTGATCTCGAACTGCGCGGTGCCCGGCGTGGTGGAAACCGCCAGCTGCGCGGTGATGAAAACCAGCGCCGCCTGGTTGTTCGTGAACGCCGGCAGCCCCGTGAAGGTCACGGTCGACCCGGTCATGTTCGCGACCGGTCCCGCGATCTGGGTGTCAGTGGCGTCCCACTGGTTGTTGGCGTTGGTGTCCACCCACAACTTGAGGTTGGTGAAGCCGGCGCTGCCCGTGCTGCCGACCTGGGTGAAGGTCGCAATATTTACCTGCTGCGCGGAGTTGACCGAGATCGCACGGAAGCTGCCCAGCCACTGGTCGGCGGCCAGGCCGGTGGTCGCGGAGGCAGGGGCGGCGCCGCTGCTCAGCAGCCACAGTTGCGCCGGGAAGTTGCCCTCGTCGGCGCCGATGTCCACGGACGAGCCCTGCGGACGGGTGTCGCCGTCGATGTCGACAGCGAGGGCCGAAGTCTGGCCGGTCGGGTCGACACAGGGCGAAATGGGCAGCAGGTGCAGGTCGATGGTGCCCGAGGTGCTGACCAGCTCCGGGTCGGCGTTCGAGCCGTTGGTGTCGCGCCCGCCGCCCTGCCAGGTGGCAAAGGTGGCCAGTGTGGTCTGGTTGCAGTGCAGCGAAGCGAACCAGTAGTTGAAGTCCCAGTTGGCCGGCACGCTGGCGTGGGTGACGCTGTTGAGCCACAGCGCGTGGCGCGTGGGATTAGTGACGACGACGATGTTGTTGCTCACGTCGTTCAGCGCGTACGTGGTACTGGCCGCACTGAAGGCCATACCCGAGGTGTTGGCCACGCCGCTGGTGTGCAGGATGGTGTTGTGGCGGATCGAGCCGCTGCCGCTGGCCGGGTTGCGCACAGCGATGCAGCCCGCGGTCGCGGTGCTGCCCTGGATCACCGTGGTGGCGGGAATGGACGTGGTGTGGCAGTTCCACACGAAGTTGTTCTCGATCACGCCGTTGGTGAAGTACGCCGAGTTCTGGCCGAAGAAGCCGATGCCCGGACCGCTGGGAATGTCGTGCACCTTGCAGCGGCGGACCGCGTTGTCCGTGGGCGTCAGACCGATGCTGGACAGGCCGTTGCCCTGGATCAGGATGCCGAAGTTCGGGCCGCCTGTGACCTCCAGGCCTTCAATGCTCACATACGACTGCATGATTCCGATGCCGCCGCGCGCCGTGTAGCCGATCAGGCCGGCGCCGGAAGCGTTGCCCTGCACCACCGGGGTCTGGCCCGCGGCGGCGCGCAGAGTGATGGTGGCGCTGGATGAGGCGCCTGGCACCGGGGCCAGCGCCGTCAGCGTGCCATCCAGGCCCAGTGAGTAGCTGGAAGTGGCCACGTAGGTCGCGCTGTCGGTGATTTCCAGGATCACGTGACCGGAGACGCCGACGGTCTCCAGCGCGTCAAACGCCGCGCCGATGTCGTTGAAGTCGCCGCTGGTCTGGTTGATCGTGTAGGTGCCGGCCATGCGCTGGGTGAACACGCCGGAGCTGAACGGGTAGAGGGTGAGGTCCGTGCCGCCGCTCCAGCTCACGTCAGACGGCGCGCTGATTTCGAAGCTCGCCGTGGTGCCCGATGTCAGTGAACCCGGGATGGTCACCGCCAGCAGCAGCGGAACCGGGCCCGATCCCGTGATGTCCGGAACGCTTACCAGCGGTGAACCGGCAAAGGTGACCTGGCCCGCCGTCAGCGTGCCGGTGCCGAGCACGGTATCGCCCGCATCCACCAGGCCGTCGCCGTTGTTGTCGCGGACCAGCTTGATGGCGCTGATCGCAGCGTCGGCAATGGTGCCGGTCTGGGTGAAAGTGACCGAGTTCAGGTCGCGGGCCGTAGTGGTCGCCGCGGCAGCCATATCCATCACAACCAGGTCGGTCTGCGGGGCGGAGAGTCCGCCGTCAGTGCCCGCGCCGAGGAAGGCGACGCTGTTGGGCGTCAGCACCTTCATCTGGATGCCATAGTTGCCGCCCGTGGTTGCCGCGGTTCCGGTTGCGGACAGGTAGTTGCCGCCGTTCACGTAGACGCGCGAGCGCGCCTGTTCACCGGTCGGTACGGCGGTGGAAATGTTGAAGCCCGTGCCGCTGCGGGTGTCGTATGACCAGTCGATCAGCAGCGAATCGGTGCCGTTGTAAACGAAGGGGGTGCTGAGCGGGAAAATGTACCACTGGAAGCTGGTGGCCGGCTCCGGGACGGCACTCGGGGTGATATTCACCGGGCCCAGCACGTCGGTCAGTGTGCCGGTGTAGTTGTTGTCAAAGGTGGTCGTCAACGCGTTGACCGCCAGGTTGGTGTAACCCATGCGTAGGCGAAGGTTGCCGTACTCGGGTGCGGCCACGGTGTTGCCGGCCACGCGGATCTCGTAAATCACCGTGTTGGCGGCCAGGTTCAACTCGGAAGCGCCGTAGGCAGTCTGGAACCGCCCGTTGGTGGCCGAGTAGTTGAAGGGGAAGGTGTTGCCGGTGCCGACGGTGCCCAACTGCACACCGGGCGCATCGATGGAGAAGGTAACCGTCTGGTTTGTCGTATTGGTGCCGTCAAACAGGCTGATGTCATAGGTGTAGGTGCCGCCTGCGCTGGGCGTGCCGGTCCAGCTCAGGGTTGCCGGCACAGCGGCCCCGACCTGGCTGGAGGGGGCAGTGACGCCAGGGCACGGGTTCACCGGCGTTACGGTGATGTTGATGTTGGGCGAGTTCAGGTCGTCGGCCTCAAGCGTAGCGTTGGCCAGGGCGACGCCGATGGTGCCATTATAGATGTGGGAAGCGGAGAAGGCCGAGCCGCTGGGCACGTCCAGTGTCGGCGCCGGGTCGGTCACGTTGATGGTTACGGTGTAGGTGGGGTTGTTGGTGCCGTCGCTGAGCAGCACGTCGTATGTATAGGTACCGACTGCGGTCGGCGTGCCGGTCCAGGTCATGTTGTGCGGCACGGTTGCGCCGGCCTGGCTGGAGGGCGCGGTCACGCCCGGGGCGGCCGAAATGGGTGTCACGGTGACGTTGATGTTGGGGTCGTTGCTGTCGTTGGCGACCAGCGTGGCGTTGGAAAGTGCGACACCCAGGTAGGCGTCGTACACACGCGCGGAGTTGAACCCCGAACCGGTCGCGGGACCGAGTGTCGGGAAATCTGCGATCTCGTAGTGGACCACGCCGTTCCAGATGCGGTTCGCAATACTCGAGCCGAATGTCGTCGTGACCTGCGCGCCGGCGGTAAGGGTCAGGTTGGCGTCCGAGTAAACCTGGGACGTCGTTGCAGACGTGTACAGCAGCGCTGTCGTTTGAGCCACGACGGCGATGCCGTAGGTGGTACCCGCCGGGATGACCAACGGCGTGGTCAGGGCCACCGGAGTCGGGGTTGCCGACCCGGCACCCGTGGTGGCGACCGACTCATGCAAAGTCCATGCGCCGGGATTGGTCTGGAAACCCACGTAGGTGCCCGCCTTCCAGTAGACGTTCACCGTCTGCGCCGCAGTGGACGACATCTTGACGTCGAAGCGGCTGATCGAGATCGGAGCAGTATTGGTGGCCAGGTCGAACATGTTGCCGCCGTTGCCGCCGGTCGTATTGCCCGTCCAGACGGTTGACAGCGTGATCGTCTGGGCTGACACAGCGCCGGCACCGATCACCAGCAACAGCAGGAGCGCGACCTTCGACAGGCCACTCAGCCCTGCCTTGCGGCCGATGAAACCTCCAGCCGACCGCCAATCGAGTCGATTCGCTCTGGCTGAACGGCGTGTCACTTCACTTGTCATCTTTGTGTCTCTCCTGGAGCGACAGGTCATTTCATGTGGCCGGAAGGCGCGTGGCCTGTTCACACCTGCCTGGTCTGGTGACGCACCCCTCCCCAAGACTGCGGGAGGGTCAAGTACCCCCACTGGTACTCGTATTTTTGCGGTACTTGTAATGCATGTTCTGTGCCAAATATTCCCGATGCTGACAGAATGGGGGCATCCTCGCATCTCATTGCCACTACATCACTTGCACGATGGTTTATGTTGTTACTATAGTCACCCAAGTGCGCACGAGTGAATAATTCGTTGCCAGCCGCAAATGCTTAGATCGATCAAGATCGATCAAGATCGATCTTAACCGCTTGTTTCAGGCACTTCAGGACCATTCTGATAGTTCCATACGAGATTATCGATGCCTTATGCGGGGGTCTTGCGTTGCATTTTTCTGCATTACCACTACAGGCGGGGTGATCGATCTTGATCGTTCACCCCGCTCCACGCCTGCATCCACGGCCAGACACCGATCCATGGCAATTCGCAACTATTGCCCATGATGTTAATTATTATTTTGGATCACTTCTGCGCCCGACTGGCCGTGTTCTGTTCGTCATGGCCGGGACGGCCGCCCGCGCAGTGGACTGGTACGCCGCCAGACAAGACTTAGAGCCTGCCTGGAAACCCAGCATGGAACTGCTGCCGAGCGCCGGGCGAGCGACGCAAGGCGCCCGACTGAGGCCTAGCTGAGGCTACGGTGCTCAACAGGCTGCGCCGGGCGGGCCAGCGCATGAGGCGCGACGGCCTCCGGCCGCCTCTGCAGGCCAGAGGCCAGCGAAACTCTTGCGCGGGACGAGAATGCCGCTACCCGCCGCATCGAACCTGACGGCACACCAGATGCCCGGTTCAACGGCACACAACGCAAGCAGGGCGGGTTTAGAACCCGCCCCGGTGCGTTGGTGTTGTGAAGATGCTCCTCCTGGTTGGTTGGCTACAACTCTGCGCGTTTCCACTTTCTCCACAATTCGGCCGTCCAGGCCTTGAGGTTGTCTTGCACGCCTAGCCTTTGGAAGTGGCGGTAGCAGGTGGTGACGTCGCGCTCCAGCATCTCGCGCGCGTTGGGGTTGAAGCGGGCGTCCACGGCCTGGGGCAGGTCGATGATGCGCAGCGGGTCCGACTCACTCTCCAGGTCCACCAGCACGTTGTAGGGGCTCAAGTCCCCGTGCACGAAGTTCGCCTGCAGCATGCGCTCGATGTTGGCCTTCAGCAGCTCCCACAGGCCGGCCGCCTTTTCGCGCGGCACCTCCGCGTGCTGCAGGATCGGGCAGGGGCCTTCCTCGCCGCCGTAGAACTCCATCAGGATGGCGCGGCCGACGTTTTTGACCGGCACGGGCACATAGACGCCTGCGTCGTACAGCTTGCGCAGGTGTTCCCACTCCTGGCCGACCCACAGCATGAAGTGAACCTCGAGCCCGAACTCCGAGCCCTTCTGGTACGCCCTGCGCACGCGGGTGTTGTGGTACATCTCGGTGCGGTTTTCCTGGTAGGCGGCGTCGTTGCGGAAGCCGCGCTCGCGCAGGTGCTTGTAGACCTTGGCCGCCAGGAATTCGCAGCCGGTGTCCGGGTGCGCCCGGCACGCAAACACGGTGGCCTCTTTGCCGCTTTTTACCGGGTACAGCACTTCTATGATCAGCGCCAGGTCGATGAACGGCTCCAGCGCTTCTTTGGTTTCGTTGTCCAAGTCTGAATTCCCCTTGTGGCGCGGCCAGCCTGGCCGCGGCAGTTCGTAAGTGTTTGAGCTTCCTGGTTGCGCATGGCGCACCTCCGTTTCTGTGGCCGAGAGTGGCATGGGTGTCCCCACCCATGTCGAGCACGGGTGAGGACACCCCGTGCCACCGGGCCACCAAAGAACAAGGCCGGTCGCGAGGACCGGCCTTTACGATTGACGTGGAAAGGGTCGGGTCTCGCTAGCTGGCCTTGTGGTTGTGGACAGTGACCGACATGAGACCCTCCGTTTGGCTGACGATGCAAGTTTAGCCCCGTCCATTGACCTGTCAAGAACTATCGGGCCGCGCGCTGGCGCTTGCGGCTCCTGTTCCCTTTATTCGCGGTACTTCTTCAGATCCTTGTCGTCAAACTTGCCCTCGGTGGCGTCCTGCCACTTCTGTTTTTCCGTCGCCCACTTCTTGGCCTGCTTGTCGTCCTGGAACACCTTGCTTGCCACCAGGTCGTACTTCAGCACGTCGGTCTGGAACTGGCGCACCTGCTTCATCTTCGGCTCGGCCAGCTCGTAGGCCGCGTAGGTGTGGGCGCAGTCGTCCGACTTGAGCTGCTGGTCGCTGTAGACCTGCAGCTCGTCGAAGTTCAGCCCGGCGCCGGGCTCGAAGTCGTTGCCGGCCTTGCGGTTGACGTGCAGGAACAGCTCGTACATGTAGCGCACTTCGTACCAGGACTGGATCGCATTGGCCCAGGCGGCCTCGGCGTCCTTGCCGCGCCCGTCGTTGCCCTTCTCGAGGGCCTTGTCCATGCGGTCGTCGAACTTCTCTTTCGCCTTCAGGAACTCTTTCCAGGCCTTGCTGCCCTCGAGGTCATCCATGCGGGTGCTGACGTTGGCGATGAAGACGGCGATCAGGTCGTTGCGGTCCTTCCTGGGCTCCACCTTTGGTTCCGGGTCCTTTTTCGGCTGCTCGACCTTGGGCTCGGGGTCCTTCTTTGGCTGTGGGTCTTTCCTGGGCTGCTCGACCTTGGGCTCCGGGTCTTTCTTCGGCTCGACCTTGGGCTCGGGATCCTTCTTTGGACTCTCGTCGTTCTTTACCGTGTCCGTGCGGGCGGGCTTGTCGCGGCTGCCCTTCTCCACCCCGTCGTCGTCTTTGCCGCTGTTGCTCGGCCGATACACGTCGCCGGTCTCATGCCTCAGGTCTTCCTGGGTGTACTGGTCATCGTCCGGCTCGGACTGGGTCTGGGTTCCGCCGCAGCCGGCGACGGGCAGCAGCAGCAGCATGGCAGCAATCCACTTGTTCATGGCGTCTCCTGGAAGCAAGGCGCCCATGATAGCGGATGGCCGTGTCCAATGGGACACCCATTGCCGGGCGCGGCAAACCGCGCCCCTACGCCAGCCAGGGGCGCAGGCAGGCGTAGCCCTGGCGCAGCATGCGGCGCAGCCAGGCGTTGGCGCGCGCCCGCAGGGGCGAATCCGCGGGCTCAAGCAGCAGCGTCTCGCGGTACACAGCCGCCTGATCAAAGAAGCCGCGCGGCAGTACGCCTTCGCCGCTGCCCCACTGTGTCCAGAACTGGCGCAGGCGGGTGCGCGCCGCGCGTTCCTGGCCGCCGGCGCGCAGCAGCTCAACCTCGTAGAAGCGCAGAGCATGGCGGCGCTCGCGCTGCGACTTGAGATTCTCTACCGCCGCCAGCCAGCGATTCACGGCCTGCCTGGCTTCGCCGCCCATGGCCTGCAGCAGGCACTGGGTGCGCAGATACAGCGTCGGCTGGCTGGTGTCGGGATGCACCGCGCCGGTCTTCTCCGCGAACTTCAGCGCCCGGCGCAGCAGCGGCTCGCGTCCTTCCAGCAGCGCCAGCGTGAACAGCGCGGTGTCATCGGGCGCAAAGGCGTAACCCTCGATCACCGTGAACGCGGCCTCGGTCTGCATCGCGCCTGCCAGCACCAGGGTGCGCAGGTGCAGGCCCCAGTGGCGGTTGCGGGCTTCCTCGGGCAGGCGCGGCACGGCGTCGGTCAGCTCGGCGGCGGCCTCCGATACGCGCCCCAGTTCGACGAGGCACGACGCACGCACGATGCGCAACCGCAGGCGGTGCGGGTCGCCCTCCGGCACGATGCGCGTGGCCGCCAGCACGCCGTCTGCCATCAGCACGGCCTCGGCGTGGCGGCCGATGCCGTAGGCCGAGTGCACGACGGCAAAGGCGTATTCCAGCACGCGGCGCGGGTCTTCGCCGCCCTCGAGCAGGTAGCGCCACAGGATCTTGCGGCGCAGCTCGAAGTCGCGGGCGTAGTCAAGGTCAAGAAAGGCGAAGCGGCTGAGGGCCAGGTCGATGCGGTTGATGGTCTCGGTGGGCAGGTCGAAACGCTTGAGGTATTCGAGGCCGGGCTTCAGGTCGGCGGCGCGGGTCAGGTTCATGCGCTCCATGGCATCGGCCATGCTCGCCACCAGGCGCTCGGCTACGGGCACCAGGCTGGCGTTCAGGCGCGCCTGGCTTTCGTCCCAGGTCTTGAGCATCTGGTTCAACCGCTCCAGGCGCGCGACCGTGGGCGAGCCCTTGAGCGCGCCTTCGGCCTCGGTTTCCAGGGCGCCCAGGATGCGCACCATGCGCTCCATGCCGGCGCCCACGGCCTCGGCCTCAAGCATGGTGGCGCCGGCCTCGGGCGCGCCTGAGCCGGTGAGCAGCCAGTTGAGGTTGACGCCCAGGTTCTCGCTGAGCTGCACGCAGAAGTCGGCGGGCACGCGGCGGCCGCGCTGGTAGTGGAAGACGCTGGACTCATTGACGCCGCCTGCGCGGGCGACGCCGGCCTGGGAATGCTCGTTGACGAGCTCGGTGATGCGTGCGGCGATGGTGTCGTTGATTTCCAGGGCTTCACGTTTCGCAAGGCGACTGGACCCAGCTTGCCATTTAGCAAGGCAACTTTGAATTTGTTTTTTGGTATTCCTTGCTGATTAGCATTCATGGGGCATACTGTGTGTGTCGCCGGAGGGAATCCCGAGCCCGAGGGCGACAGGCACGAGGAAGGAGGACACCAGTCCTCAAGTATTGAAGACGAAGCCCGAACTTTGAGGCGAGCCCAGCACCTCGAACGACTTCGTCTTCAAATCAAAGCGGGGTGCGCGTCAGCGCACCCCGCTTCGATTTAAGTCCTCACCGGCAGTCCGTAACCACCCCGGCGGTCTCAGTCCTGCGGGTGGCGCACGGCCTCAAGCTCCGCGCCTGAAGCGGCCGGCTTCTTCTCTTTCAGCGGCAGCAGGTTCACCGCGCACACCTTGTACTCTCCGGTGCCGGTGACCGCGTCGCCCGCGTCGTTGGTGAGGCGGTTGGCGGCCGCCTCGGCGAAGTGCATGGGCATCCAGACGCAACCCGGCTGAACGCGCCCGGACAGCCAGACCTGCGCCTTTACACCGCCGCGCCGGCTGACGATCTTGACGTGCTCGCCGTCCTGCACGCCGTACTTCTTCGCGTCGTCCGGATGAAGCTCGATGAAGTTTTCACCGGCCTTGGCGTTGGTGCCCGCATCTCGGCGGGTCTGGGTGGCGGCGTTGTACTGGTACAGCACGCGGCCGGTGGAAAGCACCAGCGGGTAGGCGTCATCCGGCAGCTCGGCGCTGGGGCGGTACTCCACGGTCTGGAACAGGCCCTTGCCGATCAGCGGCCCGCCCTTGTGCAGGTAGTCCGAGCCCGGGTCGTCTTCGCTGACGCAGGGCCACTGCAGGCCCCAGGGCGTGCGGTCAAGCCGCTCGTGGCTGATGCCCGCGAACTTGGGGCTGAGGCTTGCCATCTCGGCGTAGATTTCGCCCGGGTTGCGGTACTGCGGCATTTGGTAGCCGCAGGCGCGCGCCATCTCGATCAGGATTTCCCAGTCCGGGCGTGCCTCGCCCGGTGGGTTGACGGCCTTGCGCACCCGCTGCACGCGGCGGTCGCTGTTGGTGAACACGCCGTCCTTTTCCGCGAACACAGCGCCGGGCAGCACCACGTGGGCGTACTCGGTCGTCATGTTGTGGAAGATCTCCTGGCACACCAGGAACTCGATGTTCTTGAGCCCCTCTTCCAGCGCGTTGCAGTTGGGCTCGGAGATCAGGATATCCTCGCCCATCACGTACATCGCCTTGATCTCGCCGTGCTCGACGGCCTTCATCATCTGGTTGAGGTTCAGGCCGGGGCCCGGCGCCTCGCCGATTCCCCATGCCTCGCCGAACTTCCTGCGCACGTCTTCATCCTGCGCGCGCTGGTAGCCGGGGTAAAACACCGGGCTGGCGCCCGCGTCGTTGGCGCCCTGCACGTTGTTCTGGCCGCGCAGCGGGTTCATGCCCGCGCTGCGCACGCCCAGGTGGCCGGTCATCAGCACCAGGTTGGCCAGCGAGTAGACGTTGTCCGTGCCGTGGGTGTGCTCGGTGATGCCCAGCGTGTAGTAAACGCCGGCCTTGCGCGTGGTGGCGTACCAGATGGCAGCCTGCCTGATGTCGGCGGCGGGCACGCCGGTGACCTGCTCGGCCTTCTCCAGTGTGAACTTGGAGAGGTTCTCGCGCAGCGCCGGCCAGCCGTCCGTGTGTTTGGCGATGAATTCCTGGTCGACCAGGTTCTCATCGACGATCACCTTGGCCATGGCGTTCAGCAGGAACACGTCTGTGCCGGGCCTGAGCTGCAGGTGGATGTCGGCGTGTTCGGCCAGCCAGATCCTGCGCGGGTCGGCGACGATCAGCTTCGCGCCGCGCTGGCGGGCGACCTTCATTTCCATCGCGATGATGGGGTGCGCTTCCGTGGTGTTGGAGCCGATCACGAACATCAAATCGGTGTCCCGGATTTCCGGGATGCTGTTCGTCATCGCGCCCGCACCGAACATCTTGACCAGACCGGCCACGGTAGGAGCGTGTCACGTGGCGGCACACTGGTGGACGTTGCCGGTCTTGAAGGCCGCACGTGCGAGTTTCTGCATCAGGTAGTTTTCTTCGCCGGTGCAGCGGCTGCTGCTGACGAACCCCAGTGCGCCTGGGCCGTGGCGTTTGGCCGCCTTCATCAGGCCCTCGGCTGCAAACGCGATGGCCTTTTCCCAGCTGGTTTCGTGCAGCTTGCCGTCCTGACCGCGGATCAGCGGCTTGGTGATGCGGTCCGCGTGATGGATGAAGTCGTAGGCGAAGCGCCCTTTGATGCAGAGGTTGCCGTCGTTCACCGTGGTGCCGGGCTCGGGGCTGGTGACGCGCACCACGCGCTCCTGCCCGTCCACCCTGGCCACGTTCAGGTCCATCTGGCAGCCCACGCCGCAGTAGTTGCAGGTGGTGCGGACCTTGGTGACTTCTTCGGGCGTCGTCTTGGGCGACTTCTTCTCGAACAACGCGCCGGTCGGGCAGGTGTCCACGCAGCCGCCACACAGCTCGCAGCTGGTGTCCAGCAGGCCGCGCATACCGGCCGTGCCGATGGTGGTTTCGCTGCCCCGGTTCGTGAGGGTGATGGCGTTGACGGCCTCGACCTCGTCGCAGTAGCGGGTGCAGCGGGCGCACAACACGCAGAGCGCGGGGTCGAATTCGATGTAGGGATTCTTGTCGCCGGGGCGCGCCACGCGCGGGGCGTTGACGGGCTCGAGCTTCAGCGTGCTGCAGTCTTTGGCCCAGGCGCGCAGGTCGTTGCCGTTGGGCGTCTCGACGGGCAGGCCTTGCTCGTCGAGCTTGTGGTCGGACATGTACAGGCTGACCAGCACGTCCTGGTGGCGCTGCACGCGCGGCGATGACTGGTGCGTCTTGATGCTCGCGCCGTCGGCGGCTTTCCAGGCGCAGGATGGCTGCAGCCGGCGCTGGCCATCGATTTCAACCAGGCAGGCGCGGCAGGCGCCGGCCGGGTCGAGACGTTTGTCGTCGCACAGGGTGGGGATTTGAATGCCCTCGCGCCGGGCGACCTGCAACACGGTCTCGCCCTGCAGCGCAACGCACTCGCGTCCGTCAATCTTGATGGTGAAGGTTTCGCTCATCGCCGACTCCATCACGGCAGTATATCAAACCTCAACTGACAAACAGTCCGATATCGCCCACCACCAGCCCCGGCCGGCAGGCCGGGGGAATCCACGTCAATCGTCCGGAAAATCAGCCCCGGCCGGCAGGCCGGGGGAATCCACGTCAATCGTCCGGCAAATCGGCTCCCTGCCCGTTACGGACGTAATCACAAGCACTCGCCACGTCCTCTGCGGTTTTCATAACACGGCAGCTCCCGCGTTCAGTCCAAACAGGGCGATCCGCTTCAAGCAGTTGCGCTTCGCGTAACGAGCGAGTCGCACGTGCCTTGATCGAGTTTAAAACGCGGCTTCCCGCGGCATCGGCGCGCACCACAAGATGCACGTGGTTGGTACGGACGTTGAGTTCGAGAACCCGCCAACCACGATAGTCGCAGTGTTCGGCGATTGACTCGCGCACGACCTTGCGCATCGAGCCGCTCAGCGTGATTGGCGCATGCTTCATGCGCAGTCGCATTTGAGCCTCGAGGGCCGGGTCGGGTGCAAGCCTTGCCGTGCGTTCGGTCGTTCCTTTGCGGTCGTGGGAACCGCGCTCGTCGCCGTGCAGCCAGGTGCCGTAGCTGGTGAAGGTGACGAAGTACGTGGGCATGTGGGCTCCGCCGGACTTCCGCTTGATGGCGCGCTTTCTGGCCAATCCCCCGGCCTGCCGGCCGGGGCTGGTGCGGTTGTTAGCGCTTCTCGAAGGCCTTGGGGAAGTGCTTCATGGCGTCGACCAGGGGCTTGTGAGCTACCATGCCCAGGCCGCAGATGCTGCCTTCTTCCATTTCCCAGCCTACGTCATTGGCGTGTTTCAGGGCGCCCGGGTCGCCACTCTTGAGGTACTTGCCGACCTGGTTGTGGAGGTACCTGGTGCCGATGCGGCAGGGGGCGCACTGGCCGCAGGATTCGTCTTCAAAGAACTCGAGTTGCCACTGTGCGGCCTTGGCCATGTCCACCGTGTCGTTCAGCACCACCACGCCGGCGCTGCCGAGCATGCTGCCTTCCTTGGCCAGCCCCTTGAAATCCAGCGGCAGGTTGCGCTTCTCGATCGGCAGGAAGCCGCTGCTGGCGCCGCCCGGGCTGAAGGCCATCGGGTTGCCTTCGTAGCCGCCTGCCACCTGCACCAGCTCTTCCAGCGTCGCGCCCAAGGGCAGCTCGTACACACCCGGCTTCTTCACGTGGCCGCTGATGCAGTACAGCTTGCTGCCGGCCTCGGTGCGGCCGTGGGCTTTGAACGCCTCGCCGCCGTGGCTGATGATGTACGGGACGCAGGCGAAGGTCTCCACGTTGCTGATCAGCGTGGGCTTGCCGCGGAAGCCGACCTCGAACGGGAAAGGCGGCTTCAGGCGCGGCATGCCGCGTTTGCCTTCCATGCTTTCCAGCAGCGCGGTTTCTTCGCCGCAGATGTAGGCGCCGTGGCCGCGGTGGAAGTGCCAGTTCCAGTCCTGCACGTGGGGTGCGGCCTGCTTCAGGGCCTGCTGCACGGCCTCGGCTTCGGCGTTGAACTCGCCCCTGATGTAGAAGTAGATATCTTTCGCCCCCACCACCAGGGCGGCGATCGCCATGCCCTCGATCAGCTTGTCGGCGCGGCGCAGCATGGTTTCGCGGTCTTTGAAGGTCGCGGGCTCGGCCTCGTCGGCGTTGCAGATCACGTAGCGCACCGGGTCTTTCTGCCCCGCCACGCCCTTCCACTTGATGTGGGCCGGAAAGCCCGCGCCGCCACGCCCCTGCAGGCCGGAAGCTTCCAGCGCCTTGATGATCGCCTCGGCGCCCATGGCGCGCGCCTGCTTGAGCGCGCCGAAGCTGAAGTCGCGCTTGCCGCCCAGGTTGATCGGCAGTTTGTCGTCGGCGGGTGTGATGCTGCGCTGCCGGCGGCTGGTGTCGAAAACCTTCAGTGACTCATCCAGCGCCGCGGGCGCGCGGTCGCACTGGCCCAGGCAGCTTACTTCCTCAACTTCCTTGCCCTTGGCGCGCAGGTCGGCCGCGAGCTGATCGCTGCCCATGATGCGGCAGGACAGGCCGTTGCAGACACGAACGCGCGGCCCGCCCTTGAGCAGGGTGTAGAAGGTACCGGCGCCCCAGATCTCGGCCTCGGGCACGCCGGTCTGCCGGCTGACGCGGCGGACGTTTTCTTCCGTGACGCCGCCCAGTTCCTCCAGCAGCGGCAGGACGTGTTCGCGGTCGGCGGTCTTCTTCAGCATGGGCAACCTCGCGGATCGCAGCTCGGGTATCGCATCATAACCAGCTCTGGCAGGCTGTGACCATGCGGCAAGGGGATTCTTCAGGTTAACGCCAGACGGCAAAAGAACTTGCAACATTGCTGACGAGTGTTGGTAAGCCTGGAAAGTTGCTGACATTTCCACGCGTATGTCGAAGTTTTGTGGATCGACAGGTTTCGCAATCCGGGACTGTGCTTGCAGCACACTCCGCGACCTCCCACAATCGGGTTGGTGCGGCCGGAGGTTTAACATGCACAAATTGTTGCTGCTGCTGTTGGCGGTCCTGGCCGGCTGCCTGTTTCTGCCTGAATCGTCGCCGGCGGCCGCCAAGGATGAACAGAAGGAAGAGAAGGACAGTTTCCGGCTTTACCGCATCGCGGGTCGCAAGTGGATGCTGCACCGCATTCCCGCGCCGGGCCAGGGAGGGCGGCGACACCTCGCCCACCTACCACTCGTACGAAGTCAAGAACGTCTACGAAGATCATGCCGAAGTCGGCGAGGTCACGCTGGACGCGGGCAAGAAGGCCAACGACGGCGGCGCGTTTGAGGTCAAGGTCAACTTCAAGGAAGACGCGCCGCAACTGAAGGACCCGCCCGGCTACAACAAGAGCAAGCAGGAGAAGGTGAAAACCGACGCCGGCACTTTCGACTGCATCCTGTGGGTCAGCCTCGGGCGGGAAGACGGGGACTCGCGCATCTGGCGCAGCATCGATTTCCCCGGCCTGATCGTGAAGCAGAGTGACCGCTTCGGCACGCGCACACTGGTCGAGTTCACCTGGGTGGAGGGCGACCCGGGCTACAAGGCGCCGGGCAAGAAGAAAAAGAAGAAGGAAGCGGAGCCCGAGACCATCGATCCCAAGCGCCTGTTCAGCAGCAAGGGCGCGACCTGGGTGCATCACATCGACACGAAACGCGGCGAGCGCGGCACGCGCAGCATCGAGGTGCTGCAGTACCAGGTCGCCAGGACCGACGCGGAAGGCTGCGAGCTGGAGGTCAGCAAGCTCACCCAGTTGATGGAGAAGATCAAAGGCGAGACGCCGCAGAAGCTGGAGATCAAGTTCGAAAGCATCAATGAACACCTCGAACCCAAAGAGCGCTCGCGCCTCGAGCGCACCGAGTTGCGCATCACCGACGTCGGCCTGTTCGAGTGCAACGTCTACCTCTACAAGGATGAAGATGGGCGCGACGCCCGCGCCTGGTACGCCAAGGAATGGCCGGGGCTGGTGGTGCGCCGCGTGATCGAGGGCGAGAACTACAGCCAGGTCACCAGGATCGTCAAGTTCGAAGAATAGCACCGTCGGCATAAGCAGCACCGGACCGGTTGAGTTCAACGAACGACGGGCTGCCCAGAGCAAGAGGGGCCGGGCCTTCGTGCCCGGCCCCTTCGTTTTACGTCCGGTAACCGCGCGATTTCGCCCCGCGCGGATTTTGTTCAAAGTCGCCAAAGCCTCCCTGCCGAATGCAGGACTACCGCCCGGAGCCCGTGCTTCGGCGGATGAACCGCCACCCAACGTCGCAAGACGCAGCTGACAAGGAGGACCCCATGACCAAAAGCCGCATTTCCATGATGGTTGCCGCGGCCGGTCTCGTGCTGGTAGGGCTGCTCGCCGCCGCCCTGTTCACCCCCAGTGACGAGGAACCGGCGTCGGAGCAGACGTCAGAAGAGACCGTGACGCCCGTTGAGCCCAAGGCCGTCGAGATGAAGAGCCCCCTGGGCTACGAGCTGACAGTGCCGAAGATCGAAGAAACTCCCGCACCCGAAGTGAAACCCGAGCCCAAGCCGGAAGTTAAGCCCGAGCCGGTCAAGCCCGCCGAGGAAGGCGGCGTGATCGACTACAAGATCCAGCCGGGCGACATGATCAGCAAGCTGGCCGCCAGGCACGGCTGCACCAGCGAAGACATCTACAAGCTGAACGACGGACTGAACAAGGACACCGCCAGCAAGATCCGGGTGGGCCAGACCATCCGCATCCCGGTCGGCAAGAAAGGCGCCGAGGCCGTGGCGAACGCAGGCACGACGCAGCCCCAGCCGAGCGGTGATTACTTCCCGAAACGCACGGTAGTGGCTGAGCCCGGCGACACCGCCTTCCAGCTCGCGATCGAGTACTACGGGGCGCGCAACCTGTTCCGCAAGATCATGGATGCCAACCCGACCCTGGACTGGGGCGACCGCCTGAAGGGCGGCGAACAGGTGGTATTGCCCGAGCACGGCACCGCGCCGGCAACGGCAAGCAAGGACAAGCCCGCGGAAACCACCGTTGAACGCGACAGCCTGATCCCGCCGCGCAAGTAGCCCATCACACTGAAACAAGACGCCCCCGCCAACCGGCGGGGGCGTTCTGATTCTGCTTGTGAATCTTCAGGTTCGTTGCGGCGGGTAGTGGCATTCGCGTCCCGCGAATGAGTTTCGCTGGCCTCCGGCCAGCGGCGACGGCCGGAGGCCGCCGCTACTCATGCGCTGGAAGCGCATGCCACTCGCCTGTTCAGCTCTGAAGGCCCGCTAGTTCGCGCTGGGTGGCGGTACTTTCACGAAGTGAGCCCAGAACTGGCCCAGTGCGCTCAGCAGCTCCACGAACTTCCCGTACTCGGCGGGCTTGGTCACAAACGCGCTGGCGCCGCGCGCGTAGCTGGCGGTGGCGTCCGCGTCGGCGTTGCTGGTGGTCAGCACGGTCACCGGGATATGCGCCAGTTTCGCATCCGATTTCAGGCGCGACAGGAACTCGTGGCCGTTCATGCGCGGCATATTCAGGTCCAGCAGCACGATATCCGGCAGCGGGTGCGCCGTGCGATCCGCGTATTCGCCCTCGCCGCGCAGGTACTGAAGCGCCGCAACGCCGTCGTCCACCACTCGCAGATCGGCCTCCAGCGTCGAGTCCTCGAGGGCTCGACGCGTCAAGGCCTGCTGCACAGGGCTGTCCTCGACCAGCAGGATCGTGAACGGCCGCGTCTGTATTGAAGCCTCGCTCATGCCTCTCCTGGTTTCACCGCGGGCAGCGTTAACCGGAAACGGCTGCCCTCGCCCGGCACGGAACTTACCTCGATGCTGCCGCCGTGGCGTTCCACTATCTTACGGCATACCGACAGCCCGATGCCAGAGCCATCGTACTTGCCAACCCCGTGCAGCCGCGTAAAGGGTTTGAAAATCCGGCCCAGGTACTGCTCTTCAATACCGATGCCGTTGTCACAAACCTCAAGCCGCACCTGCTCGCCGGCGGGCTCGGAGCGGATGGTTACCACCGGCGAAGCGCCCGGCCGCTGGAACTTCAGCCCGTTCGCCACCAGGTTCTGCAGCACCCGCCCGATCTGCATTTCGTCGCCCAGCACCTTCGGCAACCCGTTGTATTCGATACGGCCGCCGGTCTCCTCGACGCGCGCGCGCAGGTCGCCGGCGACGCGCTTCATCACCTGCTGCAGGTCCACTTCGTCCAGCTTCAGTTCACGGTGGCCGGAGCGGGAATACTCGAGCAGGTCAGTGATCAGCCGCTGCATGCGCAGGCTGGCGCTCAGGATCGCCGACAGATCCTCCTCGGCGCGCTTGGGCAGGTTGCCGCCCAGGTCGGCCTTCAGAAGGCCGCAGTAGGTGCTCATGGTGCGCAGCGGCTCCTGCAGGTCGTGGCTGGCCACGTAGTTGAATTCGTCCAGTTCGGTGACCAGCCGCTCCAGCTCGAGGTTCTGCTGCTGCAGCTGCTCTGCCTGCTGCCTCTCGAGGGCCTGGGCGCGCACGCGCTCGCTGATGTCGCGCACGAACAGGCTTACGCGCGGAGAGCCTTCATAGTCGTAGGCGCTTACCGTGAACGAGAGCGGGAAGTCCCTGCCGTCCTTGTGGCGCCCGTGCCACACGCGATCAAACGGCCCCGTCGGCTTGCGGCGCGCGTAGCCGGCCAGCACATGCAGGCGGTCGCCGCTGTGGTGCTGGAACAGTTCGGGCAGCAGCAGGTCCACGTTGCGGCCCACGATCTCGTCGTGCTTCCAGCCGAACAGCTTTTCCATCGCCGGGTTCACGGCCTGCACGATGCCGCCCACCGCCACGATGATGATGGCGTCAGCGGCGCCATCCAGGATGGCGCGGGCGCGCCGTTCCTGGTGCCGCAGGTCCTCTTCCAGCTCTTTGGTCTCGGTGATGTCGCTGGCGTACAGCACACCGGTCGAGTGGCCGGGCACGCCGCGCATGTGGCAGATGTACCAGCGCCTCCCCCACTCCACCTGGCGCGGCTCGAGCACGCCGGCGCGGATGCACTGGCGCACGTCGTCCAGCGTCATGCCGGGCAGCAGGTCGGTGATCAGCCGCCCCTGCAAGGCGGCACCGCCGATCAGCTCGGTGGCAGCGCGGTTGACCCGCACCACTCGCCCCTCGGCGTCGAATCGCAGCACCGGGCCCGGATACAGCTCGGGGAACAGCTCCTCTTCGCGCAGGCTGGCCTCGGCCTTTTCCCGCCGGGCCACCTGCTCGGCCAGCAGCTGGCCGGTGTTCCGGAGGTCGCTGCGGCTGGCGTTGACGTCGCGCTCGATGCGGCGCAGGCGCCAGCTCACGGCCGCGAACACCAGCACCACGAGGGCGCAGAAACCGAACACCGTGCCCCACACCAGCAGGTTGCTGCCGGCGCCAGGCACGAAGGCGGTCACGCCCACCAGCACGGCAAATGCCAGCGCCGCGCCCAGCGCGAAGGCGTAGTACCAGCTGAGCTTGCGGCGGATTTCCGTGATGCGCTTGTCGGCCATGGCCCACAGTTTGACCAAAAGCAGGCGCGCCCGCCACTGGGGCGGGCGCGTCAGATTTGCAGGCGGCTCTCGCTACCACCCTCGCGTCGACCAGGCGAAGCCGAGGGTGAAGGTGAAGCGGAAGTCATGGTGCTTGAACTTCTCGGGCGGCAGGTTGTCCCAGGCGTGCTCGATCAGCAGGCCGGCGGTGACGAAACTGCCCAGCTTGTGCTCAATCAGCAGCGACTGGTTGCCCGTGAGGTTCTTGGACTCGTCGAAGTCGAACATCAGGGCGCCCTTGTAGTTCACGTGCAGCATGCCGCTGGGGCTGGACCAGTCGAACTCGGTCATCAGCCGCGCGCCCAGGTAGCCGCGGTCTTCGGCGCCCGCCAGCTGGTCCTCGTAGGTGTAGGTCAGGTGCGCGCCGACGTGCCAGGTCAGGCGCTCCTGGCGCAGGATGTAGTAGCCGGGGCCCAGGCCGGTGACGCTGCGGTAGTGGTAGCCCGCGAACTCGTTGAAGTACAGGTCTTCGGTGAAGTCGATGGTGAGGTTGAAGTCGAAGATGTAACGGTACAGGTAGCCGATATGGTGCTTGCGTTCGCGAACCGGCTCTTCCTCCAGGTTGCGATCCTGGAAGTAGCTGCCGCGGCCGAACAGCGTCATGAAATTGCGCTTGCCGGTGCGCTTGATATCGAAGCGGTAACCGAGGCTGTAGGTGCGGGTGTTGCCCTCGGTCCATGAGAAGGTGCCCAGCGCGCTGACGTCCCACACCGCGCGTTCATCGGGCAGGGTCTCATCGATCCCCTTAAGGCCGGCCAGCGACTCGACGTCCAGTTCGCCGGCTTCCAGCTTCACGACGAGCTTGCCGTCGCGGGTGCTGAGCTCGGCCTCCTGCTGGGCCTTGATGTCGTCGCCGGTGCGGATGCGCGCCTTGCGCGTGGTATCCAGGCTCAGGCTCGCCACTTTATCAACGGGCACCTTCACGGCGCCGGCCGACTTTGTGGTGAAGTGCACTTCACCGTTCTCCAGCTTCTCGAAGGTGCCGACCAGCTTGTCGCCGTCCGTGGTGGTCAGCTCGTCGGCAAACAGTGGCCCGGCCAGCAGCAGCAGCACGGCCAGCAACGAATAGGCAATCTTCACGCTCAAGCCCCTTTCCAAAGTTGAGTCCGGTCCCCGTCGAAACGGGTCCGGGACGTCCGCTCATCCATTATCAGTGCCGCACAAACAGAAAGATCGGCCGGAAGATTCCGGCATTTGCCGAAAGTTGCTCAGCCGCCGCAGGGAGAGTTGGCGGACTCTTCGTTGCCTGCGGGTGCATCATCGCCGTTGGAAGGGGGCTTTGGTTTCATCTGCTCGATCAGCTGCATCGAGAGCGCGCGGCTGTAGCGCCAGGTGCCGTCCTCAATTTTCTTGAACACGATCCAGCTGCTTTCGCGCCCTGCTTCCTTGCCTTCCTTCAGTCGGATGTAGTCCACTCTGGCCTGCACAAGCGCGGGCGACAGTTGCTCCGCCTGGCTGAACTCCAGCTTCCACTTCACACCCTGTTGCTCGCTGGCCTGGAAGTTGGCGCGGAACTGCGAGATCAACACGTCTCGCTCTTCATCCAGCACCACCAGCTCGGCCAGCGTGATGCTGCCCGTCTCGATGGCGCGGGCGTAGGTTTCCGTAGCGCCCTCCGGTGTGGTAACGTCGGGGATGAACGTAGCCTCACGGTTAACCTGGTCCGCGGCGTTTTCACCGCCGCCGCAGGCAGCGCAGAGCAGGACAAGAAAGGAAATCAGGATCAGGAAATGGCTTCGCATCGGCTCTTCCCTCGCGGCTGAATGCATACCATACCCAAAATCTTCGACCAACTGAACAAGCCCGGCCATGGCCGGGCGTAAGCGTAGCGGCGCGGGCGCAGCCCGCAGAGGTCGTGAGCCGCACCCAAATGGAAAACGCCTCCCGCAAGGAGAGGCGTTCATAATGGTCGGGGCGATGAGATTTGAACTCACGACCTCTTGCACCCCAAGCAAGCGCGCTACCAGTCTGCGCTACGCCCCGATCCGTTTCGAAAGCTAACGCACCGCTGTTGCAGCGTCAAGGAGAGGCGCGGCAACTACTTATCGCGCCAGCCAGCCCGCGATCTCGTGCGCCTTCAGTATGCCGCCCTCGGTGATCCAGCCGCTGATCAGCCCCGCCGGCGTCACGTCAAAGGCCGGGTTGTACACCTTCACGCGGTCCGGCGCCGTGCGCACATCGCCTACAAAACGCAGCTCGCGGGCATTGCGCTCCTCGATCGGAATCTGCGCGCCGGCTGCCAGTTCAGGGTCGAAGGTGCTTTTCGGCGCCGCGATGTAGAAAGGAATGCTGTGCGCCTTGGCCAGCGTCGCCACCCCGTAGGTGCCGATCTTGTTGGCCGCGTCGCCGTTCCTCGCGATGCGATCCGCCCCGGTAATCACCAGCTGCACCCAGCCCTGCCGCATCACCACGGCCGCCATCGAGTCCGTGATCAGCGTGACGTCCAGGTCGTTCTCCGCCAGTTCAAAGCTGGTCAGCCGCGCCCCCTGCAACAGGGGCCGGGTCTCGTCGGCGAACACCCGGAACTTGCGGCCTTGCTCGTGCGCCACGTACATGGGCGCCAGCGCGGTGCCCATGCCGGCTGTGGCCAGGGCCCCGGCGTTGCAGTGGGTCAGCACCCCCATGCCGTCCTGGATCAGGGCCGCCCCGTGCTCGCCGATCGCGCGGCAGGTGCGCACGTCCTCGGCGTCGATGGCCTTTGCCTCGGCCAGTGCGCGCTCCGGGTCGCCCTTGGCGGCGCGGCGTACGCGCTCAACCCCCAGCGCAGGTTGACCGCCGTGGGGCGCGCCGCGGCCAGCTTTTCCAGGCCGGCATCGCCCAGTCCGCTGCGCAGGGCAATCACCGCCCCGTAGGCGCCGGCCACGCCAAGCGCCGGGGCCCCGCGCACGGCCAGGCGCTCGATGGCGTCGATCACGGGCTCCAGCTCGGAAAGCTCAAGCAGCTTGAGTTCGGCGGGCAGCAGCGTCTGTTCGATGATAAGCAGACGGCCTGTGGCCGCATCACCTTGCCAGTCTACGGTGCGGGGCAATGCCATGGTTGGATCCTGTGAAAAGAGCGCCCGGGAATCTATATTGGTTTGGTCACGTTACGACCATCGGGCAGGGTGCAAGCATGGCCAAATCAAGCGCCAGCAAGGATACGTCGTCCGACCAGGCACGACTCGAACAGGAAGAGCAGCTCGCCGACGAGCAGGTGCTGGAGGACCTGCTGGAGGACACGCACGCGATTCTGAAGCAGGCGGTGGATCGCGCCGGGCCCAAACGCGTGGCCCGCGCACTCGATGTGAGCCTGAGCCTGGTGTACAAGTGGACGCAGCCGCCGCGCACCAAGAAGAACCCGGGTGCCAGCGGTGCGCGCAACCCGCTGGACAAGCTGGTCACCATTTTCCATCTGTCGGAAGACATTGAGCTGGTGCAGTTCCTGTGCCGCATCGCGCGCGGCTACTACACCTCGAACCCGATGCTCGCGGGCCAGGCCGGGCACAGCTTCGTGACGGCTACCGTCTCGGCGCTGAACGACTTCGCCGACCTGATGCAGATGGCCGAGAAGTCCCTGACCGACGACGGCAAGATCGACGAAGGCGAGGCCAAGAAGCTGCGCAAGAACTGGGACAGGCTGAAAGGCCGCCTCGAGCACTTCATCGTGAGCTGCGAAGAAGGCGCATACGACATCAGCCGCGGCAAGTCGTCCGAAGAAGAGTAAAGCCGGAACGCCATGAGCGACAGACTACCGATACCGGAAATCGACGATGAAGAGCTCAGGAAGCACATCCTGAAGCTGCGCGGCCTCGTGGCGGAAGAGACCATCGAGACGCTGAAGATGGTGCGTCTCGACCACATCGTGAACCCGCGCGGCAAGCTGACCGCCGAGTACGACCAGCAGGCCTTCCGCGCCTGGGTGATCGCCTGGCTTAACGCCCTGGAGACCGTGGTGTGCGCCCACATGGCGATGATGACCAAGCGCCTGTGGGACGAGCAGCAGCCGCTTGAACCGATCGTCGCCCACCCCAAGCTGCTGCTTGACCAGGTCGAAGACATCAAACGCGCGCTCGAGATCATCCTGCACGCCGAGCCCGAGATGACGCCCCAGCCCGTTACGGGCCAGCACCCCAAGCTCTCCGACGAAGAAGAGGCCGCCGCGGTCAAGGATGCGGCCGACAAAGACGCGTAGACCCAGATACAACAGCAAATTTCCGATAACCAGTTACCAATGACCAATTGGCCCTGACGAGGTTGCCGGGATTGGTAACTGGCCATTGGACATTCGCGGTTGATATCCACCCATTGCCCTTGCGCCTGCTGCTGGTAGATACCCCGCTTATGGAATCTCTGCCCAAGGCTCGCGCGAAACAGTTGCGCGCGTTGAAACTTCGCAAGTCACGCGAGGAGCAGGGCCTGTTCGTCGCCGAAGGGCCGCTGCTGCTTGAGGAAGCCTTCAAGGCCGGCGTGTTCCCGCGCTACGTGGTGTTCTGCCCCGAGCTGATCGAAAGCACCCGCGAAAAGGTCGAGGCGCTGCTGGCGCGCTGCAGGCAGGAAGGCGTCGAGGCCTTCGAGACCGACAGCGGCGAGTTCATGGCCGCCAGCGACACCGTCAACAGCCAGGGCATCCTCGGCGTCTTCGGCATGCCCGCCTGGGACCTGACCGCACTGCTGTCACGGCCGCAGCTCACACTGCTGGTGCTCGACAACCTGCGTGACCCGGGCAACCTCGGCACCATCCTGCGCCAGGCGGCCGCGTTCGATTGCGGCGGGCTGCTGCTGCTGAAGGGTTGCGTGGACGCCTACAACCACAAGGCCGTGCGCGCCAGCATGGGCGGCATCTACCACGTGCCGGTGTTCGGCGACCTGACGCCCGAGGACGTGATTTCCAAGCTGACCGAGGCCGGCGTGTGGCCCTACGTGACGGGCACGAAAGGGCAGAACGCCTTCACGATCAGCTACCCGCCCAAGACGGCGTTCATCATCGGCGGCGAAAGCGAAGGCGTGCAGCCCTTCTGGAAAGACCACGAAGTCATCCAGGTAAGCATCCCCCAGACCGACAAGGTCGAAAGCCTAAACGCGGCGGTCGCCGCCAGCATCCTGATCGCCTATCGGTACCAGGCCCGGCAGGCATAGTGGCATGGGTGTCCCCACCCATGCAGACACGGGTGCGGACACCCGTGCCACGTGAATCACCCCCGCCGGCTGATCAGCATTACCGCGTGGGTGGTTTTCTGCACGATCTGCATGGCGAAGCGGCCGAAGTGTTTCTTTCGTTTGCCGATGCGCTGCACTCCGATGATCGTGAGGTCCGCCTGCTCGCACTGCTTCGCCACCTGCTCGATCGCGTTGTTGCTGCGGATGATGCGCACGCGGCCGAAACCGGGGGCTTCGCTCATGGCCACGCGCTCCAGTTCTTCTTCGATCTTCAGCGCGTCCGGGTCCGAAACATCCGTGTCGATCACGCGCAGGTAAATCACTTCGCGCTGGGCCTCGCGGCTCAAGCTTCCGAGCATGCGGGCGCGCAGCTCGTCCTGGGCGCCGCCGCCCCCCACCGGCACCAGGATGGTCTTTGCGCTCGCCACCTGCCACTCGGGCTGGGCGCGCAGCACCACCACGTCGGCGTCCACGCTGCTCATCAGCTGCTCGAGATGCTCGCCGTGCTCGTTCTCGGTCACCTTGCTCATGCCCAGCAGCAGGCTCTGGCAATCGCGGGTGCGCGCCACGCGCGCGATCTCGGCCCAGGGGTCCGCCGCCACGGTGGTCAGCGCCTCCGGGTACAGCGCTTCACGGAACGAAGCCGCCAGTGTCTGGCCCAGCACCTGCTGCGTGCCGATCAGGGCCTCGGCCGTGGCCTGAAGGTCCGGCTTGCGGATCACGAACAGCAGCAACACCCGTCCTACCATGGGCGGCGTAAGCGCATGGGCCACGCTGACCAGCGCGGCGGCGCTGGCCGGGTTGGCAATCGGCAGCAGCACCAGCGGATTTTCGCCCCGCGCCTGCGAGCGCAACGGGTTGCGCGCGACGTCTGCGGCGTCCACGGCTTCCGCGCGCCGCGCGAACAGCGTCCCGTAGATGCCCACGCCGATCGCCATCCAGACAATGGTGATCACGCCGGCCTGCGGCACCACCACACCCTGGAACACCGCCAGGCCGAGACATGCAAGGCCACCCAGCACCGGCAGCGCGTTCAGGCGCAGCCGGCCCTCTACTGTGCCGCGCCGCCGCGCCAGGAACTCGGTCCAGTGCACCAGCGCGTACGTGACCAGAAAGATCAGGCCGGCCGCAGCGCCCGCGCTGGCGACGTCGCTCATGACCGGCAGGATTGCCAGCATCAGCACAGCGCTGGCCAGCACGCCTCCGGCCGGGATGCCCCGCTGCCGATTCAGTTTGGCCAGCCCCCAGGGCAGCATGCGGTCCTGGGCCATGGTGCGCGCGATGCGCGAAGCCACGAACAGGTTGGCCTGCAGGGCGCTCAGCATCGAAAGCAACGCCGCCACCGCCACCAGCCAGAAACCGGGCGCGCCCAGGAAATTGCGCGCGGCCACCACGATCAGGTCGTCGCGGTGCCGCTCCCCCATGCTGACGACGCTTTCGCCCTCGCTGATACCGGCCAGCGCGACGACAACCAGCAGCGGGACGTAGATCAGCAACGCTATCGCCAGTGACAGGTACATTGCGCGCGGAACGGTGCGCCGCGCGTCACGGATCTCGCCGGACACCGCCGGGATCAGCCCGAAGCCCTGCACGGCGATGAACGTGAAGCCCATCGCTTCAAATAGTCCCGCCGCGCCCCCGTACAAGAACGGCGAAGGCTGCGGATCGGGCGCATCCGAGGCCAGCGCGGCCCAGATGCCAAAACCGATGATCATCAGGAATACTACGACCTTGCCCACCGATTCAAGCGTGCCGCCGCCGGCCGCGCGGCGCAGCAACAGCAGCGTGTAGAAGCACACGGCACACCCGGCCAGCGCGAGCACGGTCGTGTTGTAGGCAAGCCAGGGGGGCGACTTTGCCCCGGCCACCGCAAACGCTTCGCGCGCGATGATCAGCGCGTAGACGGCGAACCCCAGCGCGTACAGCACGCCGGCGACGATGCCGGCGAACCACACCATCCAGCCCACGGCAAAGGCCGAGCGCACGGACAGGATCATCTTGGCGAACACGTACGACCCGCCTGATTGCGGGTAGGCGCGCGTCATCACCGCGAAGCTGCGCGCGGTCGCAAACGCGATCACGCCATTCAGCACGAATGCGAGAATCGCCGCCAGCCCGGCGCTCGCGAAGGCCGTGCCGGCCAGTGCCAGAACGCCGCCGCCGACGATGGCGCCGACGCCTACCAGCGTGGCGCGAAACAGGCCAAGTTTGCGGCTGGATTCCGGTGCGTCCAACGGCCCCCGTCCATGGTTATCGGCAGTTTGGCTGTGCACGTCCAGCCAAGCTCAAGCCTGGCGCAGAATCAACTTCGGAGTGGCAAGCCACAGCAGACCGCCCTTGCCGGCCGCGGGCCTGCCGCTGAACTCGAGGCAGGCGATGCCGCCCTTCTTCATGCTGCCCAGCGGCGCAGCGCCGGCGCCGACCAGCAGGTGCGCCAGCAGTTGCGACAGGTTGGGTTCGTGACCCACCAGGGCCAACGCGTCCTCCTTGCGGCTTGCAAGCGCCTTCACCACATCGGCCGGCGTGGCGCCGGGCTCGAGGCTTGGCAATTGTTCGGGCTCGGGCCAGCCCGCCTTCTGTTCCAGGATCTCGGCCGTTTGCCAGGCGCGCGCCAGCGGGCTGCTCAGGCAGGTGTCAACCTGCAGGCCCAGCTTCGGCAGCACGGCGGCGACTTTGCGGAAGCGCGCGGCGCCCTTGTCGGTCAGCGGGCGGTCGCGGTCGTCGGGCCACCTCGCGGCATCGCGCTCGAAGGCCAGCGCGTGGCGCACGAGATAGACGATCATCTCTTCCTCCGCTTGCGGCCGGTGAGGGCTTCCAGCACTTCGGCCCAGCGTCTGGAATCGAGTTCGTCCAGCAACTCCGGCATCTCAGCCAGGTGGGCGCGGGCGCGCTCGCGGCAGATCTCGACCAGCTTTGCGCATGCGCGGCGAGTGGCGGGTTTGAACTCAGGCTCGGCGCTCAGGTGCGACAGCACGTCAGCGGCGTGGGAGGCGTCGAGGTAGTCGCCGAAGCCCTCCTGGATCGCCGCCAGGGCTTTCAGCGTGGGCTTGGCGGGCTCGCCGTAGTGGCCGGCGAGCGCCATCAGCGCGTAGCGCAGCTTTTTGCCCGCGATGCGCAGGCGGTGGTATTCTTCCAGCGTCCTGCGTCGGCGCGCGCGCTCCAGGGCCTTGCGGAAGCGGCCGTGGGCAACCTCCAGCAGATCGGGCGCGACACTGTCGATAGAGACCTTGGCCGCCGCCGGCCACTCGGCGCGCGGCAGTGCCAGCAGTTGAAGCAACTCGAACTCGGGCGACGCGCGCCAGGCCTCCAGCGCGACCTGCGCCTCGGGCAGCAGCTGTTCGCGGCGTTCGGCCAGGCGCTGAAGCAGCGGTAGCAGGGCGTTCGCATCTTTGCCCGGCAGTTCGCGGTGCCATTCGTCGAAGTTGGCGAAAAGCACATCAAGGTCGCGCAGGGCCGAGAACGCGTCGGCCAGCTCACGCAAACGATCTCGCACCTGGCGCGCGCCGGGCGGCAGGTAGTCACGAAACAGGGAAAGCAGCGAGCGCAGGCGCCGCGCGGAGACGCGCACCTGGTGGACGCCCTCGACTTCCGGCACGGCCTTGCAGGCGGCATCCAGGCGCTCGCCCAGCTGCTTCAGGGAGTCACGCAGGAAGGCTCCGGTGGCCAGGCTGGTGGGTTTGGGATTCATGGGGGCTCATGAGGTGAGGCGTTTGGCAAGTGCCGCAAGGTCGGGCTTGTTCTTCATCTGGAATTCGTTGGGGTTGGCGAACTCGGAGATGTGGTTGGTGGGCAGCAGGTGGATGTGCACGTGCGGCACCTCGTAGCCGATCACCATGGTGCAGACGCGCCTGCAGCCCAACTTTGCTTTCAGCAGCGCGGCGACCTGCTTGGCGGCCAGGTGCAGCTGCGCGTAGGCGTCGTCATCCATGTCGAACAGGTAGTCCTGCTCGCGCTTCGGAATCACCAGCGTGTGGCCTTCCACCCAGGGGTTGATATCAAGGAAGGCCAGGTGGTGATCGTCTTCCCACACCTTGTGGCAGGGAATTTCACCGGCAACGATCCTGCTGAAGATGGAAGCCATACTCGTCTCCTTGGCAGATGTTTAACCACGAAGCCCCGCGCAGGACCACGAAGAAACGGCACATCAAGATCGTGTGAACGGTTTGAGTTACGAACTACTGACGCGAAGATCGCGAAGAAATGCAACTACGAGCTCACGCGGAGGCGCCAAGGCGCCAAGAACTGCAGTGCATCTCTTGGCGCCTTGGCGGCTTGGCGTGAGGCCGCTGTGCTTCGAGTTGATGGGCCACGAAAACACTAAAACACAAAATGAACTGCGCACAAAAACAGCAGACCTTTTGTGGCTTCTCCTTTTGTGTTTTCGTGTTTTCGTGGCCTTGTAGTGCTCCCCCTGGAATCAAGCCACCTGTTCTGGTTGTTGGGCCCGGAACTGTTCTGGGCTCATGTAGTTCAATGACTGGTGTGGCCTTTCTGAGTTGTAGAACCTGATCCAGCCTGCCACGGCCGCCCTTGCCTGTTCAAAGTTCTCGAAGTTCTCCAGCCACACGCATTCTTCCTTCAAACTCCGGAACCATCTCTCGATCATGCCGTTCTGCTCCGGAGTGTAGGGCGTCACGAACTCCTGGCTGAGCCGGTAATCCTTGCACGCCGCCCGGAAACGCCGGCTCTGGAAGATCAGACCGTTGTCGCTGCGGATCACCGGTGTGGCTCCGTCCGGCCGCAGCGTCCCGAATCTCGCCAGGCAGGCTTCTTCCAGGGCTCTCTCGGCCTCCTTGGCCCTTGCCCTGAGCGCGAACTCCCATCCCACGATCTGGCGGTCGTGGCAGTCGATCACGGCTGCCAGGTGCCCCCAGCCGTCTTTACCGCAGTCAATATGAGTGACGTCCATGGCCCATCGTTGGTTGCTGCCGGCCGCTACACTGCGGCTTGCCTTCACCCTTGGTCTTGGAGTTGCCTGCCTCTGGTTCACGAACCATCCCTTGAGCCTGATGATGCGGTAGACGGCCTTCTGGTTGACGTTGAGCTTCTCGCGGAACTTGAGCCATGCCCAGATGCGGCGGTATCCCCAGGTGGGGTAGCGCTCGATCAGGCCCTTGATGCGCATTGCCAGGAGTTCATCGACGCGGTTATCCTGCTTCGGCCCGAGGGAAAGGGGACGCAGGGACGAGCGGCTCACGGCAAGCGTCCGGCAGACCCGGCGTTGCGACGCTTTCAGCGTCTGACTCACTCGTTCTGCGTCCCTTCCTGAAAAGGGCGGTAGGGTTTGATCGCCTCCTTCAAGATGTCCATGTCGAGGGTCAGCTCGCCGACCTTGCGCTGGAGCTTCTTGATCATCTCGTCCTTGAGTGCTTCGTCGTTGCGGGGTTGCTGCGCAGGTTGTTCTCGGCGCCGGCGAGGAAGCGGTCGCGCCAGTCCTCGACGTCGGCGACGGTCAGGCCGTGCTTGCGTGCTGCCTCGACCACGGTGGTCTCGCCCTTGAGGATGGCGATCACCAGTGCCACGCGGCGCTTTGCAGTCCAACGCTGGACCTCATCCGGAATGTCCTTGGGTAACTCGCTTGCCATGTTTCCACCCTCCCAGCACCATTGAAGGCGCTCCTAAGGGTGGCTTCAATCCCAAGGGGAGCAGGATAGCCTGTCGCAGTTTGCTCGAAACGGTGTGAACCGCGAAGGACCGCGAAGAACTGCAACTGCAGGCTCACGCGGAGGCGCCAAGGCGCCAAGAACTGCAGTGCATCTCTTGGCGCCTTGGCGCCTTGGCGGCTTGGCGTGAGGCCGCTGTGCTTCGAGTTGATGGGCCACGAAAACACTAAAACACAAAATGAACTGCGCACAAAAACAGCAGACCTTTTATGGCTTCTCCTTTTGTGTTTTCGTGTTTTCGTGGCCTGTCGCAGTTTGCTCGAAACGGTGTGAACCGCGAAGTACCGCGAAGGACCGCTAAGAACTGCAACTGCAGGCTCACGCGGAGGCGCTAAAGCGCCAAGAACTGCAGCGTATCTGCTGGCGCTTTGGCGGCTTGGCGTGTGACTGTTTTTCTTCGCGGTCCTTGGCGGTGCTTCGCGGATAAAATCAAGGGCCCCGAGCTTACGCTCGGGGCTCCCAGTCTGTTGTGATCGCTACTTCTTCAGGTTCTTGGCCGCCCAGTCGTTGAGGCGGGTCATGGCGCCGAACTCGGCGTCCAGCGCCTTGATGTCAGCGTTGTAGCCCACCTTGTCGAACCACTCGAGCATCAGCGCGAAGTCCTCGCTGTTCTTGCGCACCTCCTCAATCGGGTACTGCACGAAGCTGATCTTGCGCCCGAGGCTCTTGCTCAGCACTTCCGCGGCCTGCGGCATGGTCGCCGCGTCGCCGGCGATCTCGATCTCCCGGCGGTTCAGCTTCTCGGCGTCGGTAAACGCGCGCGCGCCGATACGGCCGATGTCATCCACGGCAACCATCTGCAGCTTCGTGGTCGGCTGCATGGCGGTGCCGAGGTTGTCCCCGTTCAGGAACCATGGAGACGGCAGGTTTTCCATGAAGAACACCGGGCGCAGGATTACGTGGCTCGGGAAGTCCAACTCACGCACGGTGTTCTCCACGCGCCACTTGTTCTCGAAGTGGGGGATGCCGGTGTTGCGCTCAGCCGAGCCAACCGAGGTGTAAACGAAGTGCTGCACGCCGGCCTCGCGGGCCAGCCTGGCGATGCGGTGGCCCTGTTCTTCTTCGCGTTCGACGCCGGCTTCCCAGGTGTTCTGCACGGCGAACACGCCCCAGGCGCCCTTGAGCGCGGCCTTCAGCGAAGCCTCGTCGTCGAGGTCGCCCTTCACGACTTCCACACCCTGTGCGGCCAGGGCCTTGGCCTTGTCGCTGTCCGGCTTGCGTGTCAGCGCGCGCAGATTGAAACCTTTGCCAAGCAGGTGCCGCAGCACCGCGCCGCCCTGCTGCCCGGTCGCGCCGGTAACCAGAATCGTCTTTTCGCCAGCCATGTGTCTCTCCTTGTTCGCGTTTTCCATTTAGTTCTACCTCGAACCCTTTTTGTTCTATATAGAACAATCTGGACTGCCAGCGAATTCCGGGATATTTCGTGCTATTCCGCGCTGCGCTTCCAGCCGCTGATCTGGCAGCCGAGCTGCAGCCCGTTGCGCAGCATGTTGCGCAAGCTGACGCCATCCAGCTCCGTGTCCGAGGTGATGAACGCGTGGCCGTCCAGAGCCGCCCGGCGCATGCGCGCGCGCAGCAACTGTCCTTGCAGTCCACGGCCGCGATACTCGGGGATGGTGCAGGCGTTGGCCAGCCGCGCGTGCCCGTCCACATATGCCAGTGTGCCGGCGGCGGCGGGCTGACCGTCCACGCGGGCCAGGAACAGGCGCCACCGGCCGTGACGGAAGCGGTAGTCCAGCAGCGGTCGGTCTTCCTCCATTTCATGGGGCGCAAGCCCGTAACCCAGCATGAAGGCCTGCAGGAACTCATCCCGGTTGGCGTCGCTGACCGGCTCGACGGCCGGCTCATCACCGGGCGGGGTCTCGCGCGGGTCGGCCCAACACAGTGCGTGCCAGCGATGCATGCGATAGCCCCGCGCGGGCAGGGCCTCCAGCAGCGGCTCGTTCTCGCGCAGCGGCGGCAGGTCGATGGTGGGTTGCAGTTCGTGCTCCGCGGCCAGCGCTTCGAAGGCGGGCAGCTGCTCCAGGTCGCGCGGCCGCAGCAGCATCAGGCGCAGGCAGTTACCCTGCGAGACGGCGATGGCATTGCCAAGCTGTTCGGCCAGGAACTTGCCGGGCAGGCCGGAGGCGGCGAGGTGACGGTTGATCTCGAGGTAATGGCGCGCGCGCACCGTCTCAAGCAGGTGGCAGAACGCGTCCGTGCCGGGCATAGGTTCCCTGGCGCGAAAATAGCAGAGCACAGCGCCGGCCCAAGTGGCCGGTACGGCTCACCCTCGGTGGAAGATCCTGCCGGCCTCAACCTGGAAGCCCTCAAGCAGGGCCGAGGTCGCAACCTCGCCGTCACCGGCGATGCAATGCTCGACGTACTTGCCGTCGTTCAGCTCAAGCACGCTGATGCGCTTTTCTTTCGGATCGACGATCCAGTATTCGGAGATACCAGCGGCCTCGTACTCTGCGCGCTTCTCGACGTAGTCTCGACGCACATCTGCCGGGGACTCGCTGACAACTTCCATTACCAGATCAGCGCCGTGCCAGAGTTCATCCGTCCTGCGTTCCGCATGTTCGCGAGCCATGAACACCACGTCGGGTTCACGCACCTTATCCGGTTGCGTCTCGACACGAAGCCCGGCGAACAGCACCTCTCCCAGTGCGTTCGGCTCAACATAAGCAAGCAATAGTACGACGAGACGACGGATGATTTGCTGGTGGTACTCAGTCGGCACGGGCAGGAACTCCAGCGTGCCGGTGTTGAACTCGATGCCGCGGCGGCCTTCGGTGTAGATCAGGTACTGATCCTTCGTCCACCTGCCCTGTGGAGGGTAGTGCGTGGCGAGTTCCCAGACGGGCTCACCCAGCTTGCTGCGGATCGGATAGTCGGCCGTGTTCGCCATAAAAGTTATTGTACGGCCTGTCGCCACGGGTGAACAGAAAAGGCCGCCCGAATCCGGGCGGCCTTCTGTGTTGCGGGTTGTCGCCTAGCGTGCGTACTCGGTTACGCGGGTTTCGCGCATCAGGGTTACGCGGATTTCTCCGGGGTAGGTCAGCTCGTCCTCGATCTTCTCCGCCATCTGGCGGCAGATCAGCAGGGCTTCGTCGTCGCTCACCTTCTTGCTGTTCACCAGCACGCGCAGCTCGCGGCCGGCCTGCATCGCGAACGCCTCGCTGACTCCCTCGAAGCTCTTGGCCACGGCCTCGAGTGCCGTCAGGCGCTGCACGTAACGTTCCATGCTTTCGCGCCTTGCGCCCGGGCGGCTGGCGGATATCGCGTCGGCCGCCGCGGCCAGGCTGACGTACGGGTACTTGTGGTGCATCGGCTGGTCGTGGTGGCCGCCGGCGCTCTCGATCACTTCCGGCCGCTCGCCGATGCTGATCAGGAACTCCTTGCCCACCAGCGGGTGGCCGCCTTCCTTCTCGTGGTCGATGGCCTTGCCGATGTCGTGCATCAGGCCGCAGCGGCGCGCGAGCTTGGGGTCAAGCCCGAGCTCGCTGGCCATCATGCCCATGATGTGCGCCACCTCGACGCTGTGCTTGTAGTTGTTCTGGCCGTAGCTGCTGCGGAATTTTAAACGGCCCAGCAACCTCTGGGCTTTCGGATGGATGTTGTGCACGTCGGCATCGAACTGGATCTGCTTGCCGGCCTCGATGATTTCCTTGTCCACTTCCTTGGTGCAGAGCTCGTGGATTTCCTCGATGCGCGCCGGGTGGATGCGCCCGTCCTGGATCAGCTTTTCGAGGGTGCGGCGCGCGATCTCGCGGCGCACGGAATCGAAGCAGCTGACAACCACCAGGCCCGGGGTGTCGTCCACGATCACGTCCACGCCGGTCACGCGCTCGAAGTGCCGGATGTTGCGGCCTTCGCGCCCGATGATGCGGCCTTTCACCTCGTCGCTGGGGATCTCCACCGTGCTGGTGGTGGTTTCGCCGGTGTGCTCGCTGGCCAGTCGGCAGATGGCCTGGCTGATGGTCCACTTGGCCTTTTCGTCGACGGTTTCCTCGACGGTCTCGAGCATCTTCTTGATGCGGTCGGCCTTCTCGGTGACGATCTGGGCGTCGATGCGCTCAAGCAGTTCGCGGCGGGCCTCTTCGGGTGACATTTCCGCCACCTGGGACAGCTTGGCGCGCACTTCCTCGACTAGCACCTGGTGGTCCTGCTCCAGCTGTTCGACGTGGGCCTGGGTCTTGGCGACTTCCTGCTCGCGTTTCTCGAGCTGGTCGGCCTTGCGGTCGAGCATCTCGAACTTCTGCTCGATGGACTCTTCGCGTTTGGCGATGCGCTTTTCGAGTTCCTTGACCTCTTTGCGGTCTTTATCCAGCTCCTGCTCGATCTTTTCGCGGTGTTTCAGCGCCTCGTTCTTTGCCTCCAGGCGGGCAGAGGTCAGAATTGTTTCCGCTTCCTTCTTTGCTTCTTCTTTAAGGCGATCCGCCTCGCCCTGGCTGAACTTGGTGGCAGCCTCCACCTTTGCCTTCATGATAAAGAACACGGCCGCCGCGGCTGCGCCTGCGCCGGCCACCAAACCGATAATGATCCCGATGACATATTCCATGACGCGCCTCCAACCCCTTGCGGGGACGAACGCCGCCCAGACCGGGCGGCAGAGGTACGCCGAACGAGATGGAATTCCGCTTAGCCGGCTGCCACACCCCTGAGCCACGCCAGGCCAACGCCCGCGGGCAATTCAGCATAAGTGTTTGCACTTCCAGCAGATACAGCGGCACCCTGACCGCATTTTGCGGCCCCTGACTCCGTCTCACGGGCGGGGCGTGGTGTAACCATCGGGTGCTTGCGTATACGGCCGTCGAGGACCGTCTGGGAATCCATAAAGTTCAACGTATCTGTAAACCGCAGGGGAGCGCACTGACAGGCGAATTCGGAGACCTCGTTGGTACGCGGCGCGTACCTCGCGTCACATCGTCTTCGCCAATCCTTCCGTGCGTTCCGCTGGCCATGTGCCAAACTGCGGACCGTTAGTAAGTGTACCTGCCAAGTCCAGTTTGCACAATAATTGACAAACAACTGTCAAACCTTGAGTCGGGCGTTCCGGGTGCTCGTGGTCACACACACCAACGAGACCTGTTCCCGGTATCATGTGCGCTGGAATCACACCATGCCTTCCGCCGACCGATTCGACTCGCCCAGCTCGTTCACGGCTGAAACCGCCTACCTGTTCCGCCACGCGCTACTACGCGAGGCGGCCTATGAGTTGCAGCCGCCCGGGGTGCGGGCGCGGCTGCACGAGCTGGCGTTCTTTCTGATCGAACAGTCCTTCGGCGGCCGTGCCCCGGAGCCTCCACCGCTGGACGCGGAAGCACTGCCCGAACACCACACCCATCCCACTGACGCGGTGGCATACGAATTGGCATACCACGCGCGCAAGGCCGCAGAAGGCGAGGATGCGGGCGAATCCGCGCTTGCGGCGCAGCTACTCTACTTACGACGCGCTGCCGAGTTTCTGGGGCGCCGCTACCAGATCGATGCGGCCGTTCGCTGCTGGCAAGCACTGGCACTGCTCCTGCCGGTCCGACTGCGCGGTGAAGCCCTGCGCCGGGGGGCTGTGCTGCTTGCGCGAACGGGGAAACCTCGGCAATCAGAGGAGATGTGCGATTCGGCAATGGAGTGCTTCCGCCAAGCGGGTGACCGAAGGGGAGAGGGCATCATTCTCGGTCACCTCGCCACGCTGTATGAACAGACTGGTCGGGTCGAACTTGCCGAAAACACGCTCCAACGAGCCATCGCGATCCTGCGCGAAGCTGCCGCCCCACGCAGTGAAGCGGTCGCTTCGGCAAACCTGGCAGACCTCTATCAGCGCAGGGGTCGAGTCGATTCCAGTGAAGACACACATCGCAAGGCGATTGCTCTCTATCGTCAAGTCGGCGACCGGCGCGGAGAGGGCCTTGCACTTGCTGGATTGGCAGGACTGTATCTTGAGACAGGTAGGATGGACTCCGCAGAGACAACGTTTCATCGGTCCCTGGCCATTCTACGCGAAGTCAACGACAAGGCCGGTGAAGGCGTCGCGCTGTCAAACCTGGCGGTCCTCTACGATAAAACCGGTCGCCCGGCGTTAGCCGAGGAGAATTACAATCAGTCCTTGACTATCGCCCGGGCAATCGGAGATCGGTTCACCGAGGGCAATGTACTGGGCAACCTCGCAGCCTTGTTCAGTCTGGACGGGCGCACCGAGCTGGCCGAGGCCGCCTTCCGACAGGCGTTGGCCATCCACCGCGAAGTCGGCAATCGTCGCTACGAGGGCATTGTGTTAGGTGGACTTGCAGCCATGCAGCTTGATGCGGGACGCATCGGATTGGCCGAATCAACCTGGCACTCAGCTGTCCGTGTTCACCGCGAAGTCCGCAATCGACGCTCTGAGGGGGTGGCATTGGGAAACCTCGCCTTTCTCTATTCTCAAAGCGGACGCCCGGAGCAAGCCGAGTCGACGTTTATCGAGGCCTTGGCCATCCACCGCGAAACAGGCGATCGACCCAGCGAGGGCGTCACGCTGGGGAACCTCGCCTGCCTGTACCTGGAAACCGGCCGCTTGCATCTTGCGGACACCGAATTCCTGCAGGCCGTGGCTATCCACCGCGAAGTAAAGAATCGCCACTTTGAGGGATTACACTTGTGCGATCACGCATGCTGTCTTGTCACCCTCGGGCGAACCGCCAACGCAGCCGACCACTGGCGCAAAGGTGCTGCTATCCTCCGAGAATTGCACCGCGGTAACGAACTCGCCCGCCAGTTTGCCGCCATGCGGCGAGCCTGCCTCAATGCGGGCGTGGAGCCCTTCGACGGCCCGGGCTAGACTCGTACCGTGCAGCCGTCAGCCGAGACCGCCTACCTGTTCCGCCATGCGCTGCTGCGCGAGGCGGCCTATGAGTTGCAGCCGCCCGGGGTGCGGGCGCGGCTGCATGAGTTGGCGTTTCACCTGATTGAGCAGCTTTATGGCGGGCGGGCGCCCCGGCCCCCGGCACTGGACGACGCGGACGCCCCGCCTCCCCCACCACACCCGGCCGACGCCGTGGCTCGTGAACTGGCCGGCCACGCCCGCCTGGCCCGCGCCGAAAGCGGCGAGCTGGCGGATGCCCGGCGCCTCTACCTGCAGCGCGCCGCCGAGGCCGCGCAGCGCGCCTGCCAGGATCGCGCGGCTCTCGAGTGCTGGCTGGAACTGGCGGGTCTCGAGCATGGCGCTGTCGCCGCCGAGGCACAGCGCCGCGGCGCCGAGGCCGCCTTCCGCACCGGCGATACCGCGCGGGCCCTGGCGCTGGCCGAGCAGGCCGCACAGGCCCAGTCTGAAAACAATCGCCTGCAGGGCATCGCGCTGGGCACCCTGGCGACCGTGCAGCTGGTTGCCGGCCGCCTGGACGAGGCCGAGCAGACGAACTGGCAGGCGCTGATGATCCACCGCGAATTCGGTGACGTTACCCGCCAGGTCACGGCGCTGGGCAACCTGGCCAACGTGTACACCTACCGTTCCCGCCTGGCCGATGCCGAGCGAACCTACGAGCAGGTGCTGGAGCTGGCGCCGAGCCCCCACGCCCGAAGCGTCGCGCTGGTGAACCTGGCCGGCGTGTATCGAGCCACCGCGCGCCACGAGCTGGCCGAGACCACCTTTCTGCGCGCCCTGGAGGGGTTTCGCGCGCTGGGCGACCGGCGCGTCGAGGGCATCACCATCGGCAACCTGGGCACGGTCTACGAAGACGTCGGCCGTCACGAAGAGGCCGAGCACGCCTATCGCCAATCCATTGCCATCGCGCGCGAGGTCGGCAACCGCCGCAGCGAAGGCGCCGTGCTGGGCAACCTGGCCAAGCTGCTGAAGAAGCAGGGGCGCGGCGCGGAGTCACGATCCGCGCTGCTGCAAGCGGTCGCCATCCACCACGAAGTTGGCAACCGCCGTTTCGAGGGCATCGCGCTGGGCGAAGTGGCCTTGCTTCACGTTGCCGACGGCCGCACGGACGACGCCGCCCGGGCCTTCGAGCAGGCCCTGGCGATCCACGCGGAAGTCGGCAACCGCCGCTACCTCGGGCGCACACGCTGCGAGTATGCGCTGCTGCTGCTGCAGCCCGGGCAAGCCGAGCCCGCACGCACGTTGTGGCTGTCCGGCGCGGACGTGCTGCGCGGGCTCGATCACGCCCAGGATTACGCCACGGCCGAGGCGGCGATGCGCGCCCACTGCGCCGAGGCGGGCGTGGATCCGTTCGCGTAGCCGGGCGGACTCCGTTTTAGCGGGCGGGCGTGCGGGCCGACCCCTACAATCGCGTCGTGAATTCAGCCGAGCAAACCTACCTGTTCCGCCACGCGCTTCTGCGCGACGTGGCCTACAGCCTGCAGCCCCCTGGCGAGCGCGCGGCACTGCACGGCCTGGTCGTGGGCCTGGTGGAAGACCTGTTCGGTCCTGCCTCGCTTGACTCGTTCGCGGCCGAGCTGGCGGACCACTGCCGCGTAGCGACCGAAGCCGGCCTGGAGAACATGGCTGAGCGCGAGCGCCGCTACACGCGCCAGGCAGCCAAGCTGGCCGAGAAGGCCTACCGGGTTGAGGACGCGGTACGCCTGTACCGACGTCTGGCGGAAATCACTTCGGCTGGCGAGTCGGCTGAGGCCCTGCGCCTGGCGGGCAACGTGTGCCTGCAGGCGGCCCAGCACGCCGAGGCCGAGCCCCTGTTGCGCGAGGCGCTGACACGCGCCCGCGAAGCCGCAGACCTCCGGGTTGAGGGCCTGGTACTGATCGGCCTGGGCACGCTGCACAAGAACACCGGCCGCGTGGTGGAAGGCGCCGACTTCCTGCTGCGGGCAATCGAGCTGCACCGGGCCGCGGGCGCGCACGACCTTGAGGCCAACGCGATGGCCAACCTGGGAGTGCTGAAGCTGCAGACCGGGCGGGCGGCAGAGGCGGAGACTCTCCTTGTGCAGGCCATCGAGTTGCTGCGCCGACACGGCGGAGAAGACCGCATCCCCTCAGTGTTGCTCAACTTGGCAATCGCCTGCAAGCACACCGGCCGCGCGGAGCGGGCCAAAGAGCTGTTCCAGCAGACGCTGGAAGCACACCGGCGAATCGGCGACCGGCGCGGGGAAGGGGCCGCCCTGACCAACCTGGGCCTGCTGGCGAGCGAGCGCAGCCAGTACGGGGAGGCCGAAAGGCTGCTGAGCGAGGCCCTGTCGATCCATCGCGAGACCAGCAACCGGCGCAGCGAGGCAATCGCGCTCGGCAACCTGGGCAGCAGCTACTACGCGCGCAAGCAGCACCCGTCGGCGGAACGCTGCTATTCGGAGGCCGCGCGCATCCATGAAGAGATCGGCAACGTGAGCGGCCAGGCCGTCGAGCTGGCGAACATCGCCATGATCCGCGACGAAACAGGCCGCCACGCCGAAGCCGAGCAGCTGTTCCAGCGCGTGTTCCGGCTGCATCAGCAGGCCGGCTCACGCCGCTTCGAGGCCCTGAACCGCTGCGACTACGCCCGCTGCCTGCTTCACCTCGGGCGCGTCGAAGACGCGCGGTGGAACTGGCAGCAAGGGATAGAGGTGCTGAAACAGATTGGCGACAGCACGGAGGCTGGACGCAAGACGGCCTCCATGCGCAAGGCCTGCACCGAGGCCGGAGTGGCTCCCTTCGAGTAACCTCAGGGCAGGCCCTTCGAGTAGGGGCCGGCCCGTGCGGCGGCCCACGCCATGCACGGATTCCGCATGCGGGCAGGTGGGCCCACCCCTACAATCCCGCCATGCAGCAGCCATCCGCCGAACCGCTCGACACGCTCACGGCAGAGACCGCATACCTGTTCCGCCACGCGCTGCTGCGCGACGCGGCCTATGAGATGCAGCTGCCCAGCGACCGGGCAAAGCTGCACGAGTTGGCATTTTACCTGATCGAGCAGGCCTTCGGCGGCCGCGCGCCCGAGCCGCCGGCGCTGGACGCCGTCGACCCGCCCAAACTCGAGCCGCACGCCACGGACCTGGTCGCACATGAACTGGCGCATCACGCGCGCCTCGGAACTCGGACCGCCGGTCCGCACACACGTGCGGGCGAGACAGCCGCGCTCCATGGGCTGTACCTGCGCCGCGCAGCGGAGCACGCAGACAGGCAGTTCCGCACTGAATCGGCCGTCCAGTGTTGGCAGGAACTGGCAGTACGGCTGGCGGGGGCTGCTCAGGCCGAGGCCTGGCGCCGGGCCTCAATCGCCTGGTACTCGGCCGGGCGGCCAAGGCTGGCAGAGCCCCTTGCCCAGCGGGCGTTGGACACAGCACGGAAAACCGGCAACCGGATCCTGGAGGGCATCACACTGGGAAATCTGGCTCTTGTGTATGACCAGACCGGCCGGGTCGATCTCGCCGAGCAGACAACGCAGCAAGCGCTGGCCATTCACCGAGAGAACGGCAACCGGCGCTTGCAGGGATTCGAGCTGGGGAACCTGGCGGGTTTGTATCGCGAGTCCGGCCGCGTCGCGCAGGCAGAAGAGACGTTTCTGCAGGCCTTGGCGATTCACCGCGAAGTCGGTGACCGGCGCGCCGAAGGTGTCGCGCTGGGGAATCTCGCGGGGATTTACCGAGTCACCGGCCGACACACGGAAGCGGAGCAGACGTTCCAGCAGGCGTTGGCCATCCATCGCGAAGTCGGCAACCGGCGTTCTGTGGGCATCGTGCTGGGAAACCTGGCCAACGCCTATCGAGAATCCGGCCGGATCGAGCGGGCCGAACTGACCTACCAGCAGGCGCTGGCCATCCACCGCGAGGTGGGCAACCGGCGCTCCGAGGGCATCACGCTGGGGAACCTGGCGAATGTGTACAGGGATGCCGGGCGGTTCGAGGAATCCGAACGAGCCTGTCAGCAGGCGTTGGCAATCGCGCGCGAAGTCGGCAACCGGCGCTTCGAGGGCATTCACCTGTGTGCCCTCGGACTGCTTGAACTGGAGCGGCGGCCTGACATGGCCCACGAGGTGTGGCGTCAGGGTGCAAACATCCTCCGGGGGCTCAACGACACCAGCCAGCTCGAGCGCCAGACAAACGCCATGCACGAAGCCTGCGCCCGCGCCGGCGTGCCGTCCTTCGAGCAGCCTCAGGACGGGTCCGCGGAATAGCCCGAAGCGAGGCATCGCTTGGCGGCGTGCCCGCGGCGTCAAGACGAGCTTGCCGCGCCTCGCTATCATGCCGCCATGTCCGGGCCCTCCGCAGAGATTGCCTACCTGTTCCGACACGCGCTGCTGCGTGACGCGGCCTATTCGCTGCAACTGCCCTCCGACCGGGCGCGCCTGCATGAGCTGGCGTTTTACCTGATCGAGCAAGCCTTCGGCGGACGCGCACCCGAACCGCCGCCCCTGGATGCCATCAACCCGCCGGAGTTCGTGCCCCATGCCACCGACCGCGTTGCCGCCGAACTGGCGTACCACGGGCAACGTGCACTGGAACCAGGGACAGGCGCCAAGAGTGCCTGTCCCTGGCTCCTCTACTTGCGCCGCGCTGCCGAAGTTGCTGACCAGCAGTTCAGGCCCGAGGCCGAGTCGCTCTGGCTGAAACTCGCGGAACAACTGCAGGGCGCAGCCTGCGGCGAGGCGATTCGCAGCGCCGGCTGGGCTACCCACTTGCGGGGCCGCCCGCACATCGCCGAGCGCCACATGGGTCAGGCGCTGGCGATCCACCGCGAGGTCGGCAACCGGCGGGGTGAGGGCTTGGCACTCGGGAATCTGGCCATCGTCTACCAGGAGACCGGCCGCGTCGAGTTGGCCGAGCGAACGTTTGGGCAGGCGCTGGCCGTCCACCGCGAGGTCGGGGACCGGCGGGGTGAGGGCTTGGCGCTCGGGAACCTGGCCCTCGTCTACCAGAACACCGGCCGCGGCGAGTTGGCTGAGCAAACGCAAGATCAGGCACTGGCGATCCACCGCGAAGTCGGCAACCGTCGAGGTGAAGGCACCGCGCTGGGGAACCTGGCAATCGTGTACAGGAACACCGGCCGCGTCGAGTTGGCCGAGCGAACGTACGAGCAGTCGCTGGCGATCCACCGCGAGGTAGGTGACCGCCGGAATGAAGGCAACGCGCTCGCGAGCCTGGCCATCGTCTACATGAACACCGGCCGCGTCGAGTTGGCCGAGCGAACGTACGAGCAGTCGCTGGCCATCTTCCGCGAAGTCGGCAACCGGCGGGGTGAGGGCGTCGCGCTCGCGAACCTGGCCGTCGCGTACCAGGAGACCGGCCGCATCGGGCTGGCCGAGCGAACATACGAGCAGGCACTGGTCATCCAGCGCGAGGTCGGCAACCGGCGGGGTGAGGGCGTCGCGCTCGCGAACCTGGCAATCGTGTACCAGATCACCGGCCGCGTCGAGCAAGCCGAGTGGATGTTTGAGGAGGCGCTGGCCATACACTGTGAAGTCGGCAACCGGCAGTTTGAGGGCATTGCGCGCGGGAACCTGGCCAACGTGTACCAGGACACCGGCCGCGTCGAATTGGCTGCGCGAACGTACGAGCAGGCGCTGGCCATCCACCGAGAAGTCGGCAACCGGAGGTTTGAAGGCGCACACCTGTGCTATTACGCCGTGATGCTGACAGGTGCCGGGCGCGCACGCGAAGCGCGAGCTGCCTGGCAGCATGGCGCGGCCATCCTGCGCGAACTCGGCGATATCGCCCAGCTCGAACGCCAGGCCCCCGCCCTGCGCGAAGCCTGCGCCAAGGCCGGTGTTGCCCCCTTCGATGACGCCCCGGGCAAGCCCCCTCGAACCGGTTGAACGCCCGGCCGCCTGTGGTAACGTGCCCGCGATCAACTGGAAGGCACTGCCATGGCCAAGTTTGAACCGGTTCTGTCCAAGTACTTCAACGAGCCCGAGTCCTGGACGCTCAAGCACTACCGCGCGCGCGGCGGCTATTACGGCTATGCCACGGCCAAGAAAGCCCTCGAGATGGAGCCCAAGGCCGTCACCGAGGAAGTCAAGAAATCAAACCTGCGCGGCCGCGGCGGCGCGGGCTTCCCGGCCGGCGTGAAGTGGACCTTCCTGCCCGACAACGGCAAGCCGCGCTACCTTGCCGTGAATGCCGACGAATCCGAGCCCGGCACGTTCAAAGACCGCGAGATCCTGGCCAAGGACCCGCACAACCTGATCGAAAGCATCATCTGCGCCTGCTGGGCGATCCAGAGCAACCACGCCTACGTCTTCATCCGCGGCGAGTTCACCCGCGAGGCCAAGCGCCTGCAGGCCGCCATCGACGAGTGCTACGCCGAGGGCATCCTGGGCGAGAACGTGCTGGGCCTGGGCAAGTTCAAGCTGGACGTCACCGTCATCACCGGCGCCGGCGCATACATCTGCGGCGAGGAAACCGGCCTGCTGAGCGCCGCCGAGGGCCGCCGCGCGTACCCGAAGATCAAGCCGCCCTTCCCGGCGGTTGAGGGCTACTTCCGCTTCCCGACCATCATCAACAACGTCGAGACCATCCAGAACGTGATGCACATCGTCGCGCGCGGGGCGGACTGGTTCAAAAGCATCGGCCCGGAAAGCGGCCCCGGCCCCAAGCTGTTCTGCGTCAGCGGCCACGTGAAGAAGCCCGGCCTGTATGAAGTCGCGCTGGGCACCACGCTGCGCGAGATCATCGACATGGCGGGCGGGCCGATCGGCAACATCAAGGGCATCATCCCCGGCGGCAGCAGCATGCCGATCATGACCCCGGACCAGCTCGATACGCCGGCCGACTTCGACAGCATCCGCGCGGCGGGCAGCTTCCTGGGCTCGGCGGGGATGATCGTGTTCAACGACCAGACCTGCATCGTGAACGCGCTGCTGAACCTTTCGCGCTTTTACCACCACGAATCCTGCGGCCAGTGCACACCCTGCCGCGAAGGCCTGGGCTGGCTGGAGAAGCTGTGCCACCGCATCGAGTTCGGCCACGGCAAGGACGGCGACGTTGACCTGATGAACGAGGTCAGCGTGATGATCAAGGGCCGCACCATCTGCTTCCTGGCGGATTCGCTGATCATGCCGGTGCAGAGCTACATCGCGAAGTTCCGCGACGAGTTCGAGTACCACATCAAGCACCGCAAGTGCCAGACCGCCACCGAGGCCGGCAAGTTCAAGGCCCTCGAGGAAATGGCCGCCGCAAGCTGAGCCGCGCCGCGGGCATCCGGTCCCGGCAGGGCCCGGACGCCCGCGAAACGGCAAGGATCCCGGCGCGGATCAATCTTCCGTGGGTATCAGGTTTACGTCGGCCAGGTTGGTCTTGCCTGCCGAGCCGTCAACGTCCACCACATGGTCCTCGTAACCCTTGGCGACCAGCCGCGCCTTCTTGGCCTCGGGCGGGATGTTGATCACCACCAGCTGCATATCGTTGCCGTGCATGTTGGTCACGAAGCAGGCCTGGCCGTCGGGCGAACTCCAGGGAACCTTGTTGCCCGCCTCGTCCTCCAGCTCCCAGGCGGGCTGGGCCGTCTGCAGGTCCTGCATCCGGAAGTTCTTGATGGTGACCTGCAACATCGCAGCGGCAGTGGGGTTGGCGGTGATAGTGGTGGTCTCGCCTTTCTTGACCTTCACTTCCTTGATCTCGAAGGCCTGCAGCCCGTGGGCCAGAATCACGGCGCGATAGGTGCCGACAGGCACCGCGTGGACCTGCCACTCGCGACCGACCCCGCCGAATGCGTTGAGGGGGTCGCCGGGCGTTATCTCTTTGCCCTTGGCATCGAACAGCATCACGCGCGCGCGAGGCTCGATGACCCGGGAGCTGCCGAGAGCCGGGCTGCCGATCACGCTGACCTTGAGTTTGCCGACTTTCTCGTCGAACTTCACGTTCTCGGTGCCGTTGCCCTTCACCTTGATGCGCTGGCATGTGACGTACTGGGGAAACCGTTGAGTTCGGTGACGGTGGCCAGCAGGTCGTAGCTGCCCTCCGGCACGGCGACCAGCACGCACTGGTCTTTCTCGTCCAAGCGCCCGTAGCGCACGATGTTGGCGTAACTCTGGCCATCCACGTAGGGGAGGCGCAGGGCTATGGACACGCGGTTTCGATCCACCCCCTTGGGCAGCTTGACCTTGATGGTCAGCTTGCTCAGGTCCCAGTCCAGTTTCACGGTCTGCTCGGGCGATGTGTCGATGGTCAACTCGCGCACCATCGACACCTCATTGCCGTCACCCAGGCGCGCATTCGCGGTGAAGGTGTAAACCCCGTGCTTGACGCGGCCGAAGTTGAAGACGCCGTTCTCATGGCGCGCGCTGTAGTTGTTCGCCCGCGTCATGCGGTTGTCGGTTTTCTCGACCAGCGAGGCCCAGTCAGCCCGCATGTCGGCCTCCATGGGCAGCTGTACCGTGAGCCAGCAGTGGCCGGGGTCATCCAGGTTGATCGTGACGGCCTCTTGCACGCCGTAGGTAATGTTGCGCTGGCGCTCGATCTGGTATGGCTCGAGGCGCTGGCGCAGTTCGTAGCCCTGTCCGTTGCCCTTGGCCCAGTCGTACTCGCGCTTGCTGAGCGCCATGAATTCACCGGGCTGCAGGTCTTTCAGCACCACCTGACCGTTGGCGTCGGTTTTGTACTCCGTTACCGTCGGCTGCCAGTGCAGCTGGCCGGACAGCACCACCACGGTCTCGTTCGCTTTAGGCCTGCCCTTTTCCATCACCGTGATGGTCAGCGAACCCAGTTCGGGCTTCAGCGACAGGCTGGTGGTCTTGCCCTTCTCCACCTTCACGTTGTCCTGGTACAGGAAGCCGAACTGCCAGCTGCGCGCGATGAACAGGTAGTCGCCGACCGGCAGGCTGTCGATGCGGGGCACGTCGCTGCGCTGCTGGAAGTTGGGACCGTAAACGCCGGCCGGGAAGGGCTGGTCCACGCGGTAGTCCTGCTTCAGCTCCAGGGCGCGCTTGTACTCGGGCGAGTCGCACTTGACTGCGAAGGCCCAGTCAGCCCTCATCTGGCGGCCCTGCAGGTCGAACAGCTGGTACTCGATGGTGCCTCCCTGCGTGAGCGAGACCGTGACCGGGTCCTTGCGCGGCAGGTCCACGGTGACTACGCCGGCGGCGTAGCCGTCCGCGATCACCTGTACATTCCACTTGCCGCTGAACAGGCGCCCGATCTCGTAACGCTCGGCGGTCATCTGGGCGGACTGCCCGTACGCGGAGCCGCCGCGACCGCCCCAGCCGCGCAGGTCGGCAGGCAGCGTGCCTTCGAGCAGCGAGACCGTGGTCGTGTAACGCTCGATGCCGCGGTTGTCGTCGCTGACGGCGATCACGCTGAGCGTGCGGTGAGGCTCAAGCTTGATGTTTCCGAGATCCTGGGCGCTGCCGCCCTGCACCTCGACGTTGTCCTGGCGCACGCCCCAGAAGCCGTTGAGCGTAACGGTCACCGTGTAGATGCCCTCGGGCAGCCCCGCCAGGCTGTAGTTTTCGCCGACGACCTGCGCGGTGTGCCGCACCTGGCTGCCGCGCTCGGCGCCGGCCACGCTGATCATTGCGGGCAGCGCCTTGCCCGTGTCGGAGTCGATGGGCGACAGCTTGATCGATCCGCCCGGCACCACCACCAGCGTGCCAAGGTCGTTGCTCCCGGCGTTGAGGTTCAGGCCGCTCCAGGCAGTGCTGCTCTGGGCAAAGGCCCAGTCCGCGTCCAGGCTGGTGAGGGTGATGCGGCCGACGGGGCAGACGTCCTTGGTGACTTCGAATTTGCCGTCCTTGTCGGTCTCGACAATGATTTCCTCCGCCAGCGTACCGCCCTGGTAATAGCCGGGATTGACCTTCAGCTTCATGCCCGCCACGGGCTTGCGGTCAGAGAGCTTGATCACCCTGCCCGTTGCCGTGGTCGCGAGTTGCAGGGACACCTGTCCCACGTTCTGCTCGGCGTCGGCATCCAGCAGGATACCGCGCTTCTCCGGCTTGCACTCGCTGTGCTCGCTGACCACGATGGCGTAAATGAACGTGACCTCGCGGCTGTTGCCCCTGCGGTCCGAAACCTTGCGCGTGGGCAGTTCGCCGTCACGCTCGGACACGATCACCTTGAACTTGAAGACGCCCTTGGCGTCCGAGGTGCCGGTGCCTGACACGTCGATCACCGGCAGCTGGCCGTATTCCTTCTTAAAGGCCTCGAAGTCCTGGGCATTGGCGCGACCCCACAGCGGGTCAGCGATCACCTTGATACTGGCGCCTTTCAACGGGCCCGTAGCGCTCCGGGCGCTGCCGAGCACGGTAGCCTCAAAGCCGGCGAAGCAGCCGGTGGCGAACAGCGCCAGCAGGCTCAGGATCAACAGGTATCGCATGTTTTGCACCTCAGAACCCGGAAAACGTCTCGTATTCTCACCGCATACGCTGCTGCGGGCAAGGGAACTATCTTCCACTGGAAGGAAAATCAACACGCCCGCCAACGGAGTGTCAGAAAAGGCCTGCGGATCGCCGGCCCGCTGCCCGCCAGACTTCCACGCATGTTCCATCTGTTGCACCGCTTGGCACAATGCGGCCGGGAGATGCTGCCATGAGCGAATACGTCTGGACGCCCGACGCGGAAACGATCGAGAACGCCAACATCACGCGGCTGATGCGGCGCCTGAACTTCGAGGTTGACCCGCGCCACCCGGGCCAGGTGTATCACCAGGCGCGCGAGTTCGTGCGCCGCAGCCAGCACGAGCCCGCGGGATTCTGGGAAGCCGCGTTGCGCGACATGGAATTCGCCTGGTACCGCGAGTACGAAACCACCCTCGACACCAGCCGCGGCAACGCCTGGGCCGACTGGTTCATCGGCGGCGAAACCAACATCGCGCTGAATTGCGTTGACCGCCACGCCGACTCCGAGCGCGCCTCCCAGTTGGCGCTGATCGCCGAGACCGAAGACGGCAACGTCCGCCAGTTCACTTTCGCCGAACTGGCCGTGCAGGTGAACCGCGTCGCCAACGCGCTGAAATCCTGCGGCGTCGAGAAGGGCGACACCGTGGCCTGCTACATGCCCATGGTCGCCGAGGTGGTGTTCGCGATGCTGGCCACGCAGAAGATCGGCGCAATCTTCATACCGGTCTTCAGCGGCTACGCGCCCCCGGCCCTGCGCGAGCGCCTGGAAGACGCCGAGGTCAAAGTACTTTTCACGGCCGACGGCAGCATGCGCCGCGGCGAGCCCTTCAGCATCAAGCAGCAGGCCGACAAGGCCGTGGAAGGCCTGGAGTGCATCCAGAATGTGATCGTGTACCGGCGCATCGGCGAAGGCCTTGCTTGCCCGATGCAGAACGGCCGTGACGTGTTCTGGAACGAGCTGGTGGACGCGCAGGAAGACAGCTGCGCCACGCTGCCGGTGCCCAGCCTGACGCCCGCGCTGATGCTGTACACCAGCGGCACCACCGGCAAGCCCAAGGGCACGGTGCACACCCATGCGGGCTGCCTGGCGCAGATGGGCAAAGAGCTGCTGTACAATTTCGACGTGAAGGACGGCGATCGTTTCTGGTGGTTCAGCGACATCGGCTGGATGATGGGCCCCTGGGAGATCATCGGCTGCTTCATGCACGGCGTGACGCTGATCGTGTTCGAGGGCGCGCCGAACTACCCGGAGCCCGACCGGCTCTGGAAAAGCATCGAGCAGCACAAGGCCACGCACCTCGGCATTTCCCCCACCGCGATCCGCATGCTGATGCGCGCCGGCGACGAGTGGGTGGACAAGCACGCGATGCAGACTCTGCGCGTACTGGGCAGCACCGGCGAGCCCTGGGACCCCGAAAGCTACATGTGGTTTTTCAACCGGGTCGGCAAAGGCCGCCTGCCGATCATCAACATCAGCGGCGGCACGGACATCGTGGGTTGCTTTTTGGCGCCGCTGCCGATCATGCCGCTGAAGGCCTGCACGCTGCAGTCGCCGGGCCTGGGCATGGACATCGACGTGTTCAATGAAGAGGGCAACAGCGTGGTGGACGAAGTCGGCTACCTGGTCTGCAAAAAGCCCGCGCCCAGCATGACCCGCGGCCTGTGGAAGAACGAGCAGAAGTACATCGAGACCTACTGGAGCAAGTTCCCCAACGTCTGGAACCACGGCGACTGGGCCAAGGTGGACAAGGACGGCGACTGGTTCCTGTTCGGCCGCGCCGACGACACCATGAAAATCGCCGGCCGCCGCGTGGGCCCGGGCGAGATAGAAAGCGCGCTGATCGATCACGACGCGGTAAGCGAGGCCGCGGCGATAGGCGTGCCCGACGAGCTGAAGGGCACGGAGGTGGTCTGTTTCGTTGTGCTGCACAAGCAGTTCAAGCCAAGCGAAGAGCTGCGTAAGGAGCTGGTGCAGACAGTAGTGAACGCGTTAGGCAAGGTAGACCGCCCCAAGGCCGTGCTGTTCGTAGAAGACCTGCCCAAGACCAGAAGCGCCAAGATCCTGAGGCGCCTGATCCAGAAGAAGTATTTAGGCGAAGAAAACATGGGCGACCTAAGCAGCGTAGCCAACCCGGAAGCGCTGGATGCTATAAGCAAAGCGCGCTAGCGCGGAGAGAACCGATGAAAAACGTGGATATGAAGGTGGAAGGCGACAAGCTTACGATCACGGTGGACCTGACCAAGGAGTTCGGGCCGTCGTCTTCGGGCAAGACGATCATCATCGCCAGCAGCGAGGGCAACCAGACCATCGAGTACAAAGACGGCTACAAGATCGGTCTGAACGTCTATCGCAAGCCGTAGCGCAGCCGCCTCGGCTGCACAGGCCGTGGGCACCTTGCCCACGGCATCACCAGGCTCAGGCTCCGATCAGCCTCCGGATGCGACGTCAGTAAAGCCAAACCCGCCGGCGGGCGGTGCAGGCCCTCCTGTGAAGCGGTGCTTCACAGGTTCACGGCCTGCAGCCGTCCTGCGCTACTTTTCTTGCCGTGGGCGGGGCGCCCACGGCCTGTGCAGGCGGGGCGCCTGCGCTACGTTACTCGCCGCCGGCTGTGGCTTGTTCGGGGTTGCTCTTGTTGTCGAGGTCGCGGGCCTTGGTGATCAGGGTGGCTAAATCCAGCACCTCGGTTTCGTCCGTCTCCGCTATCAGCTTCTTCACGTCTTCCAGCAGCGCGTCGTAGCTGGCGCCCTTGGCCCAGTAGCTCTTGCGCAGCATTTCGCCGAACTCGGCCACGTTGCCGGCCAGGCGCAGACCCTTGGGGGCTTCGGCCCAACTGCGGGCGATTTCGCCGGTGCTCAGCTCGCGGTTGATTTCGAAAAACTCGTCGCGCTCGTCGTGCTTGTATCGGATGGTCGCCGTGCCCACGGGGCCGCTGGCGTTCTCGTACAGCTTGATCTCGTACAGGGCCGTCACGCTGTGGCCGCTGCCGACCTCGCCGCCGTCCACTGCGTCGTTGCGGAAGTCCTCATCCTTTACGTCGCGGTTCTCGTAACCCAGCAGGCGCCAGGATTTCACCACCTGCGGGTTGAACTCCACCTGCACCTTGGTGTCGCGCGCCACCACCTGCAATGTGCCGGTCAGGTTATCCACGAACACGCGCTTGGCTTCGTCGAGCGTGTCCACGTAGGCGTAGTGGCCGTCGCCCTTGTCACCTAGCTGTTCCATCAGGTGGTCGTTGTAGTTGTTCATGCCGAAGCCGATGGTGCTGAGCTGGATGCCCTTGCGGCGCTGCTGCTCGACCATTTTCAGGATGCCCTCCGGCCCCGTCTCGCCCACGTTGGCGACGCCGTCTGAGCACAGGATCACGCGGTTGATGCTGCCCTCACGGAAGGCCTCGGCCGCCATGTCGTAGCCGATGCGGATGCCTTCCTCGGCGTTGGTGCTGCCGTCCGGGTTCAGGCGATTCAGCGCGCTGACGATCTCCTCCGCGTCGTTGGTGTGGCCCAGCACCTTGCGGCCGTTGCTACCGTAGACCGCGATGCCCACGTAATCGTCGCGGCGCAGCTGCTTGACCAGCATCTTGAGCGCGGCCTTCACGTGGTTGAGGCGGCCGTCGATGTCCATGCTGCCGCTGACGTCGATCACGAAGGTGAGCACGGCCGGCTTGCGCAGGTCGGGGTCAATGCGCTTGGCCTGCATGCCGACGCGCAGCAGGTAGGCGTTCTTGAGGTCGGCGCCGTAGCGGGAGGGGGCGGCGTCCATGGTGATGGCGAAGGTGTCTTCGTAGGGCGCTTCGTAGCCGTAGTCGAAGTAGTTGACGAATTCTTCCACGCGCGCGAAGCCCTGGGGCGGAAGCTGGCCGTTGTTCAGGTAACCGCGGCACTTGGTGTAAGCACCGGTGTCCACGTCCACGGCGAAGGTGGAGAGGCGGTCGTCTTCGCAGTCAATGAACGGGTTGGTGTCGTACTTCTCCCAGAATTCGTCGTAGGGCTGGCCGTCATGCGCGCGGCCGTCGGGCTCGGCTTGTTCGCCGTCTTCGTAGATGTGTTCAAAGCGCCCGCGGATGTCCTGGTTGAAGTTGACGGGTGGTTTGTTGGGATCATGGTTGTTGAAGAAGATGCCGGAGGTTGGGTTCTGCGGGGCAATGCCTGCGCTGCCGTTGTCGAACTGGCCACCGGCATTGCGCTCTTCACCGACTGTAACATCCGCACTATGCGCGCAGGCTGCCAGGAACACCAGGCCGCCGATGGCTGCCAGTGTGAGCATGGCGGGGAGTTTTGATTTCGTTTTCATATCTGTCCCTTTCCGGGGTAGGTGTGTAGCGCAGGCACCTTGCCTGCACAGCCCGCGGGCACCTTGCCCGCGGGTGCCGTGGGCGGGGCGCCCACGGCCGGTGCAGCCGAGGCGGCTGCGCTACTTCATCTCTTTCGCTTTGCTTACCAGTTCGATCAGTTCGTCTACCTTGTCGTTGCGGAACTCCTGTTGCAGGTTGCGCAGGTCCTGCAGCACTGCATCAAGGCTGCCGTTCTTGGCGTAAAAGCCCTTGCCCAGAATCTCCGCGAACTCCGCCACGTTGCCGGCCAGTCTCAAACCCTTGTCGGCCGACTCCCAGTTGCTTGCGACCTGGGTGGTGAAGACCTCCTGGCTGATTTCCAGCGCTTCGTAGCGCTCGTCTTCCTTGTAGCGGATGGTGGCGTAGCCGATCGGCCCGGTAGCGCCCTCGTACAGCTTGATCTCGTACAGGGCCGTGGCCGCGTGGCCGGCGCTGATCTCGCCGCCGTCCACCTTGTCGTTGCGGAAGTCCTCATCCTTGATGTCGCGGTTCACGTAGCCCAGCAGACGGTAGGACTTCACCACGTCCGGGTTGAACTCGATCTGGATCTTCACGTCGCGGCCGACGACTTCGAGGGCGCCGGTCAGGTTATCGACGAAGATGCGCCTGGCCTCTTCGATGCTGTCCACGTAGGCGTAGTGGCCGTCGCCCTTGTCGCCGAGCTGCTCCATGAGCGTGTCGTTGTAGTTGCCCATGCCGAAGCCCAGGGTGCTGAGCGTGATGCCCTTGCGGCGGTGCTCGACGATGGTGTTCAGGATCTTCTCGGCCTGGGTGGCGCCGACGTTGGCCACGCCGTCGCTGCACAGGATCACCCGGTTGGTCCAGCCCTCTTTGTAGGCGGCCGTGGCCATCTGGTAGCCGACCTTCAGGCCTTCCTCGGCGTTGGTGCTGCCCTCGGTGCTGAGCCTGTCGATGGATGCGAGAATTTCGTCCTTCTGCCAGGCGTCCTTGTAATCCATGTACTGGTAGCCGCGGCTGCCGAACACGGCGATGCCGACCTTGTCGCCCTCGCGCAGCTGCTCGACCAGCAGTTTCAGGCCGCGCTGGACCAGGCCCAGGCGTTCCTCGCCGCTCATGCTGCCGCTGACGTCGATCACGAAGGTGAGCACGGCCGGCTTGCGGTCAGCGGCGGGAATCTCGCGGGCCTGCACACCGACGCGCAGCAGGTAGCAGTTGGCGAGGTCAGCGCCGTAGCGCGAGGGGGCCGCGTCCATGGTGATGGAGAAGGGGTCGATAGCGGGCTTGATGTAGCCGTAGTCGAAGTAGTTGACGAATTCCTCAACGCGCACGGCCTCGGCGGGGGGAAGGCGGCCGTCGTTCAAGTAGCCGCGCACGATGGTGTAGGAGCCAGTGTCGTGCTCAAGACCGAAGGTTGAGAGGCGGTCGTCTTCCGTATCCACGAAGGGGTTGGAGCCGTTAGCTTGGAAGTTCATTCCATCCGGTGTCTCGATCGGCGGTGGCGTCTCGCCTTCTGAGGGCGGAACGGGCGGGGCGGGAGGTGGCGGTGGTGGTTCCGATACCGTTCGCACATTCACGCCACCTGTGGGCCGATCGTGGCGACCGCCGGCGCTGTCTTCGGGACCAACTGTGACATCTGCAAGGCCGGCTGCACCAGCCGAATTACCGGCGTGCTTGGCATTGGTTTCCGTCGCCACCATATCCGGCTTGCTGAATTGAAACGAAGCCAGCGCGCCGATGCCGATTACCAGTACCACTGCGGCAGCCGCGGCCAGGCCTGGGCCCCAGGCACGCCATGCGGGGCGGGGCCCGGCCACGGGCTGCTTAGGGAGGGCGGCCTCGACGCCGGCCTTGGCCAGCGTCTGGGCGATGAGGTCGGGCGGGGTCTTGCCGCCAAGGGCTTCTTCCAGCGCCGCCTCGAGGATGGGGTCATGGTCTTTCATGTTCGTTTCCCTGGAGATGGGTTCGCGCGCCTACCCGTCGCTTGCGCTCCGGGCTCCTGTTTTCAGGTTTCGCCGCCGACCCTCAGCTCCATGCACTTGCGAAGGCGTGCCTTGGTCCTTCGTAAGAGTGTCTTTACTCCGTCGTCGGTCATGCCCAGCATTTCGGCAATCTCGACGCGTTGCTTCCCTTGCTGGTATTGCAGGTCCAGCGCCTGCTTCGGCTTGTCCTCGAGCTGCTTGAGGCACTCCTTCAGTGCCGCCGCCAGGGCCGCGCCGTCTTCTTCCCCTACCAGCTCAACCCACTGGGCCTCGACCTGTTCCAGCTCGGCTACCGCCACTTCACGGCCGTCGCGCCTGCGTGCCTTCAGAAACAGGTTCCTGGCCACGATGCGCAGGTAGGCGATGGTCTGGCCGCGTGAGCGCTGTTCGAAAGGCTTGCGGTACACGGCCAGGAACGTCTCCTGGGTGATGTCGTCGGCCAGGTTGGGCTCGGCCCCGAGCGCGCGCAGGAAGCGCCACACGCCCGCCTGGTGCTCGCGCATCAGGGCTGCCAGGTCGATCCCATGTTCGGCCGTCGTCATCGGCATCAGCCCTATAGTCCGGAGGGTTCGGGCAGGGGTTCAAGAATTCTGAAATTGTACGCTTCTGCGCAGGGGCGGGCTGATTTTGGATTCTGGATTTTGGATTTTGGATTGGCGCTGCCGCGCCAGGATCCAGCCCAATCCAAAATCCAAAATCGTAAATCAAAAATAGCGGGGGCCCGGTTTCCCGGGCCCCTTTGTTTCTACTGCTTGGCTTGGCTTAGTTGACGTTGATGGTCACCAGACGCTCGGTGGTCTTGATGCCGTAGAAGCCCCACTGCGCCCACCAGCCGCCGGCCGGGCGGCACATGGGAGCGATGTAGCGGGCCTGGGTGCTGCCGCTTGCTACCGCGGTCACGGAGTCGGTGCTGGGGGTGTAGCTGGCAATGCCGCTGCTGGTAAAGCCGACGCCCTCGTAGCCGCCCACGGGCTGGCCGACGTTGATGCCGATCCAGTTGAAGAAGCTGTTGATCGCGCTGTAGGGCAGGTTCAACAGGTTGGCCACGATGCCGGCCACGTCAAAGCGGTACTGGCTCATGTCCAGGCTGAAGTTGGGAATCGAGATCACGGTGAAGCTTTGGCCCGGCACCACGCTGGCCGAGATGAATCCGCGCTGCGTCAGCCAGCTGGTGATCCAGCCCGGCACCAGCGCCGCAACCTGCTGCACGTAGCCGGTGTACGGGGCCAGCACCTGGCTCTGGCTCATGCGGGTGGTCACCACGGCAGCCGCCTGGCTGACGAAGGTGGAAACCGTAGTGGTGAAGAGCTGCTGGTTGAACGGTCCCTCCGACTCGAAGCGGCCGAGCGCGTTGACCGCGATGCCCTGGCCCACGTTGAGCCAGTAGGCTGAAGACAGCGATGTGATGCGCACCAGGTCAGTGGGGATCATGGTGTTGATCAGGTCGTGTGCGGGCTGCAGGCTGGCGGACAGACCGGTGGCCCAGGTGGCCACACCCTGCGCCCAGCTGCCGATGATGGGCCAGCCGGAAACCTGGTTCATGATGTAGGCCAGCAGGTTGAGCGCGCCGCGCACCTCGCCGATCAGCAGGCTGGCGAAGTCGGCCTTCAGCAGGGCGGACTCGATCAGCGCGTTCAGCACGCTGCTGAGCGGGCTCTGCTGGCTGCCGCTGGCGGCCAGGGAGACCCCGCCCGCATCGGCCAGGAACTGCAGGTAGCCCGAGTTCTCGAGCAGCTGCTGCAGCAGCGCCATCTCGCTGGAGTCGAGGTTCGCGTTGAAGTAGTGCACGCCCTGCAGGATGGAAATCTGCTGGTTGAAGGCGTCGCGCGCCACGGTCGCGTCCGCGGCGGGCATCACGCCCTCCTGCTCCAGGGTGTCGATGCTTTCCACCGCCAGTTCCACCAGCCGCGCCAATCCGTTGCCCACGGCCAGGTCGAAAGAGTCGCGCGTGTAGCTAAGGCTGGAGGCAACCGCGCCCACGCCCAGGGTCTGCGGGTGGGTGTCGCGCACCACCCCGTCGATGTCCACGATCTCGAGCACCACGCCGGAAGCCGCGGCTTCGGGCATCGGCGGCATCATCACGAAGGCCGTGCCGGCCTCGACACGGAACACCGGCGAGCTGACGCTTTCGCCGTTCAGCGTGAAGCGCACATGGAAACCTTCCAGCAACTCACCCAGGCTGCCCTGCACGGGGATGGCCAGCATGTCGCCCGGCTGCGCGCTGCTGACCGGCAGCGTGTCGGAGGCAAAAGTCACCGGGGCGGGCACGGCCGCATCGCCGCCGCTGTCGGGTGAACAGGCTGCGGCCAGGACAGCCAGTGCAATGGCCGCCATGACAGCGAAGCGTTTGGAAAGGGCTGCAGAATTGATCATGATCGTAGTTCCCACGCAGGGTCCGAGAAACGTTTCGCCCCTTCCGCAAAGGGGCACGAATGTCCGTGAAGGTGGAGACGGTAAAGACCGAACGTCACGATGCAAGGAAGATTGGAGAAAAAGTTGTGACAAGGCCATGATAATAGCGCTGTGCAAGCAGTGCGTAATCCCGAACCCCTCTTGTCGGAATGCCTTACGATCGCGACAATGATTGAACTGGAGAGCGGGCATCGTGCAGGAGCCGGTTATGAAGCTTCGCCCAGTTCCCCTGCTGCGCATCGCCTTGCTGGCCTTGCTGGCCGGCGCTTGCGCCTCACCCCAAACAGTCGTCGAACGCGAGGTACGCCCCTCGCCCCCTACGAGGTGATCGTGCGCTCGCTGGGTCCGGCCCAGGTTTCCGACGACGGCTTTGACGCGCGCTTTGAGTTCGAGGTGATTTCGCCCTTTGACCTGCAACGCAATTCGCTGGTGCAGGAGCTGCGCCAGACCATCACCTTCGAGTACGACAACGGCTCCACGCGCCAGCGCGAGCTGGCACTGGTGGAAGCCTTCCGCCTGCGACCCGCCTACTTCGACGGAGCGCGCCGCTACCATTACCGAATCTGGGCCGGCCAGAGCGATCGCCACTCCATGCGCGGCATGAACGACCTGCCCGAAGAAGTGGTGGCCGTCAGCATCAGGCGTGAAGTGTTTGCCTACGTCGCCGACGTGTCCGGTGCGGACTTCACCAACGCCGGATTCGCCCACCTGCCGCGCAACCAGGACGGCAGCGTGGTTTCCCGCATCCCAAAGCGCTTTAACGAACATTACCAGCAGAACCACGTCATGCGCGGCATGGTGCTGAACAGCGGCGACTCCATGGGCATCACCTACCGCATCGACTATCGCCTGATCCGCACCGGCGGCCAGAACCCGCACTTCGTGGTGGACCACAGCAGCGGGCCGGGCCGGGTGGAAGCGCCCCCCGTGTTGTGGGTGCCGTCTCGCTGATCCACTGCACCCATGGCCGTGGCGATGATCCCGGTAACGCAGAATGGGCCCGTCCGGGCCCATTCTGAAATTCAGCTGTGCGGTCGCTCACGCCGCCTGGGCGTAGAGGTTGCTGAGTGCGACTTCGCTCTCTTCGTCCAGGGCTTCGAAGGCCAGGCCGATGGTGCGCCCGCTGAGGGAGCGGTGGCGCTCCACGAACGCCAGGCGCGCGGTGAGCTGGATGACTTTGCCTTCCTCAACCACCAGGCTGGCACGGGCGCTGCTCTTGCCCACTTCATTTTCAAGGGCCTCGAGTTGCTCGGGCGCGAGCCTGGCATCCGTGGCGTCGATCGCAACGCCGCGCTGGCTGAGGTCGATGGTGCGCGACTTCAGGCTTACGCCCGCCACCTCGAGCTCGACGGGGAGCGCCACGTGCACGCGCTGGCCGGTGCGGCGTGCGCTCTGGCGGAACATGTTGACCAGCGCGGTCTGCACGGCGTCTTTGACGTCGCGGCCGCGGATCGGGCGATGGAACCTGCCGGCGAGCTGGATGCCTTCCAGGCGGCGTTCATAGCCCGGGCGGGTAAGCGCGACGACGGGGAAGCCGGGCAGCATCTCGTTGGCGAAGCGCCCGACGGCAAGGTTGTCGTCGACGATCGAGCCGTAGTCCATGACCAGCAGGTCGAACAGACCGGTGGAGAGCTTCGCCTCGGCGTCTTCGCGGGTGACGGCGATGGAGACGGCATGGCCCACACCGCGCAGCAGGCTGCGTACCAGGTAGGCGGACTCTTCAAACAGGTCGGTGATCAGCACGTTGGCCATGGTTTGCTCCGGGTGTTTGTGTCGGGTGTCCGTCCCGCGTTGCCGGGACAGTCAGATAATCGGCGCAAACGGTGCGGTTCTTTGGTGTTTTTTACACGGGGACTGTCCCCGAATCCGGGGACAGTCCCATGCTTCGGGAGACGCGTCGCAGGCCGACCGCGGGGACAGTCCCATGCCTAACCGGCCAGCGCTTTCGTTTCCTCAATGTGCTTCTCGATACGCTCGAGCTCGGCCACCAGCTCGCTGACGCGGTCGCGGTCGCGCTGCACCACGTCCTTGGGCGCGCGCTCGATGTAGTTGAGGTTCTCGAGCTTGCGCTTGATCTTGTTGATGCCCTCGGCCAGTTTCGCGTGGTTGGCCTCGAGGCGCAGCAGCTCCATCTTGAAGTCGATCAGCCCCTCGAGGTTCACGTACACCTCGTTGCCGCCGCCCAGCACCACGGTGGCCGAGGCTTTGGGCTTTGCGGCGCCCACGGCCACCTGCAGCCGCGACAGGCCCGCCAGCTTGCAGATCGTCTCGCGCTCGGCCTCGCCCAGCAGGTCGAGGGTTTCCTTGCCCGCCACGTTCAGCGCGCCCTCGATCAGCGTCTTGGGATCCAGGCTGTGCTCGGCCCTGATGTTGCGCAGGGCGCGCGTCACGTCCTGCATGAAGCCGAAGCGCCTGCGCTCGGGCGTGAACAGCCGCTCCTTGCTGGCCTTGGGCCAGGCCGCGATCGCGAGCGCGAGTTCCGGCGTGTCGTGGCGCAGGGCTGCCAGCATCGGGCGCAGGGTCTGCCAGATTTCCTCGGTGATGAACGGGATGTAAGGGTGCAGCAGCTTCAGGATGCCGTCCAGCACGCGCACCAGCGTGCTCTGGGCCCGCAGCCGTGAACGCTCGCCGCCCTTGCCGTCGTACAGCCGCGGCTTGATCACCTCGAGGTACCAGTCGCAGAAGTCGTCCCACACGAAGTGGTACATGGCCTGCGCAGCGTCATTGAACTTGTAGCGCTCCAGCGCGTCGGTCACGTCCACGATCGCATTGGTCAGGCAACCCTCGATGTAGCAGTCCTCCAGCTCCACCACCTGGCCCTCGTTCAGGCCGGCGCGCTCGGAGTCGGAGAGCTTGCCGATGGCTTCTTCGAAGTCTCCCAGGTTGCTGATCGCAAAGCGCGAGGCGTTCCAGAGCTTGTTGCAGAAGTTGCGGCCCATCTCGAACTTCGACTCGGCCAGCTTGATGTCCTGGCCTTCGCTGGTCAGCATCGGCAGCGTCAGGCGCACCGCGTCCACGCCCCACTGCTCGGCCATGTCCAGCGGGTCGATGCCGTTGTTCAGCGACTTGCTCATGCGCCGGCCTTGGGCGTCCAGCACCGTGGCGTGCACGTACACCGTGCTGAACGGCTTCTCGTCCAGGAACTCGTAGCTGGCCATCACCATGCGCGCCACCCACAGGTAGATGATGTCGCGGGCGGTGCTCAGGAACTGCGTGGGGTAGAAATAGCCCAGGTCGGCCGTCTTTTCCGGCCAGCCCAGCGTGCTGAACGGCCACAGCCACGAGCTGGCCCAGGTGTCGAGCACGTCGTCGTCCTGGCGCACCAGCGGCAGGCCGGACTTCGGGTGGGTTGCGCCGGCCGGCGGGTCTTCCTTGAGCGCCACGGCGTTGCCCTCGGCGTCATACCACACCGGGATGCGGTGGCCCCACCAGAGCTGGCGCGAGATGCACCAGTCGCGCACGTTTTCGAGCCACGCCAGGTACACCTTTTCCCAGCGCTCGGGCACGAAGGTGATCTCGCGCTTGCCGTCGGGGCCGGGCTTCACGGCGTTGATGGCGGGCTGCGCGAGTTCTTTCATCTTCACGAACCACTGCTCGCTGAGCAGCGGCTCCACGGGCGTCTTGCTGCGGTCGCTGTGGGGCACGTTGGTGGTGTAGTCCTCCACGCGCTCGAGCAGGCCCAGCTCGTCCAGCTCGTCCACCAGCTGCTTGCGCGCCTTCAGGCGCTCGATGCCCTGGTACTTGCCCGCCTGCTCGTTCAGCGTGCCGTCCTTGTTCAGCACGTTGATCATGGACAGCTTGTGGCGCTGGCCGCGGTCGTAGTCGGCGAAGTCATGGCCGGGCGTCACCTTCACGGCGCCGGTGCCGAATTCGGCATTCACGGTTTCGTCGGCGATCACCGGGATCTCGCGGCCCAGGATCGGCAGCAGCAGCGACTTGCCCACCAGGTTCGAGTAGCGCTCGTCGTCGGGGTTCACGGCCACGGCCGTGTCGCCGAACAGGGTCTCGGGGCGGGTGGTGGCGACCACCACGTGCTTCCCGGGCTGTTCCTTGATCTGGTAGCGGATGTACCAGAGGTTGCCCTTCACCTCGCTGGTTTCGATCTCGTCGTCACTGATCGCGGTCTGCAGCTTGCAGTCCCAGTTGATCATGCGGTAGCCGCGGTAGATCAGACCCTTTTCCCACAGCTTCACGAACGACTCGCGCACGGCGCGGGTCAGGCCTTCGTCCATGGTGAAGCGGGTGCGCGACCAGTCGCAGCTGGCGCCGATTTTCCTGAGCTGGTTGAGGATGCGGTTGCCGTACTCATCCTTCCACTTCCACACTTCCTCGAGGAACTTTTCGCGGCCGAGTTCCTGGCGCGTCAGCTTCTGCTCGGCGAGCAGCTTCTTTTCCACCACGGCCTGGGTGGCGATGCCCGCGTGGTCGGTGCCCGGCAGCCACAGCACGCAGAAGCCCTGCATGCGCTTGAAGCGGGCCACCGCGTCCTGCAGCGTGTTATTGAGCGCGTGGCCCATGTGCAAAGCACCCGTCACGTTGGGCGGCGGGATCATGATGGTGAAGGGTTTTTTCCGGATGTCGCGGACGGCTTTGAACAGCTCGTGTTCCGTCCAGAAGGAATACCACTTGGATTCAATGGTTCCGGGCGTAAAGCGCGGAGGCATCTCTGCCGGCATGGTTGTCTCCAGTGCCCCATGTCTTGGGGCGGCCGCCTTGCCCGATCAAAGGAGCGTCCCCGTGCGGGCAACACCCGGCAAAGCGCGCGGAATGATAACGAGGCAGGGTTGCGAGGGAAGAGGCGGGCCGGATGGGTCGACAGGACAGGTGGGACTCGTGGGACAGGTGGGACCTACGCCTTGTCCCACCTTACTCCTGTGCAGCCTCCCCTGACTTTCGCTCGCCGAAGATCACGCCGATCCAGGACTTCACGGCGAGGCCGAAGTCGTCCAGCATGGTGTACAGCAGCGGCACCAGCACCAGCGTGTAGGCCATGCTGACCAGGATGCCGCCCAGCACCATGCGCCCCATCGGGTAGTAAGGCGTTCCTACAAACTTCGAGTCCCCCATCGCCATCGGGATCAGGCCGAACGCCGTGGTCAGGCTGGTGAGCAGGATCGGCCGCAAGCGCTGCTGGGCAGCGGTTTCCACGGCCTCGGCACGCTGCATTCCCTCGGCCCGCAGCCGGTTGATCAGGTCCACCAGCACGATGCCGTTGTTGACCACCACGCCGATCAGCACCACCAGGCCCAGCATGGTCATGATGTCGACCGGGGTGCCGGTCAGCCACAGCGCTCCGAAGCCGCCCAGCAGCGCCCCCCGGCACGCTGACCACCAGGATGCAGACCGGCTTGAGGAAGCTCTCGAACAGGAAGCACATCACCAGGAACACCAGCAGGCCGGCCCAGATGGTCGAGCGCCACACCTCGCTGAAGCGCGCCTGGAAGTCGCCGAAGCGCCCGCCCAGTTCCTGGGTGTAGCCGGGCGGGAACTTCACGCCTTCCATGGCGTAGTTCACCTGGGTGCGGATGCGCTGCAGGTCCTCGGTGCTGGTGGTGCCCACCACGCGCAGACTGGTCTGCCGGTTGCGGCGGCGGATCTCGCCCACGCTGGCCTTCGCCAGTCCGCTCGACTGCGTGACTGCCTTGGCCGCCACACTGGCGCCGCCGCCGGTAAACACCCGGGTTTCCGCCACGTCCTGCAGGTTGGGGTCACGCGCATGGCCCTGTGAATCCTCGGGCGGCGCAAAACGCACCCGCAGCGGAAGCAGGTTGTCGCCCTGCTGGTAGTCGCGCAACGTGGTGCCGGAAAGCTGGAACGCGAGCACCTGCGACAGCGAGCCGGGCTCAACGCCCATGGCCGCGGCGCGCTGGCGGTCCACGCCCACGACCAACTCGTCCATGCCCTCCTCGGAGTCGACCTGCACGCCTTCCAGGCCTTCCACGCCCTGCAGGCGCAGCGCGATTTCCTCCGCCAGCAGCAGCAGCCTCTCGGTGTCCGGGCCGTTGATGCGGATGCTGACTTCGCTGGTCGCGCTGCTGCCGCCCTCGAACTGGCCGCGCATCTCGACCCCCGCGCGCTCGGGAATCGCGGCGACGATTTTCTTGTACAACTCGCCGGATTCCGCCACCCGCTCCGGCTCAATGAAGATCTGGAAGCGCGCGCTGCTGGCGCTGAAGTTCACGGTCAGGGTCTGGATGCCGTACTCCTGCTTCGCCTCATCGGGCGTGCGGCCGTAGGTGGCGAGCGCCAGCTCCGGGCCCATGCCCTGCCGGATGGCGCGGGCGCGCTTTTCGTCGGCGCCCTTCACGCCCAGCAGCACGGACTCGACCTCGTACACGTAGCGCAGCGCAATGGCGTCGCGCAGGGGCTGGGTATCTTCCATCACGCCGGTGATGCCGGTGGGCCCGCCCTCGATGTCCAGCGAGCCGGTGGCCGCGCCGCGCGCCAGGCTGATCTGCACAGGCGCCCCGGCCGGCACGGCGGCGGACATGATCTCCAGGTCGGCAGGCGAAGTGACCGGCCGGCGGTTGTAGCCCAGCACGAAGTCGCCGACCCTGACGCCGGCACGCTCGGCCGCGCTGCCCGGCTCGACCCGCGTCACCAGCAGCGCGCGGCGCTGCACCATGATGTCGGAGCCGGCTGGGAAGCGCGCGCGCAGGCTGATGCGATCGCGGTTGCCCTGGTTCTGGTCGGTCTTGTTCATGGAGTCCTGCATCAGCCACGCCGCGGCGCCGGTGGCGACCAGCAGCAGCGGCACGACCATCCAGCGCGCGGGCATCAGCCGGCGCACCCAGCGGGTGTAGAACAGCGCGAGCCGGTTGACGATCGGCGTGGCAGGCAGGCCCTCGGCGTTGCGCCCGGCAAACAGCGCCGCCAGCTCCCAGGCCGCGATGCCGGCCAGCAGCGGCAGGCGCGCGGCGCCCCTTCGCTCGCGCCAGCGGTACGACAGCCGCGCGCGCAGCCCCGTGAACCAGCGGCGCAGCCGCGAGCCGCCATGCGCGCCCAGCAGGCCGGCGCCCTGCATGGTCATCGGGATCACGCCCAGCGCCAGCACAATGCTGAACGCCAGGCTGAGGCAGACCGGCAGCCCGATCCTGCCCATCACGAAGCTGACGAACGCCTCATCGGCCAGGAAGATCACACTGATGAACACGATCACCGTGGTGCTGGTCGCCAGCACCAGCGCCAGGCCCACTTCGCCCGCACCGCGCGCCACCGCGCCTCCGGCTGCTCGCCCAGGGAATGCCTGCGGTACACGTTCTCGGCCACCACGATGCTGTTGTCCAGCAGCATGCCGCCCGCCAGCGTGAAGCCCATCAGCGCAAGCAGATTGATGGTCTGGTCAAACAGGTACATCACGGCCAGCGTCAGCGTCATGGAAAGCGGGATCGACAGCGCGATCACCAGCGCCAGCCGCCAGCTCTTCAGGAACACCAGCAGCACCAGGAAGGCCAGCAGCCCGCCCCAGGCCAGGGTTTCCATCAGGTTGGCAATGCTCTCCTTGATGGTGTCGCCCTGGTTCCAGGCCACACGCGTGTTGAAACCCTTGAGCTGCGGCTTGCCGCTCAGCTCGGACAGTGCGGCCTCAATGCGGTTTCCCACCGTGACGGTGTTGGCGTCGCCGTTCTTGAAAATCATCGCCGTCGCGCCGTTCTGCCCGTTGACGCGCACGTACTGGCTGACGCCGTAGGTTTCATACACCCCGCGGTGGCCGCCGCCGTGGCGGGTGATGTCGGCCACCCGCAGGCCCGGCCTTACCGGCAGGTTCTCGATTTCCTCGATGCTGCGGAAGCGCGTGTCGGCCACCAGGTAGACCTCGCGCTGCTGTACCTGCCTGCCCTCTGCGTCGATGGGGTGGCGCACGGTCGTCTTGCCCGCCGGGGCACGGAAGTTGTCGCCGCGCAGGCGCTGCAGCAGCTCGGCCAGGTTGATGCCGTAGGCCCGGGTTTTCTCGGGGTCGAGGTCGACCGCGATGAACTTGCGGTTGCCGCCCGTGAAGGACACGCTCGCCACGCCGTCGATCGACTCCAGCCAGGGCTGGATCACCTTCTCCAGCACCAGGTGCGGGTCATCCGTGCCGTCCTCCCAGAAGAAGTTCACCCACACGATCGGCATGCCGCCGCTGCTGCCGCGGAAGCGCCGCACCTGGATGCGACCGACATCGGGGGGCAGACGCAGCCGCGCGCGCTCCACGGCCGCCATGATCTCGGCATAGGCCTCGTCCATGTCGCGCTCGCCGTCGAACGAGATGTCGAACTCGGCGCCGTCGCGACTCGAGGTCGCGCTCAGTTCCTGGATGCCGGGGATGGTCGAAAGCTCGGCCTCGACCGGCAGCGTCACCTCGCGTTCCACGGTGAGCGGAGAAACGCTGTCGCCGGCCTTGTTGTAGGGCACCTCCACGCTCAGCGACCTGGGCTCGAAGCCGGCCGGCCACAGCTCCAGCGGCAGCAGGTTCATGCTGATCAGGCCCAGCACGCCGGTGGCGAGCAGCAGCACCGTGACGGTCACCGGCCGGCGCGCAAAGAACGCCAGTATCGGGTGCCGCTCACGGGCCTGGCTGGGCGAGAACAGGTCGCTCATGGATACAGTTATACGGATGAAAGCGGATTTGAGGCGGGGCAAGCGGCAGGAATCCGGTGCCGGGGCCCGGGGGTCTGGCGATAAGCTCGATCATCGAACGGGGGTTGGGCTGGAGACCCGACATCAGGAACCACAGGTAAACACGGGTTCACATGTTTGACTCCTGGGTGACTGGTGTTCACCCGTGTTTAGCGGTGGTTTCCCGGGGCGTGCGCGTTCTCCCGGACCACGCGCGGAAGCCGGCGATCGAACTTCAATGCTTTTCCTGAAGTTGCGTGCGGTTCCCGTCCGATCTATGGCCGGGACCGCCGCCATGAAGAAGATCTACTTCCTTACCCGCCCTGACATGACCGCCACGCGGTCCGGCAAGTGGCGTAACCGGCTCAAGAACACCTACAAGAGCACAGACGCCATCCGCGACATCATCGACTGGACGGGCGAAGGGCGCGAATTCTACGTCGCCATCGTCTTCCACGACACCGGCGAACGCCGCGTCTTCCACATGAACCCGCCCGGCAGCCCGGAAATCTGCACCGACTTCGCCACCAAGCGACCGGTGCTGAACGTGATCGACCAGATCCTGCGGCTCACGGCCGCCAACGCCGACATCGACATCTGCCTGCTCGAGCGCAAGCGCGGCGGCAACCCCAACAGCGGCCGCTGGGACGGCCCCCCGGCGCGGCGTAAATCCTCCGGGGATCCGGAAGCACCGCCTCCGCATCAGTCGCCGGTAACAGGGTTGTCCGGCTTGAAGGTCCCGTCCGCGCTGTCGGGCGTGTCACCGTCTTCAGCTCTCGCTGTTCCGCCCGTGCATTTCCCCGCTCGCCCCTTCGTTTTAACTGTACCAGTTTCCTTTTTTCCGGCCTTCGCACCGTCCGGGGCAATCGAATCTTCGTTCTCCACTTTGGCCTTGCCGCCCTTGAACTCCGCGCCGGATGGTGGAATCTTGCCGTTGCCGGAATCGCCGCCTTGGGCGACCACGTCGCCATCACCGCCGCCAGCGCCCTTGCCTTCCGCGTTTCCACCGTCGCCCGGTTTGGCGTTCTGGCCTGCCGTATCTCCGCCATTGCCGCCAATTGCAATGCCCGTCGGCCCCGGCCCGGGCACGCCCTTGGTTTTGCCCGCCGTAACCTTGGCGTCACCGCCGTTGCCCCCGTCGTCGCCAACGTTTGGATCGTTCTTTCCCGGGCCGTCACCGCCCACGGCGATGCCAATGCTGCCCTTGCCTTTGACCTCGGCTTCCGCCTTGCCGCCGTTCCCCGGTTTGTTGCCGACATACTTGCCGCACTGGCCGATCACGATCAGCAACGTGCACGCCTCTCCCTTGTCGCTGCCTTTGGCGGACTCACCGTCGCCCGTGGCCGTGTGATTGGGGTTGAAGACGATCTTGAGTTTGACGTCCTTCATTTTCGGATTGCCGTTCTCGTCGGTCACAGGGTTTCCGTTTGCGTCCACGACCGGGCACTGGATTGTGATGTCGATGTTCCACTCTTTCTGTCCGGCAAGGCAGTCCATACCGTCCTTGATGCGGGGGCGGTCTTGTAGGCCTTCACGGCGTCTTTGATCGCCTTGAGCGCTCGCCGGACTCGATCCCAATTCGGTCCGAGTTCATCCGGATCGGAGGCCACTGTGGGCACCTCCAGCCGGTCCGGGTTCTCCCGGGCCCTCACACCTGCGGCCTTCAGCGCCTCGACCAGCGCGTCCACGTGGTCCTTCTCCGTGACGTCGCCATCGTACTCCTTGTCAATCAGCGACTGCGGTGTGCGGAACACCGTGGCGTCCACGCCGTCGAACGCCACCAAGTGCGTCACTTCGGCGTAGTTCCCCGCGCCCGGCATGCTGGCGCGAATCGTGAATGTGTCCTCCGGTTGCCACGGAACCAGCCGCTGAAGCCGCTGCCAGTTCACCTCCACCCGCCATTCCAGGTCGAACAGTCCGGTTTCTTCGTCGGGCACGGCGTTGCCGCCCTCGGGCTGAAGCGTCAGCGTCGCCCGCGCCGCCGCGTTCAAAGCAACGCCGTTCCTCAATACTTGCAGGGCCGGGGCAAAGGCCCTGGACTGGCGGCGCATGAAACGCGCGGCGAACGAACCGTCGTCGCCGACGATCGCCACGTCGGGCACGCTGGTTCGCTCGCGGCGCGCTACATCGAAGTCCTGCTGCCCGAGAAGCTCCGTGTTGATCCCGTCCGTGTGCCGAATGCGCAGGCGATACGTCCGCGCAACGTTAACGGCGACCACTACCGGATCGGCAGCCTCCAGCCGTAGCACGGCCGTTACGCCCTCCGCGAAACCGTCGTTGTCGGCGTCCACGGCCTTTGTGTTCAGGGCCTCCGACAGGGCGATGTCGTCCTGATCAACCTCGACGATCCGGCCTGTCGTTTTATCCTCCACAAGTTCGACGACCGAGATTTGAACACCCGCGAGAATCGTTGCCGAAGGCAGGCCCGCGCCTGTTACGTGCGCCACCACCAGCACACGCTTGAAGTCGCTGAAAAGCAGCGGATCAGACCCGCGCTCGCCGCGGCCGGGCGCGATGCAGAAGTCGAATGCACCGTCCAACTCGCCCGGCTTTGTCCGCACCTGGATAGCAGCGGTTTCGCCGGCGTTGATTTGCACTCCGGGCGCGACTGTAAGGAACGAAGTGGACGTCGTCAGCGTGACCGGCCGGACCGGCACCTCACCGCCAACCACCGTAATCAAGGTGCGTGTACCGCCGGTGAAACCGGCGGGCAGGTGAAACACGTCGCTCGCCGCCAGGCTGGTCAGGCCGGAATCGGCATCGCTCGCGCCGGCCAAATCCGCGTCAATGTCGATGGCCTCGGGCAAGGTGGCGGGGTTCCCTTCACCATCCGACACGTTGATGTTGAAGCGAATCTGCAGTTCTTCTCCAACAGTTGCTTCAATGGGGTCAGCTGCGGGTGTGATGGAGATGACGATACTCGGCTCCTCGACGGCCGAAACAGGCGCGTGAGCCAACAGTATCGCCACAAGCATCGCGGCCGACAGGGTGCACAGTTTCCTCATTACTTTTTCCATAACCCCCCATTCATTTTTGATATCTATGAATTTTATGTAGCGCGCTGAGTGACGCAAGCACGATCTGCGGTATCGCTTTCTTTCTGCTGGACTACCGAAACACTTTACCGACACACACCGCCAAAAAATTTTTGATGGCTCTTGATTACATAACGCCGTTATTTATAACGGCGTTATGTACGCGCCTGCTCAACCACCCTGCAATTCGTGCGATCTGCATACGGGCCTTATCAAACGTGGTCCGCAGATTGCCGCCTTGAACCGCCCTGCCCATTGTGGACACGGCCGGTCCTTTTCTCGGCGACCTCACGCACACCGCACCCGCCAAGCCCGTCATTTCGGGCTTGCTCGATACATACTTGCGCAATACTTTCTGCGCCAGCGAACGCGACCAATTCGGTCAATGTCACACCTGTTCGGTCACTTTTGGCGGGGTGTTCACATGATCATTACCTCCAAGTCGGACTACGGGCTCAGGGCTGTCCTCTACCTGGCAAGCCGCGCCGGGCGCGTGCGCCTGCGCGAGATCAGCGAATCGCAGCACATCCCCGAATCCGTCTGCGCCCAGATCATGCGCAAGCTCGTCGGCGCGCACATCGTTGCATCGCAGGCCGGCCCGGCCGGCGGCTACACCTTGGCCCGCGCGCCGGAGAGCATCTCGGTCGGCAGCGTGCTGGCGGCTTCGGACCGTGACATCTGCGTGTTCCGCTGCGTCGAGGACGGCTGCGACTGTGACCTGCACGGCAAGTGCGCGTTCCAGATGGTGTTGAAGGGCTTCGGCCGCGGCATCGCCGAGTACCTCGAGCAGCTGTCGCTCGCTGACCTGCGCGACCACCGCGCCACACTTCCTGAATTCAACCTGCACGCAGTCGCTACCGGAAAGGCGAACTGATGTCCACGCAGAAGCAGCTCCCGGCTGAAGTCATTGTCGGCCTCGACGTCGGCAGCACCACGGTCAAGGCCGTGGTGATGCACCCTGAGACCAACGAAATCCTGTGGTCCGACTACCGCCGTCACGAAACCAAGCAGCCTGAAAAGGTGCTCGAGTTCCTGGGTGAAATCACCGCGGCCTTCCCGCTGCCCAAGGAAAAGATCCGCATCTTCATCACCGGCAGCGGCGGCGGCAGCCTGGCCGCGCTGTTCGGCGCCAAGTTCGTGCAGGAAGTGAACGCCGTCAGCCTGGCCGTGGAAGTATTCTATCCCACCGCCGGCAGCGTGATCGAGCTTGGCGGCCAGGACGCCAAGATCATCATCTGGAAGGACGACCCCAACGGCGGCAAGCGCAAGATCCCGTCGATGAACGACAAGTGCGCGGGCGGCACCGGCGCGGTGATCGACAAGATCAACGCCAAGGTCAAGCTTCCGATCGAGGAGCTGATCAAGCTCAGCTACCACGGCGTCAAGCTGCACCCCGTGGCCGGCAAGTGCGGCGTGTTCGCCGAGACCGACATCAACGGCCTGCAGAAGCAGGGCGTGCCTCCCACCGAGCTGATGGCCAGCCTGTTCGAGGCAATCGTGCAGCAGAACCTGTCCGTGCTCACGCGCGGCAACACGCTGCGCCCGGTGTGCCTGCTGCTGGGCGGCCCCAACACCTTCATCCCCGCCATGCAGGAGGCCTGGCGCCACAACATCATGAAGGTCTGGGAAGAGCGCAAGTTCCCGCTGCCCGAAGACAAAGACCCCAACAAGCTGATCGTGGTGCCCGACAACGCCCAGTACTTCGCGGCCATCGGCGCCGTGCTGTACGGCAAGAGTGAAGACCCCGAGGTCGCCCGCTTCACCGGCCTTGAGGCGCTGCGCGAGTTCGTGGCCCACGGCCGCGACAGCATGCGCGCGGCCGGCGGCGCCGCCAAGAGTCTCAGCAAGTCGCCCGAAGAGCTGGCAGAGTTCAAGCAGCAGTACACCATCCCCAGGCACGAGTTCCCTGAGTTCAAGCCGGGCGAAGTGGTCGAGGGCTGGATCGGCATCGACGGCGGCAGCACCAGCACCAAGGCCGTGCTGCTGAACCGCGACGCCAAGCTGATCGGCGCGTTCTACCAGCTGAGCAAGGGCAACCCGATCGAGGACACCAAGGAAGTGCTGGCGGGCCTCCGCGACTCGATCGAGTCCCAGGGCGCGACGCTGAAGATCATGGGCGTTGGCACCACCGGCTACGCCAAGGACATCCTGAAGGACACCATCGGGGCCGACGTCGCGCTGGTCGAGACCGTCGCCCACACCCAGGCCGCCCTGCACTTCTATGACAACGTGGACGTGATCGTCGACGTCGGCGGCCAGGACATCAAGGTCATCATGCTGAAGAACGGCCGCGTGTCGGACTTCAAGCTCAACACCCAGTGCAGCGCGGGCAACGGCTACTTCTTGCAGAGCACCAGCTCGCGCTTCGGCCACCCGGTCGAGAAATTCGCCGACATCGCCTTCCAGGCCAAGGGTCTGCCGGTGTTCAGCTACGGCTGCGCCGTGTTCATGGAAAGCGACATCGTCAACTTCCAGCAGCTGGGCTGGAGCGCCGACCAGATCATGGCCGGCCTCGCGCACGTGCTGCCCAAGAACATCTGGCTGTATGTGGTGCAGGAGCCGAACCTGGCCAAGCTGGGGCGCAAGTTCGTGCTGCAGGGCGGCACCCAGCGCAACCTGGCGGCGGTGAAGGCGCAGGTCGATTTCATCAAGAGCAAGGTGCCCGACGCCGAAGTGATCGTGCACAAGTTCTGCGGTGAAAGCGGCGCGATCGGCTGCGCGATCGAGTCGATCCGCGTCACGCAGCGCCACGGCCACACGCATTTCATCGGCATGGACGCGCTGCTGGGCCTGGGCTACAGCAGCAAGCGCGACGAATCGACGCGCTGCTACTTCTGCAAGAACAAGTGCCTTCGCACGTTCATTGACACCAAGACGCCCGCCGGCGACGAGCGCCGCTTCATCATCGCCACCTGCGAGAAGGGCACCGTTGAAGACGTCGCCAAGATGCGCGAAATCAAGGGCAAGATGGACGACAAGAAGAAGGCCAACCCCAACTTCGTTGATGTCGCGGCGAAGAAGGCCTTCACCAGCTACAGCCCGAAGGTCGCCCTGAAGGAAGACAAGCGCGGCCTGCTGTCGAAGATCCGCCTGCCGCGGGTGAAAGAGGCGCTCGAGAAACGCGCCCGCATCAGCGAGCTGAAGGTGGGCATGCCGCGCGCGCTGAACATGTACAACACCGGCCCGTTCTGGAGCGCGTACTTCGAGGCGATCGGCATCAACCCCAAGAATATCTACTGGTCCGACTACACCAACGAAGAGCTGTACAAGAAGGGTTCGCGCCGCGGCTCGATCGACCAGTGCTTCCCGGCCAAGGTCAGCCTGGCCCACGTGCACGACCTGGTCTATGCCAAGAAGAAGCCGGACGCGATCTTCTTCCCCATTCCGAACACCCTGCAGACCGACCTGACCCACATGCTGGACAGCTGCGCCTGCCCCACCGTGACCGCCACGCCCGAGGTGGTGAAGGCCGCGTTCACCAAGGAAGGCGACATCTTCAAAGAGCAGGGCATCGAGTACTGGGACCCGGTGATCGACCTGTACCGCCCGGCCCTGGCCGAGAAGCAGCTCTTTAAGTTCTTCAACCACCACCTTGGCATCAGCAAGGAAGAAAACGGCGCCGCCGTGCAGGAAGCCTACAAGGCGATGGACCAGTTCAAGAACGAGCTCCTGCGCAAGCCCGCCCGCGAAGTGCTGGAGCGCCTGAAGGCCGAGGGCAAGCTGGGCGTGGTGCTGCTGGCGCGCCCGTACCACAACGACCCGGGCCTGAACCACGAGATCGTGGAAGAGCTGCAGATGATGGGCTACCCGATCTTCAGCCTCGACAGCCTGCCGATCGACGAGGACATCCTGGAAGAGGTGTTCGGCGCCGACATCCGTGCCGGGCGCATCCCCCACGGCATGGCCATCATGGACGTCTGGAAGAACGCCTACAGCACCAACAGCGCCCAGAAGCTGTGGGCCGCCAAGTACGTGGCGCGCCACCCCAACCTGATCGGCCTTGACCTGTCCAGCTTCAAGTGCGGCCACGACGCGCCGATCTACAGCGCCGTGGAAGAGATCGTGACGGAGAGCCTCACGCCCTACTTCACCTTCCACGACATCGACGAGAACAAGCCGACCGGCGCGATCAAGATCCGCACCGAGACCATCGACTACTTCCTCAAGCGCTACATCGAGGACATGCAGGACAAGAAGGCCAAGGCCCAGCAGCTGCGCGAAAAGCTGGAGGCCAAGAAGCGCGAACTGATCGAGAAGCAGAAGACGGAACAAGACAAGTCGGACCCGGCCCTGGCCGCGGTAAGCAGCTAGAGCCCCGGCCGAAAGCCCGGGGAGTGCCCGAAGGGCACAACGGGTGAAGTGAAAGACGAGTAACATGGACAAGCCAACCTACGCATCCATTCTCGGCACCATCCTCGGCCTCGCGGCCGGGATCGGCGGCATGCTGCTGTTCAGCCCCCAGTCCTCGGACACCGAAGAGCTGGCAAAGCTGCAGCAGCGCCTGACCGAGGCCACCCGCGAACGTGACGACGCCGCCCGCGAGCGCGACGACGCCGCCAACGCCCTGGGCGCCGAAAGCAAGCGGCTCAGCGAACTGGAGCAGGCCAACCGCGACCTGGCCAATGAACTCGCGCGGCGTGACGCCAAGGCCGACGACGGCAAAGCCGCCCGCGAGTGGAAAGACAAGTACGACAAGCTGAAGTCCGACAGCGAAGAGGCTAAGCGCCAGGACGACGCGCGCATCGACAAGCTGGAAGGGCTGCTGGAAGACAACGGCATCCTCAGCCACCTCAGCGACGAGGAGATCGCCGCCCGCGTGGCCGAGCTGGAAACCGTCTTCAACACCGCCTTCACCGGCAAGGACAAGAAGGCCTCCATGCAGGCGCTGTGGGACCTGCAGAAGCTCGGCCCCAAGGCCTACGACAAGGCGATCGAGGCCTGGAAAAAGATCGCCGAGGATTTCGGCATCAATCCCTGGGGACAGGGCCCCGGCGAGCTCGGCCTCACCTTCCAGGAGTACACCTCGCTGGTCACCACCTTCGGCATGGTCGAGTACGGCCTGACCAACCCCGACGTTGACCCCGCCTACCGCATTGCCAGCCTTTACAACCTGCCCTGGTGGAACGGCGAGGACGCGGGCAAACGCGCCGAACTGGCGGGCAACGCGCTCTCCAAGGCCCAGGGCTACGAGGCGCAGGCAGCCATTGAGGCCCTGCGCGACATCGCCGACCCCAGCACCGCCCGCTACCTCGCCGACTATGTCACCAGCAACAGCGACAACCCGGAGGCCCGCAAGGCCGCCGTCATGGCGCTGGCGCGCAAGGATTCACCGGCCGGCTGGGCGGCGATCGAGGACGCCGCGGCGAACGACCCGGACCCGCGCGTGAAGGAAGCGGCCCAGGCGGCGCTGAACCAGAAGAACGTGCCGGTGGCCGGCGTGCTGATCACGCAGGTGATTGCTGAGTACCAGGCCGCGCTGGCCGGCATCAAGGTTGGCGACATCCTGACCCACTACAACGGCGTGCGCGTAAAGACGCTGGAGGACATCAACAAGGCCAAGCAGGACGTACCCGCGGGCCAGAGTGTGCAGGTGGTGCTGCGCCGGGGTGAAGGCGACGTAACCCTTACGCTAGGCTCGGGAATGATCGGCATCAACGGCGTGGCAGTCGCGCCGAAAGACTGAACGACAGGTTTCAGGTTACAGGTGCCAGGTGTCAGGGAATGCCGTGTAGGCGCCCTCACAACCTCGCCCCTGTAACCTGAAACCTGGAACCTGGAACCTGAAACCTGAAACCTATTTTGGAGTCCGTCATGACGCCAAACGACGTGCTGGAAGCGAAAGTCGAAGAAGAACTGAAGGCCTACGAAGCCGAGCTGCGGAAAGAGCTCGGCCTCGAGGACGAAGAGATCAACCACTTCGAGAAACCGGTTGAGCACGCCTTCCTGCGCCAGTCGCGGGAAACCACCACGGTGCTGTTCGGCGGTCTGACCATGGCCCACGACCAGCTGATCCAGCGCGCCGTGGCCGGCCTGGGCTACAAGGTCGATCCGCTGGAGGTGCCCGACAACGAGGCCCTGGCGCTGGGCAAGGAGTTCGGCAACCGCGGCCAGTGCAACCCGACTTACTACACGGTCGGCAACCTGGTGAAGTTCCTGCAGAACCTGCGCGACAACCAGGGGCTCAGTGTCGCCGAGATCAAGGACAAGTACGTGTTCCTGACCGCGGGCGCCTGCGGGCCCTGCCGCTTCGGGATGTACGAGGCCGAGTATCGCAAGGCCCTGCGCGACGCGGGCTTTGAGGGCTTCCGCGTACTGCTGTTCGAGCAGAACAAGGGGATCAGCCAGGCCGCCGGCGACGAAGCGGCCGACGAGGGCGGCATTGACTTCAACAAAGACTTCTTCATGGCGATCATCGCCGCGCTGCTGGTCGGCGACCTGCTGAACGACCTGGGCTACCAGCTGCGGCCCTACGAGCGCAAAGCCGGCGACACCGACCGCGTGCTGGAGCAGGCCAAGCAGTTGATCGGCGACACCATGGAGAAGGGCGAAAAGCTCGAGCCCGCGCTCAAGAAGGTGCGCGCCATGTTCGAGGGCATCGCCTGCGACTTCACGCGTGTGAAGCCGAAGGTGAAGATCACCGGCGAGTTCTGGGCCATGACCACCGAGGGCGACGGCAACTACCACATGGCGCGCTGGCTTGAAAGCGAAGGCGCGCAGGTGCTGGTTGAGCCGGTGAGCACCTGGGTCGATTACCTGCTCTACATCGCCAAGCACGACCTGAAGGCCGCCTGGGGCGTGCCCGACAAGGATGGCAACAAGTTCAGCGCGATGAAGGCGATCAAGACCTATGCCCTGACCAGCGCCCTGAAAATGTACTTCCGCGGGCGCTACGACAAGTACCGCAAGCTGCTGGGCATGAAGCCCAACGCCCTGCCGGACCAGAAGAAGATCCACAAGCTGGCGCAGCAGTACTACAACATCGACCTGCGCGGCGGCGAAGGCCACATGGAAGTGGGCAAGAACATCTACAGTGTTCTCGAGAAGAAGGCCCACATGGTGATCTCGGTGAAGCCTTTCGGCTGCATGCCCAGCACGCAGTCCGACGGCGTGCAGAGCAAGGTGGTCAACGACTACCCCGAGTGCATCTTCATCCCGATCGAGACCAGCGGCGACGGCGAGGTGAACATCAAGAGCCGCGTGCAGATGAAGCTGTACGAGGCCAAGGTGCGCTGCCGCGAGGAGTTCGCCCGCGTGCTCGACGGCTACGGTTTCAGCGTCCAGCAGTTCCGCGATTACGTGGATGCGCACCCCGAGCTCAACCATTCGCTCGTCATCCTGCCTCACGAGGAAGTGGGCGTGGCATCCAACCTGCTGCACATGGTGGCCAAGCGCATGAAGGCCCACTTCAGCAAGAAGGTCGACAAGCTGATGAGCGTGCAGGAAGTCGAGAGGCTCGCGCGTGAAGCGGCCCAGGCCGAGGGCGCGGCCTGCCTCGAGTACGAGACGCCGGCCGTCGAGGGCGAATGCGGAGACGGCGGCTGCCCCAGCTGCAGCGACAGCCTGCCGGGGGAACAGAAGGAGCGCACGGCCGCGGATACCGTCAAGGCCTCCGCCGGCGGCTGCGGCGACTCCTGCGGCTGCGAGTAAACAGGGAGCCCCGAGCGAAAGCTCGGGGCCCTGCAGAATCTGCGTACGATTGTTGGAGGGCCCCGAACTGACGTTCGGGGCTCTCTGCTATTTCGATACCATCGCGTCCGGGTCCACGCTGCGCTCGGTGGCGTCGGCCGTGGGCTGGCTGTGCCTGGGCATCTCGATCACGCCCGTGGCCATCAGCACGGCAAAGGCCATCGCCGCCAGCGCCAGCACCATGGCGGCGCCGGTCAGCGCAAACTGCGTGCGCGAGCTGCGCTTGAAGTGCTCCTCGATGCGGTTGAAGTAGCGCGACTGGTCCTGTTGCATGGTGGTCAGCCGGCTTTCCTGGGTGCGGGCGACCTCGGTGTGGTGGCGGCGCTGGCTGCGGCGCGCCAGCTCGCTGCTCTTGACCGCCAGCGCGGCCTGCTTGAGCTGCGCCTTCTGCACCTTGTTCATCTCCTCGACCACGGACTTCAGCTCGGCGGCCTTGGCGTCGCTGCCCTGTACCAGGGTCTCGACCATCACCTTGACCTGTTCGCTCTGCTCGCGTGCCTGGCTGTTGCCGTCTTCGAGCTGGCGGGTGAGCTCGTTGATCGCCCACATCTGCTTCTTCACGGTCTCCGGCAGGTTGGCAGTCGCCTGCACGAACTGGGGCAGCGGCTTGAGCGCGTCCACGAAGGTGCGGTTGGCCTCAGCCTGCTCATCCAGCGCGAGCTTGAGCGCGCCCAGCGCACGGTTCTGCTCTTCCATGTTGGGCAGCACTTCCTTCAGCGTGGCGGGCAGGCTTGAAAGCGCCTCGATCAGCCTGGCCTGGCCCATGCTCTGGGCGTGCAGGCGCTGGCCCAGCATGCGGACGTGCTGGCCCAGGTCGGTCAGGCCGTTCTTCATTTCCACGACGGCGCGCGTGCGCACGGACATGCCGGCCGGGTCAAGCGGGTTGACGGGCGCGAGCAGGCGACTGTTCAGCATCACCACTTCCTCGGCCGGGATTTCGTCGCCGTCCTCAACCAGGATGGGATTGAGCTCTGGGTCGTCGCTGGGGAGCTGATAGGCTTCTGCTTCGACCGGCTTCTTTTTGAACATGCGGGTGACGAACTTGAACATGGTGACTGGCTCCCGATGAGTAGACGTTGATGTAGGCGCGAAAACGCGCGCCCCACTGGAATCGGAGCGTTGGCGTTCGAACTTTGGTGAATTTTCGCAGGGGCCGACCCGTGTGGCGGACCGGGCGGGCAGATGGGCCCGCCCCTGCTAAATCGCGTCGCTGCCGCGCTCGCCGGTGCGGATGCGGATCACGTCATCGAGTTTCAGTACCAGCAGCTTGCCGGCGCCCACGGCGTCGTCGCCGGCCGCTTTCATCACCGCGTCGATGGTGGGCTGCACGAAGTCATCATTGACGGCGATCTCGAGCTTCAGCTTCTTGAACATCTCGATGTCCAGGCGGCTCTCGCCGGCGTCGGCCGCCCCGCGCTGGTGGCCGGTTCCCAGCACCTCGCTGATCGTGAACCGGAACACCTCGGCCTCGGCCAGCGCGTCCTTCACGGCATCCAGCTTCTCAGGAGCAATGATGACCTGGATCAGCTTCATCTACCTACTCCACTTGCGCGGGAGCCATACGCGCCCGATAATAACTAACGGAGCACAGCCTATGATCACGAAAGAAGACAAGGAAGCGATATTGAAGCTCTCAGTTGAATCTCGGCTCGAATTGCTGGAGTTCATCTCGGAGAGTTTGGCAGATCAGCCACCTCAGCTTTCGGAAGCCCAGCGGCGCCTGCTCGATGAGCGACTCGCGGAACACAAGGCCAATCCCACAGAAGGAGAGGACTGGCGCATTGTGGTGGATCGGCTCCGCAGAGAAGGCAAATGAAGCTTTCCCTCAAGGCCTCCGCCCGCCGCGATCTGGTGGAAATCTTTGAGTGGTACGAAGCTCAAAAACCGGGTCTGGGTAAAGAGTTCCTGGACGAGTATTCAAACGTCGCGGTACGCATTGAGGAATTTCCTACCGCCTTTCATAAAGTTCACGCTGACGTCCGCTGTGCGCGGCTCAAACGGTTTCCATACTTCGTTTTCTACAAAGTTGAAGCGGAGAAGCTGGTTGGCCTGGCCATCATTCATCAGCACCGCGATCCGGAGTTCTGGCGTCACAGGACTTCCTGATCCTCGAACTCGATCTTCTCGATGCGCACGATGGGCATGGGCGCGCCGTCCACGCGCAGGGCGCGCAGGCCCACGCCGGCCGTGATGTCGCCCAGCAGCGGCCGTATCAGCGTGGAGCGCCCCTGCCGCACGTTCTCGGCCTCGGCGAACTCGGTGAACAGGTAGAACAGCGGCATCAGGCCGCTCAGCGTTTCGCCGTCGCGCATCTCCACCAGCACGCCGGTGGCGGGCGCCGGCTGCGCGAACTCGATGCTGCGGATCTCAGCGAACGGTATGAACTGCAGCTCGCCGTTGCGCACCAGTTCGAGCGTCGCGCCGGTCAGGCTGTCCGCATCTTCCAGCACCTGGCAACGGCGCGTGTCCGGGCCGACCTCGTCGGGCAGCACGCGCAGGCTGAGGGTCGCGGGCTGCGGCGCGAAACGCTCGCAGCCGCGCATCAGCTCTATGGCCTGGCCGAAGTTGCGCGCCAGCAGCGCCAGTTCGGACTGCGCGTCGCCCGGCAAATCGGCCAGCCAGCGCGTGATCGCGTCCGGTGTGTCGGCGGGCAACCCCGGCTCAACCACCAGGCGGATCAGCTCCGGCCGCATGATGCGCATGAACGTCAGGTGGGCCAGGCGCTGCAGCTGATCGTCGGCAAGCTTGGCCTGCTGGGCGGCTTCGAACAGCCTGAAGTAATCCTCCTGCTCGAAGGTGAAGTAGCGGCGGCGCATGGCGGACACAAACTCGGCCGCCACGCCCTCTTCGTCGGGCAGCAGCTCGAAGGCCGCGGTGATGTGCGGGTAGCCGATCTGGTGGTCGCCGCGCAGGAAGCAGACCCGGCTGAACAGCAGGTGCGCCACGCCGTTGTCCTCGTCGCGCGTCAGCACGGCCATCAGCATGTTGCGCGCTTCTTCAAGCTGGTCCTGGTCCAGCGCGATGCTGGCGAGGTTGAGGTTGGCAGCCGGGTGGGTGGGGTCCTGGCTCAGGATTTCCCCATAGATGCGCGCCGCACCGGCAACGTCGCCGTCGCGGTGCTTGTTGAGCGCATCCTGCAGCAGTTCGTCGAGGTCCATCAGAGTGCCTGTCCCCAGCGCACCCGGTGGTAGATGCGCGTCGCCACGGCGTCGAGAATCATCAGCCCGCCGAAACTCACCGGCCAGAAGTGCGGGAAAAGGTCGCCCCACGCCAGCCAGAGCACCAGCGTGGCAAAGCCCGCCGCGTTGGCAAGCACCGCGCTGAGAAACAGCGGGCGCGCGAACTTGAAGCCGAGCAGCGCCCCGACCACCAGCCCGATGCCCAGCCCGAAGATCGAATACAACTCGTGGGCCGTGGCCAGGTACACGCCGCCGCCGACCGCGGCGCCGCCCAGCACCATACCCGCAAACGCCACGTTCACCAGCATGTTCGCCAGCAGCAGCCGCGGCGCCAGCCACGCGCCGATCAGCGCGCCGGCGCCCGCCGCGCTCCACATGATCCAGGGCTCGACGCCGAGGAAGAACGTCACGCCCCAGGCAATACTGCCCAGCAGCGCGGCCGCCAGCACGCGCACGAACACGGCCATCAGGATCAGCCCCAGGCCGCCGACCAGCAGCGCTACCAGCGTGGCGAAACGCCGGTAGTTGTCGTACTGGTCGCCCGCCAGGCGGCGGATCTCGGCGCGCAGGCTTTCCATGCTGAGCGGAATCGAGGGTTCGTCCTCGGCCTGTTCCTCTTTGCCGTTTACCAGTTCTTCGGCGCGTTTGCGGCGATCCTGCAGCTCTTTGATGCGCTGCTGGATCTTCTCGCGCTCGGAGATCAGCTCGTCGGCCTTCTCGGCCTGACTGACTTCCTCTTCCTTGAGCAGCCCCGCCTCGCGCGCCACCTGGATCAGGTGCTTGCGCTCCACGCGCTGGGCAAGCTCCGACACGCCGATGCACAGCAGCAGCGTCAACAGCACCCACTTCATCGGCAGGTCGGTCAGCTTGGCGGCGGCGGGCAGCTCTTCGCGCTCGAGATCGACGCGCTGGTCCATCTCGATCTCGGTGATGCTCTTGGCCTCGACGTCGTCGAACGGGTCGGTGCGAGGAGGCTCGGGCTTTTCCGGAGGCCCTGGCCATCAGGGCACCTCAATCACGCGGCGCGAAGATGGGCAACAGCAAATTACCAATAACCAATTACCAATGACCAATTCAGAAACGCCACCCCCGGCTGAATTGGTAATTGGTAATTGGTTATTGTTCATTTGCTGTTCGAAGTACTTCCAGCCCGCGTCCGGCCAACTCAGCCGAGTCTCTTTTCAATGAAGTAGAGAATGATCGGCTTGGCGCACTCGTAGCAATAGCCGTAGGTGCGGTCCATGTTGTCGACCAGTGACAGGGTTGCACTGCGCTCCGTGTCTCCCTCGGCCTTCAGGTGTTTATCGAGTTCGCCGCGCGACTTGCAGCGTTCCAGGTTGCGCTTGATTTCGCTCCAGTTCACCTGGTCGCGCATCTCGCGGTAGAGGCTGCGGTGCAGCTCCTTGAACAGGTCGGCGTAGGTGCTCTGCAGATCGATCGCCTCGGGCTCGGCTCCTGCCTTCAGTTTCTGGGTGCCGGTGGTCATCGCGTTGGTGAGGCGGCTGACCATCCGGAAGCGGAAGAAGTCGCGCTCGGAATCCTCCACGTTCATCAGCGCCTCGACCTTGCGCATCATGGCCTGGTCCGGCTCGATGTCCGCGCCGGTTACGGCGTTCTTCAGCTTCTCCTTGCGGTTGTACGCCGTGACGTGCTGCAGGTAGGTGCGGATGCGCTTCTCGATGTCGCCGGGGTCCACGTTGACGATGCTGTTCTCGATCTCGCCGGCGATGATCTCGTCGTAGCGCTGGCGCAGCACGGCGGTAAAGGCGCGGAAGTCGTGGTAGCCTTCATCGCGCTGGCGCGCCAGGAAATCGTAATTGACGGGCCCCTGGTCCACCACGCGGTCGAGCAGCATGAAAACGGCGAACGGCGTGATGCAGTCGGCGCTGTCGTCCTCGCAGATGTCCGCGAACACGTTCTGCAGAATGCGGGTGGGGATGCCGTCCATGCCCTCGCCGATGAACTCGTTGCGCAGGCGCTTGCGCACTTCGCGGCTGAGCGTCTGGCGCTCGCGGTTGGAGAGGAACGGCGGGTACTCGCCCGCGTACAGCAGCGCCTTGGCCATGGGGTTCAGCTTGCCCAGCACCTGGCGCGCTTCCTCGGCGATGTCGCTGGCGTTGGGCAGGTCCGACTTTTCCAGGCGCGACATCACCGCCCACAGCGCCGCCAGCTCGGTGGCGTGCGGCGCGATGCGGTGGTAGCGCTTGGCCTGGCGCAGCCCGCGGTTGTAGATCTTTTCTTCATCGACGTAGTTCAACAGATACGGCACGTCGATCTTGCGCATGCGCGAGCGCAGGGCCTTGGACATCGGGTCGCTGCGCAGGGCCTGGTACTCGGCCAGGTTGGTGGTGCCCAGGATCATCACGTCGATGTCGCAGCCCACCTCGCCGAAGTCCATCTTGTGCTCTTCCACGGCGCTCAGCAGGTGCTGCAGGTAGTTGCTGGGCTTCTTGAAGATGTCGCTGTAGTGCACCAGCCCGCGGTTTCCGCGCACGTACTTGCCGAAGTAGCGCACCAGGCTGACGCTGCTGAGCAGGTTGGCGATGTACTTGAAGTTTTCGTCCATCGTGACCGGCGAGCTGGCGGTCTCGACGTTGCCTTCCGGCGGGATCTTCGCGATGCCGATGCCGCCCGATTCGCTGAACACGATGCGCTGCACCAGCACGTGGTCCATCACCTTCAGCCAGTCGCCCTTGTAGCGCCTGAGCAGGAAGGCGTAGATCTGCTTGCTGTTGTACTCAAGGTCGCCTTCCAGGATCTTGTGCGGGATCGGGTACTTGCTGTCGAGCCCGTTCTGCTTCCACAGCTTCTCCAGCAGCTCGCGGCGGGGCTGGCGCGGGATCAGCAGCAGCGGGTGCTCGTGCATCTGGCTGGGCAGCACCGCCACCGGGTTGTGCACTCCCGCGACGTCCGGCTTGGCGCTGCCGAAGCCCAGGCTGCCGCCCTCCTCGGCGTGGAAGTCCTTGCCGAAGCGCCACGCGAAGCTGTAGACCGCGCCGTCCTGCTGCGCCGTGTAGGCCTCCAGCCCGCGGCCGATCAGATCGATGATGCTGGTCTTGGCCGTGCCGACCGGGCCGTGCAGCACGAAGATGCGTTCCTTGCCCTCTTCGCGGGCGCCGGCGCGGATGTACTTGACCAGCCGGCTGATGGTGCGCTCGAGTCCGTAAATGGCGTTCTTGCCGTTGTTGAAGGGGTCGTCGAACAGCTTGTGGCGCCGCACCTGCTCACCGCTGTCTTCGAAGGTCTCCGAGCCGAAGTGCTGGATCATGTCGAAGGTGAGCTGGTAGGTGGTGCGCGTGTGCTTGTAGGGGTCGCCGCACACCTGGTTCAGGTAGTCCATGTAGGACCCCTCCCAGGCGATCTGCTCGAACTGGCTGCGGTTGCGCTCGGCGATGAAGTCGCTGATCAGGGCTTCGTTGATGCTGGGCCGTTCCATGGTTCTCCAGACTGGCGCCTGCCCCTACATGATCGGAGCTTGCGGCCCCCGCGTCAAACCCGGGGACGCCCAGGCTCCGCTTGCGTCATTCTAACGCGGCTCCGCGGCCGTTCATTGCGGCTTCTTCGGCTCCTCCGGCGGCGGGTTTGGCGGCCCGGCTCGTTGCTCCAGCTGCTCCTTGGCGATCTGCTGGGTGGCAAGGTGCCTGGCCAGCTTTTCGGCGTCGGAAACGTGCGGCTCCTCGGGATTCGGGGGCTCCTGAGCCGACTCGGCGGCGGGCTCGGTCTTTTCCTCAGTCTTTTCCTTCGCCAGCTCGACTTCACGCTTGGCGATGGTTTCGGCGCGGTCGCGCTCCTCGACCGACATGCCGGCCAGCGCGGCCTCTTCCTCTGTGATCTCGCCGCGCACCCTGCGCACGTAGCGCAGGATCTGCAGGCGCTTGCGACGCTGCTCCGTGGCCACGGTCTTTTCGTCCCTGTCGGCATCCTGCTTGTAGCTGAGCACGGTCTGCGGCCACGGGATCTCGATGCCCAGCTCGTCGAACTTGAGCTTGCAGCGGCGCAGGTACTCGCGCGAAGCACCCCACTGCTCACCGGCGCGGGTTTTCAGCAGCATGCGGATGGTGACGGCGCTGTCGCCCAGCTCGACCACGCCCATCAGGATGGCATCCAGCACCTTCTTGCCCCAGGCCTCGTCCTCGCGCATTTCCTTGGCGACGCCCTCCATCACGGCGCTGACGTCGTCGGTGTTCTCCTCGTAGGCTACTCCGACGTCCACGATCGCGCGCGACCACAGCTTGGTCTGGTTGGTGGTGACCGAGATTTCGCCGTTGGGGATGGTGTGCACGTCGCCGTTGAGGCTGCGGATCACCGTGGTGCGCAGGTTCAGGTTCTCGACCGTGCCGGTCTTGCCGTTCACCTCGATCACGTCGCCGATGCTGAACTGGCCTTCCAGCAGGATGAAGAATCCGGCAAAGAAGTCTTTCACCAGCGTCTGCGCGCCGAAGCCCACGGCCAGCGAGACGCCGCCCGCCGCCACCAGCAGCGGGCCGTAATCGACGTCAAACTGCGCGATCGCGAACATGATGGCAGTGATGTAGACGACCACGCGGGCGGTGGTCATGAACACTGTCATCAGCGTGCGGGCGCGCTGCTGTTCGTCGGCGCTGAACTCGGACTTCTTGTCGGCGCGCGACACGATGCGCTCGATCAGCGGCTCGCCGATCTTGCGGATCAGGAACAGGATCAGCCACGCCACCAGCAGCACCGCGGCCACCTTGGCCGCCCGGATGCCGACAGTCTTGCCGATTTCCTCGTAATACAGCGACCGTATCTGCGGCAGCAGTTCGGATGTGATTTCCGTGACCCGCGCCTCGATGCGCTCCACGCGCCGGTCCACGATATCCAGCTGCGTCTGCACCTGGCGCGTGTCGCGCTTGGCGCTGCTCAGGCGTTCCTGCTCGGCTTCCAGCCTTTCGCGCAGCGTGAACAGCAAAGCCACCGGCCGTCGCGTGTAGGCCGGCACCTTCACGCTGGGCTGGGGGGGCTGCGCGTCCGCGCTTTCGGCCGGTTTCGCGAACTGTGCCTCGATGGCGTCGATGGTGGCGCGTGTTTCATCAACCAGCGCCACGACCTCGGTCTCAACCAGCTGCTTTCCCGCGATCAGCTTGACCAGTTCCGCGCGATCCTTGGCCAGGCGGTCGAGCTCCACCGCCTTGTCCTTCTGCTCCTGCTTGAGGTCGTCGATCTGGCGCCCGAGCTTCTGGTACTCCTCCAGCTCCGACTCCGGCTGCACTTCCGCTTCAGGCTCGGCTGCCGGCTTGGCGCCGTTTTCGGCCAGCACGTTCTTCAGGCGCTCGGCGTCCTGTTCCAGCCGCTCCTTGTAATCCTCACGGACATCGATCTCCTGCTGCAGGCGCTTCAACGCTCCCTCATACACCCGCAGGCGGAAGGCCCCGGCGGTTCGGCTGCGTGTAACCCGGCCATCGTACAGCGACTCGATAGCGCCGCGCGCGTCCTGGTTGCTGCGGGGGTCATCCAGCATTGCCGGCAGCACGGCGGGCTCGGGCAGGCCCAGCTTTTCGGCCGGCGTTCCCTCGAACTCGCGCCAGAGCGGCAGGGCCTGTTCGATGGCCTGCAGACCCTCGTGGGCGCGCGTTTCGTAGGCCTGGTAGGCGCCGTACAGTTCCGTCGCCATGTGGTCGTAGGCTTCGATGGAAAGCTGGAAGCGCTCATTGGCCCAGCGCAACTCGTACTCGAGCTTCTCGATGTCCGACAGCTTCTCGTAAATCCGGCTCTTGCCGAACTCGAACTCGCGGGCAGCGTCTGCCAGCTGGTTGGCGCGCAACTGCTCTTCTTCCGCGAGGCGCACCGCGCGGGCGCGCTCGCCTTCCGGCACGGCCTCGGTGGTTTCGGTCTTCTCCTGGCCGGGCGTGAGGTCCTTGCGCACCTGCAGCGCCAACGCCGCCAGCGCGTCATAGCGCCGGCGTGCATCCAGCTGCGCCCGTGTGGGGCCGGTTTTTGCCGCCTCCAGGTCCGACTTCAGCTGCGCCTGCCTGGCCTCGATCGCCTTCACCGCCTCTTCGGCCTGGCTGACGGCCGCGTCGCGCAACTGCTTTTCCTCGGGCGCCAGGTCGGGCTCGGCGGCGGCGGCCCGCTTGTCGGAGAGTTCCTTGCGCGCGGCCTGTAATTGGGGCTCGACGGCATCGAGGTGAGCCTGGAGTGCCTCGGCGTCTTCTTTCACGAAGGGTGCGGCCGGCATGGCCGGCAGGGTTTGCGGTTGCTCGCTCGTGCCGTCTTCGACGGGCTTTGCGTCTTGCGCAGCCGTGAATGCCACGGTCAGTGCCAGCAGCGAAATAACTGCTGCAATCCAGCAGACTTGGCGCATTGCTCGTTTTCCTTCCCGCCTACTCCCCGAATTCTTCGCTGGGCAGCAGGCGTTCCACTTCGGCCTCCAGGAGTTCATTGATTTCGTCCGCGGCGCTGAGCGCCATGGCCTTTTCCGCCAGCGCGACGGCTTCCGCGACCGTCACGCGGCTCAGCAGCGTGCGCAGTTCGGGCAGGCTGGTCGGCCCCACGCTGAAGTCACGCAGGCCGAATCCCAGCAGCAGCACCGCAAAACGCGCCTCGCCAGCCATCTCGCCGCATACGCTGACCGGCTTGTTGTGCTTCACGGCCGTGTCGATCACCAGCTTCACCAGCCGCAGCACAGCCGGGTTGGTGTGCTTGAACAGGTTGGCGACGTACTGGTTGTTGCGGTCCACGGCCAGCGTGTACTGCACCAGGTCGTTGGTGCCGATACTGAAGAAGTCGGCGTCCTGCATGAAGCTGTCGATGGTAAGCGCCGCGGAGGGCACCTCAACCATCATGCCCAACAGCACGTCGGGCTTGAACTGGGAGCCTTCGCGGGCCAGGTCGGACTTCACGTTCTCGTAAATCATGCGCGCCTGACGGAACTCCTCGATCGAGCCCACCATCGGCAGCATGATCCGCACGCTGCCCAGCATCGAGACGCGCAGCGCCGCGCGCAGCTGGGTGATCAGCAGGTGCGGCTGGCGCAGGCTCAGGCGGATGCTGCGGCAGCCCAGGAACGGGTTCTCTTCGCGCTCCAGCCCCACCTCGCTGGCGAACTTGTCGGCGCCGAAGTCCATGGTGCGCAGGGTCAGCGGCCGCCCGTCCAGCATTCCCAGCGCGCGCTTGTACACCTCGAAATGCTGGTCCTCCGTGGGGTGAGCGCCGAACTTGCTGTAAATGAACTCGGTGCGGAACAGGCCCACGCCGTCGCCGCCCAGCTTGATGGCCTGCTCGATCTCGTCGTCCCACTCGATGTTCGCGTACAGGTTGACCGCCGTGCCGTCGCGCGTCGTGCGCTCGGCCTTGGCGGCCGCCTCGAACATGCGCTTTTCGCGGTCGATGTAGCCCTTGCCGCGCGCTTCGTACTTCGAGTGCGTGGCGTCGTCCGGGTTCACGATCACGCGGCCGGACTTGCCGTCCACGATCACCACGTCGCCGCCGCTGATGTCGCTGGTGATGGTGCCGAGGCCCACCACGGCCGGGATGCCGAGCGCGTTGGCCAGGATGGCGGTGTGGCTGGTGGCGCCGCCGACGTCGGTGATGAAGCCGGCGACCATTTTCTTGTCGAGCGTGGCGGTCTGGCTGGGCGTGAGGTCGTGGGCGACCACCACCACCTTGCGGTCCAGCTTGGTCAGGTCGTGGGCGCGCTGGCCCAGCAGGTTGCGCAGCAGGCGCTTCTGGATGTCGTAGAAGTCGTTGACGCGCTGCAGGAAGTAGGCGTCGTTGATTTCCTTGATCGGCTTGATGATCTTCTTGAACACGCGGCTGACCGCGTACTCGGGCGTGTAGCGCTTGCCGCGGATTTTCTCGGGGATCTCGCGGGTGATCAGCGGGTCTTCCAGCATGCGCAAGTGCGCATCGAAGATCAGCCCCACCTCGTCCTTGGCGACGGAATGCACGCTGTCGCGGATCTCCGCGATTTCCTCAATGGCCTTGGTGCGCGCGAGCTCAAAGCGCTTGAGCTCGGTGTCCACTTCATCCTTGCGGATGAAGCGGCGCGGGATCCGGAACGATTCCGAATCCAGCACCAACGCCGGCGCGATGGCGACGCCCGGCGACACCGGGATGCCGTTCTTGATTTCCATCCGTTCTCCCGCGAGCCAACGGGGAAGAGTGCGCGAAGGCGACCATCTCTTCCGGCCCGGCGAAACTGGCGGTTTTTATAGCAAGCGGCGCGACGCGAGTCTGCCCCCGTGCGGATTTTCACGGCAGGTAGATCGTGAAGTCCTCAACCATCGCACGCGCGATGCAGATCGGCCGTTCGTCGCGCCGGCCGCCGGCGTCGTTGTACGCGGCCTGCAGGGCCTGCTGGGCGCGGTACAGGGCGGTCTGGTTTTCCACCAGGTCGGGATCTTCGATCGCCTCGCCATCGGCAAAGTTCAGCTCGCAGGCCATTACTCGATCAGGCCGGTCCGGGTTGAAGATCGGCACGCCGAACTTGCGGCACATGATCGGCCGCGCCTCGTACATACCGCAGGCGCCGGCCTCGGTGAGTGCGGGGCAGGGAGTGCCCCGGCCGCGTGGCGCACTGCTCCCCCACTGCTCGGGGCCGTCAAACAGCCTCGCGCGCTCGGCCAGGTTGACGCGCGCCCGAGCCTGCAAAGCCGCGCGTGCCGCCTCGGGCAGCGCTTTCACCCAGGCCGAAATGCGCGCGGCCTCGACCTCGGTGATCTGGAAAATCTGCGAACAGCAAGAGCTGCAACCCGGCGCGCAATGAATACGCGCACCGTGCACGGCCAGCCCGCGGTCAAACTCGGCATTGGCCTGGTCGCACACCTGCTGGAGTTGGGCGATCAAAGGATGGCCGGTAACGTCCATGGCAGTATTGTTGTGTGCTGGGCAAAATGCGCAACAGAGTCGGTGGGGCAAGTGGGTCTGGTGTGTGAAACGCCTGTCTCACCTGTCCCACTGGTCCCACGAGTCCCATATGTCCCACGCCACAGGAGTCCGCGTGTCCACTGAAGCGAAGAAAGCCAGCGAGAGCGAAAGCCACCTCACCTGGATCGTTACCCCCAGCGACCTCAACCGCCACGGCACACTGTTCGGCGGGCAGTTGCTTTCCATGGCGGACCGTGTGGCGGCCATGGCGGCCCTGCGCCACACGCGCCAGGACTGCGTCACCGTCAGCATTGACAAAGTGGACTTCGTCGCGCCCGTGCGCAACGGCTACATCCTCGACCTCACCGGCCGTGTGCACTTCACCGCCCGCACCAGCATGGAAATCTACGTGGAGGCCTACGCCGAGGAACCGCGCAGCGGCGATCGCCAACTGGTGTGCGAGGCCTTCTTCAGCTTCGTGGCCGTTGGTGATGACAATCGGCCGGTGCCGATCCCGCAGGTCGAGCTCGAGACCGAGCGCGACCACCGCCTTAATAAGGAAGCAAAAGAGCGCTACGAGGCGCGCAAGGCCGGCCGCAGCACGACGCGCACCGCCCAGGGCTGATTATCAGACACTTCAATTCTCGAATTTTGGTTGAACCCGTAGCCCCCTACGGCGTTATGGTGTTAGCGCATGATCAAGCTGTTGAACATCCTGCTCGCCGTAAGTCTGGCCGTCGCGCCCGGCCTCAGCATAGACGGCCTGCTTCACAGCCTGAAGCTGTGTGACCTGCTGGCGCCCCAGGCCGCACACATGCGCCCGGCGCCGCAGCCCGCGGCGCAGCACTGCGGCCACAACCACCAACAGCCAGAGCCCGAAGACGAACCCAGCCACTGTCACCATGTTGATGGCGTGGCGCAGTCTCAGCTTTCGCCGCTGTTGAACACGGCACCGGAGTACGCACCGCTGCCGCCTCACACTTGCCTGCTCAGCACCTCCATGCTGCAGCCGCCGGTGCTGCTGCCCGCGCTGCCGAAGAACCCGAGGCCGCCACCTCTAGTGCCGCGCGTGGGCACAACACTGCTCCTGATCTAGTGACACCAACGAACCTCGGCGCCGTCGCGTCGGGGTGTTGTCGTGTCACTTGACCAGGAGACTGCCATCAAGTCCGTGATCTCATTCGCCGTGCTCGCCGCTTTACTGGCGGGTTGCCAGGGCTACGACCCCATGCCCCTCGACCCCGAGGCGCACCTGCAGACGTGGCACGAGCGCGATCCCGCATCCGAGAGCGTCGTCGCCTACGCCGCACGCCTGGCCGAGCGCGACTCGCGCCCGCGCGGAAAGTACGACCTGCGCGACGGCATCTCGCTGCCTGAGGCCGAGGTGATCGCCCTGTTCTTCAACCCCCGACCTGCGCACCGCCCGCCTGCACGCCGACGCCGAGCTGGCCGGCGCCCGCGAAGCCGGCCGCTGGGAAGACCCGGAGCTTTCCGTCGACGCCATGTGGATCATCGACAGCATCTCGCAACCCTGGATCCTGGGCGCGGGCATCTCGTTCACCATCCCGTTCTCCGGCAGCCCGGGCGTGCGCGAGGACCTGGCCTACGCTCAACACGACGTGGCGATCCAGGTGGCCATCGCGCGCGAATGGGAAATCCTGGTCGAGTTGCGCCAGGCATGGAACCGCCACGCCGCCATCACCGAGCAGGTCCGCCTGACCGAGGACTACATCTCGCAAGTCGAAAAAGTGAAGCAGACCGCGGATCGCCTGACCGCCGCTGGCGAGCTGACCTCGCTGGACGCGCGCATGTTCGCTCTGGAGCTGGCGGCGCGACGCGCGGAGCTGCTGGCCCTGCGCGGCGAACAGCGCGAACATGAACTTCAACTCCGCGAGCTGCTGGGACTCGCCCCGGAAGCGCCGCTGCAGCTCAAGACCACGCTTTCACCCGAGCAGCCCCTGCCCGCCGAACGCGAGAAAACCGTAGCCGGGCGAAACCCGGCCCTGGCCGTGAAACGCGCCGAGTACGAGACGGCTGAGCAGCAGTTCCGGCTCGAGATCCACAAGCAGTACCCGGATCTCTCGATCGGCCCCAGCTACGAAATTGAAGAAGGCCAGTCGCGCATCGGCATCGGCTTTGGCCTGCCGATCCCGATCATCAACCTGAACAAGGAAGGCATTGCCCGCGCCCGCGCCAGGCGGCTGGCCGTGCGCGCCGAGTTCGAGGGCGAACTCGAGCGCCTGCTGCACGCGCTGACGCGCGCCGAGGCGCAGCTGAACGCCGCGCGCCAGCGCCGCGACTTCATCACCCGCGAGCTGGCGCCCCTCACGGACGACCAGGTGGCCGACGCCGGCCGCCTGGCCGAGCTCGGCGAATTCGACGCCATGGTACAGCTTGACGCTCTGACCCGCCGCCACGAGGCGCGCGTGCAGGTTCTCGAGGCCACCCTGGCCGAGTCCCTGGCTCGCGAGCAGGTCATCGCGCTGCTCGGCCCCAGCTTCAAGCCGGAGCCTAAGGAGGAACAGGATGACTAGGAACGCAATCAGCCTGTTGCTGTTGCTGATCCTGTCGGCCTGCACGGCCGAGACACCGCCGCCACCCCCGGCAACGGGCGGCGATACCGCGCCGGTCGAGATCACCAACCGCATCGACATCCCGCCCAAGGTGGTGGACAACCTTGGCCTGACCTTCGTCAAGGTCGAGTCGCGCCGTGTGGAACAGACCCTGCGCGCGCCCGGCTTCTTCGAGAGCCCGCCCGAGGCGCGCCGCGACTACCAGGCCATGCTGCCCGGCCGCGTGCAGCTGCTGGTGCGGCAGTACCAGGTAGTTGAAGCGGGCACGCCGCTGTTCACGCTGGAAGTGCCGGAGTGGCGCCGCGTGCAGCAGGAGCTCGCGGCGGCGCAGGCCGCGGTGACGCAGTTGCAGGCGGGCCTGGCGGTGCTTGAGTCGGAGCGCACGGCCGCGCAGGAGGTGCTGAAGCAGTACCCTGCGCGCCTGGCCGCGCAGCAGGAGCTGCAGGACGCCAGCGCGGAGCACCTGGCAAGGCTGTCGGAGGCACGCGATCACTGGCAGGCGCGCGTCGATGAACTTGAGGAATTGCAGCGCCAGGGCGCCGGCAAGGCCTCGGAGCTCGCGGAGGCTCGCGGCCAGCTCAAAACCGCGCTCGCGGGTGTCGCCGAGGAAAGCGAGCGCAGCGCCGAAATCCGTGGGCAGAGCGCGGCCCTGCAGGCCGAACAGGCCGAGCGCAGCCAGGTGCTGCCGGTGCTGGATCTGCGCATCACGGCTGCCAACCTCGAAATCCGCAACGCGCAGGATGCCTTTGAACGCACATTGCGGGCGGCGGCCGGCACGCTTGGCCTGCCGCTGGAGACGTTGAGCGCCGGCGACGCCTGGCGCGGCCTGGATACTCTGACCGTGACCGCGTCAGCACCCGGCACCGTCGAGCGGATCTCCGCCACCAGCGGCGCCTGGGTGGACGCCAACAGCGCGCTGCTCTCGACGGTTGACCTCGCGCAACTGCGCTTCCGGGCCCGCGCGCTGCAGAGCGACTTGGGACTGCTGAAAGAAGGCCTGCGGGCGCGCGTCGTGCCGCCGCAGGGAGGCAGCCTGGAACGGGCGGAAACCGCCCAGGGCACGCTGCACCTGCCCATCGAGGCCGACCCCGACGAGCGCGTGCTGGACCTGCTGATCACCTTCGAGCAACTGCCCGCCTGGGCGCGTCCCGGCATCTCGGCCGAGGCCGAGGTGGTGTACAAGCCCTCGGCGACTCCTGAGCTGGCGATCCCGCTGCGCTGCGTGGTCCAGGACGGTCTCGAGAAAATCGTGTTCGTGCGCGACTCGGCTAACCGCGACAAGGCCATCCGCGCCACGCCCGCCCTGGGCCCCAGCGACGGGCGCTGGATCGTGATCTACGACGGCGTGATGGAAGGCAGCGAGGTGGTGCTGGACGGCGTGTATGAACTGAAGCTGACCGGCAGCGGCAAAGCCCCCAAGGGCGGCCACTTCCATGCCGACGGCACGTTCCACGAAGGCGCTGACCACTAGGAGAACGCGTGTTCCAGAAAGTCATCGGATTCTCGCTCAAGAACTCCGCGTTGGTAGTGGTGCTGGCCGCGGCGGTGGTGATCTACGCCGGTCTGAACTACCGCGAAGTACCGGTCGACGTGTTCCCCGAGCTCAATGCGCCCCAGGTCGTGATCATGACCGAGGCCGGCGGGCTCGCAGCCGACGAGGTTGAGCAATACGTTACGTTCCCCATTGAGACGGCCGTGAACGGCCTGCCCGGCGTGCGCCGCGTGCGCAGCAGCAGCGCGATCAGCCTCAGCATCGTGTGGGTGGAGTTCGAGTTCGGCCAGGACATCTATCGCGCGCGCCAGCTTGTGACCGAGCGCCTGGCCAGCGTCGAGGAAGACCTGCCCGAGCAGGTGCACGCCGAGATCGCGCCCATCACCGGCATCTCGGGCGAAGTCATGCTGATTTCGATCTCGAGCCCCGAGGGCACAGTCAGCGACCTCGAGCTGCGCGCCTACGCCGAGTTCGACCTGCGCAACCGCCTGCTGGCGATCCCGGGCATCGCCCAGGTAGTCGCCATCGGCGGCGAATTGCCGGAGTACCAGGTCAACGTGCGGCAGGACCGACTGCGCCTCTACGGGCTGACGCTGCCCGAGGTCACGGAGGCCGCGGCCAAAGCACACACCATCGCCAGCGCCGGCTATCTGCCCAACCACGAAGGCAAAGAGCTGCCACTGCGCCAGAACGGCCGCGTGGAATCGATCGAAGACATCCGCAGCACGCTGATCAAGTACCACAAGGGCGCGCCCGTCACGCTGGGAGACGTCGCCGACGTGCAGTTCGCCGGCGCGCCCAAGCGTGGCACAGGTGCAGAGGGCGGCGTCGCGTCCGTGGTCGTGAGCATCCAGAAGAGCCCCGGCACCAACACCCTGCAGCTCACGGAGCGGCTTGACGAAGCGCTCGACCAGGCCGACGCCAGCAAGCCCGAGGGGCTGGTGATCAACCGCCAGGTCATGCGCCAGAGCGATTTCATCGGCTACGCGGTCAACAACGTGCTCCACGTGCTTCGCGACGCGGCGATCCTGGTCGCGATCCTGCTGGTGCTGTTCCTGATGAACGTGCGCACCACGGTGATCACCCTGACCGCGCTGCCGCTTTCGCTGGCAATCGCGCTGCTGCTGCTGTGGTGGCTGGGCCTGAACATCAACGTGATGACGCTCGGCGGCCTGGCTGTCGCGATCGGCGAGCTGGTGGACGACGCCATTATCGACGTTGAGAACGTGTTCCGGCGCCTGCGCGAAAACCGGATGCGGCCGCCCGAGGCGCAGCTTTCCCACACCGAAGTGGTGTTCCAGGGCAGCAACGAAATCCGCAGCTCGATCGTGTTCGCCACCATCATCATCGCCCTGGTGTTCGTGCCGCTGCTGTTCCTGCAGGGGCTGGAGGGGCGCTTTTTCCGGCCGTTGGGGCTGGCCTACATCATCTCGATCCTCGCATCGCTGGTGGTCGCGGTCACCGTCACTCCCGCGATGTGCAAACTTCTGCTGAAGAAGGCAAAGACGGAAGGCCACGAGCGCGACTCGTTTGTGGCACGCAATCTCAAGAAGCTCTACGCGCCCGCACTGCGCACCGCGATCAAGCTGCGCTGGCTGCTGGTGGTGCTGGCATTGGCGGGCACGCTGGGCAGCGTGTGGCTGGGCAGCACCTTTGGCACGCGCTTCCTGCCCGACTTCAATGAGGGGACGTTCACGGTGTTTTTGATGGCGCCGCCGGGAACGTCGCTGGAGGAAAGCAACCGCCTCGCATTCGGAGTGGAGCAGAATCTCAGCAAGATCGAGGGCGTTCGCGCCGTGGTGCGCCGAACCGGCCGCGCTGAACGCGACGAACACGCCGAGCCCGTCAGCAGCTCCGAGATCGAGGTTTCGGTGATGCAGGGCCACAGCAAGGATGAGGTGCGCCGGCAGATCGACGAGATTCTCGCGCAGGTGCCCGGCATCACCACCATGATCGGCCAGCCCATCGAGCACCGGCTGTCGCACATCCTGTCCGGCACGCCGGCCGCGATCGCGATCAACGTGTACGGAGACGACCTCGACGTGCTGCGCAAAATTGCCCGCGAAGTGGAAACCGAGCTCAAGCAGGTGCCCGGCACCCGTGACGTCGCCGCCAACCGCGAAGTGATGATCGAGACCGTGCCCATCACCTACCGGCGCGCCGACCTCGCCCGCTACGGCCTTACGCCCGCCGACGCCGCCGCGCAGGTGGAAGCCGCCTTCAACGGAGTGGCCGTGTCCGACATCAACCAGGGCACGCGCACCTTCCGCCTGGTGGTGCGCCTCGCGCCGGACCAGCGCGAAAACCCGGAACAGGTGAAAGACCTGATCCTGGTCGGCCGCGATGGCGCGCAGGTCCGGCTGCGCGAGGTGGCCGACATCGGCATCGAGATGGCCAGCAACCTGATCGCCCGCGAAAACGCCCGCCGCAAGGCCGTGATCAGCTGCAACGTGGCCGAGGGCTACAACCTGGGACACCTGGTCGAGGAAGTTCGCGGCCGCGTGGACCCCATCGTGCACAAGCACGGCTACAGCGTGCACTACGGCGGGCAGTTCGAGGCGCAGCAGTCTGCCTCGCGGACTATTTATTTGATGGGCGCGGGCGTGGTGCTGGCGATCCTGTTCCTGCTGTACCTCGCGCTGCGCTCGCTGAAGGCCGCGCTGCTGGTGATGGTGAACCTGCCGCTGGCGCTGATCGGCGGCATCGTGGCGATCTTCATTTCCGAGTCGCCCGACGTGCTGGCGAACCTCAAGGCGCTGGTGGGCATGGGCCGCTACGTTGCCCCGGTGATCAGCATCGCCAGCATGGTCGGATTCGTCACCCTGTTCGGCATCGCGGTGCGCAACGGCATCCTGCTGGTCGCCCACTATCAGCATTTGCAGGCGGAGGGCCTGCCTCTGCGTGAGGCCGTGCTGAAAGGCAGCAGCGAAAGGCTGATCCCCATCCTGATGACCGCGCTGGCCGCGGTGCTGGGCCTGGTGCCGCTGGCCATGGCCGCCGGTGAGCCGGGCAGCGAGCTGCTGGCGCCGCTGGCCGTGGTTGTGCTGGGCGGCCTGGTGTCGTCCACGTTCCTGAACCTGATTGTCGTGCCCGCGGGGTACGTGCTGATTCACCCCGATAAACCCGAACCGGAAGGAGAAACCACATGAAGCGAATCGCAACACTTTGCCTGGTGCTGGTCGCGAGCCTGGCCCTGGCGGCCTGCGGCGGCGGCGCCAACAACACCGGGGGCAGCAGCAACGCCCCGGCAAACAAGGCCTGCGGCGGCGACCACGGCCACGACCACGAGGGCGAAGCGGAGAAGCTCGGTACCGCCGAAAAGGACGGCTACAAGATTTCAGCCTCGCACATCGGAGAGATGGAGCCGGGTAAGGAAGCCATCCTGGAAATCAGCGTGGAAAAGGACGGCAAGGCCGTGCCGGACGCGCAGATTTCGGCCTGGATCATCGACACTTCGGAGAAAGGACTCAGCGAGCGCGGCAGCGGCGAGTGGGTCGCCGACGAGAACCTGTACGACTGCCACTTGAAGATGCCGGCCGACGTGCCCAAGGGTGCCAAGGTGCGCATCCGCGTGCGTCACGGCGACAAAGACGTAACTGTGGACTTCGAGGCCCACGACGAGCACGAAGGCAGTTGAGCACCGACCGCGGGGCCGCCCACCGGCGGCCCCGCCGGTTTTCCGGGATTATCGTTGAACCCGTAGTCTGCTACGTCGTTACTAAAAAGACATGAGCGTCGCGTTGAACATGCTCGCTGTCGCCCTGATGGTGGTGCTGCCCTTCGTGCGGCCCTGCAACTGCGGCGACTTCACGCTCTGGTGCCAGTGCGAGGCCAACGCGCAGGCGGCCGCCAAGGCCGAATCCGAGCCCCCTCGCTGCCCCCACTGCGCGAAGAAACAGGCCGAGAGAGACGGCAAGAAACCGCCCACGCCCGACAAGCACGACGACGCGCCCTGCAAGAAGCAACTCGCGCCCGAGCTTGGCAACGGTGTCACGGCCGACATCAATCTGACAATGGAAGCCGCTCCGCCTGTCGTGGCGCCCTTGTTCGAGCTGCAGCCGGTGGTGGTGATCGCCCCGCGCGCTGAGCGCTTGCCGATCGCCCAGCCGCCACCTACTTCCTTACTGGTAGTCCGTACCAAGTTCCTGCGCATCTAGCGTAACGCCCGTGATGACCGGCTCGCCGGTCTGGTGGTCATTTGGCCCTCACGAGCGTGAACTATGCGTACTACGTACCTGCTGATTTTCTCGGCCGTCGTGCTTGCCCTCGGCGCGTGCACCTCCAACGCCTCGCGCGAGCGTGAGGCCTTCGACAACGCGCACTGGCAGAACCTGGCGGACGCACTTGAGCACCAGCCCGCCGCAAACACCAAGGCGGATAATCAGACCGAAAGCCGCCTGTCCGGCGAACTCAAGCTGGAAGAGCTGATCCGCCTCTCCGAGTTGCACAGCCCGCGTCTGGCCGCGGCCTACGAAAAAGTGGCGCGGCTCCGTGCGCGGCATCACGGCCGCCACGGCGCTGCCCGACGCCACTTTTACCTACACCGAGTTCATCCGCTCGATCGAAACGCGCCTGGGCCCGATCGAGCGCCGCTTCATGCTGCAGCAGATGGTGCCCAACCCCGGCAAGCTGGTGGCGCGCGAAGAGCAGGCGGCCTCGGGCGCCGCCGCCATGCGCAGCAACTTCGAGGCCACGCGCCTTGGCCTGCGCGAAGCGCTGGTGGTCGCGTTCGTGGACCTGCAGGCGCTGGACGAGCGGCTGCGCATCCTCGACCGGCTGGTGGAAATCCTGACCTCGATCGAGCTGGTGGTGGAGGCCCGCGTGACCGCCAGCCTAGCGCCCCAAAGCGCCCTGCTGCGCGTGCAGGTCGAGCTCGAGCGCCTGCGCAGCGAACGCACCTCGCTGGAGAAGCGCCGCCCGGCTCTGGCGGCGGCGCTCAGCGCCATCGTGGGCGCCAGGGTGGCCGACAACGCCAGCGCGCCCTCACTGCCGCACGAGGCCGCACCCCTGCCCGAAGACGCCAAACTGGCCGCGCTCGCGCTTGATCACCCCTCGGTGCAGGAGCACTTCGCCCGCGCGGCCATCGCCGACGCCAAGGTCACCGAGACCGGCTGGATGTGGGTGCCCGACCTGATGTTCGGCTTCGAGTACCAGATGGTCGGCATCCCCGACATCCCGGCCTCCATGCGCCCCGACGAGTACGGCGAAGACGCCTGGGCCTTCAGCGTCGGCCTCACCATCCCCTGGCAGGTGCACGTCAACCTGGCGCGCGGCGACATGGCCCGCGCCGAGGAATCGGCCGCGCGCTTCATGGTCGAGCAGCAGCGCCTGGACCTGCAGGCGAAGCTGGCCGGCCAGCAGTACGCCTACCGCGACGCCGCCCGGCTGATCGAGCTGTACGACGAAACCGTGCTGCCCAAGGCGCGCCAGACGCTTGAGCTGGTGCAGAACGACTACACGGCCGACCGCGCGAGCCTGACCGACGTGCTCGACGCCGAGCGCGCTCTGCTGGCCTCCGAACTTTCACTGATCAACGCCCGTGCCGACCTGTTGAAGGCGCGGGCCCGGCTTGAATCCATCGTTGCCAGGGACCTGGAGACGATCAACTAAGGAGACGTCATGAAATACGCATTGGCATTCATCACATCGTTCACACTGCTGCTTGGCATCACCACCTACGCGCGCGTGCAGGCCGGTGAGGCGCCGATCGCCGAGCCGCAAGCACACGGCGAAAAGAAGGAAGAGCCGCCCAAGAAAGAAGAGAAGAAGCCGGCCGAAGACCACTCCGGCCACGGCAAGCCCGAAGAAGCCAAGGACGAAGCCAAGGAAGAGAAGAAGGCCGACGACTGGGGCGGCGAGGTGAAAGTGGACCTGAAAAACGCCAAGGACCCGGTCAGCGGCGCGGAGATCGCCGAGGACAGCAAGATCGAGGCCGTCTACAAGGGCTTCCGCGTGCGCTTTGCCGACGAGAAGTCGCTCAAGAAGTTCAAGCGCCGGCCGGTGGAGTGGTTCGTGCCGCTGGAGCTTGAGCTGACCGCGGACGGCGAGGTCAAGCAGGTCAAGGCCGCCGACTTCAAGGACCCGCCGATCATCCCCGCCAAGTGCCCCATGATGGGCGGCGACATCGTGGCCGAGGACGGCTGCTACATGTTCCACCGCGGCTGGCGCATCTACTTCTGCTGCTGGAACGGCTGCTGGAGCGACTTCCTGAAAGAGCCCACCAAGTACTACGCCGAGTACGGCCTGCAGGAAAAGGACGGCAAGCTGGTGCCGCTCGAGGAAAAGAAGAACGACTGAGAATCACGGTCTCGCGCAGAGAACGCAGAGAAATAGAGATGCAGCCGCAACTGCCACAGGATAATCGCTGCCCTCAGAACCACGGAAAGGTCGTGGCCTTGCGTAGTTCTCTGCGTCCTCTGCGGACTCTGCGCGAGGCCCGCAGTTCGTGTTCAGCATACCGTAGCGGCGAATTCAAAAGGCAACTGCGATTAATCACGAAGGACCACCAAGGGCCACGAAGTTGTCGAGCCAGAGCCAGCCTTCGTGGCCCTTCGTGGTCCTTCGTGGTTCACGGCTTTTCGCAGTTGCCATCAGTATTCCCCATTCTTGACAGGTCAATACAATGAGTGAAGAAACGACAACCGAGCCGACAACCGCGCCGGAAGCACCAAAAACCGCGCGCAAACCCTGGATGATCTGGGCCGTGATCGGCGGCGGCGCGCTGCTGGGGCTGATCTTCGGCCTGGTGCTGCCGTCCTCGTGGCTGTTCGTGCCGCAGGCCGCGGCGACCACCGAATCGCATGAACACGCGGAGGGCGAAGCCGCCGAGTTCTACGCCTGCCCCATGTTCTGCACGCGCCTGGAAAGCCCCGGCAAGTGCCCGGTCTGCGGCATGGACATGGAGCTGTTCGTTGACACCGGCGCGCGCCTTCCCCTCGATCAACGCCAGGCCGCGGCCATCGGCCTGCGCACCGAGCCGATCCAGCGCCGCCGTCTGGCGCGCGAAATCCGCACGCTGGGCGACTTCGCGCCCGACGAGACGCGCCAGAAGGTCGTGTCCGCCTGGGTCGACGGCCGCATCGACAAGCTGTACGCCGATTTCACCGGCGTGCCCGTCGAGAAGGGCTGGCACCTGTTCGACCTCTACAGCCCCAGCCTGTACGCCGCGCAGAAAGAGCTGCTGGTCGCCCGCGACGCCCACGACCGCGTCGGCAACAGCGAGAGCCAGCGCCTGCTGGAAAACGCCCGCGAGAAGCTGCGCCTGCTGGGCCTGTCCGACGAACAGGTGAGTTACTTCGAAGGCCTTGAAGCACCCAGCCTGACCGTCACCATCCCCTCGCCCGACAGCGGCGTGGTCACCGAACGCCTCGCCACCACCGGCATGTACGTCAAGCAGGGCCAGCCCGTGCTGCGCATCACCGACCTCTCGCGCCTCTGGCTGATGGTGCAGGTGCACGAGCGCGACCTCGGCCTGCTGGCGCTGGGCCAGCCGGTCAGCGTGGAGGTGAACGCCTACCCCGGCCGGGATTTCCACGGCCGCGTCGGCTTCATCGACCCGCAGCTCGACACCCGCACACGCACGGTGCGCGTGCGCGTGGAGGTGCCCAACGACGACGGCGACCTGCGCCCGGGCATGTTCGGCACGGCGACCATCTTCGCCGAGCTCGGCGATGACGGCCTGATCGCCAGGCCCGAGCTGAAGGGCGACTATGCCTGCCCCATGCACCCCCTGCAGCGCAGTAACAATCCCGACGCGCGCTGCGAAGTGTGCGGCATGGGCATGGTGAAGTACACGCACGAGCACGGCAGCGCGCCGGTCGCCCTGTGGGCCATCCCGCGCGAGGCCGTGCTCTCCACCGGTAAGCGCACGCTGGTCTACGTGCAGTGGTGGGTGCGCGAGATGCCCGGCGACCCAGACCAGCCGCCGCCGCTTGAGATGCTGACGCGCCCCGAGTACCAGGGCTTCGAGGTGCAACTGGGGCCGCTCGCGGCCGAGTACCACGTGATGCCCGACGGCACGCGCCACAAGCTGGCCGAGTACTACCCGCTGATCGGCGGCCTGCCGACGGGCATGCAGATGCCGGGCGGCGAGGTCGGCTTCCGCATCGTGAGCAACGGCCAGTTCCTGATCGACAGCCAGATGGAGCTGACCGGCAAGCCCTCACTGCTGAGGCCCGAAGGCGGCAAGACCGCCGACCCCCACGCAGGCCACGGAGACTAGGCGCAGGAATTTTGAAAGTTTCGGAAAGCACGGAGTCCACTCCGGTTTGTTTGCGGGTGCAACGGAAAGGAGGAAGTCATGAACAACCACGACAAGCACACGCACGCAGACCACGCGCATCACCACCACCACGCCCACACCGCCGGCAAGGGTGTGGAATACACCTGCCCCATGCACCCGGAGGTTTCCCACGACGGCCCGGGCGACTGCCCCAGTGCGGCATGGCGCTCGAGCCGCGCGTGCCCGTCGCGGCAAAGCCGACGCCCGGCACCAAGTGGACCTGCCCGATGCACCCGCAGATCGTGCAGGACGGCCCGGGCTCATGCCCCATCTGCGGCATGGCCCTTGAGCCCATGCAGCCGGCCACGGCCGAGGAAGAAGAAAATCCCGAGTTGAAGGAAATGTCCCGCCGCTTCTGGGTCAGCCTCGTGCTGTCCGTCCCGTTGCTGGCGATGGTGATGCTGGACATGCTGCCCGGCCAGCCGGTCAGCCGCCTGCTGGGCGAAGAGCCACGCATCTGGCTGGAGCTCGCGCTGGCGTTGCCGGTGTGCACCTGGGGGGCGTGGCCCTTCTACGTGCGCGGCGTGAAGTCCCTGCGCGGCCTGAACCTGAACATGTTCACGCTGATCGGCCTGGGCGTGTTCGTCGCGTTTGCCTACAGCCTGGTCGCCACTTTCGCGCCCGGCATCTTCCCGCACGCCTTCCGCGGCCACGGCGGGCGCGTGGCGGTTTACTTTGAGGCCGCCGCCGTGATCACCGCGCTGGTGCTGCTCGGCCAGGTGCTCGAGTTGCGGGCGCGCAGCCGCACCGGCGCCGCGATCAAGGCCCTGCTGGGCATGGCCGCCAAGACCGCGCGGCGCATGAACGAAGACGGCACGGAAGAGGACATCCCGCTCGAGCACGTGCACGTCGGCGACCGCCTGCGCGTGCGCCCCGGCGAAAAAGGTCCCCGTGGACGGCGCGGTGCTGGAAGGCCGCAGCAATGTTGACGAGTCAATGGTGACCGGCGAGCCCCTGCCCGTCGAGAAACAGGCGGGCGACCGCGTGATCGGCTCCACCATCAACGGCACGGGGGCACTGGTGATCCGCGCCGAGAAGGTGGGCGCCGACACCCTGCTGGCGCGCATCATCGAGATGGTGGCCCAGGCCCAGCGCAGCCGCGCGCCGATCCAGAAGCTGGCCGACACCGTCTCGGCCTACTTCGTGCCCACGGTGATCGCGATTGCCGTGATTACCTTCGGCGCCTGGGCGTGGATCGGGCCCGAGCCCGCCATGGCCTACGCCCTGGTCAACGCCGTGGCGGTGCTGATCATCGCCTGCCCCTGCGCGCTGGGGCTGGCCACGCCGATCTCGATCATGGTCGCGACCGGCCGCGGCGCGAACCTGGGCGTGCTGTTCCGCAACGCCGAAGCCATCGAGCGCATGCGCCAGGTGGACACGCTGGTGGTGGACAAGACCGGCACCCTCACCGAGGGCAAGCCCCGGCTGGTCAGCGTCGAGCCCGCGCAAGGCGTCACTGAGCCGGAGTTGCTGAAGCTGGTGGCGGCGCTGGAAAACGCAAGCGAACACCCGCTCGCGGCCGCCATCGTCAAGGGCGCCGCGGAGCGCGGCGTGACGGCGGGCAGGGCCGACGACTTCGAGTCCCACACCGGTAAGGGGGTCAGCGGCAAGGTGGACGGCCGTTCCGTCGCGCTGGGCAACCCGGCCCTGATGCGGCAGCTGGGCATCAACCCCGACGCCCTGCAGGCGCGCGCCGACACGCTTCGCGCCGAGGGCCAGACCGTGATGTTCGCGGCCGTGGACGGCAAGCCGGCCGGGCTGGTGGGCGTGGCGGACCCGATCAAGCAGACCACACCCCACGCCATCGAAGCCTTGCGCGGCGCGGGTCTGCGCCTGGTGGTGCTGACCGGCGACAACGAGCGCACGGCGCGCGCCGTGGCCGGCAAGCTCGGCATCGACGAGGTGATCGCGGGCGTGCTGCCCGACCAGAAGGCCGAGAAGGTGAAGGCATTGCAGGCCGAGGGGCGCGTGGTCGCCATGGCCGGCGACGGCGTGAACGACGCGCCCGCCCTGGCGCAGGCCGACGTCGGCATCGCCATGGGCACCGGCACGGACGTCGCGATGGAAAGCGCCCACGTGACCCTGGTGAAGGGCGACCTGCGCGGCATCGTGCGCGCCCGCCAGCTCAGCCGGGCCACCCTGCGCAACATCAAGCAGAACCTGTTTTTCGCGTTCGTCTACAACGCGCTGGGCGTGCCGATCGCGGCGGGTGTGCTGTACCCGGTGTTCGGCCTGCTGCTGTCGCCGATGATCGCCGCGGCGGCCATGAGCCTGAGCTCGGTGTCCGTGATCAGCAACGCGCTGCGCCTGCGGCGCGTGGACTTGGGGGCGTCAACTTCAACCCACGGAGGTGAGTGATGCAACTCCTGCAATGGAACTGGGGCGGCCACATGGGCGGCTGGATGTGGTTCGGCTGGATCGGCGGCGCGCTGCTGATTGTGCTGCTGGTGTGGGTGCTAGTGCGCACCATGCAGCAGTCGGGGCCGGCGGGCAACGCGCCGCCGCGCGACACCCCGGAGGATGAGCTGAAACGCCGTTACGCACGCGGCGAGATCGACCGCACCGAGTACGAACGAAAGCTGGAAGACCTGCGCAAGTAGCCGGAGATACGCATGCTGCACCGCGTCCTGAAATTCTGCCTGCAGATGCCGTGGCTGGTGATCGTGGCCGTGGCCGGCATCGCCGTGTTCGGCTACGTCTCCCTGCGCGACAACCCCAAGGACGCGATCCCCGACATCAGTGAGAACCAGGTGATCGTCTCCAGCGACTGGCCCGGCCGCAGCCCGCGCGATGTCGAAGACCAGGTGACGTACCCGCTGGCGCAGCAGCTGCAGGGCATCCCGCGCGTGAAGGACGTGCGCACCATCAGCGGCTTCGGCATGTCGCGCATTTACGTGGTGTTCGAGGACGGCGTGGACGTCTACTGGGCGCGCAGCCGCGTACTGGAGCGCCTGGCCGTGGCCGGCGGCACGCTGCCGCCGGACGTCACGCCAACGCTGGGCCCCGACGCGACCTCACTTGGCCAGGTGTTTTGGTACACCGTGGACGGACCTTACGATTTGGCCACCCTGCGCAGCCTGCAGGATTACACCGTGAAGTACGCGCTGCTGAACGCCGACGGCGTGGCGGAAGTCGCCAGCGTGGGCGGCTTCGTGCGCGAGTACCAGGTCGAGGTCGACCCGGACGCCCTGCGCGCCCACAACATACCGCTCGAGCAGGTGGTAGCGGCCGTGCGCAGCAGCAACCTGGATGTCGGCGCCAAGGTGGTTGAGCAGACCGGCGTGGAGTACCTGATCCGCGGCGTCGGCTTCATGAAGAGCCTGGAAGACCTCGAGCTGATCGTGCTCAAGAACGACGGCCACGTGCCGGTGTTGCTGCGCGACGTGGCGCGCGTGCAGTTCGGCCCCGAGTTCCGGCGCGGCGCGATCGCGGACCAGCACGGCGAGAAGGTCGGCGGCGTGGTGACGATTCGTTACGGCGCCAACCCGCGCGAAGTGATCGACAGCGTCAAGGCGGAGATCGAGAAGCTGCAGCCCGCCCTGCCCGAGGGCGTCACCATCACGCCCTTCTACGACCGCACCAGGCTGATCGACCAGACGCTCGACAACCTCTCCAGCGCGCTGATCCAGCAGCTACTGATCGTGGCGCTGATCTCGCTGGTGTTCCTGCTGCACCTGCGCAGCAGCCTGATCATCGGCTCGACCCTGCCGCTCTCGGTACTGGCGGCCTTCATCGCCATGGAGGCCTTCGGCATCGGCAGCAACATCATGAGCCTGGCCGGCATCTCGATTGCGATCGGCGAAGTCACCGACCTCGGCATCGTGATGGTCGAGGTGATCTACCGCAAACTGCAGGAAGACGGCGGCAAGAGCCCGCGCCTGAAAGTCGTACTCTCGGCCGCGCGCCATGAGGGCGGCGCAATCCTCACGGCCGCGGGCACCACGCTGCTGTCGTTCACACCGGTGTTTTTTCCTGCCCGACCAGAGCTTCAAGCTGTTCGCGCCCCTGGCCTGGACCAAGAGCTTCACACTTGCCGCCGCGGCGATCCTGGCCGTGACGCTGATGCCGGTGCTGTGCCTGCTGTTTCTCGGCGGCGACGGGCAGACCGGTCGCCGCCGCTTCCGTGAGGGCCTGCGCTGGCTGGGTAGCATCGGCCTGGCTGGCCTGTGGGCGTTTCTCGCACTGCGCTTCGGCGAGTTCTTCGAGGCCGAGCTGGGCGTACGCGCCTGGCTGGTGGCGCTGGTCGGCTTCGCGCTGGTGCTGCTGGCCGTGCGCCGCATCTGGCGCGAACCGCTGACCTCGATCGAGGACAACCCCGTGGCGCGCGGCATCGTGCGGGTGTACGCGCCGGTGCTGCGCTTCTTCCTGCATCACAAGATCGCGCTGGGCGTGATCACCTGCGCCATCGTGTTCCTGGGCGCGCTGACGCTGTTCGGCGCGCGCTCCGTGCTGGCGCCTCTCTACGGCAGCTTCGACGCGCCCGATTCCGTACGGCCGCTGGCCGCGCTCGACAAGCACTACCCCGGCATGGGCACCGAGTTCATGCCGCCCTTTGACGAAGGCGACCTGCTGTACATGCCGTCACTGCTCAGCCAGGCCTCGCTGACCGAGACCATGGACGCCATGCAGTGGCAGAATCGACAGATCTCGCAGGTGCCCGAGGTGCTGACGGTGATGGGCAAGCTCGGCCGCGCGGAGACCAGCCTGGACCCGGCGCCGATCGGCATGATCGAGACCATCGTGCAGATCAAGCCGCGCGAGCAGTGGCGCAAGGCGATCCCGCAGGAGCGGCTGGTCGCGAACCTGCGCGGGTCCTGGCGCGAGGAAGACCTGCTGCGCGAGATGCGCGAGGGCGAGGCCAAGCAGGCTGTGCGCGAGGCACTGGGTGCGGGGCTGACGCTGGAGGCGCTGGCCGCGCAGGTCGAGCACGCCCGCGACCTGCCCGAAGTGCGCGAGCTGCTGGCGAACTCGCCGGGTCAGCTCACGCTCGGCGAGCGCGTGCTGGAGAACCTGAGCGAAGACCTGTCCAAGAAGCGGCTGGTGGCCGACCTGCGCGCCGTCACCCACCAGACCGGCGTGGCGCCCAGCTGGCTGCACCCGATCGAGACCCGCATCGTGATGCTGAGCAGCGGCATCCGCGCGCGCATCGGCCTCGAGATCTGGGGCGACAACGCCGACACCCTGGCCGAGCTTGCCCTGCAGTTCGAGCCGATCGTCAAGGAGGTAGAAGGCGCCACCGACGTCACCGCCATGCGCACCGGCGGCAAGCCCTACGTCGAGTTCGTGCTCAAGCGCGAACGCATGGCGCACTACGGCGTGAACGTGCGGCAAGTGCAGGAGATCATCGAGGTCGCGCTGGGCGGCAAACGCATCACCACCACCGTGGAAGACCGCGAACGCTACCCGGTGCGCATCCGCTACGAGCGCGAGCTGCGCGACAACCTGGAAGAGCTCGGCGACGTGCTGGTCACCACGCCCGGCGGCGCCCAGGTGCCGATCACCGAGCTGGCCGAAATCCGCCACGTGGTGGGGCCCGCCATGATCCGCGGCATCAACGGCAAGCTGGTCGGATACGTGATGTTCAACCCGGTCGAGGTCGACGAGGTCAGTTTGATCCAGCGCGTCGAGGAACGCGTTAATCGCGCCATCGAAAGCGGCGAAGTGCAGTGGCCCAAAGGCTACACCTACCGCTGGGTCGGCCAGTACCAGGAGGCGCTGCGGGCCGGCGAGCGCCTGATGTTCATCATCCCGCTGGTGATCGGCAGCATCTTCCTGCTGGTGTTCCTGCATTTCCGCAAGTTCAGCACCTCGCTGATCGTGTTCTCCGGCGTGCCGGTCGCCATCGCCGGCGGCCTGATCGGCCTGCGCTACTGGCCCTGGCTGCAGAGCCTGCTGATGGACGTGCCGCAAGGCCCGCCCATCTACCTGACCGTGGCCGTCGCCGTCGGCTTCATCTCGGTGCTGGGCGTGACCACCGACGACGGCGTGGTGATGGGCACCTACATCGAGAGCCTGGTGAAAGAGCGCAAGCCCGACAGCGTGGCCGCGATTCGCGCCACCGTGATCGAGGCCGGCTGCAAGCGCATCCGCCCGGCGCTGATGACCGCCGCCACTACGGTGATCGGCATGCTGCCCATTCTCTGGAGTACCGGCCGCGGCAGCGACGTGCTGCAGCCCATGGCGTTGCCGGCCGTGGGCGGCTCGCTGATCGAGCTGATCTCGATTTTCGTGGTGCCGGTCGCCATGTGCTACTGGCTCGAGTTCAAGCACAAGCGCGCGCTCAAACGCTGATCACCAGCTTGCCGCGCGCGCGGCCTTGCTCGAGGTAGCGCACCGCTTCGGCCGCCTCGGCCAGCGGGAACGCGCGGTCGATCATGGGCGTGATGTTGCCGGCCTCGGCCATCTCTTTCAGGGTCTGCAGGTCTTCCTGCCTTTCCCCAGAGATGAACGAAAGCAGCGTCTGGCTGACGAAGGGCGACAGCAGCATGGCGCGCAACAGGCGTTCCAGGCCGCCGATCAGCCGCCCGCCGTTCTCGCCGCCCACGATCACCAAACGGCCGCGCGGCTTCAATGCGCGGCGCAATTTTGACAACGAACGGTTGCCGCCGATGTCCAGGATCACGTCGTAGCGCGTGCCCGAGTCGGTGATGTCCTCGCGCGTGTAGTCGATCACGTGATCGGCGCCCAGGGATTTCACCAGCTCAAGCTTGCCCGTGCTGCCCACGCCCGTGACCTCGGCGCCCAACGCCTTGGCGATCTGCACCGCGTAGCTGCCCACGCCGCCGCTGGCGCCCAGGATCAGCACCTTCTCGCCGGCCTGCAACTTCGCCACATCGCGCAGGCCCTGCAGGGCGGTCATCCCGGAAATCGCCAGCGCGGCCGCCTGCTCGAAACTCAGGTTGGCGGGCTTGTGCGCCAGCTTGGCCTCCGGCGCCACGGCGTACTCGGCGAAACTGCCCTTGCCCACGCCGAACACCTCCTCGCCCACGCGGAAACGCGTAACGTTCTTGCCCACGGCCGCAACCGTGCCGGCCAGGTCCATGCCCGGCACCGGGTTCTTGGGCGCGCGCAGGCCGAAGCCGACCACACGCATCAGGTAGGGCAGGCCCGCCATCAGGTGCCACACGCCGCGATCGACGCCGGCGGCGCGCACGCGCACGAGCACTTCGTCGTCGCCGACGGCGGGCAGCGGCCGTTGTTCAAGCTGCAGCACTTCCGGGCCGCCGTAGCGGTACTGGGCGGCGGCGCGCATGGTTTCGGGCAGTTCGGGGGCGTGGGTTGCGGTTTCGGTTTCGAGTGTGGCCTGCATGTCGGTCTCCTGTTCGGTTGCTTGCGGTCTTCGTGCATACATTGTAAGCTTACAACGTAAGTTTGGCAACTGGAAATCCGGAAATATTCGACTTACTTTGTACGTCCCGGCAGAGGACACATATGGCCGCCGCATCAAAACGCAAACAACGCGGGCCCCTCACGCGCGAGCGCGTGCTGAAGGCCGCCGTCAGCCTGGTCGACAAGGGCGGCGCCGAGGCGCTCACCATGCGCGCCCTGGGCCAGAAGCTCGGCGTCGAGGCCATGTCCCTCTACAACCACGTCGCGGGCAAAGAGGACATCCTGGACGGCATCGTGGACCTGGCGGTCGGCGAGATCGACCTGCCCGCCGCGCGCGAGCCCTGGAAGAAGGCCATGCGCCGGCGCGCCATCTCGGCCCGCGAGATGTTCCGCCGCCACCCCTGGGCCATCGGCCTGATGGAATCGCGCCGCAACCCCGGCCCCGCCTCCATGCGCTACTACGACGCCGTGATCGGCAGCCTGCGCGAGGGCGGCTTCAGCATCGCCATGGCCGCGCACGCATTTTCGCTGCTGGACAGCTACATCTACGGCTTCGCGCTGCAGGAGGCCAAGCTGCCGTTTGAAGGCGAGGCGGACCTGGCCGAGCTGGCCCAGGACATTCTCAGGCAGATGCCCGCCCGCCAGTTCCCCCACTTCACCGAGATGATCACCGGCCACGCGCTGAAGCCCGGCTACAGCTACGCCGCTGAGTTCGAGTTTGGCCTCGACCTGATCCTCGATGCTCTCGAGCGCAAGCGGGACAAGAACTGACGCCGTTGTGCCGCGGCGACGGCTTCGGATAATGCGGCCGGAGGCTTTTGTGGAACATACCTGGCAGGTGCGAGTCAGCGGGCGGCCCGGCGCGGACGCCGACGTGTTCGTGCGCAAGCAGAAGTTCAAGGTCGGCGCGCCGCTGCAGTTCGACGCCGAGTACAACGGCGTAACGGCCCTCGAGCAGCTGCTGGGGGCCTTCGGCGCCGACCTGTGCCAGGGCCTGCTGCAGCGCGCGAAGAAGCGCCGCCTCGAGGTGGACGGCGTGGAGGCCGTGGTGGAAGGCCGCCTCAACAACCCGCTGGTTTACCTCGGCGTGGTGGGCGAATCAGGACATCCAGGTCTTGAATACTTGACAGCGCGCGTCTACGTCAGCACCCTGCACACCGACGCCGAGCTGCAGCCCGCCTGGGAGGAGACTTTAAAACTCTCCCCCCTGGTCAACACGCTGCGCAATTGCGTCAAGATGGAGCTTTCATTCAAACCGGCGCTCTGATAAGCATCTTGCCGGTGCGAAGTCACGGTCGGGGGCGCCCGGGCACAGAACGCCCTCGAACCGTATTGCTGCGGCGGCTCTTTCCGGTGAGCCCGCCTGGCGGTCTTGCCGCGGAGAGTTGGCCATGCCGATGCGCTGATGAGGCCAGTTCGCGCCGCGCGGGGTTCCCGCGCCGCTGACGGTTCACGCGCCGACCGCCGCCGTGCCCGCGTTGGTCTGATTTGCGTTTTTCAACCCGCTTCCCACGTCCGGCGTCCCGCAAGGGGCGCCGGTTGCGTTTTTCCTGACCCGCAAGGAGCTACCCATGAACAAGCCGATCCTGGTCGGCGCGGTGCTGTATGAGCCCAAGGTCTCGGTGATCTGGGACATCATCCGCGATTTCTTTGAGTCCAACGGCTGCCCGATGGACGTGGTGTTCTACACCAACTACGAACTGCAGGTTGACGCGCTGCTCAAGGGCCACATCGACATCGCCTGGAACTCGCCCCTGGCGTGGGTTGACGCCCAGCGCCGCTCCGGCGGCAAGTGCCGCGCCATCGCCATGCGCGACACCGACCGCGACCGCGTCTCGCACCTGGTGGTGGCCGCCAACGCCGGCATCAACAGCATCGCCGACCTGAAAGGCAAGACTGTGGCCGTCGGCGCCAAGGATTCGCCCCAGGCGCGGCTGATCCCGCTGGGTTTGATCCTGCGCCACGGGCTGGTTCCCGGCGACGACTTCACGGTACGCCGCTTCGACGTGCTGGTCGGCAAACACGGAGACCACATCGGCGGCGAGCTCGACGCCTTCAAGTGCCTGCAAGCCGGCGAGGCCCAGGCCTGCGCCATGCTCGACATGAACTGGGAGCGCTGGAGCGGCGACGGCACCATCGACCCCGGCCGTTTCAAGATCCTCGCCACCACCGACCGCTTCGACCACTGCGTGTTCACCGTGCGCAAGGACTTCGACCACGACCGCGAAGCCGGATGGCTCAAAGTCCTGTTCAGCATGTCCTACGACAACCCAAAGCACCGCGAAATGATGGACATGGAAGGCCTCAAGAAGTGGGAGCCCGGGCGCACCACCGGCTTCGGCCCGCTCAGCGAAGCCGTGCAGAAGCTGCACTACTTCGAGGGGAGCGGCGCATGAGCAGCCTTCCGCTTTTCCCGGTCACCATGGTGGGCTCGTGGCCGCGGCCCCAGCTGCTGCTGCGCGCCCAGAAGCTCAAGCGCGCCGGCAAGCTGGACCCGCGCGAATTCGAGAAGCAGGCCGACGCGGCCGTGCTGGATGTGCTGGCGGCCCAGCAGCGCGCGGGCGTGGACGTGGTGACCGACGGCGAGCAGCGCCGCGACAACTTCTACTCGTTCGTGGCCGAGAAGCTCAGCGGCATCCAGATCATGACCCTGGCCGAGCTGATCGACGTGATCGAAGACAAAGAAGCCTTCGAGAAAATCCTGCAGACGCTGGACGTGCCGGCCTACTCGCTCAGCAACCCCACCTGCGTCGGCCGCATCGAGCGCCGAACGCCGCTGGCGCTCAACGAGCTGCGCTTCCTGAAACAGCACACGGACAAGCCGGTGAAGATCCCGCTGCCGGGCCCCTACCTGCTGACGCGCGCGATGTTCGTGAAGGAGGTGACCCGCAACGTCTACCCCAGCAAGGAGGCGCTGTCCGTGGACGTGGTGCGCATCCTGCGCGCGGAGGTCGAAGAGCTGCTGCGCGAAGGCGCCGACTTCATCCAGTTCGATGAGCCGGTGCTCACGGAAGTTGCCTTCAGCTCGGGCCAGACGCGCACCTTCATGTGCGCCTCCCTGGCCGCGGGCGGCGACCCCGCCGAAGAGCTGGAGTTCGCGGTCAGCCTGATGAACCAGGTACTGGAAGGCTTCGAGCAGGCCACCACCGGCCTGCACATCTGCCGCGGCAACTGGAGCCAGGACGAAACCACCCTGCTGCGCGGCAACTACGCGCCGCTCAAGCCCTGGCTCGAGCGCCTGAAGGTGAAGCAGCTCGTGCTCGAGTACGCCACCGAGCGCGCCGGCGACGTGATGAGTTTCGCCGGCAAGTCGCTGGGCCTGGGCGTGGTCAACCCGCGCACCGAGCACACCGAGACGCCGCAAGAAGTCATCGCGCAGGTCGAAAAGGCGCTCGAGTTTTATGAACCGTCGCAGCTCTGGCTCAACCCGGACTGCGGCTTCGGCACCTTCAGCAACAGCCCCGTAAACACCGCGCCGCTCGCCGAGGCCAAGATGAAGGCCATTGGCGACGCGGCCGCAATCCTTCGCAAACGATTCCCTAACAAACAGGAGTAACACAATGGCAAACCCATGGAAGCTGGACGCGGCCGGTCAGGCCCTGCTGGAGAAGGCCGACACCGTCGCGCGCGAGGTGATCGCACCCGCGGCCAAAGAACTCGATGAAAAGGCGCAGTTCCCCAAGGCGGCCTTCAAGGCCATGCGCGACGCCGGCCTGCTGAAGCTGGTCAGCGCCAAGGAAGTCGGCGGCCACGGCCAGGGCCTGCGCGCCGCGGTGGCAGCCTGCGAACGCTACGCGCGCGAGTGCGCATCCACCGCGATGGTCGCCAAGATGCACCACTGCGGCACGGCCGTGATCGAGGCCCACGGCATCCCCGAGTTGCGCAAGGCGATCAGCGAACAGGGCAAGGTCACCACGCTGGCGTTCAGCGAGTACGGCTCGCGCAGCCACTTCTGGATCCCCACCAGCAGCGCGACCAGGGCCGGCGACAAGGTGAAGCTGACGGCCGCGAAGCAGCTGATCACCTCGGCGGGCGAATGCGACATCTACGTGTGGTCGAGCAAGCCGGCAGCGGCGGAAGGGCTCAGCAGCATCTGGGCGGTGCCGGTGAACGCGCCGGGGCTGAAGATCAACCAGAGCTACGGCGGCCTGGGCCTGCGCGGCAACGCGTCGTCGCCGATCAACGCCACCGATGTGGAGATCCCCGCCAGCTGGGCTCTGGGCGAAGACGGCAAGGGCTTTGACGTGATGATGGGCATCGTGATGCCCTGGTTCAGCCTGCAGAACTGTGCGGTCTCGGTGGGCATGATGGAGGGCGCCCTGGCTCGCACCATCAAGCACGTCACCAACGGCAAGTACGCCTACAACCAGACGGTGATCGCCGACCTGCCGCAGGTGCGCGGCTGGCTGGCGCGCGCCCGCAACAAGATCGACATGGTGCGCGGCCACCTGCTGGATTCGCTGGACGCCATCGAGCAGGGCCGCGAGGACGCCACCCTGCGCGTGCTGCAGTCGAAGGTGATCGGCGCAGAGACGTCGCTTGAAGTGCACGACCTGTGCATGCGCGTCAACGGCGGCGCTGGCTACCGCAAGGACAACGAGGTCGAACGCTTCTTCCGCGACAGCCGCGCGGCCTCGGTGATGGCGCCGGTTTCGGACGCCCTCTACGAGTTCATCGGCAAGGCCGTGTGCGGGATGCCGGTGTTCGGCTAGAGGCAGGCAAGGGGGCCGGATCACCGGCCCCCTTTTCTTTTCTCCTCGCCGCCCGCCGGTGCCTGCCTGGTCGCGCACGCGACTGTCTGGTCTGCCGGCGTTGAACAGCTCCGTTGTTTGCCGGCGGCGGTCGTCATCTGGCCGCGCGGCGCGCACTTTTTCTGCCTTGGTCGAAAGTTTCCTGTCAGACGACCGTATCCACGGGCAACTATCCGGCGACGCATCAGGTTCAAACTCGGTGATTCCGAACCAGGCCGCTGTGAACGCGTTGCCCCCGGCGCGTGGCCGGCCTGCAGCCGGGTTGTCGCAGCAGACATCGGATGCGAGCCGAACACCTGGAGACTGATCGATGACCAGAAGTCTGTTGGCCGGTTTTTCATGTGCCTGCTGGCGTCCGTCGCGTCCGCGCAGGAGACGAGCAACACCACGGAAAACAAAAGCAGCGAAACGGAAATCGAAGTCGTGACGCCAGGCGGCAGCAAGAAGAAGCTGCTGGACACCCCGGACTCCGTCACCACCCTCGACCGCAGACAGATCGAGGAACGCATGGCCGGCCAGACGCCGGACCTGCTGGAAGGCACCACTGGCGTCTACATCCAGCACACCGCGGCGGGCCAGGGCTCGCCCTTCATCCGCGGCCGCACCGGCAAGGAAATCGTGATGCTGGTGAACGGGGTGCGCTTCAGCAACTCGATGTTCCGCGGCGGCCCCAACCAGTACTACGCCACCATCGGCCCGCACACCATCGAGCGCATCGAGGTGATCCGCGGCCCCGCCAGCGTGCTGTACGGCAGCGACGCCCTGGGCGGCGTGCTGAACATCATCACCAGGCAGCCCACGTTTGAAGAGGCGTGGGACTACACCTTCGGCGCCAGGGGCCGCTTCGAAAGCTCCAGCATGCGCAAAGAGGGCGGCATCTTCGGCGAGGTCAGCAGCGAGCACTTCGGTGCGCTGGTCACCGGCTCATACGCCGACGTGGACGAGCTGGTCGGCGGCGCGAGCATCGGCCGGCAGCCCTTCACGGCCTACGAGGAATGGGGAACCTACGGCGCCTTCGGCACGCGCTGGGGCGGGCACACCATCTCGTTCAACTACAGCCATCACCAGCAGAACGACGTGAACCGCACCGACCAGGTCTCACCGCTGGTCGCCAACCCGGATCTGCTGCCGGCGCCGGGCGTCGGGCGCGACCTGCGCCGGCTGTTCGTCTGGCAGATCGATGACCTCGCGCTGCTGAACTGGCGCTACGAAGACAGCGGCATCCTGGAAGAGATGTTTGTCGACCTCATGTACCACAAGGTACAGGAATCCTTTCAGCGTATCCGCCGCAGCAACCCGAACCGGCTCGAAGACTCCAACTTCAACGTGCACACGCTTGGCCTGCGCACCCAGGCCGTGCTGGATTTCGGCACCTGGGCGCGCCTGACCGTCGGCGGCGAGATCTACCACGACATGGTCAACTCGCGCAGCATCGACATCAACCGCACCACCGGCGAGCACACCAACGAGGATGGCCGCGTGCAGGTGCCCGACTGGAGCAGCTACACCAGCTTCGGCATCTATGCGCAGAACGAGACGACCTTCCTGGACGAGATGCTGCAGTTCCGCTACGGCGTGCGGTTCTCGGGCTTCCGCGCACTGGCCGACGTGGACCTGAACGACCCCGAGATCGACGGCGTCAACACCTTCGTCACCGACGTCACCGGCGCCTTTGCCATGATCTACAAGCCGATCGACGAGGTTACGGTCTACCTGAACCTGAGCCGTGGTTTCCGCGCGCCCAACCTCGACGAGCTGGCGGCATCCAAGGGCTTCGGCGCCGGTGAGGCCATCCCCAACCCGAACCTCGACCCGGAAACCCAGTACTCGGTTGACCTCGGTTCCAAGATGTTCATCCCGACCCAGGACCCGAACTCGGCCGCGCCCTACGAGGCCATGGGTTCCGTGGCATTCTTCTTCAACTACCTTGAGGACACGCTGATCCGTGAATCGCTGGTCTATCACGGCGTGGACGTGTTCCGCTCGATCAACGGCGGGCGCGCGCGCATCTTCGGCGTAGAAGCCGACTTCGGCTTCTACCTGTCGGAAGCGCTGGGCTGGCTGGGCCTGCCCACCGACCACCTGTTCTTTGAGGGTGACGCGCTCGGCTTCTATGCCAACTTCACCTACACCCGCGGCGACGACCTGAAGAATGACGTGCCGATTGCCCGCATCCCGCCCGTGTTCTCGGAGGTGTCGATACGCTACAGCGCCCTGCACGGCCAGATCTTCGTAGAGCCCTACATGAACATCGTCGGCCGCCAGGACCAGTACAACCCGGGAGCGCTGTCTGACCCGCGCTTCACCCCGCACGACGCGCCGGGTTACGTGACCTATGGCCTGCGCGCCGGCTGGACCCCGAGCCGCCACGTGCGTTTCAACCTCAACATCCAGAACATCGGCAACCGCAGTTATCACCCGATGGGGAGTGGCACTTTCGGAACAGGGACCAACGTGATCCTGTCCGGCGAGATCAAGTGGTAAACGGCCGGAAGTCCGCCCGCCGTGCGTAAACGAAGCGGTCGCGCGAGCCACTGACTTCGCACGACCGCTCTGAAAGGGATGGTGGACCGTACAGGACTCGAACCTCAAAACAGTCCTGTGGACTGTTTTGAACGCGGAGTAGCCCGGCCAAAGCCCGCCCACAGGCGGGCGACGCCGGGCGTAAACGAAGCGGTCGCGCGAGCCACTGACCTCGCACGACCGCTCTGAAAGGGATGGTGGACCGTACAGGACTCGAACCTGTGACCCCTACCGTGTCAAGGTAGTGCTCTAGCCAACTGAGCTAACGGTCCTTTCGGGTGTGAACGTAGCAGGGGCCTATGCTTCGTCAAGACGGGGTTTGGCAACCAACAGCCGGCCTGAGAGGATTGTCGGGCCGGCCCGATACTCATGCCCGCCCGATGCCCGACCCGTGCTGCTAGTACAGCGTCGGGCAAGTTCTCCGCCAGTTGCACCTGTCCTGAAATGTAACCGCGAAGCACCGCCAGGGCCGCGAAGTTGCAGGATTCGGCGGTTCTGCGCGGTTGCAGCATGTTTCCAACTGCAGTCAGGCCACGAAAACACCAAAGCACAAAACAGCTGCACACCAGGACACCGGGCAACTTTTTTGCGGCGTTGCCTTTTGAGTTTTCGTGCTTTTGTGGCCTGTCACCTCGAGGCTCGCAAAGAACTGCGGGGCGGCGCGAAGATACTCCGTGTGCTCTGCCCTCTCTCGCTATCGCCAGGTCTTCAGCGCGCAAACTGCGCGCAGCGGCAGTTGCAGTGCTTCGCGGTCCTTGGCGGCTCTTCGCGGTGACCGCGTCGTTCGACACCTTCAACCGTCGCAAGACTTCGTTAACGGCGTACTAATCCTCGAACGCCTTCTCGATCGTCCTCAGGCGCTGCATGATGTCTCGCGTGCGCGGCGTTGCCGGGAATCGCTTGAACAGCTTCAGACAGCGGTCGCGCGCCGTGTTGTAGTCGGCGAACTTGATGTCCTCGTCAATCTGCGCCAGCTCTTTGTCGATCACCCGGTTCTGCTCAGCGGGGTCCGCGAGCTTGCGGTTGATCTCCTCCATCAGCGCGACCGCGTTCTTGTAGTGCGAGGTGTCGGCGTAGTCGCGCTGGATGGTCTCCAGCATCACCAGCGCGAGCAGCAGGTTGCCCTCCCTGTTGCTCTGGTCCGCGGCCTCGTACAGCGACTTCGCCTTCTTCTCCGCAGCCTGCATCTCGGCCGGCGTGCGGGCCTGGGCCGCCAGTTCGGCCTCCCAGGTCTCCAGCTGCTTGAGGCGGTCGTTCATGTCGCTGATCACCTCGTCGCCCGGGAACTCGGCTATGTACTGCAGCACCAGCCCCTTGGCCGCGGTCACGGAAGACTTGCTGCGGGCGGTTTGCGCGTTCAGCCAGGCTTCTTCCACACGTCGACCCAGGTCCTTGCGGTGCTCATCGATCTCGACCAGCCGCTGGCGCGCGATCTTGATGACCGGCAGCTCGTTGTCGGGGCGGCTCGGGCTGGTCAGGTACTTCAGGCGCGCCTCAGCCGCGGAGAAGTGCTCGGCCTCCATCAGGCGCGCGGTTTCATCCAGCAGGCGCTGGTACAGGCGCGCGAACATCAGCGGGCGCGAGTTGACGTCGATGGAGACAGCCCGGCGCTCAGCGTCAGCCGCGGAACGCACGGTGGCGATCGCCTCACCGGGTCTTGACAGGTCAAACCACACCACGGCGCCGCGCGGGAAACTGATGCTGATGCCGGTCTCGTTCACCATCAGCTCGCTGATCGTCGAGTACGAGTACGCGTGCACCGTGCCGCGCTCCAGGGCCATCGGGTAGCCGCGCCGGTCGGCCACGGCCAGCGTCGCGCCCGGCGGCAGCGGCAGGATCACCTGCACCGCCAGCCCGTTCGCCGCGCCCTGCGTGACCTCCCATTTCAGGCTCAGGCCGTGGTCGGTGAAATAGCCGTTGGCGTAGTCCTTCGCGGTCATGCGCACCGCCGCGGCGTCGCCCTGGCCGGCCTGCATGGCGGACCAGCTCACGGCGTCGGGCTGCACGCTTGTGACGGCCCACAGCTCGGGCTCGGTGAGGTGCGCGTCGTTGAAGGCCAGCAGCAGCGGCTGGAAGCGCACTTCCTTGCCGTTTCCGTTGCCGACCACGGCCTGCGCGGCGTTGCGCGCGTCGAAACCCAGCGACAACCCGGGCGCGTCCACGCTGCTGAAGGGTTTGGTGACGCGCGGCTCGGCGGTCTTGACCAGCTCGATGCGGTCCAGCCACAGGCGCGAGAACGCGCCTGACACCATCAGGCGCAGCTGCGCGTTTTCCGGCGGCTGCACCAGCGTGGTACCGGTCATGGTGAACTGGCCCCAGGCCGTGCCCTTGATGCCGACGAACGAGCCGGCCGTCAGCGTCAACACGTCACCCTTCTCGTTCAGCGCCGAAAGCGAGACGGCCACCTTGCCGGCGCCCTCGCCGCGCATGCACAGGCTGAACTGGAAGCCGCCCCCCAGCTCAAGCTTGCGGGCCTGCGTGGTCTGCAGCACCAGCGTGCCCGGCCCGTTCACACCCGCCGAGGAAACGCGCAGGCTGCGCTTGCCGTCGTAGGGGTCCTGCGGGTCGGACAGCAGCTCGGCTTTGCCGCCCGCAGCCTCGAAGCTGGCGCTCCAGCCCTCGGGGTTGCCGAGGTCGTCGATTTCGCCCTCGAAGCTCATGGCGGGGTCGGAAAGCGGCGCCTCGGGCACGCGTACGTTCGGGTCTTCCTTGGGCCGGTTGGCCATGCCGCCCAGCACGTCGCCCAGCAGCCAGCCCGCCAGCAGGAACAGCCCGCCCAGCACCAGCCCCACCGCGATATGCGGCAGCGGGTTCGCGCGCTTGCGCGCGGGTTCTGGGCCGATCGGCTCAAACGAGCCACGATCCGAGGCGCTGCCGGCCGCGGGCCGCGCCGCCGGGGCCGCGGGCGCGGCTGCCGGGGCCTGGGCCTGCGCGGGTTGCGGCGCGGGGGCCTGGCCGGCCGGGTCAACGAAGTAGACACTGATCTTCTGGCCCAGCACGATCGCGTCGCCGTTGCGCAAGGTGTGCTCGGTGACGCGCTGCTTGTTGATGAACGTCCCGTTGCTGCTGCCCAGGTCGCGCAGCAGGTAGGTGCCCTGGCGGTTGATGATCTCGCAGTGGTTGCCCGAAACCGCCTTGTCCTCGATCTGCAGCGTGTTGTCGGGTTTGCGCCCGATGGTCACGCGGTCGCGGATCAGCGTCTCGATGGGCGGCTTGCCTTTATCAACGGCGAAAACGATGCGCGCGACCAGGTGATCCGGCGGGCCCTTGGGCGGCGCCGCCTCACCCTCGAACTTCAGCTTCATGTCGCCAACGGTGATCACGTCGCCCGGCACCAGCGGCATCGGCTTCAGGATCTTGTTCCCGTTGACCAGCGTGCCGTTGCTGCTGTGCAGGTCTTCCACCCACCAGCCGCGCTCGCGCGGGAACACCTGGGCATGGATGCGGCTCGCGGCCTTGGTCGGCAGCTGTTGGTCGGCGTCGTCGGAACGGCCGAACGATACCGGCCGGCTGCCCAGCGGAATCTCGACCTGCTTGCCTTCGAATTCGTAGACCAGCCTGTTCACGGGCCGAAGTGTACGCGATGCCGGGGGGTGGCGACCAGTGTACGGCCGAGCGGTCCTGAATTCGAGCGGGCAGTTTCGCAAGGCCCCCGCTGTCTATTGCCCTTCCGCGGAACCTCGCGACAATCGGGGCCATGACCGAGGCCACCGCAATCCGCAACGTAGTGATCGGCACCGCCGGGCACATCGACCACGGCAAGTCCACGCTGGTAAAGCGCCTGACGGGCATCGACCCGGACCGCTGGCAGGAAGAGAAGGACAAGGGCATCACCATCGACCTGGGCTTCGCGAACTTCCTTTACAGGGACCAGTTCCGCGTCGGCATGATCGACGTGCCCGGGCACGAGCGCTTCGTCAAGAACATGGTCGCCGGCGCCAGCGGCGTCGACATCGTGATGCTGGTGGTCGCCGCCGACGACGGCGTGATGCCCCAGACCCGCGAACACCTGGAAATCCTGACCCTGCTGGGCGTCAAGCGCGGCCTGGTGGCGATCACCAAGATCGACACCGTGGACGCCGACACCGTCGAGCTGGCCAAGGAAGACATCTCTGACCTCGTGAAGGGCACCTTCCTGCAGGGCGCGCGCATGGTGCCCCTCAGCTCGATCACCGGCCAGGGCATCGAAGAGCTGTGGGAGGCGATCGGTGAAGTCATCGAGGCCACCGAGCCGCGCGACACCCAGGGCGTGTTCCGCATGCCTATCCAGCGCGTGTTCTCGGCCAAGGGCCAGGGCGCGGTGCTGACCGGCGTGCCGCTTTCCGGCCACGCGAAAGTCGGCGACACGCTGGTGGTGCTGCCCGGCGACCAGAAGGCCAAGGTGCGCAGCATCCAGGCCTACCACAGCGCGATTGAAGAAGCCCGCGCCGGCCACAGCTCGGCCTTCAACATGACCGGCGTGGACCACAGCAAGGTCGAGCGCGGCCACACCCTGTGCGCGCCCGGCGTGTTCGAGCCCTCGCGCTTCTTCAGCCTGACCCTGCGCCTGCTGGCCAGCGCGCCGCGCCCGCTGAAGCACCGCGCCGAGGTGAAGTTCCACGTCGGCACCAGCGAACTCGTAGCACACCTGCAACTGCTTGACCGCACGCTGCTCAATCCCGGCGAAACCTGCGTCTGCGAAATCATGCTGGAAGACCCCGTGGTCGCGGGCATCGGCGACCACTTCATCATCCGCCAGCCTTCGCCGGCCGTCACCCTGGGCGGCGGGCGCATCGTGCGGCGCGAAAGCGCCAAGCTGCCGCGTAACGACGATGCGCTGCTGGAAACCCTGACGGCCTGGGCCGAAGCGGCCGACGATCCGGCGCGACGTGTCGAGCTGGCGGCGCTGGATGCGGGCCCGGGCGGCATCAACCGCGAGCGCATGATTCCCGCCACGGAGTTGACCCGCGAGTCCGTCAACGAGATCGCCGGCAGGTTGATCGCCGAGAACGTGCTGTCCGAGTTCGGTCCCGGCAAGGCGCTGGTGCACCGCGAGGCCTGGCCGCGCGCCCAGGCACGGCTGGTCGAGATTCTCTCACGCCACCACGACGCGCACCCGGCGCAGCTGGGCATGAAGATACCCAGCGTGCAGCAGCAGCTCGGCGTGGACGCGCGCACCTTCGCGCCCATCATGGAAAAAGGCGCTGGAGGGCGCCATCGTCGAGAAGCGCGGCGAACTGCTGGGCCTGCCGGGCCGCGGTGGCAAGCTCAGCGACGAGGAAAAGAAAATCGTCGAGCGCGTGGCCGCGCAGCTCGAGCAGGCGCAGCTCAACCCCCCCACCTTGAAAGAGCTCGCGCTGGCGGCCGGCACCAACCCCGCCGCCACCCAGAACGCCGTGGATTACCTGGTCGGCAGCGGGCGCGCCGACGTGCTGGGCGGCGGCGTGCTGTTCAGCACCAAGGCGCTGGGCTGGGTGAAAGAGGAAGTCGCCAAGTTCCTGAAAGGCAAGGGCGAGGCGGCCGCCAAGGACTTCAAGGAAGTGATCCCCACCAGCCGCAAGTTCCTGATCCCGCTGCTGGAGTGGCTCGACCTGCAGGGCGTAACCAAAAACGTCAACGGCATCCGCACACTGAAGTAGGTCCGGAACAACGGGGCAACCGCGAAAGGCCGCTAAGGACCGCGAAGATCCGGAACTTAGCGGCCCTTTGCGGTGCTTCGCGGTTCCAATCGATGGCATTACGGAGTCGGGCGTGTTCTCCGCCAGTTGCACCTTGCTACTGACTGCAAACAGGCCACGAAAACACCAAAGCATAAAACAACTACACACGAAAACCGCAGGCAGCTTTTTCGTGGCAGTACCTTTTGTGTTTTCGTGCTTTGGTGGCCCATTGACGCAAAGAACTGTGTGGCTGCACCGGGAAACTCCCTGTTCTCTGCGCGGCGCAGCAGTTGCAGTGCTTAGCGGCCCTTTGCGGTGCTTCGCGGTTCCAATCGATGGCATTACGGAGTCGGGAGTGTTCTCCGCCAGTTGCACCCTGTTACTGACTGCAAACAGGCCACGAAAACACCAAAGCACAAAACAACTACACACGAAAACCGCAGGCAGCTTTTTCGTGGCAGTACCTTTGTGTTTTCGTGCTTTCGTGGCCCATTGACGCGAAGGTCGCAAAGAACTGTGTGGCTGCGCCAGAAAACTCCCTGTTCTCTGCGCGATGCAGCAGTTGCAGTGCTTAGCGGCCCTTTGCGGTGCTTCGCGGTTCCAATCGTTGATGGTTTGCAACAAGCAAATGAGTTGCCCGTTGTCGGGCTAGAACCAGATCCACCACACCAGCAGCGCCAACGGAACCAGAACGGCCAGGGCCAGCGCCGCGTACAGGCTTGCGCTGGCGGCCAGCCAGAACACGAACGCGCGCTTGTCGGCCGGGGTGGCCTGGATCGCCTCTACGCTCAGTCCCAGGCGTTCGCGCATCTCGTGCAGGCTGGTGTTCAGCAGCTCTTCGGTGTACTCGCCGCCGTACAGGTTGCGGCTGCGGTGGCCGCGGATGAACGCGCGGTACACGTGGCGCGGCGCGAAGGGCAGGCCGATGCCCATGGCGAACAGGTTCAGCGCCCAGGCCGCCAGCAGCATGCGGCAGCCGGTGGCGACTTCCCAGGCGCCGATTTCCGCCTCGCCGATCGGCGTGGCCTTGTAGCCGGTCAGCACGTGGTGCAGGTCATGGAACGGAATCACCGCGCGCCGCGACCTGGTTGACGGAAACGCCAAGTAAATCGGACCGAACTTGAAGTGCACGAACTTGTCGGTGTAGGCGGCCGTCGAAAAGCCGTTCTCCGCCAGGTATTCGTCGCGGGCCTCGCGCAGGGTTGTGGCCGGGGAAGTCATCACACGCCCCTCTCCGGGATTGTACCAGACAGGCGTCCGGGCGATCACCGCGTTTCGAGCAGTCGTCGCCCGGCACCCCGCCTCGCGGGAATGCGGCTTGCGTTTTTGAATCCGGAACCGGGGGAGGGCCCGGCTTTCAGGTTTCCGGGTGCCGTTGGCCGTGCGGGTCGCAGGCGGTAGCGCGGGCGCAATGGCGGCGTCATGACCTGCTGCGGGAGTGGCGCCCGGAACACCCGGGGTTGTAAAAAGCCTTCACATTCAAGCCGTGAGTCATGTCGATGCCGGATCCGGCAAAAACCCACACGCACGCGCCGGCGAACGCCTCGGCAGCGCGATCCCGCGGGCGCGCCTGGCTGCGTGCGGCGGCCGGGCTGCTGCTTTGGCTGGCGGCCTGGCAGGCGTTCCGGCCGGAGTGGGCGCTGGCCCTGTTGTGGCTGGGTGCGCTGGTGCACGTGCCGCTGGCGCTGGGGATGATCTTGACTGGTCAAGACCAGCACTCCCCCACCGCGCGGCTGCTGGGTTTCGTGGCCTGGGCGCAGTTGCCCGCGGCGCTGCTGCTGGTGGCGGCGTTTGCGCCCGGGCTGGAAGGCATCTGGCCGGCGTTGCCCTGGCTGGCGCTTGCCGGCCTGTGCGGCGTGGCGGGCGCCTGGCGGCTGATCGCGCTGGGCCTGCGCCGCGCGGGGGCGCTGGCCGACTGGGGGCTGGTGCTGTTCGCGGTCAGCGGCGCCTGGACGGGTGCTTCCGCCATGCAGTGGGCGGCTTTCGGGTTTGCGCCGCTGATCGTGCTGCTGGCGGGCGTTCACCAGCTGTACGCGGGGCTGGTGCTGCAGGTGGTGGCCTGGCGCGTGGTGGCGTGGTTCGGCGTTGGTCGAAAACAGGGACAGTCCCAACGCTCGGGGACAGTCCCTGCCGCGGTCACGATCGCTGTTTCGCTGGGCAACCTGCTGGTGGCGGCGGGCATCACGGCCTCGCACCTGGGCGCGCCCTCCTGGTTCGAGGCCTGCTGCGCCTTCTTCTATGCGGGCTGCGTGATCGTGCTGGGCTGGATGCAGCTTTTCCACGCGCTGCGGCCGGGCTCGGGCCTGCCGCCTGCCTCGCGGTTGCTGCTGGTGGTTGCCGACCTGTCGCTGGGTACTGCCCTGACGCTGGCGATCATCTTCGCCTGGGGCCTGTGGCGCGGCTACCCGACACAGACCGTGCCGCAGATGATCGTGTGGCACGGCACCCTGAACGCGTTCGGCTTCGGGCTGTGCGCGCTGGTCGGCTGGCTGCTTCCGGGTTCGGGAAAAGAATCAGCCCCCGGCACCGAGGGCTGAATCCTGAATCCTGCATTCTGAATCCGCATTACTTGCTGATCATGCTGTACTCGGGGATCTCCGACAGGTCGATGCCCGCGGCCCTGGCGGCTTCCTTCACCGCGCCGACGAACACCGTGTCTTCCTGCAGGTCCGCGCGCGAGACCGCGACGCCCGTGGCGATCAGCCTGCGGCGCAGCTCCCGGCGCAGCAGGAAACGCACGTCCTCGCGGCTGAGCCTGGTTTCCGCGGCCCTGGCGTACATCTCGTCGAAGCCGGGGTAGCCCTCGGTCTTGTGGCCGTCGCCGCGCGCGAGCTGTTTGAGCACTTCCTTGTCGGTCTCGGCCATCAGCTTGTCCAGGTAGGTTCCCAGCACGCTCTTGTCGCCGAGTTCCTCGAAGGCGTCATAGATCCAGCTCTCGAACAGGCGCGGGGTCAGCGCGGTGTCCGCCTCCACGCCGCGGTCGTACCAGGGCAGTTCGCTGACCGGCCCGCGGTAGCGCGCCACGGTCAGCAGCAGCGCCGCCTGCTTGCCGTCTTCCTCGAGCTCCGATGCCCGCAGCGGGATCAGCTCCTGCACAATGGCGCGCCCGAAACTGCGGGCGCCGGCGGTCTTCGCGCGCTTGTGCTCGCGCAGCGCGCCCGCCAGCACCTCGCCTGCGTCCGCCGTGCCGCCGTTGATCAGCACCACCAGCGGCAGCTCGGTGTCGGGGGCGTCGTTGCTGGTGACGTACTTCGTGGTGGGCGCCACCTCTTCGCTGCGACCGCTGCTGAAGGTGACCAGCGTGCCCCTGGCCAGGAACAGGCCGGCGACCTGGGTGGCGGCCTCGATGCTGCCGCCCGCGCAGTTGCGCAGGTCCAGGATCAAGGCCTTGGCGCCGCCTTCCTTCAGCGTCGCCAGGGATTCCTTCACGCGCGCCGGCGACGATGCCGTCAACTCGGCCACGCGGATCATCCCGAGATTGCCGGGCAGGGCCTCGTGCTGGACGGGGTCGGCGTCCGTCGCGGTGTGGGTGACGTGCACCCAGCGCGACAGCAGCCAGCCGTCACGCATGATGTTGATTCCCAGCGTGGTGCCGAGCGCGCCCTGGAACTGGCTGACCGCCTCGTCCAGCGGCAGGATCTGGAACGGCTTGGTTTCATCGGGCAGGTCGCTGCTGTCGACCCGCAACTGATGGATGCGCTCTGCCGTCACGCCGCGCAGCACGCGGTAGATGCGGTCACCGGGGCGGATGCCGGCCATGGCGGCCGGGCTGCCGGGACGCACGCTGAGCACGCGGGTGAGTCGCACTTCGCGCTTGGGGTCCAGGCGCGCGCTGCCCAGCATGATGCCGAGCGTGGGCACCGCGAAGCGGCGGATCTCGCCGGCGTCGCGCAACTGGCTGTCTTCCAGCAGGCAGGTGTACGGGTCGAGCCCGTCCAGCATGCCGCTGGCCGCGGCGTACAGCAGCTTGCGCCCGCTGATGGCGTCCGGGTAGATGTAGCGCTCTTTGATCATCTTCTCGACGCTGTCGAGCAGGCGGGTATCGATCTTCTCGACCTTCTCCTGGCCGGGCAGCTTGCTTTCGATGGCGGCCTCGAAGCGCTTGATGGCGCGTTCGTAGTCGAGAGCGCGCCTGGCGGTGCGCCCGCGCAGGGTGGGCTCGGTGGATATCAGCTCCAGGATCGGCTTGGCGTCGGCGGTAAGCTGATTGATCTCGCCCAGCGCCAGCGCGGCCTGGATGCGGAAGCTGTCATTGTCGCTGGCCAGCATCTCGCGCAGCACCTTGGTGGCGGCGGTGTCCTTGGCGGTGCGCCACAGGGCAACGGCCAGCTGCACCTTCACCTCGGGGGTGAACACCTGTTCGTGCAGCGCCTTGCGCAGCTTTTCTTCATGGCGGGTGCTGGCCACGGCGCCCAGCACCTCGGCGGCGGCCACGCGGTTTTCGACGCTGCCCTCGCCGGTCACGATCGCGAGCAGCCCGTCCACGCCGGCGTCCCAGCCGCTGTTGTTGATCGAGCCCAGGGTCCAGACCGCGCGCCAGCCCGCGATACGGGGCAGCTCGGGCAGTTTCTTGACGCGCTCGATCAGCTCCGGGTTGATGCCGGCGCCCAGGTCTTCAATCGCCTCGGCCACGCGGAAGGCGTCGTGCAGGGTGGCGGCCTTCTCGAGCTGCGCCACGGCGGCGTCCAGTTCCTTCAGCAGGCTTTCACGGGTGGCCTTGTTCGCGACCGGGCCGTCGCTGCTGTTGTCGTTCTGGACCACGTACTGGTCCAGGTCAACGCGGTCGGCCGCCGGCTGGGCGGGGCTGGCTGGCTGTTCGGTGCGTGAGCAGGCGGCGGCCAGCAGGGCGCAGGCCAGCAGAGCGAGAATCCGGGTGTACGTCATTACGGCTCCATGCATTCAGCCCGCAGTTTATCAGACAGGCCGGCCTGTGCTTATACGGAAGAAAGCGCCAGGTTGGGCGGGCGATTTTGCTGGAATCCGGAGTTAACTACGGAGGTGTTATGTGGGTGTGAGGCGGCAGGCGGCAGGAACAAGAGCCGCAAGCGCACTCGTCCGCCGAAGCCTTGGCGAAGGCGGAAGCGCGCGGCAGACGCCGGTAGACACGGAAGAGGAACCCATGGCAACCGAAACACTGAACTTCAAAGTCAAAGGCATGAGCTGCGGCCACTGCGCCAGGCGCGTCGAGAACGCCGCCCTGGGCGTGGAGGGTGTCAGCAGCGCGAAGGTGGACCTGGGCAGCGAACAGCTGCGAATCGAGTGCGCGGGCGAGCCGCTGGTGCAGGCGCTGGCAGACGCGATCCGCGAGGCCGGCTACGAAATGGCGCAGGGATAACCATGGCCAGCGGCACACTCAACCTCAAGGTGGACGGCATGACCTGCGCCCACTGCGCGCGCTCGGTCGAGAAATCGCTCAAGGGCGTGCAGGGCATCACCACGGCCGAGGCCGACTTCGCCTCCGGCAGCGTGACCGTCTGTTTCACCGGCCGCAAGCCGGGCTACGAGGAACTTGAGCCCGCGGTGCGCAAGGGCGGCTACACGTTGGTTAAAGAGGAAGAAGCGGAAACACGCGACCCGGCCGAGGTGGCAAAACGTGAACAGTGCCGCAACCTGTGGCTGCTGCTGCTCGGCGTTGCGCTGGTGATCCCGGTGATGCTGCCCCACTTCGTGCACCTGCACGGCGCGGGCTGGGATTACGCGGCGCTGGCGCTGGCGGTGGCGATCCAGGCCACCGTCGGTTTCGACTTCTACAAGGGCGCCGTGGCGGGCATCCGCAACCGCAACCTGGGCATGGACGTGCTGGTCAGCATCGGCATGGCCAGCGGCCTGGCGTTCGGCGCGGGCGTGGTGCTGTTCAACTGGCCGCTGCCGCCGGGCCTGACCAAGGACGTCTACTTCGAGGCCGCTACTCTTTTGGTTGTGTTCCTGCGCCTGGGCAAATACGTCGAGGCGCGCGCCCGCGGCAACGCCCTGGGAGCCTTACGCAGCCTGCTGCAACTGGCGCCCGACAAGGCGCGTGTGAAGCGGGATGGGCAACTCATCGAAGTTGACGCGTCAAGTGTGAAGGCCGGCGAAATCTGCGTGGTGAACGCCGGCGGGCGCATCCCCGTGGACGGCGAGATCGTCGCCGGCGAAAGCGACGTGGATGAAGCCATGCTGACCGGCGAGCCCGTGCCCGTGCCGCGCCGCGTGGGCGACGCCGTGCGCACCGGCACCATCGCCGCCAACGGGTCTCTCGAAGTGAAGGCCACGGCCGTGGGGCGCGACACGGTGCTGGCGAACATCGTCAAGCTGGTCGAGGAAGCCCAGCGCACCAAGGCGCCGATCCAGCGCTTCGCTGACCGGGTCAGCAACTGGTTCGTGCCGATCGTGGTGGGCATCGCGGTCGTCACCGCCCTGGCCTGGCTGATCGCGGGCGCCGGGCCGGCCCGCGCCGTGACGCACGCCATCGCCGTGCTGGTGATCGCCTGCCCCTGCGCGTTGGGTATCGCGGTGCCGGCCGCGGTGATGATCGGCAGCGGCGCGGCGCTCAAGCGCGGCATACTGGTCAAGAACGGCGCCGCCCTGGAGCGCATCTCGCGCGCGCGGATCTTCGCCTTCGACAAGACCGGCACGCTCACGCTGGGCAAGCCGGGCGTGCAGGCCGTGGAGTACGCCGACGGCGTGGATGAGGCCTCCGTGCTGCAGGCGCTGGCCGTGGTAACCCAGGCCTCGCAACACCCCTTCACCAAAGCCGCCGCCGAATGGGCGAGCATCCAGGCAGGCCTGGTCCATTCTGTGGGTGGGCCCGACAATCTTGTCGGGCCGGGCGCAGCGAAGCTGAGCCCGAACGTCGCGGCAACCTCGCCGCGACCGCCGACAGGATTGTCGGCGCCACCCAAAGCCAAGGAGCACGCCGGCATGGGCCTGGTCGCCGAAGCCGACGGCCGCAAGTTCATCTTCGGCACGCCGGCCTTGCTCGAGCGCGAGGGCGTGCCGCTGAGCGACGGCCTGCAGGCCCGCGCCAATGCTCTGCGCGAGCGCGGCGACAGCGTCAGCCTGCTGGCCGCGGACGGCAAGTTGCTGGCGGCCTTCGGCTTCGCGGATTCCCTGCGCGACGAAGCCCGCCAGCTGATCGAGCAGCTGCGCGGCCAGGGCGCACGCACCGTGCTGATCACCGGCGACCACCAGGCGGCCGCGCAACGCGTGGCGAGCGCATTGGGCATCGACGAGGTGCATGCGGGCGTCACCCCCGAGGGCAAGCTGCAGCTGATTGACCAGTTAAAGGAAACGGGCGTCACGGCCATGGTGGGCGACGGCATCAACGACGCCCCCGCGCTGGCCCGCGCGGACATCGGCGTGGCGATCGGCGGCGGCAGCGACGTCGCCAAGGAAACCGGCGACATGGTGCTGATGACCGGCCGCCTGGGCGACCTGCCGCGCGCGATCGACTTCGGCCGGCGCTCGCTGCGTGCAATCCGGCAGAACCTGTTTTTAAGCCTGTGCTACAACGCGGTGGGCATTCCGCTGGCGGCCGGCGCCATGCTGTGGGCGGGCATCTTCCTGCCCCCCAGCTACGCCGCGCTGGCCATGGTGTTCAGCGATTTAAGCGTAGCCATAAACTCCGCCCGGCTAGCGGCTGAGCTGCGCAAGGCGTAGTGGCGCAGCATGCGGCTCCCCCGGCGCCACGGCACGGCCGTGGCTCTTCGGGTTGGTTGGATGCTCCTTGGGGCCTGCCCCGTTGTAACGGTGGGCATGACCCTGGGGCGGCGATGAAGCTTCGCAAAACGATTGTCTGGTCGGTGGTGGGCGCGGTCGCTGTGGCGGCCGTGGTGGTGCTGGTGTGGTTCAACCCCTTTGCCTCTGATCCCGCGCCGCCGAAGCTGGTCACCGTGACGCGGGGCGAGTTGGTTGAAGCCGCCTCGCTTTCCGGCAAGGTGGAGGCCAACGCGCAGGTCGAGGTCAAATCCCGCGCATCGGGCGAGGTCATCGAGATCGCCGTGAAGGTCGGCGACCTGGTCACGGCCGGCGACCTGCTGATCAAGCTGGACCCGGCCGACGAAACCCGCGCCGTCTCACAGGCCGAGGCCGCGCTGCAATCGGCGCAGGCGCGCCTCAGCCGCGCACAGGCCGCGCTGAACATCGCGCAACTGCAGGCCGCCGAGGCCAAGGCCAAATACGACGCGCGCCTCAAGGACGCCGGCGACGTCATCACCAAGGAGGAACTGCGCGTAGCCCGCAGCAACTGGGAAATCGCCGAGGGCAACGTGAAGTCGCTGCAGAGCGACGTGCAGAGCAGCGAGGCCGAGCTGCGCAGCGCCCAGCTGAACCTGGACCAGGCCAACCTGCGCCTGTCCGAGACCACCATCGTCGCGCCGATCGCCGCCACGGTGCTCAAGATCGACGTCGAGAAGGGCACCATCATCGCGTCGGGCATCTCCAACATCGGCGGCGGCACGGCGCTGCTGACACTGGGCGACCTGTCGGCCCTCACCGTGGTGGGCGCCCTGGACGAGGCCGACGTCGGCCGCGTCGACGAAGGCCAGCAGGTGCAGATCCGCGTGGACGCCTGGCCGCGCCGCGTGTTCAGCGGCGTCGTGGACACCCTGTCGCCGCTCGGCGTCGAGACAAGCAACATCGTTACGTTCGATCTGGACGTGCGCGTCACCGACAAAGACTTCTACCTGCTGCGCCCCGGCATGAACGCCGACCTCGAGGTCATCACCGGCCGTCACGCCGGGGTGCTGCTGGTGCCGGTGTCGGCCATCTACAGCGAGGGCGAGCAGTACTACGTGCTGACGGCCGAGGGCGAGCGCCGCGACGTGAAGCTGGGCGCCACGGACGGCACACGCTACGTGGTGACCGAGGGCGTCGAGGAAGGGCAGCAACTGCGGGTCGGCACGGCCAACTCGAACCTCGCGGCCGGGCCGGGCATGTTCGGGAGGCGCTGATGAACGCGCCGGTCATCGAGCTCGAGCGGATCGAGAAGATCTACCACGAGGACCGCCCGGAAATCGCCGTGCGGGCCGTGGCGGGCATCGACCTGATCATCCGCCACGGGGAGTCGGTGGCCGTGGTCGGCCCATCGGGGTGCGGCAAATCCACGCTGCTGCACCTGGTCGGCTGCCTGGACCGCCCCACCCGCGGCGTCTACAAGCTCGATGGCAGCGACGTTTCCGGCCTCGACGACGACGACCTCGCGCGCGTGCGCAACCAGAAGGTCGGCTTCGTGTTCCAGACCTTCAACCTGCTCGCGCGCCAGAGCGCCCTCGAAAACGTGGAACTGCCCCTGCTGTACGCGGGCGACAGGTCGCCGTCCGTTAAAGCTTCGGCCGCGCTGGAGCGCGTGGGCCTCAGCGACCGCGCGCGCCACAAGCCCGGCGAGCTTTCGGGCGGCCAGAAACAGCGGGTGGCAATCGCGCGCGCGATCGTGAACGACCCGGCCATCATCCTGGCCGACGAGCCCACGGGCCAGCTCGATACCCGCACCGGCGCCGAGACCCTGGACCTGCTGCTGCAGCTGAACGCCGCGGGCTCGACGCTGATCGTGGTCACCCACGACATGGGCATCGCGCGCCGCATGGCCCGCGCCATCCGCATGCGCGACGGCATCATCGAGGCCGACGGCCCATCCGCCGAAGTGCTGGCCGGCGTCACGGCCCTGGCCGGGGAGGGCGCCTGATGTCGCTGTGGCAGACACTGGTTGCCGCACTGCGAGCGCTGCTTTCGAACAAGCTGCGCACGGCGCTGACCATGCTCGGCATCGTGATCGGCGTGGCGGCCGTGGTGACCATGCTGAGCCTGGGCGAGGGCGCGCGAGAGAGCATCGAGGGCCGCATTTCCTCAATGGGCGCGAACAACCTGAGCATACGGCCGGGGCAGCGCCGCCAGGGCCCTGTGCGCAGCGGCGCGGTACAAACGCTCGAGAACGGCGACGCCGAGGCGCTGCGGGTGATCAGCGGCGTGGTGCGCGTGGCGCCCATGGCCACGGGCGGCGCGCAGGCCAAGTACCTGGCGGCCAACCGCAACACCACGGTGATCGGCACCACGCCGGAGTATTTCGCGATCAACAACCTCGAGCTGCAGCGCGGCAATGCTCTGAGCGCCGGGCACATCGACGGGCGGCGGCGCGTGGCGGTGCTGGGCTCAGAGGTCGCGCTTGAGCTGTTCGGCAACCTGGACCCGGTGGGCAAGCGCATCCAGTTGAAGGGCCTGGGCTTTGAGGTGATCGGCGTGCTGGCGGCCGTGGGCAGCTCGTTCGTGAGCCCGGACGACCAGACCTTCATCCCGATCAGCACGCACCAGGCCACGGTGTTCGGGCAGGATTACCTGAGCGGCATCACGGTGGAGGTCGCGGGCGACGACTGGGTCGAGCCCGTGCAGGCCGACATCGAGCGCATCCTGCGCCAGCGCCACCGGCTGTTGCCGGGCAGCGAGTCGGACTTCAACGTGATGTCCACCAAGGAGATGCTGGAGGCCGTCAGCGAAGTGACCACCACCTTCACCGCCTTTCTCGCGGCCGTGGCGGCGGTTTCGCTGCTGGTGGGCGGGATCGGGATCATGAACATCATGCTGGTCAGCGTGCGCGAGCGCACCCGCGAGATCGGCGTGCGCATGGCGGTGGGCGCCAGGCGGCGCGACGTGCTGCTGCAGTTTCTGATCGAGGCCGTGGTGGTGTCGATGATCGGCGGCGTGGCGGGCGGCGCGGCGGGCATCGTGGGCGGCGTGCTGCTGGCGGGCTGGGCGCAGGTGGATTTCGTGCTGCCTGCCTACGCGGTGGTGCTGGCGCTGGCGGTAAGCTTTTTCACGGGGGTAATGTTCGGAGTCTGGCCCGCCAGACACGCCGCCGGGTTAGACCCCGTAGAAGCCCTGCGCTTCGAGTAGGAGCGCAGCGTGCCGCTGGGTGAAGGGACTGTCCCCGCAGGGGACTGTCCCTGTCATCGAATCCACGAAAAGTAAAAACAGAAGGCCACGCGAAGGCGCGGGGGCGCAAAGAGCCCCGCGCGCATTGAGTGCTTTTCGTGTTCAGGGAGCGCCATGGCGTTGCCTGCCGCCTGCCGCCTGCTGTGACACCAGTCCGTGTGTGATTCCGCTTCAAACCGCTCGTTGATTCCTGAGACTGCGCCTCTAACATGCCGGTCCGCAATTTTCCGACTCGCGAGGGCACGCAATGACCGACGCACCGAAGTTCAAGGACCTCAAGGCGCCTGCCGAAGGCCAGCGCATTACCTTCAAAGACGGCGAACCCATCGTTCCCGACAACCCCGTCATCCCCTACATCGAGGGCGACGGTACCGGCCGCGACATCTGGAAGGCTTCCGTGCGCGTGTTCGACGCGGCGATCAAGAAGGCCTACGGCGGCAAGCGCAAGGTGCACTGGTTCGAAGTCTACGCGGGCGAAAAGGCCAACGAGAAGTACAGCACCTGGCTGCCCGACGACACGCTTGAGGCCATCAAGTACTTCGGCGTCGCGATCAAGGGCCCGCTGACCACCCCGGTGGGCGGCGGCATCCGCAGCCTGAACGTGGCACTGCGCCAGCTGCTTGACCTGTACTCGTGCCAGCGCCCGGTGCGCTACTTCGAGGGCGTGCCGAGCCCGATGAAGGACCCCAAAGACGTCAACATCATCATCTTCCGCGAGAACACCGAAGACGTGTACTCCGGCATCGAGTGGAAGGCCGACACCCCGGAAGCCAAGAAGGTGATCGAGGCCCTGAACGCGGTGCTGGCAGGCGACCCCTCCACCAAGGGCAAGAAGCTGCCCGAGGGCGCGGGTATCGGCATCAAGCCCGTCACCAAGTTCAAGAGCCAGCGCCACATGCGGCGCGCCATGCGCTACGCCATCAAGCACAACATTCCCGACGTGGCGATCATCCACAAGGGCAACATCATGAAGTACACGGAAGGCGCCTTCCGTGACTGGTGCTATGAGCTTGCCACCACCGAGTTCCGCGACCACGTCGTCACCGAGGACGAACTGTGGTCCAAGCACGACGGCAAGATGCCGGCCGGCAAGATCCTGGTGAAAGACCGCATCGCGGACAGCGCCTTCCAGCAGATCCTGCTGCGCCCGGCCGAGTACCGCATGCTGGTGACCATGAACCTGAACGGCGACTACCTGAGCGATGCTGCAGCCGCGCAGGTCGGCGGCCTGGGCATCGCGCCCGGCGCGAACATCGGCGACAACGCGGCGGTGTTCGAGGCCACCCACGGCACGGCGCCGAAGTACGCCGACAAGAACGTGATCAACCCCGGTGCAGTAGTCCTTTCCGGCGCGATGATGTTCGAGTGGATGGGCTGGACCGAAGCGCGCGACCTGGTCTACAAGGGCCTGCAGGGCGCGATCCGCGCCAAGACCGTGACCTACGACTTCGAGCGCCAGATCCCGGGCGCCACCAAGCTCGGTACAGCCGAATTCGGCGACGCCATGATCGGCCAGATGTAATGCGCGAAGTGCATCAGGCAGCACCACCCCAGGGCCGGCCCAGCCGGCCCTGGTTCATTTATGGAAAGCTGGAGGAACGTGGTAGCCGGAGATCCCGTGGTTTCCGGCCTCCAGGTCGAATTCCATCTCCGCACCCTGGCGCGAAATCCGCAAACGCAACGGCCCACCTGCTCCGAACGGCAGGTCCTCCATGTACTCGACGGCTTTACCATTTGCCGACGTGATGACATCGCCTGTCTTTACTCCGGCCGCAGCGGCAGTCCCTTGATTGGTCAAGTCGACGACAAGTACTCCGGTCTCGTTGCATCCTCTGGCCAGCAGGTGGTACTTGGCCGTCCCCCGCACCCGCTCGGCGGGGTCCTTCATGTTCAGGTGTTCCAGCAGAACCCAGTCGGCATCGCTGCCGCGCCGCGCTACCACCCAAACCGCGCCGTAACGAGCCCTCTCAGTGTCACCAACTGGCGGAAGCTCCAGAAACTTCGTCGCGTAGTCGGCGGCCTTTGATCCCGGCAGATGCTGCAGAGCCAGCACGGCGCAATAGAGCACCCAATCCCTGGACTCTCCGTCGCCTGCCGGTTTGAGCAGCAGTTCCCCGGAAAGCCTGACGCGTTCCTCGTAGTCCCACCAATCCATCAAGTGAATTTGACAGAATATCTCCACGATTGCCCGGAGTGGTTTGACTTGCTCCACGACGTACTCCACCAGCGGCGGCGTGAAGAGATGAAGCCAGCTTTCAAGGGTCGGCCAGCCTGCCGGGGGTGCAGAACGCGGGAAATCAACCTCGCTGTCGGTCGGGGCCAGCAACAGATCCAGCAGCGAAGCGGCGGCTTCGACACCTTCCGGCCCACGGGATTGCAGCTCGACGAAACTCTCCAGAATCGCAGCGGTGTCCTTGCTCGCAATTGCCAGCTTCACGAGTTCCTTCAGGCTCTCGATACTGCGCTCGACAGCTTGGGGAGGGCTCTCCGGCGGCTCGGGTTGGTTCTCGGGAACATTGACCTGCGGGACTTCTGCGACAGGTTGATTGCCCGCAATCGGCTCGGTCGGGCCTTCACTGTTGGACCGGGCCGGCGAAACTGCGGGTGGTGGCCCCTCATTGGGCGAGATCACCGGCGCGCGGCTGCCGGGTGGCCCGTCTGTCGGTGGCGCGGAATACCACAGCGCCGCCACAAAGAAGGCGAATGCAGCAGCGGAGACGATCCACGGTCGTAGCTTGCGATAGGCCATCGAACACCAGCTACAAGTTAGCGCACAACAGGATCACAAAGCCAAGGTTTTCAAAGAGCGGCCATCGCTACCCGGTGCGGGCGCTGGGCGCTGCCTCGCTTTCTGCGCCGGCCGGCGCTGCAAACTCCGGCTCGGGCCAGTCGGCGGCCTCGGCTTCCTCGGATTCGTCCGCAGGCTCGTCCTGTTCGGCCGCTTCCTCGGCTGCTTCCTCGGCCTCGTAGCGCACCAGCAGCTCGCCCGCGCGCAGGGCCTGGCCGTAGCTGACCCGGGGCTTTTCCACCCCGCCGGCCAGGTCTTCCGTGGCCGCGTCCACCATGGCTTCCAGCAGGCGCTTCACCTTGGCCCGCGCACTGGAGACCCGCGGCTCCACGCGCCGGCCGGGGTTCGCGGCCGGGCGCAGCAGCCTGCGCATACGCTTGTTTCTCGACTTTCTTCCCATCTTGCACCTCGTAGGTTTCGGCCCGCCATCGGGCCACGCGAAAAAGCATACAAGTGGGTGCGACATTTCCGGGGCATCCCGGTCAATCCCGCAAGTGACGCGGTTCGGGGCGGCTGGTAGCATGTAGCCGGAGGGTTGGCCCATGGCCCCGCAGACGACACGCGAGCGCTCCTCGCTCGACGACATTATCGACCTGTACAAGAAGGACGTCGACCGCACACTGATCCGCGAGGCGCTGAAGCTGACGCCGGAGCAGCGCATCCTGCGGATGATCAAGTTCATGGAAGACCTGGAAGAACTGCGCCGCGCGGCGCAGTCTAAACGAAGGGCGCAATGAACGGTCTTCAGGGTTGCCTGCTCGCCCTGGCCAAGGCCGGCGTCGAGTTCATCCTCGTGGGCGGCGTTGCCGCCTGGGCCCATGGCGCTACTCGCGCGACACTGGACGTTGATGTCGTCTACCGCCGAACGCCGACCAACCTGAAACGCGTGATTGCGGCCCTTGCCGACCAGGAACCCTACCTGCGTGGCGCGCCGCCGGGGCTGCCGTTCCAATGGGACGCCGCCACGCTGGAGCGCGGGCTCAACTTCACGCTGACCACCAGGCTGGGGCCCATCGACCTGATCGGCGAGATTTCCGGCGGCGGCAGCTACGAAGACCTGCTGCCCGACACCACACTCGAGCACGTGTTCGGCATCGAGTGCCGCTGCATCACACTCGACAAGCTGATCGAGGTCAAACGCGCGGCCGGTCGGCCCAAGGATTTCGAAGCCATCGCCGAGCTGGAAGCCATCCGCGAAGAACGCGACAAGCTGGGCTGATTCCGCGCAACCGCCTTTTGCGGATCGGGTTAGATGGCCGTTTGTTGCGCGGGTGCGGTAAACGGGCGTGGTGCGCCATCCTTGTCACAACCCGGATTTGCCCGTAGACTTGCGCCGAAATGCCCCCGGCAGTGTTGACCCGAACGCAGTCCGGCCTGCGCTATGCCCCGAATTGTCTTCAAAAGCTCGAGCACGCGGCAGTCGACCTCACGGAGGCCGTGACGGTCGGGCGTTCCGCCAGCCACGCCAACGTAGTGATCCAGGACAACCGGCTTTCCCGCGCCCACTGCCGCTTTGAGCCCAGAGAAGACGGCTGGTCGATCGTGGACCTCGAAAGCCAGAACGGCACCTTCCTTAATGGAAGGCGCGTGCGCGAGGCGCTGGTCAAGCCGGGCGACGTGGTCACCATCGGCACCTGCGACATGCTGTTCGAGGAAGTGGGCGGCCCCGGCGCCAACACCGTGATGGCCGGCGTGCAGTCCACGCGCGGCGCGCCCTCCGACTTCGGCGATGAATCCGCCGCGCCCCCCACCGCCGAGAAAACCGACAGCACCCGCACCGTGCTGGCGCCCGCCGCGCTGGTGCTGATGAAGGGCACGCTGCTCGACAAAATCCACCCCATCACCACCGACCCGTTCATCATCGGGCGCAAGCACGACACCCAGCTGTGTCTCGAGAACGACGGCAAGGCCTCGGGCCACCACGCGCGCATCCGTCGCGACGGCGTGAACTACGTGATCGAAGACCTGGGCAGCACCAACGGCGTCGTCATCAACGGCGAAAAGATCACCGGCCCCGTGGTGCTCAAGCCGGGCATGAAGGTGCTGCTGGGCCAGCAGCTGTTCAAGTTCCAGCTGCAGGGCCGCGACGACGTCAGCAGCGGCCGCACCGCGCCGGCCATCGCCGCGGCCGAGGTGCAGGCGCGCCTGAAGCCGCCGGGCCAGGCCGGCGAAAGCGCTGACCTGGACGAGCCGGAGCCCGGCCAGCCCGCCACCATCATGGCCACGCCCGCCGAGCAGGCGGCCCTGAACGAGGACGACGACAAGGCGGCTCTCAGCCAGGAGATCAAGTTCAAGTCCGGCGGCGGCGGAATCTTCGCCGTGGTCGAGGCCATCGTGGTGGTCGCCGTCGCGGGCGCGATCCTGTTCGCGGCCTGGACCATGCTCAAGGACGACGGCACGGCTTCCGGCGGCGGCGAGGGCAACTACCCGCCCTCGCGCGAAGGCGGCCTGCTGGCCAACAACCCCAGCTTCGACGACGTGGACGAAGGCGGCTACGCCAAGGGCTGGAGCTACGTCGTCAGCGGCACCGACAGCTTCAACCTGGTGGAAGGCGCCAAGGGCGGCCGTTACGCCATGCAGATATCACGCTTCGGGGCGGCCAACCAGGCCAGCTACGTGGTCAGCGAGCGCATGGAAGCGCCTGCCGGCGGCGTGAAGGTCAGCGCGTTCGCCATCAACGGCGAGGCGTCGGCGGACCGCTTCGGCTCGGCGCTGGTCTCCGTGTTCTGGTACGCCGGCAAGCGCGACCCCGAGCCGCTGCTGGTAACCCCCATCACCGCGCGCACCCGCATGGGCGACTGGACCGAGCTGACCGGCAGCGCGGCCGTTCCGGCCGGCGCCAGGCTGTTCGCCGTGGCGCTCGGGATGACCGGCACGCAGGGCAGCGTCGCCTTCGACGACGTGAATGTCAGCGCCGACACAGCGGCGGAAAACTGGTTCGCTCCCCAGAGCGTCGGCGGCGGCGACGGCATGAACTGGCAGATCGACGACCGCGGCAACCTTTCGCTGAACGGCCCGGACGGCGTGTACCTGCGGGGCGGGCGCTTCCTGTTGTTCCAGGCGCCGCAGCGCCGCGACCCGCTGCATGTACTGGAGATGCTGACGGCCAGGCCGGAAGTCCAGCGCTCGGACAACAAGCTGTACGTCAAGTACCGCTACTTCGACCCTCTGGCGGGGCACGCGGTGCAGCTTGCGCTCGAGCTCGGCTCGCGCGACGGCAAGCCCGCGCTGTCCGCCGCGGTGCAGCCCACCGAAGCCGGCACGATCGACAAGGCTGCGCGCTACGTGTGCCTGCAGGCGCTGGCCACGCCGGCCTGGGCGCCCGCCGAACTGGTGCGCTTTGAAGAGCCGGGCGCCGCGCCCCGGGCCTACGCCCACGAGCTGGGCACCGGGCGTGACACGCGCAGCGAGTTCGCCGTGCTGCTGTCGGCCGACACCGGCAGCGGCAACCGCGTGCTGGCCGTCGAGGGCAGCGCGCCGGGCGTACTGGCGCAGCAGCACCCGGCCGGGCGCGAGCTGATGCTGGTCGCGCAGGGCACCCTGGCCCTGAAGTTCGAGCGCGGCCAGGGCCGCGACGAGCTGGAGGACCTGGTGGCCATGGTGGCGGCCGTGCAGCCAGGCGAAGACCAGATGGACCGGATGGACCGCGCGCTGAGCATCTTCCGCGACTACCTGTACAACCAGAACGAGGTTGCCGCCGCGGCGCAGGCCGTGGACGCCGCCAGCAAGCACTACAGCCTGCGGCTGATCGAGCTGCGCGACGGCATCAACGTGCCGCAGCTGACCCGCAACGAGCAGCTGTACCGCGCGGCGATGGAGGAGGCGATCACCTCGGCCGACAAGCTGCACGCCGCCAGCGAACGCTGGAGCAAGGACGCCATGCCGATGCTGCGCGCGGTGATCAGCGACAACATGCTGCCGCGCACCAAGGAGTCGGCCGGCGTGGCGCGCGACGCGCTGCGCGAGCTGATCGAGCTGGCGGCCGAGTTCGACCAGCTGGCCGGGATCGCACGCCGCTCGCTGTTCGTGCTGGAGGTCGAGATCGAGCAGCGTGAGAGTGAGTCGTTCATGGTCAGCGCCCGCGACTTCCTGGACAGCGGCCAGTACGTGCAGGGCATGGTGAAGCTGCACGCGGTGGTGGTGAACTACCCGCGCTGCCTGCGCGGCATCGAGGCCAAGGAGCGCATGCTGGACGTCGCCGCCATCCTGCTGGGCGAGATGGACGACTACGGCAGGCAGAACCTGCGCAACATCGCGCGCGACCGCGCCATGCAGGCGCGCGACCTGATGAACCTGGTGGAAAGCAAGCTGCTGGCCGGCCTGCTCAGCAGCGACGAGAAGGGCTGGCTGCGCGACGCGGGCCTGCCCGCCGAGCTGCGCGCCAACGAGTGGATCGGCCGCGAGGGCGAACTGCAGAAACGCATCACCGAGATGCGCCGCCGCCTGCCCGCCGACCTGCCGCCCGCGGAAGAGGGGAAATAGCCAGTGGCCTACGGCTTCGACATAGAGAGCAACCTGAGCATCCTGGTGGGCCTGTCCCGCAAGGGCGGACGTTACAAGCTCAAGAAGGCGCTGGTGCTGCCGGGCTTCAGCGTGGACCCGGAGCAGAAACCCGAGTTCCATGCATCGGCCCCGCTGGGCAGCACCTTCCGCGCGCTGCGCAACATCGGCGTCAAGCCCGGGCTGCCCGCCACGCTGGTACCCGGGCGCGACGTGTACTACCGCTTCGTGCTGACGGCCACCAGCAACCCCAAGATGATCGAGCAGCAGGTGCGCATGGAAGCCGACGAGATCGGCGGCGAAGACGCGCGCATCATGGCCGATTACGTGCCGGGCGCCGACTTCGACTACGCGCCCGCCATCCACGTGGCGCTGGCGCGCGAAGAGGTGATCGACCACTTCGCCGGCAGCCTGAAGTCCGCGGGCATCGAAACCGGCGAGCTGATCCCCGGCTGCGCCGCACTGTTCCAGGCCTACAGGCTCAGCGGCGACATGGACACCGAGCACGTGCTGATGTACGCCAACATCGGCGACGACAGCACCGACGTGATCCTGGTGCGCGAGGGCGCGCTGCTGTACGCGCGCAGCATCAACATCGGCGTCAACGACTTCATCACCCGCCTGCTGCCCGAGTACGGCGGCGATCGCGACGCCATCCGCCAGGTGCTGTTCCAGCAGATCGACCTGCGCCCCAGCGTGGCCGCCGACAACCTCAGCGGCGACCGCGGCGTGCAGGGCGGCCAGGAGGTCGCATCCCGCGTCTTCCAGCAGATCACCAGCACCATCATGCTCGCCAAGGGCGCCCAGAAGGCCCCCAAGCTGGACGCCCGCAAGATCGTGCTCTGCGGGCCCGGCGCCGCCATCCCCGGCCTGCGCGAGCTGATGATGAACCGCGTGCGCAAGACGGTCGAGGTCTTCGACCCCCTGCGCAACGTCGAGACCGACGGCGCCGACGAGCAGACCCTCGAGACCTGCCGGGCCTACCGCCCCGCGCTGGCGCTGGCGGTCGGGCTCGCCGTGCTGGCAAGCGACCCCAAGGCCGAGCGCGCCACCTTCGAGCCCGCCAGCCTGCGCCGCCGCCGCGAGTTCCTGAACAAGAGCCTGTTCCTGTACCTCGCTGCAGCACTGGTGATCGCCATCGTGCTGCCGCTCTACATCCTGAGCAGCCGTACGCTGGACGACGCGGACAAAACCCTGCGCGACCGCCAGCAGGGGCCCATCGGGCGTTACGTCGCCGCCTCCGGCGAAATTCCCGCCCACGAGTCCGCCCAGCTTCGCGCCGACAAGCGGTTCGAGGCCACCGCCGGCGCGCTGATGCCCGGCCGCGTCGCCACGGAAGTGCTGGTGCAGTTCTCGGCCAGGCGGCCTGACACGGTGCGGGTGCGCAGCGCGGAGCTGCAGACCGAGACGGCCAACCCCAGCGGGGCCAAGGATTTCAAGCCGCGCACGGTGCTGAAGATGAGCTTCTTCATCGAGAAGAAGCCCGGCGCCGACCCGATCGAGGTGAACAACAAGCTGCGCGACATCCTGCGCGCCCTGGGCGGCGTGCAGCAGGTGATTCCCGGTGAATCCAAGGCGAATGACAGCGCCCAGGGCTACGACGTCACCCACACCGTGGTCCTGGACCTGAAGCTGGAAGGAGCCGCGAAATGAAGCTGCTGAAGCAACATGCGCGCTTCCTGGTCGTGATGGTGGTGCTGATCGTGGTGCTGGTGCTCGCCAACGGCGAGTTCAGCGGCATCGCCGAGTCTCTCGACGCAAAGGAAACCCAGGCGACCTCACTGCTGCAGAAGAATTACCGGGCCCTGTTCGCCGACGCCGCCAAGTTCAACGGCGACCCGGCCACCATCCAGGGCCGCCGCATGCAGGACAAAACCCAGGTCACCAGCGCGCTCACCGGCATCGTCAACGAGCGCATGACCTTCGAGACCGACCCCGCCTACACCGTGGAAGTGCTCGGCACCACGGCCGTGGACGACATGGTCAACTACCTGCGCAACGTGAAGAAGCTCGAGCTGCAGCGCGAGCTGGGCTTCCAGCGCTACTTCGGGCCGGACGTGCGCGAGAATGACGCCTTCGGCTTCAAGATTCTCGACGGCAACCTTACCGAGGCCCAGGTGCGCGACTACCTGCGCAAGCTCGACATCGTGCGGGCGATCGCCCACAGCGTCGAGGTTTCACGCACCCAGCTGCTGGTGAAGCTGCAGTTCGGCTCCGTCAACGAAGAGCTGGCCGCCCGCGGCGTGCCCACCAAGCCCGCCGCCTCCGGCGAACAGCCCTACCTGAACGGCGAGGGCGTGACGCTGACCGTGCAGGCCAATGAAGAGCAGCTGTACAACCTGCTGATCGAGCTGCAGAACCCGGTAAAGAACGGGCGCCAGGGGCGCTACCTGGCCGTCGAGAAGTTCGACTTCCAGAAGCCGGACCTGCTGGAGCCCAAGGACGCGCTGATCACGGCCAAGATCACCGTGGTGGCCTACCAGGTGAACCCGGAATCAACCTACCCGCCCGACGAATCGCAGAAGGGCGCGCAGCAGACGACGGCGGGCGCTCCCCGGGACTTCAGAAAGTACCGCTAGGACTTGAGGAAAGCGCCATGGATCAGGTACTCAACCGGCTGTCCGAGTGGAAAGAGAAGATTCTCTTCGGCGTGGTGGTACTGGCCACGCTGGCCATCGTGATGAAGGCCCGCCCCATCGGCGGCGGCATCGTCGACATCGACGCCGAGCAGCGCCAGGCCGCGATCTCGGCCGCCGGCATCGACCAGGCCCAGGCCGAGAAAGTGCTCACCAAGCTGGAAAAGCCCGGCGAGTGGACGCCAGTGCAGCTCGACAACCTGCGCGTCGAGCGCCCCTTCTATGAGGAAGACGACCGCTTCAAGGCCGCCAAACCTACGGGCTGGAGCCTGTCGCAGGAGAGCTACGAGAGCCTGCCGCCCGTGCAGCTGAGCGTGCCGGGCTTCAACTCGCTGCCCGACTACGACATGCCCGCGGGGCCCAGGCCCAGCCTCGCCAGGGCCCAGGCCCACGTGCCCAGGGACGAACGCCCGGTAACCCTGACCCGCGAATCCAGCCCGGAATTCGACTGACAATCCGGCAAGGGAGTGAACCGAAGCGAAGTAAACAGTTACACCGCCCTGGTTTCCCTTCGGAACCGGGTTGCGAAAACAGAGAACAGGGTTCCGTCAGTGCCGCCCCTTGGGGCGGCCGCAAATAGCCGGGGGCGCAAGCCCCCGGGGAGATGACGAAAGGGCCAGGAGCCCCTTGGGGCGACAGCAGGCAGCGGAATGGGCAACACCTACCACAGCATCAATCTGCACCTGATCTTCTCCTGCAAGGAGAGGCGACCGCTGATTGCCCACGACATACAGGAGCGCCTCTATTCGTACATGGGCGGCATCCTGCGCAAGCGCGACTGCGTGTTGCTGGAGGCGGACGGCGTGTCCGACCACGTGCACCTGTTGATCGGCATGCCGCCGCGTCACGCGCTTTCCGACGTGATGCGTGAACTCAAGTCGAACAGCTCCAAGTGGGTGCATGAAACATGGCCCGAACGCGAATTCGGCTGGCAGGACGGCTACGGCGTCTTCTCCGTGAGTATCAGCAAGCTGAAAACGACTCGTGAGTACATCCAGACCCAGGAAGCGCACCACGCGAAGAGCAGCTTTCAAGACGAACTGCGCTGGTTTGTCGAAGGCCACGGTCTGCAATTCATGGACGACAATGAGGTAGGCGATGGATCCGCGAACTGAAAACTGCGGTCGCCCTGAAGGGCTCCGGTCGGCGGGATCGCCCGGTTCCGGGGGCTTGCGCCCCCGGCTATTTGCGGGCGCCCCAAGGGGCGCGGCCGGTCGCGACCCGCAGGAAGTCACGGCGCGCGATGTGCGGCGAGGCTGGTTGCTGGTTTTGCTGCTGGTGCTGCTCGCGGCCTCGGCGCTGCCGGCGCAGGTATCGATCGACGAGAAGCCCCGGCGCTACCTGGTGGTAAAGGCCGACGGCGCGTCCCGCGACTGGGAGATCCGTCCCATCCGCATCACCAACAAGGGCGGCTTCACCCTGCCCGGCGCCAGCGAAGGCGACTTCAAGACCGACATCGAGCGCTGGGAGCGCACGGGCCTGCCCAAGCGCTACAACACCGCGCTCTGGAAGGCCGCGGCCGGCAAGCTGCTGCGCAACGGCAGCGAGCCCGTGGAGGGCGCGAAGTTCTACTTCTACGCCATCAACCCGCGCCAGCCCCGCGCCGAGGGTGTGGTGAACCTGGTTGATGAACGCAAGCACATCTACTGGGTGCCGGCCAGCGCCGTCGAGGTGAAGGGCTACCCGCAGACCTGGGTCGACGTGTACGAAGCCTTCGTCACCCGCCAGGAGGGCGAGGCGCGCCAGGCCGCGGTCAAGCAGTGGGAAGAGGCCCACCGAGACATCATCAAGAACGTCGACAACAGCGACGAAGGCTTCACCCAGGAAGAGCGCAACGAGTTCGCCCGCTTTTACCAGGCGCAGTTTGTGTGGGTGCGCAACAGCAACCCCAAGCTGGCCGGCATCTACACCGAGCTCGCCAACTTCCACCGCGAGCGCAACAACCTCGACGCCGAGCTGAGCACCTACCTCGATGCCCTGCGCGCCGGCGTGGAAAGCCCCGACCGCGAAGTGTTCGCCCTGACCGTCGGGCGCATCTTCGTGAACCGGCTGAACCTGCACGGCGAGGCGATCCCCTACCTCGAGCTCGCCCGCAACCACAGCGAGGCGCTGTACCTGCTGGCCCACTGCCACCTCGAGCGCGGCAACTACGAGCAGGCCCGCGCGGAACTCAGCGGTCTGGTCGCCGCCCTGCAGGCGGCCGACGGCTCCGTGATCCTGGAAAGCGACGCAGACACCGAGCTCGGCCGCGCGTGGCTGACGCTGGCCGAGCTGGAGTTCAAACTGCTGAACTACAGCGCCGCGGGCGACGCGATCGGCAAGATCGCATCGGGCAACCCCAGCTTTGACGCCGCCCAGGTACTGTTCTGCGCCATGCTGCTCCAGCGCAACGAGCCGCGCCGCGACGGCGACAAGAGCGACCAGCAGAAGATCCGCGACGTGCTGAAAACCCTCAGCTTCTGGCAGCAGGCCCTGCAGTACGCGGCGCCCAGCGCCAAAGACTTCCGCTCGATCCGCTGATCGCCGCCGCGCTGGTGATCTACGCCCAGACCGACAGCCAGTTCTTCACGCCGCGCCCCAGGGAAGGCGAGCGCAAGCCCAGCACCGAGGCCCTGCGCTTCCTGCAGGCCGCCAAGGCGCTGGATCCGCTGTCCGCGGAGCCGCACTACGCCGAGGGCCGCCTGTACCAGCGGCTTGGTCTGTTCCCCGAGGCGCTGGCCGCCTACCAGGCCGGGCTGGACGTGGACCCGCGCCACGTGCTGCTGAACTTCGCGCTGGCCGACCTGAACCTCAAGGCCGGCGTGGTCAGCGTCGCCAAGGACCACCTGGGCCGCTGCCTGAAGTACGCGCCCGACTTCTTCCCCGCCCATACCCTGCTGGGCGAGATCGCGCTCGGCGAAGTCGAGCGTGTGCGCGGCAACCTGCTGCTGCGCATGGCCGCCGGCGAGGCCGTGGACTACGCGGGCGAAATGGTACCGCCCATGAAGGAGGCGGCGGCGTTCTTCACCTCGTCGCTGGCGATCAGCGACTCACAGCCCGCCGTGAAGCTGGCGCTGGGCACGCTGATGCTGCGGCTGTCGGAGGTCGCGCCCCTGACCGTGGCCGACCGCGGCGACGCCGAGTCGGTGCGCAAGGCCTACCTGGTGAAGGCGCGCGACCTGGCCGCCGAGTTGATCGAGCGGTTGGAGAGTTTCGCCGAGTCCGAGAAACCCAACACCTTCAGCGAGCGCGAGCTGGCGCAGATCCCCAGCCTCGCCTGCTACAACGTGTACGCCTACGCGCTCTATGAACTGGGCGACCACGGCGCCGCGCTGGCCGCCTTCCGCAAGCACATCGAGAACGCCCGCAACAAGGACTTCATCCCCGACCCCAACCTGCGCAAGGACTACGACAAGACGTCCCCGTTCGTCTACGCCAGCGACTGGGTCCAGCGCATCGAGCAGAACCAGCGCCAGTACTTCGAGATCGACGAGTTCACCACCGACAGCACGCCCAACTTCTACGGCAACTGGATCATCCCCACCCGCCTCAAGCCCGACCAAGGCTTCGTCGAAGCCACGAAGATCCGCGCCGGCAAGCTGCAGCTGGCGGTGAACCAGAAAGAGTCCGGCGTGATCAGCCGCTTCGAAGTCGAGAAGCCGCACGCCACGCTCACCACCTTCGAGGCCACCCTGCCGCGCCTTGGCGACGCGCCGCTCGACTTCGGCATCTACATCACCAAGGTCAGCAAATCCTCGGCCGGCAAGGGCACGGAGGCGGACCCCAAGGTCAGCATCTTCGTCGGCGTCGATTCGCAGGGCCGCGTGTTCTGGGAAACCCGCAAGTACGACCTGCAGGACCGCACCAGTGTTGAGAAGCGCATGGAGTACGGGCTGATCGACGTGACCGCCTACGGCGGACGCCCGCTGCTGCCCGACGACAAGCTGACGCTCGCCCTGCGCCGCCAGTACAGCAAGGATTTCAGCGACATCGACTACGTCGCCGTGATCAACGGCTGGGAGGTCAAGCTGCCCGTCAACCGCAGCGAGAACGACAAGCTGCACCTCAGCGAGCTGACCCGCGTGGATTTCCAGTCCGCCACGTTCGCCGTCCACTGCGGCTTCTTCACCCGCGCGCTGGTGGGCGTGAAGGCGACCATCGAGGTTGACAGCGTCAAGTTCATCTACGACAGCGGCCTGACCAGGAAGAAGTAGCCATGCGCCGACACCGTAGCGGTTTCACGCTGATCGAGATCCTGGTCGTGGTCGGGATCCTGGTGCTGCTGGCGGCCGTGCTGCTGGTCAGCTTCGGCGGCGTGTTCAGCAAGAGCAAGCAGGCCCAGACCCAGGCCACCATCGAGACGCTGCGCACCAACGTGGAGAGCTACCAGGCGCGCTGGGGCGTGCCGCCGCCGTGCAGCCTGCAGGAGCTGGGGCTGCTGATCGGCTATCCCGCCCTGACGGACCCGAACAAGGACAACACCGGCATCGAGGCGATGGTGCTGGCCCTGCGCAGCAAAAAGGAACAGGGCCCCTACATCGACGGCCCGCTGTTCCAGGACGACAAGCGCCGCACCAACCTCGACATCGACACGGTGCTGGAGGACGCCACCTCGCCGGAACACCTGGACCTCGAGGACGGCTCGGCCCGCGACCTGTTCGAGATCACGGACGCCTGGGGCAACCCGCTGGTGTACCTCGACATCAAGACCGTGCGCGCCGGCAACTACCAGTACAGCGTGACGCTGGCCGACGGCAGCAGCGTCAACATCAACGCCACCGAGTGCCAGAACGCCCTGCGCCACCCCGTCACCGGCCAGTACCCCACCGGCTACGTGATCTGGAGCTTCGGCGAAGACGGCATCAACCAGTACGGCCTCGGCGACGACATCACCAGCTGGCCCAAGTACGAGTGATTGGTGGCTGGTGGCTGGTGGTTGGACAACAGCACATTCTGACGTCTGAATCCTAAATCCCGCCTCCCGCCTCCTGAAACCCCACTTCCTGACAGCAATCCGCATTCACTCCACTTGCTCGCTTGCCTGCAGCCGTGCGCCACAATCGCGCCATGGCGCACTACCGCACCATCCTGGGCATCGACGAGGCCGGCCTGGGCCCCATCCTGGGCCCGCTCACGCTGGGTTACGCAGCCTTCACACTGCCGCAGGCCATGACGCCCACCGGCGTGCTGAACCTCGACATGTGGCAGGCGCTGGGCCTCGGCCGCGAGCCGATTGAACGCAAAAAAGCGCCCCGTGGTGTGCGACAGCAAGAAGCTGTATTCGCCGGCCAAAGGCCTGCTCGCCCTTGAGGAAGAACTGCTGGCCTGGGCCGCGCTGGCCGGCCACGACCTCGCCGATTTCACGGCCTTCCGCGCGGCCTTCGCGCCCCTGTCGCGCGAAAAGCCCGAGAACTACGACTGGTACACCAAGCCGCCGCAGCCTTTCCCGCTTGAGGCCGGCGCCGACCGCGCCGCGCTGCGCGGCCAGGCCATCGGCCGCGCGCTGCAGGCCGCGGGCTACGGCCTGGCGGCACTCGGCGTAGCGCCGATCTACGAGGGCGAGTTGAACCGGCTGATCCAGCGCCTGGGCAACAAGGCGCGCGCCGAGTTCGAGGGCATCGCGCGCATCATCGGCCCGCTCTGGGAAAAGCACCGGCAGCTCGCGGTGGTGTGCGACCGCCAGGGCGGCCGTACACGCTACGGCCGCGCGCTGGCGGCGCAGTTCCCGGAGGCGCAGATCGAGATCTTCGCGGAGGAGAAGGAAATCAGCACCTACGAGCTGAGCATCCCGGAGGTGCAGGGCTGCCCGCGCCTGTTCATCGCGTTCAAGGAGAAGGGCGAAAGCGAGCATCTGCCGATCGCGCTGGCCAGCATGGCGGCCAAGTACATGCGCGAGCTGACCATGCACCAGTTCAACGCCTGGTTTCATACCTATGATGCCGAGATCAAACCCACAGCCGGCTACTACCAGGATGGCAAGCGCTGGCTGAATGACACAGGCGAGCTGCGCAGAAGAATCGGCGTGCCGGATGAACGGCTGATCCGCAGGAAGTAGCGGCGAAGCCAGTGCGCTTCTTGGGTGAACAGCAAATTACCAATAACCAATTTTCAATTACCAATGCCTCGGCGTCCCGGGCCAATTGGTCATTGGTAATTGGTTATTGGTAATTCGCTGTTTTCCCGCCGCCTTCACGATTCCCGCCGCGCGCTGGCGCTTGCGGCTCTTGTTTTCTGCGCCTTGCGCACTCTGCCTCGATCTTCGATCATCCGGCAATGGCTGTCCTGAAGGGCGATCGGCTTACCAAGCGTTTTGGCGGGCGCACCGTGGTGCGTGGCGTCAACATTGAGGTTGGCGCCGGTGAGATCGTCGGCCTGCTGGGGCGCAACGGCGCCGGCAAGTCCACCACCTTCAAGATGCTGATGGGCGTGCACCGCCCCAACGGCGGGCAGGTAATCCTGGACGGCAGAGACGTCACCCGCATGCCCATGTACAAGCGCGTGCGTCACGGCCTCGGCTACCTGCCCCAGGACGACACCTATTTCGCCAAGCTCAGCGTCGAGGAAAACCTGCTGGCCATCCTCGAGACCACCAACATGCCGCGCGCCGAGCGCAGCAAGCGGCTGGAAGAACTGATTGACGAGTTCGGCCTGCACAAGATCCGCACCAACCCGGCCGGCGCCTGCAGCGGCGGCGAGAAACGCCGGCTCGAGATCGCGCGCACGCTGATCGGCAACCCCAAGGTGATACTGCTCGACGAGCCGTTTGCCGGCGTTGACCCCATCGCGATCCAGGACCTGCGCGAGCTGGTGGCCGGCCTGGTGCGCAAGAACATCGCCGTGCTGCTGACGGACCACAACGTGCGCGAAGTGCTGCCCATGACCGACCGCAGCTACATCATCGTGGACGGCCAGGTCATCAAGGAAGGCCCGCCGCGCGACATCGCCGACGACCCCGTGGTGCGCAAGGAGTACCTGGGCGAGCGCTTCAAGCTCGATACCGAGCTGATGCGCGCCGACGAAATCCGCAAGCGCGGACCCCTTTGATTTTGGATTTTCGATTTTGGATTTTGGATTAACCAGGCGGCGCAGATGCCCGCATCTGCTTCAGATAGCGGATTCACGCTCCTACACCCTTCCAATCCACAATCCAAAATCCAAAATCAAAAATCACCTAACGGGGCAGTCACATGGCCGGTCACAGCAAGTGGGCGAACATCAAGCACCGCAAAGCCGCGGTGGACAAGAAGCGCGGCAAGATCTGGAGCAAGCTGGCCCACGGCATCATCGTGGCCGCGCGGCTGGGCGGCGGCGACCCCGAAACCAACAACCGCCTCGCCGACGCCATCGTTGAGGCGCGCAAGGAAAACATGCCGGCCGCCAACATCGACCGCGCCATCAAGCGCGGCACCGGCGAGCTGGCGGGCGCCGACCCCGAAGAGCTGGTGTACGAGGGCTACGCGCCGGGCGGCGTGGCGATCATCGTTGAAGCCCTGACCGACAACCGCAAGCGCACCGCGCCCGACATCAAGCATGCCTTCGAGAAGAACGGCGGCAACCTCGGCCAGAGCGGCAGCGTGATGCACAGCTTCGACCGCAAGGGCATCGTGGTAATCGAAAAGGAAGGCGCCCCGCCCGAGGACCAGCTGCTGGAAATCGTGGCCGAGGCCGGCGCCGAAGACCTGCAGGCCGACGACGAGGGTTACACCGTAACCACGCCGGCCGTCGCCCTTGAGCCGGTGAAGAAGGCCCTGCAGGCGAAGAAGATCGGCTGGATCTCGGCCCAGCTCGAGTACCTCCCCCACCTCCGCAACGAAGTCGACGAAGAGACCGCGCGCAAGGTGCAGAAGCTGGTGGACGCGCTGGAGGACAACAACGACGTCCAGAACGTCTACACCAACCACGAACCGCCTGAGTCCATGCTCGACGAGCTGAAGTAGCCCATGGCCGACGAAACCATCACCATCAAGCTGACCGGCATTGCGGGCTTCTGCAAAGGCAAGGAGTTCGTGATTGAAGAGGGCGGCGAAGCGATCATCGGCCGTTCGCGCGATTGCACCATCCGCGTCGGCGACAGCGACGCGCCCGACAAGCCGGGCAAAGGCATGGCCGGCAAGGACGACCACCTGCATACCGTAAGCCGGCACCACGTGAAGATCAGCTTCCAGGGCGCGAAGGCGATCTACATCGAGGATCTGTCAAAGCACGGCACGTTTCTGAACGGGCACAAGGTGGAAGGGCGCGACCAGATCATCGGCATGCGCAAGGCGCCAATCGAGCTGCGGCTCGGCACCAACGAAACCTTCCGCATGGAAATGCTGCGGGAGCCTGCCAAGCCCAAACCCAAGATCACCGTCAAGCGCCGCGAAAGCTGACGTAGCGCCACGGCCACGCCGTGGCGACGAGCGTTACGGCGCGTTCTGTTCCACAGCCTGTTTGCAGTTGCTGAGAATGATCACGGCGTAGCCGGTGCCGTAAGGCTTGTGATAGCCGTACAGCGGGTAGTCCCAGAAGCTGCCGTCGTCGTACTGGCCCAGTGCCACCAGCCTGGCCAGTTCCGCGCCGTACTTCGGCTGCTGTCCCTTCGGCAGGGCCAGCACGTTGCGCGAAGCGTAGTAGTGGCCGAAGTAGTAGTAGTAGGGCGCGGTTGCGTACCAGGCTTCGTGCGGGAACTGTCGGCCGCGGCCGATCTCGATGAAGGCATGGTCCTTGAAGAAGTAGTCGAGCTGCGCCTGCAGGGTCTCGGGCGTGATGGTGCGGTTCCAGGTGAACAGCGCATTGTCACCGGACTGCGAGCGGCCCAGGCTGCCGCGCGGCAGGTTGGCGGCGCTCATGGGATAATACATGTGGCCGCTGCTGTAGTAGTACCCGCCGTTGGGGATGCGGTGACGCTCGAGGTAATCGAGACCGATCTGCACGTTGTGGTCGCGGATCGGCAGGTCAACGGTGCGGGCGTCGCGCATGGCGACCAGGGCCGCGGCGGTGGTGAAGCTGGTGCTGATGTCGCCGCTGGGACGCAGGGGTGCGGTAGGTGAAATCATAGTAGCCCCAGCCGCCGTCCAGCGACTGGTGGTCGAGCAGGCGGCGCAGCTCGTGCTCGGCGCGTTTCTTGAGGCGCGGGCGCAGCTCTTTGAAGCGCGCGTCCTGCATGGCCTGGCACATTGCCTGCACCATGTAGGCGTGCGACCACACGTTGTAGAACGTGTCCATGGTGGCGCGCGGGGTGTCGGGCGCCTCGATCAGGTACTGGAGCGCCAGGGTCAATGCGCCGTCAATCTCGTCGGTGGGCGGCTGCATCATCAGGCCCATGGCGCACAGCGCGGTGCTGGCGTTGCCCCACACGTGCAGGCTGTTGATGCTGCCCAGGTAGATGTCGTAGGGGCGTTCTTCCATGTAGCCCCAGTCGCCCTTCTTCTTCTGGTTGTCGAGTATCCAGCGCACGGCCTTGTCGAGCTCGGCCTGCTGCCTCCACTCGAACTTCTCCGGCGCGCTCTTCTCGGGCGCGGGCGCGGCGTTGCCCGGCGCGGGCTGCTCGGCCGCGTTGGGCTGTGCGGGCTTGCCGCAGGCTGACAGCGCCGCGACGGCCAGGCCCGCGATCAACAGCAGGGACTTGCGCATGGGGCCTCCGGGTTACGGCAGGGCTACGTTCACCTTCTGGCCGGGCAGCAGCGCGCCGGCCGCGTTGTCCACCTCGATCACGGCCGTCACCATGCCGGCCTTGTTGACCACGAAGCCGATCGCCTTCACCACGCCGGCGGCGGAGACCTCGCCGGCCTTGGCGCTGACCTGGGTGCCCGGCTTGAACTTGTCGCGCGAGCCGACCTGCACGTTAACGGTGATGCTCAGCTTGCCGGTGTCCACCACGGTCGCGATCACGGCGCCGCGGCTGAGCCGGTCGCCGATGCGCACCGGCTGGCTGGCGCCGTCGTTGTTGTTCCAGGCGCCGGCGGCAACGAACCCGTCATGGGGTGCGGTCAGCTTGAGGCGCGCGGCGTCGGCCTCCAGGTCGGCCAGGGCCTTGCGGGCGTCCTCGAGGGCGCGCCGGCTGCGGATCAGCTTGGCCTGCATGTCCACGTTGTCGCGCGCGACGCTGCTGCTGACGCGGGCGAGCTCAAGGGCCGCGGCATCGCGGGCGGCGCGCAGGTCTTCTTCGCGGCGCACGATGCCGACTTCCACCAGGCGCTTGTGCTCTTCCTTGGCCATCTCGAAGCGTTCCTTGCTCACGGCCAGGCGACGGCGCGAGCGGTTCAGCACGATGTCCTGGCTTTCCTTGGCCAGGTCGTTGCCCTGGTACAGCTTCTCGAGCTGCGCCAGTTCTTCCTCCTGGTCCTTGATGCTGTGGTCGAAGCTCTCGATCCCCAGCTCCGAGTTGCGGATGCTGTCCTTCTTCTGCTTCTTCAGGAAGTAGTCCAGGTCCTGCTCCGCGCGCTGGGCGCTGCGCTGGGTGCGCTCAAGCTGCAGCTTGTAGCCTTCCTGCGCGCCCCGGGCCGCCTCTTCCAGCAGTTGCAGACCCATCTCGTTCAGTTGCACGTTCTCCCGCGCGCGCGCCAGCGCGTCCTCGTACTCCGGCGCGCTCGCCTCGGCCACCACCTCGCCCTCCTTCACGGCCGTGCCGGGCGCCAGCAGCAGCTTGAGTGTCAGCTCGCCGCCGTAACCCTTGAGTTCGAGTTTGAGTTCGCTGGCCCGGGCGGGCTGCAGGCGGCCGCTGAGGGCGTCCGTCTCGCCGCGTTCTTCCTGGGCGGTGGCAAGGCTGCCGGCAAGCAGCAGCAGGACGATGGCAGGTGCAAGTGTGCGCATTCCGGCGTCTCCGGTACGGTCAGGTTCAGGTCAGGGAGTATAGATGAATACGCTTATACGCCCACGCGTCGCCCGACAAAACAGGCAGCATTCCGGGAACTGCATGACCACCACACTCCGGTGGCAGGTTCACGGTCAACGGTTCACAGTCTACAGTCACGGCCAGTAGCCGCAGTTACCGTCAACTGTCGACCATCAACCTTCGACTCCGACCCGCAACCTGACGCTGGTGGTCATGCAATTTCCGGGATGGGGCTGTCCGCGTCTTCGAGCCTGCCTTTGCATTCCGCCGGCGTCTGGACAGCGAGTTACCAATAACCAGTTTTCAGTTACCAATGGGTGTGCAGTGGTGCGGACATCCCGACAGTGGCGCGGACATTCTTGTCCGCGCTTTGGAACTGCAACTGCTTGGGCCACGCGGGGGCGCGAAGGCGCTAAGTGTCCTTTGCGATTCGACGGCTGCTTCCGTTCAGGGATGGGTTTCAAACGCCAGGGCGCAAGGAACGCCACGGCCTTTTCGTTGGTTGCAATTCCTTTGGCCGATTGGCGCGCCACAACATTGATGCCGTGGCGCTGCCTGGCGCCCTGGCGTTGCTTCAGCGCGATCGGCCGATTGATCGACGAACACCAATCAGCCCTTTGCGCCTCCGCGCCCCCGCGTGGCCCTCTGCGGTTGCTTTGTGTGGACTCGACGACAGGGCAGTCCTTCACCCAGTGGCGCGGACTTTGTTTGTGGTTCAGCACTTCACCATTAACCAGAACCGGCCCGCCGAAGCGGGCCGGTTCGCCGGCGTGTTCATTACTTGTCGGGCGTTTCGGGGTTGGCCGGGCCGCCTTCCCTTTTCTCCTGGGTGGTGGGAGTGGCGTATCCGTCGCGCCAGCCGCCCTCGGTTTCGCCCAGGATCCAGAGCCCCAGGCAGGTGCCGCACAGCTTGCCGAAGCTGGGGTGACCCAGCCAGGTTCCGTCGTCTTCGCGCACCAGCATCAGTGCCTTGGTGCAGATTTCGTTGATCTGCTCAAAGTGCTTGCCGCCCACTTCCTTTGAGGCCAGCAGGGTGTGGTAGTGGCCGTACATCCAGTAGTAGGCCGCGTTGAAGTTGCGGTCGAAGTTGTGGGGCGATCCGCCCTTGCCGGGCGGGTTGTAGTACTCCATGCGCTTCACGGCGTCGAGTTCGCCGCGGTACTTGATCCACTGTTCGATGATTTTCTTGAGCGTGCTCTTGCTGCGCTTGGCGACGCCCATGCGCACCAGGGTCAACTCGCAGATTGCGTTGCGTCCCTGGCAGCCCTTGACGTCGATGCCGATCTGGCCCATGCCGACGCTGCCGCCGCGGTACACATAGGTTTCCTGTCCGCCGTTCTCCTTGTCCACGACGCGCAGCTTGTTCATCAGCGCGGCGGCGGCGGCCAGCGGCTCCTTGAGCACGCGGTTGAGCCCCTTGATCTCCATGTCGTGCTCGACGTCCATCAGCACCAGCATGGCGGCCGCGGTGGAGAAGCTGGGAGATTCGCCCATTTCGGGGTAATAGGCCCAGCCGCCTTCCTCGGCGACCTGCTCGCCGCCGGTGTCGGGGGCCTTGGGCAGCTCGAACTTCACTTCCACCTCGGTGTTGCCGCGCTGCAGGGTGAAGGTGACTTCTTCGCCGGCGCTCAGGTTGTAGTACACGCGCATGAACAGGAAGTAGTTCGAGCAATCCTGCCCGTTGATCTTGTTGATCACGTCGCCCTTCTTCATGCCCGCCTTCTCGGCCACGCCGCCGGCTTCAACCGAGCTGACGTAAACCTTGAGGTTCTGGCGGTTCACGTCCAGGTCGGCCGTCAGCATGAACGGCTGCGGGATCGGGCGGGCGATCACCTCGGCCTGCATCTCCTCGCCGTCACGCACCCACTTGATGGTGTAGGGCTTGCCCGCGGCCACGGTGCCGACGAACTCGATCAGGTGGTCCATGCCCAGGATCGGGGTGTCGCCGATCCAGGTGATGCGGTCCTTGTCCTTCAGGCCGGCCTCGGCGGCCGGGGTGCCTGGGCGGGGGTCGCCGTCAACCACCACGCCGTTGTCGTCGCCCTTGTCCTCTTCCTGGATGCCGAAATAGAACCAGCCTTCGGGCGCGCCGGAAGCCTCGACGCTGGCGGACTTCTTCTTGGCCTTTTCGCCGCGCAGCACCTTGAGGCGCACCTTGTCGCCGGGCTTGATGCCGCGCTCGATCTCGCGCAGCTGGTCGATGCCCGTGACGGCGTTGCCGTTGGCCTCCACGATGATATCGCCGACCTCGAGGTCACCCTTGCAGGGGCTGAAAGGCAGGAAGGACTCAACCACCGGTCCTTCGCCCATGCCGGCGTTCACCTTGATGCCCAGGTAGCCGGGCCAGGTCTGGTCGAGCTGCACGTCCTTCTTGAAGTCCTTGGCGCCCTCGCGGCGCACGGCGATGTTGATCTTCTGGCCGCCGACGAAGCCGGCCTCCTGCATGTAATAGTCCAGCGAGTTTTCGACGCGCAGGCCTTCCGTTTCACAGATGCGGTCGCCGGCCTTGATGCCCGTGCGCTCGGCCGCACTGCCCGGCAGCACGCGCAGCACCAATGCGCCGCCGCGGTAGTCTTCGTCGGTCGGGGCGCCAGCACCACGCCGAGCTGGCTGGGCATGGCGCTGTTCTTGAAGCGGCTGCTGAGGCGGGTGCGGCGCTTCTTCTCGAGGGCCGGGGCCTCGCTGTTGCTGAGCTGCAGCTTCAGCAGGCCCTGCACCATGCGGCGGCACACGCTGCGCAGCTCGTTGCGGAACTCCGGGTCCGCGGTGTTCATGTACTCCTGGTGCAGGAACTTCAGCCCCAGCGTGTAACGCCAGTTGGCGTACCACACCTTCAGCGGCAGCTTGCCGCGGTAGACGCGGTCGATCACGAACTGCGCCGCGCGCTTCAGCGCCGGCTCGATGCGCTCAGGGTTTACCTTGAGGTGCCGCCGCAGCGCGTAGCCCGCCAGGCCCGTCGCCGCGATGGCGTCCACGGCCTGGTCGGCCGTCTCGGACAGCAGCGTGCCCGTCAACTCGACGTCCCAGGAGCCGTTTTCGTTCTGGTGATCCAGCACGTAGTTGACGGCCTTCACCAGCGCGCCGCGCACTTCGTCGTCGCTGGGCATCGGCCCGCTCAGGTTCAGCGGCGGGTCCGGCTTCCAGTTCGGGGGCTGGGTCCCGCGCGCCTGCATGGGGTCGATGCGGCCGCCCTCGTTGACATCCAGCAGGATGCCGACGGGGGTGTCAGCCACGGCCGCCGCGTCGAACAACGGCACGTCGGGCAGCAGGGCCGCGGGCTCGGCGACGGCCTGCGGCGCGGGCTGCACGGCCGGCGCGGGCGCGGGGTCATTGACGCTGGAGGTAAAGAGCAGCAGTCCGCCGAGAATCGCGGGCAGCAACCAGGTAAGTTTCATGCGGGCCCCCTGTGAGCAACGGCAAACATACGCGACGCGGCGTCGGCTGATCCGGGTAATGACGTCATCCCGGAATACGAAGTTCCCGGGAATGCGACGAAGTTTTTCCGCTCACACGGAAGGCGAGACGAAACCCGAGTTTTCAGCCCAACACCCAAATGCACCTAGGCCAACAGTTTAGCCAAGTCAGGGCGTTTCAACAGCGAAACCCGCCCGTCATACGCCACCCCGCGAAGGGCGGAACACCCATCGCCGATGGGCGAAGGCGCGGGGCCGTCCGCGAGCGCGCTCCCGCGGTTGACCGGCAGGCCGGGGCCGGACGCAGCCCGCCGGAAAGGCGTCGGACCACGCCCCCAGCTACGCGGCGTAAACGAAGCGGTCGCGCGAACCGGACGGCTCGCACGACCGCAAACAACAGTGGTGGATCGGCTGGGACTCGAACCCAGAACCCACGGCTTAAAAGGCCGCTACTCTACCATTGAGCTACCGATCCAGCGGGCGTGAGTGTAGTTCCCGTGGCGCTTGCTTCCACCCCCGGTTGGGGCCCTACAGCTAACGGGTTGGAGTTGCATGGGAACGGCCGGGGACAGGCACCTGTGGTACCTGAGACTATGTAGCGATGGGTCATCCTGGAGGGGTAGCCTCACGTTTGGCAGTTCGAGGTCTACCCCAACCAGGAGACAAAACATGACTACATATGTTGGTGTCGACGTGCATTCCTCGCAATCCACAATCGCAGTCATCACATCCGGCCAGCCCAACCCCTCGATCATCACGGTCCGCGGCGGCCCCGAGGAAGTCAAAAAGCAGCTTTAAGAATCGAAGCTCCCTTCGACTTGTGCTTCGAGGCCAGCTGCGGCTACGGCAAGTGGTTTGAAACCCTCTCAAGCGTCGCTCGTTCGGTCACCGTCGCGCATCCCGGCCACCTTCGGCTGATCTACGCTTCCAAGCGCAAGAACGACCGTGTCGACGCAAGCAAGCTGGCCAAGCTGCTCTCGGTTGGCGCTGTGCCCGCCGTCTACGTCCCGAATGTGCAGGTCCGCGAGTGGCGCGGGCTGATCCGTCACCGCGGCCGCACGGTTGCCAAGTGCACTGCGGTGAAGAACAGCATCCGCGCGTTGCTGCGTGAGCAGGCGATCAAGGCGCCACGCGGGCTGTGGACGAAGAAGGGGATCCTGTGGCTGACGCAGCTTGATCTGCCGGAGACCACGCGTTGGCGGATGGACGAGCACCTGGAGGACCTCGAGTTGCTGAAGCAGCGGGTGTCGCGCTTCACGCGCCAGCTCGACCAGATTGCCGCCCGTCACCCGGGCGTGGCGCTGCTGCGAACGATTCCCGGCGTCGGCACCCGCACGGCCGAGGCGTTCGTGGCCTGGGTGGATGACGCCAGGCGCTTTGCGCGCACCAGCCAGATCGGCGACTACTTCGGGTTGGTGCCACGCCAGGACGCCAGCGCAAGGCGCAACCACCTCGGGCACATCACCAAGGACGGGCCGGGCTGCGTCCGCCAGTTGCTGGTCGAGGCGGCCTGGCAGGGCATCCGTCGCAGCGGCGTGATCCGCGCCAAGTACGAACAGTTCAGACGCGGGGACAAAGAGCGCACCAAGAAGGCCATCGTCGCCACGGCGCACTGGCTGGCACGGGTGATGCTGAGCATGCTGCGCAGCGGGGAGGTGTGGCGGCAGGCAGAGTAGGGACAACTAAGGCGTGAGGCAGGGGGAGCTGCGGGTTGGATAAGCCGGACCTCGGACTGGGGACATGACCCTGAGAGGTCGAGTGCCTGAGTGAGGCCGGCGCGAACTCGTCAAGTGATGCCCGCTCAGGCGGTGACATCGAATAGATGTTTGGACCAACCCCGCAAGCAACCCTCAGCCCCTTGACCCAATCGCTCATAGATGTCCCTGTTGAATGTGCGGCTGCGGTCCCTTCAGATCCGCCATGAACGCCCAAAGCTGACGGTCCCCGACTGCCGATAAAGCGGCACCGGGTACGGGCTCAAATTCGACGCATTTCCCCGGCGACAGGCAAACCCGTTGTTGTATAGTCTGGCCCCCTCGCGGGGCGTGGAGGGAGACATGAAGAACCTGCTGCTGTTCACAACCCTGTGCGTGCTGCTGCTGGCTGCCGGCTGCTCGACCACCACCCAGAAGAACCTGGGCCACGAGGGCGGCGAAAGCTACGCAGACGTACCGATGCCCGCGGGCTATGAGCCTTACGACACGCCGCCGTTCAAGCGGCAGGACGGCTCGGACGGGCGCCGCATCTACGGGCGCTACGCGTACAAGTCGACGGGCGGGCTGGGGTCTGCACAGAAGCTGGCGGACTGGTACAAGAAGACGCTGCCCGGCGAAGGCTGGGAGTTGCAGACGGAAGAAGTAAACGACAGCAAGGGCACCATGGCCCTGCTGTTCAAGAAGGCCGACGACCAGCTCAGCCTGAAGCTCAAGCCCGACGAGAAGTTCCAGGGCAGTGAGCGCTTCAGCGTGCTGATCGTGGAAATGAACCCACAATACGACTAGCAGGACCACCAATGGTTCGGGACAAGATCAAGGCAAAAGGCACCAAGAGCAAAGTCGAAGGCCTCGCGGCCTCCAAGGACAAGTCGCGTGACGTTCTGGCCCGCACGGGCCTGGGCGCCGGCGCCGAGCTGGTGGACGGCGCCAGCAAGTTCCTTGCTTCCTACGGCAAGATCATCGGGCCGGCGGTAGTGCTGCTGATCGTCACCTTCGGCGCCTACTACTTCTACACCCGCAGCAGCGGCGAGTCCGAACTCGAGCTGCGCAACAAGATCGAGAAGGCCGCGCAGGTCGACAAGCTCGACGAGTTGCCCGGCAAGATGGAAGAAGTGATCGCCGAGGCCGAAGAAGAAGGCATGCTGCAGGCGGACGCACAGTACCGCTACGCGATGCGGGCCTTCGAGCTGCTGGACCGCCCCTACAAGCCCGAACAGCTGACCAAGGTGATCGCCATCCAGCAGGAATACCTCGACAAGCACGGCGAGAGCGAGCAGCACCCGGCCTGGGCCAAGCGCGTTACCGAAGTGCAGGCGGCGCTCAAGGCCGACCTAGAGTTCCTGACCAGCGAGGGCAACAAGAAGCTGCTGCCCTGGGACCACCACAGCAAGCCCGACAAGCCCGAGCCCAAACTGGTCGGCGACGAAAACCCGATCGTGGTGCTGGTGACCAGCGTCGGAAAGCTGCGCATCGAGCTGTTCGAAAACGAGGCCGGCAACGCGGTCAAGCATTTCGTCAGCCTGTGCGACGAAGGCTTCTTTGACCGCACCGACTTCAGCGCCGCCTCGTTCAGCAACACATTCGCGCCCTCCGGCCCGTTCCGTAACGCCACGGTGATCGTGGCTGGCGGCAAGGGCCGCCCGGTCGGCGTCGAGCTCGAGAAGCCCACCACCGCCAAGGAAGGCGACGACGTGGACACCGTGCCCGAGGCCAACCCGTACACCATCGACTACCAGGGCAGCGGCACGCGCGCCTTCGTGCCCGGCTCCATCGCCTTGAACCGCGACAGCGACGACCCCATGCGCGCCCGCACCGAGTTCTTCGTGGTGATTGAGCCCAGCGACGCCCTGTTCCAGAACTTTGCGCCGCTCGGGCAGATCCTGGACGGCGAGGAAGGCCTCAAGGTCGCCCGCCGCCTGCACGGCGCGAACATCTACTACAGCTACATCGAGCAGAAGCGCAAAGACACCAGCTACACCCCGCGCGTCTACTATGACGGCTGGCCGGTCGCCACGGACAAGCGCGACAAGGTTCCCGACCCGGTGCGTTTCAGCAAGCTGGAGACCCAGGTCAACAACGACGTCAACCCGATCGTGGTGATCGAGCTCGAGAAGGGCGACATCGTGATCGAGCTGTTCGAGGACGTCGCGCCCAACACCGTGGCCAACTTCATCAACCTGATCGAGGAAGGCTTCTACAACCAGGAGTGCGAATTCTACCGCGTCGAGGGCACCGGCACCGACCTGGCCCAGATCTTTGAGCAGGGCGGGCTGCGCATCATCCAGGGCGGCTTCGACCAGTCCCAGTCCCGTGACGGCTACAAATACGGCATCAAGAACGAGGCCGTGGACAACGACAAGTACAAGCAGCACTTCGGCCTGGAGCAGGGCGGCGTGGCCAACTCGCGCGGCACCATCGCCATGGCGCGTACCAGCGAGCTGCACAGCGCCAGCACCGAGTTCTTCATCAACATCAAGGACGAAACCCAGTGGGACAACGAGAACAGCCCCTACTGCGTGTTCGGCGAGGTGCTTTACGGCCTCGACCTGGTGGCCCAGGTGAAGAAGGACGACAAGATCAAGTCGGCCAAGGTGATCCGCAAGCGCGACCACAAGTACGTGCCGCAGGTGAAGTACCAGGACGAGGGCAGCTACGTCGAGAAGAAGAAGGTCGACATCCCGCCCGCCAAGGACGAGGTCGTGCCCGGCATCGGCGGTTGATCCGGCGCATCAGGGGTTGAGCAGGCGGTGCGATGCCAGCACCGTGAGCTGGCCCCCCAGGCGGGTGCCCAGGCCGCTGCTTTCCACCCGCGAAATCTGTGTGCCGCCGGGGCCCGGCGCCTTGGGCGCCGCTTCACTTTCCAGCGCGAACAGCACGATGTCGTTGACTACCTTGACGTAGGCCACGTAGACGTCGTCCACCTCGGCGCCCGGATCCACACGTGAGTAGCGTTTCACCGGCTGGGTCTTCTGGTAGCCCAGCGCCAGTTCGAGCTCCGAAATTTCGCTGAAGCCCTTGGCCAGCAGATTGTCGCGGATGCCGTCGGCAATGGGCTGCGCGGCCGCGGCCTCGGGCGCCTTCACCAGGAAAAATCGCGCGCTTTGCGGATACTCCTGCTTCATCGCGCTTGAGTTGTTATCCGTGTCGGACGTGACCGTGTAGCCCATGCTGCGGTAGGTGGCCGATACCGTGGGTATCAGCGCGTCCTCGGGCGACTCGCCGGACAAGCCGGCCGTGGCGGCATCCCAGCCGCCGTACTTGACCGAGTCCTTCACCAGCGCGTCTTTGGGCAGCAGCGCCGCCAGCTCACCGTGCAGCCTGGTCGGCGCCAGCTTGACGTCTACGGCCGGTTCGTAGGTGTCCTCGACGCGCTCGCCCTTCAAAGAAGGAAGCTGCGGCCCGGACCCTGCGTTGCCGTTTCCATCACCACCTCCGCAACCGACAAGGGCAACAGCGAATAACCAATAACCAATTACCAATTTCCAATTGCGGCTTCGTCCCGCTGTTCCATTGGTAATTGGTAATTGGTTATTGGTAGTTTGCTGTTGAATGTTCATTCCCACTCGATGGTCGCCGGCGGCTTGCTGCTGATGTCGTACACCACGCGGTTGAAGCCCCTTACCTCGTTGATGATGCGGTTGCTCATCTTGCGCAGCAGGTCGTAGTCGATCCGGGCCCAGTCTGCCGTCATGCCGTCCACGCTTTCCACCGCCCGGATCGCGCAGGTGTACTCGTGGGTGCGCTCGTCGCCCATCACGCCGATGCTCTTGACCGGCAACAGCACGGCGAACGCCTGCCAGATCTGTTTTTCCAGGCCGGCGTTACGCACCTCTTCTCTAACGATCAGGTCGGCGTCGCGGAGAATGCGAAGTCGCTCGGGCGTGATTTCGCCGAGGCAGCGCACGGCCAGGCCGGGGCCGGGAAACGGCTGGCGCCAGACCAGCGCCTCGGGCAGGCCCAGCTCGGCGCCGACTTCGCGGACTTCGTCCTTGAACAGAAAGCGCAGCGGCTCAACCAGTTCGAAGTCCATGTCCTCGGGCAGGCCGCCGACGTTGTGGTGGCGCTTGATCATGGCCGTGGGCCCGCCGTGGGCGGCCACGCTTTCGATCACGTCCGGGTACAGGGTGCCCTGCGCCAGGAAATTGGCGTCTTTCACCTTGCGGGCTTCGAGCTCGAAGACGCGGATGAACTCCTCGCCGATGATGATGCGTTTCTTGTCGGGGTCCGTGACGCCCGCCAGCTTGGTCAAAAAGCGCTCGCCGGCGTCGGCCACCACGAGATTCACCTTGAAATGCCCCTCGAAGGCGGCGCGCACTTCTTCAACTTCGCCGCTGCGCAGCAGGCCGTTGTCCACCATGATGCAGGTGATCTGGCCCGGCACGGCCTTGCTGATCAGCGCCGCCACAACGCTGGAATCGACGCCGCCCGACAGGCCGCAGATCACGTGGCCCTTGCCCACTTGCTTGCGGATGCGGTCGCACTGCTCGTCGATGAAGCTGGACATCTGCCAGTCGCCCTTGCAGTGGCAGGCGTTGAACAGGAAGTTCTTCAGAATCAGCCGGCCCTGCGAGCTGTGCTTGACCTCCGGATGGAACTGCACGCCGTAGAAGGGCAGCTCTTTGTGTTTCACGGCCGCGTATTCGCAGCTGGTGGTGGTGGCCAGCACCTCGAAAGTATTGGGCAGATCGGTGACCTTGTCGCCGTGGGACATCCAGACGCGCAGGGCGTGCTTGTCTTCGGGCAATGCGCGGTTCAGGCCGGCGAGCAGCACGTCTTCGTGCTTGATCTGCAGCTCGGCATGGCCGAACTCGCGCTTGTGGCCGCCTTCTACTTTGCCGCCCAGTGCCGTGCTGCCAAGCTGCATGCCGTAGCAGATGCCGAGCACGGGCACGCCGCAGTTGAAGATGCCGGCGTCAACGGTGGGCGCGTTCGCGCCGTACACGCTGGCGGGGCCGCCGCTGATGATGATGCCCTTGGGCCCGCGCGCCAGCAGGTCGGCCAGCGGCGTGGTGTGGGGCAGAATCTCGGAGTAAACGCCCAGCTCGCGCGTGCGTCGCGCGATCAGCTGCGTGTATTGCGAGCCCATGTCCAGGATGACGACGTGTTCATGTGCCGCCATGGCACCCTCCCAATGCTAGTGGCATTCGCGTCCCGCGAATGAGTTTCAGCGGCCTCCGGCCGCTGGCACGCGCCATCCTTCGCGGCGGCATACGCCGCGAAGGCACGTTGCTACCGCAACCACGTGGGACTCATCGCCGTGACGGCGATGCCACTAACAACGTGTTCATGTGCCGCCAGGGCACCCTCCAAATGCATACGGCGGAGACGTCAGAGGCGTCCCCGCCGGGGCAAAAAAGAAGTATAGGCAAGGGCAAGCCCCCCGCAAGGGTAATCGCGGAAACAAGGGGCGCCAGGTACACCAACCGGACCAGAACCCCCGGCCCGCACCACTCGGGCACAACCGCCCCGGGCGCGTCCGAGTGGAGAGGCTGTCCTCCACGAAACAGGCCACTGGCACATCTTGGGGCAACCCAAGGCACAAGCCTCCGAAAGGAGGCTTTCGTGTTTAAGCGCGCCCGAAAAACAGAAGCCCGCCGTGCAAACGGCGGGCTTTGGGTTCATCGCTCGGGAATCCCGCCACAACCAAGCGCATGCAACCAACTCTATTCCATCGGCAGCTCCGGTCCCTGACGATGAAGCACGTAGTCGCACGCGGCGGGGGATGCTGACCAGCGGATCAGCGATGGGAAACTGACTACAAGGTATGCTGTGCGTATGAAGCTGAATCCCCGCGTGCGGGCTTGGTGGATGCTGGTCCCCGGGCAACTATTGGTGTTGGCCTGTGTGGCGGCTTGGTTGCTGCTGCCCAACCTGGTTACCCGTCGTGATTTGGAGTCGATTCTGGAATCCGGCCCTGTCTTGAGTCACCAGGTCAAAGTTCGGGTGCACAACGAACATGACTACGGCTGGGTTATCGAGCATCATGCCTCTCCGGCTGAAGATGCGGAGATGGTGCGGGGTATGTCGGCGCAAATCCGATGGGTGGCCGGGCACACCACTTTACCGGCCGAGCCGAGGGTCGACACTTACATCGCATGGGACCATTTCTGGAGCCCGTACACCGATTCCGGCCACTCTTTCTACCACGTGATCTCAGACAGCAGCGGACAAGTAGTCGGTTACATCGGCCCGCTGCCGTACAAGTAATTCATCAGCGTGGCCGTGATGGCCAGGCCCTCCGGGGCTAAAGGCCAGACTCGACGACGAGTGCCGGAAGAATCATCTTCCAGGCCGCCGCACGAGGAACGGCCGCCTTGGTTTTGACGATAAGACGGACCGGACAGCCGCGACTCAGGGCTATTCCGAGGAAGTCGGTGAAGTAGCTGTCGGGTTCCGCCGAGTAGAGTTCGACAATGATCGAGAACTCCTCCAACTCAAAAGGCAGCGTGAATGCGTCAAACTCCGAGATGTCGGAAAGACCCGTTTCCCGCACCTCAACACGGATGGTTCCGTCTTCGATTTCCACGAAGTACTTCATCGCCTACTTCACGAAGTGCGTTTGCCACTCGTCGAGTTTGGCCTGGGTTACTTTTTGCGGGATGTTGTCCAGCCCTTGGCCCTCGGCGCCGGGCAGGGCTATCAGTTGCAGCACGCTGGGCTGGCTGTCGTACCCTAACCCTGCGTTGTCCCACTGGATCTTCAGCTCCGTGGCAAGCTTCTCCTGGTCCAGCAGGTACTGGGTGTCGTCACGGCCTTGCTCCAGGTGCCCGTAAAAACCCAGCGAGTTCGGCCCGTCCGTGAAAAACAGGCAGGCCACCCGGCCGGCGCTGGCGTCCGCGGCGGCCTGGATCACCGCCTGCATCGCCGCCCACCAGTCCGTGTCCGCGCCGTGGCTGCCCTCGGGGGCGGCATGATTCGCGGTCTTGGCGAACAGCCTCTGCAGCGGGCTTGAGCCAGAGTTGTATCTCTTGGTCTTGAACGAGTTCTTCTCGCGCTCCACCTGCACCTGCAGGTTGAAGTCCACCATAGCAACGTCAGACTGGTCCTGCCGCGTGCCCCAGTACCACGCCACGCTCTCGGCCGTGTGGCGCGCGATCTCGCGCTTGCTGAGGGTCTTCAGCTTGTCGGCCGACAGCTCGAAGTCCTTGTAATTCTTCTTGATGTCCTTGCTGACTTCCTCGGTGACGGTGATGCCCGCCGTGTCCGTGAACTGCTTCATGCGGTCGGTCAGCACCGCGTCCACCAGCGCCATCAGCACCGAGGGCGGCACTTCCTCGGCCGTCTCGCTGCCTTCGCTTTTGCGTTTCAGGCTGAGCGTCCCCGCGTAGCGCAGGCTGAACAGCCAGTGGGACAGCGCCTGGAAGTCGAAGCCCTCTGTGGTGATGCGCTGGCTCATGCTCTCGCTGGAATCAATCGCCACGATCAACAGGTCGTAGTCGCCCTTGAAGTAGGCGCTGCGCCCGGTGTCGAAGCCCTTCTCCTGCAAGTCGCCCAGCACCTTGAACCAGCCCTGGTTCACTTCGCCCTCGGGCGCGGTCGCGGCCGGCACGCCGCCCAGCTCGCGGGGCACGCTGCCGAAGTGCTCGGCGGGTGCGTCGTGGCTGAAGCGGGGCGGCTGGCTGGTGCGGGCGAAGCCCTGCAGCCGCGCCAGGAAGCGGCGCTGCAGCTCGGCCATGTCCAGGCCGCCGAAGGTGCGGGCAAACGCATTCTCGGCGCCGACGCCCTCGCACATCAGCTTCCAGAACTCGAAGTAGATGGCGCGCAGGTCCTCGTTGGCGCGGCAGAAGTCCACGAAGCAGTAGGCCACCAGGTAATTCAGCTCAGGGTCCTGGTAGAAGGTCGGCAGGTCCTGGGCCAGGAAGGCCTTCAGGTCAAGCTTGAAGCCCTGCGCCACCAGGCTGCGCAGGTAGCCGAATGCCGCGGCCTGGAACTCGGGGTGCGTGCGCAGCGCCCCTTCGGGCGCGGCTTTGTCCAGCCACTCGGCGCTGCCCTCGGCGAACCAGGGCACCAGCAGGCTCTGGGGCGCCTTGTGGGCCTGCACGGCATGGAACATCTCGTGGCGCGCGACCTCGGCCAGGCTGGTGTTCGGCAGCAGGGGCATGCAGATCACATCCCACTTGGTGCTGTAAAAGCCCGCGGACCACTTCGGCACGTCCAGCAGCAGCCGCTTCTCCGAGAAGCGCAGGTAGCTGGCCAGTTCGGGGAAGACCACGAAATCGAGCGGCACGCCGGCCTCGCCGAAGTCGGCCTCGCCGTATTCGGACTCGATCGCCTTAAGCCAGCCTGCCAGGATGTCGGCGCTGAGCTCTTCCTGCAGGCGGCGCGTGAGGGGGATTGAAACGTCCGGCGGGGCGACGCTTTCGGCGGCAGGCAACTCCGCCCCTTCGCGCAGCCACACCGCAACGCGGGGCGCGGCCTCGATCAGGTAGGCGGTGGAAGCTACGTCGGGCCGTTCAAAGCTGCGGGTGACGTCGCTCTCGAAGTGGATGCGGTCTGCGCCCTCGGCCTTACCCGCGTACAACAGCCTGGCGTAGGGGGCGAAGCGGGACTCGAGTTGCTCGAGAGTTGAGGCGGCTTCCCACAGCAGCGCCGGGTCCATGTCTGGCGTGTCGCGCAGGGAGAGGGCGTAGTCGGCCTCTTTCACCAGGGCGCGGAAGCGTGTCATGGGCCCGAGCGCCACCGGTGCGCGTTCGGGTTGGTCGGGTTCGGTCTCCGGCCTGGGTTGGGGCTGCGGCTGTGGTTCAGGCTCCGGCTCTAACTCCAGTGGTAGTGGCGTGTTGGATGCACTCTCGTTGGCGTCAAGACGGCCTGTGGTGGTGTGTGGGAGGTCGCTTTCCTGGCCGCCGAACAGCACGAAGCCGCCCGCCAGCAGCAGGACCAGCAGCACCAGCGCCACCATGGCGATTACGGCGTTGTTGTTGTTGCGCGACCTGGCCACCCGGCCTCCTGTTTCATGAAAAGACCGCTACCCGGCAAGGGTACATGGGTTTAACGTCCGGATGCAGTAAAAGGCGGAAGACATGAGCGCATACGAAACATACCGCGAAGACCTGCCGGAGCTGATTCGAGGCCGGCTTGATCCCGCGTGCGCCGCCGAAATCCTGGAGGCCGCGAAGGGCGACGAAACCCTGCGCAACGCCCTTGAGCAGGAGCGCAGCCTGGAGCGCTGGCTGGATTACTACGAAGTCTCCGAGCCCGCCCAGGGCTTCGAAGGCCGCTTCTGGCGCCGCTTCCATGAAGAGCAGGTCGCCGACGCGGCCCACCGCCGCTCAGCGCTGCTGTTGAAGTTGGTGGGCCCGCTGGCTGCGGCGGTGTTGATCGCGATCGGCGTGATCGCCTTCGTGGACAATGGCGAAGACGAGCCGCAGACCGCCCCCATCACCGCCCACACAGAAGACCCCAAGCCCGTAGAAGTGGAAGTGAGCTGGGACGACGACGAATTCACCTACATCGCCCAGCCGCTGGATGAGCCGCGCCGAGCCGACAAGCTGAGCGCCGAAGACCTTGAACTGATGAAGTCGCTCGACAACGCGGCCTTCCTGCCCCTCGACGACCTGGACCGCCCGGAAGACCTGGCGGTGATCGACGACCTGGACCTGCTGATCAGGCTGGCGGAGGAGGACGAGTGATGCGCTGCGTCGCCTCCATCCTCGTGGCGCTGGCCCTGCTGCTGAGCCTGAGCGTGACGCCGGCCGCGGCCCAGCAGTCCGAGCCCGCCAAGGCTGCGTCGGACAGTCGCGAAGCTTCGCTGCGTGACTGGTTCAATGGCCTGGGCAAGGCGCGCCAGGAAGAGCTCAAGAAGCGCTTCCGCGCCTTCAAGCACCTGCCCAAGGAGCGCCAGCAGCAGATCCTGAAGGCCGTGAAGGAAGGCAAGCCGATCCTCAATGAGCAGCAGCGCGAGAACCCGAAGAAGCTCAAGAAGCTGGATTACCTTGAGCGCGTGCGCCTTTACACCGTCGCCGCCGAGCTGCAGGCCCTGCGCCGCGGCCGCCCCGCCGAGTTCAAGGCCGCCATGGAAAGCGAGCGCCCGGCCGCCGAATTGCAGAAGCTGATGCTGGAGCAGCGTGTGCAGATGCACCTGCGCAGCCTGACGCCGGCCGAGCGCGCGGAGTTCGCGCGCCTGTCACCCGAGCAGCGGCGTGAGCGCATGCAGTCCGAGCACAAGCAGCGGCTTGAGGAACTGCAGGGCGTCTACCCAAGGTTGGCCGAACTGCGTGAAGCGGCCGCCAGGGGCGACAAGGAAGCGCGCAAGGAACTGCGCAATGCGCTGGCCGACCTGCGCACCCTGGACCAGTTGCTGCAGCGCCTGCAGCCGGAGAAGCGCAAAGAGATGCTGGCCGAGTTGCGCGACCTGAGCATCGACGAAGCCGCCGACAAGGTACGGCGCGCCCTGCAGGACCAGTGGCAGAAAGAACAGAAAGACCGCAAGGGTCCCCGCGACCGCAAGGACCCGCCCAGGATCGCCCCCGAACGCAACGGCAAGCGCGGCGAAGAACGCCGGCCCCGTGAGCAGTAGCCGGCGGCCTGGAACGGTGACTGCCCCGGGTCTTCGGCGGCTGTCCCCTTCCCCTGTTGACGCTGGCCCGCGCGTGGATACCTTACGTCTCGTTGTGCGGCCAATAGCTCAGTTGGTTAGAGCGCCTGATTGTGGTTCAGGAGGTCGCGGGTTCAAATCCCGTTTGGCCGCCCACCTTACACACAACGGCCCGCCTTTCCGGCGGGCCGTCTGCTTTCCGGCGCGGGTTGCCCGCACGCGTACTTGCACCCGGCCGTCACCGCGCTAGCTTGGAACAAAGGAGCCCGCGATGCCCGAGTACCGCACGTTCATGGTTGAAGCCTCGCCCGAGTTCACGGTCGAGTTCCGCCGCCTCGAGCACCGCATCGAGCGCCAGGACGCGCTGCTGAAGGCGCACATCCGCGCGGGCCACGCCGAAAAGGCCGCCGAGGCGGCGGATCGCCACTCCGACGCCGTGGACGAGCAGGACGACCTGCTGTTCGAGGAAATGCACCGTCTGTGGACCAACGCACGCCAGACCGGCGACAAACTTCCGCTGCTGCCCGAAGCCTGGGAGCCGGAGGCCGGCGGGCGCTGCATCCGTTTCAGCTTCTACGAAATCGAAGCCTTCCGCGGGATCTAGTCCCGCCGCGCGCGTGCTGCTGACAACCCGGCAGGCGCAGGACGCCGCGGTCATCGCGCCATGCCCTACAGTTTCAGGCCCCAGTGCTCGAGTTCGGCATTGAGGAACACCCGCAGGCGGCGCAGTCGGGCCTGTTCGGGCAAGCCGCTGGCGAGCAGGCGCGCGCGCTCGGCGCTTACCGCTTCGATCACGTCCGCCAACTCCACGGGCAGTGTCTTCTCCAGGTGCTCGCGCACGCGGCTGGCGATCAGCGGCGCCGCCCCCTGCGTGCTGACCGCGATCCGCAGGTCGCCGCGGCGCGCCACGGCCGGCACGTAAAAGTCGCAGTTGTCCGGGTCGTCCACGGCGTTCACCAGCGCGCCGGCGGTGCGCGCAGACTGGCGGATCTGCGCGTTCAGTGCGGCGTCACCCGTGGCGGCCACAACCAGCAAGGTTCCCGCGCAGTCGTCGATCTGCCAGGGTCGCTGCTGCAGCACGAGCCTGCCGGCCGCCGCCAGTTCCTGCAGACCCGGGCACACCTCGGGCGCGACGACGCGAACGGCCGCGCCGGCCTCGAGCAGCGCCTCCACCTTGCGCAGGGCGACCTTGCCGGCGCCCACCACCAGCACGGGGCGGCCTTCGAGCTTCAGGAAAACCGGGTACATTTCGGCCATTACTTTTCCTTCAGCGAGCGCACGTAGGCCACCAGCGCCCAAAGTTCTTCCTCGCTGCCGGTGGGGAAGCCGTTCATGCTGGAGTAGTCCTTCACCTTGCTCTCGAAGGGTCTGGCCAGCCGCCAGTAGATGTACTGGTCGCTGATGGATTCGTGCATCGCAACGCTGGTGAGGTCGGGCACGGCCGGGTCCTCGTAATTCTTGGCCAGGAAGCCGTCGCCCTTGCCGGCGTCGCCGTGGCAGAGCGTGCAGTTGGCGCGCGCGGCATCGTGATAGAGCTCTTTACCCTGGGCGATCAGCGCGGTGTCTGTCAGCGGCCGGGGCGGCTGCTTGGCGGCGAACTCGGCCGGCACGGGCTTGCGTTCAACGCCGTCCCTGCTGACGGGAGTGCCGGGCGCGTTACCGGCGGGTTCGGGCGCCGGCGCGTTTGCGCCGCCGCAGCCGGGCAGCAGTGCCACGAAACCGAGCATCAGCAAGCCGCGTCCCATTGCCGCCTCCTAGGAGCCCTGCAGCCTGCGTTTCCGCGCGGTCAGCAGGGCCGCAACCACGATCACCATGAACAGGATGCCGCCGATCAATGCGATGGCGCCGCCCACGCCCATCACGCTCAGTCCCAGGTAGCGCGTGGTGGTGTCCACCACCTGCTCTTTGCCGTACACCTTGCGCTGGGCGCCCGCCACGGCGAGGCCCGCCGCGAAGATGGTCTGGCCCACGCCGAACAGCACGGGCTGCCACACAGCCAGTGCCTTCATGCGCGCGGAACTCAGGGGCCGCTTGAATTCCGGCAGCAGCGTCAGCATCAGCGCCATGAACGCCGCTGAAACAGCGCCGATGGCGACGTGATAGTGGGCGGGAATCAGCGTGTCCGAGCCGCGGATACTGGCGCCCAGCAGGTAGCCGATCACGGTCATGATCGCGCTGGTCACGAAGCCCGTGAAGGCCGGCGACTTCAGCGCCCCGCGTTCAAGCCCCGGGCGCGCCTTGAACACGCTGGCAACGCTCCAGAGCATGAACACGCTGACGGCCGGGAAGATGCCCCACTGCATCATGCGCGTGAACCAGGTGAAGGCGTCCGGCACGTCGCCGAACGTCAGCCACGGGCCGAAGCCGGTGGGGATCATCAGCACCAGGAACAGCACCGCCGCAACCTTGGGCGGCACGGCCGGGCGTTTCAGCACGCGGGAGAGCAGGATCAGCCAGGCCGCTACCATGGCGGTTTCGTTGGCGATCTGCAGCACGTGGCCTCCGCCCCAGAACAGCTGCTCGTAGTAAGCCGTGACGCGCGAGTGGTAGACCGCCGCGGTCGGGGTCACGTCGGGATTGAGCAGCGACTGGGGCGTGGTGAAGTAAGCCCCAAGGAAGGTCATCATCGCGCACAGGTAGATCAGCGCCGCGCCGCGCAGGCCGAAGCGTGCCTCTACGGGCACCAGCGGCGAGGCCTCGTGGTTAGGCAGCATGCGCGAATCGATAAAGTTCAGCGCCACGCCGGCGCCGAACAGTCCTATACCCAGCAGGAAGACCGGATGGTTCAGGGCCGGCACGTAGTTGCACAGGATCGGCGTGGCCGAGGGCATGAAGATGGTCGAGCAGAACAGCAGCGTCCCCAGCACCGCCAGCCCCCAGGCCAGGGGCGTTAACCGTGCCGGCCTGGTGCCGGGCAGCAGGCAGAACAGCCCCGCCAGGAACGAGAAGAACCACACCGCCAGCGCCAGGTTGACGTGCACCACCAGGCTGCGCTTGGCGAAGTCGATGTCGGTGATCACGATCTCGGAGATGCCGGGCAGGCGCCCGATCACCAGCACGATCGCCAGCGTGCCCGCCACGGCAATCGAGCTGATCGCCAGCGCAAACCAGCGCGCCGCGTCGCCCATCGCAAGCGCGCGCGAGGGGGTTTCAGGCAGGGCTTCGGAGGGATCGGGGGCCATGACTTCCTCTATCCGCACATGCATCGCAGTATGCGTTAGCGGAACGCGCTAGCCCACCCCGGGAAAGGCGAACCATGGGAAAACTGGAATTCGACTGGGACGCGGCGGCCGCGCACGTTTCACGGCGCGACAGGCGCATCGGCGCCGTGATCCGCGCCCGCCCCGGACTGCGCCTCGAGCCGCGCCCCCGGCGCAGCCCCTTCCATGCCCTGATGCGCGCCATCATCTACCAGCAGCTCAGCGGCAAGGCCGCCGCAACCATCCACGGCCGGCTGCTGGAGCGCTTCGAGGGCTCGGTCACGGCGCAGCGGCTGCTGAACCTGAAAGACGCGCAGATCCGCGGCGCCGGCGTCTCCGCGGGCAAGATGAAGGCCCTGCGCGACCTGGCCGCGCGCGCCGTGGCCGGCGAGGTGCCGGGCTTTGCCCGGCTGCGGCGGATGGACGATGCCGAGATCATCGAGCGCCTCACGGCCGTGCACGGCGTGGGACGCTGGACGGTTGAGATGCTGCTGATCTTCGACCTCGGGCGCCCGGACGTGCTTCCGGTGCACGACCTGGGCGTGCGCAAAGGCTTCGCGATCGCCCACAAGCTGCCGGAACTGCCGACACCCGACGAGTTGGCCGAGCACGCCGAACGCTGGCGGCCCTACAGGACAGTGGGTGCGTGGTACTGCTGGCGCGCCACGGACAGCTGAGGGGCGCCCCGGAGCGGCCAGACTTGAAAGAAGCAGGCATTCCTCGGCCAAGCCGCTCACGGGAGCAGCCTTGCGCTGGAAGCCGGTGCGGTTTTTCGTTTCAATATGAGCCTATGGAATTTGCGCTGGAAACTGAGGGCCTTTCCAAGGTTTACAAAAGCTGGCGCGGGCGCGTGCGGGCCCTTGAACCCCTTGACCTCAAGGTCGCGCCCGGCAAGGTTTTCGGCCTGCTGGGCAGCAACGGCGCCGGCAAGTCCACCTTCGTTAAAACTGTCCTCAACATCTGCAAGCCCACCACCGGGCGCGCGCGCATCCTGGGCGTCAGCAGCCGTGACCCGGCCGCGCGCAAGCAGGTCGGCTATCTGCCCGAGGGCACGGCCTTTCCCCGCTACCTGACCGGGCGGGGGGTGTGCGAGTACTTTGGTCGCCTGATGGGCCTGAACGGCGCGCGGCTTAAAGAGGAAGTCGAGCGCACCCTGAAAATCGTCGGCATGAGCGACTGGGCCGACAAAAAGGTCACCAAGTACAGCAAGGGCATGAAGCAGCGTATCGGCCTGGCGCAGGCCATGCTGGGCGAGCCGCGGCTGATCATCCTGGACGAGCCCACGGACGGCGTGGACCCCCAGGGCCGCCACGAAATCCGCGACGTGATCAAGGGCCTGGCCCGCGAAGGCGTGACGATCTTCCTGAACTCGCACCTGCTGGCCGAGGTCGAGGCCGTGTGCGACGACGTCGGAATCATGTACCGCGGGCGCATGCTGCGCAGCGGGCCGGTGAAGCAGATCACCGAGGAAATGTCGATGCGCGACGGGCGCATGCAGCTGCGTCTGCGCACTGACAGGATGCCGGTGCTTGAGGGCGCGACGCCGATCGAGGGCGGCTTCAGCATCAGCGTGGGCGACCGCGAGGAGATCCCGGCGCTGCTCGACACCCTGCGCGAAGCGGGCGTGAAGGTCTACGAGGTAGAGCACTACCACGCCAGCCTGGAAGAAGCCTTCCTGCACATCATGGACGACGGCGAACACCGTGGCGTGGGGGGCCAGCAATGAGCGCCTTCCTGGCCATCGTCCACGACACCTGGCGCCAGAGCAAACACCAGTGGGTGATGCTGCTGCTGATCGGCGCCATCGGCCTGTACGTGCCGTTCGCGATCATCTTCCCCAGTGTGCGCACTGCCCCCGACGGCAGCCGGTTCCTGGGCACCATCTTCCAGAAAGAGACCGCCCAGTCCGGCATGGAATCCGGCTGGCAGGGCCTGTACGCCGACGCCCTGCGCCAGGAGATGCGCTACGATGACGAAATCGCCAAGCGCAGTGATGAGCTGAACAAGCTGCTGGACCACTTCGGCGAGCTCGACTACCAGGTCAAGGCGCTGCAGGCGCGCGACCCTGAAAATCCCGAACTGCCGGCGCTGATCGAGCAGCGCCGCGAACTCGAGCAGGAACGCGACCGCCGCAGTCGCGACCTGTTCCAAACCCGCCAGTACGTGCGCGAAGAGGTGGACCGCCTCACCGTCCAGCGCACGGCCAACATCGACAAGCTGCAGAAGGGCGTGGAGTTCTGGCTGTCCAGCACCGCCCAGTTCCTGTTCATGGTCAGCCTGATCGTCCTACCTGTTCGTCTGCGCGGGCTACATTCCCAACATGATCGAGGCCGGCAGCATCGACCTGGTGCTGAGCAAGCCGATCCGCCGCTGGCACATCTACTTCGGCAAGTACGTGGGCGGGCTGCTGCTGTACTCGCTGATCCTGCTGGTCGCGTACGTGCTGATCTTCGTTGGCATGGGCCTGCGCACCGGCGTCTGGCACTGGAAGTTCTTCGGCGCCCTGCCCATGACGCTGTTCAGCGCGGCGCTGCTGTTCTCGATCATCGCCTGGGTGGGGTTGTGGACGCGCAGCACGCTGATGTCCGCCATCCTGGGCCTGGTCTATTACGTGGTGGTCGACTCCGCGATCGGCTACCTGGGCGACCTGGGCGGCACACCCTTCCTGGCCGACGTGCCCGCCATCCAGACCATGGCCGAGGTCACCAAGCTGATCTTCCCCAGCTTCGTGTGGCTGCGCGAGTCGGCCGAGGCTGCCGTGCTGAGCGTTTACGTGTTCCCCTGGAAGCACGTGGTCGTTGGCACGATCTGGCTGATCATCTGCCTCGGCACCTCGTACAACCGCTTCCGCATCAACGATTACTAGAGCCCCGGCGGAAACGCCGGGGACGCCGCGCAGCGGCGAATCGGATCATCGGCTGCGCCGATTCCCCGGCCTTTCGGCCGGGGCTCTATTCTCCCGTGATCCGGCGCTCGAAGTCTTCCAGGTCGCCGATTTCGTCCAGCATCTCGCGCTCGAGCTTGCCGATCACGCCGCGGCTGGGTTTCTCCGGCCGCTTCGGCGCCCCGGCTTGCGGCACCAGGTCCGACAGCCGGTCCGCCATGGCCTGGCTGGAAAGCACCTTGGCGCCGCTCAAGCGGCAAGCCTTCACCACGGCCTGGTCGCTGCTGACCACCAGCAGGTTGCGTGGGTTGCCGGCGTTCTCCACGAAGTCGCGCACGGCCTCGTCGGCGGCTTCACGCACGGGGCCGCAGAAGGTGACCCTGACGTGGGGGTAGGCGAGCTCGCCGGCGCCGATTTCGCCCGGGGTGCCGTCAAAGAACACGCGGGCCCTGGCGCCTTCGCGCTTGCACAGGTGCGACAGCAACTCAACCAGTTTGCGCCGCGCCAAGGCGAAATCGGCGGGCAGGCCGGGCTCGGCCTTTTTAGGGCGTGCAGAAGGTTGTAGCCATCCACGACATACATCGAGACAGTGTAACGAGGCCCGGGCATTCGCGCCGTATGCGGTGAGAGTGACGGCCCAAATCGTACACCATGGCTGAAATTGGCCTTGACGCACATCTTTCATCTCGTAGAGTATAGATGGCGGTTAACGCGGAAGTTAACTGACCAGTTGTTCGTTAAGTCATAGAGGCACCAGACAGCGCACAGCGTGGGCATTGAGGTCCGCGAGCGAAGCCGGGAGGGGGAGACTCCTCCCGGCAACCAATCTTGGGGGTTGGTCAAGGACGGGTTCGTGGGGACCCGTCCTTCCATTTTGGATTGTCGATTCCGGACTTTGCATCCGTTCCGGAACGGGCCCGGCCCGGCAATTTATTCGAAAATCTAAAATCCAAAACCGCCACGCTTCGCGCTAACATGCCCCTGCGCCCCTCCGCGAAAGGATGACCATGACCGTTCGCGTCCCGCTGCTTGCGGCACTGCTGCTGCTTGCGCCCGCCCTGCTCGCCAAGCCCAAAATCGAGGTGCAGTGGCGCACCACCACCTACGAGTCGGGCAAGTTGCGCGAAAAGTACTCCGTGCAGGTTGACGACAAGGGCGTCGAGACGCGCTGGGGCGAATACACCGAGTTCTGGGAAAACGGCAGAAAGAAAGCAGCAGGTGAGTTCGAGGCCGGCAAGCGCAACAAGCGCTGGGACTGGTTCCATGAGAACGGACAGGTTTCGCAGTCCGGTTTCTACCAGGCCGGCGTGCAATGGAACGAGTGGACCACCTGGCACCCCACCGGCAAGAAGGCCAGCCAGGGAAAATACGCCGACGGCAAACAGCACGAGAAGTGGACCTGGTGGTGGCCCAACGGCAAGAAGAAGCGCGAACTGGCCTACAACCTCGGCACGCCTGACGGGCGCGATGCCTCATGGCATGAAAACGGCCAGCGCCAGGCCCAGGGCGCCTGGAAGGCCGGCAAGCGCGAGGGCAAGTGGGAAACCTGGCACGAGAACGGCCAGCTGCGCAGCTCGGGCCGCTTCGCCGCCGACGTCAAGACCGGCAAGTGGGATGGCTGGCACGCCAACGGCAAGCCGTCCGAGCACCACGACTACAAGGGCCCGGACCGCACCGGCGCCTGGCGCCAGTGGTTCGAGAACGGCAACCTGAAGTCGGAGGGCGAGGCCTTCGAGGACCTGCGCCACGGCAACTGGACATTCTACCATGAGATCGGCGCCAGGCAGTCCGCCGGCGCCTACGACAAAGGCCAGCGCGCCGGCGCCTGGACCTTCTGGCACGAAAACACGGCAAAGAAGAGCGAAGGCCAGTACGCCGCCGGCGTGCAGACCGGCGCCTGGACCTTCTGGCATGACAACGGCAAGAAACTCACCGAGGGCGCAATGGTTGACGGGCTGCGCTCCGGCCCCTGGGTCAGCTGGCACGAAAACGGCGAGAAGGCCCTCGAGTGCAGCTTCAACCGCAACGAGCTGCACGGCGACTGGGTGCGCTTCCACCCCAGTGGCAAGAAGGCCGCCGAGGGAAAGTACGAAGAAAACCTGCAGCACGGCCCCTGGGCGCTCTGGCACGACAACGGCGAAAAAGGCCGCCCAGGGGGAATACGTGCACGGCCAGCAGGAAGGAGCCTGGAGTACATGGCACCGCAACGGTTCACTGGAAAGCCACGGAACCTATGTGGCAGGCAGGCGTGAAGGACGCTGGGAGCACTGGTACGACGACGGCTCCAGGCGCCTGCAGGCCGCCTTCAAGGGCAAGCAGCGCGAAGGCGACTGGACCTGGTACTACAAGGGCGGCCGCGTCCGGGCCAGGGGCAGCTTCAAGGGCAACTGGCTGGAGGGCTGGTACCGCGAGTACGACCACGCGGGTACAGAGGTGTTCCAGAAGTTCTACAAGGACGGCTACGAAGCCGATCCGCCCGCCGAGCCCGACGGCGAACCCGACAAGTAGCGGCTCAGAACGCGACCGGCGGCGGGCCGCCCGGCCCGGGCTCCGTTACCGTGATACGGCCGTCTTCCTCAATGGCTACTTTCAGGCCGTCGTAGCCGAGCCTGGCCCAGTCGGGCAGTTCCCTGTTGATGCTTTCGTGCTCGAGGTCGTGGTTGATGTGGGTGAAGAACACCCGCTCGACGCAGATCTTCTCGGCCGTCTCCAGCGCCTTGGGCAGGCTCATGTGGGTGGGGTGCGGGGCGCGGCGCAGGGCGTCAAGAATCAGCAGGCGCACGCCCTTGAGCAGCTCGATGCTGGTATCGGGCACCTCGTTGGTGTCGGTGATGTAAGCGCACTCGCCGATGCGGAAGCCCGCGACCCGCATGTTCCCGTGCACCACCGGGATTGGCTGCACGTTCACGCCCGCGGCCTGGAAGGGCTGGTGCTCGAAGACATGCGGCTCAAGCCTGACGATGCCCTTGTACTCGTAGTCGGCGTCAAAGATGTACGCGAAGCTGCGGCGCAACTGGGCCAGCGACTCGGGGTAGGACCACAGCGGTATCGGCACGCGCCCGCCGCCCCAGTACAGGCCGCGCAGGTCATCCAGCCCGTGGCAGTGGTCGGCGTGCGTGTGTGTGATCAGCACGCCGTGCACGGAGGCAAGGCCGGCGCGCAGCGCCTGGATGCGGATGTCGGGCGTGGCGTCCACCAGCAGCCGGACTTCGTCTTCAGCGCCGACACGGAACAGCACGCTGCTGCGCAGCCGCTTGTTGCGCGGGTTTGATGAGTTGCACACCCAGCAGTCGCAGCCGATGGTCGGGATGCCGCTGCTGGTGCCGCTGCCCAGGAATTCCATCTCGACGCGCATGCTGAAAGGGTAGCGACTGCGGGCGCTGAGCGTAAGCGAGCGCCGCGGGTTCAGGAGGCTGGCCCTGTACTCGGCGGGCGTGCCCGCTTAGGCTTCGCGTCTGATGGCTGACGCGCCTGTCCAACCTTCGTTCCTGCGCGCGGTGGGCGCCCTGTTCGCCCGTGAGCTGCGCGTTGAACTGCGCACCAAGTCGCTGCTCACCAGCATGGGCCTGTTCGCCCTGCTCTGCATCGTGATCGTGGGCCTGGGCGTGCGCGGCATCACCAGCAACGAGACTTACGACCGCTTCGTGCTGGCCATGCTGTGGGTGTGCACCATGTTCGCGGCCGTGGTGGGCCTGAACCGCGCCGCGGGCTCAGACCGGCGCAAGGACTTCTTCGGCGCGCTGCTGATCCTGCCGCATGACCCGGGCGTGGTGTACTTCGTGCGGCTGGTCTCGACGCTGGCGTTTCTGCTGCTGACCCAGGCGATCATGATCGTGGTGGCCGTGCCGCTGCTGAAGCTGGACTTCTTCGACCAGCCGCTGATGCTGCTGATCATCCCGCTGGCGGACCTGGGAATCCTGGCGCCCGGCGTGCTGTTGTCATCCAGTACCAGCCGCGTGCGCGGCGGCGAGGCGTTGCTGACGATCGCGCTGCTGCCCGTGGCCGTGCCCGTGTTCGCGGGCGCAACCGGCGCCACGGAGAGGCTGCAGGGAGGCGGCGGCTTTGCCGGCGCGCAGCCCTACGTGTTGCTGCTGCTGATATGCGGCGCTATGTTCACGGCGCTGGGCCTGCTGCTCTACGGCCGCTTGAACGAAGGGTAGTGCGATTTTGAACTCTGCTGGCAACTGCGAAAGGCTGTCAACCACGAAGGGCCACGAAGAACTTCACCGGCGTGCAACTTCGTGGCTCTTCGTGGCCCTTCGTGGTCCACGGTAGTTGCTTTTGGTCTTTGGATTGGCGAAGCAGCGCGCCGTGAAACTGGGTCTGCATGACAATCGAAAATCCAAAATCCAGAATCCAAAATCACTGGGTCACCGTGGTGCTTGCGGCGCTGGGCCTGGTCGGCGCCCAGGCCGTGCTGTACATGAGCTTCTACTACACCCCGGTGCAGATCAGCGAAGGCACCCTGTGGGTGGTCACGCCCGACCGCGGCAACCCCATCAACCTTTACGAAAGCTACCGCATTTTCTTCATTCATCTGCCGGCCGCGTACTCCACGGCCCTGTGCTGCGGGATCTGCCTGGTGGGCGGCGTGATGTGGCTGCTCAGCAAGCAGCCGAAGTGGGAGGCGCTGACGGTGGCCTCGGCCGAGGTCGGCCTGGTGACCGGCGCCATGGTGCTGCTGACCGGCACCCTGTGGGCCGACTACGCCTGGGGCAGCGGGCGCATCGGCAGCGGCTGGAACTGGGAGCCGCGCCTGACCACCATGCTGATTCTGTGGCTGGCCTTTGCCGCGCTGCTGGTGCTGCGGCGCTCGATGGACACGCCGCGCCAGCGCAGCGCCATGACGGCCGTGTACGGCATATTGCTGGGGCCGCTGTATCCGCTGGTCAGCAAGGCGATCGAGATCGGGCAGACCAGCCACCCGCGCAACTTCAGTGACCTGCTGACGGCGCCGGAAATCGCCCACACCAAGAACCTGGCCAGCATCGCGCTGACGCTGGCGCTGATGGCGCTGGTCGCCCTGCGCTTCCAGTGGAACCGCCTGGGCCAGCAGATCGAACAGGAGCGCGCCGCATGAGGCAGGTTTCAGGGGTCAGGTTTCAGGGGTCAGGGTTACTGCGCTTCGTTGCGTGCGTTGTGATGCTGTTTGCGCTTGCTACGCCGGTGCTGGCCGACAGCAAGTCGGAAAACCTGCGCCCGCTGGACAACAGCGAGCTTGGCGCGCCGGCCGCGCAGAACGGCGCCGCCGAAACCGCGGCCACCAGCCCCGAGCTGGAGGCGAAGTACCGCGCCGAGCTGGAAAGCCGCCTCGCCCAGGAGCGCGCGAGCTACGAGGGCTCGCTGCACAGCCTGTGGCTGTCCAGCGCGGCCGTGTGGGCTGTGTTGCTGGGTTTCATCATCGCCCAGGCCTTCGCGGCAAAGAAGCGCAGCGCCGAGCTGGAACGATTGAAACAGCAGCGGGAGGGGAAGTAGCTGTTGGCTACTAGCTACTGGCTACTAGCTACTGGCTGCTAGTTACTGGCTGTTAGCTGCGCACTGGATTCTGCGTCGGCGGCTAACAGGAACGCCATGCGATTTGAGGGCCGACCCTTGTGTGGCTTGATCCCGGCCCGAAGGGCCGTCTCAAACAGCCCAGGCTGAAGGCCTGGGTATCAGGGGAAACGTATTCCCGCCGGCCTGAAAAGCCGGTTCATCAAGGTTTTGGTGAACGGTCCTTTCCGGGCCGACATGTGGCGCGTGATCAAAAACCCCAGGCTACGCCTGGGGCTGACAGAGCCGGCCCTTCGGGCCGGAAACACAGCGCAATCAAAGGCCCGAGATGTTTAATCGCATGACCTTTCAGTTGAAAGCCAACAGCCAATAGCCAATAGCCAACAGCCAGCAGCCAGCAGCCAGCAGCCAGCAGCCAACCATCACCCATGGCCCTCTTCGACGAAGCCACCCTCACCCGCCTGCGGCGCCTGCGCCTGGCGGCCGGGCGTGTGCAGCGCGGCGGCGCCCGCGGCGAGCGGCTCAGCAAACAGTTCGGCGCCGGCCAGGAGTTCGGCGCCCACCGCCCCTACACCATGGGCGACGACCTGCGCCGCGTGGACTGGAACGTCTACGGCCGCCTCGGCCAGCTTTTCCTGAAGCTGTTCGAGCAACCGGGCCAGTTGCGCGTGCTGCTGGTGGCCGACGACGCGCCCACCATGGACTTCGGCAGGCATGACAAGTGGCTGGCGGCGCGCCGTGTGCTGGCGGCGATCGGGCTGATCGCCCTGGAGGGCAGCGAGAAGGTGCTGCTTGCAAGCCTCGGCCGGCCGCAGCCTGTGCAGTTCGACGGCACGGGCGAGGCGCGGCTGCTGCAGCTGCTTGAAGAAATGCCGGTCCGGGCCGAGAGGGGGTCAGACCCCTTTTTGCAGGCAAAAAGGGTCAGACCACTTTGCGCGGATTGTTCGAGAAACGCGGGCGCGACTCGGTGCTGGTGCTGGTCAGCGACTTCCAGGAGCGCGAGCCGCTGGTACAGCTGCTGCGCGACGCGAGGCGCAGCGGCGTGCGCGCCATCGCCATCAGTATTGCCAGCGAAGAAGAGCTGAGCCCGACGCTGGAGGGCTTCAGCCGCCTGCAGGCGCTGGGAGGCGGCGAGACCAAACTGCGCGTCGATGAGCGCGTGCTGCAGGCCTATCGCGAGGAAGTGCAGCACTACCGGCAAAGCGTCGCCAAGGCCGTGCACGCCGCGGGCGCCGCGTTCATCGAGCTGGATTCAGCCGACCCGATCGAGCCCCTGATCGTCGACCTGATGCGGGCAGGCGTGTTGGGGTAGTGGCGCAGGCAGTCCTGCCTGCGGTCCAGATTGCCTGTACCACCTACTCGTCGCTGGCGCTGCCGTTTCCGCGGCGGGTGGCTTCTTTCTCGTAGGCGTCGAGGATCGCCTTGTGCACGTAGTCGCGCACTTCGCTGCGGATCGGGTGGACCAGGTCGAAGTGCAATTTGGCGCGGCCTCGGGCGTCGGTGTCTGCGCGGTTGTGGGGCAGCTTGGTGCCGCACTCGTTGCAGAACTTGGCGCGCAGGTGGTTTTTGTAGCCGCACTTGGGGCACTTGTCGGTGATCTTGCGCGAGGGCATGGCAATGAACGGGGCGTCATCGCCCTGGATGATCTTGAGATCCTTGATGACGAAAGCGTTGTTAAGGGTGACGCTGCAATAACCGAGGAGCTTGTCGTCCTCTTCAGATGCCAGCTTCACCCTGACCTCGGTGACTTCAATGTCACGCATGGGTCTATCCCCAAACCGCACCGCGAGGCAGGGTCTTCACCGCGAATGACCGCCCCAGTTGCCTTTGCGTAAGAGACTCCGCCAGCTTTTCGGCGGCTTCACGGCTTGGCATCAAAAACGCAATGGACGAGCCCGAGCCGCTGACAAATCTCACAAGGACATCTGCTTCCTGTGTCGTGATGTCCCAGACCTTCCTGAGCCTGGCGGAGACACGCAACGCTGGCTCCTGAAGTCGATTGAAAATCAGACCGACCAAGTCCGACATGCTGGCTTTACTAGTCAAATCATGAAATAAGTAACAATCGCGCGGTTGGTACGTCAAGTGACCTGCCAGCTCCTGGTAGACTTTAGCCGTTGGGCACACATCATCAGGATATAGGATCACGAGATTCGCCCCCACTATATCTTGTATCGGCTCAACTACTTCTCCTCGCCCGGTGCAAATTGCTGTGCCGCCTTCGACAAAAAATGCGCAGTCGCTTCCCACTCGGGAAACCAGATTTTGCAATTCATCATTGCACAAATCAAGCCCCCATTGGCGATTCAAGGCAATAAGTGCGTTCGCTGCGTCGCTGCTGCCGCCGCCCAGACCAGCACCGTGGGGGATGCGTTTCTGCAGGTGAATCCGCGCTCCCATGGTCGGCGCGTGCAGGTCACGCAACAGCTCGGCCGCGCGGTACACAAGGTTCTGGCGCGGATCGCCGAGGTCGATGTTGCAGGTGAGTGTGATCTCGCCGCAGGGGTCGTCCTCGACGCTGATCTCGTCGAACAGGTCGATGGTCTGCATGACGGTGGCAATTTCGTGGAAGCCGTCGGGGCGCTTGCCCAGGATTTCCAGGAACCAGTTGATCTTGGCGGGTGCTTTGATGGTCAGCATGGATTCAGGGATCGGGTTTCAGGTTTCAGGGATCAGGGGACCGTCGGAGTGTTTCACGCAGGACGGCCCAAGTACAGAGTACATGGTACAGCGTACAGGTCGCGATAATCGTCGGCTGCAGGAAGCTGCAGTCCCCTGACCCCTGAAACCTGATCCCTGACTTACGGCGTCGTCGGCTTCAGCTCGGCGCTGCCGTTCTGCTCGCCTTCGGTCACGCGGATGCGCAGCTTTTCGAACGAGAAGGCGATGTCCTCAATCGGGCGGTAGTCCGGGCCGTGCACCGAGCCGCCCGGGTTCACGCGGCTGACCATGGCGTTCAGCAGCTCGTAAGTGAGGCGATAGATTTCCTTGCCGTCTTTCTCGGCCACCATCTCGATCAGCACCTGGTGCAGGGTTTCGCCGGTCTGGCACAGGCGCATGAACACCGGCGTGGCCGCGTCGGTCTCGCGCGCGACCGACACGTCGTAGATCTGCACCCGGCGCGGCGAGCCGGCCACCACCGGGTCGGCGTAGATGCCGTGGTTGAACGACAGCAGGTCGCACTTGTCGCGCACGCTGTCGCCGGGCTTGACGTAGCGGTCGAGGCCGCTGGCGCGCAGGGTCCAGCGTTTCTTGATTTCGTCGGACATGGCGTCTCCCCGCTGGCGTGAGCAACCTGAGTCTACCCCGTGAATGCCGGCCGTGCGGGAAAACCTCAGCGCTTTACGCGCCGGGCGATTTCGCGCTTGGCCTGCTTTTCCTTTAACGCCTCGCGCTTGTCGTAAAGTTTCTTGCCCTTGCAGACGCCCAGCTCGACCTTTGCGAAACCGTGCTTGAAGTAGATGGAAAGCGGGATCAGCGTCAGGCCCTGTTCCTGCAGCTTCTGGCGCAGCTTGAGAATCTCGTGCTTGTGCATCAGCAGGGCGCGCTTGCGCTTGGGCTCGTGGGCCACGATCTGGTTGCCGCGGTTCCACTCGGGGATCTGCAGATTCATCAGCCAGGCCAGCGACTTCTTCTTGTCCACGGTGGCGTGGGCGTCGCTGATCACGCAGTGTCCGGCGCGCAGGGACTTCACCTCGGCGCCGGTCAGCTTGATGCCGGCCTCGTAGCGTTCCAGCACGTGGTAATCATGGAACGCGCGCCGGTTGGTGGCGATCACCTTGCGCCCTTCGGGTTCCTTGTCGGCAGCCTTGGCCATAACGCGACCTTAACGCGCTCCGGTTGCGTCGGCTATTGGGTGTGTCATCCCAACACCCTGCGCATGACCTCGGCGGGGTCGAGCCTGGCATACAGAACCGCCAGGATGCGCACTTCGGTCTCGTAAACCCGGTAGAAAAGCGAATACGGGAACTTCGCGAGAGTCGTCCGCCGCGCCGGGCCTTCCCATTCCGGGTACGCGAGCGGGAACTCGGATATCACCTGGATCCTCGCGGCGACTTCGTCTCGGAGCCTGTCACCAAGGCCCGGCGCAAGGGCCTGGTACATCACGTATGCGGTTTCGAGTTCATCGAGCGCTTCGGGCTCGAACCTGACGGGGGCCGTCATTTGCGCTTGCCGAGGTTCGCCAGCGCCTCGTCCGCGGGGATGCCCGGGTGCGGCCGTTCATCCATGCGCTTGAGGCGCTCACGCACTACTTCGCGCTGCCACTCCGGCGCGGGCTCGGCGGCGGTGTCCGCGGCGATGCTCTGCATGATCATCTCAAGCAGCTTCACGCGCTCCTCAAAGCTGAGCTTCGCCAGGTCGTCGGCTGTAAGGGTCACGGCCATGCCCACAGTATAGCCCCGGCGGCAGCGCTACGCATCAGCGCGGTCCAACGTGCGGTAGCCGATGGCCACGGTGATGTGCCGTGCGCGATCTGCATTCATGAACCGAGAGCACGTCGCCAGGTGTCGGGCGCCGCGGCGGCGTGGATGACTGCGATAACCCGAAGCGGATCTTCTTCAGACAGGTAGAACAACTTGAGGGGAACTGCTTCAGCATGAGCCAGCGAACCCCCGGCTCGATTTCCGCTGTGGCGCCCGGATATTCGGCGATCCGTCGCAGGGCTTCAGCGATTCGGGACTTGAACTCCCGGCCCAAGCCGGGGTGCGCGAGTTCGTAATACCAGAACACGGATTCAACATCGGCCTTGGCCGACGGCTCGATGTAAACGCGCTTCACTGCCTGCGCCCGAGCTGATCAAGGAATTCGAAAGCGTCCGTGCCCTCGTGCGGGTTGCTGCGGTATGCCTCCACGCGCTCACGGATCAGCTTGCGCTGCCACTCCGGCGTGGGGAGTTCGGCGGCTTCAGCCAGCAGCGACTCCCATACTGTCTGTATCAACTTGAGCTTTTCATCCACGCTCAAGCCCTTGATCTGCTCGGATGTGATGGTCGATGCCATGAAAACAGTATACCACCCCAGTGGCGGGATTCACTGATCAGCCCGGTCGAGCGTGCGGTAGCCGATGGCCTCGGTGATGTGCTCGGTGCGGATTTCCGGCGCGGCCTCGAGGTCGGCTATGGTGCGCGCGATCTTGCGGATTCTGGTGTACGCCCGCGCGCTGAGCTGCAGGCTTTCCATGGCCGTGTCCAGCAGCGTCTTCACCCCGTTGTCCAGCTCGGCGTACTTGCGCACTTCCTTGTCGCTCATGCCCGCGTTGTTGTGCAGGCCCTTGCGCGCTGCCTTAAAACGCGCCGTCTGCACGTCACGCGCCGCCTGCACCCGCGCGCGCATTTCCGCGCTGCTGAGCCCCGTCGCGCCGCCCGACAACTCCTTGTAATCCACGGCCGGCACTTCCAGGTGAATGTCAATACGATCCAGCAGCGGGCCGCTGATGCGCCCGCGGTAGGCGGCGATCTGCCGGGGCGAACACTGGCAGCGCTTGGCCGGGTGGCCCAGGTAGCCGCAGGGGCACGGGTTCATGGCCGCCACCATCATCATGCGCGCGGGGTAGGTCTGGCTGCCGCTGGCCCGGCTGATGGTGACGGTGCCGTCCTCCAGCGGCTGGCGCATGACCTCCAGCGTCTTGCGGTTGAACTCCGGGAACTCGTCCAGGAACAGCACCCCATTGTGACTCAGGCTGATCTCGCCCGGTCTTGGATTCGTCCCGCCGCCGATCATGCCGGCGTCGCTGATGGTGTGGTGCGGGCTGCGGAAGGGGCGCTTCGTCACCAGCGGCATGTCCTTCGTGACCAGCCCCGCCACGCTGTAGACCTTGGTGGTCTCCAGCGCCTCCTCAAGCGTCATGCGCGGCAGCACCGTGGGGATCCGCTTGCTGAGCATGCTCTTGCCCACGCCCGGGTTGCCCAGCATCAGCACGTTGTGACCGCCGGCCGCGGCGATCATCAGCGCGCGCTTGGCGGCCTCCTGTCCTTTGACGTCGGCGAAGTCGGCGCCGTACTCGTCGGCGTGGTCGAAGTAGGCCTCAATATCCGCGCGAAACGGCTCGATCGGCAGGTTGCCGTTGATGAAACCCACTACCTCACGCAGGTGCCCGGCCGGGATGATATCCACCCCCTCCACCACCGCTGCCTCGCCCGCGTTGTCCTCGGGCACGATCAGGCTTCTCACCCCGCGCTCTTTCAGGGCCAGCGCGATCGGCAGCACGCCCGCCACGCGGCGCAAACGGCCGTCCAGCGCCAGCTCACCGATCATGGCGTGGCGGCCGATCGCGTTGGGGTCAACCTGGTGGCTGACCGCCAGCGCTCCGACGGCAATGGGCAGGTCGTAGGCGCTGCCCTCTTTCTTGAGGTCCGCGGGCGCCAGGTTCACCGTGAGGCGCAGGAAGGGCCAGTCGTAGCCGGCGTTGTCGATGGCCGCGCGCACGCGCTCGCGCGCCTCGCTGATCGATTTGTCGGGCAGGCCCACCACCATGAAGGCGGGGTCGTTGGCGTTGGTGGACGCGCCGTCCACCTCGACGTCCACAGGCACGGCCATGATGCCGCTGACACCGGCGCTGGAAATCTTCACGATCATGGCAGGGTTATAGCAAGCGGGCGACAAGGGGGCACCAGTGCCCGGAAATAGGCGCTGTCGCCGGCGCTGTTAGACTGGCGTCCCTTCGACGGGCTCAGGACAGGCATGGCGCGCGCGAAAACCAGCTTCATTGACCCTTTGCCGGGCGTGTTCGTGGCCATCGACTTCGAGACCGCGGACAACTACCCCGACAGCGCCTGCGCCGTCGGCCTGGTGCGCGTGGAGCGCGGCCGCGTGGCGCGCCGTGTGCGGCAGCTGATCAAGCCGCCGCGCGACATCATGCTGTTCACGGGCATTCACGGGATCACGCTCGAGGATGTGGAGGACAAGCCCGACTTCGGCCAGGCCTGGCCGATCCTGCGCGAGGTGCTGGAGGGCGCCGGCTTCATCGCCGCCCACAACGCCGGCTTCGACCGCGCGGTGCTGGAGGCCTGCTGCGCGGCCGCCGGTCTGCCGGCGCCGGAACTGCCCTGGGTGTGCACGGTGCGCCAGGCGCGCAGGGCCCTGGGCATTCACCCGGCGAACCTGGCCAATGTCTGCCGCGTGATGGGCCTGAAGCTGAACCACCACGAAGCCCTGAGCGACGCCGAAGCCTGCGCCCGCATAGTAATGGCCGCCCGCCGCGCCCGCCTGTAGCGCGCCGCCCCCGTCCTGGCGGCACAGGCAGGATTGCCTGTACCGAGGGCTGATTCCCGGGCGCAGCACGCTGCGCCTCTACGCTTCTTCGGGCCGGCCGAAATCCGTCGAGTCGATCAGGTCGCTGATCGGCTTCACCAGCGGGTTCGAGGGCCGGCGCTTCTTGCGGATCACCACCTGGTTGCGCCCGAGGTCCTTGGCGTCGTACAGGGCTGCGTCGGCGCGGCTGAAGAAGCCGGAATCATCTTCGCCGGCGATCAGCTCCGCCACGCCGAAGCTGGCGGTGACCTTGCGGCCGGGCAGCATGTTTTCGCTCTCGATCAGCTGCCGCAGACGTTCGCAGACCAGTGCTGCATTCTCGGCATCGGTTTCCTCCATCAGGATGGCGAACTCTTCGCCGCCCCATCGGAAGACGTCATCAGTGCGGCGCATGGTGGCGGTCAGGATGTTGGCGACCTTCACCAGCACCTCATCGCCTTTGTTGTGGCCGAAGGAGTCGTTGACAGATTTGAAGTGGTCGATGTCCAGGATTGCCATGGAAACGGGGGTGCGGCGCCGGGCCTGTCGGGCGCGGGCGCGGCGCATCGACGTCGAAAACACGCGGCGGTTGAACAGGCCGGTCAGGGCATCCTGCATGGCCATGCTCTCGAACTTGTCGGCGCGGTGCAGCGCTGAACCGTAGGCAGAGCGCAAGCGGGCAAAGCCGGCGAGCAGAGTCAGGAAAATGGGTGCCCCGACGATGTAGGTGAGCATGAACTCCTGGATGAATTCATCCGAGACCGGAGTGCGGGCCAGCGCCAGAAAGGCCAAAAGGGCAGCGACCGCGAAGGAGTAGTAGCCAAAGCCGGCAATGAAGGCCCCACGTCCCGGTTTCAGGAACACAAACAGGCAGGAAGCCAGGATCATCCAGACCGACATGGAACTCAGGAACCGAACGTCATGTCCGTACATCGCGGTGTACCAGAGACCGATCAGGAAGCGCTCCATCACAATGCCCGGCCCCAGCAGCAGGGTGACGGCACGGATCCGCCGCACGTTGTTCGAGCGCGTGAAACCGCACCAGAACCAGACAGCGCCAAACGCGACGCCGGCGGGGATCAGCTGGTAGCGTTCGAACCATGTGGCGGTTCCCATCAGGACGTCCGCCAGAGCCAGCGCTATCGACGCCAGCGAAAACAGCGGCAACAGTACCAACAGCATGGCGCGCTCAAGCTGTTGAGGCCTGAATGTCAATTCAGGCGCGGGACGCAACAGGATGGATTTGACACCCGCGAACTTTTTGCATCCGGTGAGTGTGGATTCGACGTGCATGGCCGTGCCCTCCGTTGGCTCTGCAACGACAGTATACACCACAAGCGCACAGTATGCACAAATTGCACGTCAAATTTGTTTTACATCGATAGTACCGTAAAACTATACAGTGAAGCAACTTATGCAAGTTGCCGTTTTTCCAGATCAGAGAAAATGCACATTTTGTGCGTCGGGCGCAGCGTGTTGCGCTACACGACGACCTGAAACAGTTGCTCGCCGAGTTGCAGCACGGACTCGATGCGTTCCTGCCAGGCCTGCTGGAACACCGCTGCCTGCTCGGGATCGCCTTCCAGGGCGGGCTTCAGTGCCTTGGCAATGCCCGCGCCGCCCTGGATGCGCTCGGGCAGGGGCAGTAGGCCGACCTTCGCGCCTGTGTCCAGCCGCTGAAACCAGATGCTGCCGTAGGGCTCCAGCTTCGCGTCGTAGTTCAGCAGGTGCTGGCGGCTGAAGCGCCCGGCCAGGCCGCGGAAGCCGTCGTCGCCGGCGGCACCCGTAATGTAGGCGGCCACCCGCGCCAGCGGCCCGTTGGCGAACTGGTCGGGGGCCGAGGCCATGGTCACTCGCACGCCGCCGCGCTCGGGCAGGGCCCCCGGGTACAGGCGCTGCAGGGCGATGCGGGTGGCGCTGAAGGCCGTGGCCACGGTGGGGCACAGGTGGCCGGCGAAGCGGCCGGCGTCCTCGAGGGTGAACTCGAAGGGCTCGGCTGGCTCGCGGAAGCCCAGGAATTCTGCCAGCGGGTCGCGCAGGCGGATCGGCTCGGTCTCAAGCGACAGTTTGTGCAGGGGTGTCATGCCTTGGCCTCCGTGATTGCCCGGTCCAACCGCGCCAGTACTTCCGCAAGCCGGTGGCCGTTGTGTTCGGCGGCGACAGCCACGGACTCGGCCCCGCCGCAGCAGGCGTCCATGCAAAGTTCCGAGAACACGGGCACCGTGGCCGGGAAGCGGCGGGCGACTTCCGCCACGCTGAGTCCCGGATCGATCGCCGGCCTGGGCGGCGGGGGTGGCGCCTTGACGGGCGCGGCAGAAGACGGGGCGGATGCTCGCGTGAGCATCAGGCGGGCCAGGTGGAAGGCCCACAGCCCCAGGCCCAGCAGCACGGCGGCGCCGGAGGGGGCCAGCCAGGCCAGCAGGGCCGGGTTGAAGTCGGAGGCGATCTCGACGCCGATGCGCCACACGATGGCCAGGTTCAGCAGCACAAACACGCCGTGCAGCGCGGGCAGCCTGGCGTGTTCGTGGCCCGTCAGGCGCGGCACCACCTTGCCGGAAACGGCCACGATCATCATGGCCACGAAGCCGAGCGTCAGGGCGTGGCGCATGCCGCCGTGGTAGCCGTGGCCGAAGCCGCCGACCACCAAGCCGATGTACAGGGGCTCCAGCACCAGCATCAGCAGGCTCAGCAGCAGCCAGACATGCGCGGCGCGCACGAACTTGACGCTGCGGTCGTTCAGCTGCACGCGCGAGAACGGCTTGAACGCCAGCGACATCGCAAGCAGCGAGCCCGCCAGCGCCAGCACGCCCAGGTAGTACGCGCCGCGCAGGGCGCCCATCGGCATCTCCAGCCAGCCGCGCCGCGCGGCGACACTCAGGGGAAAGGCGATCACCATCAGCAGCAGCGCACCGTTGAACAGCCACAGCAGCCGGCTGAACAGCTTTTCGGAGGGCGCCTTGAAGCCGAACACCGCCGGCAGGATGTGCAGCATCACGCCGAACACCACCAGCGTAATCGCCCCGAACAACTGCAGGTTGCGCAGCGGGTCCTGGAACGCCGACACGCGCGCCACTACGTCGCCGAAGTCGGCAGCGCCCAGCAGCACCACGTAGTACGCCCCGCCCAGCGCCAGGCTCAGCACGAACCAGGCCGCCGAGGCAAGTACGAAACGCTCATGCACCCGGCGCGGGGCGCCCAGCGTGCGGAACATGACGAAGGCGAAGATGCCGAAGGCCGCCAGTTCCAGGCCGTTGCCCGTCAGCACCGCCGCGGCCGCGAGCGGGTGGACGCTGAAGTCCGGCGCGTGGCCGAGGAATTCGCCGAAGAAGCTGGCGGCCAGGCCGGCCAGCAGCAGGGGCAGCGAGGCGGCGGCCAGGCGCGGGTGGCTGAGTGCCGCACCGCGGAAGCGCGGCAGGGCCTGGTAGCCGAAGCCCATCACGAAGGCGCCCACGAAGCCGTAGATCATGGCGTGGGCGTGGGCGTTCATGACGTGGATGCCGGGCGCGAAGTAGCTGCCTCCGCGGCCCATCTCGAGCATCAGCCAGCTGCCCAGCAGCGCGCCGGCGGCAAGTGCAGTGATCATGCCGGCGGCGAAGAAGCCGCGGAAGATGGTGGAGGGGGCTGCGGCTGGCTCATGGCTCTCTCCCTGTGCGACTAATTCAGATAAACATATCCGAATATCGGGCGCAAGGGGTTGTTGCGAATGAATCGCAAGTAGCCGCGGGGCTGGTGGCCCGCCGCCCCGGTGTTTGTTACCCTGCCGGCATGGACACCGCCCTGGGCGTACACGTTGAACGGGCTCCGCGCACGCGGATCCGGCTGCGCGTGGCGCCGGTGGAAAACCGCCTGCCCTCGCCATGGGAGCTCTACTCGCTGGTGCTGCTGGTGGGCGCTGCGGTGTACATACCGCTCTCCTACATCACCTGGGTGCCGCCGGTGGAGAGCCCGCTGCGCTACACCGGCCTGGCCTGCCCGTTGTGCGGCGGCACGCGCGCCGTGACCGCGCTGTGCACCGGCCAGTTCGGACTGGCCCTGCGCTACAATCCGCTGGCGCTGGTGGTGTTCGCGCTGCTGGTGTGGGGCGCGATCAGCTGGCTGTTCATGGTGCTGCCGTTCCGCAAGCGCGTATCTATCGAGGCAAGCCGCGGGCAGATCGCCCTGTTCTGGGTGCTGGCGGGCATCGCCCTGGTGGGCAACTGGGCCTACGTGCTGTGGGCCGGTATGTACCAGGTGCCCCTCAGGTTCTGATTCCGGACCGCCTCGCCCTGCAGCGCGGTTCCTCGCGCAGGCAACGATGCCCGCGAACCTGCAGCAGCGGGCGGCGCGCAGCCCGGAAGAGGCCGCGGCGGAGGAAGCCGCGGCAGTCGAGCTGACCCCGCGGACAGGCGCCGGACGCTCTCCCCTTTCGTCCGCCCGCGCCGCCTCTACATTGGTCGCATGAACGTCCCCGATCGTGCCCGACAGATCCTGCGCGCGGCCGGCCTGCGGGTCACCATTGCGCGGGCCGCGCTGGTGGCGGCATTGCTGCGCGCCCATGAGCCGGTAAGCATGGAGGACGCCGTGCGCCTGTGCGGTGCGGATGGCGGCGACCCTGCCACGGTCTATCGCAACCTGCAGACGCTGCGTGAGGCCGGCGTGCTGCAGCCCGTGCGCGGCGTCGGGCGCCGGGAGATGTTCGAGCTGGTGGGGCAGCCCCATGCGCACGAGGGCACGCCGGACCACCACCACGCGCACTTGAGCTGCACGAAGTGCGGCAGGGTGGAGTGCATCGAGATCGGCGATCTGCCGCACAAGCCCCAGGGGCCCAAGGGCTGGGCAATCGACGACGTGACTGTCACGGTCTGGGGCCTGTGCCCCGATTGCAGGTAGCATGCCCACTCTGCGCCAACGCATCAGCTTCCTGGCCCGGGCCGACCGCAATTACCTGTGGTGGCTGCTGCTGCGCAAACTGGGCAAGCGCCACGTGGTTCAGCAGCGCGCCGGCGGCCGGCTGCGGGTGCCGCTGGAGGCGCCGGGCGGCGTGCAGCTGGCCTACATGTCGGGGCGCATCGACTACGCCTTCCTGCGCAAACTGCTGCCCGCGTGCCCGGGCAGCTTCGTCGACGTGGGCGCCAACGTGGGCCTGACCCTGTGCTGGCTGAAGCTGGTGGACGCCGCGCGGCCCTGGATCGGCTTCGAACCTTCGCCAACGGCCTGCGCCTGCATCCGCGAGGTGATACGCCTGAACGACTTCCGCAATACCAGGCTGATCGAGGCCGGCCTGTCCGACCGCGCCGGGCGCTTCACACTGCACGCGGCCAGCGGCACCGACAGCTCCGCTACCATGCTGGAAGTCGCCCGCACCGCCGAGCAGGACCACGCCCGCGAAGTCGAGGTGCTGGACGGCGCCACCCTGGCCGACGGCGAACTGCGCGAACGGGCCGGCGTCGTGAAGATCGACGTCGAGGGCATGGAGCTCGAGGTGGTGCGCGGCCTGCGGGCGGTGTTGAACCGCGATCGGCCGCCGCTGCTGCTGGAGATCCTGCCGGTGCCGGACGACGGCACGGAACGCGCGCACAAGCTGCGCGCGCGACAGGGCGAGCTGCTGGCCGAGCTGCGGGCGCTTGATTACCGCCTGGCCCAGAGCCTTGGCGGAGTGGTGCGGGACGTGCAATCGCCCAGCAACGAAGCGGGCGCGCCCTACGATTACCTGGCGATTCCGTCCGAGCGCCACGCTGAAGTCCACGCCGCGCTGGCGTGAGGCTCTACCACACGTCGAACAGCAGCACCGCCAGCAGCAGAGGCAGGTAGAGCAGGCTGGCGAAGAACACGCCGCGCGTGCTCTCGCGCGTGCGCTTGACGTGGTTGATCACGCCGGCGGCCAGGAAGCCGAAACCAAGCGCGATCGCGCCGATCCCGTAGGTGCGCCCGGCCATGCCGACCAGCACCGGCAGGAAGCTGGTGACCATCAGGGCCACGCACCACAGCACGATCTGGCGGGCCAGCATGCCGCCGTCGGAATCCTCGCAGCTCAGCATCTTCATGCCGCCGCGCTTGTAGTCTTCGCGGTACAGCCAGGCGATCGACCAGAAGTGGGGGAGCTGCCAGACGTACAGGATCGCGAACAGCACAAAGGCGTGCAGGTTGACGCCGCCCGTGGCCGCCGCCCAGCCGATCATCGGCGGCAGGGCGCCCGGGATCGCGCCCACCAGCGTGTTCAGCGTGGTGCGCACCTTCAGCGGCGTGTAGATCAACACGTAGATCGCGCTGGTGGCGGCCGTCAACGCCGCGGCCAGCAGGTTCACGCCGAGCATCACGATCAGCAGCCCGCCGAAAATCGTCAGCAGGCCGAAGGCCATGGCCTCGCGCGGGGTCATGCGTCCCGAGGGCAGCGGGCGGTTGCGGGTGCGGTCCATGCGCGCGTCGCGCTCGCGCTCGATGTACTGGTTCAGCGCGGACGTACCCGCCGCCACCAGCGACACGCCGATCATGGTTGCCGCCAGCACCACCAGGTTCGGCATGCCGGGCGCGCCGATGAAATAGCCGGCCGCCACGGTCACCATCACCAGGCCGGACAGCCGCACCTTGCTGAGCACGGCGTAGTCGTTGAGGCGTGTGCGCAGACCGTGCTCGAATTCGCCGACGGTGCTGGTGGCCGCGTGCTCGGCTTCGCCGGGCAGTGCCAGGCGGTGCAGCCACAGGGCCTGCACGGACAGCACGGTCAGCAGCAGTGCGCCCACGGTGACATGGGCCGTGCGCAGCAGGGCGACCAGGCTGCCTGGGTCGTAGCTGACCAGGCGGCCTTCCGTCAGCATCCAGGGCACGATGCCCAGGAACACCTGCACCACCAGCAGCAGTGCGGCCGCGCCGGCCACATGGCGCAGGGGCGCGAAGCCGGCATGGAAGCGGTAGACGCGCATCAGCATCAGGATCACGAACAGGGTGACGGTGAATGCGCCGCCCACGTGCCACATGACGTGCTGGCCGGTCTGGCGCACCAGGGTGCCCAGCGCGAGCTGGCCGACGGCCAGCGCCACCAGCGTGAGGCTGAGCGTGCGGCTGCCGCGCGCATGGGGCGACTTCTGGCCCTGCCAGGGTGCCGCCCAGCGGGCGGAGGTGATCACCGCGACGCAGGCCAGGAAGGCCAGGATCACCTGTCCGGTGACGCCGTGGATCATGGCCTTGATGGCGCGGCGCAGCTCGACGTCGTAGCCGCCGCCGGTGTAGGCCAGCACGGTGTCGCGCACCTCGGCGTCGCTGACCACCAGCACGCGCAGCCCGCCCAGGATGCCCTGCAGGCTGATCAGGGCGAGAGCCGCCACGCCCAGCCAGCGGCGGGGCTTGCCCTTGTCGCCCTTCCATAGTGTGTAAGCCAGCCCGATGCCGGCGAAGCCGATGATGGTGCCGATCACGCGGTGGCCGTCTTCCCAGGCGCGTCCGCCGTCGGCCTGCCACCAGGAGACGGCCCACTCCCAGAAACGCCAGGACCAGCCGGGGTTGGTGTCGCCGGCGCGCGTGGTGGTGACCATGGCGCCGACGGCGATCATGAACAGCAGCAGGGCCGTGCTTGCGACCGCGAAGCGGTGGGCCCAGCGCTGCATGGGGTTCTGTTGTGCCTGGGTTGCGTCCACTGCGTCACCTGGGGCGCTGCTTTCTACAATACGTTACGCCTAAAGCATACCCCGGGGCAGGCGGAAAGTCAGGAACATAATCGGACAACTGTGTCTATTTATCTATATTAGTTGCGACCTGAAACGTCGGCGCTATAGTGTCTCTCGACAGTGTAGAACTGCGCCCTGAGACCACGGTCTCTCCCAGTCTCCACCGGATAAGAATCCCCCTGTCGCAACACTGTCCGGGATGTTAAAGCACCCCTTTCGTGCGGTCGCAGAAGCGACCGCAGCGTACGGCTTGGCGTTTTTTTGCTATGCACTTCAAGCTTATACTTTCGATGATCGTAGCAGCGACCCTTGCCGGGGCCGTGCACGCCCAGGATCGCCAGCTCGAGTACGAGCTGCAGGGCGTCGACGTCATCGAGCGCATCGGCGAGCCGATCCCGCGCGAGCTCACCTTCACTGACGACAACGGGCGCAGCGTAAAGCTGGCCCAGTACCTCAAGCCGGGCCGCCCGCTGCTGATCACCCTCAACTACGCCGACTGCCCGCGCCTGTGCAGCTACCAGCTCAATGACCTGGCCAAGGCCATGCGCGACATGGAGTGGGTGGCCGGGCGCGAATTCGTGGTCCTCACCGTCAGCATCAACCCCGCCGAGACCTACAAGACCGCCAAGCAGGCCAAGCTGCGCTACCTGGGCATCGTGGCCAAGGCCGAGGCCGACGCCGGCTGGCACTACCTCACCAGCGAGAGCGACGCCGAAATCCACGCCCTGACCGATGCGCTCGGCTTCCAGTACCGCTTCGACGCCGAGACCGGCGAGTACCGCCACAAGTCCGCGCTGTTCATCGTCAACGGCGACGGGGTGATCTCGCACTACCTGCGCAACCTGGCCTACAACCCGACCGACCTGCAGGCGCAACTGAAGGCCTCAAGCGAAGGCAGAATGGGACAGCCCAGCCAGGACGACAGCGGCTTCGGGCTGAACTGTTTTGCGCTCGAGTACACCGACAACATCAGCCGCGCCTTCAACATGATGAGGGTGGGCGGCGTGGGGATACTGTTGTTCCTGTTTTCGTTCGTGGGCTACTGGTGGTACCGCGAATTGCGGAAACCCCGCGAAGAGCAAGTTCAAGCGGAAGCGACCTGATGATGGCTGATTTAGGTTTGGGCAAGCTGGCTGGCTTGCCGCTGGCGCAGTCCGGCGGATCGTTCTGGTTTCCGCCCCAGTCCTCCACGGTGGCGGCGGGGTCGGACTTCACCTACTTCCTGATCCTGTGGCTGTGCATCATCTTCTTCGTGGGCATCTGCGGCGCGACCCTCTACTTCATGGTCAAATACCGCAAGCGCCCGGGCCACAAGGAAGAGATCACCAGCACCCACAACACCAGGCTCGAGCTGGCCTGGTCGATCATCCCGCTGATCCTGCTGCTGGTGGTGTTCGGCGTCAGCACCTACTGGTACCTGGAGATGGTCAACCCGCCCAACAGCGGTGTGCGTGAAATCAGGGTGGAGGCCTCGCAGTGGAAGTGGCGCTTCACCTACTCCGGCGCCCCCTTCACCAAGAACTGGACCACCAAGAAGCTCTACCTCATTAAGGACAAGCCCTACCAGATGATCATGACCACGCCCGACCGGGACGTGATCCACTCCATGTTCATCCCCGCCTTCCGCGTCAAGCAGGACTGCGTGCCCGGGCGCTACAACAAGCTGTGGTTCCAGCCCACCGAGAGCGGCGAGTTCGACCTGTTCTGCACCGAATACTGCGGCCGCGACCACTCCGAGATGATCACCAAGGTAGTGGTGGTGGAGACCGAGGCCGAGTGGAAGCGCCTGGTGGAGACGGAGTACGACCCCGAGGCGTACACCATCGAGGATTTGGGCCCGGTGATCTACGCCGACAACTGCACCAGTTGCCACACCCTGGACGGCCGGCAGATCGAGAACGGCGGCCCGAGTTTCCAGGGCTTCGGAGAGCGCTGGGGCAAGGAGCGCAAGTTCGCCGACGGCACCAGCCGCGTGGTGGACGAGACGTACGTCAAGGACTCGCTGGAGAAGCCCGGCATGAACGTGGTGCAGGGCTACCCCAACGCGATGACCAGCTTCAACTTCAATGAGAAAGAACGGGAGGCGATCATCGCCTTCCTGCGGAAGCAGTAAGCGAGAGGACCTGAGCAATGGCCGGTGGCATTGTCGAGAAACCCGCTTCGGGCGAAGTGATCCACCCGAAGGTGCATTACCTGAACGCCAGCAAGGGGCTGAAGTCCTGGCTGGTGACGCTTGACCACAAGCGCATCGCCATCATGTACCTGGTGGCCGTCAGCGTCGCGCTGCTGCTGGGCGGCTTCTGGGCCGTGCTGCTGCGCACCGAGCTGCTTGGCCCCCGCGACATGATCCTGTCCAACGACTGGTACAACCGGGCGTTCACCCTGCACGGCGCGGTGATGGTGTTCCTGTTCATCATCCCCGGCATCCCCGCCAGCCTGGGCAACTTCATCCTGCCCATGCAGCTCGGCGCCAAGGACCTGGCATTGCCCCGCGTCAACCTGATGTCGTGGTACCTGTACGTCATCGGCCTGGTGTTCTTCCTGGCCGTGCTGTTCCTGGGCGGGCTCGACACCGGCTGGACGCTCTACCCGCCCTACTCTTCCGGCCGTGACATCCAGTGGAACCTGATCCTGTCGTACACGGCGGTGTTCATCCTGGGTTTCAGCAGCATCCTGACCGGCCTGAACTTCATCGCCACCATGCACAAGCTGCGCCCCAAGGGCATGAGCATGTACCACATGCCGCTGTTCCTGTGGGCGCTGTACGCGACCTCGCTGATCCAGGTGCTGGCCACCCCGGTGGTGGGCCTGACGCTGGGGCTGAGCCTGGTCGAGCACATGTTCAAGATCGGCATCTTCCTGCCGCAGTACGGCGGCGACCCGGTGATGTACCAGCACTTCTTCTGGTTCTACAGCCACCCGGCCGTGTACATCATGGTGCTGCCGGCGATGGGCGTGCAGTCGGAGATGATCGCAACCTTCAGCCGCAAGCACGTGTTCGGCTACAAGGCCATCGGCTGGAGCTCGATCGCGATCGCGGCGATCGGCTTCCTGGTCTGGGGCCACCACATGTTCGTGTCGGGCCAGTCGCCGACGGCGGGCATCATCTTCAGCCTGCTGACCTTCTTTGTGGCGATTCCCAGCGCGATCAAGGTCTTCAACTGGGTGGCGACGCTTTACAAGGGCTCGATCGACTTCAAGTCGCCGATGATCTACGCCCTGTCGTTCATCTACCTGTTCGGCATCGGCGGCCTGACCGGCCTGTTCCTGGCCAGCATCGCCACCAACGTGCACCTGCATGACACCTACTTCATCATCGCGCACTTCCACATGGTGATGGTGGGCTCGGTGCTGACCGCCTTCCTGGGCGGCGTGCACTACTGGTGGCCGAAGATGACCGGCCGCATGTACAACGAGACGCTGGGGCGCATCGCTGCGGTGATGGTGTTCATCGGCTTCAACGTGACGTTCATGCCGCAGTTCGTGGCGGGAACGCGCGGCATGCCGCGCCGTTACGCGAACTACCTGGACGAGTTCACGATTTTCCACCAGATCAGCACGATCGGCGCGTACATCCTGGGCGCCGCGGTGGTGCTGCAGGCCGGCTACCTGCTGCACTCGCTGTTCAAGGGCAAGAAGGCGCCGCCGAACCCTTGGGGTGCGGCCAGCCTCGAGTGGCAGGCCACCAGCCCGCCGGACTTCCACAACTTCACCGAGAAGCCCATCGTGATGGGCGCTTACGACTTCGAGAACTGGGAACTGGTTTCCGAGGACGCCGGTTACCGGCTGAAGCGGGAAGTGGTTGAAACGGGCAAGTCTCTCTCCAAGGTTCACTAACAGGTCGCCATGAGCACAAGCGTCGCGGAACACGAAACCAGGCATGAAGCTCTGCCGGCAAGGCCGAAAGAGCTGGCCATGCACTTCGATACCCTGCACCAGCAGTACAGCACGGGCAAGCTGGCCATGTGGCTGTTCCTGGGGCAGGAGCTGCTGTTCTTCTGCGGTCTGTTCACCGCCTACGCGGTGTACCGCGGCAACCACCAGGAGATGTTCCATTATGCCCACTACTTCCTTGACTGGAGGCTGGGCGGCCTGAACACCGTGGTGCTGCTGACCAGCTCACTGACCGCGGCGTGGTCGGTGCGCTGCGCGCAACTGGAGCAGCGCAAGGGCCTGCTGATCACGCTGGCTCTGACCTTCCTGTGCGCCGGCGCGTTCATGGTGGTGAAGTATTTCGAGTACAGCCACAAGCTGCACATCGGTGCGGTGTGGGGCAGCAACTTCGGCGTGGCGACGGCGGACCTGCCGCCGGCGCTGCTGGAGAAGTACCCGGGCATGACCGGCCAGCAGCTTCAGCTCATGGGCATGGGCACGTTCTTCGCCATCTACTTCTGCATGACCGGCCTGCACGGCATCCACGTGCTGGTGGGCATGGGCCTGTACGCGTGGCTGTTCGTGCGCGCGCTCAGGGGCCACTTCAACCGCAGGTATTACGGCGCGGTCGACAACGTGGCGTTGTACTGGCACATCGTGGACATGATCTGGATATTCCTGTTCCCGCTGCTGTACCTGATCGGCTAACAGGGTCTGGCACCCCGGGTCTGGCTCCTTTTCATGGAGCACAGCGGAATGAAAAGGTGCCTGACCCTTTTGGACAGGCGCGGAGGGCAAGAGTCATGACTGACGTACCCTACGAAACCGAGCACGACCACAACGTCCAGGGCCACGACGTGCACGAGCCCCATGAGGGCCTGCCGGGTACCATCGGCCACGTCAGCAGCTGGAAGTCGCTGGTGAAGGTGCTGGGCGCGCTGCTGGTGCTGACGGTGATCACCGTGGCCGTCGCGCAGGTTGACCTGGGGCGCATGAACATCGTGGGCGCGCTGGGCATCGCCTGCGTGAAGGCCAGCATTGTGGCCCTGTGGTTCATGCACCTGCGCTACGACAAGCGCTTCAACTTCTGGATCCTGATCAGTTCGCTGGCGTTCGTGGCCTGGATGGTCGGCTACATCCTGATGGACACCGCCATTTACCAGCAGAACATCACGGACTACCGCAAGGAAAAGCCGCTCGAGGTGAAACCCATCGAGTCCGGCAGCCACCAGTAGCATCGGCAAACACCGGCAAGGGCGCCCTCGCGGGCGCCCTTCGTCGTTTCCAGCCAGGGCAGTCAGTGCGCCGGACCGTGAACAGGAGCTACCCGCCCAGCATGCGGCGGCTGATGCGCTTACCGAGCTCGACCGCCGGCTGGTCGTAGGGGTTCACGCCGAAGGCCCATCCGGCGTAGCTGGTCGCGATCTCCAGCCCCATCACCAGTTCGCCGAGTGTTGATGCGTCAAGATGCGGCAGGGTCAGCGTCGCGTTGGGACGCTTGCGCTCGGTGCAGGCCTGCGCCGTGCCCGCCTGCTGCGAGTTGATGACCTCGCCCAGCGTCTTGCCCTGCACGTAGCCCGCGCCGAAATGCTCCCACTCGAACTCGCCCAGCCTGATGTCCGGCCGGTGTCTCTCCACCCGCATGAACAGCAGCGCCTTGTCGTTCGGGCCTTCCTGGAACAGCTGCAGCTGCGAGTGCTGATCGCTCGCGCCCACGGCCGGGATCGCCGCCTGGCCCTTGCCGTCCTTGCCCAGCGACTCGTCCCACAGCTGCACGAACCAGTCGGAAAGATACTCCAGCCTTGAGCTGTAGGGCATCACCACCAGGCTGTGCTTACCGCGCCTCAGGCACAGCTCCGGCGCCAGCAGGCCCAGCGTGGCGGGCCAGTCATCGGCTGTCGCTCCGCTGGTGCACAGCTCGGCCGTGCGGGCGGCGCCCTGCAGCAGCGCGGCGATGTCGATGTTCATCAGCGCCGCCGGCGCCAGCCCGGCCGCGGTCAGCACGCTGAAACGGCCGCCCACGGCGGGCGGGATCTCGGCGGTCGGCAGGCCGTGCCGCTCCGCGAAATCGCGCAGGTGGCCCTTTGCCGGGTCGGTGATCGCGAGCATGTGGTCGGCGAGTTTCAGGCCCGCTTTGTCCAGCTCGCCGGCGAAGTAGCCGAGCGCGGCCACTGTCTCGATCGTGCCTCCGGACTTGCTGACCGGGATGAACAGCGTGTGTTCGAGCTCGATCGCCTCGCGCACCTCGGCGAACAGGGTCGGGTCCGTGTTGTCCACCACGTGCAGCGCGGGCCCGCGCGGCTGCAGCGCATGCACCAGCATCTGCAGACCCAGCGAGCTGCCGCCGATGCCCAGCAGCACCAGGTGCCGGTGCCTGCCCAGCAACGGCTGGGTGGCGCGCAGGATGTTTTCGAGCATCTCCGCGTCGTGGGCCAGGCCCATGTGCGCGTGCAGGCCGTAGGCGCGCTCGGCGGCCAGCGTATTGCGATACTCCAGGATGCGCGAATCCAGCGCCGCGACGGCGTCTTCGCCCAGGCCGTGTTCGCCCACGGCCGGCTCAAGCAGGTTGCTGATGTCGAGTTTGATGGCCATCCCGCGGTCAGCTTGCCTTGCGCTTGCGGTCTCGCTTCGGCGGGCGCACGGTGCGCCATTCTGCGGTTTGTTCCTTGACGACCTGCCGGCCGTCCTTGTCGGTGTAGATGACAAGGCAGGTGTCCGACTTCACCTCGGCGGGTGCTGCTTTTTTCCTGGCCTTGCTCATTGCTTTGCCTCGGTGATGCGTATGGTCCGGGTTGCGATTGCCTGTCCGTTGAGCCTCAGCGTCAGGTGCCATCGCTCGCCGGGGGCCAGTCGCAGGCTCCATAATACCACAAACCGACCCGAGCCGCGCTCTCTTCTGGATGGAACGCGGGCATGTTGCATGACCTCCTGCAACCAACCGTCGTCGGGGCCGCCGATGGCTTCGGCGTCGATGGATACTTCGCCGCCTTCAGGCGCATCGTCGTCATCCATCTCGAGGTACGCGATGAACCTGCGCCCATGGGTGGTGCCCACGTGCCATAGGTTGACCGGGCTGTGGGTGGCCCTGCTGGCGGTGATGAACTCAGGCATCTGGAACTCTACTCCAGCAGCGACTCTCCGGTCATCTCGGGCGGCTGCTGCAGCCCCATCAGCTCCAGCACCGTGGGCGCCACGTCCGCCAGCTTGCCGCCTTCCTTCAGCTTCCGCGCGGGGTGTTGACCTGTCAAGATCAGCGGCACCTTGTTGTGGCTGTGCTGCGTGCTGTTGCGCCCCTCGATCTCCATCTCCTCGACGTTGCCGTGGTCGGCCGTCACCAGCACTGCGAACCCCTTCTCCTGGGCCGCGGCGACAATCCGCTTCAGGCCCGCGTCCACGGCCTGCACGCCCTTCACCGCGGCCTCGAACACGCCGGTGTGGCCGGTCATGTCCGGGTTCGCGTAGTTCACCAGCACGAAGTCGAAACGGCCTGAGCGGATCGCCGCTTCCACCTTGTCGGTGACCTCTCCGGCGCTCATCTCCGGCTGCAGGTCGTAGGTCGCCACCTTGGGTGAGGGCACCAGTGCGCGCTCTTCACCGGGGTTGGGCTGCTCAATGCCCCCATTAAAGAAGTAGGTAACGTGCGCGTACTTCTCGGTCTCGGCGCACCGGAACTGGTGCAGGCCCAGGCCCGCCAGGTATTCGCCCAGGGTGTTCTTCAATGACTGCGGCTCGTACAGCACCTGCGCGGGGATGTCCGCGGCGTACGGCGTCATGGTCACCAGCGTGGCGCGCGGCTGCTTGCGGCGCGTGAAGCCGTCGAACTTCTCTTTCGTCAGCGCCCAGCAGAACTGCCGCGCGCGGTCCGCCCGGAAGTTGAACCAGATCACCACGTCGCCGTCGCGGATCAGCCCCAGCGGCCGGTCGTGCTCGGTGATCAGCTTGGGCGTGATGAACTCGTCGCTCACGCCCCTAGCGTAGCTGTCGCGGATCGCCTCCAGCACGTCGGGCACGATCTCGCCTTCGCCCAGCGTGTACACGTCCCAGGCCTTCTGCGTGCGCTCCCAGCGCTTGTCGCGGTCCATGGCGTAGTAACGGCCGCTGAGGCTGGCGACGCGGCCGATGCCGGTCTGCGCCATTTTCTCCTGCAGCTTGTCCACGTATTCGATGCCGCCGTGGGGGTTGGTGTCGCGGCCGTCGGTGATGACGTGAAAGAACACGCGCTCGCCGGGAAAGCCGGCGGTCTTCAGCCAGTCCAGCAGCGCGAAGTAGTGCACGTCGCTGGAGTGCACGCCGCCGTCGCTGACCAGGCCCATCAGGTGGATGCAGCCGCCTTCTTCACTGTGGGGGCGCGCGGCCTCAAGCGCCTTGGCAAGCGCGGGGTTTTTCGCGAAGCGGCCTTCGCGGATGTCCTTGTTGATGCGGGTGATTTCCTGCCAGACGATGCGGCCGGCGCCGAGGTTCAGGTGGCCGACTTCCGAGTTGCCGAACTGGTCGGGCGGCAGGCCAACGTCTTCGCCGCTGGCCTCGATCACGGTGTGGGGTTCGGTCTGCAGGAGGCGGTTGAAGGTCTCCGGGTTAGCGGCCGTGACTGCGTTGGCGGGCCCGGGCGGCGCCACGCCCCAGCCGTCCATGATCACGAGAAGTACAGGCTTGGGCTTGGTCATGTGGTCAGGATAGCAGCGAAGCCGCGTGGCTGCAGGAATTGGTCGAGAGGGGGTTGGCTGAAGTGTGACTGTGCAATTTATGGGTGGTTCGAGGCGCGACTGTGCGCTCTAAACCATTGTTCATATAATCAACGTGTGTTTCAATAAACACATAACAGCCTGATACTAAAGGATTTAAAAGAAGAATAGCGCGGCTTTTCCGTTCAAAACTGCTTTATACCTAAAGGATATTCGCCAAATATTTCCAAAATGCACAGTGCGTATTGGCGTATCTGTGCAATTGGCGTGGTATGCTTCAGGTGTACTCGAAAGGAGGTTAGTCATGAAAGCTCTCATCAACATCCGCTCTGTCCTGCTGGCCGCGGTGGCCGGCTGCGCCCTGCCCCCTCGCGGCACAGGACGCTTACGAAGTTGCAGACCTGCCGTTCACCATCTCGGAGCACGTGATGGTTATGGACGCCCAGAACGATCGGCTGATCCTGTTCGGCGGCTTCCAGAACGGTGTCCTGTCGAACCGGGTGCTCGCTTACTCGATGGACGAGGGCACCTGGCGTGAACTCACCCCCAAGGGCACTGCTCCCACCCCCGCCGTGAGGCGGCCGCGGCTTATGACTCGAAGCGCAACCGGCTGATCGTGTTTGGTGGCGGGTCGGCCAGCGGCAACACCAACGACATCTTCGCTCTCAGCCTGAACCCGGACGGCGAGTTCTGGACCGAACTCGGCGTAGACCCCGATGGCGCGCGTCCGTCGCCCCGCACCCAGGCATCGCTGGTTTACGACCAGCTCAACGACCGCGTGATCCTTTACAGCGGCTACGCCTCCTCCGCCACGCTGCACGATGTGTGGGCCTTCAATCTCAACGAACGGGACAGCAACTGGGGCAAGGGCGCGCTGCCCACGGTCAACATCCCCGGCGGCACCAGTGTCGGCAACGCTGCTATCTACGATCCGACCGGCCAGCGTATGCTGGTGTACCGCGGACACACTGGTGGACTCCACTCGCTGACCCTCGACGGCGGCCTGGTGTGGAGCAACCTGACTGACGCCTCGACCCCCAGCGCGCGCCGCTACCCCGCCGTGGCCTACGACCCGATCCGTCACGCCATGATCCTGCAGGGGGCTTCCTGGGAGGCACCAGCGCCACCAACGAAACCTTCAGGCTGGACCTCAACGACATGAACTGGAACCAGCTGCCATCCGAAGATGATTCCAACGGACGCTTCTGGCACACCGGCGCCTACGACCTGAAACGGGACCGCCTGGTGGTTGTGGGGGGCGCGACGGAGCCCGCGTGGCCGACAACACCATGGCCTTCCTTCTCGGCGAGATCGGCACCGCGACCCCTGTTACCCCCGGGGACTTCGAGGTGCTGAAGGGCGAGGTCGTGATCCTGGCCTGGATGCCCGCCATCGGCGCCCAGCGCTACGAGGTAGAAATCCAGCGCTATGACCGCGTCGGCACCTACAGCGACGCCACCGTGGCCGAAATCAGCGGGAACACTGCCCTGGTTGCTCTCCCTCAGTTCGCCGAACAGGGAACCGACGCAGAGTACTACTACATGTGGCGCGTTCGCGGCTGCAACGATCACAGCAGCGGCGAGTTCAGCGAGTACTGCCACTTCGTCAACTTCGTCCCGGCCGCCGAAGCGGACGAACCGGGGGAGGAAGTCAAGCAGCCTGAGCTCGGTGTCGTGGGAAGCAACGTGGCGCTCGACGGGGCCGTCTCCGCCGATGCAGCTGTCGACGGCCGGCTGGAGGTTGTGACCGACTCTGCTACCGGGCTGAGCTTCCTTGAAGCGCGCTCCATCGATAGCGTGGAAACCGGGCAGGACGAGGCCGCCGGCTGCGCCGGGGGCAACGCCGGCAACGGGCTGGCTCTGAGCCTTCTGGCCCTGCTGGCCCTGGCTGCCGGCCTGCGCATCAAACGGAAGGTGCTGCGCGCATGAGCCAGACGACAGGCCAAGAACACGCGGCTTTCCGCTCGCCCGAATGAGCCCCGCGTTCCGAGTACAACGCAGTTCGGGCGAGCGACAGAACCCGGCCCTCCTCCGGGTTCTGTGGTTTTTTCGGAATCACCCGGCTTTACACATCTTGGGGGGCGCGGCGCCGCGCTGTAAAACGACCGGATGTACGAATTCATCCGTGGCAAGATTCACTCGATGCTGCCCGGCACCGTGGTGCTTGAGGCCGGCGGCGTGGGCTATCGCATTGCGGTGCCGCTTTCGACCAGCGGCAAGCTGAAGGGCGGCGAGGCGCTGCTGCTGGTGCATCACACCATCAACGCCGAGCAGGGCGAAGAACGCCTGTTCGGCTTCCTGACCGAGCGCGAGCGCGACCTGTTCCGCGCGCTGATCACCGTCAAGGGCATCGGCCCGGCGACGGCGATTACGGTGATGTGCGCCGCCGACCCGGACCAGATCATCAGCCTGGTGGCCGCCGCCGACGTGGCCGGCCTGAAGCGTTTCAAAGGCATCGGCCCCAAGACCGCCGAGCGCATGGTGACCGAGCTGCGCGACGACTTCGCAAAGTGGGGGACAAGAGCCGCAAGCGCAAGCGCGCGGCCCAGCCTGCCGGGCACGTCAAACGACGCCATTCTCGCGCTGCTCGCGCTCGGCTATCCCCAGAATAAAAGCGAAACGGCCGTAACCAAAGCCGCCGAGAAACTAGGCGCAGGCGCCACAACGGAAGAGTTGGTGCGGCAAGCACTTCAGCTTGTGTAGACTGTGAACCCTCAAATCCTTCCGCTTTGGTGACTGCGTGCCGAGACCTATAGAAGACTATCCCACCGCTGAAGAACTGATCGAGCGCTATCGCCCTATGGTGCAATCCGGAGCGAGCGCGGCCGAGGTTGTGGTTAGAGCCGTGGAAGAGGACCAGTGGCCGTTGCATGTCGTGGTGGCGCTAATGCGGCTCTATGGTATTGGACTCGGGGAGGCAAAGAAAATTACGGGACAAGAGTGTGCGCGTGTTCGTGGGAAGAACTAGCACAAACACGCGTCCATTTCGTTCATTCCGGAACAGACACGTTGCCCTGTGTGTTCATGCCACTAGTGTGTCCACCAGTCACCAACCACCAGGCACCAAACCATGTTCAACGCTGACATGCAGTACCGCTACATGGGCAAGTCGGGCCTGCGCCTTTCGGCGCTCAGCCTGGGCGGCTGGACCACCTACGGCGCCAGCGTCAAAGACGAAGACACCGTCGAGAGCATCATCAAGCACGCTTACTCGGCCGGCGTGAACTTTTTCGACATCAGCGACATCTACGAAAAGGGCGAGGCCGAGAAGGCCATGGGCCGCGTGTTCAAAGAGCTGCCGCGCCACGAGCTGGTGATCAGCACCAAGGTTTTCTGGCCCATGTCCGAGGACGTCAACGACACCGGCCTCTCGCGCAAGCACATCTTCGAGAGCATCGAAAAAATCGCTCAAGCGCATCGGCACCGACTACGTCGACATCTACTTCTGCCATCGGCCGGATCCCAACACGCCCGCAGAGGAAACCGCCTGCGCCATGAGCGACCTGATCAAACAGGGCAAAGTGCTGTATTGGGGCACCAGCGAGCACAGCGCGGAGCAGATCCACGCCGCGTCCACGGCCGCCAAGGAATGGTACGCCTACCCACCGCGGGTGGAGCAGCCGCAGCTGAGCCTGGTCGCGCGCCACCGCTACCACACGGAGGTGCAGCCGGCGGTCGAAGAACTGGGCATGGGCGTGGTGACCTGGAGTCCGCTGGCCAGCGGCCTGTTAAGCGGCAAGTACGACGACGGCCTGCCCGAAGGCGCGCGCCTGTGGCGCAGCGAAAACCTGCGCAACTCGTACCTGACCGAGGACAACAAGCAGCGCGTGAAGAAGTTCAAGACGCTGGCGGATGAGGTGGGAGTAACGCGCGCGCAGTTGGCGATCGCCTGGTGCCTGGCCCAGAAGGGCGTAAGCAGCGTGATCACAGGCGCGACCAAGCTCGAGCAGCTGAAGCACAACCTCGAGGCGCTGAAGGTGCAGATCACGCCAGAGGTAAGCAAAAAGATCGACGAAATCTTCCCGCCCACCATGGGGAAGAAGTAAGTGATGCGGGCTGTGGCAAGCACAGTGGCAAGCACAGTGGCACGCGCTTCCAGCGCGTGAGTAGTGCCATGGGCTTCAAGCCCATGGCCGATTACCCCACCCACTTCCAATCCACCAGCCCCGCCGCCACCGGATTGTCTCGGGTGTACCTGACGTAATGCTCAAACTCGGCTTCGTCCCGAATCAGGTGATCGTAGTACTCGGTCTGCCAGAAAGTGCCGCTGCGCCCGAGCTGTTTGTTGGCCATGTTGGCGGTGAACGACTTCCAACTGTGAAGGATGGACTGCAGCGTGAACCCAGGCACAGGCTGAACCACAGCATGCACATGGTTCGGCATCACGCACCAGGCAAACAGCAGATAGCGCTGCCGGTCGAAATGTCGAAGCGCCCCCGCCACGATCTCAGCGACCGAGTCATCGCGAAGCAGGCATTGTCCGTGGCATTCATCCAGCAGCTTAAGAAATGCTTCCGACTTAAGCTTTGACCGGCGCAGCAGGTCTTCCGCCGTCATGGGCCTGTCGGTACGCCCGAACTGGCGTTCGATCAGGGCTTGTTCGGACTTGAGTTTATTGATCGCGGATTCCGGCAGCGAGTCGGCCAGGCGAAAGGTGACGAAGTATGTTACGCCTTCCGCAGTCCAGTGCGGCAGATTGGCGCCTTGACGTCTGTGAATCGGGCCGGGCACTCGCCCAGTTTAGTTGCTGCGGCCACGGGCTTGAAGCCCGTGGCACTACTCACGCGCTGGAAGCGCGTGCCACTCAGCGCGTGCCACTTAGCGCGGGCCACTCTTCTACATCTCCGTGTAGATCAGGCCGCCGCCGCCTTCTGGTACTACCCAGTTGATTACCTGGTAGGGGTCCTTGATGTCGCAGGTCTTGCAGTGCACGCAGTTGCTGGCGTTGATTTTTAACACCAGGCCCTGCATGTTCGCGCGGCCTTCGCCCTCGCGGTTAAGCTGCGGGCTCATGCCCTTGCCCTCGTCGCGCGGCACCATTTCGTAGACCTTGGCCGGGCAGAAGTGCTGGCAGGGGTTGCCGTACTCGACGGTGCACTTCGTTACGCACACGTCCGGCTGCGTCACCTGCAGGTGGCAGGGCTGGTTCTCTTCGTGCGTGCTGCCCGAGTAGTACACGTCCTTCAGCTTGTCGAAGGTCAGCTTGTCGTCGTACTGGGCCGGGTCCTGCGCCGGCGTGGTGCCGGGCACGGCCACGCGCCCCAGCTCGTGGTCCGGCTCGCTGCGCAGGCGGCCGAAGAAGCCGCGCCCGCCGGTCACGATGCCCGCGGCCGTGTTGGCCATGCCGAAGATTTCACTCAGCTGGAAGCCCTGGCGGAAGTTGCGCACGGACCACAGCTCGGCCTTGGCCCAGCTGGTCTCGAAGGCGTTCTGGTACTTGTGCAGGCGCTCGGCGCTGAAGTCGTTGTCTTTCAGGCACTCGAAAATGGTCTCGGCCGCGAGCATGCCGGACTTCATGGCGAGGTGGATGCCCTTGAGGCGCATGCTGTTCAGGAAGCCGGCGGTGTCGCCGACCAGCAGCACGCCGTCGGCGCTGAGCTTGGGCATGGCCCAGTAGCCGCCGTCGGGGATGGTCTTGGCGCCGTAGTGCAGGATTTCTCCGTCAGCCAGGATCGACTGCAGGAAGGCGTGGGTCTTCCAGGTCTGGAACAGCTTGTGCGGGTCGAGGGTGGGGTCCTTGTAATCCAGACCCACGACAAGGCCGATGCTGACCATGTCGTTGTCCATGCCGTAGATCCAGCCGCCGCCGAACACGCCGTTGGGCAGCGGGTAGTTCATGGTGTGGTAGACGTCGCCCTTCTTGATGACCTGCTTACCCTTCTCGCCCAGCTTCCAGACCTCTTTCACGCCGATCTGGTACATCTGGTGGTTGCGCTTTTCATCCAGCTTGAGTTTCGGTACCAGGTGCTTGGCGAGCGAGCCGCGGGTGCCCTCGCCCAGCACGGTGACCTTGGCGACCAGGTCGCCGCCGGGCATGAACTCGCCGTCCTTCGGATCGCCCCACTTGTCCACTCCCATGTCGCGCGCGCGCACGCCCTTCACGCGCTTGCCTTCGTAGAGGACTTCAGCGCCGGGGAAGCCGGGGAACACGTTGACGCCCAGCTCCTCGGCCTTGGCGGCCATCCATTTCACGACCTTGTTGAGGCTGACGATGAACTTGCCGTGGTTGCGCATCACCGGCGGCACGAACTTGGGCCCGCTGCGCTTGCCGTTCTTCTTGAGCTCGATCATCGCGTCGTTGATGACCTCGGACTCAACGGGAAAGCCCTGCGACTGCCAGTCGGGGAACAGCTCGGAGATGCCCTTGGGGTCCATCACCGCGCCGGAGAGCTGGTGGTGGCCGATCTCGGGGGCTTTCTCGATCAGGCTGATCTCGGCGCTGAGCGGCGTGGATGCGCTCTCGTTGTGCTTGTTGATCAGCTGCTTGAGTTTGATGGCGCAGGCCAGGTTGGCGGGCCCGGCGCCGACCAGCAGCACGTCCTGCTCCATCACTTCGCGTTCAATGTCGCTCATGGCTGTTTAAACCCCGGTTCAAAACCACAGCGTCCAACTTAGCGACGCCACGCGCCACGCCAAGAGCGAATACAGGAGCCCCGGGTCGGCAATCGGCTGCCGCGGTACGGCATCGTGATCCAGCCGCCGGAGAGTGAGGATGCGGCAGGCCGTAGCGCGGCGCTTGCCGGCCAAGCAAAGCCGCGACCGGCGCATCTGTTCACCGCCCGCTGTGCTTTTGGTAAACACGCGTCATGGCCGACTTCTTCATCGGATTTGACCGCGCCGCGCCAGAGCCGGCGCCGCTGCATCTCAAGGCAGACTCGCTGCTGCGTCACATGATGGCACTGGGCAGCAGCGGCTCCGGCAAGACCGTGCTGTGCAAGGTGCTGACCGAGGAGATGATCCGCCGCGGCCTGCCCGCCATCTGCGTGGACCCACAGGGCGACCTGTGCAGCCTCGCGCTCAACGCCGACAACCCCGAGTTCCTGCGCGAAAAGGGCATCGACCCGGCCCTGGCCGCCGAGTTCGCGGCAAAGGTTGACCCCGTCATCTTCACCCCCGCCAGCCGCAAGGGCATCGCGCTTTCGGCCGACCCCATGGCGATCGACGTCGGTAGCCTGCCCGCGCGCGACCGCGTGTATGCCATCACCAGTATCGCCACCATGGTGGTCAGCCTGCTCGGCTATGACCTGGACGGCGACGACGGCGCCGGCCTGGTGGCCGTGCTCGACAACGCGCTGAGCCGCCTGCTCAAGGCCGGCAAGTTCCCGCGCAACCTGGACGACTTCACCAGCTACCTGCTGAACCTGGACGACGCGAGCAAAGAGGAGTTCGGCCGTTACCTCGACGTCAAGAAGATCGACCACGCCTGCCAGAAGCTGGCGCGGCTGGACGTCGGGGCGCGCCGCCTGCTGTTCCATGAGGGGCTGGCGCTGGACATCGAGCTGCTACTGGGCCTGGGCGACAACGCGGCCGCCGAGCCGGGCAAGACGCGGCTGAGCGTGATCTACCTGAACACGCTGCACAGCCAGGAGGACAAGGAGTTCTTCGTCGCCGCGCTGGTGGAGCGGCTGTACACCTGGATGCTGCGCAACCCCAGCCAGCAGCCGCAGGCGATGTTCTACATCGACGAGGTGGCGCCCTTCATTCCGCCGGTGCGCAAGCCCGCCTGCAAGCCGGCCCTGAGCCTGCTGTTCAAGCAGGCGCGCAAGTACGGGGTGTGCTGCCTGATGGCGACGCAGAACCCGGCCGACGTGGACTACAAGGCGATGGCGCAGTTCGGCACCTGGGCGATCGGGCGCCTGACCACGCGCCAGGACATGAAGAAGGTCCAGCCCACGGTGAAGTCGCTGGACCCGGTGCACGTGGACGCGATCATGGAAGAGCTGCCCAGCCAGAAGCCCGGCCAGTTCGTGCTGATCAGCCCCGACAACTTCAAGCAGACCCACCGGCTGCAGTGCCGCTGGCTGTACACGAAGCACGAAACGCTGGACGACGAGCGCATCGAAGAGCTGATGGACCGGCCCTGGCAGAGCAGCGACCCGGAGAGCGAATCCGAGGCGGAGACCGTGCGGGAGCGCTTCATCGAGCTGGAGCACACGCTGGGCGAAGATGATACGCTGCAGCAGCTCGAGGATCTGCCGGAGCCGAAAGCGGATGAAGAAGAGGATGAGCTGCCGCCCGACGAGCCGGTGGTAGGCCCCAGTTCCACCGCAACCCTGCAGGTGGACCCGGAAATCGATGAGACCGACAAGGTGCTGCGGAAAGCGGCCTCCATGTCCACGAAAGAATTCGCCGCCAAGGCCGGCATCGGCGAAGCCGCGGCGCGCGGCCGACTGCTGCGGCTGCTGGCCGCCAAGCGCGCGAAGAAGTTCAAGGTGGGGCGCGAGAACCGCTATTACTCGGTGGCATCCGGCCTGCGCCCGGACCTGGGCCTGGAGCGTTTGGTGCCGGTGATCGTGTCGCGCGTCAGCAGCAACGACGCCGAGCGCGCCGCGCGCGAGGTGCGCCGCAGCGCCAGCCTGTTCGGCATGATCGGCGACGACGAGGAACTCGACCACGTCGAGATCGACCACCGGCTGGTGATCCAGCTCAGCTTCACCGAGAAGGTCACCCGCATGTTCCTGAAGCGGCTGTTCGGGCCGCGCCACGACGAGATGCTGGACAACATCTACCTGCACCCGGAGAACCTGAAGATCGTGATCTTCGACCCGGGCACAGGCATCCGCCTCGAGGAACGCCCCGAGGAGTACGCCAGCCGCATCGTCGACTTCGACGGCGCCGTCACCTTCGAGGAAAAGCGCCCGGCCGACGTGAAGCTGCACGAGGCCGAGCTGCGCAACCGCAAGAGCGACGAAGTGATCAAGGAGAGTTTCAAGCGACGCTTCAAGGCGACGCCCAAGAAGGTGCAGCTGGTGTTTTTGCCGGTGTGGAACCTGCACCTGAAATCACGCAGCCGGGCCAGTACGCGCGTGGTCGTGGTGGACGCCCTGGTGGGCAAGCCCCTGGAGTGGTAGGTCCTGGTGCAGCGTCGGGCAAGTTCTCCGCCCGTTGCACTCTGTCCTGAAGTGCAACCGCGAAGCACCGCAAACGGCCGCGAAGTGACGGGCGTTAACGGCTCTCTGCAGTTGCAACTCGTTTCCAACTGCAGATAGGCCACGAAAACACCAAAGCACGAATCAACCACACACGAAAACTGCCGGCAGTTTTTGTGGCAGTACCTTTTGTGTTTTGGTGCTTTTGTGGCCCCTGAAGCGAGGGTTGCAATGAACTGCGGGGCGTCGCCAGGGTAATCCGTGTTCTCTCGCTTTCGCTAACCACGCCAAGGCTTCGTCGGTCAGGCGGCTTCAACGCGCAAGCTGCGCGATGCAGTTGTTGCGGTTCTTCGCGGTCCTTGGCGGCACTTCGCGGTTACCGCGTCGATCGAAACGGTCAACTGTTGCAGCACTTGGTTGACGGCGTATTACCGCGCGAAGCGCGGCGGCACGAAGCCTTGTCCCAGGTTGATGCCCAGGAAGCCGCGCTTGACCTTGACTTCAAATTCTTCGGCCTGCCAGGTCACGAAACCCTGCTGGTCCAGCACCGGCTTGCCGTCGTCGCCGACCACGGGCTGCGGGTTGCCGTCCTTCAACACGAAGCGCCGGGCCTTGATCACCACTTCCTGCCCCTCGGGGATCGGCCCCCAGGCGCCCATGAAATCCTGGGTGCTGTTCACGGCCGTGCCGTTCACGCTGAGGATGTTGTCGAACCTGCGCAAACCCGCCTGCCAGGCCGGGCTGCCGTCGGTGACGCCCACCAGCAAAATCAGCTGGTCGTAGAGGGATTCCGCTTCGCCGCCCGGGGGCGCGTTCAGTGCGGACTCGATCTCGGCCCAGTTCGCCAGATCCCTGACGATCGGCCACGGCGCGCGCCGCAGGTCCAGCGTGCTGCTGCGCAGGCCGACCGCGGCGCCGGCCAGCAGGGCTTTGCCGGCGCGCCCGCGGTAGTCCTGCTCGCGCTCGGCCAGCAGGCTGAGGTTCATGCTTTCGAACTCGGCCTTGCGTTCCGGGTTGTCGAGCAGCTGCACCAGCCTGGCGTCGTCGTACATCTTGGCGACGCCGGCCAGCGCCATGGCGTGGCGGGTGTGGAAGTCGGCGTCGAGGAAGCGGCCCAGCTTCACGCGCTGCTCGCAGAGCTGCAGGGCCTCGAAGTAGAAGAAGCGCCCGCCGCCGCCCATCAGCGCGTCCAGCAGGCGGTCGGACGCGTAGCACCAGAACACCAGGTCGGCGCCGAGCTGCGGGTCGTCGCCCGCCTGCAGCAGCAGGCGCAGCGATTCGGCCAGTTCCGCCTTCTGGCGCTCGGACTCGATCAGGAACACGGACGAGCCGCCGGCTACGGCCAGCATCATGGCCTTGCCGATGCGCTCGTGGTTGTCGCGCGGCTCGGCCTTCAGCAGGTGGCGGTAGGCCAGCGCGTCGTTCCAGAAGCGCACTTCGCTGACGGCCATGCCGCCCCAGCGCATGTAGCAGAAGGGCGAGCGCTCAAGCGCGTCGCGGCAGGCTTCCGCGGCCTCGTCGTAGCGCTGCAGCTGGATCAGCGTGTCCGCCAGCAGGAACCAGCTGCGGAAATCCTCGGGCTCGACCTTCAGGGCTTCGCGGAAGTCGCGGGCGGCGTTTTCGCGCCGTTCCTTGCGCACGCGCAGCAGCTCGGAGAGCGACATCTGGGGCTGTCCCTCCAGCGCGCGGGGGCGGGTGCCGCCGCCGCCGCCGTCGGTGTTGTACCAGCCGGCGTCGTCCTTCTCGGCCCACTTGTGCCAGTGCAGGCCGCGGTAATACCAGGCCAGCCACTCTTTGGGGTCGGCTTCGACGGCCCTGGTGGCGGCGTCGATGCCTTCCAGGAAACGTGAGTGGGCGAAGTAGATCTGCGAGGCGACGTCCCATGACTTGGCGTCCAGCGGGTTCATCGCCACGGCCTTCATGGCGTCGGACTGCGCGTCGCCCTGGCCGAATTCGCGCCGCAGCCAGGCCCGGGCAGACCAGGTGCGCCAGTCCTCGGGCCAGCGTTCCACGGCGCGGGTCAGTTGTCCGTGCGCGTCCTCGTAGCGCCCGTTGGCGCGCAGGTGGTCGGCGTACTCGAGGTACAGCTCCAGCCGGTTGGGCTCAAGCGCGAGGGCCTGCTGGTAGTCCGCCTTTGCCTCGGCCAGCTTGTAACGCCGGCCGTTGGCGTCGCCGCGCGCGCGCCAGCCGCGCCAGTCGCCGGGGCGCAGGTTGATGGCCTGGCTGAAATCCTCAAGCACCGGGGTGAAGATCGGCCCGTCGTTGCGCAGGCGGCCGCGCTCCAGCAGCGCCTCGTAGTAGTCCGGCGCAAGCTCCAGCGCGCGGCTGAGGTCAGCCTCGGCGGAGCCGGGGCGGCCGTTGCCGCGATGGGCCAGCGCGCGGTGCAGCAGGGCCTCGGCGGAAATCTCGTCCAGCCCCAGCGCGCGGGAGGCCGCGTTCTCGGCGCCCGGGTAGTCGCCGCGGGCGCGCAGGGCCACGCTGCGGTCCACCCAGTCGGTGACGCCCTGGGGCTCGCGCACGTTGGCGGGCATGGGCACGGCGGCGAAGAAGGGCTGGATCTCGCGCCACCAGTCAAGCCCGCGGCGGCGCATGGCCTGCGTCAGCACGGAAAAGGCGTCGGTGCTGCCGGTCGCGCACAGGGCACGCCCGGCCTCGAAGGCCAGTTCCGGGTGCGTGGTTTTGTCCAGGAACGAGGCCAGCACCGGCACGGCCTCGGCGGGCTGGTTGCAGTTGCCCAGCACGCGGCAGACCAGGATGGCGAGGTCAAAACGCGGGCGCCCCCAGCTGCTGACGTCGCGGGTCAGCAGGTTTTCGAGTTCGGACTTCAGCATCTGCACGGTCTGGCGCTCGCGGTAGCTGGAGAGCCGCCTGACGTACTCTTCGAGGCCGGGCGCCCCCGGCTCACGCCACTCGCGGGTCAGGCCGGCCTCTACGTCGGCCAGCGCCTCGCTGATGCGGGTGCGGTGCAGCGCCAGCAGGTCGGCCTGGGAGGTCTCGATCCGCTGCTTCTCCGCGCCCAGGATCTCGGGCGCCAGCCCGGCGCCGCTCAGCAGCAGCATCGCCAGCGGGAAGTCGCCGTTGATGGCGGCCAGCCGCGAGGTCTGCAGGCGGATCTGGTCCAGGTTCTTGCGCTCGCTCTCCAGGTCGATCTGCGCCACCGCGCCCGGCAGCTCGGTGCCGGCCGGGCCGGTCAGCAGGTCGATCAGGTTCTGTTTGGCGGACACAAAGCCCAGCAGGCTGGAAAGCAGCACACCGTTGCCCACCTGCTCATCGACCGGCAGCTCAAGGAAAGTGCGCGCGGGCGGCCCGGCCAGGCGCATCTCGTATTCGCTGACGCGGGCGGCCAGGTCGTGCAGCGCGGGCTCAATGCGCATGCCGTCGATGGTTTCCATCATGCGCCGGGCCTCGTCCACGCGCGATTCCAGCTCATGCTGCGCGGCACGGCGGGCGTCGTCTTCGGCCTTCAGGCGCGCGCTGCGCTCTTCCTGTGCCAGGTGCAGGGCGTCCTCCGCGATCACCTGCTTGCGCGTCGCGTCCTCGTGGGCCTGCATCGCGCGGTCGCGCTCTTCCGTGATGCGCTGCATGAAGAAGATCGTCGCCGCCACCAGCAGCAGGAAACACAGTACGCCCAGGCTCACGGCCGTGCGGTGCTGGCGCACGAAGCGTCGCACCATCTCGCTGGCGCTGTACTGGTAGCTGCCCAAAGTGCGCCCGTCGCGGAAGGCCTTGACTTCGCTGGCGAGCTCGAGCGCGCTGCGGATGCGGTCGTTCTTGTCGCGGGCCATCGCCTTCTCGACCAGGGCCTCCAGCTCGCGCGGGATGTCTTTTTCACGGGCCGAGACGCGCAGCGGCGGGCCGGACAGCACGGCCTGCACGATCAGCGCGGCCATGGGGCCCTCGTAGGGCGGCAGGCCGGTCAGGATCTGGTACAGCACGGCGCCCAGCGAATAGACGTCCGACTGCTCGTCCACGTTCTCGAGCTCGCCCCTTGCCTGCTCGGGCGGCATGTAGGCGGGCGTGCCGACGATGCTGCCGTCCAGCGTGAGCGCCTGGCTGTCGGACTGGATCAGCGACTTGGACAGCGCCAGTGAGCCCTTCTGCAGGTCCTTGAGCGCCTTGTCTTCCTGGCCCTTGATGCGCGCCAGGCCCCAGTCCAGCACCTGGGTCTCGCCGAAGTCGCCCAGCATGATGTTCTCGGGCTTCAGGTCGCGGTGGATCACGCCCTTGGAGTGCGCGTAGGCGATGGCCTGGCACACGTCGATGAAGCTGTCGAGCAGCTTGATGCGCGCCGCCAGCTTCTCCTGCTTGTTGAGGCTGTCGTCCTTGCGGATCTCGCGCAGCCGGTCGTTCAGGGTTTTGCCGCGCACGAAGCGCATCGTGTAGTAGATGCTGCCGTCTTCGTGTGTGCCGATTTCATAGACCGGCACGATGTTCGGGTGCTCGAGCTGGCCGGTGATCTTGGCCTCGCGCAGGAAGCGCTCGACGACGCCGCCGCTGTCGTTGGTGTACTGCTGCGGCACGCTGCCGGGGATGCTGCTGCTGCCGCCCGCCAGGCCGGGCAGCAGTTCTTTCAGCGCGATGTCGCGCCCGATGGCGCGGTCGCGCGCCAGCATGATGCGGCCCATGCCGCCGCGCGCGTGCTCGCGCCGGATTTCGTAACGCTGGTTGGCCACGCCGAAGTTGGGAAAGAACTTGCCCGTGGTCAGGCGCAGCACGCCGGTGTCGCCCTGGGGCGGCTGGGTGGGGCTCTCCGAGTCGGCGGCGCGCTCCACCGCCGGGCGGATGTCGCTGTCGCCCAGGCGGCGCCCGCCGCCAGCCACCTGCTTGAAGGTGTCGTGCAGCACGCGGTAGCCGTGTTCGCCGTCGCTGCCGAAGCTGAACAGGGTCTGCTGCACGCTCTCGGAGATGCCGATGTCCTCCAGCGCGCGCCTCTGCTTGGCGGGATCCTCCAGCACGTCAATGATCGGCAACTGCTCGAACTCGCCGTCGTCGCCCGACAGCGTGATCATCGGCGGCGCCTCGCCGAACTCGACCAGCGAGCTGGCCTTGCCGGGGTCTTTCAGCGCCGCCACGGCCTGGTCGGGCGTGACGATGCCGCTGCGCACTGCCAGCAGCGCTGCCACGATGGATTTCTGCCGGTCTTCGGCCATGCCCGCCATCCCTTTAGGGTTGAAGATTATCGGATTCCGAGGGGCGCTTGGCCAGTGCTTCAAGACGCCTGGAAATCGATTACCAGCGGCAGATGGTCCGAGGCCTGGCTGGTCAGCTTGCTGCGCACCACGTGCGCGCGCTCCACCCTGATGCGCGGGCAGCGGAAGGCCTTGTCCAAGGCGCCCACCGGCATGTAGGCCGGGAAGCTGCGGAAGCGCGAGGGGGGCGCGGTGACCTGTTCAAGGCCGTGCGCGGCGAACGCGCCGCGATGCAGTGTGTTGCGCCAGTCGTTGTAGTCGCCGGCGATCAGCGTGGGCATGCCGTGGTAGTCGTGAAAACGCTCATGCCCCAGCAGGCGCGCCACCTGGGTGTGGCGTTCCTTGTCGCTGAGGCCCAGGTGCCAGTTCACCAGGCGCAGCGGGCCGCCCGGCGCCTCGATCACCACGATCTGCGCGCGCCGGTTCTTGCGCCCCTTCACGCGCAGCGAGATGTTGTGGCGCTGCACGATCGGCCAGCGCGTCAGCACCAGGTTGCCGTAACCGCCGCCGCCCACCCGGTGGTTGAACTGGTAAGCGCCCGGCTCGAACTGAAGGTACTTCGCCAGCAGCGCCGGCTGGTCGTCGAATCCGCTGCGCCGCACGTTGCGGTCCACTTCCTGAAGACACACCAGGTCGGGCTGCTCGGCGCGCACCACCTCGATGATGCGCTCGATCCGGTACAGCCGGTCACGGCCGCCGATGCCCTTGTGGATGTTGTAACTGAGCAGGCGCATGGAGGTACAGGTTACAGGGAACAGGTTTCAGGTTTCAGGGGGTGCTCGCCCAGGGTGCACAGTCCGAGATTAAGGAAACAGGTGCCAGGGAGAACCCTGGCACCTGTAACCCTTAACCTGCCTGCCCGCCGGCCCGTCCGCCGAAGCTTCAGCGAAGGCGGAAGCTTCAGCGAAGGCGGGAAACCTGCCCTACTTGTCCGAGACGCCGTAGTTGCTGTAGGCGAACTGGGTCTTGGGCGCGGGCGGTTGAATGCCGAAGTTGCCGACCACTTCACGCGAGTAGTTGAAGTAGGCCGAGTCCATCAGGATGCTGTAGACGGCCCACTCCGGGTCGCTGTCCTGCGGGATGATCGAGAGCTGCTCGCCGGGCACGCTGGAGACCTTCTTCTCGTACATCACGCTGCCGTCGCGCCCCAGCAGGCGCAGCTCCCAGTCCACCTCGATGGCGAACAGGAAGCCGTTGAGGATCTTGCCGCCGCCCGGCGTGTTCGAGGTGTAGTGGAAGTAGCTGTCCGCGCGGCGGATGTGCGAGCTGACCTCCAGCACGAACTTGCCCTCGCGCTTGTCGCCGTTGTCCAGCGGCTTCAGCGTGAGCAACGTGGCGTCAAACACCTGCTTGAACGCTTCGCCGGCCACCTTGATGAACGCCCCGCGCCGGGCGTTGTCGTAGGTCGGCGAAAATGCGGCCCCCGGGTCGATCACCTTGGGAGGTTTGGGCACATCCAGTCCAAGGCGCGTCTCCACGTAACGCACCTCCGACGCCAGGTTGATCTCGTGCCCTTCCGGGGCATCCAGCGCGGAGCTGTTCTTGAACGCCACGTGAACGTCCGAGGTGGGCGCGCCGGCCAGGTCGGTCAGCACAAGTTTGAAGGCCGCGCGCAGGTCTTCGTCCAGCTCGAACTCGGTCTTGGTGTGCTGCCAGGCCTCTTTGCCCAGCTTCTCCAGCACCTCGTCGTACTTCTTCTTGAGCTCACCCGACGCCGCGTCCAGCGCCGCCTGGTAGTGCGGGTCGCCGGGGTGGTTGATGCGGATGTCGTAGATGTGCTGGCGCAGGTCGACCAGGTTGCTCTCGCGAATGTCGTAGCGCACCTCCGACAGCTTCCTGGCGCCCTGTGCGTCCGGGCGGTGGAACTGGGCGGGAATCTTATCGAAATAGCGCCAGTCCCATTCCCAGCCGTCGGTGTAGCCGGCGGTGTCCGAGGTCAGTTCGCTCCAGGCTGCTTCTTCCTGGGCGCCCCACCACACGCCGCTGACGGGCCCTCCGCCGACCGCGCCGATCACGCCGCCAAGTGCGATCACGCCCAGCGAGGGCAGCAGCGGGATGTTCTTGCCCGCCAGGTTGGCGCCGCCCGTCACGATCCAGCGCAGGCCGATACCCATGAACGCGCCCATGATCGCCGCCAGCGCGATGCCCTGGTGCCCCGCGGACATCAGCCCGCCGCCGAAGCTCAGGGCCAGGCACAGGCCGATCAGCACCTTCAATATGCCCAGTCCCTTGTTGGGGCCCCGCTTGCTCGGGTAGGGCGCGCCGCCCGGGTACTGCGGCGGATAGGCCTGCGGGCCCGGCGGGTACTGGCCCGGTTGCTGCGGGTACGCGGCCGGGCGCTGCGGGTAAGCGCCTTGCGGCTGAGGCGGGTAGCCGCCCTGCGGGGGCTGGTTCATAAACACTCCTGGTCGGGACTTCGTGAGCGGACGGCAAGCATAACGCCGACGTACAATCCTTGCCCGTGATTTTTCCCCAATCATCGTCGGGCCTGCAAGCCGGTGCGGGATTGCTATGCTCCGGCCAACGGGCCCAGACTCTGGATGCGGACATGGCGGACAAGCGGATCTACTCTTTCGGCGGCGGCAAAGCGGAAGGCAACGCGGGCATGAAGGCCCTGCTGGGCGGCAAGGGCGCCAACCTGGCCGAAATGGCAAGCATCGGCCTGCCGGTGCCCCCCGGCTTCACTATCACTACCGAAACCTGCAAGGCCTACCACGACCAGGGCAAGCAGATGCCCGACGGCCTGATGAAGGACGTGCGCAAGGCCGTGGCCGCGGTCGAAAAGCAGCTCAAGCGCAAGTTCGGCGACGGCCTGCTGTTCAGCGTGCGCAGCGGCGCGGCGGCCAGCATGCCCGGCATGATGGACACCGTGCTGAACCTGGGCCTGAATGACGAGACGGTCGAGAAGCTGGCCGGCGGCGACGGCAACCCGCGCTTTGCCTGGGACAGCTACCGCCGCTTCATCACCATGTTCGGCGACGTGGTGGCCGGCATCGAGCGCAAGAAGTTCGACGCCGAGCTGGACGCCGCCAAGCACGGCGCCGGCGTAACGCGCGACTCCGACCTGTCTGCCGAGGCGCTGAAAAAACTGGTGGGGGTGTTCAAGAAAGTCTACCGCCGCGAAACCGGCGAAGACTTCCCGCAGGACCCCTGGCTGCAGCTGGAACGCTCGATCCTCGCCGTGTTCGAAAGCTGGAACAACAACCGCGCCATCGAGTACCGCCGCATTCACCGCATCCGCGGCCTGCTGGGCACGGCCGTGAACGTGCAGGCCATGGTGTTCGGCAACCTGAACGACAACAGTGCCACGGGCGTTGCCTTCACCCGTGACCCCTCAACGGGCGACAACGAGTTCTTCTGCGACGTGCTGTTCAACGCACAGGGCGAAGACGTGGTCGCCGGCCTGCGCACCCCGGAAGACTTCAACGCGTTCAAGAAACACATGCCCAAGCTGGCCGAAGAGCTGCTGGGTTACCGCGCCGCCCTCGAGAAGCACTACCGCGACATGCAGGACATGGAGTTCACCATCGAGGACGGCACGCTGTACATTCTGCAGACCCGCAACGGCAAGCGCACGGCGCGCGCGGCCCTGCGCATCGCGATCAGCATGGTGGACGAAGGGCTGCTGACCCGCGAGGAAGCCATCCTCAAGATCGACGCCGGCAGTCTGAACCAGTTGCTGCACCCGACCTTCGACCCCAAGGCGAAAGTCCAGGTGATCGCCAGCGGCATCCCCGCCAGCCCCGGCGCTGCCAAGGGCAAGGCCGTGTTCACCCCCGAGGCCGCCGAGCTGCTGGCCCACAAGGGCGAACGCGTGATCCTGGTGCGCGAGGAAACCAGCCCCGAGGACATCAAGGGCATGGCCGCCGCCATGGGCATCCTGACTGCGCGCGGCGGACGCACCAGCCACGCGGCCGTGGTGGCGCGCCAGATGGGCAAGACCTGCGTGGCGGGCTGCAGCCAGATCGAGATCGACGAACACGCCAAGCTGTTCAAGGCCGGCAAGCACACCGTGCGAGAGGGCCAGTACATCAGCCTGAACGGCAGCAGCGGCGAGGTGATGCTGGGCGACGTGCCCACCGTGCCGCCCGAGCTGTCGGGCGATTTCGAGACGATCATGGCCTGGTCGGACGAGTTCCGCACACTGGGCGTGCGCGCCAACGCCGACACACCCGTGGACGCCAACAAGGCCCGCGAGTTCGGCGCCGAGGGCATCGGCCTGTGCCGCACCGAGCACATGTTCTTTGACGCCACCCGCATCAACCGCATGCGCCAGATGATCCTGGCCCGCACCCTTGAGCAGAAGCAGGAAGCGCTCAACTGGCTGCTGCCCATGCAGCGCGAGGATTTCGTCGGCCTGTTCCGCGCCATGAACGGCCTGCCCGTAACCATCCGGCTGCTGGACCCGCCCCTGCACGAGTTCCTGCCGCAGGACCCGGCCATCCAGCAGGTGATCGCCGACGAGCTGGACGTGCCCGTGCGTGTCGTGCGCGAAACGGTGGAAGCCCTGCACGAGGTGAACCCCATGCTGGGCCTGCGCGGCTGCCGCCTGGGCCTGACCCAGCCGCTGATCTACGACATGCAGGTGCAGGCGATCATCGAGGCCGTGCGCGAGGCCGAGCAGCAGGGCGTGAAGGTGCAGGCCGAGATCATGATCCCGCTGGTCGGCACGGTGGACGAGTTACGGCCGTTGCGCAAGCGCATCGAGGCGCAACTGACGCGCTTCAACCTGGAGAAGCGCGCGAAGGTGAAGGTGAAGATCGGGACGATGATTGAGGTGCCGCGCGCGGCCCTGACGGCCGACAAGGTGGCCGAGGAGGCCGACTTCTTCAGCTTCGGGACGAACGATTTGACGCAGATGACCCTGGGCGTGTCGCGCGACGACGCGGAGAAGGGCTTCCTGATCGAGTACGTGGTGCGCGGGATTTTCCCGACCGACCCGTTCGCCACGATAGACGCCGAGGGCGTGGGCAAGCTGGTGGAGTTGGGAATTCAGTTAGGGCGCAAGACCCGCAAAGACCTGAAGGTAGGCATCTGCGGCGAACACGGCGGCGACCCGGAAAGCATAGAGTTCTGCCACAAAGCCGGCATGGACTACGTAAGCTGCAGCCCGTACCGCGTGCCGATCGCCCGGCTCGCCGCCGCCCAAGCCGCCATCAAGGCGAAGTAGAGCTGACAACAGGAGCAGCTGGTGCACCAGCTACTGTTTCTAAACTTCGGTTTCTGGGAACTGATCGGGATCTTTATTGTCCTGGGGATTCCTGCAATCGCCGCGTTTGTGCTGCTGGTTCTTATGCGGCGCAAACCCCGGGCCGACATCGGCGAAGTTACCTGTTCTCGTTGCGGTGCGGTCGGTTTACCGGTCCAGAACGCATTCAGCGGCCCCAAGTGTGCACGCTGCGGCAGTACGCAGTGGATCGCCAAAGGCACTCAAGCCTACAGCCTGTCTGGAAACCCGCTCGCGGCCTGAATCGGGCGGCGGGCCTTCCCTCAGTCCTTGTTTGTGTCCTTGGCCCCGGGTGTGGCGGGGTGGCTGCCCTGCTGCGCGGTCGAAAGGCCCGCTGTTGGGGGCTACACTCGGAAACGGCGCAGAGCGGGGAACCAGAGCTTGTAATGCCGGCTACGCGTCGAGACTGGCAACCTATTTCAGAACGCGCCCGCCGAGTCGGACTTCGAAGATCGGCTCTTTGCAGTGCTCGTTGTAGGCGTCGATGTAGTACTGAATCTGCTTCACGTAGCGTCCACCACCGAGCACCCACGCTTCATCCAAAGAAACGCCGGATGGCCCCAGAAACACAAACCCGCCGCTACCGTACTTCATTCGAGCTACCTGACGATCCCATGCAGACGCAGCACTTTCTTCGTCGGGAAACAGGACTGTTTCCCTGCTGTCCACCTTGATGTCGGCTTCCGGAAAATCCTCAAATGGACCGGGGCCATCCGACAGGCGCCGCGTGGCGTCGTACACCAGCTTCGACTCGATGCCCCGCTCTTTGGAATAGGCCAACATGCGAGTGATGGAACGGAAGAACTTGCCCTGTTCGAGAACATGGTCGACCGATGTTTTGTCGTCGCCAATCAAACACAAGAACAACGCAGTTGTACGCGCCTGGTGCCTTGATTCGCTGCATGCGACCCGCAACACCAGATACTGCTCGTCTTGATCTACTTCGGCAGGAGGATCCGTTTCCTCTTCCGCCGCCGTGTTCGCTACCACGGAAGTAGTTTGCGGCGGCGCCTTCACCAGTCCAATCGCAATGGCAGAAACGGCTATGACACCTGCGAGTGTCATGATTATCAGCTTCCCATGCATGATCGGTTCCACCCTGTTCTTGTGACGGCCGTGCCCAGTTTCGACCCGCAACCAGCCTGCCGCTGCCCCACGGAACTGTGGCAAACTCTACGCGGAGTCAAATGGCGCATCTGCTTGTCGCTCATCCGCGTCTCCCCGCTTCATGTCTATTCTGACTCGGCCGAGTGCCGATCCCACCGGTTTTTCCGGCCGCTCAGGACATGCAGCGGCGTCTGCTCCCGGGCCGGCGCTCCGGCGCGTTCCGGTTGGAGTCAGCTGATGCCGTGGGCGGGGGCGCCCACGGCCGGTGCAGGCGGGGCGCCTGCGCTACGGGGCTCTGCTACTTGCCGGTGATCGGGTTTCTGGGTTCCGGCCTGGGCTTGGGGCCTGTGGTGTTGGGGCTGGGTGGGTTCTGGGCGGGCGGGGGTTGGCGTTTGCGCTCGCCTACCATGGGCAGGGCGGCCTTCTTCAGGAACAGGATCGCCATCGCCACGCACACCACGTTGGCCCGGTACTCGCGCTGGTCTTCCTCATAGTGCTGCACCGGGTAGTTCCAGGCGCCGTCCGGCCTCTGGTGCGTCACCAGCGCGTCGGCGCCGATGGCGTACCAGTCAAGGGTCCCGGCGAACAGCGGCGTGTCGGCCTGCACGCCGGCGCGCTCGATCGAGTACAGGTTGTAGTACGGGTCGCGGTGGATGTGGGTGTTGTAGACCAGCAGCTTGTCGGCATTCAGCTCGAAGCAGTAACGCGACATCCAGGTGGTGGCGCCCAGGATGCCGACCTCGATGCGCCGCGCCAGCCCGTCATCCAGCTCGCCGCGCACTTTCAATTCATCGCGGCAGATCGCGAGGCTGGAGACGCCCCCGCCGTCATGGACAGGCTGGGCTCGTCGTTGCCCAGGTAGCTCCAGCCGCCGGGGTGCACCTTGCCCGTCAGCTCGCGCGGCGGCTTGTCCCCCTTCCGGCGCGCACTGCCAGCGCCAGGACAGGTCCTCGAAGGGGCCGTCGTCCTGGTACGTCTTCAGCAGCCGCTGGGCCTCGCTCTTGAACATGCCGGCGTCCAGCCTGGCGCCCAGCAGGCTGGCGGCCTTGCAACCCAGCACGCCGAATTGGCTGCATGAGTTGTCGGCATAGTTCCCCCCGACACGGCCCGGCGGCGCGTAACCCCAGCCGTACATGTTGTGGGAGGCGTCCAGGTTGTCGGCCAGCTGCTGGATCAGCTTGGCGTGGCGCTTGTCGATGCGTTTCCACACGGCGCGCTGGGCGGCGCGGAAGGCCTCGGGCGAGTCGGCCGTCATCACGCCCACGGCCAGCTGCTCGGGCTCGTAGTACTTCTGGAAGCACATCAGTATCAGCGCGTCGCGGTAGGTGCCGGCGCCGATGGTGTTCGCGGCCAGGTACTCGATGCCGCGCTTGACGGAATCCGCGTCGCGGGAGATGCCGCCGTGCATCAGCGCCAGCAGGCCCGCCGCCACGCCGGCCTCGCCGTTGCTGCCGAACTTCTCCTCGGGCACGAAGCTGCCGTCCTTCTGCTGGATGCCCAGCAGGTATTCGCAGCCCTTTTCGATGGCGCGTTCGATGGCCGCGTCCCGATCGTCAACGCCCGGCGCGCCGGGCTTCAGCGCGGCGGCGTGGCGCAGCGAAAGGGCGTACATGGCACGGCCGGCGTCGGCCACAGCCAGTGCGGCCAGCGGCGGCTCGCTTTGCGGCAGCAGCCCGCCGGTCAAGGCAAGGCAGGCCGTTGCCGTCTCGGCCACCACTCGGCCCAGGCGCGAGTCGGCGGCGCACAGGCCCAGCGCGGCGGCCATGGCGTGGCTGCCGCGGGACGCGCCGGTTGGGTCTTCGGTCTTGAGCGCCTGCTCGAGCAGCAGTTTGCGCCAGGCCTGCGGCTCGAGCCCCTCGGGCGCGAGCGTGGGCGCAAGATGCTGCACCACGGCCAGCCGCGAACCGTTGATGACCTCGCCGGGGTAGTCATCCTCGAGGCGTTTCAGCACCTGGGGCGCGTTGGCGAGCTTCTTGTTCAGCGCCTCCAGCACCGGCTGCCGCAGGGTGCCCTCGGGTGCGCCCTTGGCCAGGCTGGCGGCCGCGATCGCGAGCAGGTTGGTGTCGAGGTCCCACTCGGGGCGGCGGGTGGCGCCTTCCGTCGAGAGCCAGCCGCGCGACTTGCTGCAGGCGCCGGCCAGGTTGCGCAGAGCGGTTTCCCACACGCGCTCATTGAACTTGATGCCGAGCTCAAGGGCCTGGCGGCAGATCAGCCCGCGCCAGAACTGGTTGCCGTACCACATGGGCAGGATCACCGAGCCCTTGATCAGCGGCGAATCCATGTCGGTGCCGCTGCGCGAGCGCATGGCGAGGTCCACCAGGTCCCGGGCGCGCCGCTCGAACTGTTTGGCCAGGCCGAGTTCCGGCCGGCGGCTCACCTCGAGGCAGACCGCGAGCTGCACGGCGAACGCGGCCAGGCTGCGGCTCGCGTCGGGCAGGTTGCTGTCCAGGAAGTGCAGCAGCTGGCGGCGCGTGGGCTCCGTGAAGCCGAGCCCGGAAGACAGCACCGCCCACAGGCGCAGGGACTCGATCAGCGTCAGCGGCGCGACCCCGTGCGTTCCCAGGGGTGCAGCGGGCAGTAGCAGAACCCGCGGCCTGCCATCAGCTCAAGCTCGTACTCCGGGCGCATCAGGTAGCGCAGGCCGTTGAGCAGCGCCGCGTGGCGGGGCTCGAGGGCGTCGATGGTTTTCTGCGCGGCCTCGAGCTCGGCGGCGCCGACGGCGCGCTGCGGCGCGGCGGGTGGGTCCTCGGCGCGCACGTTGATGCTTGCGGGCGCGACCAGCAGCAGCAGCAGGATGGCTCGCAGGTGTCGCATCGGGCCTATTTCCCCGTGATGGGGCCTTCGGGCTTGGCCGGCTCGGGTTGCGGCCCGGGTTCCGGCTTGTTGCGCTTCACGGGGCCGGGAGTTACCGGGAACTTCGGCTGCTGCACGGGCTTGGGGTCCGGGTTGACCGGGTCGGGCTGGCGGGGCGGGCGGGTCACGCTGGGGGGTGCCGCGCGGCGCAGGATCAGGATCGCCCAGGAGGTGTTCAGCACGTCGCCCCAGGAGCCCTTCATCGACTCGACCCGCATGATCTGCTGCTGCCGCACCAGCGTGTAGGCCAGGTGGCGGTACCAGTCCACCTTGCCGCCCAGCAGGTCGTACTCGGCCATCACGCAGCCGCGCTCGATGGCGTAGAAGTTGTAGATGCTGCCCCAGCCCGCGCCGCCGCGCTTGTTCTGGCCCAGCGGCAGGTCCTCCTCCGGGTCGATCTCGGCGTCGTCGGGAATCTCGGCCTGCCAGTAGGCGTGCTCGGCCATCCAGGCCTGGGCGCCGAAGATGTGCAGGTCGATCTGCCGGTGCAGGTCCAGCGGCAGCGCCTTGTTGGCCCACAGCTCGTCGCGTGCCGCCGCCAGCAGCGCCATGGCCGCGCCCGTGTACTGGATGCCGCCGACCGAGCCCTTGTGCTTCTGGTCGTACTTGATGCGGCTGTACATCCAGGCGCCGGGCTGGATGCTGCCTTCCCAGAGGGTGGGCTCGTAGGCGCCGCCCTTGCGGTAGCGTTCCGGGATGACATCGGCGGTGCTGTCGGCGGGCTGGCCTTCTTTTGCCGGCGCCGGGTAGCGCTCGAAGCGTACCTTCTTCATGTTCGGATCGGGTCGGTACTGGGCGATCAGCGTGCGGGCCTCGGTCTCGAAGATCTTGAGGTCCACCGTGGCGCCCAGCAGTGCGGCGCACTTGTAGCCGCAGCCGGCGAACTGGCTGACCGAGTTGTCGCTGTGCCCCGTGCCCTTGCCTGGCTGCGGGGAGTAGCCCCAGCCGCCGCGGTCGCCGCCGGCGTAGCAGTCCTTCAGGTAGTCGGCCAGGCCCTGGATCAGGCTGCGGTGATCCGCCCGCATGCTGTTGCGCACGGCGCCGCGGGCCTGCTGCGCGGCCTTGGCGTTCTCGGTCTGGAACACGCCGTGCTTGAGCTGCAGCTCCTCGTAGTACTTCTGGAACATCATCAGGATGATGCCGGCGTCGTAGGCCGTCATGACCAGCGAGCCGTTGGGCCCGGCATTCAGCGCGCCGGGCACGTTGTTGAGCAGCCATTTCAGGCCGTTCTGGATCACCTTGTGGTCGGGCTCATAGCCCGCGTGCATCAGGGCGTGCAGCGCCACGGCGCAGTACGCCGGCGAGCCGCGCCCGCGCTGGTTACCGAAGTTGCCGTCGGATTCCTGCTGTTTCTCGAGCCACGCGGCGCCCTGGTTGATCGCCTCGTCGACCAGCAGCGCCAGGTTGCCGCCCTCCGGCAGCGGCGGCGCCACCGAGGCATGCAGCAGGCCCAGCGACTGCACCGCCAGCTCGAAGTCCTTTTCATTCATCACGCGCAGGGGCGGCTCGGACTGCCGGAACATCCCGCCGCACACGGCCAGGCAGGCCAGCGCGGTCTCGGCGGGCGTGCGGGCGAGGCCCGGGCTGAGCAGGCCGTCGAGGCCCATGTCGTGGGTCAGCGCGTGCCCGGCATAGATCGCGCCCGAGGCCATCATGGCGTCCACCGCGTTGCGGCGCAGGGCGAAGCGCCAGTCGTCGCCGTTGCGGTTTTCCGGCGCGAACTCCGGGTTGAAAGTCATGACCAGCGCCAGGCGCGAGCCGACCAGCGGCTCATCGGGCCAGTCGGTCTCGAGGCGCGCCAGCACCCGCTGCTGGAACTTCAGCCGCTTCTCCAGCGAGCTGACCACCGCCTTCTTCAGCGTGCCCTGCGGCGCGCCCAGCGCCAGGCTGATGGCCGCCAGCGCCAGCAGGTTGGTGTTCAGGTCGTTCTCGGCCGTGCGGTTCTTGCCGAAGGTGCTGATCCATCCCAGCTCTTCCTGCGCGGCGTGGGAGAGGTTCTTGAGCTCGGACTCCCAGACGTTGTCGTTGAACTTGATCTTGAGCTCGAGCGCGCAGCGGCACATCACGGCGCGCCACAGGTGGTTTGCGTACCACATCGGCTCGATGTAGGTGCCCTTGATGCAGGGCGAGTCCTCGGCCGTGAGGTCGCGCACGCGCATGCCGGCTTCCATCAGGCCCCTGGCCTTCTTCTGGAGGGCCTCGGCGTTCTCCAGCTCGGGGCGGCGCAGCGCGGCGGTGCAGGCGGCCATGGGCACGGCGTAGCCGGCCAGGCTGTTCTCGTGGCGCTTGTGGTCGCTGGCGATGAACAGCTGCAGTTCGCGGCGCAGGTCGTCGCTGACCGGCATGCCGGAGTCAAGCACGGCCCACAGGCGCAGGCACTCGGGCAGCGGCATTTCGCCCTGGCGCTCATCGCCCAGGCTGGGCATGGGCGGCGCCTGGTAGAGCAGTCCTTTCATCAGCTCGGGTTCGTGGCGGGGGCGCAGCAGGTAGCGCAGGCCGTTGACCAGCAGCTGCTGCTCACCGTCGAGCATGCCGACGACCTTGCGCGCGAGTGCGAGGTCGTCTTCCTTCAGTTCGCGCGGCTTGGGTGCGTCATCGGCGCGCACCAGCGCCGCCTGGAACAGCAGCGCGGCGGCGAGTGTGAGCAGCAGGAGATTGCGAAGTGCAGGCATGTGGGGCTCCGGTGTCTGCGGGCGCTGACCCGCGCGGTGATGCCCCAAGCATACGACACGAAGCGGTCGCGCCGAAGTGTTATGCGAATTCGCTATTGCGGTTCGGTGGCGTGCGGCGTGAATCATCGCGTATCGGGAAAACCGCCCGGGCGGGCGCGCTACTTGCCGGTTACCGGGCTCCGGGGCTCTTCCTTCTCCGGCTCCGCTTCCTTTTCGCGCTTCTTGTGCTCGGTGATCACCGGCGGGGCCGCGCGTTTCAGGAACAGGATCGCCATGCTGGTGTTCACCAGCTGGCGTACGTCGCCGAGCTGCGTGTTCTGTTCCCTGCCCCATCCGCCGTCGAGATTCTGGTGCTCCAGCAGCGCCTCGGCGCCGATCGCGTACCAGTCGACCTCGCCCTCCAGCCTGCGGATGCCCGCCATCACGCAGGCGCGCTCCACCGAGTACAGGTTGTAAAAGACGCCGGCGCCGTCACCGGTGGCCTTGAAGTGCTCCTTGAGGCGGCTCATCGCATCCGCCTTGTAGTAGTTGGCGCCCAGCCAGGCCTGCGCTCCGCGCACCGTCAGCCCGATCTGCTGGGCCAGCTTCTCCTTCAGCTTGCCGCGCACCTTCAGCTCATCCATGCAGATCGTCAGGCTGGAGATGCCGGCCGCGGTCATCTGGATGCTGGCGCCCTCGATCTGGCCGCACGCGTAACTCCAGCCGCCGGGCCGGATTTCCTTGCGGAACGCCGCGCGTGTGCTGCGTGACTTGCGCTCCGCGTCGTCGCCTTCACGGTCGTCGGCGTTGTGCTCATAGACCACCGGCGCGGAGTTTTCGTCGGCCCAGTACTGCCTGATCAGCCGCTCGGCCTCCTGCTCGAGCAGCCCGGTATCGAGCTGCGCGCCCAGCAGGCTGGCGGACTTGTATCCCAGCACGGCGTACTGGCTGCAGGAGTTGTCGCTGTGGCTGCGCATCGTGGTGTAGTAACCCCAGCCGCCTTTGCTGCCTCCGACGTGGCTCTCGTTCAGGAAGCGCACCAGCGACTCGATGTACGAGCGGTGCCTGTCGCTGATGCTCTCCCACACCTTGCGGCGGGCGCGCTCGAAGTCGGCTGCGTTCTCCACGTACAGGATGCCGGCCTGGCGCTGCTCGGGCTCGTAGTACTGCTGCAGACACATCAGCTTGGCGGCGACGTCGTAGGTGCTGCCGGTGTTGTCGGCGTTCTTGATCAGCCAGGCGATGCCGCGCTGGATTGCGTCGTCTTCGCGCGAAACCCCGCCGTGCATCATGGCCAGCAGGCAGTAGGCCGTGTTGCCCGTGAATCCCTGGTACTGCCCGGGGAAGTCGCCCTCGGGCGTCTGCAGCGAGGCGAGGTACGCCGCGCCGTCCTGGATCGCGAAATGCACGCGGCTGGCGAAATCGCCGCCGCCCTCGCCCGCCCGCGCGGCATGCAGCACCGCCAGCGCGTGCATCACGCGCCCGATGTCTCCCAGCCCGCGCCCGCTGAGCGGCCCCGGTGAGCCGGCAAACAGCCCGCCGCTGAGCGCCAGGCAGGTAAGCGCGGTCTCGCAGCCGGCGGCTTCGTTGCGGCTCCAGCCCGCCTCGGTGAGGCCCATCGCGGGGGCCAGCGCGTGGCGCATCCACACGATGCCCGTCGGGTCCGGGTCGGCGACCGCGCGGCGGGTGATCCCGGCGCGCCAGTCGTCGGCGCGCTTGCCCTCCGGGGCAAAGCGGGCGTCCAGCGAGTTCACCGCCAGCAGCCGCGCGCCCGTCCAGGGATCGGCCGCGTAATCCTGCTCAAGACGCGCCAGGATTTCCGGCACGCGCTTCAGCTTCTTTTCAACCGCGCGCGCAACCGCGTTACCGACGGCCTTCTCCGGGGCGCCCTGCGCCAGGCCCAGGGCCGCCAGCGCCAGCAGGTTCGGGTCAAGATCCGCGCCGGCCGAGGTCGTGGCCCGCTTGGCGCAGGGCCATCCGCGCCGGTTGACGTAGGCGGCGCCCAGGGCGCGCAGGTCTTTCTCCCAGAGCTTGTCGTCGATCTCGAGTTCGAGTTCGAGGGCCGTGCGGTTCACCAGCGCGCGCCACAGGTGGTTGGCAAACCAGCGCACTTCGATGGCCGCGTCCCCGACCAGCGGCGAGCGGTCAGAGGTCTCTCCCCTGCGGGCGTCGGCGGCCTTCACCAGTTCCTGCGCCACTTCCTTCAGGTCGGCGGCGCGCCCCAGTTCAGGGCGCTGCAACGCGGCGCGCACCGTCAGCATGCGCACGGCGACCTGCACCAGCTCGAGTTGCGGGCCCGGGGCCGGGGTTTCCAGCAGGCGCCGCAACTGGCGCTCCAGCGCGGTGCTGGTTGGCATGCCGCTCTGCAGCACGGCCCACAGGCGCAGCGTCTCCAGCAGGCTGAGCGGCCCGGCGCCCTTTTCCTCGAAAGGCTCCAGCGTGCAGGGGCGATGGCGCCTGCCCTGCAGCAGCTCTTCTTCGAAGGCGGGGCGCATCAGGTAGCGCAGGCTGTTGTGCAGGGCCTGCTGCTCCATGCCGAGCGTGAGGCGCAGCTCGTCGGCGGCCTTGATTTCGGCCTCGCTGATCTCGCGGGGCTTGGCGGCTTCCCCGGCCCCGGTGCGCTGCGCGACAGGCTGGTGCGCGCACAGGGCGCTGAGCAGCATGGCGAAGAGAAGGCTGGTGATGGGTTTGCGCATGTGGGTGGCTGAGGGCGACTCCGTGAGGCTGTATGTAAGGTAAGGCGGAAGCGGTGGAACACCAAACAGAATGAACATTCGCCATCGCGCATTGAGCAAGCGGCGTCATCCTTCGCGAATCCGTAAGGAGGAACTGGGCGCCGGGGTACGCCCCGGCCCGATCGGCGTGGCACACCGATCGGCCGATGGACGCGCAGGCAAGCGTTGAAGCACGCATGACCCATCGCGCCTTCGCGTGGCCCTCGCAGTTGCTTTGCTTCATGAACTTCGTGTCCTTAGTACAGCGTCAGGCAAGTTTTCCGCCAGTTGAAAGCAGGCAACAAGTACAACCGCGAAGCACCGCGAAGTTACAGAACTTAGCGGTCCTTTGCGGCTCTTAGCGGTTACCCCGTCGTTCGAAACCTGCAACTGCCCTAAGACTTGTTTGACGGCGTACTAGTGGACAACCGCCTTTGCAGCTATCCGCTCCTGCGCCCCCTGGACGGAAAGGCAACTGCGGTTGTCCACGAAGCTCACTAAGCACACGAAGAAAGGCTTAAGCCACGCGGGGGCGCGGAGGCGCAAAGGGCTCACCGTTGCCCGCCCAACAATCGCGCGGCCGGGAAACAAGCCAACGCCAGGGCGCCAGGGTGCGCCACGGCTCAAACATTTGGGCACGCCGATCGGCTTTTGGACGCGCAGGCAACGGAAAGGCCGTGGCGTTCTTGGCGTCCTGGCGTTTGATGCCGATCCCTGACACGAGGCGCGTTCGCATGCCGCATGATTCTTGGCGCCTCCGCGCCTTCGCGTGGCCCTCGCAGTTGCGTTTCTTCGTGAACTTGGTGGACAACAGCAGTTGCGCTCAGCCTCTCGCGCGTGGTGCATGGCTGAAAAAGCAACTGCGGTTATCCACGCAGCTCACGAAGTACACGAAGAAAGGCTTAAGCCACGCGGGGGCGCGGGGGCGCAAAGGGCTCACCGTTGCCCGCCCAACAATCGCGCGGCCGGGAAACAAGCCAACGCCAGGGCGCCAGGGCGCGCCACGGCTCAAACATTTGGGCACGCCGATCGGCTTTTGGACGCGCAGGCAACGGAAAGGCCGTGGCGTTCTTGGCGTCCTGGCGTTTGATGCCGATCCCTGACACGAGGCGCGTTCGCATGCCGCATGATTCTTGGCGCCTCCGCGCCTTCGCGTGGCCCTCGCAGTTGCGTTTCTTCGTGAACTTGGTGGACAACAGCAGTTGCACTCAGCCTCTCGCGCGTGGTGCATGGCTGAAAAAGCAACTGCGGTTATCCACGAAGGTCACGAAGTACACGAAGCAAGGCCTAAGCCACGCGGGGGCGCGGAGGCGCAAAGGGCTCACCGTTGCCCGCCCAACAATCGCGCGGCCGGGAAACAAGCCAACGCCAGGGCGCCAGGGCGCGCCACGGCTCAAACATTTGGGCACGCCGATCGGCTTTTGGACGCGCAGGCAACGGAAAGGCCGTGGCGTTCTTGGCGTCCTGGCGTTTGATGCCGATCCCTGACACGAGGCGCGTTCGCATGCCGCATGATTCTTGGCGCCTCCGCGCCTTCGCGTGGCCCTCGCAGTTGCGTTTCTTCGTGAACTTGGTGGACAACAGCAGTTGCGCTCAGCCTCTCGCGCGTGGTGCATGGCTGAAAAAGCAACTGCGGTTATCCACGAAGGTCACGAAGTACACGAAGCAAGGCCTAAGCCACGCGGGGGCGCGGAGGCGCAAAGGGCTCACCGTTGCCCGCCTGCCACTCGCACGGGCCGTGAAGGGAACAGGCGCCAGTGCGCTCGTGATTGCACGTTGCGGCCCAGCGAACGATCGATGGACATGCATGCGTTTCAATCACGCACGTCCCTTCGTTCCTTGGCGTGAGGCTGGTTAATTAAGGAAAGCGGCGGGACGTGCCCGCCGCTTTTGTGATCCTGCACGTCTAGGCCGCGTTTTCGGCTGTTTCGTCGCTGGCCTCGGCGCCCTCTTCTTCTTCGCAGGTGAACTCGAGTTCCCAGGGGCCGCCCGGCGTGAACTGCGCGAGCGTGAGCTTGGTGATCATCTCGGAGCTGTCGACTTCCGCACCCCAGCTGACGCGATCGACGGTGTCCTGGCCGGCGACCAGTTCAACGGCGCCTTCCTGGCCGGTGCTCCAGGGCGCGGTCTCGAGCGATTCCTTGAGTTCCTCGAAGGCTTCTCCGGGGATCAGCGTGCCGTAATGCCAGGGGAGATCGTGCTGCAGGCCTTCGATCGTGGCGGCGTGCTCGCCGTCGATGTAGATGTTGGTTCTGTCGTTCAAGTGTGTCTCCCGAATCTCTGGTGCGGTGAGGTAGTGCCAGTTCCCTGTGAATCGTTTTCGCGATCCACAAGGGTGCCTATGTAAACCCAAACGCGCCGTGGCGCGAGTCGGAAGACGGAAAAAATCGTCGGGTTCTTACGGCTTTCCCCGAAATCCGCGCGGCATAAGGATTCCAGGGCGATGGCCCGCGGAAAAAATGTGCCGGAAGCGGGAATCCGGACCAGTTTACCCACGATCTGTCAACAGCAAACTGACCGCCGCACGAAAAGAGACAATCATCACAAGACTTCTGACACACCCAGCAGAAGGTCATTAGTTTTGGCAGCTTACGGAGTTTCTGACAGACACCCTGGAATAATCCGCACAATATCCACAAAACGCCAACGTTGCCGTGGGCGATTTTTTTGAATCTGCCTAACCCGAAACAATAGCGGCAGTTAGCTTAAAACCCCTGATTTACGGCCTTTCCACGCATGTCGCCCCCGTATCGTATGCTGTTAGAATCCATGGCACGGTGATGGCCGAGCCGGTGTGTTTGAAGGTTGTGGATTGCGATGGCGTACCGCGTGCGAAAACTTCCGCTCACCACGACCCGCGACGTGACATCACGTTCGCGCACGCTGGCGCGTTTGTCACGCCGTCGCGGCAAGCTGCCCAAGAGCGCCTACACCAACTTCCAGGTCATGGCGCGCAGGCTTGGCCGTCACCCGTTCAAGCTTGATCCCGCCATCGAGGAAGCGCAGCTCGAGTGGCTGAAGCAGGTCAGCAAGTCGCGTCGCTACTCCGACGCGTTGCGCACCCTCACCCGCGGCGAGGGCTTCGCCGTGGTGGTGCCGGTGCTGAAGGGCGTGGCCGCGCCGCGCATGGACGAAGTGCTGCGCCTGCTGGCCGGGCTGGACCTCGCGCGCCAGCTGCGCAACCGGCGCGTCGGCAAGGTGGTCACCCTGGTGTGGCCCTGCCTCGAGATCGGTGAAGCGGGCGAAAGCGGCATCAGCGCCATCATGCAGCGCAGCGGCGAGCTGGATGACATCGGCTTCCGCGGCGGCGACCTGCAGCGCTACCTGAAAATGCTGCGCGGCGCTCTGCCCGGCACCGGCTTCAGCAGCCTGCTGATGGACCAGATCAGCCGCGACGCCGACGAAGACCCCGACGTGTTCAAGGCGCGCATGCTGCTGCGCTGGTTCGACGACGAGGCGCTGACCTTCCTGGCGCCCACCCGCGACGGCGGCTTCGAGACCAACCTGCGCACCTGGTTCAAGCGCATCCCCATGGTGGCCGCCGTCGGCACCGGCTCGCCCACCGGCGGCATCCCGCCCGGTGAGCCCGTGCCCTTCCCCGGCAGCAGCGCCACCATCATCGAGGGCAAGGTGGAAAGCTGGCTCAGCAAGTTCGGCCTGCAGCCCGAGGCCGTGCTGACCGGCGAAGCGCGCCCCGAAAGCGCCAGCCGCCGCCACCTGCCGGACGACGTGCCGGGCGTGGTGAACCACGCCAAGGAGCAGGTGCTGGGCGCGCTGCTGCGCCTCGAGATGGGCCTCGAGGAGCTGGGCTTCCACCCCGAGCCCGAGGTGAAGAAGGCGCTGACCGGCACCGACATCGGCTTCGACAAGCTGCGCCAGCGCGCGGTGACCGAGGCCGCGCGGGAAGTGGACGTGAACGCCAAGCAGCTGGGCCGGCTGTTCCAGTACATGCTGCCCGACGGCCGTCCGCAGCAGGAGGTGATGAGCCTGCTGCATTACCTGGATTTCTACGGGCCCGACTTCCTGGAAGGGCTGCGCGCGGTGCTGCAGTTCGACGACGTGCGCCACCAGGCGGTGTACCTGGCGGAGGAACAGGCGTAGGGGCGGCCCCGCGTGGCCGCCCGGCAGGACAATCGAAAGCGATTCGCGGTACGTGTGACGCCATGTTGCACGTGCACCCGGCCTGGAGAGTTTGGCGGCTCTCCAGGCCGACCCCTTTTTTCAAAACCAAAGCCCGGGATGCCAATCCCGGGCGAACCGGCCTGTGGTCGCGAGTCCATCGAGAATCGCCCGGGGTTTGCACCCCGGGCTTTGGTTTCAGATCAAGTCCGTGGTTCCGAATCGACCGGCACCTCGGGCAGGTCATCACCCTGGCAGTCCATCACGTACATACATGCGGCGCGCACGTCATCCCGGTTCCACAACCAACGCTTACTGCCGCCTTCCGTCCACACCGGGCGATCAGCAGCAACCAGACCTTCTTTGCGCAGCTGGCGTGTCGCCCACGCCTTTATGTTCTTCACCACTAGCGATGGGTCCTCGCTGGTGAGAACCACAACGTGGACGTGGTTTGTACGCACATTGATGGCCTCGATGTGTCGCTGGCGATAGAGGCAGTCTGCTTCAATTGCTTCGCGAATCACCTTCCGCATGTTCGCGTCGAACTTCATCGGATCATGGTTCAAGTGCGAACGGCGATGTTCCTCAAGCTTGAAGTCAGGTGCGACAAAGCCGTGTTTGCGATCCATTGAGCCGCGTTCGTCACCGTGCAACCACGTACCGTAACCGGTGATCGTGATCAGGTACCCGATCGGGTCGTTCCAACGCATCCGGTAAGCGTATGAAGCCAACGCCCGGGATGCACGAGTTCACGGATCAAAACGTCACCCATGTCGGGCTTAACCGTAAGCCGCCCGGGGTTTGCACCCCGGGCTTTGGTTGCACATCACACTCGATTCCATTTGTGACCGAACTACACTGGCCTTATGCAGCAGACTTCGGCCACTGACCTGCAGACCATACGCGCGGCCCTTGAGGCCAACTCGCGCCTTACCTCGCTGTCCGGCGCGGCCTTGATCGCATCCGGCGTGCTGGCCTTCCTGGCTGCCGGTTTCACCGCCCAGGCCGGCGCGGCCGAGCCCATGGCGCGCCTGACGCTGTCCACCACGCTGCTGCACAAGCTGGTGATCCTGTGGGGCTCCACGCTGCTGCTTTCCGTTACGCTCAACCTGCTGGGCATGATGTACCGCGCCCGCAAAGACGGTCAGCCGCTGGCCGCGCGCCTTGGCCGCCGCGTGCTGTTCGCCATGCTGCCCGCGCTGGCCGTGGGCGGCGCGTTGACGGCCGGGCTGACGCTGCAGGGGCACCTGGACATCATTTTCGGCGTCTGGATGCTGTGCTACGGCGCGGCGCTGATCGCCGCCAGCGCGCACTCGTTGACCAGCGTGCGCATGCTGGGCATCTTCACGCTGCTGGGCGGTGTGCTGGGGGTGATCCCCGGCCTGAACCTGGATTTCGTGATGTACACCAGCACCTTTGGCGCGGGGCATTTCCTTCTGGGGGTCTGGGTAGGAGTCCGCTATGGCTGGTAAGACAAGCGCCAACCCGATCCATGCCGCGCTGGAGCTAGACCCCATCATCCATGAGCGCGTGCGCCTGGCGATCCTGTCCGCGCTGGGCACCCAGGGGCGCCTGAGCTTCAACGAGCTCAAGGCCCTGACCGAGGCCACCGACGGCAACCTCAGCACGCACAGCCAGAAACTCGAGCAGGCCGGTTACGTGCGCACGTCCAAGGGCATGTTCGGCCGACGCACCCAGACCAGCTACGAAATCACGCCCGCCGGGCGCCAGGCCCTGATGAACTACCTTGATGCGCTGGACCGCCTGATGGGAGAGGTAAGAGGCAAGTAACGGAAGTACAGAGTACAGCCTACCGAGTACAATTGCGTTGGTAGCGGTTCTGTACGCTGTACTCTGGACTTTGAAATCAACAAGGGAGATCACGATGGCAGCCGCGGAATACCTCGTAGTGGAACGCATCGTCAACGCCCACGAGCGTCACGAGGCCGACAAGAACAACCCCGGCTTCTCCGGGGTGGACAGCGAGTCCATGATGCTGCGCAACTACGCCCAGCAGGGCTACCGGCTGGTCAGCGTGATCACCGAGCCCGTCTCGCAGGACGACTCGCGCCGCGTGTTCTACCTGGTGCGCGAAGCGTAGGACGCAGGTTGTAGGTAGTAGGTTATAGGTTGTAGGGCCGATGCCGCCGCGTCGTCGTCCTACAACCTATAACCTAATCCCTACAACCTGGCGAAGCCATGCGCGTCATCTGTGCGCCCGACAAGTTCAAGCAGTGCTGCACCGCCGCCGAGGCCGCGGAGGCGCTGGCTCTTGGCGTGCTCGACACCGCGCCGCAGGCCGACGTGCTGCGCCTGCCCGTTGCCGACGGCGGCGAGGGCACCCTCGACGTGCTGCGTGAAGCCTTTCCGCAGCGCCGCAACGTCCGCGTGCAGGACCCCCTCGGCCGTGAGGTAGACGCCGAGTTCGCGCTGAGCGCCGACGGCCGGCGCGCGCTGGTCGAATCGGCCCAGGCCTGCGGCCTGTGGCGGCTGGATGAACCCGAGCGCAACCCGGCCCTCACGCATACTTTCGGCGTAGGCCAGCTGATCAAGGCCGCGCTGGACGCCGGCGCCGGCGAGCTGTCAATCGGCCTGGGCGGCAGCGCCACCAGCGACGGCGGCGCGGGCATGGCGCAGGCATTGGGCGCGAAGTTCTTCGATGAAGCGGGCGCGCCGCTCACGCCCACGGGCGACAACCTGCTGAAGATCCGGCGTTGCGAGCCGGCGGGCCTCGACCCGCGCCTCAAGGGCGTGAAGCTGTCGGCCCTGTGCGACATCATGGCGCCCATGCTCGGCCCCCATGGCGCCAGCCGCAGCTACGTGGCGCAGAAGGGCGGCACCACCCGCACCATGCACAAGCTGGAGGAAGGCCTCGCCATGCTCTCGATGGCGACGGCCAAGGCGGGCCTGCGCGGCAACGGCCTTGAGCTCGGCAGCGGCGCGGCCGGCGGCCTGGGCTTTGGCGTGTTTTCGCTGCTGGGCGGCGAGCTGCTGCCGGGCGCGGACAACGTGCTGGAACTGATCGGCTTCCGCAGGCTGCTGCAGGGCGCTGCGCTGGTGCTGACCGGCGAGGGCAGCTACGACGCGCAGACCGCCCACGGCAAGCTGATCGCCGTGCTGGCCGACGACTGCAAAAACGTCGGCGTGCCGCTGGTGGTGCTGGCCGGCCAGGTGGACGGCGAGGTGAACATTCCGGGCGTCACGGCCGCCTTCGGCATCAGCCCCTATGGCGCGCGCCGGCAGGACAGCCTGAACGAGGGCAAGGCCAACCTGCGCAAACACGCGGCCTACGTGACCCGCCTGCTGCTTGCCCGCGCGGGCGCATGAATCCACGATAGGCGCATGCACGGACTGGTGGTGGGTGCGATCCTGGGTGTGGCGGCGATTGCCTTCATCGGCGCGTGGCGCAGCATCAACAACTGGAAGACCAGCTCGCGCCGCCCGCCGGCGTGGGTGCTGGTGATCCAGGTCGGGCTGCAGATCGCGCTGGGCGTGACGGCGGCGGTGTTCGCAATCTACTTCATGCTGTTCGGGGAGTAGGGGCAGGTGCGACGCGCAGCGCGCCCGCCGGGCGAGGCGCCAACCTGCCGCGCGTGAACCGCAGTCGCCGTCAGCGCCGCCGGTTGCCATTGACTCGTCAACGTTGGGGGGATAGCCTTTTTCCATCGCCGAGTCGCGCCCCCGAAGGGCGCGAGCGGGGGACCCAGGTTTCTGGGGCTAATCGCGCAAGTCGGTTCCCCGTGTGGTCGCAGGCCGCACGGGAGCCAAGCGTAGGGCTACTCTTCGGCCCGAGCCCGTCAGCTAACCCCGCAGGCGTTGGAGAGGAGCCGCCCGGCGCGAATCGAAACGCGCCTCAAACGGCATCCTCATTTGCGTGCACCGGAAGGATTATTAGCCTTCCGGGCGGTTGGCGCATGACGCGCCGGGGGTGACGTGACAGACACCAGGCTGATCACCCGCATCTTCACCGACGAGCGCGTCGAGGCTTGGCGCGAACGCTATTTCTGGGTCAACACCGTCACCTCGCTGCTGGCGTTCGCGAGCTTCCTGCTGTTCCACGGCGAGGCGTTTCCGGAGTCGTGGGATCCGTGGATCGCGCTGTTCCAGTCGCTCTGCCTGGTGGTGTTGATCGGCGAAACCCTGGGCGTCTATGTCGCCAGCCGCAAGCTGTCCGAAGGCTGGCGTCAGGCGCCCGCCGACACGCTGGCGCTGGTGGTGGGCGCGCTGATGGGGCTGGGCCTGTTCCTTGCTTCGCACTGGGTGAGCGGCGCACTGTCGCAGTCCGAGACCTTCGGCGCTTTCGCGCTGCTGACCCAGGCCGGCCTCGGCGCATTCGTCTGCCTGCGACTGCTGCGCGCCTTCAGCTTCATGACGCGCCTGGCGCAGAGCCCGCTGCACGTATTCCTGGGCAGCTTCGCCGGGTTGATCCTGCTGGGCACCGGCCTGCTGATGCTGCCCGGCGCCCACGCCCCGGAGCAGCCGATCAGCTTCCTGGATGCCTTCTTCACCTCCACTTCGGCCACCTGCGTCACCGGCCTGACCGTGCTGGACACCGGCACCGCCTGGACGCGCTTCGGCCAGCTGGTGATCCTCGCGCTGATCCAGGTCGGCGGCCTCGGCATCATGAGCTTTGCCGCGTTCTTCGGCCTCGCGTTCGGGCGCGGCATGGGCGTGCGCGGCACGGCGGCCGTGGGCGAAGTCCTGAACCTCGAGATGGTGGGGCGCGTGGGGCGCGTGACGGTGTGGATTCTCGGCTCGACGTTCGCGGTCGAGGCTCTGGGCGTGTGGTGGATGTACGGCTACTGGGTGGATGCGGCGGGCAACCTGCTGCCGCCCGGCGAGCAGCTTTACTATTCCGCGTTCCACAGCGTGAGCGCGTTCTGCAACGCTGGTTTCAGCCTGTACCCGGACAGCATGGTGCGCTACGTGGGCCACTGGCCGGTCGTGCTGAGCCTGAGCTTCCTGGTGGTGCTGGGGGGCATCGGCTTTGTGGTGATCATGGAGCTCGCCACCTACCGCTTCTGGGCGCACCCGATGCTGCGGCGCGTGCCGCTGATCCGGCGCAGGGTCAAGAACCAGCCGCTGCCGCGCCTGTCGCTGCAGAGCAAGATCGTGCTGGTCACCACGCTTGGCCTGCTGCTGGTGGGTGCGGTCGGCTTCCTGCTCCTGGAATGGAACAACAGCATGAGCGCCATGGACTTCAGCGACCGCATGGCGGCCGCGGTGTTCCAGTCCATGGCGGCGCGCACGGCCGGCTTCAACAGCATCGACACGGTGCACACCACCACCAGCACGCAGTTCTGGACCATCCTGCTGATGCTGATCGGCGGCAGCCCCGGCAGCGTGGCGGGCGGCATCAAGACCACCACGTTCTTCGTGATGCTGCTGGCGGTGCTCAGCACCGTGCGCGGGCGCCCGCCGGAGGCCTTCAAGCGGCGGATCCCGGAGCTGCTGATCCGCAAGTCGCTGGTGATGCTGGTGCTGGCACTGGCGTTCATCTTCATCGCCACGCTGCTGCTGACGGTGACGGAAGCCGAGGGCATGGGCGCGCAGAAGTACGGCTTCGAGCACATCCTGTTCGAGGCCGCCAGCGCCTTCTGCACCGTGGGACTGAGCAGCGGCGTCAGCGCCGAATTGACCCCGGCGGGCAGGCTGATCATCATCGCGTGCATGTATATAGGAAGAATCGGGCCGCTGACGCTGGTGCTGGCGGTAGGCCGCCGGCAGGCAAGGAAGTTCGAGTACCCTGAAGAACAAGTCATGATTGGCTGATCAGGTGTCAGGGTGCAGGTTTCAGGTTTCAGGGTTTGGCGCATGGACGATCCGGATGAAATCAGGAGTTACCGCGACCTGAAGGTCTGGCAGAAGTCCATGGACGCCGCGGACCTGGTGATGGACCTGATAGACACAGGTCCGCTCAGCAAGAAGTACAGGCTCGCGGGGCAGTGGGAGGCATCGTCCGCATCGGTGCCCGCCAACATCTCCGAAGGCCATGAACTGGGTTCGCGCAAACAGTATCTCGCGCATCTGTACCATGCGCGGGGCTCGCTGGCGGAGACGCTGACTTTTCTGGAACTGTTCGAGCGCCGCAAGCTGGTGGACACAGATCGCGCTCGCACGGCATGGAACTTACTGATTGAAGTCCGGAAGATGCTGTACAAGCTCATCTCCCGGCTGGAAAGCGGTTCGGAGGATGGCTCAGGGCCCGCGACAGTTAACCCTGAAACCTGAAACCTGTACCCTGGAACCTGACATATGCAGAAAGTTGCTGTGATTGGCCTTGGTCGCTTCGGGATGGCGCTGGCGGAGACGCTGGCCAAGGACGGGCTTGAGGTGATCGCGATCGACACCGATCCTGACGTGGTGGACGCCATCAAGGACAAGGTCGCGCTGGCCGTGACCGCCAACGCCACCGAGCTGGAGACCCAGCGTTCGCTGGGGCTGGGCAAGGTGGACACCGTGGTGGTGGCGATCGGCGAGAACTTCGAGGCCTGCCAGCTCGCGATGCTGGCGGCGCGCGACCTCAGTTATCCGCGCGTGGTCGCTCGCGCCAACGACCGCGTGAAACGCACCATCCTGCAGCGCCTGGGCGCCGACGAAGTGATCATGCCCGAGGAACAGGCGGCGCTGAAGCTGGCCCAGAAGCTGGCCAAGCCAAGCCTGCTGGAGGCCGTGGAGATCGGCAGTGAACACAGCTTCGTGCAGATCAAGGCGCCGGGCGCCATCCTGGGCAAGACGCTGCTCGAGCTGCAGCTGCGCAAGAACTTCGGCGTGAACCTGGTGGCAATCCGCAAACCCGCCAAGGGTGACGAGGCGGAATCGATCAGCATCCCCGGCCCCGACACCAAGCCCGAGGCCAACGACGTGATGATGCTGGTGGGCAAAAACAAGGACATCGACCGCTTCATCCGCGAGACCGAGTAGGCGACTCGATTCAAGTTCCGTACCACGGACTGCCGATCAACCGCCTTGGCGCCTTCGCGCCGGGGGAGTTCTCATGGGCGGTGGTTCATGCGAGTTGCGGCTTCTGCTGGAAGCCTACCTTGACTACTTGCGCCTGGAGTGCGGGCTGGCCGAGAATTCGCTGATCGCCTACCGCCGCGACCTCGAGCTGCTGCTCGAGTTCCTGTTCCGGCGCGGCATCTACGAGTCCGCCGCCGTGCGCCCCGACGACCTGGTCGAGTTCCTGGCCGAGCAGCGCCGCGCCGGCATCTCGGCCCGCAGCGTGGCGCGCCGGGTTTCCGCCCTGCGCATGTTCTTCCGCTTCTGCGGCGTCGAGCAGCGCACCGACCACGATCCCGCCCAGCACCTGCAGCCGCCCAGGCTCGCGCAGCCGCTGCCCGACTACCTCACCGAGGAACACGTCGAGGCGCTGCTGAACGCGCCCGTCGGCACGCTGCCCCTGCTGCTGCGCGACCGCGCCATCCTGCACACCCTGTACGCCACCGGCGCCCGCGTCAGCGAGGTCTGCGGCCTGACCCTCAATCGCCTGCACCTGGATTCCGGCTACCTGTCCGTGCGCGGCAAGGGCAACAAGGAACGCGTGGTGCCGATCGGCGCTCGCGCCATCGAGCACGTGCGCGGCTGGCTCGAGCGCGGCCGTCCCGCCCTGCTGAAGCGCCCGGGCGATTTCGTCTACGTCAGCAAGTCCGGGCGCAAGCTTTCGCGCACGCGGGTCTGGGACCTGGTCAAGCAGTACGCGCGCATGGCGGGCCTGCGCAGCGACGACATCCACCCGCACACCCTGCGCCACTGCTTCGCCACGCACATGCTCGAGAACGGGGCCGACATCCGCAGCGTGCAGGAAATGCTGGGCCACGTCAGCATCAGCACCACCCAGATCTACACGCACGTTGACCAGAAGCGGCTGCGCAGCGTGATGCAGCGCTTCCACCCGCGCGCGGGCTGAGAGCCTGTCTGGAAACCCACTCGCGGCCTGATTCGGGCGGCGAGCTTCGCGCTGCTTCGTTGCCCTCCTTGCGGCGTAGCCTCAGCTACGCCTCAGTCGGGCGCCTTGCATCGCTTGCACGGCGCACCGAATCGGTCTCACTCTGGGTTACCAGACAGGCTCTGAGCCCTACACGCGTACAATCTCGATGATGCAGGAGTTGTCCCGCTCCGGATCGGCCGCGGGCCGCTTCATGTTGACGCTGAACTGCAGCCGGCCGTGGAAGCGCTCGACCAGCGAGGCGATGATGCCGATGTCGAACTCGTTGGGGTACGGGTTGTCGCAGTGGATCTCGTAATGGTCGAGCCCGACCTCGACGTATTTGTACTGCCCGATCTCGCCGCCGCGGTGGGCGATGTGGTACGCGACGTCGATCGACTGCAGCGCGGAAGGCACGTCGAACATCTGCTCGTCGGGGAAATCCGCGGTGTACGGGATGCGCCGGCCTATCGAGTTCAGCGTGTCCGGCCCCAGGTAGTCATGAATCTTGCGATAGACTTCAAGCCACGCCTGATGCGGGTACCACTGCGCCGTCTGGATAAACGACAGCCCACAGCTTTCCAGCAACTCCCGCGCCACCGAGCCGACCAGCATGCCAGCCGACACCGCCAGCACGGTGCGCCCGTCGACCTCGACTTCAGGTGAGCTTGCCTGGAAAACCCTGAACACACCGCCCCCTAAACCTGCGCTCCCAGGCCGCGCATCGCGTTTACTACCGTGTCGCGCACACGCAGCCCGCCCTTCGCCACCAGCTCCGGCATCGCGAGCCGCTGGTGGACGGTGCCCATCATGGTCGCCAGCAGGAACGCCGCGCCCTGCCCGCAGTCCTTACAGCCAGGCACAAGCCCCAACTCCATGGCGCGCCTCAGCAGCACCTGGATGGCGAAGCGGCTCTCCGCCATGAGCTGCCGCACACCGCGCCCAAGCTGGTCGTCGGCCGACTTGCCGACGTGGCCGAACATGTGCAGCACCACGCTGGCGTCTTCGCCGAGGTCCAGGATGCGTTTTTCGTGGGACTCGCAGAACTGCAGGATGCGGGCCAGCGGCTCGGACTCCTGCGACAGGCGCAGACCGTCGTCCTCAAAGGTGAACAGGTGGCGGACCAGGTCGCCGGCCAGCGCCTCCTTGCTGTCGAAGTAAAGGTAAACGCTGCCCTTGGCGACGCCCGCTGCGTCGGCGATGTCGGCGACGGATGCACCGTCGATTCCGTCACGCGCGAAAATCCTGAGCGCCGCCTGCAGCAACTGGCGGTATCGAGCCTCGCGCTTGGGGGAAGTAAGGCGCATCTGACCAACCGGTCAATAGAGACAGTATGTGCAATTAAAGAAGAGGTTACCGCCTCAAACCCGCAAATTCCAATCAGAACGTAAGAAATAATTTCCGGCTATATCAATTGGATATGAAACGACCCGCGCAACAGCGCGGGTCGTCAGTTTCCCGGGTGTGATCACACCCGCGTGATGAAGCCCCACTTGTCCTCGCCGCGGCCCTGCACCAGGTCAAGGTATGCCTTCTGGATCTTCTCCGTGATCGGCCCGCGGCTGCCGATGCCGATCGTGATCTTGTCCAGGCTGCGGATCGGAGTCACCTCGGCGGCCGTGCCCACCGCGAATACCTCATCGGCCATGTACAGCTGTTCGCGCGTGAGGTTGGTTTCGACGACTTCGATGCCCATGTCGCGCGCCAGGCGGATTACCGTGTCGCGCGTGATGCCCTTGAGAATCGAGTGGCCGCCGCTGGGCGTGGCGATCATGCCGTCGCGCACCACGAAGATGTTCTCGCCGCTGCCTTCACTCAGCAGACCGTTGTTGTCCAGCGCGATGCCCTCACTGTAACCGTTCAGGATCGCTTCCATTTTAATCAGCGCCCCGCTGGCGTAGTTCGCGCCCGCCTTGGCCATCGCCGGCGTGGTGTTCGGCCGGTTGCGGGTCCAGGTGCTGATCTGCATGTCGACGCCCTTCTCCAGCGCCTCGGCGCCCAGATAGGCTCCCCAGTGCCAGGTGATGATGTCGAGCGTGACCGGGTTCTTGAGCGGGTTCACACCCATGGGCCCCAGGTCGCGGTACGCGATCGGACGCAGGTAGCAGGCCTTGAAGTTGTTCTCGCGTACGGCCTGCACACAGGCCTGCTCCACCTGCTCGGGCGTGAACTTCAGCTCCATGCGGTAGATCTTGGCGCTGTCGAACAGGCGGCGGATGTGTTCTTTCAGGCGAAAGATGCCGGGCTGGCCGCCGACGTCATAGGCCCGGATGCCCTCGAACACCGAGCTGCCGTAATGCAGCACGTGCGCGCAGACGTGCACGGTGGCGTCTTCCCAGGCGATGAACTCGCCGTTGCGCCAGATCTTTTCGCATAGTTTTTGAGTCATGGTGCTTCTCCTGGATCAGGCGGCAGGCCGCAGGCGGCAGTTCACCGCTGACTACCCTGGTCTACCGGTCACTTTTACTGGCGCCTTTGTCGACGCTGTCAATCAGGCCATTCAGCATACGTCCGAGTTCGTCGTACACGTCCAGCAGTCTCTCGCAGTCCGCCTCGGTGATGTACTCAAGCATGAATGCTATCTCAATCGCTGTTTCGACTTCACCCTGGGAACCGTGTGCGGTGACCAGCAGCCGCACATAGTCTTCAGGGTATCGCCGGCGCTTATAGCCCTCGGCGATGTTCATCGGTACCGAGGCGGCCGCGCGGCGAATCTGGCTGGTCAGGGCGTACAGCTCGTCTTTCGGGAACCTGCGGGTCAGTTGGTAGATCTGTTTTACGGCGACCATCGCCTTCTTCCACACGTTGAGGTTCCGAAAACCGCTCCGTTCCCGCCGCGCCATTGAGAACTCCCGCAGTCGCCGTTAACTGCCGCCTCCCCTAACAGCTTCTCCAGCTCCAGCCTGAACTTCGCCAGCGCGTTTGCCCGGTGGCTGATCTTGTTCTTTTCTTCCGCCGGAAGCTCGCCGAAAGTCCTGCCCAGCGGCGGATACATGAACAACGGGTCGTAGCCGAAGCCGCCCTTGCCGCGCGGCTCGTCAATGATCGTGCCCTCCACCGTGCCGCGCACCGTGAACAGTATGCCTTCCGGGCATGCCAGCGCGATCTCGCACACGAACCGCGCCTTGCGCTTCTCCGGCGGCACGCCCTTCAGGTTCTTCAACAGCAGCGCGTTGTTGGCCGCGTCGTCGCCCTGTCGGCCGGCGTAGCGCGCGCTGATCACGCCCGGCGCGCCGCCCAGCGCGTCCACCTCAAGCCCGCTGTCGTCGGCCATCACCAGCAGCTCGAGGCTGCGGGGCCGCTCCACCTTCGGCATGCTTTCGGGCGTCAGGCTTACCTTGCGCTGGCGCCCGCTGGTGCTGCGGTGGCGCTTGGCGGACAGCTCTTCGAAATCCGTTTCATCGTCGTCGTCGATCGCCGTGGACTGGCTGGCAAAACCCACGTGCCCCACCAGCGCGATGAAACGCGCGATCTCGAGCGCCTTCTTCTGCGCGTTGCCCGCGAAGGTGCTGGCGTCTTCCCGCACGTCCGGCACGCCCGTGTAGGCTGTCAGCGCCTGCAGCTCAATGCCCGGCAGACCGTGCAGAATCTGGTTGATCTCACGGAACTTGTGCCGGTTGTTGGTGGCGACAACGATGTTCACGGGATTGGCGGTCATTACGGCCTTCTGGGTTGCGGCAGAATTTAGGCTTACCGCCCGCCCTTGAAAAGCCTCTATTGACCACTTCCCGCCCGTCACGCCACAGCGCTGGCGGCCGATTCGGCCTGCCTCCTTTCCGGCCGCTCTTGCTTCGCCTGCGGCGGGGTGACCTGCGGCACGTCCGGGGCGGAGGAGCCCTCGGCCGTGAGCTGGAAGACCTGCTGGATCAGGTCGGCGCGGATCTTGAGGTAGCGCTCAAGCTCGCGCTGCAGGCGCAGCACCATGGAGGGCGAAACCAGCCAGCGCTTCTTGCCCAGGCTCTCGATGTCGGGCTCGGCCATTTCGCGGTCGTGCAGGGCGAGCAGCTTCTCGAGGCGTTTGATGGCCGCCTCAATGAACTCGCCGCCTTTCAGCCGGTAGAGCCGCAGCGCGTCCTGGTCCAGCGTCTGTTCGGCCGGCTTTGCGGGCGCCGGCTTGTGCTGCTGCGGCCTGGGTCTGACATGGGGGTAACGGGACATAGCGAACTCCTGTTCTGGTCACCCCGGCAGTATCCCGACCAGTGCGACAAAAATCGGGGGTGCGGGATGTTTTCCGGCACAGCAACCAGCAATCGCCCGCAAAGCCCGTAACCAAGCGCCTCGCCAGCCGAAAGTTTTTCGAGGCAGGCCAGTGACTGCCCCCGAAGGGGACTGTCCCTGTCGTCAAATCCCCAAAAAAGCAAACGGCAACAGGCCACGGGGAGGCGCGGAGGGCTGAATGGTGCGCGGCGGTCACTTGTGGGGCTGAGCGGCATACAACGCCAGGGCGCCAAGGTGCGCCACGGCGTTGTCTGACGCCCCCTGAACACGAGTCGCGCTCAAGTGCCGCGAGGCTCCTGGCGCCTTCGCGCCCCCGCGTGGCCTATGCAGTTTGAAGTGCTTCGTGAACTTCGTGTGGCTTCGTGGGCAATCGCTTTTTGCAGTTCGCCTTGCGCGCGCCGCGCACGCTTTGAAAAGCAACTGCGGTTGCCCACCAAGGACACGAAGGTTCACGAAGAACTACTTCAGGCCACGCGGAGGCGCGGAGGCGCAAAGGGCTGATTGGTGCTCGGCGGTCACTTGTGGGGCTGATCGGCGATCAACGCCAGGCCGCCAAGTCGCGCCACGGCTCCTTCGTTACGGCCCGTCGTTCGGCCGATGGTCAGGCGAGTAACGCGAAGGCCGTGGCGTTCTTTACGTCCTGGCGTTGAATCCCCGTCCCTGAACAGAAACCGGTTTCGAACAACGAAGGACTCTTCGCTTCTTAGTTCCTTCGCGTTGCTAATGCCGTTGCAGTTCTTAGTGAACTTCGTGTGGCTTCGTGGGCAAACGCCTTTGCAGTTGGCTTTCGTGCGCCGCGCCCGGGTTGGAAAGCAACTGCGGTTGCCCACTAAGGGCACGAAGGTTCACGAAGAACTACTTAAGGCCACGCGGAGGCGCGGAGGGCTGATTGGTGCTCGGCGGTCACTTGTGGGGCTGAGCGGCAAACAACGCCAAGGCGCCAGGGTGCGCCACAGCGTTGTCTGACGCCCCCTGAACACGAGTCGCGCTCAAGTGCCGCGAGGCTCCTGGCGCCTTCGCGCTCCCGCGTGGCCTATGCAGTTTCAAAGCGCGGACAAGAATGTCCGCGCTACTGCACGCCAGCCAATTGAAAATTGGTTATTGGTAACTCGCTGTTCGACGCCAGGCTCGAAGACGGGGACAGTCCCCAACTGCGGGGACAGTCCCCTTGTTCTCTACCCCACAGTCGAGCATGTCCCGCCGCCGGCGGCGCAGCTGCCCCCGGTGGCGAACTTTGAATTGATCACGTCCGGCTTGCCGCTGTCGCTGACCATCGGCTTGCCGTCTTTCTGCCAGGCCTGCATGCCGCCTTCCAGCAGCAGCCAGTCCTTATCGTTGGCGTGGCGCGCGGTCATCATCGCCATGGTGGCGCGCACGCCGCTGCGGCAGACACTCACGATGGGGTGCGGCAGCTTCTCGACCTCGGCCCAGCGATCGCGCATTTCCGGCAGCGGGATCAGCACCGCGCCCTCGATGCGCCCGGCCTCGAACTCGTCGATAAAGCGCGAATCCAGCAGGGTGAAGTCCTTGCCCGGCGTGCCCAGCTTCGCAACGTCGGCGGGGCGGATGATCTTGTCTTCCGGCAGGCCGGCCTCGCTGTTGAAGCTCAGGATTTCGGCCATGTTGGCCGGCAGCTCGCCCTTCATGCGGTGCATGGCCTTGAGACCGTCCTTGTCGGCCTTGAAGTGCGGGTTGTTCTGCAGCTCGGCGGCGATGGTGCTGCTGTGCTTGCCGTTGTAGTCGTGGCCGGGCCAGACCTCGACGTCTTTGCCCAGCGCCTCCAGCTTGCGGAAGCTGTCGTACAGCTTGCCGGCGTCGCCGCCCATGAAGTCGGTGCGCGCGGCGCTGCCGATGAACAGGGTGTCGCCGGTGTAGACGCGCGCGCCGTCGAAGATGCTCATGCTGTCGGGCGTGTGGCCGGGGGTCAGCACGAAGGTCAGCTCGTGCTCGCCGAGCTTGAGTTTCTCCCCGTCGCTTACCTTGTAATCGGCGACCTTGGACTTGGTGTGCTCGCTCATCACGATCGCGCAGCCGGTCAGGTTGCGCAGGCGGTCGGCGCCGGACAGGTGGTCGGCGTGGGTGTGGGTATCGATCGCGTACTTCAGCTTCAGGCCCGCGCCCTGCAGCTCTTTCAGGTACGCCGCCGTGTAGTCGAAGCGCGGGTCGATCAGCGCGGCCTCTTTACTGGCGGCGTCCCACAGCAGGTAGGTCTTGCAGTCACGGCCGAAGTCAACGACCTTCATCTCCAGCGTAGCAACGGGCATGTGCTTCTCCTTGGTGCTCCACGATAGCTTCGGGGCCCATACAGGAAACGTCGAGGCGGCAGTTTCGCTTCCCGCCGGGCAAGTCAGAAACGCTTCAGCGAGTGCGCGACAGACTGTGCTGACGCCCGATGGTAGGGGCCACAAAAACACAAAATCACAAAAGGAAAGCCACGAAAGACTGCCTTGTCCTTTTTGTGTGGTGCCTTTTGTGTTTTCGTGTTTTCGTGGCCATCAGACCGGTAGACGGCGCAGACCCGGAAACCTGGGCCGGTGGCCAGCGCTTTGGCTGACCACCGGCCGGTTTCAGTTAGCCGCCGACTGAGCAGCCGCCGCTGACGGCCCCGCCGCCGACTCCGCAGCCGCCGGAGGCCGTGCCTCCCACGCTGCAGCCGCCGCTGGTGCCGCCGCCCGGTGTTGGCGCGACTTTGTTCCAGGGCAGCTGCATCAGCACCAGCGCCATGCCGCAGAAACCGGTGGTGCCGGCGACGGTGAGGCCTGCCCCCACGAACGCGCTGATGACGTAGAACCAGGGATTCACGAAGGTCCCCAGCACCATGCCAAGCAGCACCAGCAGGCCTGCACCGATTTGCACCTGGCGCATCAGGCTGAGCACGCGGCGGCCCTTGTTGTAGGGCAGTTTCTTCTTGATCCAGCCGTTCATGCCGCTGTCCATGATCTTGAAGTTGTTGAACTTGCGGCGCTGCAGGATCTGGCTGGCCATCAGGGCGCGGTTGCCGGTGGCGCAGGTCAGCACCACGGTGCCCTTGGCGGTGTTCAGCTCGGTGACGCGTTTTTCCAGTTCCTCGAGCGGGATGTTCCAGGCGCCCTCGATGTGGTCGCCGCTGAACTCCAGCGCGCTGCGCACGTCCACGATCTGCAGGGCGTGCGGGTCATCCTTCAGCATCTCGTGCACGGTCTTGCACTCGATGTGCGAGGCGCTGTCGGTGCCCTTGCGGTTAAAGGTCAGGATCTCGGCCATGCCCTGCGGCAGCGGGCCGCGCACGGAAAGCTTCTCGACCACCGCCTCGCGGGTGCCGAGCGTGAAGATCAGGTTGTGCTCGCGCTCTTTGCCCAGCGTGCTGTGTGTGCGGCCCTGGTAGTCGTGGCCCGGCCACACGGTCACGTCGTCGCCGAATTCACTGAACTTCTGGAAGCTGTCGTACAGCTCGCCGGCGTCGCCGCCCATGAAGTCGGTACGGCCGGAGCCGCCGATCAGCATGGTGTCGCCGGTGAACAGGTTGCCGTCGACGTAGACGGTCAGGCTGTCCGGGGTGTGTCCCGGGCTGGCGATGACGCGCAACTCGGTTTCACCGAGGTGATAGACCTCGCCGTCGGCGAACGCCTTGTCGGCGGGCTCAACCAGGGTGCCCTGGATCATGCCGTACTTCGCGCCGGTGCGCTTCTTGAGGTCAGCGGCGCCGGACAGGTGGTCGGCGTGGGTGTGGGTGTCGATCACCAGCTCGAGCTTGAGGCCTTCCTTCTTCAGGATGGCCAGGAATTCATCCACCAGGTCGTGGCGGGGGTCGATGATGGCGGCCTTGCCGCTGGCGCGGTCGCCGATGATGTAGCCCAGGCAGCCTTCCCCCTCGATGGTGACCTGCTTGATGAACGGCTTGGTCGCGATGGCAGTCATGTCTTTCTCCTTTTGTTACCGTGTTCCGGTGTTGCTATAGGAACATCTATGGAATTGACTATATTCCCTGATGGTTATATAGTCAATAGGCGGAAGCACGAAATTTCAAGGAGCGACCCATGGCACGTAAAAAGGAAAACAAACCCCTCAGCCCCGCGGCACTCGGCCTGGTTGCCGCCCGCTTCAAGCTGCTGGGAGAGCCCGCCCGGCTGGCCCTGCTGAACTCGCTGATGAGCCGCGAGCAGAACGTCAACGAGCTGGTGGAAAGCACCAGCCTCAGCCAGGCCAACGTCAGCAAGCACCTTTCGCAGCTCGCCGACGCGGGCTACGTCAACCGCCGCAAGGACGGCCTGTTCACGGTCTACAGCATCAGTGACGACAGCGTCTTCCAGCTCTGCGACCTGATGTGCAGCAGCATTGCCAAGAAGCTCGGCCAGGACCTGCAGGCCATCGCGTAAGCACCCGGGCGTCACGCCCGCACGCAGTAAGGAAAGACTATGAAACTCCAGAACCTCCTGCCCTTCACCAACTGGCTGTTCCGCTACGAACGCAAGAACCTCGGCGGCGACATCACCGCCGGCCTGATCGTCACCGTCATGCTGATTCCCCAGAGCCTGGCCTACGCCATGCTCGCCGGTTTGCCCCCGAATACGGCCTGTACGCCAGCATCGTGCCCCTGTTCGTTTACGGCCTGCTGGGTAGCAGCCGCGTACTGAGCGTCGGCCCGGTGGCGGTGCTGAGCCTGATGACCGCAACGGCGCTGGCCCCCTTCGCCGAGCCCTATTCAGAGCAATACATCAAGCTGGCGCTGCTGCTGGCGGTGATGACCGGCGTGATCCAGCTGGTGCTGGGCGCATTCCGCGCAGGCTTTGTCGCCAACCTGCTTTCTCACCCCGTAGTGGCGGGCTTCATCACCGGCTCCAGCATTCTGATCGTGATCAGCCAGCTCAAGCACATCTTCGGCGTGCAGGCCGCGGCCGGGCACCTTCCTTATGAAGCGGTGCTGTCGCTGGCCAATGCGCTGCCCGGCACCAACTGGGTGACGCTGGCCATGGGTGCGGCGGCAATCGCGCTGCTGGTGCTGATGCGCAGCCCGCTGCGCAAGCTGCTGAAGCGCATCGGCTTGTCCGCGGGCGCCGCGCAACTGGTGTCGCGCATCGGCCCCGCCCTGCTGGTGCTGGCGGGTATGGGCGCGATCTTCTTCTTCGGCCTGGATGCGCGCTTCGGCGTGAAGGTGGTGGGCGAATTCCCCACCGGCCTGCCGGGCCTGACGCTGCCGTCGCTGGACCTGCCGGTGATCGGCGCGCTGGTGCCGGCCGCGCTGGCGATCGTGCTGGCGGGCTACGTGGAAAGCGTGTCGGTCGGGCGCTCCCTGGGCGCCAAGCGCAGGCAGACCATTGAGCCGAACCAGGAGCTGCTGGCCCTGGGCGCGGCCAACGTGGCGAGCGGCTTCACGGGCGGCTTCCCGGTCACCGGCGGGTTCAGCCGCTCGGTGGTGAACTACGACGCCGGCGCCAACACCGGCCTGGCAAGCCTGATCACCGCGGCGCTGATCGCCGCCATCGCGCTGTTTTTAGCGCCCATGTTCGCCAGCCTGCCGCAGGTGGTGCTGGCGGCCACGGTGATCGTCGCGGTCGCGGGACTGGTGAACTTCAAAGAGCTGCTGCGCCTGTGGCGTTACAGCAAGGCCGACGGCGCGCTGATGGGCGTGACGATCGCGGCCGTGCTGGGCCTGGGCGTGGAGATCGGCATCGGCGTGGGCGTGGGCGCCTCGCTGCTGGCCTACATCGCGCGCAGCAGCCGGCCGCACATCGCGGTGGTGGGCCGCCTGGCGGGCAGCGAGCACTTCCGCAACGTGAAGCGCCACGCGGTGGAGACCTTCCCCGGGCTGCTGCTGGTGCGCATCGACGAGAGCCTGTTCTTCGCGAACACACGCAACATCGTGGACCGCCTGACCAGGCAGGTCGCCGAGCAGCCCGAGTTGCGGCACATCGTGCTGATCTTCAGCGCGGTCAACAGCGTGGACGCCAGCGCGCTGGAAGCCCTGGAAAGCCTGGCCCACACCCTGCGCGGCCTGGGCATCACCCTGCACCTGGCCGAGGTAAAGGGCCCGGTGATGGACCGCTTCGACAAGGTCGGATTCACACAGCACCTCGCCCCCGGCCGCGTGTTCCTGAGCACGCAGCGCGCGGTGCAGGCGCTAAGCGAAACACCGCCCGGGCTGAACCGGGCGGCCTGATCAGACTGAGCCTGCGTCGTGGGATTCCGCGGCGCGGTGGATGCCGCGCCAGAGCTGGTCGGGATCGAGCCCCTTGCTGGCGATCACCAGGTCGGCCAGCTCGCGCACGGCGCCGCGCCCGCCAGGTTTGCCGGTCACGTGGCGCGCGCGTTCAATGGCGAAACTTGAGGCGTCGCCCGGTGCGCAGGGGATGCCCGCGACCTCGAAGGCTTCGGCGTCATTCACGTCATCGCCCACGTAGACGGTCTGCATTGCCTCGGCGCCGAACTGCTTCATCAGGCCCTTCAGCGCCTCACCCTTGCGCTTCATGCCCGGCTTGTAGGCGCTGAGCATCAGGCGTTTGACACGGCCGGCGACCACGGGGCTGTCTTCGCTGGTGATGATGCAGACGCGCACGCCCGCGGCCTCAAGCAGGCGCAGGCCCATGCCGTCGCGGATGTAGAAGGGTTTGGCCAGCTCGCCGTCGGGGCCGTAGATCACGGTGCCGTCGGTCAGCACGCCGTCCACATCGCAGACGAAGAGTTTGACGTTGCGCCATTCATCGGTGGTGATGCTCATGAGACGGCTGCTCCTTGAGGTGCGGGAAACTTCGTCCTTTTACGCGAAGAAGCGAAGGGGGCGAATGTCTCTGCGCTCCTTCGTGTTCCAATGCTTGCGCGGGCAAGAATGCCCGTGCCACTGCAAACCTGGCCGAAGCATACCGGATTACGAGAAGCAACTACAGGTGAACCACGAAGCGCCACCAAGGGCCACGAAGGTCTGCAACGGTCCGCGTGCAAGCACACGCTGTTCTTCGCGAGCTTCGCGCTCTTCGCGTCAATGGGCCACGAAAACACGAAAACACCAAAGGTACTGCCACAAAAAACTGCCGGTAACTGTTGGACATCGATAGCTGCCATTGGGGTGGGCCCGACAATCTTGTCGGGCCGGCTGAGTGGAGCGAAGCCGACATCGTCGCGCCAGAATCGGCGCGACCGCCGACAGGATTGTCGGCGCCACCCAGTTCGCCTACTCGTGCTTTCCGTTGCCGTTGCGGTCCTGCAGCTCGTGCTCGATGCGGTCCATCCAGGGGCGCAGCTCGCGCTCGAAGAACTGCTCCATGCGCTGGCTGATGCGGTCCTCGATGTAGCGGGCCAGCTGCTCGTCTACGTTTTCGTCCCAGGGACGGTCGGGGTAGTCCTGTTCCGTGTCGGGTACCGCTTGTCCAGCGTCCCGTGTCCCGGGTCCCGGGTCGGTTGCGGCAAGTCCTGTGTCCCGGGTCCCGGGTCCCGTGTCTTGCGGTTCGGATGGCTGCTCCGCAGTCGCTGTTGACACGGGACTCGGGACACGGGACTCGGCACTCGCCGTTGCCGTTTCCTGCTCGAACTTCGGCTTGCGGGGCTTGAGCTTCACTTCTACCGGCGGCTTGTCGCTGTCTTTGTAGTCGTCGTCGAAGATCGTCTCGATGTCCTTGCCGCTTTCGCGGAAGCCAGCCACCAGCTCGCGCGCGAACTTGCGCGCCCCGCCCTGGCTGAACTCGAGCAGCTTCTTCTCCAGGTCAACCGCCAGCCCGCCCACCAGCGCCTCCGGGTCCACTTTCTCGCCGCGCTCGGCCGCGGCCAGCGCCTCTTTCTCGGCGCGTTTCAGCACCCGGCGCTTCCACAGTCGGCCGATCCAGACCCCGCCCTCCACCAGGAAGAACACCGGCAGGCCGGCCAGCAGCATGTCGATCGGGCTGCCGGTGGGCGAAACCACGGCGCCGATGATCACGGCGATCAGCAGCGTGTAGCGTCGTTTGCTCTTGAAGAACTCGGGCGACAGCAGGCCGAAGCGGATCAGCGGCGCCACGATCAGCGGAATCTGGAAGATGAAGCCAAGGCCGAAGGTCATGGCGAAGACCAGCCCCAGGTACTGGCCGAGGGTGTAGTTTTCCCGCACGCCGAACTCGTTGACGTTGAACTCCAGCAGGAACGGAATGCTGATAGGCAGCAGCAGGTAGCGCCCGAACGCCGCGCCGCCCATGAACAGCACAAAAATCGAGGGAATGGCAAAACGGAAGAAGCTGCGCTCGTGGCGATACAGGCCGGGCGCTATGAACAGGTAGGCCTGCAGCATCACCCACGGGTAAGCAAACACCACGGCCGCGTACAGACTGACGCGCATGGTGGTGCTGAAGGTTTCCATGGGGTTGATGACGACGAACTGGATGCGGTGGCCGTCGCGGCTGGCGACGGCGATATCGAGGATGTAACGCACGATGTCGTCGGCGAAGGTGGCGAAGACAAATGAGAAAGCGATGAACACGCCGATCAGCGACCAGATCAGCCGCTTGCGCAGCTCATCGAGGTGGCTGGAGAAGGCTACCGGCTCGGCGGCATCGTCAGGCATGACGGGAAGCGTAACCCCGCACGGGCATAAAGGAAACGCCGGGATTGCTGGCTTTTGGGTTCCCGGCCTGCTTGAAGCGCGGCGTGGCGTTGGATGCCGCTCCCTGAACAGGAACTGCGTTCGAGCTGCGCAAAGCCCTTGGCGCCTCCGCGTGGTTTATGCAGTTGTCGTTCTTGGTGAACTTCGTGTGGCTTCGTGGGCAAACGCCTTTGCAGTTGGCTTTTCCTGGAAAGCAACTGCGGTTGGCCACTAAGGGCACTAAGGGTCACGAAGAAAAGCATCAGGCCACGCGGAGGGTGAGGACGGGGACAGTCCCTAAAAGCGGGGGCAGTCCCCGGCGGGAGAGCCGTGCCACTGCACCTGCCCATTGGTAATTGAAAATTGGTTATTGGTAATTCGCTGTTCAACACCCAGCGGCATGCCGAGTTTGGCTCGAGACGGGGACAGTCCCCGGCGCTATTCGTCTTCGGGTGCGTCGTGGGCCGCGGCGTCGCCGGGCAGGCCCTGTGGCTTGTCGATCTTGGTGGATTCCTCGGGCGCCTGGTCGGTGTCGTCGAGGTCTTCTTCGTCCTCGTCGTCGACCAGCTCTTCGGCCTTGCTTTCCTCGAGGCGCGCGGTGTCCTTGCGGTGCTGCAACTCGCGCTCAAGGATCACGCGGGCGGTGTCTTTGCCGTCCTCGGTGAGGCTGACGTTGTAGATCTGGTTGGGGCTGGTGCGCCCGGCCATGATCGCGCCCGAGCCGTACTTCACGCTGACCAGGCCCAGCTCTTCCAGGGTATGGATTTCCTGGGTGAACACGGCCTCGAAGCCCCAGTTGAAGCGCTTGCGCGCCCGGTTTTCCTCGAGTTGCTTCAGCAGCTCCATGCGCGCCTGGCGATAGCTGGCCTGGTTGGTGCCCAGCTCTTCCAGGCGGCGGTGCAGGTACTTCAGCAGCTCACGCCCGACCTCGGTGATCGTGCGTTCGTCTTCGTCCGGTTTTTCGTTCTCAGGTGCCAATGCAACTATCCAGGAATGCCTTTGCCCGCCGCGCTGTTTCTACTGCGTTACGGCTGGCCTCGCTCAACTCCACGCACGCGGGGCCCTCGTAGCCGATTTCACGCAGCGCCTCGAACGTGCGCGCGAAATCGACGCTGCCTTCTCCGAAGTACAGATGACGGTGACGCCCGGGAAGCATGTCATCAAGCTGAACATTATAGAGCACGTCCTGATAAATCGACAGGTACTCCCACTCCGGCCTCTCCTCGACGCACTCCAGGTGACCAATGTCCAGCGTGAGTCCCGGCCGACTTCCAACTAACCGCGCCAGTCGCTCGTAGTCGCTCATCTTCTCGACCAGCATGCCGGGCTCGGGCTCAAGGGCCGCGCGCGTGCCATGCAGGCTGCAGACTTCTTCAATCTTGCCGACGTGATAGGCCAGCCGCTTGAACAGCTCGTCGTCGTCGCCGCTCCATCCTTCCGGCCGTGCCCCCGACCAGTACGAGAGCGCGCCGGCGCCGAGGTCGCCGGCGATCTCGGCCGCGCGGTACAGGAAGTGCACGCGCGAGTCGCAGTCGTCGTCCAGCAGAGTGGGGCGGTGCTTGCGGCGCGCGTCCAGCAGGTAGCGCGAGCCGGTCTCGATCACGCAGGAGAGGTTCAGCCGGTGCAGCTGCTTCGCGACCTCGTTGACCTCGAGGGCGGAAGCGGTGAACGGGTTGAGGTGGTGAACGTCGAGCGTCAAAGCAACGCACGAGTAACCCAGCTCGGCGATGATCTCGATGGCGTCTTCCAGCCGGTGGAACGCGAAGCCGTTGGTGTTGTAGCCGAGCTGCATCAGGTTACAGGTTACAGGTTTCAGGTTTCAGGGGTCAGTGCTTACCCATCTCGCCTGCCTGATGAAAGGGCAGGCTGTCCGTCGGCAGTCCCCTGTGCCCTGAAACCTGCCACCTGACCCCTGGGCTACTGCTCCCAGGGCGCAAGCTTCAGCGGCTCACCGGCCTGCATCCTCTGCAGATCCTGCTGCGCTTCCTTCATGAACGGCAGACCCTGCGGCGCCTGCTGCAGGAAACGGGCGGCCTCTTCCGCGGCCGCCGGCTCGTTGGGTTTGCCCGCCACGCGGTAGGCCGTGAGGTGGAACATCCAGTCGATCGCCGGGTCGTCGCTCTCTTTCGCCAGCTTGCGCATGGCGGCGATGTCGTTCACCCACACCAGCAGCAGTGCCCGGTTGCGCCGCGTGTCCAGCGACGCCTGGGCCTGGCCGTGGGCCGCCTGCAGCTCATCCACGCGCCGCAGCGAGTCGGCCGCCTCGCGCGTGAGCTGCTTGGCCTGCTCGATGCCCATGCCCCGGTCAGCCACCACCTGGCCCTTGTTCACGGCCGCCAGCAGCTTGAGCGCCATCAGGAAGTCCGGCTCGCTTTTCAGCAGCTCGCGCAGCTTGGCGGCGCAGGCGGCGAAACGCTCCGAGTCATACTCCAGCTCGGCGGCCTGGTAGGCCAGCAGGGTCTTTGCCTTCGTGTGCGGCGACGGACGCTCGCGCGTGTCGCTCAGCGATTCCGGCTCGAAGTCCTGGGCCACCGCCGATTCGCCGGGGTAGGGTGTGCCGGCCGTGGTTTCACGCACGGCTCCTTTGCCCTTGCGGGGCGGCACCCATGCGGCCATCAGGCGGTTGATCTCGCTGCGCGCCTCGGCCAGTGCGGTTGAGTTGTCCTCGGCGGTGTCTTTTTCCTGCTCGGCGTCGGCCAGATACTTCACCTCGTCGCCGGCGAACAGAGCCAGCGCCTTGGGCGTGCGCAGGGCGCGGATCTTGGCCCAGCTTGCGTTCAGCCAGGCGTAGTGGCTTTCGATGAATATGCCGGCGCGGCCGGGGTCCGTGCCGTCGCGCATGGCGCTTGCCAGGCTGATGCCGTGCATCTGCTTGCGGAACTCGGGGGCTTCCACGCCCATCAGCTCCAGCAGCGTGGGCGCCAGGTCGTAGTTCGCGGCCAGATACGGCACGCGGGTGCCGGCCTTCATGCCCGGCGCGCCGCGGATGATCAGGGGCACGCGGGTGGTGGTGTCGTAGCAGTAGTAGCCGTGGGTCAGCTCGTCGTGCCGGCCCAGGCCCTCGCCGTGGTCGGCGGTGATCACCACCAGGGTGTCCTTGAGCAGCCCCAGCTCGGTGAGGCGCAGCAGGAAGCGGCCGATCTCGCGGTCGGTGTAGGCGATCTCGCCGTCGTAGCGGGCGGTGTTGTCGCCCTGGAACTGCTCGCCGACGTCGGCGTGGGGCAGGTAGGGCGCGTGGGGGTCGAACAGGTGGACGAAACAGAAGAAGCGGTCGCTGCCCAGGGTGGCGATCCAGTCGCCGGCCAGCTTCAGGGTCTCCGGTGCGCTGCGCTCGCGCACCGTGAGGCGCCCGGGCTCGAGGGTGCGGACGTCCTTGTCGTCGTAGACTTCAAAGCCGCGCTCGATGCCGCTGCCGGCTTTCATGGTGTGGGCGCTGACGAAAGCGCCGGTGCGGAAGCCCTGCACCTTCATGGTTTCGGGCAGGGTGGCGAGCTCGGAGGGCAGCTGATGGTACAGGTTGTCGCGCACGCGGTGGCCGAGCGTGCTGACGCCGGTCAGCTGCGTCAGGTGCGCGGGCAGTGTCAGCGGGTAGCAGGTGTAGTGGTTCTCAAACAGCACGCCTTCTTTGGCGAGGGCGTCGATGCTGGGCGAGGTGGGTTTGCCGTAGCCGTAGCAGCCCAGGTGGTCGGCGCGCAGGGTGTCGATGCTGATCACCAGCAGGTGGCGCGGCGGGGTGAGCGGCTCGGGCGGCGGGGTGTCGCCCTCACCCTTGTCCATGTACTTCATGACGCTGACGGCCACGATGCCGGCCACCAGAAGCAGGCCGATCACGCCCCAGACACCGCCACGGCGCTTGAGTACAGGTTCGTTGGGTTCTTCAGGCATTGCGCTCCCAGCTATTGGCCAATGGCGGTCAGCTAATAGCCAACAGCCAACAGCCAGCGGCCGCGGTCACACCCATTTTCGCCAGGCCACGGTGATGATGTCGTTGGCCAGCACGAACAGCATCAGGCCCACGACCAGGATGAAGCTGGCCAGCTGCACCCAGCCCATGGCCTTTTCCGGCAACGGCTTGCCTCGCAGCGCCTCGATGGTGACGACCAGCCACTGGCCGCCGTCCAGCACCGGCAGGGGCAGCATGTTGACGATCGCCAGGTTGATGCTGATGAAGGCCAGGAAGAACAGCAGCGTGCCGATGCCCCACTGGGCCAGGCTGTAGCTGCGCTTGGCAATCACCACCGGCCCGCCCAGGTGCCAAACCTTCACGCGCCCCGTGAACAGCGCGGCCAGGGTCATGATGATTTTGTAGCCCACCTTCTTGCTGTGGTAGAAACCCTGCACCACGCTTTCGCCAAGGCCGTAGGTGACCGGCGCGCTGCGCTGCTCGGCGGCGGCGATGGACATCATCGCCCCGGAATCGGGCCCCTCGTTGTCGGTCTTGAAGCTGATTGCCTGGATGCCGTCCGCGCGCTCGACCTCGTAAGTGATTTCGGCGGGGTCTTCCAGCTTCGCCGCGTCCTGCAGGGCCGTCGCCAGCGCCAGGCGGTCGAACTCGCCGGTCTTGGGATTGGTCTTGGCAGCTCCGTTGACCTTCACGCCGACGATCTTGTCGCCCGGCTTCAGGCCGGCCTTCTCGGCCTCGCTGCCGGGGCGAACGCCGTAGGCGACCACCGTGCGGTTCAGCTCGGCGGCCTGTTCTTCCTCAGTCTTGTCGCTGCCCGGCGCGAACGGTGAAACGGTGACGCCAAGCTGGTAACGGCCGGGGCGGCTCTCGCGCGGCTCGGGCGTGATGCTGAGCTGCTCGCGCTTGCCGTCGCGCTCGACCAGCAGGGTCATGGCCGAGCCGCCGGCCGCATCGACCAGGCGGGTCAGGTCGCCGAAGCTTTCCAGCTTGAGTTCCGCGCCGTTGGGGCCTACCACGGCCACGAAGCGGTCGCCGCTTTTCAGGCCGGCCTTGGCGGCGGGACCGTCCTTGCGCACCCGGTCGACCCAGGGCGCCGGCAGCTCGGAGATGCCGGCCTTGTAGGCTGAGCCCTCAGCGTAAAACTTGCGGCGCGGGGTGTAGCTGACCTCCCACTGGCGGGCGTCTTCATCAAAACCGCGCTGCATGGTCAGCTTGATCACTCCGCGGCTGGCCTCAATGAAGCCCTGGGCGTCCTGCGCGTTGCGTATCTTCTGGCCGTTGACCTTCAGGATCTCGTCCCCTTCCTGGGGGCGGTCCTCACCCAGTTCCTCGGGGAACAGGGCGGCTTCTTCCTCAGTGAGGATCACGCGGTGCTTGGCCTTGATGGCCGGCAGCTTGATGCCGAAGGTGGGGTCTTCATCCAGCTTGATGGTGACGTCCTTCTGGACCTTCTTGCCGTCTTCGTCGCGCTCGACCACCAGGTCGATGCTGTCGCCGCCGTCGAAGATGCCGGCGTAGACCACGTCTTCAAAGTCCACCACGTCGCGCCCGTTGACCTTCAGGATGCGGTCGCCGACCTGGATTTCGTTGTCCACCCAGGCCTGGCTGCTCTGGTCAACCATGCCGACCGTGGGCTCGATGAACGTGACGCCAACCTGGAAAGCAATCACGAAGAAGATCACGGCCGTGATGGCGTTCATGGTAACGCCGCCCAGCAGCACCTGGGTCTTCTGCCAGTAGGTCTTGTTGCGGTAGTCGCCGGGGTCGTCTTCCTTAGCTTTCTCGAGCTGGCCGGGCGAGTCGCTTTGGCCCTGCATGGTGACGTAGCCGCCGAAGGGGATCCATCCCAGGCGGTACTCCGTGCCGCGCCACTTGTAGCGGAAGATATTGTAGGCCTTCCAGCCGCCCTTGCCCGGTACCGGGAAGGGGAATCCGATGCTGAAGGCGGGGCAGGTGATGCCCACGCGCTTGGCGGCGAAGAAGTGGCCGGCCTCGTGGATTGCGATCACGAAGCCGAAACCGATCAGAACCTGCAGAACGTAGAGTATGTTCATAACCGTTTCATCGTACCGGCCATCCCGGGGCTGTGAAGTAGCGCGCCGGACAAAACCTGCCGCTGAATTCGAGCGCTGCGCCGGGTCAGTCACCCGCGCTGTGGGCGATGTGTCACGCCCCTGACCAGAAGCCGCGCCCGGCGGGAAAAGCAACTGCGGTTGCCCACGAAGGGCACGAAGGAACACGAAGAAGAGCATTCGCCACGCGGGGCGCGGGGGCGCAAAGGGCTGATTTGCGCTCGGCGGTCACTTGTGGGGCCGAGCGGCAAACAACGCCAGGGCGCCCGGGTGCGCGACGCCCATGAGCCACGTTCCCTGAGCACAAGCGGCTTTCGAGCTGCAAAAGAGCCCTTAGCGCCTCCACGCCCCGCGTGGCTTAAGCCGTTGCAGTTCTTGGTGAACTTCGTGCACTTGGTGGACAACCGCTTTTTGCAGTTGGCATTTCGTGGGTAGTTCTTTTGTGCTTTTGTGTTTTCGTGGCTCACGGGCAGTTGGACGGCGGGGTGAGCGTGCCAGAACGGGGACAGTCCCCAGATTCGGGGACAGTCCCCTGCGCCTTGAGACGCCGCGAGACTCGATTGGAAGCGGCAAAGGGGTTTGCCTATCGCACCGGCCAAGCAATAATCGGCCCGTTCAAGGGGACAATCATGCAGAACTTCGTACCTGCGTTCATCGACGAGCAGCGCAAGGCCGGCGAAAAGCACGGCAAGCTGAAAGCCACCGTGCTGTTCGTGGACGTCAGCGGCTTCACGTCCCTGACCGAAGTGGCCTTCAAGCTGGGCGACGCCGGCGCGGAACTCATGAGCCGCGAACTGACCCGCATCTTCGACCCCATGGTCAACGCCGTGCACGAGCGCGGCGGTTTCATCGCCAACTTCATGGGCGACGCCTTCACGGCCGTGTTCCCCGACGAGCCCGGCTCGGTGCACCGGGCGATCGACGCGGCCAACGAGATCGTGGAGTGGTTCAAGCAGCACGGCGTCAGCAAGACCCGCCACGGCGAACTGGCCTTCGGCGTGAAGATCGGCGCCGAGCACGGCAGCCTCGAATGGGGCATTCCCCACGACCCGGAAAACAACGCCCGCAACTGGTACTTCCGCGGCCCGGCCGTGGAGGGCGCCGCCGAGGCCGAGCACGGGGCCGAGCGCGGCACGGTCAAGCTGGGCAAGAAGCTGGCCAAGCACCCGGAGCGCGAAAAGAAGGCCGGCAAGGGCAAGAAGACCAAGGCCGTGCACACCCGAGCGGCGCTGGGCGAGTTCTTCAGCGACCAGGTGATCGACGCCGGCGAGCGCGCGGAGCTGCGCCACGTGGTCAGCCTGTTCCTGCGCTTCGACGGCGTGAAGACCCATGCCGCCATCGAGAAGGTGTTCCGCGCCATGCTGGACGCCGCCAAGCGCCACGGCGGCACCATCAACAAGATCGACTTCGGCGACAAGGGCTTCACCTCGCTGGTGTTCTTCGGCGCGCCCGTGGCCTCCGAAAACGCCGAGGCCCAGGCCGTGGCCTTCGCCCAGACCCTGCAGTCCGGCGGCCTGGAGAAGGTCAAGGGTGCCACGGTTTCTGCGGGCATCGACGCCGGCCTGGTGTACTCCGGTCTGCTCGGCGGCGAGCGCCGCAACGAGTGGACCTGCATCGGCGACGCCGTCAACACCAGCGCGCGCCTGATGTCCGCGGCCGAGGCGGGCCAGGTGCTGGCCAGCTCGCGGGTTTCCAAGGCCGCTGAGAAGCGCTGGGAGTTCCAGGACAAGGGCACCCGCATCCTGAAAGGCAAAGAGAAAGAAGAGCAGGTGTTCCAGCCCACCGGCATGCGCGGGCGCGTACGCGGCTTCGTGTACCGCAACCCGATGCTCGGCCGTGACAAAGAACTGGCCGCGCTGCTGGATTTCATCGCGCCGATCCATGCAGATGAGCCCAAGTTCGCGGGCGTCATGCGCCTGCTGGGTGAGCCGGGCCTGGGCAAAACCCGCCTGGTGGCGGCCCTGCGCGCGAAGCTTGAGGAAATGGGCGAGCCCTTCCACTGGATCACCATGCCCTGCGACGGCGTGCACCGCAGCGGCTGGAACGCCGTCAGCACCTGGCTGCGCAGCTGGTTCGGCATCGCCGAAAGCGCCAGCCAGGAGGACAAGCGCAAGGCTATCGAGGCCCACTACGCGCAGTTCGAAGGCAACGACAAGATCCCCGAGGGCACGCGCTCCGAGCTCAAGCGCACGCTCAGCTTCGCGGCCGACCTTGTGGACTGCCACTGGGACGACTCGCCGTTCGCCAAGCTGGACGATCCCAAGCTGCGCCACGAGAACCGCATCATCGCGGTGAAGGAGCTGCTGCGAGCGCTGGCCCACACCGCGCCCACGGTGCTGGAAGTGGAGGACACCCACTGGATTGACGCGTCAACGGCCGCGTGGCTGACGGCCATGACGCGCAACATCGCCAGCCTGCCGCTGGCGATCCTGGCGACCTCGCGCTTCACGGACGACGGCAGCAAGCCGGAGCTGCAGATTGCCCAGGACACTGAACTGAAAGACTTCGAGCTGCAGCCCATCACCGGCGACGAGTTCACCCAGGCCATGGCCAAGGCCCTGCTGGGCGGCGACAAGGAACTCGAGACCGAGGCCTGCCGCCTGATCAGCGGCAAGGCCAAGGGTAACCCGTTCTTCACGGAGCAGCTGATCCTGCACCTGCACGAAACCGGCGAGCTCGAGAACGTGAAGGCGCCCGAAAGCGCCGACGAATCCACCAAGCGCCGCAGCAAGCTGCGCATGAAGAGCAGCGACACCGCGCGCCTGCCGGGCTCGCTGAGCTCGCTGGTCACGGCGCGCATCGACCGGCTGAGCCCGGAAGTGCGCGAGACGGTGAAACACGCCAGCATCCTGGGCGTGCGCTTCCTGTCACGCGTGCTGGGCGAATTGCTCAAACGCAGCGGCAAGGTCAGCCGCAGCCTCGAGGAACTGCTGATCGAGAGCGAGAAGGAAGGCGTGCTGATCCCGGCCGAACGCAGCGAAGGCGGAGAAGGCGACGCAGCGACATAAACAAAAGCAATGAACAATCACTACTGTCCGGTCATAAGTTAAACAGTGACCGCTGGTTACGACACTCGCTTGCTTCCGTTTCCGGCGGATCGGCTGCGAAGGCCGTTGAAATAGGCGTTCGCTCGAAAAGTGAAATGCTGAGGATTTGCATCATTTCACTCAGGCTTCGCTCCACCTTCAACTCCTTGCGCGCGATCGCCACCAGCAGATACACGCACACCGCAATCCAAACCTGCGTCTTCACCGCGTTCGGCGAAGTGCCGTAGAACGCCTTGATCCTCAGGTTCTGCTTGATCCACTTGAAGAACAGCTCCACCTGCCAGCGCTGTTTGTACAGCGCAGCGATCACCTCCGCGGGCAGCGTGAAGTTGTTGGTCAGGAACACCAGCCGCTTGCCGATGTCCTCGGCAAAGAAGCTGATCCGCCGCAGCCGCTCCGGGTACAGTCCCTTGCTCTTTGGGCCACGCAGCCGGATGACACTGTCGCTGCACACGCCGGTTGACTTGTCCACTCTGCTGTAGTTGCGGGTGGCGAAGTCGAGCTTCTTCCTGGAGCGCACGATGAAGAAGGCGCCGTGCCCGGTGAAGCGGTACAGGCGCGCGAAGTCGATGTAGCCGCGGTCCAGCACGTAGATCGCGCCGGCCTCGAGCGGCAGAACGTCCAGGGCTCGCACGTCGGCCATGGCGCCGCTGGAGACATGCACGAATGTCGGGATGTTGCCGCGCAGGTCCAGCAGCGTGTGGAGCTTGACCGCGCTCTTGCGGCGGCGGAACTGCGCCCAGGGAAACAGCGAGAGGCAGAGGTCTATGGTGGTGGAGTCGAAGGCGTAGACGGTCCGGTCCAGATCGAAGGCGAAGGGCTCGCCCGCGTAGAGCGATCTCGCACGGGTGATCAGGGTTTGCGCCAGGTCGCTGAAGATGCGCCAGTCGCGACGCTCGTTGGCGTCGGCCAGGGTGCTGCGCGACACGCTGCCGCGAAAGCCGGCGTGATAAAGTTTGGGCTTCATCGCGCCGAGGCAAGTGACGATGTCGCGCAGGCTGTCGCGGGAGGTCAACTGCGCGAAGGCCAGCGCGAGAAACTGGTCGAAGCAGGAGAAACGCTTGACCCGGTGGTTGCCACCGCGTTGGGCGACGAATCGGTCGAACTCGCGCTTGGGCAGGAAGTCGAGAAGTTGGGCAATGACCGTTCGGCCGCGGTTCATAGGCGCGTACCCTCCACCATGAGGTGGAAGGATCATGCCGACAAAGGCACCGCAAAATGAAATCGATACACTAGCCCATGAACCGAAACACCCCTAAACCAAAGCCTTGCCAGCCAACAGCTGAAAAGTTAACCGGACAGTAGTGATGAACAATAACCAATGACCAATTACCAATGCAGGCTGCACACCGCTTGAATTGGTAATTGCTAATTGGTTATTGGTAATTTGCTGTTTGCTCTGCACTTGAGGTACACCTTGTCGCAGTCATCCGCGTTCCAGCAGGTCCTCAGCGCGCCGATCATGGGCGTGGGTTTGGGCATCGACATCTTCGACAGCCAGCCGGATTTCCGAAAGCTGATCAAGCACCACCGCAGCGGCTTCGATTTCCTTGAGGTCTATTCGCGCGGCGACTATGAGCATACGGCCGCGCACTTTGCCGACATCCCCGACGACGTGCCGCGAACCTACCACCACGAGGGCCTCGACCCGGTGGGCCCGGCGCTCTGCCCGGACGGCCCCATTGAAGGCTGCGCCAGAAACCAGGCCCTGCTCAACCCGCCCTGGACCGTGGAGGAACTGGCTGTGCGCCACATCGACGGCCGCTACACGGACTTCTTTTTCCCCGCGATCCTGAACGCCCAGTGCGTGAAGGCGACTGTGGCGAACCTGAAGGCGCTTGCAAAACGCATCCCCGGCCCGCTGCTGCCCGAGAACGCGCCCTACGAGCTGGTGGTCGGCGACATGCACCTGTTCGACTACCTGAACGAAGTCGCGCATGGCGCTGATTGCGGCCTGGTGCTGGACCTGGGCCATGTGTGGTCCTACCAGCTCTGCGTCGGCAAGGGCGACCAGCCGGACCACGCGATCGAAAAGCTTGACCTGTCAAGAATCATCGAGGTGCACCTGGCCGGTGCGCGCATTGAGCCCTGCCATGGCGGCCGTATCTACCGCGACCTGCACGGCGCGGGACCGATCCCCGAGGAAAGCCTTTACCTGCTGCGCGAGCTGCTGCCACAGCTGCCCAACCTGAAGGCCATCACCATCGAGGTGGAAGACGCCACCGAGCAAGGCGCCGTGAAGCAGGCCCAGCAGGTACGCAAAGTAGTGAATGAGCTTCGGCCGGAATGGCTGCTGAATGCGAGCAGCGGGGAACCACGAAGGGCCACCAAGGGCCACTAAGGTCCTTTTCGTGGCGGATTGCTGAATGAGAAAGCGAATGCACAGCTCAGGAAACGATTACCAACCAGCCACTTCGTGGTCCTTCGTGGCCCTTCGTGGTTGAAAGGCAGTTATGTCGTTGGAAGCACAGTACCGCGCGGTTTATGAGCTGCTCTACAAGAACTGGATCCGTGACGCCTGGGGCCAGGCCAAGTTCGACCGCTTCACCGACCTCGACGACGCCGAGAACGAGCAGATCCGCGCGCTGAGCCTGTCGCGCCTTGAGGCCGTGGTGCGCCTGCACGCCAACGACATCGGCAACAACTGGTACAACCCGCGCTTCCCCGCCAGCTGGATTGCCCTGCAGGTCGCTCTGGACTGCGACCAGGCCGAGTTGACCAAGCGCCTGACCGACAGCGACGAGTTCGAGCTGCGCGAAAACGACGACGCCGACGGCCGCGCGCTGGCGGCCTGGGTGCAGAAGCTGGCCGACAGCAAACCGCGCAAGCCGCCGGGTAAGCCCAAACCGCAGCCGCCGCTGCACCGCGCGCCCTGGCTGCCGGAGCTGCTGCGCTACGAGCGGCTGATCCGCGGCCACTGGCCCGACGCGACCAACCCGCGCCTGGAAACCTTCGAGTGGGACGTGGGTGGGCTGATCGACGCCCTGCTGGACAAGCAGCTTTTCCCCCGTGGACGAAAAGCCCGCGCCGCTGCACATGCTGCTGCACCGCGACCACGCCGGCGTTATGGAGGTCGCGCTGAGCCCCGATCAGGCCCGCGTCATGGGTAAGCTGCTGGCGCGCAAGGGTGTCAAGGACGAGCCTGCCAAGCTGGTCGCAAAGTGCCGGCGTGTGCTGAACCGGTTGAAGGCGTAGGGGCGGGCCCATGTGCCCGCCCGGGGCCGCCACATGGGGCGGCCCCTACAAGCTCGGCTTCTCCACCTGCCACAGGCTGTCGGTGAACCAGCCGTTGTTGTCGTAGTACTGCTCGACGATTCTAAAACCGGTCTTGGCCGCCAGGTCGTCGATGTCGCGCTGCAGGTACTTGTAGCTGTACTCCGTGTGGAGCGGCTCCCACTCCTCGAACTCGAAGGTGCTCTGCAGGTCGCGGATCGTCACGGTCTGGCGCTTCAGGCTCACGATGTAGCTTTCCATCGCGCCGCTGAACACGTCGTAGGTGGCGAAGTGCCGGTACGCGCCGAGGTCGAAGTCGCCCCCCAGTTCGCGGTTCACGCGCTTCAGCAGGTTCTTGTTGAACGCGGCCGTGACGCCCTGCTTGTCGTTGTAGGCGGCCAGCAGCAGCTCGATGTCTTTCTTCAGGTCGAAGCCGATCAGCACCTGGTCGCCGTCGTTGAGCGCCTCCCACAACTGGCGCAGAAACACCCGCGCCTGCACCTTGTTGAAGTTGCCGATGTTGCTGCCCAGGAACAGCACCAGGTTGCGGCGCCCGTTGCCGTGGCTCAGCCAGTGCAGGCCGTCGAAGTACTCGCCCACGATGCCGCCCAGCTTCAGGCGCGGGAACTTCGCGCCGGTGCGTTTCACCAGCCCCTGCATGCTGGCCTCGCTGATGTCGATCGGCACGTAGCGCACGTCTTTCACCTGCCCCAGCGCGGCCTCGAGCACGATGTCGGTCTTGCGGCCGTCGCCGGCGCCGAGGTCAACGATGTCGAGAGCGTCCACGCCCGCGCGGTTCAGGATGTCCTCGGTGTGGTTGCGCAGGATTTCGGCCTCGCTGCGCGTGGGGTAGTACTCGTCCAGCTCGCAGATGCGTGAAAACAGGCGGCTGCCGTCTTCGTCATAGATCCAGCGCGAGGACAGGCGCTTGGGCGTTTCGCTGAGGCCGTTCAGCACATCCAGCGCGAACGCCCGCAGGCCGTGGGCAGCCTCCAGGTCGGCCGGTTTCAGCACGCGATAGCCGGTCGGCGATTTTGGATTGTCAGTCACCGCAAATCCTCCATCGTGCCCGTGAACTCCGTGTCTCGACCCAATCCAAAATCCAGAATCCAAAATCCAAAATCACCTAAGCGTCCTCCGCGAGGCGGATGCCCGTGAACTGCCAGCGCTTGTCCGGGTGCCAGAAGTTGCGGTAGGTCGGCCGCAGGTGCCCGGCCGGCGTGGCGACACTGCCGCCGCGCAGCACCATCTGGTTGACCATGAACTTGCCGTTGTACTCGCCGATCGCCCCCTCGGGCGCGCGGTAGCCGGGGTAGGGCAGGTAGGCACTGCCCGTCCACTCCCAAACCTGGCCGCTGCCTTTGAGCCTTTCGGCCGCGTGCTCCCACTCGAACTCCGTTGGCAGGCGCTTGCCGGCCCAGCGCGCGTAGGCGTCGGCCTCGTAGTAGCTGACATGCGTGACGGGCGCCTCGGGTTGCAGCTCGCGCAGGCCGTGCAGTGTGAAGCTCACGCGCCGGCCTTCGCGTTCCAGCCAGTACAGCGGCGCCCGCCAGCCTTCACGCTGCGCGACGTCCCAGCCGTCGCTCAACCAGAACTCTGGACGAGCGTAGGCGCCGTCTTCAATGAACCGCAGGTAATCGGCGTTGCTCACCAGGCCGTCGGCCATCCGATACGGCCGCAGGAACTGTTGGTGTCGCGGCCCCTCGTTGTCGAAGGCGAAGCCATCGCCTGTGTAACCGATCTCCACCAGGCCGCCTTCGAACCCGCTCCAGCCTTCGGCCGCGGGCTGGGCAACGGCGGGCTCGCCGTCTTGGTACGCAGGGTACAGCGGCGCCTGGAACAGGATGTACTTGATGTCGGTCAGCAGCAGCTCCTGGTGCTGCTGCTCGTGGTTCAGGCCGATTTCCAGCACCGGCAGCAACTCCGCCAGCGTGGCGTCGTCGCAGCTTTCAATCAGCCGGCCCATGCGCGCGTCGATTTCTGCGCGGTAGGCCCAAAGCTCGTCCACCGTGGGGCGCGTCAGCAGGCCGCGCTTGGGGCGCTCCGTGCGTTCGCCGACCAGGTTGTAGTAGCTATTAAAAAGGAAAGCGTACTGCGGGTGGAACGGCTGATAGCCCGCGGCGAAGCGGCCGAGCACGAACTGCTCAAAGAACCAGGTCACGTGGGCGATGTGCCAGCGCGGCGGGCTGACGTCCGTGATCGGCTGCACCACGTAATCTTCGGTGCGCAGGGGCGCGCACAGCTCGCCCGTGTGGGCGCGCACGGCCCGGTAGCGCGCAAGGATGTCCGCCCTGCTCATGCGGTCCTCTCGTCGGCTCTACATCGGACCCTACGGATCACGCCCGTGCGGTCAAAGAAAAGCTCAATTTCTTGCACCTCAAAACAGCAGCCCTTAGGGTACGCATTCCCGAAACGTTCTCAGCGGAGATGCCATGACCGAAGACCCGGCCAAGCTGCGCCGCCGCGCCAACGCGCTGGTGATCTTCACGGCCTCGGCCGTCGCGCTGGGCGGGCTGCTGGGCTGGATGCTGCCCGGCTGGCTGCCTGACGACGCGTCCGCGCGCAACACCGCGCTGATGGTGATCGGCTTCCCCGGCGACCTGCTGATGCAGATGCTGAAGATGATGGTGGTGCCGCTGGTGGTGGCAACCATGGTGGTCGGCGTCGCGTCGCTGGGCGACATCCGCAAGGCCGGCAAGATCGGCTACCGCACCGTGGGCTACTACGCGCTCACCACCGGCATGTCGGTGCTGCTGGGCATCATCCTGGTCAACCTGATCCAGCCCGGCGCCGGGGCTGAGAACCTGCAGGCTGCGGGCGAGCTGCCTCAATCCCTGCGCGAGCCCAAGGGCGCGCTGGAAAGCCTGCTGCAGGTGGTGAAGGGCATGTTCCCGCCCAACCTGATCCAGGCCGGCGCCGAGATGAACGTGCTGGGCCTGATCGTATTCAGCGTGGTGCTGGGCGCCGTGCTGTCCACCATGGGCGAGCGCGGGCGGCCCGTGACGCGCTTCTTCGAGAGCTTCAACGAAGCGATCATGAAGATCGTGCACCTGGTGGTGTGGTTCGCGCCGATCGGCATCGCCAGCCTGCTGATGGCGCGCATGGGCAAGGCGGGTGACGCGTTCTTCACGCAGGACATCCCGCGCCTGGCCAAGTACATGCTGACGGTAATCCTCGGCCTCGGCATCCACGTGCTGATCGTGCTGCCCGGCATCTACTGGCTGGTGAAGAAGCAAAATCCCTTCAAGTACATGCTGGGCATGGCGCAGGCGCTGCTGACCGCCTTCAGCACCGCCAGCAGCTCCGCCACCCTGCCCATCACCATGGAGTGCGCCAAGACCAACAACAAGGTCGGCGACCGCGCCGCCGGCTTCGTGCTGCCGCTCGGCGCCACCATCAACATGGACGGTACGGCACTCTACGAGGCCGTGGCCGTCATCTTCATCGCGCAAAGCCTGGGCATGGACCTGAGCGCCGGGCAGATGGTGGTGGTGTTCTTCACCGCTACCCTGGCCGCGATCGGCGCCGCGGGCATACCCGAGGCCGGCCTGGTGATGATGGCGATCGTGCTCACGGCCGTGGGCATCGACCCCGCCAACGCCGGGCTGATCCTCGCGGTAGACTGGTTCCTGGACCGTTTCCGCACGGCCGTGAACGTGGCCGGCGACGCCATCGGCGCGGGAGTGATAGACCACCTCGAAACGCGCGACGCGGGCCCCGTGCCGGCCGTCGCCGGCTGACGCTGCGCCGCTTTCCGGTTGCTGCTATGCTGCGGGCGTGATGAAGGAGTCCGTGATGCTGAGGCGACTGATGCTGTGCGTGGCGCTGTGCGCCTTCGCCTTCGTGTGCGTGCCGGCGGGCGGCTGCACGGCCGCGCAGCAGAAGCCGGACCCGGGGCCGCTGCCGGCCATTGAGCTCGAGAACGCGTTTCCCAAGCTGGGTTTCGCGCTGCCGCTGTACCTGTGCGCGGACGGCGCCGACGACGAGCTGGTGTACGTGGTCGAGCAGGACGGCAAGATCTGGCGCTTCAAGAACGACGCCGCGACGGACAAGAAGGACCTGTTCCTCGACATCAGCGAGCGCATCCCGCGCCGTCGCCACAACGAAGAGGGCCTGCTGGCGCTGGCCTTCCACCCCAAGTTCAAGGAAAACGGTTACTTCTTCGTGAACTACTCGCAGCACGAGGGCGGCGGCAAGAAGCGCCGCGGCGTGACCTCGCGCTTCACCTGGGACCGCAAGAAAGACAGCGTGGACCCGGCCTCCGAGAAAATCATCCTCGAGGTCGAGCAGCCCTACGGCAACCACAACGGCTGCATGCTGCTGTTCGGCACGGACGGCTACCTGTACGCCAGCTTCGGCGACGGCGGCGCCGCCAACGACCCCCACGGCCACGGCCAAAACCTCGGGACACTGCTGGCCACGGTGCTGCGCATCGACATTGATAAAGAAGAAAAGGGCAAACCCTACGCCATACCCAGTGACAATCCCTTCGTGGACAAGGCCGGCGCCGCGCCGGAGATCTGGGCCTACGGCCTGCGCAACGTGTGGCGCATGAGCTTCGACCGCGAAACCGGCGCGCTGTGGGGCGGCGACGTGGGCCAGAACGCCTACGAGGAAATCGACATCATAGTGAAGGGCGGAAACTACGGCTGGAACACCCGCGAAGGCCTGCACGCCTTCAGGGGCGGCGAGAAGGCCGACGACATGATCGACCCCGTGATCGATTACGGCCGTGACATGGGCCTGTCCGTCACCGGCGGCTACGTCTACCGCGGCGCCATGCAGGCGGGCCTGAAGGGGCTGTACGTCTACGCCGACTACGGCAGCGGCCGCGTGTGGGGCCTCGAGTACGACCACGAAAACAAGAAAACCAAGGCGCACGAACTGCTGGGCCACTTCCCGCGCGCCACCATCAGCAGCTTCGGCGAAGACGCCAAGGGCGAGCTGTTCGCCTGCGGCCACCGCAACGGCACCATCTACCGGGTAGTAGCCCTCAAACCCGCCCCGGACAAGGAAGAAGAGGAAGAGTTCTAGTTTTCGGAGCCGGCTTCACGCTCCGGTTTGGAACCACGAAGGGCCACCAAGGGCCACGAAGAAAGGCGGGAGTAGCACATGCCGCCACAAATCAGGAACGAGGCAACACAGTGTTTCGCTACCAGCACGCGACCGGCAAGAAGGTTGATCTGCTGATCAACTTCAACTCAAAAGGCAAGCTGGAGTGGATCCGGCGTGTACTGAGGAGAAGCTCTTCGTGGCCCTTTGTGGCCCTTCGTGGTTGCACTGGCAGTTCGACAACCCTGGAGCAGCGAAAACCTGGACCCGCATCTGAACGAACTAACCGTCTGCATCACTGGAGCATCAGGCGTGATTTGGCTCGCGCCATTGCCGAACAGGGCGGCAACTACGGGTTTCGGAGCCGATTGCTTTGCTTGTTTTAGAACCACGAAGGGCCACCAAGGGCCACGAAGAAAGGCGGGCAGGCGAGATGGCGGAACTGATCATGAAGAATGAAGTGTTCGCGATCATCGGTGCGGCGATTGAAGTACACCGCGAACTCGGACACGGTTTCCTGGAGGGCGTGTACCACGAAGCCTTCGGCTACGAGATGTTCGACCGCGACGCGCCTTTCACGGAGCAACCCGAACTGCACGTGAAGTACAAGAAACGCAAGCTCAAGAAGAAGTACATTCCGGACTTCCTGTGCTTTGGCGAGATCGTGGTGGAGATCAAGGCGATCAAGAAGATCGGGCCTGATGAAGGAGCACAGCTGTTCAACTATCTCCGCGCGACCGGCAAGAAGGTTGGTCTGCTGATCAACTTCAACTCAAAAGGCAAGCTGGAGTGGATCAGGCGCGTTCTGTAGAGAAGCTCTTCGTGGCCCTTAGTGGCCCTTCGTGGTTGCATTCGCAGTTCAACAATCCTGGAGCGGCAAAGTCGTGGACCTGCAACTGAACGGGAAAACCGCATTCATTACCGGCGCTTCGGGCGGCATTGGGCGCGCGCTTGCTCGCGCGTTCGCCGAAGAAGGCTGCAACCTGGCCCTGCACGCCAACAGCAACCTGGCCTGGCTGGAAGAGTTCATTGCCAAGCAGTCCTGGAAAGACCGCGCGCTGGCCGTGCAGGCTGACGTCAGCGACGCGACATCCATGCAGCGCGCCATGGACGCCGCCGTCGCCCGCTTCGGCCGCGTGGACGTGTGCGTGGCCAACGCCGGCCGCTGGCCCAAACCCGACGAGCTGCTGAGCGAGCTGCCGGTTGAGCGCTTCCAGCAGACCATCGCCGTCAACCTGCTGGGCGCCGCCTGGACCGCAAAGGCCTTCATGCGCCAACTCAAGCCCCGCGACGACGGCCACGGCGCCAGCCTGACCTTCATCGGCAGCACCGCCGGCCGCCACGGCGAAGCCATGCACTGCGACTACAGCGCCAGCAAGGCCGGGCTGTACGGGCTGGTGCGCTCGCTGAAAAACGAGGTGGTGAAGCTGGACCCCTTCGCGCGCGTAAACATGGTGGAGCCCGGCTGGACGGTCACTGAAATGGCCCGCGAGGCGCTGGACCAGCCCGGCAAGATCACCCACATCGTGAAGACCGCCGCGTTGCGGCAACTCGCGCGCGCGGCCGACATCGCGCGCACGGTGGTGATGCTCAGCGCGCCGGGCGTCTCGCGGCATGTCAGCGGCGAGGTGCTGACCGTGGCGGGCGGCATGGAAGGCCGCACGCTCTGGAGTGAGAAGGAGATCGACGAGGATTCGATCCGCAAACGCGCGAGGGATTAAAGGCGTGTCCTAGGCATGGCCTCAAAAGAGACCTCGCGTGGGGAGCGCAGCGATCGCAGAGCATCACCGACTACGATGGAACCACAGGTAAACACAGGTGCACACGCTCAGGTTCGCACGCGACTCGTGCTCACTCGTGTTTACCTGTGTTTACCCGTGGTTCCCACGCTCGCCGCACGAAACCAGTTGTTCGGTCTATTGAGTTGTCTTCTCAGGGTCAGGGTAACGGCCCAAAGTCCCAAGCCCCACGCCGCCCATGACTGAGACCCGGAACGAAGACGTGTACGTGCTCGCGGATGACAGCCGCGAGGCGGTGTTCATCGCCGAGGGGATCACCAAGGTCTACCACATGGGCGAGGTGGACGTGCACGCCCTGCGCGGCGTTGACCTGCAGCTCTACAAGGGCGAGTTCGTGGTGCTGCTGGGGCCATCCGGCAGCGGCAAGTCCACGCTGCTGAACATCCTGGGCGGTCTTGACGTGCCAACAGCGGGCAGCGTGCGCTACCGCGACCATGACCTGACCGAGGCCACCGAGGCCGAGCTGACCGAGTACCGCCGCCACCACGTGGGCTTCATCTTCCAGTTCTACAACCTGATCCCCAGCCTTACGGCGCGCGAAAATGTCGCGCTGGTTACCGAGATCGCCCGCGAACCCATGGCGCCCGAGGAAGCCCTGAAACTGGTGGATCTCGGCGACCGCATGGACCACTTCCCCAGCCAGCTTTCCGGCGGCCAGCAGCAGCGCGTGGCCGTGGCGCGCGCCGTAGCCAAGCGCCCCGAAGTGCTGCTGTGCGACGAGCCCACGGGCGCGCTCGACATCACCACCGGCGTCAAGGTGCTGGAAGCCATCGAGCGCGTGAACCGCGAACTCGGCACCACCACGGCCGTGATCACCCACAACGCCGCGATCGCCGCCATGGCCGACCGCGTAATCCACATCGCCGACGGCCGCATCGCCAGCATCGACCACAACGCGCAGAAGAAGAAGCCCACCGAGCTGGAGTGGTAGGTTGAGGCGGCAGTAGGCAGGCGGCAGAAACTGCCGGCTCAGACCAAGACATACGATCAACGCTGGAGCATCGAGTGGCTGAAACCCTGAAACCTGAAACCTGTACCCTGTAACCTGGATAACCGTGCGGGCGATCAACCGGAAACTGCTGCGCGACCTGTGGCACATGAAGGGCCAGGCCCTGGCGATCGTGATGATCATTGCCAGCGGCGTGGCCCTGTTCGTGACCCAGCTTGCCACGCTGGATTCGCTCACGTTCACGCGCGACAGCTACTACGCCGAGAAACGCTTCGCCGACGTGTTCGCCAACTGCAAGCGCGCGCCCGCCCCGGCCCTGCAGCGCATCCGCGAGCTGCCGGGCGTTGATGTCGTGCAGTCGCGCGTGATTGTCGAAGTCATGCTCGATGTCCCCGGCCTGGCCGAGCCCGCCAAGGGCCGCCTGCTCAGCGTGCCCGACGGCCGCCGCCCGGCGCTCAACGACCTGTTCCTGCGCGATGGCCGCATGCCCGACCCGCAGGCCCAGGGCGAGGTGGTGGTGATCGAGATGTTCGCCAAGGCCAACAACTACCACCTGAATGACACCATCACGGCGGTCATCAACGGCCGTCACCAGCGCCTGACCATCGTGGGCATCGGCCTGTCGCCCGAATACGTGTACTCGATCGCGCCCGGCGAGATGATCCCCGACGACCGCCGCTACGCGGTGCTGTGGATGAACGAGCGCGAACTGGCCGCGGCCTACAACATGGAAGGCGCGTTCAACGATGTCGCGCTGACCCTGGCGCCGCACGCCAGCGAGGGCGAGGTGATCGCGCGGGTGGACGAGGTGCTGCGCCCCTACGGCGGCCTGGGCGCCTACGCGCGCAAGGAGCAGGTCTCGCACTGGTTCTTGCAGAACGAGCTGACGCAGCTCGAGACCTTCGGCGTGTTCATCCCGCTGATCTTCATCGGCGTGGCGGCCTTCCTGCTGAACGTGGTGCTGAACCGCGTGATCGCCACCCAGCGCGACCAGATCGCCGCCCTGAAGGCCTTCGGCTACTCCAACCTGCAGGTCGCCCTGCATTTCAGCCAGATGGTGGCGGGCATCGTGCTGGTCGGCGCGCTGGTCGGCACGGCCGTGGGCTACTGGCTGGGCGTGATGATGATCGACCTCTACACCGCCTACTACCACTTCCCGGTGCTGACCTTCCGCATGGCGGGCTGGGTGCCGGTGGCCGGGCTGCTGATCACCGCGGCGGCCTCGTTTGCCGGCACGCTGAACGCCGTGCGCCGCGCGGCCGCGTTGCCGCCCGCCGAGGCGATGCGCCCGGAAGCGCCGCCCACCTACCGCGCCACCACCATCGAGCGCCTGGGTCTGCAGCGACTGCTTGCGCAGCCCTCGCGCATGATCCTGCGCCACCTGGAGCGCCGGCCAATGAAGGCGGGCCTGAGCGTGCTGGGCATGAGCATGGCGGTGGCGATGCTGGTGATGGGCACGGCGTTCATGGACATCATCTATTACGTGATCGACATGCAGTCGAACGTGATCCACCGCGAGCACGTGCAGGTCAGCTTCCATGAGCCGCGCAGCATGCGCAGCCTGCACGAGCTCGAGCGCCTGCCCGGCGTGACCTACGCCGAGCCCTTCCGCAGCGTTCCCGCGCGCGTACGCTTCGGCCATCGCTCAAGGCGCATCGGCATCAACGGCGTGCCGGCCGACACGCGCCTCGACCGCGTGCTGAACATCGACCTTGAGCCCTTCGAGCTGCCGAAGGACGGCATCCTGCTGTCGCGCGTGCTTGGCGAGAAGCTGGGCATCAGCGCCGGCGACCAGCTCACGGTGGAGGTGCTGGAAGGCCCGCGCCCGGTGCGGCAGGTGAAGGTGGCCGCGCTGATCGATGACTTCATGGGCATCGCCGCCTACATGGAGATCAGGGCGCTGAACCGCCTGATGCGCGAGGGCGACGTGATCAGCGGCGCCAACCTGCTGACCGACGGGCGCCACGACCGCGAGCTGTACGACGCCCTGCGCGAACGCCCGCTGGTGGCTGGCGTAGTATCGAAAGACGCGATCATCGGCAATCTCAAGCGCATGATCGAGGAGAACCTGGCCATCACCATCGGCATCAACGTGCTGTTCGCGGCGATCATCGCGTTCGGCGTGATCTACAACAGCGCGCGCGTGAGCCTCAGTGAACGCGCGCGGGAACTGGCCAGCCTGCGCGTGCTGGGCCTCACGCGCGGCGAGATCAGCTACATCCTGCTGGGCGAGCTGGCGATCTTGACGTTGATCTCGCTGCCGATCGGCTTTCTGCTCGGCAACTGGCTGATCGACGCGGTGATGCTGACCCTCAACAGCGAGGTGATGCGCTTCCCGCGCGTGGTCAGCGGCACGACCTATGCATTGGCGGCCACCTCCGTTATCGTCGCCGCCACGGTTTCCGGGCTGATCGTGCGCGAGCGCCTGGACCGGCTGGACCTGGTGGAAGTGCTGAAGTCACGGGAGTAAGCGCCCATGAAGTGGGTGAAGCGCGCAGCCATGATCGTGTTCGTGCTGGCCGTCGCCGGCGCGATCGCCTATGGCTTCGTGCCCAAGCCCGTGCCCTCCGAGTTCGCGCGCGCGTCGCGCGGCGACCTGCGCGTCACCATCGACGAGGAAGCCCGCACCCGCGTGAAAGACCGCTTCACGGTCTCAGCGCCGCTGGGCGGCGTGCTGTCGCGCATCAGCCTCAAGGTCGGCGACAAGCTCGAGGTCGGCAGCCTGATCGCCACTTTGCGCCCCAGCCGCCCGCTGCTGCTGGACGCCCGCAGCAAGGCCCAGGCCGAGGCCAACATCAAGGCGGCCGAGGCGACCCTCAAGCAGGCCCAGGCCAACCTGGACGCCGCCAAAGCCGAGCTTGAGCTGGCGATCAAGGAGCACAACCGCGCGAAGACATTGTTTCAGGGCAAGCACGTCTCGCAGGAGCAGGTGGATGCGGCCGCCACCCGCGAGATCGCGGCCAAGGCTGCGCAGGACTCGGCCGAGTTCGGGCGCCAGGCCGCGGAATTCCAGCTGCAGATGGCGCGCGCGGCGCTGATCGAGGAAGACGGCGAGCTGCAGACGCTGGAGATCCGCTCGCCGGTCGCGGGCGCCGTGCTGCGCGTCTACCGCGAAAGCGAGGGGCCCGTGATGCCCGCCGAAATGCTGGTCGAGATCGGCGACCCGGCCTCGCTCGAGGTGGTGGTGGACCTGCTCAGCAGCGACGCCGTACGCGTGAAGACCGGCATGCCAGTCAGCATCGAGCGCTGGGGCGGCGACCAGCCCCTGCAGGGCAGCGTGCGGCGCGTGGAGCCCGCGGGCTTTACCAAGATCAGCTCGCTCGGCGTGGAAGAGCAGCGCGTCAACGTAATCATCGACTTCGTCGGCAAGCCCGAGCAATGGACCCGCCTCGGCGACGCCTTCCGCGTCGAGGCCCGCGTCATCACCTCCGAGCGCAAGGGCGTGATCAAGGTGCCCACCGGCGCCATCTTCAACACGCCTGAGGGCACGGCCGTGTTCGTGGTGGCGGACGGCAAGGCCCGCCTGACCCGCGTGGACCTGGGCGACCGCAACGGCCTCGAGGCCGAGGTGCTGAGCGCAATCAACGAGGGCGACACGGTTGTGGTCCACCCCAGCGACGAAATTTCGGACGGCACTGGTGTGATTGAACGCTGATGCGCCCCGCGTTCCGCCGCCAGCTGCTGCAATGGTACGCCCGCCACGCCCGCGAGCTGCCCTGGCGTTCCAATCCCAGCCCGTACCGCGTGTGGGTCAGCGAGATCATGCTGCAGCAGACCCGCGTTGAGGCCGTGCGCGGCCACTTCGCCCGCTTCATGAAACGCTTCCCCAGCCTGCGCGCCCTGGCCGCCGCGGAGCTTGAGGCCGTGCTGCAGGCGTGGTCCGGCCTCGGCTACTACCGGCGCGCGCGCATGCTGCATGCGGCGGCGCGGCAAGTCGTGCAGCGGCACAACGGCCGCTTCCCGCGCGAACGCCATGCCCTGCTGGAGCTGCCGGGCATCGGCCCCTACAGCGCGGGGGCGATCCTGAGCATCGCCTTTGACCAGCCTGAGCCGATCGTGGACGGCAACGTGGAGCGCGTGTTCAGCCGCCTGGCGGCGATTGACCACGACGTGAAGTCCAAGGCCGGGCGCGAGGTGATCTGGCAGCTGGCCCGCGAGCACGTGGAAAAGGGCCACGCCGAGGGCCACAGCCCCAGCGCCCTGAACCAGGCGCTGATGGAGCTGGGCGCCATGGTCTGCCTGCCCGCCGCGCCGGATTGCGCCGCCTGCCCCGTGCGCACGTACTGCGCCGCGCGCAAGGCCGGCCGTGAACGCGAGTTCCCCGTGCTGCCAGCCCGCGCCAAGGCGAAATCAAAGCGTTATCGGTTCATCGCGCCGCGGGACGACAACGGCCGCGTGCTGCTGGTGCGACGGCCGGAGGGCGACAGTTCCAGCCTTTTGCCGGCCGGGTTGTGGGAGCTGCCGCAACAGGAAGCGGCCGAAGCGCTGGGCGCAGTCAGCCGGGGCAGGCCGGTCACGCGCACTCACAGCATCATGAACTACCGCCTGCAACTGAGCGCCCGCAACGCCAAGCCACAGGGCACTATAAAGGAAACAACCAACCGCAAGTGGCACACGGCCCAGCAGGCAGACCAAGCCGCCATGTCATCCGCCACACGCAAACTGCTGCAAGCCCTGGGAGTGCTGTAGCCTTTTGTGGCAGTATCTTTGGTGTTTTCGTGTTTTTGTGGCTGATTCCGTGGTTCGCTTCATGTTGAAGGGCAATCGGGCCACAAAAACACGAAAACACGAAAGGCAAGGCCACGAAAATCTCAAACTGGCGGGCTGCTCCAGGACTAAATTCACATTGGTTTTTCCGGAACCTGGCCGGGACCTTGGGCGTCCTATCCGCGCATATCCTTTGACCTTACCTGGAGGAATCATGATTTCTTTCCGCAATCTGCTGGTGGCCGGTTCGCTGGTTGGCGCATTCGCCTTCGGCGCGGCCCTTTTCATTGAAACCCGTGACGCACAGGCCTGCCTGCACCCGGAACGCGAGTTCAAGTTCCCGATCAAGGCCGGCGCCCAGAAGGGCCTGATCTTCTTTGCCGACGGCCGCGAAGAGCTTGTGATCCGCCCCAGCTACAAGGTTGAGGGCGAAGGCCTGAAGGTGAAGAACGACGCCGTGGAAGGTTTCACCACGCTGGCGTGGCTGGTGCCGGTGCCGAACCTGCCGGACACGTACAAGGAAGCCGACGCCAAGCTGTTCAGCGAACTGGAAGACTTTACCAGGCCGCAGGAGCGCGCGACCCGTGACGGCAGGCGCAGCCTGGGCAAGAACTGGTCCGACGAAGAGGACTCGGCCAACGGCGTCGAGTTCCTGGAAGAAGTGAAGGTGGGCGACTACTCGATCCAGCCGGTGAAGGCCAAGGGCGAAATGGGTGCGCTGGAGCTGAACAACTGGCTCAGCACCAACGGCTTCGGCTCGGTCGATGAGAAGGTGATGAAGTACTACATCGACAACAACCACTATTGGCTCGCGATCAAGCTCAAGAATGACAAGGGCCTGCCCGCCAACGGCGAGGTCAAGCCCCTGCGCATCGGCTTCGACACCGACAAGCCGGTCTACCCCATCAAGATCAACCAGGGCCGCGGCAGCTTCGACCTCGAGCTGTGGCTGATCACCGCGCAGGAGATCGACACCGAGAAAACCAAGGCGCTCGGCTTGGAAACCGTCGAGCAGCAGGACTCCACGATGTTGCAGAAGAACCGCAAGACCCGCTTCAGCGACCTGCCCCAGGTGGTCAAAGATGTGGCCTCTGACGACGAAGGGCTGAAGAAACTCAAGGCCGGCGAACTATACTGCTACCGCTTCTTCGGCGTCGGCGTGGACAAGGACATCGACCTGTCCAAGCTGGAAGCTGACCTGAGCTTCAGCTTCAAGGAACAGCCGCAGGAAGAGAAGAAGGACTAGCTCGCGTGCCACGACGAAAAGGGGCGCGCCGCGCCCCTTTTCTTTTGGAGTCGAAATGAAGAAGACCGTGCTGCTGTCGGCCACCCTCTGCCTGCTCGCGCTCGCCCCGGGCAACGGTGACGCCTGCATCCACCCGCCCAAGGGCTTCAAGGGCGTGGTCGATTCCGCCGCCCAGCGCGGACTGATCTTCTTTGACAACGGCCGCCAGGAGTTGGTGCTGCAGCCCGGCTTCAGCGTAAACACCAGCGAGCTCGATGCCGACGAGTTTACGGAAGACGGCATGCTCAAGAATTTCCAGGCGTTCGCCTGGATCGTGCCGCTGCCCTCGCTGCCGGACAGCTACGCCGAGGTTGAGCCGGCGCTGTTCGCGGACCTGGACGAGTTCACGCCCATCGTGCCGCGCATCCCCAGCCCCGAGAAAGACGCCGACGACGGCCCGCCCATGGTGTTCGACGAGGGCGACGAGGACGTGGAGTTCTTTGAGCCGCTGGAGGTCGGCAGCTACAGCATCCAGCCCATCAAGGCAAAGGGCGAGCAGGGCGGCAAAGAGCTGGCCGCCTGGCTGAAGAGCAACGGCTTCGGCGAGCTCGACGAGCGCGTGCTGCGCTTTTACCTGCAGGGCGGCTACTACTGGCTGGCCGTGAAGCTGAGCGCCGACGCCGGCCTGCCCGCGGACGGCAGCGTGAAGCCGCTGCAGATCAGCTTCAAGACGCCGCGCCCGGTGTACCCCTTCAAGATTCACGACAAGCGCGGCGAGTTCGACCTGGAGCTGTGGCTGGTGACGCGCGAGGCCGTGGACCTGACCAAGAGCCGCCAGTTCGGGATCGAGACGGCCGAGCAGATCAGCGACAGCGACCAGCAGCAGAACCGCGAAACCAGCTACGTCAAGCTGCCGGAAAGCGCCCGCGCGATCGCCGACGGCTCGCCGGACCTCAAGGCGCTGCGCACGGGCAAGGTGTTCGTCTACCGTTTCTTCGGCCGCGACATCGACGCGGACGAAGGCCTCGGCCTGGCGCTGCTGCAGGACGAGTTGCACTGGGAGTTCGAGAAGGACGTGGCACCCAAGCCCAAGGAAAAAAGTAAAGCCCACCCCGCCCGCTGAAGAGAAGGATGAAGAAAAGAAGGAAGGCGAGGGCGAAAAGGAAGGTGAGGGCGAAAAGGAAGGCGAAAAGAAAGAGGGCGAGCAGAAGTAATCGCGGGGCAGACAGCCTGTCTGCCTGGCTGGGGACAGTCCCGGAACGGGACTGTCCCCGTTTTCGAAGCTCGCAACAAAGGGGACATCTATGAGCGATTGGGTCAAGGGGGCTGAGGGTTGCTTGCGGGGTTGGTCCAAACATCTATTCGATGTCACCGCCTGAGCGGGCATCACTTGACGAGTTCGCGCCGGCCTCACTCAGGCACTCGACCTCTCAGGGTCATGTCCCCAGTCCGAGGTCCGGCTTATCCAACCCGCAGCTCCCCCTGCCTCACGCCTTAGTTGTCCCTACTCTGCCTGCCGCCACACCTCCCCGCTGCGCAGCATGCTCAGCATCACCCGTGCCAGCCAGTGCGCCGTGGCGACGATGGCCTTCTTGGTGCGCTCTTTGTCCCCGCGCCTGAACTGTTCGTACTTGGCGCGGATCACGCCGCTGCGACGGATGCCCTGCCAGGCCGCCTCGACCAGCAACTGGCGGACGCAGCCCGGCCCGTCCTTGGTGATGTGCCCGAGGTGGTTGCGCCTTGCGCTGGCGTCCTGGCGTGGCACCAACCCGAAGTAGTCGCCGATCTGGCTGGTGCGCGCAAAGCGCCTGGCGTCATCCACCCAGGCCACGAACGCCTCGGCCGTGCGGGTGCCGACGCCGGGAATCGTTCGCAGCAGCGCCACGCCCGGGTGACGGGCGGCAATCTGGTCGAGCTGGCGCGTGAAGCGCGACACCCGCTGCTTCAGCAACTCGAGGTCCTCCAGGTGCTCGTCCATCCGCCAACGTGTGGTCTCCGGCAGATCAAGCTGCGTCAGCCACAGGATCCCCTTCTTCGTCCACAGCCCGCGTGGCGCCTTGATCGCCTGCTCACGCAGCAACGCGCGGATGCTGTTCTTCACCGCAGTGCACTTGGCAACCGTGCGGCCGCGGTGACGGATCAGCCCGCGCCACTCGCGGACCTGCACATTCGGGACGTAGACGGCGGGCACAGCGCCAACCGAGAGCAGCTTGGCCAGCTTGCTTGCGTCGACACGGTCGTTCTTGCGCTTGGAAGCGTAGATCAGCCGAAGGTGGCCGGGATGCGCGACGGTGACCGAACGAGCGACGCTTGAGAGGGTTTCAAACCACTTGCCGTAGCCGCAGCTGGCCTCGAAGCACAAGTCGAAGGGAGCTTCGATTCTTAAAAGCTGCTTTTTGACTTCCTCGGGGCCGCCGCGGACCGTGATGATCGAGGGCTTGGGCTGGCCGGATGTGATGACTGCGATTGTGGATTGCGAGGAATGCACGTCGACACCAACATATGTAGTCATGTTTTGTCTCCTGGTTGGGGTAGACCTCGAACTGCCAAACGTGAGGCTACCCCTCCAGGATGACCCATCGCTACATAGTCTCATGCACCGCAGGTGCATGTCCCTGCTCCCGGCGGTAAAACCGGCTATTTCTGCGCCGGCTGGGCGCGCATTTCGGGAACCAGCCTGGCCATGATGTCGGCCACCTGCGTCACCTCCTGCGCCGTGTTGCCGTAGCCCAGGCTGTAGCGGATGGTGCCGCCGCCCTCTTCATCGTTGAGTCCGAGCGCCGTCAGCACGTGGCTGGGCTTGGTGATCTCCCACATGCAGGCGCTGCCGGCGCTGGCCAGGATCCCGGCCTCGTCCATGCGGCGCAGCAGGTGGCCGCCGTAAACGCCGTCGAAACGGATGCTGGCGGTGTTGGGCGTGCACTTTGCCAGGTCGCCGTTCAGGTGGCTGCCGGGCACCTTGGCCAGGATCTCGCGCACCAGCTGGTCGCGCAGCGCCAGCAGCTCGGCGCCGTGCTCGATGCGCTTGCGCTCGGACACTTCCAGGGCCTTGGTCAGCGCGGCAATCTGCGGCAGCGGCACCGTGCCGGCGCGTTTGCCGCCCTCGTGGGTGCCGCCCAGCATGAAGCACTGGTAGGGCGTGCCCCGGCGCAGGTAAAGCACGCCCACGCCCTTGGGGCCGTAGAACTTGTGGGCGGACAGGCTGAGCGAATCGACGCCCAGCTCCTGCACGTCCACCTTCAGCTTGCCGGCGGCCTGCACGGCGTCGGAATGCACCCTGGCGCCGATCTCGTGCGCCAGCCTGCTGATCTCGGCGATCGGCTGGATGGTGCCGATCTCGTTGTTGGCCAGCATGATCGAGACCAGGGCGGTTTTCGGCCCCAGGTTGTCGCGCAAGGCGCCCATGTCCACCACGCCGTCGCGGTCCACCGGCAGCACCGTGGACTTGAACCCCTGCTCCCGCAGCCAGTCGCAGGGCGACAGCACCGCCCGGTGCTCGATGGCGCTGGTGATCACCTCGTTGCGGCCCTGCTGCTCGCGCATGGCGTAAGCGATGCCGCGCACCGCGGCGTTGTCGCTTTCGGTGCCGCCGCTGGTGAACACGATTTCGTCGGGGTCTTCAGCGCCCAGGATCTTCGCCACCCGTTCGCGGCAGTCGCGCAGGTACTTGCCGGCCCTGGTGCCGAGGCTGTGGCCCGAGCTGCTGTTGCCCGAGAAGTCGCGGGTGGCGCGGATCAGCTCGGTGAGGACTTCCTCGTCAACGGGGGTCGTGGCGTTCTGGTCGAAATTGATCATGGGTTGATTTCGGATTCAGGATTCAGGAATTTCGATTACCGGCTATGTACCACGAGTGGTCCACACCGCAAGCAGCTTACCATTGCCGCATGCGATGAGTTACCGCCGGGCAATACCAAGCGGCGCGGTTTCCCGCGCCGCTGAATGCCAGATCCAAAGTCGCCTTAAGTCTTCAATACGGAGGCGCGTCCCAGCGCGTCGGCCACGCCCTTCTGGTGGCGGGCCTGGCGCACGGCGAGGTCCGGGTCAATCAGACCCTTGCGCGCCATGGCCACCAGCTGCTTGTCAAAGCTGACCATGCCGGACTGGGCGCCCGTTTCCATGGCCTGGTAGATCAGCGCCATCTGGCCCTGGCGGATCATGTTGGCCACGCCCGGCGTCACGATCAGCAGCTCGGCGCACATCACGCGGCCCTGCTCGTTGCGCGTGGGCAGCAGGCGCTGGGCGACCACCGCACGCAGTACCATCGAAAGCTGCATGCGCACGTAGTCCTGTTCCTCAGTGGGGAACATGGCGCAGATGCGGTCGATGGTGGAAATACAGTCGATCGCGTGCAGGGTACTGAACACCAGGTGGCCCGTCTCGGCGGCCGTGATGGCCGTGCGCATGGTTTCCAGGTCGCGCATTTCGCCGACCATGATGACGTCGGGGTCTTCACGCAGGGCGAAGTGCAGGGCCTCGGCGAAGCTGTTGGTGTCGCTGTACAACTCGCGCTGGTTGACCAGGCTGCGCTTGTGGCGGTGGACGAACTCGATCGGGTCTTCGATCGTGATGATGTTCTCGTTGAAGTTCTCGTTGATCTGGTCGATGATCGTGGCCAGCGTGGTGCTCTTGCCGCAGCCGGTGGGGCCTACGCAGAGCACCATGCCGTCATTCAGCGTGTGCAGCTTGGCCGCGGCGGGCGGCAGGCCCAGGCTGTTGAACGGCTTGACGTTGCTGGGGATGCGCCGGTACACGACCGTCACCGCGCCGCGCTGCACGTAGGCGCTGACGCGGAAACGCCCCTTGCCGTCGGGCGTGGTGTGGGTGCAGTCGATCGCGCGCCGCTCATAGAAGCGGTCCATGTCGCGATCCGACAGGATGATGCGCAGCGCCGCCTCGGTGTCGTCCGGCGTCAGCACCTTGGCCTCAACCGGCACCAGCTTGCCGTTGATGCGCAGCACCGGGGCGCCCCGGCGGTCAGGTGCAGGTCCGAGGCGTCTTCCGACTCGGCGATCTCGAGCAGTTGGTTCATCAGCCCGCTGGTGGCAAAGGCGTTGCCGCCCTGGTCGGCGTAGCCCTGACTGCCGCCCTGGCTGCCGCCCTGGGGCGCCGGCGCCGGGGACTCCCAGCCGCCCTGGTCCCAGCCCCCACCCTGCTGCTGGGGATAAGCGCCGCTCGGCTGACGAAGGTATTGCGGGTTCGAATCGGGATGCGCACCTGACATGGACGCTCCTTCATGCCGGTTTGCGGGCCGGCTCGGGTTTGCAGTGACCGCTTGAGAATTATTGCACTGTAAGTCTAGTGGGAAACAGCATGGCACACAATGCTGCGGCGGGCAGGCATTTGCTTACAACTACCCGCCCCCTTGTGCGTTACATACGATTACAGCCTGCGTGACTGCGCCACACCCGGAGAACTTGAGTGCCGGTTTTCGAATACAAAGCCCTCAACGCCAAAGGCAAGGCCGCCAGCGGCGTGATCGACGCCGACACCGCCCGTGACGCGCGCGAAAAGCTGCGTAACCAGAAAATCTATGTCACCGACATCAGCGAAGTGCGCGGCAGCACCGCCAAGCGCGAGGTCGTGCAGGACGAAATGGGTCGCAAGAAGGTCGTCGTCTCGGCCGAGCTGCCCAAGGTCGTGCAGTACACCGGCACCCTGGCCATCATCGCGGCCGGCGTGATGCTGCTGCAGCTGGTGCTGGACTGGCGTAACCAGCCGGCCGTCAGCGTCGGGGGCGAGGCTGTCGAGGGCGCGCTCACCGGCATCGACGTTGCCGTGCGGGTGGTTTCCGCGATCGCGACGGGCATGTTCGGCTATGTGATATTGAAGGGCCGCACCTGGGCGCTGGCCGTGACCACGCTGTTCGCGATCCTGGACGGCGTGCCGCCGTTCATCCTGCTGGTCAGCGAGAACAACTACGTGTCGGGCGCATTCGCCCTGGTGTACGGCGTGCTGGCGGCGATGTGCATCCTGTCGATCGCGCGCATGAAAGACACCGGCAGCAGCGAGGGCACGGACAAGATCCAGAACCTCAATGAGGTCAGCAGCTTCACCCGCCAGCTCGCCACCCTGCTGCACTCCGGTATTCCGCTGGCCCAGGCCCTGACCGCATGTATCGAACAGGCGGAAAGCCCGGGCATGCAGAAGACCCTGCGCCACCTGCGTGAGCAGGTCAGCCAGGGCCTCGACTTCGCCAGCGCGCTGGAGACCTGCCCCGGCTACTTCAACACCCTGTTCGTGAACATGGTGCGCGCGGGCCAGGCCTCGGGCCAGCTTGACGACGTGCTGACGCGCATCGCCGAGTACCTGGCGAACCAGAACCGCCTGCGCAACAAGGTCATCAACGCCATGATGTACCCCGCCATCATGCTGACCGTCAGCACCCTGGTGGTGATCCTGCTGATGACCTTCGTGGTGCCCAAGATTACCGAGATCCTGATCGCCCAGAACGTGCCGCTGCCCCTGCCCACGCAGATCCTGATCACCATCAGCAGCTTCATGTCCACCTACTGGCAGCTGATGATCAAGGGCCCCCTGATCGGCGTGTTCTTCCTGCAGGGCGCGTTGCAGCAGGACGCCTTCCGCATCAAGTGGGACACACTCAAGCTCAAGACGCCCCTGTTCGGCGACCTGCTGAAGAAGACGGCCGTCTCGCGCTTCGCCATCACCTTTGCAGTGCTGCTGCGCTCGGGCATGCCGGCCCTGGAGGCACTGCGGATCGTGAAGAAGATCGTGGGCAACCGCGCGATGCAGGAGGTGATCCAGGGTATCCACGACAGCATCGTGGAGGGCACGGACATCAGCACGCCGATCAAGAAGAGCGGCATCTTCCCGCCCGTGGTGGGCTACATGGTGGCGGTGGGCGAACAGACCGGCGAGCTGGAGCAGCTGCTGGAGCGCATCGCCCACGCCTATAATGAAGAGATCGACATCAGCATCCAAAGAATGACCGGCCTGATCGAGCCCATCATGATCGTCTTCATGGCGGTAGTGGTAGGCGGCATAGTAGCGGCCGTAATCATCCCGCTACTACAGATGTCCACCAGCGGCCTGGGGTAGTTTGTTGCCTGAACGCGGTAGTCTGCATAGAGGTTACCTCATATTACCACCATGTATGGGTAGGAACGATGTTCGTGCTTGTTGCCGTCAAAACGAATGGCTCGACCGAGGATGTTGGGTATCAGGTGCTTGTACGCTGGGTGCATAGCGTCTGGGCTACGCTCCTCGTTACTTGCATGAAATAAGTATTTATCAAACACACGTATGGGGTCATGCACATGACGATAAAACGTGGAGTTCTTGCGCCTCTCGCGCTCGGTATCGTCGTATTCGTGGCTTGCGCGGTTAATTCCACATCGGCACAAGGGGACAGTGAGAGTCCGGTAATGCTGCCGTGGCGGATTGTGGATACCTCGACCGGCGTCATTCGAATCAATCAACAAACTGGTGAGAGCTTTCTGCTCACCGTAGAGGATCCCAGGGAACCCGAGTGGATTCGAATCAAAACCCGGGGCGCACTCGATGATGCCGGAGGAAGTAGTCGTATCACGACGACGGAATTGCTGGCAATGGAGTATGCCGTCATATATGCGGCAGACATGAAAACTATCTTGGGGATCAGTCCACGAGCCAAGGTGCCGGAGTCGTCGGTGATTAAAAAGGGTGATATTATGACTTCTGCTGGCGGTGTCCCGATCACGTCGAAGTCAAATCTTGAGTCGGCAATCCGAAACGCCAAAGACTCCAAGTCCACCGAAATTGAAATCACGTTAACGCGACAGGTGCCGAACGGCACCGACGAGACGTTGACAGTCCGCGCGGATGTGAAATAGAAATCATTCAGGCGGCTACCCGGAACCAGAATACCGGAGCGCACGCGACGGTGAGCACCCTGGTGGTGATTCTGCTGATGACCTTTGTGGTGCCACGCATCACGGAAACCCTGGTCGCCCAGAACGTGCCGCTGCCGCTCCCCACGCAGATCCTGATCACCCTCAGCACCTTCATGTCCACCTACTGGCAGGTGCTGATCAAGGGCCCCCTGATCGGCGTGTTCTTCCTGCAGGGCGCTTTGCAGCAGGACGCCTTCCGCCTCAAGTGGGACACACTCAAGCTCAAGACGCCCCTGTTCGGCGACCTGCTGAAGAAGACGGCCGTCAGCCGCTTCGCCATCACTTTTGCGGTGCTGCTGCGCTCACGCATGCCGGCCCTGGAGGCGCTGCGGATCGTGAAGAAGATCGTGGGCAACCGCGCGATGCAGGAGGTGATCCAGGGCATCCACGACAGCATCGTGGAGGGCACGGACATCAGCACGCCGATCAAGAAGAGCGGCATCTTCCCGCCCGTGGTGGGCTACATGGTGGCGGTGGGCGAACAGACCGGCGAGCTGGAGCAGCTGCTGGAGCGCATCGCCCACGCCTATAATGAAGAGATCGACATCAGCATCCAAAGGATGACCGGCCTGATCGAACCCATCATGATCGTCTTCATGGCGGTAGTGGTAGGCGGCATAGTAGCGGCCGTAATCATCCCGCTACTGCAGATGTCCACCAGCGGCCTCGGATAAGCCCGCGAACCACGAGACAGGAGCCGGGAGCGCAAGCGACCGGTAAGCGAACATGCGCATTCTGTTCGTCGAAAACCACGCGACGTTCGCGCAGCAGGTCTGCCCTGCCTTCCTCCGCAACGACGAAGTAACCGTGACACCTTCACTGGCTCAAGCGCGCGACTTGCTGGCTGGCGCTCCGTGGGATGTATTGCTGATCGACTTCGACCTGGATGACGGCAAGGGCGTCGAACTCGTGCAGGAGTTTGCCAGCCGCAACCCACGCCCGAAACTGGTGGCCGTCAGCGCGTTCGACGAAAAGAACCAGGCCATGCTGAAGGCCGGAGCGGACGCCGCCTGCAGCAAGCTCCAGTTCAGCCGGATCGGCCAGGTGCTGGCCGAGTTGGGGAAATGACGCCAGGCACGTCATCGCATGTCCACCCGTCGCTTGCGCTCACGACTACGCCAGGGCAACGTCGCGCAGGCCGGGCTCCTGTTTCGTGCAATCCAACCCCCATGACAGGGGGGCGGGGTGCCGACCGTGTCGAAAGCCGCTGATCCGGGCGGGTTTGCGCGACTTCTGAAAAACTTGTTCCCGCTCTGCGCCTCCGCGGAATATACTCCGCTCTTTCGGCTTGTGAGACCGTTGGGGGACCAACCATGTGGCGCATCGCTCTGGGGCTTATCGTGGCAGGCATTGCCGGCATCGTGGTCGGCGGACACAAGCTGATGGTGGCGATGCGCAACTCGTCGCCCGTACAGATGAAGTACGCCGACTGGTGCGCCAGCCCGCCCGACGCCGAATGGCTTGAACTCAGCGAAGTGCACATCGACTGGGGCGCCAGCGCGCGCATCGACATCGAGCACAAGCGCAAGGGCGTCACCACCCATACCACCCACGACTACTACGTCGCCTGCTGGGCCAGCGACGAGGACCCCAACCCCGTGCGCGCCTTCGTGAAGGTCGATGACAAGGAAAAACAGCAGCTCATGGAGCAGTGCTGGAACCACGAAAACGACGAAAAAATGGCTCATCGCCAACGCCAACCGCATCTACGAAGTGCGCACCATGCGCGGCCTGGTGCAGACCGGGCTTGACCTCAGCAGCGAGGACCAGCGTCTGCTCAAGAGCCTGGGCCACGTCGACAACAACTTCAAGATCATCGAGCTGAACAAGGAACCCCAGGGCGGCTTCGGCGCCATCCTGCTGGTGCTGGGCCTGGCCGGCACCGGCGGCGGCGTGGGCGTGTTCGTGCTCGGCCGCAAGAAGAAGACGCCCCCCATGCCGCAGCTTCCGCCGCGAGGAAACTTCGGTCCGCCGCCTGGCCCCGGCATGCCGCAGGGCCCGGGTATGCCGCATGGCCCCGGCCCCGGGCCGCAGGCAGGTCCGCGCCCGGCAACCCGCGGTCCGCAGCCCATGCAGGGCGGTCCGCGCCCGCCCCAGGCAGGCCCGCGACCGGCCCCCGGCGCCCAGCGACCGCCGCAGCCAGGCCCGAGACCGGCTCCTGGCGCGGCGCGCCCGCCACAAGCTGGTCCCAGGCCGCCACAGCCACGCCCGCCCCATGCCCACTAGGGTCACACCGCGCCCGCCCCAACCCCCATGACAGGGGGCGGGGGGTTTCTATAGTCGCGGGTCGGGCAGTACGGGTTTGAGGACACCGTTGTGAGCACCCATACCGAACATACGGAACACGGCGACGTGCGGTCTATCATGACCGGCGAGAAGCCGAAGAAAGACTACGGGGACGAGCGCAAGCTCAACTTCTGGGAACGCATCTACCTGGTCGAGATCGTCAAAGGCCTCGTCAACACCTTCAAGATGATGTTCCGCCCCAGCACCACCATCGACTACGTGGGCGAAAAATCCACCGAGCGCCAGCGCCACGTGCCGGCCGTCGGCTATCGCGGCGAGCACTACCTGAAGGTCGACGACAAGGGCAACATCAAGTGTGTCGCCTGCTTCATGTGCAGCACGGCCTGCCCGGCCGAGTGCATCACCATCGTGGGCGACGCCACCGACGTCGACCAGTTCGGCGCCCAGCGCTTCAAGGCGCCCGAGGTGTTCGAAATCGACATGCTTAAATGCATCTACTGCGGCATGTGCGTCGAGGCCTGCCCCAAGGATGCCATCGCCATGAGCACCACCTACAACCAGGTGGGCGTCAAGCGCGGCGACTTCATCTACGACAAGGCACGCCTGCTCAAGAACAACGACGAGTTCATGGAAAGCCTGGGCCTGGCCCGCAGCGGCAAAGACAAGGACGGCCGCTATCCGCTGAGCCCGGCCGGCATGGGCCCGGACGTAACCCACGGCCTGCAGCCGTTCCGCCAGGGCACCCGCAGCGAAGGCGCCTAGGGTCGGGCAGACCCCGCGCGGTTATTCGTTTGCCGGCGGCGTGTTGCTCCAGCCGTTGTCGCTGGGGGCACGGCCGAAGTCTTCGTCGCGGCCCACGTAATCAAACTCGCCGCTCACGGCGTTCATGCGCACCTTCAGCGCCTCGCGGTCGGCCATCGGCGTGGCGATCAGCCAGCCGCGCGTCAGCTTGCCGGCCGGGTCGAATTCCAGGTTGTAGAAGGCATAGCCGAGCTCGGAGTAATCCTCGTTGGCCAGCTCGGCTTCCTTGATGCCGAAGGCCGCCAGGTCGCTGACCGATTCCGGCGCCTTGTTGTGCTTGGCGTAATACGCGGCCACCGCGTCGCGCACCTTCACCAGGTTGGCCTCGGCGGCCTTGGCGCGCTCGCGCAGGGGGTCGCCGCCGTCGCCGGCCGGCTTGTTATCGCCGCCGCAGCCTGCCAGCAGGCAGATGGATAAAAGGAATAGCGCCGCCGTTTTCATGCGTTCCCCTCGGGCTCGGCGACACAGGTGCAGAAATCGCCGCGTGCAATACTGAAATAACGTATTGTCTGGCCGCAGGTTCGCAATGGCACTGGTTGAGGCAACACGCTTGTGGCGCGAATACCACCTCGGCGGCGAGGTGGTTGAGGCTCTGCGCGGGATTGACCTGAACATCGAACAGGGCGAATTCGTGGCCCTGCTGGGGCGCAGCGGCTCGGGCAAGAGCACGCTGCTGAACCTGCTGGGCGGCCTGGACCGCCCCTCGCGCGGCAGCATACGCGTGAACGGCACCGAGCTGGCCGAGATGTCCAAGACCGAGCTCAGCCTGTATCGCCGCACCACCGTCGGCTTCATCTTCCAGAGCTTCAACCTCGTGACTTCGCTGCGCGCCTGGGAAAACGTGGCCCTGCCGCTGGTGTTCCAGGGCATCGGGCGCTTTGAGCGCAAAAAACGCGCGCACGCGCTGCTTGAGCGCGTGGGCCTCGGCAAGCGCGCCAACCACGTGCCCAGCGAGATGTCCGGCGGCGAGCAGCAGCGCGTGGCGATCGCGCGGGCGCTGGTGAACGACCCCAAGCTGCTGCTGTGCGACGAGCCCACGGGCAACCTCGACACCGCCACCAGCGAGCAGATCATGGCGCTGCTGGATGAATCGCACCGCGCCGGCACCACGCTGGTGATGGTCACCCACGACCCCGAGCTGGCCGAGAAACACACCCAGCGAACACTGAAGATGGCCGACGGCCAGTTCCTTTCGGAGGTGGCCGCATGAATTGCGTTGGGCCCACGAAGACACACGAAGATGCACTAAGCAAGAAGGCCCGCGCTCCCGCAGCTGATTTAACGCGAAGAAGCGAAGGAGCGAAGGGACGCGAAGAGCAGGAAAGGCAACAGCAACCTCGCGCAGCCTGCACGACGAAGCCTCGGCGAAGGCGGGAGCACGCAGAGTTCGCAGAGAAAATGACAGGAAGACCTCTGCGTACTCTGCGTGCTCTGCGCGATGCCGCAGTTTTACAAAGCCACGCGGAGGCGCGGAGGCGCAAAGGGCTTTCCCTACAGGGAAGACTCTTCGCGAACTTCGCCCCCTTCGCTCCTTCGCGTAAAAAACCGACGCAAGTGCGCAGCACGAGGACGCTCTGCGTTTTGGATTGGTACGAACCCGTTAACCATCAATCCAAAATCCAAAATCGAAAATCCATAATTGTCCGGGAGGCCGCATGAAGGGCATCCTGGGCCTGGCCTTTGAGGGGCTGCTGCGCAAGAAGGGCCGCAACCTGCTGACCATGTCGGGCGTGCTGATCGGCGTGTTCGCCCTCACCATGATCGTCAGCCTCGGCGAGGGCCTGGCACACGCCGTCACCGACACCGTTTCCGGCCAGGACAACCTGCGCCAGGTCGGCGTCACCGGCGGCTTCGGCATCGAGCTTTCCAACGACCCCTTCGACGTCACCATCGAGGGCGAAATGCCCGAAGACCGCCGCGACCGCCTGCGCCGCGCGGCCGTGAACCGCCGCCAGATCCGCCAGTGGTACGGGCGCCGCGTCACGCAGGTGACCGCCGACACCATGACCGAGCTGGCGGCCGTGCCCCACGTGGAAAGCATCTCGCCCATGATCGTCGAGCGCTACGAGCTGAAGGTGGCCGAATTCGAAAGCGGCCCCAAACTCAGCTTCGGCGTGGACGTGGCGAACCAGCGCTACAAAGACCGCGTGATCGCCGGCAGCTACTTCAGCGCACCCGACGCGCCCGAGGTGATCCTGCACGAGTATTTGCTGTTCAAATGGGGAATGCTCGAGGGGGATGATTACAGCAAGGTGCTGGGCCAGAAGATCAGCCTGAAGAGCATCATCAACGAGGACGACCCGGCCGCCAACACCCCGCCCCAGATGCAGGGCTTCATCGAAGGCCTGACGCCCGAAGAGCGCGAGGCCGCCATGAAGCTGCTGCCCAAGCTGATGGGCATGGCGGCCCAGGCCCGCAAACCCGTGGAGCGCGAACTCACCGTGGTGGGCGTGATGCGCGAGACCGTGCCCGGCGATTCGCTGAACGTGATCGAAGACGGCCAGAGCGTGCAGGCCGACGTGTTCCTGCCCGTGGACACCGCCCGCGCCATGTTTGAGGAAAGCGCCGTCAACGCGCAGTTGGGCTACCCGGCCGCGGTGGTGATCGTCGATTCGCCGGACAACGCGCCGGGCGTCGAGCAGGCCGTGCGCGACAAGGGTTTCACGGCCTTCAGCGTGGCGAGTGTGCTCAAACAGGTAGAGACGATGCTGACGGTGATCACGGTGATCATCGCGTTCCTGACCGGCATCGCGCTGATCGTGAGCACCCTCGGCATCGTGAACACCATGATCACCAGCGTGCTGGAGCGCACCCGCGAGATCGGCATCTTCAAGGCCGTCGGCGCCACCAACGCGCAGGTGATGGCGGTGTTCCTGACCGAGAGCGCGATGATCGGCCTGGTGGGCGGCCTGCTGGGCCTGGGCCTGGCGGTGCTGGCGATGATCCCCGGTGACGCGATCGGCGGTGCCATGATCGCAGAACGCGCGGCGATACCGTACCGCGGCAACGTGTTCGTGCTGCCCCTGTGGCTGGCCGTGGCCGGCCCGGCAATCGGCGCAGTAACGGCCGTGCTCGCAGCCATAGTGCCGGCTAGACGCGCTGCCAGAATCGACCCGGTAAAGGCCCTAAGGCACGACTAAGGAGCGCAGGCGTCCCGCCTGCAAAGTGCCATGCGCTTCAAGCGCATGGCCGGCCTTCGGCGAGCCGCCAGGGTACCTACTCATCCAGCTTCGCCAGCGCATCCTGCATGCGTTTGTAGATCATGCTTGCCGTGGGAAGTTGCTCTTCTTTGGCGCGATGGGGCACTTCGTGCACTGGCAGAAAATCCGACCCTCCACTGTAGATGCCGCCAAGCAGTTCCGCCGTTCTGTCTTCAGCGAGTTCATGCAAGGCAGTATCGCCCAGGTCGGACACCGGACGAATTGGCACGGGCATGGCACGTGGGTCGTTAACCATTCTCGTGGCAAGTTTGCGTGCCCAGTCCTGGCGTTGGATATCTGCCAACCCTCGTCCGCCAACGGGATAGCCAGACAATCCCGTAGCGATTGTGATGTACGAAAGGCGCAGGTCCCACACCCGGTCATCGGAGTCTGACTTACACAGCGTCCCCAGTCGCTCGACGGCGATTCGCGTCGATTCTGATTCCCCGAGCGTGTCCTCCCAGTCGCGTTCGTGCTCACAGAAGGCCGCAACGATGTGCGCGCCGGCGAGCGTCACGGGGTACTCCTTTGACTTCAGCGCTTCCACGGCCACGGGCAGCAGCTGTTCGTGAGTGAAGACATCCGCCAGAGAGGCCTCCAGCGGCACGTCATCAATCAGCGCCGGTGAGTAGAGCGCGTTCGCATCGGCTTGCAGCAGGTCCAGCAGCAGCACCCTGGCCCGCTCCGCGTTGGGCGAGGCTTCCTTTGCGCATTCCCGGGCTGCCAGCAGCAGCCAGATTCTGCGCGCGTCCGGATCCGTTGGAGCATCGGTGTCCAACCGCCAGCAGGTGATCGGGTTCGCGTGCAGTTGCCTGGCGGCCTCGGCAGCGCCTGGGTCGGCCTGGGCGCACAGCCACTCCCAGTCCTTCTGCGTCAGGGCCTGCCACGGGCAAGCTTCGTCCATCGAGAGAGTCTTGCCGGCCGCGATCCTTGCCTTGATGTCGGCCAGTCGGCGCGCCCAGAACGCGGCGTGAACCTGTATGTCGAGCGCCGCGTCTTCCCTGAGCGGCTGGCGGCGCCAGATTTGAGTGAACAGCCGGGTTGCATCCCGTGAACTCTCGAATCCCGCCAGGCAAGCCAGGGCCAGGCGGCCGGCAACCCCGGACGGGTCGTCGGCAAGCGTCTTCCTCAGCGTGGCCCGCAGGTCGCTTTCGAACATGGCCAGGATGTAGGGCCAGCAGGCCGGCGCCGGTTCCGCATGGGGCAGGTCGCCCAGCAACGCCTTGAAATTGCGCACGATGGCCGGGTCCGCGGCGCTGCCTCCGGCATCCGGCAGCCCGGCAAGGTAGTTCTTCCAAGCGAGGCCGATCACGGTGCGGTTGCGGTCCATGTCCTCGATCGCACTCAGGAGCATGTGGACTACGCAGTTCTCCCCGCCGATGCAGCCGCTGCCTTCTTCGAACGTGCGACGCCGCAGCACCAGTTGCGGCAACAACTCCGGAAGTTTCTCCGGCGCGAGTTGCTCAAGGCCTTCGATTCCGTAGGCCACGGCCACGTCGTTGGCGGACTTGGTCAGCAGCTCGAAGTTCTCGGCCTTGCCTTCACGGACCAGGCGCTCGAACGCGTAGGCAGCGCGGGGCATGCGCCCTTCGATTCCGACCGCACCGGTTGCCAGGAAGTTCGAGTCCAGAATCCAGCGGGCTTCGGCGGCGGAAGCGTCGTCCATGGCGGCGAGGACTTCCGCATGACTCAGCCCTTGCGCCAGGCACGAAGGCGCAAGCAGCACGAGTAACAAGGCAGCGGCGAGTTTCATGGCGGGTCCGGCGGGGGCGGACTCAGGGACTTCCTATTGTAGCGGCGCGGTTGCGGCCGCGAGAACGAAATCCCGATGCACGACGGATCAGGCAGGGCACATCGGCCTCCGGCCGATGCGTCCGGCGGGCGTCCCGCCCGGCGAAAGGTGGCAGCCTGCGCAACCGCAGGATGCCGCGCATCCTGCTCGACAACCTGCCCGCCCTTGGCGGATGGATGCAGTTGCTTTCGTCCGGCGAATCTGGCTTCGTAAGCGTTTCATTATCAATGGTTTACGATGTAGCCCCTGGGCGGGAAAACCCCTGCGCCCAATTGACAGGCGGACTTGCCCCGCTACCATTCCGCATTCGTTTGTGAAGGAAGTTGCCTTGAAACACGCTTTTCGCATCGGGATTCCGGCACTGCTGATCGCCGCTGGCGTGGCCGCCTTCGTTCTGGCGCAGCCTGACGTGGACGGCCTGAACAAACCCTACGAGTTCAAGCTCGGGTCTGAGATCACGGCCCAGGCCGCGGAGGTGGTGATTGAGCCGCGCTTCCGCGCCATCGCCGACGACCGCTTCGCCTATGAGTGCTACTCCAACGCGGTGCGCAGCGGCACGGTCAGCGACGCCGGCAAGCCGGTCGAGAGTTTCCGCATCAGCGAGAACTGGATCAATCACTTCACGCTGATCGCCGGTGAAGACCCGCTGGAAGGGCGCAAAGATCTGCGCCTGAGCTTCCAGTTCGATGTCATGCAGTTCATGATCGACAACGGCGAGGCGCGCTACACCGGTTTCATTGGGCCGCAATCCGACCTGCACAAGACCGGTTTCCAGGAAGTGCTGCCCGGCGGTGAGCGCAGCGAGGTCACCAACATCCCGGGATGGGTCGGTGTCAACGCCAGCAGCCTTGAGCAGAACCGCGGCACACAGGCGCGCGACTTCAGCGCCAGCGCCTGGTTCAGTGCGTCCGAGACGGGGCGCCTGAACCACGAGACCTACTACGCCGACTACGGCTTTGCCGACCAGGCCAACTACCCCGGTCGCCTGCAGGACCCGTTGCACATTGCGCTCAGCGTGCAGCCTGAATTCAGCGCGGACGCAAAGCTGAAGATCGGCGAGACCCTGTCCGTGCGCCGTCGCTTCCCGGTCGGCGCCAGCTTCGGCGGCGCCATCGAGTACGACTTCACCTACAAGCTGGAAAAGCTTTACGGCACAGTCGCCGAGCCCACAGCCGCGCGCCTGAGCTTCGATGCGGTGCCCGTGAAGCGTGAACACGAAGTAACGGTGAACGGACTGAAGACCCGTTTCAGCGCGCCGGACATCAAGGGCGGGCAGCTGTTGCTCGACCTGGTGAAGGGCGTGGCCGCCCACGTGCAGTGGGAGTACAGACTGGGCGGCACGGTCAGCCAGCCGGGCACGGAACTGGCGACTGTGTTCGACGTGAAGTTCGATTTCTCCGCTTCGCTGCGCGCGAGCGCCCCGAAGCAGGAATAGTAAGCGGGCGGGACGCGTGTCCCGCCGCATCAGAGTTTACCGGAAGAACTCCGGAGCTAGGGGCGGGAGTGCCGCCCCCGTAAGGCCCGGGATGGGCCGGAGGATCACAAGTTCGACGGAAGGCCCCAGGGCCCGCCCGCGAACGGGACGATGACCGTCAGCCGGTATCGCATGCGCTTTGAAAAGCGCGAAGCGCTGAGGTTCATCTCGCACCACGACCTGATGCGGGTGTTTGAACTGGCGCTGAGAAGGTCCGGCCTGAGGGTCGCACACACGCAGGGTTTCAACCCTCACCCCAAAGTCTCGTTTGCACTGGCGATTCCCCTGGGCGTTGAAAGCCTCGACGAGATCGTCGATATCGACATCGAGCACGAGGCTGAAGCACCCGCACCCGAGCAGGTTGTGAACCAGCTGGGGGCGGTGATGCCCCGGGTCTCAGGCTGTTGTGGGCCGAGATCGCGAAGGGCCGCCCGCGGGTTATCGCGGTCGAGTACGAGTGCGAGCTTCCGCCGGACTTTGCAGAACTGACTGAGCTTCAGGCCAGGCTGGATCGGTTCAACGAATCGGACAGCCACCCCTTCACCCGCAGCCGCGGCAGGGGAAAGGCGCCCCGAAGCTTTGACGCGCGCGCTTTCACGCAAAGCGCAAGGCTGGAAGGCAGGACGCTCAAGATGCGCCTGGCCGTCAGCCAGCAGGGCGGCATGAAGCCCTCCGACCTGCTGCAGGTTCTGCAACTCGATCCCAACCGGCACCTGGTCACCAAGACCAGAACCATCCTTGCCGAGCTTCCGGAAATACAGGACGACTCGTCGTCCGAGTGAATGGAAGAACATGGCACGCAAGATTTACATGAATGTCGCTGAGGGCGACGAATGCCGCATCGCGGTGCTTGAAGACGGCCGACTGTACGAGTTTTTCATCGACCGCCCCAGCCAGCTCAAGCATGTCGGCAACATCTACAAGGGCATCGTCAACAACGTCGAGCCCGGCATCCAGGCCGCGTTCGTGGACATCGGCCTCGAGCGCAACGGCTTCCTGCACGTCAGCGACGTCAACTACAGTTACCAAGGCAACAACGACATCCGCGAGCTCTACCCGCGCACCCTGCGCATCAAGGAGTCTCTGCCCGAGGAAACCCTGCTGCACGCCGAGGAAGAACGCGACGTCGAGCAGGTCGAAGACTATGTGGGCGACGGCACCATCGTCCACGAGGCGCGCAGCGGCGCCGTCGAGGCCGAATTCCTTGAGAAGCTCGAAGAGGAACACCGGGGCCACCAGGTTTCGGACTCGCCCCTCAACATCGAGCCCCCGGACAAAGAAGCCCCCAGGGCCGAGGCCGCCCCCACGACGGCACCCGAGGTGACCGTGACGGCCGAGGTCGTCACCACCTCCGAAACCGCCGCCCCGCAGGCCCAACCCGCCGCCGCGGACAAGAAGCGCCGCCGCAGGCGCCGCAAGAAGAAGAGCGGCAACGGCGCCCCCAGGCGATGGCGCAGCAGCCCGCTCCCGGTGCGGAGCCCGCCCCGCCGGCCGCGCCGCAACCCGAGGCCCCGCCCCAGACCGAAGCGCAGGCGCCCGCCGAGCCTGCGACACCTGCGGCCCAGCAACCCGGGACGCAAACAGCCCAGCCCGAAGCGCCCGCTGCCTCGACGCCGGCCGCGGAAAGCAAACCGGCCGAGGCCGCCCGCAAACGGCGGCGCCGCACGCCCAAGCGCCGCGGCGGCAGGCTCCCCAGGCGCGTTGCGGATGAGCTGGGCGGCACCTCAGGCCCATCCGAAGCCCCCGCTCCGTCCCCGAAAAACCGAAAGACATCGACGGCCAGGGCTCCGGCGGCGAAGGCCCGCTGCCCGGCCCCATGTACCGCTACCACCGCCCCCGCTGCCCAAGCTGCAGAACCTGCTGCGCCGCAACCAGGAAGTGGTGGTGCAGGTCACCAAGGCCAGCCAGGGCGGCAAGGGCCCGGGCCTGAGCACATTCGTCAGCCTGCCCGGCCGTTACATGGTGCTTACGCCCAACAGCAACCGCGGCGGCGTGAGCCGCAAGATCGAAGACGGCGGCGCGCGCAGCGACCTGCGCAAGATGCTGGACCGCCTGCCGGTGCCCGAGGGAATGGGCGTGATCGTGCGCACCGCCGCCATCAATCGCAGCTTCGAGGACCTGAACCGCGACCTCAACTACCTGCTGCGCGTCTGGAACGTGATCAGCGAGCGCATCCACGACGCCGAGGCCCCGGCGCTGCTGTACACCGACAGCGACCCCGCCATCCGCGCGGTGCGCGATTACTTCACGGCCGACACCAGCGAGATCGTGATCGACGACAAGACGGTGTTCGACCGCGTGGTGGCGTTCTTCGACCAGCTGATGCCCAGCTTCCGCGACCGTGTGAAGCTGTATGAATCCGACGTGCCGCTGTTCTTCAGCATCGGCCTGGAAAGCCAGCTCGACCACATCTTCGACAAGAAGGTGACGCTGAAGTCGGGCGGCTACCTCTACGTCGAGCAGACCGAAGCGCTGATCAGCATCGACGTGAACTCCGGCAAGTTCACGTCGGCGGGCGACGCCGAGAAGACCGCCTACCAGACCAACATGGAGGCGATCCCCGAGATCTGCCGCCAGCTGCGCCTGCGCGACCTGGGCGGCATCGTGTGCTGCGACCTGATCGACATGGCCAGCGCCAAGCACCGCAGCGACGTCGAGCACGCCCTGCGCCGCGAGCTGCGCAAGGACCGCGCCCGCACCAAGGTGGCGAAGATGAGCCCCTTCGGCGTCATCGAGTTGACGCGTCAACGGGTGCGCCCCAGCATCAAGAACTACACTTACGTCGGCTGCCCCACCTGCGGCGGCTTCGGCATGGTGCGCAGCGCCGAGACCATGTGCCTGTCGCTGCTGCGCCGCATGAAGCTGGCGCTGCTCGAGGAGCGCGTGGTTGAGCTGGCGGTGCAGGTTCATCCGCACGTGCTGTCGCACCTGCACAGCGAATTCCGCGACGACATCAACGAACTCGAGGACACCTTCGAGAAGCGCATCGTGTTCGAGTACGCCAAGGACCTGGTGCTCGGCCAGTCGCGCTTCTTCTATGTGAACGACCGCGGCGTGCGCGTGCTGTACGACATGGACCAGCGCATCAACAGCTTCGCCCAGGGCGGCCCCAAGGCCAAGACCAACGTACCGCTGCCCCCGCCGCCGTCCGGCGCCGCCAGCCCCGCTGCGGCCCAGGCCCCCGGTGACGCCAAAGGTCGCCGCCGCCGTCGCGGCGGTCGCCGCCAGCGCGAACGTGAGCTGGAGCGCCAGGCGCGCGATCAGCGCATCAAGCAGGACGCCGGCAAGGCTGTCAGCTTCGGCGACCAGCTGCCCGAAGTGAAGATGGAAATCGTGAAGGAAGCGCCCAAGGCAGCGGCGCCCGCAAAGCCGGGCGAGCCGGCCCAGGCCGGCGAAGGCAAGCGACGCCGTGGCAGGCGCGGAGGCCGCAAGGCCCGCGAGCGTGAATCCGCGCGCGCCGCTCAGCCGCCGACAGAGGCAGGACGCAAGGCCGAGCCCGCGGCAGTCGAGAAGCCGCAGGCCGCGCCGGCACAGGCTGCCACACTCCACGTCACCGAATCCGCCAAGCCTGCTGAGACCGCCAAGACCAAGCCGCGCAGAACCGCCACGCGAAAGCCGGCAAAGACAGCCAAGCCGGCCGGGAAAGAGACGGCAAAGGAGACGGCAAAGAAGCCGGGCAGAAGTTCCGGCCGCCAGCGCACAGAATCCACGGCAAAGGCAGGAAAAGCCGGGGAGTCATCGAAGGCAACAACCAGGAAGAGCCAGCCGAAGACCCCGGCAAAAAAGACCGCTACCAAAAAGGCCGCTGCTCCGAAGAAGACGCCCGCAAAAAAGACAGCCGCAGCCAAAACCACGACCAGGAAAACTCCGGCGAAGAAGAAGCCCGCCAAGTGACATCGAAGTCCCGCCAAGGTTCATCGGGCGTCTCGCCCGGTGAACCTTGGCGGCCGTGTTGCTACGTCCAGGCGCGGACGAGCCTGTGGGCGGCCTCTCGCACTTTCTCGATCGGCAGGGCAGTGAAGCCGATGGTGAGGCGGTTGGGCGCTTTCTCCTGCTCGAAGTAGCAGGCGCTCTGGTCGTAAACCCTCACGCCCGCCTCCATTGCTTTCTGGTATGCATCTTGACGGGTCAAGTGCGCGGGCACGTTCAGCATCATTTTCATGCCGCCCGCGGGCACGGGCTGCGGCAGCGCCGTCGGCAGGTTCTGCTGCAGGATCTCGTTGAAGGCAGCGCGTTTCTCGGCGTACAGGGTGCGCATGCGGCGCAGATGGCGCTCGAAATGCCCCTCCTCGATGAACTGCGCCAGCGCCGCGCTTTCCAGCATCGGCGGCATGAAGTCGATGTGCCAGCGCAGGCCCACCATCGCCTCGATCAGCCACTCCGGCGCAACCACATAGCCCACCCGCAGGCTCGGGTACATCACCTTGCTGAAGCTGCCCACGTAGATCACCGAGTCCGCGCCGTCGATGCCCGCCAAGGCACGCACCGGCCGGCCCTCGTAACGGAACTCGGAGTCGTAGTCGTCCTCCACGATCATGAAGCCGTGCTCGGCCGCGAGCTCCAGCATTTCCATGCGGCGCGCGGCGGAAAGCGTCACGCCCGTCGGGTACTGGTGGCTGGGGGTCAGGTGCAGCAGCTTGGGCTGCAGCCCCTCGGCCAGATTGCGCGCGACCACGGCGGCGTCGGCCCCCGCGTCGTCCACGGGTATCGCAACCTGCTTGGCGCCCAGCGCGCTGAAGATGCTGCGCGCGCCCAGGTAGCCCGGGTCCTCCACCATCACGGCGTCGCCTTCGCCGACCAGCAGCGAAGCCGCCAGCCATAAGCCCTGCTGGCTGCCGCTGGTGACCAGCACGTTGCGATAGCCGCAATCAATGCCGCGCGCGCGCCCCAGGTAGGCGGCAATCTGCTCGCGCAATTCCTGCAGGCCGTAGGCGCTGCCGTAGTTCATGCGGTCGCGGCGGGCGACCAGCAACTGATTGCCCACGATGCGCCTCCACTGGCGCAGGGGAAAGGCGCTGATGTCGGGTGCGCCCAGGCGCATGTCGATGTCCACGCCGGGCACGGGGGCCGGGTTCTCGGCCTGCAGCACGCGGTGGTAAAACGCCGGCGGCACCGGCGAATTGGCCAGCGCCACGCGCCGCAGTTTCTGCTGTGTACGCAGGCCCGACTTCACGTTGAAGTTGGCCTGGGGCAGCTCGCGCGCGACGTAGGTGCCGCTGCCATGTTTGCCTTCCAGGAAACCCTCGGCCACCAGTTGCTCGTAGGCCTGGGCCACCGTGTTTCGGTTCACGTCCAGCTCTTTGGCCAGCGTACGCGTCGAGGGCACGCGCTCGCCCCGGCGCAGGCGCCCCGCGAGCACGTCGGCGCGGATCGAATCCGCGATGCGCTGGTACAACGGCGTTTCGTTCTGCGGAGTTTCGAGATCAACCAGCAGGTCCGGCATGGGCAGGTCCCAGGTACAGAGTGCCGAGTCCGGCTGCCGTAAACACGACAGCCGGGCTGTTCGACGTTCCAAGAAAGTGTCTGCTGTCAAATTGAACGGACAGGCAGGCCAAAAGGCCCAGTCAATTGCGCCGGATTTACACGCCTGACCATGCCACTTGGGTTTCAAGCCTTGGGCTGACCCTCCGAAAGCGGTATCCTGCAGCAATCAGGAACAACCAAGGAGAAGCCATGGGCGACCCGAAGAAGGGCAAAAAAGGGCAGCAAGGTCGGCGGTCTGGTGCTGGTGCTGCTGCTGGCGGTGATCGGCGTCGGCGCGGTCGGCTGGTTTTCCCCGACACCCCGGTAATCGGCGACCTGGTGCACGGCTTCTTCAGCGCGGGCGCCAAGGGCGTGGACAAGAGCGGCGTCTACACGGTCAAGATCACCAGCGTCAGCGTGGACAAGGATGAGTTCGACGAGGGCGAAAAGGTGGACCTGCAGGTGCTGATCAAGCGCGTCAACTCCGAGGGCAAAGAAGAAACCCTGTGGGACAGCCGCGAATACGGCGAGCGCCTGGCCACCGTGGGCAAGGACCCGCTGACGGCCTCGTGGTCAGACCGCCCGTTCGAAGTGACCTGGCAGCAGGGCGAGCAGATCGTGCTTGAGGTATGGGACCGCCGGGGCATGAGCGACACGCGCGTCGCCTGGCTGAAGTCCGCGCCGGACGGCAAGGAGTTCCCGCTCACGGGCACGCAGTCGCTTACGCTGCTCAAGAACGGCGACACCCCGATCGCGGAACGCCGGGGCGCCACCAACCAGATCGTGTTCGAAACCGCGCGCAAGGGCGACATCCCGCCCGCTGACGGCGCCTCGAAGTAGCCCGGAACCCTGAAGGTGGCGGGCGCTGGCGCGCTCGCCGCCTTTTTGCTTTGATGGCCGCGGCTAACCGGAGCAACCCCATGAAGCTCGGCAAGTTCAACCTGGACGGCAAGAAGCTCTTCCTGATCGCCGGCCCCTGCGTGCTCGAAAACGAGGACACGCCACGGCGCATCGCGGCCGCCATGAAGAAGGCGTGCGCCGAGTTGGGCCTGCCTTACATCTTCAAGGCCAGCTTCGACAAGGCCAACCGCACCAGCGGCAAGTCGTTCCGCGGCCCCGGCATCGAGGCGGGGCTGAAGCAGCTAGAAGCCATCAAGAAAGAGTTCGATGTGCCGGTGCTGACCGACGTGCATCTGCCCGAGCATTGCGCCCCCACCGCCGAGGTCTGCGACATCCTGCAGATCCCGGCGTTCCTGTGCCGCCAGACCGACCTGCTGGAAGCAGCAGCCAGTACCGGCGCGGTGATCAACGTGAAGAAGGGCCAGTTCCTGGCGCCCTGGGACATGGCCCAGGTCGTGCAGAAGATGAACGCCTTCGGCAGCGAAGGCAAAGTGATGCTGACCGAGCGCGGCGCAAGCTTCGGCTACAACAACCTGGTCAGCGACATGCGCAGCATCCCCATCATGAAGCGCACCGGCTGCCCGGTCGTCTTCGACGCCACCCACAGCGTGCAGCTGCCCGGCGGCTCGGGCGACAAGTCCGGCGGCCAGCGCGAGTTCGCGCCCGTGCTGGCGCGCGCGGCCGTGGCGGCGGGCGCCGACGGAATCTTCGCCGAGACGCACCCCGAGCCTGACAAGGCGCTCAGCGACGGCCCCAATATGATCCCGCTGAATGAAATGCCCGCCGTGCTGCGTACCCTGGACGCCATCCATCAGCTGGTGAACCAGTAGCCGGGTAACGTTCGCCCCGGTGGCGGTCGCGTGGTATGCTTTCCGGTGGAGGCAGCCATGCGGATGTCGCGGATTTACCTGGTGCTTTCCATTGTCTCGATGATGGCGGCCGTGTTCGTCGGCGCCGCCCACAAGCACCACAAGAAGAAGAAACGTGAAACCCGCGATTGCCGGGTGGAACGCCAGCTGCCGGGCGGCGTGGCCTTCGATGGCAGCGTCACCGAGTTGCAGCGCGACGCCTTCCGCATGGTGCAGACGCGGGATTACGCAGCGATGCTGGCCCGCGCCGAGCGCCTGCTGCAGCTTGACCCCGATGATCCCCTGAACCACGAGATCAAGGCCTACGCCCTGCGCGGCCATGGCATGCCACGGCTGTCGGCCGAGTCCTACGAGGCGGCCATCCAGCGCGCGCTGGCGGAAGGTTCAGAGGACGGGCTGGTGCTGTGCGACTGCTACATCGGTTTGGCGGCCTGCCAGTTCGCGGCGGGCAACAGGGCCGAGGCATTGAAGAACATTGAGCTGGCGCTGGCGCTGACAGAACAGCGCCGCCGCGCCGAGCAATCGGAAGACGCCTACTACCAGCTGGCCTGCGCCTACGCCGTGCATTCCACCATGGTGGATGAAACCGAGCGCGCCAAGGAGCGCAGCCGGGCCATCGCCAACCTGAAGTTCGCCATCGCGGCCGGCTACGACGGCTGGGACCACATGCGCAACGACCTCGACCTCGCGCCGCTGCACGGCTACGCCAGCTTCGAGGAGCTGTTCCCCGACGGCCCGCTGGACGAGTAGCCTCTAACGAATCAGGTGCTGGGCGGGGCCTTCGCCGAACAGCTTGATCGGGTCGTTGACCAGCGGCGCGACCTCGACGCGGTAGGCCTCGGCGTGCAGGCAGCCGCACTTCAGGCCGAACATGGCTGTGATGCTCAGGAACTGGTCGATGAAGCCGTCCTTGCTCATGCGCGTGAGTGGCTTGCCGTCTTCGACCATCACGGTCTGGAACTGGCTCTTGTAGGCCAGGATCGCCTGCTTCTTCTGCTCGATCACACCACTGACATCGATGTAAAAGCTGGGCTCGAAGTGCTGGCTGTAGCGCGCCGTCACCAGGCGCTGGATGCGGTGCGCCGGCAGCCCGGCTTCGTAGCCTTTCAGCGAGGCGAAGTGCACGGCCTTGCGCGCCATGCGCGCGGCCGCCTCGTGGTCCGGGTGGTGGCACACGACGTGCGGCGCGATCACCACCTTGGGCTGCAGCCTGCGGATGATCCCGACCACCGTGCGCACACTGTCGGCGTCGTCGTCCAGGAAGCCGTCGCGCATGCCCGCGAACTCGATGGCCGCACAGCCCATGATTTTTGCGGCTTCGCGGGCTTCCTGCTCGCGCTGCTCGGGCGTGCCGTGGGTGCCCATTTCGCCGCGGGTCAGGTGCAGCACGCCGGTGCGGTAGCCCTGTTTCGCGGCCAGGCACAGCCAGCCGCCGGAGGTCATCTCGGCGTCGTCGGGGTGCGCGCCGATGGCAAGCAGGTCAAGTGGTTCCGTCATGGCTGCATTTCCGTCAGTTCGTTCCATATATAACGATCGGCGCGCCGCCCGCCATGCCCCGCTACCAGGCCAGCACCGGCGCGAGCCGCCGCAGTGCCCCCGGTATGCGCGAGCCGAACCAGCACAGGTCCTGCCCGTCGCACAGGCGCAGGCGGTTTTCCTTCACGGCCGGCAACTGCTCAAAGTTGTCGCGCCAGAACTGCAGGTCGGCCTCGGTGAAATGATAGGGCTCGTCGGGGAACAGCAGGATGTCCGGCTTCCAGGGCCGCGATGTCCACGGGGTCCATGGCGAAGTAGCGCTCGGTGGACTGCTCCAGCACGTGGTCGCCACCCAGGGTGCGGATCATGTCGCCGATGTAGTTGTCGAGGCCCGCCACCATCCAGGGGTCGTGCCACACGAACGCCACCACGCGCGGGCGCACGTGGTCACGGGGCTTGACGCGTAAAGAGTTGTGCTCTTCCAGCTGGCGCAGGCGCTCGGCGGCGGCCACGATCTCGCGGGCGCCTTCGCGCACGATGGCGTCCGCCGTGTCTTCTGCCTCGAACAGCCGCCCGCAGGTGGAAACGTAGGCCAGGCCCTCTTCCACGGTGGTGGGGTGGCCGACGTGCACGGCCAGGCCGGCCGCGCGCAAAGACTCGATGTCGGCGCGGCGGTTTTCCTCCTTGTTGGCCAGCACCAGCTGAGGTTGCAGCGCGATGATCTTCTCGACGTCGGGGTCCTTGGTGCCGCCGACTTTCTCGATGGCGCGCACCTCGGGGTCGGGGCTGACGCAGTAGCGCGTGCGCCCCACCAGCGTGTCGCCCCTGCCCAGGGCGAACAGCGTCTCCGTCACGCTGGGCACCAGGCTGACCACGCGGGTCAGCGGCTGCGGCACGTCGATCTCGGTGAAGGTCAGGTCGGTGATCTTCATGCCACAAGCCTGCCCGCTTGTCCGCGCCGGTCAAGGGGCGTCGCTTGCGTTCTCGTGCAGGTACTGCTCGACGTAGGGGCGATCCTCGCGTTTCAGGCCGGCGCGCGGACCGTAGCGCTTGACCGCGCGCGTCCATGCCCGGCGGCTGAACTCGCGCGGGTTGTACAGCTCATGGCAGGTCGCGCACTTGCGCTCGTACATCACCTGGCCGTAACCGACCGGGTCCACGGCCGGGTCGGGGGCCGCAGGCAGGCTTTCACAGGCGGCCAGGAAGCTGAGCAGTGCCGCAAGGCCGAGGATGACAGTCAGGATGCGCATGGTTGGACCTCAGGGCCGTGGGGCGGGAGAGCGCCGCCCCACGGCTTTGGGTTGCCACGGAGAGAGCAGTCCGCGGCTAGAAACCGATACTCAGGCTGAACACCAGGCGGGTTTCGTCGCCGTCGTCGCGGCGCTTGCTCTGCTGGTGCTTGAACTCGGCGCGCAGGACCAGCTTGCTGATCGGGCGGAAGCTGATGCCCACGGTCATGCCGATCCGGTCGTCGCGGGCCGCGGCGCCGACGTGGTCGTCGTTCAGGTCGTTCTGCTCGAGGCGGAAGATCAGGCCGATGTACGGGTTGTTGCCGAACGACTTACCGCGCCAGCTTGCCGGGAACGGGTCGAACTTGAACAGCACGTCCACGAAGTAGCCCCACAGGCCGTTGGGGACGGTGATGCTGCTGGGGCGGTTGATCCAGAAGCGCGACCACTCACCGGTGATGTCGATGCCGAAGCGCTCGATGACTTTGAATTTGACCGCGCCATCGACGCCGGCGCCGCGAAGCGACTGGGTGTTGTCGGGGCCGATCTCCTGGTAGGTGTAGCTGAAGCCGAAGTCGGCCGTGACGACGTCGGTGCCCATCTCGTCGAAACGGGGCGTGATGCCGAGCCTGGCCCAGATGGCCTTGTTGCCGTTGTTGTCTTCGCGGAAGCTCTGGCGCGCGTCGCGGCTGCCTCCATTGTTGGTGAACTGGTCGTCAAAGCCCTGGGTGATGCTGATGTCGTAGCTGAAGCTGACGAAGGGCACCTGGTTGAAAGTGCCGTAGACGCCTACGCCCGGCTGGTCGAACGCGCTGGGCACCACGCGGCGCGCGGCGTAGGGGCGGTCGGCCAGGTCCCAGTTGATGTCGTCGTGCTCAAGGTTGTAACGGCCGAAGGGGATGAGCAGGATGCCGGTCTTGAAGTTGAGTTCGTCGAGCGGGGTGATGCGGACTTCGGCGTACTCGATCAGGATTTCGTTTTCAGTCAGGAAGCCTGCGTCGGCGCCGCCGCCTTCAAACTCGATTTCCATGCCGAAACCGAGCCAGTCCATGATCTGCCACTCGAACTGGGGCACGATGCGGATGGCGTCGAAGAAGTTCACGCTCTGCCCGCCGTTGTAGCGGTCGAGGGTCTTGTGCATGAAGGTGGCGTAGCCGCCGATATGGAACTCCCCGAGAGGCGTGTCGAACTCACCGAGTTCGCCGTCGTCCCATTTCTCGATGGGGGTGCCGTCGGTCTTGGGCTCCTGGTTGAGTGCCAGGTCGGCCTGAGCGTGGAGTGAGGATGCGAAGCAGAGGAACAGCAGCGGTATGAGCGTCTTCAAGATGGTCTCCTTTCGAGGGCCCATCTCTTACTGCGACTCATTCGCATTTGCAACAGCATATGAGAACGTTTCTCAGTTTTCCGGCGCAAAAGAACCGGCCCGCCGAAGCGGGCCGGTTGCGCGCCTTGCGCCGATTAACTCACACCCTGCAGGAACAGCGTCAGTTCCGCGCCGTCCGGCACGATCGAGCCGCCCGTCGTGTCGGCCCAGTCCGTCGTCAGCTCGGCCACGTTGTTGTTCTTCTCCGTGTCCACGATGTACAGCGTCCAGGTGCCGGCCGACGGCTCGCCGTTCAGGTTGTTCATCGGGCCGTCCGGCGTGCTGCCACGCGACGTCACGTAGGTCGCCAGGGTCAGCGAGCCGCCCGTTATCTTCTCCGCGTCGTCATCCGGGAACACGCCGATGTGCCAGTTGCCCGAGGGCGCCACCAGCATCCAGTGCGTCCGTTCCGAGAAGCTGTTCCCTTCCAGGATGTAAAGCGACATCACCAGCGTGAACGACTGCACGTAGAACGTGGTTCCCGTGAAGGTGAACTGGTTGGCCAGCATGCGCTTGGTGCCGAACCAGCCGATGTCCATGAACATCCGCACGCCCGAAGCCTCGGGCACCGGGCCGTACACGCCGGTGGCGGAGTCCAGGCTCTGGGTTTCGTTGGGCGTGCCGCCCAGGCCGGCGAACTCGCCGCGGTTGATGTGCAGGCTGGCGTTGCGGAACAGGCAGCGCCCGTCCTTGTCGTCCAGGTGGTCCTTCAACTGGATGCGCCAGACCCCGTCGCTGCTCAGCCCGTCAAACTCGCTCAGGAAAGTCACTTCAGGCACCAGCGCGATCTTGTCCCCCACCTGCATGTTCACCACTTTCCATGCAGAGGCCGCGCCGTTCGGCGCCACGCAGCGGCACACCAGCTCGCAATCCTTGATGTCGGTGCCCTTGGGGGGCACGACGTAAAGGTGGGTGCGCACTTCCTCGACCGTCACGCTCCCGCCCATCTCGAACTGGACCGTCAGGTGATCATCGTCGAAATCCCGGCCTTCGGGGATCTTCAACTCACGCATTTCCTCGGGGAAGGTGCGCATGTCATAGTATGCGCGCAGCAGCGGTGAGGAGGCAAAGGCGCGTGTCGGCAGGGGACGCTCGTCGTCATCCTCGTCGTCCCAAGGCGCCTGGCAGTCGGCGCCCAGCAGGGCGAAGACGGTCAGCAACAGCAATAGCGCCAGCTTGTCCTTGTGCATGGTTTCCCCCCGACAGCACTTCAGCTAACAATTGAAGGCAATAAGATTTACAAACTTATCCCGGGGCGCTGCCCGGGTCAACCGTCACTGAGCCGACCAAATGGCGCGCGCCCCACTCCAGCTGCCGGTGGCCGGGGAAGACGGAACACACTGGTCGCTCACATACAGTGTGTTTTTGTCCAACCTCGGTCCCGACAACTGGAATGAGGCACTCGCTGAAACTCGGGGAGGGGGGCCACCCCGAGCTGCTCTCACTCCTGCCGCTCGGTACATCAGAACAATACCACACGTAATGCGATTGGCAAACAAAATCGCTCGTTTTGATAAGATTTTTATCGTGTAAGAAAGTAGATTCGCACATACTGTGCGATTATCTTACATTCCAGCTAACAAGGTGTCAGGTTCAGCGCGGGGGCTGAACCTTATCGACGCACCTTCAAAGACACGTCCAGAGCCGGTGCGGAGTGCGTCAGCGCACCCACACTGATGCGTTCCACCCCCGTCTCCGCGTAATCTCGAACCGTGGCCAGGGTCACGCCGCCCGACACCTCCAGCTGCGTTTTCTTTACATCCGCGTCGCTGCTGCCCCGGTATGTCACGGCCGCGCGGATATCTTCCAGCGAAAAGTCATCCAGCAGAACGATATCGGCCCCGGCATCGATGGCGGCCTTGGCCTCGGCCAGGTTCTCGGCCTCTGCGGTCAGGCGCTTGCCGGGGTTGGCTTCGCGCAGCATGGCGATCGCTTCGGGCAGCTTGAGACCACTGAGGTACAGGTGGTTCTCCTTGATCATCATCTCGTCGTAGAGGCCCATGCGGTGGTTGGCGCCGCCACCGCAGCGCACGGCGTACTTCTCGAAGGCGCGCAGGCCGGGCGTGGTCTTGCGCGTGTCGAACACCATGCAGCGCGTGCCCTCGATGGCATCCATGAAGCGCCCGGTCAACGTCGCGATGCCGCTCAGGCGCTGGATCAGGTTCAGGGCCGTGCGTTCGCCGGCCACCAGGTGCGGCAGCCTTGAGCTCACGCTGGCCGCGACCGTGCCGGCACGCAGCCGGTCGCCGTCCACGGCCTGGAACTCGACCTTGGCCTCCGGGTCCAGCCTGTGGAACACCACCTCGAGCCATTGCAGGCCGGAAATCACGCCGTCCTGCTTGATCTTGAGGTCGGCGATGCCGTCGCGTTCGGGGTCAAGCAGCGTGCCGCCGGTGAGGTCGCCGGGGCCCAGGTCTTCCTGCAGAGCCACTGCCGCCAGCGTCTCGGCCAGCATCAGCAGGGTTTCATCCATGTAGTGGCGCATAGGGTGATTTCGGACTTTCGATATTGGACTGCACGGCCCCCAGCCTGCATCGGCAATCCAGAATCGAAAATCCAAAATCAGCTGCGGGAGGCTTTTTCGATCAGCGCGTCGTACTTGGCCTGCAGATCGCGAGGCAGGGGCTGGGTGCCCATGCGGTTGGCGAGCAGGTTGACGCAGTCCTCGTTACGCCCGAGCCGGTGGTACTCGAGCGCCATCTCGTAGCGCAGCCAGGGCGCCAGCTCGTCGGTTGCATCCACGTGCATGAAGGCGCGCTCGAACCAGTCGTAGGCGTCCTGGTGCAGGCCGGCCTTCGAGAGTGCGGCCCCGTAACGCCGCGCACCGACGGCCGACTTGGTCCGCGTGCCCCACAGGCTGGCCATGAAGCGATGGTCGCGTTCGTCACCGGCGGCCGCTTTGTCCGCGGCGGCGACGCCGATCGACTCGTTCTCTGAGCCCATGCGGTCGTACAGGCGCGTCAGTTCGGCCTGGCGGTTCGCCGCGGGCGGCACCATGTCGTCGGCGGGCTCCTCAATGCTGGCGCATGCGCCCAGCAGCATGACTGCGACGACCAGCAGTGCGGCCCACATCTGCCGCCTGCCGCCTGCCGCCTGCCGCCTGAATACGGTTTCTCTCATCCAATCCTCGCAGGCCATGTAACGCTCAGCTGCCCTGTCCGTTAGCCGATTCCTTGCGCTCAGCCTCTGACCCGCCAGCCCGGCGCCTCAGGCGCCAGAAATACACCCAGCGGCAGTAGGAATCAAACTGCGTCAGGTCTTCAAACAGGTAATCGCCCGAATCCGCACCATCGGCCAGCGCCAGCGTGGCGCCCGGCTGGGTGGCCGCGCCCGCGCAGGCCGCGATCTCCTTCACCGCCAGGTGCAGGTTGCGCGCGCGGCTGGCCGAGTGCTCCAGCCCCGTGATGCGTGAGTTGCCCGTGATGCGCAGGCGCTCAAACGGCCGCGTGAACACCAGGTCAAGCACCGTGCCGACCTTGCCGAAGCCTTCCACTTCCGTCTGCACGCCGGGCGACTTGCCGGCCAGGGCAGCCTCCAGCGCCTCCCCCAGCGCCTGGCCGCCGCGCGCGATTTCGTTGGCCAGCGGAAACACGCGGCTGCGCGCCTTTTCGAGTTGCCGGGCGGCCATGCTTTGGCGGTCCGTGGCATCGCTGAAACCCGCCTCTTCGATCTTGTCGATCAGCCCTGCGGTCTGCACGGCCGGGTCCATCAGGATGCCGCCCGCCAGCATGGCGAGGTCGTCCCACTTCCAGAGTTTGGGCAAACCGGCGCCGGCGATGGAGGGCGTGGCGAAGCCCTCGGGTGTGACCTGCGACAACGAGACCTGCACGGCCTTGGGCAGCAGCGGCAACTCGGCGTCGGGCACGCACAGCGCTTCCACGCCGAAGTCGGCCAGCACCTTCACGGCCGCCTCGGCGGCGGCCTGCTCAGCCCCTTCAAACAGGATGCCGCGCTGCAGGCGGCAGGCCCGCACAGTGTCGGAACGCGGCAGTTTTAAAGCACGCGAAAGCTCCGGCGCCACCAAGGCCGGATCCAGCCAAGCCGCGGCCGACAAAAGAACGCAAAAGCGCCCCGGTTCACGAGAAAGTCGAACAGCCATGAAGGCATTAGAGAGAGGGAAGGGGCCAGTGGCTAGCGGTTTTGGGCTGAACAACAATGAAGAAGGCTCGACTGGTCTGCTCCCCGAAAACTGAGCCAGGTGTTATGAGAGTTCTGAGCGGCCGTGAGGCCGGAAAGGACTGTCATGAAACGCAAACGTCGAACGCCCGAGCAGGTCATCGCCCTGCTGCGTGACGCCGAGGCTGACCTGGCCGCGGGCCTGTCGGTCGAGCAGGTCTGCAAGAAGATCGGGGTCAGCCAGCAGACGTACTTCCGCTGGAAGAGCCAGTACGGCGGCGCCAAGGGCAACACCATGAAGCGCCTCAAACAACTGGAGGCCGAGAACAAGCAGCTCAAGAAGGCGGTGGCCGACCTGACGCTGGAAAAGCAGGCCTTGAAGGACATCGCCGAGGGAAACTTCTAACCCCGGCGCGCCGCAGACAGGCCGTGAAACACGTGCAGCGCGCGCTGGGGGCATCGGAACGCAAGGCCTGCAAGACGGTCGGTCAGGCACGCAGCACGCAGCGCTACAAACCGCAAAGGCGGTCACAAGAAGAAGCGCTTGTGAAGCGGATGCTGGAGCTGGCGGGCAAGCACCCGCGCTATGGCCTACCGCCGCGTCTGGAGCCTGCTGCGACGGGAGGGCTTCAGGGTGAACCGCAAGCGGGTCCACCGGCTGTGGAGAAAACACGGCCTGAAGGTGCCGCAGAGACGGCGCAAGAAGCGGGCCACCGGCCAAGGCAGCAACGGCTGCGCGGCAAGGCGTGTGGAGCACCGGAATCATGTGTGGGCGTGGGATTTCACCCATGATCGCACGACAGACGGCCGGGCCTTGAAGTGGCTGAGTGTGGTCGATGAGTGGACGCGGGAGTGTCTGGTGCTTGAGGTGGGACGCAGCTTCAAAGCCGTGGACGTGATCGAGGCGATCGCGGAGGCCATGAAGCGGCACGGAGCACCGATGCACATAAGAAGCGACAACGGCCCGGAGTTCATCGCCATAGCTTTGAAAAGCTGGCTGAAGAGGGCGAAGGTGGAGACGCTGTATGTGGAGCCTGGAAGCCCGTGGCAGAACGGCTATGCGGAGAGCTTCCACGCCCGGCTGAGCGACGAGCTGCTGGAGCAGGAGTTGTGGACAAGCGTTGAGGAAGCGAAACTGCTGTCGAGAAGGTGGCAATGGGAGTACAACCATGAGCGGCCGCACTCATCGCTGGGGTACCGTACCCCGGCGGAGTACGCGGCCGAGCAACCGACTCTCATAACAACCGGTACATAAAACGGGGGCAGGTCACGACAAGCGAGCTTTCGTGCGTCGTATCCGCATTTCGGAACCAAGTTGGCATTCCCAGACAATTAGCACCCTCCAATCTTTGTCACGAAGCTGCATCATGCATCGCCGGTCTCGGACCTTCGTTCTTCGTAGTTTCTCACGCCAATACTCCGTGTTGGATCTGGGACGATTGGAGCCGCCCCTACAACGATGACCATGCCAAAAACATCCATGCACGAAGATAGCGATTCTTTCCTCCGAGACCACAAAGTCCGGAGAGCCAGGCAATTCTCTATCTTGTGAGCGGAATTTCAGATTTAGTTCGCGGAGGAGCTGTGCAACGACTAGCTCAGGCTTGGTGCCAGTCGATTTGACACGCCGCATGATAGCACTACGTTTTTCGGTGAAAACACGTCCAAACAGCATCACCTCAGCTCAATTCGCAGACTGGGATCGCCTTCGAACGCGTCAATGAGTTCATTGTACTTTGCGACAAGACGTTTGATCTCTCCTGTCCTGGCACTCGCCTTGAATCCAGACCATTCATTGATGTTGGATGAGAGAAACTGCTGTGCAGACTGAATTTCAATTCGCGACAGGATACCACCACGCTTAGCAATCGTTCTCGCGTGTCCAACCGAGTCTTCAACAGTTACAATCACAGGGCGACATCCTTGATGAAGATTTGCCGTACATTTTTCCACGAGCGTGTCGGAAGGAGAAGTCGTGACGTGTATGGAAGCATCTTCAACCAGAAAGTCTCCTGGACGATCTGAAACGTCGTCAGCTTCAGCAGCGGGGTGATGTGTCACGCGCCCGGGCCATTTCAACTCAAGTTTGGCGCCAACCAAGTGCTGTAGCAGGGTTCCCGCGTACATTGTTCCTGCTGACCGCTGCTGTCGCCTAAAAGCCTCCTCAAGAAGGTCAGAGACAATTGCTTCAACGCTGTGAGCTGACAATTCGCGGATCTTGAAAGGCTTTGCATGAAAAAATTTCTCAACTTCACCGATCCAGTATCTCTCTATGGCTTCTAGATCCAGTAGGCCCATGCCATGGATTTTGTTCAACCAGTGCACATACGCTTCCATGCGGCGAATCGATCCGCGGCTTGTTCTGCCTCCCTCCTGCGCCAGTGTTTTGAAAATTTTGTACTTCTCCAGAACCTTTTGAACTGCCGACTTTCCCGCGCCTGCTACCTGCCCCCGCCTTCTGTAATAAAATCTTCCCGATCAAGCGGAAAACTCATCTGACGCGCTCGATCGGTAACTACCAGCGCAATTGCAAGCGCTCCCTTGTTCAGGAACTCCAGCTTATTGGCTTTCTGTTCATCAATGAATGATTGCAGTTGCTTTGAAAGTTCCGCTTTCATGCTTGAAGTGCCGTCATTGTCCGTAGAGCCAAAGGTTTCAACAGATGTTTCGCCAAGTGAGCGACAACGGGTACGGCTACTCCATCACCCATTGCTTTGTAACCGTCGTTGGATGAACCAGGGAGCTTGTAACGCTTCGGGGCCCCCATTAGCGCGGCTGCCTCACGCGTCGTCAGAAATCTCGTTTCTACAGAGTGTGGATCCGCAAACACCAATATCTGCTTGCTACTTCCACCTTCCGGGGTTCGAAGGCACCCGGCAACTCCATCAAACCTCAACTCCAAACACTGCCTTCCATTTCGCGTCCGCCTGTACCCTGGCACCACCACGCTACCACTACAGGCAAGACGCTCCAAAGCGTTCCAGTGGTGTTCAGGAATCAAGCGAACGTTGTGGGCAGAGACGGCTGCAGCATCTCGATTCGCCCGAAAATCAACGACATCAGACAACTTGGATGTTCTCGTCGGTGGTTTCGGCACCCTCCACCAAACGAGATGGTCGAGCCCCTTAGCCGCATTTCGCACAGAAGTCGGGTGCGACCAGTTCGGACTCCAATCAGTTATATCGTCCACATTGACGCCAGCATTGACCGCGATAATGAACACGCGTGGTCTTGACTGTGGAAGCCAATCGACCGCATCAAGTAACATGGGTCCCACGATGTAACCACGATCTACTAGTGCCTGATGGATCAGCCTGTAGTCCTGTCCGCCACGTCCGGAAACCAGCCCCGCGACGTTCTCTACGGCCAAAACTGAGGGGCGTTCGTGCATCTCGTCAAGGACTCTGAGCCACTCCCAAACGAGGCCGCTTCTGGCAGCATCCAACCCGCCCATCTTTCCCGCCAATGAAAGGTCTTGGCAGGGGAAAGATGCCCATGCCAAGTCAGCCGTGGGTAGATCAACTCCACGGACGCCGGCAATGGAACCGAGAGAAAAGTGGCCCTCGCCGTGGTTCGCCACGTAAATTGCACGCTTTCGTTCGCAAATGTCGTTAGCCCACACTGGAGCGAAGTGCCGCTTTAGCCCCTGAGTGACGAGACCGCTACCAGCAAAAAAGTCTAGGAAGCGAGGTTTCAAGCGGGGCCTCCGTTTCAGTCCACGCAAGCATTGTACACTGGCACGCGACAGATTCCGTGCGTGAATCAACCGTGAGCACGAAAACTGCTACCGCAGCCTTGAAGGCCGTGCTACTCGCGGGTGATGCTCAGTGCCACGCCGAGGCCGCCGCTTACGCAGAGGGTTGCCAATCCGCGCTTGGCGTTGCGGTGTTTCATGGCGTAGGCGAGTGTGGTTACCATACGTGCGCCGGTGTTGCCGATCGGGTGGCCCAGCGCGATCGCGCCTCCGTTCACGTTCAGGCGCTCGCGCGGGATCTTCAGCTCGCGGTCGCAGGCCAGCACCTGGGCGGCGAAGGCCTCGTTCAGCTCCACCAGGTCGTAATCCTCGATCTTCAGCCCCAGCGCCTCGTTCAGCTTGCGCGTGGCCGGCACCGGCCCGATGCCCATCACCTTCGGGTCCACGCCCGCGAACGCAAAACCCTCCAGGCGCGCGAGCACCGGCAGGCCCAGCTCCTTGGCCCTGGCGCCGCTCATCAGCAGCACGGCGCTGGCGCCGTCCGTGATGCCGCTGGCGTTGCCCGGGTGCACCGTGCCGCCTTCCATGAACACCGGCTTCAGCTTGGCCATGCCGGCGGCCGTGGCGCCTTCGCGCACGGGCTCGTCAGCTTCAATCAGCGTGTCGCCCTTGCGGCCCTTGATCACGATGGGGCTGATCTCGGCCTTGAAGGCGCCCGCCTTGATGGCCGCTTCCGCCTTGTTGTGGCTGTTGGCCGCGAACTCGTCCTGCTCTTCGCGCGGGATGCTGTATTGCTCGCGCAGGGTCTCGGCCGTGCGGCCCATGAGCTGGTCGGCCAGCGGGCAGTGAAAGCCGTCGCGGTACATCAGGTCGATCACCTCGCCGTGGCCCATGCGGTAGCCGTCACGCATGGCGGCCAGCATGTGCGGCACGTTGGACATGCTTTCCATGCCGCCCGCGACCACGACCTGTGCAACGCCAAGCTGGATCTGCTGGGCGCCGAGCACGATGGCCTTGATGCCGCTGGCACAGGCCTGGTTGACCGTGGTGGCGACCGCGGTTTCCGGAATGCCGGCGCGGATCGTTACCTGGCGCGCGGGATTGGGGCCGCAGCCCGCCTGGCGCGCGTGGCCCATGTAGACTTCGTCGATCAGCTTGGGGTCGATGTCGGATTCGGTCAGCACAGCCTGCACGGCGTGCACGCCCATTTCCACAGCGCCCAGAGATGCCAGGCCGCCCGCGAATTTCCCGATCGGCGTGCGCTTGGCGTGAGTGATGACGATGTCTTTGAATTTCATGGCAGCCTCCGGCGAGAGTGTAGCGTGGCGGTCGATGTGTTGAAGGGGGGACGAGCTGCCGTGGGCAAGGTGCCCACGGCCGGTGCAGGCGAGGCGCCTGCGCTACCGTGCAACCAGCGGGCGTTCCTGTGCTTGACGGGCATAGGTGCGTTGGTACGCTCGCGCCCCGCTACAGCGGTCAGGTAGCTCAGTTGGTAGAGCAGCGCATTGAAAATGCGCGGGTCGCCGGTTCAAGTCCGGCCCTGACCACCATCAAACACGGCCTCCCGCGGGAGGCCGTGTTTGATAGCCAAAGCCCGGCCTGCAAAGGCCGGGCGGATTACGCTGGATTCGCAATCTCAGCAAACCAGGGCGGCAACGCCACGGCACGGCCGTGGCGCTACTTGAGGCGATTCTCGAGCAGCCACTGCGCGACGTGGTACTCGTGGCTGCAGCGCTGGTCGGCGTCCATGCAGGCCTGCAGCTGCTTGCGCGCCTCGGCCTTGTCGCCCGCCAGGTATGCCAGCGCACCCCGAATGAAGGGATCGCGCGCCTGCACCTCGGCCGGGCTGATGCGCCCTTCGCCGAGGTAGCCTGCCACCCGTTCGCACCAGCGCGAGCCATGCCAGTAGTTGTCCTTGTCCGCTTGCGGCAGGGTCCTGGTTTCGCGCTTGCCCGCCAGGATCTCCAGCACGGCGCAATCCAGCACACGCCCGCGCTCGGACAGGCGGTCGATCAGCGCATCGGGCACGCACTGGAAGGGATCGAACTCCGGGTCGTCGAGTTCTTTCCAGGCCAGCGCCTTCAGAATTGCCGCGTCGGCGTACTCCCCCACTCCGCCCTCGATGTACTTGTCGAGGTAGGGATCCGCGCGGTGGGCCAGCAACTCGAAGCTGCCGGCGTCCAGGATGCCGCGCGCCTCATGGAAAAGGCGCGTGAAGTCTTTGTAGCTCTCATAGGGGAATGCCGGCGTGTCGGGGCCGACCGGTATCGCGCGAACCTCGGCGTGTTTGCCCAGCGCCATGTGCGCCCGGCGCCAGTAGAACAGGCAGTAGGTGTTGTCTTCCGCCACGCCGCCGTAGCCCGTGATCTTCTCGATCGCCTTGTCCAGCAACTTGTACTGGTTGCCGCCCGTGATGCCCGCCAGCATGAACGTATCCAGGTAATGCGGCACGCCGACACGGCCCCCGCGCATGTCATCGTAGCGCTCCCACTCCTGGTCCAGTGTGCCCAGCCGGCCGTGCGCCTCGACCCAGGTCTGGGTGCCGACGAAACGCCCGTAGCGGCTGACGCCGAGCTGATCGGCCTTGGCCACGAACTCGATGGCGCGGGCGGGATCGATGCGGCCCATGTGTCGCGCGAGGTCGAGCAGGTTGCTGACATTCTGCATGTCAAAAATGCTGACGCATGTCTCCAGGTTGTTAAGGGTGAAGTTGAAACTGGCGCCATAGCTCCGTGAGTAGTCAAGAATGGTGTAGGCGTTCCAGAGATAGGTCGGAACTTCGAACGCCTGCTTCAGCATTTCACGGGCCTGCCCGGTGATGAGCTCGTTCGACACCGTCGCGTAGCGCAGCAGGAACCGGGAGGTCCAGTTCCGTCCCGCCAGCCGGTACATGTACTGGAAGAAGTTCACATCACCGCGGTGCAGGTAGGGCGGTCGTAGATGCGCCAGGCATGTGGCGGCGCAGGCCGCCCAGCCGTCCTGCCCCGACCGCAGCGCCAGCACGCCCAGGAACCCGGGCGTCTGAGTGCAGGTCGGGTGAAGCAGCGCCAGCCGCCAGACGTTGCGGCTTACGGCTTCCCAGTTCGAGAAACTGCAGGTCCCGACACGCTCGTTGCGCGAAGTCATCTGGTAGTACACGTCAAAGTCCAGCGGCGAAGCCTGGGCGGCCTGGTCGCGCAGCCTGCGGAAACCTTCCATATCACCCGCGTAGAAAGCCGTCCGGGCCGCGGCAATCAGCCCCGCGCCGCCCCAGCGCTCCGGGTGGTCTTTCAGCTCGGTCGTGACCTTCTCCGCCAGCGGGTCGGTCTTGGCCATCCAGAGAAGCCATGCGGTCATGGGCGCGTTCTTTTCCGGGCCGGCGTCGGCGTCGTGCAGGCCGGCCTCCAGCGCGAGCACCTGCTTCGCGAACTCCTCTCCGCGCGCGGCCAGCATGGCGTCGTGCGCGGGGCGCGAGGCATCGTCCAGGTTGCGCCAGCGGAACATCAGATACTGGTAGACATTCGGCGTCATGGCGCCGCCCGGCTTACCGCCCGTGGCGGCGTGGATGGCCTCGATGTAGTACCCGCCCGCCGCGTGCACGGCGCGGGCGCCCTCGCTGAAGACGGCGCGGTTCAGCCAGTAGACCGCCAGTTCGCCGCCATGCAGCTTGCGTTCCTGTTCATGGGTGAAGGGTTTCAGCAGCGCGGCTTTCTGCTTGTCGGAAAGCGTCAGCTTGCGGCGGTCGCGCGGGTTCAGCACCTCCCACTTGCCTTCCTTCACAAGCTCGGCGAGCTCTTTCAGTTCCGCCGAGCCGCTGTCGAGCAGCGCCTTGCGGTAGAGCTCGCGCAACTCGGGCATGCGGTCGGCGCGGTAGAAGGCGCGCAGAATGTTGCGGTAGCTGTCCAGGTTGTAGCCCGCCAGCGCCATCACTGCACGCGCGGCAAGGCGGACCATGACTTCGTCGCCGGCTTCCAGCGCGCGGGCCAGCAGGGCGCGCTGGGTGATGGTGCGGTCCGGCATGCCGGCGAACGCCGTGATGGTGGCGGACAGGCGCTCGGCCTCGTGCTCCGGCGGCAGGGCGTAAATCGAGTACGGGATCAGCGAGGTCCCGCGGGAGCGGGCGGCATTGTTGACGAGGAACACCCGATCCACCTGGGAGAAGTCGCTGTGGTCGATGAAGGCCGAGAGCACGAAAGTGTCCAGCGACGACACCTTGTCCATGCCCGCCGGGATCGCGTCCGCCAGCTCGCCTTTGACCTTTTCGATGGCGTCATGGTCGGGCAGGTCGGCAGTCAGGGCGCCGATGCGCTCGGTCAGCCCATTTTCGCTGAATTCGCGCGGGAAGTTGTCGATGTCCCGCAGGCCGTCCTGTTCGCCCAGCGAAGCAAGCGTAAGTTCTCGGTCGGCGCGCATGTCGTTCAACCTGGGGCGCCGGCCGTCAGGCAGCAGCTGGTTGGGCGACACATGCATGGACCAGTAGCCGGCTGCCGCCAGCTGCTTCAACAGGCCGATCAGGATGGTGATGGATTCGCGCTCCGGGTAGAACCCGCCGGTAAACGCCAGCGCGCCCTTCACCCAGCCGGAGTCGGGCTGCAGCTTCACCAGCGCGTCCAGGGTAGCGCGGTCACCGTTGGTCCAGGCGTGCAGGATGGCGCGCGCCAGCTGCGGCTCCGGGTCGCGGAAGCGGCCCCTCAACTCAGTCCAGGCCTGCATCACGGCGGCCGAGTCCACGCGCATCAGCGTGTGCTCCCAGCCCTGCATGGCGCGAAGCCAATCGATGTCGCGGCGCAGCAGCTCATAGCCCAGCTCACGCCCGTCGGCCCTTCCGAGCAGAAGCGGCGCATAAGTGACGCGCGCGTCTTCGACCTGTTTGAGCGCTGCCTCGTCGCCCTCGAGCGCCTCTGTGCACAACTTCCAGGACTCCTCCCAGTCCGGGGCCGCCTCGGTAAACGGCCAGGCATCGGTCGGGCCGGTCTTCGGCTCAGCAGGGACGTCGGGCTCGGCGATGGCAGCCGGGTTGGGATTGAGCGCCAGCAGAAGCAGGGCCGCGGAGAGGATCAGGCACTTGCGCATGGAGTTGTCCGTTTCAGTTTGTGAATCGCAGAATTCTGATTCTGAAACAGCACATGGCTTGTGCCAGCCTTTTTTTCCGGGCTCAGCAGGACGGGCGTTTTTTCGAACCATTCGGCACCCGTAGCCGTATAAAGCTACAGATACAGGAGAACTGCCATGACCATGACTGTGGGTGAACTGTCGAAGCGCGCAGGGGTGAACCTGGAAACCGTGCGTTTTTACGAAAAAGAGAAGCTGCTGCCCCAGCCCGAACGCACCTCCGGCGGCCACCGCCTCTACAGCGACGATGACGTCGAGCGCCTGAAGTTCATCCAGCGCGCCAAATGGGTGGGATTTACACTCAAGGAAATCCGCACGCTTATGCGCGTGCGTGAGGCGAACCCCACCGACAGCTGCGAAGACGCCATGGACCTCGCCCGCGCCAAGGTAGTCGAGATCAACGAGAAGCTGTCCGAGCTTCAGAAGATGCGCGATGCACTGCAGACCTTCCTGGACACCTGCCCCGAAATCGACGCCGGCCACTGCCACGTCATCAAGGGATTGTCGGAAGTCGAAAAACCCGGCTGCTGTTAATTGCTTTGAACCTGTAGCATTCTACCGGTGTAACCTCCCAGCCTTTGCTACCGCAGCCGGGGATGCCTGATGCGCTTTCTGCTTCGTTGACTCCTGATTCTCCTGCCGGCCGTGCTGCCGGTGAGCCTTGCCGCCCACAACACCCTGTTCGGTGACGCACCCCGCACCATCTGGCGCGGCGGCCTGGAAGTAGAGGCCGAGACCCACTGGGAGATCTACCGGCGCACGGTGCTGGAAGACAGCACGCTCTCGAACCCGGATGACACGCGGGTGCAGGTCTGGAGCTGGACCTTCGGCCTGACCTACGGCATCACGCGCGACATCTCCGTGCGCGCGATGTTTCCCGTTGGTTATGCCGTGCGGCGCAGCAAGAACGACGACCTCAACGACCACTACCTGGGCTTGAAGGACATGCGGGTCGGTTTCAAGTTCCGGCTCTACAACGAGCCGCAGCCGGGCGGCAGCTTCCAGGGCGGCCTGTTCATCGACTTCAGGCTGCCCACGGCCCAGGACCGCGGTTCAAAAGGCCTGTTGAGCGAGCGCATCTCCTTCGGCGACGAGACAGTGGACGTGAAGGTCGGCGCCACCTGGTCGTTCAGCACAACGCGTCACTACTTCTGGCTGGATGTCGCGGCCCGCGTCAGCACGCTCAGCGACGGGCGCGTGATGGGCCCATCCGCCAACATCCACCCGGCCTACGCGTTGCGCGTGTTTGAGCTGAACGACTATCGCGAGTTCGACCTGATCCTGCTGTTCGAGGGCGACGCCGAGGTGGCCGAACGCATGTGGATGAACCGCAAGCGCGTGGTGCCCAGCGGCTTCTACAAGTTCCACGTGGGCGGCGGCGTGCAGATGAACATCACCAACCGCATCGAGGTGAAACTCGGCTACGAGTGGCCGATTTACCAGTACTACTTCGCGAAGACGTTCGTTCACGAAGGCGAGGCGAAGATCAGCTTCAATTACCTGTTCTAACAGAGGCCGAAAATGAAGAACTTCGCCATCCTGATGCTGCTGGTACTCGGCCTTGCAGGCTGCAAGCACCAGTACTGGACCATCACCGAATCGCCGGCCACGGAACCGGTGCCGGTGACCGACCAGCCCGCGCCGCAACCGGACAAGCCGCCGGAAGTGAAGCAACCGGAGCCCGAGCCGGAGCCCGAGCCCCAGCCGGCCAAGGAAGTGATTTTCGTGCTCGGCATCGACGGCATGGACTGAGGCCAGTGAGCCACGGGCGTCATGGACGCCCTGCTGTCCCGGTCCGGGATCAAGGATGCTAAAACCGACATCGCCAAGGCTGAAGTTTACCTGCTGGCTGAACCCGCCACGCAACTGACCGAAGACGAAGTGCGCACGCTGGTAGAGGAAGAATTCGGCTACGGCCTGCGTTCCTTTGAAGGATCCACAGAACTAAAGTGGGAAGAACTGGGCAAGCAATAGGACGACACCATGAAACGCATCCTGATTCTCGCGGCTATCGGGCTGGTCTTCGTCGCAACCGCCTGCACACAAGAGGCCAATCAGCCGGCGCCGGCCGTTGAACCGAAACCGCAAGCCAATGCGGTGCCCCAGCCGAAGGTGGAAGCACCCGCGGCCGAGGCAATCAGCTACGAGCTCAAGGTCGAAGGCATGACGTGAGCGAACTGCGAAGCCACGGTTTCGGGGCTGCTGAAGAGTATCGAAGGCGTTGAGAGCGCCGAGGCGAACAACAAGACCGGCATCGCCATCGTGAAGATGAAGCCGGGTTTCAAACTGGATGAGGCCAAGGCCCACGAGCTGATCGACAAGGACTACACGCTGGTATCCTGCAGGCCGCTCGTTGACGCCAACTGATGAACCTGCACCGATAGGGGGGCGGTCGCCGTTGTGACCGCCCCTATCGTTTGATCAAGCGCCCTTCCCTACGGCTTGAAGTCGTGAAACGCTTCCTCGATGCGTGACTCGTCGAGGTCGCTCACCTCGTAGCGCAGGGGCGTGATGCTGATGAAGCCTTCGCGGATCGCCACCGTGTCGAGCTCCGGGTCGGTCTGCTGCTCGCGCGCGGCCGTGACTTCGTCCCACACCGGCCAGTAGTACTTGCGGCCGTCGGGGGCCTCTCGCTCGAGGAAGTTGTCACCCTTCACCATGGGGTTCTGGCGGGTGAGGCGCACGCCCTTGATCTGGTCGAAGGCCACGGGCGGGATGTTCACGTTGTAGAGCCAGTCCGTGCGCGAGTGCTTTGCAAGGAGCAGGCGCTTGATCAGCCCGGCCGCCAGCTGGTCGAGGCCGCCCCATTCCACGTCGCGGGTCCAGTTCGCGAGGCTGAAGGCGATGCTCGGCACCCCGAAGGCGTGGCCTTCGGCGGCCGCCGAAACGGTGCCGCTGTGGAACACGTTCCAGCCCAGGTTGCCGCCCTGGTTGATGCCGGACAGCACCAGGTCGGGCTTCACCTCCAGCAACTTGATCATGGCCAGTCGCACGCAGTCGCAGGGCGTGCCGCTGACCGCGATGCGCAGTGTTTCACCGTGGGTGAGCGGCAGGCGGTGGGTGAACACCGGCTGCCGGATGGTGATGGCGTGGCTCTGGGCGCTCTGTTCGCGCTCGGGCGCCACCACGAAAACCTCCGCGCCCAGGCGCGAGGCCGCGTTCTCAAGTGCCACCAGGCCCGGCGCGTTCATTCCGTCGTCGTTGGTGATCAGGATGCGCATGCACGCCACGCTAGCGAATGCGCGTCAGGCCGCAAGCACAGGGGCCGCTCAGGCTCAACGCAGCCGGGCCTGCAGGGCCTTCATCATGGCGGCGTGCAGTTCCGCGCCGGGCTTGATGGCCGCGCCGTTGCCCTTCAGCAGGTCGCGCACCAGCTGCAGGTCCTCGGAGCGCGAGGCGTGGAACCACACCACCACCCAGGCCGCCAGGTAGTTGCCTCGCACCTCGCCGGGCACATAGAACTCGTGAGGGCGTGCGGCCAGCGCGAACTTCAACCGCTCCGGGCTCAGTACCTCCAGCGGCGCGTCGCCGAAGGCCGCGAACTCGCTGGGCAACTCGTCGTACACCATCACGCCCTGCTCGATGCGCCCGGCGGACAGGAACACAGCCATCCCCTCGTTCAGCCAGCGCGGCAGCTGCCCGGCGCGGCCGGTCGCGGCCAGCGCCAGGTGCCACAGCTCGTGCACCAGGGTGCGCAGCAACTCGTCTTCACCGAACGCGCGGCAGGCCATCACGCTGGGGTTGCCGCCGATGCCGTGGGGCAGGTACATGCCGGCCACGTTGTCGAGGTTGTCGCCCGCCACCAGCAGGGCGGCGCGCAGGTATTCGACGGGGCTGGCAAACACGGCCAGCACCCCCTCCAGCGTGTCGGGCAACTCAGGCAGCCACAGGCGGATCTTTCTCAATGTAGGGTTTCAGCTGTTCCAGCACCGGCGCCAGCAGCTCGTCGGGCAGGTCGCTGACCAGCCGGAGCCCCAGGGGACCCTGCAGTTCCAGGGCGTGCAGCGTCGGGGGCTGGATCAGCACCGCCGCGGAATCGGCAAACGCCTGCAACTGCGGATGCCCGGCGTGGTCCGCCGCAGCCTTCTGCAACACGGCCTTGGCGCCCGCGATGTCGCCCCGGTCCGCAAGCAGCCGCCCTTCAATCAGCGCGCATTCCGGCTTCAGTGCATCGGGCAGGTCCTTCCTCGCCTGCTGCAGCGCGCGCTCCGCGGACGAAATGTCGCCCATCCGGCGGCAGGCCTCGGCCAGCGCCAGGCCGGTCACCGGCGTGCGCAGCAACTTGTCTGCAGCCGCCAGCAGTGCGTGACCCGAGCTGACCTGCCCGGCGAGCATGGCGGCCACGCCGGCCTCGTGCTGGGCAAACGCGCTGTCGGGGTGGGCGCGCGCGATGCGCGACAGCACTTCCGCGCGCTGGAACGGGTCGCCGCCCGGGCCGGCGCGGTCGCGGCGTTCCGTCTCGCTGTAGGCTTCGAGGGCCTGCCCGGCGCCCGGGTGTTCAAAGGTCGCGATGCCGGCCAACAGGCCGGTCGTGGCGTACTCGCGCAGACGCTCGAGGGTGCGTCGCGCCAGCAGGCGCTGGGCGGCGTCGCGCATCCAGGACGGGTGCAGCGTGACATCGAGCTTCAGGTCACGCAGGCGCGCGCGCGCGTCCGTGACGGCCAGGCCCAGGCTCGCGCCGTTTTCGGCGCTGATTTTCGCAGAGCTCTCGTGGCCCCCCACCTCGGCACTGAGTGCGCCGGCCTGGAACTCGAACTTGAACTCCGCGGGCAGATCCAGCTTTTCGAAATCGCGCCTGCTGTCGGGAAACGCCACGTAGCGCCCGCCGTTGGCGCGGGCACGAATGCGCAGTTGCCAGGCGCCGCCCTGAAGGTGCCTGAGTTCGATCAGCCACGCGCGGTCGGGCTCGGACAGGTCGCGCAGGTGGAAGCCGAATGCACCGCCCTGGTCCAGCTCATGCAGCGTGACGCTGCCGGCCGCCCGTGACACGCCCACGTCCAGAAGCGCCTCGCAGGTGCCGTGGTCGGAATCGGGACGAACCACCAGGCCGTCGGCGGTGAACGCGAAGCGCCCGCGCACGCGGCTGGTGCCTGAGCCGGTGAAGTCCATCCAGTCGGGGGCTCGACTCCGAGGTCGGCACTTAGCGTGCCGGCATCCTTGCGGTCCTGCGCGGGTTTGAAGTCGTCGCCGAAAAAACCGGGCGCATCAAAACCCTGCGCGACCAGGGGGCAAGCAGGACCAGCGCCAGCGTCAACGCGATTGCCCGTGAAATAGTCAACGTCGGATCCAGGGCCCCGGCCAAACCCCCATGTTATCAAATACGTGCGGACGTGAAACGGCCGCCGGCAGAACCGGCGGCCGTTGTGTGTTTTCCGGCCTGCTAGACGCGACGTTCGGGGTGGACGCCGTAGATCTCGCCGCCGCCTTCTTCTTCGAACTTGCTGCGGCAGTGGATGCAGATGCGTGTGTAGGGCATGACGTTGAGGCGCTCGAGGCTGATGTCGATGCCGCAGGCCTCACACTCACCGAAGGTACCGAGGTCGATCTTTTCGAGGGCGCGGGCGATTTCCTTCAATTCCTCGGTTTCGTTCTCGATCATCGAGAGGTTGAACTCCTGCTCGTACTGCTCAAAGGAGCTGTCCGCCAGGTGGTTCGAGGAGACGTGCTGGGTCTCGTCGCTGAAGGCTTCGCGCTCCAGCTCGTTGACGTCGCCCTGCAGCTGCGCGCGCCGCGCGATCAGCAACTGGCGGAATTCCTCCGCTTCCTTCTTGGTCGGCTTGCGGCGGTGCAGCGTGATCGGGTTCTGGCCCTTCGATTTCTCGGTGGTGGGAACGCTGCGTGGCTTGGCGCGTTCCTCGGGCGCCGCTGCGGGCGCCGGCGCCGGGCCGCTGCGCTTGAGGCGGATCAGCACGCCCTTGTTCGACACCTTGGTCGCGGTGCGCGAGACGACGGGCTTCTTGGCGCCCGCGCCGGTGGTTTTCTTGCCGCCCTTGCTGGCGGACGACGACTTGGCTGTCATGGATTTCTTCTTCCCGGATGATTTCGAGGTGGATGTTCTGGCGGCGGACTTTCCGGCCGCCGCGGGCTTCACGGCGGCTTTCTTCGCCGACTTTGAAGACGACTTTTTCACCGCGCTGGAGGCCGGCTTCTTCGATGCAGACTTCGAAGCAGACTTCCCGGTAGCCGATTTTTCGGCGCCCTTGCTGCCGGCTTCTTCGCTGCCTTTGCTGCCGGCTTTGCCGGCTTTGCCGGCTTCCGCTTGCCTGCGGCCTTCTTGGCCATGGGACAGCTCTCTTTCTTCGCCGCCTGTTCGCGGCGCCGCTCCCTGAAAAAACGCCGCGAAAGAATAGGCACAAGGCGATTTATGTCAAGCCGAACCGCCCGAATCCGCGCCGAATGGCGGCCGGCGGATCAGCCGCTCCAGCACGGGCAGGTTCGGCTCAAGGAAGCGCAGCTTGCGCACATCCTCGGGACGCAGCCAGCGGTGCTCCAGCGCGTCCGGACCGGCCTGCGAACCTGCGGGCCGGCGCCCCACGAAGAATGTCAAACGCACGCGGCGGCCCGGGTAATCCGCAGTTTCCACGCAGTACTCGGTCAGCGCGGGCTGGTCTATGCCGATTTCTTCCAGCAGCTCGCGCCGCGCGCACGCCAGCGCGCTTTCGCCCTCATGCCGCTTGCCGCCCGGCCATTCCCACCAGCCCCCGTGGTAACTGCCTTCAGGCCGACGGTTCACCAGCATCAGTGGCCCGTCATACAGGATTACGACCGAGACCTCGAGCGTTGCAGTCATGGCCCCAGTTTCCCGCCGACGCTGAGGGATTCAAGTCGTACAATAACGTGATGAACTGGCTGAAGAGCAACTGGAAGCGCGTGGCGAAGTGGGGCGGACTGGGGCTCGGCTGCCTGGCCGTCACGCTGGGCGGTTTCGTGCTTGCGCGCTACATCGCCTCGGGCAGCGAGTACCAGGGCGACCTGATCGAGCTGGCCCCCGCCGACGTCGCCGTGGTGATGACCATCGACAACGTGCCGAACCGCAAGGGCGAGTTCGAGCGCTTCCTGGACGAGCTGCTGCGTCAACCCGACCTGCCGCAGCTCGAGCGCTCCAGTCTGTGGCGCGACTCGGCCGGCAAGCTGTTCGGCGACTCGCTGGAACGCTTCCGCAATGAAACCTACGAGCAGAACCTGAAGCAGGCCCGCGGCAGCGCCGGCGAGATGGGCATCGAGCTGTTCCGTGACGTGATGGGCGGCGAGATGGTGATCTGCACCGATCCCGGCGAAACCGACGCCGGCATGCTGATGCTGACCCGCCTGGAGCGCGGCGTCCGCTTCAAGTGGCAGTTCCTGGACGTCGCCTCGGGCTTCTTCCCGCAGGGCCCCGACCAGCCGCGCCTCGAGTTCGCGGGCGGCATCCTGAAAGTTACGCCCCCCGCCAGGCCCGGAAAGCCCGCGCCTGCCACCATCCTGGTCACGCTGCTCGACGACGTGCTGGTGGTCTCCGACAACGCCCGCCTGCTCAACGGCGCCATCGCGCGCCACAGCGGCGATGGCAAAGGCATTGCCGGCGAGCAGGCCTTCCAGCAGACACTGCAACTCGTGGAGCCCGCCCTGCGCCAGCGCCATTTCAGCGGTGTCTGGATGGACCTGGACCGCCTGCGCAGCCGGCTGCCCGTCGAAACCGGCGACGACGGCCGTGCCGTAAGCACCGTGGACGCCTACAACAACCTGCCCGCCAGCGTGGTGGCGATCTACCCGGACATCTTCGGGCCGGTCAACCGCATCATCAGCCAGGACCTGGACACCCGCCCGTTCCGCGCGGCCTACTACGGGCTGGACATCACCGAGCCGGGCCTGATCAGCTTCGACCAGTACCTGCTGGTCGATGAAGAGCGCATCGCCGACCCGGCCTTTGCACATCTGCGCGAAACCTGGAAGCAACCCGCCGCCGAGCAGTCGCAACTGGCGCTGCTGCCTCCCGACACCATGCTGCAGGTCAGCTACCGCCAGCCCCTGAACGTGCTGTACAGCGACGTGCTGGATGACGCCGCGCGCGGCAGCCTGGTGGGTGACTTCGTGGTCGCGCTCAACGGCGACGCCGTCAGGCAGTTCATGCCGCGCCAGGCCGAGGAGCTGGTCTTCGCCGCCGTGCCGCGCAGCTACGCGCCGGGCGCCGCCATCCCCGTTTCCGGCACCGACATGCCTTTGCCGGGGTTCACGATTGCGTTCCGCACGCCGGGCGCCGACCCGGTGATCGCTCGCGCGCTGCTTGACGAATACCTGCAGGTACAGCGCGGCCGCGGAAGCAAACCCGGCGAGCCACCCAAGAAGGGCGCCGTCAGCGTGATTCAGAAGAGCATCGCCGGACGCACGGTGTTCGGCTTCGATGACCCGCGCGAAGAGGACAATTTCATCCGCCGGCTGAACCTCAGCATCCACGCCGCGCTGGTGGGCGACTGGCTGCTGCTCACCAACTCGGCGAAACTGCTGGAGCACGCGATCCTTGCCTCTGAGGGCCGCGCGCCCGGCCTGGCGCAGGCGCCTGGCTCGGCCTGGCGTTCTCTGCCCACCAGCGGCAGCGCGACGATTTACCTGAACTTCGAGCAGTTCGCGGACTACGCCTCCAGCCCCGAGCTGTTCAAGGTGCTGCGCGACAACAAGTACAACCCCACCCTCATCGATGGCCGCTCGCCCCGCGAAGTCCGAGAAGAAATCGTGCGCGAACTGGGCATGAATCCCGCCGACACCATGAACCTCTCGCGCCCCGAGGTGGAGGACGCCTACCAGAAGCGCAAAACCGCCTGGCAGCAGAAGTGCGAGCTGGAGGGCGCCAGCTACCAGGCCGGCCTGCAGGCGGACATGAACGGCCTGCGCTACTTCCGGGACCTGGCGCTCACCACGCGCTTCCACCCTGACCACCTGTACGTGCACGGCGTCCTGCGCATCGGCCGCTAGGGGTGCAGCGTGCTGCACCCCGCGGGCTTCGACGGCGCGGCGTGCTCTTGCGTTCCCATTCTTTGCCCGGTTGTCCTATACTGATGCGATGAAGACACGGCACTTCATTCCAGCTTGCCTGCTGCTGCTGGCGTTCAGCCTGCACGCGCCCAGTGCGCAGGACAGCGCGCCGGCAAAGGCCGAGCCGAAGGTCTACAGCTTCCTGATCTACTACATGGGCTCGCGCATCGGCTGGGCGAAGTCCGCCGTCAGCGAAGTGCAACTCGACGGCCGCCGGGTCATCCACGAGCGCGAAGACGCCTGGCTGCAGATCAAGCGCAGCTTCGACGGCCAGACCTTCGAGGTCAGCTCCGTCACCGAGAACTGGTACGAACTCGACGGCCGCGCAATCAAGGTGGTGGACGTAACGCAGAACGGCAAACAGAAAGTGAAGCTGGAAACGGTGTACCAAGACAAACAGGTCACGATCAGCCAGACCGTCGACAGCGGCAAGCCGTCCGTCACCACGCTCGAGAAGGGCGACCGCAAGGTCCTGTCCGACACCCGCGCCTGGCGGGTGTTGAAAGACGGCAAGCGCATTGAGAAGGGCGAGCGCCTCGATTTCTGGAGCGTCGACGATGACGACCACGCGCTGGTCGAACAGAGCTGGACGGTCAACGGCCGCACCAGGCGCAAGCTGAGCGACAAGAGCATGGTGGAAGGAGTTGAGATCCGTGTGGTGAAGGCGGGGCTCGCCGGCACGCTGATGATCGGCGACGACGACATGCCGCTGCTGATCGAGGACGTGAGCGGTTTCAGCCTGGAGCGCGCGGAAAAGATTCCCGAGCCCTTCAAGGCCGAGCGCGTCAGCCTGCGCACCACCATGGACGCCGACGTGGCGATCCTGGAGTACAAGCAGCTGACACGCATGGACATCCACTTCGAGTACGAGCATGACGACGACGCGTTCGTGCCGCCGATCGCGGAAAGCAACGACTACCACCAGGTGATCAAGTACGACAAAGGCTATGCGATCCGCATGAAGTCGCGCAAACTAAAGTCCGGCTTCAAGGCGCCGAGGTATCCCCTGGCTGAAGTTCCCGACGATGTCGCCAGGTACCTTGAGCCCACGGCCATGTGCCAGAGCGACGATGAAACCCTGGCCGGCGAGGCGGCAAAGCTGGCCAAGGGCAAGACCGATGCCCTGGCGGTCGCGCGTGCGATCATGCGCTTTGCCGACAAGCACCTCGACGACGGCTCGGGCAGCACCGGCTCCGCCAGCGCGAAGCAAGCCTATGATGAAGAAGCCGGCGACTGCACTGAGCACGCGGCGCTGTTCGTGGCGCTGGCCCGCGCCGCCGGCCTGCCCGCGCGCAACGTGGGCGGCTTCGTGTACGCCTGCTCGCCGCGCGGCACGGTGGCGATTTTCGGCTACCACGCCTGGGCCGAAGTGTGGCTGGGGGAGTGGATTCCCGTGGACCCCACGGTGGATGAGCTTGGCACCAGCGCGCGCTACGTGTTCTTTGACATCGACGAGCCCGGCGAAACCTACGGCAGCGCGCGTTCCAGCCGCTGCATCCGGCAGAACATCAAGCCGGTGATCGACGCTTACGAGCTGGCCGACGGCACAAGCTGGAAGCGCAAGGGCGCCAAGGAATTCGACTGGAAGTAGCGCCGAGGCATGTTCGGCCCTGCGGAGACCCCTGTCAGACCCGGACCACGGAGGGCTGAGGCGCGGGCAGGCTGATGCGGAATGTGCTGCCCTTGCCGACCTCGCTCTCGGCATCGACCCGGCCGCCGTGCTTGATGGCCACGTGCTTGACGATGGCGAGCCCCAGCCCCGTGCCGCCCAGGTCGCGCGAGCGCGCCTTATCCACCCGGTAGAACCGTTCGAACACGCGCGGCAGTGCCTCGGCCGGTATGCCGCAGCCGGTGTCCTTGACCTCGAGCTGCAGGCCCGCGTCCGTGCGGCGCGCGGCAACCTCGACCTTGCCGCCCTGCGGCGTGTAGCTGATGGCGTTCACCACCAGGTTGTCCAGCGCCTCGGTCATGTCCTCTTCGTTGACCAGCGCGATCACCGGCTGCGGGGCGCGCAGCAGGCTGAGCTGTACGCCCTTGGCCTCTGCCGCCTCGCGGTGTTTGTTGATGCAGGCCTGCGCCAGCGCGTTCAGGTCAAGCTGCTGGCGTGACTCGTCTCCGACGCCGCTTTCGAGGCGCGAGAGGTTCAGGATGTCCGAGACCAGCTTCGAAAGCCGCGTGGCGTTGACCTGGATCTTGCGCAGGAACGGTATGCGCACGCTTTCATCGCCGGCCGCGCCGTCCAGCAGGGTTTCCACGTAAGCGCTGATGCTGGTGAGTGGCGTCTTGAGCTCGTGGCTGACGTTGGCGACGAAATCCTGACGCATTTCCAGCAGCTTCTGGTCTTCGGTCGCGTCGCTGACCAGCAGCACGGCGTGCTGCTTGCCGTTGGCGGTATCGAACAGGGGCGTGGCCACCACCTGCAGCACGCGGCGCTGGGCGCCGTGGGTGCGGTCTTCGAACCACACGCGGCGCGGCTCATCGAGTTTCGTGAGTGAAGCCAGCAGGTCGTCCACTTCAGGCAGGCGCACGCTCTCCCAGAGCGCGCGGCCCACCAGTTCGCTGTCCTTCACTCCCAGCAGTTCCGCGGCGGCGCGGTTCGCCATGGTGACGTTTCCGCCGGCCTCCACCAGCAGCAGGCCCTCGGCCATGTTGTCCATGATGGTGGCGAGTTCACGACGGTTAGATTCAAGCTGGCCGACGCGATTGCGCAGCTCGTGGCCCATGCTGTTGAAGGCCTCGACCAGCTGTCCGAACTCGTCGCGGCGGTCCAGTTCCAGCTTCACTTCGTAGTCGCCGCGGGCGATCTGCTGGGCGGCATCGCGCATCGCCTCCATGGGTCGCACCATGTAGGTCGCCATCACGAAGCTGAGCGCGAAGCCCACCAGCGCCAGCACTCCCACCGTGATGTACAGCGTGCCGCGCACCACGTTCAGCCGCGTTGAGATCGCCTGCATCGGCACCGCCACGCGCACGATGGGGGCGCTCGCATCGCCCCGCTCGGTCACGGCGACGTACAGGAAGTCGGTGCGCCGCGTTTCACTGAATCGCTGCGCCGTGCCTACGCCCGCTTCAAGGGCCTGGCGGACTTCGGGGCGGTCGAGGTGCGACTCCATCTCGCCCGCCAGCGCCTCCGAATCGGCGAGCACCGTGCCCGAGCGCTCGATCAGCGTGATCCGCGAGCCGGAGCTCTCGGACGCCAGGGCCACGGCCTGCTGCGGGTTCTGCTGCTCCTTCAGGTTGTCGCGCACCAGGTAGGCGCGGGTCTCGAGGTCGCGTATGGATTCCCGCAGCAGCAGGCCCTTGAGCTCAAGCTCAAGGTACGCGCCGGTGATGATGAGAAACGCAACCACGGCCGCGGCGTTCATGGCGGCGAGGCGCCAGAACAGCCGGCTGCGCCAGACGCTATGCCTCTTCAAAGCGATAGCCAACTCCCCGCACGGTGATGATGCAGCCGCCGTACTTCCCCAGCTTCTTGCGCAGCGCGGCCACGTGCACGTCTATGTTGCGCGCCGTGACAAATACATCGGGGCCCACCACCGCGTCCAGAAGCTGGTCGCGGGTGAAGACGCGGCCTTTTTTCTTCATCAGGAAGGTCAGCAGCTTGAACTCGCTGAGAGTCAGCTCGATGGGCGCCCCGTCCAGGCTGGCCACGTGCTTGCTGAGGTCCACGCGCAGGGGGCCGGATGTCAGGATTTCGCCCTGCGCCTCGCCCTCGCGGGGCTCGGTGCGGCGCAGCACGGCCTTGATGCGGGCCATCAGCTCCGAGGTGCTGAAGGGCTTCACGATGTAGTCGTCGGCGCCCAGCGTCAGGCCCACCACCACATCCGACTCGGTACCCTTGGCCGTCAGCATCACGACCGGGATGTCGCGGGTGCGCGGGTCATCGCGCAGGCGGCGGCAGACCTCAAGGCCGTCGATGCCCGGCAGCATCAGGTCCAGCAGCACCAGGTCGGGCAGCAGCTCGCCGGCCGCCTTGAGGCCCGCTTCGCCGCTGGCGGCCGAGGCCACGCTGAAATGGTTCTTCTCAAGGTTGTACTTCAGGACCTCGATGATGTCCGGCTCGTCTTCGATGATCAGGATGCGCTGGTTCATTCCAGTTCCGTGTGTCGCGAGATGTCCCCCGACAGGATGTACAGCACCTGTTCCGCGATGTCGGTGGCGCGGTCCGCCGCGCGCTCCAGGTGTCGCACCAGGTGCATGGTATTGAGCGCGACCTCGACCTGGTCGCTGTGTTTTTCCATCACTTCGATCATCTTGCTGGTGACGCTGCGGTACGCGATGTCCACTTCGTTATCCATTTCGATCACCCGGCGCGCCTCGGCGGCGTCAAGGTTCACGAAGGCCTGCAGCGCGCGATCGAACATTTCCACCGCGCGGGCGCCCGTGCCGGCCACGTCAACCTCGACCGGCAGCGGGGGGCGCGAAGCCAGGAACTTCGCCCGCTTGGCGATGTTCACGGCCGTGTCGCCGGTGTTCTCGATCAGCTGGTTGATCTTGAGGGCGCTGGCCACGTAGCGCAGATCCTGCGCTACGGGCTGATGCAGCGCGATGATGCGCAGGCATTCTTCCTCGACGCGAACTTCGCGCGCATCGAGTACCTTGTCGGCGGCAGTGACCTCGGCGGCCAGTTCCGGGGCGCGCAGGCGGCAGGCTTCCAGCGCCTTGCTGAGTTCTTCCAGCGCCAGCTTGCCGACGTGCAGCAGGTTGCGTTTCAGCGCTTCCAGTTCGCGGGCGAGGTGATGTGAGGGCGTCGGCATCAGTTTCTCTGGCGCAATAGGTAGCCTAAATAGTTAAAGAAGGCGTTAAGGGCTTACAAAGCGAGAAATAACTCGTGCGGCGGTCCACTTTCGCACCGCCTCGGGCTATCATTTCGCCCACAGGCCGGAGATGAGCATGGACATCGAGCAGCAGGCAAAGGCGTTCGCGGAAACCGTGGTAAAGCTGAAGGCTGAAATCGGCAAGGTGATTGTCGGCCACGGGGAGATCGTTGACAAGACACTGATTGGCTTCGTCACCGGCGGGCACATCCTGCTGGAGGGCGTGCCCGGCCTGGGCAAGACCATGCTGGTGCGCACCCTGGCGGACGCCGTCGAGGTCACCTTCAGCCGCATCCAGTTCACGCCCGACCTGATGCCGGCCGACATCACCGGCACCAACATCGTGGTGGAGGAAGACGGCCGTCGGCGCTTCGAGTTCCAGAAGGGGCCGATTTTCGGCAACATCATCCTGGCCGACGAAATCAACCGCGCCACGCCCAAAACCCAGAGCGCCCTGCTTGAGGCCATGCAGGAGGGTAGCGTGACGTTCGCGGGCCACACGTTCCGTTTCGAGCAGCCCTTCTTCGTGCTGGCCACCCAGAACCCGATCGAAATGGAAGGCACCTACCCACTGCCCGAGGCGCAGCTCGACCGCTTTATGTTCAAGCTCGACGTCAAGAGCCCCAGCGTGGCCGAGCTCGCCAGCATCTTCGAGGGCACCACCGGCGCCGAGAAGAAGCAGGCCGGCAAGGTGGTGGACGGCAAGCGCATCCTGGAAATGCGCGCATTGGCCGAGCAAGTCCCGATCGCCCAGCACCTCAACGAGTACGTCGCGCGCATCGTGCTGGCCACCCACCCGGAAAGCCCCGAGGCGGCCGGCATCGTCAAACAGTTCGTGCGTGTGGGTTCAAGCCCCCGCGGCGGCCAGGCCATCATCAAGGGCGCCAAGATGGTGGCGCTTGCGCGCGGCCGTTACAACGTGAGCGCGGACGACATCCGCGAATGCGCCTTCCCGGCGCTGCGGCACCGGCTGATCCTGAATTTCGAGGGCGAGGCGGAAGGCATCAAGCCCGACGAAGTGATCGCCAAGGTGCTCGAGCACGTGCCCGACATCCCGGAACGCGTGCGGAGGCTGTAGGGATCCGACACGCAGGCGGCTCGGAACTCGAGTCTTCAGGCTGGAGCTTTGGGGATTGAATGGACCGTGCTGCTGCGCAGCGCCGGACGAGCAGGGCAAGGAGCGCAGGCGATCCAAAATTGCTCTAGTTGGCCTGGGGTTCCTGCTCTTCGTACAGGAACTTGATCATCTCGATTTCGCTCTGGAAACCCTTGCGGAAGATGTAGGTGAACTCGTCCATCACGCGGCGGATCAGGAAAGTGCCGAGTTCTGTCTTCTTGCTGCGCGTGAATTCTTTCAGCAGCTCTTCGCGGGTGACTTCGCCCACATCGTAGTCGTTGGCGGTGTCGGCGATGTGAATCTTCACGCGAGTGGGGTCGATGTCGATCAGCAGGCGCAGGTTGCCGCTGGCGCCGTGCTCTTTGGCATTCAGGATGATGCTGCTGCACGCCTCGTCAATGGCAATCACCACCTGGCGGGTAGCCTTGGGCGTGAGTTTGCCTTCGGACAGCACCTCGCGTACAAATTCGCGCAAAGGCGCCAGCGAGCGGGTGTCGATGGGTACGTCCAGTTCTCGGCGTGTGGTCTGAATCATGCGCTGCAGGATACTCCAGTGTTTGTGGAAAAGTTTGACTCCACTCACACTCCCTAACTCGAATGGATCAGAGGGTGCTATTCCTGAATCCGTTATCAAGCAGAATCCAAGAATTTACACCACATAAACATTCTGTGCAAAATATGCGTTGAACGCAAGCCTAAAACATTCAATCGCTTAGGTTTAAACAGTCGCCTTAAGTGCTTGCTGTAAATCGTGTTCCGCCGTCGCTTCCGTTTGCTTCCACCACTCTTCGGGTAACCAGATTGGCGTGGGTAAGTCTGCTTCCGTAATGCCCGCACGCGCCATCGCCGACCTGAGCGACTTCGGCCATCGTCGCGGCGGACCCTCACTGGCCTCCACCAGGACAAGAAAAGTGGCCCGCTTCAATGCCGGCAGCACGCTGGCTTTCACGCCCCGCGTCCGTTGCGGCCACAGCAGCACCACCGTTCCCGCAAACTCAGCTACCGTGGCGGCCGAGTTGCCCTCCAGCACTAACGGCCTGGCAGGGTCGAAATGTTTCAGCGCCGCCTTCAACGCGTAGTCAAACACGTGGGGTGCCGCCCGCAGCCACAACACCGGGTCAGCACCGGCCTGCAGCATGCGGTCGGAGTCTTTGCCGGGGGTGCGGAGCACGGCCGGGTCTTCCACAAGTTCGAAGCCGGCGGGTGCGGGGGCGCAGCCGTCGCAGTTGTCTTCTCCCTGCTCGTTGACGCCGTGGACCGGGCAGTGGGCCTCACGGTGGAAGCGCGTGATTTTCAGGGCCTGGGCGCCATCCAGCGCGCGAATCAGGCGGCAGGCCAGTTCGGTCTTTCCGCAGTTGGCGCTGGGGGCGGCAATGATGATGGGCTTCAGTCCGCTCATGCCGCCAGTTTACCACGGTATGCGACACTTGCGCCCCGTTGACCGCCGGTCGAACGCCCGCCAATCTGCAACCCATGCTGAACCGTCTGCTCCAGTTCCGTTTGGCCTTCGCCGTGATGGGCTTGATTGCCCTGCTGGCGGGTGCGCTGTTTGAGACGGTCTGGCTGGCCGGCCCGGGTGTTGTGGCGGCCGCCGTGTCGGACCTGATCGGGCTGCTGCAGGCGCGCATGCGTTTCGGCCTGCCCGTCGAGCGCGCCTTCCGGGGGGCGGCCGAGGCGCTTCCGGCTTTGGGCGTGGCGGCCTTCGAGCCGTTCGCGATGGGGCTGGTCGTGCTGGTTGTCGTGTATGCCCTGTTTGCCAGCGGTTTGCAGACCCTGGCCACGGCGCGCGGGGTAGCGCCTTCGCGCCACGCCACGGAGACGTTGCGTCGCGTGGCGACCTGCCTGGCCAGCCTGGCGGTGCTCGGCCTTCCCATTGCAGCTGCAATCGGCTTTGACCTGCAGGGCCGAGTGGGCGTCTCTTCCCGGATGGTTGCGCTGCTGGCAGCGGCGCTGGTGTTGCTGTCTGGAACAGTGGCGCTGCTTGATTCGTTGATTTCAGTCAAAGCGCGGCGGGTTTGAATCACGGGCTTGCATGCGCCCGAACGTTGACACCTAGGGCCTTGCGGTTACAGTATTTAGCGCGTTCATATTGTTGGGAAACCCCATTCCAGCTCGCCCTTCGTCGCGACGCCAGTTTGTCGCGCCGCTTGGCTTGAGGAACACCGAATGCTGACAGAGTCAAAGAAGATGCCTCTCGGGAAGATCCTGGTCGGCCTGAAGTTCTGCACGGTCGAGCAGGTGAAGGAGGGCCTCAAGCACGGCAAAGAGCACATGATGATGCTGGGCGAGTCGCTCATCCAGCTCGAGTACCTGGACGACGAAAAGCTTGCCCGCGCGCTTGCCAAGCAGCAGGGCGTGAAGTTCGTGAACCTCAACAAGTACGAGCTTGCCCCCGAAATCATCCAGCTGGTCACCAAGGACGTGGTCGAAGAGCACGAGATCGTGCCGGTGGTGAAGAAGGGCCGCCAGGTCACGGTCGCCACGCACCGGGTACTCGAGTTCTATGCGCTCGACAACCTGCGCTTCATCCTCGGCAACGAAGTCGACTGGGTGATCGCACCGGAATCGACCGTCAAGGCCGCCATGAAGAAGTACTACGGCATCGGCGGCATGGACGACATGATCCACGGCGACGGTGAGGACGTGAGCTACAAGGACTTCGACGCCGTCGAAGCCGTCACCGACGACGAAGAAGGCATGGTGGCGCAGCTGGTGCAGGTGCTGATCTCGGATGCCATCAAGCAGCGCGCCTCCGACATTCACGTCGAGCCCATGGAAGAAAAAACTGCGCATCCGCTACCGCGTTGACGGCGACTGTGTGGAAATGGAGTCGCCCCCCAAGCGCCTGCAGGGCCCGCTGATCCAGCGCATCAAGATCCTCAGCAAGATGAAGATCGAGGAAAAACGCGTCCCCCAGGACGGGCGCATCAAGACCCGCGTCGAGGGACGCGACATCGACCTGCGCGTGAGCGCCCTGCCCTGCAGCTGGGGCGAGTCGGTGGTGATGCGTATTCTCGACAAGCAGAAGAACCTGGTGGGCCTGGAAGTGCTGGGCATGCACCCCACCGACTTCGACCGCTTCCAGAAAATCCTCAAGAAGCCCAACGGCATCTTCCTGGTCACCGGGCCCACCGGCTCGGGCAAGACCACCACGCTGTACGCGGCGCTTACGGCACTCAACCAGCCGGACGTCAAGATCATCACGGCCGAGGACCCCGTCGAGTACAACCTGTCGGGCATCAACCAGAGCCAGGTGAACCACCAGATCCAGCTGTCGTTCGCCCGTATCCTGCGCGCCATGCTGCGCCAGGCGCCGAACATCATCCTGGTGGGCGAAATCCGCGACCACGAAACGGCCGAAATCGCCATCCAGGCAGCGCTGACCGGCCACCTGGTGTTCAGCACCCTGCACACCAACGACGCGCCGGGCGCGCTGACCCGCCTGATGGACATGGGCGTCAAGCCGTTCCTGGTCGCCAGCGCCGTGCAGGCGATCCTGGCCCAGCGACTGGTGCGCGTGCTGTGCAAGCACTGCAAGCAGCCGCACAAGCCCGACGCCACCGAGCTCAAGACCGTGGGCCTGCGCCCCGAGCAGGTGGCCGGCAAGACACTGTACCAGGCCGTGGGCTGCAAGCAGTGCGGCGGCCACGGCTACCGCGGTCGCATGGGCGTCTATGAGCTGCTTGAGATGAACAGCGTGATCCGCGAGCTGACCTTCCAGCAGGCCAGCAGCCTGAAGATCCGCAACGAGGCGCGCCAGAACGGCATGACCACGCTGCAGGAAGACGGCGTGCGCAAGGTGTTGATCGGCACAACGACCATCGACGAGGTGCTGACCATTACCCACCGCGACGACCTGTAAACGTTCGCGGCACGGCCGCGAACGTCAATGCAAAATTATCAATTCAAAATTCAAAATGGCCCTCGTCTGCAGTAGCTTCACGGCGAGGGCATTTTGAATTTTTCATTTTGCAGTTTGAATTCCAACGGAGGTCGCCATGCCCCACAAAGTCGGAGTGATCCTGTCCGGTTGCGGATTCAAGGACGGCGCCGAGGTGCACGAAAGCGTCTGCACCCTGCTGGCCCTTGACCGCATGGGCGTTGAGACCATCTGCATGGCGCCCAACATCGAGCAGGCCGTAGTGGTCAACCACCTGACCGGCGAAAAGACCCGCGAAAAACGCAACGTGCTGGTGGAGTCCGCCCGCATCGCGCGCGGCAAGATCAAGGACATCAAGGACGTGAAGGCCGCCCAGCTTGACGCGCTGATCCTGCCCGGCGGCTACGGCGCGGCGCTGAACCTGAGTGACTTCGCGGGCAAGGGCGCCAAGGCGCACGTCAACGACGAGGTCGCGCGCCTGGTGCGTGAGGTGCACAAGGCCGGCAAGCCGATCTGCGCCATCTGCATCGCGCCGGCCGTGATCGCCCGCGTGCTGGGCGAGGAGCACCCGCTGCTGACCATCGGCAACGACGAAGGCACGGCCGAAGCGCTGGAGGCCTGCGGCGCCAGGCACGAGACCTGCGGCGTGCGCGATTTCGTGGTGGACAAGCAGCGCAAGATCGTAAGCACACCGGCTTACATGCTCGGCCCCAGCGTAGCCCACGTGGCCGAAGGCATCGAAAAGGCCGTGCGCGAGACGGTGGCGCTGATCTAGCCGTGGCATTCGCCTCCGGCGAATGAGTACCAGCGGCCTCCGGCCGCTGCCGCCTGCCGGAGGCCGGCGCGACTCATTCGCGGGACGCGAATGCCACTCAGTACCACCTGTCGCCTGCCCGTGCTTTATTTCGTATCGTGATCCCATGGCCAAGCAGCCCATACTGACTCACCTCAATGAGGCCGGTGAAGCGCGCATGGTTGACGTGGGCGGCAAGCAGGTTACCCGCCGCAACGCCACGGCCGAGGTCACCGTGCGCATGTCGCCCGAAACTCACGGCAAGCTGGTGGCCGGCGAGTTGCCCAAGGGCGACGTGCTCAGCACCGCGCGCATTGCGGCGATCATGGCCGCCAAGCGCACCCACGAGGCCATCCCCATGTGCCACCCCCTGGTGATCGACGGCGTGGAAGTCGCTTTCGACAGCGGCGTGGCGCCGGACGGGAAGGGGAGGCGCGGAATCAACGTTCAGGTTACAGTAAGCTGCACCGGGCGCACGGGCGTGGAGATGGAAGCCCTGCACGGTGCGGCGGTGGCGGCCCTGACCATCTACGACATGGCCAAGGCCGTCGAGAAAGGCATGGAGATCGAAGGGCTCCGGCTGCTGGCCAAGACCGGCGGCAAGAGCGGAGACTGGAAGGCATGAGCGAGTTCGGGGCTTGAGGTTCGCGGTTCGGTCAGCCGAATCGCAAACCTCAAGCCTCCAACCTCGCCCGCGAACAGGTTGGAAGGATCGTTTGCCCGAAAACCGAGATCATCACCGACGCCGGGCGTTTGAGCCAGGTCATTGACCAGTTGCTGGAAGCGCCGCGCGTCGCGCTCGATATCGAGTCCGACGGCTTCTACAACTACCAGGACCGCGTCTGCATCGTCACCCTCAGCAGCGAGCAGTTCAACGTGGTGGTGGACACCATCGCGCTCGGCGAAGGCGCCCGCGACATGCAGCGCCTGCTGGATCGCCCGGAAGTGCCCGTGCTGATGCATTCCGGCCAGAACGACGTGCTGGCGCTCAAGCGCGATTACCGCTTCAACTTCGGGCTCGTGCACGATACCGCGGTGGCCGCCATGCTGCTGGGCCTGCAGCACACCGGCCTCGCCGCGCTGGCCGAGGCCTACCTGGGGCTGAAGCTGGAGAAAGAGCTGCAGCGCTACGACTGGAGCCGCCGGCCCATCGAGCGCGAGCACGTGCACTACCTGATCAACGACACCCGCCATCTGTTCGGCCTGCACGACCTGATCATCGATGAGCTGCGCAAGCACGAGCTTATGGACGAATACATCATCGAGTGCGACGCCGTCGCGCAGTCCGAGCCGCGCAAGCGCGAGTTCGACCCCGAGCGCTTCCGCAAGATCAAGGGCCACGGCGAGCTCAGCGACGCCCAGCGCGGCGTGCTGAAAGAACTCTACGCCTGGCGCAACGGCGTCGCCGAAAAGCTGGACCGCGCGGCCTTCCGCGTCACCGGCGACTCCACGCTGCTCGATATCGCCCGCCGCCTGCCCCGCGACCTGGCGGGGCTCGAGCAGATCCGCGGCCTCGGCGACTGGCTGCTGCGTGACAACGCCGCCGAGCTGCTGCGCATCGTGGATGAAGCCCAGCGCCGGCCGGTGTCAGTCAAGCCGCCGAAACGCAAGCCCACCGGACCGCTGCCCCTGCGCATGGACCCGGCCCAGCGCGACCGCCTCGGCAGGCTCAAGCGCTGGCGTGAGAAAGAGGCCGCGCGCCGCGGTATCGGTTTGCAGGCGGTGCTGCCCACGGCCGTGGTCAACGACCTCGTGCTGCAGCCCCCGGCCGACAAGGCGCAACTGGCCGAGGTGCCCAGGGTGGGCAAATCACGCGCCGAGCGCTACGGCGACGAGATACTGAAAATCGTCCGCAAGCCCGAGCAGTAAGGGGTAACGCGTGCAGCCCCCGCGTTCATGGCGCCGGCCATTGACCGGCGACCGATAACCACCCACCATCGCCCCATGGTCAAGGCCATCTTCATCAAGATCATTGCCCTCGCCGGCGTAGCCGCCGCACTGCGCTTCGGCCACGGCGCCGACGGCTGGATCGCGGCCGTGGTCATCGTTGTGCTGACCCTGGCGTGGCTGGCCTGGGGGGTGTTCAACGTCAACTCCAGCATGTGGGCGGATACAGCTTGGCGCGCGCCGGAGCCTGTGAAGGCCGTGGCCCTGACCTTCGACGACGGCCCCGACCCGCGCTTCACGCCGGAGATCCTGCGCGTGCTGGCCGAGAAGAAGGTGAAAGCGGCCTTTTTCAGCGTGGGCAGCCGGGTGATCGACAACCCGGACCTGACCAAACAGGTCCACGACGCCGGGCACATCGTGGGCAACCACAGCGAGAGCCACGGCATGTGGATCAACTTCAGCCTGCACAAACGCCTGCGCCGGGAGGTGCAGGACACCAACGCGGCGATCCGCCAGGCCATCGGGCACGTCCCGCGCCTGTACCGCGCCCCCCACGGCTTCAAAAACCCGGCGTTGGGCGACGTGCTGGCCACAGAGGAGATGCTGGCGGTGGGCTGGCAGGTGCGCGGCTTCGACGCCGTCAGCGGCAACGCGGCTAAGATCGCCCAGCGCGTGGTGAACGGCGCCAGCCCCGGCGGCGTGATCCTGCTGCACGACGGCGCCGGCCTGCAGGGCACGGATGACCGCAGCGCCACGGTGGAAGCCCTGCCGGTGATCATCGACGGCCTGCGCGCCAGAGGCCTGGAGGTCGTTAGACTGGATGAGTTGCTCAAACTGGAACCGTACCAGGAACAACGGGAATGAGCGGATTTCAGATCGTTACGTTTCAGAGCTTTAACAAGCTGACCCGTTCATTCCGACGCCCCGGCGTCAGGTTGAAGTCGCCGTTTGTGGCGATGTTCGAGTGCACGGGACGACGAGAATCCGACGTGTACGTGCTGACGTTGCGAAACCGCATTACGGGTGAAATCGCCGAACCCAATCCCGTGGCGATGCCGAGAGTGATAGACTACTACCTCGCGGTCACCACAATCAGCCTAAAGGCTGGCCGCTGGCGACTGGAACTGGAGAGCTTGAAAGACGGGCTGTTGGCCTATCGAGACATCGAGGTGCATGGTGGCGGCGAAGAAGAACCAGATTCAGATCATCGCCTATAGCTACGGCGAGGACGGCGCTGAACAGGTCGTCGAAAAAACACTGGAGTTGCGCACGCGCAAGCCGGGCGCGCAGCGTCCGAACTTAAAGGCCGTTGATCTGAGCCCGCCAAAGCCCCGGCAGCGACGCCGCGCTCGCTGAACTGCCGGGATTTTTGCAGCGCCCGCCCTCTGGGGCGGGCGTTATAGTTTCGGGGGAAGGAGACTGAGATGCGCTGGATGCTTGCACTCTTGCTGATCGCGGCCGTGACGCCGGCCGTGGTGGCCGACGACGCCGCCGAAGAAAAACCCAAGACCGAAGAAGCCAAGCCCGAAACGCTCGAGGATCTGCTGAAGCGCATCGAGCAGGCCCACAAGGAGCACAAGGACTTCAAGGGCAGCTTCGAGCAGACCAAGTACCTGCCCGAGTTCGACGACAAGATCGAGTCCAGCGGCAAGTTCGTGTTCAAGAAACCGGACCACGTGCGCTGGGAGTACGAAAAGCCCCACAAGTCGATCCTGGTCGTCACCGGCGACAGCGGCAAAAAGTGGTCCGAGAGCACCGGCCGCACCGAGAACTTCAAGCTCGGCGACGACCGCGGTCTGGATGCGGTGGTGAAGCAGCTGTTCACCTGGTTCAAGGGTGAGTTCACCAAGCTGAAGGACGACTACGACGTGGAGATCGCGTCGCGCAAGCCGGTCACGCTGAAAATGACGCCGAAGAACAAGACGGTGAAGCAGTTCATCGCAAGCATCGAAGTGAAGTTTACCGAGGGCGAAGACCAGATCGACTCGGTCAAGATCATCGAGCCCGCGGCCGAAGGCGACGACCCGGCCTACACGCTGTACAAGTTCAAGGACACCAAGCTGGACAGCGACGTGAAGGACAGCGAGTTCGAGATCAAGAAGTGAAGGAGAGAGGCCAGAGGTCGGAGGCTAGAGGTCAGGGATACTGGCTCGAGGCTTAGGGCTTGGGATTTGGGATACATCTTTTCCCCGGCTTCTGACCTCTGACCTCCGACCTCCTGACCTCCGACCTCTGACCTCTGACCTCCTGACCACTGACCTCTGACCTCTAACCTCTGACCTCTGAAAACCTCAATTCCTCTTGACTCGTCAATGCAACCCGCTATCGTTACCCGCCTGAGAAAACCATGAACCGCATGTCGAACATCTTCATCGCCCTCGCTTACGCCTACTTTGGCGCGCGCGGGCGTTTGTTCGGCTGATCGGTCCATACCGGAAGCTGCACAAGGCCCGCTGAGAACAGCGGGCCTTTTCTTTTTTACCCAGGAGATCGAGATGAAAACCGGAGAGTCACGCAGAGTCGTCCGCGTCGCCTACCAGGGCGGCCCGGGCAGCCATTCCGAACGGGCTGGCTTGAAGTTGTTACAGGAGCGATTTACCGGCTGGCCCTTCGCAAGCTTCGCCGATGCCGCGGCGGCGCTCGCGAACGCCCAGGCGGACCTGCTGCTGCTGCCGATTCACAACAGCACCACGGGCGACATCACCGACGCGCTGCAGGCCGCGCAGGGCTTCGTCAGCCTGGGCGAAATCACACTGCCCGTCGAGCACTACCTGCTGGCCGTGCCGGGCGTGCGCCGCGCTGAGTTGCGCGTGGCCTGGGCCCACCCGCAGGTGGCGCTGCAGTGCCGCGACTGGATCGAGCGCTCGGGCCTCGAGCTGCGCATCGTCGATGACGGCGCGCGCCGCGCACCCGATTTTCTGGCCTGCCGGCTCCGCCACGTATGCGTGCTGGGGCCGATCGGCATCGGGCAGGCCACGGGCCTCTACCCCCTCGAGGGGCCGATCCAGGACAACGCCGACAACCGCACCACCTTCCGGCTGCTGACTCGCAAGGCCGGAGATGACAGTCGCGGAGCTTGCTCCGTGACCGCGGGCAGGAATGCCCGTGCCACTGAAACCAACGAACTCGCGGACACAGCCAGGCTGGTCCGCCAAGGAACGTACACATGACCACATCAACCATTACACCCGGGGCCAAGCAGGCCGGAGACGACACCCTCGTCTTCAGCGCCCTGCGCGCCTCAATCAACCGCATTGACGAACGACTCCTCCAGCTGCTGGCCGAGCGCGCAAAGGTCGCCACCAACATCGGCCTCGCAAAGCGCGTCACCGACCGGCCGATCCACGATGCCGCCCGCGAGGTCGAACACACCGGTCAGCTATGCCGGCTGGGTGAGGCGCTGGGCCTGCCGCCGCGCGTGGTGCGCGACTTCTACCAGGTGCTCGCGCGTCACGGCTTCGCCGCCCAGCTGGAGGTGCGCGCGGCAAACACCAGTCGCGCCACGCCGCCGGATTCCGACGGCTTCAGGCTCGCGCGCATCGAGCACGGCCGCGCACCTACCGTGGTGCCGGTCGGCGAAGCGCGCATCGGCGCCGGCCTGTTCGAGGTGATCGCCGGGCCCTGCGCCGTGGAATCGGAGGCCCAGATCAACCTCGCCGCCGACCACGCCCGCGCGGCCGGCGTGCGCATCCTGCGCGGCGGCGCCTTCAAGCCGCGCACCAGCCCCTACGAGTTCCAGGGCCACGGCCTGCAGGGGCTGCGCTGGCTGGCGCAGGCGGCGCATTCGCGCGGCATGGCGGTGGTCACCGAGGTGCTGGACCCCGCGGACGCGCAAGCCGTGGCCGAGCACGCCGAGCTGCTGCAGATCGGCGCGCGTAACATGCAGAACGTGCCGCTGCTGCGGGCCTGCGCCCGCACGGGACGGCCGGTGCTGCTGAAGCGCGGGCCCAGCGCAAGCATCCGCGAGTGGCTGTGCGCCGCGGAGTACATCCTGCTGGAAGGCAACCCCAACGTGGTGCTGTGCGAGCGCGGGATCCGCACCTTCGAGCGCGAAACCCGCAACACTCTTGACCTGTCAAGCGTGGCCGCGTTGCGCGAGTTGTCGCATCTGCCCGTGATCGTGGACCCCAGCCACGCCGCAGGCCGCGACGAGCTGATCCCGGCACTGTGCCGCGCGTCCCATGCGGTGGGCGCGCACGGGTTGATCGTGGAGATGCACCCGTGCAAGGAAGAAGCCCTGTGCGACCGGCGCCAGGCACTCAGGCCCTCGGCGCTGCGGTCCATAAGCGACGAGTTGCAGGGAAAGGAAGTTGTAAAAGAATAAGCAAATGGTAGACACAAGTACCCGAGTGGATCAGTGGGCGTGGTCCCCTCGGGTCGACTTATCCTCACAACAGTGATTGTTACGTTTTGACTGGTTTTTTAAGGTCGGGTGGTGTAGAGTTGAAACGGTTGAAACTGAACACAAAACAAAAAACGCGTCAGATGCACACCGATAACCGACATGCTACTTCTATCACTCTGCTGCTCGACTGGACCGCACCTAACATATTGGCTACATCTTCAACCTGGTAACTGACAGGAGAACCCCCAATGAACTCCCATGCCAGGCAGAGTACAATTCTCTTGATTGAGAGCGACTCCGGCTCTTCCGCTTTGTGCCGCCGGCTCATTGAGGACATCGGCGCCGTTTGCCACGCCGTCTGCAGTCTCGCCGAAGCCGAGGACCTGCTGCGCCACTGCACCCCGGACGTCGTCATTGTCGACTTTGAACTGGCCGATGGCTCCGGCCTGGACCTGATTGCACTGCTGCGCCAGGGAGCGCAGCACCGTAACACGCCGATCCTGCTGCTCACCGGCGAAATCGGGGCCCATCAACTGGAGCGCGCGGTGATGATGGGCATCTACGCCTTCCTGGCCAAGCCGTTTTCGCCCGAAGAGTTCACCAAGCTGGTCAGCTCGGCCATCGCCGACGAAGCCCAGCGCGTGCGCAACAGCGACGAGTAAGCACGCAACGCAAATCAACACCCCGTGGCTGTATCGCGCCGCGGGGTGTTCTGTTTAGAATCACCGCACTCAGGAGACGCATATGCCATGGTGGGGCTGGGTGTTGATCGTGATCGGCGCGTACATCGTGCTGACCACCCTGTTCGACATCCTGCAGACCAGGCGCACCATCGTACGCAACTTCCCCATCGTCGGGCGCCTGCGCTACCTGTTCGAGTCCCTGGGCCCGCCCCTGCGCCAGTACATCGTCACCAGCGACCTGATCGAGCGCCCCTTCAACCGCCTGCAGCGCACCTGGGCCTACCGCGCCGCCAAGGGCGAGCTCAACGCCATGCCCTTCGGCACCCAGCTTGACCTCGACGCCCCCGGCATCATCAAGTTCAACCCTTCGGCCTTCCCCACCTACGACGTCGGCGCCAGCGACGAAATCACCCCCATCGTGCTCGGCCCCAACCGTGCGCAGCCATTCCCGGTGAAGCACGTCGCCAACATCTCCGGCATGAGCTACGGCGCCCTCAGCAAGAACGCCATCCTGGCCCTCAGCCAGGGCGCGAAGCAGGCCGGCGGCTACCTCAACACCGGCGAGGGCGGCTGCAGTCCCTACCACTTCCAGGGCGGCGGCGACCTGATGTTCCAGCTTGGGCCCGCCAAGTTCGGCTGCCGCACGCCTGACGGCAAGTTCGACCCCGACAAGTTCGCCAGGCTCTGTGAAAACCCGCAGATCCGGGCCATCGAGCTCAAGCTCTCCCAGGGCGCCAAGCCCGGCAAGGGCGGCGTCCTGCCCAAGGAGAAAATCAGCCGCGAAATCTCCGAGATTCGCGGCGTGCCCATGGGTGTTGATTGCCACTCGCCCAACCGCCACGCCGAGGTCAACGACGTCGATTCGCTCATGGAGTACATTGACCGCCTGCGCACACTCTCAGGCGGCAAGCCCGTCGGTTTCAAGGCTGTGCTGGGCGGCGAGGAGTTCATCCGCGACGTTGCCCGCTACATCGCCGAGCACGACGACGGCCCCGACTTCATCACCATCGACGGCGCCGAGGGCGGCACCGGCGCGGCGCCTATGTCGCTCGCCGACCACATGGGCATCAGCCTGCAGGAAGCGCTGGTCATCACCGACAACCACCTGCGCGAAGCGGGTGCGCGCAACAAGGTGCTGGTGATCGGTTCCGGCCGTTGCATCACCGGCGCGGAGGTCGCGATCGCGCTCGGCCTGGGGGCGGACCTGGTGCACATCGCGCGCGGTTTCATGTTCGCGCTTGGCTGCATCCAGGCCCTGCAGTGCGACACCAACCACTGCCCCACGGGCGTGGCGACCAACAACCCCTGGCTGGTGCGCGGCCTGGTGCCAAGCCAGAAGTCGCAGCGTGTGGCGAACTACCTGACCGCCATCCACCACGACGTCATGATGATCGCCCGCGCGCTCGGCGTGGAGCACCCCAACGCGATCGAGCGCCACCACATGAGCATGATCGTCGAGCCGGGCCGCCGCGTGGCCCTGACCGAGATCTACCCGACCACCATGAAGGCCTTCCACGAAACCCGCATCATCCGCCGCGACAAGGTCGGCGCGGCGTAGCGGTTCATGGCTTTTGCAGTTGGGGTGGGCCCGACAATCCTGTCGGGCCGGCTGAGCGCAACAAAGCAGAACGTGGTAAGTTATCAGGCGTGACAAACCTCGCCGGCTATCCCGCCACAAACGTAGGGACACGCAGCCGCGTGTCCCTGCCCGCCGACCCGACCACCGGCTACCCAACCACCGGCGGCACCGGGGCCGCGTGCAGGTGCATGCCACGCCGACCCACGCGAGCTGGCTGAACATGGTGGAGTTATTCTTCGCTGAGGTAAGCCGCAACGTGATCCGGCGCGGGAACTTCGCGAGCGTGCCCGACCTGCAGCAGAAGCTGCTTGCCTGGGTCGAGTGGCACAACGAGAATGCCAAGCCGTACAAGTGGACCTACACCGGCCAGCCGCTCACCAAGTAGCTGCCGGAAGACTTAGCTGACGCCGTACTAGCAACCAGTAGATCACCGCCGCCACAAACCGGTCAACCCAATCGCGACTACAGAACGAAGATGAAGCCCACACACGAACCGCCGCTCTCGTACCGACTACCGAACCTACTGCGGGTCTATACAGCGTCACCAACGTCACGAAACACCAAGTTGGTTGGCTTTAGCGACTCTATTGCTTGCCTGGCCTCGTCGGTACACAGGGTCAAACCGGTGAAACGTGGCCGAAAGATAGTGCTCCCTAGGACATCCTGGCCTCTTACGAACAGGCCCATGTTTGGTGTCCGAGGGGTCCGTCCTCTCGATGAGAGCTTCTCGATCCCACGAAATGCACGATACGTAATGCTACCACAGACGGGGCAAGTCGATTCGACGTCAACAGTGCTTTCGGGCAAGAGGCCGATAGTGCAGGTCGGAGAGATGAATGCAAGCGGAGGTCCTTCATACGGTAGTTCGAACCGAGGCGGTCCACGCCGTCCGCCGGGAGACCGCATTCCCTTTTTCCTGAGGGGTTCAATGTAGCGCACCTCACCCAGTTCATATCCATGAACCAGCTTCGACATTCGTGAGAGAAACTGTTGCTGGCCCACTATCCAGGCACCTGCCGCAACAAAGTCCCCCAACGGTTCCCCGCCAGGCTCCCACTCCAACAGCTGATACCTCGGTGGGGAGTCGACAGGATGTCCACATGGGAGCTTATCACCAGCCATGGCGGATTCGTAAAACGACGACGCTTCGGCAAATCCAGCCTGCGTAGGTACGTGTAGTGCCCAAATCTTTGACATTACTTCGGCCTTAGCCATGACAGCCCGAACTCGGCAGTCAGTTTATCACGAATGCCCAAGACGTCCTCCTTCGTCCACAAGTGCTTCGGCTTTACTTCCTCAAGTTCCAGGAGTTCGTCTTTCCATCGTTGATTGAATCCACCATTCATCTCGGCCTTGTGGATGTCCTTGTGAAGCGGTCGAGGGACCCCCATCGATTGGGATTCCCGGCTTTCCCAACGATGTCCGGATCATTCATCAGGTGTTCCGGCAACAGGCTAGGCCCACCTCCGCGTGGACTGCGAATCTCTCGCGGAATCGTATGGTGTAGATCAACCTCGCCGCGTTTGTACGCCTCAAAGATTTCTCGACGCACTGCCTTTGAATAGCCCAGCTTTTCCAAATCGCGGAAGAACTGCTTCCCTTCCGGAGGGCTAAACGGGGTCAGGCTCCTTTAAATGCCGCTCTGGGGGCCGAATCCGTGGTTGTGGTCGCGGCTTCTTCCTTTCGCCGACGCCTCCACCCAGCGCACTGACGGCGTGGCGGCTGTGGGTTCGGGCTCCAGCAGCATTATGAACCCTCAGGCCGTGCTCGGCGTGCCCAGCGAAGGGTCAAACGGGGTCAGAAGAGTCAAACGGGGTCAGGCTCCTTTAAATGCCGCTCTGGGAAGTCGAGGTGGGGGGCCGATTTCTCCCGTTAGTCGCGGCTACCCCGTATGCACCGGCGGCGTGGCGGCCGTGAGTGCGAGCTCGATCAGCCTGATAACCTGATGATGCAGATGGTGATCGACGGCCTGGTGCGCTGCGTGCACCCGGGCATCGACGGCCACGTCAGTTTCGGCACGGTGCTGAACGTGGACTATGACGCCGGCCTGATGCAGTCCTACATGGACGTCGAAGATCTGGAAGGCCGCGTGCTGAACGCCATCAAGGAGTACGGCTGCGACCTCACCGTTCTGGGCAACTACGGCAACTCGGCCCCGGGCGTTGGGACACGCGGCCGCGTGTGCCAACCAGTTCCAGCCCGACGCGGCTTGTTGTTCAGGTTGTTTGAGTTTTCGGCTGGGGCTTTTCGCGCCAGGCTGAGGGTGATACGCCGGTGGTGCGCTTGAAGGCGCGGCTGAAGGCTGCCTCCGAGTCGTAGCCCACCCGCGTCGCGATGCGCAGCAGTGTGTGCGAGCTGCCGGCCAGCAGACCGGCCGCGACCTGCATGCGCCAGTTGCGCAGGTAGGTCATGGGCGGCATGCCCGCGTGCTCGGTGAAGCGCTCGGCGATCACGGTGCGCGACACACCGACGCGGCGGGCCAGCTCATCCAGCGTCCAGGGATAGGCCGGGTCCTGGTGAATCAGCGTGATGGCCTGCCCCACCTGGGGGTCTTTCAACCCGGCCAGCCAGCTGCGGGCGCCATCGCCCTGGGCCTCGGCGTAGCGGCGCACGGCCTCAATGAACAGCAGCTCGCTGAGCTTCGACAGCACGCCGCCGCCGCCGATGCGGCGCTGGTGGCTCTCCTGCATGGTGGCGTCGATCAGGTTGCCCAGCCAGTCATTCGCCGCGCCTTCCACCACGAACATGCGGGGCAGCGACTGCAACAGCGGGTTGAACGGGCGCGCGTCGCAGCCCAGGAATCCGCAAACGATGCGGGCGCTCTCGACGCCGCCCTCGCCGGGCCTGACGTGGAAGGGCAGCGGGCGTTCCAGGCTGGGCTCGCGGTAGAGGTTCATGTTGTAGGCGCCGCGCATATGGGGCTCGCTGGAGAGCACGTGGGCGTCGCCCTGAGGGAAGACCACGATGCTGCGCGGGCCGAGCTGCAGCGGCTCGCCGCTGCCGTCCGCGAGCTGGGCCCAGCAGCTGCCGTAGGCGATCACGTGATACTCGATCAGGTGCTGGGCGCCCGGCATCAGGCGCGGCGCGAGCACATCGCCGGGCGGCGCCTCGGTGACCCAGGGCTTGGATGCCAGCAGGTCGAAGAAGATCGCGCCGGAAAGGCGCACGTTCTTCAGCACATCCGACAGCAGATCGCTTTCCACGTGGCCGCCTTTTCAATCACCGTCCGGACGATCGGTCATGAAGCGCGCACCCGCGATCATTCCGGCTCGGCGCGCCGCGGGGTACGGTTTCGGCGCAGTCACCGGCGGCCCGCGGGCGCCGCCGGCCGGACCGGACCAGCCCGCAACCAGGACCAGGGAGTATAGCGATGAGAGGATTGGCGCATACGGACAAACTCGACCCCGAGAAGCTCGAACAGTTTTCCCTCAAGGTGATGACCGACATCGGCAGCTCGGTGCTGCTGCTGCTCAGCTACATCGGCGACCAGACCGGCGTGTACCGCGCCCTGCGCGACGGCGGCCGCATGGGCGCCGAGGCCCTGGCGCGCGCCGCGGGCGTGGATGCCCGCTACCTGCGCGAATGGCTCAGTGCGCAGGCCGCCGCCGGCTATGTCAACTACCACGCCGAAGACGACACCTTCTCGCTGTCGCCGGAGCAGGCGGTGGTGCTGGCACAGGACGGCCACCCGGCCTGCATGCAGGGCTACGCGCAGTTCGCCATTTCGCAGTTGGCCACCTACGAGAAGGCCATCGACGTGTTCCGCAGCGGCGCCGGCCGCGCCTGGGGCGAGCACCACTCCTGCTGCTTCTGCGGCACGGACCGCTTCTTCCGGCCGGGCTACGCGCTGCACCTGCTGGACAGCTGGCTGCCGGCACTGGACCGCGTGGTCGAGAAGCTGCAGCGCGGCGCGCGCGTGGCGGACGTGGGTTGCGGCCACGGCTCGTCCACGGTGCTGATGGCGGAGGCCTTCCCGGCCTCGGTGATCGAGGGGTTTGACTTCCACCTGCCGTCCATCGAGGCCGCGCGTGAACGCGCCGAAGAAGCGGGCGTCACGGGCAACACCAGCTTCGAGGTAAGCGCGGCGAAACAGCTGCCGGCCAAGGGGTACGACCTGGTGTGCATGTTCGACGCGCTGCACGACATGGGCGACCCGGTGGGCGCGGCGCGGCACATCCGCGAGTGCCTGGCGCCGGACGGCACCTTCATGGTGGTGGAGCCGTTGGCGGGCGACAGCCTGGCGGACAACCTGCACCTGCTGGGCCAGCTGTTCTACTCGAGTTCCACGCTGGTCTGCACGCCGGCCTCGCGCGCGCAGGAAGTGGGCCTGGCGTTGGGCGCACAGGCGGGCGAGAAGCGGCTCACCGAAGTGCTGAAGCAGGCGGGTTTCACGCGCGTGCGCCGCGTGGCGCAAACCCAGTCCAACATGGTGCTGGAGGCCAGGCCGTAAGTAACATTCCCGGGTGGCGGGCAGCCGCCCGCCGCCCGGTTTTGGCCTGGCGGTTTCACCAGGATTCAAGCCGGCGCCCGAGTCTGTCGCGCCATGAAAAAATAGGAGTGTAAAGGCTGTGTTAATGCTCCTCGCGCAGGAATGCCTGCCTGCACCCGCTTGTTAGATTTATTCAACAGGCGGAGCACCCCCGAAGATGAACCGTACGGAAAAACTGCGACAGCTTGGCTTTCACCGGCAGGCCTCGTTACAACTTGAAGACGAACTCGGACTGGAGGGGCTGCCGCGCATCGGCGAGACAACCCCATCGCAGCAGGCGGCGATTCACGAGCACCTGGTGCGGGTTGCGCCTAACTTCCTGTCACTGCACTCCGAGAACGGCGACTACATCTTCGCATCAGATGCCATCGAGCACGTGCTTGGCTACCGACCCCATGAACTGGTGGGCCGCAACGCGTACGAGTTCTTTCACCCGGACGACATCAAGCGCATCGCCGAGGATCACGCCAGCCACACGAACGGCGACCGTCGGCGCGTGGAGTACCGCATCCGCCGGCACGACGGCACCTGGCTATGGGTCGAGACCGACAGCCGCTCCTACGTGGACGAGCGGACCGGCCAGCGCTTTATCGTGGCCGTCACCCGCGACGTGGAACGCCGCCGTGCGCAGGAAGAGCAGCTCACGTGGCTGAACCGGCAGCTGAAGCTGATGCACGAGGTCGCCCTGCGCATCAACGGCGGTTCCGACGAAGAGCTGCTGATCGCCCTGCGCCTGATGCGCGAAGCCCTGGGCATGGAAGCCGGCATGATCAGTCGCATTGACGAAAGCGGGGTGACTGCCCGGCTGACGGAAGGAATCGACTTGCCGGTGCCGATGGGCGCCGTGTTCCCGAAACAGAACAGCATCACCGAACACACCGCGGGCTCCGTGATGGTAGTGGCCTTCGAAAACGCCGCCGACAACCCCGCGCCGCACGGGCTGATCTCCGAAGCCTGGAAACTGCAGAGCTACATCGGCACGCGCCTCAACGTGAACGGCCGCGTGTACGGCACGCTGGCCTTCGGCAGCCGCCAGCCGCGCGAAAAGCCGTGGACCAACGACGAAAAGCAGCTGGTGACCCTGGCCGGCCAGTGGGTGCAGCGTTCGATCGAGCTGGCCCTCAACAAACAGGAACTTGAGAAGTCCACCACGCGCCTCAGGCGCCTGGCCACGCGCGACGCGCTCACCGGCCTGTGGAACCGCGCCGAGGTGATCAACCGCCTGCACGCCGAGATGGAGCGCTCCGACCGCTACCACACGCCGCTGTGCATCGCCATGCTCGACCTCGACCACTTCAAGCAGATCAACGACACCATCGGCCACGCGGCCGGCGACGACGCCCTGCGCCTGGTGGCCGAAGCCCTGCACGCCACGCTGCGCACCACCGACATCTGCGGGCGTTACGGCGGCGAAGAGTTCCTGGTGATCTGGCCCAATGTGGGGCTGGAAGCGGCCGACCAGGCGGCCGAGCGCCTGCGCGGCGCGATCGGCGGGCTGGCCGTCGAGTCGGACGAGCGCCACGTGCCGCTGGCCGCCAGCCTTGGCATCACGGAGTATCGCCGCGGAGAGACGCTCGATGACCTGCTGGCCCGTGCTGACCTGGCCCTCTACGAAGCCAAGCACGCCGGTCGCGATCGAGTGATCAGCCGCTGAGCGTTCGACGCCGCAGCCGCAGCGCCAGCTTGTGCAGCTCCATGGCCGCCGGCAGAGCAAGCGACAGCAGCAGCAGCAGCAGCCATGACTGCCAGTCCAGCGGCGCGGTGCCCAGGATTTTCTGCGCGGCCGGCAGGTACATCGCGACCAGGTGCACCGCGAATGCCAGGGTCACGCACGCCAGCAGGAACGGGTTCTTGAACGGCGACATGACGAACAGCGAGCGTGTTTCGCTGCGACAGTTCCCGACGTGGAAGTTCTCGAACAGCACGAACAGCAGCAGCACACCGTTGCGCGCCGCGGGCTCGGTCCAGCCCTGGTGCAGCAGCCAGGCAAACGCCGCGTAGCCGACCAGCCCCATCACGCCGGCCGCCACGACGATGCGCTCGATCATGATGCGGTTGAAGATCCGCTCCGTGGTTGGGCGCGGGGGGCGGTCCAGCACGTCGCCCTCGCGGGGCTCAAAGGCCAGGGCCTTGTCCTGGATGCCGTTGGTGACGAGGTTCAGCCACAGCAGCTGCACCGGCAGCAGCGGCAGCGGGCTGCCGGAGCCCACCGCCAGCATCACCATCAGCACCTCCGCGGCCCCCGTGCTGACCAGCAGGAAGATCACCTTGCGCAGGTTATCGAAGGCCACCCGGCCTTCCTCTACGCCGGCCACGATGGTGGCGAAGTTGTCGTCGCTGATCACCAGCTCGGCCGCTTCGCGCGCCACGTCGGTGCCGGATTTACCCATCGCCACGCCGATGTTGGCGGCGCGCAGGGCCGGCGCGTCGTTGACGCCGTCGCCGGTGACGGCCACGAAGTGCCCGGCGGCACGGGCAGCGTTGACGATCTGGAGTTTCTGCTGCGGGGTGGTGCGCGCGAACACGCGGGTGACGGCGACGCGCTTCGGCAGCTCGTCTTCGGGCAGTTTTTCGAGTTCGTGGCCTGCCAGCACCTGCGTGCGGTCCTGGGCCAGCCCCAGCTCGCGCGAGATCGCCAGCGCGGTCACCGGGTGATCGCCCGTGACCATCGAGACGCGGATGCCCGCCCTGCCGCAGGCGGCCACGGCCTCTTTCACGCCTTCACGCAGCGGGTCGATCATGCCCACGAAGCCCAGGAAACGCAGCCCGAGCGGATGGGGCGGCGTGCCGCCCTCGGCGGCGTCCAGGCATTCGCCCTCCGCGACAGCCAGCACCCGGAAGCCGCGCGCCGCCAGCGCCGCGGCGTTGTCGGCCATGCGCTCGCGGGCGGCGTTTCCTCCGCGGCGTCCCAGCTGCACATGTCCAGCACGCGCTCGGGCGCGCCTTTCACCGCAGCACAGGGAGCCGCCCCCGGGGCGCGGTGGAAGGTCGCCGCAAACTTGTGCTCCGCCTCGAAGGGAATCTGGTTCAGCTGCGGATACTGCAGCTCGAGTTGCTCGTGGCTGCAGCCGGCCTTGATGCCGAACGCCAGCAGCGCGATGTCGGTGGGGTCGCCGTGCCAGTGCCATTCCTCGCCCGCACGGTGCAGGCTGCCTTCGTTGCACAGCATGCAGGCCCGCGTCAGCGCCGCCAGCGCCGGCAGCTCCCCGGCGTTGACCACCGCATCGTCCCTGCGCACCTCGCCGTGCGGGCTGTAGCCGGCCCCGCTGACGGCATACTCCGTCTCATCCGGCAGCAGCGCGACGTGGACAGTCAGCTCGTTGCAGGTCAGCGTGCCGGTCTTGTCGCTGGCAACCAGCGTGCAGCTGCCCAGGCCCTCCACGGCCGCCAGCTTGCGCACCACCACCCCGCGCCGCGCCATGCGCGCGGTGGCAATCGCCAGCACCACGGTCAGCGTGACGGGCAGGCCTTCCGGGATCGCAGATACCGCCAGCGCCACCGCAACCATGAACATCTCGCCGGCCGTCTTGCCCTGCAGCAGCACGCCCAGCAGCGCAACCATCGCCGCCGCCGCCAGCACCGCCACGCCGATCAGGCGCGTAAACCTCTCGAGCCGCAGCAGCAGCGGGGGCTTGCCGCCACCGCGCGCGCTGAGATCGAGGGCTAGACGTCCCACCGCGGTGCGGCCGCCCGTTTCGACCACCAGCCCCGCACCCCGCCCGCGCGCGACCACCGAACCCGCGAAACACATGTTTTTGCGGTCGCCCAACGTCGCGTGCGTAACGCGCGGCCACTCGGGATCCTTCAGCACTGACAGGGATTCACCGGTCAGCAGCGACTCGTCCACCTCCAGGCTGTGGGCGGACAGCAGCCGCATGTCGGCCGGCACGCGGTTACCGCTCTCCAGCCACACCACGTCGCCGGGCACCAGCTCCGCGGCCGGCAGCTCGATGGTTTCGCCGTCGCGCGTCACGGCGGCGCGCGTCACGATCAGTTTCTGCAGCGACTGGTTCGCCTTCTCGGCGCGCCACTCCTGGATGCTGCCGATGATCGCGTTGATCAGCAGCACCACGCCGATGAAGGACGCGTCCGTGAGTTCGTTGATCACCACGGAAAACAACGCGGCAGCGGCCAGGATGTAGATCAGCGGGCTGTGGAACTGGCGCAGGAACACCCACCAGAACGGCACGCGCCGCGCCCGGGGCAGCTCGTTGGGACCCGCGACCTCCAGCCGGCGGCGCGCCTCACTGCTTCCCAGCCCGTCGGGGGACGACTCGACACGCCGGAGCACGTCCTCAATGGACTCCGCGTGCCAGGCAATCGATTCTCCAACCGTCGGTGCTTTCTTCATCGGCCGTCAGCACGAACGCATCCACACGCCGGGCAAGTCCACATCCTGTCACGATTCTGGACCGCACGGCCTGTGCGCTACTATATCCGGTGCGGGTGCGCCCGGCGCTGAAGAACGGATCGCCCGCGCCGACGCCGCGCCCTACCGGGCCAGGCACGCCGCGACCGCGTGGTGAACGCGTCCTGAACGCCCGCCGGGTCGCGGCAACGGAAAGTTCATGCGGCACGGCCTTCTTTTTGGGCAGACTTCCTTCACCGGCCAGCCATGATGCGCCCTGAGTAGCCGACGCGTAACACGCAACCAGGACCGGGGGACAAGCATGACCGCATCATCCGGCGATTCAGCGCCACGGCGCGAAACACCCATCGACATGACACCTGCCGAGTTTCGCCAGGCCGGGCATCGCCTCGTTGACATGCTGGCCGACTTCATGGCGCGCCTGCCCGAAGGGCCCGTCAACCGCGACGAGCAGCCCGAGGCGCTGCGCGCGCTGATCGGCGACGGCCCGCTGCCGGATTCCGGTTCGGATACTGCCATCCTGCTGGAGTCCGCGGCCTCGCTGCTGTTTGAGCATTCACTGTTCAACGCGCACCCGCGATTCTTCGGGTACGTCACATCATCGCCTGCACCGATCGGGGTCCTGGGCGACTTCCTGGCATCCGCGGTCAACGCCAACGTGGGTGCCTGGCGGCTTTCACCCGTGGCCACCGAGATCGAGTCCCAGACCATCCGCTGGCTGGCCGAGCTGGTGGGCATGCCGCACGGCACCGGCGGCGTGCTGGTCAGCGGCGGCAACGTGGCCAACATCGTGGCGCTTCTTGCCGCGCGTCGCGCCGCGGCCGACTGGGACCTGCGCAAGACGGGCGTGAACGGCGCCGGCGCCTCACCGCTGCGCGTCTACGCCACGCAGGAGGTTCACACCTGGCTGCAGAAGGCCGTGGACGTCGCCGGGCTGGGCGCTGACAGCATCCATGTGATTCCCACCGATGAACAACAACGCATGGATACGGGAGCGCTGGCGCAAGCCATCGAGCACGACCGCGCAAAGGGCGAGCGCCCCATGTTGGTGGTCGCCACTGCCGGTACGGTCAGCACGGGCGCGATCGACCCGCTGCCCGCAATCGTCGATCTGTGCCGAAAGACCGGCGTGTGGCTGCATGTGGACGGCTGCTACGGCGGAGTCGCAGCCTGCGTTCCTGACGCGCCCGCTGATTTGAAGGCGCTTGCGCAAGCGGATTCGCTGGCGATCGATCCGCACAAGTGGCTGTACGCCCCGCTTGAGGCCGGGGCGCTGCTGGTGCGGGAGCCGGAACGCCTGCGCGACGCGTTCGCCTATCACCCGCCCTACTACCACTTCGGCCAGGAGGTCACCAACTACTTCGACTTTGGTTTGCAGAACTCGCGCGGCTTCCGTGCGCTGAAGGTGTGGCTCGCGTTGCGCCAGGTCGGGCGCGCGGGATACGTGAAGCTGATCGGCGACGACATCCGCCTCAGCCAGTGGCTGGCGACACAGGTGGAGGCACACGACGAGCTCGAGTTGTTCACCCGCAACCTAAGCATCACGACCTTCCGCTACGTCCCGCGGGACCTGCGTGACAAGCGCGACGCCGACACAGACGCCTACCTGAACACCCTGAATCAGGAGCTGCTCGACCGCAGTCAGCGTTCCGGTGAAGCCTTCGTATCGAACGCCGTTGTCGGCGGGCGATACGCACTGCGACCCTGCATTGTGAATTTTCATACCACTGAGGCCGACCTGCGCGCGCTGATTGAAACCCTGGTCAAGCACGGCAGGCAGGTGGATCAGGCGCTGCGAGCCCGATCTGCGGATTGACTGCAATCCCGATTTCGAGAGCCGTCGGGCACGCTTCCCACTACCGGGAAGGGAATTGTGCTGGCTGCGATGGGCCGTGGCGCGGGCTGCTATACTGCGCGGTATGAGGAAATCCGCCGCGCTTGTGCTGTTACTGCTGCTCGCCGCCTGCAGCGGTGAGGAAGATGAGGGCTCCGGCGTTTCCAGCGGCCAGGTTGCCAGCCTCACGCCCCTGGTCATGCCGGAGGGCGCGGACGGCGCGGCCTACGACGTGCCCCTGCACTTCGGTGTGGACGGCGCGGCTCCGTACAGCTGGTCGATCAGCGCGGGCAGCCTGCCGCCGGGCCTCAGCCTCGACACAAGCACAACGCAGGACTGCCGCATCTTCGGCACGCCGAGCGCCGCGGGCACATACAACTTCGACATCTCGCTGAATTGCTCGCAGGGCCCCGCCACGTTTTCGCGCAGCATTCAGGTTCTGCCCGCCGGCACGCTGATCATCACGACCTACAGCCTGCCGGGCGGCAGCCAGGGCACGCCCTACGGCCAGAACGTGTTCGCCCAGGGCGGCACCGGCGTGGGCTACAGCTGGAGTGTCACGGCCGGCAGCCTGCCGCCCGGGCTTACGCTGGACTACCGCGCCAACACGCTGAGCTGGGGAAGCTTCAGTGTCACGGGCAACCTGGACCAGTCATTGGGAGGCGGCAAGCTGGCCGAGGTTTCGGGCATCGTGGCCAGCGCCAGCCAGCCGGGCGTGTTCTGGGTTCACGACGACTCCGGCGCCGGGCCCAACTTCTTCGCGATCGACGAAGCCGGCAACGTGCTGCAGGAGTACAACCTCGGCACCAGCGCCCAGGACTGGGAGGACATCGCCATCGGCCCCGGGCCCGGCGGCGACTACCTCTATTTAGGCGACGTTGGCGACAACGGCCTGAGCCGCACCAACTGCCGCATTCTCCGCATCGCCGAGCCCACCGTGCCGGGCAGCCCCGGCGCGCCTGTCACCGTCGCGCACGACGAATTCTGGTTTGTGTACCCGGGCGGCAGCCAGAACTGCGAGACCATGCTGGTGGACTGGAGCACGGGCGCGCCCTACCTGGTCGAGAAAGTCGGCACCGCCACGCCGCGCGTGCACAAGTTTCCGATGCCGCTCAGCACGGCCTGGACCTCGGGCAGCCCGGTCACCCTCACGCAGGTGAGCGCCACGGGCACCTTCATCGCGACACTGACCGGCGGCGGCTCAAGCCGCGACGGCCGGCGGGTGATCCTGCGCGGCTACTCCAGCGCGCGCGAGTACGCCCTGCCGGCCGGCGGCGTGTTCGACGACATCTTCAACCAGGCCGGCAGCAGCGTGACGGTTCCCGGCGGCCAGCAGTACGAGGCCATCTGCTACAGCGGCAACGGCGCCAGCCTGTACACCACGACGGAAATTGCCGGCCAGGCCAGCGCGCCGATCCAGCGCGCCAACGCCACGGCCGACAACGGCTACACCACCATCAGCGGCACACCGACGCAGGCGGGCAGTTACGCCTTCACCCTGCAGGTGAAAGACTCCGCAGGCAACACCGCCACACGCCAGCTCACGATTGTCGTGAACTAGGCGGCGGGGCGGCGGCGCTTGAACAGGTTGGTGATGCCCCAGCGCCGGGTGGGCCGGCGCGTGGGGTTGTCCGGGCCGCTGAAATTGCGATCAAGCAGGTCCAGCGCCAGTTCCATGTCCTCTGGACGCGTCAAGACACACCAGCAGCGCTGGTCCGTGGTCAGCTCCAGCCGGATGACCCTGGCGGGAGCGCCTTTCTGGTGAATCAGGTCGCGCAGGAACTTGGCGTCAGACTCTGTCAGGGGCGCGCCGATGCGCACCCACACATGCGATTCCACTGCAGTCTCCAATGCCCCGAAGGGCACGGCTGAAGTGTAGCGGCCGCGAGCCGCCTGTCATCGCCCCGAGCGGCGGGGCCGCGGGACACGTCCCCACCGCCGGCGGTGGCCGTAGTTTTCTACGGCTTGCGTTCGCGGCCTTCGCTGCTGCGCCTCGCCACGGTCGTCGTGGTCTGCGCGGAGCTCTGTTGCACGGTCGGTTCGCCCGCGCGCGATACCGAGAACGCCAGCGCCAACAGCAGGCCGCACAGGCCCAACGCCGCGCCGGCCATGCCCGCCATCAGCGCGCTGCCCCTCACGACCCAGCCCAGCGGCGCGCCGACTGCGACACCGCCGGCGCCGGCAATCGCCGGCCACAGCCCCACGGATGCGCGGGAAGCTCGGGCGCGCTTGGGTTCTGCTCCGTCCGTGAAGTGCTTCGCGCGGATGGCTTTGGCAGCCGGGTAGTTCTCGCGCCGGGTCAACACCGCGACGCTGCGGCCGTCGTCGATATCGCGCAGCTGCTTGAGCTTCGCGGGGTGTCCGGCGTCTTCGATCAGTTTACGCAGGAACTCGGCGTCCTGCTCCACGAGTGGTGCGCCCACGCGCACCCAGTCTTGAGGGTTCAAGGCAGTTCTCCAGTGTCCGTTGCGGACACGCAGTCATTATAGATCGGCGGCTGCCCGTTGCATCTCCACCAGCGGCAGGGGTTGAGGCGCGCGCCCTGCCCAGCCTGGAGTGTTGGAACATCTCCCGGCGCTGACCGTGATTTTGTATACATCCGTGATGCATACCTGACACGCGCAACACGACATGGCCTTCGAGATCAGCAATCATGAGCGCAAACCAAACCGCCGGATTTCGCCCGGGGCCCTACCTCGCCCTGCTGTTAGCGGCCGTCGTTCCCGTGCTGGCGCTGGGCCTGTACGCGTACCTGGTAGCGGCCGAAGCGATGGAGCAGGACATCGACACCAATCACCGCTCCCTGGCAAGCAGCACCGGCCAGCTGGTGTCAAAGGACTTCGAACACTGGACCAACACCCTGAACAGCTACGCGGGCCTGCCCGCGTTTTCGCGTTTCATCCGCGACCGTGATGAAAAAAGGCTCACGCGCGCGCCTGCAGCTTCTGGTGAAGCATTTTCCGGAGCTGGACCGCACCTTCGTGGCCGACCCGCAGGGCACGTTGTGGGCCGACTATCCGCCGGCGCCGGAGTCGCTGAGCAAGAACTTCAGCGACCGGGAGTGGTTCAAGGGTGTATCGCGCGACTGGCAGCCATACGTTTCCGGCGTGTATCGCCGCAATGCCTCGCCCCAGATTCTGCTGGTCGCGATCGCGGTGCCCGTGCCGGACCCTGATACAGGCGAAGTGATCGGAATTCTGGTCGCACAGGTTCGGCTGGACGCGCTGACCCAGAGCCTCGCGATGCTTATCCGGCGCAACGACACCCAGATCCTGCTGATCGACCACAATGGCCTGGTGGCCGCGCACCCCGTGCTGGACCTGCAGGAGCGCACCCACGACGAATACGCCGGGATGATCGCCGGCTTTAGCGAGGACGACACCTTTGAGCGCTTTGACCCGGTGGCCGGTATCTCCATGACCGGCGCTGTGGCGCGCTGCCGCGTCGGCGACAAGGAGTGGACCGCGATCGCGCAACTGCCCACGGACGAGGCCCGGGCGCCGATCGCTTCGCTGGGTCGCCAGTTGCTGTTCGCCGAACTGCTGCTGCTTTGCGTGGCGGGCGGCTTCTGCATCGTGATGCTCCGCGACTATCGCCGCATCCGGCAGCTGAACCGCACGCTGGACAAAACCAACGAGCAGCTGGGCAAGGAGGTCGAAATCCGCAAGGACACCGAAGCCGCGTTGCAGAAGGCCAACGTCAAGCTGGCGGAACGAGTCGAGGAAAGCAGCCGCACCCTGGTAGACACCGAGGCCCAGCTTAGACAAGCCCAGAAGATGGAGGCGGTCGGCAGGCTGGCGGGCGGCGTGGCCCACGACTTCAACAACCTGCTGTCGGTGATCATCGGCTACGCGCAGTTCGCGCAGGAGGGGCTGCCCGAGGATTCGCCCCTGCGCGCGGACATCGAGGAAATCCGCCAGGCGGGCGAGCGTGCGGCGGGCTTGACGCGTCAACTGCTGGCGTTCAGCCGCAAGCAGGTGCTGCAGCCGGTGGTGCTGGATCTCAACGAAACCGTGGCGGGCATGGATAAGTTGCTTCGTCGCCTGCTGGGCGAGGATGTCCAGTTCCAGACCTTGCTGACCGACGACCTGGGCAGGGTGCGCGCCGACCCCGGGCAGCTCGAGCAGGTGGTCGTGAACCTCGCCATCAACGCGCGCGACGCCATGCCCCAAGGCGGCAAGCTCACCATCGAGACCGGCAACGCCGACCTGGACGAAAACTACGTCGCCGATCACCCCGACGCGAAAGTCGGACCCCATGTGTACTTCGCGATCAGTGATACCGGCGTCGGCATGGACGCCGCCACGCGCGAGAAGATCTTCGAGCCCTTCTTCACCACCAAGGAAAGAGGCCGCGGCACCGGCCTGGGTCTCAGCACGGTGTACGGCATCATCAAGCAGAGCGGCGGCAACATCTGGGTCTACAGCGAGCCCGGGCGCGGCACGACCTTCAAAGTCTACCTGCCGCGCGCGGAGGACACGTCTGAACCCAAGGCAGTGGAGGCTCCGAAACACGCCGAACGCGGCACCGAAACGATCCTCGTGCTCGAGGACGAGCCGGGCGTGCGGCGCCTGGCCGAACAGGTATTGAGCTCCGCGGGCTACACCGTGCTCGCGGCCGAGAACGCGGAGCAGGCCCTGGAGTTGTTCCAGACAAACCAGGACAAGGTGGCCATGCTGCTGTCCGACGTGGTGCTGCCCGGCACGGGAGGCCCGGCGCTGGCCAGGCAGCTGCAGGCGATTCAGCCCGGCCTGAAGGTGCTGTTCATGTCGGGCTACACCGACAACGCGATCGTGCACCACGGCGTGCTGGACGCCGGCGTGAATTTCATCGAAAAGCCCCTGCGCCCGGACGCGTTGCTGAAGAAAGTCCGCTCGGTCCTGGATGCCACGGAGGGCTCGTTGCCCTGACAGCCCGTGCCGCTATAGTCTGCGCGGCTTGAGGAAAGGCTGTCATGGCTAAAGGCGAGACGCAGGCTGAGAAGGCTAAGAAGTTTGAGCTGCCCCCTGACCGGATTCCCAACAAGGTCAGCAAGGCGCGCATGGATTCCGACGAATGGAAGAAAAACGTCGAGGCCATGACCGCGCTGGTCGAGCAGCACCGCAAGACCGCCGAAAAGCTCCGCCACGGCGGCGGCGCCAAGGCCATCGCCAAGAAAGAAGAAGCCGGCCTGCTGCCGCCCCGCAAGCGCGTTGCCGCGCTGCTTGATGAAGGCTCGCCCTTCCTTGAATACGGCCTGTACGGCGGCCTCGGCATGTACGACGAATGGGGCATCCCCAGCGCCAACGTGATCACCGGCGTCGGCAAGGTCAAAGGCCGCGACGTCATGGTGGTCGCCAACGACAGCACCATCAAGGCCGGCGCCTTCTGCCCCATGACCAGCAAGAAGGTGCTGCGCGCCCAGCGCGTGGCGATGGAGAACCACCTGCCGCTGGTGTACCTGGTGGATTCCGCCGGCGTGTTCCTGCCCCTGCAGGACGAAGTGTTCCCCGACAAGGACGACTTCGGCAAGGTGTTCGACTACGCCGCGCGCATCACCGCCATGGGCATCCCGCAGGTCAGCGCCGTGATGGGCCTGTGCGTGGCCGGCGGCGCCTATTTGCCGGTTTTGTGCGACCACGTGCTGATGACCGAGGGCAGCGGCATGTACCTCGCCGCCGCGGCACTCGCCAAGGCCGCCAAGACCACCACCGGCGACGTCACCAACGAGGAAATCGGCGGCGCGCGCGTGCACGCCGAAAAATCCGGCACGGCCGACTACGTCTGCAAGACCGACGCCGAGTGCATCGAAAAAATCCGCAGCATCGTCGGCATGTTCAAGGACCGGCCCAGGGCGCCCTTCAACCGCGAGGCCGCCAGGCCGCCCGCCTACGACGCCAGTGAGCTGCGCGGGATCATCCCGGCCAATCCCTACGCGGGCTACGAGATGCGCGACATCATCGCGCGTATTGTCGATGACAGCATCTTCAACGAGTACAAGCCCGACTACGGCAAGACACTGCTGTGCGGCTACGCCCGCATCGGCGGCTGGGCCGTGGGCATCGTGGCGAACCAGAAAGACACCATCCGCCACAAGGACAAGCCCTGGGAGACCGGCGGCGTGATCTACCACGACGCCGCCGACAAAGCCGCGCGCTTCATCATGGACTGCAACCAGATCGGCGTGCCGCTGGTGTTCCTGCATGACGTCAACGGTTTCATGGTAGGCCCGGAGTCCGAGCACAACGGCATCATCCGCAAGGGCGCCAAGATGGTGAACGCCATGAGCAACTCCGTGGTGCCCAAGTTCAGCATCATCATCGGCGGCAGCTTCGGCGCCGGGCACTACGCCATGTGCGGCCGCGCGTACCGGCCGCGCTACATTGCGGCGTGGCCCAGCGCGCGCTACGCGGTGATGGGCGGCGAAAGCGCGGCGAACACGCTGCTGACGCTGCAAATCAGCAAGATGAAGGCACAGGGCAAAGAGGTAAGCGACGAAGAGGCGAAGGCGCTGCTGGCCGACATCAAGAAGCGCTACACCGATGCCACGCACCCGGCCTACGGCGCGGCGCGGCTGTGGCTGGACGCGATCATCGAGCCCGAGGAAACGCGCAACGTGCTGATTCACGCGATAGAGATGTCCGCCAACAACCCGGAGCTGCCGGAGTACAGAACGGGCGTGTTGCAGACCTGACCTGTCAGGAAACCCGCTACATTCTGTGCAATCTTTGGTATGATGTCACATCGGGGTTGTGCGGAATTGAACATGCGCGCAGTGCGGTTCTTTACGATTGCACTTTTCATGTTGCTGTTTTCCGGCAGCGCCTGGGCCGTCGGCGTTGGCCAGCCGGCGCCCGACTTCCCCTTCCTGCAGACCTGGAACCTGGACACCGGCAAACAGCGCCTCGCGGACTTCCGCGGCTCGGTTGTGCTGCTCGAGGTCTGGGCCACATGGTGAGGGCCCTGCAAAGGTGCCGTGCCGCACCTGCAGAAACTGTCTGACACCTATCGCTCGCGCGGCTTCACCGTGGTGGCCGTCAGCGACGAGCCCACCTCCAAGATCGAACCCTACCTGCGCCAACAGGGCGTGACCTACGGCGTGGCCCGCGCGCCCGGCGTGCTGCGCACTTTCGGCGGCGAAGGCTACCCCAGCGCGTGGCTGATTGACGCTTCCGGCCGCGTGGCATGGGAAGGCCACCCCATGGGCCTCAGCGCCACGACCATCGAGCCGCTGCTGGGCACGGCCGGTGTGGGGCCCGCGGGCACAGCACCGGGACAGAGCTCGCCCGGTGTCGAGCAATCCAACTGGTGGATCTGGCTGATTGTGGTGCCGGCGATCCTGTTCGCCGCCGCCATGGGCTGGTTTGTCTGGAGCTCGCGCGACCGCACGTCCAAACAGGCGCGCACCGCCTGGTACCCGCAGCAGCCTTACCCGCAGCAACGCGGTGCGCCGCCCGGTGCCGCGCCTCCGGGGGCAGGACCGCCGCCGGCTACTTCGACGGGACTGCACCCGGTACAGATCCCGCCCCAGCAGCCGGTCGCGCCCCAGCCGCCTGCCGGGCAGCCGTTCGAGAACCTGGGCTACAGCGCGCCGCCGCCAAGCTACGGCCCCCCGCAGGCGCGCATGACCGGTGGCGCAGGCCGCTACGGCGTGGACGGGCTGGCGGAAAGCCCCGGCTCAGCCACCAAGCGCCGCGAGCGCGCCGACGGGTCAAAGCCGTACCTGAGCGACGACCCCACACAGGCGCCGCCGATGCCGCCGCCGCCGCGTCCGCATCCACAACCCTTCGCGCCGCAACGCCCACAAGCGCCGAATGCACCCTACGGGCAGCAGCGTCCCGCGCCGCCGCCGCAAGGGCCCTACGGGCAGCAGCCGCAACACCCCCGTATCCGCCGCAGGGGCACCTCGGCCAGCCGCGAGCGCCCCAGCCGCCGCAATACCAGCAACCGCTGGCGCCGGAGCCGCTGGAACAGGATGCGCTCGCACCGGAGCCCTTCGAAGATGAACCGCTGACGCCGGAAAACGATTTTCCCGGCGATGAATTTCCGCCTTACGACACCAACCAGAACCGGCCCGGCAATCGCTGTTAATCTGCCCGCTTGTGAAACAGGTCGCGCAGCCGATAATGCTGCCGGAGAGCACCATGTCCTATGACCAGCGATTGTTTGAGCGAATGCTGGACGCGCTCGAGCGCAAGAACGGCTGGTCCGAAAAGGACATGTACGGCGGACGCGTCTGCATCGTCAACGGCCGTCCGTTCGTCGGCGCCGTAGAAGGCGGGCTGATCGCCCTGTGCCCCGAAGACGCGCTGCAGAAGCACCTTGAACTCAAGCACTGCACGGCCTTCACCTTCGACGGCAAGACCCTGCCCGGCTGGGTGAAGGTCAGCATGGACGCCCTCAAGACCGCCAAACAGCTCTCGCGCTGGGTGGACGCCAGCTACACCCATGCCGCCGCTATGGCCCCCGCCAAGGCGCGCAAGAAGTAGGCGAATAAATCCGCCTGCCCTGCTGTTTCATCAGCGATGCAGAAGCTGCTGAACAACCTGCCCTACCTGATGGCCGCGGCCGTGCTGCTGGGCGTGCTGGGCTATTCGTTCTGGTTCCGGGAACTGCCGCAGGCGGAGGGCCGCATCACCGGCGACTACGCCGCCGCAGCGGAGCTCGCGCAGGCGGGCGGCATACCGCTGTTCGTGGCGGTGGACATGGCCCCCACCTGATGGTCGTGCGATTCGCTGGTGCAGCGAATGGAAAAGACCGAGGTGGTGAAGACGGCCGTCAGCGCCAACCAGATCGTGGTGGCCTGCGCCTACCAGGGCCATGTTGCGGACAGCGTGAAAGCCGCGCTGCCCAGCGGCTTCACCGAACGCCAGTTCGTGGCCAAGTTCGTAAACGGCGAACTGGTGGCCCTGCGCAAGGGCCTGCCGGAAGAAGCCATCCAGGCGCTGCTGACGCAAGCGTCGCGGTGACCCCTGCTTACGCGATTGGACTCAACTGCCGCCGATGCGCGTTTCTTCATATGACGGCGGCTCATGTGGTATAGTGCTCGTGGGTCGCTCACCCGACTTGTGACATGGAGTTCAGCCATGGGACGCCTGACGCTGCTTATCCTTGTGGGTCTTCTCATCACGGCCGCCGCACCCCTGAGCGCCGAGCTGCTGGTCCAGTACCAGGACGAAGTCAGCCTGCGCGACCACGAAACCGCGCGCTACCGCATCAACCTCGACTACGGCACCAGTGAGTGGGCGGATGTCGACGTAACCGTCCGCGGCTTCAACGCGCCGCCTCGCGTGCGCATCCTGGAGGTCGACTACGACGAGATCAAAGACGTGCGCGACACCGACGGCGACTGGACGGTCGAGCCCGACTTCATCGCCCATGACTACAATTCCACCTACTACATCGAGGTGGACAGCGCCAATCCCAACGCCTGGGGCGACTTCGAAATCACCATCACCGTCAGCGCCCCGGACGGCGCAGGTGCCGACGCCACGGTCAGCTTCGTGAAGTACTACTTCGACTACGAATCCGGCGACGAGTCCGACCACTACGACTGCGCGGTGAACGCCGGCGCGGGCAGTTGGCCGCTCGCCGGCCTGGCCTTGCTGGCCTCTGTGGCGATCTGGCGTCGCCGCCGCGTGACACTGGCGCGTGCACGCGAATGAATACCGCCGCCGAGTTCCTGAAAGGCTGCGTCGCCCGCATGCAGGCCGTGAAGGCCCTGGGCGACGGCGTGCTGGCGCAGGTGAACGACGAGCAGCTGTTTCACCTGACCGACACCGAGGCCAACAGCATCGCCATCATCGTGCGCCACCTGCACGGCAACATGCTGTCGCGCTGGACCGATTTCCTTGCCAGCGACGGCGACAAGCCCAACCGCCAGCGCGACCGCGAGTTTGAACAGCCGGCGCGCGACCGGGCGAGCGTGTTGCGCCTGTGGGATGCGGGCTGGGCCTGCACCCTGGACGCGCTCAAGACGTTGCAGCCCGGCGACGTGCTGCGCGAGGTGCGCATCCGCGGCGAGCCCCTGACGGTGATGGACGCCATCATGCGCCAGCTTGCCCACTACAGCTACCACGTGGGGCAGATGGTAACGCTGGCGCGCGAACAGCTGGGGGCGAACTGGAAAACCCTCAGCATCGCGCGCGGCCAGTCAACGGCCTACAAGCCGCAAGTGCGCGCCGGCGGCATCAGGGAGTAGCCGCAACGACAGTGGCATTCGCGTCTCGCGAATGAGTGTCAGCGGCCTCCGGCCGCTGGCGCGCGCCGGAGGCGCACGGCACTCATTCGCCGGAGGCGAATGCCACAGTCTCACATGCCGACTACTTCGTGTGCCGCAGGGCGTTCAACGCGTAGGCCGTGCACAGGGTGCGGCTGTTTTCCTGCCAGCGGTCGTGCTTCTCGTTGATCCAGCTGCCGTCATCTTTCTGGCGGTCGCTGAGCGCTTTGATGATGTCCGCGCGCCAGTCGTGTTTCAGGCCGCGGTCGGGCTCTTCCACCGCATCCACGCCGAAGGCGTCCAGGGTGCGGGCCATGCTCAGGTAGTAGTAGTACAGGCCCATCTCGTACTGCGCGGCGGCGCGGAAGCCGGGCACGCGCTCCACCGTGTAATTGCGCTGGATCCAGCCCCAGGCGAGCTGCACCGGCACGCTGTCTTTCTTCAGGCCGGCGAAGATGTAGCTGCGCAGCAGGTTGTAGGTCATGCTCCCGTAGCTGAACAACGTGACCGTGCCGTCCTCGTTCTCCTGCATGCCCTCGGCCATGCTGGTCTCTTCGCTGTAGATCGCGCCGCCGTAGTCCTGGCTGCCCTTCTCGGCTGGCTTGATCTTCTTGCCGCTGCCCTTCTCGATCGCCTCGAAGCCTTCCTCCTGCACTTCACCCGCGTTCTGGCTGCGCTTAAGGAAGGTCAGCGCCTTCTCCCACAGGGGGTCGCCTTCCTCGACGCCGCAGGCGTGCAGGGCGTCGATCGCGAAGCTGCTTGTGCTCATGTTGGCGGGGGCTTTCCTTTCCCGTCCACGCTTTCAGCGATCTCTTCTTTGCTGTAGGCCCAGCCGCCGTAGCCGGTGGTCTTGGCGTCGTAGTCGGGCGCAGGGCCTTCCGGGTTGCCCACCTGCGACTGTTTCAGGTAGTCGCGCGCCGAGGCGATCTTACCGTCCAGTTTGCCCTTCCAGGCGTCCATGCCGTTCAGGTCAACCAGCAACTGCGCCATGATGGCCGTGATGTAAACCGCGCGCAGGCCCTTGTACATGTCGCTGCCCGGCATGTAGCTCCAGGCGCCTGTGGTCTCCTGCGCGTCCAGCAGCCACTCAACGCTGTCCTTGATCATCGGGTCGTCCGACTTCCACACGCTCGTGCCGACCAGCCCCTGCAGCACCAGCGCCGTGTACGGCACGTTCATGGTCTTGGGGCCCCAGCCGCTCAGCAGGCCCATGCGGTCACTCGGGTCCGGCGCCTTGTTGTACTGCGTCTTCAGGAAGCCCCAGGCCTGCTCAATGGCTGCTTTGCGCGCGGCCACGGCGTCGAACTCGGCCTTGCCGTTGCCGCCGCCACAGGCCGTCTCGTTGCCGGCCGGCGCTTCGTTGGTCTTGGGCGCCTGGTTGCCTGCCGGGGCCGCGTTGTTGCCGCCGCCGCCGCACGCGGCCAGCGCCGCCACGCAAAGTCCTGCCACCACCAGTCCGAATCGTTTCATTTTGGCTCTCCTCTGCTTGCGCCTTCCTTATGGTTCCGCTGTCCTGGTGATCCTGACCTTAAAAAAACATCCGCCATCCGTCATCAGAATCCCGCCGCATCAACCGCTTCCCGGGCCAGGCTTTCCGTGAAGATCTTGCAGCCGCCCCTCGATGAAGCGCTGGTCGCCGAGCGCGCCGGCCTCGTCGGGGGCTACATCCAATAGCTGGAACTCGCGGTCCGCCTCGCCACGGGCGACTTCGACCTGCCCCGCCGCGTCCACCAGCATCACCGTCATGGCCATGCGCATGCGGCCGGTCTGGCGCAGCTCGGTCAGGTCGAAAATCGTGATGGCGGAGTGCACCTCGTACTTCGGCCCGTTGCGGAAGCGGCTGCCGTTCTGGTCCAGCTCGGCGCGGTAGCCCAGTTCATCGAGCCGCGCGTACACCGCCGCCTCGGCCAGCAGGGCGACGTCGATGTCGTCGACCTCAAGCTCGGCCGCACGGCCCACGGCATCGCCAAGGTAGATTTCGGGCACCTTGAGTGTCACGCCGCTGAGGTTCTGCACCGGCTTGACCACCATGGTGTCGGGCGAAAACAGGCCGCGCTCAACGGGCGCCTGGCGGCTCGCGCAGGCGGCCAGCAGCAGCGGGATCAGCAACAGGCTACAGCGCATCGGTCAGCACCTCGCCGGTCAGGGCGCGACGCAGGATACCCGCAACCTCCAGGATGCCCACACAGGTTTTCGGCTGCTCGAAACCGCGGATCAGCAGCACCGGCCGATCCAGCGGCGCCGCGTGGCGCGGGGCGACGCGGCCGTCGGCCAGCGCCCAGGTCGAGAGCACCACCAGCGCGCGCCCCGCGTCGGCCTGCGCGACCGCGGCATCCAGCGCGGACAGCACGGCCGCGGGGTCGTCGCTTAAGCCGGCGATGGTGCGCCATTCCAGGCGCGGCTGTTTCGAAATCGCGCGCCAGCTGGACGGCAAAGGATGCTCGGCCTGCACGTGTGCAGCCGCCTCGGCCTGCAGCCAGAAGGGCAAGCCGCGCCCGCCGCTGATGAATTCGGGCAGCAGGCCGCAGAACAGCGCGGCCTCAAGCTGCGCAGGCGAAGCGCCCTCCAGCACGGCAACGGTGGCGGCCGTGCCCAGGGCCAGCTTAGCCAGGTGGGGGCAAAACGGCCTCACGCTCCGCAAGCAACCGCGCGGAAAGCCCGGGAACGCTAAGCACAAGCAGATCAAGAAGCGCCGCCATGAACCAGTTATGCCAGCGTGGCGGCGCTACTTCCACTCATCCAGCAGCGCCTTGGCTGAGGCGTCGCCGGCGTCGGCTGCTTTCTTGGCCCATTCTTTGGCCTTTTCGGCGTCTTTCTCGGTGCCGAGCCCGTCGTGCAATGCCTCGGCCAGTTCCACCATGCCGGGCAAACAGCCGGCTTCGGCCGCCTGTTTGAACAGCTTCGTGGCCTTTTCGTCCTGCTTCTCCCCGCGCCGGATCAGCCCCAGGCGATACGCGCCGGCGCCGTGGCCGGCCTTGGCCAGCGCCTCGTACACCCAGCCCGCACCGCGCTGGTCGGCTGCGCCGCCGTAGCCTTGCTCCATCATGCGCGCCAGCAGGTAGATTCGGGACGTGTCCTCGTCCTCCAGATTGTACAGCTTGCGCGCAGAGCGGTCGTCCGCGCTGACCCCGTGGCCGTACTGCAGGCAGAGGGCGTAAAGGCTGTAGTCGGCACGATCCATGGCGGCCTGCTGCGCGAAACCGGCAATCCAGGGGTGGGCATCAAGGAACGCCTTGGGCGAGGCGTCACGGTTGATGACCTCTGCAAGCTCGGGTGCCAGCTCCGCGCAGCGCTTGCGAGCATACTCGCGATCGAAGTACCGCAGGCGACGGAGTGCCTCTTCCCGTGTGGCCGAGGACTTGGCCGCTATCTGCAGGGCGAGCTTCACCTTCTCGACGTCCGCGTGATCCGCTTCCGAGTAGTAGTCAGCCACCAGCAGCGCGCAGGGACCGTCACCCAGGTTGGCCAGTTTCACGGCCCACAACAACCATTGAATCTCGGCGATGCGGCGGTATTCGACCAGCATGCGCATGGATTCTGTGTCGCCATCCTTCGCGAGCGCTTCCAGTTTTTGGACAGCCTGACGTTCGCCGAAAAGCGGTTCCCGTTCCCAGTCGAAACCCCGCACGGAGTACTCGGTCTCCAAGCCGACCAGCTTCACTGCGCACAGCATGCGCGCGGCAGGCCGAAAGCCGGCTTCGTACGCGTCCTGAGTAAAGCTCATGGGCTCCCTGACGTTGCTGTCACCGGCTTCCACCAACATCTCGGCGTACAGCAGTTTTGCGTCCGGGTAATTGTCATCGTGTAGGAACTGATACAACCAGTGGCGGGAAAGCTTGGTGTCCCGCTCGACGCCGCCGATGCCGTGGCGCAGACACTCGGCGTACATCACCTGTGCTTTGGCTCTCTCTTCCTGGGTGTAATCGTTGGTCAGGTCGTCAACGATGGGTTTCAGCCACTTCGCCAGTTCCGTGTAGCGCGTCAGTTCCGGATTCGGCGGCGTAACCAGCAACTTGCTCGCCGGGTTCGAAATCGCCAGCTTTGGCGCTCTCCACGCTGCGATGTACCGGTCGTACAACTCGGAGACTTTCAGCCCTTCCTCTTCCTGTTCCGGCAGGGTCTCGAAGATTCGCAGCGCGTCGATGTCCCCGGCGTCGGCCGCCATCCTGATGTACTGGCGGTGCAACTGCAGGTCGGGTTGCTGGCCTGTGCTGTAATGGTGGAACCTCGCAAGCTCCAGCATCGCCGGAACGTAACCGCCCTTCGCGGCCTTCTTCAGCCACGCCAGCCCGCCTTTCACGTCGCGTCTGACGTCCGCCCCGCGCAGCAAACGTTGGCCCAGGATGGCCATGGCGGGCAGGCAGCCGCCCCGGGCAGCAAGCTCCAGGTACTCCCGCCCCTCCTTGCTGGTGAGATCCTTATCTTCGCCCAGGTTGCGGTACCTGCCGAGCATCAGGAAAGCGGCCGGCACGCCGTCTTTCGTCTGTTGTTCGAGCAGGTCTTCGACAGGAATTACGCCTCGCAGCGCCAAGTCTTGGAGGATCCGAAACTCACCTTCCCTGTATTCCACGCTAAAGTACGGTCGCGTCGCGGCGTAGCCGTCCCGCTTCCGCAACTCGGCCGACGCGCTCCAGTAGCGCCGTGCCAGCAGCGGGTCGCACGGCGCGCCCGCGATGCCGCGCTCGTGGGCGATGCTGAGCAGGTAGTTGGCGGCAGGATCGCCGGTCTCGCGGCCTCTTTCAAACCAGGGGCCCCGGATGCCCAGCGGACCCAGCTTCTCGATCAGTGTGGGGTCGTCCAGCACGCGCCAGCCTTCCAGCGTGCGGCTGTCTTCCTTCTTCCACTTCTCGTACAGGGCGTTGACGTCGAAGTCTTCCGCCAAGCAGGGCACGGCCGTCAACAGCAGCACGGCTGTCGCAATTGCGCGCAGCATGGAATTCTCCCTGGCCCCGGTGTTTGTAGTGTAGCTTGCGGCATGCGCCGCCAATGCAAAAAGCCCCCGCGTGGCGGAGGCTTTTGCGGGCCAAGGTGTTGCCCCGGCCAAAGGTGTGTGCAGTGAGCCTGCGTCGTGAGGACAGCCCCTCACTCTACGCGATCGGGGCGGCTATTCCCCTTTCACGTCCCGGCCTTTCGACCGGCTGGCGGTTGCGCGGCGTCGACTCCGCGAAGGCTGGCCGATGTCCCGGCAGGCGTCACCACCTGCCACGGGGAGGCGTTTCCGCTTTCCCCGGGAAGTCGTCAGCAAGCTGGCGACCTCCGTACACTGCACGCTCGAGGCGTGCCGGCCTTACCCCGGGCAAGTCCTTTGCAGGGGACTCACCCGCAACCCGGTGCTGCATCACCGCGCTGCACGAGTAGAAATGTACCCCGCCAGAAGCGCTTGTCCAACGGTGTCGGCGGATAGTTGATATGAGGAAAACCGGCGCACGGGTGTGTCGGTACGTTGAGTTCCGAGTTCACAGTCCAGAGTGCCGAGTACGGCGTGAAAGCCCTGCGCCAAGCCGCTTCCACGCCATTCTGTACCCTGTACTCCGCACTGCTGTACTTCGACTTCGTCAGCATCCTGCGGAAAACTTGCGCTTCGCCGACATACTCTTTGTCGTTTCCTTCTGTCGCCCGCTCACGCGGGCTTTGGAATTTCGTTGCCGCTGACCCAGGGCTGCCTCGCGCCTGTGGCGCTCGTTGCCCTGGGCTAAGCTCTGACGGCCGTTACACGGCCTCAACTGCAGTAAAAGCGGCCCATCTGGTGCGATTAAGCAGTACCGACAGGTGAACCGCGCGGCTGAATGCGCAGCTAATCGGACGCGCGTCAGCCCGAAGGGCCGCTTCTGCCAGCCCAGGGCGAAGCCCTGGGGTCACGGCGCCAGTTTCCGCGACGGCCCTGAAGGGGCCGTTCATCGTGCCGCCGCATGAACCGGCCCTTCAGGCCGGCAACGCACCCGGCGGTCGAATCCCGGGCCTGTGGCCCGGGCTGACAGAACCGGCCTTTCAGGCCGGATGGATCTACACGCTTCCGGCCGCATTCCTTAATCGCACCACATTGGCGGGCGCTTGGCCCCCGGCGGCTCTCTACGCGTCGGCCGGTTTGGGCGGGCCCCAGTTGGCGCGCACGTAGCGCACCGGCAGACCCAGGCGCACCATGTTGTGATAGCTGGGGTTCGGCTTGTCGGGCAGCTCTTCGTCCGTCTCCGTCACCAGCCACTTCACGCCCGCCTCGCGCGCCGCCGCAAATCGCGCGGCGATCAGGGCCGACTGCGCGCCGCGGCCGCGCCAGCCCTCGCGGGTGCCGGCCCAGGTCAGCTCGCCGATTTCCCCGTGCATGTACAGGGCCGCGGCGGCTGCCAGCGTCTCGCCGTCGAAGGCGCCGAACAGCCGCCAGGCCTCGCGCCCCGCCAGCCGCGCCATCCAGGGGGTGGAACGCGGGCGGAATCGCGAACGTCTCGCCCACCACGGCCGCCCATTCGTCCGCGCGCTCAACGCCCACGGGCTGAATGTGCAGGTCGCAGCGCGCCGCCGGCGTGAGCGTGGCGGGCCCCACATGCTTGGCCCAGCCGCGCAGCCTGATGATGCCGCGTGCGGCGCAGGCGGCGCGGAACGCCGGCGTCTCCGCGTGCGGCAGCACCTGCAGCATCCAGCGACGGATGCCGGCGGCGGCGTAGTGCGCGGCCAGCTCGTCGAGTTGCGCCTCGGCCGGGCGTTGCAGGCCGACGCCCATCACGCGGTTCATCATGGGGTGGTCGAGGGCGCGGGTGGTGATGCGAAGCAGGCCGTCGCGGGCGCGCGCCTCGATGCCGTGCTGCAGGGCGAGCGCGGGCGGCAGCGCGGCGTAAAGGTCGGCGTACATGGCCTGCTCGATGGACTCAAGCAGACGCTCAAGCTCGGGGCCTTCGGGCAGGTGATCCACGGGTTGCTCCTGTCGTAACGCCGCAGCGTGACATTACAATCTCGCGGTGCCCGAGCCATCCGCCGAGATCGCCTACCTGTTCCGCCACGCGCTGCTGCGCGACGCGGCCTATGATCTGCAGCCTCCCGCGACGCGGGCGCACCTGCATGGCCTGGCCGTGCAGCTGCTGGAACAGTTCCACGGCGGCCGCGCGCCGATGCCGGACCTGACGCCGCCCGCGGCTCACTCGTTCACTCCCCACCGGACCGATGGGATCGCCTCAGAACTGGCCGCTCACGCCCGTCTGGCGGTACAGGCCGGCGGCGATCCGGACCTGGATGAGCCCCTGCGCGTCTATCATTGCCGCGCAGCGCAGGTGGCGGAGCAGGCGTACGGCCACGCCGAGGCGCTGTCTGCCTGGCAGCGGGCCGCGGCGCTTTTTCCCGACTCGAGGCGCGGCGAGTGCCTGCGCCGTGCGGCCAACTCCGCGCTGCGGCTGATGAGGCCGGAGCAGGCGGAACAACTCCACGTTGCCGCGCTTGACCTGGCCGTGGAATGCGACGATGTGGGGCTGGAGGCTGCGGTGCGCGGCAGCCGCACGGTGTTGCTCTACCAGTTGGCGCGGCTGGAAGAATGCGACCGGGAAGGCGCCCTCGCCCTGGAGTTGCTGCAACGTGCCGGAGACCGCCGAGGCGAGGCGGCGGTCCTGTCAGCACTCGGCAGCCGTTACGTTGCGCGCTCCGACTTTGAACGCGGCGAAGCCTTCAACATCCGGGCGAGAGAGATCGCGAGGGAAACCGGCTTCGGAAAGCTTGATGCCGCCGTCACCGTGAACCTGGGAAACCTGCGCAGCTTCCAGCATCGCTGGCAGGAGGCCGAGGAGCTCGATAGGGAGGGGCTTGCGCTCGCCCGGGCCCTCAACACGCGCGACATTGAGGCCCAAGCGCTGATGAACCTGGCGGAAGTGTTCCAGAACACGGGCCGGCTTGAGCAGGCTGAGAGTCACCTGCGCGCCGCCGTGGAACTGGCACGCGAGACGGGCCAGCCCATGGTGCTGGCCTATGGACTGTCAGAGCTCGGGCGGTTGCTGATGTCTCTGGGTCTCGCGCCCGAGGCCGAGCCTTTGCTGCGTGACGCAATCGCTGTGGGGCTTGAAACCAGCGGCAACGTAGTGTTCGCCGCAGACCAGTGCAGGCTGGCGTTGTGCCTCTTGAGCCAGGGCAGGCGCGACGAGGCTGCGGCATTGTGGGGGGAAAGCATCGGCGTCATTCGGGCGCGCGGACGCGCGGCAAGCCTGCAGCGGATGCAGGACGAAATGCGCGAACACTGCCGCCGCTTCGGTCTGCTGCCACTGCAGGCAGAGGAGCCACCCACGCCACCATGAACGCGGAGACCGCCTACCTGTTCCGTCACGCCATGCTGCGCGAGGCGGCGTACGGATTGCAGCTGCCCAGCGACCGCGCGAAGCTGCACGAGCTGGCATTCAACCTGATTGAGGCAGCCTTCGGCGGGCGTGCGCCGGAGCCGCCGCCGCTGGATGCAGTCAATCCGCCCCGTTACGAATGGTGCCCGACAGATGTCGTGGCATCCGAACTGAGCGACCACGCCCGCCAGGCGCTGACGGGCAGGACCGGTTCTGTGCCTGCTGACCGGTTCTCCGTCACGCCGGTGCTTCACCTTCTGTACGTGCGCCGCGCAGCCGAGTACGCGGAGAAGCAGTTCCAGGTAACGGAAGCAATCTCGAAATGGCGCGAACTGTCGGATCTGCTCCAGGGCGCCGCGCGGGCGGAGGCGTTGAGAAAGGCCGGCGCGCTGTGCTTCAACACGGGGCGTCCGAAGGCGGCCGAGGAGTTGTTCGACGAGGCGCTGATGCTGGCCCGCCAGGCCGGTCACCGTCGCATCGAAAGCACGGTGCTGACGAACCTGGCGATCGTGTACTCGGAAACCGGGCGACGCGAGCATGCCGAGCAGACGGGGATGCTGGCGCTGGAGGGCGCGCGCGAGTCCGCCAACCGGCACGGCGAGGGGATCATTATCCGCAACCTGTCGGAACTCCATCGCCAGACAGGCAGGGCGGAGACCGGCGAGAAGCTGATCCACGAAGCACTGGCGATTCATCGCGAGATCGGCAGCGAGCGCGAAGAAGGCCCGAACCTGAGCGCTATCGGCATCATCCACCAGGAAGCCAGGCGCCTGGCGCAGGCCGAGCAGTATTTCGAACAGGCCCTGGCCGTTACGCGCAGGACCGGCGACCGGCGCTTTGAAGGCATCGTGCTGGGCAATCTCGCGGTCGTTTGCCGCCAGTCAGGCCAGATGGACAAGGCCGAGGAACTGTACCGGCAGGCGATGGCGATTCACCGCGAGGTCGGCAACCGGCGCAGCGAGGGCGTCTCGCGCGGGAACCTGGCCACCCTGTACGCTGTCTCCGGGCGCCACGACCTGGCCGAACAGACGTTCCTGCAGGCGCTCGCGATCCATCGCGAGGTGGGCAACCGTCGCTTCGAGGCAGTACACCTGCTCGCCCTGGCACTGCTGCAACTGGAGGAGTCCCGCCATGCGGAAGCCCGCGAAACATGGCAACAAGGCGCCGCCATCCTGCAGGCGCTGGGCGACAAGACACTCCTGCAGAGCCAGGTCACCCAGATGCGTGAGTGGTGCGCCAAGGCCGGCGTACCCCCGCTGGAGTAGAACTCCGGCGTATCCCTTTTTCGAAGGTTGATCTGAGGCCGCGTCTCTAGAATGCCGCCGTGCCTGAGCCCACCGCCGAGACCGCCTACCTGTTCCGCCACGCGATGATCCGCGAGGCGGCCTACGGATTGCAGCTTCCCAGTGATCGCGCGAAGCTGCACGAGCTTGCGGTGCAGTTGATCGAGCTGGTGTTCGGCGGCCCGGCACCCGAGCTTGCGCCCCTGGAAGACTTCCACGCGCCGAAGCCTCAGCCGCACCCGATAGATGCCGTCGCCTCCGACCTCGCCGCCCACGCGCGACTGGCGTGCGAAGGCGTGGAATCGCCCTCCCCGGCCATGTTGCGGGCGCGCCTGCTTTACCTGCGCCGCGCCGCCGAGCACGCCGATGCGGCCTTCCGTCCGCAGGCTGCGGCTTCCCACTGGCACGAGTTGTCCGCAGAACTTGCAGGCGCCGCCAAGGCTGCCGCCCTGCGACGCGCGGCCGTGGCCTGCGACGCCTGCGGGAAGCCCGCGCGGGCGCTGGAGCTGATTGAGTCGGCCCTGGAAGCCCTGCAACAGGCGCCCCGCGACGTTGCCACCGCATTCCTGCTCGGGGTCAGGGCCAACCTGCGGATCATGCAGGGGCAACGCCAGCCGGCGATCGCGGACTACGAGCAGGCGTTGGAAATGTTCCAGGCCGCTGGCGACCGGGCGGGCATCGCGTCCGCGAGCTCGAGCCTGGGCATGGCTGTCGCGCGCGCCGGACAGCCCGATCGCGGTGAAGCCTTGCTGCGCGACGCGCTGGCGATCCAGCGCGAGAGCGGCGACCTGCGGGGACAGGGCATAACCCTAGGCAGCCTCGCCGGCCTGCTGGATGACAGCGGCGAGTCCCGGCTTGCGCACCAGTACTATCGGGAAGCGCTTGAGCTTCATCGGCGCGCGGAAACCGGCGCTTCGAGGGCATCACGCTCGGCAACTTCGCGCTTTCCCTGCAGCGCAGCGGCAACGAGGCGGAAGCCCTGGCTGCATACCAGCAAGCCCTCGAGATTCATCGTGAAGTCGGCAACCAGCGCAGCGCCGCGATCGTGATCGGCAACCGCGCCAACCTGCTCGTCCAAACAGGCCAGACGGAACACGCGCGTGCCGACTACCTGGCGGCCATCGCCGCATCGCGGGAGGTGGGCAACCGCGGGTATGAGGCAATCGCCACCGAGAACCTCGCGCTGCTGGCACGTGACGCCGGCGACACCGACCAGGCCGATGCGCTGCTGCGGCAGGCCCTAGCCGTTCACGTCGACACCGGAAACGCGCGCAACCAGGGCACGGCGTGCTGGCACCTCGCCGCCCTGTGCCAGTCCAGGGCGATGCCGCGCAAGCCGACGACTTCTTCCAGCGCGCGCTGGCGCTTCATGAGCAGGCCCGCAACCCGCTGGGCCTTGCGGAAACCCGCTGCGACTACGGGCTGTTCCTGCTGGAGCGGGGCGATGCCGAAGCCGCGCGCCAGTGGTGGAAGCAAGGCATGGAGCTGCTGCAAACGCTCAACCAGCCGGACATCGCATCCGAGCACCTGGAATTCATGCGCAAGTCCTGTGCCGAGGCCGGAGTGCAACCGTTCGCCGCGCCCTGAATCACGCGGGTTGCTTCTCGCTCAGCACTCCGTCTTCCATCTCCAGCACGCGGTCCACCAGGTCGAGCGTGCGGTGGTCGTGCGTCACCACCAGCACCGCGGCGCCATGCGCGTGGGCGGAGTCGCGGAACAGCTCCATCACCTGGCGTCCGCGCCCGCTGTCCAGCGCGGCCGTGGGTTCGTCGGCCAGCACCACGGAAGGCTGGTGGATCATCGCGCGCGCGATGGCCACGCGCTGCTGCTCGCCGCCGGAGAGCTTGCCGGGCAATGCAGCCAGGCGCTTGCCCAGGCCCAGCGATTCCAGCAGCTCGCGCGCCCGCGTGCGTGACTGGTGCGCGGGCACGCCATCAATCTCCAGCGCCAGCCTCACGTTCTCTTCAGCGTTCAGGAACGGGATCAGGTTCGAGCGCTGGAACACGTAGCCCAGCTCGCGCCGGCGCATGGTGGTGAGGTTGGCAACCGCGACACCGTCCGTGATGACCGGCTCGCCGTTGATCAGCAGCGAGCCGGCGGTCGGCGGGTTGATCAGGCCGATGATGGTCAGCAGCGTGGACTTGCCGGAGCCGGACGGACCGACGATAGCGACCACCTCGCCCGCGCGCGCCTCAAACGCGGTGGGGCGCAGCGCGTCCACCCGCGTGGGGCCCTCGCCGTAGACCTTGGAGATCCCGGTGAGGCTGAGCACGGTTGTGCCGACGCGTTCATTCATGACGCCAGCACCTCGTTGGGATTGGCCGCCAGCGCCTTGCGCAGGCCGACCATGCCGGCGGCGACCGACAGCCCCAGGATCACGCCCAGCAGCGCCAGGCGATCCAGGTCCTGCACCAGCACGCGGCGCGGGAACAGGTCGAAGGCCAGCTCGCCGATCAGCAGCGCGACCAGGTAGGCGCTGATGCCCAGCAGCAGCGACTCTTCCAGGATCAGCCGCAGGATCACCCGCTGCTTTGCGCCCAGCAGCTTCAGCAGCGACAGCGACAGCATCTTGTCGAGCGTCATGGTGTAGACGATCAGCCCCATCACGATCGCCGAGATCAGCACCAGCAGCGCGCGGAACAGCCCGATCTGCCGGCGCGCGCGGTCGATCACGCCGCGCACCAGCAGCTCGCGCTGCTCGTCGATGGTGTACACGCTGATGTCCGGCCACCCCAGCAGCGATGCCTTCACGGCCTCGACGTCGCCGCCCGCCGCGACATCGACCAGGATCGCCGTCACCGGGGGCGGCGAAGTGACGGGCAACGGCGCCGCCGAGCCCGCGCGGGCCAGGTTGGCGGGGTCGCGGCCGTACTCGCTGCGGCGCACGCGGGAGACGCGCGACTCGCGCTCGAGGCGCAGGGCCTCGCTGGCGAGATCGTTCTGGATGCGCAAGGCGTCGCTTACACTGGCGAACACCAGCGGGTCGCCGCTGCTGCTGACCATGCCGCTGGTGATGCCCACGATGGTGTAGTCGTCGCGCCCCAGCCGCAGGCTGGTACCTACGGGCAGGCCCAGCGCGCGGTCCGCCACCAGCTCGTAGTGAGGCTGTCGCAGCGCGCGGCCTTGCGCCAGGGGCAGCGAATTGCCGAGGTCATCGGGCCAGGACAGCCCCGCCAGCATGAAGCGCAGGGTCTCGCCGTCTCCCAGCTCGTGCTGCACGTTCAGCGTCATGTAGCTGCGCGTGCGCTCAACCCCCGGCACGGCGCGGATGCGGTCGGCCAGAAGGGCCGGCACGCGCGACGACTCGGCGAACGGCCCCTGGGTCCCCTTCTGCACCACCCACAGGTCGCCGCCGTAGGTGTCGGGCAGAACCGTTGCGTCTACAACCATGCCGTTGTAGATGCCGGTCATGGCCAGCACCACCGACATCAGCATGCCCAGGCCCGCCGCGGTCAGCAGAAAGCGCGACAGGTCGTTGCGGATGTCGCGCACAGCCAGATCCATCATGGCGCGGGCTCCTGCGCCGCCACCCGCGCGCCGTCACGCAACTCGGCACGGGCGCCGGGCGTCGGGCGCAGCACCTTGTCGCCCGCTGCCAGCCCGCCGGTGATCTCGATCCACTCGCGGCCCCTGATGCCGGGCGTGACTTCACGCAGCGCGGCCTTGCCGCCCTCGTCCACCCAGGCGAACGCGCCGTCGCTGCGGAACACCAGGAACTCAGCGGGCACGCGCGTGACGCCGCTGACGGATGCCCCGTGGATGCGGGCGTCGGCGCGCTGGCCCACCGCCAGCTGCTCCGGCGGGCTGGTCAGCTCGATGTCCACCAGCAGCTCGCGGGTTTCGCGGTCCACCTCGCGGCCGACCCGCAGCACGCGGCCCTGCAGGCTGCCGCCGGGCGTTGAGCGCAACTCCACCGTGGCGGCCTGGCCCGGCTTCAGCTTGGGCAGGAACGTCTCATCGACCCACACGCTGGCCCACACGCCGGCCGTGTCGCCGATGCGCAGCACCGCGCCGCCCGGCACGGCGACGTCGCCGGGCTCCGCCAGCCGCGCCAGCACGATGCCGTCGATGGGGCTTCTCAGCACCGTGCGCTGCAGCCTGGCGCGGGCGACCTCCAGGGCGCGCTGCTCGGCCGCGAGGCGGCTGTCGCCCTCCGCGAGTGCGGCCTTGGCACGCTCCAGCTCGGCCTCTGCCACCCGGGCGCGTTCGATGGCCTGGTCCAGCAGGTCGCGCGAGATGGTGTTGCTCTTGAAGGCTTCTTCCTGCCGCTTCGCGTGGGCGTCGGCGCCCTCGCGCTGGGCCTCGGCGCGCTTGATGTCCGCCCGCAGGCGATCCAGCGAGACGCGGGCGAGTTCGGCGGCTTCCACGGCCGCCGCTTCCTCGGCCCGGTAAACCTCGTCGTCGATGCGCGCGATTTCGTCGCCCGATTTCACGCGATCGCCCTGGTCCACCAGCAGGCTGGTGATGCGGCCGGTGACTTCAAAGCCCGGCTGCACGACGCGCGGACATTCGATCGCGCCGGTGCCGGGTATGTGTTCGGTCACGTCACCGGCGGCTGCTTCGTGCATGATCACGGGCACCGGCTTGAACACCAGCACCCAGGCGGCCGCCACGCCGCCCGCCAGCAGCAGCAACCCGACCGCAATCCCGCGCCATCGTCTCATGCTACCCCCTCCGGGACTAAACAGACCTGCTGGTCCTGATATTCCCGCCGTCAGTTCAGGCGCCATAACGCGGCGTTCAGCACCGTGGCGAAACCGACCCACAGCAGGTACGGAACCAGCAGCAGGGCGGCTGTTCGCGAATGACGCCGGAACGCAAGCAACGTGGCCAGGATCGCCAGCCACATGGCGATGATGATCACCAGCGCGATGTCCATGCGATGCAGGCCGAAGAAGAACGGCGTCCACGCGGCGTTCAGCGCGAGCTGCAGCAGCCACAGCGCCAGCGGCCGACGCGCGTTGCCGCGCCGCCACACCAGCCAGGCACTGACGCCCATCATGGCGTAGAGCGCGGTCCACACCGGGCCGAACACCCAGCCGGGCGGGTTGAACGAGGGCTTGTTCAGTGAGGCGTACCAGTCGCCGGGCGAAAAGAACGCGCCGGCAGCCGAGGCCGCAAAGGCAAGCAGCACCCAGCCGGCGAGCCCCGCCCAAGCCTTGATCCCGGTTATGCGTGCGTCGTCCATGGTCACGGCAGCCTAACGCTTTGAGCCGGCAACCCCGTCCAACAGAAAACGGGGACGGATTTCTCCGTCCCCGTTTGGGTTGTCGCTGCGCTTACGCCGTGTGCTTGGCGCCGGCGTGGGTGGCCTTCTGGTACGCCCACGGGTCGTTCGGGATCTTCTTCTCCTGGATCCACTCCGGGTCCTTGAAGATGTCCGCCACGGCCGCGAGGTCTTGCTCCGTCGGCAGCACCTCCTGAAGGTGCTTCGCGTAATCCGCGTCACTCAGAAGCTCGCCGGTCACGCTGTAGGGCTGGTTGGCCCAGCGGCCGATCGCGCGGTGGAACTTGATGTCCGGCACGTACAGCTTGGGCTGGCCTTCCGCCACGAAGTTGTTGAGGCGGTTCACGATGTCCGTCACCTCGGCGTGGTACAGGTCGCGGTTGTGGTGGTTCAGCTCTTTGCGGTTGAAGTCCATGTTGCCCGCCTCGCGCTGCTTGTCTTCGTCGAAGCGGCTCTTGAAACCCCACACGTAGGCCCACTCGGCCGTGCTCGACTCGTCCTTGCCGAACAGGTCGGTGGCCACGCTGATCCACTTGTTGAACCACTTCTGCAGCAGCGGCGTCGGAACCTTGCCGGCCTTGATGATGCGGCCCAGGCCGTCGTTGCCGGAACCCAGGTGGAACGCTTCCTCTTTAAGCATCGGGCCGGCGCTGCGGGCCAGGGGCGCGAAGCCGCAAGGCGCCAGCATGGTCAGCTGGTACTTGCCGTCGCGGTCCACGAAGCAGGTGTAGGTGTAGAAGTCGATCCAGTTGTCCACGGCCTCGTTGAAAGCGCCCAGCAGACGCGGGTTCTTCTCTTCGGGGAAGGCGCCCGATGCCCGGCGCTCCAGCAGCTTGCGGGCTTCCAGCTTGCCGCTTGAACCGAAGTGGTTGACCAGGATGTTCGCCATCTGCATGCCGTGGCGCATTTCCTCCAGCATGATGCGCACGGCCGCGTAGCGGTCGTAGTCGTGCGGGACGTTCTCGAGCAGGCGGCGCTGCTGTTCGGTGCTGGCGAACTCGGTGTCGCCCTGCACGAACACCAGCTGCAGCAGGGCGTCGCGCATGGTCTGGTTGGGGACCTGGCTGATGCGCTCCCACTTGTGCTGGCCCTTGAAGTCGCCGAATTCGACTTCGCTGCTGGGCTTGTCGTCATATAGCGGCGTCATGAAGAAGCTGGTGGCCTCGGGGATTTCGACGCCGATGTCCTTGCGCCATTCCTCGAAGTAGTCGGTCCAGTCGTCCCAGGTATTGATCGTCTTGCGTACTTGCATGGCAGAGCTCCTCCGGAGCAGGTTACAGGTTTCAGGTTTCAGGTTTCAGGGACCGATTCGGTGCATTCTCTGACACCTGAAACCTGACACCTGAAACCTCAAGCTAGCGGTTGGTCGGCAATTGGCCCTTGCTGAGGCCCTTCACAAACAGGTCGCTGTACATGCGCCCGATGTCGGCCGCCTTGAAGGCGCCGTCCGGGCGATACCACTTGCTGATCCAGTTGATCGCGCCGAGAATCGCGAAGCTGGCCAGCTTGCTGTCCACGTTGCGGAACTCGCCGCCCTTGACGCCCTCGTTGATCACCGCGCGCATGGAGCGCTCGAACTGGTCGCGCTTGGCGATGATCTGCGCCAAAGGCTCGTCGCGCAGGGCCGTGAAGTCCAGCGCCAGCGCGCTGCCCTGCAGGTCGTCGATCATCACGTGCACCAGGGCGTCGATCAGCGCCGACAGCTTCTCCGCGGCCGGCGCGCCCTTCTGTTCATCGAGCACTTCGCGGGTGCGTTCGAGCACGCGGTCGAGGCTGAAGTCGTGGCAGGCGAAGAGGATCTCTTCTTTGTCTTTGAAGTAGTAGTAGAGGCTGCCCTTGGTCATCAGCAGTGCGTCGCTGATGTCCTCCATGCTGGTGCCGTGGTAGCCCTTGCGGCGGAAAGCAGCGGCCGCGGAGCGCAAGATAGCCTCGCGCTTGAGCTCAGTTTTCTTCTGTCGTCGTTCAGCCGCCTGCATAGGGCACCAAGCTTGAAACTTGAACCAAAATTCAAAAGCCTACGCAAGATACAATAATCTGACCCAGCAGTCAACAGGCCTCCGCCATTCACGCTGTCAGCGCAAGTCATTGTTCTAATGTGAGTTACGGCGGTGTTTGGGCCGGCTTGGCTCGATGGTGGGCAAACTCTTTGGCGTCGAGAACGCTCCAGCGTCGAATTCGCCACGCCTTTCGAAGGTCGAGCTAGGAGATCGTCCGAGATGCAGCTTCATTGAAGCGTCATCTCGTAAAATCCCCGCGGCCTTATGGTGAAAACTCGGCGAACTTTTCCGAAAACCCGTCCAAGGGCAAACTCATGCTGTTCCACGCGCCAGCTCCAGCATTTCGCGGAACATGGTTGATGATGTCGGCGACTTCGAGAATCGCGAGGGTGGGCTTAGTTGTGCCCAGGAGTAGCCACACATGGAAGCAGTGGTTAGCGGCATCAAGTGCGTGGATCCACTCATTGCTGGTTAGAAATATCTCAGCACCGGTTGTGCGCGTTGACGTCTTGACCTCAATAGACAGCATTCGTGAGTCACCCGAGTCGACGATTGAAAGAATGTCGAAGCCATCTCTATTGCTTTCCAACGATACCCATTTGGGAGGGTGGCCAGTGCGCGCGAGCTCATAAGCCAACGACAACCGCTCTCCCCGCCGCCCAATTTCTGTCAGACGGCTATCTTTCTGGCCTCTGGCTCGTGCGGCTAATGCATCCCAGAAGGCCACGACAGAGTCACTTGTTCCTTGCACCACCTCAGCTTCTACAAACACCTGCCCAACTTGAGTGCCCACATAGGACATTACCCGCGCTCTGCCCGAAAGCGCATTTTGAAGCCATGGCGGTCGAACCGAATCGACATAGTCAAGAAGTACCTGACGAAGTTTTTTCAGGATAGTGCGGACATTGTGTTAAAGCCTTTCCCCGTGAGGTCCCTACGGCCACCCCGTGTTCGTTGAATTGAATCCAATCAAGCTCTTGAGCCAAGCTTAGTACTTGCGGAGTTGGTAGGCCAGACAGGCGTCGAAACGAATTGATCAACTCCCCAACGGTTAGCGGCTCTCGGTTGAGTAGCTCAAGTAACTCGAAGGCCGCTTGTGCCATGCCTGGAGAGAGAGGAAGCATCAGTCCTGCTCCCTGAGATCACTTAAGAGCTTTTGGACGTCATCCTCGCCCAGCCCAGTCGAGTATTCCTCAAAGTCCTCGATATCGGTAGGGTCGAGCGCAATTGGATCCGGCCGCAACGAGGGGTCACCCAAAGCCACCGCCATCATACCGATCTTATGGTCCAGACGGTTTCGGACAGTTTCGTCAATGGTGTGTGTGCACTCTACAATCTCAATGTAAGTATCTTGGTCTGCCGACAAGCCGAAACGATGAATACGATCCTCAGATTGCAGGTAGTGAGCGGCATTAAATGTCCGGTCGAGATAAATGGCGTGATGGCATACGGAATGCAAACTAATGCCCTCACTAGCAGCCGCGGGGTTTGCGACTAGTACGCGTGCGTTTTCGTCGTCATGGAAACGTCGTATTTTTCCCTCGCGTGTGTCGTCGTCGTCTTCATCGCCAGCGTCAACACCTCCATGTATGTAAACCGCGCCCAAGTCGGCTAGACGTTCGGCGATATACTCCACGTTTCTTACGAATGACGACCATACGAGTACTTTTTTACCGCTCCGGGCTATTGCTCTGGCGCGGGTCAAGACATAGTCCAGTTTAGGCCCATCGCCCTCTGCCAAGACAGCCGCAAGAAGTTCTGGGTGTCCAAACTCTAGATGGGAAGATAGTAAAGAGGGGTTCGACACATACTGTAGTAACCGAGCAACCGAGCGGCCTAGCGCCCGGAGGGTCTGTTTATTGCGTATGGAAAGCGCCGCTTCTGCCTGACGTGCGACCTCATACCGCATGAGTCTGTAGAGTTCAGATTGAGCATCCGACATCTGAAGGCTGGCGATTGTCCGCGTGATGGGAGGCAGCTTCAGTTCCGTCTTCGTCGTGCGGACATACACAGGCTGTATGAGTCCGACGACGGTCGAAGCGTCAGACGGGATTTCTGGATACAAGAAAGAGAATTGGGGAATCAGGTCCTCTACATCTTGAGGCATCGGTGTGCCCGACATTATCAACTTGCGAACGGGCAAGTGCGCTAGCTCGAGCGCAGATCTTGCGGTTACCTTAGTGATCCCGCTCTTGATTCGGTGGCTCTCATCCAGGAAGACATGCACGCGTAACCTTGCGCAATGTGATGCGACCAGGCGGCGGACTCGGACCATTTGCTGGTAGGTTATTAGCATGAACGCGGGTTCATCTTCGAGTTGGCGTCGAATGTTGTCGCGCCCACCACGAAGTCGAACGAACCGGTCCTTTACCTCAGGTAGGCAAAGAGCGAGCTGCTCGTCCCACGCGGCGAAAGCGTTTTTGGGGCGACCACAAGGAGGCTGTCACCCGGTTGTCGGTTGAGGACGTAGTAGGCGAGCGCTTCTGTGGTCTTTCCTGCGCCTGGAACGGAGAACGTGGCTGCGGCGGGGAGAGAGACTATCTTCGCGACATTTCTGAGTTGCTCGGCCGAGAGATCACGATGGAAGCCAACGCTTGCCAAGCGTTTCGCAAGTGCATCGAGTGAGATGGGTGGCGTGGTGATTGCCGCCCGATAGCTGTCGGCAGTTCTTCGAGACTGCCTCAACAGGTTTGTAGCTGCCTCCGTGACGTGGAGCCCATCGCCGGGTGAAATACGATAGGTCCTAAACAGCTCCAGCAACTGGGCTCGAATGGCGGCAAAATTCCACCACGGCAGACTAATAGTGTATGGGCCGTCCTGGGTCGCCTCTTCCGTATGGTCAAAGACAACACGGCGCATGGTGTCCAGCCAGGGGCGAACTCATCGCTTGCTTCCCAGGAAAGCCGTGCGTTCATTTCAGTGGCATCGTAGTCAATCGTCAGCATGTTTTGCCAAAAAGGCGCGTATCTGTTTTACTTGATACTCGATCTGGTCGAGCTGTTTTGCGACACCACGTCTGCTGGACTCCGCACGGAGTCCAGTCTTGACGGCAGCGGCTAACTGAGTGTGCGCCGCGGTAACTCGATTGAAGAGGAAGAAGGCCGTCTTCTCGTCTAACTTAAGTTGTTTCTGCGTTTCAACCACGTCTGCGATGATCTTACGAGCGAGGTCAAGATTCTCCTGCTTCTGGATTTCCTTTGCGAGTGGCAAATCAATTTGGGTGGTTCCATCGTCTGGTACGACACCTCCGAACAAGTCATCCAATTCCTTGGAGTCATCAAGAGGCTTCACCTCAAAGGCATCTTGGAGGCGCGCTTTTATCTCGTTGACACTTTCCGCAATTGCCGGAATAACCTCATAAAGACGCCCCCCTGCTTCCTCTGGCTTCTCAATCATCGCAAAAGCAGCTTGCTTGAAGAGTTCTTGGTTGCCAACACCAGCCACTTTGGGACGCGACGTGCTAATCTTGCGAAAGGCGTATTCGTTGCCACCGTCGGAAACCAAGGACCAGAGGTTCGCCTTCCCCCGCGTTCGCAGATACTCGTCAGCATAGGCCCGCATGTCGAGTAGCTCTCGGACTTCAGACTCCTTCATGCCGTAGAGGTCTGCCAGCTCTTTGTTGGAGAATCCATCTCGGCGCTGTTTGGCTAGCATCATGTTTGCTTGGGCATCCCAGGAGTAGTCCGCTCGGATGTCCTTCTGGATTTGAAGCGTAGCTTCAAGCCGGTCGAGTTCCTTCTCGTCAGCGTGTGGAAGAACTGCAACGTCGATATGCCGGAAGTGCCCGTACTTCGCCGAATCCTTCTGCAACAAGTGTCGCCAGCATGAAAGGCGGCGATTGCCGTTTACTACGATGCCGTATTCATCCAGCAAAAGAGGTTCGACCTGTCGGTTTGCAGGGTCCTCAAAAAACTTCTGCAAGTCAGACTGACGCGCAACCTGAAGCAGAAGGTTGTGCTGGACCTCTTGGGCGTCCAACATCTCTGGGTCACCAGTGAAGAAGTCCTCACGGGTCTTTGCTTGTTTGGCCATGTACTCCTGCTGGAGTGAAGCAGTGCGGCCGTTCGTAAGACGGTATTTGGGTAGCTCGATTGGGACGCGAATGATTCGGATGTCCTGGTTCTTGCCTTGGAATACGACGCGATGGGTAGGTTGCCCCGCTTTGGCCAAGAGTTTCGAGAACTCGTCGAGCCGTGCAGGCTTGGGCCATCCATACTTGGAGTCCTTGGCATTGGACGGGAGTTCGTTCGCTGTCATTTGCTACTCCAGTGCGTATACCATTGTGGGTACGTAATAGGCTTTTTTGAATATCCGGAGTTCCTTGCCGAGGCGCTGGGCTTGGGCAATGTTGTCTCCCATCAGCTTTGCGAGCGGTTGAGATGCAAGGATAATAACGGCGGCGGTGATGGCACCGTCTAGATAGAGGGTTTGAAGTTTGATTAGGTCTGCGTACATGCGGGCCATGTTGCCAGTTTGGCAGCAAAGGCCGACATCTGACTTCGTCGAAGTAATGGTGATGTCGGAATTGTGCGCGACAGGGACTTCATCGGACCAGCCAACGGCCTGAAGCGCATCGATTATTGCCTTGCGGAGTCTTGGCGCAACCCCCTTTGTTGGCCTTACGGTGACCGATCGGATCGCAAGCGCGATCTCTTCCTGAAGGCTTCTGGGTACCGATTCGTCTCCTGCACAATGGCTGTAGTGGCTACTCTTCATCCAGTTTGCTTTCCTTAAATCCCTCCGGGGTTACGGAGAGCTTGCTCTTGCGGTGGTCATAAACCGGCTTGTCGTGAGGGCGGTAGTTGGCGTGACCCAACAGCGCGTCGTTCATCCGCTGAATTCCCAGCTGCGCATACTTTCGAATCAGTTCGCATCCCCAGAAGCGTCGGTTGTGAACGAGCGCAGCTACTCCAGCTGAAGCGACACCTGCATAAGGATCGAAGACCAGGTCGCCGGGATTGGTCAGGGCGAGCACAAGCCTTTCGACCAGGCCCACAGGGAACTGGCAGGGGTGCGACGTCTTCTCCACGTGGTTGCTTTTGACGTTGGGGATGCTCCAGACATCCTCGGGGTTCTTCCCAAGGGGGTTTCCAGAAAGCTTTCCGGCGTTAGGGCCCTTAAAGTGGCGCTTCCCCGGGTACTTGGCGGGTACGCGAACAGCGTCCAGATTGAAGGTGTAGACGTCATCGGGCGTACTGGTTTTGGTGTACCAGAGGACTACTTCATAACGTCCAGAGAAGCGACGTTGCGTATGGAGTCCATGACCGAAATGCCAGATGATCCGGTTGCGAAGCTGGAGTCCGTGACGCCTAAAGATGGGCGCGAATTCTATATCGAGTGGAAAAACCTGATTCTGCTCAACGTAGTTTCCCACTTGCCAACAAAGGCTTCCTCCCCGTCTCAAGCGGGGTACGAGTTCAGAAATGACCTGTTCCTGCCATGCAAGGTATTCGTCAAGTGCCTGGTGTGTTTCGTACTCTTTACCAATGTTATAAGGGGGCGAGGATACTATTAGATCAAACAGCCCCTCCTTCGGCAGTCGCTGTAGGAATGCCTCAACATCACCATTCCAAAGAGCCGCATCTGAGCTGAGCATCTCGCACGGCGCGTTTCTTGGGGGCGCGAGAAGGCCAGCTTCGCCTCTTGATTGGGACTGCTTGCTTCGTCGCTCGGTGACTCTTGATTCGTTCATGTTGTATCCTGCTGTCTCAACGGACGTGCGCTTGGGCCACCCGGCATGCTCACCCACCCGTCGTTCGAACCATTGAACCAGCACCGAGGCATGAAGTGAAGCTGTTGAATGTTGGTTGGCCATGTCTGACATTGTGGTGCCGCCATGGATTCCACCGGAGTGCAAAGGAGCTAAAACCCTCAGCGGGTAGGTATCTGGCTCATTTCGAATCCCATTCTGATGCCGGCTTGGTGGCTTCCGAGCTGTGGTCCGAGCCTTTCGAGCAGCTTTGGCGGTGGCCTGACACCGACTCTCTAGGATATCAAGGGCTGTAAAGCGCAGTCTGGTCCTGCGTCACCTGCCGGGAAGTATACCTCGTGCTGCGACACGGATTGCCGACTTGGGTACTACTTGCCGCCTTGGATTTTGGCCTGGGTGCTGGTGCCGGGCTTTACTTCGAAGGTTACTTGCCACTTCTCTTCGGCGCCGGGCCAAGGGATTACTTTGTAGCGGCCGGGGGGTAGCTGGCGGTCTTTGTATACGAACTCTAATCGGCCCTGGGGCAGCAGCTGGTCCGGGCTGCCCAAGTGCACGTAGCGCGGGGTGCCAGCCACCACCTGGTCCAGCGCCAGCACCACCGGCGGGCGCGGCGCGTTCTCGCCGTACCACCAGGCGTCGAAGGGGCTGTCCGGCGAGCCTCGGCCGCTAAACGTGAGGGTCACGCGGCCGAAGGGTTTGTAGTCAAGCTTGTCGAGGCGCAGCTCCTGCTCTTCGCGCGTGATGGTCAGCGTCACGCTGGCGAAGCTGCAGCCGCCGCCGGAGCTGCGTGAGATCAGCAGTTGCACGCGCCCGAGTTCCATCTCGATGAAGTCGCCGGCCGTGAAATCGCCGCACTCGCCGCGCTCGTGGTAGGCCATCACGTGGTAGAAATCCGGGTCGTACACCTCGGCCTCTTCGTCGCTGGCATCCAGCAGGTGCAGCTGCCCCTCACCGGGGCGCACCATCTGCGTCGGCGTGATGGATGCTCGGCCGGGGAAGTCCACGTGCACGTCGCAGGACTCGTCGCCGGCGTAGACGCTGGCGAGCCTTCTGCCGCGGGGCGCGAAGGCGTACAGCAGGCGCTCAGCGGCCCAGATGTACTGCACGTCGCGGTCTTCCTCGACGTAGCCTCCGTAGTCGCGGGTGAATTCTTCGTCGCCGGCGCGGAAGGCGTAGATGGCCGTCTCCTGCAGGCCGTCGTCGATGAAATCGACGGCCGGCTGCTCATCGTTGAATCCTTCGAACTCGAGCTGCAGCAGAGCCAGGCCTGGCAGCGCGTTGAGCGCGAAGTCGAGGCGCGTGGGCCCGACGCGGTTGAACTCGATGGGACCGTACAGTTCTTGGTCGGAGCCCAGCAGTTCCCAGCGGTAGCGGCCGGCGGGGATCAGCCAGGTGCGTGTGACGCCGGGGGTGAGCTGGTCGTAGTTTTCGTCGCGGGCGCGCATGGCGGCGTCCATGGCGTAGAGGTGTTCCTCGGCGCCGTCCCAGGCGTCGTCGGGCAGCAGGTTGAGCGTGACCGACTGTTCCTCGGGGCTGAGCAGCCTGGCGAGTTGCGCGTCGATGGTGATGCGCACGGTGTTGATCGCGAGCTCGTAGACGTCGCTGCGTTCCTCGTTGGGCTTGAGCGTGATCTCGAAGGGCTGCAGTGTGGGGATCCAGACGGTGTAGTTGCCGGGGATCAGCAGCAGGGCTTCGGTTTCGCCGGTTTCGGCGTCGTGATCGACGCTGTACTGCCCGGGCTCGCGGTCGTAGCCGCCCAGCAGGCGCAACGAGGCGCGCTCAAGCTGCACGCCGCCGCAGCGGATGATCGGCTTCCAGCGCGCGTGGATGTCATCGCCGCCGTACAGCGTGACGCTGCGGGTCTCGAACGGGTTGATCTGGAGGCGCACCGTGCCGCCCTCACCGCCGGGGAAGCTGCAACTCAGCGTCCACCAGCCGGCCGGCACGTTGCGGATGGTGCCTGTCCAGACTCCGCTACTCGCAGGTGCGAGTTCCCAGCAGAAATCGTGGCAGGCGCCGGTTTCGTAGAGGGCGTTGTTTTCGCCGAAGGGTCCAGTGGAGATCAGTTCCAGTTGCGGACTGTTGTCTTCATCGGATTGCTTGCCCAGCCACTCGATACGCACGTTGAGCGTGGCAGCGCCCTCAGGGCGCAGGTAGACGTTCAGCTCGTTGCTGCCGGGCACCAGCTGCAGCGTGGCGCTGTTGAAGCCGTAGGCAGGATGGTATCCCACGGCGCCGATCTTCACGCAGGGCAGGTTGCGCAGCAGCAGCGAACCGAACAGCGGCGCAGAAAAGAGTTCATCGCCCGGCGCGGCGACCGACGGCTCTTCATATTCCAGCAGTTTGAACTCTCCGCGCACGTTTTCCCGGCAGCGTTCGTGCCGCAACCGGTTGACCCAGGGGGACCATTCTGAGTCTTCAACCCAGTCATATGGTTCGCCGCGCACATTGAGCCATTCTTCTGCAAGGGTGCCCGTGCCGATCACCGCCCACTCGAGCCGCGCGTCGGGCAGCGGCACGCCCCATTCGTCGCGCGCGACGATGCGCAATGTGGAGGCCATCTGCATCACCAACACGTCAATTGGAACCGCCGAGGGCTGCGCGCCCAGCTGGTGAATCTCACGGCCGAGGTCATACACATCGACGAGGGGGTACCAGCCGTTCGGCACCGGCACGTGCAGGAGGACCGCCTCTTCCATATCCGTGTTCAGTATGACGTCCGCAGGCTCTTCGGAGATTTCATCCTGTGAGACGGCGCTCAGGGCGATCAGGCCGTCGCTGTTCGTGGCACGAGATGCCGGACGAGGATTATCCAGGAGATAGCCGTACTCGGTGCCCGGCCCGGTGTAACCGGCCGGAAGCAACTCCACCTGCTTGTCCGCCACGGGCCGGTTGTTGCGTGCGTCTATCAGCCGCAGCCAGATGCGGCCCTTGGCGGGGTCGTTCACCACGGGCGGCGCGGGGGGCGGCGGCTGCAGCTCGTGTGGCTGTTCGATGGCGGGGCTGTCCAGGGGCGCGCTGTCGGGCAACGCGGCCAGGGGCTGCGCCGACGGCTCGCCGTCGAGGGGCAGCTCGGTGGGCTTCAGCGGCTTGACGCGCGCCGGCGGCTCGCTCGCCTGCCAGAACGAGACCAGCACCAGCAGGCCGAGCACGGCCAAGGCCACAACCAGGAATCGCTTCTGCATACAGGCGCCGGCAAAGCTACGCCCCGGGGATGATCGAGTATACCCCCTCAAACGGCCGCGCGGTGCGCGGGTTCACACGCGGCTTCGCCGATTGCCGATACGGGCATTAAGCTTCGCAAAAACGCCTGCGACGGCCTGCCGCCGTCGACGCGGGCCGGAGGCCTGCGAAACTCATTCGCGGGACGCGAATGCCGCCGCCCGCACCACCTAGCGCACCACGGCCGGGCCTTCGGGCATCATGGCGGCCACCAGGTCGAGGCTCATGGAGCCGTCCTCTTCCTCGATGCGGAACAGCACATCGCCGTCCTTGCCCAGCAGCTGCCAGAGCTTGTTGTCGCAGCAGGGGCGCGCGAGCACGTCGGCGGCCTCGAAGGACTGCCTGGATTCCGCGAAGCTTTCGATCACGCTGCGGGCCTGCTGGTTCCCCATCTCGACCGAGACGCCGTACATCTCGGCGAGGTCGCTGAACTTGGGCTGCAGGGCCTTGAGCATGCCGTCGATGTCCTTGGCGTTCAGCATGTCACGCAGCTTGAGGGCGTAGGCGACCATGGTTTTTTCGTCGCTGGGCAGTGCGTGCGCCAGCAACTTGGCGAAGCTGTCCTGTGGCGAATCGAAGCGGATCTCGATCACGTGGGGCGGGTCGCCCGCGGGCAGCGGGATGACCTCGGCGTTGCCGGTGTCGATGACGTCGCCGGTCTGGGCGTTCTCGACGCTGCACTTCAACTCGGCGTCGGGGGTCTTTTGGGTGATCTCGATGCGCAGCAGGTTGCCCTTGCCGACCAGCATCGGGTTCAGCGCCGCGCTGGTGAAGCCCGCCTCGCCGGAGCCGCCGGTGTCGGCGTTCAGGATGGGAAAGCCGTTGATGGTGCCGGTTGCATCGATGCCGCGGTACTGGGTGTTGAGCTGCCAGATCTGGGCCATGGTTTCCTCCGTGCCAGAGCCTAACCCCTCAGCGAATTCGTGCCCGGAAAAAAACGGATGTCGTTGACAGAATTCACTTTTCACGGATTCCAACCGCCGCCGATGGGGCAGATTCCGGCCGATCAGAAGCGCGGAAAAACACGAATACCTCAGCACGCATGCGTGCCCTGTTGAACAGCACAACTGTCCTCTGCCAACGACTCGCCTGTCTGCACCCCGGCTCGGAACGCAACCGCGAAGTACCGCCAAAGGCCGCTAAGTTGCAGCTCTTCGCGGCCGTTCGCGGCTCTTGGCGGTTACCGCGTAGTCCGAATCCCGCAAGCCGGCCGACCCCGTACTACGCCGCTTCGGCCTTGGCCTTCAGCTTCTGGGCCTGCTTCAGCGCCTGGCGGGCGTCGAGCTCGGCCGTTTTACGCGCCGCGAAGATCTGCGGGTTGGTGACGGCCAGCAGGGACTCGAGCTGTTTGGCCATCTGCAGCACCAGCTTCCAGAGCGGGAACAGCGGGTGCGCGCGCAGGATGGCGGCGTCGCGCTCGCGCACGCCGAACAGCTCGATGCGCTTGGCCTGTGCGGCGACCTGCGCGGCGTGGATGGCGTTCGCGTCGGCCGGGTCAACGCTCTGGATGGCCGCATTGACCATGTCCATCACGTCCTGCACCAGCCGGATGGCGGCGCAGAAGGCGCCGCGCGCCTGTTCGTCGGTAAGGGGGGCCTCGTTGGCCATCCGCACCTGTTCTTCTTCGGTCATGGTATGTCTCCCGTAAAGGACCACCGGAAGCATACAAGTGCGTGCGACACGGCTTGGGGTGGCGCGGGCTGCCAGCCCAATACTGCGGGGTTAAGGCGAAACAGTCGTCGGTTTAGCTGTTTGGCGCGGAGCGCCTGCACAGTGGAAGCCCCCACCGAACGCCTCCGGCGTTCGGTGGGGGTCATCGGCGGAAGAACGATCAAAGGCGCGGAGCGCCGACACACTCGCGGCGTTTGCCGCGAGGACCGATCGGCCGCAAGCGGCCGTTGTGCCGGCGCTCCGCGCCTCTCAAACCTCTTTTGCCCGTAACCCCCGCCTTGTTGGCGCCTCGCTGCGCTAGGGCGCCAACCGGCGGGGGCTAACAATTGTTACGGCGCTCCGCGCCTGACTGCCGATACAATCTGCACGTCGGAGTCTGCCGCGAAACTCCTTAACCCCGCAGTATTGGGCTGCCAGCCCGAGCGACGGCAGCGCAAAGGGGACATCTATGAGCGATTGGGTCAAGGGGGCTGAGGGTTGCTTGCGGGGTTGGTCCAAACATCTATTCGATGTCACCGCCTGAGCGGGCATCACTTGACGAGTTCGCGCCGGCCTCACTCAGGCACTCGACCTCTCAGGGTCATGTCCCCAGTCCGAGGTCCGGCTTATCCAACCCGCAGCTCCCCCTGCCTCACGCCTTAGTTGTCCCTACTCTGCCTGCCGCCACACCTCCCCGCTGCGCAGCATGCTCAGCATCACCCGTGCCAGCCAGTGCGCCGTGGCGACGATGGCCTTCTTGGTGCGCTCTTTGTCCCCGCGCCTGAACTGTTCGTACTTGGCGCGGATCACGCCGCTGCGACGGATGCCCTGCCAGGCCGCCTCGACCAGCAACTGGCGGACGCAGCCCGGCCCGTCCTTGGTGATGTGCCCGAGGTGGTTGCGCCTTGCGCTGGCGTCCTGGCGTGGCACCAACCCGAAGTAGTCGCCGATCTGGCTGGTGCGCGCAAAGCGCCTGGCGTCATCCACCCAGGCCACGAACGCCTCGGCCGTGCGGGTGCCGACGCCGGGAATCGTTCGCAGCAGCGCCACGCCCGGGTGACGGGCGGCAATCTGGTCGAGCTGGCGCGTGAAGCGCGACACCCGCTGCTTCAGCAACTCGAGGTCCTCCAGGTGCTCGTCCATCCGCCAACGCGTGGTCTCCGGCAGATCAAGCTGCGTCAGCCACAGGATCCCCTTCTTCGTCCACAGCCCGCGTGGCGCCTTGATCGCCTGCTCACGCAGCAACGCGCGGATGCTGTTCTTCACCGCAGTGCACTTGGCAACCGTGCGGCCGCGGTGACGGATCAGCCCGCGCCACTCGCGGACCTGCACATTCGGGACGTAGACGGCGGGCACAGCGCCAACCGAGAGCAGCTTGGCCAGCTTGCTTGCGTCGACACGGTCGTTCTTGCGCTTGGAAGCGTAGATCAGCCGAAGGTGGCCGGGATGCGCGACGGTGACCGAACGAGCGACGCTTGAGAGGGTTTCAAACCACTTGCCGTAGCCGCAGCTGGCCTCGAAGCACAAGTCGAAGGGAGCTTCGATTCTTAAAGCTGCTTTTTGACTTCCTCGGGGCCGCCGCGGACCGTGATGATCGAGGGCTTGGGCTGGCCGGATGTGATGACTGCGATTGTGGATTGCGAGGAATGCACGTCGACACCAACATATGTAGTCATGTTTTGTCTCCTGGTTGGGGTAGACCTCGAACTGCCAAACGTGAGGCTACCCCTCCAGGATGACCCATCGCTACATAGTCTCAGGCACCAAGGCGCCGGCCCCGGCGGCCATGAAACCGGCTTTACAGGCGCGAAGCGCCGGCACAACGGTTAGCCCCCACCGTAAGGTGGGGGTTTCACGATGGGATCAACCAGAGGCGCGGAGCGCTGGCACAATCATCGCGGCCGTTGTGTCGGCGCTCCGCGCCTCAGCATCTCTGTCATTGCAAACCCCCAGCTTACGCTGGGGGCTAACCTTGTGAGCCTGCTCCGCAGGCGTGGGGCGGGCTGCCAGCCCGCCGGCACGGGCGGGGCGCCCGTGCCACGTGCGGGCGGGGCGCCCGCATCACTTGCCCGTGCCACGTGCGGGCTGGCAGCCCGCATCACAGTTTGCGGACGGGACGTCCGCGTTCCTACCGCGCCGCCTTGGCTTCGTCTTCGGCCATGTGGCACTTCTTGTACTTCTTGCCGGAGCCGCACCAGCAGGGCTCGTTGGGGCCGGGCAGCTTCTTCTTTTCCCTGGCGCGGTAGCCGGTGTCGGCCGTGGGACCGCCCCTTGAGGCCGCTTCCATCTGGCGGCGCGTTTCGGCCTGCGCGGCCGTGGGTTTTGGCGCTTCCATGCCGCTGGTGCTGGTGGTGCCTACGCCCGGGGGCGGCGCGTGAATGGCCTGGCCCACGGGTGCCGTGCGTTGCGGCTCGGGCGGTTTTTCGAACTTCACTTCGATGCGGAACAGGGTGCTGATCACTTCCAGGTCCACCTGGTCGAGCATTTCCTCGAACACCTGGTGGCCCTTCTTCTTGTAAGCGTCCTTGGGGTCCTTCTGGGCGTAGCTTTCCCAGTGGATGCTGCCCTTCAGCACATCGAGATTGCGCAGGTGCTGCTTCCAGTGCTCGTCGATGCTCTGCAGCAGCAGATAGCGCTCGAGCTGCCGCATGCGGCCGTAAGCCGGGCGCCCGGCCGGTGTCTTGAGCGGGTTGCCGTCCTGGTCGCTGCAGATTCTCTTTTCACGCTCGGTGTAGAGCGCGGTGGCCTTGTCGATCAGCGCGGCGCGCAGGGCGTTGAAATGCTCCGGCCCGCCCTGGCCCTTGGGCAGCTCGCTGACCTCGATAGGCTGGTTGAAAGCCTTCTGGAAGTCGGCCGCGACCTCCGCCAGTTCCCACAGTTCCGGGCGCTCCACGTTCTTGGCGACGTGGCGCTCGAGGCTGGCCTGGATCACGTTCTCGATGCGGTCCAGCACGGCCTCACGCAGCTTCTCGCCGTGGATCCTGCCGCGGATGGTCTGCGCCAGCCGGAACACGGCCTCTTCGCACGGTATGTCGCGCAGGGCGTCTTCACTGATCTCGGCGTCGTGGTGCTTATCGAGCCACTCAGCCAGTTCCTTCGCCACGCGGGCGCTGAAGCGGGTCTTGTCGGTGACGCTTTCGAGCTTGTCCACTTCCTTGATGCGCGCGCGCACGTGCTTGCGCACTTCGTTCTCGAGCTCGAAGTAATCGCCGCGTGACACGCCGGCCAGGAACACCTGGCGCATGCGGTAGACGGCCTTGCGCTGGCCGTTGTTGACGTCGTCGTACTCGATCAGGTTTTTGCGGATGTCGAAGTTCCGCTGCTCGACCTTCTTCTGCGCGCGCTCGACGCTGTTGCTGACCATCTTGGCCTGGATCGGCTGGCCGTCTTTCAGGCCCAGGGTCTGCATCAGCCCCTTGATGCGCGGCCCCGCGAACAGGCGCATCAGGTCGTCCTCAAGGCTCAGGAAGAACTGGCTGCTGCCCGGGTCGCCCTGGCGGCCGCAACGGCCACGCAACTGGTTGTCGATGCGTCGGCTCTCGTGTCGCTCCGTGCCGATCACGCACAGGCCGCCGAGCTTGACGATCTCTTCGTGTTCGGCGTCGCACTCGGGCGAGTACTTCCTGGCGCGTTCGCTGATCAGCTCGTCGAACTTGACCTCGGCCTGCAGCAGCACGTCGCGCGGCACGGTCCAGGACGGCACGTTCTGCAGCTCTTGCGGCAGCAGCGACTCCACGCTGATGCCTTCCTTCTTCAGGTCCTGCAGCCCCAGGTACTTCGGGTTGCCGCCCAGCAGGATGTCGGTGCCGCGGCCGGCCATGTTGGTGGCGACCGTGATGTTCCCCTTCTTGCCGGCCTGCGCGATGATGTCGGCTTCGCGCTCGTGGTACTTGGCGTTCAGGGTGTTGTGCTTCAGGCCGCGTGAATTCAGCAGGCGCGAGAGATGCTCCGATTTCTCGACGCTGGTGGTGCCGACCAGGATGGGGCGGCCCTGCTGGTGCATCTTCTCGATCTCGCCGGCGATCGCTTCCCACTTCTCGTTGTCGGTGCCGTAGATCAGGTCTTCGCGGTCTTCGCGCACCAGCGGGCGGTTGGTGGGCATGGCCACCACGTCGAGCTTGTAGATCTTGCTGAACTCGGCGGCCTCGGTCATGGCCGTGCCGGTCATGCCCGCCAGCTTGTTGTACAGCTTGAAGTAGTTCTGCAGGGTGATGGTGGCCAGCGTGAAGCTTTCGGCGCGGGCGACCAGGTTGTGCTTGGCCTCGACCGCCTGGTGCAGGCCGTCGGACCAGCGCCGCCCGTGCTGCATGCGGCCGGTGAACTCGTCCACGATCACGATCTCGGGGCCGCGCTCGCCCTCGTGGATGACGTACTCTTTATCGAGGTGGAACAGGTTGTTGGCGCGCAGGGCCTGCTCGATCAAGTGCGGCCACTGCATGTGCGAGCCGTCGTAGAGGTTCTTGATGCCGAGCGCTTTTTCGACCTTCTTGACGCCGCGCTCCGTGAGCAGGCACTGGGATTCTTTTTTCCTTCTTCTCGAAGTCGTACTCGTTGAGGGCCTCGAGGTAGATGTTGCGGTCCTGCAGCAGGGCGTTCTTGCCGTGTTTGACGCCCAGCTTTTCCTTCAGGTCTTCGGCGTCCACGCCCTGCAGCGTCCTGGCGATTTCGTTGGCCTTGGCGTACAAATCGGCGGTGCCTTCGGGGCTGCCGCTGATGATCAGCGGCGTGCGGGCCTCGTCGATCAGGATGCTGTCCACTTCGTCGATCACCGCGTAATGAAGGTCGCGCTGGCACTGCTGGCGCGGGTCGATCTTCATGTTGTCGCGCAGGTAATCGAAGCCGAACTCGTTGTTGGTGCCGTAGGTGACGTCGCGGCCGTACATGGCGCGGCGTTCCTCGTTGTCCATGTCGGACTGGATCCAGCCGCAGGTCATGCCGAGCATGCCCAGCACGCGGCCCTGTTCCTCGGCGTCGCGGCGTGCGAGGTAGTCGTTGACGGTGACGACGTGTACGCCGCGGCCCTCGAGCGCATTGAGGTAGGCGGCCAAGGTGGCGACGAAGGTCTTGCCTTCGCCGGTGACCATCTCGGCGATCATGCCGGTGTGCAGCACGATGCCGCCCATCAGCTGCACGGGGAAATGGGCCTTGTAGGGGATTTCGTCGCCTGTGCGCGGGTCCACCACCCAGCGCCTTCCGCCCAGCATGCGCCAGCTTGCCTCGCGCACGCAGGCGAAGGCCTCAACCAGCAGGTCGTCAAGGGTTTCGCCCTCGCGCAGTCGCTGCTTGAACTCGGCGGTCTTGTTGCGCAGTTCTTCGTCGCTGAGCCTGTTGGTTTCGGGGAACAGCGAAACGATCTTGTCCACCTTCGGCTGCATCGACTTCACCAGGCGCTCGTTGCGCGTGCCGACGAAGAACCGCAGGACTGTGTCTACTACACCCATTCTGATGCCCGTTCCGTCTCTCTGTAAAAGAAGCCTGAACCCCTTTTACGCAGCCGTCCTCATTTGTAACGCGCCAATCCCGCACGGGACCACCACCCCGGCGGTGCTATCGTCACAGGTAATCGGCCGTTATACTCACGGCCGGGCGGTGGTGGGTCAAGCCTTCGCATCCGGCGGAACCGAACTTGACGCTCCGGACCCCCGCGGACTGTCGACAGTTGTTCAGAAAACGAACAGGCCGGCTTCACTTGTTTCGGAAACCGGGGATGGAAATGACACGCAAGCTGATTGTGCTGTGGCTGGCAATGCTGTCGCTGCCGCTGTTTGTCACGCCCGGCGAGGCGCAGCAGGAAGCGCGCGAAGTCGAGTTGCGGCTGGTGGCTCTGAGCCGCGGGTACATGCGCCCCCTGCGCGCGACGGTGGACCGCCTGCAGCGGGTACCCGGCATCGAGGCCGTGGAAGCCCTGGACTGCGGCGGCGACGCGATGCGCTTCAGGATATCCACCCGACTGGCCGACGAGGCCCTGGCCGAGGCTCTGCAGTTGAAGCTGCAGTCCGCGGGCGCCGGCGTGGTGACGCTGGCCGCCGTGGATGACGCCCGCGCGCGGCGGGCGGAGGCGCGCAGCGTGCTGATGCAGATCGCGCTGGCGGTGATGGCCCAGCCGAGCCCGACCTGGCGACGCGACCCCAAGCCGCTGTTCGAGGGCGCCGGAAACCTGAAGCAGAAACTCGAGCGCCTGGGGCTCAAGCCCGCGCTGCTGCAGGGGAACTTCTACAAGCCGGACGACTACCACATTGATGAAAACTGGCGGGGGCTCGGACGGCGAGTACCGCATCTGGGCCGGCGAAGAGTGGGAAGGGCTGTTCGTGCGCAGCGACGACTGGTACTACGGCGACGAGGGCGAAGACACACCGCGCAAGCCTGCCAAGCCGGACTCCAGCTTCGTGGGCATCCGCGTCTACCGCAGCCCCTGGTCGAGCAGCCTGTCATGGGTCGACATGGAAGGCCTGCAGCTCAGCGGCTTCGGGGGCAGCCGCGACGACGCCGACGCCTCCGGCGAGCTGTACATCAGGCAGGGCGCGGAGTGGCTGCACAACATCCTGCGCGGCCTGTGCGCGCTGCGCGTGCGCGAACCCGACCGCGCGCTGGACCGCCTGCCACAGGGACGCGGCTGGGTGATCATCTCGGAGCTGGGCGGCGAAGACGAAGAGGACGAGATCGCCCTGCAGCGCTGGGACCTCGACCACTTCAACATCCAGGACTTCCAGCTTGCATGGCGCGACGAGGACGGCCGCCTGATCGCCAACCTGAAGGTGCACCATCCGGCGCACCCCTTCTACCTGGAGGCCGAGGTGGACACCACCACGGTGGTGGACAACTGCAGGAAGACCATGAAGAAGGACGAGATGAGGAATCTCAAGCGCGCCGACCCGGGCGATGCGCTGACCTGGATCGTCGCGGCCGAGGAGAGCGTCGAGGTGTTCAAACGCCGCCGCGCCGACGCGGAGGCGAACTTCCAGCGCATCCGCGAGGCGCTGAAGAAGGTGGCGGCCCTCCACACTCTCGACGAGCTGTGCGGCAGCCTCGACGACGCCGAACTGCGCGGCCGGCTCGGCATCGAGCTGACGAAGGACGGCGAGTTCGCGCCCGCGGATTACCGCATTCGCCGGCAGATGCTGGGCGACGTGGAAGTCAGCGTCGGCACGCCCCGCACCGGCGGGCGTTACTGGTTGCTGGCCAACGCCGCCAGCGGTGAAGTGATCCGGAGCAACCAATGAAACGCCTGCTGATCGTGATGACCTGCGCTCTCTGCCTCGCCGCCTGCGGCGACGACGACGCGGACAACCGTGCTCGCTTCGTGGAACAGGACAAGCTGTACGCGCCGGGGGTGCCGCTGGATGCGGTGGATGAATCCGTGCAGACCGAAGCCGTGGCGGGAAGCATGCGAACGATCGCGCAGCAGCTCAAGCTGAAGCTTGCGGCAGACTATGCCGGCGACACTGCCAGGCTGTCGAAGGATTTCAGCGGCCCCATGAATGCAGCCAAGCTGACAAAGCTGGGATTGACCGAGCAGTCCCTCACCGGGAGCTTTTACAAGCCCACCGATTTCAACCTCTCCTTCAGCGGGAGGACCGTGACCATTACCGCCCTGTCTCCCGGCAAACGGGGCTACACGAAACAGGACTACTCAATCAGCTGATGATTCGTCAGGCTCGTTGTGCCGGACGCGCATGCCGTTCGCCAGTGCGGTTCTGAAGGTCCACTGGTACGGCGGCGGGCAAGTTCTCCGCCTGTTGCACGCTGTCCTGAAATGCAACCGCGAAGCACCGCCGAGGGCCGCGAAGTTAAAGGTCTTGGCGGTGCTTTGCGGCTCTTGCCGGCTGAAACCCGTTTCCAGCTGCAAACAGGTCACGAAAACACCGAAGCACAAAACAACTGCACACGAAAACTGCAGGCAGCTTTTTTGTGGCAGTACCTTTGTGTTTGCGTGCGTTCATGGCAGGGGTCTCGCTGTCGCCGGGAAACCACAAACTGGAGAACGCAAACATAAGTAAACACAGTTGAACATGTGCGCCTATGTTCACCTGTGGTTGCTTTCAATCGGCACGAGCCGCACACGCTGCCGCGTGTCCCTACGTTTTCGGCCTGCGGCCTGACAGCTTGCTGTCGCGCTGCGGCTGGGCGTCCAGCCGCTCCGGGTGGACGATCGCGCCGGCGCAGGCAGCCGTGGCGGCCGCGATCACGCCCGCGCGCCAGCAGCCTTGAGGCGCCACCACGCCGGTGACCAGGCCGGGCTTGCCGTCCAGCAGCAAAGCCGCCGGGGTGCCGGGCTGGTGCACCTGCACACCGGCTTCAATCAGTTGCTCGATCACGTCCTGCGCCAGCGCGCGCTGGTAGGTCGCGCGCGTGTCGGGCACCACCAAGCACTCGACCTGGGGATTCCTGCGCCGCAGCTTGATGATCTCCAGCGCCTGCTGCAGAGCGGAGAGGCCGCCGCTGATCACCACGCGCGAAACCGGCTCGCCGCTGGATTCCCCGACCGTGCGCCATTTATCGACGCCTTCGGGCGGGATCACGCTGAGCTGCGCGTGGCTGATATCCATCGTCGCGCGGTGCGCGTAGGCCGCCTCTTTCTCGGGCTCGATAGTCGTGTACGGCCGCGCGATGCGCTTGTTCAGCTCGGCTACCGCGGCGCGATCGGGCGGGCAGAACATCGCCGCCACGCCCGCGTGCGCCGCCTGGCCGCACAGGGCGGTGCGGTCGTCAAGGCTGAGTGTGGCCAGGCCCTCGCCGCCGATCTCGAGCGCGCGGCCGACCAGGCGGTCGCGGGTAAGCTCACGCCGCAGGGTGAAGAAAACGTCACGGCCTGAAACCAGCGCCTGCCGTTGACCTGTCAAGTCCACGCGCACGGCCGCGGGCACGGTCAGCGACAACGGCTTGCCGGCCAGCAGTGCGGCCAGGTCGCGGGTGGTGACGCGCATGCCCAGCGCGCCGATGCCGCCCAGGCGATGAACTTCGGGCAGGTTGGCAACCGCCAGCTCGCCGGGCACGACCAGCGCCTGCTCCAGCACGTGGGCCAGCTCGCAGCCGGCGGCGGGAATCACGCGCCTGATGCCGGCCTGCGCGGCGGCCTCGTTCAGTTGCTTGCGGCGGTTGGCGGCGGCGGCGTCAGGCGCGGGCAGGTTGTCTTCGCTGAACAGGATGACGCGGTCTGGCTCGGGTATCTCCTCGCCGCCGGCCAGCAGGTAGGCCTTCAGCGCGGCCAGGCCGTCGCGCGGGCCGAGAATCAGCAGGTGCGGGCGAACCTCAACGCGCTCGCCGGGCGCGATGTTGCGCGCTTCGGTGCAGCCCTGCAACAGGCGAACAACAGCGGTTTGCGGCGTGTGGGGCATGGGTTTAATTCAAAATTCAAAATGCAAAATTCAAAATGGTCCTCTTGGCGAGCGCACTGAATTTTGAATTTTGCATTTTGAATTTTTCATTGTCCCGGCGCTTCTTCACCCATGATCTGGTACAGCGGGTTGCGCCAGGTGTTCACAAGCTCATTCACCGGCAGGTCGATCGGCACGGTACCCTGCAGGCCCTCGATCACCAGGCGCGGCTCGCTGCTCACTTCGCCCAGCTCGGTCAGGGGCACGCCCTCGAAGAAGCGGATCAGCCCGGCCTCGTTGCTGGGCTCGACCTCCAGCACGATGCGCCCGTTGCTTTCCGCGAACAGCAGCGTGGTGTCGTCGATGTCGGCGTCCGTGGCTGCCAGCTCCTGGGTCAGGCGCACTTTGGCGCCCAGGCGGCCGCCGATGCACATCTCGGCCAGGCAGACCGCCAGGCCGCCCTCGGCGCAGTCGTGGGCGGCGCGCACGATGCCGGCCTCCTGCGCGGCGTTGATGGCGCGGTAGGCTTTCAGCGCGGCGGCCGGGTCCACGCGCGGCGGCTGGTCGCCCTTGACGCCGGTGACCAGCTCGTGGTGCGAGGCCGCGAACTCGCGGCGCGTGTAGCCCACCAGGTAGAGCTTGTTGCCCGCCTTTTTGAGGTCGCTGGTCGTCAGCGCGTCCAGGCTGACGGCCTTGCCGATCGCGCTGATCAGCAGGGTGTGCGGGATGTGGATGCTGACGCCGGCCTCGGTCAGGAATTCGTTGTTGAGGCTGTCCTTGCCGCTGATGAACGGCGTGCCGTAGGCGCGCGCCGCGTGCAGGCAGGCGTAGCAGGCCCGCACCAATGCACCCAGGCGGTCCGGCTTGTTGCAGTTGCCCCAGCTGAAATTGTCGAGGATGGCGCAGTGGTCGATGTTGCCGCCGCTGGCCACGTAGTTGCGCAGGGCTTCGTCGATGTTCGACATCGCCATCCAGTACGGGTCCACGTCGCCGTAGCGTGTGTTGAGCCCGTTGGCGACCACGAAGGCGTCGTCGCTGTCCAGCTTGGGCACCACCGCGCAGGCGTCGCTGGGGCCGTCGCGCTTCACGCCGGTGAAGGGCTTGATCGCGCTGCCGGCCTGCACCTCGTGGTCGTACTGGCGTACGATCCACTCTTTGCTGCAGACGTTCCAGGAACCCAGGATCGCCTTCAGCACGCCGGGCGCGTCGGCGGCATCCACGCTGCCGCCGGCCACCACGCGGTGCTCGGGCGTCTGCCACATGGCGTTGCGCCAGACCTTGGGCATGCCGTCGTGCAGGAACTTCATGTCGAGGTCGCACACCACCTCGTTGTGCCAGCGCAGCACCAGGCGGTGCTCGCCGGTGAAGGTGCCGATGTCGGTGGCCTCGACGTCTTCGGACTCGAACAGCTCCAGCGCTTCCTTCACCTTGTGGGGCGGCACGGCGATCACCATGCGCTCCTGCGCCTCGCTGATCCAGGATTCCAGGTAGCTCAGGCCCTCGTACTTGAGCGGCACGCGCGCGAGCTCGACTTCCGCGCCGAGTTCCTCGCCCATCTCCCCCACGGCGCTGCTGAGGCCGCCGGCGCCGCAGTCAGTCACCGCGTTGTACAGGCCGAGGTCGCGGGCCTTGAGCAGCGTCTCTTGAACCATCTGTTCCTGGATGGCGTTGCCGATCTGCACCGCGCCGCTGCTGACCACTTCGCTCTTGCTGGTCAGCTCCGCGCTGCTGAAGGTCGCGCCGCCGATGCCGTCGCGCCCGGTGCGCCCGCCGACCACGATGATGTGGTCGCCCGCGTGGGCGCCCTTGCTGATCTTGTCGCGCGGCATGATGCCCACGCTGCCCGCGTACACCAGCGGGTTGCCGGTGTAGCGCGCGTCGAAGTGCACGCTGCCGTTCGCCGTGGGAATGCCCATGCGGTTGCCGTAGTCGCGCACGCCGCTGACCACGCCCTGCATGATCTTGCGCGGGTGCAGCGCGCCGCGCGGCACGTCTTCGCGGGGCAGGTCCGGCGGGCCGAAGCAGAACACGTCGGTGTTCACGATCGGCCGCGCGCCCAAACCGGTGCCGAGAATGTCGCGGATCACGCCGCCGATGCCGGTGCCCGCGCCGCCGTAGGGCTCAATGGCGCTGGGGTGATTATGGGTTTCGACCTTGAAGCAGATGGCGTCCTGCTGGTCGAAGGCGATCACGCCGGCGTTGTCCACGAACACGCTGAGGCACCAGTCGCGGTTCAGCTCATCGGTGGCGCGCTTGATGGTGTCTTTCAGCAGGTTGTCGATCTGCCCGTTCTGGGGCAGGTCCGGCAGGTCGAACAGGCTGTCCTGGGCCGCGCGGTCAGCCTTGTCGGGCCCGGTTTCGCGGTAGTAGACGTGGCCCGCGAGCGTCTTGTGCTTGCAGTGCTCGGACCATGTCTGCGCGATGGTCTGCAGTTCAACATCCGTGGGGTCGCGCTGCTCAGTCTCGAAGTAGTCGCGGATCGCCGCCATCTCTTCCGTGTTCAGCGCCAGGCGATGCTTCTGGTTCACCTCGTGCAGGTTCTGATCGTCGAAACTGCGCACGGCCACGACCACCTTGTTGAACTGGTACTTGCGGCCGCGAGGCAGGCTATCCAGCTTCAGGGGCCCGTGGTGGGCTTCGTCCACCACGATGTTGCCGAGCGCCGCCGCCGCGCGGGACAGGTCCTGCGCGCTGGGGCTGGCCGCGAACAGGAACTGGTCGGCCGACTTGACGGCGTCGGGCTCAAGGCCGCTGTCGCGCAGGGCGCGTGTAAGCGAGGCCTCAACGGGGTCCATCACGCCGGTGCGGCGCATGATGTGGAACAAACGCTCGCCCTCGGGCTCGGCGTCGCTGCCCTTGTAGATCTCCGCGCGCTCCAGCACCGGGTCGGCCAGCAGTGAACGGCCGATGCGCTCGGCTTCGTCTTCGCTGATCAGCCCTTCAATAAGGAAGAGGCGGTTGTGCGTAATGCCCTCGGCGTGCACGCCCGCGGCCTTGAGCTTGCGGGCGACGCGCAGACTGTCGGGGCTGTCGGGTCCCTGGGTGGGGACAAGTCGGATTTTCCAGAGCATCGGCGTCCTCGCCCGTGAAGATACGAAGCAAGCGGGCCAAAGCCATATGTGAGGAAGTGGAATGCAGGAGGCAGGAACAGGAGCCGCAAGCGCCAGCGCGCGGTCGGCCGCTCCTGACCAATCAATCCGCCTGCTTCAGCCGCTGGCTGCGCTGCACCAGGGCCTTCTTCTGGTACTCGCGGAACTCGGGGCAGTCGCGCAGGGGGCGAGGTCCGGGTCGGCCGTCAGGTACTCATAGTCGCTGAAGCCGAGTGAAATCGCGTGCTGCAGCGCCGCCAGCGCGTCGTCGCGCTGGCCCACGCAGCACAGGCCGCAGGCGTAGTTGTAGTGATAGCGCGGATTCTCGGGCTCAAGCGCCAGCAGCTTCAGCGACGCCGCCAGGGCCTCTTCGTGGCGCCCCGCGGCGGAGTAGGTCGTGACGAGGCCATCCAGCACCCGGCGGCTCTGCGGGTAAAGCGCCCGCCCAAGCTCGTAGAGCTGCAGCTCGAAGTTGATTGCAAGTTCGTCGTAGGATTCAGGCTGCTTCATCTGCCTCGTATTGCAGCACTGGAGCGGGTTGGCGGCAAGGCGTACCCCCGTTGGAAAAGGCACAGCAGTTTTGGCATAAGCAGTGCAGCAGCACACGTTCTGCTGTGGGACACTTCACACACGAGGCCAACATGACAATCCGGGACGACGCGCGCGACACCCTCAAGACTCCGCTTGGCGACAAGACCATCTACCGGCTGGACAAGGTCAAGGGCGCCGCAAACCTGCCCTACTCAATCAAGATCCTGCTGGAAAGCATCCTGCGCAACCTGGACGGTGACGCCTATAGCGAGGCCGACGTGAAGGCCCTGGCGGCCTACGACGCGAAGAATGTCGGCGACGTCGAGATCAACTTCATGCCCGGCCGCGTGGTGCTGCAGGACTTCACCGGCGTGCCCGCAGTGGTTGACCTGGCGGCCATGCGCGCGGCCATGAAGCGCATGGGCGGCGACCCCCAGAAAGTGAACCCGCTGGTGCCCTGCGACCTGGTAATTGACCACAGCGTTCAGGTAGACGCCTTCGGCACGCCGGACGCCCTGAAGACCAACAGCCGCCTCGAGTTCGAGCGCAACCGTGAACGCTACGAGTTCCTGAAGTGGGGCCAGACCGCCTTCGACAACTTCCGCGCCGTGCCGCCCGCCACGGGCATCGTGCACCAGGTCAACCTGGAGTACCTGGCCGGCGTGGTATGGGAAAAAGACGGCGTGCTGTTCCCCGACTCCTGCGTCGGGACGGACAGCCATACCACCATGATCAACGGCCTGGGCGTGCTGGGCTGGGGCGTCGGCGGCATCGAGGCAGAGGCCGTGATGCTCGGCCAGCCGATCGCCATGCTGGTGCCCGAGGTGGTGGGCTTTGAGCTGACCGGCAAGCTGCCCGAAGGCGCCACCGCCACGGACCTGGTGCTGCGCGTCACCCAGATGCTGCGCGCCCACGGCGTGGTGAACAAGTTCGTCGAGTTCTTTGGTTCAGGCCTCGACGACATGTCCCTGGCCACCCGCGCGACCATCGCCAACATGGCCCCCGAGTACGGCGCCACCTGCGGCTTCTTCCCCGTGGACCAGCACACACTGGACTACCTGCAGCTTTCCGGCCGCGACGACAAGCTGATCAAGACCGTCGAGCTGTACTGCAAGGCACAGGGCCTGTGGCGCGAGCCCGGCCGCAAGGTCGCCTACGGCGCGGAGTTGCGCCTGGACCTGGCCGACGTGAAGCCGGCGCTGGCGGGCCCCAAGCGCCCGCAGGACCGCATCGACCTCGACGCCATGCAGGGTCAGTGGCACAAGGACCTGGCCGACACCTTCGGCGTCAAGAACTCCGGCGCCGCGGCCCGCGTGGGCAGCATGGCCGACGAAGGCGGCGCGGCGGCCGCGAAGCAGGACAACGGCGTGGCCACGGCCGTGGCCGACGAGCCGGGCGTGCCCGTGGAGCTGGACGGGAAGGGCTTCAAGCTGAACCACGGCTCGGTGGTGATCGCGGCGATCACCAGCTGCACCAACACCAGCAACCCGGGCGTGATGCTGGGCGCCGGGCTGCTGGCGCGCAACGCCGTCAAGCGCGGGCTCAGCCGCAAGCCCTGGGTGAAGACCAGCCTGGCGCCGGGCAGCCAGGTGGTGACCGACTACCTGGTGAAGGCCGGCGTGCTGGGTGACCTCGAGAAGCTGGGCTTCAACGTGGTGGGCTACGGCTGCACCACCTGCATCGGCAATTCCGGCCCGCTGCCGGAGCCCGTGGGCAACGCGATCCGCGAGCACAACCTGGTGGCCGCCAGCGTGCTGTCGGGCAACCGCAACTTCGAGGGCCGCGTGCACGCCGACGTGAAGGCCAACTACCTGGCCAGCCCGCCCCTGGTGGTGGCCTACGCCCTGGCCGGCACCGTCGATATTGACCTGTCAACAGACCCGCTGGGCAAGGACGGCGAGGGCAGGGACGTGTTCCTGAAAGACATCTGGCCCAGCCAGAAGGAAATCGAGAAAGCCATTCACAGCGCCGTCACGCGCGAGCAGTTCCAGCAGCGCTACGCCGGCGTGTTCGAGGGCGGCGGCGACGAGTGGCAGTCGATCAAGCCGGGCGGCGGCGACCTGTACCAGTGGGTCGCGGACAGCACCTACATCCAGGAACCCAGCTTTTTCCAGGAGATGGCCGCCGAGCCGGCGCCCATCGCCGGCATCAAGGGCGCGCGCTGCCTGCTGAAGCTGGCGGACTCGGTCACCACCGACCACATCAGCCCGGCCGGCAGCATCGACCCCAAGACGCCCGCGGGCCAGTACCTGATCGGGCACGGCGTGAAGCAGGCGGACTTCAACAGCTACGGCAGCCGGCGCGGCAACCACGAGGTGATGATGCGCGGCACGTTCGCGAACAAGCGCATCCGCAACCAGCTGGCGCCGGGCACCGAGGGCGGCTGGACCACCGACTTCACGGACGGCAAGGTGAAGTACGTCTACCCGGCGAGCGAGAATTACATCAAGGCGGGCATCCCGCTGATCGTGCTGGCGGGCAAGGACTACGGCATGGGCTCAAGCCGCGACTGGGCTGCCAAGGGGACTCTGCTGCTGGGCATCAAGGCCGTGATCGCGGAAAGCTACGAGCGCATTCACCGCAGCAACCTGATCGGCATGGGCGTGCTGCCCCTGACCTACAAGGAAGGCGAGACCGCCGAAAGCCTGGGGCTGAAGGGCGACGAGGTGTTCGACATCGAGGTGCCCGCCGACGTGAAGCCCAAGCAGCTGCTGAAGGTGAAGGCCGGCGACAAGCAGTTCGAAGTAGTCTGCCGCCTGCACAACAACATGGAAGTCGAGTACTACCGCAACGGCGGCATCCTGCACTCGGTGCTGCGCAAGATGGCGAAGGGCTAATGGGGACTGTCCCCGCTTCTGGGGACTGTCCCCGTTTTCGAGTGCTTCATCTCCCCGCGACGACGGGGACAGTCCCCTACCCTGCCGCGCTGCGTTTCCAGCTTGCCGGGTCCTGCTTGAAGTAGGCCTGCAGGGCGGCGTAGAGCTCCGGGTGCTGCTCATTCATCTGCCAGGGCTTCTCGAAAAACGTCTCGACGCAGACGGCGAAAAACTCCGCCGGGTTGGTCGCCGCGTAGTCGTCGAGAAACGTCTCGCGGTCGTCGTCCACGGCCTCGCACAGGGCATCGTACTCGCGCTGGAAGGTCTCGGCCCAGCCGCGCGCCATGGCGCGTGAATCCATCAGCGGCGCGCCATCCGTTTCGCCCGCCTCGGAATCGAGCTGGTGGGCGAACTCGTGCAGGATCACGTTCAGGCCGTCGCGCGGGTCCAGCGCGCCGTGCTTTGCGCTGTCCCAGGCCAGGATCACGTTGCCCTTGTCCCAGCTTTCGCCGGCGTTCTCGGCTATCTCGGTCATCTCGAGGCCGTGCTCATCCACTTCCTTGTGCTCGACGAAGAAGGCGCTGGGGTAGACGAGTATCGTCACCAGCTCGGGGAAGTAGTCCGTGCGCCGGTGCAGCAGCAGCAGGCAGGCGTTGCCCGCGATGGTGACGCGGATTTCGTCCGTGATCTCCACACCGCGGCAGCCCTCGAAGTGCTTCTCGTCGAGAAACACCAGGATGTGCCGCTGCAGCTCAAGCTGGTCCTCGCGCGTAAGCCGCGAGTACAGCCCCATGTTGGCAACCAGGTGCGCCTCCCACGCGGCCGGAAACGGCCGCTGCATCACCTTGTCCCGCCGCCAACGTCGAAAAAACCCAAACATGAAAAGCCTGTAACCACGAAGTACCACCAAGGGCCACGAAGAACTGCAGAACAACAGTATCTCACGCCAAGGCGCAAAGGCGCAAAGAACTACAACTGCTTTGAGCCCAGATGGACAGGAGTAAATGGATACTGGAATGTGGCTGAGTGTCTGTACCGAGTTGCAACTCGGAGAGAGCTGAGACTCGGCCATCCTCGGCTGCTACGTTGTGATTCCCGTGCTATCTGAGTCGCCTTGTAGTTCTTCGCGCCTTTGCGCCTTGGCGTGAGTCCGCAGTGGCTTTTACTTCGTGGTCCTTAGTGGTCCTTCGTGGTTCAAATCGCTTTTAGCCGCTCGGCCGCGATCTGCTTCATGGCCCTTAAATCCATCTTGCCGGTGCCGAGCACGGGCAGGGCTTCCACGGCGACGAAATCGCGCGGCTTGGGGATGAAGATGTTGGGCAGGCCTTGCTCCTGCAGGCCCTTCACCACGATCTCAATCTCTTGCGTGCAGTTGCAGTGCAACACGGCCAGGCGCTCGCCCTTCTTTTCGCAGCGCACGCTGGTGACGGCAAAAATCTGCTCATGGGCGCCGATCGCCAGGTGCAGGGCTTCCTCCACCTTGCCGTGCGGCACCATCTCGCCGCCGATCTTGCTGAAGCGGCTGAGTCGGTCGGTAATGGTCAAAAAGCCGTCGGCGTCCTGTTTCACGATGTCGCCCGTCGAGTACCAGCCGTCTTTCAGCACCTCGGCGGTCCTGGCCGGGTTGTCCAGGTAGCCGCGCATCACGTTGGGGCCCTTCACCTCCAGCACGCCAGGCTCGCCCTGCGGCAGCGGCTCGCGCGTCTCCGGGTCCAGGATGCGCACCCTTATGCCCGGCAGCGGACGGCCGATGCTGCCGTTCAGGCTGCCGCGCTGTCCCTTGTAGTCGGGCACGTTCACGCCGATCACGGGCGAGCACTCGGTGCAGCCGTAGCCCTCGCTGATCGGCGTGCCGTACTTCTCCAGCCACTTCTGCGCGAAGGGCTGCGGCAGTTTTTCCGCGCCGGCCACGATGATGCGCAGGCTCTTGAGCTGCTCCGGCGTGCACTTCTTGGCGTAAATCTGGAAGAAGGTCGGCGTGGCGACCAGGATGCTGGCCTTGTACTTCTGCGTCATCTCGCCCACGGCCTCGGCGTCCAGCGGGTTGGGCAGGAAGATCATGGCCGCACCCCAGTGCAGGCCCGCCCACAGCAGGAAATTCCCGAAGGTGTGGAAGAAGGGCAGCATGTGCACCAGGCTGTCGTGCGAATCCAGGTCAAGCGAGCGCGAGGCCTGCTCGATGTTGCTGATGATGTTGAAGTGCGTGACCGGGATGCCCTTGGGCTCGCCGGTGCTGCCGCTGCTGAAGATGATGGCGTGGTCGTCGTCCATGCCCGCTTCGCGCAGGGCCCCGGCGAACTTCAGCAATGTGCGGTACGGAAGATACTTGGCCGCCAGCAGCGCCTTCAGCTTGGCGAAGCCACTGATCGTGCGGGCCACGTCCTCAAGGTAAATCAGTTGCGCGTTGGCCGGCGGCTCGATGTTGCCCTTCTTCAGGAACTGCTTGCTGGCCAGCACGGTCTTCAGACCGGCCTGGCGCACGGCGCATTCCATGCCGTCACGGCCGGTTGTGTAATTCAGGTTCACCACCGCGCGGCCCTGCAGGATGGCGGCCATGTTGGCGAGCGCGCCGCCCACGCTGGGCGGCAGCAGCAGGCCCACGCGCGGCTGCTCGCCCCAGTGGGGTTTCATGGCGCGCGCGATGGCGACCGCGCCGGTAAGGGCCTTGATGCGCGTGACCGGCCCGCGGATGGCGTCGGCCAGGGCCAGCGCCTCGGGCTGTTCGCGCAGGCGGCTGACCATGCTGAACGACAGCGGCGCCAGGTCGCGCTTGCGCGCCAGCCAGACCTCGGCCTCGAGTTCCAGCAGCGCTGACAGGAAAGGGGACTGTCCCCGCAATTGGGGACTGTCCCCGTTTTCGGTTATCGGTTGACCGATCGAGAGCGAAACCGGCGCTTTGCCGCGCCGGGGCAACAGGTAGTCCTCAACACCTTCCTTGTAGCGGTTCGACCAGGGGCCGTCGAAGTAGACCGGCAGCACGGGCGCGCCCAGCTCCAGCGCCGCCTGCAGGCCGGGAATCTCGCCCCCCTTGGTCAGGTGCGCGTCCAGCAGCACGCACACACGTTTACCCTGCGCCAGCGCGGCCTTCAGTTTCTCGTTCACGGCCGCATCGGCCGGGCTGCCCACCAGCACGTCAGAGCCGGCCGTGGTGTATGCGGCCGCGCCGGCCACCAGTGTGGGGCCCGGCAGCAGCTTGTGGATCAGCGCGGCGTCGAAGGGCGTGAAGTGCTCGCCGACCAATACGCAGGGTCCGGCAGGCAGACGCTCGGCCCCGTTGACGCGGGTGTTCAGTTGCGAGAGTGCCGGCTGCACGCTGCGCCTTTCATAACGCCGTTATGTTTATGCCACATCGTACGGAGACTGTCAACTGTCTCGGCACGGGTTGTTCTGCTGATCGAAGGGCAGAGTGTAGCGTCTGTCGGGCATCTGGGGCAGTAAAAGGAACGGGCACCAAAGGTGCCTGTGCCTGCCCCTGCCTGATCGAATTTGAGATACGCGGTCGGGGGCTTCCCGAATCCGTGACAGGGTTTTGCGCGTCGCTTTGGGCATCACCGCGCCCGGTGGTAGTTTGTGCCCAAGGATTCGTGGTTCGGTCGATTCCGCACCCGGCCGATCCACCCCAGACCCCACGCTGGGCACCAGAGAACCCGAGGCCCCCAAGCCTCGGGTTTCTCAATTTGCGGGGGCGGCAGACAAGCACAGCAGCCGAGTTGTATCCCGCCATCGCAGACTAACTTCATGTGAACCACGAAGGACCGCGAAGCACCACGAAGAACTGCCCCGCATCGGGAGCTCACTTCGTGGTCCTTAGTGGTCCTTACTGGTTTCCGCTTTTTCAGTTGGCTGCAGGCAGGTGTCGGGCTTGCCCAGTGCCTTGGGTGGGGCCTGCACGTAGCCGTGCTCGACGAACCATGCCGCGGCGCGCCTGAGCGTGTCCTGGATGGGGCGGGTGGGCAGGCCCAGGTGCTCGAGCGCTTTGCGGTTGTCGTAGAACATCGGCTGCAGGGCCATGCGCACGCCCGCCAGCGGCACCACCGGCGGCCTGCCGGTCACCTTCGACTTCAGCTCGCTGAAGAAACCGGTCGCCAACGCCACCGACTTGGGCACTTTAAAACGCGGCGCGGGCAGGCCGGTGATCTCGGCCAGCAGCTCAAAGATCCGCAGGATCGGCAGGTTCTCGTGCCCCAATATGTAGCGCTCGCCGGGCTTGCCCTTTTGCGCCGCGAGAATGTGCCCGCGCGCGCAGTCGTCCACGTCGATCACGTTCAGGCCCGTCTCCATGTAGCCGGGCATCTTGCCCCGCATGAAATCGAGCACCACGCGGCCGGTGCTGGTGGGCTTCACGTCCCAGGGGCCCATGGGCGCGCTGGGATTGACGATCACCACAGGCGCGCCTTCCTCGGCAAGCTTGCGGGCGCGCTGCTCACCCAGGAACTTGCTGCGCGCGTAGTGCACGGTCAGCTCGTGCTCGTGCGGGTGGTCGTCTTCGTGGGCGTGGCGCTCTTCACCCCGGGGAGGCTTGCCCACGGCCACCACGGAACTGCAATGCACGATCGACTTGCAGCCGGCCTCCGCGGCCGTGCGCAACACCAGGCCTGCGCCGCGGTCGTTGGCGTCATAGATCTGCTTGATCTGGTGGCGGCGCAGCGAGATGGCGTTCATGCCGGCCACATGGAAGCAGGCGTCTGCGCCGACGAGGCCCTTGGCAAGCGCGGCAACATCCAGCAGGTCGCCCTCGATCACCTCGACGTCGTGGCCCTGGATGGTGCGTCGGTCGGCGCCTTTGCGCAGCAGCACGCGCACGTGCACGCCGTCGCGCAGGAGTTCCCGCACGACGGCCGAGCCGATAAAGCCGCTGGCGCCGGTGACGAAGGCCGTTTTCACGGGCGAGAGTATAGAGATTTCAGGTCGCTGGCGGCAGGCGGCAGGAACAAGCCGCCAAGAAGTTCGGCCTTTATTGGCGCCTTTGCGTGAGGTCGTTTTCTGGAGGCCACAAAAACACGAAAACACCAAAGGCACTGCCACCAAAGCAAAGCTGTTTCGTGTGTTGTCTTTTGTGTTTTCGTGGTTGATCCGGCAGTTTGCGTCGGGCTGAGGGTCAAACCGCGAAGAGCCGCGTCGAACATCCGCTCCCGCCTTGCGCCGTCCTTGCTAGATTGCGGCCGTGACTGATGAGCCGACAACCGGCAGGCGGCAGCGCGCGCTGATGGCGCTGGCGCGTTTCGTGTGCCGCCGCGCCCTTCTGATCGTGGTGCTGGGCCTGCTGGCGGCGCTGGCCTCGGTGGTCTACACCGGGCTGAAACTCGAGTTCATCACCGAGCGCAACGCGCTGGTGGCGCCCGATGCCGAGTACAACAAGCGCTTTCTTGAGTTCGTCAACAACTTCGGCGACCAGGAACTGATGCTGCTGATGGTCGCGCCGGCCCCGGGCCCCGTCGACAACCCGGACTACAACCCGCCCATCCCGGACCAGCTGACGCGCGATGAAATGAAGCAGGCCGCCGCCGCGGTCGTCAAAAAGCTGCGCGAGAAGCCCGAGTTCTTCCCGGTGGTGATCGACCGCGTGGACCCGGCCGGCTTCGGCGCCACGCGCATGCTCTACCTGCCCCAGGCCGACCTGGAATCGATCGCCACCCAGGTCGAGGCCGGGCGACCCCTGATCCACCAGCTGGCGGAAACACCCAGCTACCCCGGCATGCTGCTCGGTATGCGGCGCGGTATTGAAGAAGGCAGCATGGACAACGTCCCGGACGACGCGGCGCTGGCCCGCGCCGGCGACGAGATGGCCAAGCTGCTGGCCGCCATGCACCGCAACCTGGCGGCACCCTCCGGCGAGCCGCCGATGAAGGACCTGTTCGCCTTCGACAGCAGCGACCCCGGCCTCGACAAGGACGGCTGGTTCCTGATGTGGGAGGGACGCCTGCTGTTCGTGGCGATCCGCCCCACCAAGGACCAGGGCGCCCTGAACCAGATCGAGCAGCCTCTGGCCTACGCGCGCGAGGTGGTCGCCGAGGTGCAGGCGCAGCACCCCAAGCTGGCGATCGGCCTGACCGGACGGCCGGTAATCTACAGCGACGAGATGGCCGCCAGCGGACGCGACATGACGATCGCCACGCTGTTCGCGATTTTCGCGGTGGGGCTGATGTTCGTGCTGGCCTTCCGCAGTTTCTCGCGCCCGTTGCTGGCAGTGGTGTCGCTGGTGCTGGCGCTTTGCTGGACGATCGGCGCGACCACCCTGCTGATCGGCCACCTCAACATCTTCGCCATGGTGTTCGGCGTGGTGCTGGTGGGCCTGGGCATCGACTTCGGCATCCACCTGCTCGCCCACTATCGCCACGGCCTGGAGCGCGGCCTGGGCGTGCGCGAAGCTCTCATCGAAGTATACCGCGAAATCGGCATGGGCACCGTGCTGGGGGCCGTCACCACGGCGGCGGCGCTCAGCACCGCCGCGCTGACAGACTTCCTGGGCCTGGCCGAGCTGGGCTTGATCTGCGGCATCGGAATCATGCTGTGCCTGGTAGCCATGCTGCTGGTGTTTCCGGCCATGCTGGTGGTGCTGGACGCGCGCCGCGTGGGCGACGGCGACCCGGCATTGCGCGCCACCATGGCCGAACGCGAAGCCGCCGAGCTGGCAGCGCCGCACCCCGGCACGGGCCGCTGGCGGCGGGTCGGGGCGCTGGCGGTCGCGCTGCTGATGGTCGCCAGCCTGGCGATCACAGGCATCGAGATCGCCCGCGGCTGGATACCGTTCGATTACAACCTGCTGGAACTGAACGACCCCGGCAGCGAAGGCGTGCACTGGGAAAAACTGCTGATCGACCACGACCAGCGCGCCAGCTACGCCGTCAGTACCAGCCGCAGCCTTGAAGAGCTGCGCGCCCTGCGCCGGCAGTACGACAAGCTGGCTGAGCAGGGCATCGTGCGGGGCACCGAGAGCATCCTGCCTGAGAACGAGCTGGCCAAGCGCGAAACCCTGGCGCGCATCGACGCGGCACTGCCCGCCGGCTTCAGCGACGTCGGCCTTGCCAGCGACTCCAAAGAGCTGCGCAGCGCTGTGCGCAAGCTGCAGGCCGCGCTGCGCGAGCTGCAGACCCGCGGCCCCCGCTACGAGCAGGCCTTTGAGCCCGCGCTGGTACAGCTGCAGAACATCTCCAACCTCTGCCAGCAGCGCGGCCCGGCCGTGGATACGCGCCTGGCCGAAGTCGAGCCGGAGTTCTTCGCCAACCTGGTCGGCCTGATGCGCAGCCTGAAACGCGATGCGAACCCGCCGGCCATCTCGGCCGAGGGCCTGCCGCCGATCCTGCGTTCGCGCTACGTGGGGAAAAACGCCGAGGGCGAAACGTTGTACGCCCTGTATGTCTACCCGGCAAAAAACGTCTGGGAGCGCGAGTTGGCCGCCGAGTTCAACGAAGCGCTGCTGGCCGTGGACCCGCAGGCCACTGGCGTGACCATCCAGATCCAGGAAAGCGGCTCGCTGATTGTGGAAGGCTTCGGCCACAGCGTGCTGTACGCCTTCATCGCCATCGTAGTGCTGCTGGCCCTGGACCTGCGCCGTCCGCTGGCGCTGCTGGTGGCGATGCTGCCGCTGGTCTGCTCGCTGGCGATCCTGCTGGGCGTGATGACCCTGACCGACCTGAGCTTCAACTTCGCCAACTTCTTTGCCGTGCCGATCCTGATCGGCACCACCGTGGACGCGGGCGTTTACCTGGTCCACAGCCAGCGCCACGGCGACGCGCGCCGCACCGTGGCGCAGTCGCGCCACGCCTGCCTGCTGTGCGGCCTGACCACGCTGCTCGGCTTCGGCTCGCTGGTGATCGCCAGCCACCTGGGCATCGTTTCACTGGGGCTGGTGCTGACTGTGGGCTGCCTGGCCGGCATCCTGGGAAGCTACTTCCTCGTGCCGGCGGTGCTGGGTTGGTTTAATGAAAGAGGACGTCGGCTGTAGCTGTTTGTCTTCCGGGGCCGGAAGCGAGAGAGCACCATGACCCACCTGTTCCGCGTCATCAGCCCGGCAATCTGCCTGGCGCTGCTGCTGGGCGCCGCCAGCGCCCAGGATAAGCCGAAAGAGTTCGGCCTGGTCGTCTACAAGCTTGGCGAGCGCTATGCCACGGACGACAAGGCCGGCGCGACTCTCGACGGCTTCACGGACTACCTCGACAAACGCATGCCGGGCAGCGACTTCACCCGCATCGGCGTGCGCAACAAGCCGGAAGACGCCCTGAGCCTGCTGAAAGACGACAAGAAGCCCGTGGCCGTCGCCATCGTCAGCCCCGGTTTCTACTTCAAGCACAAGGCCGATCTCAAGCTAACCGCACTGGCCGAGGCCACCCGAGGCGGCAAAGACGGCGAGCAGTACACCCTGGTGGGCGCTACCGAAATGAAGGAGTACCCGGCCGGCAAGAAAGTCGCCACAAGCATGAGCGCCGACCTCGACTGGCTGAACAAGGCCGTGTTACGCGCCCCTGCAGGCGTCAAGCCCGTCGAATGGGTGCAGTACGACAACCTGAGCGACGCGGCCTACGAGATCATCGACGAAGAGGATGGCGCGCCCGATTTCGTGCTGGTCGATTCCGTGACCCTGGACGTGTTCGCAAAAGACGACGACCTGAAGACACTGAAGAAAGGCCTGCAGTCCGAGCGCTTGCCCCAGGACCTGGTGGTGGAAGTTGACGGCCGCCTGGGCGACAAGCGCGAGGAGTTCAAGAAGCTGATCGGCGCCCTGGACGACAACGAAGAGGGCAAGAAGGTGGGTGAAAACCTGCAATCCCCGAAGTTCCCCGCGCCGGACCCGAAGCGCCTCGAGAAAGTGCAGCAGTGGTACGACGCCGGCTAGCCATCAGCGCAATCACGGCCGTCGCCGCCCTGGCGGCGCTGCTGGTGTTTCCGGCCGCGTGCAAACAGGTGCCGGAAGAGGTGCTGCACAACAACGCCAACAAGGAAAGTAACGGCGCGGACCCGGTGCCGCTGGCGCAAGATGCGGAAGCCGCGTTTGAACAGACGCCGCGCACCCTCGAGCGCGTGCGCATCAGTTCCAGCATGTTCGCGCGCGCGCTTGAGTTCGAAAAAGCACGCAGCTACGACGCGCTCTGGAAGGCCGCGCGCACGGACGCCTGGCTGGCTGGCTACAGCCCCGACAACGTCGAGCGCGAGCGCCACGCGCGCAGCGGTTTGGTTTACGCAAACACAGCGCTGAAGCTGCAGCCGCAGGGCGCTGAGGCGCTGTTCTACCACGCCGTGCTGGCCGGTTTTCTGGGCGACCTGGACCACGACTACGGCCTGGATGCCGTCAGCAAGATCGAGACGAACACTAAATTGCTGATCGAGCGCGACCAGGACGTGGCCCACGGCGGCCCCTGGCGGGTGCTGGGCGTGCTGCAGCTGCGAGCACCCGGCCCGCCGGTAAGCATCGGCAGCCTGCGCAACGGCAAGAAGAACCTCGAGAAGGCGCTGGAGAAAGCACCCCTTTGGCCTGAAAACCACCTGTACATGGCGGAGGCGGAGTTCCTGTGGGCCAAGGACAAAGACAAGCCCGAGTTCGCACAGCAGGCCCGCGAGCGGCTGGACAAGTGGCTGCTGGGTCAGCAGGCAGCGGCGCCGGCCGGCCACGAGTTCGAATTCGCCGATTGGCAGAAGAAAGCCCGGGGGCTGTTGGAGGCGAATAAGTAGCCGCAACGGATTCAGGATGATGGATTCAGAATTCAGCGAATGGGTTCGTGCGCCGGGTTCTGAATCCTGAATTCTCAATCCATAATCCGTTCCCATGCTGATCGACACCCACTGCCACATCAATTTCCACGACTACGACGCCGACCGGGAGGCCATGCTGCAGCGCGCCCTCGAAAACGGCGTCGAGAAGGTGGTCTGTATCGGCATGCTGCCCGAGGGCGGGCGCGAGGCCCTGGCCCTGGCCCGCAAGTTCCCCGGCCGTGTCTACGCGAGCGTAGGCGCCCACCCCTACGACGCCGGCAAACTCGAAGACGCGCTGCTGGCGGAGTTTCGCGCACTGCTCAGCGAGCCCGAGATGGTGCTGATGGGTGAAATGGGCATCGACACGGTGAAGGCGCCGGATCCGATCGACGTGCAGGAGAAGGCGTTCGCGCGGCAACTGGAGCTGGCCGGTGAACTCGATCTGCCGGTCTGCATCCACAGCCGCGACGCCTTTAAAATCTGCGAGCGCGTGATCCGCGGCGTGCACCCCAGGGGCTGGAAGGGTTTCGCCCATTGCTTCAGCGACGGCCCCGAGGAAGCGCTGGGCTGGAAAGAACTCGGCTTCAAGATCAGCTTCGCCGGCCAGGTCACGTTCAAGAACCAGTCCTGCGACACCATCCGCGCGGCCGCGGCCGTGCTCACTCCCGAGGACGTGGTGGTGGAGACGGACGCGCCGTTCTTGGCCCCCGCCCCCCACCGCGGCAAGCGCAACGAGCCGGCGTTCGTAAAACACACGGCCGAGAAGCTCGCCGAAATCTGGGGAATCTCGGCGGAAGAAGTCTTCACCCGCACCACCGCCACGGCCCGGGCCGTGCTGCGGATTTAAGGGCCACAAAAACACGAAAACACAAAACACAAGCTCACGAAAAGCGGATAGGTGATCGCCGGCTTCCGCAGTTTTCGTGGTCTTTCTTTGGTGTTTTAGTGTTTTCGTGGCCCATCAAACGATCCGGTTTGCGGCCTCGCACGCTGCTCAACTGCAAGCACCACGCGGGGGCGCGAGAGCCGAAGCCCGGGGTGCAAACCCCGGGCGGACTACGATTGATCCGCGAGCACAGGCTCACTCGCCCGGGATTGGCATCCCGGGCTTTGGTTGCTCAGCGCCGGTGGAAGATCTTATCGAGGTCTGCGAAACCCAGCTTGTAAGTGGTCGGACGGCCGTGTGGGCATGAAAAGGTGTGCGGCACCGTTTCGCCCAGTTGCAGCAGGTTCTTGATCTGTTGCGGCTCCAGCACGTCGCCGGCCTTGATCGCCGCGTGGCAGGCCACGCTCTCCACCATGCTCTTGCGCAGCTCGGCGGGTGTCTGCGGCTTGCGTCCCTGGGCCAGCTCTTCCAGGATTTCCTGCACCACCTCCAGGTGCTTGCCCCCCACCGAGAACTTGGGCACCGCGCGCAGGGCCCAGGCCCCGTGGCCGAAGGGCTCCAGCTCGAAGCCGAACTCGCGCAGGGCATCGCTGTGCGCCTCGGCCAGCGCGGCCGCCGCCAGCGACAGCTCCAGCGGCTGCGGCACCAGCAGGCGCTGGCGCTCCACAGCCTGGCTGGAGATGCGGTTCTCCAGCAGCCAGTACAGGATGCGCTCGTGGTAGGCGTGCTGGTCGATCACCACCATGCCGTCGGCCACTTCCACCACGATGTAGGTGGCGCCGACCTGGAACAGGGCTTTGGCTTGCGCGAGCAGGCTGCCGCCCGGGACGACGTCGGCCGCTTCCGACGCCTGCGGACCCTGGGCGACGAAGCCTTGGCGAAGTCGACTGTCGTCTGCCGCCTGCCGACTGCCGACTGCCGACTGCCGCCTCAGACACTCCGTTGTTTGCGCTCCCGACATCCCGCACCTCGTAGCGCGACACCACCGGCCCCAGGGCCTCGTCCAGCACGCGGCGGGCTTCGTCCCAGCGGTGCTCGGCGTCGCGGGCGCGCTGCTCGGACTGTGCGTCGAACAGCCTGGGTCTTGACACGTCAAAGGTCGGCTCGAAGGGCGAATCCGGCCGCGCCTGCGGCATCGCCGGCCCGTGCAGCCGGATGCCCGGCAGCACCCCGCTGTTGATCAGCTTCTCGGCCAGGGCCGACTTGATCAGTGAGAAAATGCGGTTGTGCTCAAGGAAGCGCACCTCGGTCTTGGCCGGGTGCACGTTGACGTCGATGCTCTCCGGGTCCACGGTCAGGAACAGCACCGCCACCGGGTAACGCCCGGGAGGCAGGAACTCGCGGTAGGCCAGGATCACCGCCTGGATCAGCGAACGGTCCTTGATCGGGCGCCGGTTCACGAACAGCAGCAGCCCCTTGCTGTTCGGGCGGTGCATCGCGGGCGGCGCGATGTAGCCGTCCAGACGGCCGTAACTTTCGTACTCGTGCACCTCCAGCAGACCCTCGTGGAAGCGGTCGCCGTACAGCGCGCGTACGCGTTCATCCTGGCCCTGGCCGGCCGGCACGTCGAAGGCCTTGCGCTCGCCGTGCGTCAGCGAAAAGCCGACCTCGGGGTTGGCGGCCGCGATGGACTGCAGCAGCTCGACCACGTGGCTGAACTCGGTGGAGTCGCCCTTCAGCCAGCGGCGCCGCGCGGGCACGTTGAAGAACAGGTCGCGGATTTCGATCACCGTGCCGGGGGCCCCCGCGGCCTCGCGGATTTCGCCGGCCTGGCCGCCGGCACACTCGAGCTGCAACGCCACGGGCGCGTTGCGGGTGCGGGTGGTGATGCGCGCGCGGCTGACGCTCTGGATGCTGGCCAGCGCCTCGCCGCGGAAGCCGTGGGTCAGCACCCGGAACAGCTCCTCGACACTGCTGAGCTTGCTGGTGGCGTGGGGCTCGAAGGCCAGCTTCAGGTCTTCGGCGTCCATGCCGATGCCGTCGTCGGCCACGCGGATCAGGGTCTTGCCGGCGTCCACCAGCTGCACGTCCACGCGGGTGGCGCCGGCGTCCAGGGCGTTTTCCACCAGTTCCTTGACCACGCTGGCCGGGCGTTCCACCACCTCGCCGGCGGCGATCTTGTTGGCGAGCTCGGGCGGCAGCAGTTGGATGCGGGCCATGGCGCAATAGTAGGGGCCGGTGCGACATCGGCAACGCGTGTCGAGGGTATGTTGGCGGGGGTGGAAAAGGGGCTGCTGCGAGACTTTTGTCTTGACAGAATCTGGAATATTCTTATTGGGCAATGGTTGGTACTTATCTGACACTACCACCGGAGCAACCGCATGGCGGCAAAGACCGGATCCGGAACACGCAAGCCCCCCACCAGGAGCGGCAAGGTGAAATCCGTTAAACAGCCCGCAAAAAAAGGCCGCGAAGAAGACCGCCGCGAAGAAATCCGCGAAGAAATCCGCGAAGAAATCCGCGAAAAAGACAGTGAAGAAAACCGCGAAGAAGCTCGCGAAGCAGCCGCTGAAACAGAAATCCGCCAGGCCGGCCACCAGGTCAGCGAAGAAGTCTGCAGCGAAAACCGCGAAGAAGGCCCCCGCCAGGGGCGCCATGAAGTCTTCCGGTTCAACCGGGAACGCGCGGAATCCGGCAAGCGTTAAGCAGCACAAGAAGTCAGCGAAAAACACAACCGGGAAAAAGCAGGCGATGAGCAAGACCACCAGCAAACCAAAGCCCGCGGCCGGCAAAAAGGCCGAGAGTAAAAAAGCAGCCGGCTGTCGCGGCCTCTTCCGAAAGCGCCCGCAAAGCCAAGCCCGCCGCGGTGGCCGCGGAGCCCAATGACGTCGACGAGTACGAGACCATGCGCCAGGCGGCAGTGGAGCCCTTCCGCCGCAAGAGCATGCCCAAGCCGGGCGCCGCGGGCCGGCTGTTCGATGACGTGGACGAACTGGAAGACTACGATCCCCTGTTCGACGACGTCGGCGAAGAATCGGACGAGTAGATCCAGGTTTCAGGTGACAGGTTTCAGGGATCAGGGTGTGAATCCCCTGGGCGTTGAATCGTTGTCCGGCCGTCACAACCAAGGTCTGTACCGTGCCCTGTAACCTGAAACCTGAAACCTGTAACCTGCCGCGCCATGAGCCCATTCGCACCTGTTGATCAGCAGCTGGCCGACCTGCTGCGCGGCGCCCAGGACGTGATTTCCGAGCCCGAGCTGCGCAAGCGCCTTGAGAAAGCCGCGCAGACCGGCAAGCCACTGCGCGTCAAGCTGGGTATTGACCCGTCAAGCCCCGACATCCACCTCGGACACACCGTGGTGCTGCGCCGCCTGCGCGCCTTCCAGGACCACGGCCACCAGGCCGTGCTGATCATCGGCGACTACACCGCCATGGTCGGCGACCCCAGCGGGCGCAACAAGACCCGCCCCCAGCTCAGCATCGAGCAGGTCGAGCACAACGCGCTCACCTACATCGCGCAGGCCGCCAAGGTGCTGGACATGGAGCGCACGGAGGTCGTGCGCAACGGCGAATGGTTCCACAACATGGAATTCCTCGACGTGCTGAAGCTGTCCGCCCGCAGCACGGTTTCCCAGATGCTGGAGCGCGATGATTTCAACAAGCGCTTCGACGCCGAGCAGCCGATCAGCCTGCACGAGTTCCTGTACCCGCTGATGCAGGGCTGGGACAGCGTGATGCTCAAGGCCGACGTAGAGCTGGGCGGCACCGACCAGCTGTTCAACCTGCTGATGGGCCGCCGGTTGCAGGAACAGGAGGGCATGCAGCCCCAGGTCTGCATCACCAGCCCGATCATCCCGGGCCTCGACGGCGAGCAGAAGATGTCCAAGAGCCTGGGCAACGCCATCGGCGTGAAGGACGAGCCCGCCGACATGTTCGGCAAGGTGATGTCGATCCCCGACCGGCTGATGCGCCCCTGGTACACCCTGCTCACGCGCGAGCCGCTGGCGCAGATCGACAATCTTCTGGATGAAAAGCAGACCCACCCGCGCGACGCCAAGCTGCGCCTCGCCGGCCTGATCGTGAAAGACATGCACGGGGCCGAGGCTGCTGAGGCTGCCCGGCAGGCTTTCCTGTCCGTGTTCAGCAAGGGCGACCTGCCCGGGGACATGCCGGAGTTCGAGCTGGCGCTGGACGGCAGCATCCCCGCCTTCGCGCTGGTCAAGGATGCCCACAAGGTCTCCGGCGGCGAGGCGCGCCGCCTGCTGAAACAGGGCGGCGTCAAGCTGATCCAGCCCGACACCAACGACGAGTTCAGCGTGGACGACGAAAAGGCGGTGTTCACCGCCGCCGACCTGCAGGGACGCGTGCTCAAGGTAGGCAAGCGTCACTTCTACCGGCTGAGGCTGAAGTAACAGACGCTGCGAACCGTAAGGAACTGATTCGGCCACGCGGGGGCGCGAAGGCGTCAAGAAATGGGCGTAGCGATTCCCCGCCGGCCAATGGGATTAGGGCCACAAAAGCACGAAATCACGAAAGAACTGCCACCAAAGTCAAAGCGTTTTGTGGCCGTACCTTTTGTGTTTTCGTGCTTTCGTGGCCGACTGACTTTCTTCGGCTGATCCGCCTGCGATTCCTGGGGGCTTTTAGCGCCTTCGCGGACCATGCGACTCTGCGCGTTGCAGCTGCCGCCCTACATTTTGCCGATTGGTTTGGAACAGGCGCACCCCTGATTCCGTACTACTGTTAGCCACGACAGTGTGCACCGGGGTATCATTGAACCCGATTCGGGAGAGGTTATGCGCAACAACAAGCTGGTAGTGGCGGTGCTGGTGCTCATCCTGCTGATCGGCGGGGCATTCGGGGCCTACGTCATTCTGCAGCCGGGCGACCACCCGGCCAACACGCCCAAAGTGGGTGAACTCGACAGCGGCGAGCCGGCGGGGCTCGATCAGGCCGGCGACCCCCTGGCGACGCAGCCGGGCCAGGGCGGCAACCAGGGCGGCAACCAGGCCGCCAACGCAGGACCGGGCGAGACCTCAACGCCCGGCACGCCCGACAATGGCACCGACGTCAGCAAGCAGCCCGTAAACCCGGGCACCGAGCCGATCCCCGCCGAGCAGCAGTGGGATGAAGTCAACCTCGAGATGACCGTGCACGGGCGCGTCAGCTTCAAGTCGGACGGGCGCGCCGCCGTGGGCGCCGCGGTCAGCGCCGAGCTGAGCACAGAAACCAACATCTGGTGGGGCGGCGGAGGCGGCCCGCAGCCCGGCACAAGCGGCCAGCCCAAGGGCAGTGTCAGCGGCAGCACCACCACGGACGGCGCCGGCGAATACACGTTGAAACTGAACGTGAGAACCTTTCGCCGCAAGGACAGCGCCTTTGAAGGTGAAACACACTCCGGCCGCACTGCCCCCGGTGGCGCAGGCTGGGGCCTTGAACAGGCCGTGGTGGTCGCCACCATGGCCGGCTACGCGCCGGCCAGGTCCGCGGGCATCTTCCTGCAGGCCGGCCAGGACCAGGAAGTCAACCTGAAGCTGGCGATCCCGGCCGCGGTCAGCGGGCGCATCATCGACGCCGTCAGCCGCAAGGGCATCGCGGGCGCGCGCGGCCAGCTGCAGGACGCCGAGGCCTGGAACGACGGCGGCACCGTGCCGCGCAGTTTCACCACCGACGAGCAGGGCTATTTCTCGGTCAACTCGCTGCCCGCCAGCACATATGTGCTGAGTGTGCAGGCGACCGGCTACGCCAACTACAACGGCTGGCAGGGCCAGGGGCGCGTCAACCTCGCGGCCGGCGGCGAGAAAGACCTGGGCGAGATCGGCATGATGCCGGCGGCGTCCGTGATCGGGCGCGTGATCAGTGAAGAGAACGGCCAGCCTCTGCAGGACGCCAGAGTCGAGTTGCGCCAGAACAACCAGTGGGGCGGCTGGTCCACCAAGAGCGTACCGACCGACGCCGAAGGACGCTTCGAGTTGAGTGACGTTGAGCCCGGCGCCTACACCGTGCGCGCGCACATCAACGGCTACGCGCAGCTCGAGCTTGCCAACCAGGCCGTTGAGGCCGGCGCGCGCCTGGACCTGGGCGACCTGAAGCTGGGTCGCGGTCTCAGCCTCTCGGGCATGGTGACCGGGCCCGACGACAAGCCGGTGGTGGGCGCCAGCGTGGAGCTGGCCCGTCCCACGGAAGGATTCGGCTGGGGAGGCGAAAACAACGAAATCGCCAGCGCGCTCACCAGGCAGGACGGCACGTTCACGCTGACGGGGGTGAACGAAGGCAGCCTGCGGCTATCGGTGCGGGCAGACAAGTTCGCCCCGCACAGCGAGACCATACAGGTCAGCGGCAGCCGGGAAGGGCTGCGCATCAAGCTCAGCCGCGGCGGCAACGTGAAGGGCCGCGTGCTGACCGCCGCCGGCGAACCGGTGGCGGGCGCGAGCATCAGCGTCCTCGACCACAAGTCCCAGGCTTACTCGCTGTTCAAGACCCAGCGTTCCGCCATGTGGGGCTTCGCCTTCATGGGCGACGGCAGCCGCGCCACCAGCGGCGAAGACGGCAGCTTCGTGCTCAGCAACATCCCCGAGGGCACCTACCTGGTGGTTGCCGGCGGGCAGGACAACCAGCCCGCCTTCAAGGACGACGTGCGCATCGAGAACGACCGCGAAATCGACGTCGGCGACCTGCGCCTGCCCGGCAAGGGCAGCGTGCGCATCACCGTAACGGAAGACGGCGTGCCGCTGCCTGAGCTGAGCGTGTCGCTGGCCCAGGGCATGAACTTCGGCAACGCAAGCGAACATGAGGCCGTCACTGACGCCATGGGCGTGGCGACCATCAAGGAGGTGCCGGCCGGCGAATGGTTCATCCGCACCGGCCGCGACGAGGGCACCTTCGACACCGACAACAGCCGCCGCCGCGTGCAGGTAAAGGAAGGCGCGGTGACCGAGTTCGCGCTCGAGTTGCGCCCCAGGGACGGCGTCCACCTGCACGGCAAGCTGACGCTCAACGGCCGCGCGGCGTTCAACGACGTGATCCTGCTCGGCGTGGGCGACCGCGCGGATGTGGTGAAGACCGCCAAGCCGGTGGAGGGCGGTTTCTACGAGTTCGTGGGTCTCAAGCCGGGCAGCTACGTGCTGCACGCCCGCGAATCCGATCGGCACTCGACCTGCAAAGTCGCGCTTGAGCTCAAGCAGGAGGGCGAATTCCCCTTCGACCACGACTTCAAGGCCTTTGCCGTTTCGGGCACCGTCAACACGCCCGACAACTCGCCGGCCCAGCGCACCAAGGTCAGCGTCACGCTGGTCCACGTCGAAAACGAGAAACCCGAATTCGCCCAGTGGCTGCGCGGGCGCGCCGCTCCCGACAGCGACGGGCGTTTCCGCTTCGAGAACGTGATGCCCGGCAGATACGTGCTCAGCGCAGCCCTGGACGGCGTGGGCACCACCACCACCCAGATCACGGTGGGCAGCGCCGACGAAAGCGGGCTGGTGCTGAACATCGCGCAGAACAGCGGCTCGATCCAGCTCACGGTCTCGAAGCTGATCGGCACGGCGATCTCCGGCAATGGCTTCGGTCTGGTCAGCCTGGAAACTCCGGACGGCGCTGTGGTCAACCTCGGTGAATCGTTCCAGGGCTTCTTCATGCTGAGTGAAGGCTCGCGCCAGACCATCCCCACCGTTGAGCCCGGCACCTACACGGTGGTGGTCAAGGGCTCCGGCTTCCTGACCAGCCGCAGCACGAATGTGCAGGTCGCCAACGGCAAGGCCACCGAGGTTTCGATCGAGCTCACGGCCGCCGCGGAGTTGCAGCTGACAACCAGCAACAGTGAGGTCACCCAGCAGATGCTGGACTCGGCAAACGTGCGCTACTTCGATGCCGAGGGGGTTGAGCTTGCGCGGGAAAGCAACGTACTGGACAGCTTCGGCGGTCCGGCGCCCAGCTTCGAGAAGCCGACGCTGGTCGCGCGCTACATCGGCCCGAAGGTGGCTGAGGTGCGAGTCAAAGTTGCCGGCTACGCCGAGGTCAGCATTCCTGTGCAATTCGCGGCCGGCAAGAAGATCGAAAAGGAAGAGACGCTGGCGACGGAATAAACGCGGCAGACCCTTCGTTCGCCCCCGGGGAAGCAGTCGCCCCGGGGGCTGCTTTTGTGACAACTGCGGCGCTTTTTGGGCCTGCACAGGGCCGGTTTGCGTAATACAGTAATCCTTTACATCTCGATGGTCCGGGCAGGGCTGCAGGAGAAGTACATGAAGGAGCATCTCACGGAGCTGGCCAAGCGCGCCGGCGCCGACTACTGCGAAATCCGCGTCGAAGACAGCCGCCAGACCGCCATCGCCTTCCAGGGCAAAGACCTCGAGAACGTGCAGGAATCCCACATGTTCGGCGGCAACGTGCGCGCCTGCGTGAACGGCTGCTGGGGCTTCGTCACCTTCAACGATCTCAGGACCCTCGACAACCGCGTACATGAAGCCGTGCGCAACGCCCGCGCGGCGGCGGCGGCCAACATGGAAAAAACCGTGCTGGCGCCCGTTGAGCCGGTGCAGGACGTGGTCAAGCTCGACCTGAAGTCAGACCCGCGCAAGGTCAGCCTGGAAGACAAGATCAACCTGTTCGGCGGCTACAACGAGCGCATGCTCGGCCACGACGGCGTCACCAGCACCAACCTGCGCTACTTCGACACCTACACCCACCTGTACTTCGCCAACAGCGAGGGCACCTGGCTCGACCGCGAGGCCATGGACATGGGCATGGGCGGCAGCGCCGTCGCCCGCGTCAACGGCACCACCGCGCGCGGCAGCGCCAGTGAAGGCGGCCGCGCCGACTTCGACGCCTTCCGCGGCATGGAAAAGCGCTTCGACAAGGCGGCCCAGGACGCCGTGGAATCCGCCCGCGCCGAGGTGGTGGAGGGCGGCAGCTACACGGTGATCTGCGACCCGCACCTCGCCGGCGTGTTCGTGCACGAGGCGTTCGGCCACCTGTCAGAGGGCGACAACGTCGCCGAGGACAAGCGCATGCAGGAGGTACTCAAGCTCGGGCGCCGCTTCGGCGAGAGCTACCTGAACATCTGGGACACCGGCCTGGACCACGGCCTGCGCGGCTATCTGCCCTACGACGACGAAGGCGTGCCCACCCAGAAGACCTGGCTGATCCGCGAGGGAGAGCTGGTGGGCCGCCTGCACAGCCGGGAGACCGCCGGCCGCATGGGTGAAAAGCCCACCGGCAACGCGCGCGCCCTGAACTACCGCTTCCCGCCCATTCCGCGCATGCGCAACACCTGCATCGGCAACGGGCCCCACGGCAGCTTTGAGGACCTGATCAAGGACGTGAAGCTGGGCATCTACGCCATCGACAGCGCCGGCGGACAGACCAACGGCGAACTGTTCACCTTCACGGCCGGGCAGGCGTTCATGATCCGCGACGGCAAGGTGGCGGAGCGCATCCGCGACGTGACGATCGGCGGCAACGTGTTCGACACGCTGAAGAACATCACGGGCATCGCGGGCGACTTCCACGTGCAGGACGGCGCGGGCGGCTGCGGCAAGGGCGGCCAGATGCCCCTGCCGGTAAGCCACGGCAGCCCGCACATCCGCATCAAGGACGTCGTGATCGGGGGCGCTGATTTCGTGATTCGTGGATCGTGAGCAGTGCATCGATTGGGAATCACGAGAGACGGGGCATGGCTGAACTCAATGTTCGCGAACTGGATGTCTGGAAGGTGTCCATGGACCTGGTGGCGGAGGTCTATCGGGCGACTCGCAGCTGGCCGAAGGAAGAACTCTACGGACTGACCAGCCAGATTCGAAGGGCCGCGGTTTCCATCCCTTCAAACGTCGCGGAAGGCCAGGGGCGAAACAGTACCCAGGAGTTTCTGCGCTTCCTCGGTATCAGCTATGGCAGTCTGATGGAAGTGCAAACGCAGTTACTGATTGCAGAGCGGCTCGGTTATCTGGACGGAACGCAAGCCAAGGAAGTGGTGCAACTGGCTGAACGCGTGGCAAAGTTGATCAACGGGTTGAAGCGGTCGCTGAATCTGAAGCTGTCGGGCCAGGCCTGACAGCCATGCCATCGATCCACGAACCACGACGCACGGCCCACGGGAGGCGAAACATGAAAGAGACTACGAATCGAGTTGACGAGACCTCTTCGGTGGGCCGCTTCACCTCCAAGCTCGGCACCATGGCCGAGGCGTTCGAGATGTACCAGGCCGAGGGTCGCTCGCTGAACGTGAGCTTCGAGAACGACCGGCTCAGCGAAATCCGCCAGGGACAGAACTCGGGCGTCAGCATCCGCGCCGTCAAGAACGGCAAGATCGGCTTCAGCTACAGCAGCAAGCCCGACGAGCTGGATTACGTCGCCAATGCCGCGATTCGCATGGCGCCTTACGGCAAGCTCTACGACTACGAGTTCGCCGGTGAGGCCGTCAGCCCGCACACCCGGCCCTACGACCCCGGCTGCGCCGAGTTGAACCCGGACAAGCTGGTCGCCATCTGCAACCACGTCAAGGAAACCGTAAAGGCGGTTGACGCCGAGGCCCTTGTCGATTGCTCCGTGGGCGGCGGCGTGGGCAAGGCCCGCATTGTCACCAGCAACGGCCAGGACTGCCTTGAGCAGGAGAGCAGCTTCTCGTTCTTCGTGTCGCTGCGCCTGGCCGAGGAAGGCAACTTCGTCCAGAACTACCGCTTCGGCATGGCCAACGAAGTGATTCCCGAAGACAAGATCCTCGAGGAAGCCAGGGACGCGGCCGAGGAATTCCAGATCGCGCGCAGAAACGCGCCGTTTGCCAAGGGCAAATACCCCGTGCTGTTAGCGCCCTCGGCGCTGGGCGACATCCTGATGCCGATCGGCGTGTCCGTGAACGGCACCACCATCGAGAAGAAGACCAGCCGCTTCGTCGAATCGCTGGGCGAAAAGCTGTTCGATGAGCGCCTCACGCTGGTGGACGACCCCTTCCACCAGGACGGCCCCGGCGGCGGCCTCTACGATGGCGAGGGCGTACCCACCCAGAAACGCGCGTTCATCGAGAAGGGCATGCTGAACGGCTTCATGCACACGCTGTCCACGGCCAAGCGCTGCGGCCACCAGCCCACCGGCAACGCGCAGCGCAGCGTCTCCAGCCAGCCTTCGCCGGGCATGCACAATCTGGTGATGGCCGGCGGCAACGACCCGCTGTCCGAGCTGATGGCCAGGGCCCAGGGCGGCCTGTACATCAGCCAGCTGCTCGGCACCTTCACCAGCAACTTCCTGGCCGGCCAGGTCAGCGGCAACATTTCGCTGGGCTTCCTGGTGGACGGCGGCAAGCGGGTCGGGCGCGTCAAGAACTGCGCGCTGAACGTGAACACCTTCGACCTGCTGAAGTCAGCCATCATCGGCATCAGCAAAGAGCGCGAGTGGGTCGGCGGCCGTTACCTGCCCTGGCTGCTGGTGGACGGCGTACAGATCAGCGCGCGCTGAGCGGAACTCAAAATTCAGCATCTCACGGTTCCCCGCAGCGTGATTGCGTGGCAGCTTGTGTGACGCGAAGTCTGGAATCGCGAGGGGGAGTCCGCTTGCGCCACCTTTTGTGTTTCATGTTGGGTTTTGCATTGGTGCTGCTCTCCGCGTGCGGGAACCCGCGCGCGGGCGGCAGCGCTGACACCGGCGCCGCGCCTCCCGACAACACGCCTCGCGCACGGCCGTCGGTCACGCTGCGCCCGCAGAACAAGGCCGGCGACCTGTTCCGTACCACCCGCAAACTGCGCGTCGAGGAACTCACCGAAGCCGAGCGCTACCTGACCGAGTCCGAAGAAACCACGCTCACCGAGGTGTTGCGCGTTGACGACGCCGGCCGCCTGCTGAGCGTGAGGCGCAGCTGGGAATCCAGCTTCACCCGACTCACCCACGGCTACGGCAAGGGCGAAGAGGCCCGGGGTGCGCTTGACGGAAGCGTGCTGGAGCTGACCCAGAAAGCCGGCGGCGTCGAGGCCAGACGCATCGCCGGTGAGGCGGACGTCCGCGGCGCCAACTTCCTGATCGAGGGCTTCGATACCGGCCTGCTGCCGCTGGACCCGGTCCGCGAGGGCGACTACTGGCAACTGGAAGGCAACCGGCTCGGCGGCCTGAACGCGTTCATCGAGGCCATGCGGTTCAAGATCGAGAAGAACAAGCTGACCTGCCAGCTAAGCCGGGTCACGCCCACCGAGGCCGAGATTTCACTGGAATGGCGTATCAGCGGCGAGCTGCAGGACGCCGCAGCGGTGCTGGTGTTTTCCGGTGAGCTGCGGTTCGACCGCCCGGCCGGCATGATCAGCAGCTTCAGCCTGAAAGGCGGCCGGGAAGGTCGCGACGGCACACAGATTGAGATCAGCATCGACCGTCGGCCGGTGAAAGGCTGGCTCGACCTGGAAAAATAGCGTCCTACCCACGGCGCTACTTTCTGGTCACCTTCTTTGAGGGCTTCTTTTTAGCGGCTTGCTGGCCGTTGTCCTCCGGCTCGTGCGGATTGAATCCGATGGCGCGCTCTTCACTGGGGGCGCACCAGCACGTTGATGCGGTAGATGGTCATGTAGCGGATGTAGGCCTGGTAGGTGTTGGTGCAGTCGCGCGTGTCCACGAAGGCCGACACCAGCATGTAGTCCTGTTTCAGCTCGATGATATGCGAGATGTCCAGCACCTGGCCGGAGGTCAGCATGATCTCCAGCACCGGGGTGCTATCATCCACGCCGCATACCTGGCGCATGCGGTCAAAGAAGTGGGTCCTGAAGAAGCGCGGCCCGAAAGCATCTTCCTCAACACTGCTCCCGGCCGGGTTGATAGGGTAATATCCGATCACGATGACGACTCCTTGGCTGTCGAACCAGAACCCACGTTAGCATCATGAAGCTCGGCCTGCTGCAATTGAACCCGACCATTGCCGACTTTGACGGCAACCTGGCCGCCATCGAGCGCGCGGTGCGGGATTGCGTAAGCCGCGGCGCCGAGCTGTGCATCGCGCCGGAACTCGCGGTCTCGGGCTATCCGCCCCATGACCTGATGCACTACCCCGACTTCGTCTCCGCCAATGAGGCCGCGCAGCAGCGCCTGCTGAAACTTTCCGCCGAGCTCAAGTGCGGCCTGCTGTTCGGACTGGTCACCACCAACCCCAATGACTGGGGCAAGCCGCTGCACAACTCGGCCGTGCTGTGCGACAAAGGCGAGCTGATCGCCACCAAGCACAAGGCGCTGCTGCCCACCTACGACGTGTTCGATGAGCGCCGCTATTTCGAGCCGGACCCCGCCCCGTGCGTCGCCGTGTTCCGCGGCCGTCGCATCGGGCTGCTGATCTGCGAGGATATCTGGACCGACTCCGGGCTGCTGGGTCGCATCCCCTACGAAGCCGACCCGGCGCTGGCCTGCCTGCGGCACCAGGCCGAGCTGCTGGTCAACATCAGCGCATCGCCCTGGGGCACCGGCAAACACCGACTGCGGGAAGAGCTGGTCAAGTCTGTGGCAAAGCGCACCGGCCTGAGCACGGTGCTGGTCAACCAGGTCGGCGCCAACGACGACCTGGTGTTCGACGGCGCCAGCCTCGCGGTTTCCGGCGGCGGCGCCGTGCTGGCGCGCCTGCCCCTGTTTCAGGAGCAGGCAACCGTGCTGGACCTGGCCGAGCCGTCCCGGCCTGCAGGCTGGCGTGAAGACGACCTGGCCGACGAGATCGACGCCCTGGTGCTCGGCATCCGGGATTACTTCCGGAAGACCGGCTTCAGGAAGGCACTGATCGGCCTGTCGGGCGGCATCGACAGCGCGCTGGTGACCTGCCTGGCGGCCCGCGCGCTGGGGCCGGAAAACGTGCATGCCATCAGCATGCCCACCCGTTACTCCAGCAGCGGCAGCGTTGAGCACAGCCGCGAGCTGGCAGGCAAGCTCGGTTGCGGCTTTGAAGTGATCGACATCGATGAAGCCTTCGAAATCCAGCGCAAGCTGGCAGGCTTTCCCGGTGGCCTTCCCGAGGAAAACGCCCAGGCCCGCCTGCGCGGCGTGGTGCTGATGACCCGCAGCAACGCCGACGGCAGCCTGTTGCTGGCCACCGGCAACCGCAGTGAGCTCGCGGTGGGCTACAGCACCCTGTACGGCGACATGTGCGGCGCCCTGGAGGTGATCGGCGACGTACCCAAGACCCGGGTCTATGAGCTGTCGCGGCGCTTCCCCGAGATCCCGGAGGCTGTCCACACCAAGGCCCCCAGCGCCGAGCTGCGCCCCGACCAGACAGACCAGGACTCACTGCCCCCCTACCCGGTGCTGGACGCGATCCTGCAGGCCTACCTCGACGACCACGCCGACCTGGCCGAGATGGAACGCCGCGGGCTGGACCCGGCCCTGTGCCGTAAAATCGTGCGCATGGTCGAAATCGCCGAATACAAGCGGCGCCAGGCCCCCATTGTGCTGCGCATCAGCAAAGATGCCTTCGGCGCCGGGCGCCGCATCCCGGTGGCCAAGCGGCTGTAGTTTTTTTGACCTTTGCGGTGGCTCCGCGGCACGTCCACCCAATCCACAGACTGCATGACCACCGGCGCCAGATTGCGGCTTTGGAGTCGACGGTTTTCGGTCGACTGTTGACGGTAACTGCGGCTACAGGCGGTAATGGTAGACAGTGAACCATTGAACGTGAGCCTGCCACGGGGGTGGTGGTCATGCAGTACCCACAATCCAAAATCTAAAATCCAAAATCCCCTGTCATTGCCCCCCGGCCGGCCGCTGCTATCCTGCCGCGTTCGATTTCCGAGGCTGTTGAGGGACGAATCAGTGGCTCTTGAGAACTACACGCGCGGCCAGAAGATCTTCATGGTCACCCTGGTTGTCATCCTGGCGGCCATGTTCACCGTGACTGGCGCCATGATCACCATTTTCGGTCAGTCCGGCAAAGCCCCACCCGCGGACCAGGGTACTCTCGACGGCCAGGCCATCCGCATGGTCGAATTCAACCGCAAGAAGCGCGCGCTGGGCCTGATCATGGGCCTTGACCGTGCGTCGCCCCCAACTCCCCCGATGCACCCGAGTACATCTACGCCCGCGTCCCGACTCTCGCGGTGCAGGAACAGTACGGCCACGACTGGCCCTACAACGCCCAGCGCCCCGTGGACGCCAGCCTGCTGGAGATCTGGCCCGCCTACCAGGACCAGCATGTGTGGTGTCACCTGGTGCTGGCAAAGCGTGCCCGCGAGGCCGGCATTGCCGAGCGCGGCACCCCCTACATCGGTCGCGTGATCACCGCGCTGATGAACGAGGCCCGCCAGGACATCGACAAGTTCGACGGGCGCGACCTGACGAAGAAGTTCGAAGAGTCGTTCGGCAACCCGCTGTCCGAGCTGCTGCCCACCTTCAAGGAAGCGTTCATGGTGCGCGACTACGTGGAGTCGCTGGTGGCCGATGAGCGCGCCCGCCTGGCCCAGGTTGCCCGCATCGCCGAGGGCAACAATGAGGAAGTGAAGGCCGAGTACGCGCGGCTGAAGGTCGACTATTTCCTGGAGCAGGCCCGCCAGGACGTGCGGCGCGAGAATTTCCGCACGCGCTCGGCCCGGCTGGTGGGCGGCTTCGGCGTGGCGTCGCCGGCGTTCGGTTACGACCGCATGGAAGAGGCGTACGACAAGAACAGGACTCGCCACCTGAGCGCCGACGCCTCGTTCGGCTTCGACGTGATCCGCGCCTATCCTGACGAAATGGTGTCCGCCGGGGCGGTGCCCTTCGAGAAAGAGCTGCTTGAGCTGATCTACCGGGCCGTGCGTGAGGAAATGTTCCAGGTTTCCGACGCCGACAAGCAGACAATCGAGGAGCGGCTGGAGAAAGAGTTCAACCGCTACGACCTGGAGAACCGCGAGCTCACCAAGGACTGGGGCGACGCCGAGATCAAGAAGTTCAAGGACGACCGCCGCGCCGAGATGCTGAAATTCCGCAGCTTCTACGAATCCGAGGTGGACCTGCAGCAGGCGCTGATGCGCAAGGGCTCGCTGCAGGCGGCCCAGGCCGCGATCGCGGGCTTCCAGCGTTTCGTGAGCGAGGAAAAGAGCAAGAAGCAGCGCCAGATCAGTGCCGAGATCGACGTGATCCGCAAGGAAGAAGCGGTATGGGAAGCCAGGCGCAGTTACGCCGAGGACCTGCGCAACCGCTTCGGCAGCATGGAGACCCAGCTGCACAGCAAGCTGCGCGGCATCGGCAACCAGCTCGACGCGCAGGCTGAAGGCGCGGACGCCCAGGCCAATTCCAAGGCCGTCGAGCGCCTGGTGGACGAGTTCGCCCGCGAACTCACCAACCTGGACCGCGAGCAGATCGAAAGCCTGCTTTCCGTGGCGCGCGTCAGCATGCGCCCCCTCGAGCGCGAGCTGAACGACAAGCGCGCCGAGCTGGAGGAATTCCAGCTCGAGAAGGAAAAGCGCACCCCGGACGGCAAGCTGATGACTGAGCAGGAGGTGCAGTCGAAACTCGAGCAGTTCCGACTCGAGATCAGGGCCATCGAGGAAAAGATCAGCCTGCGCGACGAAAAGACCCCGCGCATCGAGACCTTCGCCGCCGCCCTGCGCGGCAAGCTGGCAGGTTACGAGCTGCTGATCCGCAATGCCCGCGAGGGCGACCTGGACCTGCGCCGCACCGTGCTGCGCGAACTGCTGGTGGAGATCCCCGTCGAGCTGGGCGCTTTCATCCGCGAAAACCGCGACGCCATCGTGGCCCAGGACGAAATCGACGGCTACCGCAACCAGGCCGAACTGATCCGCGCCGACTACCAGGCCCGCCAGCGCAACCAGGCCAAGGACGCAGCGGACACCCGCGACTGGGACATCTCCCGCATCATTGCCGGACTCAAGCTCAAGGTCGTGCCCGGCGGCAGCAACCTGACCTGGGAGAAGCTGATCGCCGACGAAAACCTCAGCTACCTTGAAAACGTCGACGGCGCCAAGTCGTTCCTGGAAGAGCCCGCCAACTCCGCCGGGGCCACCAGCAAGATCATGGCCGTGCCCGGCCAGGGCTACATCATCCTGCGCCTGCGCGACAAGACGCCCAAGTACACACAGGGGCGTGGCGACGCCGCGGAAACCGTCGCCGCCATCGCCGAGCTGCTGCGCGCCCGCGAACTCACGGTCGAGGCCATCCGGCAGCTGCGCCGCGAGATCCTCAAGGACGGCTGGTCGGCGGCCATCGAGCGCGCCCGCCAGAAGTACGGGGAACACCTGGAAGTGCAGCAGACCCCGTTCATTACTGACAAGATGGACATCCCCGGCGTTTTCAGCGACAGCGACAACGATGTGCTGAAGCTCAGCACGAGCCCCAGCACGACGGCGCCCGACCAGCCATTCATCTCAAGGCTCAAGGACATCAAGCCCGCTGAGGGCGTCAGCGAGCCGATCTCGGAGAAGTTCAACCCTGATCCCCTCCGCCGCCCGCAGCACGAGCGCTGGGCATACCTGCTGGCGCGCGTCATCGAGCGCCAGGTGGTGCCGCGCCGCCTCAGCTCCGACAGCCTGAAGGAACGCCAGTGGGGCAGCACCCCGGCCGAGATCTGGCGCAGCCGCCACCTCGCCACCAGCGACACCGTGCGCAAGCTGATCACGCCGGCCGAGATACTGGCCGAACACAAGATCGTGCAGTACAGCCCGGAAAAGCCGGAAGACAACAAGCCCGCCGAAGGGAACGAGGAGTAGGTGAGCGTCTGCGCCATCATCCTGGCGGGCGGCCAGGCCAGCCGCATGCAGGGAGAAAAGCCGCTTCGCATCCTGCGCGGTAAAACACTGCTGGAACACACCCGGGACCTCGTCGCGCCGCTGGCCGACGAGGTCCTGGTCGCTTCCGGAACGCGCAGCCTGCCGTTGCCCGCCGGCACGCGGGCCGTGCCCGACGCCCCGGAGTTTGCAGGCCGCGGCCCGCTGGCCGGCATCCTCGCCGGGCTGGAAGCCACCCGCCATGAGCGCGCGCTGGTGCTCGCATGCGACCTGCCGAACCTGCCCGCCGCGTTGCTGCAACGCCTGCTCGATGCAATCGGCGGCAGATGCCGCTGCGCCTGGTGCCGCCACGGCGGCCACGACGAACCCCTGGCGGCCGCGCTGGACGTGCCGGCCGCCCGCAAAACCGTGCGCAAAGCCTTGGCCAGCGGGGCGTCCAGAGTGGTACCCTGTTGGGAGTCGCTGCCCCACCGCGTGCTGCAAGAGACCGAACTGGCCGAGTTTGCCCCCTGGAGCGCACCTTCGCCAACCTGAACACGCTGGAAGAACTCGAGCGCGAGCAAGGCTGACCCCGCGTTGTGGCCCCGCCCCCCGGTGTTATCGTCCTGACCCCGTTGGAAGGCGGCAGTCATGAGTCCCGAGCAGAACTCCCCGGCGCAGGATGCGGCAGCACAGGCGGCCAAAGCCATCCTGACGCGCCTGTATGCGCCCATCCTGCCGGAGCTAAAGCAGGTCGAGGAGATGTACAGGGCCGAGCTCAGCAGCGACGACGCCTACATCGCCAACCTGCTCGAGTACATCGAGGACTACAGCGGCAAAAAGCTGCGCCCCGCCCTGCTGCTGCTGGCCGGCCGGGCCTGCGGCACCATAAGCCGCGACCACATCATCCTCGGCGTGGTGGCCGAGATGCTGCACACGGCCACGCTGGTGCACGACGACATCCTCGACGACGCGCTGCTGCGCCGCAAACGCGCCAGCATCAACGCGCTGGCCGGCAACGAGGTCAGCGTGCTGCTGGGCGACCACATCTTCAGTCACGCCTTCGAGATCAGCCTGGAATGCAGCACGCCGGTCGGCGCCCGCGAGTTCAGCCGCGCCATGGCCCGCACCTGCTTCGGCGAGATCATGCAGGTGCACAACCGCAACAACTTTGAGCTGAGCGAGGCCAAGTACTTCGAGATCATCGAGGGCAAGACTGCCGAGCTCTACGCCACCAGCGCCTCGCTGGGCGCCCACTACTCGGGCGCTGACGAAATGACCTGCCGCGCCTTCTACGACTACGGCATGAACCTCGGCCGCGCCTTCCAGATCATGGACGACCTGCTCGACATGCTGGGCGAGGAATCGCTGGTCGGCAAAACCCTTGGCAGCGACGTGGAGAAGGGCAAGCCCACGCTGCCCCTGATCCACCATCTGGCCCACGTGAACGAGGCCGGCCGCAAGCAGGCGCTCAGTGCCGCGAGCGAAGGCAAGCGCGCGGAGCTGATGGAGCTGCTGCACCAGACCGGCAGCTTCAAGTACGCGGCCGCCCGGGCCAACGCGTTCGTGGCAGCGGCCAAGAAAGGCCTCGACGTGCTGCCGGAGGGCGAAATGCGCGAGCTGCTGTACGAGATCGCCGACTTCGTGCTGTCCCGCGAACTCTAAGCGGCACGGGCGCCTGGCCCTTCGTGGGGCAGGCTGCCAGCCTGCCCCGGCAGTCGGGATGTCCGCCTCACGTTGCTGCCGCGTAGGCTACCTTTGTCACCCGCACCCGACCCTTGCCGCTGGCCCCGGGAGGCTTAAAAGCTAGACTTCGCGCCGAAAGGGCGAGCAAGGACTGCCATGGCACAGATCGTCGAAAGGCCGGATATTGAAGCCGGCGAAGACATCACAACGCGGACGCTGAACATCAACTTCGGCCCGCAGCACCCGGCCACGCACGGCACCCTGCGCGTGAAGATGGAGCTGCTGGGCGAAAACGTCGTCAAGGCGGACCCCGAGATCGGCTTCCTGCACACCGGCTTCGAGAAGCTGGGCGAATACCACACCTTCAACCAGTTCGTCTGCACCACGGACCGCATGAACTACATGAGCCCGTTGTGCAACAACTTCGGGTTCGTGCACGCCGTCGAGGAACTGCTTGACATTGAGCTCACGCCGCGCGCGCAGCACCTGCGTGTGATTTTGGCCGAGCTGACGCGCATCGCCGACCACGTGATCTGCTGCGGCCTGCAGGCCATGGACCTGGGCGCTTTCACCATCCTGCTCTGGAGTTTCGTCGAGCGCGAAAAGCTGTACGACCTGTTCGAGATGGTGACGGGTGCAAGGCTGACCACCAGCTACGCCCGCGTGGGCGGCATGATGCAGGACGTGCCCGGCGAATTCGTGCCGCGCTGCCGCAAGTTCGTGCGCGAGTTCCCGCTGGCGCTCAAGGAAATCGACAAGATGCTGAGCCGCAACCGCATCTTCCTTGACCGCACCATCGGCATCGCCTCGGTCGGCCCCGAAGACGCCGTCAGCTACGGCCTGACCGGCCCCATCCTGCGCGCCACCGGCGTGGCCTACGACGTGCGCCGCGCCCGCCCCTACTGGGTGTACGACGAGCTCGACTTCGACGTGATCACCCGCGACGAGGGCGACGTGTACGCCCGCTACTGCGTGCGCATGAACGAGATGCGCGAGAGCGTCAAGATCATCAGCCAGGCCCTGGACCGCCTGCCCGGCGGCCCGGTCAATATCGACGACTGGAAGATCGTGCTGCCCGAAAAGGCCGCGGTCTACACCCAGATGGAAAGCCTGATCACCCACTTCAAGCTGGTGATGAAGGGCCACGGCCTGAAGACGCCGAAACACGGCAAGATCTACAGCTGCACGGAAAGCCCCAACGGCGAACTCGGCTGGTACCTCGAGACGGACGGCTCGGCCGTGGGCTATCGCGTAAGGTGCCGGCCGCCCAGCTACATCAATTACGGCGCCATGCCGCAGATGGTGGCCGGCGGCTACATCGCCGACGTGGTGGCGTGCCTGAGCAGCCTGAACGTAATCGCCGGCGAGCTGGACCGATAGGAAGCCATGACGACCGAGACCGTGAACACCAGCCTGAAGCCCGACACCGTCGAGGCCATCAAGGCGTTGACCAGGCGCTTCCCCAAGCCGGACGGCGCCCTCCTTACGGCCCTGCGCATCGCCGAGCGCGAGGTGGGTTTCATCAACCCCCACGTCTGCGAGCAGGTGGCTGAAGCCATCGGCATGCCCCCCGCCAAGGTGTGGGGCGTGGTCAGCTTCTACAGCACCTTCCGCCGCGACACCGACGGCAAGTACATCATCTACGTCTGCAGCACCCTGCCCTGCGCCCTGCGCGGCAGTGAAAAGGTCTTCGACTACCTGTCCAACAAGCTCGGTATCAAGAACGGCGAGACCACGCCCGACGGCAAGTTCACCCTGCGCAAGGCCGAGTGCCTGGGCTCCTGCGGCACGGCCCCCTGCGCGCAAGTGAACCAGGGCGAGTACTACGAAAACCTCACGCAGCAGAAGGTTGACGAGATCGTCGACGACCTCCGCAACGACCAGTGCCCGGCCCGCCACCACACGGCGTAGTCGATTTTGGATTTTGGATTTTGGATTGAGCCCGCCGGGGCTCGATCCGCCTTTGACCGATCATCGGTCCCCGTGACGCGCAATTCGCAAGGCGTGAGGCGTGAGGCGCGGGCAGCTACGACTCTTTCTTACTCACGCCATCGCGCTATCCCGGAAGCTGCGCATTCAATGACCTCCGCCATTGCAAGATTGGCCGTAACGGCCACGCCCAATCGGAAATCCAAAATCTAAAATCCAAAATCCCATGACTCTCCGCTCCGCTGCCCGCAGCCTTCGTGCCCGCAAGCGCGCCTTTGACGACTCCGTCAAGGCGGGCGCATGGTGGGTCGGCTGGTTCGGCATGGGCCTGCTGGCGCTGGTCGGCCTGCTGTGGCTGATCCCCCACTCGGCCTGGGACGGCACCCTGGGCCTGCGCGCTGAACGCCTGCCGGTCTACACCATGGCCGCCATGCTGCTGGCCAGCCTGGTGGGCTGGCTTTACGTCAACAAGGGTGAGGACCGCATCAAGAAGCAACTGGGGCGTCACGTCAACCTGGCCCTGTTCGTGGTGCTGCCGCTGGCGTGCATGGCGGCCGGTTTGCTACAGGACTGGTTGATGCGGCAGACTGACTGGCCGCAGGGCCACCCGTTCTGGCTGTTCGTGCACTGGTACCCCAGCCTGCTGGTGGTTGTGTGCGCGGCCGTGTTCCTGGCCTGGAAAGCCAAGCCGCGCAAGCACGTGTACCTGGACCGCGGCCTGGGCTACACCCTGCTGTTCCTGCCCTATGCCCTGCTGTTCGCCTTCCTGGTGCTGCGCGTGCGGCTGGACTTCGTCGGTGAGTCCATGCAGGAAACCATGGCCGCCATGGGCCGCTACGCTTTGGTCGGCCAACTGGTGATCGCCTACTTCATCGGCGGCGACTGATCTGCCAACTGCGGCTTCTGCCGCGCGTTCCATTGCACGGCCGGCCATTGGATCTCGCCCCGGGACGCCGGGGCAACAACCCAAGGGAGATTGCAATGGCTAACACGCGCAGGCGTGGCTTCACGCTGATTGAGTTGATGGTTGTGGTCCTGATCCTGGGGATCATCGGCACCATCGGCTTCTACTACGCCACCGGCAACGTCGGCCCCGCCAGGTGGGAATCGGCCCGCACGGAAATGGCCGAGATCCAGAAGGCCCTGCAGACCTGGTCGCTGAACCACGACGGTGACTTTCCGGACAGCCTGGACGCCATCGCCGGCGACTTCCCGGGCAACCGGGTGCCATCGGACCCTTTCTCGAAAGAGCCGTACCTCTACGAACGCACGGAGACAGGCTTCCAGCTGACCTGCTTCGGGGCAGACAAGACGGGAGGCGGCACCGAAAAGGACGCGCGCGACATCGTGTTCAATGAAAAGGGCCAACTTGAGCCGGCCGAGTAGCACCGAAAACCGGGGAAAAAGCCATCGGATCACCCCGGTGGTGCGTATCATATCCAGCCGGTAAACTGACACGGCGGATACAGGAGCAGCTACATGTCTCAACGCAAGAACAGGCGCGGCTTTACGCTGGTCGAACTGATGGTGGTGATCGTCATCCTGGGCATCATCGGGACCATGGCGTTCGTCTTCGTGCTCGACAAGCCGGACAAGGCCAAGTGGACCAAGGCCCAGACCGAAATGGGCGAAATCCAGAAAGCGCTCAACCAGTACGCGCTGGAGCACGACAGCACCTACCCGGATTCGCTGGAGGCGCTGACCGAAAGCTACTTCAAGGGCGGCCTGCCGAAGGATCCCTTCAGCAAGGACGACTACATCTACGAACTGACGGATTCCGGTTTCACCCTGACCTGCCTCGGCAAGGACGGGGCGGAAGGCGGCGCCGAAAGCCCCGAGAAAGACATCGTCTTCACCGAGTCAGGTCTGCAGTCGGATACCCAGTAACCGTGCGAACCATCAGCCACAACCGTGCGGGCGGCCTGCGGGCCGCCCGTTCCGCGAGAGCCGGCTTCACCCTGGTAGAGCTTTCCATGGTGGTGCTGCTGCTGGGGCTGCTGATCATGATCGTGATGGTGGGCGGGTATTACGCGTTCCGCAACAAGGAGCAGCTGAAGGACGAGGCCCGCAGCCTGGCCGGCTTCCTGCAGCAAGTACGCACGCTTTCGGCCCTCAACGGCAAGCGCTACACGGTGGTTTACAGCCTGGACGAAGACGAGCAGATGTATTTCGTGTGGGCGCCCCGCAAAGCCGAAGAAGGCGACGTGGTCGAGGCCACGGACGACGATGAAGAAACCCGCATCGCCACCGGCTTTCACCCCATGCCCACTCGCAACCGCGGCGACGGCTCGCGAGTTTATGCGGTGTGGATCGACCGTATCGCATTCGGCGACGGCAGCAGCACCAACGACACCGAGGTCAAGATCGACTTCATGCCCACCGGCGGCAGCCACTGGCACCTGGTCTACCTCACCAACGAGGACGGCGAGTTCTACACGGTGGAGGTCAATCCCTTCACCGGCGCCGCCGAGGTCTACCCCGGCGAGCTCGAGGTCGAACCCCCGGAGAGGCTGAAATGACCATGCCTCGCCACAACCGTGCCGGTTTCGCGCTGATCGAAGTGCTGGTGGCCGTGCTGTTCATGGGCGTGTTCATGCTGGCGCTGCTGCAGGTGCGCAACCAGACGCTGCACCAGTTCCTGCGCAGCGACGACCAGCACACCGGCGCCTGGCTGGCCGAAATGAAGATGGCCGAGCTGGTGAGCCAGAACCTGCCCGACCCCGAGGACGAAGAGTCCTGGGTGCTGTACGAGAACGGCGACTTCGCGGAGTTCGACGACCGGCTGAACCGCATCAACGAGCGCATCAACGAAAACTGGACTGAGCGCACGAACTTCTCGAAGTTCGAGTGGGAGTGCACCAAGGAGCTGATTTTCATCGGCCCCGACTTCATCGGCACCCAGGAAGACCTGGACGCCTGGGAGCAGCCGCTGGACGAAAGCGGCGAACCCACCAATGAAGCCAACCCGCGCGAAAAGGCGGCCGCGCGCGTGGTGCGCGTCACCCTCACCGTGTTCCTGCCCGAGCCGCGTCCCTCCGGGGTCGCGGATGAAGAAGCGCCGCAGGGGCGCCCCACCATCAAGCTGGTCACCTACGTGGACCCGGCCATCCTGTTCCAGGCCGAGCCGGCCGAGGAAGAGGCGCCGGCGGAAGGGGCGGGCAACTGATGCAGCGGCGCGGCGGCAACAGGGCACGGGCGGGCTTCACGATGATCGAGATCGTGATCGCCATCCTGATTTCCGCGCTGATCGTCACCAGCCTGGGCATGATCCTGACCGCCACCGTGGACGCCAAAATTTCGGTCGAGGCCGAGTCGCGCGCCCGCAGGCTGGGGCCGAACATCATCGCCGCCATCGCCCGCGACCTGCGCAACGCGTGGGCCACCGGCCCCGACGAAAACGTCGAGATTGACGGCTCGTGGTTTGTAGGCGACCACAACGGCGGCGACGACGACGCCAGCGACGAGATCTGGTTCGTGACCTCGGTGGACAGCTACATGCGCTACGAGGGCATCTCCAGCGACCTCACCGAGGTCGGCTACTACGTGAAGGCCAACGACGCCCCCGACGGCAGCCCGCTGGAAGGGCTGTATTCGCTGTACCGGCGCGAGGATTTCTCGGTGGACAAGCGCCCCGACGAAGGCGGCCTGGGCATCAAGATGCACGACCGCGTAGTTAGCTTCCGCGTCTGGTACTACGACCTGCCCCGCGACGCCGTGCTGGAAGACGGCAGCCTGGACCCCACGGCGCTGGAGGAAGTCGTCGCCCGCGGCTCAAGCACCGAGCTCGACAGCTGGGATGCCGACGAGGAAGGCCGGCTGCCCTACGCCGTGCGCGTGGAGCTGATCCTCGATGCCACGCCGATCGACGCCTACAACCGCAAACTCAAGAAGCGCTACGCCGTCTACGAGACGCTGGTGCGCCTGCCCGACTTCCCCGCCTTGGACGACAAGTTCAAGCTCTTCAGCGCCCAGGCGCCCGCGGCGCCAGCACCGGCCCAACCCGGCAACGGCGGTACGGGTGGCACGGGAGGTACAGGGGGAACGGGCGGTACCGGGGGAACAGGCGGCTAGCCGACACCGATCAACAAGCTTTGAACAGGGCCCCTCGTCGGGCCCTTTTTGCATCATGGAAGCCCGCCCGATGTCGCAGGCGTTTATAGAATCAGGCTGCCATGACCGAATTCGTCCACCTGCACGTTCACTCCGACTACAGCTTCCTGGACGGCGGCGCCACCGTCGCCGGCCTGGCCAAGCGCGCCGCAAGCCTCGGCATGGGCGCGCTGGCACTGACTGACCACGGCAACATGTGCGGCATCATCGACCTGGTCAACGAGTGCGGCAAACAGGGCATCAAGCCGATCGTGGGTTGCGAGATCTACGTCGTCCCCTACGACATGCACGAGAAGCGCAACCCGGAGCTGGACGGCGCCCCCGGCGGCGACAGCGCCGCCAAGGAAAACGCCCACCTGGTGCTGCTGGCCGAGAACGAAACCGGCTACCGCAACCTCTGCAAGGTCGTCAGCAAGGGATTCACCGAGGGCTTCTACCGCAAGCCGCGCGTTGACTACGCCACGCTGAGCGCCCACCGCGAAGGGCTGATCGCGCTTACCGCCTGCCTGGGCGGCGAGGTGCCCCAGGCCATCATGCGCAGCAAGGACCCGCAGCAGGCCCTGTGCAAGATCGACGACTACCTCAACATCTTCGGGCGCGAAAACCTGTTCCTCGAAATCCAGGCCCACCGCGACTCCCGCACCGGCGAGCTGGAAGACCTGGTCAGCAGCCGCATGTTCGAGCTGGCCGAAAAATCCGGCGTGCGCGTGGCGCTCACCAACGATTCGCACTACCTGGCCCCCACCGATTACGAGGCCCACAACGCCCTGCTCTGTATCAACACCGGGCGCAAGCTCAGCGACACCAACCGCCTCGATTACGGCCCCGACTTCTACCTGAAGTCGCCCGACGAAATGCTGGCGCTGTTCCCGCGCAACCCGGAAGTGCTGCGTCACACGGTCGAAATCGCGCAGCGTTGCAACGTCAGCCTCAAGAACGAGGGCTACCACCTGCCCGAGTTCAAGTGCCCCGACGGCCTGACCGACGCCCAGTACCTGCGCAAGCTGTGTGAACAGGGCGTCCGCGAGCGCTACGGTGAAGGCGCGCTCGCATCCGGCACGCCCGTGCGCGAGCGCCTGGAGTTCGAGCTTCAGACCATCCAGCGCATGGGCTTCAACAGCTACTTCCTGGTGGTGTGGGACTTCATCAAGTGGGCCAAGGATCGCGGCATCCCGGTCGGCCCGGGGCGCGGCTCCGCGGCCGGCGCCATCGTGGCGTACTCGCTTGGCATCACGAACCTGGACCCACTGCGCTACAACCTGCTGTTCGAGCGCTTCCTGAACCCGGACCGCATCTCGATGCCCGATATCGACATCGACTTCTGCGTCGAGCGCCGCGGTGAAGTCATCGAGTACGTGCGCAAGAAGTACGGCGAAGAGTGCGTCTGCCAGATCGGGACGTTCGGCAAGCTGCTCGCCCGCGCGGCCATCAAGGACACCGGCCGCGTGCTCGACGTGCCGCTCAAGAAGGTCAACGAGCTGACCAAGCTGGTGCCCGTGATGCAGGGCAAGGTGAAGCCGCTGGCCAAGTGCCTCGAGGAAGAGCCCGACTTCAAGGCCGCCTACGACAACGACACGGAGATAAAAAATCTCGTCGACAAGGCCATGAAACTGGAAGGCCTGAACCGCGGCAGCGGCGTGCACGCGGCCGGCGTGGTGATCGCGGACAAGGACGTCACCAACTACCTGCCCCTGATGCGCCAGGAGCAGAACGAGTGGGCCGAAGACGAAGAGCCCGAACGCAAGACGCAGCCGAAGGACCGCGAGCGCAAGTACGTGCTGGCCACGCAATACAGCATGAGCGAGGTCGAGAACCAGGGCCTGCTGAAGATGGACTTCCTGGGCCTGCGCAACCTGACCATCATGCAGAAGGCCGTCGAGCTGATCGAGCGCAACGGCGGCCCGCGCATCGAGCTGGACGCCATCAAGGCCCCCACCGACGCGCCCTACAAGTCGCTGCACACGCTGGACGACCCGGATACTTACAAAACACTCGCCGCCGGCGACGGCTTCGGCGTGTTCCAGGTCGAATCCGAGGGCATGTGCCGCCTGCTGCAATCCATCAAGCCCAGCACCTTTGAAGACATCTCGGCCGTGCTGGCGATCTACCGCCCCGGCCCGCTCAGCGCCGGCGTGGACAAAGACTTCGCCGCGCGCAAACACGGGCGCGTCAAGGTCAGCATGCCCGGCGAAACGGAAGGCATCGCCAACCCGGCGGCCGTCGAGCAGCTGGGCAAAGATCCTGTCCGACACCTACGGCACGCTGATCTACCAGGAACAGGCCATGCTGATGAGCCGCTTCCTGGCGGGCTTTACGCCCGGCGAAGCCGACAAGCTGCGCAAGGCCATCGGCAAGAAGAAGCAGGACGAGATGGACAAGCTGCGCCCCAAGTTCATCGAGGGCGTGGACAAACAGGGCTACGGCAAAGAACTCGGCGCGCTGCTGTGGTCGCAGATCGAGGGCTTCGGCTCATACGGCTTCAACAAGGCCCACACCGTCGCCTACGGGCTGATCACCTACCAGACTGCCTGGCTGAAAACCCACTACCCGCACGAGTACTACGCCGCCCTGCTGACCAGCATGATCGGCAACAACGACAAGATCGTTGAGTACATGCGCAACATCCGCGCCGCAGGCGTGAAGGTCACCCCGCCAGACATCAACCTGTCCGAGGCCGAGTTCACGGCGGCCGGCGGCAAGGTCATCTTCGGCCTCAGCGGCATGAAGGGCGTGGGCACCAAGGCGGTCGAGAAGATCATCGAGGCGCGCAACAAGGTCGGCAGGTTCAAGGGCTTCATGCACTTCCTCGACAACATCGACCTCACCCACGTGAACAAAGCCACGCTGGAGTCGCTGATCAAGGGCGGCACGTTCGACAGCCTGAAACTCAACCGCAACTCGCTGCTCAGCGGCCTCGAAGCGGCCCTGCGCCTGGCCGCCGAGGGTGCCGCCGACCGGGCCAAGGGCCAAAAGGGCCTGTTCGCGGCGCCCGCCAAAGCCGCCGAAGTCGATGAGCACCAGCGCGACCTGGAAACGCTGCCCGACAAGCCGCCTTTCACCGAGGCCGAGCGCCAGCGCGCCGAGAAAGAGACCTTCGGGCTCTACATCACCAGCTCGCCGCTGGACACCCACCGCGCGATCTTCGAGCGTTACGCGAAGAACCGCGCCAGCACCCTGCAGCAGGGCGACGCGGGCGGGGCGGTGATCCTGGGCGGGCTGATCAGCGGCCTGCAGGTAAACACCGTGCGCAACGAGAACAGCCGCAACTTCGGGCGCAAGATGGCCCGCTTCGACCTGGTGGATGAAACCGGCTTCACCAAGGTGACCGTGTTCCCCGACGTCTACGACCAGCTGCAGCAGGTGATCCAGGAGGACGCGCCGGTGTTCGTGCGCGGCATGCTGGAGTGGCAGGGCGAAGACGAAAACGCCACCATCCTGGTCAGCAAGATCATCCACGTGCAGGACGCCGAGCAGGAATTCGCCCAGGACGACAGCCTGCGCTTCGACCACGAGTTCAAGCTGTTCACCAGCACCACCCCCGACGAGCTGCCCCTGCTGGACGAAGGCGCAACCGTGCGCGTGGGCGGCGCCGTTGCCGGCCTGCGCAAGGGCAAGTCCAAGCGCGGCAACGATTACGCCACCTTCAACCTGACCGGCCCCAAGGGCTCGTTCCGCGTGCTGCTGTTCGGCGATCTCGCCGTGCAGTGGGTACCGCGCCTGAAGGAAGGCCTGGCCCTGTTCGCCATCGGGCCCGCAGAGGCCGATCGCGACGGCCGCTACGCCATCAAGGCTGATGAACTGCTTCCGGCGGCCTCGGCCCGCGCACGCTTCACGGCCGGGGTGTGCCTGACCCTGACCACCGGCGAGATCAACACCGAGTTGCTGGGCACGCTGAGTGAACTGGCCCTGAACAACCACGGCAGCACGCCGCTGTACTTCAAGGTGCTGGGCGAGGACGGCCGGCCCCTGGAGCTGATCGAGGCCGGGCCCACCTTCCGGGTCACGCCCAACAAGGAATTCGAAGAGAAGATCACCGGCCTGCTGCCGCCGGACCGCATCCAGTACGCGTCGTAACTCATGCCCAGGCTGTTCGTTGCGATCGATTTCCGCGAAGCGGTCAACGAACAGTTGATTGGCCTGTGCAAGGGCATCAACAAGGCCAAGTGGATCAAGCCCGGCCAGATCCACCTGACCCTGCGTTTCATCGGTGAAGTCACGGAGGAGCAAGCCGAGTTGCTGAAGCTCGCCCTGCGTGAGCTGCGCGCCAAGGCCTTCGACCTGCAACTCAAGGGCACCGGGACCTTCCCGCAACAGGAAGGCCGTCGGCCGCGCATCTTGTGGGCAGACGTGCAGGCCGGGCCGGAGCTGGCCGAGCTTGCCTCCAAGGTGGACCAGGCCGCCACGGCCGCAGGGTTGGTATTAAAAGAGGAAGACTTCACGCCCCACGTGACACTGGCGAGGTTCCGCTACCCTCCCGGGCCCGAGTTGAAAGCCTGGCAGAAGAGGCATGGGGGCTTCGAGTCCCCGGTGCTGCGCATCAGCGAGTTCCACCTGGTGGAGAGCCAACTGACCCCGGACGGCGCGATCCACAGGGTTGCGGAGTCATACCCGCTGACGTAGAGGGGCTTGAACCTGCAGAACAAGCCCATTTGCAGCGCGCGCGACGCTTATTCGGACTCCAGTATCCTGATATAGGTGGTGTTTTCCGAATTTGCACAGTCTTAGCGCATTATCCAGTTGCCCTGAACGCACCACGTTTCTATCTTCCTTGCCTCAAGTAAGGCCTTTTTACTCAAGTCTGAATTCGCTGCCGTTTGAGCGCCCAGCCCGCAGTCTGCTGCCCATGAGGTCAGCACCCAGCAGGCCCGAGTGGTAATTGTCACGAAATGACGCACGAAACAGCCAAGGAGTCCGCCGTGTCCAGCCTGAACCGATTTAAAGCATCGGACAGAAACTCAGCCAGCGAACTCGTCCGAAACCTGAACACGCGCGTTTTTGAACCGAAGCTTCAACCGGAGCCAGGCATGCCGATTTCGTATCGAATCTCGCTCACCATACTCGCGTTCGTGCTGGCCGGAGCGCTTGCACCTTCGCTGTTCGCGCAACTTCAGGTGAAGGTGCCACCGGGCGTGGGCACAAACCCGGCGCTTCCGCACGTGACCTGGGACGGCCAGGCCACCACGCTGAAGGCGGTGGCGTACGGCGGCACGGCCCCCTACACCTTCCAGTGGGACCTCAACGGCGACGGCACGTACGACACCGGACCGACGGCCGCAGTCGGCCAGAACTGCCAGTGGACAAACACGTACTCGGTGCCGGCCACCCGTGACTACGTTGCGCGCGTTAAAGTGACCGACAATGTCGGCGCCATCGCGACACATGACTACCTGATTCGCGTCCACGACATCGTCGCCGCGACGCCGCCAATTCGCGCGGACAAGGCCATCGACGATGGACTCTGGTACCTGCATTCGCAGCTGACGGCCACCACCGTCGGCACATCCAGCTTGCCGGCACGCTACTTGAATGACGGCGGTGGCGAGCGCAACGAAGCGGCGACCGGCGTGGCCCTGCAGGCATTCCAGAACAAAGGCCACCGCCTCAACGGTGCGGCCACAAACCCGTACGTCGACGACGTTGCATGGATGCAAAACTGGTTGCTCGCCCAGATCCAGACAGTTGCTATCGGAGTGCAGCCCTTCGGCAATCCAGATACAAACGGCAACAACATTGGCCTCAGGTTCGCGTCGAATCAGATTTACGGCGCAGCTCTTGCCACGGTTGGCATCGCAACAGTCAACTTGCCACTTCAGGTTGCTCCAGCCGGGCTTGATGCGAACGTCTCCGGGCGTACGTACGCTGACATCTGCCAGGACCTCGTAGACTGGTGGTGCTGGGCTCAGAATGATGCCGGGCAGGGTTCGTGGCACTACACACCAAACAACACCGGGCTTGACGGATCACAGAACCACTTCGCGGCGACGGCACTTCACTGGTGCCGCGAATCAATGGGTGCGACCATACCGACGTGGGTCGTCGGCCCCACGGGAACGATCAACGATACGATTATCGCCTCACGCAACACGACGCCCGGCGCCAACTACGGCGGCTTTGGCTACAACAGCAATGCCCAATGGGTAAACCACGCTAAGACCGCCGGCAACCTCGCAACCATGGACCTCATTGGCGACACCGTGGCGACTCAGCGCGTCCTGGATGCGTTCCACTGGATTGGCGACAACTATCAGCAGTGGAATGGCGGAGCTGCAAACGCTTCAGGCGTTAACAGCGGCTCGTTCCCGGGCAATGATCTCGGCGACTTCTACTACATGTACTCAATCATGAAGGGTTGCCGCGCATTCACCCCCGCCGTCGACACTTTCACGAACACAGCCGGCACCGTCACAATTGACTGGTATGCGGACTGCCGGACATTCCTCCTCGGGTCGCAGCAGGCAAACGGTAGTTGGGCAAATGGGGTCAACGGCTGCGTCGGTCCTCTGGCCCAGACCGTCAACAACCTGATGACGGCCATGGGCGTCGAAATCCTGGAGACTACTTTCCTGGTTCAGCCACCGGTTGCGGTTGCGGACGCTTCGCCCAGCACGTGCCTCGAGAACCAGGTCATCCAGCTTGACCACAGCAACTCCTACCACCTTGATGCCGGGCGTACGCTGGTACTGTTTGAATGGGACGCCGACAACAACGGCACGTACGAGTTCTCCACCCCCAACCTTTACCAGACCTATGCCTTCAACGTGGGGACCGGCGTGGGCAGCCGCACGCCCCGCCTGCGCGTCACGGATGACATCGGCCAGCAGTCGGTTGACAGCTCGCTCGTGGTTACCGTTCTCGCCGGTGGATCCAACGTCCCACCAGTGGCAATCGCGATCCCGCCGGGCGCGTCCGGTCCGACGGCTGACTACACCTACGACTTGTCTACCGAGACCCTGGCGCAGGGCGGCGTGCAGTTCGATGCATCGGCTTCCTACGACTCGAACGATTCCATCGCCAACTACGACTGGGACCTCAACAATGACAACACGTTCGGCGACATCACCGGCGTGAACCCGATCATGGTGCAGGGCGACCGCACCACTTGGGTTCCCGGCTGGACCGCCGGCAACATCTACACCATCGCGCTGCGCGTGCGGGACACCTTCGGCGTGTACTCATACGACAGCGCCACGGTGCTCGTGGTCGCGGACTCCGCGACGGCGGTGGCTTTCCCGGCCGCGCGCACACCGGGCCTGTTCGCCGAATATGTGTACAACATCGCCACAGAAACGGTCGTCGGCACAGGCGGCGTGCAGTTGGATGGCAATGACTCGTTTGACCCGAACATGTCCGGCTCGATCGTCAGCTGGGACTGGGACATTGACAACAACGGCACCTTCGGCGACCTGACCGGCGCCACCCCGTTCATCATGCAGGCCGACCGTCCGGGCAACTGGACAGCCGGCAACGTGTACGTCATCCGCCTGCTGGTTACTGACAGCACCGGCGGCCAGGGTACGGACACGGCCACCGTCCACGTCGTCAACGACTTTGTGTACACCGCGCCGCAGACCGTAGGCGGCACCGAAGACACCAACCTGCTCATCACCATGGCCCGCAGCGGCGCCTACTCGTCGTCCGTCAGTTTGCGCGTAGTCGCCGTGCCTGCAGCCGGCCTTCTCTACCAGACACCGGACGGCGTCGCTCTCGGCGCGCAGGTGAACGCGAATGACCTCGTGACGGATGCGTCAGGCCGCCTGATCTTTGTCCCCGCAGCCGACGGCAACGGCACTCCATACGTGACGTTTAACGTAGAGGCCGCCGACGGCACCTACACAAGTGTGGTCCCGAGCGTGATGACCCTGAACGTCGCCGCCGTCAACGACCGCCCAAGCTTCACCGCCGGCGCGAACCAGGCGCCATGGGCGCCGACCGCAGGCGCTGTGAACGTCGCCGGTTGGGCCAGTGCGATCAGCGCCGGCCCGGCCGACGAATCCGGCCAGAACCTCACGTTCATTCTCACGCCGGTGCAGACCTCCGGCACGGTCACCTACATCACGCCGCCGAGCATCGACCCGATGACCGGCGACCTGACTTTGAGTTGGACTCAAGCTCAACCGGCTTCACCGTCTACAACGTTACGCTGCAGGATAACGGCGGAACGGCACTCGGCGGACTTGACACTTCATCGCCACCGGCGCTGCTGATCATCTCCTCCTACCAGAGCGACATCTGGGTCGATCCGGCCTACTCGGCGCTGAACTACGGCGACGACCCGGCCGGCCCGGCACAGCGCTATGGCATCGACGCATTCGCTGACCTCGGCACGGCGCTGAGCTTCGCCCGTGACGGTGCGAACATCCGCCTGGCAGCGGCGGTGTATCCGGGCGTTACCGTGAACAAGCCGCTCACCCTCACCGGTGCAGGACTGGCCACAACCAGCCTCCGCGGCGCTTCACCGGCGCTGACGGTGAATTCCGCGGGCGTTGTGGTAACCGGGATGACGCTCGAAGTCGATTCAGCCCCGACGCCGGACGACCCGACCATTCTCATCCAAAGCGGCGACCTCTCGATTGACAGCTCGACCGTGGTCGAGAGCGGCACATACGGCCAGGCCGCCATCCGGATCACCGGCGGCACGGTGGCCTTTGGTGCAGGCGTTACCATCAATCGCCAGGGCGCGGGCATGCTGATCGACCACCAGACCACGGGTGCGATCGACCTGACCGGCGTTACCCTGGAGGACGGCGGCGCAGCTTTTGCCGACAACTACGCGATCGAGGACGCCATCGTTCACTACCTCGACAACGCAACCAGCGGCCTGTGCACCTGGGTCACTGGCAACGTCTACGTCACAACCAACACGCTCGGCGTACAGACAGGAGTAGACGCCGCGACCGCAGGCGACACCGTCAACGTCACGACGGGCACGTACATCGGCGCCAGCGTCGGCAAGAACCTGACGCTGGACCTCAGTGCGGGCTCGGTCCTGCGGGGCGCCTCGCCGGTCATCACGCACACGGCGGGCACGCTGACCATCACCGGCGGCGACCTGGACCAGAACACCGCCTTCCCGACCATCCTGCTTCAGGGCGGCACGCTGATCCTCGACGGCGTAGTCGTGCGCGAGGACGGCACCGCGGCAAGCAACCAGGATTGCGTTGAGATCCAGGGCGGCACACTGGACGTCACGACCAACGGCGGCAATACCTTCCAGATCCGGGATGCGGGCGGCAGCTTCATCCGCAACCAGGCCGGCACTGCCGACCTCGATGTCACGAGTGGTGTGACGTTCATGGAAGACGCCACAACATTCGTACCGGCAACACTCGCGGATGCATTCAGCATCGAAGACCGCGTTTTCCATACGCTCGACCAGGCGACGTCCGGGCGCGTGCTGTGGATGGCCGGCAGGCTTTACGTCACCACCAGCACGCTCGGTATCGGGCGCGGCGTCAGCGCAGCCGGCAGCGGGTTTGCGATCGACGTGGCAGCCGGCACCTACGACGAACAGGTCGTGGTGAACAAACTGCTGACACTGCGGGGGCCAAACTCGGGCATCAGCGCATTCAACGGCACACGCGTGGCTGAAGCGACTGTAGTTTCCACCACCGGAAGCCCGGCGGTACCGCTGATCAACGTGACAGCGGCCAATGCGCTCGTTGATGGCTTTACGCTGAGTGCTGACGTTGCCACTACAGCCGGCGGTGTACACGCGACAGCGGCCGGTGCGGCCAACGGGCTGCAGGTGCTGAACAACTTCATCGTTTGCACCAACCCTGGAGCCGGCGTCGGCTTCCAGGCAGGCAAGCACGGCGTTTATGTGGACGGCACGACAGGTGCGAATGTCACCATTGCGGGCAACCAGGTGATCGGCCAGTTCCTTGGCCTGCCGACGGACGCCGCCTTCTTCTATGCGGTCGCCCTTCGCGGCGGTGCGCAGGGCACCGTCGGTGGACCGACGCCCGCCGAAGGCAACTTGCTGGGTGGGTTCGTCTGGGACCTCGAAGCACAGTTTGTGGACGGCGCCGGGCTTCTGGTTCGGAACAATCTGTCGGTCGGCGCGGGCATGAATATCTCCGCCCCCGTTTCGCCAGTAACAATTCTGGAAAACACGTTCCAGCCGTTTGCACCTTCTCTTACGAACTCGAGCCTGTTCTTGCGCTACGTTACGACCACGACAGTGCTGGTGCAGAACAACAACTTCCTCGATCACGAAAACACTGCAGTGATCAGCGGTGCCAGCAGCGGCATCACGCTCGACGGAAACGTGTTCACGCCTGGAAGTGGCGCCACGGATTACACTCACGTATTGGTCAGCAGCGGCTATGACGCAGGCTCGCCTCCCACTCCCAGCCCCAACCCTGCCAACAGCATTTCACTACTGGGAAACACCTTCAACGGAGGTGGATCTGCCGGCCGCGCGGTTGACTTCCAGGATCATAATGACGACGCGGGCAGCGCGTGGGGCACCATCACCATGGGCACCGGTGCGCAACCGAACAGCTTTGACGGAGCGTTGCCCGAGTACCTGCGCCTGCAGTTCCAGACCGGCAGCTCGCCATTCTTCCTGGCGCCGACGTTCATCGCCGGCGGCACTCCGCCGACGCCGGGCGATTTCGACACCGATTTCGACGGCTCGAACAATACGTTCAACGGTGTGCTTCCGGCGGCCATGAACATGGCTGAGCGTAATGCACTGGAGAGCAAGGTCTTCCACAAGGTGGACGACGCACGAGTAGGCCTGGTGTTCTTCGGCTACAACAACCCGCCGACCATGACGACCATGGCCACGTTCGGACCGACCAACGAAGAAACCGCCATTGTCATCACCCACGCAGACATGATCACCAACGGCAATGAGGGAGACGCCAACGGCGACCCGATCGGCTTCCGGCTTGAGGCCCTGAGCTCCGGCTCACTGACCTACAGCGGTGGCCCGATCACCTACGGCACCACGATTGTCGGCCCGGGCCAGTCCGTAACGTGGACGCCGGCTCTCAATGACAATGGGCTTGCGCTGAACGCATTTACCGTCAGTGCGCACGACGGCATCGATCCGGCAATCAACACCGTGCAGGTGACCGTTGAAGTCACGGCGATCAACGACGCTCCGGTTGCAGGCGGCACGCTGAACACCAGCGGCAATGAAGACACGGATATCCCGCTGTCATACTCGTTTACCGACGTGGACGCCGGCGCAGGCCCCGTCCGCGTGACGCTGTCGTGCACCAACGGCACGATCACGCTTGCCAGCACGACCGGGCTCACGTTCAACGGCGGTACGCTGAACGGCACCTCGCTGCTCGACTTCTCGGGCAGCACGGCGAACATCCAGGCTGCCATTGCCACGATGAACTATCGCGGCTTCCTCAACTACAACGGCCCGGCATCCGCCGCATTCACGATCAACGACCAAGGCGCTTCAGGCCTGGGCGGCGCGTTGTCCGACACGCGCAACACTTCAATCACCGTGATTCCGGTGAATGACGCCCCGACTCTCAGCGTGCTGAACACCGTGTTCGGCGGCCCTGAAGACACCCTGATCTACATCGACTTTGCCACCCTGGCCGCGGCCGCAAATGAGGCCGACGTCGACAGTGCACCGGTCGGCTTCCAGATCTTCCCGGCGCTTCCGAACTCCGTGTGGGTAAACGGCGCCCTGGTCGGGGCTTCCTCATTGTTCTTCCCCGGCGACTACCTCGAGTGGCAGCCGCAGGCAAACACCAACGGCACGATTGTCGCCTTTGACGTACGCGCACACGACGGGCTGCTTCCCTCAATCACGCAGCTGCAAGGCCGTGTGTTCGTCGAATCGGTGAACGACGCCCCGTCATTCGCCGCACTGAACCCGACTTCCGTACTGGAGGACGCCGGTCCGCAGACCCAGACCGGCTGGGCCGTATTCAACGCCGGCGCGGCAAACGAGGGCTCGCAGTCCGTCCTCAGCTACACCGTCAACATCACCTCTGGCGCGGCGTTGCTTAGTAGCGGCATTACGGTCAACACCAGCGGCGACCTGTCCTTCACTCCCGCGGCCAATGCCAACGGTGCAGTTGACTTCACCGTAACGGTCCGTGACAACGGCGGCACCGCAACCGGCGGCGTAGACACCTGGCTCAATCCGACGACATTCACGCTGGTAATCGCCGCCGTGAACGACGTGCCCCTGCTGACGGCCAACACGCCGGTACCCGCCGTGAACGAAGACACGGGTGCGGCCAGCTATGCACTGATCACGCTGCCTGCCGGTTTCAACCCGGGCGGCGGAGTTGATGAGGCTTCGCAGACGCCTGCCTCGTTCAATGTCACGAACATCAGCAACGCGGCCCTCTTCAGCGCGCCGCCGACGGTCAATCTGGCCGGACAGCTCAGCTTCACGCCGGCGGCAAACGCCTTCGGCACCTCCACCTTTGACCTGACCGTTACGGACAACGGCGCACCGGGCGCGACCTCGGTGGTGCAGACTATCACGATCACCGTCAACCCGGTCAACGATACCCCGGCCGTCACCGGTGGCAGCAATCCGACCGTCAACGAAGACGCAGGCCCGCAGAGCATCTCCGCCTTCGTCGGTATGTCGGCCGGACAGCCCAACGAGGCTGGACAGGCGGCACTGGCATACAGCATCGTCAACCTGACGCCCTCGGGCGGTCTGACCTTCAGCAGCGCCCCCGCCATCAACGCGGCCGGCACCCTGACCTTCGAGGCCGCGCCGAACTCCAACGGGTCGGCCACCTTCCAGGTCACCGTGCGGGACAACGGCGGCACGGCCAACGGCGGCAGCGACACCTCGGGCCTGTCGGCGTTGTTCACCCTCACTGTCACGGCCGTCAACGACCCACCGAGCTTCACGGTCAGCCCTCCAACAGCATCATCACCGTGGGCGAAGACAGCGGCCCGCACAGCATCGTCAGCTGGGCGGCCTTCAACCCCGGCCCGGCGAACGAGTCCGGCCAGACGGTTTCCGCCTACACCATCAGCAACATCAGCAATAGCGGCCTGTTCGCCGCCGGCCCGGCCGTGGACAACGCCGGCACCCTGAGCTTCACACTGAACGCTGATGCCAACGGCAGCAGCACGTTCGACGTCAGCGTGTCGGACGACGGCGGCGGCAGCAACACCTCGCCGAACCAGACCTTCACCGTCATCGTCACACCGGTGAACGACGCGCCGACACTCAGCTCCGTGGCGACCCTGCCCGGCGCTGCGGAAGACACGCCCTTCAACATCCCGTTCGCCACCCTGGCCGGCGTGGCCGACGAGGCCGACGTGGACGGCGACCCGGTGAACTTCCGCATCGATTCGCTGCTGTCCGGCAGCCTGACCATGAACGGCAACCCGGTGATCCCGGGCACCACCGTGTTCAGCACCGGCAGCCTGTTGTGGACGCCGCCCGCCAACCAGAACGGAACGCTGAACGCGTTCACCATCCTGGCCTGGGACGGCCTGCTCAGCTCAAGCTCGCCGGTCACCGTACAGGTGGCCGTGGGCGCCACCAATGACGACCCGGTGCTTGTCTTCAACAACGGCGCCACGGTCGCAGAAGGCGGCTCGGTGGTGATCGTCAACACCATGCTGCAGGTCAGCGACGTTGACGGCCCCGGCCCCTTGACCTTCACCGTCGACGCGCTCGCGCTTCATGGCACGCTGGAGCTGGCGGGATTCGGCACCCTGGCCATGAACGACACCTTCACACAGGCCGACATCAACGCCGGCTTGCTGAGCTTCAGCCACAACGGCAACAACCCGGCCGCCAACTCCTTCGCATTCCATGTGACGGACGGCGGCGGAGGCTCGCTGGGCTCGGTGGGTTCGCCGTTGACCTTTGCGATCACCATCACGCCGGTGAACGACGCGCCCACCCTGTCGGCCGGCCTGCTGGCAACGGCAGCGCTGGAAGATACGCCGCTCGATATCAGCTTCAGCGACCTGCAGACCGCCACAAACGCCACGGACAGCGACGGCAACGTGGTCGGCTTCCGCGTCACCAACCTCGACAGCGGCACACTGCAGATCGACCAGACCGGCACCGGCCTGGTGTTCGTGGCCTACACCAGCCAGGTGATCGACGGCAGCGACATCCTGCGCTGGACGCCTGCCGCCAACGTGAACGGCAGCAACCTCGACGCCTTCGACGTGGAGGCCATTGACGACGGCACACCGGGCAGCGCCACTTCGGTCGCCTCCGTGCAGGTGAGTGTCGACGTCACGGCCGTGAACGACCAGCCGACCGCCACGGGCAGCAACGTCACGGTCGGCGAAGACAGCGGCGCGTTCGGGCCAGTGGCCTGGGCGGGCATGCTGCCGGGCGGCGGTGCCGACGAAAGCACCCAGACCGCCATCAATTTCAGCCTGACCAACGTCAGCAACCCGGGTCTGTTCAGCGCCGGCCCGGTGCTGAACGCCAGCACAGGCGAGCTCAGCTTCACGCCCGCCGCCAACGCCTTCGGCGTCTGCACCATCGAGTTCACGGTGCGGGACAGCGGCGGCGGCACGGCCCCTGACGTGGACCTCTCGGCGCCGGTCAGCTTCACCATTACGGTCACTCCGGTGAACGACGCGCCGACGCTCAGCTTCGTGAGCACCATGTTCGGCGGGCCGGAAGACACACCCATCAACGTCCCGTTCGCGATGCTGCAGGCATCCGCCAACGAGGCGGACATCGACAGCTCGCCGGTCAACTTCCGTATCGAGGCTGTCACACCCGGCAGCACGCTGACGTTGAACGGCGGTACCGCGGTCGGCAACGTGTTCAGCGCGGCCGACACGCTGGTCTGGACGCCCGGCGCCAACCTGTTCGGCACGCTGGATGCCTTCACCGTCACCGCATGGGACGGCGCGCTCTCCAGCGGCACGCCGGTGCAGGTGCGGCTGTTCATCGAGAACGTGAACGACCAGCCCGGCTTCAGCGCCTCCAACCCGCCCGCGTCCCTTGAAGACGCCGGCGCGGTCGTCGTCGCCGGCTGGGCAAGCTTCAACGCCGGTCCCAATGAGCAGACCATCCAGGCCGTGCTGAACTACACCGTCAGCGGCGTAAGCACCCTGACCGGCAACCTGGCCTTCCTGTCAGGCCCCAGCATCGACACCAACGGCAACCTGCACTACACCGCCATCGCCGACACCAACGGCACCGCCGAATTCTACGCCACCGTGCGCGACACCGGCGGAACGGCCTCCGGCGGCGTCGACACCTCAGTGCTGACCGGACCGTTCACCATCACCGTCACGGCCGTCAACGACGCGCCCAGCTTCACCACCACGGGCAACCCCGCGGCAGTCGATGAGGATTCCGGCGCCGCAACCGTGACGGGCTGGGCCAGCGTCACCAACTTCGGCCCCAGCGACGAAAACGGCCAGGCCGTCGCAGCCTGGATCGTGGACCAGATCAGCAACCCGGGCCTGTTCCTGGTCGCGCCCGCCGTGAACGTCGCCACCGGTGAACTGACCTTCACGCCCGCCGCCGATGAGTTCGGCAGCTGCACCTTCCGCGTGCGCCTGCAGGACAACGGCCTCACGGCCAATGGCGGCGTGGACACCAGCGCAGGCCAGACGTTCACCATCACCGTCAACCCGCTCAACGACGCGCCCAGCGTTACGGGCGGCAGCAACCCGACCGTGGACGAAGACGACGGCCCCCAGAGCATCGCCAACTTCGTCGGGATCAACCCGGGCCCGGCCAATGAATCCGGCCAGGTTGCGCTGGCCTACACCATCATCAACCTGACTCCGGCGGGCGGCCTGACCTTCAGCAGCGCCCCGGCTATCAGCACGGCCGGCACCCTGACCTTTGAGACCGCGGCCAACAGCAACGGCTCGGCCACCTTCCAGGTGACCGTGCAGGACGACGGCGGCTCAGGCAGCGGTAACGTGGATACCTCGGGCCCCTCGGCGGTGTTCACCATCACCGTGAACCCGGTCAATGACGCGCCCACCATGAGCAGCTTCAGCGTGCTGAACGGCGCGTTTGAGGATACCGCCTACACCATCACTTATGCTGACCTTGAGAACGCCGGCGACGAAGCGGACATCGACAGCACGCCCGTCAACTTCCGCGTCGAAAGCGTCATCGCGGGCACCCTCACCAAGGGCGGCTCGCCGGTGGTACCGGGCACGACCACGGTGGCATCCGGCGAGTCACTGGTCTGGACGCCGCCCCAGGACGAGAACGGCGTGCTGAACGCCTTCACGCTTGTGGCCTGGGACGGCGCGCTGGCTTCCAGCCCGGCAGTCACCTTGCAGGTGGCCGTCACCGAGATCAACGACGCGCCTTCCTTCACCAAGGGCTCGGATGTCTCCGTGGCCTGGGACCAGGGTGCGCAATCCATCCCCGGCTGGGCCACCGGCATCAGCGTCGGCCCCGCCAATGAATCGAGCCAGACGCCGACCTTCAACGTCGTCGGCAACAACAACCCCGGCTTGTTCAGTGTGCAGCCGGCCGTCAGCGCGGCGGGGACTCTCAGCTTCACACCCGCCTTCAACGTGGCAGGTACCGCGGCCATCAGCGTTGAGCTGCAGGACAGCGGCGGCACGCTCAACGCCGGCGTCGATACCAGCGCACCCCAGAGCTTCAACATCACCATCACCACCGCCGGCGAAATCAACCTGTTCCGTACCACCGGCACGCCCATCGCCGACGGCAGCTCCGATTCCGTGGGCAACAACCTTGCCGTGCTGACGCCATACAGCTTCAGCTACACGGTTGAGAACCTGGGCAACGGCGTGCTGTCCCTGAGCGCCACTCCGAACCCGGTGCTGGTGGCAGGCACCACAAACTGTGAAGCCTACATCACGCACCAGGCAGCCGGCACGATCGCCGCCTCCAGCAGCACCGGCTTCGTGTTGTGGCTGCGGCCGCTCGCGGCGGGCAACTTCAGCGCGGATCTGACCATCCCCAACTCCGATGCCGACGAGGCCCCGTACGACGTTTCCGTCCAGGGTACGGCAGTCGCGGCCCCGGACCTCCAGGTCAGCCGCGGCTTCGGAGGAGTGATCGAGAACTATGGTACCGACCAGGTCGGCTCCATCCCCGCGGGCGTGATCACCAACCTGACCTACACCCTTGAAAACATCGGCACCGGCGACCTGACCTTCGGCGCGCCGGCCGTCTCCGTGGTGAACGAGACGAACTGCATGGTAGTTGCCACGGCCCCAGGCACAGTGCTGGCAGCCGCCGGCACCGACACGCTGCAGCTGGATGTGCTGCCAAGTGTGCCGGGCCGCTTCTCGTTCGTGCTCCAGATCGACAGTGACGACCCGGATGAAGGCACATTCGTGCTGCGCGGTGAAGGCACCGCCACTTCCGGCGCTCTGCCCGAGCTTGAACTGTTCGGCCGCCGGGTGCTGTCGCCGTCTGACAGCGAGAACCTGGGGCTGATCCCCAGCGGCAGCAACACCACCTTCGTTTACGAAGTACGCAACCTGGGTGCGAGCACGCTCAGCGTCCTGAACCCGGTTGCCATCAGCAACGTCGTCAACGCCATCGTGCTGGTGACCACCACGCCGGGCGCCAGCGTCAACCCGGGCCAGATGACGCCCTTCACCATCGACGTGACGCCCCTGACGCCGGGCGCTTTCCAGTTCGACTTCGAGCTGGTTACCAACGATGCCGACGAATCGCCGTTGCTCGTCACCGCCAGCGGCCAGGCTACGGCCGCGCTCGAGCCTGAAATTGACATCAGCCGCAACGGCGCGGGTGTCGGCAGCGGCGGATCGGATGACCTGGGCGACCTGCCCCTGGGCGTGTACTCGACGTTCAGTTACCGCATCCGCAACCAGGGCACCAGCAACCTGAACCTGAACCTGCCGGTGCGGGTGATCAGCGAGAACAACTGCGAAGTCCGCATACTGACCATGCCGGATGCCAGCGTCGCTCCGCAGGACGACACCACCGCGCTGATCGGCGTGCGCCCGCTCAGCAACGCATCGTTCACGGCCGTGCTGCGCTTCGACAGCAATGACGGCGACGAGGCCCAGTACGTGATCAACCTCGCGGGAACCGGCCCGCAGCCGGACATTCAGGTTGAGTACCCGCTCTACACGCCGCAGGCGCACCAGGGGGTGATCCAGGTGGGCGGGGTGGTGATCGGCACAGCCGGTCAGGTCACGCTGCACGTGCGCAACGTCGGCACGGCGGCGCTGAACATCAACAGCGTGACGCCCTCGGCGGCAACGAACTGCACGGGCGCACTGGTTTCGGCCGGCACCTCGCCGGTGGCAGTGTACGGCGAGAGCGACGTGGTGGTCAGCGTGACACCGACCGCCGGCGGGGCCTTCAGCGTCACGTTCACCATCGCGACGAACGACCCCGACACGCCGAACTTCGAGCTTGTCCTGGAGGGCACCGGCGTGGCCGCCAGCGGCGGTGGCGGAGGCGACGACGACGGCGGCTGCTCGACGGACGGCACGAGCCGGACCAACTGGCTGCTGCTGCTCGGCCTGCTGTCGGCACTGGCGGTTGCGGCAAGAAGCACCCGTCGTCGCAAACAGGCCTAAGAAAGAACGACCAAGGGGCAGCGGCCAAACCCGCTGCCCCTTGCGCATTTCGGCTGCAGCCGCAAAAGCTCGCGCCTAGGCCGGAGCGAAGAGACTGGAAAAGTCGAACGGCCAATGACACGGCAACGCGTGTGCAACAAGCACGCCGGGCACAACCAGATGGACGCCCGGGGTGTTAACTGAATCCGTGAGCAGGCCGTCAACCATGGCGGCCCAAGACGAGCGCCCCAGCTGCAGTAATCCAAGATCGCCACGGCTTGACGAGCAGGAACCACCCGGCATGATGAACGGGCAGCACACTGACGAAAGAACTAAAGCGGGCGTAGCTCAGTGGTAGAGCTCCTGCTTCCCAAGCAGGTGGTCGAGGGTTCGAACCCCTTCGCCCGCTCCACCTAAACCGGCCTCTCGAAGCGACTTATGCTGAGAGAGGCCGATTCAATTCCGTGGCGGAAGCCTACCGTCCCCCAATCGCGCACCCCAAGACGGGGCACAACAACCAGTATACTTGCTCCTGCCAAGCCAATCCAACCCCAGCATCAGACTTGCAGGAATGCGCTTGTACGGCGTCGATCAACCAGCTTCACTTCCTGCCTCCTAACCACCGCACTCGGCAAGTGGCTACAAGTCCTTTGAACGTAGCGTGATTGGGTATCCAAAGACGACCACAAAGGCTCTACGACCAGCGTAGCCACATGCCTTCTCGTAGCTGCCGATCCAAGCTGTTCTTCATCCCTTTCGACAGCAGCATGCCACAGCCGACTCTCCGGAAACTCCGAATATTCCGTCCCGCCGAATATTCAGTCGCCGTGGACTCCGCTATTTGAAGCGCCTTCGCGGGATCCGATTTTCCGGACCGACGCGATTTTCCTTAGCCGGAATATTCTGCGTCGTCGCCAATCCGGTGCTCGAACTCAGGCGGTTCACCTCTGCGCGTAGATAGGGACAGAGCACGACGGCCCGAGCCAGCGGTTGGCAGGGTCGGTCGGCCATACCCAAAGGAGGACACCATGTCTGGAACCGACTTACTTAGTGACTTACTGGTGGGCGTGCCACCGTTCAACTCAATCAAGGAAACAGCCAAGCTGCTGCGGTGCTCGCGCCGACAGATCACTCGGCTGATCGCCAAGGGCGAGCTGTCCGTCGTCAAACTGGGCACCGGCAGAGGCTGCAAGGTGCTCATCCCACGCAAGTCGATTGGCGACTTATTGGGCCGAAACCTTTCGTCGCGGTAATCAAAGCGAGGCTCCTTCTATGTTCGTAAACAACGCTAACTCGATTGAACACTCGATCTTGGATCCTCTGGGTGCCAAGAAGCGTAGGAACCGCTGGCACGCCGATGCACTGATCTATCGGCTGAGAAAGTCCGGACGCGCCGACTATTGCGCCGAAGCGGATAGGATAGCTCGCTGCGCCGAGGTTTTTGACGTAGTCGAAGCCGATGGCTATCGGGTTGTCCGTCGCAGACCGTGCGGCTCGCCCCTATGCCCTGTCTGCGGCGAGCGGCCTACGGGCGATAGGCTAAGGCACTTATGCGACGGAATCGAGCGGTACCGAGCCATCGGAGTTCCCTTGTACTTCGTCACGCTCTCACCGCCTGATCTGGTCACGCCGACTCCGAAGGACGCGATCAAACTGGCTCGGAACATGTTCTCGGCCTTCGCCAAGGAGCTTCGCACGTCGTTCAAGATCGACTGGTCTATGACGATCGAGTTAGTGATAAGCGAAAACCGTTGTGGTTCTCACGTCCATTGCGTGCTGGCCATCTTGTCGGATGCGCCTGAAAACTTAGTCGGGACCCCGCGAGACTACCAGAATGCTCGCTTGAACCGGCGTTGGCAGACTTCCGGTTCGAGCAGAGACCAACAGTCTCTGCTCGGTGACGTGCAGCAGGCAGGATTTACGACTTTTTCAAACATGTTCGCCAAGCACCGTCACTTGTACGACACCACTTGCGACCTCGGCGCTTTCGTCAACGTGCAACCCGTGGACGATGAGCCAAACTCCCCTCTGGCGCTAGCGGCCTACTGCACCAAGGCGCTTCGGTGTGGACTGACCCCTGATGGCCTGCTGGGCGTTCCGGAGCACATGTACGAGCCGCTGATGGCGGCAACCAAGGCCCCAAAGAAATCCAGAAGTTGCCGGTTGAGTCAATCTGCCAGAGGATCTGTGTTCTCAAGGCCATCGAAACGCAAGCGCGGGAGTGAGCCAGACCAGCATAGTCCAGTCCGTCCCCAAGACTTCGGAGCTTGTCGAGAGAAGCTGTTTTCGGAGTTGGAGGACTGCCTCAACCGGCGTATGCACCCTGCTGTTGCTGGGACTTGGGCCGAAACGAAGGGCTGGCCGCTTGTGACGGCACTGTTCAATGATGGCGACTGGAGGGCATTCCCGTTGCTTGGGTGCCTGATGTCCCTGTCAAAGCGAGCCCTCCCAGCAGTACCGCGCTATTGCCCTCCAGCGTCGAGCATTTCGCCGCCTTGTGGCGTAATTGTCGGAGCAGTGCCAGCGGTCGGCGGCTGCGGCGCTGGCCCCCGTTCTGGCCCCTGTGGGCCGTCAGGTGCAAGCAACGATGCACCTTCCGTGCCCGCATGGCTCACACGAGCAAGTATCTCGTCAGCAGTGGCATCCGGAGCATGTTCACCTCGCTGAGTTGACAACAGCGGTTGGTGCCAGCGGCCACGAATGACTCGCCAGCCCGGCGGCGGCATCCACTCCCCGCGACCGTTGCGCAGGGCGTCCGCTGGTGGCCTACCTCGCCGACCCGGCCTCCATGCAATGGCATGGGCTGACACGTCGGGAAACTCCGCGTGCGGCTTCGACCAATCGATCGGCTTCTTCTTCGCGAGTTTTCTTTTATTCCTGCGGCGCTTTCGGGCTTCGCTCGGTGCGGGGCCGGGCGTTAGACGCTCGTCAGTCATGTCGCGGTGGCCACGTCGTTCGACCGGCTGCCGTTTTCTGGCCACCGCTTGCGACTCACCTTGCCCTGAAGAATCGACCCAATCAGCGATGATGGCTCTGAAGACTGTAGAGGCATCGGGTATCACTGGACCTGCCAACTCTCCTGCCAGTTCAGCCGCCAGCGCAATCAGCATCCTTCGGATGGCATCACGCTGTCCGGAGTCCTCACACTGAAAGCTGAGCAGAACTGGCCTGCGGGGTGGCCGGAAAACAGACATCTGTCTGTCCAGATGGCCGTCTCCGACCAGTCTGGTCAGCAGCTTGGTCGGCTTGGCCATCGCCGCCGCCAATTTTTTCCAAGAGGTGCCGCCCGACCGTCGCGGGCTTCTGACTGCCGGTCAGTTCAACAAAACGACCGGCCACGTGCCGGTCAATCAAGAAGCGCAATGCGGCTACTCGTTTTCGCATCTGTCCTCCTTTACTCGTCATCGCTGCCAAAGGTACCGATCAGGAATTCACGCACTCCCGGCCAGTTGTCTGAGCACGACCCCAGCAGCGAACGGGCCGTGTCCTCCTTTTTTCTGGATGGCCTTCCATTTCTTCTCGTCCCGGATGCCCAGCGCCAAGTCGGTTGTCGATCAACGGCATGTCTTGCGCCTTGAAAATTACGCCGGTCGCAATGCTTCAGCGCGGGCCTCCGGCGACCACGGGAGACCGGCTGGATTTTCCTGTACCTGCTTGCGGTACTTCGCCGCCTGCTCCTTGCGCATCTCGTACCACTGGCGCTGCATCCGGTGGCGGATCTTGTAGCGATAGCCACGATCACGGAGTTCGCGGGCAAGCCCTTTGTACTCCTGCTTGGTGGCAGGGCGGCTGTTCTGCATCACCTGCCACGGGTCAGCGGCGGAGTGCTGCCCGATATGGATGTAGCTGGAGCACTTGACCCCGGTGTAGTCGTCGCAGATCGTGGGGAACAGCGCGATGCAATCACGCTCGGGGTAAGCGTCCTTGCACTTGAACATGCGGAAAATGACCGGGAGGCGCTGACCGCCCTTGCGCTTCTTCTTTTTCGCCACGGGTTAGTCCTCCTTGCGCAGTTTTTCCTTGGCCTTCTTGAAGAATTCATCGCCTCGGCCAGTGAACGAGCGAATGAATTTCTCGGCAGTACTTTGCCCCTCTCCCTTCCACGCCGTGCCGTACATGCCTCCCGGCATCCACAGTGTCTGACCTACGACGTGATGCTTCAGCCACGACCGTTCTTCACGGGTAATTTCCCTCCTGCCAAAGATCAGTTCGCCGGAGATCTCCGTAGCTGTCCTTTGCTCCGACACGGGACTTCACTTTCCCGTCGAGTTCCTTGTCAGCTTTCTTCGGATCCGCCTTCACGAACGCGATGCGGAAATGCCCGGCCAACGCTCCTTCCGAGCGGTCGTAGGCTTCCTGCAACTCAGCCTCGAACAGCCGCTCGAAGGCTTGGCGGTACGTCATACCGGCGTACTCGGGGTTGTTTTCAACAACGTCCGCGTCGTCGCCGAACTCGCGATCGAAATGAACTCGGATCACGTAGCTCATGGCTTAGTCCTCCTCGTCGAAGTAATCCGGCACGCCGATGTTCGGCCAGTAGACGATGGTCGAAAGACCCATGCTGTCCTGACGGGCACCCTTGATGCCTGCGGCTCCGGCGTCCTCCATCACGCTGTTGGGCTGCTTAGTGGTGATCCCGAGGCACCGTTCTCCGTACATGCCGCGCCCGGAGTAGCTCCGCAGCCTGCCGTCGTTCTGTTACACGTCACCGAAGTTGTCGTGAGCGCCAAGGGTTGCCCATTACGCTGGCTGGGACGCCTTCAGCGTCCCAGCACGGCGCAGTGGGCGAGGCTTGGCGTTCAGGCGTAAAGAACGGGCTCACCGTTTGGGAGGATGAGGCTCACCTTGTGCACGACCTGACCGTTCTTTCCATAGCTGTACTTGAGCCAGATCCGAGCAACGGCCTCTTCGTCAACGTCCACAAACTCGAAGTCCTTGCTTCGATCAATGGCGACATCGATCGGTACTCTCAGCCCCGCCGCCAGCAGGAAGAAGCCGTTGCGTCGCTTCGGATTGCGCATACGCCCGATCACGAGCCAGCTAAGGCCGTAGTGATCGCGAACAACTCCGCATAGCTTCAGCCTCTTGCGCCTGCCCCATATCCGCTGCGCCAAGGCCAGCACGGGGTAGTCGCGGTCAACCTGAATCATGTTGCCTCCAAATGAAAACGCGCCGCAGGGCGAAAGCCCTGCGGCGCAAAGAGAACGTGGCCTATCTAATCAGGAGACTGGTTCGAGCCTGACGATTCACTCTCCCCGTTGGCTGGTGGAGGCTCTTCGTCGCGGGGCTCGTTGGCGCTTTCCCCGTGGGACTTGGGCGCATTTTCGGCTGCGCCATTGTCCGCCTCGCCATTGCCCGCAGCATTCCCGTGAGGGGTGTTGTCGCTGCGCTCGCTGGGGGAACAGGTGTAGACGCCGACCGCAAAGATCAGGACAAGCACCAAGCAGCCCACACAGCCCCCGCCTTCGGTCTTGCGCATGGACCGCTTCCAGTCGCGCTCAATTCGGCGCGACTCCGCCTCCCAGTCCTTCTCGATCTGTCGGCTCGCCTTCTCCAACTCGGCTTGCTCGCGAGACTTCACCCGCACGTTCGGGAGGCCGTACAGGAAAGCGCGATCGTTGAACTTGCGGCCAAGGGCTGTCCCGTATGACCAGACCACCGTGAAGTACAGTGGAACCGAGAGAAGCGCCACCAAGACCCATACTCCTCCCGACTGCTTCAACCAGTGATCGTTGGGAGCTACGGCCTGCGCGACCACACCGAGAATGACTACGGTGATCATCACGAACGGCCATCCAACGAATGCCAGCACCCGGCTCCACCGATAGCGGCTCCGAAGCTGGAGCAGGGACTGATGCTCCGCCTCCCAAGGTGACGAACTCTGGGGAAGTTGATTCGGCATGGAGCCGTGTTCATTGCTGCCGTAAAGTTCAGCCCGTGCGATCAACTCTTCGGCAGCGCGAACCCTCTCCAATTCTCCGGGCGAGTTCAGTTGAGCAAGCCTTCTCTCGGCCTCCGCCGCCTTCCGTTCAGCGTCCTGCACTTGAGTCAAGTCGCGCTTGATCCTCTCGGCTTCATCTGCCAGTTGACGTATCTCTCTTTCGGCGGCAAGTCGCGCAGCAAAGGCGGCTTGCTTCGCAGCGGCCTCTTGCGCCGACGCTGCGCGACGCATGGCATCGTCGGTCTCATGCTGCGACGCCAGCCCCCTCGCCTGAGCAGTACGCATTGCCTCAAGTTCGGCAGCGGTGCGGGCCGCATGACCCTCAATGCGTTCCATCTGCTTGGCGATCATGCTGAGATGCAAGCCCGCGCCCGCGCCCTCTACGTGAGATCTTGCCCCGCAGAACTTGCAGCGGATGGTCTCCACACCGTCCACAACGTCGAGATCGGCCCCACAGTTGGGGCAGCGGAGTACGTGCACGCTCATGGGGTACTCCGGCCAACCAACGCTTTGCCAGCCCATAATCGCTGCCGGAGGATGCCGACGAGCGCCAGTACGCCTACCAGCCAAAGGTAATGACCGCCGTCCGACGTATTGGTTGAACAGCCTCCGCCGTCGGAACCCGACCCTCCACCGCCGCCCTTCGGCATGGCTCCAGCCGCCCAAAGCGTGATGTTGTAGTACCTCTGGATCAGCGTACTGCCGTCCACACAGTTCACCTGAAAGCTGTAGGTTCGGCTGCCGTTCGCGTTGTTCGGACTTGTCGAGGTTCCGAGCGGAGGCCCGACAGTGTGGTCGGCCACGCCTGTGATGCGGCCATTGGTATCAATGCTGAGGCCCTCCGGCATGGCCCCAAAGCCCAAACCGAACGTCGGTGTACCCGTTGCTCCGCTGACGACGATTTGCTTGTCGTAGCTCTGGCCGACCTCAACGTCGGGCAGGTTGGTCGTCACGAACTGAACTTGGCAGTAGGCAGGCGCTGCCAATGCGAGCGCCAGAAGAAACAGCAGGAACTTCATTGTGAGCCCCTCCAATGAGACCTTGGAAGCGGCTTCCCTGCGCAGAAAAAAGGGAGGAGCGGCCCTTGCCGCTCCACACTCAGGCTCGACCAAGAGCCTTTGCAGTAGCAGACACGAACCGCCCCAATCGGGGCGCTCCGTATCTGCGGACTGCATGAAACTTGGTCGATTCGAGTGTGGCCGCAGAAATTCGGTTGTGCGCGTTTTTGCGTTCGTTTCCGGCTCTTGCCGGATCAAGCCATCAAGCGTGCCTCCATAACTGTCCACCAGCGTAACCGCTCTGGCGGCCACCCTCAAGAACGCGGGGGCGGTTCACCCGTAAAGCACCGGCTCGCCGCCACCCGGCAAGCGCAACGAAACCGTCCGTTGATACCGTTCATCGCCGAGATGCTCTCTCTCCACGACGATGACGGCGCGGTCATCGGTCCCGACATCAAGGCACACAGCGTGCGCATCGTCCTGAACTCTTGTATTCGGGCCGCAGACTGCCCCCGCAACCAGCAGATACCGCAGCGTGTTGCCCTCTGCCCAGTAGCCTATGTAAAGCCAAGACACGCCGTACTTGTCCGTCACGTACTCCCCGAGCCGGATCCGGTGAAGCCTCCCCCAGAAGCGGAGCGCAGCGTCGTCCATGTCGAAGTTCGCATCAATCAGGATCATCTGGTCCTCCATCAAACAGAAAAGCCGCTCCCCTGAGCGGCAGAAAGGCACTGCAATCGGCTGACCTGTCGCCTATCCGCGCCCCTCCTCGGCGCAGTTGATTGCTTCGGCCTGATCGTTGCGCACGATCGCCGCCGCAACCGGCAGACGCTCAAGAAAGGTGTCCAGCGGCGTGACCTCGACGCCCACTGCATGAGGCACTAGCGTCTCGCCATGCGCATCGACCGAGTTGGCCGCAACACCGTCCAGCAACGTCCCAGCTTCCGCCTTCGCTTGGGCACTGCTCTTGCCGCTCAAGTTGCAGGTAACGAGCCAGACCCGCTGCGGGTCGCGTACTCCAGCCGAGATCACCTCCGTGCAAAACTCCACAACGAACTCCTGCATGGCATCCTCCTACTTGGGCGTGGTTTCAAGTGACCAGTAGGCCGCTCCCAAGGCGGCAGCCGGTGTCGGAAATCCGACCAACGATCGGCGGGCATTGCCCAATATCGCAGCGCAACGCAGTGACCCGGATACTCTCCACGCTTGATCAGCGGGCCACGTTGTCACGGGCGCATAGGATGAGGCCGTCTTACCGTGACGCTCTTCCGGCGCTGTGCACGGATGCGACAAGTCGCAGACCGTGTAAGTAGCAGTTGTTCAGTGCTCACGCCGTCGTTACGCTATCGTGTTCAGTTTGGAGAAGTTGGCCACCTACTCAAGACTTCAATAGATCGGGCGCGGGCATGTCCCTTGATGAACACTCGGTAAGTGCCGCGTCCCCTGCACAAGCACCGAAGGGAGGCGAGCTTTGGGTACTGGGTTGCTCTGCGACCAAGACCGAAGACAAAGGGGACCTCCCGGCCCTTTCGCGCTACGATGGCCCGGCATTCAAGGTGGTGCGGTCGTATATCCGTGACCACCTCTGGCCTACTGGGCTATCCATAGCCGTGTTGTCTGCAAGACACCGCCTCATCGGGGCGCTGACACCGCTTGAGCACTACGACAAGCGCATGACGCCCGAGAGTGCAGCCGAAATGCAGCACGAGGTTACAGAGGCGTTAGAGGGCGTCGGAAGGCAACACAAGCGTGTGCGGCTCGTTCTAGGCAAGGATTACCTGCCCGCCATCAACACGGAGTTCCTCCGAAGCCGCAACATCGATCCGAAGGTTGTGCCGGGCGGTATTGGCGAAAAGCTTCACTTCATAAGCGAGGGGATGACAAGGCTCGGTCGGTCTCGACCGCGCAGTGAGCGCAGACTGACGAAAATCGCTCGTCCCCGGTACTTTCTGCCGGACTGGGACGATTTCCTAGACGTGAACTTTGACTTCAAGAAGGACAAGTTTTCCGCCGACCATCGCGATCAACGAGAGCAGAAGCACAGCATCGAGTTGATGCGTCCCCAGCGGCTGTGTGACGGCGTCTTGGTGAGTCTTGCCCAGCATATGGGATCCAAAGGTCTGTTGAAGAGGCATGGTGCACTGACGATTGATGCGTTGGCACCGCGCTCGGTGAGAAGCCACTTCGCACTCCGCGCTGACCAATGGGCCTTTGGCGATTGTGGTGCGTTCTCCTATGTGGCAGCACCCGAACCGACCATCTCTGTCGAGAAGGCCGTGGCGCTTTATGACCTTTTTGAGTTCGACCTTGGTGCCAGCGTTGACCACATCCCGGTCCCGGAGTACAGGGATGCCGAGGGCAACCGGATCGCCCTATCCAGGCCTCAACGCGAGGAGCGAGTCCGCATCACCCGGCGAAATGCCGCGAGGTTCATCGAAGCGTGCTGGGCAAGCAGAGCCCAGTTCACTCCTGTGGGCGTGATCCAAGGGCTGTCGCCAGACGACTACGCCGAGCAACTAAAGGACTACAAGGCATTCGGCTACGACTCAGTTGCATTGGGAGGTCTGGTTCCGCGCTCCGACGACGAGATTGTCGAGATCGTCGAGTTGGTGCGCAGCCGCTTGGACCGTTACTTCGGAGGCTGGAGCCCTTGGATTCACCTATTCGGCGTGTATCGCCCGAACATTCAACGCAAGCTGCGTGCAATGGGCGTAAACAGCTTTGACTCGGCCACATATTTCCGGAAGGCGTGGCTGAGGTCCGACCAGAACTACCTCGGCACAGATGGCGAGTGGTACGCAGCAATCAGGGTTCCACCAACGTCCGATCCCCGCACGATGAAGCGGCTAGGGGCGACCAAACTTTCAACGCGCAAGATCAAGGCAATGGAACGAGCTGCCTTGCGGGCGCTTCGCCGTTTTGATGCCGAAGAGCTTTCGGCAAGCAAGGCGCTGGACACTGTAATCGCCTATGACGCGCTATTGCTTAGAAACGAATCGTCTGCGGAGGACTTGCGCGAGAAGTACCTGCAAACGCTTGAAGCCCGACCGTGGAAGCAATGCACCTGTGAAGTTTGTACTAAGCTGGGCATCAATGCCTTGGTGTTTCGTGGTCTCAATCGAAACAAGCGAAGAGGGGCGCACAACACCCTGATGCTCTACCGTCACGTTTGCAACAAGTCAGGCTGAACTCAACATGATGACACTGGCAGACTTCCTCCAACTCGTCACAGTTGGCATACCACGGTTCCGCGTGAATGCCCCCAACGCCCAACAGCGGGCGTGCATATCGAGCCACGCCTCCGAACCGCTCTTCATAGTGGCGGGTCCCGGAAGCGGAAAAACCACAGTGTTGGTACTACGAGCACTGCGCTACATGCTCGTCGAAGGCTTCGAACCGCAGTCAATCGTCATAACAACATTCACCCGTAAGGCAGCTTCGGAGATTCGGTCCCGGTTGATTGAGTGGGGCACCGACTTGCTGGATGCCGCGAAGGCAAACCCTCCCACCGGTACATCTGTTGCATGGCTAAACGGCATTGACGTAAACCAATGTGTTACGGGAACTCTTGACAGCATCTGTGAGGAAGTCCTACGAGTACATCGACAAGTGCAACAGCCAGCACCCGTCTTAGTCGAGGGTTTCGTAGGCAACGCTCTTTTGGCCAAGAAGGGAATGTGGCCTTCAGGCGCAGGGAACAATCAACCTTTGCGCCAGTACCTCGCTCCCTTCACACTTGACGGACGCGCTCCACGGAACTTCGGCAATACTCTTGAAGTGGTAAGAACGCTGGTTGATCGCCTCATTTTGGATCGTGTCAACCTTGGGACCTACACTTCCGAAGTAACACATACAGCAAGCCGCCAGTTGGTCGTTCAGGCACTCAACAACTACCGACAGAACATGGCCTCAACGAACAGAATGGATTTCGCGGGATTGGAAGACCTGTTCTTGCATCGCCTTCAAACAGCTCAGCTCCAGCGGTTCACACAAGGACTCCGAGCACTGCTCGTTGATGAGTACCAAGATACGAATCCGCTACAGGAACAGATTTACTTTGAGTTGGTTCGAACGGCTGGAGTGCCGATAACGGTCGTTGGTGATGATGACCAATCACTCTATCGCTTTCGTGGTGCCACCGTGGATCTGTTTACATCTTTTGATCAACGCTTACGGCAAAGCATTCCCTCCGTGGCGGCAGTCCACCGAGAGAACCTGTATGTCAACTACCGGTCCACGCCGGAGGTCGTTTCCTTCTTCAATTCCTTCATTGGCTACGATGGTGAGTTTCAACCCGCTCGCGTCAATCCACCCAAACCGCTGATTCAGGCGCAACTCCCATCAAATGGCTACCCCGTCCTTGGTCTGTTTCGAAGTGATGCACAAACGCTCGCCGCAGACTTGACGCGCTTCTTGAGGGACGTGTTCTCTGGTAATGGGCATCAGTTTCAGCACGGTGGTCGGCCCATCACCTTTCGAAAGGCGACGACAGATGGCAATCTTGGCGACGCCGTACTGCTCTGTTCTTCGGTACGAGAGTACGCAAGTGCATGGGGAAATGCGGCACCTAGGGAGCGCCTGCCTAAACTCCTACGGGACAGTCTTGGACCGCAGGGAGTCTTCAACCCAAGAGGACGGGCAATTCGCGACGTGCGCGAGGTGCAGATACTCCTCGGCCTGATGCTGGAATGCATCGATCCTACGCCGAGAGGTGGTCAGCCGTTGGTTCAGTCCGGCGAAGCTCGACTGACTGCCGAGGCCGTTAGGTACTTCAACGAATGGCGCACTCAGGCAGCGGCATTCATTGCAACCAATCCGCAACCCACCAATCCTCGTAGCCTCAATGACTTTGTAGCGGCGTGGGGGCGACGGCAACCACAGCAGAACATCGCCCAATGGCCAGAGGAGTGGCCTCTGCTGGAACTGTGCTTCAAGCTCCTCTCTTGGATTCCGCAGCTACAGAATGATCCAGAAGGTCAGATTCACCTCGAAGCCGTCGCGAGGTGCATCGCACAAGCTGCGACGTTCTCCAGCTATCGCTCACTGATCTATCATGGGCAAGGTCAACATGATCGCGGAAGCATCAAAGCTGCGCTGTGGGATGTGTTCGCTCCGCTGGGTGAGAATGACATCGACGCGGACGAGGATCTGATGTCTCATATCCCCCGTGACCGCCTTCCAATCATGACGATTCATCAAGCAAAGGGACTGGAATTTCCGCTGGTTATGGTTGACGTGTCTTCTGACTACGCTGGGCGGGAGAGCTGGACGAACCGCTTCCGCCGTTTCCCGGATAGAAACTACTCAGTCCAAAACATGGAAGACGATCTCGCTACCCACTGTCCGGTGGGTCCAGCCCGTGTAGCCAGAACAGCCAGAGACCGGGCATTCGATGACCTAGTGAGGCTGTACTATGTCGCCTACAGCAGACCGCAATCCTTGTTGCTACTTGTTGGCACGACCAAATGCCTTGAGTTCGACTCATCGATAAAGCATGTGGCTTTGCAGTGGGCACGAGACGGAACTTGGGCATGGCAAGGCCCACATCAGGGAAAGCCTCCCGCGATTGCGGATCGTATACCGCTGGTGCTTATCTAGGGATGACTATGACTGTCGAGCGAAGGCGCGAGCCGGAGATTATCCCTCAATACAGCCTTACCGGCGATTTGTTGTCGTTTCTTAGGTGCGGTCTTCAGTATCGCTATCACAGTGGCAGCGCATTGCCCCCATCGCGCCCGGTACAGCTCTGGTTCGGTGAGTTCATACATGGCGTACTGGAGGCGGCGTACCGCCTTTGGACCACATCGCACCCTCCATTCCCGTGGCCCTGCAACATGACGCCCATCCCTGCGGTGCCCATCCCGCCTCGCGTGGCTCACGATGTGGGTGAGCTTGGCGACGTCGTAGAACGGACGCTATCGGCGCAAGGCAAGAACTCGCGCAGCCGTCACGCTCGAAACGCGGCGTATCGTCGGGCCACTTCCGCAATCAATCATCTGGGACCAGACTTGTTTCCTCTGATTCACTCTGCGGAAGAAAAGGTGATTGGAACAAGAGACCTCCGCAATGCCGCAGCGGGCATAGCAAACATACGGGCGAAGCGATACGAGCTGCATGGCGTAGTTGACGTAGTGACCAACATGACCTTGGCGGGTGTACCGACGCAAAATCGGTTGGGCGAGGCAGTACGCAATGCCGTGCCCAACGCGACCGGCAACTTTGAGGTCATCGTGGATTACAAAGGATCTCGTCGCCCTCCATCCAACCCGGCGAGTGCTTACTGGCAACAAGGCGACTGGCAAATTCAGACTTACGCATGGCTCAGAATGCGACAGCCCCATGCTCTGCCGGTGGTCGCAGGGATCCTCCTTTACATCAACGAACTTGACCCGAGCGACGACCACATTGCAAGTCTGAAGCGCGAACTCGCGAACAATGCAACCGACGTGGTGCCAATCCCCGGCTCTCAGGATGCATACCAACTGAACGCATGGCGTCCCGGACGGCAAATAAACTTGAGCTTGGAGTACCGTTTGGCCCGTGCCATTCGCGTAGTCGCAGTTACGGCCGCAAGCCAACAGCAAGCCGGACAGCAGTTTGACAACACTGTCGTGCAGATCGAGCAATGCGTTTCAGCGGAAGCGAACGCTGGTCACATTCAGAGGAATTGGGTTGCGCAAGGAGATGAGGAATCGTGTGCGGCTTGCGACTTCCGCCACTTCTGCCCCAACCCGCATCCGCACGATCCTAACTTCCAAGTTGAGGCCCCGGCCGCTCCTTAGCGTTGTGTGCATCGGCTACAGGTCTTTGCCGTCGTAAACACAGCCTGCGTTGCAGGTTTCGCGCAGGACGATTTTGGAGAGGTGGGGCAACATCGGCTCTAGGCGCTGCCATATCCAGCGAGCGATGACCTCGCTCGTCGGGTTCTCCAGCCCCTCGATTTCGTTCAGGTAGTTGTGGTCCAGCAGTTCCAAGATCGGGCGGCAGGCATCCTTTATGTCCGCGAAGTCCATGACCCAGCCGGTCTTGCCGTCCACCTTGCCTGCAACGTGAATTTCGGCCCTGAATGAATGCCCATGCAGCCGCCCGCATTTGTGGCCGGGTGGCACGTTCGGCAGCTTGTGCGCGGCCTCGAAAGTAACTTCCTTGAAGATGTCCAATGCCTTGTCCTCATCATCCGCCTTGCGGCAGTTCCATGCCCATGAGCTTCCGGTACAAGCTAAGGGCGTAAGTGTCGGTCATTCCCGAAACAAAGTCGGTGGCAGCGAGCAACCGGTCGTACTTAGTGCCTTTTTCCGCGATGGCCGCGTACTCCGGCGGAACAAGTTGCATGACCTTTTCTTGCCGCTTCGACCGATTTTTGGCATCGGCTAGCATCGCCGGAACCAAGAACCTGAGCAACCCGGCCACGACTTCAAACCCAGCGGCCTCGATCTGGACGACCTTCGGCGAGCCGTAGACCCTTTCGAAAGACAACTTCTTGATCTCCGCTAGCTGCTTCGCATATGGCGTCAGGTCCATCAAGCCTTGCTCAAGGTGGCCGTCCAGCATCTTGGCTAAGTTGTCGCTGAACGCCGTTGCCGCCGCGCCAATGAGCGTGCCTATTGCCTGCGCCCGAAGGTACTGCACCCCTTGCAACTTTGTCGCCCTCGTCGATGGTCGGATAAGTCGTCTTCTCCTCGGGGCGTTCTTTGGGGAACGCGATGGGCCGCAGGTGGTCGGCGGCCTCCTGAAAAGTAACGCGACCAAGGCGATGGCCGTCCTCGAAGTCCACAATGTGGTAGCAGATGTCGTCAGCGGCCTCGACCAAGAATGCCAGCGGGTGGCGTGCCCAAGCACCAACAGCCTTTCGCTCCAGTCCAAGTTTGGCGGCAACTTCCTCGAACGTGGCCCGGTCTTGGTCGAAGAACCCGTGCTTCTTCTCGCTGACACGCTTTCCAGCGGGAAGGCCGTCCACTAGCGACTGACGGGGGTACTTCGTGAACGCGCCCAGAACGGCGTGCGTAATCTGCATCCCGCCCTTGTTGTGTCGGTGTTGAAGGCGCGTGAGTTGCCTGAAGCCTTGAGCGTTGCCTTCGAACTTCAAAAGGTCTTCCCGTTGCACCGGGCTCAGTCCATCGAGAACGTCGGGGTTCGATTTGAACCAATCAGCGATTGCTTCCTCTCCGGAATGGCCGAAGGGCGGGTTGCCGATGTCGTGCGCCAAGCAGGCGGCGGCGACGATCTCGCCGACATGGGCCGGTACGAGCCGGAGATTCTCCAGTTCGCCCTTGATGTGGGTGCCTGCCTTCTTTCCCAACGAGCGGCCAACGCTGGAAACCTCAATGCTGTGGGTCAGCCGAGTGCGCACGTAGTCGCTCTCGGCCATCGGAAAGACCTGCGTCTTGTCCTGTAGTCTGCGGAACGAGCTGGAAAACACGATCCGGTCGAAGTCGCGCTGAAACGCGCTGCGCTCGGGGTCCTCGTGCTCGTCCTTCTTCCAAAGGCGTTCCCAGCTCAGCAGGTTTTTCCAGTCCATTTCCGCTCCCAACACCGCGTACCGTCTGTTTCGGCGCATCGTATCATGGCCAACAGCCATGTACTGCACAGCGTGCTCCGAGTTGTGGAACGCTGCTTGCAACCCCGACACGTTTCAATGGCGCAATACAAACGCCTCGACTCACGTGGATTAGCAGATGAGCAAGCACAAGAAGACCCTCTTCGCCCCGGTGGTTGCACCGGAAAAGCTCCACGAGAAATTCAAGCTCGTTCAAACCTACGAAGGGTCGGAACCGGCCCGCTGGATGCTCGACGATGTCTACGAATCCTTCGTGGACGCCGACGGGAACTTTCTTGAACAGTTCCAGTCAACGGGCTTCGACGCCCGCTTCTTCGAACTTTACCTCTGGGCTTACCTCTCGCGGTCCGGCTTTACTATTGACCGGAACCACGACCGGCCAGACTTCATCGTGTCGTTGGACGGTGTCACGTGCAGCATTGAAGCGACCACAGTGAATCCCTCGAAGTCCGGGGCACTCGCGGGGGCCAAGCCGCTGGAAGAGATGTCCCATGAAGACTTGCCGGATTATCAGCGGCACGAGTTGCCGATCCGATTCGGAAGCCCGCTGGTTTCAAAGATGGCCAAGCGGTACTGGGAGTTGCCCCACTGCGCCGGTAAACCGTTCGTGATTGCCATCCAAGACTTTCACGAGCACGGGTCGCTCGGTTTCTCCGACTATGCCCTTACCAGCTATCTGTACGGACTCACCGCGAGCGCAAGTTGGAGCGACAGCAACGAACTGCTCTTGAAGTCCATCCCGGTTGCCGAACATGCAGCCTACGGGAAGACGATCCCGTCCAGCTTTTCACGCTGCCGGGTGCCGAGAACATCAGCGCCGTCTTGTTCACGAACAGTGGCACCAACGCAAAGTTCACCCGGATGGGGTACCAGTCAGGGATTGGCAACGACAAGCTCGTTGTTGTGCGGCATGGGTTCGCCCACAATCCTGATCCAAGTGCGCGGGACCCGAGTCTGTTCCTTTACAACCTCGACAGTCCGCCTTTCGTGGAATCTTGGGGTCACGGATTGGTCGTCATTCACAACCCCCACGCCAAGTACCCGCTGCCGAAGCATTGGTTCCCCAACTCGGTGGACGCCTATCTGGAGAAGCAGGCCGTCCACACCGACTATTACGGTTGGCACGTGTTCACTTCAAGCACAACTACGTTGATGCTGAAGGACAAGCAGTTGAAGGACTTTCTCGCTGCATTCAGGCCATCGACGTGCATGGTTCGGGCCATCAGCTACGACGAATTCCTTGACCGAGGCGGAGTCTCGTCCCCCGCACCGGGCCTTTACATGGAGGACGGTTGGTTTGCAGACAACTCAGGCGCGTTTCTTGGCGTTGTGTGCTTCGACAAAGTGGACAACAACTGGGCGTTTGTCGTACTGGGGCGAGATGCGCACGGCGACTTCCGGGCCGTCGCGGGCACCACGGACCTGCCCACGCGACACACGGCCCTGATTACCATGCAAACCACGATTCAAAGCATGTTGCTGAAACCCCAGCGCCTTTTCCCGCAGAAGTCGTGAGTCGAACGAGCAGTCAGCAACGTGGTCTTGCGTGGGGACGACGACGATGAAATCCGCTCATGCCAACTGCTGCAAGGTCAGCTTCAAGGCATCGGCAGCACGTTCCCGCAACCTAATTGCTTCCTTGGGCAACCAAGTCGATGATCCTAAGGGTGTGACGTATGGGAATTTCGCACGGCTGCCCTGCCTCAAGCTTTTCGCGCACCGCCTCCCGCTCCTCGTCAGGTATCAAGATGCGCACGCCGCCGAGGGACAGTTTCCACTTGCCCACCGATACTTTGCGGCCAAACACGACAAACGGCTCATCGCTGGTCGAAACAGCCAGCTCGAATTCATCCGCTCTTGAAGCAAGTGTCTCCCACTCCTCGACCGTCTTGATGGGAACCTTGGCGTTCTGTAACTCCCCCTCGGGAACTCGAACTCCGGCGACACCTTCCCGAAGCAGAGTTGCGATCATCAATGTCCTGTCTGCATCGTCGCTCGCAACACTACTGGCAGGATATCGTAGGTCGGCCTTGCAACGGCTGTTTATCAGCGCAAGCGCGTCTAGTAGCTCCAGCGTGGCGGAGGTCCGTTCGTCATCTATCGAGTCGCTGGAAGTTGCACCGGCGGCTACAGTGAACACAACGTTGCCCTGATCGTCCGTTACCCGAAGTCCCTCGCTTTTCTGTAGGGCGTCGATGAGGCGCACTGTGTTTATCGCGGCTTCTGGCGGCACGCTGTGCAGATCCGGCGTGATCCCGAATTGGTTTCTTCCATCCGATCCCGTTTCGAGCCAGAACGTTGCACCTAGTTCTCCGCCAGCCAGCGTGAGTTTCAAGCGACGGGATGAGGGCAACTCCCCAGATGTAGTCTGAAGCAGTTCCGGCAAGCTGGCAGCTTTTGAAGCATCTTCGTCTGTCGGCAACAACGTGCACTTGGCCAAGGTGCGCACGTTGACCGGCTGACCTTGCCATCTGGTCTCCGCTGCAACGGGCACAACTGGAGTGCTAAACAATCGCTCCAACTCGCTCGCAGTGTTGGAAGCGGCGATGAGGTCTCCAGCTTGGTCCAAGTCAGACCCGCTTTCGTCCGCTATCACCATGTCGATCTTCTTCGCGTAGCTCATCGTGATCCGGTAGTTCGAAAACCGGGCACGTCCGTCCTTTTGAATTGACAATCGCTTGCCTGACGCAGCAAACGGCGGGCAATCTGTTAGCGGCTGGGGCGGCACTGGCCACCACTCGATCTCTTGAGCGCAATCGTGCAGGTGCAGCACAATGCCAGTGGAGCCGACCGTAAGTTGCACGACCAATGGTGCTGACTTGGCATCGGACTTGCGCTGCCACACGTCGAGGTAGACGTTAGCAAAACCCGGTCCCGGGAAGTGCAGGTGGTGGTAGGAAACTGGATACAGGCTGGTTTCGCCCTTGATCCAGCGGATGATGAAGTCAAACCGCCCGTGGGATGCTTCATCGAGCAAATGCCACGTGCTACGTGCGATGCTCTTGAGCGCAGCGGTTGGATTCCAATTCACGCCATCGAATATCAGGTCGAATCTATTGCCGCTGCGTTCTTCGGTGCGGATGGATTTGTCGAGTTCTGACAGCTCTATCTTTAGGCGGCCAAGGTTGTCCTCACCGCCGATCCGTGACACCAATCCACGCGCCTTGAATGCAGGTGGCCCGTTTCTGCCGGGAATTCGCAGTAGGGCGAGCATGGGCAATAGCATCTTGGCCAATTCGTCATCGTGTTCCCGCCCATAACGCCCATTGCACTCATCACACTCCTGTTGCGTTACCAACCAACGATTCCCGAGTGAACGAGGAATGACGTGCGCTTCTGTCCGGAACTTCACCACCGGCGCCTTTCGCCCGCAAACTCGACAAAGACGTTCCCCGGCACGTTTACCCAACACCTCCTTGTCCGCGTTCTCCTCAAACACCGGAACCATCTTTGACGCTAGAAGTTCGTAATGGTCCCGGAACTCACCGGCGTCCTTCGGACCATCGCCGTCCTTCAGAAACGCACATAACACGCCGCCACTGAGACCTCCCGGCTTGTCGTATGAATGCAGGGGTTTCTGAGGTTGCACCTTGGCTTCGTCGGTCATCTGATTGTCTCCTGCGGCCTCCGTACTTGCTTGCGTGGGCGATTGATCGCCCACGCGCACCGGAGCGTTGGATTCTCGCTCTCGCTTGCGTGACGGGAACAGCCAGTCGAGGATTCCCACAAGGGCTCCATTCAACGCGTTTGACGGGTTCGCTCGCGGGCCTTTGGGTTGCTACTTGATTGAGGGTCGCGGTCTGTGCCTTTGGAAATGCGTGCGAGGAGTTGGGTGGCGGATTCGTAGGGGCGGTTTTGGGTGCGGGCGAGTTCGGCTTCGGTTGGAACCAGTTCGCCTCGGAGTGCCTTGGCGAGGATGGCTTGGGGAACCAACTCCGACTTGCGAATTGCAAGGTCCGTCGATACCTCGATTTCGTCTGCCACGGTCAGCATCATCCGCGCTCGCTCGACAATCTGCCGTTGTTCTTCAAGTGGGGGGAGCGGCATTGGCAATGCGCGAACCTTTCTGCCGTTCAAGGCAGGCTGATTGCCACCGCGTCCGATGCTTCGCGTTTTCTCGTACTCCGCCAACGCCCACAGCCACACGTACTCTGGCTCGACGTAGCCAGCATCGAACACAAGTCCGGCTACGTTCTGGTTTGTCGTTGCCGCAATGTCGAGGATCGCTGACTGCCCTCGCGTCTTGCCCTCACCGATCATTGCGATGAGCACTGTCCCTTTCGGGTATAGCTTGGCACTGCTGGCATCGACTCCTGCGTCAGTAATCCGCTCTGCTGTCGCTGCGATCCGGCAGTTGGCGACTTCCCCTGACGAGACCCACGGAACGCTGCCATCCCAATACTTGGGCACCTTACGCGAGGGAGTTCCGCCAAGCCGCACGTCCGCAATCTGGCCAGCTCGGCACCAACACCATGTCTCCGGTAGCTCGTCTTCTGGAAGTTCGATGTCCTCATCGTCAATCACTCGTTCCGCCGACTTCAACCCCAGTTCAACGCGCTTCTGCTGAATAGCCTCAACAAGCTGGTTGCCTGTCAGTTCCACGGATGTTCCTGCTCGCCAGTCTTCGGTGAGGCGGCCTGTGGTGGCGGCGGCGAGGATGGATTGGCGGAAGCGTTTGAGGATTTTGGGTACGCGGTCGAGGTGTTCGCGGGCTTTGTTGACCTCGGCCAGCAGACGGTCGATTTCGGCGACGATGCGCTTCTGCTCCGCCAGCGGAGGCAGGGGAATCTTCAAAGTGCCCAGCGCATTGAAGCTCACTCGCGGCAGTTGAACGCCAGACGAGTGGTGATTGGCGAAAGAAACGACTTCGGGAGTGCTCAGGAACGCTCTCAAGTAGCGGCTGTCCAGCGCCTCGTTCTGCGGGAACACCAAGATGTCGGTAGAGCAGATGCCATCGAAGTTTGGGATGCACACCTTATTCAGGTACGGTCGCAGTTTACCGTAGAGCACGTCGCCAGCCCTGAACACAGCTTTGGTGCTTCTGACATCGCCCCCGATTCCGCGTCCCAAGATGCGGCCTGTTTGTGCCTCGATGTGTTCGAGGCTGAGATACCGGGCGTTGGGCGAAGCCTCCGGCTCTACCTTTTCTTTTGACGGCTCGATCAAACGCCGAAGCTCGACGGACTCCCAGCCTTCAGGCAGGTCGCGCGATTCTGTCGCCGAGTCGTCGGCGGTGCCTGCAACGGTAGCCGACTCCGTCATGCCTTCACCTTCGCGGGTTTCCGCTCCACCTTGGGCTGGCCGTTGCCGTTGTTCTCGCCAAGCATCTCCAGCACCTTCACAAAGCCGGATAGGGCACTGCGCAGCTCGGTGATGGCGTCGGTGGCGAGTTCCTCTGGCTCCGGCAGATCGTCGGCATCCTCGATGGACTCTTCTTTGAGCCACTTGAAGGCGTCGAGCTTGAAGCCGCGATCCTTGACCTCGCTGATATGGAACGGCTTCCAGCGGGTGCCACCCAGCCAGCCCTTGTCGCCAACGGGGGAGTCGCCTTCCTTGCGCTTGGCGCGGCCATGCGGATCGCTGCCGTAGCACTTTTCGAACTCGGCGAAGTGGGACGGCGTCAGCGGCCTTTCCTTCTTGGTGATTCCGGGGACGTTTGTGCGGGCGTCGTAAATCCACACGTTCTCGTTGGGGAAGCCCTTGCTGAAAAAGATGACGTTGGCCTTCACGCCTTGGCTGTACGGCGTGAAAGTTCCGCGCGGCAGACGCAGGACGGTGTGCAGGGCGCAGTCCTCGGCGAGGATTTTCAATACCTCACCGGCCTGATCGGCGAAGAGGCAGTTGTCGGGCAGGACGACGCCTGCGCGGCCTCCGGGCTTGAGGATAGTGAGGATGTGCTGAAGGAAGTTGAGCTGCTTGTTACTGGTCTCGACCGTGAAGTCCTCGCGGTCGGGGGCTTGATTGGCTCCCTTGGTGCCGAAGGGCGGGTTAGTGAGGATCACGTCGAAGCGATCGGAGGTAGGCGGTTCGTAGAGCGAGTCGCATCGGTCGATGTGGGGCTCAATGCCGTGGAGGTAGACGTTCATCAGGGCAAGACGGCGTGGGCGCTCGACAAGTTCCATGCCGAGGTAGGTCTTGGTTCGGACACGCTTGGCGATGTCGCGGTCAAGCGCACCCTTGGTTTGCTCGACTAGCCATTCGTAGGCCGCGATGAGAAAGCCGCCCGTGCCGACCGCTGGATCGCAGATGGTAAAGTTGGCGCTCTCGCGAGGGTCGGGCCTAATGCAGCGCACGATGGACTGGATCAGGACGCGGGGCGTGAAGTATTGACCCGCGCCTTTCTTGCCTTCGCTGGCGGCCTTTTCAAGCAAGCCTTCGTAGGCGTTGGCCTTGATGTCCACGCCGAGGCTCGACCAGTCTTCGCTGTCGATGCCATTGAGGATGAGCTTGAGATTGACGGGATCGCCGAAGCGGGACTGGGCACCAGCGTAGATGTCGCCGAGGATGCCCTTTTCTTTGCCTAGAGTGCGGAGCACATCGACGTAGTGGTCAAGCAGATCTGTGCCGCTCTTCTCGATGAGTACCGGCCACGAGCAGCCCTTGGGCAGTGCGATGCCCTTTTCGTCGGCCATCTTGAGGAAGAGCAGGTAGGTTATCTGCTCGATGTAGTCGCCGTAGTCGATGCCCTCATGGCGGAGCTTGTGGCAGAAGCCCCAGAGTTTTTGAACAACGTCGGTCATGCGGCCACCGCCTCATTTAGGTCTTGGATCAGTTGGCGGAGTTCGTCTTCGCCGAAAGCCTTGCGGGCTGCTCCCCAGCCACCCATATGGGACAGGGCGGGCTGGTTGTCAAAGTCCTCTTCCTCGATGGTCAGGTTCTTCGCCACAACTTCACGGATGCGCTCCATCCAGCCGAGCTGTTGCGGTGTCAATTCCATGCCAGCGGTCACGGTGGCGACGGCGGCTGTGGCGCGTTCGTCGGCAGTAAGCAGCGGGTTCTTTGCGTCGGCGGCGTGCTTCACCATCGAAATCAGGTCAACCATTGCCTTGTGGAAGCTGCGCTCGTGGGCTTTCTGGAGCTTGTCCGGCGTGAAGTTGAACGGGCTGGCGGCGAGCTTTTGGCGAAGGTCCTTGAGCACCTCGGCCCGCCAGTGCTTGGGCTTTTCCAGCAGGATGCGGAAGGCATCGATGGTGTCGCGGTTCTCGACCACGAACCGTGCAAAGGCCGTGATGTAGTCGTCCGGCTTGTACTGGTTGCCCTCGCGGTCTCGGATAAGCCACTCGGAAGACACGTCGTCCACGTGGCCTATGGCCTTGATGAAGATCTTGGGCGGCCTCGGGTAGTTGATGAGAAGATACTGGAATGGTTTGTGGCGCAGGAGCTTCATGTTTCCGGTGAAGTCCTGCTTCAAGTTGTCGGCAAGGTGTTTAGCGTAGTTCGTCACGTCGCCATCGGGGATGTACTCGGCGAACTGGTCCTGCGCTTCGCCGGACAACTGCTTGGCGACGCGGTGCAGGCGCTTGGTCAGGCAGCTTACGTTGTAGGCGAAGTCCTTGCGCTGCCAGATGTCTTCGATGATCTCTTCAAGTTTTCTGGTCGGCTCTACGGGCTTTTCCGACGTAACGCCTGTGGAGTCGCGGAAATACTTGAGGAGCGAGCCATCGAAGCAGTCGAACACGGTGAAGTGGGACTTGTCAGGGTACTTCTCGCCCTTTCGGGTGCCGCGCCCGATGATCTGCTCGAACAAGATGCGCGACTGGATCGGGCGCGTCAGGACGATGAACTCAAGGTCCGGAATGTCCACTCCGGTTGAGAGCAGATCAACCGTGACGGCGATGCCGGGATTGGGCCGGTTGCGGAACTCGCGAATGCGGCGCAACGGTTTGTCTACCCGGCCAGTGATTTTCTGTGCGAAGTCCTCACCCTTGCCGAACGCTTCGCGGGCAAGGGTGACGAGCTGGTCGGCGTGCGATGTGTGCGGCAGGTCGTTGACGGCGAAGATCAACGTCTTGGGGAAACGTCCGTACTCTTGCTCGTGCTGCTCGGCATAGTGCTTGAGCTGGGCGATGATCTTGGCGTTTGAGTCGGGCGAGGTGACCACCTTTTCGAGGTCGGTCGTCTGAAAGCCGCGCTCGTCCTCCAGAAGGTCGATCTTGCTCATGCCCGTCTCAGGGTCCACGACCTCGACGACCTCGCCCTCCTTGAGAAAGACGCCGCCGAGTTTGGCGTCTGACTTCACGCGAACCACGTCGTAGTCCACGAGATGTCCCTCGGCGACGGCTTGCTTGTAGGGGTAGCTGAACGCCAAGTGCTGGAAATAGGCCGACGTGTGCTTCGCCGGTGTCGCCGTGAGGCCGATCTTGATCGCGTCGAAGTGGTCCAGCGTATCTCGCCAGCGCGAGAGCACCTGCGCCGTGTAACCACGGTGGCACTCATCCGCCACAATGAGGTCGAAGGCGTGAATGGGGATATCGAGCTGCGAAGCATCCTGAGTATCGTCGTCTTCGTCTCCGCCGTCGCCGCTTTCCGCCAAGCGGCCAAACAGGTTGGAGGCCATGCGCTGGATCGTGCAGACGTAAACGAAGGTGTGCTTGGCTTGCGGGTTCGTGAGATAGTCGTTCGGCAGAACGTTCGGGTCGAACTTCTGGTCTTCCTCGAAGTCGTCGGCTTGGAACTTGCTGCTGTAGACCTCGTAGATTTTGTCGAACTTCAGGCCGGGCTCGGGCTCAAACGACGCGAAGGCGCGCACCGCTTGCGCGGCCAGTGCGCGACGATCAACCAAAAAGAGCACGCGCTTGGCGACTCCGGACTTCATTAGGCGATAAACCTGATTGACGAGTGTGTAGGTCTTCCCGGTGCCGGTCGCCATAGCAAGAAGCAAGCGGCGTTTGCGCTCCGAAATGGCTTTCTCTACGGCGGCATTGGCGTCCTTCTGGTACTCGCGCAGGCGATCGTGGTCGTGGGGGAGCGCCAGCAGCTTCTCTATGGCTGTGGTCGTGTCACGGGCAAGCATTTCGCGCAATGCGTCCGGCGTGTGGAAAGCCTTGACAGTGCGCGACGTGTTGAGCGGATCGCGCACATCGTGGAAGTAGATCACTTCGCCATTCGTGGAGTACAAGAACGGGCAGCGTTTGCCGTTGAAGTTGTACGGGCCGGGAGGAAGTGCCTTTGCATATCGTTCAGCTTGGGTCAGTACGCCACTGGGGCTGACGGTTAGCTTCTTAGCCTCGACAACGCCTGTGATCGCGCTCTCCAGCCAGAGGGCGTAGTCGGCATTACCGTCGCCCGTCGGCTCTTCCTCTGTGCGGCGTGACCCAGATTCACCACGCAAATGCCAGCCAGCGGCATCGAGTTTCGGGTCGATGCGTCTCTTGCGCGTTCGCCATTCGTTTTCTTCGTGCGGGTGTGCCACGCCCGCCATATTGCCAGCGGATCCTTATCCGGAAAGATGTTCTTCGCTGTCATGTCCGGATTGAACCGGCAACTACTCGGGCGAGGGCGCGAGAGGCTTCCCGTCCGATCGCTTGTACTCGGCATCAGCAAAGCAGTGGTGGCCGGTGACTTTCGGGATGTTCACCCGGAGGTGAACCCGAGTCCCGTCCAGAAAGTTGATTTGTATGTCGGCGACAACAGACGGATCGTTGTCCGTGAACCGCCGAACCTGCCCTTTGGCCCACTGAATCAAGTCGTCCCGCTCTGTTTTGCTCCACTGGGCCTTGGCGGCCATGTCGTCCAAGCAATTGGACAAGTTGCCAACGGGGTTGCTTCCCTCAAGACGCTTCCAGTTCATACTCCGCCTCCGTTGCGGCATTGTACCCGGCTGCTCGGGGGACGCACGTCGTGTAGGATTGGAATTTGTCCAGATTCTGGCCTCTCGGCAATCCATGCGAACAGATACGACGCATTCCCTAGGCCATTTCAGTGCGTGAACACGACTCGCCCTCGGGCTCCACGCGGACACCAAGTGTGCCTTGAAGGTACTGCCTGAAACTGGCCTCGATGCCCATCGCTGCCTCAAGGGTCTTGGCCTCGACTGGGATGTTGTTCACTGCACCCCAATAATGGCGCTGGGCCACGTCGATGCCGTGGCCTAGCCTGACGGCGCTAAGCCACGCAGATCCTGCGCCCCGGATACCGCTGGCACAGGTTAGGAACGTGCCACATGTGCGCCGAAGCATTTGCCAGTCAAACTGCGGGGCACCGAAACTCCGGATCAACCTTGCACGACAGTTATCGGCAACTTCTTTGGAAAGCTCGGCCTCCCCGCCGAAGACGAACGGATGGTCCCCAGCCCTCAACTTCAAGGCCGCGAACATGAGCGACAGAAGCGGAGTTTCGTCAAGGCTGATACGTCGCCCCATCCCGGTCTTGATGCCGCTGGGATCGTCGAGGGCGATGTAGTTCTGATCCAGCAGAACCTGTCGCCACCTGAGTGCTCTGACCTCACCCAGTCGGCAGCCGGTCAGCAACGTGGTTAGAACGAACGGCGTAATGGCGTAGTAACGCGCCGTGCTGCCTACAGGAAGATGCCCTTGGTGCTCGACTCGCGTCTCCTTGAAGGTCTCCGCATCGTGACGCTGGCAGGCCGCAATCAGGTTCACCAAGCTGTCCTGCGTCAAGAAAGTCTTCAGCCTGCGTTCCTGCTTGACCATCTGAAGGCGGTCTTTCAGGTGATCTGAATTCAGCAGCGGCGTTAGGTCCAGCCGCCTCCAGTAGTTCAGCATTGTCTTGATGCTCCGGATGTCTCGGTTGATGGATACCGGACTTCTGCGCACCGCCTCGGGCCTGCGCTCGCCACGCTTGCCGCCCTTCGCTGCTTGCTTTCGAGGCAGGGCAAGCAGATGGCTGCGAAGACGGGTCAGGTCGCCCGGCGTAAGCTGCTCCACAATTTGGACGCCTGCAAGTTCCGCCCACACACGGAATCGAGAGATGCACTCCCCGTAGATCTCGCGGGTGCGGGCTCGAATCTCCAGCGCCTTGTCGGTCAGGAAACGGTCGATGGCGACGCCCATCGGAGTCTTTGAACGCTTCGGCGAGCCAGCTTCGATGTCCTCCTTGCGCCTGCGGAGTTCTCGCGACTTCTGGACCGCCCACTCCCGCCTTTGCTCCTCGTTCGTGAGCCCAAGAGCATCCATGCTGGTGCTGCGTTCCCGGTCATCGTCCGGGTCGCGCCAGATTGCGGCGTATGTCGTCTTGCCAGAGTCCCACTTCCTCTTCTTGAACTTGATGCCCGGATGCGGGCTGCGAAACCTGCGCTTTCTCATGGCCACCCTCCAGAAATCAGATGGAGGGTGCGCACACCCGTGCGCACCCCTTCGCGTACCCCCTATCTACGTCACGAGGTGCGCGACCCTGTCTCATGGTGGCGATGTGAGAACGGCTTGAAAGCCGCTCAGGAGGCGGCGGCGCGGGCCGCGAGGGGACAGCCTGCGACATCTTGCTCAGGCGTCAAGTGCCGTTCCCAAGCAGGTGGTCGAGGGTTCGAACCCCTTCGCCCGCTCCACTCAAACCCGCCCGGAGAGCTGATCTTCGGGCGGACCTTTTTCTACCAGCCGCAGTCTGCCAAGGTTGTACACGCTATTGTACACGATAAAAATCGTTGCACCGATGGCTGTTCCAGAGGCCGTCATCGCCTGGCCCACTTTGAGCACCTCAAAGTGACAACGACCCAACACCCCACCCGGCCCCTCGGTCGCGATGAGGCGCAACTTCTCAACCTTGAAGACGATGGAAACTCGACCCGTACGCAGTGCTGGGTTGACAACCCAGAGCTTATGGGGCACTTCGCCAAATTGGCGTTACTGAGCAGCCAGCGAAGTGACGGCTCGGCCAATTAGCTCGCAGGCTTGATCAATCTCCGCCTGAGTCGAGAAGCGGCCAATGCTGAAACGCACACTTGAGTTTGCCTCGGAGGCGGAAAGTCCTATGGCCCGCAAAACATGGGAGGGTTCAATGCTCCCCCGCATTGCAAGCTGACCCCGTAGATGCCCCGATGGTCGGCTGCATGTTCCCAACCAGCACGTCGCCCTCCACTTCGCGGAATCGAATGTTCGCGTTCCCAGGGTGCCGGCGGATTTCGTCAGGTCCATTCACTTGAGCTCCAGGGACTAGCTCTCGCAACCTCGCTACGAACGCATTTCGCAATTCACGAACGCGCTTACGCTCGGTGTCTGCATTTTCACCTTGCAGCAACTCGATCGCCCTACCAAATCCTACTATGAGTGGTACTGGCAGCGTTCCCGACCGAAGTCCGCCTTGCTGTCCACCGCCATATAACTGCGGTTCCAGTCTCCCCCGCTGGCTGCGTTTGACATAGAGGGCACCAACTCCTTTCGGACCGTACACCTTGTGACCCGACAGGCTGGCGAAATCGACATCCAGCACGGCGCAATCGAAGGCGCTGCACGTCAGCGCCTGCGCTCCGTCAGTATGGACCAAGGCGCCTACCTCATGGGCTAGTGCGGCTATTGTGTCGATCGGTTGGACTGATCCGATCTCGTTGTTTACCGCCATCACGGACACGAGGAGAACGTCGTCCGACAGTCGAGCCTCCAACTCATCGAGGACGACCCGGCCCTCACTATCCACAGGCAACGCGTCAATTTCGCAGCCATAGCGGCGAGCAACTGCATCTACCGTTGCCAGCACACTTTTGTGCTCAATAGCACTTACGATGATCCGTCGCCGTTTGTCGGAAGCGCGGCACACCGCCCCAACAATTGCAAGATTGTTGGCCTCCGTAGCGCCCGATGTGAAGACGATCTCATCCGGGTCCACACCTAGCCCGCCCGCAACCTGCGAAGCAGCGAACTCTACCGCCTCTGCAGCTTCCCAACCAAAGCTGTGCTCACTCGAATGAGGGTTGCCCGGTCGTAGTTGAAAATAGGGCGTCATCGCCTCTAGAACACGTGGATCCACGGGCGTTGACGCCTGATAGTCCAAGTAGATGCGTTGCTGCATGAGAAATCCATCCTAGCTGGAGACTATCTCCAGTTGACATCTTTACAAGCAAGTTTAGCCTGCTGCTGGTTGATCTCACCAGCAGGCAACGCGAATGGCACGAAGTCCTCTTTATGAAGCGGATTACAGACCGCTTTTCTCGGGACACGAGACGTTTCCCCTGAGGTACGGTTGGCTGAAGAAGGCCTTCGATTCAGTCGGCGCAGCCGGTGAGGAAGCAAACAGCAAGGCCATCTTTCGAGACGACGCTGCGATTGCGCGCTTCGGCGTCGGCAAGAACATGGTCCGATCAATTCGGCACTGGGCTTCGTGCTGTGGCGTTCTCGATGAAGACCCTAGGACCGGGCAGATTGCACCCACCGATTTTGGGAAGTTCCTCTTCGGTCACCACCCCTTTGATCAGTACCTCGAAAAGCCTGCGTCCCTTTGGCTCATCCACTGGATTCTGTGCACCACAGTTAGCACGCGGCCAGCAAAGACAACCTGGTACTGGACTTTCAACCACTACACGCGCAGCAGTTTCTCGCGCGATGAGTTGACGGATCAGCTCATGAAGATCGCAAATGCCCAAGATTGGAAAAGAGTCTCGCGCACGACGGTGCGCCGAGACGTCGAGTGCTTTGTCCGAACGTACGAGGCCAAAACTGGCGGAGACATTGGAACGATTGAGTCCAACCTTGAGTCACCGCTTGCCGAACTCGGTCTTGTTCGAAGCTCAGACCGTCAACACTACTTGGTTAGGGGTTCCAAGCCGTCCCTGCCCAATAGCGTGTTTGCGTTTGCGCTGAACCAGTTTTGGAGGCAACACGCCACAGCCGCAACTTTGTCATACGAGAAAATCGCGCACGAGCCAGGCTCACCCGGCAGGGTCTTCCTGCTTGATGAGCCTGACCTGGCTGAACGACTGCTTGCACTTGAGGACATCACACAAGGAGCACTCCGATGGTCTGAAACTGCTGGGCTCCAGCAGGTCTATCGTACAAACCTCGTCGATGACAAGAGCGCGCTTGCCTTGGTTAGGGAAGAGTCTCACGCGCCGTCTGGAAAGGTGGCAACATGAGCCTCGCCGACAAGGTAAAGATCGCGAGAAGGTTTCAGCGCTCGATCCGAATTGATGTCGACGCCAAAAGTCCTTCGGCGCTCGAAGGGTTTATCTGTCCTGCTTCGTCAGCCGAAGTGCTGCTGCAGATGTCGAATCATGTTTCAAAAGGCCACTCTGCGTTCACGTGGACAGGGCCTTACGGATCAGGCAAGTCCAGTCTGGCGGTCGCTTTGTCAGCCGCCCTTAACGGCAACCTTCAACTGCGAAGACAGGCTGCAAACGCGATTGGCCCGAAGGTAGCGGAGCGACTTTGGGACGCATTGCGGCCGAAAAAGGCTGGTTGGAAGGTGGTACCTGTTGTCGGAAGACGTGCTTCCCCCGCACAGGTCATCGGCGATGCATTGAAGGCTCACAAGCTAGTCAAGGGGCGCGTCACCAACTGGACCAATGACCAGCTGCTCAAAGAAGTCAGCGACATATCGAACGACAACCCCCGTAGCTCGGGAGGCCTACTCGTCATCGTAGACGAGATGGGAAAACTCCTGGAAGGTGCGGCCTTAGATGGCGAGGACATCTACCTGCTCCAGGAGCTCGCGGAACTCGCATCTAGAAGCAACGGCCGATTCGTCATCGTCGGCATCTTGCACCAAGCCTTCGATGAGTACGCCCAGCACCTGGCGAGAATCCAGCGGGATGAGTGGGCAAAAATTCAAGGTCGGTTCGTCGACCTAGCGGTGAACGCTGTGGGCGACGAACAGTTGGACCTCCTCTCGCGTGCAATTGAATCCAAGCCTCCACAAAAGTCGCCCGAATGCGAGGCGGTCGCCCAAGTGATTTACCCCGATCGACCGGATGCAGCCTCAGCGATCGCAAGGACACTCAAGCAGTGTTGGCCGCTTCATCCACTGACCGCTTGTCTACTGGGACCACTGTCTCGCCGCAGATTCGGACAGAATCAACGAAGTCTCTTCGGGTTCCTGGGCTCTGCTGAGCCGTTCGGGTTTCAGGACTTTCTTCAAAGCGCTGACGGCGCACAGCAGTACACACCTAATCGCCTATGGGACTATCTGCGAGCGAACTTAGAACCCGCGATCCTAGCATCGCCAGACGGGCACCGGTGGTCAACTGCAGTTGAAGAGGTTGACGCATGTGAAGCGGGCAACTCAACACCTCTTCACGTGATGCTGCTAAAGACCATTGCTTTGGTTGAGATGTTCAAAGACAGAGCAGGGCTGAGTCCAACGCTTCCGCTTCTCCAGACAGTCGCTACCGGAACTTCCGGTTCAGAAGATGTCGTCCAAGCACTCAGCGACTTACAGGATTGGTCGTTCATTATTCACCGGAGGCATGCTGGAACTTTCGCGATCTACGCAGGTAGCGACTTCGACGTCAACTCAGCGATTGATGAGATTCTGCAAACTAGCCCCAAGATCGACTATCGAGAGCTTGAGCAAATGGCCGGCCTTCATCCGGTCGTTGCAAAGCGCCACTACCACCAAACCGGCGCGTTACGGTGGTTCAACTTCGGGTTGACGACCGTCGAGCAGCTCTCCGAGCTGGATCACGATGGCAATAGCGATGGGTCCGTAGGAAGCTTCCTGTTGGCGATTCCAGGCGAGGAGGAGGCCCCCGAGGAATCCTCCACCGCCTGCCGGGATGTGGTGAAGAGCTCGATAGGAAACATCATCGTGGGCGTTCCGACTTCTTACGCTCAAGTGCTCCATCTAGCGAAGGAATACATCGCCCTCCAACGCATACGAGAGGAGCGCCCAGAGTTGGCTGGAGACGCTGTCGCTCGTAGGGAAGTCAATGCCCGCATTGCTGACGCCCGCGCCAGACTCGAAATTGACCTCCGAAAGATGGTCGACAACTGCGAATGGCACAGGAAATGGACATCCCCCACTCGGTACACCTACTCTGAGCTCAACACGGTCGCATCTGTCATTGCCGACAAGATTTACGACTCCGCACCTCGCTTTCTGAACGAACTGCTAAACCGTCAGCAGCCGTCCTCGAATGCGGTCGCCGCACAGAAGGAACTGCTCAAACGGATGGTGAGTTACGAAGGCATTGAGAGGCTCGGCATCAAGGGGTTCCCCCCAGAGGGAGGTCTGTTTGAGTCGCTGTTGGCCGAATCCGGACTATACAGGTCTACGCCCAATGGGTGGCGCTTTTGTTCACCCGATTGCAACGCTGACCCCTGCAACCTAACGCCTCTTTGGGATGCCACAACGACGCTGCTGCGTGATGCGAAAGACAGCTATGTTTCGGTTGATCGACTGTACGAAGTGTGGAGGCGCCCTCCTTTCGGAGTCGCAACCGGCCTACTTCCTTTCCTAGCTGTTACGTTTCTTTTAGCTGAACAGCGACATTTGGCGTTCCATCGTGCGGGCGTGTTTCAACCGCGCTTCTCCGATGTTGATGTTGACCATCTAGCCATGGATCCATCATCCATCCAACTCAGGTGGATGGATCTCGATCAGTTATCTGAGGACACACTTCGCGGGTTGGGGGATGCAGCTAGTGCGCTGGGAATGGAGTCCCTTTCGAACTCAGACCCGCTGGAAGTCGCTCGGCAACTCGTCGGCATCTATGTTGGGCTACCGTCGTGGACCAAGCGAACGAACACGCTTTCGAAAGCCACTCGGAAGCTTCGCGACTTGTTCAAGCAAGCAGCGGATCCAAACAAATTCCTCTTCGATGACCTCCCGGCGGTAGTTGAGATAGACACTGGAACGTCCTCGAAAACCCAGGCTAAGGACATCATTGAGCAGGTCACAGAGGGGTTGCGCGAGCTGACTCAAGCCTACCCCAAGATGCTTGACAAACTCCAGGCGTCGATGCTTGAAGAACTGCAGCTGTCGCACGCAAGCCCTGAGACGCTCGCTGAACTCAGGGGTAGAGCCGAGAATATCCGGAACATAGGGGGTGACTTCCGGCTGACTGCCTTCATCGGAAGAATGACGAGATTTGATGGATCTCGTGGGGACATGGAAGACATCGCTAGCCTCGCTGTAAGTAAGCCTGCGCGCGATTGGGTGGACACCGATCTGGACCAGGCCAAGATCGAACTAGCCGACTTTTCAAGACGGTTTGTCCGCCTCGAGGCATTCGCGTCGGTGGAAGGTCGTCCAAGCAAACGCGACTCTATGGCCGTCATTCTAGGCCTGGGACGCAAGCGGCCGATGATCAAGGACTTTGCAATTACTGATTCACAGCGCCCGCTGGTGGAGGAAGTCGCCCGCGTGGTTGAGTCCGTGCTCTCCGCGCAGGACAACCACTCTTCCCAAGTCATTCTCGCAGCACTAGCACGGGTGAGCGCTCGATACATGGAGAAGGATGGCAACGGCAGTCCCGCGTAAGGAGGTGATTCAGTGGCTACGGAACAAGAGGAACGAGCGCAGCTTGCTTACCAGCAGAACTTCGAGCAGTTTCGAAGCCTGAACGGTCAAATGAATCGCATCCCCGCCCTTGCCATGACACTCACCGGTGGCTTGTGGTTTGGTGCTGGCGCAACAGCGCACCTCGACACGGAGATACGCTTCTTGCTGTTGATGTTTGCGGGTCTATGCAATCTGACGTTAGTCCTTGCGGCCTTTCGAGTCCGCGACGTTCTGGAAAGCTACCTAGAGAAGTTGAAGGCGTTCGATTCAGCGAGCTTCGTCTCAGGTAAGCCGTCAGCTCCGCGCTTGGGCAAGCTCGGAAGCTACAGCATGATCTCTGCGTACTCATTCCTGCTAGTGCTCAGTTTGGTCTGCTCCCCGAAAACTGAGCCAGGTGTTATGAGAGTTCTGAGCGGCCGTGAGGCCGGAAAGGACTGTCATGAAACGCAAACGTCGAACGCCCGAGCAGGTCATCGCCCTGCTGCGTGACGCCGAGGCTGACCTGGCCGCGGGCCTGTCGGTCGAGCAGGTCTGCAAGAAGATCGGGGTCAGCCAGCAGACGTACTTCCGCTGGAAGAGCCAGTACGGCGGCGCCAAGGGCAACACCATGAAGCGCCTCAAACAACTGGAGGCCGAGAACAAGCAGCTCAAGAAGGCGGTGGCCGACCTGACGCTGGAAAAGCAGGCCTTGAAGGACATCGCCGAGGGAAACTTCTAACCCCGGCGCGCCGCAGACAGGCCGTGAAACACGTGCAGCGCGCGCTGGGGGCATCGGAACGCAAGGCCTGCAAGACGGTCGGTCAGGCACGCAGCACGCAGCGCTACAAACCGCAAAGGCGGTCACAAGAAGAAGCGCTTGTGAAGCGGATGCTGGAGCTGGCGGGCAAGCACCCGCGCTATGGCTACCGCCGCGTCTGGAGCCTGCTGCGACGGGAGGGCTTCAGGGTGAACCGCAAGCGGGTCCACCGGCTGTGGAGAAAACACGGCCTGAAGGTGCCGCAGAGACGGCGCAAGAAGCGGGCCACCGGCCAAGGCAGCAACGGCTGCGCGGCAAGGCGTGTGGAGCACCGGAATCATGTGTGGGCGTGGGATTTCACCCATGATCGCACGACAGACGGCCGGGCCTTGAAGTGGCTGAGTGTGGTCGATGAGTGGACGCGGGAGTGTCTGGTGCTTGAGGTGGGACGCAGCTTCAAAGCCGTGGACGTGATCGAGGCGATCGCGGAGGCCATGAAGCGGCACGGAGCACCGATGCACATAAGAAGCGACAACGGCCCGGAGTTCATCGCCATAGCTTTGAAAAGCTGGCTGAAGAGGGCGAAGGTGGAGACGCTGTATGTGGAGCCTGGAAGCCCGTGGCAGAACGGCTATGCGGAGAGCTTCCACGCCCGGCTGAGCGACGAGCTGCTGGAGCAGGAGTTGTGGACAAGCGTTGAGGAAGCGAAACTGCTGTCGAGAAGGTGGCAATGGGAGTACAACCATGAGCGGCCGCACTCATCGCTGGGGTACCGTACCCCGGCGGAGTACGCGGCCGAGCAACCGACTCTCATAACAACCGGTACATAAAACGGGGGCAGGTCAAGTTCAGTCCTCTCTTTTACTACCGCCTTCTGGAAGTACTGGCCGTTCAACTTCACCCGCGCATGGGGAGTGTTGGTTCTTCTCGTAGTGCTTCAGCTCGCAGGCTGGAAAATCTTCACATCTAGCAGACAGTCACCAGACCCCAACCAAGACAAGAAAGCTGAGACATGAGCACCCAGGCATTCTACGAAGCGAATGCAGCGAAGTACTTCGACAAGACACTCGCGCTCGATGTGTCAGGAGTTCGCGGAAGATTTCTGGAATACGTTCCCAAAGGTGGGAAATTGCTTGATGCGGGAAGTGGCTCCGGGCGGGACTCGCGAGCGTTTAAGGATGCTGGATACTCGGTTGGCGCTTTCGACTCTTCACCAGCCTTGGCACGACTGAGCACTGAGTATAGCGGGGTCCCCACCCAAGTCTGCACGTTTCAAGCGTTTCACAGCGAAAGTGATTACGATGGGATTTGGGCCTGTGCAGCGCTATTGCACTTACGCATGACAGAGGTGCCCGCCGCTGTGCGGAATCTCAAGAAGGCTCTGCGGCCGGGCGGAGCCATTTACATGTCGTTCAAATATGGCACTTCGGAGAGGATCGCGCCGGACGGCCGCCATTTTTTCAGACTTTGACATGGCCATGGTTCTTCGGCTTGCCAGTGACGTCGGAGGACTGGATGTGAGAGAGCTTTGGAAGTACGGAGGCCTGGCAACTCAACCAGTTGAAGACACTTGGCTCAATGTCATCGCGATCAAAGGTTAGCGAGAGGGTAACCCATGGTAACAAATGAACGCACGAAGCATGTCCTCGGACTGTCGGGCGGTCGGGATAGCGCGGCGCTTGCGGTTTACATGCGCCAACACCATCCAGAGCTAGAGATTGACTACTTCTTCACCGACACCGGCAAAGAGTTGCCCGAAGTTTATGAGTTCCTCGGTCGCCTCGAAGGCTTCCTTGGAAAGCCCATCCTTCGCTTGAACCCGGATAGGGACTTTGATTTTTGGCTAAAGCAGTACAACAACTTCCTCCCTTCGCCCAAGACAAGGTGGTGCACACGTCAGCTAAAGCTCAAGCCATTCGAGGCATGGATTCGCCCGTACCTACAAGACGGAACAAAGGTAACAAGCTATGTGGCCATTCGTGCGGACGAGGAGTACCGCGATGGCTACACCTCCCGTCATAACAACCTAACCGTGATTCTTCCGTTCAAAGTCAATGGCATCGACAAGGCTGGCGTGCTAGAGCTCCTAGACGGCGTGGGATTGGGCTTGCCTAAGTATTACGAGTGGCGCACTCGGTCTGGCTGCACATTCTGCTTCTTCCAGCAAAAGATCGAATGGGTCCGCCTCATGGAACGCCACCCAGAAGCGTTTGAAGCTGCCAAAGCATACGAAAAGAACGCCGTAGACCACGGCTCCCCCTTTACGTGGAGCCAAGGCGAGTCGTTGGAGGAGCTGGCGAAGCCAAAACGAGTTGCTGCCATTCGAGAGGAACACGAACGCCGTCTTGCGAGGATGCAGGACAAAGTACAAAGGAATCCGTTGCGCCCCGAGGATGAACCTCTCGACATCGACGATCTCTACGGCCAGGCGAAAGTCTGCCTCACCTGCCACAAGTAGGATAACTTCAGCTCTCCAAGGACTCCTCTAATTGCCTCAGGAACTCTGCGCCATCGGCCGGCCTGGCATGGACATTGTGGGAAAGCGAGCGGTACAACACATCGAACAGCTTCGTTGGCCCGGTCCAATCTGAATGTGCTAGAACACCTGAGGGGTGACGCCCGGTCGCAACGTACCAGAATACGGCAGCCAACTGAAAGACATCTGACGCCTCACAGATCACATCTGCACAGCCAACTCTGCGATTATGAGCTTCCGGAGAGAGCCAGAACTTCGGTCCAACATTCTGGTTTGCCTGCGTCAATTCCGCTCCGACAGGCTTTAGAAGGGCACACAGGCCGTAGTCGCTGAGCAGCCACCTGTCGCCAGAAATCAAGACGTTCTCGGGCTTAATGTCTCGATGAATAGCCAACTTGTGCAGGTCAGCAAGTGCCTGAGCCAGACCTCGGAACTGACCCGCGTACTCCTCATAGGCAATCCGCCGCTTCCTATAGACCATGTACTCCTGCAGGCTTTGGTCAGCCAACTCCATTACCATAAATGGGACCTTTCGCGTCGACCGGCTAGCCAACTTCATTTTTCCAGCACCTCGGTATCGAGTCACATGTGGGCTCGTTAGTGACTTGAGAAGCTTCACTTCTCTGAAGAAGCGCTTCGCGCTCTTCCATCCATCATTCAAGAGTATCTTGATCGCATACTCATCACCTGTACCCTCCTCGGTGCAGCGATACACTGTTGCATTCCCACCTCGATTGATCCACTCATCTAGCGTATATCCCCGCCCTTCGTCGGTCTCAATTCGACCAACGACTCGGTAGGTGTTTCCGCGCGCGCCTTCGTGCATGTCAAAATAGACGTGATTGCTCATCGCGATCCGCCCGCTCAAGAACCAGCCAGGAGCTGCTATCTTCCACGCATTTCCGGTGGATCCATTTGGCATTCGAAATATGCTGAACCGCTTCTTGGGAACCCCAGGCGAGCACGCAATCGTCGTACACCCCGCTAATAACTCCGTCACATACGGGACAGTTGTACTTGTCGGGAGGGCACATCCCTTGGCCGCTATCCCACTCCATAACCTGGTAGTACAATACGCGAGCGGGCGTGTCTGAAACGTATCCTGAAAACGTTCCCTGCAGTACGGAGGTCAAGAAGCGCTGACGCCACCTACGGCTGGAAGATGAGTTCGCCTGAGAAACGCACTTCACCGCGTATTCACGGCATATCGGAATATCCGTTTCAGGTGCGATATGCTCATCAAGCAACTTCAGGTCATCACGAAGAAGCTCGCACTCCTTGTCGATAGAGGTCAGTTCATTGGACCGCAAGTCGTCTAGTGCAAGGAACAGGGAGTAGAAATCAGCACGTTGGCGAAAGCGCGTGTTGCGGATCGGCACCTCTGCATCGAATATGTTGGACAGCTCGGTCAGCACGGCGTTGAAGCGCTTCACTATCAGGTCTTCTGCTTCCTTCCCCCATTTCGCGTACTGGATGTAAAACTCGTCAAGTGTTGACTTCTTGTCTTGAGGACCTGCAAGCAGTCCGGCCAGTAGTTCCGAGACATACTCTACGTCGACGTACCGCCGTCTATGCGATGGTGCAAAGAGTCCGGCTGACTCGAAGTACTCTGCATCTGCCAACGTCTCGGACACACGTAAGAAGTCGCCAGGGAAGTCAGCCCTCCGGAGTTCCTGTTTGTTGAGTGGAACGGTGTACTTGTTGACTCTCGAATACACTTCCCGAACTTCGTCCTCCGTCGGGTTTCTTGCTTCGTCGAAATCGATTTTGTAGCTAAGGAAATCGTCGCGACATTCTTTCGAAAGCTCATCGAACTTCTTCCCCTCCTCCGGCCCTTGGTATGGCGCGGTGAGTGCGAACTCGCCTCTTAGGAAGTCCAAGATTGCGGAAATACGCTGCTGACCATCGATTACTACTCGATACGACTTGTCCTCTCGAATGGCTGTCGCTACGTAGATCTTGGGAATGGGCACCCCACGCAATATGGTGTCCATCAGCATGATGCGAGCCGCGTTCGACCAAACAGCTCGACGCTGAAAGTCTGGGCGTAGCTCAAGCCGTCCAGCCTCCATCCAGTCGCGTATGTCTGAAATAGGGTGAGGACTTGCGTTCCATCGCGTCATTTCTTTTACTCCTCCCCGCGATTGCCGGGCCTATTGGATCATGGCTGCCACTGCGTCCGACAGGTTCCAGATCGGGTCTCCCGTGCCGTCCTTGATCATCTCAAGAACTCGCGGCAGTCCCGCAACGGCAAGTCCGCTAGCGATTGTCAACATTTTTCTGGGCTCGGCCACGACCTCGACGCTATCAGTGTGCGCAATGGCAATGAGCATGATCGTGTGGACTCGCCATGGGTCACTGCTCAGGATACTCCCTTCCTGAAACTTTCTTGTTTCCGACTTGCTGTAGTCAACCGGACCGAACTTTAGTCGAGCAGCGACACAGAGCGCCGCAAACCACAGGTCGATCATCCTTGGGAAAGGACTCTGATCGAGTATGGCTTTGCCCTCCCGTTGGGAGTACCGAACCATGTCGTCGTGGTACTCGACTGGCACGGTCAGGTCGATGCCCTGGAACGGGTTGAAGTAGCGATCAGCCATTGTTATCGCTCCTAGAAGCTGGTTCGAGTTCCAGCGCATCCGCACGCCGTTCGCAAGTGGAACAGCTTTCCCTGTGCGTACATCCACACCGCAACACCCTTCGTTGTGCTACCTTAGGGTCATGCACAAGCATTTTGGGATAGTGTGCGGGATTCGTGAGCGTACAGACTGATCCCGCGAATTCGTCTAACACGTCCTCGCAACCGGCAATCTCATCGTGCGTTAAAAACAGAATAAGTTGCGCGCTCTCACGAACAGCCGTCTTCAGGACCTGACGCTTGACGTAGCCACTCATCATGCCAAGTGGAGTGTCGATCACGTTGGGAGCTTCGACTTCACTAACCCTTGTTAAGGCCAGTATGAAGGCCAGGGTTAGGGCTCGTCTTGAAGCTCCGTTCAGGTCACGATCCGGGTTGAGTGTCCTTGACTCTGGCCCCTCAACCAAGATGTCAAAGTCCTTGGAAATTTCCGCGCGCCGAATCAACGCCCCCTGTTCAGGATCCGCACCGATCATTTCTAGGAAGATGGAGTTCATGAGCGAGCTAACCTTCGTCAACTCCTCTTGGACGATTCGGTCGTAGGATCGCTCCAGAACTGCAGCGATGTCGTTGGTTGCTGCAAGTTCAGCGATGATCCTCTCGCCCTTCTTCTGATGACGTAGCAACCTATCCCGTTCTCTGACCAACTGCTCCTGGTGCTTCTCTATACCAGCTATCTGGGTTTCTATTTTTGACACTTCCGCACCGAATCGGTCTCTCTGAGCAAGATACCCCCGTCGAACCTCCCGAAGCTGTTGAATGTCAGTGTCTGGCAGCTTGTCCAGCGTTACTTCCAAGGACTTGAACTTGCGCCCCTCCTCGTCTCGCAGGCTTTGTAGTCCGCTCCGCTGCTTGAAGACCTCCGCCAGTTGTTTTGTCCAGCTACCATCAACATCGTCTGGGCGAGCTTCAAGCGACCGCGATCCAAAGTAGAGGTCTGTCACCAGGCTCTGTACTTCATCGGCCTTGCGACTTCGCTCGATTAGCTCGCATACGTGTTGCCGACGGTTCTGCCCCTCGCCTCCGTCTTCTTCTAGCGACTCACCACAGATGCAACTCCCAACTGCGAGCCTGTCTTCTAGCACCGGTATGGTTGCGTTGGGGATCTTGCCACGATCGTGTAGCTCCTTCAGTTTGGCAAACGCCTTGGACAGAACGGGCCGCAGTAGGTCACGCGCTAACGCTTCGCTCTTGAATAATGCTGAATGCGCCTTGTTGGCAGCCTCGACCTGTTGGTCCAGTCTCTTGATGGCTCTCTTTGACGCGTCGAGTTCCTGCTGAAGTTTTTCTCTGTCTCCCCCGCTTCAGCGTTTCATCAATGGCCTTCTCGATGTTGGCGTACTTTTCGTCGAAGGCTGTAAACTGCTCCTTGGCATCCCGCAATTTCTCGCCCAAGGAGATGAGGTCTTCATTCTGCTTGTCTATGATGGAGGTAACCTGAGCCAATGCCGAATCTCCACCGAGTGCCTTCGCCTGCTTGTTGATGTCGCTTCCCGCTCGCCGGGCCCTTTCCTTGGCTTTCTGTAGGACACCTAGCCCCAACAAGGACCTAATGGCTCTCTGTACACGCTCTCGCTTTGTGGAAAGCGCTACGTCGGATTCAATGAAGCTCAGTGCTCGATCACCGTCGGTGAAAAACACGTCGCGTAGCTCACCTGGAAGCTCGTCATTGATAACTGCTTCGGGCATGTCGACTGGATGAGCTCCGCTGTCCCCCAGTGCAAACAGCTGGACACTGGATGGGGAACGCTTCCAGTTCTTGCCGTCTATCTCCTCGAACGTTGATCGGACGATTCGATAGGTTCTGCGGCTCTCCAGGAGCTCATTGCCAACTTTGTTGTACTTGATGACCTCAAACTCCACTTCGACTGTTATTGGCACGCGCGATCCATCGTCCGCATCCCAGTCGATCGGATGAAGTCTGAAGTCTTGCCCCTTTCCGGGTAGTGCTTCGTCGCCGTACAGCGCCCACTGCAATGCATGCAGGAGCGTTGTCTTGCCCGATTCGTTTGCGGCGCGGATTACTGTCAACTTGTGATTCGGCTCAACACTGAACTGCAGATCAAGGTCACGGAGGAGCCGAAAGTTCTCCATTCGAGCACGAATAAGCCTCATGAGTTACTCTCCTCCCCAGCAAGCTTGCCTTGCCCCGCTGCTAAGAATCGTCCCGCAGCGCTACATTGGTCGCTCACCTTCTGCTGGATGTTCGTCCCGTGAACGGCGTGTTGACGCTCAGCGCGTATGATGTTCGAAATTCGGTCGAGCAGCTCCTCGCGGTATCCACTGCAGCGTTCAGGAACCTCCTGGCACTCTTCCAAGATAATCCGGATGATCTTTCGCTCATTTAAAGGCACTGATCGCCTCCCAGCTACATGAATGCACTACCAACTAGCTTGTCGATCACCGACAATGGTCCATCTGGCCTGCCGGCGTTTCTGGCTAGTACGGCGTCAGCTAAGTCTTCCGGCAGCTACTTGGTGAGCGGCTGGCCGGTGTAGGTCCACTTGTACGGCTTGGCATTCTCGTTGTGCCACTCGACCCAGGCAAGCAGCTTCTGCTGCAGGTCGGGCACGCTCGCGAAGTTCCCGCGCCGGATCACGTTGCGGCTTACCTCAGCGAAGAATAACTCCACCATGTTCAGCCAGCTCGCGTGGGTCGGCGTGGCATGCACCTGCACGCGGCCCCGGTGCCGGGCAATCACTTTCTTCACGGCATCGGTGTTGTGCGCACTGAGGTTGTCGCGCACCAGGTGAATCTTCTTGCGCCTGGGCTGCTGCTTGATCAGCCACGCCAGATGCTCGGCTACGTCTTCGCCCTTGTGCCTGTCCCGGCACTCGGCCCACACCTCGCCGGTGTGCGGGTTCAGCGACGCGAACAGGTCCTGGGTGCCGTGGCGGATGTATTCGAACTCGCGACGCTGCGGCGATCCCGGCCGCATCGGCCAGTCCGGGTGTCTGCGCTCCAGTGCCTGGATGCAGGTCTTCTCGTCAAAACACAGCACCACGGAGTTCTTCGGCGGATGCAGGTACAGGCCCACCACGTCCTGCATCTTCGCGTCAAAGTCCGGGTCCTGGCTGTGCAGCCAATAGCGCGAGTGGTGCGGCTTGATCTCGGCAGCCTCCAGCCAGACGCGCACAGTCTCGTGGCTGATGGAGGGCAGCAACGCCAGCGAGAACGCCATGAAGGCCAGCAGGCGCACGGTCCAGTGCGTGTGCGGCAGGCCGTGATCAGACGGCGGCGTGCAGGCCAGGGCCAGCAGCAAGTGCTTGTGCAGAGGGGGAAAAGGTCGGCGGGCGGCCGCTGCGAGGTTTGTCGTGCAGGGCAATGATGCCGCCTTGTGCGTAGCGGCGGCGCCAGTCGATCACGCATTCGCGGTCAAGGCCGACTTTCTGCGAGATGGCCGAGTTGGCCTCGCCATCGGCGGCCAGCAGCACGATGCGGGCGCGGCGGGAAAGCCGGGCCTCGGCGGTGCCGGAGCGGCGCAGCTTCTCAAGCTCGACGCGTTCGGCGTCAGAAAGTACAATGGTGACTTCAGGTGCAGGACCAGGCATGGGCAGGCTCCAAAAAGGGACATACCCATGCATCGGCAGATCAGGTCAGCACACTGCCGGAAAACTTAGCTGACGCCGTACTAGACTGGCGAACTCTTGAATCCGCCGCAATTCGGACTTGATTAGCGACTTCGCGTCCGCGTCGAGACCTTGATCCATTTCGGGTGGAAGCGGTAAGAAGTCATGAATGACGCTATGCGCCTTGCCGATGTCCGGACAAATTCTCAGTAGTCTGCCCCTTCTTTGAACCCACTGTCGCTCCACTGTTGTGCTGGCCAATACGTACGCCTTCCTGATCTGTGGAATGTTCACGCCCTCATCAAGAACCCGCTTCGCTGTCAGCACCTGGATATCGCCTTTTTGAAAAGCTTTGATTATGCGTGCCGTAGCATCTCGGCTCGAGGTCTCCCGTGCCGTAAGCTGGTGGAACAGAACTCCATTGCGCTTGAGGATGGCATTCACTTTGTCGAGCTGATCAGGGTCCTTGTCAGTCGTGTAGATCAAGGTGTGTTTCAGGCTCCGAATATCTTCCTGCATCAGGAGGCTTTCGAGCAACGGAAGCTTGTTTTCCGCAAGTTCCAAAAGCGCTCGTCGGTCACGATACAATTTCGCTAGCTTGTCATCCGGCTTTCCGTTCTCCTGCCTCCAAGCGTTCTGCCTTATCTCATGAGTCAAGTCTCCCCATTCAGCCATTTCGTCATGCGTCAAGTCGACCGTATGAACATGATAGTCATACTCGACCAGGCAGGTGCCAATGGCCTCACGCAGAGTAAAGGCAAAGACCACGGGTCCGAAAAAGTCGAAGATCGCAGAGGTTCCTTCCGGGTCATACTGGCGAACGGGAGTTGCGGACAAGGCCAACCTGAAATCGAAGTAATCTGGAGGATTGTGGAGGAACTGTGCCCTTCCCAAGTTATGGGCCTCGTCGGCAATCAGTAGTTTGGTGCCGGGGAAAGTGGATACTACTTTGGCGAATTCGTCGGTGCAGAGGGTGTCGTGACTTACGATCACAGCTTCTACGCTTGAAACTCCCAGTTGCAGTGCCCTCCGTAGCTCCTGTAACTTGCGTGCACGTCCGGCTGCTCCGTTGGCAGTCGTCAAGTTGTGAGGTTTGAGCCCGAAGTGCTCCACCTCGCTGCACCACTGCTCAATCAGCGGGACATACGGCGCCGCAACAACGATTAGCAGGGGCCGGTGTTTCTCCCATAACCGGTATGAACACACCATTGACGTCAATGTTTTTCCAGATCCCGTGGCCATTTCGAGCGTTCCACGAAAGTCGGCGTCTACCCATGCTCGTACGGCCTTCCCTGATGGGAGTAGGGACCGTCTTCGTACTTCAGCCAAGAGGGAATGTGGAATTCCGGTCCTTCCTGCAGAACAACGGGTTCGTCCGTTGGCATTTCTGTGCCACGGGACATGGCTTTTTGAAAGAGTTTCCTGAAATCGTCCTCTGATGGTGGACTGTCTACGGGGTAGTCACGGAGCAGCTTGAGTCGAACAGCGTCGGGCACGTCCAAGACCACGCATTCGTCTTCGGTGTTGCGCCACAACCTGCCGAACTGTCGTGACAGCTTCTCGGCAACGTACTGCTGCGTCGGATCAGCCCAGGACTTCGAGACAGACACTTGCTCGAAATTTCCGCGAACCGCCCTACGAGTCATGTTGCTAGATCCATGCACTGCGACCGTGCCTTCACTCGATCCGAACAGCCAGACCTTAGGGTGGAATAACGCGTCCTTTAGCAAAGCCACCTTCACTTCGATCCGACCAACCGAAAGAAGGTACGACAGACACTTCAACGTGTGGCGCTGAAGTTCGTCCTCCGTTACGAGCTGACTTTCCATGACTCGTTGAGCTAAGTCGGTCGGATCTACGGATCCAGCTAGTAGGGCAAGCTGATCTTCGTTCGATAAGTACGGGCTGACAATCAACCGCAAACGTGCGTCGTCCCGGCGAAGAAAGCTAGCAAGTCCCGGTGCAAGGTCAGCTAGGATGGCGCTGGAGAAGAAGCCGACCATGCAGTCAACGGACGTTGCACCGAGAAACCCCGGAATGAGCACGTCCTCTACGAGGTCATCCGCTGGCAGCACATACAGCGGTTTGGCGTTTGAAAGGAAGTCTCCGCTGCCCCATGAGGGCGCGAATGGCACTCGATCATCGCTATCTTCGCGCACCATCAACTTTTTGCCTCTACCAGGACCACACCGGAGTGGGAGTAGTGCCCGTCACACCACCCGCTGATTGAGGCGAAGCTGGTTCGGGCTTCGCATGTATAGCTCGCGGATCGCAACTTAGGAACATGCTCCACCTATACGCGAGTGCGAACATCGATGGCCGGCTTGGTGCAGTCCGTGCGAGACCAAGCCATGCAAGCTAACCAAGCGCCGCCGCCTGATCGTACATTACGATCCGTAAACGGGTAACGCCCATGCCATCGGCACATCCTCCCTCCCAAAGGTGGATTTGTCGAGGCTTGTTGATTCGAGACGCACGCGCGCCGGTAGTGCCGTCGATTTAACAGGCGACGTCTGCAGACAGCGGTCCCAAGGAGGCTAGGCGAGCTATGTCATCCGAAGGATGGAGCGGTCGCCGCTGCAGGTAGGTGGAACAGGTTGGCCCAGAAATGCTGACGACTGGAAGCCATACCGGTATTCGGAGGAGCTTGTAGATAGCTCTCGTACGTCTGCATAGCGTATGCAGGAAGTCGATTCTGGCGGGGACAGGGAACAGCAACGCCTTTTGCGGCAGTAGCGCGTTGCTAAAGGACTAGCGTGGAAGCCTCTTGCTGCCACTGCTTGAACGGCATGTCGGGGATGGGCTCTCCATCGAGGTACGCGGTCAGGGTTTGCTCTACGCTGAGCTCGAAGGCCTCCTGCTGGGTCACCTTCAACAGGTCAGCGAGGATGCGGAGAAGCCGATGGTGGTTGTCGCCGATCTTGACCGTACGGGTTGCGCGTGGCTGGGTTGCTTTGCCTTGCATTGCAATGCCTCCGTGAGAACACCAGAACACTGGAGACATGGCGAAACACGGAGGCTTGGATGCCTGGACAACTCACCATAGATGGAGCCATTCGCCCAGCACCTTGCCAACGTAGTACAAGGCCGCTCCAAACAGCACCAACGACAGCAACTGCACGAAACAGCCATGCTTGGCTTCTTCGCGTTTCAGTGCGCGTCGGCGGTATGCCCAGTCCTTTGCGCTCCACGGCATCGTTTACTCCCGTTGCTGCCACCCTGTCACGACGCCATTGGTTACCGTGACGCGGAGTTTGAAGCGGTTCTTTCCATCCGGATGGTACTTCCATGTCTGGGTCCCCTTGCCCGACTGTCGGCTTTCGTCCATGGAATCGGGATCCCCAAGGCATCACGTAGCATCTCGTCCGTCATGCCCTCCCAGTACACGTGCTTCATGATGCGCTCGACGGCTTGTCGGTCGCCGTACTTTTCCATCAAGCGGTTCCAGCGCTTGTTGTCCTTGGCGGTCTGATACAGCGCCAGCGTCACGACCACGTACAGGAACAACCCTCCAAGGAACCACCAGCCAGAGATGGTCTCACGAAAGGCCCACAGGGCCGCCAATCCGATCAAACCGACAGCTACCCATATCGCGCACCCACCGAAGCTCTGAGGCTTTCGTTCGAACGCTTCGTTTGGCATTGCTGAGCCGCTCCTCTTTGTCCGACCAGATACGACCGCAAGTAGACAGGGGATTGCCCCGGTCATTTTTGGGCTACTCCAGGAAAGTTGTTCTGGATCGAAGGTTTGAGTTCGGTGGCTCCCCACTGCTCTATGACAGCCTTGAGCGCTTCCATCACGCTCAGGCACTTGCGTAGCTCTGCTTCGTGCTCGTGCACGGCTTCGGCCACGTCGTCGGCTGTGTCTTTGATTCCGGCGAAGCTGAAGCGGACCTTGGCGACTCCGTTGCCCCTCTTGGCCTTGTTGTCAAGGTTCTTGAGTACCCGTTCCCGCAGAATACCGCAGAACTCTTTCACCCACGCCTGCATCGGCTTGCGGTCTTCGCCGTCGCCGCCAACAATCCCGCCGTACAGGTCGAGAACACCGATCTCGTTCTCCGGCCTCGTGAAGTAGAACTGGAGGTAGGGCTTGCCCAGCCGATTCAGCTCAGCTTCGCCAAAGGCATCGCGGACACTGCGCCCAAGGGGCTTGTAGTAAACCGTCAGGGAACCCGTGCCCCCCTGAATACCCCAGTCACCTCCTGCGAACACCGGCTCCGCAAGTTCTCGCAACCTGACGACCGTTGCCGCGTCACCCCGAGAAGCCACGCGACTGAGTACAATCCCGAGCCTCTTGAACGCCTTCGCGTGACGATTCACGTGGCCGTCGAAGCCCCGCAACTCGGTCGGGCTGGCCTTGAGTGTCTTGATCGCTTCGGAGCACTGCTTGTCGCTTTCAAGCTCTTCCTGGCGTTCGCGAGCCTGGGGATTGTCAAAGAGGTCGCGCCTGATGAGGCAGGCCTTGTATTCGTTGATGAGGAATCTCGCCCGTTCAGAAACACCGGCGTGTGCAAGCACATCATCCAGCCACGCGGACAAGTCCGCGTACTCGATCACGATGAACGGCTCAACCGGCGGGGCACTCTGGAGCGTGATGTCTGGACAAACGTACGCCAGCAGCGGCTGACGGGCACCGTCAAGGTGCGGCTGATTGAGCGGGTTCTTTGACGCCCATTCCTTATAGACTTCTGTCTGCTGACCACTTTGCTCCGCGTAGACCTTGTGTTCGACGATCAGCAGCGGCTGCGTAGACCCATCCCCACCCGGCAACGTAACAAGGATGTCGAGCCTGCCCGGCGTGTCCTTGCCGTTGACCATGCCGGTGACGTGCACTTCACACTCGGCACTTGCTCCATCGAAATCTAGCAGGTCTACGTCCAAAGGACTGACCGCGCCTCCTTCGGGACTTGCCTTGGACGCCGCCCGCATGAGAAACAACCGCAACGGCACGTCGCCGGCTCCGTGCCCCTCCTGCGGGTTCATCAGCCACCGAAGGAACGCAGCATGGCTAACCTCTCGGGTACCAACGGCCAACACGTCGAAGATCGAGTTGTGCTGAAGAGCGGCCTCAAATCGCGCGAACAACGGTGAGGCCAGCATGTGATTCAATGCTTCGCGTACGTTCATCCTGCCTCCAATGGGGCAATGGCAAACGTCGCGGAACTAGCAAGGTTTCAGCGGGGTAGAGCGTAGGAATGCTCTTAAAAGGGAGGAGCGCCCACACGCTACCCCAGCTCAGGCCCCGCCAGGAGCCCATGAAGAAGCAGACGCGGGACGCCCCAATCGGGGCGCCGCACGCATCTGCGGTCTTCGAGAAAAACCTGGCGGGTTTGAGCTGGCCGCAGAAACGAAGTTTTGGCGCTACGTTGCCTTGTTCATGTCGTGCCCGAACACTCTCGGGCAATCCCTCCTGTAAGTTGCTTTCCAGCTTAGCGATCTGCGTACGCGAGCGCACCAGCTAGCCACTCTGGACCGCCTACTGCCCGCATCGCTTCGCACAGGTCTTGATTGTCGCGGGGGTTGATACCCTGTTGGCGGGATTCCACGGGTTTGCCCGTTGGTGCAATCGGAGTTCTCCGGAGACTCGACCGTCATGCCAGTACTTGATTTGGATCAAATCGACGCGGTTCGCGCGGACGTAAAGGCAGCATGGCAAGACGACGATCTCGCCGCCGACGCTGTCCTCCGCTTCTACCGCACGCTTGGCCTGGCGAAGCCCCGCATCATGTTCGCGCGTTCCCTGCACGAGGCGGCAAGTGTGCTTTCTGGTGGTATGGAGAAGTTCCGTCGAATAGCGGTTCGCCGCTTTCGGGCAGCGGAGGATTACGGGCACAAGTATGGGCACGAACACCCGTTTCGAAACGCATTGCATTCCTGCGGCGCTAGGGCTCACGATCTATGGCTAGACGCCAGCGATCATTCGGGCCGGGGGAACAACAACGCCGCACAACACTTCCCCGCCAAATTCACGGCGGCGGAAATCGAACTTGAAGAGATAGCTAGAGGCGTCTGGAGCTCCGCCTTCAACCATAGCGAGCGATTGCAGCTCCGACTCAATGGATGCTCTCCAATGTCGCTGCTCTGGGGGTACTTCAGACCCTTTGTCGTCACGCCACTGTGGACAGACGCTTGGCCCAAGGTATGCGCCTTGGAGTGTCTGTGTCGGCAAGGTGTTCTCCGGCTAAGCACGCACGATCGTGAACTCGTATCCACTCTCTTCTCGATGCTGAGCAACAATCGCTCCGCCGTTCTGAGCCGGAACAATGTCGTCGTCTGCGACCCACCTGTATATGCTGAACTTGACGAGCTGGGACGACCTCACTCTCTCAACGGGCCTGCATTGACGTGGGGGGATGGTAGTGCAGCGCATGCCATCAACGGCTGCTGGGTCCCACAGCATGCAGTAGTTGAACCACAGCGCATTACGCTGCTGGAGATTGAATTGGAGCCTGACGAATCGGTGCAAGCCAGACTGATTGATCGGTACGGGCTTGATCAGTACCTCCACAACAGCAAAGCGCTGGTCCTGGATCGAACCGGCTCGTTCGAACTGCTGTACAAGGCTCAAGCAACCTGTGATGCTCTGCTTGTGCTTCGGAACACTGGCGACTCAGAACACCACCAGCAATGCGTCTTCAGGGTACCCGCGTCAGTGGTCTCAGCCGCGGACGCATTGGCTTGGCTAAAGGCATCGGAGTTCACGTCGTTTCAGCCGTGAATAAGAAGGAGAAGGCGATGAGTCTTGAACGGCTGCGATCGCAGGCCAGGAAGTTTCAGTTGACGATCGCGGATGGCGGGCCCGATCTAACATGCTTCGATGAGCAAGCATGGTTCATGAGTGCGTACTACACCTTTCAGCGAACGCTGTGGGGCGTATTTTCCCCACTCACTGATGACCAGAAGAATCGCGCACGGGACCTCGTTTTCAGGCAACTGCCTCACCTAGAAAATGACTCTGTGCAGTTCAAGAAAGCCTGGAGTGCTTTGCTGCAACGGCTGATTACGCTATCCCAGCAGCCGAACGGCAGTAACGGCATTTCGCTCGGCCATGCACAGAAATTGGTCTCCATCATCCTCAAGTATGCTTATGTAGCCGACCGGCTGGAGAAATCAGATCTGCCCACAAGTCTCCGCATGATGGTTCAGAACTGCCGCAAGCATCTACCTGTGCCGCTGGATAACATCGTCCTCAAGTGTCTCGTCGTAGAAAAGAAACTCAGGTTCTGGCGGATTCACTGCACTCCAAAGGGCAGTCCGTGGATCAATGAAGCGGAGGCCGAGAAAGACGACGGCTACTGGGTACGTTGGTCAAGGTTGCAGAACCTAAATGCGTACTGGGACATTCAGAACAAGATTCGAGAGATGGCCGACAGCTCGGAACACGACCCCATGGGGTATGAACTTGTCGAGTTGTGGAGTCGTTCCCCCTGACGCGGAGTTGTCACCATGAACTGGATTGCTGTCCTTGCAGCGAGACTTCGGCAAGCTTGGCTCATTAGGTTGCTGGGCCGAATTCGGCCGCGCTGCCTGGCTTCCAACAGTCGACACTACTGGTCTCCATTGGTGCAAGCGGTCGCAGGAGGATGCACAGACTGCGTCGAGTTGGTCATGCAATACTGTCACTCAAAACGACGGTCTGCGGCCTGGTTTGCTGCTGACTGGGCTTTCTACATGCATCGATGGGCGGTTCTGGAGTATCTGGTTGATACGTACGGGCCGAGCGTACTGCAGGATTACACTGAAACCGCATGGCTACACTTGATTCATCTGGACGCGTGCTCCTCCTTCTTTGCCGACTCACTGGTGTCACAAGTTCCCCATCCAGATTCTGGACTAGAATCGGCTCGGCACTTGCATGAGCTTCTATGTCCGAAATGACAACCCAAAGGGACGGTGCAGCCCGTACGGAAAAGCATCGGTCCGAAGTTGCCATATTCCCTTGGCCAGTGGGTTGCCTCCCCTGGCCCCCAGTTTTCGCTCTTGTCGGTGAACAAAGTGGTGCAAGCGTTCCATCCGCTGCGCTTCTCTATGGATGTCCAGAACGACGGTTGGGTTCTCGATGCTGTTTCTGGGCACATCAAATGAGATTCGTTGGGCCCAGAACACATCCTTGCCCCAACAGCCCCCTCTTGGCGTGCATGCACGCAGCTGCAGTGCGGCTTGGGCTGAACACACGATGATTGCCACGATTGAATACGCCAAGACCCAACACACCAACCCGGCCTTGATTCGAGATTCTGCGCGAAGTCTCGAACCCGTATGGCACGGTTTCGGCCCCACCGGACCCCTTAGTTCAACCAGGCTGTTCCGTGGGTACTGTTTTCGAGAATGCGGCCACCGACTTCCTGGAGGTTGTGGCGGTATTCGATGGGGAGCGTCTCGGCATTGCCTCCCCGCGTGAACGCGTTGACCGCGTGGTACATCGTGTCGCCCGGCTCGATCACGAACGCATCGCTGACGGCCTGCAACTGGGCTTCGGTGAGCGAGTACCGGGTGGCGACCTTCTTGAACAGCCCGGGCATGTCGGGCACACGGATTCCGTGGAGTGCGGTGAAACCTTCCATCGCGGTTGGGGCTGCATCACGGAGACGGATGACAGCCTCTTTGACTCGATTGGCAAGGTCGCCATTCCCGATGTGGCGCTTTCGCCACTGCTGGTCACGCCCGGCAAGGATCAATCCGTTCAAGCAAATCTGCCGGTAGATCAACCCGTGAACCTCGACACACGCCAGCCCGACTTCACTATTCCGCACGGCAACACCGTTGTTCAAACGGTCTCCAGGTCGTGCTGAAAAATCCCTTGGCTGCACGACGTGCATGGTCATGTAGCCTTCGGTGACCTCGAAGCGGAGGTTCGTCTCTGGACCGAGCGCATCTCGCATCCATGCAACGATGTCCGTGTTGTTCACGATCGCGTATCGGTGGGAGAGGATCGCACGTACCTGGTTGCCATCGCACCGAACTAGCAGGTCGGACCGTTGGCCTTCCAGCCAGTGGTTGACGTTGGCAGCCCGGAGTTCGGACGGACAACGCTGAAGGTAGTTGGCCGGGATGTTCAGCTTGGTCGCCATCTGACTCAGGGCCAGCGGCTTGAAGTCGTAGTCCCGGGCAACGGGCCGGATGGCGAGCGTGCCGGTACGCCGGTCAACGTGCAGGTCCTTTGGGCTCACGACGTGGTCGTGGTGTCCACGGCTTACGTCCGCCAGCAGGTCCTGCAGTTCGTCGAGGGTACGGGTGGGCTTCTCCCGCAGCGTCGGGATTTGTTCAGTTCCTAGCACGATTCTCTCCTGAGGTTTTTGGAAACAGGCAAAAACTAGCAAGACTCAGCTACAGGTTTGCTGACTCTGGGTTTGTTCGCATGAGGCTCGGCAGGCCTTCGCATAGCCGCAGTAGTCACACAGCCATCCTCGCCGCCGGGGAAACGCACCCGTGCTGATTCCTAGCAAGTATCCGCGGATGGTGTCCTTGAGCTCCTGCAGATCGCCGGCGTTTCGGACCACCGGCAATATCTTGAGGTCCGGCTCCTTGGTCTTAATGAGGAGCCAGTACTCGAACTCGATCTTGTCGGCTTCGGGGACAATCTCTCGAAGTGCAGCGATGTAGACGGTCGGCTGAAGGTCGTAGAGCAAACGATCCTGGGTGTACGTCCTCTTGGCCGTCTTGAGCTCGATGATCTTGTAGGAGTTCTCGCCCGTTCGAACGACGCAATCCATGAAGCCCTTGAGCACACAACCTTCGGGCGTCTTCACGTCGAATGCGTACTCGGTGTGCATGACTTCGAGCGTGCGATCAACCTTGTCAACAAAGCACGCGAGCATCTTCTGGCCCTTCTCGACAGTCTCCTCGAAGTTGGTGTCGCCCCACTCCATCGGACAGCCCATCGTTTCGGCAACGTACACTTCATCCGCAAAGGCTCGTTCAAAGACGGCGTGAACCTCGTCGAGGATCAAGGGCGCCTTTGCTTTGAGGCCTTCGAAGAATGCTGCAACCGCTTCATGAATCGCGGAGCCGAACACAAGCGGAACACTGGTGCCGTCTTCCTCGGCCTCAAGCACGTACGAGTATTCGTACTTCTTGGGGCAATCGAGCCACGTGGAGAGCCTCGTGTGCGAGACGTGTGGCAACGCGGGTGCCTCATTCGTAACTTGATCTGGCATCGCGAAGACTCCGAAACTAGCAAGGTTTCTGTGAACAGTTGGCTCTAGCTGCGCCCTTGCAGGGCATCGATGAGCTCGCTGGCTTGCTTCTTGGTGAGGTCATTGAGCGCGCAACCGAACTGCTGGTTTACCCAGCTCTTCACTTGGTCCGCTGCCCAGTTGCGAGTACGGCGCGCCGTTGCTAGCAAGAAGCCGACCTGCTTCTTGGTCGCTCTGGCATCCGGGTTCGGAGTCGAAACAGCAGCGGGAGCGGCGACCTGAGCATTCGGGCTAAACGGCGGAGCGCCAATGCCGTTGTTGTTATGCCCGTTGCCGCTGTGGTAGCCGTTCCCGTTGCTGGGCGCTCCGTTGTTGTGAACACCGGGGTAGGGTGCCTGAACACCATTACCGTGGTGTCCGTCGCCATTGCTACCATGGCCGTTCCCATTTCCGGGGTAGGCATGGTGGTTCTGTTGGTTCTGCTGGTACGTCTGACCGGGGTTGTGCCTGGAGGGCAGAGCGGGGTTGTACGAGTCAGGATTCAGACGATTGGTGACGTGGTTGCCGCTCTGCTGGCGAGCGAGCTCAGCCTCAACGGCGTCACGCAACATCGCCCATGCGTCTGACAGTCGAGCGCGGACTTCGCCGATCTCACTGTCCGCGATCTCGAAGTCGATGCTTGCTGACGCTTGGCAACTGCTGAACTGGGTTTCGCCGGGGGCTTTGCGCCCATAGCTAGCATGAAGTCGGATCATTCGGTCTCCTCAGCCCGGCTGAACACATGGTCTTTGTCACATGTAGACAGTGCACAAGACATGCCGTTTTACTTGTGTCAGAAGTTCTCAAATATTTTCTACCAATGAAAAGACCTCGTGCGTGCCGCACGAGGCCTCCTCACAATCACTCTTCTCAGTGTTTCCCTTTCGGGATCTTTTTTCTGGCCTGAAGCCTTGTTCAGGCATACATTCTATGATGTATATGTACCTAGGCTTCTAAGCTTCAGTTTTGATTCTCTTTTGAATGCCTTTCTTGGCTGTTTGAGGCTCTTTTTGTGGGTCCTTGGGACAGAGGCAACGTTGCCAAGGGAATGCCATGTCGCTGCATGGTCTTACGTCCGCTGGGGTGGCACTGGCCAGGGTTGCACACATCCAACCAGTCCACCAGGAGCATGGCCCTGAAGGGTCTCCGTTAATCTACCTGCTAGTTTATTGTTCGCAAAACGTATTCTTATATTTATCACACCTTCAGGTTGCGACTTATGCGGACAGGATCGAACGGAACAGCATCAAGTCGCATTCGTAAAACCTTGTGGGATTCACCCAACACTCTCCGTCTACTTGTGAGGTTTGCGGTCGGCGCGAGCAAGCCCGCGGCTAGGAGAATGCGGGCAAGCTGCGCTGGTTTCATACAGAGGCGCGCGCATCTGCTCGGCCCCCGGGACGCAAAGTCGTGCGTGACGGCTTCAACATCAAGAAGCAGTTCGCGCCTGGCGATGTCGATCCACCCGATGCTTAGTCCAGAAGCCATCCAAGGGGTGCCCCCATGGTGTTGGTCGTTCTCCCTGCGCGCCCAGCCTAGCATGCCTGGGCTTGCTCCCACCCCGTGTGGCACTCCTCCGTCTTTCAGCGCGACGTACCAGTCGCCTACCAGCAATCTGCTCCGGAGTTCATGGACGAAGGTGCTGGCAGGATCCCAGATGCTGTCGCAGGACAGCACGGCCGATGAACTCGAACCTGCTTCCGCCCCCAGCGGGGGAAGCCCGGCGCCAACTAGCTGTTCATTGGAGTCCGACCACTCTGTCGCAAATCGGCCAAACCTCTCGATTGACGACTCAATGAAGGCTGGCCAGTCGTCGTCAACTTTGAACACGCCGTTGTTTACGAGCTCTCCGTAAGCGCTCAGCAACCTATCTCTTGCCTTCCTTCGTCGGGACTCATCCTTTACCGCCTGTACGAAGTCCCAGACTGCATCCCGCTCTCTAGTCTGCACAGCGGGGGCATACGACGCCAATTCCTCGGGGTGCCATAGCTTCTCCGCGAGCGTCAGATACTCAGCACGCTGTGCCTGCTTAGAGGGGAGTATGTCACCATCGAGCGGAATGCCTCGTGAGTCGGATAAGATGGCCTGCACCGCGATCCCATCGATCATTCGTATCGCATTCCTCACCCTCGAAGCGCTGGACCGTTCAGGGCTCTTAGAGTTCGCACCGACACAACCCGTTTGAATTGCCGCCGGGCGCGCGCGGGCGATCTGTAGGCCTTTCAAACTCTGGTCAACAAGCCACTCCGCGCCTTTTGATGCGAGGTAAAACACACCGGAAGTAGCCGCTTTGCCCTCGGGTTGTTCCTTGCGTGCAATGGGGCGTGCAAGGAGGAAAACGACAAAGCACTGCCCCCTGCGTGAAACCATCAGGCTTCCTGGCACGCGGCCTCCGACCGCTTCGCAGCAGACCAAATCCCGTACTGACGCAGGAAGATCTGTTCGATTACCAGCGGCGTCGAAGGAGCGTATCGCCACTGCGACGAAGGAATAGTTGCGAACCAGACCGTCTTCCCTACGCGCATCTGTGCACGGAACCAGTTCACCGCCGAGAGCAGGAACCTCTACGGACTTGATGCAATCCAAGAAGCCAACCGGCGACCAAGCTGGCGGAACAACTGACTTTCTGTATGGCGCGTCCCACCAGTGGCCACTTGCCGGCTGGCCTGCAACGACCATCACGCCGAGTTGTGCGCCCGCACGATCTAAGTCAGTCTTCTTGGGCGTCTCGTCTGGCTTGGTTGATTCTTTATCCACATGCCACCTCATTCGTGTCACTTGATAACTGAATGCCCAAACACCACTGCACCCTCTGCAGGCTCTACGCCGGGAAGGGAGGGCCGATGGCAATGGAGCCACCGGCCCTCCGGTTGCCCGCACTGAGCGACTACTCGTCCTCCAACAACTCCTCCTCGGTCAGGCTGAAGCGGATGGGGCGGCCTAGGTGACGAGTGACGGTGATACGGCTGCCTTCAAACTCGAAGGGAACGTCCAGAATGGGGCGCAGTAGAACGCTAACTTTGCTGCGCGCGGCGGCATCACCCTGCAACGGCCAGAAGTGACTCCGCAGCAATCGCATACCACGGGCTGTCGCGGCAATGTCCATCGACTCAAACACGTCGCTGTTTTGAGCGACTGCTCTCAACACAGTAACCAGTTCGCGTGTGTCCGTATTCTGGTTGGCCATTGCTTCCAGGTAGTTTTCAAGGAAGCCGTTGATGCCATTCGCTTTGAGTAGCCCACCGATGGCCTGAGCCCAGTGGAGTTCCCGATGCTCGACGGTTGTGTCGAGTGGCGCCCCCTGTTCGCGCCAGCGGACGATCATGCCGAGGAGTTCGCCAAGTATCTCCTCTCGATGCCCCAGAACGTACTCGAGAAGGTTGGGGTGGCTGTAGCAGGTGCGATTGGCTTCTAGGCGCAGGACGACTGGAATGCAGCGCGAAACAAGGTCAGGGGACATCTGAGGATCGTTCGCTGTCACGATCCAAAGCATGTCTGCCGGCCGCTCTACCAAGCTGGTCGAGCCCAGTTTTCGAGTCGAAGGGCGCTCGTCGGTCATGAGGCGTTCGAGGACGCTGCTGGACAACGCCGGACGGTTCTTCGTGCCTCGGCAATTGTCGACGAGGATTACGCGCTCAAACCTTGCCAGATGCGCCCCGAGCGTCTTTTCAAACTCCGTTTCGCTTGCGTTGATTCCAACCGTCACGGGAGCGGCAACGCCATCAACAAGCACAGCGGCAACTTTGCCCAGGTGTGACTTGCCTGCGCCCGGACCGTCTGCGGCGATGCAAACCGGGGGCTGACGTTTTAGCCGCGGGAATAGAATCGTGCCTAACAGGGCTCCGATGAAATTGGCGCGGGATGCAGCGTTTCTGAACCTGAAGTCACTGAGGGCTTCGTCGAGATACCGCGTCCCCTCCCGAGTCTGAAACACAGGCCCGCAAAGATAGACTCGGCTTTCAGGAGAGTAGCCGTGCGGTAGGAGCTGCAGGTCCTTATCAACCGCACAGTTCCTGACCACATGCTCGATTGTGGGCAGCTTCTTGATTGGGTCGGATTGGAACAACGCACTCGCGTGCGGACCCGACAGGTAGAGATATTTCTCTCCCCTATTCCGCCCCCACGTGTAGAAGCTGGCACAGTTGACGAGAAACGCTGGCAAGTCCCTGGTGGAGATCGTCTTAACGATCTCTACTCCTTCAAGCTGAGTCGGCAATAACAGGCTCTTTCCACTCTTGGAGAGAAATGCGCCGATTGCCAGTAGCAACTCTACGACCTTCGACAGAATGACCTGTGGTCGCACGTGCGGGGATACCTCGATGCGCCGAAGTTCCTGCGCCGGTTCCGGTTTCGCGGCCCTGGATTGAGCTGGCGGAACCACTTGTGTTTCGCCCGACGACCCGTGATTCGTCGCGCTGGTGGTGTCTGTAACCTCCGGATGCGCGACGATCGGCTCCTGTGAACTCCTGTGGCCTTCTTCGGGCGATGTCCGATCTCTGTCGGAATCCCTTTCCGACCGCTGGCCACGATCGCGGTCATCGCGATCTTCCATAAATGTTTGCATGGCTAAAGTACTCCTTTGGTTCATTGATTTTGCATTACCCTGTACAGGTGCCCCGGAACGGCTTCCGCCACGCCTGTCGCAACTGGGATGCCCCGGTACGTCTCCGGACCACGCCAGACCGTCCTACTGCTGGCGAAACGCCAATTGGCGCTTGCCTGCAACTTCTTCCAACCAGCGAGCGAGCTCTGCTTCACTGATCAGGATCTTCGCGTTGGAGCTTGGCCGGAGCCGGTAGCACTTGAGTCGACCCGCGTGTACTTCGGATCGGAGAACCTTGACGCTTACGTTTTCGCCCAGCGCGCGCGCCGCTTGGGCCAGCGTAAGCAGTCTTGGAAGTCCACCATCCATCGCACACCTCGTCGCTTGCCGTGGGCACCAGTGCCTCACTCGCAACGACTTCAGTGTGCCCCGCCAGTCTGCGCGGAAACATGAACACATCGACCGCAAATGGCCGCCTGCATAGGCGACACGAAAGCCTTCGCATGCCAGCTCAATGATGTTTGTGAACGAACTTGGTCTCGCCGCCGAAAAAGACGGCTCGATAGGTACTCAAGACGCGGCTTGCGCGACTCGAAGTTGCATTGAATGACTTGGGATGCCTATATCGACGTCTCTTCAGCGTCATCGAAGAGCGCGTCTGCAATGTCTTCCACGGTCTTTTCGTCCGCAGCATGGCGGTCGTCACGAACTCGACCGAGGAGCGTAGGAGCTTGGTACCAGGCGGCGTTCCCAACTTTGTTGCGCCCAACTACCTTCAGGACAGTGTGTTCAAGCCCGAGGTCCTTCATCACATCCATCAGGCACTTACTCCGCGCGCTTGCATCCTCGCCGTAGCCCTCAACGAGACGAACATCGGCTTTGACCTCGAAGTCACGTGAGAATCCCAACAGTATGTCACCCACTCTCGCGGACGTCTCAACAGACTTGTTGTTTCGCTTACTGGAAACCGATACGAGCACCCGGTTCTTCCGCGTTGGCGATTGCGAGACAAGTACCTCTGGGCGACTTCCGCTTATCTGTTCAGCGAGCGTCTTCTCCGCGTTACTGAGTTTTCCAAATGCGCTGCCCACGTCTTGTTGGAAGCCGACAAAGGTTGACTTCACCATGTCCGCGAGTTGCCGCATGGTTACCTGATCTCCATGCGCGTCCTGTTTTGCAAGGTGGTCGGCAGCAGAGTAAATCTGAGCGATGATTTGCTGGCAGCGTACATTCATCTCGAACAGCACCTTGACAAGGTTGATCAGATCGGGGTGCTGAAACAGGACAGAAGCTAGCCCCGCTCGACCAGCTGCTCGCGCGGCCTTGGCAGCAGCGCTGTGCAAGAAAGAAAGCAACGCAGAGCCGGGTCGCATGCCTTCAGCGACGGCATCGTCCTCAAGACCGGCTATCCTCAGGGACTCACTGACCACATGACTGATCTGTTCAGTCAGTTCCGCAACTGCAATTGCTGAGTCAACCAAGCCCTGCCGAACTTCCTCAATCTGACGGTTCATTAGATGTGCCTTCACGTTACGCAAGCCCCATCGCTGATTCGATGCTATCGCCGTCCTGACGATCTAGCACCTGCGCGCGATAGTGTTTTTCGGCAACCTCGACTCCGTGCCCTTGCCAGAGTGCCGTAACGGCGGCCGGTATTCCAAGCGACGCTGCATAGCTTGTAAAGTTCTGTCGAAGCCTTTGAGGTGAAATCCGCGGCCCCTTGGTAGCCAACACGACGCCTTGCCAAGCGCCCTTAGGAAACACCGGGGAATCGAGGTCATCGTGAGGCAGCACATACACACGCTGCTCGTTTTCCTCTCTCCACTTCTTCATAAGCTTCACGAGATTTGGTGCGACGGCCCCTTCGGGTGCCCCCTGCAAAGGCAGCCATCTTGTCCTGCCAGTCTTCTGCGCCCGAATAGTAATCCGGCCACGTTCAAGGTCTACGTCGGACCACTTCAGGTTCAGCGCCTCCCCAACACGGCAACCAGTCAGCGCTAATAGCAGGAACAGTCGCGAGACGGGTGTGGCTGCATTCTTGACTGTCTGCATTTGGAACTTCTCCGCCTTGCCCGTCGCGGTTTTCGTGCGCTTCACTTCCACTACTTTGACGGGTCGCTCTCGTTCCAATGCCTTCTTTAGGAACGCCTTGAGCTCTGCGGACGAGTATGCGGTAGGTGTGGTGGCGTCTTCGCGCAGGGGTTTGAGCGAGCCTGCAAGATAGGCGTAGTCGGGGAAGCGTGGAGGTCTTCGGCTGTTGATCCAGGTCAAACAGGTTTTCACGGTCCTGATGTACTGATTCACGGTCGCGGGAGAGCGTTTGACGTCCTTGTTCCCCAGCCTCGCGGGCTCTGCCGCTAGGTCATCGATGTACTCGGTAAGCGTTGGGCCGTCGAGTTGGCCAGTCTGCGTCTCGTGCCTTCGCTTGGCTGTCAGCCATGCCTTGAAGTGGCCAAGCACGTGCGTGATCACCTCCGATGTTTTGGCACTCAAACCCGATCTGGCTTTCGGGTTTGCCTCACGTGCCTTCACCCGCTTTTCTGTGGCTTCAAGGTAGTCGTCGATCTCATCGCTCAGCAGGCGGTCGTAGGCAAGACCGCCACCCCGCTTGAGCACTTCCGCTCGTTCGTTGACTTCCTTCCCTCGGTACTCTTGCTCAAGGTCCTTCCGCTGTTCAGCATTGAACGCCTTGAGACTGCTACAAGCCACACGAACCTGACGGCCCGTGCTGTAGTCGGTGTAGAACAGGTACCACTCGCCTCTCCAGCGTCGAACCCGAGCCGGTTTCTTCGCCCTACCCATCGTCGGAACCCCTGACCACCTGCTCACAGGGCAGGTGGTCTACCGTGAGAAAGCTGTACACGATATGTACACGAAATCCGAGCCAAATCAAGGTAAGCGGGGGTAGGCAAAATGCCCACACGTAGCCCGCAACCACGCTTAAAATAGCACGTTCGGGGAGATTCGTGTAGTCTGGGACAAACAGGGGCAAATGGCCTTTTGTCGCTTCCCAAGCAGGTGGTCGAGGGTTCGAACCCCTTCGCCCGCTCCATACGCACGCCGCCAGCTGGAGCAGTTTGCTGAAGCTGGCGGTTTTCCTTTGGCGCCGGTGGTGTTTCTTTCGCTGCGACGACTACTTCCCTCTCGTGCTTGCGCGCGTACTTTCCTGTCCGTGAGTGGCGCTTCGCCGGCTGCATCCCGCGTTTCGGGTCCATCCAGCAGGGGGGATGCCGGCTGTCATTCAGTATGCTACCGCCTCCCGCAACAGCGCTTTGAAGGCAGGCTTTCAGGTTCGTGGCTCGTGCGTTGTTCTGCAGCGCATCGTCGCAACCATCTGGCCCTTTTTCGTGGTGCAAGCCATCCTGGCTGAATGTCGCAACTCCCGGACGGGCTCTACGAACAACTGGTAACGCTCGAGTTGCAAGCCAGGTTGGCGCAGCTTGGTGCTTCGCACCGGCGGCCGCAACTGCGCAAGCTGGACCGGGCCGACAGCGCCGAAGTGCTCGCACATCACGTGGCATCCGAAATGCGGCGTCTGCTGCCTCACCTGCACGCCTCCGAAGGCGACCTGGTGGAACAGCAACTGCGGATGTGCAACCAGATCATTGAACTGCTGCGCACCTCAGCCCGCGACGGCACTCGAGACGTCGAAATCGTGCCTCCCGCGCAACAGTTGCTGTCTGTTTCCCGAGAGAGCGAGACTCCGGCGCGCCCGACCACGCCGCTTTCCCATAGCGAGCTGCTGACCGGCGCCAAAGGCGAACCGCGGCTCGGCGCAGAGCTGTTCGCGGAACTCGCCAGCGCCGACAGCGTTGACATCCTGGTCAGCTTCATCAAGTGGCAGGGAATCCGTCGCCTGCGCGAGGCGCTTGAAAAGCTGGCGCGCGACGGCAAGCCCCTGCGCGTTCTCACCACCACCTACATGGGTGCATCCGAAACCGTCGCGCTGGACTGGCTGGCGCGACTGCCCAACACACAGGTCCGCATCTCTCACGATCACCGGCGCACCCGCCTGCACGCCAAGGCTTGGCTATTCCGACGCGAGAGCGGGTTCCACACCGCTTACGTCGGCTCGGCCAACGTCTCCGCCAGCGCGCTGGACTCCGGCCTTGAATGGACGCTCAAGGCCTGCCAGGCCGACGCGCCGCACATCATCGAGCGCTTCCGCGGCGCCTTCGAGAGCCTGTGGGAGGACGGCGAATTCGAAGCCTACGACCCGGACAACCCCGCCTCGCGCGCCCGCGTCGAAAATGCCCTCGCGGATGCGCGCGGCGCCAGGCCGGACACTTCATCCAGCTTCGCGCTGAAGCTGGAACCCTTTCCCTTTCAGCAGGAAATCCTGGATCAGCTGCAGGCCGAGCGCGAACTGCGCGGCCACACACACAACCTGGTGGTTTCCGCCACCGGCACCGGCAAGACGATGGTGGCGGCCTTTGACTACCGCCGCCAGATCGGCGTGGATGGCCTGCGCCCGCGCCTGCTGTTCGTTGCGCACCGCGAAGAGCTACTGGGCCAGGCGCTGAACAGTTTCCGGCACGTGCTGCGCGACGGCAGCTTCGGCGAAATCCTGAAGGGCGGCAGCAACCCATCCAGTCACGACCACCTGTTCGCCACCATCCAGAGCCTGCAGTCACGCGACCTGCTTGCCGCCTACGGGGAAAGCCACTGGGACTACGTGGTGGTAGACGAGTTTCACCACGCCGCGGCGGCCACCTACCGCAGGCTGCTGGACGGCATTCGCCCCCGCATTCTGCTCGGCCTCACGGCAACGCCGGAGCGCGCGGACGGGCTGGACATCCTGCACTGGTTCGATGGTCGCGTGGCGGCCGAAATTCGACTGTGGGACGCGCTCGAGCGCCAGCTGCTCACGCCCTTTGAGTACTACGGCATCCACGACAACACGGACCTGCGCGGCCTGCGCTGGAGCCGCGGCGGCTACGACACCGCTGAGCTGGAAGGCATCTACACAGGTAATGACATGCGCGCCGCTTTGGTGCTTGAGCAGTTCACGCGCTTCCACGGCCACCCGCGCGCCGCGCGTGTGCTGGGCTTCTGCGTCGGCGTTGAACACGCGAAGTTCATGGCCGAGACGTTCAACCAGGCGGGTATCCCTTCCATTGCCGTGCATGGCGGCTCAAACACCGAAGAGCGGGCCGGCGCGATCCGACGACTGCGCGAGCGCGACATCAACGTGATCTTCACCTGCGACCTTTACAACGAAGGCGTGGACATCCCCGAGGCCGACTGCCTGCTGCTGCTGCGCCCCACCGAAAGCCCCACGGTGTTCCTGCAGCAGCTGGGGCGCGGCCTGCGCCTGAGCGCCGGCAAGTCCAGCACGCTGGTGCTCGACTTCATCGGCCAGATGCACCAGAAGTACCGCGTTGACCTGAAACTGCGCGCGCTGACGGGTATCCCGCGCGGCAAGCTGGCCGAGGCCGTCGAGCACGGCTTCCCCAGCCTGCCCAGCGGCTGCCATATGCAGCTGGATCGGGAGTCCTGCAAGACGATCCTGGAAAACCTGAAACAGGCCGTGAAGCCGCGCCGTACGCAGCTTGCCCTGGAACTGAAGGAGCTGACCCGCGAGCGCGGCACCGTGCCGACGCTGGCGGCATTCCTGGAGGCGCAGGGCCTCGAACTCTCGGACCTGTACGAGAAACGCATCGGCGGCTGGAGCGCGTTGCTGCGCGAGGCGGGGCTGCTGCCGGCTTCCTCCGCGGCTCCGGACCTGGGCGCAAGGCTGGAGCGCATCCTGCACGTGGACGACCCTGCGCGCCTGGAGCTGTTCCTGCGGGCGCTGGATGGCGATGCGCCTCACAGTGAAGCCGAACGCCGGCAGTTGCTGATGCTCGGTTTCCGGCTGGCACGTGCAGACCAGCTCGATGACGTGACACCCGATTGGCCGGTCAAACAGTTGCTCGCGGATTCGGCCATTGCCGATGAGTGCCGCCAGTTCTGTTGCCTGAAACTGGAGAACCTGCCGCTTGCTCCTGCGCGTGCCGCCGAGCCGGCGGATTGGCCCTTGCACCTGCACCGCCGCTACCAGCGCGATGAAATCCTGACCGCCGTGGGTGAGTGGACGCCGGCCCGACGCCGGCCTTTCCGTGAGGGTGTCCTGTGGCTGAAAGAACACAACACCGAGCTGTTCCTGGTGACGTTGAACAAGTCCGAAAAGCATTTCTCCCCCACCACGCGCTACGCGGACTACGCCATCAGCGAGCGGCTGTTCCACTGGCAGAGCCAGAGCACAGTCAGTGCTGATTCCCCTACCGGCCGTCGTTACCGCGAGCAGGCAAGCAACGGCGCACGCTTCCTGCTGTTCGTACGCGAGAACCCCAGCGACGCCTATGCCTATCTGGGTCCCGTGCGCTACCAGCACCATGAGGGCTCGCGGCCGATGAGCATCACCTGGCTGCTGGAATCTCCGCTGCCCGCCGCCCTGTTGCGCCGGTACGCGACCCTGCGCACCGGCTGAACAATCGATTCCGCAACGGACGCGAACCGCCTTGCGCCGCGTTTACGATTTCGTGAGATGGCATCCGGGAACGGCTTAAGGGCGCGGGCATGGCTGTACAACGCATTCAGAAGTCCGCACCCCGTCTGCCGCCCAACCTGCCTGATTGGGTCTCCGCTTACGAAGCTTTCAACTGGGACAACGCCCGCGCTCTGATTGACGGCTTGCCGTGCGGTGGAATCAACATTGCCCACGAAGCGGTGGACCGTCACGTTGCTCACGGCCGCGGCGATCATGTGGCAATTCGCTGGCTGGGCAAAACCGGCGAAACCGTCGACCTGAGCTACGCCGAGTTGGCCCGCCGCAGCGCTCGTTTTGCTAACGTTTTGCGTAACCTGGGTCTGCAGCCCGGCGACAAGGTGTTCTGCCTCAGCGGCCGTTTACCTGAGCTGTATGTGGCGGCGCTGGGCACGCTCAAGGCGCAGTGCGTGTTCGCGCCGCTCTTCTCGGCCTTCGGGCCTGAGCCCATCGCGCAACGCATGCGCCTGGGCGGCGCTAACCTGCTGCTCACCACGCAGGCGCTGTTAAAGAGGAAGGTTGCGGGCGTGCTCGACCAGTTCCCCGGCCTGAAGGTCTTGCTTGTGGACGGCGCAGCCGAAGGCGCCATCTCTCTGCCCGCCGAAATGGAGCGCGCCTCCGACCACTTCACCATCGCCCCCACCGACCCGGAAACCCTGGCCCTGCTGCACTTCACCAGCGGCACCACCGGCACACCCAAGGGCGCCATGCACGTGCATGAGGCCGTGGTCGCACACAACTACAGCGGCCGTGTAGCGCTCGACCTGCACCCTCTGGACATCTACTGGTGCACGGCCGACCCGGGCTGGGTGACCGGCACTTCCTACGGGATCATCGCGCCGCTGTGCAACGGCGTGACCAGCATCGTGGACGAAGCGGAGTTCGACGCCACGCGCTGGTACGAAATCCTGGAGCGGCAGAAGGTCAGCGTCTGGTACACCGCCCCCACGGCGATCCGCCGACTGATGAAGCTGGGCGCCGAGCCCGTGAAGGCGCACGACCTGTCCGCCCTGCGCTACATGGCCAGCGTCGGCGAGCCCCTGAACCCGGAGGCCGTGCGCTGGGGCAACGAAGTGTTCGGCAAGCCCTTCCACGACAACTGGTGGCAGACCGAGACCGGCGCGATCATGATCTCGAACTACGCCAGCATGGACGTGAAGCCGGGCTCAATGGGCAGGCCGCTGCCGGGCATCGAGGCGGCGATCTTGCACGTCGAGGGCGACACTGCGCGCGTGATCGAGCAACCGGGGGTGCAGGGCGAGCTGGCGATTCGTCGCGGCTGGCCCTCCATGTTCCGCGGCTACCTCGGCGCCGAAGAGCGCTACCGCAAGTGTTTCAAGGGCGACTGGTATGTTTCGGGCGACCTGGCGAAGCGCGACGAAGAAGGCTACTTCTGGTTCGTCGGCCGCTCCGACGACGTGATCAAGAGCGCCGGCCACCTGATCGGGCCCTTTGAAGTTGAGAGCGCGCTGGTCGAGCACCCGGCCGTGAACGAGGCGGGAGTAATCGGCATCCCCGAGGAGACGGCCGGCGAGATCGTGAAGGCCTTCGTGGCGCTGAAGGCCGGCTATGCGCCCAGCGAAGAGTTGAAACTCGAAATCCTGGCCCACGCGCGCAAGCAGCTGGGCCCGGCGGTGGCGCCGCGCGAGATCGAGTTCCGCGACGAACTGCCGAAAACGAAAAGCGGCAAGATCATGCGCCGCCTGCTGAAGGCGCGCGAGCTGGGCCTGCCGGAAGGCGACCTGTCCACGCTGGAGAAGAGCGAGTGAGCACGCTGCCGGACCAAGCCCGCTGCCACGCGCTGTATCGGCAGATGCTGCGCATCCGCCGCTTCGAAGAGCGCTGCGGCGAGTTGTACAAGCAGCAGAAGATCCGCGGCTTCCTGCACCTCTACATCGGTGAGGAGGCCATCGCCACAGGCGTGATCGACCGCCTCGAGCCGCGCGACGTGATCAGCGCCACCTACCGCGAGCACGGCCACGCGCTGGTGCGCGGCGTGTCGATGCGCGCGATCATGGCCGAGATGTACGGCAAAGTTGCGGGCTGCAGCCGCGGGCGCGGCGGCTCGATGCACCTGTTCGATGTGCAGCGCGGCTTCCTGGGCGGCCACGCCATCGTGGGCGCCGGCCTGCCCATCGCAGTTGGACTGGCCATGGCCAGGAAGCGCCTGGACCAAGGTGCCATCTCGGTCTGCTTCTTCGGCGAAGGCGCTGCCGCCGAAGGCGAGTTTCATGAGGCGCTCAACCTGGCGGCACTGTGGGAACTGCCGGTGCTGTTCGTGTGCGAGAACAACGGCTACGCGATGGGCACCGCCCTGGCGCGTTCGGAGTCGCAGACCGACATCCACCTCAAGGCGCAGGCCTACAAAATCCGCGCCGAGGTGGTGGACGGCATGGACGTGCTGGCCGTTGACGAAGCCGCGCAGCGCGCCATCAGCGCGATCCGCGCCGACCTGAAGCCTTACTTCCTGGAGTGCCGCACGTATCGGTTCCGGCCGCACTCGATGTTCGACCCGGAGCTGTACCGCGAACAGGCGGAGGTGAGTGAGTGGAAGAAGAAGGACCCGCTGCTCACTTTCCGCGCGCAGTGCGAGACGGCGGGGCTGCTGGATGAAGCGGCCGTGCAGGCCATGGAGCAGGAGATCGCAAGCGAGATCGAGGACGCCGTGCAGTTCTCCGAGCAGGCGGAGTGGGAGGCCGAATCCGACCTGCTGAAGGACGTCTACACGCCGCGAGGTGCGCCGTGAGCCGTACGCTCAGCTACCGCGAAGCCTTGCACGACGCGCACTTCCAGGCGCTGTCGGAGGATCCGCGCGTGTTCCTGGTTGGCGAGGACGTCAACTGCTACGGCGGCACCTACGCGGTGTCGAAGGGTCTGGCCGATCATTTCGGCGCCGACCGCGTGATCGACGCGCCGTTGTCGGAATCCGGCTTCGTCGGCGCGGGCATCGGCGCGGCCATGGGCGGGCTGCGACCGATCGTCGAAGTCATGACCGTCAACTTCAGCCTGCTGGCCCTGGACCAGATCGTGAACGCGGCCGCCACCTTGCGCCACATGTCGGGCGGTCAGATTTCCGTGCCGTTGGTGATCCGCATGGCGATGGGCGCCGGGCGCCAGCTTGCCGCCCAGCATTCGCACAGCCTGGAAGGCTGGTACGCGCACGTGCCCGGCTTACGTGTGGTAGCGCCGGCCACCGTGGCCGACGCGCGCGGCATGCTGCTGACCGCCCTGGCCGACCCGGACCCCGTGATCATCTTCGAACACGTCGGCCTGCTGGCGCTCACCGACGAGCTGCCCGACGACGCCGGCGCCGTTGAGATCGACCACGCGGCCGTGCGCCGCGAGGGCAGCGACGTCTCGCTGATCACCTGGGGCGGCAACCTGCCCAAGGCGCTTGAGGCCGCGCGGCAGCTTGAAGCCGCGGGCATCAGCGCCGAGGTGCTTGACCTGCGCACCTTGCGCCCGCTGGACGACGCGGCGATCGTAGCCAGCGTCAGCAAAACGCACCGCGCGGTGGTGATCGACGAAATGTGGAAGACCGGCAGCTTCGCGGCCGAGGTCTGCACGCGCATCATGGAGCAGGCGTTTTTCGAACTTGACGCGCCGCTGCGCCGCGTGTGCTCGGCCGAGGTGCCGATCCCCTACGCGAGACACATGGAGCTGGCGGCGCTGCCGAGCGTGGAGCAGATCGTGCAGGCCGCCACGGAGATCGCGCGTCATGAGTGACTTCAACATGCCATCCCTGGGCGCGGACATGGACGAGGGCGAGATCCTCGCCTGGAAGGTCAAGCCCGGCGACAGCGTGCGCAAGGGCGACGTGCTGCTGGAGGTGGACACCAGCAAGGCCGCCTTCGACGTGGAGGCTGACCACGACGGCGTAGTCGAGGAAATCCTGGTCGAGCCCGGCCGCAAGGTAGCGGTGGGCACGCCGATCGCACGCATCCGCCAGACCGGCGAAGCGCTTGCGAAGCCGGCGCCGAAGCCAGTTGCGCCACACCTGCGCATCACGCCGCTGGCGCGCGTGGTGGCAAAGGACCTGGGCGTGGATCCGGCGAAAATCGGGCGCGGTACCGGCATCGATGGCGCCATCACCCGCGCCGACGTGGAACGCGCGGCCGCCAAGCACGAAGAGCCGCACGTGGAGAAAGCGCCGCCGCCGCCCAGCGGCGCGGACAAGTCAAAGCGGGAGGGCCTGCGCGACGCGATTGCCGCGGCCATGAGCCGCTCCAAGCGCGAGATCCCCCACTACTACCTGTCGCAAACCATTGACCTGGAACCGGCGCTGAACTGGCTTGAGAAGCTGAATGCCGGGCGGCCGATCACCGAACGCATCCTGTCGCCGGTGCTGCTGCTGAAGGCCGTGGCCCACGCGATCTGGGAAGTGCCGGAGCTGAACGGCTACTGGACCGACGGCGCGCTGAATCAGAGCGAGTCGGTGCACCTGGGCGTGGCTATCTCGCTGCACTCGGGCGTGATCGCGCCGGCCATCCATGACGCCGACGACATGTCGCTCGAGCAGCTGATGGCCGCGCTCGCCGACCTGGTGCAGCGCGCGCGCCACGGCACGCTGAAGGCTTCCGAGATGACGGATTCCACCATCACCGTCACCAACCTCGGAGACCGCGGGCCCGAGGCCGTCTACGGCGTGATCTACCCGCCGCAGGTGGCGCTGGTGGGCTTCGGCGCCGTGATGTCGCGCGCCCTGGTGATCGATGGCCAGCTGGTCGCGCGTCGCAGCGTGATCGCGACCCTTTCGGCCGACCACCGCGCCAGCGACGGCCACCGCGGCGGCCTGTTCCTGCGGGCGATTGCCCGGCTGCTCGAACACCCGGAGAGTCTATGAGCGAGCTGAAAGACACGATTGTGGGCCTGCTGCTGAAGATCGCGCCTGAGGTCGACGCCGCGGAGATCAAGCCGGACGTTGACCTGCGCGACCAGCTCGACATCGACTCGATGGATCACCTGAATTTCGTGATCGCGATGGCCAAGCAGTTCGGCCTCGAGATTCCCGAGAAAGACTACCCGCGGCTCACCACCCTGGACGACTGCGTGGCCTACGTGCAGAGCCACCGGCATTGAGTTACGCCCAGTGCACCAGGCCGATCGCGAGATCAACACCGCTGCGGCCCTCGGCGCGTTCCGGCAGCACGCGCACACCGTAGCTGCGCGGGCCGGTGCGCACCGGCCGATACTCGCCCTGCCAGGTGCTGGTGTCTTCGCCTTCTTTCTCGACGCACTTGAGCCGCATGACCACCGGGTCGTGCTCGTGACCGCTGATGTCCTGCGCGGCCGTGATCAGCTCGACGGCGAGATCCTCCGCCTTCAATCCCGGGTGGCGCAGGCGTGCCACGATGGGAATCCTGTCGCCCAGGTAGACGGGGCCGCCGGCGAGCAGCCCCAACTCGCACGACAGGAAGCGCACCTGCGACCATGCCTTGTTGATGCGGTAGTCGCGCTGCACCACGTCTCGCGTGTGGCGGAAGCCGTCGCGTGAGAACCGTTCCGCGCGCTCAATGGAGGGCGCGTAGTGAAGCTCGTTGTATTCGCGCACCATGCGCAGCGCGCTGAACTCGCGCAGGGTGGTGATCATGCTGCGCTTCACGAACTGGACCCAGTCGTCGCCGGGGCGCGTGTCGCCGCTGAAGTAGCGAGGCAGAATCTCGTGGCGCAGCAGCCAGTGGATGCGGTCGCAGTCGGCCTCGTCCGACTGGACGCCCTCGTCGATCACGCGGGTCTCCTGGCGCACTTCGCGGCCGTCGAACCACGACACGCCGTCGATCGAGAAGCCGTTGTCGCCGTGGTAGCCCTCGGCCCACCAGCCGTCCAGGATGCTCAGGTTCAGGCAGCCGTTCATGCCCGCCTTCATGCCGCTGGTGCCGCTGGCCTCGAGCGGGCGCAGCGGATTGTTCAGCCACACGTCGCAGCCGCGCACCATGCGGCGCGCCAGCCGCAGGTCGTAGTCCTCCAGGAACACCACCGAGCCGCGCAGGTGCTCATGCTGGCTGAGCTGCCAGATCTCACGAATCAGCCGCTTGCCCTCGGTGTCCGCGGGGTGCGCCTTGCCGGCGAACAGGAACACCACCGGCCGCTGGGTGTTGCGCACCAGCGCCTCGAAGCCGCGCATGTCCTGGAACACCAGCATCGGCCGCTTGTACGGCACGAAGCGCCGCGCGAAGCCGACCACCAGGGCGTCTTCGGCGAACGCCTGGCGCAGCAGCGATGCCTGCTCGAACGATTCGCCGCGCAGGCGGCCGGCGACGTGCAGGCGGCGCACAACCTCATCCAGCAGCTCGTTGCGCAGGGCGCGCCGTACCGAGCGCACTTCGGAGGGGGCAAGCTCCTGCAGCTGGTCCCAGCGCGTGGTATCGAAGTCTGGACGGCGCCAGTCCTGCCCGAACAGCGCGTCGAAGCGGGCCTGCCACTGGGGCGCCACCCAGGTGCCCATGTGCGCGCCGTTGGTCACGCTGCCGATGGGGATTTCCGATTCATGGAAGCCGGGCAGCAGGTCCGCGAACATGCGCTGGCTGACGCGGCGGTGGATCTTGCTGACGCCGTTGGCCGAGGCCGAGTTGCGCAGCGCCATCAGGCTCATGCTGAACTCGCTGTCGCCGTGGTCGCCGGTGCGCCCCAGCGCCATCAGCTTCTCCCAGGGCTGATGCAGGCGGTTCTGATAGTGCGACAGGTACGGGCGCAGCAGGTCTTCGCTGTAGCGCTCGTGCCCGGCGGGGATGGGCGTGTGGGTGGTGAACACCGAGGTCTGGCGGCAGTATTCAAAGGCGGTGTCGTAATCCAGCTCGCCCTCGCGCAGCAGCTCGAACTGCCGGTCCAGCGACAGGAACGCCGTGTGGCTCTCGTTCATGTGGTACGTCGCGGGCTCGATGCCCAGGGCGCGCAGCAGCTTGCTGCCGCCGATGCCCAGCACCATCTCCTGCTGCAGGCGGCGCTCGCGGTCGCCGGCGTAAAGCACGCCGGTGATCTCGCGCTCGGCCGTGTGGTTACCCGGGTGGTCCGTGTCCAGCAGCAGCAGCTGCACGGCACCGACCTGGATGCGCCAGGCCTGCACGCTGATCGCGCGGCCTGGGAAGCGCACGTAAATCTGCAAGCGCCGGCCGTCGTCGCCCATCACGGGCTGCATGGGCAGGGCGGTGAAGTCGATCGACTTCATCTCCTCGTGCTGGTTGCCCTGCACGTCCAGAGTCTGTTTGAAGTAGCCGCGGTGATAGGCCAGGCCGACGCCCACCACTGGCAGGCCCGCGTCGCTGGCGGCCTTCAGGTAATCGCCGGCCAGCACGCCCAGGCCGCCGCTGTAGAAGGGGATGCTCTCGTGCAGCCCGTACTCCATGCAGAAATAGGCGATGCGCGGCGAGCGGCAGCTTTCCTGGCGTGCGGTCATGTACTCGTTGAAGGCCTTCCGCACGCGCTCGATGTCGGCCAGGTAGGCCTTGTCCTCGGCGGCTCGGTCCAGCGTCTTCTGGGGGAGACTTTCCAGGAAGCGGATCGGGTTGTGGTGCTCTTCCTCCCACAGCATGGGGTCGAGGTGGCGGAACAGTTCCTCCGCCTCGGGGTTCCAGCTCCACCACAGGTTCGCGGTCATTTCGCGCAGCGGCGCCAGGGGAGGCGGCAGCTGCGACTTTACCGTGAACAGGTGCATGCGCGGCCCGCGCTTGCGCACCTCCGGCTCACGGACGGGCGCCGCCACCTGCGCGCGGCGCAGGCCGGTGACGGTCATGCTGGTGCCGGCGCCGGGCTGGCGGCGCGCGCGGTTGTCAAGCGCCACGCTGAAGGCCTGCAGGTAGTTGTCGATGAAATGGCTCCAGTTCGCCTGCTGGGCAACCTGGCGGCTGGCGCGGCGCAGCTGCTCGCGTGTTGACTGGTCAAGAGTCAGCGAGTGCACGATGTGCCCGGCCAGTTGCTCGCGGCTTTGCTCGTAGGGCACGCCCTCGCGCTGCAGCACTTTGCACACCTCGGCGTCTACGTTGCCCAGGCTCTGGATCCAGCGGCCGAAGCCTGCGTGGTCGCTGCTGACCGTGGGCACGCCATAGGCCAGGCTTTCCAGCGGGGTGTAGCCCCAGGGTTCATAGGCGCTGGCGTACAGCGAAAGGTCGAAGGCCGGCACCAGCTCGTAGAAGTTCTGCGGCACCACGGGATCGCGCCCGTCCAGGTAGATCGGGCAGTTGATCACTACCACCGGGTCGTCCGCGTCGTTGCGGAAGTTGTCGCGCGCCAGGTGGCCCAGGATCGGGTCCTTCTCGCGCTCCTGGGGCCAGTGTGTCGTCACCAGCCGCTTGTGCAGGTCGGCGCCCTCGCGCACGGCCTGCAGCAGCTCGCGGTCGGGGCCGCTGACGGCCGTCGGGTAGGTGACCATGAAAACCGCCTGCAGGCCCGCGTCCTTCAGGCTGCCGCGCACGCGCGCCATGGCGTCGATCGCCAGGTTCAGCCCTTTGTTGACGTACTCGTAGCGCCCGGCACTCAGCACCAGGCGGGTCTTCTTCATCGACAGCTTGCGCCCGCACATGCGCTCCGCCAGGTGCAGCAGGTACTCGCGCGCGATGTGCACCTGGTCGGGGTCGCGGTTGACGCCGGGTGGGTAGTCGTCGCCGATGCCGTTGGGAACCAGCACATCGGACGTGCGGCCCAGCAATTGGGTGCACTCCTGGGCCGTAATGGCCGAGACGGTGGCGAAGGCATCGGCCTCGCGCGCCGTGGTGGATTCCAGCGAGTACTTGCTGAACACGTTGTGCAGCCGCGCCAGCGCCTCGGGGCTTGATTCACGGATGGCCTGGCCCAGTTCGCCGCCTGTGCCGCACACCGCGCGGCCCAGCACGGTGGCGTGGGTGACGAATACCGATGCGATCTCCGGCGCCTGCTGCCTGAGATACAACAGGCCGGAGCCCACCATCCACTCGTGCCAGAGCGCCACCAGGCGGCGCTTGTCCGGCAGCAGGTAGGCCTTGGCCAGCACCTCGATTACCTGGCCGACGGCGTAGCCGAACAGCACGGGCTCTATGTAATCCCAGCCGCCGGTGATGGAGTCGACCTTGAAATTCAGCCACATCCACTCCAGCACCTGGTTCTTGTGCTTGTAGATTTCGGCAAAGTCGATCAGCACTGCGCGCGGCTCACCGGGTATGTTCCAGCGGCCGGTCACCACCGACAGGCCCAGGGGCTGCAGAAGGGCGGCCAGGCCGGGGAACATGTCGTCGTCGCGGGTGAAGACACTTTCGCCGCCGGTTTCGTGCGAGACGCGCGGGCCTACGCACAGGTAGTCGTCGCCGAAGCGCTCGCGCATGGTGCGGGCCTTGCTGGCCAGCACGGTGTGGATGCCGCCTACCATGTTGGCGACTTCCCAGCTTACCTCGAACACGAAGTCCGGCCTGCGATCGCCTTCGCTCATGCGTTCTCCTGCGCGGGCAGGTCGCCGAGAATGCGCTCGCGCACGTCGTCCAGCGCGTTCATGTAGTTGATGAACGCGTCATAGGGGCCTTCGTAGGGGCTGAAGTAAGCGTGCACGTCGCCATCCGCGAACCACTTGGTGCACATGTAATAGAAATGGTCGCTGGTCGACAACTTGCGCCACAGGGCCAGTGCCGCCGGGTTGTTGCGCTCGCGCAGGCGCGGCCCCAGCTCGTGCAGGGCATGGAAGGCCTCCTGCTGCATGCGGTTGCCCAGCCAGGCCGTGATGTCGCGCTCCTGGTCGGCCCATGAGGTGGTGCGGCCGTAACTGAGGGCCTCGCGCGCGGGCAGATCGCGCACCACTTCGCTGGGCAGCTGGAAGCGCCAGTCGCGGGCGGACAGCACGTCGTGGGGCAGGGCGTCCAGGAACTGGAAGATGCCGGAATCCTCCCACTGGTGCTCGCCGAAAGTTTCGTAGTCCATGAACAGGTTGATCAGCTCGGCGCTGCCGCTGTGGGCGTGCAGCCAGCGCGCGAACTTGCTGGTGGTGAGCGGGTGTTCTTTCCAGCCGCGGTCGCTGAAGCGAAACGCGATGTCGTCCGACAGCCGGTAGTTCTTGGCCAGGATTGTCAGCTCGCGCGCCGGGTGGCGGTACAGGAAATTGGGCGAGCGCCCGGCCAGCACGTCGTCGGCGCCCTCGGCCAGCACGGCGCGGTAGCCCATGTCGGACACCAGCTCGCCGATGCGGTCGTCATAGATCAGCTCGGTGTTCCGGAACACGCGCGGCGTCTGGCCGAAGTGGCGCTGGATGGCGTCCGTGTGAAGCGCCACCTGGGCGCGGAACTCCACAGGATCACGCAAGCTGCTGAGCGAGTGGTAGTAGGTCTCGGCCAGGAACTCCACGCAGCCGGTGTCGGCCAGGCGCTTGAAACTATCCAGCACCTCGGTGGCGTACTCTTCCATCTGCTGGATCGCCACGCCGCTGAGCGAGAAGGCCACGCGGAAGCGGCCCCCATAGCGGTGGATCAACTCCAGCAGCCGCTGGTTCGCCGGCAGGTAGCACTTGGCGGCCACCTTCCACATCACGCCGGCGTTGGATTCGCGGCAGAACGGGTCGCTGGCGCTCTCCGCAAAGGGCTGCAGCTTGCGCAGCCGGTAGGGCTGGTGAACCTGGAAATAGAAACAGACGCTGGGCATGGCTCCTCCTAACCGGCAACTGCCTGCTGGTAAACCTGGCTTGTCTTCTCCGCGGCGGCGCGCCAGTGCAGGCGCAGCAGCTCGCGGCTGCTCATTTCAAGCATGTCGGCGCACAACGAGTCGTGGCGGATCACCGCCAGCATCAGTTGCGCGATGCGGTCGACATCCCAGTAGTCCGTCTTCAGCGCGTGGCGAAGCACTTCGCTGACGCCGGACTGGCGCGACACGATCACCGGCGTGTCGCAGGCCAGCGCTTCCAGCGGCGTGATGCCGAAAGGCTCGGAGCGCGAGGGCATCACGAAGCACTCGGCCAGGCTGAACCACTTCTCGAGCTCGGCCCCGCGCACGAAGCCCGGGAACTCGAACCACTGCTCGACCTTCAGCTCGCGCACCATGTGCTTGACGTGCTCGAGCATGTCGCCGCTGCCCGCCATCACGAAACGCACGTTCTTCGTGCGGGTCAGCACCTTGGCGGCCGCGCGCACGAAGAACTCGGGGCCCTTCTGGTAGGTGATGCGGCCGAGGAACAGCACGATCGGGCGGTCGTCGTCGGCGTGCAGGTGGTAGCGCTGGGCGGCCTCGGCGCGGGTGACGCCGTTGTGCACGACCTTGATCTTGTCGGGATCAACGCCGTGCTGGCGCACGATCACGCCCTTGGTGTAGTGGCTGACGGCGATCACCCTGTCCGCGCCGCGGATGCCGGCGCCCTCGATGCGGTGGATGTCCGGGTTCACGTGCTCGCCGCTGCGGTCGAACTCGAGCGAGTGCACGTGCACAACCAGCGGCCGGCCTGTGGCGTTGCGGATCTGCAGCGCGGCCGGGTAGGTCATCCAGTCATGGGCGTGGATCACGTCGAAATCGAGGCGCTGCGCCAGGCCGCTGGTCAGCGCCGCGAAGCGGCGAACCTCCGAGAACAGGTCGCCGCCGTAGTGGGCAACGGCCTGCGACGCGGCCACCGAGCCGTGCTCCAGCACCTCCATCACGTGGCTCACCGGTTCGCTGCGCTGCGTGAATTCGCTGCGCGACTGCAGGTATTGCTCGGGCGTCTGGTAGGGGCGCAGCACGGAGTTCACCTCGATCACCTCAACGGGCTCGCGGACGTGGCGCTCGCCCGACTGCTCGACGCGGCGTGTGGTCGCCACCACGCTGTCGGGCGTGAGCAGCCGCATGTGGCCGGCCTCTTCGTCGCCGAAGGCGCGCGGGACAATGAAGGTTACGTTCACGCCCTCGCCGGCCAGGGCGCGTGTCAGTCCCTCGCAGGCGGTGCCCAGCCCTCCCGAAATGTGCGGCGGATATTCCCAGCCCAGCATCAGCACGTTCATCGAGTTGCAGTCCCGGTACTTCCGCTCAGCACCTTGCCCGCGCGGCGCGAGCGCTCATCACTTCGCCGGGCATGGCGGCACACCACCCGCAGCAGCTCGGCCACGCTCCAGGCTTGGGCCGGCGCGCCGCGCGGCGTGAAAGGCGCGTCGCCGTCGAAGATTTCCGACACCTGGCCGATGCAGGCGTCATCCAGGTGCGGCCGGAAATCCTGCACGATGCGCGCGACTTCCTGCCGCGCCGCCTGTTCGCCGAGGCCGTACTCGATGGCGTCCACGTAAGGCCCCAGCAGCCAGGGCCAGACGGTGCCGTTGTGGTAGGCTCGGTCGCGCTCGGCCTGGTTGCCGGTGATCTGCCCGCGGTACAGTTCGTGGCCAGGCGCGAGGGTGCGCAGGCCGAAGGGCGTGCGCAGCTCACGTGTCACGGCCTCGAGCATGCGGCGCGCCTGCTGCCGGCTGATCGGCTTGAAGGGCAGGCTGGCGGCCAGCAACTGGTTGGGGCGCAGCGATGCATCCGGCTGATCACCGTCGTGGCAGTCGGCCAGGTAGCCCGCGTCCTCCAGCCAGAACATGCGCTCGAAGTTGTCTTCCAGTTGCTCCTTCACCGGCGACCAGCGGTCCAGGAATGCCGACTCGCCGCCCTGGCGCGCGAGACGCAAGGCGTACTGCACCGCGTTGAAGAACAACGCGTTCAGCTCAACCGCGAACGGCGCTCGCGGCGTCACGGCCCGGCCGTCTATCTGTGCGTCCATCCAGGTGCCGGGGCGCGGGCGCAGGTCCACGCCCAGCAGGCCGTTGTCGGCGACGCGCACGCCGGGCGTGCCGTCGCGCAGTTTGTCGAGGATGTCGTACACCACGGGGAACCAGCGCGCGGCCACGGCCTTGCCGGCGCGGGTGTGCAGGTCCTGTACCGCGCGGATGAACCACAGGGAGGCGTCCACGGAGAACCAGTCTGAGTTCTCGGGCGAATCGCCCAGCAGGTTGGGTATCAGGCCGTCGCGGCGGCAGGCGGCGTAGCGGTCAAGAATCTCGGCCGCCAGCTCGACGCGCCCGGTATCGAGCAGCAGGCCGGGCAGGGCGATCAGCGTGTCGCGCCCCCACTCACCGAACCAGGGATAGCCGGCGATGATGCCCGGTTTGCCGCCCGCGGCCTCGTGGTACACGAACTGGCAAGCGGCTCGGGCCAGCGCATCGGCGAAATCCTGCACGGCCGGGTCGGCAAACTCGGGCGCCTGGCCGGGCGTCTCGGTGATCTCCGGCGCCTCGCCTGGAAGGCGCAGCGCGAACGTAATGCGCGTCTCGCCCTGCAGCGCGACGCGGAAGTAGCCGGGGCAGAACAGGTCCTCCTGGTCCGGGTAGCCGCGGCGGGCTTCCTCGGGGTACTTCACCTTGCGGTTCCAGAAACCTGCAGGCTCGAACTCGGCCCCCGGATCGCACCAGCAGCCGATGGCCGGAAGTTCGCGATACAGGCGGAACTGCACGCCGCGCTCGGCGGAATGGGCACGGCCGTCGAGGAAGGGGTTTTCGTAGGCGAGCTGATGCATGCCGCGTGCACTCAACAGGGGCGACAGGCGCAACTCGGCCCCCGGGGCAGCGCCGCTGAGGTGATAGTTAATGCGCAGCTCGTTGCGGTCCGGCGCTAGCTCAAGGGTACGCACCAGCCTGATCTCGCCGCATTCGTACTGCCAGCTCGGGCCCGCGGGGTTGAAGGCTTTCTGGTGCTCGAATCCGCGCGGGTGCTCGGTTGACTCGTAGTGCCACGAGGCGAGTTCGAAGGTCTTGCCGCCGGCTGCAATCACCTCGTTGAGGTCGGACAGCACGTGCAGCGGCTCAGTCAACCCGGCGCGGCGCAGCACAAAAAGCCCGTGGTACTTGCGTTCGGGCGTACGGCCGGGCGTGCCCATGGCGAAGCTGCCGAGGCGGTTGGTGGTAAGCCACTCACGCATGTTGCACCATCGGTCAGACGGGATCGTTACGCGCGCTGCGTCTCAAGCGAGCCGCGGCGTCAGTGATTACAGGATCAAAAAAACCGGCACCGTTCGAACGGCCCCCGGCGGAACACTCATCCGCAGGATCCGGATTATTCTCTGTCCGCCGAACCCTCTTCACTTGGGCGTTCCCAAGGCAGTGGTCATACCCCGGGCGCTTCACGAATGTGTGAGGCCGTGGAAGAAGCAGTGTGAAACTTAGGCCAAGAAGCCCGGTGTTCCCGACACACTTGCGGTTGATGGTGCAGCGCGCGAAAGTCCGGCCTGTGGGGCTTCAGCTAACCATGTTGAATCATCGAAGCTACGACTGACCGCTCCACGTCTAACCGCGCACTAAAAAAACGGGCCGGGACATCGAGTCCCGGCCCGCCTGGTTTGACCTGTGCTGCTCAGGCCGCGCGGCGCTGCGCAATGCGCAGCCCGATCAGGCCCAGGGCCAGCAGGCCCGCAATCAGCAGCCACGGTGTGCCGTTGCCGCCGGTGCTGCAGCCGCCTTCGTCATCGCCGTCGCCGCCTCCGCCAGAGGGGGCCGCACTGATGTTGAACGCAGTGCTGTCCACCGTGGCCGCGCCCGCCGTGAAGCGCAGCACGAAGCCGTTGCCGGCCTGGTTGATGGACAAGTTGGTGAAGGTCACCCGGCCGTCCACGGCCGCGACGGCCGTCGTTCCGCCGAGCACCGAGCCGCCAACGGGGTCGGTGAAGATGCTGGCGGTGACCGTGGTGCTGCTGTCGCCCAGCACGCGGTTGCCCAGGGCGTCGCGCAGCTCGACCACGGGCTGCGGGGCGAGCGGTGTGGTCGCCGCCGCACCGCCCGGCTGGGTGATGATCGCCAGCTGGGAAGCCGGGCCGGTCACGATGTGGTCCACCAGCAGCGGCAGGCCGGCCACGATGTCCGTACTGGTAATGCCGCCCGGCAGCACATTCACCGACAGGCCGCCGGCATAGCCGTTGCCGGATACGGCGAAGCGCACCGACACGCCCCAGTGCTGCGGGGTGCCGGCCACGATCAGCTGCGGCACACCGGCGCCGGCCAGGTCGAAGCTCATGGTGCCGCCGCCGCCATAGGCCGCGTTGAGCGTGGCCGCCGCAAACTCTTCGCCGGTGTCGTAGGCGCCGTTCTGGTTGGCGTCTTCGAACAGTGTGAAGCTGGCGATGTCGGCGTCGTCGAGAGACGCGCCGTAGGCGTCCACCTCGAGGGTCACGCCGCTCACCACCACGTTGCCCGGCGATGCCGACAGGCCGAACAGCAGCACGGTTTGATGGGTGACGCCGCTGTCGGTGACCAGGCCGGCGGGCAGGCCGGCGTTTTCATCGGTGACGGTCAACTGGTTTGCGGTGTCGTTCCAGGTCACGTCAACGCCGACCGTGCCACCGTCGTTGTCGAAGGTTTCGGCCTGGGCCGCGGTGATGGGGAATCCCGCCACGCCGAAACCGTTGGGTGCGCCGGCCGGCACACGGAACTGCACGGGGGCCCCGGCAGACGAGATGTTCACCAGCAGGCCGCCCGCTCCGGTGTTCACGCTGTTATCGAAGTGGTTGTTGTCCCAGTACGCCGCGCTGCCGGCGCCAGCGACTGCAGAGTGACGTGCGCCGGCGGGCTGGAGGGCGCCGCAGCGTTGTTGGTAAAGGTGTTATCGTTGAAGGCTTTCACCACTCCGTTGGGGCGGACCCAGAAGCCGCTGCTGTCCAGCTTGTCGAAGGTGGTAGCCACCGCATAGATGTTGAGCCCGCCGAGGAACACTTTCACACGCTGCGGGCCGGAGCCGCTGCCGGTGGTCACGCTGCTGTCTAGGAATGCAACCCGGAAGGTTTCAGGCACACTCTCGATCTTGTAGGCAGCCTCGCCGGAGACCGCGGCGTTGATCAGGTCCAGGGCGGCGTAGTGACCGGTGGTGAGGCCGTTGCCCGTGCCGGGGACGTTCAGTGTCAGCGACGCGCCGTCGGTGGACAGGCGCGAGCCGGAGTGCTCACTGAGCGGCGGCGCGGGCTGACCCGTGACGGGGTTGGATTCCGCATAGCCCACCTTGATCAGCGCCGCGGAAAGCGCGGCGCCGTTGATCAGCTCCAGGCTGCCGCCGTTGCCCTCGAAATCAACCGGCATCACGGCCGACGGCAGCGGCGGCGGACCGTACTGGAAGCCGTCGTTGCCGCCGTCAGTCACTTGTACTTCAAGCAGGGGCGCCACCATGGTTGGGTCAAGGATGATCTCTGCCCCGTCGATGGTGAGGCGCGCGGCGTTGTACTCTTCCTTCACTCCCGGGCCCGCACTGTTCTCGATGGTGTCGCCATCCACGCGCAGGTTGCCGACCATGTTGATCACGCCGGTGGCGCCCGCGGCACGGGAAATCGTGTAGTCGGAAGCTTCGTTGACGTTGCCGTTGTTGACCTGCCAGACGGTGAACGCGCCGATGTCCATGTCGGCGTTGCCCATGGTCAGCGTGCCCTCGACCGGGAAGCTGCCATCGCCGACTTCGATCAGCGCGCCGGTTGCGGCGGTCCAGACCGTGGCCTGCGTGGAAGCCGCGAGGTTCATGTCGCCGGCCAGGATCATCAGGCCGGACTGGGTCATACTGGTGGTGGCTGCCACGGAGGTGACGATGAAGTAGGGAACCGCCGGCGCTGAAGTCGATGGCCTGGGCGGCGCCCGTGAGGTGCACGGTGGGATCGGTGTTGGAGGTGCTGGGGCCGATCACGCGGTCATCAGCCGCGCTGAGGTCGATGTCGGCGCCGAAGTAGTGGTTGCCTTCACCGACGTCCAGACGGCCGGTGGTGGTGACGGCAAAGTTGCCGTTGAAGCGCAGTGTGGCCATGCTGGTGGTGGTCGCGCCGTCCTGGTCCGCCCCGAAGTCGCAGTTGTTCACAGTGACTGTGCCGGCAAAGGTGACGTCCGAGCCGAGCGCCACCAGGGAATCCTGCCAGCAGTAGAAATCCAGGGGCATGGTGAACGTGCCGGTGAACAGCACGTTGCCCTGCACCACGAAGGTGCCGGGGCTTGCGCTGGCTGCAAGGCTGCCGCCCGCGCCCACGGTGACGACGGAGCCGTAAGTGACGAAGTCATTGTCGCCGAAGTTGAGCGTGCCGTTCACGATCAGGTCGTTGTTGACGAAGATTGACGGAGACGTGGGAAGCCCATCCGGGAAGGTGAGTGAGGCCGCGGCGTTGACCGTCAGGTAGTCGAAACGCGGCGGCGCGGACCAGGTAGTGATGGTCGCGACGTCCTGAAGCACAAGGGTGCCGCCCACCACCACGCGAGACTGGTCGAAATCGAACTCCAGGTTTTCGTGGTTGTTGAAGTCAACCAGCGAACCGTTGAGATTGACCGTGAAGGTGCCCGATATGTTGTCGTCATCCCAGGCGCTGGCGTCGGCCGAGTAGACGATGTCGCCGGCAACCGTCACGACCGGCGAGCCGCCGGTGTCGTCGGGCATCAAGTAATCGCCCAGGTCGATGTCGTTCAGGCTGACCACGCTGGTGCCGGTCGTGTTGTTGACCTGCAGGTTCGTGTCGGTGTCCACATCCAGCAGACCCTGCACGTTCAACGCGGACTGGTCGCGCACCACCAGCGAAACCGTATTGGTGGCCGGATTCAGTGTAATCGTGTCGGCAAAGGTGTAGCTGGTGCCCGCGCCGCCGGATGAATCCACGTCGGCCTGGATCTCCATGGTGCGCACGGTGGCGCTGTCGCTCTGGAAGGTTACCGCGTCGCCCGCACCCAGAAACAGCGATGCGCCGCCGGTTCCGACCAGCGTCACGTTGCCGGTCATCACCAGTGTCAGGTTCAGGTTCGCGCTGGCGCCCGAGTTCACGGTGATGCGCTGCAGGGTATTGGTCAGGCCGGTTACCGTGGTTGGTGCTGTGGCGGAGGTGCCGTCGAAAGATGCTTCATCCGCGGCCGTTGGCGCCACGCCGCCGACCCAGTTGGCGCCCTGGCTCCAGGTGGTGCCGTCGCCGGCGCCGCTCCATACGATGGTGGCCGCGCCCAGCGCCGGGGCCAGCGTCAGCCCCAGCAGCAGCACTGCCAGCGAGAGCGTACTTCCAGGTCTCATAGTCCTGCCTCCTGATCCGTGTTCGATTCGATTCCGACAAACGAAGGGTCGGGTAAGTTTGCGATGATTCGCCCCGCCGAAAGTGGAAATGCGCCCGTTCTCTCATACCATCCGTGCAACACCTGTTTTTCTGACTCCCGGACACTGCGGCGTTGTCTGCGACTAAAGCAAAGGGCCGGGACACCAGGTCCCGGCCCTTTACTTGAAGCATTGACTAGCTGCGGCGCGCGCGTCCGCGCAGGGATAGCGCGCCCAGCGCCAGCAGGCCGGCCATCAGCAGCCAGGGCGTGCCGGAGCCACCGGTGCTGCAGCCGCCGTCGTCGTCGTCGGAAGCGGCACTGTCCACGGTGTAGGTCTCGATGGTGGCCGTGGAGAACTGGGTGTTGAACTTATTGGTGGTGAAATTCTCCTGCTGCCAGACGACGTGCACCGTGTCGCCCGCGGCGTTGGTGACGGGCTGGGACTCCTGGTTCTCGTCGTCGACGTTCCCGGTGCTGGTGAAGTTGATGACCTGCTCGTAGCTGTTGCCGTAGTCGGTGGTGCGCGTCATGTAGATGTCGCGATTCAGGGTGCGCACGGCCATGTGGTCGTACTGGTTGACCTGGGTGCCGTAGGCGACGAAGAAGATATCGCTGTTGGTGGTTTCGGCGGGGTTGGGTGTGGTGGGAGGACGGAACATGCGCGGCTCACGCACGCTGAGCTTGGTGTCCGTGATGTTGGAAATGTTGCGGCGCTCGTCCCAGGTCATGCCGCCGTCAAAGCTGCGGCGGATGTAGAAGTTCTCGTTGTCGAGGTCCGTGGCCTGCATCAGCCCCCAGTTCGACGTCCAGGAGTACCCGACGGCCAGGCGGTCGCCGTCCATCACGCCGCGGTGCGAACGCCCGCTCTCGAAGCTGTCGTCGCTGGTGTCCGCATCCAGGCCCAGGATGCTGCTGAGATTGGTGGCCGGTGCGCTGCTGAAGGCCAGTTGACGGTCGCTGCCGGTTTCAAGCCCGATCGGCAGCGGGTATGTGGCGGTGCTGCTGAAGTTGATCGTGGGGTAGATGTCTTCCGGCCGCAGCCCTGTTGAGCTTGCGTCAGCGGCATTCTTGCGCCCGACGCGGAACATGATGTCAGAGGGACCGCCCGCGGTGTACGCGCCCTGCTTGTAGATGAAGCCGATCAGCATGCCGGTGGTCGGCCCCGGCTGGCCCTGCACCAGCAGACGCACGCGCCGCGCGTTTTCGTCGGGCTTGCTGACGATCCAGCCTTGGCCCTTGGTCAGGTCGCCGGTCATGGCGTAGTCCAGGCCGCTGTCGACATGGGTCATGGCGGAAACAAACGGGTAGTTGAAGGCCGGGAAGGTGTGGTAGCGGATGTATTTGCCGTCGTCGAACTTCTCGAGGCCCTTGACCTCTTCGTAGGCGACGATTGCGGTCTGCCCGATGATGGCCACCTGCGGGCGGGTTGAGCGCTCGGGGCCGTTTTCGAGGCCATCCTGATCGATCTTGATGGCGTTGTCGGTGATGCGCATCGGTGCCGGCCAGTCGGTGGTCGCGAAGTCGGCCGTCTTCAAAGCCGTGTACCAGACGTCCGTGCCCTGGCTGGCCTTGGCGCCGCTGCCGCCGTCGCCGGGTCCGTCGCCTTCGCCGGGCTGCAGGCCGTGCGGGTCTTCCTGCCAGACAAGGGCGATGCCCGCGCCCGAGCCGCGCGCGGCCACCTGCTTGGCGTCGCGGGACGCGTCACCAAGCTGCTGCGGGTCGCTCCAGGTCACGCCGCCGTCGCTGGTCTTGATCGCGTAGGTGGTGTGGTAGGCGCGTGAAATGCCGCCGTACTCGGGGTACTCGACGATCCGCTGGTTGGCGCCCTGGCCGTCCATGTCGTAGGCGCAGTGGAACGTGATCACCGCGTTCCTTCCGGTCTGGGTGCTGCCGAACACCTGGGGCTTTTCACAGTCGCCCGGGTAGGCCTGGCTGACGACCGGCCCAAGAATGCCGTCCGGGTCGGCATCGATCGTGCTGGACTGGGCGAAGGTCAGGCCGCTGGTAGGGTCAACCGAGACGCACACCGGTTGGCTCCAGTTCACGCCGCCGTCGATCGAGCGCGTGACGAACACGTCGCGTGCGAGGTATTCCTTGCCGTCGAACTCCCAGGCGTTCATGGTCGAGACACCCGAATCCGAGTACACGCTGATCAGCACGTTTTCGTACACACCCGAGCCCGGCGAGGTCTCATACTGCAGTTGCAGCAGCTTGCCCTTGATCGAATTTTCACCGTCAATCGCCCCGGTCAGTGTTGAGGTGACGGACAGCGACTTCTGCTGGGTGAACTGCAGCCGGGTCTGCTGCTGGGCCGCCCACACCACGCCGATCGCGGTCAGGGTGCAGACCGCGGCTACCGTTGCGAAGGCTCGCACCAGCAGCTTCTTCCTCCTGTCATACATCGGTGTCTCCTTTGACTCTTGAGTAGTTCGCCTTGAACATGTTGCCTGGGTGGCTGGCATTGCAACCAACGTGCCGTTCAACCGTTTGCGCCCGCAGGATCCGCCGCCGAGGCCGTCTGCTGAACTACACGTCGCCGGCTTGCACGCCGGCAGCGCCGGCGCTGCGGAATACTTCGCACCACCGGGAATTCTTGCGCAGCCTGTTTGGGTGCTGCCCGAGCCGCTCAGGACACGCGCCCGATGCGGCCGGAACCGCTGGTCGCCGGGCGGGTCTGCTCGCGCACCGCCTGCTGGCGGCGTGAGAGCTCGGCGCGCTCGATCACGCCGAGGACGATGCCGTGGCGACCGGTAACCAGCGCGCGCGGGGCGCCGATCTCGCGCAACTTCTGCCTGGCGCTTTCCAGGGTTTCGTCGGGCGCGACGGTGACGAAGGGTTCGCGCTGCATGATGACGCTGATCGGCGAAGTGAAGGGAAGGTTTTCGGCCATGGCGCGCACTGCGATGTCGCGGTCGGTCAGGATGCCGATCACGCGGCGGGTCACCTCGGTGATCGCGACCCAGTGCAATTCGTGCTCATGCATCAGCAGCAGCGCGTGCGCCATGGAGTCGCTCTCGAGGCAGCTCACGAATGAGTCGCTCATGACGGATTGGCACAGGGCATCCATGGTTTGCTCCCGGCGTGGGCAATCCCCCACTGGAACTCGTGCAACGGCTGTGCCAATGACGAAAGGGCGCGAAACGACGAAAGCCGCGCTGCTGCGCGGCTTGCGTCGACACGGCGGGGAATACTGCTCACACCGACTGAAGGTAAGACTCGCGCAGCGCGGCCTTGGCGCGATGCAGGCGCGACATCACAGTGCCCACCGGCACCTTCAGCTTGCGGGCGACCTCGGTGCAGCTCATGTTGCAGATGGTGCTGAGCAGGAAGGCGTCGCGGTAGCGCAGGCTCATGTCTTCCAGGCCCTTCTTCAGGCGCTCGTCCAGCGATTGCAGGAAGCGCTCGTCTTCCAGAATCTCCGCGGGCGCCATGTCCTCGAGTTGCGGGCGCGTGTCGGGCAGGTCTGCGGCGGGCACGATGTTTTCAAGGCCGTCAATCGAGCCGGCCTGCACGCGGGCCTTGCGGCGACGGCAGTCGCTGAAGAACAGGTTCGACATGATGCGCGAAAGCCAGGCCTTCAGGTTGGTGCCCTGCTTGTACTGGTGGAAACGCTCAAAGGCCCGGGCGAAGGTTTCCTGCACCAGGTCCTCGGCGTCGGAGGCGTTGCGCGTGTGGTAGTAGGCCTGGCCGAACAGGAACTGGCGGTGTGGCAAGGCCTGTTGTTCAAACGACTGACGGCGGCTCTCGGACTTTTTCATGGCGTCCCCTTTCTACTCGAATGGAGACCCATGAATGCAACTGCCGTGCCAGATCAATCCTCAGCGCGACAAACCGAACTTCTCGATGCGATAGCGGATCTGGTCGCGGTTCAAACCAAGCAGCTTCGCGGCCTGGGTCTGGTTGCCCTTGGTGCGCTCCAGGGCTTGCACCACCAGGCTGCGCTCCAGCTGCTCCAGGTTTACGCCCTCGGCCGGCAGCTCGATGTCGTCGCGCAGGGCGCCACCCTTGTTGAGGCTGGAGAACGACTCGCGGCTCAGCACGTGGCGTTCGCACAGCAGCACCGCGCGCTCGATGGCGTTGCGGAACTCGCGCACGTTGCCGGGCCAGCTGTAGCCGGTCAGCAGCTTGAGGCCTTCCTTGTCCACGCCGCGCACCGGCTTGCGGAATTCGTCGGCGAAGCGCTGTGTGAAATATTCCGCAAGCAGGGGAATATCCCCCACCCGCTCGCGCAGGGGCGGCAGCTCGACTGTCAGTACGTTCAGGCGATAGAACAGGTCTTCACGGAAGCCGCCGGTCTTGACCTCTTCCTTCAGGTCACGGTTGGTAGCCGCGATCACCCGCACGTCCACGCGCAGGTCCTGGTTGCCGCCCACGCGGCGGAAGGTCTTTTCCTCGAGAAAGCGCAGCAGCTTCGCCTGCAGGATCGGCGACATCTCTCCGATTTCATCCAGGAACACCGTGCCCCCGTCGGCCTGCTCGAACAGCCCCTTCTTCTGCTGGCGGGCGTCCGTGAAGGCGCCCTTCTCGTGGCCGAACAACTCGCTTTCCAGCAGCGCGTCGGGCAGGGCGCTGCAGGTGATGTTCACGAACGGTCCGTCGCGCCGCTCACTGTTGTAGTGCACGGCCTTGGCGGCGAGGTCCTTGCCGGTGCCGCTTTCGCCCGTGATCAGCACGGTGCTGGCCGGGCTGCGGGCAATTTTCCCCATCAGTGTCTTGGCTTCCTTCATCGCGGGCGAGCTGCCGACAATATGGTCGAAGCCATAATCCGAAGCCGACTTCTCGTGCACCGCCCGCAACTCGCGGCGCAGGCGGCTGGTTTCCAGCGCGCGACCGCAGATCAGCGCCAGCTCGTCCAGGTTGACGGGCTTGGTGATGTAGTGATACGCGCCCGCCAGCATGGCGGTAACGGCCGTCTCGGCACTGGCATCACCGGTCATCATGATGATGGGAGTGTCGGGTGCCGCGGCGCGGAATTCTTCCAGCAGCTGCAGGCCGTTGGCGTCGGGCAGGCCGACGTCGAGCAACACCAGGTCGGGCTTATCCTGCAGTGCCACGCGGGCCTTGGCGGCATTCTCGGCCTCGGTGACCTGCAGGCCCTGCCGGCGCAGGCGTTCCTGCACCGACCAGCGGATCAGCTGCTCGTCTTCAACGATCAGGACTGCATTGCCCATGTCGCACCCGAGTTTCTCGCGGGAACGAAAATAGCAGGATGAGTTTAGTCGCCAAGCCTCTGCAGCAGTTTCTGCACCAGGCCGTCCACATCGAAGGGCTTGTCGATGAACTCTTCGACGCCGAGTTGCTCGGCTTCATCGCGCGTCTCGGGCGTGCCGTAGGCGGTCATGATCCAGACATGGCAGTCGGGGTGGTGCTTGCGCAGCTCGCGCAATATCTCCAGGCCGTTCATGTCCGGCAGGCGCAGGTCCAGCAGCACGCCCGAAATGCCGTCGTGGCCGATCTGGCTGAGCGCCGAGGCGCCGTCGGCGGCCTCGATCACCTTCATGCCTTCCTCTTCGAGGCGCAGCTTGAGCGGCCAGCGGATCAGCGCTTCGTCTTCGACGATCAGCATCACGGTCTTGGCGGGATCGCCCATGTTTTCCTTACTTCGAGTGTGGTGCGGCTGAGCGACCCGCACCCCGGTTAATGCGCCTCGCCCCGCGCATTGCGCGGGGATACGTTCAAGCTCGTCGGTGCCAGAGAGCAGCAACCTGACGGAGTGAGGACAGGACGCCGCAAACGCTAGCACCTCGGCCGGGCACGGCCAAGGGATTCATCGCTCCCCCAGCCCCATCGTGGTGGTGATCTGTTGCACCAGCTCGTCCATGTCGAAGGGCTTGTTCAGGAAGCCGCGCACGCCCAGACGTTCGGCCAGTTCCTCCACGGCCGGTGTGCCGTAGGCGGTCATGATCCAGACCGGGCAATCGGGGTGGTTGACGCGGAAGGCCTTGAGCACGTCCAGGCCGCTGATGTCGGGCAGGCGTAAGTCAAGCAGGGCGGCGCAAATACCGTTGTGGCTGATCTGGTCCAGGGCGCTGGCGCCATCGGCTGCTTCCAGCACGTCGAGGCCCGCCGCCTGCAACCTCTCCCGCAGCGACCAGCGGATCAACGCCTCGTCATCGACGATCAGGATTCGGTTGTGTGTTGCTGCGCACATCTCTGTTGTCTTGCCCGGTGGCCAAGGCAGACTGATTTCTCCGCCTTTCACGAGTAGCAGTGCAGGATTCGTGCCACATTGCAGCACATATCGGGCAAAGGTCTAGGGCGCGTGCAATGACGACAACCGAGCAAGATGCGGCAGTCGTCACGGACGCTGCCATACCCCGCTGGTTGTGGATAGCAGTTGCGACGGGCATTGCCGTTACCTGGACCTTCGACCTGATGACACCCCTTGGCGTCGCCGGCGGTGCGCCCTATGTGCTGGTGGTGCTGCTGGGTCTGTGGACCCGCAGCCAGGGCTTCGTCTGGAGCCTGGCGGGCGTATGCCTGCTGTTGAACCTGCTGGGAATGGCGTATTCCGAGCCGGGCCTGGGGAAGAAATCTACTTGGTCAACCGCGCCATGACCAGCGGGGCGCTGTTGCTCTGCGCCGGGCTGGTGACCTACCAGATCCGGTTGCGCAAGGAATACCAGGCCAGCATCCAGCGCGAGCGCGATTACCTCGACATTGCCGGTGTAATGCTGCTGGGCCTGGACGCGCATGCCCGCATCACGCTGCTAAACCGCCGCGGTTACGAGTTGCTGGGCGCTGCAGGGGAAAGGCTGCTCGGGCGCAACTGGATTGAGGAGTTCGTGCCTGAAGAACTCCGGCCGGCGATCCGCGAAATGTACAGCGAGTCGATGCAGGGCAAACGTGAATTGCCGATTCACTTTGAGAACGAAATCGTGGCGCGTGGCGGCCGACGACGCAAGTTCAAGTGGCACAACCTGATCCTGAGTGACGAACAGGGACGGTTGACTGGCGTATTGTGCTCAGGCGAAGACGTGACCGACCACCAGCGCGTGGAGCAGAAGCTCGAGGCCAGCCAGGCCGCGCTCGACCGTACCCGTAATGAATTGTACGCCTCAGAGCAGCTGATGGCGGCGGTGGTGGAGAGCGCAGTCGAGGGCATCATCACCATCGACACAAGCGGCTCAATCCAGACAGCCAACAGCGCGGCTTGCCGCATCTTCGGCTACGAACGCGAAGAGATGGTGGGCAACAACGTCTCGATGCTGATGCCTTCCCCAGACCGTGAGCAGCACGACGGCTATCTGAGTCGCTACGTCGAGACCGGCGTGGCCGGCATTATCGGCAAGGGGCGCGAGGTTGTCGCCCTGCACAAGAACGGGGAGCAATTCCCGATCCACCTTTCCGTCAGCGACGTGCGCGACCACACCACTCGCGTGTTCACCGGCGTGGTACGCGACCTTACCGATGAAAAGCGCCTGCAGAAGAAGCTGCAGGAACAGGAAGCGCTGGCGGCGATCGGCCAGATGGCGGCCGTGGTGGCCCACGAGGTGAAGAACCCCCTGGCCGGCATCGCGGGCGTGATCCAGATCCTGCGCGGGCGCTATCCCAAGGAAACCGGCGAACACCAGATCATGGGCGAAGTGCTGGCGCGCATCGACGCGCTGGTCGAGACGCTGCAGGACCTGTTGATGTACGCGCGCCCGCGAGAGCTGAAGCTGGCGGATGTGCCGCTCAACGACCTGCTCGCCGAAACCGCGAGGTTGCTGGCCGTCGACCCGCGATCGAAAGACGTACAGGTCGAAATGCCGGTTTCGCAGTGCACGCTCAAAGTGGACGTGGATTACCTGCGCGAGGCGTTGCTGAACATCTACCTGAACGCGGCCCAGGCCATGAACGGCCAGGGCGAGATCCGTACCGAACTGCAGGATGACGGCAACTTCTGCGTGCTGCGCATTGCCGACAACGGCCCCGGCATACCGCCCGAGGTCCGCAACCGTGCTTTCGAGCCATTCTTCACAACCAAGGGGCGCGGCACCGGCCTGGGCCTGGCGCTGGTGAAACGCGTGATCGAGCGCCACGGCGGCGAAGTCCGCATCGACTGCCCGCCCCAGGGCGGCACCGTGGTCAGCCTGACGCTGCCCCACACCGTGGAGTCGGCTACCTGATGGCGACCTCGCTGACTGTGTCGCGCACCATTCGAAGTATCTTGGCGGGTGGCTGGGCCTCAATGTCTTCATCGGCGACCTGGTAGCCCAGGTCTCTGCGCAGCCACAGCAGCGCGTCCACGGCCATGATCTCCAGCGCGGTCTCATACTGCAGCCGCACCAGGCCGGCATCGGGGCTGGTGAGCGCCCAGGTCTGGTCGTCGATGCGCAGCAGGTGATAGCGCGGCTGCATGCCGTAGCGCTCGATCAATTCGTAGTAGGGTGCGGTTTCGAACTTCGCTGGTTGTCTCAGCGGCATGGCTGTCTCCTCTAGGCCGGCCGGCGCAGATTCACGGTCGCGAGAGCAAGAAAACGCGGGTTGGCTGCGACACCGATGAAGTCCGGGTGACTCGGGTCCGGGCGCGCATGACCCGCCGAGATTGCAGCCTCCAGTGAATCCAGGCAGCGCGCCTCCGCCCTGTCACGGGCGGGTCCCGGCTCAATAGACAGGGCGTGGATAGCGAAGGCCACCGCCAGGTCCCAGGCGGCGTTGGCGGCGTTGGCGGGTTCCGGTTCGCGGGCCTGCGCCGCGGCTTCCTTCAAGCGCTGAATCCGGACTGTGGGCCTGGACCACAACTGCTGGCTCATGCGATGGACGTAATCCTCGGACGTGGCGGCTTCTTCCGCCACGTATTCGGGCACCTGTGCCACGGAGCGCCAGACGCCGCTGCTGCCGCTGTCGCGCAGCCTGAACTCCGCCGGGTTCGATGCTGGATTCTGCATGTTGCACCTGCTGTCGGTTTCGCACGCGAACAGAGCAACAGGTGTGCCAGCGCCGGAGTACGGGCTTCTGGGGTCGCGGAGCAGAAACCGTCGGGAAAATTTCCCCACCTTGGGGGGAAACTCCCCCAGCCTCGCGAGACCACACGTGATGAATCCACTCGTGGCGGGGATATTGGGTCAGCGGTGCTGCACGTCCATCACGCGGCGCAGTATCTCCACGGCCGCGCGCGGCGCGTTGTGCCCACGGGCACTGGTCTGCATGCGGGCGCGCAGCTCCGGGTCACCCAGGAACCTGGCCAGCTTGTGGCGCAGCGCCCCGGGGCTGCGGGCGATCATGGCCGCGCCCAGCTCGGTCACATACTCCGCGTTGCGCGCCTCCTGCCCCGGGATCGGGTTGGGCACCAGCATCGGCAGGCCCATCGCCAGGCACTCGGCCGTGGTCAGGCCGCCGCTCTTGGTCACGCACAGGCCGGAAACCGCCATGTATTCGTGGATGTTGTCGACAAAGCCCAGCGCCAGGCAGCGCGAGCCGGCGGGCGTTTTCACCCTCGCCACTTCCTCGCGCATGCGTTCGTTGCGCCCGGCGATCGCGATCACCTGCACGGGCCCGAAGCCCAGGATCGTCTCCACCAGTGCGGGCAGGCCGGCCGCGCCCCAGCCGCCGCTCATGGCCAGCACGGTCGGCACGGCTGGATCAAGCCCGAACTTCTCGCACAGGGCGTCGCGGTGGTACTCGCGGCTGAACTGCGGCATGATCGGGATGCCGGCCAGGCTGACCCGTTCGCGCTCGATGCCCTTGTCCACCAGTTCTTCCCTGGCCTCGCCGCTGCCCACGAAAATGCGCGTGGCATTGGGCTGCGCCCAGAAGCCGTGGGCCACGTAGTCGGTCACGCACAGGTTGAGCGAGAAACTGACCCAGTCCTTTCCTTCATAGGGGCGCAGGATCTGCGCGGGCAGGAAATGCGTGCACAGCAGGTGGTCCGGCGCGAACTCGCGCAGCATGGCGCGAAAGCCCGCGAACTCGATGCGGTCAAAGGCGCGGATGATCGCGGCCTGGCGCTTCTGCGCCTTGGGGCGGTCTCCCTTGTTGAACAGATAGCCCCACAGCTCGGGCGCGCGATCCGCCAGCTTCAGGTAGCTCGCGGCGTAGGCTTTGCGGTAGATCGCGGCCGTGTAGTCCAGGATATCGACGTTGCGCACCTCGGCGGTCGGGTACAGCTCGCGCGCCCATGCTTCCAGCGCCTGGGCGGCGCGCACGTGGCCGTGGCCGGCGGAAGCGGAGATGATCAGCAGTCGCATGGCGCTCCTCGGTTCGCGCCGCGCACTCGGGCGCACCGGGGTAGTAGATTTCCCCGGCGGCACCCGCGCATCAAGAAAATGTGAAGGCGGCGCCTGCACTCCGGCCGCCCCATGCGGCCGGCTCGTCACGGGCCTGCTCGAGCATCGGCAGGCGCCGCCTTCGTTTACTGTTTGGGCACCTCCACGGGCGCGGCTACTTCCCGCGCGAAGGCGTGCGCCGGCTCATGCTTCACGCCCCGCGCCGGAATGGCTCCGAGGGCGCGCAACTCGTCGGCGACCGGGCTGTCCAGCGAACCGCCGCTGAACACCGCCACCTTGCCGTCGAGCGGCCGAGCCTTGAACGCGTGCTCGCGCGAAGCACCGATCACGATGATGGCGGGCGTCCACTCGGCCGCGTTGGCCAGCAGCACCGGCAGCGCTTCCAGTGTGGTCTCGGCGATCGTCTCGCGCGGCGTGCCGCCTCGCGCCACCACCACCACGGGCTCGGCTGCCTCGCGGCCGGCGGCGATGAACTCGCGGCTGATCTCCGCGGCGCTGTGCACGCCCATGTAGACCACCACCGGGCCGGGGTACGCCGCCCAGGAGCGGAACTCGGCCGCGCTGCTGCCCGCGCCGCTGAACACCGCGAAGCCACGCTTGAGCCCGCGTGTGGTCAGCGCCACGCCGGCGGCGCCCAGCACGCCGTTCAGCGACGTCACACCCGCGATCACGCGGAACGGCACGCCCGCGTTGTGCAGCGCTTCGACTTCTTCCGTCCCGCGCCCGAAGATGAACGGGTCGCCGCCCTTGAGCCGCACCACATTGCGGCCGAGCGAGCCTTCGCGCACCAGGATGCCGTTGATGGTCTCCTGCGCGGTCTGCTTGCCGAAGGGCAGCTTGCCGACGTCGATGTGCTCGGCCTGCGGGGTGAGCGCCAGGATTTCCGGGCACACCAGGTTGTCGTGCACCACCACGTCGGCGCGGCCCAGCGCCCGGGCGGCGCCCACGGTCAGCAGGTCCGGGTCGCCGGGGCCTGCGCCCACCAGTGTCACGATGCCGGGTTTCTCATTCTGCGTCATGGCTTATCCCTCCGTGCGGGCGTGTCGCGGGCGAGGCGCCCGCGACCTGTGCAGGCGGGGCGCCTGCGCTACGGTGCAGGCCGCACTCCGTCTTGACCAGGCCGGCCCAGCGGCCGGCGCGTTCCTGTTCACCATCCTTCACGGCGCGGGTGCAGGGCTCGCAGCCCACGCTGCGGTAGCCCAGGCCGTGCAGCGGGTGCTGCGGCAGCCCGTAGTTTCGCAGCTCCTCATCGATCCACTTGCGCGACACGAAAGCCAGCGGCTGTACTTTCAGCAGTCCGTCGGACTGCAGCTCCAGCACGTTGGCGTTCGCGCGCTCGCCGCCCTGTTCGCGCCGCAGGCCGCTGACCCAGGCGCGCTTGCCCTGGCGCAGGCGGCCCAGCACCTGCACCTTGCGGATGTTGCAGCACAGGTCTGGGTCGCGCTCCCACAGCCGTTCGCCGTAGATCTCGGCGAACTCCTGCTCGCCGAAGCCGCTGCCGACGGCCAGCAGCTTCAGGCCGAACTGTTCGCGCAGCTGCCGGTAGTAGGCCAGCGTCTCCGGAAACAGCTTGCCGGTGTCGATCAGGAACGTGGGGTGCCCCGGCGCCAGCTCTTTCAGGTACTGGGCCAGCAGCACGCCGCCCGCACCCAGCGCGCTGGTGATCAGCAGCGAGTCGCCGTAGGTGTCCAGCGCCCACTGCAGGATCTCGCGCGGCGAGCGCGTCTCGAGCGCTGCCGACGCAGCCTCGGCCTGTGCGCTGTCCACGGGCGCGGCAATCTCCGGCAGCGGCGCCGCCCACTCGCCCTGCTCCAGCGTCACCCCTTCACGCAGCCGACGCGCGAAAGCGTGCAGGCCGACGCGTTCGATCAGCTCATCGAACGGTTCCTCTCCATGCGCCAGCTGCGCGTACACGCGCACCGCCGCCGTCGCTGTCGCCAACACGTCCTGCCGGCTGAGCAGACCGGCAAACTGCTGCGCCAGCAACGTTCGGCCGTAGAGCCGCCCGCCCAGCAGCAGGTCGTAGCCCTTCACCACCTGGCCGTTGGCTTTGCCGGCGTTGCCGCGGAAGCCGAGGTCATAGAGCTGCGGCTGCGAGCAACTGTTGGGGCAGCCGCTGACGCTGATGCGCAGGCGCTTGGCCCACGCGGGCGCGGCGGCGTCTTCCAGCGCATCGGACAGCTCTCGCGCGAAATCGTGTGTCTCGACGAAACCCTTGCGGCAGCTGGTGGCGCCCGGGCACGCCACGATGTCGCGCGCGCCGAACCAGCCTGCAGGCGGGTAGCCCAGCGCTTCCAGTTCGCGCACCAGGCCGGGCACCTGAGCGGCTTCCACATCCGGGATCGACAGGTTCTGGCGTGCGGACAACACCAGGGTGGCGGCGCCTGAGCGCTCGGCGGCGCGCGTGATCGCTGCCGCCTGTTCTCCGCCCAGGTCGCCCGCCACAACCGGTACGCGCACGCGGAAGCGTCCATCATCCTGGACGTGGATGCCGTTCGAGCTGAAACGCACCGGTGGCGCTTCCAGGGCAAGGCACGGCGCGGTGTCCACCTCGGGCGGCGGCACCCACTTCTCCAGGATCAGGTTTCGCACGCGCGCCAGGCCCAACTCTTCCAGCACGAACTTCAGGCGCGCGCGGGCGCGGTTCTTGCGGTTTGACTGTTCGTTGTGCACCAGCACGGCGGCGGCCACCAGGCCGGGCACGGCCTGCTCCGGCACGTGGCGGAACAGCAGGTCGCCCAGCCGCGGTTCACGCCCCAGCCCGCCGCCGATCCAGACTGTGAAACGTAGCGCAGGCGCCCCGCCTGCACCGGTCGTGGGCGCCTCGCCCACGGCAGCCTCCTCCACAAAACCCAGGTCATTGATGCGGTGCAGCGGCTCGCGATCGTCGGCTGCGTAGAACGCGATCTTGAACTTGCGCGGCAGGGTCTCGAACTCCGGCTTGCCCGCGAACATGCGGGTCAGCGTTTCCACCACGCGCTGGATGCGCGCCACGTTCGCGCTGGCGGTCTCGCTGCCGGTCACGATGTTGCGCACGCTGTCGCCGCAGGCGCCCCGGGTGCTGAGGCCCGTGGTCTCGATCGCCTCGATGAACGCAAGCAGCTTCGCCTCGGCCACACCGTGGAACTCCACGTTGGCGCGGGTGTCGATGTGCCACTCGCCGTTCGCGTAGCTGCCCGCGAACTCCGCAAGCGCGTAGGCCTGCGCGATCGTCAGCAGCCCGCCCGGCACGCGCACGCGCACCATGTAGAAGCCCGCCTCGCGCTCCGGGTACACGCCGTCGATCGTCACTTCGCCGCTGCTGCGCAGCACGCGGTGCTTCGAGTAGTCGGTCTTCGCAATGTGCCTGACTTCAGGTTCCATCTCTCATCCTCTCACGTGCAACAGCCAAACCAGCACCAGCGCCGAGCCCGCGGCCCACAGCAGCAGGCCCACCAGCGCCGGCTTGATCGCGCGGCGCAGCTGGTCGATCCGCGTACGGAAACCAACCCCCACCAGCGCGATGAAGAATGCCCAGCGCGTCAGGCCCGACAGCGCCTGGCGCTCGGCCTCGCTGAACGCGCCCAGCAGCGCCGCCGCGCCCACCACCGTGAACCCCACCACGAAGCCGGGCACGCGCGGCAACGCCAGTTTCGCGGCCGGCAACTGCCCGCGCCGGCGCCCCGCGAACAGCCACAGGTACAGCACCACCGCCAGGCCCTCGAAGGCGTTCACCACAACCTTGTAGGCAGCCGCCAGCAGCAGCGCGGGGTCTTCACGGGTGCCCGCGGCGGCCAGTGACTCGGCGTTGTTGGCGATGGTCAGCCCGGCGAAGGTGCCGAAGGTGGCGGCGTCCAGCCCCAGCACGTGGCCGAGCAGCGGGTACACAACCAGCGCGATCGCGCCGGCGCCCATGATCACCACCGTCGCCACCGTTTGCGGCGTGCCTTCCACGGCGCGGTCGCGCTTTGCCACGGCGGTAATCGCCGAGACGCCGCAGCCGGACAACCCCAGGGCAAACAGCCCGGCGAGCCGCGAGGGCAACAGGCGCAGCCGGGTCGCCACGGCGAATCCCACGATCACCAGCGCCCACAGCAGCGCGACACCCAGCAGGCCGTTCCAGCCCACCAGCTTGAACACCTCCGGCGTCACCTCGGCGCCCATCATCACGAAGCCCGCCGTCAGCGGCACCTCGTAGGGCAGCTGCAACGTGCCGCGCCCCGAGCTGCGGGCGCCGTGGCCCGCCAGCACGCCGAAGCCAAGCGCCCACACCACGCCGGGCACGCCCGGCGCCAGCAGGTGCGCCAGCTTCGCGACCGCGACCACGATCGCCAGCACCACCACGGCGGTCGCCGGGTGCGCCGTTTCCGGTTTCTGCAGCGTCACGATCATCCGGCCTGCCCCGCCAGGAGTTGCCAGGCCTTCACGGCCGCGATCAGCGCCAGGGCCAGCAGCGTGCTGCTGAACTCGGCGAACGCCCTGCGGGCAAGGCTTCGTGTCTGTGTCTCTGGTTTCATGGTTCACGTCCTGTGTTCACAAAAAGAAAGGGCCGCCCTTTGGCGGCCCGTGTCTGCGCGTCTCTTTACGCGTCAACACGAGCCACCCCCGCCCATGCACATGGGGGCCTTGCACTTGCTCAGCTTTGCGGTGTGTGCGGTCATGTTATGCGTGCCCCACAAGCTGCTCGACGCGTATGAAGGCGTTCTGCACCAGGTAGTCCCAGATCTTGTCGGCCGACTGCTCGGGCGATTCGTTCTCGCTGTCAACCGTGACTTCCGGGTTGACCGGCGCTTCGTAGGGGTCGCTGACGCCCGTGAAGTTCTTGATCTCGCCGTGCAGCGCCTTGGCGTACAGGCCCTTCACGTCGCGGCGCACCAGCTCATCGAGCGAGGCCGTCACGAACACCTCGATGAAGCGCCGGCTGCCGATCTTGTGGCGCACTTCCTCGCGCACTTCGCGGTAGGGGCTGATCGCGGCAGTGATCACCGGGATCTCGTGGCGCGTCAGCAGCTCGGCCACGAAGCCGATGCGCCGGATGTTGGTGTCGCGGTCTTCGCGGGAAAAGCCCAGCCCCTTGCTCAGGTGTGTGCGCACCACGTCGCCGTCCAGCACCTCGTGGCCGATGCCGTGCCGCAGCAGGCGGCGTGAAATCTCGTCGGCCAGTGTCGATTTGCCGGCCCCCGAAAGGCCGGTGAACCACAGTGTGAATCCTCTTGCGCTTGCCATTGTCGTCTCCGTCAGGTCTGGAAATGAAAGAAGCCACCGCGTTGGCGGTGGCTTCGTGAACAGGTTGGTCTTGAGCTACAAGGCCATGCCCGCGCACGTGCCACCCCGGGGGGCGCACATGCAGCAGCACATCTTGGCCTTGTTTGCGTTCATGGCGCGAAACCATACGGCCGAAAATTGACAGGTCAACAGTGACCAGAAACTTTTTTCAAACTGTTTTCGGCAATGCTTGAAGCTTGGAGCAATCACACAACCACCGGCGCGCGGAACTCCGCCAGCCGCCGCACCTCGTTCATCAGCTCGCTGAACTCATCGTAATGCAGGCTTTGGCGCCCGTCGCTCAAGGCCTTGCTCGGCTCCGGGTGGACTTCCACCATCACTCCGTCCGCCCCCACCGCCAGCGCCGCCAGCGCCAGCGCCTTCACGTACTCGCGTTTGCCGGCCGCGTGGCTGGGGTCGATCACGATCGGCAGGTGGCTCAGCTGCTTCACTACCGGCACGGCCGCGATGTCGAGCGTGTTGCGCGTGGCGGTTTCGAAGGTGCGCACGCCGCGCTCGCATAAAATCACGCGCGGGTTGCCGGCATCCACGATGTACTCGGCCGCCAGCAGCAGCTCTTCGATCTTGCTGCTGGGACCGCGCTTCAGCAGCACCGGCTTGTCGGTACGGCCGACTTCGCGCAGCAGGTCGAAGTTCTGCATGTTGCGCGCTCCCACCTGCAGCACGTCGAGGTAACGCACGGCGTCGTCCACCTGGCCGATCGCCATCACCTCGCTGATCGCAGCCAGGCCGTGGGCGTCGGCGGCCTCGCGCATCATGCGCAGCCCCGGCACGCCCAGGCCCTGGAAGGCGTAGGGTGAGGTGCGCGGCTTGAACGCCCCGCCGCGCAGGCCCTTGGCGCCCTGCGCCGCGACGTGCGCGGCGACGTGGTGGATCTGCTCTTCGCTTTCGACGGCGCAGGGGCCGGCGATCACGCAGAAGCCGCCGCCGCCGAAGCGCGCGCCCGCGGCCTCGATCACCGTGTCCTCGGGGTGATAGTTGCGGCTGACGCGCTTGAAGGGATGCGCGTCTTCATGCACGTCGCGCACACCGGGCAGCGACTGCAGCTCGCGCGCGTCGATGGGCAGGCGGCTGGTTGCGGCCGTGACCAGCGTGCAGCCGCAGTCGCGTGAGATAGAGGGTTGGGCGCCGAAGCCTTCAAGGGCGCGGATCACCGCGGTGATTTCTTTCAACGTGGCGCCGGGTTGCATGGTGACGATCATGACCGAACTCCTGTGGTTTGCTGGTTGCAGGCTTCGCGCAGGGGCCGCAGTACATCGGCCACGCTGAGCCCCTGTTCAAGGCCGCGGATCAGCGCCGAGCCAACGATGAAACCATCCGCGTGCTCGCGCAGCTGCTCGATGTGTTGCGGCCTGCTGATGCCGAAGCCGACGCACACCGGCACCGGCGAAAGCGCGGCGCTACGCCGGATGTACTCGATAGTCTCGGGCGCGAAGCCTTCACGGGCGCCCGTTACTCCGGCCACGCTGATCAGGTAGGCGAAGCCCTGCGCGTGCTTCAGAATCGCTTCGGCGCGCTCCGGCCGCGTGGTGGGCGCCAGCATGCTGACCAGCGCCAGCCCTTGACGCGTAAATACCTCGCGCGCCTCCTGCTGTTCTTCGAAGGGCAGGTCGGGGATGATCGCGCCGCTGACACCGGCCTTGGCGGCACGCTGTGCGAAGCGCTCAAGGCCGCCGGCCAGCACCTGGTTCACGCTGAGCATCAGCACCAGCGGCGGGCCGGCCTTGCGCCGCGCCAGCACGTCCAGGGTGCCGGACAGGGTGGTTCCGTGTTTGAGGGCCGTTGCGGCGGCGGCCTGGATCACGGGCCCGTCGGCCAGCGGGTCGCTGAAGGGCACGCCCACCTCGATCACGTCGGCGAACTCGCCGGCCTGGGCCAGGTTGTGCTCAAGCGCCTGTGGCGTGGGGTGGCCGGCCATCAGGAACGGCAGCAGCGCCTTGCGCCCCTCGTTGCGGGCGCGTTCGAAGGCGGCGGTTAGTGCGTGTACGCTCACAGCAGCTTCCTTTCCATCAGGGAGGGCAGGTCCTTGTCGCCACGGCCGGAGAGGTTGACGACCACGCTCAGGCCCGGGCGCTCCGCCAGCAGGCGCTTCGCGAAGGCCAGCGCGTGGCTGCTTTCCAGGGCGGGGATGATGCCCTCGCGCCGCGCCAGCAGCTTGAACGCTGCAAGCGCTTCCTCGTCGCGCACCACGTGATACTGCGCGCGGCCGCTGTCTTTCAGGAAGCTGTGCTCGGGGCCGACGCCGGGGTAATCGAGGCCGGCGGCGATCGAATGGGTATTGAGGATCTGGCCGTCGTCATCCTGCAGCAGGTACTGCAGCGCGCCGTGCAGCACGCCGGGCGTGCCGGAGTTCAGCGGCGCGGCGTGGGTTTCGCCTTTGCCGCCGGCTTCCACGCCGTGGAGCTCGACGTCGTCCTCGAGAAATCCAGCGAAGATGCCCATCGCGTTGCTGCCGCCGCCCACGCAGGCGATCACGGCATCCGGCAGGCGGCCTTCGCGCTGCAGAATCTGCGCGCGCGCCTCTCGGCCGATCACGCTCTGGAAACCGCGCACCATGGCAGGGTACGGGTGCGGGCCGACCACGCTGCCGATCAGGTAGTGGGTGTCTTCCGGGCGGCTGATCCAGTCGCGGATGGCCTCGTTGATCGCGATCTTCAGGTTGCGGCTGCCGGCTTCGCAGGCGACCACGGTGGCGCCCAGCAGCTTCATGCGCTCCACGTTCGGCCGCTGGCGCTCGCAGTCAAGCGCACCCATGTACACCACGCACTCGAGCCCCAACCGCGCGCAGGCCGCGGCCGTCGCCACACCGTGCTGGCCGGCGCCGGTCTCGGCCACGATGCGCCTCTTGCCCAGCCGCCTGGCCAGCAGGGCCTGGCCCACGGCGTTGTTGATTTTGTGGGCGCCGGTGTGGGTCAGGTCTTCGCGCTTGAGGAACACCCTGCCGCCGAGGTCGGCGCTCAGGCGCTCGGCAAAATACAGCGGCGTAGCGCGGCCGACGAACTCGCGCAGCGTCAGCTCCAGCTCTGCGGCGAAGTTGGCATCCTGCTTTGCCGCCTCGTAGGCCCGTTCCAGTTCATGCAGGTTTGCGACCAGGGTCTCCGGCACGTATTGCCCGCCGTAGATCCCGAACCGCCCACGTGTCTTCTCCGCCGTTGTCATGCCTTCACCTCGATCTTCTGCACTGCATCCAACGCTTCGCGCGCGGCCTGTATGAAAGCCCGAACCAGCGCCGCGTCCTTCACGCCGGGGGCGCGTTCCACGCCACTTGACACGTCAACTCCGTAGGGCCGCGCCAGCCGGATCGCCTCCGCCACGTTGGCGGGGCTCAACCCGCCGGCCAGGATCACGCGGCTGCCTTGCGCAAAGCGCCGCACGTCGGCGAAGTTCCAGGCCACGCCGCTACCCTCGCCCAGGGGCGAGTCCACCAGCACGCGCCCATGGCGGAAGTCGCTCGTGTACTCCACGCGCACGCCGGGGATCACCTCGCGGCCGTGCAGCGCCAGCGGCAGCTCCTCGGCGCGGTGGACCTGGACGGCGTCGAGGTCCACGTGCTCAAGGATGGCCGGCAGCTGATCCAGGTCGCCGCGGCGGAACACGCCGATGCGCTCGACTTCACGCGGCAGGGCACGCACGATTTCGGCCGCCTGCCGGGCCGATACCCGCCGGGGAGAGTCGGCGAATACCAGCCCGATGGCGGTGGCGCCGGCTTCGGCGGCCAGTGCGGCTGTGGCCGCGTCGGTGATTCCGCAGATCTTGATCATCGCGTTGCCTTCTGGGGACTGTCCCCCGCGCCTGCGCGGAGGGACTGTCCCCGTCGTCCGGCCTGTCTCTCCGCATTCGAAAACGGGGACAGTCCCTCGGCTTCGCCGGCGACAGTCCCCAACAACTGGCGCAGCGCCGCGGCGGGGTCGGCTTGGCGCATCAGGGCGCTGCCCACCAGCGCGGCGTGGTAGCCCAGCTCGCGCACGGCCGTCAGCTGCTCCGGCGCGATGATGCCGCTTTCGGCGACGGCCTTGCGGTCACGATCGATCAAGGGACGCAAGCGTTCGAAACGCGCAAAGTCCACGCTGAGGTCGCGCAGGTTGCGGCAATTGACGCCCACCAGCTCGGCGCCCGCGCACTGGGCTCGCTCCACGTCGACTTCATCGAAGGCCTCCACCAAGGCGAACAGGCCCAGGTACTCGGATACGCCAAGCAGCTCGCGCAGCTGATTGTCGTCGAGAATGGCCGCGATCAACAGCACGCCGTCGGCGCCGTGGGCGCGCGCCTCATACAGCTGGTAGGCATCCACCAGGAAGTCTTTGCGCATCACGGGCAGCCCGGCGGTTGCGGCCTCGCGCAGGTCACGCAGGTCGCCGCCGAAGCTTGCTGGCTCGGTCAGCACGGACACCGCCACGGCTCCGGCACGTTCATAGGCCTGCGCGCGGACGGCAACATTCACGCCTTCGGCCAGCTTGCCGCTGGAGGGCGCGCTGCGCTTGATCTCGGCGATCACGCCGAAGTCTTTTCCCAGCCGCAGGCGTTTTGCCGGCGCGGCGTGCTCGGCGGCTTCGCGTATCGCTGCGTCACTGATGCGCCGGCGCGCCGCTGCCACGCGCTCGGCGGATGCTTTGGCCATGCTTTGCAGGAAGTCAGGCATGGATGGCACTCCCCTGCAGTTCGCGCAGCAGCTGACTTGCACGGCCGTCGTCAATCGCGCCCGCCGCCAGCTCCGCGGCTTCGATGGAAGTGCCGGCGCGACCGACCAGCAGCAGGGTCAGAGCGGCGTTGAGCACCACGGTGTCGCGACGCGGGCCGCGCTCGCCGGCGAAAATGGCCTCGATGATCGCGGCGTTTTCACCCGCGTCGCCGCCCCACAGGTCTGCCAGCTCACAGGCAGGCAAACCGAAGTCCGCGGCCGTGAAGTCGGCAGCTGAAATGGCGTCCGGCCTTACGTCGATGACTGTGAAGCGCCCAGCGGGTGTGGCTTCGTCGAGACCGGGCTCGCCTTGGACCACGGACGCGCGCTTGCGGCCCAGGCCCTGCAGGGCGCGGGCGACGTCGGCCAGGCGCTCGCGGGCGGCAACACCCACCAGCTGGAAACTCGGACGCGCCGGGTTGGCCAGCGGCCCGACCAGGTTGAAGACAGTGCGAATACCCAGCGCTTTGCGGATCGGGCCGATGCGCTTCAGGGCCGGATGGAAGTGCGGCGCGAACAGGAACGAGAAGCGCGGGTCGGCCGCGGCACCGGGCGCGGTGAAGGGCAGGCCCAAGGCTTCGATCACGTCTGCACTGCCGCTGCGGCTGGTGACGCTGCGGTTGCCGTGTTTGACCACCGGCACGCCCAGCGATGCCACCAGCAACGCCGCGGCCGTGCTGATGTTGAAAGTGCCCGCGCCGTCGCCGCCGGTGCCGCAGGTATCCACGGCGCCGGCCGGCACGTCACTCACGCAGCCCGCATGGTTCAACAGCGCGCGCGTGATGCCGAGCAGTTCTTCGCCGGATTCGCCCCTGGTGCGCAATGCGGCGAGGATGCCGGCGATCAGGAACTCCGGTGTTGACTCGTCAAGCAGCCGGTTCAGCAGGGCTTCCGCGTCGTCGGCGCCGAGATGAGCGCCGCTGGCCAGATGTTCGAGCAGTTGTGTGGTCATGGCTGGTCTCCGTTGGCGGCTCTACGCGATCGCGGCGATGCGGTTCAGGAAGTTCTGCAGCAGCCTGGGGCCCTGGGGCGTCAGGATGCTCTCCGGGTGGAACTGCACCCCCTCGATGGGCAGCTTGCGGTGGCGGATGCCCATGATCTCGCCTTCGCTGGTGTAGCTGGCGATTTCGAATTCCGGCGGCAGGCTTGACTCGTCAACAATCAGCGAGTGGTAGCGCCCAACCTCAACGGGATTGGGCAGGCCGTCGTACAGGCCGCGCGAGTCGTGGTAGATGCGTGAGGTCTTGCCGTGCATCAGGCGCGGGGCGCGCACCACGCGGCCGCCGAAGGCCTGCGCAATCGCCTGGTGGCCCAGGCACACGCCCAGGATCGGCAAGCGCCCGGCCTGGGTGCGGATCACGTCAAGCGTCTGCCCGGCCTGGTCCGGGTTGCCGGGACCGGGCGAGATCACGATGGCGTCGGCCTGCTGTAGATCGTCGCCGCTGACCTGGTCGTTGTAGCGGACGGTCACGTCCGCGCCGAGCGTTCCCAGGGCCTGGTAGAGGTTGAAGGTGAAGCTGTCGTAGTTGTCGATCAGTAGAATCATGGCTGTTGGCTCCTGGCTGTTGGCTGCTGGCTAACCGCTGACAAGCGATCGCCAACGGCGTCCTATAGCTCATCCTTTGCGAACTCGAGCGCCTTCAGCAGCGCCGCCGCCTTGTTGCGGATTTCCTGGTACTCATTGGCCGGCACGCTGTCGGCCACGATGCCCGCGCCGGCCTGCGCGCTGTAACGCCCGTTGTTCATCACGATGGTCCTGATCGTGATGGCCTGGTCGAAATCGCCGCCGGGCGTGAAGTAGCCCACGCTGCCCGCGTAAAACCCGCGCGGCCGCGGCTCGAGTTCGTTGATGATCTGCAGCGCGCGGATCTTGGGCGCGCCGCTGACGGTGCCGGCGGGAAACGCGCTGGCGAAGGCGTCCAGCGGCGACGCCTCCAGCTTTCCGGTCACGCTGCTGCAGATGTGCATCACGTGGGAGTAGCGCTCGATCACGCGCAGATCGGGCACGCGCACGCTGCCGATCTCGGCCACGCGCCCGACGTCGTTGCGGGCGAGGTCCACCAGCATGTTGTGCTCGGCCAGTTCCTTGGCGTCGCTGCGCAACTCGGCCTCGAGGGCCGCATCTTCGGCGTCGTCGGCGCCGCGCTTGCGGGTGCCGGCGATGGGCCGGATGGTGAGCTCGCCGTCCTGCAGCTTGACCAGCGCCTCGGGGCTGCTGCCGATCACCTGGTAGGCGCCGAAGTCGAGGTAGTACAGGTAGGGCGACGGGTTCAGGTGGCGCAGGGCGCGGTACACCTGGTACGGGTGCAGGCTGGTCTCGCCCTCGAAGGCCAGCGACAGCACCACCTGGAAGATGTCGCCGGCCGCGATGTGCTGCTGCGCGCGCTCGACCATGGCGGTGAACGCGGGCTCGTCGATGGTGGCATTCGGCTCGGTGTAGTCGCCGCCCTGGGGCAGCTCCGGCACCGGCAGCGCCATGGCGGTGCGGATCTCGGCCAGCAGCTTCGCGGCAGCATCGGGCCCGTCGGCGTGGTCGAGGCTGATGCGCCGCGCGGCGTGGTCGAAAGTCAGCACCGCGCGCGGGACCACGAAAGCGGCCAGGGGCTGCCCGTCGCGGCCGACGCGCGTAACACCCGTCGGCAACAATTCATGAACGTTCTCGAAGGCAATGGCGCCGACCAAGCCCAGGGGACTGTCCCCGCGGTTGGGGACTGTCCCCGTTTTCGAGCGCGTTCCGGTAGCCTCACTACGGGGACAGTCCCCTGCGGGGACAGTCCCCAGCGCCGCCAGTTCGCGCTCGATCAGCTCACGCAGGCTGCCTTCGCCGCGGTACTCGATGGTCTTGACGGGGTCGAGGCCGATGAAGGAGTAACGGCCGACCTTTTCGCCGTGGGTGACGCTTTCCAGCAGGAAGGCGGGTTTGAAGTCGCGCAGTTTCAGGAACAGCGAGGTCGGTGTCTCCAGGTCGGCAATGGTTGAGGCGGTCATGGCGGTCTCGAAAGTGTGGGAAAATAAAAACGCCCGGAGCAAAGTCCGGGCGTGGTCAGCGAGTCAGCAAACAACTACGCGGCGCACCACCCGGGATCGGGGGTCCACCACTGCCAAGCAAAGTTGTTCGTGCGCGTATTCATGGCGTTAGTAAGTACGACCTGGTTGGTTGCAGCGCAAACTTCTTTTCGAAGCACCCAAGAAAAACCCGCAGCAAACGCATGAAGCTTCAAGCAATCCCTGAGAACTTCAAAACGATTGCCCACGAAGGCGCACCAAGAACCACGAAGAACTGCCGAACCTGGCTGGGCTCTTCGTGGTCCTTCGTGGCCCTTCGTGGTTAATCGGTAGTTGCGTTGCAGGTAACGCCCGCGATCGAGAAACCGGAATCCCTAGCGTTCCAGCTCGTCGAGTGCTGTTACCAGCTCGTCGAGTACGCGGTGCCAGGCTTGCTCGTTGCGCTTGCGGTAGAGGTAGATGCTGGTCTGCCTCAGCTCGCGGATGCGCACGCCGTAGCCCTGCTCGATGGGTGCGGGTTCGCCTTTATCGAAAGACTCGAACTCCAGGTGAAACGGCCCGTGCCCCGCCTTGCGCTGCACCTGCCAGAACACCGGTTTGCCGCCCTCGGCCGTGGTCTCGCTCACGACCTTCCAGTCGTTGGCCGACAGCTTGTCGCGCAGCTCTGCCAGGTGCTTGTCCAACATGCTTCAGCGCCCTTGTTTCTGCATGGCCTGGAACACGGCCGCGTACATCTTGATCTGCTTCACCATCGCGGCAAGGCCGTTCGCCCGCGTCTGAGATAAATGTCCGGCCAAGCCGGTGGCAACGACAAAATCCGGCGGCGTTTTGACAATTTCTTCAGGCGTTGCGCCGGAATACACCTTCATCAACAACGCAATCAGCCCGCGCACGATCATGGCGTCGCTGTCACCCTGGAAGTGCACCACACCGTCCTTCAACTCCGCGTGCAGCCACACCGTGCTCTGGCAGCCCTTCACCTTGTTCTTGTCGGTCTTGTGCTGATCATCCATGGGCGCGAGTTCACGGCCGTACTGGATGATGCGCTTGTAGCGCTCCTCCCATTCGGGCATGGCGGAGAACTCGTCGATGATCTGCTGCTGGCGTTGCTGGATATCCATCCTAAACCCGTTGCTGTAAGGACCTTTTCATCCTGATACCATAATGTTCTGCGCGCCTTCTTCCTTTAATCAGGGCGGCGGCGGAATAAAGGACTAATTTAGTCCAGTTTATCCCTTGCCGGGAAACAAGAGGGCGCTAAACAGGACTGCAGGGGTCCAATATGGGCCCCGCTGGCGTCCAAGGCCCGAGAGCAGCCATGCCGGACACGAACGAAAGCATAGAGGCACTCGCCCAGCAGGAGTACAAGCACGGCTGGGTCAGCCACGTTGACGCCGACCAGCTCCCGCCCGGCCTGAATGAAGACATCGTGCACGCCATCTCGGCCAAGAAGCACGAGCCGGAGTGGCTGACGGAATGGCGCCTGCGCGCCTTCCGCCACTGGCTGACCATGCGCGAGCCTGAGTGGCAGAAGCCCAAGTACCCGAAGATCGACTACCAGGGCATCATCTACTACTCGGCGCCCAAGAAGAAACCCGAGGTCAGCAGCCTCGACGAAGTGGACCCCGAACTGCTGGAAACCTTCGAGAAGCTGGGTATCAGCCTCGACGAGCAGAAGCGCCTGAGCGGCGTGGCCGTGGACGCCGTCTTCGACAGCGTCAGCGTGAAAACCACCTTCCGCGAGGAACTCTCGAAGCAGGGCATCATCTTCTGCAGCTTCAGCGAGGCCGTGACGGACCACCCCGAACTGGTGAAGAAGTACCTCGGCAGCGTGGTGCCCTACACCGACAACTACTTTGCCACCCTGAACAGCGCGGTGTTTTCGGACGGCAGCTTCTGCTACATCCCGCCCGGCGTGCGCTGCCCCATGGAGCTGAGCACCTATTTCCGCATCAACAGCGCCGGCACCGGCCAGTTCGAAAGAACGCTGTTAATCGCCGACGAGGGCGCCTACGTCAGCTACCTGGAAGGCTGCACCGCGCCCCAGCGCGACGAGAACCAACTCCACGCCGCAGTAGTGGAACTGGTCGCCCTTAAGGGCGCGCATATTAAATACAGCACCGTGCAGAACTGGTACCCGGGCGACAAGGACGGCAAGGGCGGCGTCTACAACTTCGTCACCAAGCGCGGCATGGCCAGCGAGAACGCCAAGATCTCCTGGACGCAGGTGGAGACCGGCAGCGCCATCACCTGGAAGTACCCGAGCTGCGTTCTCAAGGGCGACAACAGCGTGGGCGAGTTCTACAGCGTGGCCCTGACGCGCGACCGCCAGATGGCTGACACCGGCACCAAGATGATTCACATCGGCAAGAACACCAAGAGCACCATCGTCAGCAAGGGCATCAGCGCCGGCCACGCGGACCAGACCTACCGCGGCCTGGTGAAAATCATGAAGGGCGCCACGGGCGCGCGAAACTACAGCGTCTGCGACAGCCTGCTGATCGGCGGCACCTGCGGCGCGCACACCACGCCCTACATCGAAAGCGCCAACCCCACGGCCGTGGTCGAGCACGAGGCGAGCACCAGCAAGATCAGCGACGACCAGATTTTCTTTCTGCGCCAGCGCGGCCTGAGCGAAGAGGACGCGGTCAGCATGATCGTGAACGGCTTCTGCAAGGACGTGCTTAGCGAGCTGCCGATGGAATTCGCCGTGGAGGCCCAGAAACTGCTGGGCGTGAAACTGGAAGGCGCTGTGGGATAACACAGGTTACAGGGGACAGGTTTCAGGTGTCAGCACACCCGGCCTTTCCCTGAAACCTGAAACCTGACACCTGGAACCCGCTGTATGACTACGCCATTGCTTGAAATTCGCGACCTGCATGCCTCCGTGGACGGCACGGAGATCCTGCACGGCCTTTCCCTCTCCATCAACGCCGGCGAGGTGCACGCCATCATGGGCACCAACGGCTCCGGCAAGAGCACGCTGACCAAGGTGATCGCCGGCCACCCGGATTACGAGGTCACCGGCGGCGACGTGCTGTTCAAGGGTCGCAGCATCCTGCAGGACGAGCCTGAAGAGCGCGCCTGCGCGGGTATCTTCCTGGCCTTCCAGTACCCCGTGGAGGTGCCGGGCGTCAGCAACCTGTACTTCCTGCGCAGCGCGCTGAACGCCCAGCGCAAGTCGCGCGGCGAGGCCGAGCTTTCCGGCGCCGAGTTCCTGGCGCTGGTGAAGGAGAAGGCGAAGCTGGTGGACATCGACCAGGCCCTGCTGAACCGCAGCGTCAACGAGGGCTTCTCGGGCGGCGAAAAGAAGCGCAACGAGATCTTCCAGCTCGCGATGCTGGCGCCCACCCTGGCGATCCTGGACGAGACCGACTCCGGCCTCGACATTGATGCCCTGAAAACCGTAGCAGCCGGCGTGAACAGCCTGCGCAGCCCGGAGCGCGCCTTCCTGCTGGTGACGCACTACCAGCGCCTGCTGAATTACATCGAGCCCGACTTCGTGCACGTGCTGCTCGACGGCCGCGTGGTGAAGTCCGGCGGCAAGCAGTTGGCGCTGGAGCTTGAGGACAAGGGCTACGCCTGGATCGAAGAGGAGGCCGCCTCGGCGTAGGGTCCGGCTCCATTTTCACAGAAAATGGTGCCTGACCCTTTTGGTGACTGACATGACGGCAACCACCGAAAACGGCTTCGCCCCCACCTACGCCGCCCTGCGCAAGGCTTTGCCGCAAGAGCCCGGCTGGCTGTCGGAACTGCGCGAGGAAGCCTTCGAGAATTTCCGCGCGCTGGGCTTGCCCACCGTGAAGCACGAGGAGTGGCGCTGGACCAGCCTGAAATCCATCGCAGGCAACCAGTGGGCGCCCGCCGCGCCCGCGCGCATCAGCGAGGCCGATCTCAAGCCCTATCTGCTGGCCGACGACGAAATCCGCCTGGTGTTCGTCAACGGCCACTTCGCCGAGAACCTGTGCAAGCTGCCGCCCCTGCCGGAAGGCCTGGTGGTGCAGCCGATCAGCCGCATGCTGGATTCGGAAGAAGCCCTGCAGCTCAAGCTGGGGCGCTACGCGGCCTACACCAGCCCCTTCACAGCGCTCAACACCGCGCTGTTCACGGACGGCGCCTACATCCGCGCCGGCAACGGCCTGGCACTCGAGACGCCCGTACACGTGCTGTACGTGAGCACCGACGGCAACGGCCCGGCCGAAAGCTCCACGCGCACGCTGGTGTTCGCGGGCGAAAGCGTCGAGCTACGGGTGGTGGAGAGCTTCGTGGGCCTTGGATCAGCGCCCCGTTTCGTGAACTCGGTCAGCGAGATCGTCGCCAAGGGCAACGCCAAGATCCGCCACGCCAAACTGCTGCGCGAGGGCGACGCAACCAGCCACGTGGGCCACAACGAAGTCCACGTCGAGCGCGACGCGAGCGTAACCTCGCACTGCATCTGCCTGGGCGCAGGCCTGGCGCGCAACGACGTGCACGCCGTGCTCGCGGCCGAGGGCGCGGAGTGCGTGCTCAACGGCCTGGTGCTCGGCCGCGGCAGCCAGCACTTTGACAATCACATCGAGGTTGACCACGTGCGCCCCCACGGCCGCAGCCGCCAGCTGTACCGAGCGGTGGTGGACGACAAGTCGCGCAGCGTATTCAGCGGCAAGGTGATCGTACGGCCGGGGGCCAACGGCACGGACGCGCAGCAGCAGAACAACAACCTGCTGCTCAGCGACGACGCGAAGGTGGACACCAAACCGCAGCTCGAGATCTACACCGACGACGTGAAGTGCAGCCACGGCGCGACCTCGGGCCAGCTCGACCGCGACGCGATCTTCTTCCTGCGCTCAAGGGGCCTGAACGAGCAGACCGCCCGCAACCTGCTGACCTACGCGTTCGCCAACGACGTCATCGAGCAGATCAGGATCGAGCCGCTGAAGCAGGCGCTGGAAGCGCAGCTGGCCGAAAGATTTCACGGGCTGCTGGACGGTTAGGAACCACGGGTGAACACGGGGAAACACGGTGAGAAGTAAGACGTTCACAGCCGAGTTCAAGGCCCGTTGCAATGAATTCTGGGAGGCAATCAAGGACTCCGCATACAAGGTCGCCAACACGCTGGGGCCGGGATTCCTGGAGAAGGTGTACGAGAACGCCCTGACCATTGAGTTGCGCAAACGCGGTTTGAAAGTTGTACAGCAGCATCCGTTGAAGGTGATGTACGAAGAAAGTGTTGTCGGCGAGTACGTCGTAGACCTGTTCGTCGAGGACTGCGTGATGGTCGAGTTGAAGACCGTCCGGGAGCTGGACTCGATCCACGAAGCCATCACTCTGAATTACCTGAAGGCAAGCCCGTTGTGGCTGATCGGGTTGATCAACTTCGGGAAGCCGCGGATCGATGTGCGACGCTATGTAGACGGTAACTGAGCAGTGTTTACCTGTGTTTACCCGTGGTTCCTGAACCCATGACTGAAGTGAAGACATTCGACGTACAGAAGTTGCGCGCGGATTTTCCGATCCTGGCGCGTGAGGTGCACGGCAAGCCGCTGGTTTACCTGGACAACGGCGCATCGGCCCAGAAGCCGCGCTGCGTGATCGACTCCATCCGCAACACCTACGAGCGCGAGTACGCCAACGTGCACCGCGCCGCCCACGAGCTGTCGGCCATCTGCACCGACAAGTTCGAGCAGGCCCGCCGCAGCGTGCAGCGCTTCCTGAACGCGCCCGAAGACCGCGAAGTCATCTTCGTGCGCGGCACCACCGAGGCCATTAACCTGGTGGCACAGGCCTGGGGGCGCAGCAGCCTCAAGGCCGGCGACGAAATCGTGATCACCGCCATGGAGCACCACAGCAACATCGTGCCTTGGCAGATGCTGTGCGAGCAGACCGGCGCGAAGCTGCGCGTCGCGCCCATGGACCAAACCGGCACTCTGATCTTCGACGAGTACCTGAAGCTGCTGAATCCGCGCACCAGGCTGGTCAGCGTGGTGCACGTCAGCAACGCGCTCGGCACCATCAACCCGGTCAAGCGCATGGCCGCAGCCGCGCATCAACACGGCGCGCTGGTGCTGGTGGACGGCGCCCAGGCCGCGCCGCACATGCGCATCGACGTGCAGGATCTCGGCGTTGATTTCTACGCCTTCAGCGGCCACAAGGCCTTCGGGCCCTCGGGCATCGGCGCCCTGTGGGGCCGCGCGGAAGTGCTTGAGGCCATGCCGCCCTGGCACGGTGGCGGCGAGATGATCGAGTCGGTCAGCTTCGCCAAGACCACCTACGCCAAGATCCCCCACAAGTTCGAGGCCGGCACGCCCAGCATCGCGGACACCATCGCGATGGGCGTCGCGCTAGAGTACCTGATGGAGATCGGCTTCGATGCCATGCAAGCTTACGAGCACGAGCTGCTGGAGTACGCGACGGCGCAGTTAAGCGCGATTGAAGGCCTGCGCATCATCGGCACGAGTGCAGACAAGGCCGGCGTGATCAGCTTCGTGCTGGAGGGCATCCACGCCGCGGACGCCGGCATGATCCTGGACGAGCAGGGCATTGCCGTGCGCGTCGGCCAGCACTGCGCCGAGCCGGTGATGGACTTTTTCAAGGTGCCGGCCACCATCCGCGCCAGCTTCGCGTTCTATAACACGCGCGCCGAGGTTGACGCGCTGGTGAAGGGCATCCACAAGGTGAAGGAACTGTTCGCGTGAGCTGGTTCAAGTGGCCCCGCGCCAAAACCAAAATGAGCAACGAGCCCAAAACCGAGCCCCAGCCCGAAGGCGCGGCCAAGCTGGTCGATCCCGACAAGCTCAAGGCCGTGACGCCGCCCGTTGAGGTGGACCGGTCATTGATGAGCCGCGGCGCCCCCGGCACGCGCACGGCGCCGGCCGCACCGCCCAAAGAGCTGCCGCCGCCGGACCTGGGCAAGCTGCCGAAAGACGAACAGGGCAACCCGCGCGATCTGACGCTGGCCGAGGCCAAGCAATCAAAAGAAGCGGTGATCCGCGAGTTGCAGACCATCTACGACCCGGAAATCCCGGTCAACATCTACGAGCTGGGGATGATCTACAACGTAAGCGTAGGCCTGAAGGGCGACGTACACGTGAAGATGACCCTGACCTCGCCCGCCTGCCCCGTGGCCGGCACCCTGCCCGGCGAAGTCGAGCAGAAGCTGCGCGCGCTCAGCGGCGTGACACAGGCTAGGGTAGAGCTGGTCTGGGACCCGCCCTGGAACAAGTCCATGATGTCCGAAGCCGCCAAGTTAGAGCTGAATGTGATGTAGTGGCATCGGCGCCCCCAAGCGGAGCGGATTATGGACATGCGACCGTTCGGACCTGACGCATTCGACAATGAAGAGGCTCAGGACTTCCTGCAGGATCATGCCGAGCGGCTGTTTACAGTCATTCGAGACTTCGTTGCATCGCCTTCATTCACGAACGGCGGTTGTTATCGGGCACTGGCTGCGCTGGCGATGATCAATGCGCTCAACTCTCGTCGTGAGTTGGAAACACTACCGGATCCGAAAGAAGTGGAGCAGTGGCGTTCGGTTTTCGAAGAGACAATTCGAGACGAACTCGACTGGCTGCCAGATGACGAGAAGGCCAGGGTGCAGGCCGCTGTTGACCAGGAAATCACAACACTCCTGCATGCGATAAGAGCCTGGCGAGCCAGGTAGTGAGTGCCAGGATCTGGGGAGCGGATGCCGGCCCGCAAAGCTGCACGCGCGGCGTTTCTCGCCTGCGGAGCAGGCTCACAATGTTAGCCCCCACCGAACGCCTCCGGCGTTCGGTGGGGGTTTTCGCCGAAAGTGACCTGCCCCCGTTTTATGTACCGGTTGTTATGAGAGTCGGTTGCTCGGCCGCGTACTCCGCCGGGGTACGGTACCCCAGCGATGAGTGCGGCCGCTCATGGTTGTACTCCCATTGCCACCTTCTCGACAGCAGTTTCGCTTCCTCAACGCTTGTCCACAACTCCTGCTCCAGCAGCTCGTCGCTCAGCCGGGCGTGGAAGCTCTCCGCATAGCCGTTCTGCCACGGGCTTCCAGGCTCCACATACAGCGTCTCCACCTTCGCCCTCTTCAGCCAGCTTTTCAAAGCTATGGCGATGAACTCCGGGCCGTTGTCGCTTCTTATGTGCATCGGTGCTCCGTGCCGCTTCATGGCCTCCGCGATCGCCTCGATCACGTCCACGGCTTTGAAGCTGCGTCCCACCTCAAGCACCAGACACTCCCGCGTCCACTCATCGACCACACTCAGCCACTTCAAGGCCCGGCCGTCTGTCGTGCGATCATGGGTGAAATCCCACGCCCACACATGATTCCGGTGCTCCACACGCCTTGCCGCGCAGCCGTTGCTGCCTTGGCCGGTGGCCCGCTTCTTGCGCCGTCTCTGCGGCACCTTCAGGCCGTGTTTTCTCCACAGCCGGTGGACCCGCTTGCGGTTCACCCTGAAGCCCTCCCGTCGCAGCAGGCTCCAGACGCGGCGGTAGCCATAGCGCGGGTGCTTGCCCGCCAGCTCCAGCATCCGCTTCACAAGCGCTTCTTCTTGTGACCGCCTTTGCGGTTTGTAGCGCTGCGTGCTGCGTGCCTGACCGACCGTCTTGCAGGCCTTGCGTGCCGATGCCCCCAGCGCGCGCTGCCGGTGTTTCACGGCCTGTCTGCGGCGCGCAGGGGTTAGAAGTGTCCCTCGGCGATGTCCTTCAAGGCCTGCTTTTCCAGCGTCAGGTCGGCCACCGCCTTCTTGAGCTGCTTGTTCTCGGCCTCCAGTTGTTTGAGGCGCTTCATGGTGTTGCCCTTGGCGCCGCCGTACTGGCTCTTCCAGCGGAAGTACGTCTGCTGGCTGACCCCGATCTTCTTGCAGACCTGCTCGACCGACAGGCCCGCGGCCAGGTCAGCCTCGGCGTCACGCAGCAGGGCGATGACCTGCTCGGGCGTTCGACGTTTGCGTTTCATGACAGTCCTTTCCGGCCTCACGGCCGCTCAGAACTCTCATAACACCTGGCTCAGTTTTCGGGGAGCAGACCAAAAGGAAGTATCGAGGCGCGGAGCGCCGACACAAACCCACGCACATTTGTGCCGGCGCTCCGCGCCTCACTTCTGCTGATGCCAAGTTCCCCCGGCTTACGCCGGGGGCTAACAGTTGTTGGCCTGCTCCGCAGGCAATTCGAAGGGAGCCGACGCCGAGACGGCCATACCGCTTCACACCACCTGCCACGCCAGCTCGGGGGCCTTGCGGCGGGTGATGGCCTCGGCCACCGCGCTGCGCAGGCGGCCGGTGTTGGCGTACAGGGCCTGCATCAGCTTGATCGGGTCGCCTTCGCCGTGGACGCTGACCAGCAGGTGGCCGGCGTCGGGCGCGGGCTGCACGTCATCGACGTAGGCAGTCAGCAGTTCGTCGTCGCCCGTTTCGCTCAGGGCAAACGACAGCGCGCGCTGCACCTGGCGGCACAGTTGCAGGGTCTTGCGGTCGTGGCGCTTGCGGGCGCCCGGATGTTCGTCGCGTTGCGGCATGGCGCCATCATAACGGCCGCCGGTTGCAGGCCAGTCCCGGTCGCGAAAAACGCGGGCAAACTTTCATCGCGCGCGTATAAGCGTCCGCCATGGCCGACAGCATCGCACCCAGCGCAGAAGAAGCCTACCTGTTCCGCCACGCAACGGCGCGCGACGCGGCCTACCAGTTGCTGCCGCCCAGCCAGCGTGCCCGCCTGCACGCCATCGCGCTGGACATCCTGGAAGAACTGATGCTCAGCGCCGGTCTGGACGCCGTGTTCGAGCTCGCCGAGCACGCCCGCCTGGCACAGGAAAACGTCACGCTGGTCGGCAGCGACATCGCCCACCGCGAGCTGCGCTATCTGCGCCTCTCGGCCGTGCACGCCGCCAACAAGTTCGAGAACGAAGCAGCCTGCCGGCTCTGGGAGCGCTTCGCCGCCCACCGCCACGCCACACCCGGCGAGCGCGCCGAGGCGCTGACGGAAGCCGGAATCATGCACTGGATGCTCGGCCGTCGCGAGCCCGCACTGCACTGCCTTGGCGCCGCCATCGACACGCCCGGCCTGCCCGCAGGCCTGCTGGCCTATTGCCTGGTCGAGCGCGGCACCCTGTACCGCGACGTGAACGACGACACTGCCGCCACCCGCGACCTTCAGCGCGCCCTCGAGATCGCGCGCAAGGCGGGCGACAAGAACCTGCAGCTGCGCGCGCTGGGCAACCTCTGCACCGTGCAGGACGAGAGCATGACCCAGTCCGGCGTGCGTGAGTTGTACGCCCCGGTGCTGCGGCTGGCGCGCGAAACCGGCAACCAGCGCGCCGTGGGCATCACCGAGGGGCAGATCGGCCTGGCCTGCCTGCGCGGCGGCAACTTCAGCGAGGCCGAGCGACACCTGGCGGAATCCATCCGCGTGCTGCGCGAAGCCGGCGACAAGTTGAACGAGGGCGCCATGCTTGGCGCACTCGGCCGCCTGTACCGCGACCGCCCGGACGGCAACCGCCGCGCCAACCTGGCACAGGCGCTGGAGCACTACCGGGCCGCTGTCGCCAGCCGCGAACAGCTGGGCTACGTGTTCCAGAAAACCGAACCGCTGATCGGCCTCGCGTCCACGCACCGCATGATCGGCATGCTCAGCGAAGCCGAAAAGTACGCGGCAGAGGCCCAGCGCCTGGCGCTGGAGATCGGCGACGCGGCTGCGACCGGCGCCGCGTACCTCGAGTTGGGGGCCGTGTACGAGGCGCAGGGGCGCAACTCGCTGGCCGAGCGCACCTGGAACTACGGCTTCCTGGCCGTGGAAGATTCGCAGGCCGACGACGCGAAGGTGCAGTTACTCGAGGCGCTTGCCCGCCTGCTGGCCGAGCAGGGCGAATGGGAAGATGCCGACGTGTACGCCCGAAACGCCCAGACGCTGGCCGAGGACGTGCCGGACAAACAAACGCGCACCCGCGTGCGCAGGCTGCTGAACGCAATTGAAACGCGCCGGATCGGCCCTTCCGAAAATTCCTGAAAATATTTTTATTCGGCTGCCGTGGCCTGTACGAATGGCTTTCCCAGCCCGTGGTCTTGACGTGCCAAGAGCTGCAACGGCCGTTTTGTGTCGCATGCGTCGCTTTACTTGGGGTGGGTCGCGCGGGACTTCCCCCGCGCCCCCGCAGGAGCCACCCATGAGCCGCCAGGACACCGTCAACGCCCTCAAATCAGTCGCCGCCTTCAAGCTGACGGCCGAGATGCAGGAGATGCTGAACGACATCGCCGCCAGCGCCACCATCCTGGGCGCTACACCGTTCGCCGGCGGGCCGGCGGCGAAGAAACTGGCCGCGAGCCTGCACTCGGCGCTGCTGGAGTTCGAAATCGAGCTCGCCGCGCTGGGCCGCCATCAATTCCAGGTGCGCGAGTAGCATGCGCGACGCGGCCGGATTCAGTAACCGATGCGCTGCTGCTCGTTCCAGGTCTCGCGCAGGATCGTGAGATAACGGCCGTAACGGCCCTGGCTGATGGTGCCGGCCTCGACGGCGGCCTTCACGCCGCAGCCCGGCTCAACGCGGTGGGTGCAGGTGTTGAAGCGGCACTGCTCGCGGGCCTGCTGCCAGTCCGGGTAGTACAGGCTGATCTCGTGCAGCTCGAGGTTCCAGAAGCCGAAGTCGCGCACGCCGGGCGTGTCGATCACCAGCCCGCCCGCCATGGGCACCAGGCTGGCGTGGGTGGTGGTGTGGCGGCCTTCGCCTTCCTTGTCGACGTGGCCGATGCGCAGGCCCAGGCCGGGCTCCAGCGCGTTCATGATGCTGGACTTGCCCACGCCGCTGGGGCCGGCAAACACGGCGGTCTTGCCTTCAAAACGCGGCTTGAGTGTGCCGAGTTCGCCTTGCTCGGCGCTGACGTACTCGATCTCGCTCACCGGCGCGTACTCGGCCAGCAGCGGCTCGAGCTGCGCCCGTGGGACCAGGTCAGTCTTGTTGACGACCAGCAGCGGCGTGAGCCCCTGGCTGTAGGCGCTGATCAGCAGGCGGTCCACGGTCTCCAGCTGCTCGGCCAGGCGGTCGGCGCCTGCCACGATCACCAGCAGGTCGATGTTGGCGGCCAGCACCTGGCGCTGGCGCGGAAAGCGCGGGTGGGCGCGGTACAGCTCACTGTGGCGTTCTTCGATGCCCTGCAGCAGCCCTTCCTGCTGGTCGCTTTCCGGCACCGGCGTGAAGCTGACGCGGTCCCCCACCACCACGGGGCTGCGCTCGCGGCGCTTGCCCTGCTTGAACTTGCCGCGCACGGCGCACATGTACTCGACGGAATCGGAGCGCACCCAGGCGTGGTGGCCGTGCAGGCGGACGACGATGCCGATGAGCTGATTCATGGTGGCTACGTTACAGGCGGCAGGCGTCAGGCGGCAGGCGGCAGTTGCGGAAGTTCCAGGCCGAAGGGTTAGCCAGGTTCCAGCAGCCCTAACCCCTGTCACCTGACGCCAACGCTTGCGGCCTTTTTCCTGCCGCCTGCCGCCAGCCTTCTGCCGCCTCCCCTCGTCGCACTGCCGCGCGGCGCAATCTTCCGCTACAATGCCGCCGATGTCCCTGAAGGCCAAAATCGCGCTGGGCGTGATCGCCGCCACCGCCATCCTGGCCGTGGCGCTGGCGATCCTGGGCCTGCAGGCCAAGGACGAACTGGACAAGGCCGACGCGCGCCGAAAGGAGCGCACCCAGGCAGCGCTCGAGGCCCTGCGCGCGGAAAGCCAGCAGCAATACGAGAGATTCAACGAAGAGCAGCACCGCCTGGCGATCCGCTCGATCGAGCGCCTGGTGATCGCGCAGCTTGACCCGATCCTCGCCACGCCGCGCATGGACGTGGCCGACCGCCTTCGCGACGACCTCAACGGCATCGACGAAGCCGGCATCGTCGAGCTGCAGACCGACAGCGCCCTCACCTTCCGGCCCGAAAAGCCGGAAGGCAGCAAAGCCGGCCTTACCGCCGAGGAAGAAGTGGTGGCCCGCCGCGTGTTCGATACCGGGCGGCACGAGTTCCTGGGCGACGTGCTGTTCTACCCGTACAACCCGCCGCCAACCTCCACACGCCTGCAATACCTGCTGCGCCTGAAGCTCGACATCCCGCCCGTCGCCAAGCCCCAGCCCGTGCAGATCCCCCCGCTGGAGGAGTCGCAGGCTGCGGACCTGGGAGGCGTGATCGCGGCCGCGTTCACCACGCTGGCGCTGGCGATGCTGGCGGTGTTCGTGCTGCTGATGTTCGCGCTGCGCAAGTTCGTACTCGCGCCGCTGGGCAACGTGCTGGAAGATTCCGAGCGCATCGTGAAGGGCACCGAGGGCCTGACCGTGCAGGGTTTCAAGGGCGGCAAGGGCAAAGATATTGAAACCCTCGTGGCCGCCTTCAACGCCATGTTCAGCGAACTCAAGGCCTACCAATCCGACCTGGAAGGCAAGGTCAAGGACGCCACCCGCACCATCAAGGCCCAGCAGCAGAGCCTGGTGATCGCCCAGCGCCTCGCGGCCACGGGCACTTTGGCGGCAGGCCTGGCCCATGAGGTGAACAACCCGCTATCCGGCATGCTGAACGCCGCGCGCCGGCTGAAGAAGAAGGAAGGGCTGGATGAGCGCGCCCGCGACTACATCGAACTGATCGAGGAAGGGCTCACGCGCATCGAGAACCTGATGAAGCAGATCCTCGATTTCTCGCGGCGCCGCGACATGAAGCCCGAGCGCTTCTCGGCCGAGGACGCCTTCCGCCGCGCGCTGCCGCTGGTGCGCCACCGCCTCGAGAAGAAAAACCTGCGCCTCGAGGAAGACATCCGCAAAGACCTGCCCGAAATCTACGGCAACGCCGAAGAGATCGGCCAGGTGCTGATGAACCTGCTGATCAACGCGGCCGACGCCAGCCCCGAGGAAGGGGCGGTGCGCGTGACCATCTCGCCCACGGCGGCCGGCGGCGTCAGCTACGCGGTTGAGGACAGCGGCGACGGCGTGCCCGAGGATATCCGCGAGCGCATCTTCGACCCGTTCTTCACCACCAAGGAGCCGGGCAAGGGCACGGGGTTGGGGCTGGCAATCGCGCACACCATCGTGGACAACCACGGCGGCAGCTTGCGCGTGGAGCAGGGAACCACGCTGCACGGGGCGCGCTTCGTGATCGAGCTGCCCAGGGCCGAGCTGCACGAGAGCCGGCGGCTGAAAGAAGCAGGATGACCAGGTTCCAGGGGTCAGGTTTCAGGTTACAGGGTTCCGGTTACTCTCAACCTTGTGGCACTTCGAACGACCCTGAAGTTTCGACGCTGCAGTCCCGCTCGAAACAACTGCCCTGAAACCTGTAACCTGCAACCTGAAACCTGCGCGCTTGCGCGCCAATGAACCGGGCGCCCTTGTGGGGCGCCCGTTCCATCTGGTCTGGCAAGGCAAACTGTCTGTCACCCTTACTCCGCGGTGCGGGTTTCCGGGTGCGGGTTGTGCGGGTTGATGGCCTGCGCACGCTTGATGGCAAGGCGCTGGGCGGCCGTGGTCGGCGCGTCACCCAGTGCTTTACCAGCGGCGTTGCGGGCGTCGGCAACCTCGATCACCATCTGCTCGCGCATCTCCTCGTCGGCGATCTCACTGAGGTTGTACTCGAGGCGCAGCTGTCCAAGCAGCGCGTTGAAGCCGTCCTCGTCCCAGGCGCCCTTGTGATACTGGTAGCAGGCGCCCAGGGCGCGGGCCGCGGCGGCCTTCACCGAGGGGCGGTCCACAACCTCGTCGCTGTTCACGGTGTCCAGCAGGTTGGGGATCAGGTTGGCGCGCACCCAGGCGGCGCCCACCTTGCTGCTGTTGGCCACCAGGCGCTCAATCGCCCGGCAGATCGCCTCGCGGGCGGCCGAGGAGCGTCCGTTCAGCCGCAGGCCGCCAGCCAGCGCGACCAGCAGCTTGTCGACGCCGTACTTGGTGGTGGCCGGGTCAAGCTTGCGGATAGCGTCGGCCATCGCGACGACCATGCCGTTGGTCTTGAACTTGGAATCCTCGATGTTGCCGCTCCAGACGTCCTCGAGCGTTGCCTGCAGTGCCTCGGTATCGACCTGGAACTCGGCGCTGTAGGAGATGTAGCGGGAATCGTCCACGCCCAGCGACGACAGGTCGGACTTGCGCGAGTCCACTTCGCTCTCCTGCGCAGCAATCAGCACCGGAATTTCCGCGGTGCGCACGTCCTTGCTGAGCAGGTGGAAGATCGGCTCCGAGCGCTCGGAGCGATCACTGCCGCCCGGGAGATTCGGGTTGAACACGAACACCGGCGCCACCGCCAGGTTGCCCTCGATGATGATCGCGTCCCAGGGCGGCCCCTGCATCGCAAGGTCCGCGCCTTCCTCGAGGTTTCGAGCGCCGGTGGCGCTGTGGCCCAGGCTCTCCAGGTCGCTCAGGTAGCGGTTACGCAGGGCCTCATCTTCCATGATCACCAGCACCGCGCGGGCCTGGGTTTCCTGCAGGTTGCGCACAGCCACCTGCTCAACCAGCGCGTTGTTGCCGAAGCTGGTGGTCGCCCCCAGCTCGATCAAAGCGCGGGCCGCCGCGTAGCGCACCGTGCGGTCGGGATCGGTCAGCGCGCGGATCATGGCCGCGCCGGCCGGCTTGCCGATCACCGCCGTGTCGCCCAGTTCTGCAATCGCGTCGCACAGCGCCACGCTGACAGCCGGGTAGCCGTCGGCCAGCGAACGCTCAAGCGCCGCGTACAGCACCGGGCTGCCCGCGCTGGCCGCCATGCCGAAGCCCTGCTGGTGCGGCACGAAGCCGCGCTCGCCCAGCAGCTGCACGATGAACTGGCGCTCTTCGCTGCTGCCGTTGTAGTAACGGCCGCGACCCTCGGTGTACATGTGCATGTGGATGCAGGCCAGCAATGCCTCGGCGTCGCGCACGAAGGCATCGGTGTTCGCGTTGCCGCCCGCCTGGGCGATGCCCAGCTCAAAGGCCTGCAGGCAGGATTCTTCGGCCAGGATGTCGGCGTAGGCCCAAAGCGGAACTTCCTGCGGCACCACCTGCTGCTCGCCGGAGTCGCTGGGGATCCACTTCCATACGGTGTAGCTGCGGTCGTAGCCGTACATCACCACCGGCAGGTTGCCCTGGTAGCTGCCGCCCACCAGGCGGTTGCGGTAGTAGCGCCCGGCGGCGTTGTTGCGATAGATGCCTTCCGCCTGCAGGAAGAACAGGTCCTTGGCGTTGTTGACCTTCTTGTCCTGCTCAGGATGATTGCGGCGAATGATCTCGATGCCCATGCGGCAGGCTTCGCGAACCTGGGCCTCTTCCTTGGTGTCCTGGAAGTGCTTGGCCAGGATCGGCAGCGCGCGCGCGTCGCCGATGTCGGCCAGTGCCAGCGCGGCCGTCTGGCGGTCGTACATCTCGGAGCTGTAGAAGCACTGGATGATCGCGGTGACGGCCTGGGCGCCCAGGCGGTGCAGCAGCAGGCGCGCGCGGTAGCGGTAGTCCGCGTTATCGCTGTGCATGTAGTTGGCCTGCAGGTACGGCACAACGAAATCGCCGAAGCTGTCGCGGATGCTGGCCGCCCGCAGCTCGTTGCGCGCGATATCGGCGTCGCCCATGTAGGCGTCAACGAACTGGGCGATCTGCTCAGGGTCGTTGTTGCGGCCGATGTACGGGTTCTTCTCAAGCCCGGTCATCACCCATTTGCCGAAGCGCGCGAAGCGGCCCTTGAGGCCGGGATCGCGGAAGTTGTTGTTGATCATGTCGCGGGCAAGGGCCGCGCCGATTTCGTCGCGGATCCTGCGGGCATCTTCGTCGGCGGGATCGCCGGCGAGGGCGGAATCAAATTTCTTGATCGCCTCTTCGTAGTTGCCCTTCTTGTACTCGCGCAGGCCTTCCTTGACGTTGCCAAGCGCATCCTGGGCCTGCACCACCGGGGCGTCCGGTGTGATGACCGAGCCCGCGAGCACCGCGCCGAACACAAGGGCGACGGCAACAATTCCACGCACAATGCGTAGCTGCATCGTTGAAAACTCCTTCAGGGGGGTGCTGGCAGAAAGCTCAATCTAGCCCTCACCTAAAGGCTGTCAAGCTGTACACATACATTCCCCGAGCCGGTGACGCAGGCGTGACGGGACGAGGGGCAAACAGGAGCCGCAAGCGCAAGCGCGCGGGGGAACTCAGCCGCATCCGGCCGCGCGCTCGCGCATCCGGCCGCTTGTTCCCCCAAAATCCCCCCTTTCTCCTTGCATTCCCGTTCCCGTTGATAAAACGCACTCTCGTTAGGCAATTGGTGCGGAGAAACCCATGTACACGAAGCTCGCGCTTCTGGCGGTGCTGTTTTCCCTTGGCGGGCTGCTGGCCGCCCAGCCGTCCCAGCCAACGATCATCTGGGACCCAAGCCCCAACTACACCCCTGGTCGTTCCGTCGCCATCGACTCGATCGTGATCCACACCACCGAGGGCTCGTACTCCGGCGCGGTCAGCTGGCTGAAAAACCCCTCCGCCAACGCCAGCGCCCACTATGTAATCAAGGAAGACGGCAGCGAGATCAAACAGCTGGTCGCCGACAGCAACCAGGCCTGGCACGCCACCTACTACAATAACCGCAGCATCGGTATCGAGTGCGCCGGCTACGCGGGCCAGGCCAGCACCTGGACGCAGGGCATCCTGCCCGCCCTCTACGACCTGGTAGCCTGGCTTTGCTACACCCACGGCGTGCAGGCCGTGCACCCGCCCGGGCAGGCGACCACCAGCCCCCAGACCAACGACTTCAACGGCGTGGGCCTGGTAGCGCACCAGCAGATCCAGCCCTGGAACCGCTCCGACCCGGGCGCTTACTTCGACTGGAACACCTTCGTCACCGAGGTCAACAACCGCCTCGGTACAGGCGTCGGCGCCAACGACCGCATCATCGACAACGTGGACGCCGGCTTCAGCACGCTCAGCGGCTCGTGGTCCACCGGCAGCACCGCCGCCGGCCGTTACGGCGCCGATTACCGCTTCGCCAGCAGCGGCGGCAGCGTCACGGCCGAGTGCGAATGGCGCCCGGACCTGCCCGAGGGCGGCACCTACGAGGTGCTGGTGTATTACCCGGACGGCAGCAACCGCGCGGACAACTCGCCCTTCACGGTGCACCACGCCAACGGCGACAGCGCCGTGGCCGTGAACCAGCAGGTAAACGGCGGCGCGTGGCACAGCCTCGGCAGCTTCCCGTTCTTCACGGGCACCAGCGGCTACGTGAAGCTGGCCAACAACGCAAACCCCAGCGTGGTGCTGGCGGACGCCGTGTGGTTCAAGCAGCTCAGCGCGGCTCCTGCGCCGGGTGCGCCTACGGGCCTGGCCGCCACGCCGCTGAGCGGCACGGAAGTCAGCCTGGCCTGGAACTGGGCGATGTGGGCCGACGGCTACCACCTGGAGATTGCCGAGAGCGCCGCCGACCTGGCCGGCGCCACGGGCACGTTCCAGACCATCAACGTCGGTCGCGTGAACAGCCACAACTGGAGCGGACTGACGCCCGGCGTGGCCTACTTCTGGCAGGTGCGCTCGTACAACCAGGCGGGCGGCAACATCGGCTACCCCACGCCTGACAGCTTCACCCTTTCGGCCGCGTCCTCGGGCAGCACGGGCAGCGCCGGCGACAGCGGCTGCAGCAGCGGAGCCGACAGCTCATGGCTGCTGATGGCGCTGCTGGGCGTGCTTGGCGCGTTTGCCGCCCTGCGCTGGAGGTGGGCGTGAGGTTGCGCTTCGGCCGCGCGATTGCCTTCACGGATATCCTGGGGTGGCTGGGCCGCGCGCTGGCGCTTGCGGCTCTTGTGTCGTGCTGCGCGAGTCTTGCCGCGCAGGTGGTGATCGACAATGTGGACACCGGTTTCAGCGTCACGTTCGGTAGCTGGACCAGTGGTACCGTTGCTCCGGGCAGATACGGCAGCGACTACCTGTACAAAGGCGCCGTCGGCGCAGGCGCCGGCCCCACCGGCACCGTGGAATGGCGGCCCAGCCTCGCGGCCGATACCTACACCGTGGAAGTCTGGTACCCGGCGGGCAGCAACCGCGCGGACGACGCGCCTTTCACGATCCATCACGCCAACGGCAGCACCACCGTGCGCCTGAACCAGCAATTGAACGGCGGCCAGTGGGTGAGCCTGGGCAGCTTTGATTTCAACGCCGGCACGGGCGGCTACCTCGAGCTCGCCAACAACGCCCAGACCGGCCAGGTGGTGATCGCCGACGCCGCGCGCTTCACGCCGGTCAGCGCAGCGACGGCGCCCGACGAGTTCCGCGGCGTGTGGGTCAGCCGTTTCGAGTGGCCCTCCACCACGCCCAGCGTCTGGAAGGCGAACATCAACACCATCATGGCCAACGCCAAGGCCGGCAACTTCAACGCCGTGGTGCTGCAGATGCGCGGCGACACCACCACGCTGTATCCCTCGCCCTACGAGCCGCTGAGCAGCCTGATCAGCAACGGAAGCGGCGACGACGCGCTGGCCTACGCGATCAGCGCCGCCCACGCGTTGGGCCTTGAGCTGCACTGCTATTTCAACACCCACGTCTGCACCAGCGCCTTTGCCAGCGCCAACCCCACCTGGATCATCGCCGACGCAACCGGCACGCCCATCAACTCGCCCGTGGACGGCTACTACTGGCTGGCCCCTGGGCACCCCGACGTGCAGGCCTACCTGCGCAAGCAGGTCATGCACATCGTGAACACCTACCCGGCGCTCGACGGCATTCACTTTGACCGCATTAGAATGCCCGAGCCCGTCTACAGCCACGACAGCGTCAGCGAGGCCCGCCGCACCGGCGGCGCCAACCCGGACGCGCTGAACTTCGACGACTGGACCGCCGACCAGATCACCCGCTTCCTGCGCGACGTCTACGCCGAGGTCCACGGCGTGAATCCGCACATTCAGCTCAGCGCCGCGCCGCTGGGCCTTTATGCGGCCAGCGCCTACGCCGGCTACCCCAGCGGCTACTACTACGGCCTGCCGCGCCACCAGGACGCCAAGGCCTGGCTGGCCCAGGGCGCGCTGGACTGGATCGCCCCCCAGTGCTACTGGGCCGACGGCGGCAGCCTGCCCGATTTCAGCGACCTGGTGCCCGACTGGCAGGCCAGCGCTTCCGGCCGTCACATCTACCCGGGCATGAGCGCCACCAGCGACGCCAACGAAACCGAGACCGTCAACGAGATCACGGCCGCGCGCGGCTTCGGCTGCCAGGGCACCATGGTCTGGAGCTACGGGGCCGCCAACAGCCTGAACTTCTGGAGCAACCTGAGCGCTGCCGGCAAACCCTACGAGCAGCCGGCGAGCACGCCCGACCTGCCCTGGCTGAGCAACCCGACCACGGCGATCGTGAAGGGCGTGATCGCCGACTTCGCCACCGGCCAGCCGTTGCAGGACGTGTGGGTCACCCGCGCCGGCGACGGCTACACAGGGCTAAGCGCCGCCGACGGCTTCTGGTGCTGGCTGAACCTGCCGCCCGGCAATCACACCTTCACGGCCGACCTGCCCGGCACCGGCACGGCCGTGTTCACCGTGAACGGGCTGACAGGGGGCGAGGTGCGCACGGTGAACATCGCGATCGCGCCGGCGGGCACGGCCACGCGGCTGGAGATCGACGCCGCCACGCCCACCAGCGTGCAGGCGGGCAGCAGCTTCGACCTGATCGTACGGGTGGTGGATTCGCTGGGGACGACGGTAACGAGCGGCAGCTACAACCTGAACGTCAGCCCCGTGGGAGTGACCGGCACACTGACCGGCGCAACCAGCGCCGCGACGTCGAATGGCGAACACACGTTCACGTTCACACACGACGCGCCGGGCACGATCACCTTTATCGTAAGCGAAGCAGGCGGCACGCTGGCATTCACCAGCCTGGACGTAACCTTCACGGCCACGCAGTCCGGCGGCGGAGAAGACGAAGACTCCGGCTGCGCCATAGCAGCCAATCACCAGACCCCCTGGTGGCTGCTGGCCCTGCCGCTGCTGTTGCTGGCGGTAAGGGTGGGCCCGACAATCCTGTCGGGCCGCGATCGGTAAAAAACGGGGACATCTATGAGCGATTGGGTCAAGGGGGCTGAGGGTTGCTTGCGGGGTTGGTCCAAACATCTATTCGATGTCGCCGCCTGAGCGGGCATCACTTGACGAGTTCGCGCCGGCCTCACTCAGGCACTCGACCTCTCAGGGTCATGTCCCCAGTCCGAGGTCCGGCTTATCCAACCCGCAGCTCCCCCTGCCTCACGCCTTAGTTGTCCCTACTCTGCCTGCCGCCACACCTCCCCGCTGCGCAGCATGCTCAGCATCACCCGTGCCAGCCAGTGCGCCGTGGCGACGATGGCCTTCTTGGTGCGCTCTTTGTCCCCGCGCCTGAACTGTTCGTACTTGGCGCGGATCACGCCGCTGCGACGGATGCCCTGCCAGGCCGCCTCGACCAGCAACTGGCGGACGCAGCCCGGCCCGTCCTTGGTGATGTGCCCGAGGTGGTTGCGCCTTGCGCTGGCGTCCTGGCGTGGCACCAACCCGAAGTAGTCGCCGATCTGGCTGGTGCGCGCAAAGCGCCTGGCGTCATCCACCCAGGCCACGAACGCCTCGGCCGTGCGGGTGCCGACGCCGGGAATCGTTCGCAGCAGCGCCACGCCCGGGTGACGGGCGGCAATCTGGTCGAGCTGGCGCGTGAAGCGCGACACCCGCTGCTTCAGCAACTCGAGGTCCTCCAGGTGCTCGTCCATCCGCCAACGTGTGGTCTCCGGCAGATCAAGCTGCGTCAGCCACAGGATCCCCTTCTTCGTCCACAGCCCGCGTGGCGCCTTGATCGCCTGCTCACGCAGCAACGCGCGGATGCTGTTCTTCACCGCAGTGCACTTGGCAACCGTGCGGCCGCGGTGACGGATCAGCCCGCGCCACTCGCGGACCTGCACATTCGGGACGTAGACGGCGGGCACAGCGCCAACCGAGAGCAGCTTGGCCAGCTTGCTTGCGTCGACACGGTCGTTCTTGCGCTTGGAAGCGTAGATCAGCCGAAGGTGGCCGGGATGCGCGACGGTGACCGAACGAGCGACGCTTGAGAGGGTTTCAAACCACTTGCCGTAGCCGCAGCTGGCCTCGAAGCACAAGTCGAAGGGAGCTTCGATTCTTAAAAGCTGCTTTTTGACTTCCTCGGGGCCGCCGCGGACCGTGATGATCGAGGGCTTGGGCTGGCCGGATGTGATGACTGCGATTGTGGATTGCGAGGAATGCACGTCGACACCAACATATGTAGTCATGTTTTGTCTCCTGGTTGGGGTAGACCTCGAACTGCCAAACGTGAGGCTACCCCTCCAGGATGACCCATCGCTACATAGTCTCAGGCACCAAAGGTGCCTGTCCCCGGCCTGTCCCCGGCCCCTGCGCGAAAGCGCACAATCCGGAAGCGGATTTTGCGGCCTGACGAACTTTCACTTTCGGTTTGGTGTCTTGGTGCGTAGCTCGCGGCCTGCTGCCTCCACTGATTGAATGGCTGCAGCCCCTGGCCTCCCCTTGAGGTTCACGCCATGAAGTACGCACCCATCCTCGCCCTGCTGCTGGCCCTGGCCTGGCAGGGCAACGCCTATGCCCAGGAAGACGAAGCCCAGAACCTGTACCTGATCCTCAGCCCCTTCAACGCCACACGCGTCGAGCCCGCTGACAAGGGTTTTGAGCTGACCTTCAGCACAGCCATGCCCGGCCAGGGCTGGCAACTCACGCTGGACAAGGGCGGCGCGCCTGAAGACGGCGCGATCAACCTGTACATGACACTGCAGCGCGGCGAAAACGCCGAGCGCAGTGTGCAGGTCAAGGCCGCCACCGGCGAGCTCACGGTCGGCAGCTGGCCCGTCAACATCCACTGGCGCAAGCCGGGCGGCGAGTATCGTCTGCGCGCCGTTTACCTGCTGTTCGCGCGCAAGTACGGCCAGGACGAGCCCCAGCCCGGCGTAAAGGCCGACACCGCCACGCTGGCCGACGCGAGCATACTGGGCGGCGAGCGTAAAACCGGCGTGCGCCTGCAACGGGATAAAGGCGGCAAGTTCGAGCTGCAGGTCACCCTCGGCACACCGTACGACAAGCTGAAGCTGGAGCTCGACAAGTTCGAGAAGCCGGACCGGAACAACGTGATGCAGGCCTGGATCAGCTGCGAAGACCCCGGCGAGCGGGTTCGCCCGGCCGTAACCGGCTGGGCGCAAACCAGCCTGAAGCTGGGCAAGCTCAAGCCCGGCACCTACGTGTGCGAGATCCACTACGCGCCCTACCCGAAGCGCGGCCACAGCCTCACCCTGCGCGCGCTGCTTTCGACCGACAAGCCGCTGATGCCCGAGGACTCGCCGGTCACCCAGGACGGCAAGCAGGTTGAGGCAGCGCACACGCCGCTGTGGCAGCCGCCCACGGCCGACGGCGCATGGGCCGGCAGCGCGCGCATCGTGCGGGGGACCAAGACTCTGAAGCTGCAGAGCCCCAGTGTTTACCACCCGGCCTGGAGCCTCCGACTGGGCGACTACGACTCCATCGACAGCTTCAATGTCGACGAAGAAGGCCGAGCGATCGAGCTGCAGGTCGGCCTCATCGATGAGGATACGCGCCGCAGCAAGAAGCCCGAACAGCCGGTTCAGCTTCTTCCGCGGCTTGCCGCTGGTGATTGGCGGCTGGAAGTCTGGAGGAAGCAGGGCGACGGTTACACGCTGGATTGCTGCCGCGCGCTGGTCGTGGAGGCTGAAACCGACGAGTATGCACTCGGCTCCCTCGGTGGGGCCGACAACATGCGGCTGCAGGCTGGCGAACGGCCTGACGATGTGCTGCTGTCCGACGGCGGCGAGTTCAGCCTGGAGACATGCTGGCTGCTGGGCGCCTACCAGGGCAACCCGAAGCTGGCCAAGGTCGAGAGCGAAGGCGGCGTGTTCCGCCTGAAGGTTCACATCGCGGACGACAAGTCCGGCAAAGGCAAGCCCAACCGCGAGCAGCCCCTGAAGGCCGAGCTGGGCAAGCTGCGCGCCGGCCACCACCGTATCGAGCTGCTGGTCAAGAACGGCGACGGCGAATACGCCTGCCAGCGCGTGATCTGGCTGGAGGCGAAACCGTAACCGAGGCACAGCGCTCGACCCGGGACAGTCCCGGTTTGGTAGCTCTCGCTCTCACGCGGGGAGAACCACCGAAGAAGGGACCGGCGGCGAAGTGCATGTCCCTCGCGGCCCCAGACGTCCGTTCGGATAAAAGATTCATGCCTTCAGGCGTGGAGCGCCTGTACAGCGGAAGCCCCCACCGAATGCGCAGCATTCGGTGGGGGTTTGCGGGCACCTCTACAGAAAGGCGCGGAGCGCCGGCACATACTTGCGGGGATCCTCCGGGCGGGTGGACCCGCGAGTGTGCCGGCGCTCCGCGCCTCGTTGCCATTGCTCGTTAACCCCCACCGACCGCTTAAGGCGGTCGGTGGGGGCTTCCATTGTACCGGCGCTCCGCGCCGAAGTGCCGATCAGCATTCAATGCCGGCGCGCCTGGTCATGGAACCTGTTCACACAACCGGCGACGCGCCAATCCACAATGCTTTGCATGCTCGCGAGCCCTGCTATCTTGCCGCCATGGCTGGCAAGGGCGAAGACTCACCGGCGATGAAGCAGTACCGCGAGCTGAAGGCTGCTCATGCGGGCGCTTTGCTGCTTTACCAGATGGGCGACTTCTACGAGACCTTCTTTGAAGACGCCCGCCAGCTCGCCGACACCCTGGGCATCACGCTCACCACACGCGGCGACGACAGCCAGGGCAACCCCATCGACATGGCGGGCTTCCCCCTGCGTGCGCTGGACCAGCACCTGCCCCGGCTGCTCGAGGCCGGTTTGCGCGTGGTGATCTGTGAGCAGATCGAAGACCCGGCTGAAGCCAAAGGCCTCGTCAAGCGCGACGTCACGCGCGTGATCACACCCGGCACCGTGCTCGAAGAATCACTGCTGGACGCCCGCAAACCCAGCATCATCGCCGCCTGGCTGCCCCCAAAAAAGGGCGAGGGCGGCCTGGCCTGGGCCGAGCTCAGCACCGGGCGCTTCCAGTGCGCAGCATTGCCCGAGCATCAGCTCGAGGCCGCGATCGCGCGCCTCGACCCCGCCGAGCTGCTGCTGCCCGAGAAACTCTGGGCCTCCGACCGCGAGCAACTCAGCCGCCTGCGCCAGGGCCTGCGCGCCAGCCTGACCGCGGCCGCCGACTTCAGCTTCGATACAACGCGCGCCGTCGAAGAGCTGCACCGCCACTTCGGCGTGCAGACACTGCAGGGCTTCGGCTTTGAAGACAGCAAGGGCCCCGAGCTCGCGGCCGCCGGGGCGCTGCTGCTGTACCTGGACGAAAACCAGCGCGGCAAGCTGGCGCACGTGCGCAGCCTTGAGCGCTTTCACCCGCAGGAGGTCATGGCGCTCGACCGCGCCACGCTCGACGCCCTGGAGGTCACCCGCACACTGCGCGAGGGCAAGCGCGCGGGCAGCCTGCTCGATTGCGTAGACCGCACGGCCACGGCCATGGGCGCGCGCGAGCTGCGCGGCTGGCTGACCGGGCCGCTGACCGACCCGCGCAAGATCAACGCCCGCCATGCGGCAGTCGATGAGCTGGTGCACACGCCGCGCCGCCTGGGCCTGATCCGCGAGGCGCTGCAGGGTTTGCCTGACCTCGAGCGCCTGGCCGGCCGCCTGGGCACCGGGCGCGTCACCCCGCGTGACCTGGGCGGCCTGCGCCTGGCGTTGCAGCGCCTGCCCCTGCTGCGCGGCGCCCTGGGCGGCACGGAAAGTTCGCTGCTCAGCTACGCCGGTGAGCAGCTGGACGCCCTGGCCGACCTGCGACAGTTACTAGAAGAACGCCTGGCCGACGACCCGCCAATCACACTGAAAGAGGGCGGCATCATTCGGCCGGGCGTGAACGCCGAGCTGGACGAGCTGCGTTCACTCGGCCGCGACGGCAAGTCCTGGATGGCGCGCTTCCAGGAACAGGAGATCGAGCGCAGCGGGATACCCAGCCTGAAGGTCGGCTTCAACAACGTGTTCGGCTACTACATCGAGGTCACCCACGCCCAGGCCGACAAGGTGCCCGCCAACTACATCCGCAAGCAGACGCTGAAGGCCGCGGAGCGCTACATCACGCCGGAGCTGAAAGACTACGAGTCGCGCATCCTGAACGCCGAGAAGCGCATCCTGGCGCTCGAAACCCATCTGTTCAGCCAGCTGCGCGAAGAGCTGACCACCCACACCCCGCGCCTGCTGGCCAGCGCGCGGCTTGTGGCGCTGGTGGACGCGCTGGCGGGCCTGGCCCTGGTCGCCCACGAGCGCGGCTGGTGTCGGCCGGTGCTGGAGGATTCCGCGACGCTGCGGCTGGTGCAGGCGCGCCACCCGGTGCTTGAGCAGGCCCTTGAACCGGGCAAGTGCGTGCCCAACGACGCGCTGCTGGAAAACGGCGCCAGCATGGCGATCATCACGGGCCCCAACATGGCGGGCAAAAGCACCTACGTGCGCACCGTGGCGCTGTGCGTGCTGCTGGCCCAGGCGGGCAGCTTCGTGCCGGCCAAGCAGGCCGTGATCGGGGTGGTGGACCGCATCTTCACGCGCTTGGGCAGCGCCGACGACATCGGCAAGGGCCAGAGCACTTTCATGGTGGAGATGGCCGAGACCGCCAACATCCTGAACCACGCCAGCGCGAAGTCGCTGATCGTTCTTGATGAAGTCGGGCGCGGGACGAGCACGTTTGACGGGGTCAGCATCGCCTGGGCGGTCAGCGAGTACCTGCTGCGCGAGGTGAAGGCGCGCACCTTTTTCGCGACGCATTATCACGAGCTGACACAGCTCGCCCTGCAGTTCGAGGGCGTGGTGAACCTGAACGTGGTGGTGCGCGAATGGAACGATGAGCTGATCTTCCTGCACCAGATCGCCGAAGGGGGCGCCGACCGCAGCTACGGCATCCACGTCGCCAAGCTGGCGGGTATACCTCCAGCGGTGGTGAGCCGGGCGTCCGCCATCCTGGGCAAGTTGGAGGCCGACAGTCCGGTGCTGTCCGGCAAGGCCCTCAAGGGCGACCCCGCGGGCCCCAGCCTGAAACGGCCGAAGCAGGTGCAACTCAGCCTGTTCAGCGTGTCGGAGAACCGCGCGCTGAAAGAGCTGAACTCGCTGGACACTTCAAGCATCACACCTGAACGGGCCTTGGCGGAGTTGCTGCGGCTGAAGCAGCTTGCTCGAGAGTGACGGCGCTTTCGAATGAGGGTGGAAAAAATCGATGGCTGTCTGGGTCGACCAAATTGCGCGTGCATAATGTGCATGTGATCAAGCAGTTTGCATCGAACGAGGCTTTGTACCGCTACATTCGGTGCATTTGGCGGCTTTGATGTTACAACACAAGTTGTTACTAATAAAAAGCTTACATCCCTGAACCTGTCTGTTTTAGCTGCTTTGACCGCAGAGTCATTCCACCTTTGCATCGACTTTCGCAGCAAAAGACAATATAATCGGTCGTTGCACACAAAGCCTGCAACTGGGCTTCAATCAGGTGGAGTAGTCGGACCGTGACCAAGTACTACACAACCAGTGATGTAGCCAAAATCTGCAATGTGCATCGAAACACCATCATCGGTGCCATTCGGAAGGGCCTGCTTTCGATCCACCGCACCCCTGGCGGCCATGCGCGCATCTCCCAGGAAGATCTCGATGATTTCTGTCATCGACGCAGTCTGCCCACAACATCGCTGATTTCGCGCAACAACCGCGCGCTGATTCTCGACCCGGACCCCAAGTTTGCGGCCACGCTGGCCAAGGCAATGCGCGATTTCGAGTACCAGGTCGAGGCCGCCCGTGACCCGTTCCAGGCCGGCTACCTGGTCGGCAAGTTCCAGCCCAACGTAGTGCTGGTTGAACTGGAGATCGGCCCGGACATGACCGGCGCGAGTGTTTGCCGCTCCGTGCGCAGCTTGCCCAAGCTGCGCGACACGGCCGTAATCGGCATGAGCGCAGACAAGCAGCAAGAGAAGATCGACGCCTTGCTCGATGCCGGCGCAGACGACTTTGTCGCGAAGCCGTTTGAGGTCGAGCACATGGTTGAGCGCATCGTGAACCTGATCGGGCCGGTGATCATCGGCACCAGCGGACGCGCCACCACCGGCGAGATCACCGGCAAGCTGACCAAGCGCGTCGCCCCAAAGACCACCGAGGTCGAACCCGACGCGGATCGCAGTACGCGCAAGGCCACGCCAAGGCAGTCGCACCGCACCACCCACGGCGGCGTGCTGGCCGGCCCCGAAGAAGAAGAAGATTTCGGTACCTAGGGAGTGGCGCTCCCCAGAAGGCCCGGCTTCGGCCGGGCCGCCTTGTTTAAACCAGGTTGCAGGGGACAGATTTCAGGTTACAGGGAACCGCGATCGCGCGAGTCTCCGTGCTTCGTGCCGTCAGGCAGCCACGGAACGTGCAAGCGCAGGTCCGTCGCTCCCGGGACGTCCGCCTGCCAACCCTGAAACCTGTAACCTGTAACCTGACCCCTGCCTTACCCCGGCAGGCCCAGGACTTCGTGCATGCCGTACAGGCCGGGTTTGCGGCCCGCCAGCCACTCGGCCGCGCGCAGGGCGCCGCCGGCGAAGGTGTCACGGCTGCTGGCCTTGTGGGTCAGCTCGATGCGCTCGCCCTCTGTGGCGAACACCACGGTGTGGTCCCCCACCACGTCGCCGCCGCGCAGGGCATGCATGCCGATCTCGGTGCGTGAACGTTCGCCGGTATGGCCCTCGCGCCCGTTGCGCGCGACCTCGTGCGGATTGCGCCCGTTGCCGGCGCATACGGCGCGCAGCAACCCAAGCGCTGTGCCGCTGGGCGCGTCGACTTTACGACGGTGGTGCATCTCGATGATCTCGATGTCGTAGCTTTCCGGCAGCGCCGCCGCCGCCTGCTTCGCCAGAGCGAACAGCAGGTTCACGCCTACGCTCATGTTGGGCGCCCACAGCACCGGGATGGTCTTGGCCGCTTCGTCCAGACCGAGGAAGTCATCGGCCGTGAGCCCCGTGGTGCCCGAAACCAGCGGCGTGCCGAACTTCAGGCAGTCGGCCAGCCGCGCGCGGAAGCCCTCGGGCAGGCTGAAGTCGATCAGCACGTCGGCGCCGCCGTGGTACTCGCCGACGACCGGGCTGCGAAAACGCAGGTCGTTGATCACCGCGCCGTGAACTTCACCGACGAACTTGTGGTCGATCGGCGCCACGATTTCGTGGCCCGCCTGGGCGGCAAGGTCGGCAATGCGGCGGCCCATGCGTCCGGCCGCGCCATTCAGGGCAATTTTCAGGGCCATGGTGGCTCCAGTGGTCAGTGGTCCGTGGTCAGTGTTCGGTGGTCAGTAAACAGCATTCACCGGCCACTGACCACTAGCCACTAACCACCAGCCACTCACTCCACGGCCTTGAACTCTCCGGAATCCTCGGGCGGTGGATCGGCGGGCTGGCGCCGTGGTGACGGGTCTGCGGCGGGCCTGGCGGAAACAGGCGGGGGCTGCCGGTGAACAGCGACCAGCAGTAATCGCCGCTCTTCCTCGAGCCGGTCAGCTTGCGATACGTCCAACGGACGCCGCTTTCAATCAGTCACAGCACAGTGCATCTCCGAGCGCCGACAGTATAACGGACGCCGTCCGCAACCGCTTCCCGGAGATCGCATGCGCTGGGTATTCCCGGATCCGAACGACAGAGAAGAAAACACTGCACGCGATGCCGTGCGGGGCCGCATCGACGCGTGGTGGCAGGCTTTCGCCGAAAACGCGGGCGCGATCGACGCCGCGTTCCGCGGCGGCCCGGACTTCGAGCTGGTCGAATTCATGCAGGGCACCCTTCAGACGATCGACGAGAACCTGATGTGGGAGTATGGCCCCGCCCTGCGTGGCGATGGCCACCGGCTGGCGATTTCACCGGAATCCGAATACGGCCTGCACCCCCTGACGGCCGAGATCCTGGCCCGCGCGCCAGAGCTGAAGCGTTTCGAGTTCTACCACGGCCGCCCCGCGGAAGGCCCCAACTGGGCGATACGCAGCGTGGAAGCCCGCGTCGGCGTTGACGTCGGCAAAGGCTCAATCCGCGTGGATGTCGGCGAAAACAACCGCGTCGATACTTTGTTTTTCTTTCCCGGCGTCAACGACCCCGAGACCTCGCGTAACGCCGCCTTCGTGGCAGCGGAGTCCCTGTTCGGCGAGCAGCTGCTCGACCGCTGGGTCGGCGTGATCGACGCCCTGGAGCGCCCCGAGGGCGAAGGCTGGATGCCGTTCCTCGACGCCGCCGACGCCCTGCAGCGCGGCATCAAGACCGTGCGCGAGAGCCTGCCAGACACGCCCTGGAGCCAGTGGCTGGATGACACCGCATGGACGACACTGCAGATCAACACGGCGGAGGAAGAGCGCGAACCAACCGGCTGGAGCGACCTGCTGGTCGCCACCACGCCGCACGTGGGCATCACGCAGGCGCTGGTGCAGGGCACGCTGTTTCACTCAGGGCGCTACAGCCGCTTCGATGAAAAGTTCTGCTACCTCAAGCTCGACGAGTCGGAACTCGAAGGCGATGAGCGCTTTGAGCGCCGGCGACCCCTCGAGGACGAGTTGGACGCCGCCCTGCGCGAGGCCGGCCTGGGCTGCCTGGGCGGCGGCGGCTCGGGGGTGTGGTTCGGCTACTCGCTGCTGGCGCTGACCGACGTGCCGGCGGCGATTCCGCTGATTCGCGAACTCGCGCGCAGGCACGATGCACCCGGGAACTCATGGCTGTGTTTCGCCGACTTCGACTGGTGCGCCGAGTGGGTCGGCATCTGGGACGACACGCCGCCGCCCCCCTAGACCGCGTTTCCGCGCGGGCTAACGTGCGCCGATGCGTTGGCTTTTCCCTGACCCACACGATCACGAAGAGAACGCGGCGCGCCATGCCGTGGAATCGCGCATCGAGCGCTGGTGGTCGGCCTTTGCCGGGCACGCAGCCGAGATCCATGACAGCATCAACGACGACTCGGAGTTCGACGTCTCGGTCTTCATGCGCGGCAGCCTGGAGCAGATCGACCAGCGCCTGGGCTGGGAACTTGCCACCTCGGACGACGGCGACCTGCTCGTGATCACGCCCGAGCACCGCCTGCAGCTGCGCCCCCTGGTGGACGCCATCATCGGCCGCGCGCCGCAAGTCGCGGGCTGGGAGTTCCTGCACGCGCGCCCCGCCGAGGATCCCGCGGAGGCGCTGGCCACCGTCGAGGCGGAAACGGACAACCCGCTCGGCCATTGCGAAGTCAGCACCGCCATCGACGACATGAATCGCGTGACCCTGAAGTTCTACCTGCCCGACGCCATCGACCGTGAGCTGGCGGCCGTGCAGGGCACGATCGCCGCGGAGGCGCTGCTGGGCGAAGAAGAGTTCGCGCGCTGGATCGGGCGTATCGAGGTGGTGGACCGCGAAGATGGCGCGGGCTGGGCGCCGCTGGCTTCGCTGCCGGGCAGGGTGGCCGACGAGATCGACCGCATCGACGCGCGGCTGTACGACACGCCGCTGGTGAAGAACGTGGACCGCCTGCAGTGGGGCCTCTGGCGCCTGAGCCCGCCGCTGAAGGACGAATACCCGCGCCAGCAGGACCTGATCATGGGCAGCAGCGCGCTGGAAAGCATGAGCGCCTGCGCGCAACTGGGCCAGAAGTTCGACTCGCGCCGCTACTCAAAGTCAGGCGAAACCTTTTGCTTCCTGAAGTTCGACGGGGACGGGCGCAAGATCGCCGCGCGCATGGAAGAGCGCAAGCACGTCGAGAAGGCCGTCAATGACGCGCTGGTCGCCGCGGGCCTGGGCGTGGTGGTAGGCACGGGCACGGGCAAAAAGTACAGCTACCTTGACCTCGCGCTGACAGACGTGCCGCGGGCGATCCCGGTGATCATCGGGCAGATGCGCAGTGCGCAGGTAGCGACCAGAAGCTGGCTGCTGTTCCACGACGCGCACCTGGCCGACGAATGGGTAGCCATCCACGAAGACACCCCGCCGCCGCCCAGATAACATCGCGAACCATGGTCAATGCTTTACAGTACTACCTCGCAGCAGGATTCATTCAGTGCGCACGATGAACTTCAACTCAGCGCTTGGGTTCTGGCTGTTCAACACTACATTCTGTGCAGAAGACACTTTTTCCCCACCGTCTGCTAACACCGAAACTGTGTATTTACCCCACTCCAGCCCTTCGAGAACTATCTCGTTGCCAACGAAGCTGCGTTTGGGAATCAGCACGCCGCCTCCGGTCTCCATTACCAGAACAGTGTAGCTTGGCTGCTCTTTGCCATCCTCCCGGCTTACCGTGACGACAATGGATCCCGTGGCGCGTGCCAGATACACCGTGCCGGCGGATACCAGTTGTTCGGTTATCGGCACTACGCTGATAGTTGTGGACTCATATCCTTCCGCCGATACATGTAACTCTGTCGCATTGGGCTCAAGTCCATGTAGAATGACAACGCCGTCGTCATCACTTAGCGACAGAGGCATAATGCCCGTCCTTCCCTCACCCGGTTTCCTTCGCTGTAAGTTCCGCCAAGATATCATGTTCTTGTTCGATATCGTTACAGCTGCCTTGGAAATAGGCGCGCCGCTCTGATCCATCACTCTCAATTCCACAGAGCCCGTGAAGATACGTGCCGGAACGACGACGCTTGTAGTTCCGGCGCTAACAACGACTTCTGTCTGATAGCGATAGCCATAATATGACACCCGGGATACATACCACTCATTTCCTCGTTCACCACCAACAACCGTGACTGTATAACGGCCCGGTTCAAGCATTTCTGTCCAAAACACACGTCCGCCTTCTATTTCCTCTTCACCTTTGGATCGTCGCTTCCAGTCCGCAACGTCTGCAGTCACAGCGGCATACATGAACATCTCGGTCGCCGAGAATTGCGTAAGGTCGATTGCAATGTTTCCCTGGCTGGCTTGGGCAGATTTCAGTATCGCCTTTATACGCCACAGTCCACCACTACCAGTCTGCTCAGGCGCATAACTTCCTGTGCACGATTCGAAGCCAGGCCGTCGAGACTTTGCGGTGATCTGAATAACACTCGAAGGCGTCGGCCAGATGATCGAGACAGGCTTCTGCCCGTCCAGCAGAACCGTGCCTGCTGGTCGCCCATCAGTGTTAACAAATACCTTTCCTTCGTACGGACGTCCGTCTTCATACTGCACGTCAAGCACTACAACCGCTGCGCGCGAAAGGAAAAGCGTATTTTCTGCCGCGACGTTGAACCTGACTTCGCTCGCATCATCTGAAACCACTACTCCGCCTGCGGACTGCCGGAGGAGGTAACCGCGTGGGATGCTGATGCTTACCGCTGTTTCAAGCTCGGTGTCCAGGATGACGACTCCGTGTTCGTTGGTGGTTTCATCTGCAGTGTTTGACTTGCCATCCTTCAGATACGTGACCGTAAGAGTGAGATAAGGAATCGGCTCACCGCCCTCGTCCAAAACACGAAGCACAACTGATGGCTCAGATTCGGATTCCGCCGCTTTGCCCGAAGTCTCGGTGCGACGTGCCGGAGCGGCCAACTGGGTAGTCGACTGCGGCTCTGTCGGATTTGACTCGCCCTCGGTGACCTCACAGCCTGCAACTGTAATCGCAGGTGCGTTAGGGGGTGGTAACTGCACCCCGACGAACACGCCAAGCAAAAGAAGCGTCGCCACGGCGAGAACCGTGGCGGCGCGCTTTGCTCTATCTCGGCGGGTTTTCATGTTCATTGCTCGATTCGATTATCCAAAATTCCAGATGGCATCCGTGCCATCGGACTGCTTCGCAATCGCCGGATTCAATGGATCTGAGTAGTCCCAGGCGATCAACTCTCCGCTCACGTTTCCAGCCTGCGCTTGCGCTCCCACCTCAACTTCGGGCCGCAACGCTTCAAGTACCGCCCCGCAATGGAGGCCGTACGCTACCAATGTGGAGATAGGGGGTGCGCTGGCGAACCATGCGCTGCGCCCCAGAGTTGGGTCATTGGGGTCTGCACACAACAGTGTCTTGGGAGTGCTGATGTTGCCGGCACTGTTGTTCGTGATCGCTTCATGAGCCTCTTCAGTGACATAGTCAGCACCCAACCACAGACTTACATAACCAGATGCACTGGCGTCCGTCTTGTAGCTTCCAGTCTTCGGATCTCCAGGGGCGTTCTGAGTGCCTACCTCAACGTACAGGTCCGCCTCCAGGTACACCAGAAGCTTTGTATCGTCCCCTACGCCGCCATTGTCCATGGTGACTACATACTCCCGACTGTCTTCCGCCGTTGCTGAGTCGGTGTTGCGATAGGACAACCAGGCGACATCGCCGAGCGGACTGCCATCATCAACCTGAGCTCCGGTCGTCCCACTGGTGTAGTAATCGGGAATCAACACGCCCGCGCCGCCAGTTGTTGACCCCGAAGGTGTGTAGGTGACGTCTACGACTGCAAGGATTACTGACTGTGACATCCATCCCAATAGAGTTCCAAAGAGAATCGGCATCGCCCATCTTGCATATTTCATATTCTTCCTTTTGAGAGATGTTGTACTCTTCCGAAACATACCCCCCCTGGAACTTTTTCAATACGATTTTCTTAAAAAAGTGTTGAGGCCGGTTTCGGATACTTTGTTCCGGTGCTTCATACTCATCCCTCGTGCATTTTGCGTAGGTGGGCCGAGACTGATGACGTGCTTCCAACGTGGACGACTTGTCGATTGGGAGTGCAAATAGAAGTAAATCGCTCGCGCACAGTGGAGCGACGCGATGGTGCTTTGAGTACCATTTGCACGGTGGGTTTAGGTTTTACTGCTCAAGGTCAGCGGTCGAAGCGGGGCTTGGGGGGCTCGGCTTCCTTTTCTTCGCGGTTGCTGTCGGGATTCTCGTTGGCTACCACGAGAATGCCCTCCTTGCCGCAGCGGAACTCGCCTGTGTTCTTGCCGGTTTCGGTCAGTGCCAGTTCGCGGCTTACGCCCGCCACTGTCAGCTTGACTGTCACGGTCTCGACCTTGTCCGGCTGCTTGTCCTTCTTCAGCTTCAACACGATCCACACCCGCCCGCCCGCCTCGCCGGCGATCATCTTGTCCAGCACCAGCGCGGAGACTGGCTTGAAGTCCTTGTCGCAGAAGTACAGGCCGGGCGATACCTCGAGGTTCTTGGGCTCAGGCTTGGCCGTCTCGAGCTTGCGCTCGAGTTCGCTGCCGTCCACTTTCTCCTGGGTGATGCTGCCGGTGCCGCCCATGGTGGCGCCGCCGCCCGCCTTGCTCGCGCCGCCACCGGAGCCGCCCACTCCGACCGCAGGCGCGGCCTGGCCTCCCGCCCCTCCTGCCTGGCCACCTTGCGCGGGCAGTGGCACGGCGCCCGGGCCGGAGGGCGTGCGCGTCGCGCCGGCCTGGGGAGCAGGCCGGCTGGCGCCGCCCTGGCTGGTGCGGTTTTCCCGGTTGCCACGATTGCCGCGGTTGTTGTTCGAGCTTTCCAGCGGTCGGCTGCCGGTGTTGATCGATGAAGGCGTGGCGCCGTTGCCCTTTGAGCTGCTGTTGCTGCTCTGGCTGCCAGTGCCCGTGCCTGCGGCAGGCGCGGGCGTGCTGTTGTCGTTGCTGCCCTCGATGGTGGTACGCGCCGTAAAGGCGTTCACCACAAGGGCGGTCTGGTTGGACAGTGCCGCGCCGGTGATCTCGCAAGCCAGGTCGCCCTCAGTTCCGCCTGCCAGCTTGAAGAACTGCGTGTTGTACTGGATGCCCTCGATCCGCACCGTTACCGCGTTCAGCGACGGGTTGCCGATCGCAAAGCTGAACACGGTGTTCGTCGAGGCCAGCGCCGGGGCGTTGATGTCACCGCTGCTGGTCGAAACCGTGGGTTGCACGGCAAAGGCGCAACCGGTGGGCGCCTTGATGCTGACGCTGCCGGCGATCGTCCCGCTGATCAGGATCACCCCGGCCGGCTGGGGATCGGAGGAGTTTACACGCACCAGCTTCACGCTTTCGGCGCCGATGCTGGCCTGCGAGCCGCTGACGTCGCTGACACCCTTGATGCCGAGGCTGGCGCGCAGGGTCTTGAGCACCGCGGTGCCGTTGACCGAGAACAGCTCAAGTTTCACTTCCACGGTGCCCTCGACGTCAGACTCCACGTCGATGCTGGCCTGCGCCTCGTTCTGGTTCAGCAGGCTGAAGCTGCCCGCCACCAGCTTCACGCCCGCTCCAAAGCTGAGCGCCGGCGCCTTGCTGCTGCTGGTGGCGAAGCCGGCAGCCTCGTTGGCCACCAGCCGGATCGCGAAGTTGCGCACCCCCGCGCTCCACGGCCACGGGCTGGATCACGAATGATTCCTTGGCTGCGGACGGGTCCGGCGTGGTGGTGCCGGGCGGCAGCGACTGTGCCGCGAGCTGGGAAGCACACAGGGCGATCAGCAGACTGGCAAGGTATCGCATGGCTTACTCCTGCTTCGTTTCCACCGAGTCTTTGTTGCCGATGATTCTCTCGGCCTCTTCGCTGCCAGCCGTCGGCGGCTGGTCCAGCGACTTGCGCTCGGTTTCTTCCACCGCTACTTCTTCCGCCACGATCTGGCGGGTGGTGCGGCGCCGGGTGCTGGGCACCGCGACCTCGGCCTGCTCGGCCAGGGCAGCCACCTCCTCGGGCGGCATGACCCTGATCTGCAGCCTGCGCACACGGTGGCCCCTCACGCGCGTCGCCGTGATCTCCAGCCCATGATACGTCGTGACGTCCCCTTCCGACGGGATATTCCCGAAGGCTTTCAGGGCCAGGCCGGCCGCGGTGTCGAAACCCTCCAGGGCCTCGGGCGGCAGCCTCAGCCCCAGGCGCTGCACCAGGCGCTCGTCGCTGACGCGCCCGTCGACCTCCCAGGTGGTCTCGTCGATCTGCTGGTAGGGCGTGGAAACGATGTCGTACTCGTCCTCGATGCGCCCGACCAGCATCTCCACCACGTCCTCGAGGGTGATCAGTCCGGCGGTGCCGCCGTATTCGTCCAGGGCGACGGCGAGGTGGGTGCGGCGCTCGCGCATCTGGTTCAACAGGTCGCCGATGAACATGGACTCGGATACGAACAGCGGCTTGTGCAGGAAGGCCATCACGTCGAACGAGCGCCCGGCGCTCGGCTCGTGGCGCAGGAACTCCTTGAAGTTGAGGATGCCCACGATGTCGTCCAGGTCGCCCTTGTAGACCGGCAGGCGCGAGTAGGGCGTCTTCTGGAAGAGCTGGCGGATGTCTTCCAGGCTGCTGCTGACCTCGATGCCCTGGATATCCGTGCGCGGGATCATGATCTCGCGTACCCGCGTGTCGTTCAGGTGCGCCGCGCGCTGGATCAGCTGCATCTCCATGGCGTCGATCACCCCCAGCTGCTCGCCCATGTGCGCCACGGTATGGATCTCGTGCACGTCAAAGATGTCTTCCTGCCCCGGCCGCTGGCCCATCAGGCGCATGACGCCATTGCTGAACTGGATCAGCAGCCAGGTGACGGGCCTGGTCAGCAGCATCAAGCCAAGCACGAACCAGACCGAGCCAAGCGCCCACTTGTTTCGGAAGTGCACGGCGATCGTCTTGGGCAGCACCTCCCCGAACACCAGCAGGAACACCACGCTGGCCACCGAGGCGGCAATCGGTGCCGCCCAGGGCGGGAGCAGGCCGTCATTTCGAATCACGCCATCGAACACCACGGTGGCGAACACGGCCAGCACCACGTTCACCACGTTGTTGCCCACCAGCAGGGCGGCGATCACGCGGCCCCGGTCGTGCAGCAGCTTCTGCAACCTGCGCGCGGAGGCGTTGCCCTGCTCGGCCAGTCGCGCGACCGTCGTGTTGGAGACGGCCGTGATGGCCGTTTCCGTCCCCGAGAACATGGCGGAGAGGGAAAGGATGCCCAGGAACGTGATCAGGGTGCCGAAGTCCACGTCAGCCCCGCGCGCATGTGTTGGTCAGGCCCAAATCGTGCGTTGCTGTGCAGCAGGATGGTCGATCGTCGGCCATGGGATCTAGTTGCGGCCTTTGTTGGCCCGAGTATCGGCGAAGTCGCGTTCCAGCGTGGCGATCAGCGCCTGGGCGCCGGCGCGGTCGCCGCGCGCCGCCAGGGCGTTGGCCTTGCCGAGCAGCCCCCAGGCGTAGTACTCGCGCACCAGCGGGCGCTGCGGATCGTTGGCGCCGAGCTTGTTGTACGCGTGCTCGATCAACGGAAAGGCGGCTTCGTAGGCTTCCAGCTCCGCCATCCAGGCAAAGATACCGACCAGCGCGGGCGGGCCATCCTTGAAGGCCGGCTGCATCAGTTTCTCGAGGGCCCCGGTGTGGTTGCGGACCAGGTGGCTGATTGCCGCGCAGAGGGCAGCGCGTTTTTTCCCGGGTGTCAAACTCGCTCGCGTTCATGAGCGTGGACTTCATGGTCTTGGTGTCGGACACCTCCAGCGTCCACTGGGCGCCATCCACGTCCTGCTTGACCTTGAGTGTCAGCACCGACGACTGGCTGCCGAACAGCTTGACCACTTCAGCGGGCCAGGGGTTCAGCTTGAGCAGGTCGTTGGTGGTAATGACGTCCGGCAGGGCTTCCAGCTTAACCATCTGGTGCAGCGACTTGTGCTCAAGCACGAGTTGCTTTTCGCGGCGCTGGAGATCATCGACGATCGGCTTGAAGCGCTCGCGGTCCTGGTACGCGATGAAGTCCGAGTCAGTGAGTTGGAAGTCGGTCAGGCGCTGCCCCACCTGCTTGAAGTCGCCGCGCGCGATGTCGCCGCGGCAGCGCTCCAGCACCAGGGCCAGAGCCGTGCTGCAGCGGGTGAACGCCTCGTCGATCGCCTTGCGCTCGGCGCGCTCGGCCTCGGACTTGAAAATCCTGGCCAGCTTCTCGAAGTCGTCGGCCAGTTTGCTCAGGCGGTTCTTGTAGAAGTCGTCGTCGCAGGCCGTTGCCGCGTCGCGCACACGCACCACCACGGATTCCACGGTGGCTGCCTTGATGCCCGGTTCCAGGCTCCTGGCGTCATCCACCTCGCGCTTCATGGTTGCCTCAAACGTGTCGAAGTGCGACTTCACGCTGGCCGGGTAGGAGTTGTTCTGGTAGTCGCGGGCGGACTCGACCACCTTTTTGATCTCCTCGTTTGTGGTCTCCTCGTGCTTCTTGATGAAGGCGCCCGCAATGTCGGCGGCGGCCTTGTACTTGAACTCCTTGATCTGCCCCTCCGCGTCGCGCCAGGTCTGCTCCCACGCGTCGCGCACAGCGGCCGCGCCCTGGGAAAGGCGAGTGAGTTCCAGCTTGAGGGCTTCCAGGCGCGTGCCGACCTGGCGGCGCAGGGTCTCGTCGGCCTTGGGGTTTTTCGCCAGCGCTTCTTCCAGGCGGCCTATTTCTTTGGCGTACACGTCGAGGTTGTCGGGGTCCTCGCTGATCTGCAGGTTGGCGATGCCGAGCGCCAGCTTCAAAGCCTCGTTGGCCTCGGCCACCTCGGGCGCTACCTCGGGCCCGTTGTTGGCGGGCAGCGCGTTGGCGGCGGGGCCGCTGTTGTTGACCTCGCCGACCAGGTCGTTGGCGGCCGGGCTGCCGCTGAACACGAAAAACCACAGCGAAAACAGCGCGGCCAGCACCGCGATCAGCGCCACGATGGCCGCGACCATCAGTTTGCGCCGCTGGTCCAGGGCCTGCAGCTGCTGTGACTGCTCGGGCGTCAGGCCCGTGGGGCGTTCCGCGAAGGCGGCGCCGCCGGCGACGGCCTTGCGTGACGACAGGTTCTCCCAGTCGGTCAGGTCCTGCGCGATCTCGCTGGCGTGCTGGTAGCGCTCGGCGGGATTCTTGGCCAGCATGCGGTCGATGATGCTGGCGATGGCCTGGGGGCAATCCGGCACGTGCTCGGTGATGGGCGTGTGCGCCTCACGCACCTGCTTCTTCAAGATCTCCTTGACCGTGGCGCCGGTGAACAGCGTGCGCCCGCTGACCATGCGGTAGAAGGTGGCGCCCAGGGCGTAGATGTCCGCGCGGTGGTCAATGGGTTTTCCCATTGCCTGCTCGGGTGCGATGTAGTGGGGCGTGCCGAACACGCCGTCCTGCTCGGCCTGCAGCTCCTGGGCGCTCATGGCCAAGCCCAGGTCGCCTAGCTTGACGGTGTCGTCCTCGGTGACCATCAGGTTGTCGGGCTTGATGTCGCGGTGCACCAGGCCCTTGCGCTCGGCGTAATCGAGCGCGTTGCAGGCGTGCCGGATGATCTGCACCGCGCGCGCCATGCTGATCGACTTCTGCTTGCCGAGTTCCTCCAGCACGCTGCCCTTGGAGGCGTACTCCATGCTGAAGAAGTACTGGCCGCCCTCGTCGCCTACGTCGTAGACCTGGATGATGTTCGGGTGGTTGAGGCTGCCGGCAGCGCGGGCCTCCTTCACGAACATCTCGCAGAACTTCTCGTCTTTCACCAGGTCCGGCGACAGCACCTTCAGCGCCACCGTGCGCCCCAGGCTGAGCTGCGTGGCCTTGTACACCGTACCCATGGCGCCGCGGCCCAGGCGCTCCTCGATGCGATAGCCGCCGATCTGCTGGCCGATCAGCCCGCCCTGCTTGTCGGTCTGCTCGTCGGGCAGCCACGAGATCAGCGTTTCGCCGACCTGGATGCTGTCACCGTAGGCCAGCCTGTGGGCGCCCTCGGCCTTGCGCCCGTTCACCAGCGTGCCGTTGGCGCTGTTGAGATCTTTCAGCCCGAAGATGCTGCCCTTGCTGGCGATCAGGAAGTGGCGGCGCGAGGCCATGGTGTCGGAAAGCTGCAGGTTGGCTTCCTTGTCGCGCCCTGCCACGACCTGGCCGCCCACCACCACGGTGATGGACTTGCCGCGATCAGGACCCTTTTCAACCAGCAGGCGAGGCAAATCCAGCTCTCCGCATGTGCGAACAACACCACGGCGGCCCCAACGGCCGTCAGGTTTCGTGCTTTGTAATTCCCGCAAGTATCCAAGCTTTCATGGCTTGGGTCAACGCAGGGGTATCGGTCTTGCTGAGGGGTATTACGTCGGGAACACACCCATTAGTCGAGTTCCGGGCGCATTTCTTTCCGGGTTTCCGTGGGTGGATGCGTTTGAGGCTTGAAGCTGTGATGAAAGCCCGTGGGTTACTCGGCAGCTGGCTCTTCCGGCACGGTGTCACGCAGGGTGGGCTCGGATTCGATGCTCAGACAGTTGAGCGGAATGCTGTCCCGCAGCGTGGGCTCGGACTCGATGCTCAGGCAGTTCAGCGGCACGCTGTCACGCAGGGTTGCGTCGTTCCAGATGTCGTGCTGGTTCAGCGGCAGGTGCGCCTTCCAGCGCGCCTCGCAGGCCGGGCAGGCATCGCCCGTGCTCTGCATGCCGGGCAATGCCAGCAACGTCAGGGCCAGGACCAGCATTACGACTGCTTTCATGGAGCGGCCTCCACACGCCTCTACACCTAATACGCACAATGAGGCCTGGGGATTTCGGAAGAATTCGGATTTCCCGCGCCACTTTTTTGCCAGCCAACCGTGCTTAGGCGATGATGGACGCGCTCATGACACAGCACGACACCCTGATTCGCCTGATGACCGAACATCAGGCCGACCTCTGGCGCTATCTGCGCTTCCTGGGCGCCGAGCCGGCGACGGCCGACGACCTCACCCAGGAAGTCTTCATCGAGCTGTACCGCAACCCCATCGACGAGATCAGCCGGCAGTCTACGGCCGCCTGGCTGCGCAAGGCGGCGCGCCACCGCTTCCTGAACTGGCTGCGCGACAACCGGCGCGAGGCCGCGCACGAGCTGCTGGAACAGGCCGAGCAGGTGTGGCACGACTTCACGCCCGGCAACGCCGACGACCGCCTCGACGCCCTGGAGCGCTGCCTGGACAAGCTGGCTGAGCGCGCCCGCCGCGCGATCGAGCTCAAGTACCGCGAAGCACGCAAGGAGGCCGAAGTGGCCCATGCCCTTGAGACCAGCACCGAGGCCGCCAAGGCGCTGCTGAAACGCACGCGCGAGCAGCTGCGCGAGTGCGTGGAAAGACAGGTGCGCCCATGACCAGCGCCGAGCAACTGATCGAGACCGATCTGCAGGAGCTGCTGGGCGGCATCACCCCGCCCGACCTGATCGAGCGCACACTGGCGCGCCTGGAGGCAGGCGATGAAACCGGCGCTCGATCCACCGGCGAAGCCACACCCGCGGCCGCGAGTCCCGCGCCGCGCGGCCGGCTGTTCCTGTTGCGCCGCATTGCCGCCGCAGCCTGCGTGCTGATCGCACTGGGGTTGATCACCTGGGTGCTATGGCCGCGTTCGCTGCCGGATTCCGTCACGGCAACCCCCGCCGCCAGCTACCTGGTGCGCGATGATTACATCCAATTGAAGTCCGGCTGGCTCCTGCTTACGGACGGAGCGCCCGAGGTTCGTGTTGACGTCGGCCGCGTCAATCACGTGCGCGGGCGCACCGTGGCGGGTGTCGGCATTCCGAACGCGGAAACGCTGGACGCGCTTGCGATGGAACTGCAACTCAGCGAATCGGAGACACAAATGTTGAAGCTGACGAAACGCTGGCTCACGGCCGGAAGCCTGGCGGTGTGCGTGCTGACCGGCCAGGCAATGCTGAATGACGTGCCGGTGCAGGCCGAAGAGCTGCCCGCGCCGGAGGTAAAGAACGAAATCCCGAAGCCCGACGACATCGCGGGTGTGAAGAAGCTGCTGGAGGACGTGCAGTCCGTCGAGCTGCGTGCCTTGCGCGACGATTGGCAGTACAGCGGCTGGCTGGCGCTCGAAGGCGCTGACGCCGCCGAGATCGGCGGCAAGTTCGCCAAGGCCCTCGGCGTCCGGCCCAAGGATGTCGCGGGCTGGGACCACAACAACGAATTCCTGTTCACGCTCAATGACGGCAGCGTGGTGAAGGCGGCCGTGTTCGAAAGCGGCGGGCTGCTGGACCTCAAGCTGCCCGGCTGGCAGCGCTGGGAGCAGTACACCTGCACCAAGGGACTGTACGAGACGATCGAGCCCCGCGTCGAAGAAGCCAAGCAGCTGGAGCGCTACCCGGTGCGCGACATGGCGGGCATGCGCCGCAGCCTGGGCAAGGCCGTGAAGGTGCGCTTCGTGGACAAGTTCGAACAGGCCGAGGAATTCCGCGGCGAGTTCAACGATCCCGCCCTGGTGGCGAAGCTGGCGGGGCTGGTGTGGGACGACGACAACAGCTTCAGCAAGACCCACGTCGGCGACTACAACGCCTATGAGCTGAGCTTCGAGATGGACAACGGCGAGACGGTCCGCGTCAGCATGCAGAACACCGGCATCATGGCGATCTACAACGGCAACGCGCTGCTGCACATCAATGACATCGCGACCGCCGAGAACGTGAAGGCGATCCACGCCCTGCTGAAGCCCCTGGTGGCGAAGTCAGGCTTCCGGGTGCTGCGCCAGTGGAACGGGGCCGACAGCTCGATCACCAAGGCCGGCGTGCGCGTGGTGACCGACGACGAAGGCTGGGTGAAGCTGTGGGCCGAGCACACCGCGCCGGAGCTGATGGAAGCGCCGGTGATGGATTTCGAGAACGAGTTCGTGCTCGCAATCTTCGGCGGCAGCAGCTTCAACAGCAGCGGCTACTTCGCCGGCGAGATCCTGCAGGGCGAATTTGAGTACCTGCTGCGTGTAGACGAAAAAGCCTACCAGACCATGGATGGAGCCGATGCCGTGACCCCCTTCGGCATCTTCGTGCTCACCAAGGTGGACCGCCCCGTGCACATGGAAGAGAACGTGCAGTCCCTGATCGGCGAGCCGCCGATCTGGAAGCGCCACACCCCCGGCTATCAGCCCCTGGTCACACCGCGCTACCCCATGGAGAACGCCTGGAAAGTCGAGCGCTACTGGCAGGGCAGCGAAAGCCTGATCGAGCAGCGCGAGCAGCACGTGATCACGGACGCGCAGGCATTCGACAAGCTGTGGCAGCGCCACGCCGGCGCCGACGCGCCCAGCCCCAAGGTCGAGTTCGATCGGTTCGTGGTGGTGGCCGTGTTTGGCGGCCGTCAGCGCGGCGAGCGCGGCAAGATTCTCGAGTACCGCCAACAGGCCTGCTATCGCGACGGCAACGGCGGCGTGCTGCGTTTTGCCGGCCAGGAGTATCGCGCCGAGGCCGAGCACACGCCCTACGGCATCTGGGTGCTGCCGAAGCTGGCCAAGGTACGGCTGGAGGAACGCGAATACCCGCTGATGCCGGAGGGGGTCGAGATCGATTACACCCGCCCGCCCTACTGGCTGGAACGGAAGTAGCTTCGCAACGCCGAAACGAAAAAGCCCGGGGCATGCGCCCCGGGCTTTGGTTTTGCCGCGTTGCCGCTTACTCGGCGCGCTCGACGCTGATCACGTCGTACTGCACCGCGCCTTCCGGCGTCTCCACGGTGGCCTTCTCGCCGGGCTTCTTGCCCACGATGCCCTGGGCGATGGGGCTCTCGTTGCTGATGATGAAGCGTTCGTGGTCGGCCTCGTAGCGGCCGAGGATGGTGTAGATCTTGGTCTTGCCGTCCTCGCGCTTGAGGGTGACCTTGGTGCCGAAGCCCGCCACGCCGGCGTCCACCTCGGCGGGGTCGACGACGCGGACGCGCTTGAGCTCTTCCATGATTTCCTTGGCGGCTTCCTTGAGGCGGCTTTCGCGCTCGCGGGCGGCGTCCAGCTCGGCGTTTTCGCTGATGTCGCCCATGGCCAACGCCTCGCCGATCTGCTTGGCGACGTCCGGCAGCTCCTCTTCCTGGATGCGCTTGAGTTCGCCCTGGCGCTTGCGCAGGCCGCGCTCGGTGGCGAGGATTTCGCCGCCGTACTCTTCCTCGTGCACTTCCACGGTGGCCAGCGACGCGCGGGCCTGCAGTGTGGGGAAGTTGCGCAGGATCTGCTCACGCAGGCTGGACTGGTGGATGTCGGAAAGGCCGCGGCAGCGCTCGACCTCGTGCAGCAGGTGGGCGGCGCGGTCTTCCTCCAGACCGTCCAGCGCGGTGGTGAGCAGGCGCGAGTTGCGCTCGGTCATTGCGGCGCGCAGGCTGGCCAGCGTTTCCTTCAACTGCGTCTCGCCGCGCTCGATGCGGGTGAGCACCTTGTTGATGGTCCACAGCAGCTTGCTGAACAGCTCGTTGGCGGGCACGGCCAGCAGGCCCTCGGGCAGGTCGGCGCCCAGGATGCCGCGTCGCGAGACCCACAGCGTCTGCAGCGGGTACTGCTCGCCCTCGGCGTTCACGGTCTCGATGGATTCGCGCAGCGCCTCGTGATGCCCGGCTTCCAGCATGCGGCGGGCGATGCCGTCCCACAGGCTGGCGGTGTCGCGCAGGAACGCCTTGCTGAAGGTATCAGCCCAGCCGCCCTCGTTCAGCCTCGCGTGGCGCTCCAGGGCGCGCATCTGGTACTCGGAGTCGCGGACTTCCTCGATACGGTTGAGCAGGTCGGCGCCGTTGCGCACCAGGTCATCGACCTCGTAGCCGAGGTCGATCTCGACTTCCGGCTCGGCCTTCTTCAGGTCATCGACCAGGAACGCGATCAGGATGCGCTCACCCGCCAGGCTGCCGCCGTTGCGGGGGCGGTCGTCCAGGGGCGCGTCGCGGTGCGCGATGTTCTTGAGCTCGTTCGCCACGTGCTGCAGCAGGTTCTTGCGCGCCTCGCCCTTCTCGGAGTCGCGCAGGTAGCGGCGCAGCAACTCGAGTTTCTGGGTAAGTCGCACCGCGTTGTCGAAGCGCTCGCGGGTTTCGTCCTCGAGCGTCATGGCCGTCACCAGCCGGTCGATGCTGGGGTTGGTGCCGGTGCCGAGCTTGATGTACTGGTGCTGGGCCAGCTCCTTGCGCACGCCGGTCCACCACTTCGACCAGCTCTTGGAATCGATGACGGCCGGCACCAGCTCGGCCTTGATGCGCTTCAGGTTGCTCTTGTTGTTGTGGGCCTTGAGCACCGTGAGGATCACGGCGACGGGGTCGTCCTTGCAGCGCTGCTTGAGCTCGTCCATGTGGGCGGCGCGCTGCACCATGATGTCGTCCTGGGGCAGCTTGCGGAAGAACTTGGCGGCGGCGCCCAGCTTGACCTTGTGGTCTTCCTTGCTGGCGAAGCTGATCTTGAGCTCGCCGTTTTCGGCGTCGATCTCCTGCACCTCACCAAGCCCCCAGCCCGCGTCGTGGAACACCCAGTCGCCCGGCTGGAACATCAGCTGATTCCACAGCTCGCGCACATAGCGGTTCTCGCTGCCGCCCGCCGCGGCCTCGGCGCGCTCGACGCACTTGTCAAAGCCCGCCAGGTCTCCGTAGGCGTTGCTGAATACCTTGTCGGCCAGCGCCTTCTGGTTCTGGTTGCGCGGCGCCACGCGGGCCAGCTCGCCCAGCACCGAGGCGGCTTTTCCGTACTCGCCCATTTCGTCCAGCTTGTTGACCGCCATCTCGAGCAGGTTGCCGGCCTTCTCGCCGTGGCCCGCGCGGGTCAGCTTCTCCGCCAGCGAGAGGAAGGTGTCGATCTCGGTGGGCGCCTTTGCCAGCGCCTCCGCCCAGACGCTTTCCACTTCGCCCAGTTGTTCCTTCTTGATCAGTTCGGTAATGCGCGCGGTCTCTTTATTCAGGCTGGTTACCATGGCGGGACGCTTTCTCGAAATCCGACGGAGCGAAAAAATCAGCGCCGACTTTGAGGTCGACGCTCAACCGCTTATAGGGCTAGCCCCGCAAAGGGTCAAGCAGCGGTACGCCCGGCTAGTTTGTGTCGGGGGCACGTCGGCCAGTTTGCGCAATGCTTCAAGCAATGGCTGGCGCTGCCCTGACACCGTGGCGTTCAGGTCTTCGGCCAGTTTCAGCATGCCGCTTATGCGCTCGCGCAGCACCCGCATCTGGGTGCGCTGCTTGAGCAGGTTTTCGTAGCGCTGGTCGGCCTCCAGCTCCAGTTTCTCGGCGCGCCCGCTGTGCAGCTCCAGCTCAGCCTTGTGGGCGTCGCCCAGCTTGCGCAGGGTGTCGAACAGCCGGGCGCGCTCTTCTTCGACGTCGCGCAGGCGGTTGCTGAGGCGGCGCACTTCGTCGCCCACCAGCTGGCGGGCGTCCACGTCTCCGGCCTGCACGATGGCGGTGTCCTGGGCGCGGGCCTTGGCGCCCTGCAGGGCGCGCTGCATGTCGGCCAGCTTGTTCTCGAGCTCTTTGGCCTGCTCCTCGAAAGTGTTGGCCTTCAGCTCGGCTTTCTGCAGTTTGCGCTCCAGATCGCGCTGGGCCTCCTGGGCCTGCTCGAGCTCGGCGTTGAGCGCCGGGATGCGCCGCTGCGCCAGGCGGTAGCTGCGGGCAGCCTCGCTGTCGAGCTTTTCCTGCACCTCGGCGAGTTCCTTCTCCTTGGCGACCAGCGCTTCCTGCAGGTCGGTGATGCGGTCCTCGAGGTTCTCGACCCGCTTGACCTCGGCCTCCATGGGTGCCAGGCGCTCGATCTCGGCCTTGGCCTCGGCCAGCGCCTGCGTCACGGCATCCAACTCGGCGCGGCGGTCGTCCAGCTCGCGAGCCTTGCGTTCGACTTCGTCGGCGGCGTCGCGGTTGTCGGCCAGCTCCTTCTTCGCCACCGCCAGTTCGCGCCCGAGCGCCTCATTCTCCTGGATGCGCTCTTCGAGTTTCTTTGCGCCCTGGGTCAGCTGTTCGTGCAGGCCCTTCACCTCGGACTCGAGTTCGTTCACCCGGCGGTTCAGCTCGTCGTGGGCGTGCTCGGTGCGGCTTTCCGCACCCTGGGCTTCCTTCAGTGCTTCCTTCAGCTGGGTGTTCTCGGTCTGCAGCGCCTTGATCTGTGCATCCATCAGGTCGAGTTCACGCTTCGTGTCGTCGGGAATCTCCGCCGCCGACATGGCCGAATCGAGCTCCAGGCGTTCGATCTTCTCCTGCGCCGCTGCCAGTTCGGCCTTCAGCCGCTGGTTTTCCTGTTCTGCCTCGTCGTGGTGTTTCTTTGCCTCATTGAGCTGGCCCTGCAGACGGCTCAGCTCGCCGGCCGGGGCGGCGGCCTCCAGTTGCTCCTGCAGTTCGCGGGCCTTCTCGAACAGCCCGGCCCGTTCATCCTTCAGACCCAGGATCTCGGCGCGCAGGCTCTGCAGCTCCAGCTGCAGCTCGTCCTGCGTGTCTCGGGCGTCGATTTCGGGCTTGCTGTCAGCAGCGGCCAGCTCAGGGGCCTGGTCGGTGAAATCCACCGCCGAGCCCAGCTCCGGGTCCGGCTCGACATCAAGGGGCACGTTTGCGTCGCTGGCCAGGGTGGCAGGCTCGGCCTCTACCGCGATCTTCACATCATGCACGACCGGCTGCAGCGGCTCCATGGTCAGTTCTTCCTCGCCGAAGCCCATTTCGGGGTCGGCAAAGGAATCCTCGTCCATAAGCGGTGAGTTGCCGGGTCCGGATGCGTTCATGTTCCACCGATTGGTGGATTCTATGCGATTGCGGGCACCCGGTCCACTTCCGGCTTCAGCACACCCTCGAGGGCGTGCGCGGCCGACAGCAACCCGGCGTCATCGTAGGCCGCCGCCTGCAGGTGCATGCCGATCGGCAGGCCGGCCGCGTCGAAGCCCACGGGCAGGCTCAGCGCGCACAGGCCGGCCAGGCTGGCCGGGATGGTGAACACGTCACACAGGTACATGCTCAGCGGGTCGGACTTCTCGCCCGCCTTGAACGCCGGGAACGGCGCGCACGGGCCGGCGATCAGGTCGCACTTCTCAAAGGCGCTGTCGAAGTCGCGCTTGATCAGCGTGCGCACCTTGCCCGCGCGGCCGTAGAACTCTTCGTAATGCCCGGCCGACAGGGCATATGTCCCCAGCATGATGCGGCGCTTGACCTCGGAGCCGAAGCCCTCGCCGCGGCTCTGCTCGTACATGCCGAGCAGGTTGTCGGCGGGCTTGCGCAGGCCGTAACGCACGCCATCGAAGCGCGACAGGTTGCTGGAGGCCTCGGCGCTGGCGACCACGTAATAGACGGCGATGCCGTATTCGGCGTGGGGCAGCTCGACGTCAACGATGCTGGCGCCCAGGGCCTGCATGTGGTCGATCGCGCGCTGCACGGCGCCGGCCACTTCGCGGTTGGGCATCTCATCGAGATAGCTGCGCACTACGCCGACGCGCTTGCCCTTGAGGTGGTCTTTCAGCAGCGCCGGGTAGTCGGGGACTTCGCGCTCAGGCGTGGTGCTGTCCATGGGGTCGCGCCCGGCCATGACCTTCAGGCTCAGGGCGGCGTCGCGCACGGTACGCGTGAACGGGCCGATCTGGTCCAGGCTGCTGGCGAACGCCACCACGCCGTAGCGCGAAACACGGCCGTAGCTGGGCTTGTAACCGACCAGGCCGCAGAAGCTGGCGGGCAGGCGGATGCTGCCGCCGGTGTCGCTGCCCAGGCTGATAAAGGCGCTGCGCGCGGCGACACAGGCCGCCGAGCCGCCCGACGAGCCGCCGGGCACGCGGCTGACGTCCCAGGGGTTGTGAGTCTGCTGCAGGGCGCTGTTTTCGCAACTGCTGCCCATGGCGAATTCGTCGAGGTTGGTCTTGCCGACGATCACCGCGCCGGCCTGCCGCAGGCGCTGCACCACGGTGGCGTCGTAGGGCGCCGTGAAGCCCTGAAGGATGCGCGAGGCGCAGGTGGTGGGCTGCCCCTTCACGTGGATGTTGTCCTTGATCGCGACCGGCACGCCGGCCAAGGGGCCGGAAACCTTGCCGGCGTCAACGGCGCGGGCCTGCTCGAGGGCGCCGTCAACATCGAGGCGCAGGTAGGCGCCGACCCTGGGCTCGGTTTTCCCGGCGTGTTCCAGCACCAGGGCGGTCAGCGCCTCGGCCGTGGTCTCACGCTCGCGCACCAGGCGGGCTGCTTCGGTAGCATCGATGTTGAGCAACTCTTCCATGTATCACTTGCTCGCGCTATGCGCTCGCACCCTTGATTCACGCGAAGGCGCGAAGGGGGCGAAGTACGCGAAGAGCCTTCTGGTGCACGGATGATGCTTCGCGATCTTCGCTCCCTTCGCTTCTTCGCGTTAAAAACCCATGCGAGCGCAGCGAGCAAGTCCTTTCGTGTTTTCGTGGTTCATCACTCGATCACCGGCGGCACTTTGAAGAAGCTTTGCTCGCTTTCCGGCGCGTTGGCGGCTGCTTCTTCGCGCTTGAAGCTGGGCTGTACCTCGTCGGCCCGCCACAGGTTGCGGTCCGCCACCGGGTGCACCGTGGCCTCCACGTGCGCGACGTCGGCCTTGGCCAGCTGCGCGATGTAGCCGGTGATGGCCGACATCTCGCCCGCGAAACGGGCGATTTCCGCGTCGCTCAGCTTGAGGCGCGCCAGCTTGGCCACGTGCCTGACGGTCTGCTCATCCATGGGCCCCGTTGTAGCGGGCAGGCGCGCAACGGGCAACCGGAGGGCATAATGAACCCATGACCGAGCCCGCAGCCGAGCAGTCGCGCACACGCCGCAATGCCACCATCCTGGCTGCGGCGCCCGCGATACTGACGCCGCTGGTCACCGGCACGCTTATCAAGGCTGAAGTGCTGCCACCGCTGCCGGGCCTGACCATCTTCTTCGTGGTGTGGCTGCTGGGGACCGCGCTTCTGCCGTTACTGAAGCCCAGGCGCGCGTGGCTGGGCCTTCCCTACACCTTTGCCGTGGCGGTGCCGGTGCTGCTGATCACCCTGCTGGTCAACTTCCGGGCCGTGAAGGTGGAGGGCGACTCCATGCTGCCCACGCTGCAGCCCGGCGACGTGCTGCTGATCGACCTGCGCGCGCAGCCCGACCAGCGCTACGGCATCTTCGTGCTCGAGGTCGAGGGCGAAGAACACAACCCGCTGATCAAGCGCCTGGTGGGCATGCCGGGCGAAAGCGTTGACGTGCGCTACGGCCGTGTGTTCGCCAACGAGATCGAGGTCTACCCGCGCGACGGCAGCGCGCCGGACAGCTGGAACGAGACGCGCCCGGCCTACGCGCGCTTCTACAGCGGACCGAAACAGCTTGGCGAGGGCGAATACTTCTTCCTGGGCGACAATCCACCCGACAGCCGCGACAGCCGGCACTTCGGCGCGGTGGAGAGCAAGAGTGTAAAGGGCCGCGCGGTCTGGAGTCTACGGGGCTCACACGGCTTCGGCCGCTTGCGGTGACTCTCGCGAGCTCGAACGCTTGTCCCGCTGCAAACTTCAGATGGGCCACAAAAACACAAAAGCACAAAAGAAAGGCACACGAAAAAGTCTCTGTGTTTTGTGGCAGTACCTTTTGTGCTTTCGTGTTTTTGTGGCCATTCCAGGCCGTCCTTTCGCGGAAGAAAGGAACGGGCGCCTTTCGGCGCCCCGTGTTTGATCCAGGGTTGGGGGCGGCGGGCGATCGCCGCCCCCGTCCAGGGTTCCAAGCAAGGCATGGCGTTGGATTCCTGGAGAAAACCCGTTCCTAGAAGATCCACTGCAGTTGCAGGCGGACGATCCACAGGTCGTTGTGGTCCGACTCGCTGCTGCCGATGGTGCCGCCGCCCAGAACGCGGTTCGGCAGGCTGTTGTACACGCCGTCAAGGCTGCGGGCGCCTGAGCCGTTGTCCGGGCGCAGGGCCAGCTGCTGGCTGACCATCAGGATGTCGAGCGTCAGCTTCAGGTTGTCGCCCTGCACCATGTAGTTGACCGACAGGCCGAGCTCGGTGGCGTCCGGGCGCAACGCGAAGGAGCGGGCGTCGCCGCCCTGCCAGAAGTCTTCAACGTTCAGCATGTTGAAGCGGATGCCGACGTTGAACTGCTTGGGCAGGATGAAGTAGGCGACGTCAACGGTGAAGCCGCTGTCCGTCAGGCTGCCGACGCTGGCTTTGCCGCTCGGGTCGAAGCGGTTGGCGCCGCGGTTGTGGAACTCGGTGTGGCGCCAGAAATACGCCACGTCCAGGCTCAGGCCGTGCCAGCGGAAGTGGCCATCCATGGTGATCGCCCAGGTGTCCTGGCTGGTGCGTTCACGGCCGGAGGCAGGCGAGCCGGCGGCCGTGTCGCCGCGAATGCCGGCGGCGTCGGCGTCGTAGCCGCTGGTGAACCAGTTGACCGCGAGGCCGATGGCGAACAGCACCTTGTCGTACTCGTCGTCGCCGCGCTGATCGTTCAGGCTGTGCTTGAGCGCCCCCAGCGGGTGCGTCTCGAGGCGCAGGTTCAGCATCATTTCGCCGTCAACGGTGTTGCTGAAGCTGTCGCTGATCAGCGCGACGTCCGCGTTGCGGAAGTCGTCGTCGTCCTTGAGGCGACCGTTGTAGATGCCGACCCAGTACTTCAGCCAGGGCGTGTCTTCGCCCACCTGGCCGTCGATGGTGAGGCCCTTGGCGAAGTCCTGGTTGAAGACTTCGTTCACGTAGCTGCGGTCCACGAACTGCTGGCTGCCGGAACTGGTGATTTCTTCCCAGTTCCAGGGCAGCTTTGTCTGGCCGGCCGTGATGTTGACGTACTGCAAGGCCGCCCAGCGGAAGTAGGCTTCCTCGACCAGGTCATTGCCGCCGCCGGTCCAGGCCAGGGTCAGCTTGTACTGGAAGTCCTTCTGGAAGATGTAGCCGCTGAAGGCGGTCTTGGCGCGGCGCACGCGGAAGTTGATGAAGTCACGACCGTTGGTGCCGTTTTCGCCGTTGGCCACTTCGTTCTGGTAGGTAAGGCGGAACTGCACGCGTGTGGTCACCTTCAACTCGAAGCCGTCGGTGGTGAAGGCTAGACCCTTCTTGCTCAGCTTGGTGTCGGTGCCGCCCTCGCCGCCACTGCGATTGATACGCCCGAGATCCTCGGGTTCGCCGGACTGCGCCATCGCCGGCGCGGCCAGCAGCCCGATGCCGCACAGCAGCATCAGGGCCATGCTCAAAAGCTTGCTCATGTAATGCTCTCCTTTTCTGGAAACACGTGCCTGCACAGGAATGGGCAGACGGTACGGAGCGCATCGGTTCAGAAGCAACGGGAACTGTGTGGATTGACCAAAGTTGAACGCGGCGGCAATCCTTCCCTAAACACGCCTTAACAAAGGCTTTGCGAAGACTCACTTCGCAAAGCCGGAGTGTTGACGCGTCAAGATTTCAAGCCTCGCAAGTTCACCCGGATTCCCGGTCAGGCGGCATGCCTGAGAGGGACACTCCTGTGGAGTGTGGGCTGCAACGGCTTTGCCGGGAGCGAATGCCGCGGGTACACTCTGGCAGGCCCGGCATGTGCGCATGGACAATGAAGACTGGCATGAAACTCCAGCACCTGGGAATCGCTTTACTGCTGCACGCCGGGGCCATCGGCCTTGCGTTCTGGCAGCTTACGCCCCTCCGGGTGCAGGAGACGCATCAGCCCGCTGTGGTTTCCGCAGGGATGCGGGTGCTTGAGCAGCAGCAGGCGCAGCCGGATGAGGCGTTCACACCACCCCAGCCCGCGCCGGAGCAGCCGGTGGAGGGGCCCGGTGAGCTGCCTCCCCCACCGAAATCCTGCTGCCTCCCGAAGAGCCGCAGCCTGAGCCCGAGCCGCCCCGGCCGCTGACGCCGGCTGAGGAAACCCTGCCCGCCCCGGAGCGCAGCCCGCAGCCCAGCCTGTTCCCGCGCCTGCAGCCGCCCGCGCCACAGCCCAGCCCGGCCCAGCCGACGACCGACCCACAGCCTGTCACAACTGAATCGCCGGCCGCCACCCGCGCCTCCAGCGGCCCCGTAACCGCGCCCGAAACGCCGCCGCGAATCCTGAACCCGGACTGGCCCCTGCTGGTGCGCAAGGGTTTCACCGGCCGCGTGGTGATTGACGTGGTGGTGCGACTGGACGGTCGCGCGTACGACATCGAGGTGATCGAGGGCACCGGCCGCGCGGAATGGGACCAGGCCCTGGTGGACACCTTTCGCAACGCGAACTACCTGCCCGGCTACCTGAACGGGCAGCCGGTGATCTGCAAGCACCGCTACAGCATCACTTTCCGGAAGAAGTAGCCGGTTGGACGCCTCGCCCATGCTTGCCGGGCGATGCCCGGCACAGCGCACCCAACACTTTGCCGTCCGGCGGCGCTGTCATCGCACTGGCTATTCGGCGCGGAGCGCTGTCACAAAGGAAGCCCCCACCGAACGCCTTCGGCGTTCGGTGGGGGTACTCGGTGGAAGGAAATTCAAAGGCGCGGAGCGCCGACACATTCGCGGTTCCTTCCGCGAGAACCATACGGCCGCAAACGGCCGTTGTGCCGGCGCTCCGCGCCTCGCTATCCTTTGCTGCCAGTAACCCCCGCCTTGTTGGCGCCACGCTGCGCTTGGCGCCAACCGGCGGGGGCTAACAGTTGTAGCGGCGCTCCGCGCCTGACTGCGGACAGGTTCAGCACGTCGGGATTCGCCGCGAACCTCTTATCCCGGCAGAAATAGTTTTTGCGCACCGCGCTACGGTATTCCCACCCTAGAAGATCCACTGCACCTGCAGGCGCACGATCCATAACACTTCGTGGTCCGCGTTGGAGCGGCTTTGGCCCAGCAGGCCGTTGCGGGTCAGCGGGTCGTTGTAGACGCCGCTGAGGTACTGAGCGTCCTTGTAGCTGTAGGCCAGCTGCTGGTCGATGTACAGCACGTCCAGCCCGAACTTCAGGCGTTCGCCCTGCAGCAGGTAGCTGGCGCTGAAGCCGTACTCCATGGCGTCTGGGCGGATGGCGCGCTGCTGCAGATCGGTCTGGTTCAGGCCGGCATCGGCGCCCCAGAACTCGTCGGCGTCCACGCTGCTGACCCTCACGGCGACATTCAGGTCGATGATGTGCAGGTAGTACGAGGCCTCGAACGACCAGCCCATGTCCTCCAGGTCGCCGATGCCCTGGCGGCTGCTGTTGTCATGGCTGTTGATGCCGCGGTTATGGAAGTCGGTGTGGCGCCAGTAGAAGGCCGCATCCACGCCGATGCCGTACCAGCGGAAGTGGCCGTCCACTGTGATCGCGTAAGTCTCGTGGCTGACTCGTGACCGGCCTGAGCCGGTGGCGGTGGCGCCGCTGTCGTTGCGCAGGTCGGGATTGTCCACGTAGCCGGTGATCAGGTTGGCGCCGAGGCCGAAGGCGAACAGCAGCTTCTCGTGCTCTTCTTCGGGCCGGCGGTCGCCCAACCCGAGCTCAAGCAGCCCCAAGGGGTGCGTTTCGACGCGAGTGTTGTACATCAGCTCGTTGTCGATGAAGTTGCTGAAGCTGTCGCCGGTCAGCGCGCCGTCCTTGTTGCGGAAGTCGTCGTTGGCGGCCAGCACGCCGTTGTAGACGCCGAACCAGTAGCGCACCCAGGGCACGTCGTCACCGAACTGGCCGTCTATCCAGACGCCCTTGCCGTAGTCCTGGTTGAAGACCTCGTTGGCGTAGCTGCGTTCCTGAAAGTTGAGGCTCAGGCTGTCCACCTGTTCTTCCCAGTTCCAGCCGACGGGGGCCTGGCCGCCGCTGACGTTCAGGAACTGGTCAAAGGCCCAGCGTAACTGCGCGATCTCGACCAGTTCTTCGATCGGCCGGGCCCAGCTCAGGCGCACGCGATACTGGAAGTCCTTCTCGAAGATGTGGCCCTTGAACTCGGTCTTGGCCCGGGCGACGCGGAAATTGCGGAAGTCTCGGCCGTTGGTTCCGCCGGTGTCGGACGATGCCAGCTCTTCCTGGACGGTGAGGCGGAACTGGACGTGGTTCTGCACGCGCAGTGAGAAGCCATCCACATCAAAGCGCAGGCCGACGGTCTCAAGTGTCGTGGTGGTCGTTGCTTGCGCCTGAAGCGCGGCCGTGAAAAGCAGCACCGGCAGCAGCAGAATGGCTGTGCTTCGAATCATGGTTAGCCCCCATGGAACCGGGGGAGTTTATTCATTTGAGGGTTAAAGCGAAAGGGCGGCCTGATGGCCGCCCTTTGCTTTGAATCACGACACGAGTCGATCTTAGAAGATCCACTGCAGCTGCAGGCGAACGATCCACAGGTCGTTGTGGTCGGACTCGGAGCTGCCGAGGGTGCCACCGCCGAGCACGCGGCTGGTCGGCTCGTTGTAGACGCCGGCCAGGCCACCAGCGCTGGCAGCGAAGGGCACCTGCTGGCTGACCATCAGGATGTCGAAGGTAAGCTTCAGGTTGTCGCCCTGGATGTAGTAGTTGACCGACAGGCCGAGCTCGGTGGTGTCCGGACGGATACCCCATTCACGAGCGTCGCCACCCGACCAGAAGTCGTCAGCGTTGAGCATGTTGAAGCGGACGCCGACGTCGAGCTGGTTGGCCAGGATCATGTACGCAACTTCGAAGGTGAAGCCCGAGTCAGTCAGGTTGCTGATGCCAGCCTTGCCGTTGGGGCTGAAGCGGTTGGCACCGCGGTTGTGGAACTCGGTGTGGCGCCAGAAGTAGGCGATGTCCACGCTCAGGCCCATCCAGCGGAAGTGACCGTCGAGGGTGAACGCCCAGGTGTCCTGGCTGGTACGGAAGCGACCGGAAGCCGGGAAGGGCGCACCGGCGGTGTCGGCACGCGAACCACTGTTGCCAAAGGCGTCGGTGGAGTCGTAGCCGCTGGTGAACCAGTTGACGCCGAGGCCGATGGCGAACAGGATCTTGTCGCGCTCGTCTTCGCCACGCATGTCGTTCATGCCGCGGGCGACTTCACCCAGCGGGTGCGTCTCGAGGCGCAGGTTGATCATCATTTCGCCGTCAACCAGGTTGCTGAAAGTCTCGGGCTGGATGGCCCAGTCAGCGTTGCGGAAGTCGTTGTTGGCCTTCAGCACGCCGTTGTAGATGCCGAACCAGTACTTCAGCCACGGGGTGTCTTCACCCACCTGGCCGTCAATCCAGATACCCTTGGCGTAGTCCTGGTTGAACACTTCGTTGACGTAGCTGCGGTCAACGAACTGCTGGCTGCCGGAGCTGACAGCCTCTTCCCAGTTCCACTGAAGCTTCTGCTGACCTGCGTTGATGTTGATGTACTGCATGACCGCCCAGCGGAACTTGGCTTCTTCAACGATACGGTCGCCGCCGGACACCCAGTTGAGCAGCAGCTCGTACTGGAAGTCCTTCTCGAAGATGTAGCCACCCAGCCAGGTCTTGGCGCGACGGACGCGGAAGTTGATGAAGTCCTTGCCGTTCGTGCCGCTTTCGCCGCCCGCCACCTCGTTCTGGTAGGTCAGGCGGAACTGAACGCGGGTCTTCATCGTCACCTCGAACCCGTCGGTCGAGAACGTGAGACCCTTCTTGCCCAGCGTCGTGTCAGCGGCACCCTCTGCACCGCCGCGCTGGAGTGAGCCGAGGTTATCCGACTCGGAGGACTGAGCCATCGCCGGCGCAGCCCAGAGCCCCGCGCTGATCATCAGCGCAAGAGCCGTCCACCAAAATTTTGCCATGCCTTGCTCTCCCAATAGACCAGAAAAATCGTTTGTCCGTCCGTCGCTGCTTCAGGAGAACCCAGACACGTTCCTTTCCGAGGCGTGTCCGAGCCTGTGTCCTCAATCCCTGAAAGGCAGGCAGACCATAGAACCACTCTTGTTTGCGTCAACTCCGTATTGACGCCTTTTTGACGTCCCCTTCATGTGTTGCGAGCGAACGCGAGACAAATACCCCCTGACCGTTCATTACGCAACCATGAAATCCGGCGTCCATGCGCCCCTGCAAATATTCATCGGCAACCTGCGTCCGATAACTTTCACCTTTTCAAAAGGAATCTTTACACGGCCGCCGCGTGTCCCTGACGCGCATCCTCCTTTCCCGGACAGGCTGACAACTCCTTGTCCGCGGCCGGGACTGGGCCGGAAAGACTCAACTCTACAGGCGGGTTGCCCCAAGCCTGACAGGAGAACAGGCCAGATCATCGCCGACCGGACTGCCCCCAAAGTTACTGACATACCGCGGCAAACTAACTTTGCAACGTGTGCGATGCAAGTGTCTTCAAAGCAAAAAGGAAGGTTCCCCCGTCGATTTTCGGCATACTTCAAACGCCTTTTCCGAATAACATCCCACACCTGCCGAGCATCCCAATCGGCATCCGCGTCAGATACAATCCAACACTGGCATCGGAGTGCGGCGTTGCAGAACTCGTCCGAATCAGGCCTTCACATCCCGCCGCTGCCCAAGCTGGGGCAGGAGGTGGGGCGTTTCCTGATCGAGAAAGAACTGCCCCGCGGCGGACAGGCCCGCGTCTACCGCGCTTGGCAGACCGACCTGCAGCGCCCCGTCGCACTCAAGCTGCTTCCCGCCAGCTACGCCGTGGACCGCGACGCCGTCACGCGCTTCCAGCGCGAGATCGAAAACGTCGCCCGCATCAGCCACCCCAATATCGTGCGCGTCTACGAGGCCGGACAGGTCGAAGGACACCCATTCTTCACCATGGAGTTCCTGGAAGGCCAGGACGCCGACAGCATGGTCAAACGCGGAGCCATGGACCCCGATGAAGCCGCCAGCATCATCGAGGCCGTCGCCCGCGCCGTGCATGAGGCCCACGCGGCCGGTATCGTCCACCGCGACATCAAGCCCGGCAACATCATCCTGCGCAAAGACGACACCCCGGTGCTGACCGACTTCGGCCTCGCCCAGGACCTGACGCACAGCGAGCAGCTGACCCAGACCGGCATCAGCATGGGCACGCCCGCCTACATGGCGCCGGAGCAGGCAAGGGGCGAACGCAACAGAGTGGGCAAGAAGAGCGATGTGTACGCCCTGGGCGCCACGCTGTTCAGCCTGCTGACCGGCCGCCGCCCTGCCGAGGGCGAGAGCGCCTATGAGCTGATGCTCAAGGTGGCCGAAAGCCAGGGACCCGCCTGGCCGCGCCAGGCCGTTGAGGACGTCCCCCGACCTGCGCGCCATCGTCGAAATGGCGATGCAGAACGACCCCGGCAAGCGCTACGAAAGCGCCGCCGATCTGGCCGACGACCTGGAGCGCTTCCTGCACGGCGAGTGGGTAGTGGCCCGCACCCGCAGCCGGCTGGCCAAGTTGTGGGTGCGCGCCCGCCGCTACCTGCCGGTGGCCGCGGTGGTGGTTGTGACACTGGCCCTGGCAGGCGGCATGGTGTACACGGGCCTGAATCCGAACGCGCCGGAGAACACCGAGGGCTCGCTGATCGACGAGGACATCCTGTCCGACGCCTTCAAGGACGTTACGCCCGAAGACATCGAGCGCCCCTTCGAGGACGGCACCTGGACCAAATCAGGCGCCGAGCAGGTAAGCCGCGGCGCAGGGGGCGAGCTGGTGCTGACCCGCGCCGGCCTTGAGCCGGTGCTGATCTCACCGCGCACCCCCACCTGCTGGGGTGATTTCAGCCTGCAGACCGACTTCCGTGTGACCGGCACGGACGGGCCGCTGGAGTTCCTGGTCGGCATGCCGGACAGCGCCAGTCGCGGGGAAACTTCCTATGTCATCGCCCTGGGGGCTGACTCGCGCGACCGTGTTGAGCTGCGCCGGCTGGGGGTCAGCGTTTACAGCGCCTACCACGGCAGCGGACTGCCGGACGCCGGGGTGCTGCGCGAAGGGACCTGGTACCGCGCCGCCATCAAGCGCAGCGGGCAGCGCCTGGAATTCACACTGGTACAGGTCGCCACCCTGACGCCGGTGGTCTCCTTCCTCTATGAAGACGACTTCCCTGCGCTGGTCGGCGGCCGGGACGAGAACGGTCCGTTCAGCCGCCAGCGCTTTGGTATCTCCGCCCACTCCGCCGAACTCAGCCTGCGCGACGTGACCGTCAGCCACCGCGACAACCAGCACAGCACGGAGGCCCTGCTGTTCAGCGTAGGCCAGTACGAGCAGGCCGAGTTGCGTCTCAGCGCCCGACTCACCGAGCCGCTGCCGCCGAGCGCCGCGCCCGAGGCGCGCAATGAGCGCGCGGCCCTGCTGTTTTTGCGCGCCCGTTGCCTCGTGCAGCTGAACCGCCCGGAGGACGCCTGGCAGGACTGCGTGGCCGCCAAGAGCCTGCTGACCGACGCGGCCTTGCGGGCACGGGTGTTCCTGCTCAGTTCACAGCTCGAGACCGGGCGCGGCAACGATTCCGCGGCGCTGGACCAGTTGCGCGTGGCTCAGTTCAACGCCGGTGGCTCCGCCCCGCGCATCTACCACGACGCCTGGGCCCGCGGCCAGGCGCTGCAGGCTTCCGAGCCGCAGCGTGCACTCGCCTACTTCGACTGGGTGGCCGCCAACGCCCTGGGCAGCCCCTGGCTGGTGTGCAACGCATTGCACGCCGGCGCGCAGCTGCGCCTGCAGGACCCCGAATCCCGCGCCCAGGCGGTCGCCGCCCTGGAGCGCATCGAGAGCGCCAACTACCAGCGCTTCGGCCCCATCTTCGTGCCCGCCCTGGTAAACTTGTTCAACCTGCGCCAAGAGTCCCTGGCGGCCGACGCCCCCAACACCGCGGGTCTCTCCCAGGCCGCGGACTGGCTGGCCCTCAGCGCCGGAGGGTATGGCGTGGACGACGGGCTGTTGATCGAGCCGTTGCTGCGCGCCGCCTGGATAGGGCGACTGGCATCGGAACCCGCCGATCCGGCCCTGTGGGACAAGGCCGAACGCTGGCTGGAGGCGGCGGAGCGGGCGGGCGCCGACCCGTTGTTCCTCGAGTTCCAGCGTGCACTCATGCAGCACGAGCGCCCGCGCGGTACCACAGGCGACCAGCGCATCGAGCGCTGGCGCGCCCTGGCGGAACGCCTGCAGATGGACCAGCCAGGCCACGGCGTGCTGAGCGCGGTCAGTGACTTCTTCATCGGCTCGCCGCTCGACGCCGCAGACTTCGAGCGCCGAAATGGCGTGCTGCGCCGCGCCCTGCGCCGGGAAGTGGGCGAGGCCCCGGCCTACTGGTTCGCCGACGCCGGCGCTGATCTGCTCGCCGACTACTGTATCGCGCTGCAGCAGTCCGCCGGCAACCGTGAGGCGGCGATCGAGCGCCTGGAAACCGCGGCCCGCAGGGCGGCAGGGCCGCTGGCACTGCTGAGAGGCCGCGCCGCACGCTGGCTGCCGATCCAGGGGTAGCCTTGAAGCGCTACTGTCGCCACGAGGGCAGGGCGTAGGATGCGCGCTCCGGGTTGATGTGGAACCAGCCGGTCTGGGACTTGCCCTCCAGCGCGGCGATGTGGCTGACCTTCTCGCCCACGTACTTCCGGAACTCGTCAGCGCTGACCAGGCGGTCGCGGTTCGTGTCGGCCTCGCCTGCCAGAGCCTCCAGCGCGAAGCTGGAAAACAAGCCGTGGTTCAGGTCGTCAATCTCAAGCGCTTCCATGTGATTGTCGCTGAGCGCGGCGTCCGTGGCGCTGAGCACGATGCAGCGGGTGCCCCGCGCCTCCACGCCGGCAATGATCGGCGCCAGCAGGCTGCCCGTGCGCTTGGCTTCGCGCAGGGCGGTCAGCTGCGCCTCGGTGGCCGCGCAGCGCCGGTTGCCGGGCGCCACAAACGCGCAGTCCAGCACCAGCGTCAGCGTGCGCGGGTTGTTCTTGAGCAGCGCGTCCACCGTTTCCTGCAGCGTCACGGTTTCCAGCTTGCGGGCGCCGGCCGGCTGTGCCAGCACCAGCGAGGGCTGCAGGTTTTCGTCCAGCGTGCCGACGCCGCTGAACACCAGGTAGACGTCGTCGTTGTACCGCGCCAGGGGCGACAGCTCCTCGGCTGCCGACAGCACGGCGCGCTTGCTGGCGCGGGCGCCGATCACCGTGCGCAGCGCGCCCTCCGGCACACCGGCGTTCTGCGCCTCGAGCAGCTGCACGGCGAACGATTCCGCGTCCTTGGCCGCATAGCGGCTGAGCGGCACGGGCGGCTGGCCGTTGCCGTCCACGCCCACCACCAGGGCGACGCGCCGGCGGATGCCCTCCAGGAACTGTTCTCGCTTGACTTCCCTGGCCAGGTCGCCGGTCACGTAGCGCAGGGCCGCTTTCTGGGCTTCGTTCTCGGCAATCGGCATCAGCAGCCCGCCGATGCGGGTCCAGTTCTCGACGTCGAAATGGCTGGGCGTGCTGTAGATGCTGAACAGGTTGAAGCCCTCATCCCAGTCGTCGAGGCTGCGCACCACGGTTTCCGGCGGCTGCAGGCGCTTGGAGCCCAGCTCGAGGTCACGGGTGGTCGGGTACATGCGCAAATCAACATGCAGGTTGGCGTCGAAGTCCTCGTCGGCGATCCACCAGCTGAAGATGGGGCTGACCATCCACCACACGAACATGTTCCAGCCGTAGGCGCCGTTGCTGTCCACGTATCCGACGTCGTGGCGCTTGAGCGTCGGCACGATCACGACATCCAGCCCCTGGCGCAGGGCCGCGGCCTGCAGCTCGGCGCGTGGGGTGTCGGGCGTGGCGCCCTCGATGGCGTCGATACGCTCGAACATGCGGTACTTGCGGAACGTGTCCAGCAGTTTGCGGTGCAGGCCTTCGGCGCCGTTGAGGCGGGCCTCGTCGGGCGTCAGAACCCAGCGCTTGGTGTCCTCGACGTTGTAGCGTTTCTCGTCAAGTTCAAGCGCGCTGCGAAAGGGGGCCAGGCCCACGCGCAGCGCAAGCGGCTGCCAGCCCTGGGGGATGATCTGCTCGTTCTTCACGTCGGCATCGAGGTCGGGCACCTCGACGTTGCTGCACGCCGTGAGAACCAGGAGGATGGAGGCCAGAGGCCAGAGGCCAAGGAAGAACCTGCCGGTCCACACGCTGGCAGTTCCCTGACTTCTGACCTCCGACCTCTGACCTCTCGCGCACTAGTCATCACCATCCTCGGAAAGTTCGAAATCCTTGGCGCAGCGGAAGCCGCGCCCCGTTGAGCGGTCGAGCAACTGCCCCACGCTGTGCTTGGCGCGACGCGCATAGCGGAAGAACAGCTCGGGGCGCAGACCCGGCTCGGCGCCTTTCACCACGGCGCGGTTCTCCTCTCGCTGCGCGGTCCACTCCGCCACGTTGCTGCCCAGGTCGCGCACGCCCAGCACGCTGCGGTCCCACTCCGTGGTGCCGACCTCGCGCGGCTCACTCACGCCGTCCGCGGGGCCGTCTTCGCGGGCGCCGAAGGGATAGTCTCCGCTTTCGGCGGCGTCATCGGTACGCGGGGCGCCCGCCGCCACTTCCCATTCGTCCGGTGCAGGCAGGCGCTTGCCGACCCATTTCGCGTAGGCCGCCGCCTCATACCAGCTGAGGCCCGTGACCGGGTGCTTGGCCAGCGAAGGGTCAAAGCCGCCCTTGGACCACGAGGCCGGGCCGGGCGAGCCGGTGGCATCGACGAACAGGCTGAGGTACGGCACCACTTCTTCCGGCCAGAGCGCAGTGTTGGCGTAACCGCCGTCGTCGATGAACTGCTTGAACTGCTCGTTGGTGACCAGGTACTTGTCTATGAAGACGAAACTGCTGAGCTCAAACACGCGCTGCGGGTTGTTGTCGCCCTCGCGGTTGCTGCCCACCAGGAAGCTGCCGCGCGGCAGCAGCACCAGGTCTTCAGACACCTGCTTCAGGGCCACGCGCATCTTGATGTCCATCAGTTGCGCGTTGATGTCGGCGATGATGGCCTTGTCGCGGGTGAACTCGAGGGCGCGCTCGAACAGCTCGCCCTTCACGCGGTCGTCCTCGGCGGCCAGGCCTTCGTTGTACAGCGTGCTGCCCAGGCGTGCGATCACTTCGTCCTGGTACGTAAGGGCGCGGGTGTTGTAGTCCGGGTCGGTCAGGTCGGGCAGCAGCGCGGCATACCCGTCCAGCACGCGGCTCAGTTCTTCGCCGGTCTTTGCTCGCACGTCGCCGGCGCGCAATTCCTCGAGGCGGGCCAGCTGCATCATGCGCTGCAGCTCGGCGCGGTCCTTGTCCGTGGCGTACTGGCTGGTCTCGGCTTCCTTGAGCGCCGCCTGGATGTCCGACTGCGCCAGCACCCAGCTGCGTTCCGCGATGCGCTGGCGCGCGCCCTGCAGCAGGCGCGTGAAGCGTGACTGCTCTTCGATTTTCTTGTCCAGCACCGTGCGCGCCGCCGCCAGCTTTTCCTGCAGGCGCCCGGTGCCCAGCGCCGTGTTCAGCATCAGGTCGGCCACGTCGTAATGGCCGCCGTCCATGGCGCGTGTGGCGAAGTCCAGCGCCGCCTGCGCCTTGATATCGAGCGCATCCCCGCGCAGCTTGTCGCCCGCGGCGCCGGCCACGTTCACCGCGAGGGCCTGGTCGCACACGCTGATCACCTGCACCAGCTTCTGGGATGCCTGGCCGTATTGTTCCGCGGTCAGGTTGCCGGCAGCCTCGTGCTCTTTGCGGGCGCCCTCCACCAGGCCGCGCAGCTTGTTCAGCTCTTCCTCCGCCTTGCGCCGGTCCTCGAAGGCCTTCAGCCAGCCGCCGATCTCACCCAGCGCCTGCACCACCTGGGCCTTGTCGTCGTCGCGGCCGGTGAGCTTGATGGCCTGCACCTGGCGGTAGCGGTCCTGGGCGTCCTCGTAAAGCTGGCGCTGGCGGGCGGCCGTCTCGCCGGCGGTTTCGGCGGCGCGCGCGTCGGCGAGGGCCTGGTTGGCGGTCTGCAGGGCCTGATCGAAGTCCTGCTCGGCCTGTTTCTGCTGCTCGGCGCGCTGGCGCTCTTTCTCGGCAATGGTGATCGCCACGCGCGCTTCGCTGCTGACGTTGTTCGCGGCCTGCCTTGCCGCCAGGGCGTCTTCGTCTTCGCCCAGGGTCAGGATGGCCGAGTCGTACTTGCGGATCGCTTCCTGGGCCAGCTTGTCCGCCCTTTCGTAAGACTGCGCGCTCAGCGCGCTGCGGGCGCCGGCGGCGTCCTGGTCGGCTTCCGCCACCAGCTGGTTGGCGCGGTCGACCGCGGCCTGCTGGGCTGCGTTGTAGGCGAGCACACCACCCACGCTGAGCGCGCCGATCACCAGCAGCACCATGATCAGCCCGACCTTGTGGCGGGCGATCCACTTGCCGATCAACTGGCCCAGCGAATACTCGACGGCCGCCAGGGTGCGCCCTTCCTGCCAGGCGCGCAGGTCGTCGATCAGCTCCTGGGCGCTGCGGACGCGCTTGTGGGGCTGCTTGATGATGCACTTCATCGCGAGCTGCTCGAGCTCAGGCGGTATCTTTCGCTCGGGCGTGCGTTTGGCGGGCGGCTCGGGCTCGAAGCTCTTGACCTGGTCCAGCACCTGGGCGCTGGTCTGCGCGGTCCAGGGCGTGACCAGGCACAGCAGCTCGTACAGGATCACGCCCAGGCTGAACACGTCGCTTTCCGGGCCCATGGTGTTGACTTCGCCGCGGGCCTGCTCGGGCGACATGTAGCTGGGCGTGCCCAGGATGCTGCCCGCCATGGTGCGCGCGGCGTCGTCGTCCTGGCGGTCGGAACGCACCTCGCGGTCGGCGGTGTCTTCCTTGCGCCCGACGATCTTGGCGACACCCCAGTCCATGATCTGCACTTCGCCGAAGCGCCCGACCATGATGTTGGCGGGCTTCAGGTCGCGGTGGATCACGCCGCGGCTGTGGGCGAACGCCACGCCTTCGCAGACCTTGATGAAGATGTCCACCAGGCGGCTGACCGGGAAGGCCTGCTGGGCGCTGGGGTCGTTCTTGCGCAGTCTCTTGATGATGCTGGACAGCTCTTCGCCCTCCACCAGCTTCATGGTGAAGTACAGGTTGCCGCGGCCGTCCACGCCGATTTCGTGCACGGGCACGATGTTGGGATGTTCGAGCTGGCCGGTGATCTGGGCTTCCTCGAGGAATCTCTCGACCAGGTCTTTGCGGTCGAGCATCTCCTTGCGCAGTACCTTCAGCGCGACGCTGCGGCGCAGGTCGTTGTCCTCGACCTCGATTACCTTGCCCATGCCGCCGCGGGCGATTTCGCGGATCACCGAGTAGCGCTTCTTCTTGCCGCCCTTCAGGCGGCCCATGGCACCTTCGCCGGCGCCGATCTTGACGCCCTGGCCCAGTCCCATCTGGGCGCGCAGGTCGGCCAGGGTCATCTCCTGGCCTGTCACCACGTCGGAGTCGCGCGTGATGTTGCTTTCGACTCCCAGCTTGCTCTCGGAGCGGTCACGCAGGCCCGGGCGCGCCTGCTCGCCGGTCGCGAATTGGGTGCGGCTGCCGGTGGTGACCTCGGATTCGTCCGTGACGTCCTCAAGGCTGACGTTGCTGTCGTCGTACACCGTGCTGGCGTCGGTGGGGAACTCGCCCGGCACGGTGACGCCTGCCTCGATGTCCGAGTCGTCGGTGATCTCGCGGGTGGGCCTGCGCTCGGCCGGGGCCTGGGGCGGCGTGGTGGCGACGAAATCCTGATCGTCATCTTCAGCGCCGGCGCCAACCGCGGCCTTGAGGCTCTCCGAGTCGAACAGCGTGCTGCCGTCGGCGGGCCTGGGCGGCGCGATGGAATCTTCCAGCAGCTCGGGCGGCGTGATGGTGAGGTCCACGGGCGGGCCGAAGTAACCGTCGTCGGCCTGCTCCATCACCTCGTTGACGGCGCTGTCGACCATGCGCACGGAGGTCTCATCCGACTCCTCGGCATGGGAGGAATCATCGTCCCCGAAGGCCGCGAAGTCGTCCGTAGCGCCTTTGCTGGCACGCATCTCGAAGGCGGGGGCGGGCTCCGGGACGGCATCGCCACGGATACCGCTGATGCCCAGCGCGGTGTCGCTGGCCGTGCGGCCGGGGTCGGCTCTGCGGGCGGTCTCGAAGCGCTCGGTGTCTTTCTGGCGCGGGCGCAGCTGGTCCTCTACGAAAGTATCGCCGGAGCCGGGGGCCGGCGCATCCGCCGCCAGGACTTCCTCTTCCTCCTGCTCGATGCCTTCCAGGTCGCCGATGTCGAGGTCATCGGCCTCCAGGTTCTGCAGCGCGGAGTCGATGTCGCCGATGATGGTGTCGTGCACCTCGGCGGGCTGCAGCGCGCGGCCGGCGTTAAAGCCCATGGTGGGGGTCTTTTCGCCGATGATCTGGGGCTGCTCGAACTCGGTGTCGAGGGCGGGGATCTGCTCGGAGTCGTTTTCCTCGAACAGGCTGTCGCCGCTGGCCGAGCCGGGCGGCGGAAGCTCCATCTCGAGGTGGCTGTCGCTGGCGCCCGAATCGGCAACCGCGTAGCTGGGCGCCAGCGGCTCGACGAGGCGAGGCACTTCATCGAACTGCTCATCCTGCGGGTCCAGCTCGATGTCCGTGAGCGCCGCGAAACGCTCGGTGGTGCCGCGGCCGCCGGATGTATCCTGCTCAAGCAGGTCGGGCTCGAGCACCGGCTTCAGGCCGCCGTCGCTGATGCGGGCGGTCAGGTCGGCGATGGTGTCTTCGGGCCCAGCATCCAGGATTGCCAGTGCCGCCTCAACGCCGAGCAGACCCTGCTCGACGGCCAGTTCGTGCGCGCCGAGGTCGGGCTCGTGGCGTCGGCGCCGGGTCAGCTCGGCACGCAGGCCGCGAACCTGGGACTCGGAAAGCAGCCCCCGTTCGCGGGCGCGTTGCAGAAAGATGTCGTCCAGCTGCTCGCTCATGTTCTATTTCAGCAGGAACGTCCGGAACGCGTTGGTGCCGATGGCACGGCCCAGGATCGTACGTTCACCGAACACGGCGTAGTATCGTCCCGTCGCCGGATCGTACAAGCCCGTCGCAGCGGAAGTATTGATGCCGCCGGGCGACGCCAGGTAGTGCCACATCGGGCCGTTGGTGCCGACCACTATCGCCTGCGCCTTGGACTTGCCGCCTGGCGCATGCAGGATGCGGCTGCACTCGTCGTCGTACACGCCGGCACTCAGGTTCACGTCCTCTTCCTGGCCGGTATTGGCGACGCTCAGTGAGCTCCAGTTGCCGGTAGTGGCGGTAACCGGGGTGAACGCGTGCAGCTGGCGGTTGGGTCCTGAGACGCTGCTGTTGCCGCCGCACACCAGCAGGCGGCCATTGCGGCTGTCGAAGCCGATGGTGGCGTTGATTCGCAAGTCAGGCGGCGTGCCGACCAGCGTCGTGCACTGCACCCAGCTGCCGGGCAGGCCCGATGACAGGTCCAGGTACCACAGGTCGTTCTTGCGGTTGCCGCTGTTGTCGACCCCGCCGAACATCCAGACCCTCTGGTTGGCCGCGTCGAAGCACATGGCGGCTTCGCGGCGCTTGCCAGGGCCGTTTCCGCGTTCGACCCAGGCGCTGGTGGTGGGGTTGAAGGTCCACCACTTGTCCGTGGTGTTGGCAGTGGAAGTGCTGGACTGGTCGCCGCCGTACATCACGAACAGGCTGTGGATCGGGTCCCAGACCGCGGCCGCCCCCCACAACGCCGGAGGCAGGTCGCCCGTGGCCGCCTTGCGTGTCCAGGATGCCGTCCCCGAAAGCTGGCTGAAGGTCACCACCCATGTCTCGTTGCTCACGCCGTGGTCGCACAGCCCGCCGTAGATGATGCCCTCACCCCCACCGAAGGCGCCGGCCGCGCTCTTGCGCCCCTGGGGCCGGATGTTCGCGGCCGCGGCGGGTGCAAAAGCGCCGGTACCCGGGTTGAACGACCACAGGTCACCGAATACGCCCTTGGCGGGCAATTCACCGCCGAACAGGTAGGACCCCAGGGTGTCGCAGCGGGCAAAGACGGCGTCGCCACGCGGCAGTGGGCGCTGGCTCACCGGGTTAACAAGTGTCCAGTCCGCGCTGCCGCCTACGAAGTCGACTCGGTACAGGTCGCTGTTGTAGTTGGTCTTGCCGGTTTCGCGCCCGCCGAACACGTGGATGCTGCCCGAGTGATGGTAGACGCTGGGATTGAGCAGCCCGTTGCCGGGGGGCTTCCCACGGAGGCAACCACAGTCCATTTCCAGCTGGACGTATCAACCGCCCAGACCTTGTTGGACGCTCCGCTCGTGCTGTTCTCCGCGCCGACGAAGTAGTGAACGCCGGCACCGGAGTCAAACGTGTGCCCGACCACGTTGACGTCCGAGGGCGCCAGTTGCGGCTGTTGCAGCGTAGTCACAGGGAGCCAGCTGTTGGCGGTGCCGCTGGTCAGGTCGGTATCGAAGCGGTACAGGCCGCCCTTGTCGCCCATGATCTGCAACTCTTCGCGAGCGGGATCCCACCAGCAGTGATAGCGGTTGGTGCCGCCCAGTTTGGGTGCGTGATTACTGCCGCCGGCGGCGATGAGCTGCCATGAGGCCGGGGTCGTGCCCGTCACGTTCGTCAGGTCCAGCGAATAGACCAGGACCGTATCACCGGAGCCCTGGGCCACAACGGCGAGCAGGCGTTTGGTCACTTCGTCGCACACACACATGATCGAGTTTGGCGACTTGGGGAAATTCGCGCCCGTAGAGATGCCGGAGTAGGCGCCGATGGCGGGGCTGCCGGACAGGCTCAGGTACAGCGGCACGTCGTCGTGGTTGACGGGAGATGTCTCGCTGTGGCCGCCCACCACCCAGAGCCGGTCGTTGGTCGGATCCCAGACCTGACAGGCATCGCCGCGCCCGATGGTGAAGTTGCCGATCTCGGACCAGTTCTGGCCGTCGCCGGTAATGCAGACAGTGACCTCATCAAAGGGGTAGGGCGATGCATTGGACGTGCAGCGGACGGTGACGAAACGGTCGATCGAGGTCGGAGCCGGAGTGTAGAGTCCGCTCGAGCCGAGGTTGCCGAAGCTGGTGCCGCTGAAGCTCCAGGTCACGTTCTGGGAGGCAGATGTCGGATAGACCACCGCGCTGAACTGGATGGGTGAGGAGTACTGGGTACGCGAAATCGTGATGCCTTCGCCCGGGCTGATCACCACGCTGGTGGGCGGGGTGATGGCATTCGGGTTCACGGTTACGGTAGCGCTGGCGGTGATATTGGTGTCAACTGCGCTGCGGGCCGTCACGGTGACGATCTGCACCGCCGCTGAAGTCGCGGGCGGTGTGTAGTAACCCGTGATGCTGATGCTGCCGACACCGGGGCTGAGCTCCCAGGTCACGGCCGGGTTCGCGTTGGCCGGCACAAAGTTGGTGGCCGTGAACTGCACGCCTGCGCCGCCCGCGAATACCGAGGCTGTACCGGGAGACACCGCGAAGCTGGTGGGCGGCGGCGCCACCAGGATGAATTCAAAGAAGCCGAACACGCTGGGCTTGGCCTGGCTTACTGCTTCGATGCGCACGTTTGTCGGGCTGGGCAGGGCCTGAGGCGCGGTATAGACGCCGGAGCTGTCCACCGTGCCCACCGTGCTGTTGCCCGATCCCCAGTCCTGATTGTCCCACCTCACCCGCCAGTTGACATCCTGCGGGGCGGCCGCCGGCAGCACCAACGCTGCGAACGCGATGGACGCCCCCAGGCGCAGGTTCGAGTTCACCCAGTCGGGCGGATTGTCGGCCGGCGCTGTGACCTGCACGGTCGTCGGTTCAGGCTGTACGGTGACACTGGCTGTGCCGGGCGCCACGGAAGGATCCACGCACCAGGCGCGGATGGTGACGGGATTGGACGCCGGCACGCTGGCGGGCGCGGTGTAGAGTCCGGACGTACTGATGGTGCCGTTGGCGTTGCCGCCCACAACCTCCCAGGTCACGAATTGCGGCGCGCTGGCCGCGTTCGCCACCTCCGCGCTGAACTGCTGGGAGGAGCTTACCAGCATCGAATGGGAGGCGGGCAGCACCGTCACGCCTGTGGGCTTGGTGCCCCACCACAGCTTGTACGACTTGCGCACGGTGGTGAAGAACGTTGGGTCGTCAATCTCGCACCACAGCGTGACGTAGTCGCTGCCGGGGGGCGGCGTGGCCGGCGCCTGGTACAGCACGCGTTGCGTGCCGTTGCCACCGGTCATCTGCGTGCCCACCACGCCCGCGCCGCCGGTGAAGGCCATGTCGGCCGCGTTGCCGCCGCCGAGCAGGCTGGCGGCCTCGCCGATGTTGCACGCGATCTGGTGCTTGAGCTGGATTACCCCGCTGCCGGCATAGACGGCATCGATGCGCACGTTGGGATTGGCGTTGATGGCGTCGGTCAGAGCCTGGCCGAACTCATCCTGGGTGGTCATACCGGCGATGCTGATCAGCAGGTTGCCCACGCCGGAAAGTCCGTTGTTGTCAAACTCGTAGACATGGCTGCCATTGAAGCCGTCGTCGATGCTGAAGGTTGAGCCGTCGTTCACCGAGGCGCTGACCGTGACCGATCCCTGCGAGTACTGCAGCGAACCGCCGCCCACCGTCAGCAACGTGCCGTAGTCGGCGCCGGTCTGCTGGATGCGCCACAAGGTGTCCGTCACCGTGGCCGAAGACGGGTTGACGGTGCGATCCAGGTAGACCTGGCCGGAGCCCACGACCGTCACGTCGTCAACGGCGTTGGGCGTACCGCCGACATCCGTGGTGAACACGTCGATGCTGATCGGCGCCGCCCCGGCCGGGTTGTTGATGATCGGAAACGACGAACTGACGAACACCGGCCCGGTCAGGTCCGCAGTCGGGGTCGCGCTGGGCGGGTGGTCCGTCGGCGTCACGCGCAAGGTTACGGATGCCGCGTTCGCACCCGCGAACGCGATGTTGGTGTCCCAGATCAGCACGTTCTGCTCGCCGACCGGCGCCGACGCCAGCGTAGAAGGATTACCGAACACGAAGTCGGACGCCGTAAGCGCCACGTAGTTCACGCCGTCGGTCGAGTACTCAATGTCGATGCTGACCGGGTCGGACTGCGCGTCCTGCACGGTAATCACGACCGGGATGTTGCCCGAATCCTGCAACGCCTGAACATCCAGCACCGAAGGGACCTCGTTGCCCACCAGCGAGAACACATCCGACACCACCGGCGTGCCCGCATTGGCATCGGCCGGCGTGAGCAGCAGTGCCACGTTCGGGTAGCTGTTCGACCAGGGTGTGATCTGCCCGATGTCCGCCAGCGCGTCCCACACGATGTTATAGCCGGTGGGGCTGGGGGTGGTGGGGAACGGCCCGGCGATACCGGACGAGAACTGGCTCACCAGCGTGGCCGGGAACCAGTTGGTGCCGTTGAAGGTGTACTGCACGACCACCACGGCGGCGTTGCTTTCCTCATCGTGCAGGGTGATGTCCAGCGGCACCTTGCCCGTAAAGCTGAGGCCGTCGAGGTTCGACAGCAGCTGGATGGTCGGCGCCCCGTTTACTGAAGTGTCAATGGAGTACGGCCCCGCCACGATCGGCGAACCCAGGGTCGGCGCACCGTAGCCCGACGGCTGGTCCTGCGGCTGCAGCTTGATCAGCACGTCACCCACGAAGTCATAGAGTGAAGTGGGAGCTGCCCAGATGAACTGGCCGGCCGAGCCGCCCTGGCTGGTAAGCAGCCCGGTTGGCGGGTTGCCGATCAGTTCATAGCTGGGCGACATGGGATCGGTGTCTACCGGGATAAAGTTCTGGCCCTGGTCGATCGAGTACCAGACGTCCAGGGTGCCCAGGTCGCTGTTCTGGTCGGCCAGTTCAAAGGTCAGCAGCACGACGTCCTGGCCCGTGGCCTGGATGTTGGAAATCTGCGGCGCCTCGTTGCCGATCGTCTGGTTGCCCAGCGTCGCCCAGCTGCCGGGGCCGGTCGGGTCGCTGGCGCGGATGCGCAGCGTGATGTCGCCGGTTACCTGCGGGCCGAGGTCGGTGGCGAAGTCCCACTCGAACGTGTGGTTCATGCCGCCCGCGCTGCTGGAAAGCCCGCTCACGCCGTCGCCGCCCGTGCCCGCAAAGCAGGGCTGGAACGCGCCGCCCGCCACCGAATACTGAATCTCCACGCTGCACAGGTCGTTGTTGGCGTCCAGGATCGTGTAGTTGATCGCGGCCGGAGACTCCTCGCGCGTCAGGCTTGTAACCACCACCGCCGGCAGAACGTTTGTGGAAGGCGGAGGTGGGTCTGACTTGTCGTCGTCATCACCGCCGGACAGGCCGAGGATGGCGCCTAACGAGCCGCCGCCCGCCGCAACGAGACCGGGGCCGCAGCCGGAAGTAAGGAACGCGCAGCCCAAGAGGCACAGGCTTGTCACCAGCAACAGAACGCGCCGCATTGCTTCCTCCATGACACGTGATTTTGCGAAACAACGGGGCTTATGATAGCGGTCAAAGGGGCAATCGCCAACGAAACAATCTTACATATAGCCAGAGTTTTGGCTGTTTCTCACAGAATGTACAATCACAGGCTGGGATTGTGCCCTCTTCAGTGCTGAACCATGTTGTGACACAAGCGGCGTAGACCTTCAAGACCTGAAACAAAGCGGGTCCATCGTGACGTCGATGGACCCGCTTGCACTATTGTCCCGAACTACGGGCCCTTCTTCTTGGGAGGCTTGGGAGGCTTCGGGGGCTTGGGGCCGGGACCGCCCGGACCACCGGGACCGCCCGGACCACCGGGACCGCCACCCGGGCCACCGGGACCGCCGCCCGGACCACCAGGACCGCCACCCGGGCCACCGGGACCGCCACCCGGTCCGCCCGGGCCACCGGGCCCGCCGCCCGGTCCGCCGGGGCATGGGCCCTGGGGCGGCTGATGGTGGGCCTTGAACTCGGCCAGGTCCACGCTGCCGTCCTTGTTGTCGTCCCAGTCGTTGACGTTGGCCTGCGGGATTTCGGTGTTGTCCAACTTACCGTCGTTGTTCTTGTCGAGGTGCCTGAACGCATCCTCGGGCTTGGGCGGCATCGGCTTCCAGTGCGCCTTGAACTCTGCGAGATCGATGTCGCCGCTCTTGTCGTCGTCGAAGTCCTTGATCATGCGCTGGTCAACTTCCGTGTTGTCCAGCACGCCGTCGCTGTTCTTGTCCAGGTTGTTGAACACGTCATCAGGCTTGGCCGGCTTGGGCGGGTGGGCCTTGAACTCGGCCAAGTCGATCTCGCCGTCCTTGTTGTCGTCCATGTCGGTGACCATCTGCTGCGGCACTTCGGTGCTGTCCAGCACGCCGTCAGCATTGAGGTCGAGGTGCCGGAACACGTCCTCGGGTTTGGGCTGCGGGCCGGGGCCGGGGCCCTTAGGCGGCTGCCAGTGAGCCTTGAACTCGGCGAGGTCGATGTCGTGGCTCTTGTCGTCGTCGAAGTCCTTGATCATCTGCGGCGGGACTTCCTTGTTGTCCAGCACGCCGTCGCCGTTTTTGTCCAGGCGCTGGAACTCGCCGTCGGGGCTGGGGCCCGGCTTGTAGTGGGCCTTGAACTCCGTGAGGTCGATGTCGCCGCTGCTGTCGTCGTCGAAGTCGGCCAGCATCTTGGCGTCGACCTCGGTGTTATCGAGCTTGCCGTCGTTGTTCTTGTCCAGCACCTTGAAGGCGTCGTCCGGGTCGTGCGGCAGGGGCGGCTTCCAGTGCGCCTGGAACTCGGTGAAGTCGATCTCGCCGTTCTTGTCGTCGTCGAAATCGGTCATCATCTGCGCCGGCACTTCATTTGAATCGAGCACAGAATCGCTGTTGCCGTCCAGGTGGTCGAACACGTCCTGCGCGGTCGGCGGCGCGGGCGGCTGCGGCTGGCCGGGGCCGGCCTGCACGGTCTGTTGCGCGGGGGCCGTGAACACCTGCGGCGCCTGCGCGCCGTGCAGTGTGGCGGCGCCCGCGATCACGCTGAGGCCCAGGGCAAAGCCCTTGGCGCCGAAGCGCGCGAGCAATCGGGAATCCAACATCGGGTCGTTCTCCAGTGGAATGGGTGAAAAAATCGGGGAAACGGTTAGGGGTAGCGGTGACCTCGAACTCGGCGGGGCCCTGTGCCGAGACACGACGGTCGCCCACAAGAATCTCGTAGCCGGCGCCTTCCTCAAGCTTCACGCGCACCGTACCCAGCGCCAGGCGCGCGCCGTGCTCGTGCGGCTTGATCAGCGTATTCGCCTGCAGGCTCAGTGTGACGCCGCTGGCCGGGCGGTGCTGCGCGTACTCGGCCTCGAACAGCCGGTATTCGTCGTACATCACGGCCACCTGGCCCGGCACGTTTTCCGGCCAGGGCTGCGGCTCCGGCGCGCGACTGGGCAGGATCAGCACCGCCACGATGGTGGCCGCGGCGGCGACCGCACTCGCCGCCGCCACCAGCCGGATCAGCCGGCCGCGCTGTTTGCGTTTGGCGCCCTGCACGAGCGCCAGCGCCTGGGCGCGGTAGACGTCCGGCAGCTCGGGGGCGTGTTCGCCCGCGTGCTTCAGCCATGCGCTGATGTTCTCGAGCCCGCCGCCGGCCTGGGCGTCGGCGTAGGCCTCGAACTCGCCGGCCAGCTCCGGGTCGGCCGCGATGGCCGCCTCGAAGGCCGCGAGCTCATCGGGCGCGAGTTGGTCCGCGAGCGCGCGAGAGAACAGCTGTTGTGCCGTCGTTCGGTCCATGGTCGTCTAACTCGTGCGTATCAAGTTCGCTCTGCGGCCAGAAACAAGGCGCGAAGCGCCGACACAACTGTTAGCCCCCGGCGTAAGCCGGGGGTAATCGGACAACCGAGCAGGCGAGGCGCGGAGCGCCGACACAATCTCTGCCGCAATGGCTTGTGCCGGCGCTCCGCGCCTCGACCACACCAGGCCTGCTGACCCCCACCTCACGGTGGGGGCTAACGGTTGTTTGCCTGCTCCGCAGGCTACCGCATTGGAATCGAGTGTGTTCAACATGATCGTCATTCGCCGAATTCCGGCAGCTTTCCCAGGGTTTCTTTCAGGTTCTGCTTGGCGCGGCTGAGCAGCATGGCCGTCGCGCCGACTGTCTTTCCCACTGCTTCCGCTGTTTCCTTCAGGGACAGTTCCTCGAAGTAGCGCAGCAACACCACCTCGCGTTGTCCCTCTTCCAGTGCGGCCAGCGCTCCCAACAGCGCTTCCCGTACTTCGTTTTCTTCCGCCCGGCTGAGGTCGGCCCGTGTGTGGGCCTGTTCCAGCGAGCCTTCCGCCTTGCGCACCTTGCCTCGGCGCACGTGGTCAACACAGGCGTTGCGCAGCACCCGGAACAGGAAGGGCAGCGGGTCGCCCTTTTCCCAGGGCTTGTGGCCCTTTTCATACAGGCTGACGAACGCCTGCTGGGCCACTTCCTCGCCGTCGGTCACGTTGCCAAGCATGCGGGCGCAGAAACGCACCGCCCGTGAGAAGTGCTCCTCGACGAGCCGACTGAAATCCCAGTCGCGATGCTCAGCAGTCATCCAGGCGCCGCTCACAACAGACTCACGCGCGGGGGGTGCAAACTTTCACGCGTAAAACCGACTTTTTCCCCGGGCCGCACTTGAAGCAATTTGTGCGTGGCCGTCGATAGCCTTCAACCCCCGTTATCTCGAGGGAAAGGCGGAATAGTTGAAGTGTGAACTTCTGGCCATGATGGACGCAATCTACAGTGCTTGCCGTTGTTGACTGACTAACCGACCTACGGACAAGGAGACTGTGATGCACCGAGATGACGTTTTCCAATGGGGTACCGTCTCACGGCTGGCTTTGCCCGCCCTGCTGCTGGGCGCCCTGCTGCTGGGCGGCTGCAGCGATGACGACGACGATGGCGGCGGCGGAGGCGGCTCCGGCATCGTGGTACACGCCATCCCGGGCTTCGGCGCCTTCTACTGGCGCACCGACGGCGGCAGCGCCGTGGGCCAGACCGGCCGCAACGGCGGTAACGGCGGCGACGTTGATTTCTCCGCGGACGGCGGAGTCGGCCCCGATGACGGGCGTCCGCGCCCCACACCGGCCACCAACTTCCTGACCCCCGCGGAACTGGGCGACAACCTGGTGACCTACACCGAGCTGACCGGCCTGCAGGCGCCGGTCATCGTCGGAACCGTCGCCACGTTCAACCTGCCGGCCGGCACCGGCTTCAACCTGCCGGCGGGCGCCACGCTGAACCTGTCCGACGCGACAGCCGGCGTGGTCGACTCGGTGATGATCGTGACCGACGACATCGTGCGGATCAGCGGCCCGATGCTGACCACGCGCAGCGGCGCCGCTTCCGTGAGCCTGGGTTTCACCAGCACGCAGATCGGCGGGCCCAGCATCGTCGTGGAGGGCAGCCTGAACGGCGTCGGCGACGCGGGCTTCAGCGGCGGCAACTTCTACCTGTACGCGAGTTACGGCACGCTGATCGCCTTCGGCACCGTGAACGTGAGCGGCGGCGCGGCCACGGCGGCGCTGGATGCCGGCTCGGGCGGCGACATTGAGTTCTCCGCGGGCCAGGACCTGCTGATCCCGTACGGCTCGGTCAGCGCGACCGGCGGCCACGCCGAGGGCAATGCAGGCGGGGGCGGTGATTTCAACCTGTCCGCCAGCCACTCGCTGACCCAGGTCAACGTGTGGGGCGCCTTGCTTGACGGCGGCAACGGCAACGCCGGCAACGGCGGCAGCGCTGGCGAGTTCGAGTCCGGCATGGGCGGCCACACCAACGTGGCCGTGCGCTTCAGCGGCAACGGCGGCAACACCAACGGCAGCGGCACCAGCGCCGGCAGCGGCGGGTTCTGCAACGTGGTGGCGGCGGACGCCACCGGCATCGTGTATGGGACGGCCAACGCCGGCAGCGTAATCACCGGCGGCGCCTCGGGCGGCGGCGAAGTTTTCTTCGGCGGCTATTACGGCCGCGACGTCGAGCTGCGCGGCAGCGTAAACGGCGGCACCGGCCCTGACGGCGGCAATGGCGGCTTCATGGCCATCCACTTCTCGAACGCCCGCGGCGCCCTGCTGGCCGCCTCGGCGCATGGCGGCAACGGCGTAACCAATGGCGGCGACGCCGGTGTCATCGCCCTCACCGGCTTTGACGGCAGCGACCTCAACCTGCAGCTCGCCCGCATCGAGGGCGGCGCCCGCGGCGGCAACGCCACCGCGAGCGGCGGCGACGCGGGCTTCGGCGGCAACATCCTGCTCGGTTATGAGCCCGGCATGTCCGCTGCCCCGCCGGTGAATGCCACGGCCGTGGAGCTGTACGGTAACGCCGATGGCGGCGACGCGCCCGACGGCAACGCGGGACGGGGCGGCTGGATCGGCAGCACCGGCGCAGTGTCTTCGATCGCCGGCTTCCTGCTGCGCGGCACGGCTAACGGCGGCACCAGCAATACCGGTGGTGCCGGCCAGGGCGGCAGGATCGGCATGATCGCCCAGGCCGACGCCCACTTCGACGCAGTGATCGACGCCGAGGCCCGCGGTGGCGACGCCACCGGCACGGCCGACGGCGGCAGCGGCGGATTGCTGGAGATACACGCCTCCAGTATCAACGGCAACTATGGCTCGGCGCGCCTGCGCATGAAGGCAAACATACGCGGCGGCAACGCTGTCAACGGTAACGGCGGCACGGGTGGCGAGATTCTGTTCTCCAACGCCGGCGGCGGAAGCTTCGTGGCCGAACACAGCGCCATTGACGCCCAGGGCGGTGACAGCCAGACCGGTGACGGCGGCTATGCCAATTCCATGTACGCCAACTTTGACGGCCCGGCCAGCTTCGTCGGCGGCTACATCAACACCGGCGGAGGCAACGGCGCGACCGTCAGCGGCAACGGCAACGGCGGCGACGGCGCGGACAACATGGAGTTCGCGAGCACCGGCTACTCCCTGATCCTGTCGCTGAACCTCTACAACAACGGCGGCTCAGCGGGTGGCACCGGCAACGGCGGCGGCGGCGACAACGACATCCGCTTCTACCTGGACCAGGTCGGCGGAAACGGCGCTTACCTCGAACTGCGCGGCATCCTGGAAACCCGCGGCGGCGACGCGCGCGGCACCGGCGCAGGCGGCCAGGCCGGCGAGGTCGACGTCAACGACGCCGGCGCGATCCTGGTGGAGGCCACCATCAACTGCAGCGGCGGCAACTCCGTGGGCGGCGCTGGCGGCGGCACCTACACGCCGCAGTTCCAGTGCGACGGGCCCCTGGTGTTCCGCGGCGTGCTGACCGCCAACGGCGGCAACGGCGCAACCACCGGCGGTGCAGGCGCCACCGTCAACATCGGCGAAGACACGACCGGCGAAGTAATCATCGAGCGCACGGCCGTGATCCGCGCCAACGGCGGCAGCGGCGCCACAGGCGGCAACGGCGGGACGATCAACCTGAACCCCGCAGGCACGGGCGGCGCCACCAACACCAACCTGCGCGAAGAACCGGGCGCGATCTACGAGGTGCTGGGCGGCGCAACCGGCGGCAGCGACGGCACGATCACCCGCGACTAGCCGCAGCAATCAGAGGCAGCAAGCGCAGGGCCGGGGAAACCCCGGCCCTGCTGCTTTCAGCGCGAGGGGACGGGCTACGGCCCCGTTGCCAGCCGGAGATGGATGTCTCAGCGCCGCGTGCCCGTTCCGACACTGAGGTGGCGGATGGATGCGATGGCGATACGCGGGCGGGTTCAAGGTCAAGTCGCGCCCGGCTTTGAGCAGGTGCGCGAAGAATTCGAACGCAACTTCAGCCGGCGCGGCGAAATCGGCGCGACCGTGGCGGCGTACTGGCGCGGCCAGAAGGTCGTCGACCTGTGGGGCGGTCGCCGTTCGCCCCACGGCGACGAACCGTGGCTTGAGGACACACTGGTTGTCGTCTACTCAACCACCAAGGGCGTTTCCGCGCTGACCCTGGCGCTGGCAAACGCGCGCGGGCTGCTGGATTACGACCAGCCGATCGCCCGCTACTGGCCGGAGTTCGCACAGAACGGCAAGGCGGCCGTCACGGTGCGGCAACTGCTGGGCCATGAGGCCGGGCTGGTGTGGACGGACGAAGAGCTGACCATCGACCGCCTGCACGACCTGGACGACGTCGCGCGCGTACTGGCGCGCCAGAAGCCGGCCTGGCCGCCCGGCACACGCCACGGTTATCACTCCATGACGATCGGGCTCTACATGCAGGAGCTGATCCGGCGGGTTGACCCCGCGCATCGCACCCTGGGCCGCTTCTTTCATGAGGAGATCGCAACGCCGCTGGGCTTGGAATTTTACATCGGCCTGCCGCCCGAGATCCCCTTTGATCGGCTGGCGACCATGCTGCCGTTCAGCACGGGGCGGGCGTTGCGCGCGCTGTTCTATACGCCCTGGCCCATGCTGCTGCGGGTGCTGTGGCCGTGGTCGCTGCTGCGCAAGTCGTTCTGGTGCCTGCGGGATCTCGATTACAAGGATCGGCGCAGCTACGACATCGAGGTCCCGGCCGGAAACGGCGTCGGCACGGCCAGCTCCCTGGCCCGCCTGTATTCGGTGTTCGCTGAAGGCGGCGGCGAACTGGGCGTCGGGCCCGAAACCATGGCGCAGCTCACCGCACCGCCGCCGGAAATCAATCCGCGCGACGTGGTGATGGGCGTGCCGACCTGGTACTCGCTCGGGTTTATCCGGCCGGGCCCGAGGGTCGAATTCGGCTCAAGCGGGCGCGCGTTCGGGACGCCCGGCGCAGGCGGCTCTTTCGCATTTGCGGACCCGGACGCGCGCCTGGGTTTCGCCTACGTGATGAACATGCAGGACTTCTACATGTTCAACGACCCGCGCGAGAAGGCGCTGCGCGATGCGGTTTACCGCGCGATCGCGGCCCTGGAGTGAACCTGTGCTGCGCAAACTGCTGCTGGGCTGCGGACACACCTGCGGCGAACTCAGCCGCTGAGGTTGGCAAGCACTCCGGAATCGCCGAACACCAGCTCCGCGGCCTGCGGGCCGAGTCTGCTGCCGGCCGCGGCCTGGTGGGCGCAGCGGTTGCGCAACTCGCGCAGCTTGTCGAGGTCGGCCGCGAAACTGGCCGGCCCGTATGCCTCGGGCGTGCCGGCGTTGTGAAGCGCGGGGAATGTGCGGATGAGCGAGTCGGCGAGCCCCTTCACCAGCGGGCTGCCGGCCAGCGCCGGGTCGGCGCAGCACGCGGTCAGGCGCACCAGTGTCTCGAACTTGGGACCCTTGGCGCCGCTGTCCAGGGCGGCGCGCCAGCTTTGTTCCGCCTCGCCGTGGCGGGCGAGCGCCGGGTCGTGCTGCGCCAGCCACGAGTACGCCATGCCGTTGGTGCGGGGCAGGCTGAGACGCTGGAACACCACGTCGCGCAGTTCGTGCTCAAAAGCCTGGCCGCAGGAGACCGCGATCAACCCCGGCCCGGCGGTGGCGCCTTCCTTATGCTCTTCCCACATCAGGTAAGCGCCTGCCAGCAGCCGGTTGGCGTCCGGGCTCAGCGAAACCAGGGCGGGGTACTGCTCGGCCAGCACCCTCACGCGGCGCCCGATTTCCCGGGCACGCGACTCGAAGAACTGACGGCGCCGGGTCTCCAGCTCTTCCGTGACCTGAGTGCTGAAATCGGTGATCGCCTGAGTCAGCCTGGCCAGGAACTCGGCCTGGTCTTCGACCTCCAGCTCTTCGAGCTGTTCCTGGGCGCCCTGGAACAGCCGGCGCAGGCCTGCGGCGCTGCGGGCTGCCTCGCCCAGCTTCTCCAGCGCCTGCTGCTGACGGCTGCGGGCCAGGGCCTCGAAGTTGGTGCAGCGCCGCCCGTCCCCCACCAGGCAGCGGTAGTAGAACGAGTACAGGCCGCGGTCGAGGTCGGCGACACGCTCGATGCCGAGCTGGTCACGCAGGCCGCGCAGGCCGCGCATCAATTCGATGTACTCCAGGTCTCCGCGCTTCTGATCGATGCGGGCGCCCATCCAGCGCGCGGCCTTGCGGATCGGCTGGCTGATTACGCAGAAGTTGACCGGGTTGGCAAAGCGCATCAGCAGCGAAACCGTGAAGTCCTGCTTGAGTGTGCGGTACAGGTGAGTGACCAGCTCCAGCTCGGTGTCGTGGGTGACGCCGCGGGGATCCGCGGGTGCTTTCTCGAGCCTGGCGTACACCGGGTCGTTGGACTTGGCCGGCAGGGGCATGTACTGCTCGAAGTGCTTCTTGATCGGCTTCAGCACCGGCGCGGTGATGCGGCCGCCCGAGCGCTCCAGCGCCACGGCGACCTGCTGCTCGATCTGTTCGTAGGGGATGTCCTTGCCACGGCGGCAGTGCACGGCGCAGATCAGCGGGTCAAAGGCTTCGCGCGGGACGTCACGCGGATCCGGGGTGTCAGCCATGGCGCTTAACCGATTCACGATTTCGAGCCGGCCATCATATCTTGACGTTTGCACATTCTCGCGGCGCGGCTGGGAATTTCCACGAAGCAACGAACGCAGCAGAAGCCGTCTTGGTGAGCCGTGCCCGGTTTGAAAGGCAACTGCGGTTGCCCACGAAGCCGCACGAAGGATCACGAAGAAAAGCGAAGGCTATGCGGGGCGCAAAGGATTGGATGTGGTCCGGGTATCAGTCGCGCAGCGGGGCGTTGCACGCGATCCCTGAACAGCGGCAGCGTTCGAGCCTGGAGCAGACCTTGGCGCCTTTGCGCCCCCGCGTGGCTGAAGCCATTGAAGTTCTGCGCGAACATCGTGCGACAACCTTGGTGCTGGCGGAAACATGCAGGAGTTGAGCTGCGCCGGGCGCGGCGCTACTCGTCGCCGTTGTTTTCGCGGAATTCGAGGCGGTCGTTCAGCCGCAGCGGCTCGAGGTAGAACTCTTCCACCACGCGGCCCTTGAGGTCCGGGGCCTGCCTCAGCATGGCGCGGATTTCCTCCAGCGCGGCTTCGTCTTCGCCAAGCTGCGCCAGCGCGCAGGCCTTGTAGTAGCGGGGCTCGATGCGCATGGGGTAGTCCTCGCGCAGGGCGTCCGCATTGGTCAGGGCTTCCGCGTAATCCTCATACTGCAGCAGGCGCAGCACCTTGGCGACCTGGCCCGCGAACCTGCGCGCCTCCTCCGCCTCGTCGCTGTGGTCCATTTCGCCCTGCAGCATGTAGATCCAGCCCTTGAGCCGATAGATGCGGTCGTCCAGCGGCGCCGCCAGCAGCAACTCGTCCAGCTTCTGGTGCGCGCCGGCGTGGTCACCGCGGGCGAACGCGATGCGCGCCATGTGGTAGCGCGCCTCCACGGCATCCGCGGCGTGTGGATCCAGGGTCTCGGTGATCTCTTCCAGGCACTTCCAGGCCTTGTCGAATTTCTCGAGCTGGATCTCCGCGCGCGCGAGCTGCAGCATGCCGTAGGTCGTGACCAGGCTGTCGTCCAGACCCTTGATCGCGCGGCGCGCGGCCTTGGGGTTCCGGCGCGCCAGATAGAGCGCGGCCAGGAACTCCGTGGCGCGGGCGTCGATCACCGGGTCAAGCCCGGCGTTTTCAGCCTGCACCTCCTCGATCAGCTTGCCGGCTTCAGTGCGTTCGCCCACGGCCAGGTGGGCCTCGGCCAGGTCGAGGCGCACGTCGAGCTGCATGGCGCCCTGTGACTCCAGGCGGCTGAAACAGGCGATCGCCTCGCCGTAACGGCGCAGGGCGAGGTAGCAGTGGCCGATGTCGCGGTTGATGCTGACGTCGCCCGGCCGATCCTCGAGCACGCGCCGGTAGTAGCTGAGGGCGCGGTGGGGCTGGCCGTGGTCGAAGTACAGGTCGCCCAGGTTCAGCAGCACGCTGGAGTTGTTGGGCGTGATCTCCAGCATGCGGCGGTAGCACTCGACCGCCAGGTCCGGGCGCAGCTTGCCCTCGGACAGCGCCACGGCCTTGACCCACAGCGCGCCCACGTAGTCCGGCGTGAGGCGCAGGGCTTCGTCGGCCTGGGCGATCGCGAGGTCGTCTTCCTTCAATTCGTAAAAGGCAAACTCCGCCAGCAGCTTGTGCGCCGGGGCCTTGTTGGGCGCCATGGCAATGGCGCGCTCAATGGCCTGCTTGATGATCTCGCGCCCGGCATCGCCGTCGCCGCGTCGCGCGCGGAAGATGCGGAGCAGCGTGAAGCGGGCCGAGGCAGTCAACAGCGCGGCCAGGCCGGCCTCGGGGTGTTCGGCGGGGACCTCGTCCATCAGCTCGATCAGCCGCTGCAGGCGCTGCTCGGCGCTGTCATCGTCGGGCGCCGGCGACTCGACATCCAGGTAATCGGGGTGCTGGGCCAGCGCGTCACGGTGGGCGCGCAGGGCGCCCTGCCAGTCGCCCTCGACCTCCGCGCGCAAGGCCTGGCGGTTGCGCATGCGCGCGACGGCGTCGCGGGCCTCAGGCGTGGCGTGCTCGGCATCAGTCAGCTCGCCCAGCAATTCGGCGGCGTCCTGGAACAGGCCCATCTGGGTGAGCAGATCCAGCTTGCGCAGCTTGGCGTCCAGGTCGACGGGGTTGGAGTCGATGACGGTGTCGTAGTCCTTGAGCGCCTCGTCGTACAGCTCCAGTCGCTCCAGGGTCAGGGCGCGGTTGTAGTACGCGACGCTGCGGTTGGCGTCGCGCTCGATGGCGCTGGTCAGGTGGTCGAGGCTTTCGCGATAACGGCCCAGCTCGCGCAGCAGGTTGCCGTAGTCGTTGTGCAGGCTGGGGTCCTCGGGCAGGCGCTCGAGACCCTTCTTGTACCACTCTTCGGCGCCGCCCAGGTCGCCGCTGAAGCGGTAGGAATCGGCGATTTCGTTGTACGGACCGGGGTGCTCGGGCGCGAGCTCCCAGGCCTCGAACATCAGCTGCATGCCCTCAGGGCGGCGGCCCAGGCGGGTCAGCGTGCGGCCCTTCCACATCAACACTTCGGCCAGCGGCTCAGGTTCCGGCTCGGGCAGGGCACGCAGCAGCCGTTCCGCAGCTTCAAAGGCTTCCAGTGCGCGGTCGGGGCTGCCGATTTCGGACAGGGCCAGGCCGCGCTTGAAGTGGGCCTCGGCGTGGTTGGGGTCCATCTCGAGGACGCGGTTGAACGCGCTGATCGCCCGGCGCGTTCTGCGCAACTCGAGATAGCACGAGCCTTTCCACAAAAGGACCTCGGCGGGATTGGCGTCGCCGTTCTGGACCTTGCTGAAGTGGTCGAGTGCGTCCTGGTAGCGCCCGATTTCGAACAGCGCCTCTGCCATGGGCAGGTGGATATCGCTGTCGTAGTAGTCGCGCTGCACGGCGGCTTCGAAGAAGCGCACCGCGTCGGAGAACTTGCCGCTTTCCAGGGACTCCAGTCCGCGATGGAAGAAGTCCGAGGGCGTGATCAGGTTGTCATCCATGTCCACCGCTGGCTTTTCACATCGACTTCAAAAGTACCGCCAAACCACGGGTTTGGAAGGTGAAGCCGGTAGTCGGGATGCCAGATTTTGACCCGCTGAGCGCTGAACGCGGGGCGGGTGATTCATATTTCGGAGTTTGTGGATAAGCAAGTTCATGATCGCCTTGGGCAATTTTTACGTTTTCGGTTGGCATGTCATTTTTATGCACTATAGGTTTAAACCTCAGATCCAGTTCAATCTCAGGACCACGGCCTATGCCGGCACGCCGTAAATCCCTTTCAACGGGCGACATTGCACGCCACTGCCAGGTCACACCGGCCACAGTGGTCAACTGGATCAAGGGCGGGAAGCTGCAGGTCTACACGACGCCGGGCGGGCAGTACCGCATGGAGGTGGCCGATTTCGTGCGCTTCCTTGAGGAAAATCGCCTGCCGATTCCCGAGGAGTTGCAGCCCAGCAATGAACGGCGTGTGCTGCTGATTGACAACGACCCCGAGGTGCTGGAGCGCAGCACCCAGTCGATCGCGCGCTTCCTGCCCACCGTGATCCTTGAGGAAAGCGACAACGCCATAGAGGGCCTGGTGAAACTGGGCGCCTTCAAACCGCACGCCGCCGTGATTGACCTGAACCTGCCCCACGTGGACGTGGCCGAAATGTGTCGGCGGCTGCGCAGCAACGCTGACACGCGCAACGTGTTCCTGGTGGTGGTGGGAGAGAACACCGCGGACCTGGAACTGGTGCGACGCGTCAGACGCATCGGAGTGGACGCCGCGCTGCCCCGCCCCCTCAGCTATGACGAGCTGACCCGCACGCTGGGACGACTTCTGAAACTCTCGCTCGGCCAATAGCACTGAAAATCGTGACGTAACCACAGTGCAAGCAGGCCCTTGGCTTCTGCTTGCGCCTTGTGTGGATATTTTCGGTTCGTATCTTGTGCATTCCCCCGCGGATGCCTCAACCAGTCGGCCCGTAGAGCGGAGCCGAGGTTTGTTGCCGTGGCTCGACCACGGATTGTTGCCGGAGAAGCGCCGATGTCTGTGACGCTGCACCAGTTGATGGACTTCATGGTCGCGCAAGGGGCCAGCGACCTTCACATCTCGGTCGGGCGCAAGCCCGTGATCCGCAAGTCCGGCCACCTCAAGGACGTGAACGCGCCGGAACTGACCGCGGCCGACACCATCCGGCTGGTGAAGGAGATCGCACCGGAAAAGAACATGAAGGAGCTGCAGGAGGTCGGCAGCACCGACTGGGGTCACGCCTTCGGTGACAAGGCCCGCTTCCGCTGCGCTGCCTTCAAGCAGAAGAACATGGTTGGCCTGGTAATGCGCCAGATTCCCAACCGGCTGCTTACCTTTGAGCAGATCGGCCTGCCGGAGAACGTCAAGCGCGTGCTGGACCGTCCGCGCGGACTGATCCTGGTCACCGGGCCCACCGGCTCGGGCAAGACCACCACGCTGGCCACGATGATTGACTGGATCAACACCAACCTCGACCACCACATCATCACGGTCGAGGACCCGATCGAGTACTACCACCAGCACAAGAAATCCATCATCACCCAGCGCGAACTGGGCAACGACGTGCCGACGTTCGCCGAGGGCCTGCGCCGCGCGCTGCGCCAGGACCCGGACGTGATCCTGGTGGGCGAAATGCGCGACCTGGAAACCATCGGCGCGGCCATCACCGCCGCCGAAACCGGCCACCTGGTGTTCGGCACGCTGCACACCACGGGCGCCACGCGAACCGTGGACCGCATCATCGACGCCTTCCCGACCAACCAGCAGGAGCAGGTACGCGCGCAGCTGGCGGTGTCGATGATCGCGTGCATCTCACAGGCGATCATGCCGAAGGTGGGCGGCGGGTTGATCGCGGCCTTCGAGATCATGGTCAGCACCAGCGCCGTGGAAAACCTGATCCGTGAGGCCAAGACCTACCAGCTCAACTCGGTGATCCAGACCGGCAAGAAGGAAGGCATGGTGCTGCTGGACGACTACCTGTGGGACCTGTGGCAGGCGCAGAAGATCACGCGTCTCGACATGTTCCGCAAGGCCAGCAATGTCAAGGAAGTGCGCGAGAAGTTCGAGGCGTTCCGCAAGGGCAAGGGCAAGCTGTGGGACGACGCCCTGGTCGCCGAGGAAGAGGGGCGAGTCGGCGGTGCGCCGCCGGCTGCCGCGGCTGCCGCCGCGATTTCGCAGCGGCGCGCCCCGTCGTAGGCGGTCTGCTTCCTTGCGGGTGATTTCCGGACCGCCGGCGGCAGGCTAGAATTTAACGAAACACAGGTGGGAGTGTGGCATGGCCAAGCGCCGCAAGTTGTTGGGGCAAGATCCTGAAAGAGATGGAGCTCGTCACCGAAGGCGACATCCAGGAGTCCCTGGCACGCCAGAAGAAAGAAGGCGGCCTGATCGGCAAGATCATGGTCGGCATGGGCTGTTGCTCAGAGGGCGACGTGACCATGGCGCTTGCGGTCCAGAACGACATGAACTTCGTGGACCTGTCAGGACTCGATATCCCCATCGAGCTGCTGGATTTCGTGACCGACGCCCAGGCCCACACCTACCGGGTGGTGCCGCTCGAGTTCGACGCCGACACCAAGACGCTGATCGTGGCGATGGACGATCCCACCAAGATCGTGGTGTTTGACGAGTTGCGTTTCGCGCTGCAGAGCCGTGTGCCGGGCATCCGCATCCAGGGGGCACTGGCGCCTGCCGAGGACATCGACTCCGCACTGCAGAAGTTCTACAGCGAGGACGGACAGAAAGGCGGCATGGGTGAAGACCTGGCCGAGTTCGTCGAGGAGGGCGTCTACAAGAAGGACGCCGTCACCCTGGACGCAGACGACGCCGACTCGCCGGCGGTGGTGAAGCTGCTCAACTTCCTGCTGGCGACCGCGATCCGCGACCGCAGCAGCGACATCCATCTCGAGCCCTTCGAAGAACGCTTCCAGGTTCGCTATCGTGTGGACGGCGCGCTGCTGGCCATGGAAAACCCGCCGCGCGAACTGGCGGCCTCGCTGATCAGCCGCATCAAGGTGCTCAGCAAGCTGGATATCTCCGAGACGCGCCTGCCCCAGGACGGGCGCATCGAGCTGATGATTGAGGGACGCAGCGTCGACCTGCGCGTCAGCACGCTGCCGACCATGTTCGGCGAGAGCTGCGTGATGCGTATCCTTGACCGGTCAAACGTCAGCCTTGACCTCGACAACCTCGGCATGCGCCCCGAGGAGAACGAGATGATCAAGGCCCTGATCGCCAAGCCGAACGGCATCGTGCTGGTGACCGGCCCCACCGGCTCGGGCAAGACCACCACGCTGTACAGCTGCCTCAACTACATGAACAACCCGAGCATCAAGATCATCACCACGGAAGACCCCGTGGAGTACGACCTGCCGGGCGTCATGCAGTGCCAGGTGAACGAGGAAGTGGGCCTGACCTACGGGGCCGCGCTGCGCAGCATCCTGCGCCAGGACCCGGACATGATCCTGGTCGGCGAAATCCGCGACCGTGAAACCGGCGGCATCGCCGTCGAGGCCGCGCTGACGGGCCACCTCGTGCTCTCCACGCTGCACACCAACGACGCGCCCAGCGCCACCACGCGTATGCTGGACCTGGGCCTGGAGAGCTTCCTGATCGCGGCGACGCTCGAGGCCATCATCGCCCAGCGACTGGTGCGCAAAGATCTGCAACAACTGCAAGGAATACTACGAGCCGGAATCCGAGCAGGCCATGGAGCTGGGCCTGCGCCCGGAGGCGATCGCCGGCAAGAAGTTCGCCTTCGGCAAGGGCTGTTCGCGCTGCAACAGCACCGGCTACAAGGGCCGCATGGCGCTGTACGAGATGTTCCGCGTCAACGACGAAATCAAGCAGATGATCATGGACGGCGCCAACGTCGCCGCCTTGCGCGAGGCGGGACGCCGCCACGGCATGCGCACCCTGCGCGAGTCCGGACAGCTTGCCATCTACGACTGCGCCACCACCGTCGACGAGGTGATGCGCGAGACCATGGTGCTGGAGTAGAACAGGGATCAGGTTTCAGGGGTCAGGTTTCAGGGACCGCCGCTGCAACCCTGAAACCTGGCCCCTGCCCGTTCACAGACGAACGCTTTTCCCTGAAACCTGACGCCCGAAACCTGTAACCTGATTTTGCCATGGCCGAATCGCCCCAAACCGCTTCTTACGGCCCCCGCGTCCTTGCCCTGACCGGCCTGTCGCTGACCGCGCTGACCGTCGCGGGCGCCGTGCTGCGCTACGCTCTGGACGACGCGGCCTGGACGCAGATCTGGTTCGCGGTGTCGATCGGCGGCCTGGTGGGTTTCGGCACCAACTGGGTGGCGATCAAGATGCTGTTCCATCCGCGCGTGCGGGTGTTCGGCGTGCAGGGCGTGGTGCCCGCCCGCAGGCTCGAGCTCGCGCGCAGCGTGGGCATCACGCTGGAAGAACACCTGATCAGCGGCGACCGCATGCACAGGCTGCTGGTCGGCAGCGGCGCCGTGAACCAGGCCATCGACAAGCTTGCCACACACCTGCCCCGCCTACTGGAAGACCCCGACGCCCGCGAACTGATCACCCGCGAGGTTACCGGCACCATCCAGGAAACCATGGGCGACGTGATCGTGTCGGCCAAGTCCAAGCTGAAAGACAAGGCCCGCAGCAATTTCAGCGCCCTGCTCGGAGGCGGCACTGCCGCGGCGTCGCTCGGCCCTCTGGCCGGCGTGATGGCCGCCGGCGCGATCAAAAGCGGTATTCTCGACGGCGTCGTGGACAAGCTGGTCGACAACATGGCCGAAGAAATGCGCCGTGACGGCGGCGTCGACGGCGCCGCAAAGGGCATTGTGGACGCCCTGCCCGCCCGCGCCGAACAGGTCCTGTCCGATGCCCACCTGCGCGCCAGGCTGACCGAACTGTTCGAAAACATGGCGGCGGACCTGGTCAATGCCGTCGACGTGGCCGGGCTGATCGAGCAGGAACTGCTGGGCCGCGACGAAGGCGAGCTGGAGGCGCTCATCGATCGCGTAGCAGCCAACGAGCTTACGTTCATCCAGGTCGCAGGCGGCGGGCTCGGCATGGTGGCAGGCCTGGCATTTTACTGGCCCTGGCTGCTGCTGCCGGTCGGGCTGGTGTTCCTGCTGCTGGTGCAGGTCGCCCGCATGGCCGAGAAGAAACACATCAAGCGCCGCGAAGCCGAAAAGTTCGCCGATGCCGTCACGCGGCCCGCCGAAGTCCAGCCCGAGCTGCCGGCACCGCAGGAAACTCCGGAACTGCCGGCCCCGGACGAACAGCCGGTCACGGCAGAGTAGCGCCACGTCCATGCCGTAGCAGCAGCTTCACTTACCCGCGGCGCCGCAGCCACAACCACACACCTGCGCTGCCGCCCGCCACCAGGGCGCAGGCCGCGAACACGAACCACACCAGCGGCGGCAGGCGGCGTTCAGGCGGCGCTTTGAGTTCGCGGCGGAACTGCGCAAAGGCATCGCGGCCGTAGAGGGTGATGTCGTCGAACCAGGCCTCCACGCGGGTCTTGATGCGGTGGCTGTCGCAGCCGATGCCCAGCGCCATCACCTCCGGCGCCTCCTCGCCGTACACCGAACGATAGTCGGCCGCCACGTCGCGCACCTCGCTGTGCCAGCCGTCGCCGTCGCGCGGCGTGCGCAGGTTGATCACCACGATGCGCCCCTCGCCGAAGGCGGCGTCCACGGCCTCGTTGCTTTCCAGCGTGCCGCCGAAGGTGTAGCAGATGGCGCGGGCGGGCGGCGTTACACCGGTGTAGTCTTCAACCTTCTTGCGCCAGGCCAGCGCGGCGGGGCCGGCGTTCTTCCAGCCCGAGTCGAAGCCCACCAGCAGGCGGGCCGGGAAGTTGTCGAATTCGGGCGCCAGCGGGCTCGAGGTGTCGAAGGTGCGCGAGACGCGCCAGCGCCACTGCAGCAGGGGCTCGGCGCTTGGATCGAATCGCAGGGCGCGCCACAGCAGGCCGGCGCTGCTGTCGCTGATGATGTGCAGGGCGCCGTCGGTGCTGTCGAACTGCAGCGGATGGATGGAGCCGTCCACTTCGTAGTAACGCCACTCAGAGATCGAGCTGCCGTCGTCCAGTACCCGCCCGACAACAGGCACAGCGGGTGTGCCGTCCAGGGGCTCGCCCTGCAGGGCGTGACGCGACTGCGAGGCCGTGCAACCGGCAAGCAGCAGGATGGGCAGCAGCCAACGCTTCATCCCGTCAATCTAGCAGACCGACGGGGCAACCACAGTTGAACATCCGTGGACATGTTCAGGCATGTGCACGCATGGTTCCGAAAGCCCTCACTGCGGGGGAAGTATCTCACCAAGGTAGCGCAGCAGGTTGGTGCTGAAGATCTTGTCGATGGCGGGCTCCGGCAGCCCCCGGCTTGCCAGTTCACGCTCCAGGTTGGGCAGCTCGCCCACGTGGCGCAGCCCCTGGCAGGCGTCGTTGAAACCGTCGAAGTCGCCCCCGAGGCCGACGTGGTCTGCCCCGCAGACCTTGAGGGCGTGCAGCAGGTGGTCCGCCACGTCGGCCACCGTGGCTTCGCGCACGCCGGGCTCGAATGCCCTGCTCAGCACATGGCCGGGGTAAAAGTCGATGCCGACAAACCCGCCGCGCTCCGCTACCGCGCGCAGCATGGCGTCGTCGGCGTTGCGCACGATGTTCACCAGCGCCCGCGCACCCACGTGGCTTATGCAGGGCGGACGCGTCACCGCCGCCATCACGTCGTCGAAGGCCGGCTGCGGCAGGTGGGCGCAATCGACGGCCATGCCCAGTGCCTCCATGCGCGCAATCAGTTCGTGCCCGAACTCGCTGAGGCCCCGCCGCGGCTCGGCCACGCCGCAGCCGTCTGCGACCTCGTTGGCGTGGTTGTGTACTAGGCCGATGCCGCGCACGCCCAGGGCGAAGAACTCGTCCAGCAGCGCCAGATCGCCGCGCAGGGGCGAGGCCCCCTCCAGCCACGGGATCAGGCCGAGCGTGTTTTCACCCAGGCCGGCCAGGTCAGTCGCTGTGCGCACACGCAGGAAGACGTCCGGCCGTTTCTCGGACCAGGCGTCCAGGGTGGCAATGATGCAGCGGGCGAAATCCTCGGCGGGCTTGCCGGAATAACGGGCGGGCGTGAACACCGAGCAGACCTGGAGCAGTTGCCCCACCTCGCGGGTGCGCGGCACGTTGACGTGCAGTCCGCCGTCGCGCTGGAACGGGTCGAGTTCTTCCAGCGCGATGCGGAAAAATGTGTCGGCGTGGGCGTCGGCGTAGCGCATGATTCTCCCGCCAATCAATCGGACGTTGCGGCCCTTGACCTGTAGCCTGTGAGGAAGGCTTCCCTATAATCCCGCCATGTTTCGAGCCCTGACCATCCTGTTGTTGCTTGCCTGCGCCTCACCGGTTGTGGCCCAGGATTATGTGATCGACATCCGCGCAGGCGTCGGCGACGTGGTAACGCCGCCCTATACCCGGGTGCAGGTCAACATCACGCGCGCCGACACCCGCCCCTTCGTGGGCCGGGTGATCGTCGACCTGGGCGCAAGCAGCGGACTGCCGTCCGGCGGACGTGGAGGGCGCGGCGGTCGCCGCGGCCCGGTGGCACAGGGCGGCGAGGTGCAGGTGATCCAGGACGTATCGCTCGAGGAAGGGGCGACCAACCGGCTGGTGACGCTGGACGTCCCGGTCTCCGGCATGTTCGCGATGGAGGTAAGACTGGAGCGCCAGGTCACGGGCGACTACTACGATACCGTGGCCGCGCTGCAGGACGCGCCGCCGGTGTTCTATGACGCAGGCCGCCGGCTGGTGGGTTTCGTCAGCGCCGCTCGTCTGAAGGCAGCGCAACCCTGGCTGTTTTTCCAGGTGGTGGAGATCCCGGTCAGCGAACTGCCCGAGAGCTGGAAGTCGCTGGCTGGCTTCGACGCGCTGGTGATCAACGACGACCGCCTGTCGCGCGCGCAATCGATGGCGCTGGCTGACTACATGGCGGCGGGTGGCACGGTCATCCTGTCGCCCGGCTCGGCAGGCTCGTTCAATCCGGAGACGCTTGCGGGTTCGCTGTTGCGCATCCCTGCCACCACCCGGCAGCAGTGGAAGACCCTTGAAGATTTCAGCGCCGCACTTTCCGGCCAGCTCACCCCGAGCGGTTTCAACGTGCCCGGCAGCGACGGCGAGGCAGACGGCCGGCGTACGCCCGGCGCCCCGCCTGAAGAAGAAGCGACCATGCCTCTGCCGCCGGATACCGTTGAACTGCCCGAGGAACCGGATGCCAGGTCGCCGGTGCGGATCTGGCCTGAGTCAGGGCGAGCAAAACCGGTGCCCGGCACGGATGGGCTGGTCAGCATCGCGCGCGTGGGCGCGGGCAACCTGGTACTGATCCACACCGACATCTCGACCGAGCCCTTCGCGACGGCCACCCACAGGGTGCCCACAGGCGCCGGCGTCAGGTTGATTGAGCTGGCACTGAGCAAGCTGAGCAGCCGCACCGACCAGTCTCCCACGCGGTTGCTGACCGACCCGGACGTCCGCGACGCCGTGGACATCGCTGGCCGGCGCATTCCCGGGCGTGACGCGCTGGTGATCATCCTGCTGCTGTACGTCGCGGCGGCAGGTGTCGGCATGTTCCTGGTGGCGCGGCGCATCCGCAGGCCGGAGCTGTACCCGGCCACGCTGCTGCTGGCGGCGCTGGTCAGCGTGGGCCTGGTTTTCAGCTTCGGCGAGCTTTACAAACGCTCGGGTGACCGGGTCCGGTCCGTGCGCATCCTGGTCAGCGACGAAACTACCGATCGCAACGCGGTGTTCAGCCTGGGCTGCGCGTACGCGGTCAGCGGCGAACGCTACGAGTTCGTCAATTCGCGGCGCAACTCGATGGTGCCCGCGCAACTCGACACGCGCTTCGGCATGGTGCGCGGCATGCCCGCAGACGTTCTGGAGTACACCACCCGCTTCAGCAGCACCGAGGCCGATACCGCCGTGACCGGGCTGGACCGCTGGCAGAACGTGTTCTTCCTGCAGCGTGAACCTGCCCACCTCGAGGGTTTCGACGTCGAAGTCACCACCATGGAAGGTGCCGTGCGCGTGGTAAACAAGTCGCCCCACGAGCTCAAGGCCTGTGTTTTCCTGGTCGGTCGCGACGCAGCCGCCACTGACCAGCCCGGCTGCGAGTGGCACTACGTGCCGCGCATCAGCCCTGCCGGCAGCCCCGATGCCTCCATCACCTTCAGTGAAAGCACCCGCCTGTCCGACAGTGTCGACGCGCTCGCGGAACGCGTGGCCGCGAAACCGGCGACCTTGAGAAAGCCGTGCTGGGCGCCATGTTCGATATCAATCCGGACGAACGGCTGGCAATGGCCGCCAACCTCGCACAGCTGGAAAGCCGACTGTTCAATGGCGGCCTGCGCCCCGAAGAAGGCGAATTCCTTCTGCTGGCGGTGCTGCCGCAGGGGGCGCTCAGCCCCGGCAGCCTGGGCGCGCAGGGCGTCGAAGACGACGACATCGGGCAGGTCAACCTGTGGATGGTGCGCGGCGGCGTGGAAGGCCGATGAGGATTTTGGATTTTCGATTTTGGATTCTGGATTGAGCGTCACGCCTGTATGCGTTCGATGGGGGTGACTTCAGCCTCCAGCCCCATGAGCCGCTACCTGCTTATTCTTCTGCTGCTGCTCGCCCCCGCGCTGTTCGCGCGGCAGGTGCACTTGGACGTGGTTGCCGCCGACCAGGCCACCGCCGCGCGCCTGCAGGCACAGGTCGAGCCGGCCTTTGAGCACGTCGCGCAGAAGACCGGCATCAGCGACGACCGCTCCCTGATCCTCGTGGTGGTTGGCGGCGCGCGCAGCTTCAGCGAACTGGCAGCCCGCGATGGCGTGGGCATGCACGCCGAAAGCGTGCTCGGCTACGCCATCCCGGCCGAGCGTCGCATCGTGCTGAACCTGAGCGGCATCCGCGACCGGCAGCTCGAGCCGGTCGGCGTGTTGCGCCACGAGATCGCGCACCTGGTGATGGGCTCGAGCCTGCGCGTGGCGCGCCCCCTGTGGCTCGAGGAAGGCGTGGCCCAGTACGTCGAGTCAATGGCGCTCAACGAGCTGATCGAGGCCCAGGGCGCAAATCCCTGGATCGAGTTCAGCAGCCTGGCCGACCTGGACACCGGCTTGCGCGAGGAAGGCCGCTCCGGAGCCGCCTACAGCGAGGCGCGGGAGGTGATCCGCCTGATCGTCAGCCGCCATGGCGAGCAGAAACTCTTTGCACTGCTGAAGCTGCTGGAACAGGGCGAGGGCCCCTTCGATTCCGCTTTCGAAAAAGCCACCGGCGAGAACCTCGCGGCTTTCGAGAGCGCCTGGCTGGAGGATCGCGACGCGCGCTCCGGCCGCCGCGTGGCGGGATTCTTCGGCAGCAACCTGTGGTGGATTCTGCTGGGGCTGACTGCGCTGCTGATCCCGCTGGCGTTCGTGCTGATCCGCATGCGTGGCAAGAGCCAGGTGGACCACTGGGAAGAGGCGGAGCGCCTGTACCCCAGCGACCCGAGCTGGTCCTACAGCGACGACGAGCCCGAGGGCTACACACCGGAAGACCCCGATGCATGGAAGAAGTAGGCGGTGGGAGGCAGGAAGCAGGAAGCAGGCGGCAGGAGTCTGAACAAGGAATCAGGGAGGGGTAGAACCAACGGCGCCCCCAATCCCTAAGCCACAAGTCAGAAGCCCCAAACCCTGAACGCCAGCCCCTTACTTGATCCGCTGGCGCGGCGCGTCGATCAGGAGGCGGCGCAGCTCCTCGGCGCCCTTGGCCGCCCTCCAGCACGACTCAAACTCGCTGGATTGCCAGATCTGCGCAATCGCCGACAGCGCCTTGAGGTGGAAGTTGCGCTCGTCCTGTGAGCCGGCCAGCACGAACAGCGCGTGTACCGGCTCGGCGTCATCGGCCAGCATCACGCCCTTGCGGTCGCGCACCACCAGCAGCTCGAAGCGCTTTTCGCCCTCAAGCATGATGTGCGGCACGGCCAGGCCGGGCGTCAGGATGGTGCTGCTCATGCTTTCGCGGTCATGAAGGGCGCGGCTGATGTCCTCCGGCGTTTCGGGCATGCCTTCGGCCAGTGCCTCGGCAGCCCTGGCGAAAAAGGCCTCGCGGTCCAGCGGCTCGTCCACGTCCAGCACCGTGCATTCCCGGACCAAGCCGTCGAAGCGGTCCGAGGCCAGCTGGGCGTCCTCGCGGGCGCGAGCCAGCACCAGTGTGTCGCCTTCACGCACCTCGCAGTCGCCGGTGAACGGCAGCGTGAGTTTGCGACCGTCCACCTCGCGCTCCAGCGCCAGCGGCAGCACGGGCCCTGTGTTCAACGCGGCCAGAATCTCGGCGGGCGTTGCGCCCGGTGCGGGGATGCGCTGGATGTCCACGGCGTCCTTGTCGAACCAGTGATCCCAGTCGGCCATCACCACCGCTTTGCCGAACAGCTCCGAGGCCTGCAGGTGCCGCAGCGCGTCCTCGTCGGCGCGGCGCCCCGGCCCAAGGACCAGCACGCCGAGCCTGGGTACCATGAACACGTCGCGCAGGTTGCGCGCGGACAGCGCGTTGATCTCGGCGTTTGTGGTCATGGTCAGGCCCAGCGCCGCGGAGGGGGCGTTCGCCTGCGACAGCGCCTCGGTGTCCAGCGCGTTGCCCGCCACGGCGTTAAGGCCCTCGGCCTTCGCGGCGTCCACGCGGCCCTGGTTGCTGTCGATCAGCCACACTGGCTGGGCGGCGGCCAGCAGCCTGGCAAGTGCTCGGGCCGTCGGCGTGGCGCCGACGATCAGCACGGAGTTGCGCTTGGCAGCGCTGCGCACCAGCAGGTTCAGGCGCTTCAGCCAGTCCACGCCCCATTTCAGGAACATCGGCACCGAGGCGGTGGTGATGATGGCCATGAACACCAGGATGCTGAAGATTTCCTTACTGATCAGCCCCATCTTCAGCGCGATGCCGGCCAGGATGATCTCCACTGCGCCGCGACCGTTCATGCCCGCGCCCAGCACCACCCCCTCACGCCAGCCGTTGCGGGTCGGCAGGTAGAACAAGGCGGTACCCACGATCTTGCCGACGAACGCAACCGCCATGATCGCCAGGAACAGCCACAGGTCGGTCTTGAATACTTCCAGGCTAACCTCGAAGCCGGCCATCACGAAGAAGATCGGCGCCAGGAAGCCGACGCTGACATCGCGCACCAGCTCTTCGAGTTCGCGGTTCACCTTGGGCTCAAGCATGCCTTCGCGCAGGAACAGGCCCGCCACAAAGGTGCCCAGCACGGCGTGCAGGCCGGCCAGGTGCGCGGCCTCGCCGAACGCGAGCGCGATCAGCAGCATCAGCGTGAAGTAGATGCCGCGGTGCTGGATGCCCGCGCGCTTGACCAGTTTGAACAGCAGCGGCAGCAGGTACAGCCCCACCAGGGTAGCGCTGCCGAAGAACAGCACGGCCTTGGCGGCCACGCGCACGATGCCCATCAGCTCGACGCTGGACTGCTCGGCGAAACCGATCACGCCCGCGAAAATCAGCAGTGACAGCGTGTCTGCGATCAGCGCACCGGCCATCATCACGTGGGCGATGCGGGTATCGAGGATCTTCAGGTCGTACAGGATGCGCGACTTGGTCGCCAGGCTGGTCACGCCCACCGCGATGCCGACGAAGATGCCCGCCAGGTGCGGGTTCACCCCCTCGGGCAGCGACGCGCGGAACAGGTACACCACGCCCCAGCCCATCACGAACGGCGTGGCAAAACCGCCGATCGCGGCCAGGAAGCCGCCCCAGGACGCCTTCCCCAGCTCTTTGGGATCGATCTCCATGCCGATGTACAGCATCAGCAACAGCACGCCAAGCTGCGCAAGCACGTTCAGCGCGACGTAGCCGCCTTCCATGCCCAGCCACTCGTTCACCCACGAGTGATCGCCCAGCAGTCCCAGCATCGCGGGCCCCAGCACGATGCCGATCACCAGTTCACCGAGTACCGCCGGATAGCCGATACGCTGCGCAATCGCCCCGCCGGCCCAGGCCGCGAGCAGTACGAGAAGCAGATTCAGCAGACTCAGTTCCATGTCTCAATCGGTTCGGATCGTCATGCGGATTGGCCGCCGCCGTCCGGATTCATCACCTGCACGGCGACCAGCACGTCGCCCGCCTCGGCTTTGTAGGCGCTGTCGAAGGGCAGCGCGCGTTCTCCGCGCTCGATCACCAGGGGCAGGCAGGTGCCGCGCCCGTCCAGGTCAGCGAGCAGCGCCGCGACATCCCGCCCCTTCACCTCAATGCGCAGTGTTTCAAGCTCTTCGCGCTCCAGCCAGTGGTCCCAGTCGGTCAGGCTGATGCGACGGCCGAAAAGCGTGCCTGCGCCCAGATGTTTCAGCGTATCGGGATCGGCGTCCGGAAGCAGCAGCACGTTTCGTTCCGGCGTGCTGAATTTATCGATTGCCTTGCGTGCGACCAGCGCGTTGATGTCGGCGTTGGTGGTCAGGGTGATGATGCGCGTGGCCTCGCGGGCGTGGGCGGCTTCCAGCACGTCGTCGTCAAGGGCGTTGCCTGCAACGGCCTGCAGACCGGCCTGCTGGGCCTTGTCGATGCGCGCGGCGTTGCTGTCGATCAGCCACACCGGGTGGCGCGCCGCCAGCAGCGCGGCCAGCTTGCGCGCCGTGGCTGTAGCGCCCACGATTACGGACAGTTCGGGGCGCTTCTCGCGGGTCGGCCCCTTCTGCGCGGGCTCGGCGGGCGCCGGCGCGTGCGACGCCTCTCCGCGATGGGCAGCCAGCAGGGCCAGGAACTCGGTATAGTTCCGCACCCGCTTCAGGTCATCCCGCAGCTTTTCGTCGCGGAAGGTGCCCAGCACCTGGCGATACAGCTCAAGGGCCGTGGTCAAGTCGTCGGCCGGAACCAGCAGCAGCACGATGATGTGAGCCAGTGAGCCGTCGGGGCTGTCGAAGTCGACGCCGCTGCGGCTCATGCCGATCGCGACCTGGGTTTCTTTCATGCCTGGGATGCGCGCGTGAGGCAGCGCCAGCTCGCTGCCCATGCCGGTTGGAAGCACGCGCTCGCGCTCGATGACGGCCTGCACCACCTGCGTCACTGGCACGCTCTTCACGCCGGATACTTCGGCCAGCTCCGAGATGACCTCGAAGCGGCTGGCGCCCTTGAGGTTGGGAATGAACGACTTTGAGCCCACGAAGGCCGTGAACTGCTTCGACTTGCCCCTGGCCATGAGGCGTGAGATGGCGGGGCCCGCGATCGCCGAAGTGGCCAGCGCCATCACGACCAGCGCGACGAACAGCTGCTCGTCGATCAGCCCGACCTGCAGCGCGAGCAGGCCCAGGATGATCTCCATGGCGCCGCGGGCGTTCATGCCGAAGCCCACCACCCAGCCCTGCCTTGAATCCAGCCCGAACCAGCGGGCTGCCCAGTACGCCCCCAGCAGCTTGCCGGCGCAGGCCACCACCAGCACCACCAGCACCAGCACCAGGTCGAAGTTGGCGACGAAGTCCACCTTCAGGCCGATGCTGGCAAAGAACAGCGGCGCGAAAATGAAGTTGATGAACTGCTCGATGGTCGTGCGCGTGCGCTCGCGCAGGTAGCGCGAGTCGCCAAGGGCTACACCCAGCAGGAACGAGCCGAAAATGGCGTGCACGCCCACCCACTCGGTGAACGCGGCCGCCAACAGGCCCAGCGCCATCATGATGCCCAGCACGCCGCCCGGCCAGCTGAGGTGCGCCTGGATCCACGGCAGCGAACGGTTGATCAGCCAGCGCCCGAGCGTCAGCATGAACGCCGTGAAGCCCAGCGTCAGCGCGATCGTCACGCCCACGGAGAGATGTTTCTCCGAGGCGGCATCGCCGCCCATCATGCTCAGGATCATCGAGAAGATGATCCAGCCCGCCAGGTCGTTGAAGATTGCCGCCGCCACGATGGTCATGCCCAGTTCCGTGCGGAACAGGTCAAGGTCCATCAGCGTCTTGGCAATCACCGGCAGAGCCGTGATGCTGAGCGTGGTGGCGAAAAACAGCGCGAACACCAGCCAGTCGGCCTTCAGGCCCATGCCCAGCGACTCGGCCCCGAACAGGAAGTAACCGCCGGCCGCCGCGCCGAAACCCATGGCGAATGGCACCACGATGCCTAGCACGCCGACGCCCAGCGCCAGCTTGCCCTGGCGCCATACGGTGGCGAGGTCAACCTCCATGCCCGCCACCAGCAGGAACATGGCGATGGCCACGGTGGTAAGGCCCTCAAAGGCGATCGAGAAATTGCTGGGGCCGCCTGCTTCGGTGATGAATGGGAAAAGTGACTGGTACAACTCCGGCGCCAGAGCGCCCAGCAAGGTCGGACCCAGCAGGATGCCGGCAGCCAGTTCTCCCAGCACGGATGGCTGGCCAAAGCGACGGGCCAGTTCACCCAGCAGGCGCGCCACAACCAGCAGCACGCCCAGTGACATGAACAGCGCGACGATGTCGCCGTGGGTCATCGGTACAATCCGCGTAGAAAAAACAGCCTCAAACCATAGCGGGCCAACTACTTCAGACAAGCAAGATCGCCCCTGCCGCTGGTGGCTATCTGCAACGCGCCCGGCCTGTGGAAAATGGCGCAAATCCTTGCACCGCCACAGTTTTTTGCGGTTCGGGCCCAGCCGTAGTACCCTTAACCACTTGGTTGGCAGTGATGCGTTGCCATTCACTGCCTGATGGAAGGGCCGAATGCTGGTTCTGGGCATCAACGCGTATCACGCCGACGCTGCTGCGGTGCTGTATTACGATGGCCGGCTGGTCGCGGCCGTGGCAGAAGAGCGCCTGAACCGCATCAAGCACTGCGCGGGCTTCCCCGCCCTGGCGGTCGCTGAAGTACTGCGCATCGGGGGCGTGTCGCTCAGCGACATTGACGAAGTCGCCATCGCCCGCGATTCCACGGCCAACCTGCGCAAGCGCCTGGCCTACGTGGTCAGGAACCTGCGCAACACCCGCAAGGTGGCCGGCAAGCGCCTGGCCGACCGCGCCGGGCTGAAGGACCTGGACGTGCAACTGGCCGAGGCCTGCGGCGTGGCGCCCGATAAGCTGAAGGCGCCGATCCGCCGCGTGGAGCACCACCTGGCCCACGCCGCCAGCGCCTTCCTGCCCAGCCCGTTCGAACGCGCGGCGATCCTTACCCTCGACGGTTTCGGCGACTTCGCCAGCGCCCTGTGGGGCGTGGGCGAGGGCAGCGACATCAAGGTGCTTGGCCGCGTCACGTACCCGCACAGCCTGGGCATCCTGTACACGGCCGCGAGCCAGTTCATCGGCTTCGACCGCTACGGGGATGAAGGCAAGGTGATGGGCCTGGCGCCCTACGGCGAGCCCGTTTACGCCCGCGAGTTCGAGCGCCTGCTGCGCTTCACTGACGACGGCTTCGAGCTGGAGCTGTCGTACTTCAACCACCACACCGAGGGCGTGGCGACGGGCAGTGACGAGTACGGCAGCCCCAGCTTCGCGCCGCTGTACACGCGCCAATGGATCGAGACCTTTGGCGAGGCGCGCGTGCGCGGCGGCGAAATCACCCGGCGCGACAAGGACATCGCCGCCAGCCTGCAGCAGCGGCTGGAGCAGGCCTTCATCCACCTGGCCAACCTGCTGCACAAGAAAACCGGCCTGACCGACCTGTGCCTCGCCGGCGGCGTGACGCTCAACGGCGTGGCCAACGGCAAGCTGCTTGAGCACACGCCCTTCAAGCGTGTGTGGGTGCAGCCCGCGGCCGGCGACGACGGCACGGCACTCGGCGCTGCGGCCTGGCTGAGCGCGCGGGCGGGGCAGTCGCGCTTCGAAATGAAACACGCGAGTTGGGGCAGCAGCTTCAGCGACGCCGAGATTTCCGCGGCCCTGCGTGAAGCGGGCCTCGAAGCGCCGGCACGAATGGACGAAGACGAGCTGTGCGCCGCGACCGCCAGGCTGATCGCCGACGGCAAGGTGGTCGGCTGGTTCCAGGGCGCCATGGAATGGGGCCCGCGCGCGCTGGGCAACCGGAGCATACTGGCCCACCCGGGCCATCCGCGCATGAAGGAAATCCTGAACGCGCGCATCAAGCAGCGCGAGCCCTTCCGCCCCTTCGCGCCCAGCATCAAGGCCGAGCGTTTGAGCGACTACTTCGAGAGCAGCCACCCTTCGCCGTTCATGCTGATGGTCTACCGCACCCGGCCGGAGAAATACGCCGAGCTGCAGGCCGTGGACCACGTGGACCACACGGGGCGCGTGCAGACAGTCACACGCGAATCGAACGAGAAATACTGGAAGTTGATCGACGCCTTCGAGAAGGTTACGGGCACGCCGGTCGTTCTGAATACCAGCTTCAACGAGAATGAGCCGATAGTATGTACGCCGCGTGAAGCGCTGGATTGCTTCCTGCGCACGAAGATGGATGCCGTGGTGCTGGACGGTTTTCTGGTCAAGAAGGTCGGCCACAACCACGCCGCAGTACTGGAGCGAAGCGATGCCGCCCACAGTTGAAGAGCTGCTGGTGCGCGAAAGCGCCCGCAAAGCCGGATTAGCCGAGCGGGCCCAGGCCCGTGCACGCGGTTTCTCGCGCGAGGCGGCGATCGCCAGCATGGTGCTTTGCATGGTGGGCATGGTGGGGCTGGGCGCCTGCATGCTGGGCAACTTCGACCTGCGCCTCGGTGACGGCGGCGCCTATGAGGTTACGCACACGGGCGGTAACAGTTGGGCGCTGGTGCGCCCAAGCTATGATTTGACTACCCTGTTTGCGGGGATCGGCGCCGCGGGTTTCGCCTCGGCGTTGATCATCGGCGGCGGCGCGCTGGGCCAGCTCAAGCGCATGCCACCGGGGTCGGCCTATGCCGTGGGGATGTCGGCGCTTGTCAGCATCGTGGGGTTGTTAGTGCTGGCATTTGCCGGTTAGGGGCGGGCCACAGACGCCGCTCAGGAGAATGCAACTGGGAATGCTTGACTACTTACCCTATGGGGTCGGTGTAGTGTCTGCCTTGCTGGTGGTACTGGCCGGCGGGCGCTGGTTCCGGCGTACCGCGTGGCGGCTGGGCCTGATAGACGGCCCCAAGCTGCGCGGCGTGCACGCCGAACCGGTGGCGAAGTCGGGCGGCATGGCGATAGTCACGGCGCTGGTGGTCTCGCTGCTGGCGCAGATGGTGGCGGCGCGGGCGCTGGGCCTGGACGACGCCTACCTGCGTGACGTCAACCACCTCTATCTGCTGCTGCCTGCGCTGGCGATCGCCGGGCTCGGGCTGCTGGACGATCTGCGCCCCCTGGGCGCCGCCGCCAAGCTTGCCGTGCAGGCCGCTGCGGCAACCGTGGCCTGGTTCCTGTTCTTCCGCATCGACCACGTCAGTGCGGCCGGTTTGTTCGAGCTCTCGGCCGGCTTATTGTCGCTGCCTCTGACGGTGATCTTCATCGTGGCGGTGACCAACGCCTTCAACATGATCGACGGCGTCGACGGGCTGTGCGGCGGTGCGGCGTTCATCGCGCTGCTGGGCATCGGCGGCTTCTCGCTGCTGGGCGGCGAGCTGCACCTTGAACTGGCTCTGCCTCTGGGCGCGGCGGCACTTGCGTTTCTGCGCTTCAACCTGGGAAAGCCAAAGGCGTTCCTGGGCGACTCGGGCAGCATGTTCCTGGGTTTCCTGGTCGCGACGCTTTCACTGCGCGCCGTGACGCGCACTGACGGCGCGCTCGACGTGCTGCCGCTGTTCCTGCTGCTGAGCCTGCCGGTGGTGGACATCACCGCTGTCTTCTTCCGCCGCCTGCTGCAGGGCGCCAACCCCCTGCGCGCCGACCGCGGCCACATCCACCACATTCTGCTGCTGCAGTTCGACGGCAACGTACCGCGCACCACCGGCACCCTGCTGCTGATGGCGACCCTGGGCGCCGCCGGCGCCGTGTGGTCCGGACTTGAGCCCATGCTGGCAGGCGCCGCCCTCGCCCTGCCCCTTGGCCTGTACGCGGCCGTGTACATTGCCGGCGGCTATGCAAGCTGGCGCAACCTGCGCAACGCGGGCGCGATCTGTGACGCGGCCCATGCCCTGGCGGAGCGCGCTGGGCAGTCAGGCGCCGAAGCGGCGCTGAGCGGCGCCCTGCTGCTGGAGTGGATGCGCTTGTCAGGCGTGAAGGCCGCCGCACTGTTCAACGAAGAAGGGGAGCGGGTCTGGAGTGCGGGCCTGCCCGACATCGGGCGCGACGCGCTGGACATCCCGCTGTACGCCAGCGGCCGCGTCGAGCGTGGGCACCTGGTACTGCAGGGCCACGGGCGCGCAGGCGCCATGGCGTTTGCCGCGCACCAGGCCCTGCCGCTGTTTCCCGCGTTCATGGAACTGCTGGCGTTTCAGACCGCGGAAAAGGCCGTCGAGGAAACCCGGGTGTAGCGCGAGGCTGCGCGCAACTGCTGCCGCCCGGCCCCGTGCCGATTTCGAATGCGCCCGGCGACCATTCCCGATCCGCAACATGGGCGTAAAACCACTCCGGCTTTACGCACGCATATCGGCGAAGGGCGGGTTACACTTCAGGCGACAACCACGGAGGTCACCATGATCGGCTACAAGGTTCTCGCCAAGGACGGCCTGAAAGGGCCCTTCAAAAAGAGCAGCATCCTGAAGGCGCTCACCAGCGCCATGCTGCCCCTGCAGGCCCGCTTGCTTGACCTGCAGACCGGGCGCTACATCGTCGCCGCCGAGCTGGTGGGCGAGATCATCGACCCGCCCAAAGTTCCGGAACGCGCCAAGGCCCTGCAGAAGGCCGACAAGCAGGCTGCCAAGGAAACCCTGAAGCAGATGGCCGAGCAGCCCCTCAAGCTGGCCGAGGAAACGCCCGCCCAAGTAGAGGAAACACCACGCGTGATCCTGCGCGGGCAGATCCCGGTTAAGCAGCTGAAGCTGCCCAAGCCGCGCAAGCTGTCAGAGCGCGCGCCCGATGAGCTGAAGCAGCCTGCTGCTTGATGCAGACGCCGGGCAGGCCGATAATGTGTCGGCCTGCCCGGAGCGCGTCATGATCGGCTTCAAAATCCTGACCAAAGACGGCTTGAAAGGCCCGTACCAGAAGGCCTCGCTGCTCAAGGCCATCACCTCTGCGCAGATCCCGCTGCAGGCCCGGCTGCTCGACCTGGAGACCGGCAAGTACCTGTCCGCCGCCGAGCTCGTCGGCGAGCAGGTGGACAAGCCGGCCAAGCCCGAAAAACCAAAGACCTGAGCGCCGTCTTGCGCCGCGGGGCCGCCTCACCCCATACTCCGCGCGTGGCCGACAAGCTCGACATCGTGACTGACCTTCCGCCGCTGAAGCGCCGCCCCCTCGCCATGCACAAGGGCGAGGCCGGGCGTCTGTACTGCGTTGCCGGCTCGGTCGGCATGGCGGGCGCCGCCGTGCTGTGCTCAAGGGCCGCGTTGCGCAGCGGCGCCGGCCTCGTGCGCGTCGGCATGCCCTGGCGCCTGGCGGCCGTGATGGCCGGGCGCGACCCCAACATCATGACCAGCGCGCTTCCCGAAACCGAGGACGGCGCCATCAGCGCCATGGCGCCTGCCAAGATTCTGAAGGCCGCCGAAGGCTCTGACGTGATGCTGATCGGCCCCGGCCTGTCGCAGAACCCGCAGACCGTGCAGGCCGTGGTCAACCTGCTGCCCCAGGTGAAGCACAAGCTGGTGATCGACGCCGACGGCTTGAACGCCATCGCCTACGAGGGTCCCGAAGTGCTGGCCGGCATCCCGCGCGCGAACGGGCTACCGATCCTGACCCCCCACCCCGGCGAGATGCTGCGCCTGCTGGGCGACGGCTACGACGGCGCCAGCCTGAAGGAAGGCGACGAGCACCGCCGCAACGTGGCGGTCGCGTTCGCCCTCAAGCACAAGGTGGTGCTGGTGCTGAAGGGCTACCACACCGTGGTCACCGACGGCAAACGCGTCTACGTGAACCACACCGGCAACCCCGGCATGGCCAAGGCCGGCGTGGGCGACGTGCTGAGCGGCGCCATTGCCGCGCTGCGCTGCCAGGGCTTTGAGGCATTCGAGGCCGCCTGCCTCGGCACCTACATCCATGGCCTTGCAGGCGACCTGGTTTGCGCCAGAATGGGCGAGATCGGCATGATCGCCACGGATATCATCGAGGAATTGCCCGAGGCCGCGAAACGCTGCCAGGCGCAGTCGGAGAACAAATGAACCTGCGCGAACAGGAAGACGCCTGCCTGGTGCCGACCTACGCCAAGCTGCCGCTGTCCGTGGTGCGCGGCGAAGACGTGTGGGTGTGGGACGACAAGGGCGAAAAAATACCTCGACCTGTACGCCGGCCACGCAGTCTGCGGCATCGGCCACTCGCACCCCAGGCTGGTTGAGGCGATCCACGAGCAGGCCAAGAAGCTGATTTTCTTCAGCAACGCCGTCTACAACGACACCCGCGCCCACGCAGCCAAGCTGCTGCTCGAAAACGCCTACCCCAACAGCAAGTCGGTCTTCTTCGTCAACAGCGGTACGGAGGCGAACGAGGCCGCGATCAAGATCGCGCGCCGCGCCACCGGCCGCTCACGCGTGATCGCCATGGAGTCCGGCTTCCACGGCCGCACCATCGGCAGCCTGAGCGTGACCGGAAACCCCAAGCTGCGCGACGACTTCCCGGACAACCTGGCGAACCTGACCGACTTCGTGCCGCTGGGCGATTTCGACACGCTTGAGGCGATGATGAGCGAGGACGTCGCGGCCATCATCCTGGAGCCCATCACCAGCGTGGGCGGCGTGCGCATCGCCAGCCGCAAGTACTACGACAGCCTGCGCGAGCTGTGCCTCGGCTACGGCACCGCGCTGATCTTTGACGAAGTCCAGACCGGCTTCGGCCGCACGGGTGAGATGTTCGCCGGCATGCACTGGGGTGTTGAGCCGGACATCTGCACCAGCGCCAAGGGCTCCGCGGGCGGCTTCCCGCTGGGGCTGGTGATCTTGAGCGAGGCGATTTCCAGCGCGCCCGCGCCCGGCGAGCACGGCTGCACTTTCGGCGGCGGCCCGCTGGCGATGGCGGCCCTGAAGGCGAATCTGGAGATCATCAAGGAGCAGAACCTGGTGGCGAACGCCGCAGCCATGGAGCTGGTGGTGCGCGACGAGCTGGGCCGGATCCCCGAGGTGAAGGCGGTGACGGGCAAGGGCCTGCTGTTGGGCATCGAGCTGGAGTGCCCGGCCAAGCCGATCATCCGGAACCTGCTGGAGCAGAAAATCATCGTGGGAGGCTGCGACCGCCCGGGCATGATCCGCCTGCTGCCGCCCCTGACCGTGCAACCCGAGCACATCAAGCAGTTCGCCGAAGCGCTGGTGAAGGCACTCGCCACCGCAGCCCAGGGCGTAGGCGCCTAGACCCAAAGTGGCAAACGCAAAGTGGCATGCGCATCCCGAGTCCGCCAAGGCTACGTCGGGCATGCCTGCGCATGGCAGTCAGGCAATCTTGACCCGTCAAGGAACCGCCACGGCATATGCCGACTGTCCCGCAAACAGCTCCAGCCGCACAGGTTCACGGCCGGGCAGGCGCAGGGTCAGGCCCGATGCACCGTCTCGTACGCCCTGCAGCAGGATCGCCGGCCGGCCGTGGGCGTAGACCAGGCTTGCGCGCAGGTCCCAATCGGATTCCGCAACGGCGATGCGCCGGGACTGTCTGCCGTAGCGCACGTGGACCAGCGCGTGCCACAACTCCCCCACTTCTGCGCCAGTCGGGTAGAGCCAAACCTCGCGCCCTGCAAGCGGCTCGTCGTTGGCGGGCGGACGTGGTGGCAACGGAGGAGGCACCGCCTCTCGCGGCGGCGCCGGCAGCGGCCCCGGCGGCGGCTCCGTGAACGCCGGCGGCGGCAGCTTGATCCGGATGCCCCCGTCGGCCGGTCATGCGCGTCCGTCCGCGCACCGGCGGCCGGTCGCAATTGAACCACTGTTCTATGGTGTGCTTTTATGGTGATCGCGGTTGTCAATGTTTCGAATCCATCTGCCCGCAGCGTGACGTTCCAGGTACCGGGTGACAGGTTGTCAAAGCTGGTCAGCAGCTTCTCGTATCGAACCTCAATCGGCCTCCGGACCAGGTGGACGGGACCAAAGGCAGACTCGGCCAGCAACAGGCTTACATATCCCGCAGATGGCTGGTCCAGCGACCACATGCTCTCGACTTCCAGTGCGCCGCCTGCCGCACCTTCGGGCGTGCCGACTGCCGTCCAGTTGATCTCCGCGACATCCCCTGCGCTTGTGTCCACCTCAGCCAAAGCAACCGCGCGCTTCCCGTAGCCCGTTCTGGCGACCAGCATGAACTTGCGTCGCGGCAGGTAGTCGATGGAGATCGACTCCGCCCAGTCCGGGCTGCCTCGAAGCTTGCGGTGCCACCTCTCATCCTGACTGCCAAATGCGTCGATATAGTCAATGCTCGCCAGCAGGTCCCAGAAACCGGGATACGGCGGTGCCCCTGTCAGGCGCGCAAAACGCTCCTCACGTTCAAACACCAGCGTTGTGTCCGCCGTGAACTCCAGCGGATACTCGTGCTTGAAACCCGCGCGGTCGCTTGCGCGAAGCTGCCACGTCCCAGGCGCGATGCCGATCGCCGAAACAAGCCCGTCCGCGGCTACTGCCAGGCTGACCGAGCCGTTTTCTTTTCACCCTGCAACGTGCAGTACGGGTAGGTACCGCCTTCGAACCTGAGGTAGCCGGTAAGCGTAGCGCTGCCCTTGGGAGCCAACTCGTAATCGCAGGACCCATGCTTGCCAGCTTCCACGGTGACCCTCATCGAGTGAAGCGACCGCGGCGCCTTGCCTCTCAGCACGTACTCCCCGGCCGGAACATTCATGAGGTGGATCCAGCCAGCGGCGTCAGTTAGGGCATCAGAACCATCCACCCCGCGGACCGACTGCCACCATCCTCGCGTCGCTTTCGGGGCGTTAAACTCAAGCCTCGCTCCTGAAATCGGCTCGCCGTTGCGAAGCATCCGGATCGCCACGGAACCAGTCGTGGGTTCATCGATGGACGTTTCCTTCCGCCCGGTAGCCAGCAGCACATCCGGCGGCGGTTCGCCGTCCTTCAGCTGTCCGAGCCAGACTGCCTCTTCACCGTCACTGTAGTCGCCGCGCATTTCGGCGATGCGGTAGTCCCCGGCAGCAGGCCGCTCATCACGAAACGGCCGTCGTCGTCGGTGAATGCGATAGCCGACAGCTCTCGGAACGGCCCGGGGCCGCAGCGGATCGCCAGCATGCGGCGCCGCGGCTGGGGTTGCTGCTCGGCATTCACCAGTCGACCGCTGAACATGAGTGCGCCACTGGGCCACACCACTTCGGGCGCCAGGTTCAGCGGGCCGTCCTTCACCTCGAACTCGAACAGGTAGTTGGGCGCCAACAGCGCGAGCCCCGGCCTGTCATCCAACTGGCTCAGGTTCATCCAGGCTCCGCGCTCGCGGTAGTCCGGGTGCTGCGAGGGACTGCTACCCGGCACCTGGCACCAGTAGCGCCCCGGAGGCAGCATGAACCCCGCCGAGCCTCCCACCGGCGCGCGCCACTCAGAGTAAGGCCGCGTTTCCGGCCACGTGGGCGGCGTGGTGCTGAACACCCGCACGGCGTGCAACTTGTCGCCCTCCGGCATACGCGGGGGCAACATCGACGCGATACAGCGGCTGCAGTGCAACGCGGACTACCGTCGGCAAGCCCGGCGCCAGTACGATCGGCCCGGCGGCGCCATCCACGTAGCCCGGCAGCCGCACCCGCAGCAGCAGCGGCTGGCCGAGCGGCGGCTCGGTGAACCCGATCGGCTCGCCGTCGAATCGGCCGCGCATCTGGTCAAGCCAGGTGCCGTCGGACAGGGAGAGGTCCACCGCCGCGTCGCGTTCAATGTGCCGGCCGGTAAAGGCGTTAAGCACCTCGACGCGCAGGGGCGGAAGCGCTTGCGGCTGCCCGGGTTCGGGCGCGGACCGCTCGGTCTTCAGCGGCGGCAGGGGGATCGAGTCGGCCGGCTTACGCGAAGTCGGCCGCACGTCGCTTAGCAGCGGGCCAAGCAGCAGCACCAGCGCCACGACCAGCGCGGTGATGCCAAGGATGACTGCAAGTTCGCGGCGCATCTGGCGGCCGTCGGGGTCGGCAGCGGGGTCGTGACTATCCTAGCAATTCCGCACCGAGTAGCGCCACGTCCCTGACGTGGCGCCCGCCATGCCTTGGGCATTGGTGCGCCAGAGCGGGCCGGGATTTGGTTCTTCGGGCCCGACAGCGGCTTGCGGAATCCCCGTGTCTGGCGTGCAATGCGGGCATGAGCGGTACGGCCACAGAAATCCCCCGCGTGAAGCGCCCACCACGGCGAAGCCCAAGGAATGGGACGGCCGTACGCGTACCGGCCTGGGCATCCTGATCTTTTTCTGGATCTTCAAGGCGCTGGGGCCGCGCTTTGCCTACCTGCTGCTGTACCCGGTGGCGTTTTACTACGTGCTGGTTAACCAGAAGAACGGGCGCGCCAGCCGCGACTACCTGCGCCGGCGCTATCCGGGCCTGCGCGGGCTGCGGCTGTGGTGGCGCAACTACCGGCACTTTCTTTCGTTCGGCCGCGTGCTGGTGGACCGGGGCTACGCCTTCCTGGGCATGCTCGGCGAGGTCAAGTTCGAGCGCGACGGCCACTCCGTAATCGAGGAAGTGCTGGCCAGCGGCAAGGGCGTAATCCTGATGAGCGCCCACCTCGGCAACTGGGAGCTCGCGGCGTACTGCCTGGGCGGCTACATGCGGGAGGGCCGGCGCGTGCCCGTCAACGCCGTGATGTTCAAGGGCGAAAGCGAGAAAGTCGAGAAGCAGCTCAAGAAAGCCAGCGGCGAGCCGCCCTTCCGCATCATCGCCAGCAACGACAGCCTGCAGGCCAGCATCGAATGCAAGAAGGCACTCGAGCGCGGCGAGATCGTCGCCATCCACGGCGACCGCATGCTCGGCAGCGGCGGCGTGCGCGTGCCGTTCCTGGGTTCCGAGGCCAAGTTCCCCGCCGGTCCGTTCGTGCTGGCGGCCAGCACGGGCGCGCCCGTGGTGTTCACGTTCGCGAACCGGCTGGGTGTGAGGCACTACGCGCTGATGGCGCGCGGGCCGCACTACTTCAAGTTCGGAGACCGCAAGCAGCGCGACGCCGACCTGAAGTCCTGGGTACAACTGTACGCCAACCTGCTGGAGGAGTTGCTGCAGAAGTACCCGCTGCAGTGGCACAACTTCTACCCGTACTGGGACACCGAAGAAGGCACGGGCTGGTAGCAGGCTGATCCGATTCTTCCGCTGTTTCCGGTGCGGCGCTTCGTTGTTAGAAAGCTTGTCGCCCGGGAAAACGGCAGCGCACGTCACGCGGAATTCGCGTGAGGGTTTGGCCTTGGGAACACACCAGGTACGGAGCATGTCGGACGGATCGCAGGCAGATACACCCGCGCTGGTGGAGAGCGCGCGATCCGGCAACCGGCAGGTTGCCAGGGACGCCTATGCGGCGCTCGTAAACCGCTATCAGGAGGGCATTTACGCTTACATTCTGGGGCGCTGTAGAGACCCGGAAAAGGCCCAGGAAGTGGTGCAGGAAGCCTTCATCACCGCCTACACCACACTGGACAGGCTGGAGAAGGCTGAAAGCTACCGCAGTTGGGTGATCGGCATCGCCCTCAACCTGCTGCGCCGCCGCAAAAAGGAAATCGCCAATCCTGACCTGCTTGAGGCCGCGACCGACTCGCGCCAGACAGGCCTGGAAGGGCTGGCAAACCAGGAGACGCTGGAGGCCGTCAGATCGGCCATCGAAGAATTGCCCGATAACTACCGCACTGCCCTGCAGATGCACTATTTCGACAAGCAGCGCGGGCGGGCCATCGGGGCTGAGCTGGGGGTAAGTGAAGGCGCGGTGCACATGATCCTGCTGCGCGCCCGCAAAGCCCTGTCAGAAAAACTGAAAGCTTTTGCCCCCGAGAATGACTAGGGGCAGGTGAAGAACCATGACAGACCGCGAACATCTTGAACTTCTGGCCTCGCGCTCCCTCGACGGCGACCTGTCGCCCGCCGAACACGCCGAGTTGCAGGCCGCCCTGGCCCACGACGCCGAGCTGCGTGAGCTGCTGGCCGCGCTTCAACGCGTGCACACCAGCATCAACCTGTTGAGCGAGCAGCGCCTGCCGTCTGACTTCACCAGCCGCGTACTGGATGAGGCATTCGACGCGGCGCCCGTCATCCGGCTGCATGCTTCCGGCTGGCGCCACTGGGCCGCCGCTGCCGCGGTGATCGTGATGATCGGCCTGCTGGTCGGCGCCGCGGTACTGAACAACGGCGGCAAGCCCGCCGACGCACCTGTCATCGCGTTCGACCGCGGGACGGGTTCCGGCACGGTCTCCACTCCCGCAGACCCCGCCCCGCGCCACAGCAGCGCCAGCGTGGTCGCCTTCAGCGAGGGCGAACTGGAGCTGGCCTCGCCCAAGGGCGTCCAGCGTACCAACCGCTTCGAAGGCAGCGTGGCTCTGCCCGCGGAAGTAAAAGCCCCCGCCGGCGCGCACGCCGTGCTTGAGGTGCAGGGTGGCACAGCCGTGTTATCGCCGGGCTCCAGCGCGCGCCTCACCGACGCGGACCTGGACGGCATCCCCGACATCGAGCCCATCGACGGCGACCTGTACATCGAGAGCGCCGGGCCCGGCGTGCGTTCACGCGTCAGCGGCGTTGACCTGAACGTGGAAGGCGGCCTGACCCTGCGCCGCACCGCCGATGGCTACATGGCTGAACCCAGCCACGGCGGCGCCAGGGCCGGCGACACCGCCTTCGGCTTCCGCCAGTGCGCGTTGATCAGCGATCAAGGCGTGCGCCTCAGCGACTGCGAGCGCCCGGGCCTCGACGACTGGGCTGTGCGCGGCCGCGCCGACGCCATCAAGCGGCAGGTACGCCGGCTGATCGGCGACAAGTTCGACCGCATCCCGGCCGATCACTGGAAGCAGTGGGACAAGTTCCTGCGCGGCGTGCTTTCGCAGCCCTGGCAGGCGGCGACCTACTCGTACACCATCCGCTTCCTGCTGAAGTACAATTTCTTCGAGGGCGCCTCGCCCGAAGAGTTGAACGCCTGGGGCGCCATCGCGGGCATCATGGCCGAAGGCACCATTGAGGGCGACATCCCGCTCAAGCTGCTGGAAGTGTTCCGCTCTGCGGAGCAGGAGTTTGACCGCGACCCCGAGTCACTCGAGCAGTTCAAGCAGCTGATCCGCGAGTGGATCGAACGCAACGCCGACCACCCGTAAGCGTCAGGCGCGAAGCCTGACCCCTTTCCCTGGTGACCCGTCCGCCCGGATACGGTTCAGCCCGCCGCCTTTGCCTGCATGGCCAGCACGGCCGTCGCCCACAGCAGGAAGCGCAACACGAAGAAGACAGCGGCGATGCGCTTGTGGAACGTCTTGGGTTTGCCCGCACTGACCTTGCCACCGCTGTAGAGCAGCATGGGGTACCAGGGCACCAGGATGGTGGCGATGATGATGTGCACCACCAGCCACGCGCCCATGGGTGCGAACAGCTGGCCGGTGGCCTTGCGGTCAAGCTCGATGAACAGCAGCAGCGCGAAGTCGAGCGCGAAACCGAAGGTCATCCACAGCATGTGAAGCGGGGGACGACGCTTGAAGAACACGCCGATCACCAGCCACAAGAACACGCCGCCGTTCAGGATGGTGAACAGATGGTTCATGGAGGATTCGTACAAACTCCGGAGTTAACAGTACAGGGGCCGCCCGCTGGACCCCCTGTACTTTGCGCGCTGAACACTGTAGCTCCGGACACCCATGGCACACGTCGTCACATCGGTTGCAGAAGTGCCCGCCGCGATCCAGGCCGCAGGCCGGCGTCCGCCCTGCCGGCGGGTTCTGATGGCCTCGCCGGGCCATTTCAAGGTGGAGAGCGCGATCAACCCGTGGATGCGCGACGAACAGGGCGAGCTGAACCGCGTGGATACCGCGCGCGCCGCCGAGCAGTGGCGCGCCCTGCGCGCGGCCTATGAACGCATCGCCATCCGTGTGGACGTGATCGACGCGCCCGTCGGGCTGCCCGATTTCTGCTTCGCCGCCAACCAGAGCCTGGCGCTGCCGGAAGCGGTGGTGCTGTCGCGCATGGCCAATGAGGAGCGCCGCCGCGAAGTCCCCTACTTCGAGCACTGGTATCGTGAGCACGGCTATCGCTTGCTGCTGCTGCCCGATGAAATCAGTCGTTTCGAGGGAACCGGCGACGCCATTCTTCACCCCGGCCTGCGACTGATCTGGGGTGGCATCGGCCCGCGCACCGAAGAGGCCGTGTGGCACTTCATCGCGCGCGAGACCGGTACGGATGTGATCGCGTTGCGGCTCTCCGACCCGCGCTTCTATCACCTGGACACCTGCCTCTGTTTGCTCGACGAACGCAGCGCCTTGTGGGTGCCGGCCGCGTTTGACGCCGCCTCGCGGGCGCTGATCGAGGCCGCCTTCACCCGCCTGCACGCGGTAAGCGAAGCCGACGCCGCCAACTTCGCCTGCAACGCCCACTGCCCGGACGCGCGCCACGTGTTGATCCAGCAGGGCAGCAGCAAGACTGTGGCGTGGCTGCAACAGGCCGGTTTCGTGCCCCTTGAGCTGGACACCGGCGAGTTCATGAAGTCCGGCGGCAGCGTGTTCTGCCTGAAACAGGAGCTGCCGTGAGTTGCAGGCGGGTGAACAAGAGCCGCAAGCGCCAGCGCGCGGCCACCCCCGCCATGCAATGCGCCAAACCCGGCCTTTGCCGAAACGCGATAGCGGCCCTTATCGCACCTGTTGCGTACTTCATACGTTTCTACACTTAAGTACTGGGGCGGCGGCAAGATCGCCCCTTCGCGATCCCCGTGGCCCGCCCCTGGGTCCGTTATGCTGCTGCAGTTCTGCGATAAGTGTGGACGTCCCCTCAGCGAAGGCTGCCTCGCGCGCGGCGAAGCCATTGAACGCAAAGGCGAGCTGATCTGTTCGGCTTGCGTGGCGCGTGAACAGGCCAGCACCGCCGTGCAGGCCGCCGCGCAGCAGGACCCCGGGCCGCTGGGCGTTTACCAGCAGGCCGTCTGGAGCTGCGAGTCATGCGGCATCCCGGTCACCGCCCTGGACCTGATTGAAGGGCGCGCGTCCCGCGTGGGCGGCGTGCTGAAGTGCTCACGCTGCGCGCCGGTCGCGCAGGCCGCGCACTCCGCGCCGGCCGCGACCACTCCGCCGCGCCCGGAACCCGCCCGCACCCTGCCGCCGCGCGCGGCGCCCAACCTGCCCCGCCGCGCGCCGACTGCGCCCAGGCTGTCGCACACGGCGGCGGAGAACTACGTGGCCGAAGCGACCACCGAGCAGAAGCGCCCGATCCTGCCGATCGTGATGTTCGCCATCATCCTGCCGATGTTCGCGGTCAGCCTGTACTTCGCGGTTTCGTCTCAGATCAAGCTGAACGAGGTGATGAGCGGCAAGGTCGAGGAGAATGCGCCGGACCGCCGAAACCGCCGTCCCCAGGAAGCACTGCACCCGGAACCCGACAGCGTCTCCCCCGGCCGCAGCCCGGCGGCCAGCCGGCGCAACCGCCGCAGAGTACGGAACCGGGACCACTTCCGCTCCCTGAGCCGACCTCGGTACCAGGCGCCGGCCCCGAGCCGCTGCCGCTGCCGCCCGAGGTCGTGAACGACCTGGTGGCGATCGAGCAGCAGCTGGCCGCGCCCGTAATCAACCAGCTGCAGAGCAGCGACCTGGGCGAGGTATGGGAAGGGCTGATCGTGGCGGGTTCGCGCCGGCTGATTGCCTGCCGTTCGCACGTGCGCGCCCTGTTGCGCGAGCCCGACGACCAGACCCGGGCCATGGCATGCCGCGTGGCGGCCATGCTGGAAGACCGCGAGGCCCTGCCGCGCTTGAAGAGCATGCAGGAGCAGGACCCCAGCGAAGACGTGCGCACGGAAGCGCGCAAAGCCACGGACCGACTGGTGGGCCAGGCCACCCGCGAAATCGGCGACCTCACCGACGCCGAGCTCGAGAAGATGCTGCGCGACCTGCAGCGCGAGCTGGAACGCAGGAAGGGACGCAGTGACTGAAGACAGGCTGCAGCCGGCAGGCGGCAGTTGGCAGGAACCGCAAGGTCCCGTGGATCTGCATCTGCCCTGTGAACCCGTGACTGCCGCCCGGGGCCAGAAGTCTGCCGCCTCAAAGAAACGCGACTGGCGCACGCCCCTTCTGCTGACGCTCAGCGTGCACCTGATGGCGTTCACGCTGGCCATCAACCACCGGCTTTTCGCCCTGATCGAGGAACCGCCGCCGGGCCCTTACGTGATGAAGGTCGGCGAGCTGATCGGCTCGGACCCCGACGAAGAAACCCGGCAGGAAGACGCCGGGGCGGCGCCCGGCGAACCTGCGGCCCAGACCGCGCCCCAGGCCAGCGTGTCCGACGCCATCAAGGCACTCGAGACGCCTCAGGTGCAGCCGCGGCCGGCAGCCGAAAAGCCGGCCAGCGAAGCGCCGGCTGAGAACACCGCCAGCGTCGATCCGCGCAGCCTGAGCGAGCGGCTGCAGGCATCTCTGGACGCCGCGGGCGGCGGGGGTGGAAACGACGGCCCGGTGGGCCTGGCCGGTGGCGGAAGCCACGGCCTGCGCGGGGAGGGCAAACACGGCATCGGTCTCAAGCGCCACGGCGGTTCCGGCGAGACCGAGAACGCGGTGAACATGGGGCTGGCCTGGCTGGCCAAGGTGCAGGACCTCGACGGCAAGTGGGATTCCGACGGCTACATGCTGCACTACCTGCCCAACGCCACGCCACAGGAACGCTACGCCGAGGGCGTTGGTCTGGCACGCAACGACATCGCGCTGACCGGCCTGTGCGTGCTGGCCTTCACGGGCGCCGGTCACAGCGACCGTGAGGGCGGATATCGGGGCACGGTCAAGCGAGCCCGCGAGTTTCTGATTTCCAAGCAGCGCGTGCAGGACGGCGGCTTCGGTCTCGAGGGTGACGACATCCGGGTGACCATGTACGCCCACGCACTGGCCACCTTCGCGTTGACTGACCTGTATCTGGTCAGCGGCGACGAGACCCTGCGCACGCCGATGCGCCGCGCCCTGGAGTACCTGCTCAGCATGCAGGGCCCGGGCGGCGGCTGGGATTATGACCAACGCTACCCCTCCCGCCGCGACATGTTCGAGCCTTCCACACGCGACGACCTGTCCATCACCGGCTGGGCGGTGCTGGCCCTGGTGGCGGCACGCGAGGCCAACTTCGAGGTGCCGCGCGAGAACCTTGACCGGCTCGCGACCTTCCTGAAAGACTGCACGCGCAAGGACGGCAGCGCGGTCTACGCCGACGAAGGTACCCGCAGCGGGGACCGCGGCATGGCGATGCTGGCGGTAAGCAACGCAACCCGCCGCCTGCTGGGCGAGCCGATAGATGCGTGGGTGCAGCAGCGGCAACTGGAACGCATGGCGAAGCTGCCGCCCAGCTGGGCCGCCGCAGGCACGCTGGAAGGCGCCAACATGTACTACTGGTACTACGGCAGCATCGCCATGCTGCTGGCCAGGGACGGGCAGGGCGGGGGTGGACCGCTGGCGCGAATGGAACGTCGCGCTCAAGCGCACGCTGCTCAACAACCAGAACCAGACCGGCGCCCGGCGTGGCAGCTTCGACCCGGTCTGCCACTGGGCGCGTCACGGCGGCGGGCGTGTTTACTCCACGGCGATCTGCGTGCTGAACCTGGAAATCTACTATCGCTATGAACCCGAGTACCTGCGCGTGCGCGCAAGTGAGTTGGGTTACCTTTGGGAGTAGCCGCCAGATAAATCTTCTTCCCGCTTCTTTACTTTCACCCGCATCTAATCCAAAACTTCGGTCCGTCCACGCCTGCCGGGCAGGCGCCATGACGGCGGTGCTCCCTTCGGTCGCTTCCGTACTCCGGGCAAGCGGCGGCCGAGCGGAGTGCCGATGCCGCGCACCGGCGCCTCAGGCGAGGCCCCGGGAGGCGGCGCCAACAGCAACAGGAGCCGTTGGATGCTGCAACTCGTCCCAACCCGCGCGTTCTTCACCAAGGGCGTCGGGATCCACAAGGAGTACCTGGCCAGCTTCGAAGACGCACTGCGCGACGCGGGCATCGCAGCCCTCAACGTGGTCACCATCAGCTCGATCATGCCGCCGGGGTGCAAGATCATCCCCAAGAGCCAGGGCCTGAAAGAGCTGCATGACGGCCAAGTCGCCTTCTGCGTGATGTCGCGCCAGGCCACCAACGAGTACCGCCGCATGGTTGCCGCCAGCGTCGGCGTGGCCGTGCCCTCCGACCCCACCAAGTTCGGCTACCTCAGCGAATACCACGCCTACGGCGTAAACGACCAGCAGGCCGGCGACTACGCCGAAGACCTGGCCGCCAGCATGCTCGCCACCACCATGGGCCTGAAGTTCGATTCGTCCAAGGCCTGGAACGAGCGCAAACAGGAGTGGAAACTGGGCGGCGAAATCGTCACCACCCGCAACGTCACACAGTCCGCAGAAGGACCCAAGGACATGTGGGCCACGGTGATCGCCGCCTGCGTCTTCATCTTCGACAACTGGCAGCTCTCACCCGAGCAGCTCAAGGCGCTCAACGTCGGACACACCGGCCTGCGCGTACCCGAGCTCGCCAATCCAAAGCAGAAGCGCCCCAAGGCCTAGGAATGCCTCTACCCCGGCCGGCGTTCGGTACATCCGGACGCCGGCCGTTTTGTCGGAGAACACGATGCCGAACCTTCACGACCTGCTGGTTACTGACGACGACAATTTCTTCGGCCTCGAGCCCGAGCTCGCGACCCTTGAACGCGCGCGCTTCGTGGTGATGTCCGCGCCTTACGAGGGCACCGTCAGTTACGGCAAGGGCACCGGCGCCGGCCCGGAAGCCATCCGCCTTGCCAGCCAGCAGGTGGAACTGTTCGACGAGATCACCGGCGCCGAGCACATCCCCCACCACGGCGTCGCGACGCTGAAGCCCTTCAACCCGGACTGCACGGCCGAGGAAATGACCATCGGCCAGATCTACCCGGTGACGCAGCAGATCCTGGAGGCCGGCAAGTTCCCGATCCTGGTCGGCGGCGAACACTCGGTCAGCCCGGGCGCGGTGAAGGCCGTCGCCGAGCGCGTGCCGGAGCTGAGCGTGTTCCACATCGACGCGCACAGCGACATGCGCGAGGCCTACCACGACGACCCCTACAGCCACGCCAGCGCGGCGGCGCGCATCAACGAGTGGTGCCCGATCGTTCAGGTGGGCATCCGCTCGCGCGAGAAGTTCGAGCCCGGCGACCCGAAGCGCCCGGTGCACTGCTACCACGCCTGGGACTACCACAGCGAAGGAACCTGGATCGACGAGGCGGTCGGAAAGCTTTCGCGCAACGTGTACCTGACCATCGACGTGGACGGCTTCGACCCCAGCGTGTTCCCCGGCACCGGCACGCCCGAGCCGGGCGGCCTGAGCTGGTACCTGGGTTTGAAGATCATCCAGAAGATCGCCCAGAGCCGGAACATCGTCGGCTTCGACATCGTCGAGGTAGCGCCAACGGAAGGCCAGCAGGTAAGCGAGTTCGCCGCAGCCCGCCTGATGGGCCGCATCATCGCGTTCATCAGCCACTACTGCTGGCGCGGCGAAGGCGCCGTCTAAGTGTTGCGGGCGCATCGGCCCGGCAGCTACAGAGCGCGCAGGATCAACACGACGGCCGCCGCGATGCCCGCCAGGATGAACGGCGCCCAGGCCAGGAAGTAGGTGAGCTTGCCGGTTTTGGGCGTCTGGGGGTCTTTGCGGTACTCGTTGAAGCGGCGGCGCAGCTCGTCGCTGGCCGTGGCGATCAGCTTGCCCGCCCGGATGCGGAAGAACCAGCTCCAGAGGATGCCGCCCCCATTGGCGTCAGCGCCATCAGGTAAAACGCGGCCGGCGTTTCCGGCCCGCCGGGGCCGATCAGGCTGATCCAGGTCAGGCTGCCCACGGCGCCGAACAGCACGGCATTGTTGGCGAACGCGCGCGCCATGGGGGCGATCTTCTCGCGCTGCTCGGGCGTCATGCGCCGTGTCAGCAGCGTGCGCAGGGCCTGGTTGACTTCGGGGTACGGGTGGCCGATCTGCGCAATGGTCCACACGCCGGCCAGGATCACCAGCAGGTGCAGCATCAGCGTGCCGCGCCGGAAGTCGTCGGGCAGCTTCTGCAGGCGCCACTCCCAGCCAGACTGGTCGATGAAGAACAGCGCCAGCACGAAGATGATCACCACCACGCCCCAGCGCCAGAACATGTCGCGCCGGTCCTGGCCGGAGATCGCGTCCAGCGCGTCCAGCTTGCGGTAAGCGCCCTGTTCCAGCGCGCCGATCGCCAGCGTCGCCAGCAGCGCGCCGCCGAACATCTGCACCGCCACGATTGCGGCCACCTGGCTGCGCAGCGCCACCGCGTACAGCAACGCGAAATCCACCGGCGCCATGTACATCCACTTCGCGCGCCGGCAGGCCTCCGCGGCGAAGTAGCCGCGCAGGTTGCCCGAGCTGATGCCGGCCCGCTTCCACAGCAATATCGCATGCGTCGCATCAAACGCGGCCGTGGGGCGCAGCCACAGCCACGCGGACATGGTGCCGAAGCCCAGCACGATCAGGCCCGAGAACACTCCGGGGTCCACCATGTGGGCGCGCACATGCAGGTGCTGCTCGCCGACCAGGATGAAGGCCGTCGCCAAAAAGCAGCTCGCCGCCAGCAGGAAGGCAAAGGCCTTGCCCAGCAGCGAAAAGAACCAGCCCTCGTCGGCCGATTGCTCGACCTCCTCCTCGTAAGTTTCCAGCGCCTTCTGCAATTCGCGCACGGTCTGAAACCGGGCCTCCTGGGCCGGTTCCAGGCACTTCATCACGATGCGCTCCAGGCCGCGCGGCACCAGCGCGCCCACGTTGCGCACGCTGGGGCGCGGCGGCGGCTCCGTGGCGACCTTGCGGATCAGCTCGCTGGCCGTGGCGGCCTCGTAGGGCGCGTGCAGGGCCAGCATCTCGTACAGGATCGCGCCCAGGCTGTAGATGTCGCTGCGCTGGTCGATCTTGTCGCGCTCGCCGCGCGCCTGCTCGGGCGGCATGTAGGCGGGCGTGCCGATGATGGTGCCGTCCAGGGTCTCGCTGCCCGGCGTCTGCAGGCGGCTGGTGGTGATCTTGCTGACCAGCTCCGGGTGGTCTTTCACGCGCGCGAGGCCCCAGTCCATCACCATCACCTCGCCGTAGTCGCCGAGCATCACGTTGTCCGGCTTGAGGTCGCGGTGGATCACCCCGCGGTCGTGGGCGTAGGCCATGCAGTTCAGCAGCTGCCCGAAGATGTACAGCCGGCGCGTGAGCGGGAATCGCTCGTGCGTCTCGCGGTCACCGGCGCGCAGCTTGCGCATCACCTGCGCCAGGCTGCGACCCTCCACCAGCTTCATCGTGAAGAACGTGCGGCCGCCGGGCTCATGCCCCAGTTCGTGCACCGGCACGATGTTGGGGTGGCTGAGCTGGCCGGTTACCTGGGCTTCCTCGATGAAGCGGGCGACGCTGCCGCTGGCGGTGCGGTCGGCGCGGGTGAGTTTCAGGGCGACCTCGCGCTGCAGGTCGCGGTCGAAGGCGCGCATCACCACGCCCATACCACCGCGCCCGATTTCGTCGCGGATCTCGTAGCGCCGCCCGCCGATGCCGCCGTGGGCCGCCGCCACGCGGCGGGTTTCGGCCTGGCTCATGGGCTGAGTGGGTGCGTCGGTCGAGGCGTTGGCCTGCAGGTCGCGGGCGAGGTCGGTGTCGCAGTAGATGGAGGGCTGGCCGATCTCCAGCAGCGTTTCGCCGGGCGCGTCCGGGATGGTCGAGGCGTGCTCGGGCAGGTTCACCACGCCGCCGACTTCCAGCAGCGTTTCGCCCTCGTCTTCAGGCTTCTCGTTTGTGGGCTCATCCGCCATCGGCGTCATGCTGCGTTCATGGGCCACGAAAACACAAAAGCACAAAAGACTGCACCACCAAAATACAGACGCGAAGGTCGCGAAGAACACATGCCGCCAAGGTTTCTTCGCGAACTTCGCCCCCTTCGCGTCTTCGCGTCAAACAAACCAGCGAGTGCGCAGCACGAGCAAGTGATCTTGAACCTCCATCACCAAACACCGGATCGCAAGGCAACTGCTGGTGAACCACGAAGGACCACCAAGCACCACGAAGAACTGCCGAACTGTGTTGAACCCTTCGTGGCCCTTCGTGGCCCTTCGTGGTGAAAAGTCATTTCGCGACTGCGACCAGATACAGACGCCAAGGCCGCGCAGAACACGTCGCCTCAACCCACCCGCGCGAGCAAGTCCGCGCGAAACAAGTTAGCATCCCGCCATGCGCATGCGTGCCCTGTTTCCCGGCGGGCCCCAGGTCGGCGAGATCGGCCTCAGCCTGTCCTCACCCCCCTCGGCCTCGCAGCCCGTGCGGCGGCTGGCGATCCTGGCACCCGCCAGCGAAGACCCGGCCGCATCCGGCGAAGACGGCACCGCGCAAACCATCCGCCGCGCCCTGCAGCTGGGCGTCAACCTGATCGACACCGACTGGATCACCGCCAACGGCCACGCCCAGGAACTGCTCGGCCGCGCGCTCCAGGGCGTGCCGCGCGACAGCGTGTTCATCACCGGCAAGGCCGGCCCGCGCCTGACCTTCCACGGCGAGCTCACGCTCGACAACTCGCGCGCCAACCTGATCAACCAGTGTCACGACAGCCTGTTCCGCCTGAAGACCGACCGCATCGACCTCTACCAGGTGCACTGGCCCGACGACACCAACCCGGCGCAGACCGCACGCGGCCTGCAGGACATCGTCAGCGGCAACTACGCGAGCTGGGTGGGAGCGTGCAATTACTCTGCAGCGCAGCTCGATGCGCTGCACGGGCAGATCAAGCTGCAGACCGCGCAGGCGCCCGCTCAACCCGTTGAATCGCGCGGCCCTGAACCAGGTGCTGCCCTGGTGCGTGGAACACGGCGTGGGCTTCCTGGCCGCGGACCCGCTGCTGGCGGGCCTGCTCACCGGCCGTTTCAGCGGCGACGAGGAATTCACCGAGGAAGACCGCGACGAGTTCTTCAGCCCGCCGAAGTTCGCAAAGGCCGTGGCCTTCGCGCGAGAACTGGCTGAAATCGGCCAACCGGGCCGACTCGCGGTCGGCTGGGTGTTGGCCCAGCCCGGTGTAAGCTGCGTGCTCTGCCCGGCCGTGGAAGCCGATGAATTCGCAGCCCTCGCGGGCGCAAGGGCACTGGATCCGGCAGAGGTGCAGGCGGTGAATGAGCTGGCGCAGCGCCACGCGCTGTAACTGCGCTGCCGGGCGTTATCGCGGCTCGACGCCGTTCCGGGTCAGCCGGTACAGCTTGCCGCTGATCGCGTAGGGGCGGGTTTCGGCGTCGATCTTAACCTGGTTGCTTACGTTCTCGACGAGCTCGGCGTCGTCCTCGGTCAGCACGATCATGAAGTCGCGGTTTGGCACGCCCACCAGCAGCTTGGGGCCCAGCACCTCGGACAGCTTGTTGTACAGCTCCGGCAGCATCAGGCGCGAGGCGTCGTAGCTGTCGCCGCTGGCGACGATCACCGCGCGGGGGTTGCCGTCCGCGTCCGCCAGAGCCTGCAGCTGCATGTCCTGGCTCCGGGCTGACAGGTTTTCACGGCCGTAGAAGAACACGTCCTCTTCGCTGACGCCTTCCCAGCGCGCAAGGTCTTCGCTGCTCAGGAAACGCAGCGTGCGGTCGGTGTCCACGGCAGCCAGCAGCTCCAACTCGCCGTCGATGATGCTGCGACGCAACACGGGCACCTTGGTTTCGCGGCCGAAGCCCCAGGGCTTGACGATGGGGTAGATCAGCGAGCGCACCTCTTCGAAGGGGCCCAGCACCTCAACGTGCTCGCCCCACAGGGGTTTGAACCACTGCTGCAGCAGGGGCTGCGGATCGGCCTGATGGTCAACGTCCCACTCGTCGAGATAGCCGATGTAGGCATTGTCGAGGCGCAGGGTGGAGTTGCCGCCGGTGTTGAGTTCGAGGGGCTTGTTGACGGCGGGTTTGTCTTTGCCGAGGACGCGGGCGTACACTTCAGCCCCCAGCACCGTGAATTCTTCCACGGAAAGCGGCGGGTGCTCGGTAATGCGTATGCCGGCCACGAACTTGTCGACGGGCTCGGGGTTGCCTGCGGTTTCGGGCGCGCCGTTGAAGCTGACCACGATGCCGACCGGGCCGCGCTGCAGGGTCCACCAGCGCCAGTACTCGGGGCGGTTCTGCAGCTCGCCCTCGTAGTCGCCGTACACGAAGTTCATGCCGTCGCGTTGACCGCGCTGTACGTTGCCCATGGACTCACGGCTGGGCAGGGCGTCGAACAGGTTGACGTCGGCGTCGCCGGTGCGGTGGCGGAGGCAACTGACCGTGACTGTGCCGTCGATGTCCGGGTGGCGGAACACAAGGCTCTTGGCGCGGGGGTCGCGCTCGAAGCCCTGCGGTACACGGATGGTGAACAGGCGACTGGTGTCGCGGTAGATGCTGTCGCTCATCAGTTGCTTCCCGCGGCGAGGCGCGAACGCACCAGCTCGGCGCGGCGGGTGTCGCGCTCGCTGGCCGGCAGAACGCGCCCTTCGCTTTCCTGCAGGTGCGAGGGCTGGCCCAGGATGAACAACTCATTGAGCGTGCGCACCGGCACGTCGCTGATGATGCCGAGGTCAACGCCCAGGCGCAGCATCGACAGGTGCGACATCATCTCCTGCACGTTCAGGCGCCGGGCCGAGCGCAGCAGCGCCAATGAGCGCAGCACCTTGTCTTCCACGAAGCTGCGGTCCTCGGTGTACAGCTGACCTCTGCGCTGGCGTTCGAACTCCAGGATCTTGGGCACGATCGCCTTGATGGCCTCCACGATCTGCTCTTCGCTGCGGCCCAGCGTGGTCTGGTTGCTGATCTGGTACATGTCGCCGAACGCGCGGGTGCCTTCGCCGTACAGGCCGCGCACCGCGTGGTTCATGCGCTGGGCGGCCTTGAAGACCTGGTCGATGTTCTCTTTCAGGGTCAGGGCCGGCAGGTGCACCATCACGCTGACGCGCATGCCGGTGCCGACGTTGGTGGGGCAGGCCGTCAGGTAGCCGTAGCGGTCGCTGGTGGCGTAGGGCAGGGTCTTCTCGAGGGCGCGGTCCACCTTGCACAGCGCGTGGAAGGCGCGGTCCACGTCGAAGCCGGACTTGATCCACTGCAGGCGCAGGTGGTCTTCCTCGTTGATCATGATGCTGAGCATCTCGCCGCGCCCGAAGGTGACGCCGCGCGGACCTTCGCCGCTGGCGAGCTCGCGGCTGATCAGGTGGCGCTCGACCAGCACGTCGCGCTTGAGCTCAGGCAGCTTGTCCAGCTCGAGCGTCACCACGCTGCGGTCAAGGTGCACCTGCTTGAGCGCGTCTTCACAAAGCTTCAGCACGTCACTGCGCTGGGCGTCGCTGGCGCGGCCTGTGAACGGGAAGCCGCGCACGTTGCGCGCGAAGCGCACCCGGGTGCTGACCACGATGTCGCTGTCCGGCCCGGTGCCCTTCAGCCACTCGCCCAGGATGTGCGGGAAATTCTCGAAGGCCTCGTTCACGAACGCTCCTCGGCCTTGGGCTGGGCCTCCAGCTCGGCGATCTGGTCGCGCAGGCGCGCCGCCAGCTCGTAGTTCTCTTCGGCTACGGCCGCGTCGAGACGTTTACGCAGGTCGGCCACGGTCTGGCGCCGCTGTACGACTTCCTCGCCGGCTGTTTTTTCCGGCAGGTGGCCCTGGTGGCGGGCCGGCTGCACGTCGTGAATGCGCTCAAACAAAGGGTCCAGATGCTCGGCAAACACTTCGTAGTCGCGCGGACAGCCGAAACGGCCGCGGGCGCGGAACTCGGAAAGCGACATGCCGCAGTCAGGGCAGACCGGCACGGGTTCCTTTCCAACCGGGGTGATGCCGCCAGGCTCAGGCAGCGTGGCAAGGGAGGTTTCGCCGGCCGTGAGCAGGCCCTGCACTTCGCGGATCACGTCGGGCGTGGTCATCAGCGGCTTGGTGATGTCGAACATGTAGCGCTTGATGAGGTTGAAGCAGTCGGGGCAGACGTTGATCTGCTCCCCGATGTTGTTTTCTTCAACATCGCAGATGCGTATGCGCGCGGGCTTTTTGTTGCAGCACTGGCAGTCCATAAGGTCATTGTACTAACGATTGCGCGCAGGGCAGCAGTCCCGTGGGGCGCGCCCCATGCGGCGGCCTCCGGCCCCGGGCGGGCACATCGGCCCGCCCCTACAGCTTCAACTGTGCGATGCGCTCGGCGGCCTGCTGCACCTCGGCCATGGGCGGCACGAAGGCAAAGCGCACGTGGCCGGCGCCCGGGTTTTCGCCGTCCACCTCGTCGCTGAGCCATTCGCCGGGCGTGGTTACCACGTGGCACTGCTCGATCAGCAGGGTGGCGAACTGTTCGCCGCTCATGCCATCCGGCGCCTTCTGCCACAGGTACAGGCCGGCGGGGTTCTTGCAGTTCTTCAGGCCGGCCTTGCGCAGGGCGGTACAGATGATGTTGCGCTTGCGCTTGACCATGCTGCGCAGCTTCTGCACGTGCTTTTCGTCGGCCAGCGCCGCAATGGCGGCGTCCTGGATGAAGTTGGGCGTGCCGCTGTCGATGTTGGTCTTCACCTTCTTGAAGATGTCGATCGCGCGCTTGTCGCCGGCGGCCCAGCCGATGCGCCAGCCGGTCATGATGCTGCGCTTCGACAGGGAGTGGAACTGCACCACGCCGTCGAAGTTGTTGTCGGCCGCGACTTCCAGCGCGCTGTGGGGCGGGTCCTTGAAGTAAAGCTCGGAGTACGCCTCGTCGCTCGCGAGGATGATGTCGTGCTGCTGGCAGAACTCGTACGCGGCCTTCAGGAAGTCGAGCTCGGCCACGTAGCCCAGGGGGCTGCTGGGCGTGGTGACCCACATGATGCGGGCGCGCTCGGCGACCTCGGGCGGGATCTTTTTGAAGTCGTATTTGCACTTGTTCCTGTGGGTGACGGCCACGAAGTGCGCCACGCCCTCTGCGAACAGGGTGCCGCGCTTGTAGGGCGGATAGCCCGGGCTGGGGCAGATCACGTATTCGCCGGGGTTCACGAAGGCCTCGGCGAAGTTGAAGATGCCTTCCTTGCTGCCGATGGTGCTGGTGATCTGGGTCTTGGGGTCGAGGCTGACGCCGAAGCGGCCCTTCAGCCAGGCGGCGATCGCCTCGCGGTAGTGCAGCGAGCCGATGTAGCTGGGGTAGCCGTCCGTGGCGTGTTCGTCGATGGCCTTTTTGCAGGCCTGGCGGATCAGCCGCGGCGTGGGGTCCTGGTAATCGCCGACGCCGAAGTCGATGGGCGTGACGCCTTTGGCCTTCAGCTCGGCTACTTTTTCGTCAACGGCGGCAAACGCGTAGGCGCCAATGCTGGCGACGCGATGGGATGGCACGAGTTCCATGGGAGCGCTCTCTCTGAATTGGGTGAGGATTGATTCAGGTAGTAGGTATTAGGTTGTAGGTTGTAGGGATCAAGCGTCGCGCGGATTGTTTTGCTCTGAGGGCTGCCGTGCGATCCGGTTGATCAGAGCGTTCAGCATTTTTCGAACCTCTACAATCAGGCTTCGGATGGCTCGAATCCGTGGGGCGTCCGCATAGTTTCTGCGCTCGATGATGCGAAGGAAGGTCAACGTCTCGGCGCTTGATCCCCGCGCAATGTACAGGTGCTTCAAGAATACCCGTCGTGAACCGCCGTCGTGACCTTCTGCTATGTTCGCGGAGATGGATGAGGCCGCATCTCCGAACTGGTTGCACAACCAGTACTTCTTCGCAATTGGGCCGGTCTCGGTCAGGTCGAGAATCTGGTCGGCGACGTCAACGGCCTTCTGCCAGACAATGAGGTCTTCGAAGCTCTCAATCTGGTCAGGCATCGAGGTCTCCCTACAACCTACAACCTAATCCCTACAACCTATCCAAGGCACATCGGGCAGTAGAGTTGCGGGTTGGTGCTGGCGGTCTTTTCGTCCACCTTCTTGACCGGCGTTGTATGGGGCGCGGACTTGACCAGCTCCGGGTTGTCCTTGCACTCCTGCGCGATCTTCTTCATGCACTCGATGAAGTAGTCGATGCTTTCCTTGCTCTCGGTCTCGGTCGGCTCGACCATCATGGCGCCGTGGCCGCCGGTGTTCTGGGGCAGCGGGAAGTAGATGGTCATGGGGTGGATGCCGTAATCGATCAGCCGCTTGGCGATGTCCAGCGTGTGCACGCCGTTTTCCTTGTCCTGCTTCAGGTCCGTAAACACGCACTCGTGGGCGTTGGTGCGGTCGTGGTGCACGTGGTAGTAATCGCGCAGCATCACCCGGATGTAGTTCGCGCTCAGCACCGCATACTGGCTCATGCGGCGCACGCCCTCACGGCCGAGCTGCGTCATGTAGATGTAGGCCATCACCAGCGCGCCGAAGTTGCCGAAGAAGCTGCGCACCTTACCCACCGACTTCGGCCGGTCGTAGTCAAAGGCGAACGTGCCGTCGGCGTTCTTCTTGATGCGCGGCTTGGGCAGGAAGGGCGCCAGGTGCTTGCGCACGGCGATCGGGCCGGCGCCGGGACCGCCGCCGCCGTGGGGCACGCTGAAGGTCTTGTGCAGGTTGAAGTGCATCACGTCGATGCCGTAGTCGCCGGGCTGCACGATGCCGCTGATCGCGTTCATGTTCGCGCCGTCCATGTACAGCTGCGCGCCGACGCCGTGCAGGATCTCGGCGATCTCGCGCATCTTCGGCTCGAGGATGCCCAGGGTGCTGGGGTTGGTGATCATCATGCCGGCCGTCTGGGGGCCGACCTTCTTCTTGAGCTCTTCGAGGTCGATGTTGCCGTTGGCGGCTTCCTTGAGCGTGACGGCCTTGAAGCCCGCCATGGCGGCCGTTGCGGGGTTGGTGCCGTGGGCGGCGCTGGGGATCAGGAACTCGGTGCGCTGTGCGCCCTCGCCCTTGTCCTCGAAGTAGGCCTTGATGCACATCACGCCCGTGAGTTCGCCGTGGGCGCCGGCGGCGGGCTGCAGGGTGACTTCGTCGAGGCCGCTGACTTCGCGCAGGTAGTGCTCAAGGTTGTACATCAGCTCGAGGTGGCCCTGGATGTCCTTCTCGGGCAGGTAGGGGGTGGGCCTTGGTGTAGCCGGGCTGCGCCAGCAGGGTGACGTTGATCTTGGGGTTGTACTTCATGGTGCAACTGCCCAGCGGGTAGAAGTTGCGGTCCACGCTGTAATTCTTCTGGGCCAGGTTCTTGAAGTGGCGCACCAGGTCCAGCTCGCCGACTTCGGGCAGGCGCGCGGGCTCACTGCGCAGCTTGGCGCCCTTCAGCGCGTCCACCGGGTCAACCTCGGGCACGTCCAGCGCCGGGAAAGTCACGCAGCGCCGCCCGGGCTTGCTGATCTCGAACAGCAGCTGCTCGGCGGGATTGGCGGGAATGTTGGTCATGGTATGGCTCCAGTTTGGAGTCGGGAGGCCGGAGTCGGGAGTAAACTGCCGACACGCGTTGCCTGCCTACGCTCCATCAATCTTTTCAATCAGCGACGAGAGCATGCGTCCAATCTCGTCGTACTCTGCAATCAGCTTGCGACCTTGTTCTTCGTCGACGTACTTGAACCGTACGCAAAGCTCCAGGGCTGTCTCCATCTCGGCTTCCGACCCGTGTGCCATGACGAGGAACTTCACATAGTCCTTCTTGTATCTCCGTCGCTTGTAGCCCTCGGCGATGTTCATCGGCACTGACGATGAGGCACGTCGAAGTTGACTCACCATTCCGTACAGCTCATCCTTCGGAAAGCTCCGCGTTAGCGAGTGGACCAGTTCGGCGGCATCCATTGATGCGCTGCCAGACCATCAACCCGCGAAATCCTCCCGACGTCATGGGGCTTCCTGTCGTTGCAGTAACTCCCGCCTCCCGCCTCCAAACTCCGAGCTTCTACGCCAATGCAGCAGCGTACTTGTCGATCTCTTCTTTCGTGGTCATCTCGGTAATCGCTACCAGGTAGTCGCCGGCTTGGCCCATGCCTACGCTTTCGAGCGGCAGGCCGCCGATGATGCCCTGGGCCTGCAGCTTGGCGTCGAGGCCCGGCCTGGTGCGGATCACGAACTCGTTGAACACCGGGCTGCACTTGTGGGGCAGCTCGACGCCCTTCACCGCACCCAGAGTCTTCAGCGCGTACTGGGTCTTGCTGACGATCTGGCGGCCGAGCTCGGTGAAGCCGCCCTTGCCCCAGGCCGCCAGCTGGATCAGCGCGCGCAGGGCGCACAGGGCCTGGTTGGTGCAGATGTTGCTGGTGGCCTTCTCGCGCCGGATGTGCTGCTCGCGCGTGGCCAGCGCCAGCGCGAAGGCGCGCTTGCCGTCGCGGTCCGTCGTCTCGCTGACGATGCGGCCGGGCATCTTGCGCACGTTGTCCTTGCGGCTGGCGAAGAAGCCGAATGCCGGGCCGCCCATGAACATGTGGTTGCCGATGGCCTGGCCTTCGCCCACGCAGATGTCGACGCCGGCCTCGGCGGGAGTCTGCAGCAGCGACAGGCTGACAGGCTCGCTGATCACCTGCACGATCATGGTTTCCGCGTCATGGGCCTGCTTGACCAGCGCTTCCACGTCTTCGATGACGCCGAAGAAGTTGGGCGACTGGATAGCCACCACGGCCGCATCGCGCGTCAGCGCCGCCTTCAACGCGGCCGTATCCACGCGGCCGTCCTTGCCGGCGCCGACCTGCACCAGCTTCAGGCCGGTAGTCTCGCAGTAGGTCTTGACCGTGGCCGCGTACTCCGGGTGGATCGCCCCGGCCAGCACCACGGTTTCGCGGGTTTCTTTGCGGAAGTTGTCGGCCGTGAGGCGGTAGCCCATCATCACGGCTTCGGCCAGTGCCGAGGCTCCATCGTACATGCCGGCGTTGCTGACTTCGAAGCCGGTCAGGGTGGCGATGCAGCTCTGGAACTCGAACACGCTGGTGAGTGTGCCCTGGCTGCACTCCGGCTGGTAGGGCGTGTAGGCGGTGATGAAGTTGGCGTCGTACAGCGCGATGTGGTCGGTCAGCGTGCTGACGTGGTGGTTGTAGATGCCCGCGCCGCGGAAGAAGGCATAGTCGCCGGCGTTTTTGGTCTTTGCCAGCAGAGCGTTGATGTGGCGAGTAACTTCAAGCTCGCCCATGCCGGGCTTCAGCTTGACCTTGTCGCCGTCCGGCTTGACCCGGATGTCAGCCGGGATGTCAACGTAGAGGTCGTCAATGCTCTTGGCGCCAACGGCCTTGAGCATCGCGGCGGTGTCTTCGGCAGTGTGCTGGATGAACGGCATGGGTCGCTTCGCTCCAGGTGTCAGGGAACAGGTTTCAGGTTACAGGGGCTTGGGATGCAGTCCCTGAAACCTGCAACCTGATCCCTGTAACCTGGCGCGCCGTGCGCGCCTAGTGCGCTTCTTCCTCGAGCTGCTTCTCGTAAGCGGCGAGGTCCTTGGTGCCTTCATTCAGCTCGTCGGCGCTGTCGGGCTTGACCTTGATCAGCCAGCCCTTGCCGAAGGCGTCGGTCTTCAGCGCGCTGAAGTCGTCGCCGTCGACGTCATCGTGCACGGCGACGATCTCGCCGCTGACGGGGCTGATCAGGTCGCTGACGGCCTTCACGCTTTCGATTTCGCCGAAGGGCTCACCCTTGGTGACCGTGTCGCCGACTTCCGGCAGGTCCACGAAGGTGAGGTCATTGAGCTGGTCCACGGCGAAGTCGGTGATGCCGATCGTGACGGTGCCATCGCTCTCGAGGCGGCCCCATTCATGGGACTCCAGGAAGCGAACGTTGTTGGGTCGAGCCATTTTTGATCCTTCGTTCTGGTAAGTCTCTCCGGCAGTTGTCTGCCCTTGTTTTCCGAAGCGGTCAGAGGTCAGAGGCCGGAGATCAGGGAACTGCAACTTTCAGGTCCCTGACCTCCGACCTCCAGCCTCTGAACTCTGAATCACTTTTTCCCCGGCCGCTTGTAGAACGGCAGCGGCACCACCAGGGCGGTCTGCATGGTGGTTTCGCCCGGCTTGAGGCTGCGGGTGCCCTTGGCCGGGAAGTCCACGTAGTAGGTGGTGCCCACCGCGGCAGCGTTGGCCGGCACATAGGCCGTGGCGATGATCTCGTCCAGCCAGGGCGCCTTGGTGCCGCTGCAGATCTTGCCGACCACCTTGCCGTCGCGGATCACTTCCTGGTCCTGGCGCGGGATGCGCTTGCCGGCGATGTTCAGGCCCACCAGCTTCTGGGTCAGGCCCTTTTCCTTCAGGTCCACGGTGGCCTGCTTGCCGATGAAATCTTCCTTGTCGAGTTTCACGGCCCAATCCAGGCCGGCTTCCAGCGGGTTGATGGTGTCGCTGATCTCGTGGCCGTGCAGCGGCATGCCGGCCTCGAGGCGCAGGGTGTCGCGGCAGCCGAGGCCGGCGGGGCCGACGCCCAGGGGCTTGCCGACATTCATCAGCTCGCTCCAGAAGTGGACGGCCTTGTTGGTGGGCATGATCAGCTCAAAGCCGTCTTCGCCGGTATAGCCAGTGCGCGAGACGATTACTTCGGGCTCGCCGAGTACGGTGCTGCGGGTGAGGTGGTAGTACTTGAGGGCCTTGGTGTCGAGGTCGCTGATCTTGTTCAGCAGCGCGACGCTTTCCGGCCCCTGCATGGCGATCATGGCGTAGTCGTTGCTCATGTCCGTGACGTCAACGACGAAGCCCTTGCGCTCGCGGGCGATCCAGTCCCAGATCACCTGGCGGTTGCCGGCGTTGACCACCAGCAGGGTGCCCTCGTCACCCATGCTGTAGACCAGCACGTCATCCAGGATGCCGCCCTGGCCGTTGAGGATCAGGCTGTAGCGGATCTGGCCGGGCTTCATGGTCGCGCGGCTGTTGGTGATGATGCGGTCCACCAGCTTGATGTGGTCGCGCCCGCCAATCCAGTAGCGCCCCATGTGGGACACGTCGAACAGGCCCACCTTGGTGCGCACGCGGACGTGCTCTTCCTTGATGTTGGTGTAGGTGACCGGCATGTACCAGCCGGCGAAATCAACCATGCGGGCGCCGAGTTTTTCGTGCTCTTTGCGGAGTGGTGTTTCGCGCATTGCTGGTCTCCTGAATCGGCGGGGGAACTACACAGCACTCACCGACGAATTGCGGCAAGCGCCACGCTTTTGCCTCTTGCACCCCCGCACGTCAACGATTTCGGGGCTTTGATAGCGCCCCCGGAAAGTCCTTAGGTCACCTTGGATGACTCGACGATGACCCTGCCGGATTCGGAAACGACCAACGTCAGCCTTATCCAGGCGGGACGCTCTTCTTCCACATTCGGGTAGCCTCGCTGATCGCGTCGGGCACCGGCACAGCGCCAGCCTCAAGGAAATACAGGGCGTCGCGCACTTTCTCGAGCGAACCCAGCAGGTACAGCATGTCCCCCTCAAGCAGCGGCATCTCCGGCGAGGGGTTGTCGATCACCTCCCCTTCGCGGCTCATGGCCACGACCGACACCCCGGTCTGCGTACGCAACTGCAGCTCTTTCAATGACTTGCCGCAAGTGTACCCCTCGGCCGGAACTTGAAATGTCTCGATCTTCAGCTCCCCGATCAGGCCGTGCTCGGCCAGGGTCTTGCGCGGCACCGTTGACGGCCGGGCGCTGGTCTGTGTGCGCTCCCGCACCAGCGCCAGTTCGCGGTTGATCAGGTTGCGCGGCACCTGCATCAGGCGCAGCACCCGGGCCAGAATCTCTACGGCCGCTTCCAGTTCACCCACCACCACGTCGCTGGCCCCGGTCTTGAGCAGCGCCTCGCGCTCAGCCAGATAACGGGCGCGCACGACGATCGGCACCTCGGGCGCCACGCGCCGCACGGCATCAACCGTGCGCTGCACGGCGCCCGGGTCGTTGATGGTCAGCAGGAAGGCGCTGGCGTGGTCTACGCGAGCGTGGTGCAGAGCTTCTTCACTGGTGACGTCGGCATAGAAGGCGGGCTCGCCGGCCTTGCTGGCGGCGCGAACCGTCTCGGCGTTCATTTCGAGAATCAGGTAGGGCACACCCACGGTTTTGAGCGCGTTGACCACCGTGCGCCCGGAGACGCCGTAGCCCGCCACCACCACGTGGCCGCTGAGCTGGGTGTCGGATTTCGGCTGCTCATCGATGCCTCGCGCGCCCAGCAGCCTCTCCAACGGACGCAGCAGCCTGGCGCCTGTCGCCAGGTGCGGCGAGAAGCGCAGCACCAGCGGTGTGATGAACATGGTGATCAGCGCCGCCGCCCACAGCCAGCGCCCTTCGCCGGTGGCGTCGAAGAGAGACGGCTCTTGCCCGGCCGCTGTGTTCAGCAGCACGAAGCCGAACTCGCCGAACTGGGCCAGGCCGAAGCCGGCAATGATGGCGGCCCGGGGCGGGAAACGCATCACCAGCGCGGCCAGGATGGCCAGCAAGGCCTTGCCGATGAAGATGGCCAGAAACACGCCGGCAACCAGCAGGGGACCTTCCACCACAGTGCGCCAGTCGAACATCATGCCCAGCGAAATGAAGAACAAGCCGGTAAGCACGTCGCGCAGGGACATGACTTCCGTGAGCGCCCGGTTTGCGAACGGCGAGTCGGCGATCACGATGCCCGCCAGGAACGCGCCCAGCGCCAGCGAGAGCCCGGCGTAACCCGTCGCCAGGGCGATCGCGATGCAGATGGACAGGATCGCCAGCACGAAGCTTTCGCGGCTGCGGGTCTTGTCGACGCTGCGCAGGAACCAGGGCAGGATCAGCCGCGACACCACGTAAGTCACCACCACGGCCACCGTGGCGGTTCCCAGGGCGACTCCGGCGCTGGCGGCGATATCCGCCATTGTGCCCGTACCCGCCAGCACAGGCAGGGTCAGCATCATGGGGATCACGCACAGGTCCTGGAACAGCAGGGTGCCCACGATGAAGCGCCCGTGGGGCGCGTCCACCTCGCCGCGGTCGCTCAGGCCGCGCAGCACGATGGCCGTGCTGGACAGCGCCACGGCAAAGGCAATCGGCAGGGCGTACTTGAACTCCAGGCCCAGCAACAGGCAGGAACCCGCCACGGCCGCCGAGGTCAAGCCCACCTGCAGGCTGCCGCCCAAGGCCAGTGTCTTGCCGATGCGCAGGAAGCGCGAAAGCGGGAACTCAAGTCCGATGGTGAACAGCAGCAGCACCACGCCGACTTCAGCCAGGGTGTCGATGGTTTCCTTGTCTTCGACCAGCGCCAGGCCGAAGGGGCCGCAGATCGCGCCGGCCAGCAGCAGGCCCGTGACTGCGGGCAACCGCAGCATGGCCATGGCCAGCGAGGCGATTACGCCCGCGCCCAGTACTACGCCAAGGTCAACCAGGAAGCCTAGATGCCCGAGCTCGGAGATGACAGCCAATGCCATGGCAGAGTTTATAGCGCACTCGGCTGCCGGCCTGTAGGGCCATGCTTCCTACAGCACCAGAGTGGCGGTTCCGAAGTAGATGGTGATTGTGGCAAGGTCCGTGAGCGCCAGGGTCAACGGGCCGGAAGCCACGCGCGGGTCCAGCTTCAGCGTGTGCAGCAGCGTGGGCACCGTCACGCCCAGCAGGGCCGCGGTCAGAATCGAACCCGCGATGCTGCCGCCGATCGTAACGGACTCCAGCCAGTCGCCGTGCCAAAGCTGGGCGATAGCACCGACGATCAAGCCACAGGCACCGCCTATCAGCAGCGCCGAGGCAAACTCACGCGAAATCTTGGAGACGAACCAGCCGAATGTGGGTTGGGTTGAACGCAACAGTTGCAGCGCCAGCGTCATCGACTGGGTAGCGACGCTTTCACCGAGGCCCAGCACCAGCGTCAGGAAGAACGCCAGCACGATGCTCTCCGCCAGCGTCGCGCCGAACACGGAAGACAGCAGGGCGCAGGCCGTACCGCCCGCAATGGTGCTGATCAGCCAGGGGAAGCGCAGACGAAAGGCCTTGGCCGGGCTGACGTCCGTGAGGCCGGAGATGCGCAAGCCGATTGCCTCGAACAGCACGTCGGCGTTGCGGCGCTCGGCGATATCGAGCACTTCGCTGGAAAAGGCGTTAACGTCGATCACGCCAATGGGGCGCATGTCCTTGTCGACGATGGGGATGGCCAGGAAGCGGTGCATCACGAACAGCTCGCTGGCGGTCTCCATGCTCGCGGTTTCGGGCAGGGTCACCAGGCGTTTGACCATCAGGGACTCGATGGTGGCGTTCAGCGGCGCGGTCAGCAGCGCGCGGGTGGGCAGCACTCCGACCAGCCGGCCCTGGTCGTCCACCACGTAGAAGTAGAGGATGGGCCCAGGGACCTTCTGTTTGCGGATTTCCGCGAGCGCGTGCTCAACGTTCCAGTGATCGCGCAACACCACGAACTGGCGTTGCGCATGTTGCATCACTGAGTCGTCCGACACCGGCTCTCCCAACAAAAACCCCGCGACGTTGCGCGGGGTTCTGGTCTATCGTCCAGTTTACCCGCCAACTCTTGCGCTTGAACCCGCCTTGATCTTGGCGGTCTGGCGCTGCTTGACCGTGGTCTTCTGGTAGGCCGGCATGTCTGCGCAGGTGTACCTGAGCAGACTGATCAGGCGGCTGCGCATTTCGCTGCGGTGCACCACCTGGTCCAGGAAGCCGTGCTCAACCAGGAACTCGGATGTCTGGAAGCCGGCCGGCAACTCCTGCCGCACGGTCTGCGCGATCACGCGCGGGCCGGCAAAACCCAGCAGGGCCTGCGGCTCGGCGATGGTGATGTCGCCCAAGGCCGCCCAGCTTGCCATGCTGCCGCCCATGGTGGCGTTGGTCAGCACCGCGATGTACACGCCGCCCTTGTCCTGCAGGCGCTTGATGGCGGCGCTGGTCTTTGCCATCTGGAACAGGGACAGGATGCCCTCCTCCATGCGCGCGCCACCGCCCGAGCCCGAAACGATGATCAGGGGCAGCTTCTTGTCGTGGGCGTGCTCGGCCGCGCGGGCGATCTTTTCGCCCACCACGCTGCCCATGCTGCCCATGATGAAGTTGGGGTCGATGATGCCGAACACCACTTCCTTGCCGCCGATTTCGGCGGTGCCGAAGATGGCGGCTTCGCGGTGGCCGGTCTCTTTCTGCGCCTTGCTGAGCTTGTCTTTGTAGGACTTCTTGCCCTTGAAGCCGAGCGGGTCGGTGGATTCCAGGTTCTCGAACAGGGGCTGGAAGGTGTCGGGGTCGAGCAGGTACTCCATCCGCTGCTCGGCGGTGAGGCGCATGTGGAAGCCGCACTCGGGGCAGACGTGGAAACCTTCCTCGACGACCTTGCGGTAGACCATGCCCTCACAGGAAGGGCACTTCATCCACAGGCCGTCGGGCGCGCCGCGCTTGCGTGTCAAAGCCCATCTCATAGGTCGCCTCCTGGCAACGTGAGCGAAGCTTGATGATGGTAGCGGCGGTCCGGTCGCGGTCAACTGGCTGAGCGCGGCCGGGTGCCGGCCACGTCACAACACCAAGGACCACAGAAGCTTATGGCAAGGCTTCGGCAGGGTTCGCTCTCCCACTGGTTAGCGCATACTAGCCAATCGTTGTTGATAACCGATTTCAACAACTTTTTGTTTACGAGTTGGCCCGCGCCGCTTTCAGCGGTCGCAATCTCACGGCTTTATCGGACGTGAGTGCTGTCGCAGTTGAGCCCAATCCTGGCCTTATGCTGTAGATTTGCAGTATTCCCGCACCCTGTTCCCCGCCCCGGGCGCATTTCCTTTGAAATCCCTGCCCGTACTGTTCCAATGACAGGTCATGGCAGAGCGCGACTACAGCAGCGTTTTCAAGGAAGGCGTCAGCGCCGAGGACATCCAGCGCGCCAAGGCCGCTTTCTGGAAGAAGATGCGCCAGTTTGCCGGGCGCGTGCCATTCGCCCGACAGGCAACCGCCCTGTATTACCTGATCCGCGATCCCAAGGTGAACCTGGGAGTGAAAGCGACGGCCGTGCTGGCGATCCTATATTTTGTTTCGCCCCTCGACGCGATCCCCGACCTGGTCCCGCTTACCGGTCTGCTGGACGACGCTGCCGTGATCGCCTCCGCGCTGACCATCATCGGTCCATTGATCAAGCCCTTCCTGACGCGGGCCGATGACTGGATCGCCCGCGGTCAGCCCCCTGAAAGACGAGCCGGAAGTCGTGATCGACGTCGAAGTGACGCAGCACGCCGTAACGGAATCTTGACGTTCGCGGCCGCAGGCCCGATTCTCCGGCATTGCGCCGACCGACGACCCGCCGATGGAATCCACGCTAAGCCCCAGCACCCAGCTGTCCGCCGCTCAAGATGCTAAGTCCCCGATGCTGGCCGGCTTGCGGCGCCAGTTCCTGGCGATGGACCTGTTCATTGTCAGCTTCATGCTGCTGGTAATAGGCTGGACACTGCTAAGCATGGTCGCGCCCGGCGTGCGCCTGTATCCGCATGAACCGCGTTACGCCTGGGCCGAGATCGGCAACGGCCCGCTGCTGGTGCGGTTGATTGAAATCCTGTGCGCCTACCTGATCGCCCAGCGATTCGGCGTGTACTACCACCGCAACTTCTTCACCACCGGCCGCAAAGCGCCCCTGTGGCTGAGCATCGCGAACCTCGTCTATGTGTTCCTGCCCATCCTGCTGGTGCCCATTGTGTTCAACCTGCTGGGGGCTTTCATCGCCGGCGTTTCCGGCGTTCCCGGCATACACACACACGCGTCCTTCGACCCGCTTGTCACCTACGACCCGGCCGCTACCTGGTGGGACCTCTGGTTAAAGGAAGCAGACGTGGCAATCGCGGGCGTGTACCCGGCGCTGTGGTTCCGGCAGTTTCACACTCCCGCGCTGGTGGGGCTGATGATGCTGTGTTACCTGGCGTACTACGTGTCGCCGCTGGTGGCAGTGCTGCCGCAGATTTTCAGGCGCGACTGGCGCAAGGTGCGGCACGGGGCAGCGGTGTTTGCCGGGGCGCTGATGACCACCTACATCGGCTACATCCTGGTACCCGCTACCGGGCCGCGGTTTGAAGGCGGGTTTTCACAGTGGATGGCGGAACCGGGCGCCTGGTTCTTCACGGAGTTCTGGCAGCGCACACTGGATGAGGCCGAGGTGATCCGCTGGGACGCGTTTCCTTCGGGCCACGTCGCCATTGCCACCGTCGCGCTGGTTGTCGCGCTGAAGTACCACCGCCAGGTCGGACTGGTTTACGCGCCCTTCGTGGCAGGGCTGCTGTTCGCCACGGTGTTCCTGGGCTACCACTACATGACCGATGTGCTGTTCGGCCTGCTGTTCGCGGCCTTCGCCTTCCTCGCGATCGACCCGCTGGCCCGCTGGTGGGAGTCGATCTGGCCGGTCACGGACGCCCAGAGGCAGAAGGCGGCCTAGCCTGCCGGCACGAATCGGCCGTCGCTCATGTGCAGGTGGCGCTGGGCCTTCCGGGCGATGTGCTCGTCGTGTGTGACGATCAGGAAGGTCTTGCCCAGCTCCTCGTTGAACTGGCGGATCAGACCGAATATCTCGTCGGCCGTTTTGCTGTCCAGGTTGCCGGTCGGCTCGTCGCAGAACACCACGGCCGGCTCGTTGACCAGCGCCCGCGCAAGCGCAACGCGCTGGCGCTCGCCGCCGCTGAGGCGGCTGGGCACGTGCGACAAACGCTCGCCCAGGCCCACCCGGGTCAGCAGGTTTTCGGCGCGCTCCTTCAGCTTGCCGGCCTCGCGCATCCACTGCAGCGATCCCGCGCCAATGCGCGCGGGCATCAGCACGTTCTCAAGCGCCGTGAAGTCGGGCAGCAGGTGGAAGCTCTGGAACACGAAGCCGAACTCGCGGTTGCGCACCTTCGCCGCCGCCTCCTGGCCCAGGCGCGTGATGTTGCGCCCGCGGTAGAAGATGTCGCCCTCGGTGGGCGTGTCCAGCAGGCCCAGCAGGTGCAGCAGGGTGGACTTGCCGGCGCCGCTTGAGCCGACAATGCTGGCGATCTCGCCTTGGTACAGCTTGAAGTTCACGCTGCGCAGCACGTGCAGCGTGGTTTCACCGGACTGGAAGTCGCGGCTCAGGCTCGTGCACTCAAGAATGGCATCCACACCGGGTTCCGGCTCTGGCGGGCTGCTCTCTGTGGTGGCAACGTCGGTCATGATGGCGGTTCAGAACTACGGTTTTTTAACCACGAAGGACCACTAAGGGCCACGAAGTAAAGGGCGTTCAGTCAAACGACCGAAAGTCGTCGCTGACTATGGCAGTTCTTCGTGGTCCTTGGTGGCCCTTCGTGGTTGAAATTCAAGCGCGCCAGCGCGCGCCCTGATGGGTGCCGCGTCGCTTCAGCTCATCGGAAATCAGGTTGTAAATCTGCAGCTTGGTTTTGCCCCACTGGGGGCGATCACGCCGCTGCTGCTGACCTCGCCCACCAGCCGCTGCACCCAGGTTTCGGGCGGCATGCGTTCCAGGCAGTCAGCGGCCAGACGCACGTGCCGCTCGAGGCTCGGCACCTCGAACTCGCCGGCCTCGTACTGCCGCGCCATCACCGTGTTCTCGTACACGTACAGGTGATGGAACTTGATGCTGTCCGGCCGCAGGCGCGCGCACTCTTCGATGGTCTGGTGGATCATCTCGTCGGTTTCGCCCGGCAGGCCGCTGATCAGGTGCAGGCACAGGTGAGCGTCCGGGGCGACGGCGCGGGTCAGTTCCACGGCCTCGACTGTCTCGGCGTGGGTGTGGGCGCGGTTGACGTAGTCGGCGGTGGCGTCGTGGATGGTCTGCAGGCCGTACTCCACGCACACGAAGGGGCGTTCAAGGCTGGTGCGGCCATCGGCCCTCTTTCGCTGCCAGGCCTCGGCGCTGCCGTCGGCGTAGCTCTGGATCAGGCGCAGCTTGTCGGAATCGATGCAGTCCGGGCGCGTGCCGATCGATATGCCGACCATGTCCGGCACGTCCAGGGCTTCGTCGTACAGTGCCTTCAATCGCTCAAGCTTCGCGTAGGTGTTGGTGAAGGTCTGGAAATAGGCCAGGAAAATGCGGGCGTTGAATCGTTCGTGGTAGAAGGCTTTGCCCTGCTCAAGCTGTTCGGCGATGCGTGTCACGCCGGTACGCAAGGCCGGGCTGAAGCTGACGTTGTCGCAGAAGGTGCAGCCGCCCGTGGCCTTGGTGCCGTCGATGTTGGGGCAGGTGAAGCCGGCATCCAGCGTCAATTTGTACGCCGGCTCGCCGAACCACTGTTTCATCAGGCGGCTGAATGGGTTGTAATATGGCGCCCGGGTCAGCTCGCTGGTTTTGGACAGGGTTTGCATGGCTTCCGTCTTCTTCAAACGCGCCGCGAGTATAGCGATCCTGCTGCTGCTGGCAGCGGGGGAACGCTGACTTCCGGTTGCGCCTCGGCCGGCAACTACAAGGCCGCGCCGGTCGAGCCCCAGGTTCTGCCGGAGTACACGCTGGAACTCGAGCTGCGCAGCGAGCCCGAGTACGACGAAGACCGCTACGAAGTCAGCCTCGGCTTCGAGCTGCGCGCCCACGACGAGTTTGCCTACAACGCCGTGGTGCAGGAGATCGTGCAGGAGGTGATCTACGAGCGTTTCGACGGCCGCAAGATCCGCGAGACGCTGGTGCTGGTTGAGGCCTTCAAGCTGAACCGCGTGGGGCGCGACGACGACGGCAAGATCGTCTACCGGCTGCCCAGCTTCCAGCGCGATCGTCATTACGAGCGCGGCTACGAAAGCGTGGGGCCGATGATCAAGCAGATCGACGTCTGGCGCGTGGTGCGCTTCTACCCGGGTTTTGTGGAAGGCGCCGACTGGACCGAGCTTGGCTTCGCCCATCTGCCCCAGAATCGCATGGGCAGCATGGTCACGGACATCCCGGAAAACTTCAACGAGAGCCACCAGCGCAAGCACGAGCACACAGGCGCGGTGCTGCAGGACGACCGCGACAAGAGCCGCTGGTACCACATGCGCTACCACTGGTGGCGCGAGCCCACGGGCAACCGCCCGCAGGCCACGTTCACCTTCGGCAAGTACGCCCGCCCGGTCGACGAACCCACCTGGCTCAGCACAACAATCCAGCGCGGCTCCCGCACCGCCAACGCCGGCGAGTAGCAGTGCTGCAGACGGCAGCAGGAACAAGAGCCGCAAGCGCAAGCGCGCGGCCCAAGCAGGTGCCAGGCAACCGTCGGCGGTAAGCCGTTGGCCCATTTCATGGGCCGAGCGAGTAGCGAGCGGTCTGGTCCTGACGGGGTGACCGATGGTACCAATCATTGCACAGATCGTGCGGCAGGCGCACCCTTGCGCGTGGGCTGCCGGTGCCTAAAGAGAAAGCCAGAAACGGTCCACGAGACACGGTACACGAACCATGAACGAAGAATTCCACTACAAGGGCGGCGAGCTGTTCTGTGAGAACGTGCCGGTCAAACAGATCGCCGCCAGGGTCGGCACGCCAACTTACATCTACAGCCAGAACCACTTCCTGAACCAGCACGCCGCCATCAAGCAGGCCTTCGCGGAAGTCGAGCCACTGGTCTGCTACAGCGTCAAATCCAACGGCAACCTGGGCATCCTGCGCGCCATGGCGCTGGCGGGCTCGGGCTTTGACGCCGTCAGCAAGGGCGAGGTGTACCGCGCCCTGCGCGCCGGGGCCGAGCCGGGCAAGATCGTTTTCGCCGGCGTCGGCAAAACGCCCGACGAAATCGACTACGCCCTTGAGCAGGGCATCCTGATGTTCAACGTGGAATCCGAGGCCGAGCTCGAGGCCATCAGCCGCGTTGCCGCCAAGCGCAAGACCGAAGCGCCCGTGGCCCTGCGCATCAACCCGGACGTCGACCCCAAGACCCACAAGTACATCAGCACCGGCAAGCGCGAGAACAAGTTCGGCATCGACCTCGCGCGCGCCGAGGCCTGCGCTAAACGCATCAAGGAGCTGAAAAACCTGCGCCTGCGCGGCCTGCACCTGCACATCGGCAGCCAGATCACCTACGCCGACCGCCACGCCGAAGCGATCGACAAGGTCTCCGGCTTCATCCAGCAGCTCAAGCAGCAGGACTTCCCGCTCGAATTCATCAACGTCGGCGGCGGTTTCGGCATCAGCTACCACGTGGGTGAGGGCCTGCCCATTGCCGACTTCGCAGCCCAGATGGTGCCGCGCATCAAGGCGCTGGGACTCAAGATGATCAGCGAGCCGGGCCGTTTCATCAGCGGCAACGGCGGCATTCTTCTCACGCAAGTCGTGTACGACAAGCCCAGCGGCGACAAGGACTTCCTGATCGTTGACGGCGCCATGAACGACCTGCTGCGCCCCAGCATCTACCAGGCCTTCCATCTGGCCTGGCCGGTGAAATCGCCCGGCCTGGCAGACGGCGCGGTGCTGGGTGAAAAGTCGCCCATTAAAGAGGAAGGCCCCGCTGACGGCGTGACCTACGACGTGGTCGGCCCCATCTGCGAGTCGGGCGACTACTTCGCGCTCGGGCGCAAACTGCCCAAGATGGCCGAGGGCGAGCTGCTGGCGATCTTCAGCGCCGGCGCGTACGGCATGAGCATGGCCAGCAACTACAATACCCGCGGCCGTCCCGCCGAGGTGATTGTGGACGGCGACCAGTACTGGGTGGCGCGCGAGCGCGAAACGATCGAGGACGTGATCCGTGGCGAACGCCTCACCCCACGCGAGAGCTTCAAGGCGAAGGCTTGATCCGCTGGCCCTGGTGATCAGCCTGACGGCGGCCGACAGTGGTCTGTCGCGCCGCGCGATGACGGCGCTGCTGCGCCTGCGCCAGCGGCAGCTTCAGACCATCGAGCATTCGCGCGGGGCGCTGGTGAAGATCAGCCCGCGCAGTCAGCCGCCGCTGCTGGACCTGGGTGCCGTGGGCCGTGACTCGCCCCTGACGGCCGACTATCACAGCCTGGTGGTTCTGCAACTGATCACCGACTTTCCCGAACGCGGTGCTGAGCTGCGCGCCTTGCTGAATGCCCGCCGCAAAGGCCTGGACCTGCCGACCCTGGCCGAGGCCCTGTGGCGCGAGAACGGGGGCGATACCTTCGCGGCAGCCGCCGCAAACCACGGCCTCGACCCGCACCTGCTGGCCGGCACCTTGTGGATTGCACTCAAACCCCTTTACGAAGCCGTCGCCGCCGCCAGCCTGCGCCACTTTGAGCTATCAGGCGACGGCGATGACTGCCCCCTGTGCGGCGGCCCACCCTGGGCGCGCAGCGGCGACCGCCTGCAGTGCGCCGTGTGTGAATCCCATTGGGATAGCGAGCTGACGGGCCGCATCTTCCGCACGGCCGAGGGACCCCAGCCGCGGGCGCCACGCGGCTCTATGACGCGGCTTCCGGCCAGCGGCTGCTGGAGCTGGAAGACGCACTGATGGCACACGCTTTCGACCCCGGACCCCTGATTGAACTTTTGCAGTTGCTGGACAAGCCCACTTCATCCGTAAATGCTTGAATGGGGCGTGGTACAGCATGCTGAAGTCGATCGAAATCGAGCCGTTGAAGGGCAAGGCCCGCCCGCGTGTGTGGGGCGCCGTGCTGTTGTCGGCCGTGCTGATGACCCTGTCGCAGCCGCCCTTTGACGTGCCGCTGCTGGGGCTGGTGGCCTTGGCGCCGCTGTTCATCGCGCTGCCGCGCCTGCGCCCGCGCAGCGCGTGGCTGGCCGGCTGGGTGGTCGGCATATTCTATTTCTGGATCGACATGTGGTGGCTGGGGCAGATGGTCACCGACCCCGGCAATGAGTGGATCATCTTCGCCATGTTCGCGTTCGTGGCGACCGCCATGGCCGCCTACTACGGCGTGAGTGCCATGGTGATCCGCTGGCTGCTGACACGACGCCAGCGCCACCTGCTGTGGCTGGTGCCCCTGAGCTGGCTGGGTTTTGAGTTCATCCACGAGTTCAACACGCCGGCGCCCTACCCCTGGCTGCCGATCGGCACCTCCATCACCGAGTTCACGCCATTCGTGCAGACCGCCGACATCTGGGGTCAGTACGGCCTGTCGGCGGGCCTGGCACTGACGGCGCTGGGAATCGCCTCGCTGCTGCACTTCGAGGGCGAGGACGCGAAGCTGAAAATCCGCACCGATCCGCTGCGCCGCTTCGTGGTGCCGGGCGTAGCGGTGCTGTTCGTGCTGGCAAGCTGCGTCTACGGCTGGGTGCGCATCGCGCAGATCGAGGCCGACGTGGTCGACGACGGCCCGCTGATCGCCGGCGTGCAGGGCAACCTGGCCCAGGAAGTGAAGGTGCGCAACGACCCGCTGCGCCTGCCCAACGCCTTCACCGACCACCTGGACCTCTCGAAGCAGGCCGTGGACGAAGGCGCCGAGCTGGTGTGCTGGGCCGAGACCATGCTGTTCTACGGCACCACCCGCGACGGCCTGACACGCGGGCGCGAAGCGGAGTCCGCGGCCTACTACATTGACGGCGTACCCGATCGCTCGCTGTTCGAGGGCACCGTGATCACCGCCGACGGCCGCACCCGCAACGCCAGCTACGTGGAGCATCTGCGCGGCCGCATCGCGTACGAGTTCAAGGTGCCCATGCTGGTCGGCACGCTGACTGACATTCCGGCCGAAGAGCGCGACGTGCCCTGGAAGCAGGACACCTACGACCTGCGCAAGTACAACACGGCGATGCTGTTCGACGCGCAGGGGCGCGTGGCCGCCAGTTACGACAAGCGCTACCTGGTACCGGGGGGCGAGTACATCCCGATCGAAGACGTCGAGCTGGTGCGCAAGGTGATGATCGACTACGCCGAGGGCCTGCAGGGTTACGCCAGCCGGGTCGAGCGCGGCCGTCGCCTCACCACGTTCCGGCTGCCCTCCAAGACCGAGCGCTTGAAAGGCCGTGACTGGGCTTTCACCAGCAGCATCTGCTACGAGTACGCCTGGCCCGGCTGCTACGCCGAGTTGCATGAGAAGCCCGAGCGCTACCCGGACTTCCACGTCAACATCAGCAACGAAGGCTGGTTCAAGCAAAGCGCGGAGCTGGACCAGGCCGTGGACTACTGCCGCCTGCGCTGCATTGAGTCGCGCGTGCCCATGGTGCGCGGCACCAACACCGGCATCACCTGCAGCATCGACGCGGCCGGCCGTGTGCTGGAGACTCTGCGCGTGGACGGGTCCGACCGCGAAGTGCAGGGTGTGCTGTTGATGCGCCCCGCGGTGCTTGCCAACCCCACGCCCACGGTGTTCGTGGCCATGGTGAAACGCGGGCTTGGCTGGCTGTCAATGGCCGTGATCCTGTGCATAATGCCGCTGATGGTGGCGGGACGCGTGCGGCAGTTTGTGCGGAAGCGCCAGGTGAAGGTTGCCGACAACCGCGCCACGACCAAGATCGAGAAATGAACAAGCTGCGACCCACAATCGTGCTGCTGGTTGTCGTCGCCCTCGCGGTGCTTGGCTCAGTGCTGGCGCAGGACGATCCGGTATCCGAGCAGCCGGCCGCAAGCGCCCCGGACTGGGAGCGCCTGCAGGCTGCGCTGCCGTACCTGTCGTCGCGCGTCCCCGAACACCGCCTGCAGGCAGAGCGACTGGTGGAGCGAGGAGCCGTTGTTCACTTTGACCGGCTGGTGCTAGAGCTGCCTGCCCAGCCGCGCCGCGGCCGTGAGGTCCTGCTGCGCGTGCTGACGCACACCGGGCACGAGGGGCGCGCGCAACTCTGCCTCGATACCCTGTGCAACCGCGAGTCGCGCCGCGCCGAGCGCACCATCGCGTCGCGCGGCCTGAAGGACGTCGATTCGGACAGGCTGCTGGCGTTGATAGAGAAGCGGTTGTCCGAGCCGGAACTCGAGCTGTTCCAGCGCGTAGAATGCTGCAACCTGCTGGGCACGCTCAGCAGCGCCCGCGGCCAGGGCGTAGCCGAGCAGGTGCTGGCCGGCGAAGAACCTGGTTCGCTGCTCGCGTTCGCGGCCGAGGACGCTGTGCTGCGTTCCACGATTGCTTCCCCGTTCGCGCAGCCCGCCTGGAGTCGCTATCAGTCCCGTCGCCCGGAAGCTCCGCGCGTTCAGCTGCGTCTGCTGCAGGACGCCCTGGACGACCTGGCGCTGCCCCGCGCCGTGGACCGCGCCGCGGCCGAGCTGCAACTCGCCGAACTGATCGGCAAGGATGTGCGGGTGCTGCTCGCGCTGGCTCGCAGCCCCTGGCCTGAGCGTGCAACGTTCGCCCTGAACCAGTTGAAACGGATGAAGGGAATGGAACTGGCGCTTGCCGCCCAGGCGGTCATGCTCGACCTGGTGATGACCGGCGAGCAGACCGTGGCGCTGCTCGCCATGGACGTCGCGATAGCAGGCGCCCCGCCCAGCGACTCAGACATGGAGAAGCTGCGCCCCGTGATCAGCGTCGACTCCGAGGCCCGCCTCGAGGCGATCCTGGAGGGCATGGGCCGCAGCACCGACCTTTCCGAGTTGCGGGCACGCAGCCGCGCGCTCGAGGCCAGGCTGCGCCCTCTCCTGCAGCGGCGCGGCCCTGCCGACAGCGAGGTGCGTTCGATGTTCGATGAGCTGCAAATCGTGCAGGTGCAGCTTGCGCAAGTCGAGGCGCTCTGGGCCGGCGGCTGGCGTCGCGAGTTCGAAGCGGAAATCCTAGGCACCCGGCAGGAGTGACCCCATGGCCAACCTGCCCCGCTACGGCGAACCGGACGGAGACGCCGAACGGCGACGTTATGCGGGCATCGTTGCCCAGGCCTTCGCGGGCGACGTGGACGCGTTCACCGGTTGGATCAACAGCGCGGGCCCCGATGTCCGCCTGCTGCGCGACGGCGATGTGCAGGCCGGCCTGGTGTTCTACCGAATGGGCCAGTTCTTCGGCGGGCGCAGTGTGCCCACCTGGGGCGTGGCGGGTGTCGGCGTAAAACCCGAATTGCGATCGAAAGGCATGGCCCGCGAACTGATGAGCGCGATGCTGCAAGAGAACTTTGAGCACGGCGCGCCGCTTTCGACGCTCTACCCGGCCGCGCCAAAGCTTTACCGCAACCTCGGCTGGGAGTTCGCCGGCTCTCGCTGCGCCTACGCCGCGCGGCTCAGCGAGTTGCCCCACGGAGATGGCAGCCTGCTGGTGCGCCCGGTGGACGACTCGGCGCAGGAGTTGCTGGCCGATCTGTACCGGCGTCGCCGGGTCGGCGAAAACGGCTGCCTCGACCGAATCGACAGAATCTGGGAGCGGGTGAAACGCGCCCCGCGCGAGACGCCCCTTTGCGCCTACGTGGTCGAGCGCGACGGCGTGCCTGAGGGGTACACGCTCTACATCCAGAAGCGTGAGCCGGGCGTTGTGTTCCGCTACGACATGCACGCGCGCGACCTGGTGTGCCTGACACGGGACGCGGCCCGTGAGCTGCTCGGCTTTTTTGCCCGCAACCGCAGCGTGGCGAACCACCTGTACTTCTACGCCGCACCGCAGGACCCGCTGTTGATCGAGCTGCAGCTCAACCAGGAAGTGCGCGTGCACGAGCGCCAGGATTGGATGCTGCGAATCGTGAGAGTGCCCGACGCCCTGCAGCAGCGGGGCTACTCGGCACACGTGAACGCAGCAGCCCAGGTCACGATTGACGACCCGGCCCTGCCCGGCAACTCCGGCGACTGGACCTTACAGCTCAGTGACGGCCGCATGCAGGTCGAACGCGGTGGTCGCGGCGGCCCGCGTCTGCACGTGCGCGGTCTGGCAGCGCTCTACTCCGGCAGCCTGGCGCCGGCGCAACTGCGCATTGCCGGTCTGCTGACCGGCGCCGATCAGCACGACGCCGCCCTGCAGGCCATGTTCGCGGGCACCACACCCTGGATGCCGGACTTTTTCTAGAGCAACAGTTCGCGGTAGACTTCCAGGTACATTGCGGCGATCCGCTCCGGCCGGTACTTCTCGACGTTCTGCAGACCCTGCGCGATCAGCCCACCGCGGTAGTCGTGATCCTGGATCACGCGCGTCACGCCGGCACGGATCGATTCCGTGTGGTTGGGATCCACAAGGCAGGCGCCGTCGCCGGCCACCTCGGGCATGCTGGACAGGTTGGATGTGACTACCGGGCGGCCGCTGGCCTGCGCTTCCAGGATCGGCATGCCGAATCCCTCGTACAGGCTGGCGAACACCAGCAGGTCGCTGTCGCGATAGGCGGCTGCCATCTGCCGGGTGGTCAGGTCAAACTCATTGACGTACTCGAACTCCTGCAGCAGCGCCCGCTGTTGACTTGTCAAGCGCCCGATGATTCTCAGCCGGCACGGTATGCCGCGCAGTGCCTCAAGCGTGCGCTCCAGGTTCTTGTGCGGCAGCGTGCCCACCAGCAGCAGCGCGGGGCGCGCGGTGTTGAACTCGCGCGGCTCAGGCCGGAACTCCGGCGCCACGCAATTGGGAATCACCTGCACCTTGGCCGGGTCGCAACCGGTAACTCGAACCAGCTCGTCCCTGGTCGCCTGCGAGATCGTGCTGACCCTCGCCGCGCGGGTTACCGGCCACTGGAAATACAGCTTGCGCAGGACCGCGCGCTTGAACTTCGATCCGCGATGCAGCGCCACGCAATCATGCACCGTCAACAGCGTGCGCGCCCCCGGCAAGCCCAATGCAAGGTAGTGCACGTCGCCGACTACATGGTTCACCCGCCCGGCCGCGCGCTTCGCCCAGCGCAGGTTCCGGATCCGAGGCAGGATGGAGCGGCTGACGTGCGGGCATTCTTCCACCCGCACATCCGCAAGGGGTCGCAGCGCGCCGCGCACGGCCGAAAACAGCTTCTCGATGCTGTGATATCCCGGCAGCGGACGGCGGGTGAACTGCACCACGCCGTGCAAGCGCGTATCGGGCGGGGGCGGGGAGGCGGCGTGCTGCCGGGCAGGCCCATGGCGCCCGCCAGCAGATCGGCCGAGCGATCCCAGTCGAAGGGCTGCAGCGCGCGTTGCAGGGCGTCTTCGTCGAAGGCTGCGAAGCTGGCGGGATCGGCCAGTGCCGCGGCCCAGTCGCGGATTGCGGCGCCGTCGGTAAACCGCACGTTGGGCAGCGCCAGGCGCTGGAACTCGGTCAGCGGGTTGCTCAGCACCGGCTTGTTGCAGGCACTGAACTCGATCACGTTCAGCGCCATGGCGTCGTGAGTCTGCGGCCGCGGATCGTAGGGGTGCGCGCCGGCATCGCAGGCCTGGAAGTACGCGCCCACCCGCTCCACGGGTACGGGCCCGGTAACGAACACGCCGTCCGCTTCGCCGGCGCAGTACCTGAGCGCGCGGTCGCCGTCGGGTCCGACCACCAGCAACGCGAGCTCCGGCCGTTTCGTGCGCGCCTGCATGAAGCCGCGCACCAGGCGCTCCATGCCGTAGAAAGGCATGGTGTGGTTGCCGATGAAGCCGATCACAAAGCGGTCGCGCAGGCCATAGCGCTCGCGGATGGCCTCTGCCTCTGCGCGGGGCACCCTGCGCATTTCAGCCAGCGGCGCGCCGTTGGGGATGTATACGGCCGGGCGGTCGGCCAGTCGCTGCACGTAGTCGCACAGCTGCAGGCTGGATGCCGAGACGCTGTCGGCGCGGCGCAACTGCTCGCGGTGGAACTCGCGCCTGGCGCGGCCGACACGGGTGTTGGGCCACTGGTCGTGGAAGTTGTCGATCACGTCGAAGTGCAGGCGGTACGCCCGCTCGCGCGGAGGCATGAAGAAGAACGGTGAGCTCAGGTAGACCTGCGTGCAGTCGAAGCGGCGCAGGGCCTCACGCAGGCGGCGCTCGTTCCAGCCGGCCGCCAGCTCGTTCAGCAGAGGACCGGTGCCGGCAGCTACGGGCATGGAGAAGCGCGCCAGCGGTCCTTCCTCCAGCAGCTCGAACGGCGCGCGCAGCAAGTCCACGCGCAGGCGCAGCTTGTCCCCGAGGCTGGGACGCTGCCCGGTCATGGCCTGCGTGCGGTCCAGCGCGAACAGCTGGGTGTGCTGCGCCAGCCGTTGCGCGAGCTCGACTTCGCGGACGCGGTAACCCCGCCCGAAGATCATGCGCCCGAGCCACAGCACGCGGGGGCGGGCCTGCTCAAAGGGCTGCGCTGGTCTGTCGGGCTCGTTCACGATTTCAGCAATCCTGCGACGTCAGCAGCGATGCGTTCGGCGGCGTGGCCGTCGCCATAGGGATTGGGCGTTCCCTTCAGGCGTTCGCGCAGCCCCGAATCAGCAAGCACTTCATCCATTGCACTTGCAACCCGGTGCTCGTCAGAGCCAACCAGCCGCAGGAAGCCTGCCTGCAAGCCTTCCGGGCGCTCCGTCACGTCACGCGCCACCAGCACAGGCGTGCCGAAGGACGGCGCCTCTTCCTGGATGCCGCCGCTGTCGCTGACGATCACGGCCGCGTGCTTCAGCATCCAGATCGAATCCGCATACTCCAGCGGATCGCAGACCAGCAGTCGCGGATGCCGCACGCGCTCGACTTCGCGACGCACGTCAGGGTTGGGATGCGCAGCCAGCACGGCCGTGCAGTCCGGGTGCCCATCCAGCGCTGCAATCACGCCGCGCAGGATCGCCTCGATACCGCCGCCGAGGTTCTCGCGCCGATGGGCAGTTACGAATACCACACGGCCATTCACTCCGCCCAGCACATCGGGTGGGGCGTCACCCAGCCGGGCTGCCATCCACAACGCGGCGTCAACGCCGGTCTGGCCCGTGACGATGATCGAGTCCGGCGAGTAGCCCTCATGCAACAAGGCATCGCGCGCCCCGGGCGTCGGCGCGTAGTGGCGCGTGCAGAGGCGATCGGCAAGCAGGCGGTTCATCTCCTCGGGCCAAGGCGCGGCCAGGTTTCCGCTGCGAAGGCCGGCCTCAATGTGGCCGCAGTGAAGCCCGGCATAGAACGCCGCCATGGCGGCGGACAGGCAGGTTGTGGCGTCGCCTTGCACAAGCACCATGCGCGGCGGGTGCGCGCGCAACTCGCCGCCCAGACGCTCGAGCAACCGGGCAGTCAAGGCCGTCAGGTCGGGCGTCGCGGTCATGGCGTGCAGGTTGACGTCAGGCGCCAGGCCGAACGCCGCCAACGCGTCATCCAGCAGCTCTGCATGCTGGCCGCTGGCAACCAGCCGCACGCTCAGTCCGCGTTCGCGCAATGCGAGTACCACCGGCGCGCACTTGATCGCTTCCGGACGCGTGCCGACCACGACGGAGACATCAACCGGCATCGAGTCCCCGCATTCTGCGCGACAGGTTCAAAAGCGGCATCGGCGTCAACGCCCGCAGCAGCGCCCACCAGCCGCGCGCGACCCAGGGACGGTGGCGTATCGCGCGCCAGGCCGCGGACATCGCAGCACCGGGCAGGCCCTGATTCTTGGCGGCCGACGCGTGCCGCAGCAGGTGCTCGAACTTGCGCTGGCGCCAGTCGGCGCGTCCGCCCTGTTCTCGCTCAAACAGTTTCATCTGCACGGCCTGCATTTCGCGAAATCTCCGGCGCGTCAGGCTGTGCGGCGCATCGGCATAGTCATACAGCAGCCGGTGCAGCCAGGCGAAGCGCGTGATGCGATGCATGCGAAGCCAGTAGTCGAAATCCTCGGCCAGCGTGTACTTCGCGTCGTAAGCGCCGACTTGCCTGGCGATCGCAGCGCGATACAGGAAACAGCCGCCGACGCAACTACCCTGTTCCAGGTTTTCCGGCGGGCCGCCTGTGAAACTGCGTTCCCCGCCAAACTCGTCCCGGATCTGCATGTCCGCGTACACCAGACCGACCTCCGGCTGAAGCTCCAGTTCCCGGGCCAGGGCGCGCAGAGCGCTCGGCCGATAGCCGTTATCGTCACTGGTCCAGGTCCAGTACTCGCCGCGGGCCATCTCGAAGCCGGTGTTCAGCGCTGCCGGCAGTCCGCCGTTTTCCCGGTGAACGACACGCAGGCGGGGGTCGTTGAGTTCAGCTTCCATGCGCTGCAGTACGGCGGGGGTGTCGTCGCTGCTGCCGTCGTTCACCACGATCAACTCGAGGTTCGGGTAATCCTGCCCCAGCACGTTGCGAACGGCGCCTTCGACCAGCCGTGCACGGTTGAAGGTCGGCAACACGACGGTCAGCAGCGGCCAGTCCCGGCGCAGCAGCCAGCGATACAGCGCCGCTTCGCGCGCGTCGACAGCGGCCGCGTCGAAGAGCTCGCTGGATGTGCGCGCCGGCGCGGCCAGCCGTGCCCGCAACGACGGATCGGCGATTTCATCAATCGCGCGCGCGATGTCGCCGACCTCCTCGGGATTGACCAGCAGGCCGTCCCAGCGATCGCTGACCACTTCGTTCATCGGCGGGCGACTCGATGTGATGCAGGGCGTGCCGCAGGACAGCGCCTCAGCAAGCACGCGGCCTGACTCCAGCCGCAGTGCCGGCAGAAACAGCGCGTCAGCCCAGCGGAACCAGGCGGGATACTCTTCCTGCCGGACGTCCTCGCGGCTCTCGGCGAATGCGGGCAAGGGCCGCTCGACGCTGCCGAGGTGGATCAGTTTCAGGCGGGGATGACGGGCGGCGGCCCGTTCGCAGGCTCGCAGAACGCGGTCGAGGTTGTCGTGCTCGACGCTCAACAGGCGTGGATGGTCCTGGGGGCCGGGCGCGGGGTCGCCGTCCGGCGCGAACCGTTCGCGGTCGACGGGTTCAAACAGCGTCACAACCCGGGCGGGATCGGCGCCTCGTTCAATGCAGCATGCCGCCGCGTGCTCGCTGGAAGCCGCCACGCAGGACGCGGACCGCAGCGCTTCCGGGTCGGCATCCGCGCTGACCAGCAGCGGCACGCCCAGTTCAAAAGCCAGCTTCAGCGCGTCATGGGCTCCGGCCGCATCGGCGCGGATACAGTCCGGCTTGAAGCCGGGCGGGGGAGTTCCGGCGAAGCCGGGTTGACTTGCCGCAGCTCATGGAACACGGCGCCGGGATTGCGCGCCTGGCGCGCGATCACCAGAAGGCGGCCCAGTTTTTCGGCGGCTTCATTCATGGTTCATCGAACGGTTCCGCTGCCTGCCTCACCTGGGCCGCGATGCTCCAGTGCTGTGGCAGCTCGATGAGCGCGTGCGATTCACTGCCGGCCGGTCGCCGCACTTCGAAGCGCAGGGCGTCCTCACGGCGCATAGCGGCGGTAAATGCACCGTGCGCCTTCACGGCCGCACGCACGCTGTACATTCCGACAGGCAGGTGCAACCCGTCGATGCGAACATCGAACGATCCGCTGCCCTGCGCCACTTCGCCGGCCAGGGCGTTGCCGCTGGAAAGCTGCGCCAGGTTTCCGCCCGGCGTAGAAATCAGGAAGCGCGGGTCGTCGTGCAACAGGTCGAGTGTGACGACCGGCCCGGATACCGGCTGAGGAAACTTCCAGTGCACGCGCACGGTAACCGGCGCACCCGCGGTCGTCTCGTGGACGGGGTGACCGCGCTCATCAAGCAGCTGCACCTGGGTGATGCCGGGGCTGGCGGGCGGCTGCGCATCGGTACGTTCCATGCTCTCGGCCTGGTCGCGCAGGTAGCGGTCGATGACCGGCGCGGGGTCGGCCAGCACGACGGGATTGCCTTCGTTGAGGTACAGGCAGCGCGTGGCGGACTGCACCACCTGCATCTGGTGGGTGACGATCACGATGCAGCAGCCCTGGCGGCGGCGGTTCTCGATCCACTCATAACAGCGGTTCTGGAATGACGCGTCGCCGACAGCCAGCACCTCGTCAACCAGCAGCACGTCGGGATCAGCGTGCGCGGCAATCGCGAAGGCCAGGCGCGCATGCATGCCGCTGCTGTAGTTCTTGACGGGCATGTCCATGAACTCGGCCAGCTCGGCGAATTCCACGATGCTGTCGTACTTGCGGCGGATTTCCCTCTGGCGCATGCCGAGGATCGAGCCGTTGATGAACACGTTGTCGCGCCCGCTCAGCATGGGGTGGAAACCGGCGCCCAGTTCAATCAGGCCGGTGACGCGACCCCGGGCACGCACTTCACCGCGATCAGGCCGGAAGATGCGGAAGATGAGTTTCAGGATGCTGCTTTTGCCCGCGCCGTTGGGTCCCACGATACCCAGCGTTTCGCCGGGCTGCAGCTCGAAGGAAAGATTGCGCAGGGCCCAGAACTCATGGGACAGCAGGCCGTCCTCGCCGCGCCGCTGCAGTGCCCGTTTGGGCAGCGCGTACAGCAACTCGGCCAGCGTGGACACCTCGCTGCGACGTGGCAGTCGCTTCCAGACATCCTTGAACACGACGCCGGGGCTGCTCATGCCAGTTCCCCGAAGCACCGCTCCACGCGCCGGAACCAGTACCAGCCCGCGACCAGCGTGAACAGGCTGATTCCCGTGGCGGCCGCCAACTCACCGGGATCGAAACGCCCGCCCACCAGCAGACAGCGGTAAGCGTCAAGGAACGGCGTGATGGGATTGACGTAGCTAAGCCTGCCCAACCAGCCTTCGCGCGGCAGCGGGTACACGACCGAGCTGGCGAACATCCAGACCGTGACCACCACCTGCAGCACGTACTGCACATCGCGGTACAGCAGGTTGGCGCCCGCCACCAGCATGGCAAGCCCGACCCCGAAGGCGATCTGGGCCAGCAGAACCAGCGGCAGCAACCACGCGCCGGGCCCCGGCACGATACCGTACCACGCCATCAATCCGGCCAGCACCAGCGCGGCCACGCCGAAATCGAACAGCGCTGCCAGGGCGCGGGAAAGCGGCAGCACCTCGCGGGCGAAGTAGACCTTGGTGACCAGCGCGCGGTTGTCGATCAGGCTGCGGGCGCCGCCAGTCAGCATGCCTGCGTGCAGCTGCCAGGGGAGCAGCCCGATGTAGGCAAAGACCGGATAGGGAACACCGCCGGTGTCGAAGCTCGCGACGCGCGCGAACACCACCGAGAACAGCAGCATCAGCGCCACGGGCAAGGCCACCGCCCAGCCCGCGCCAAGCAACGAGTACTTGTAACGTGCCCGGATCTCCCGCCGCGCGAGCACCACGATCAATTCGCGGTAGCTGAACAGTTCACGCAGATCCCGGGCGGACTTCATAACAAGAAGATACGGACGTTTGCGCGAAGTGCACGCGGCAGATCAGTCGCCCCAGAACCACGTGTCCGGTTCCGTGCCGGCGTTCTGAGTGAGGGGAATCTCCCCAAGGTAGCTGCCGGCCTTGCCCGCAAGGCCCCCTGCCACCACCAGGCGGTTCTTGACGGAATCCCAGATCGCCGCATGACCCCATCGTGCCTGGGGCACCGAACCGGTCGGGCTGATCTGCGTCCAGGTATCGCCGGCCAGGTCGTAGGAGAGGAAATCACCCACGGTCGTGGGATTGTTCCCGCCAAAGATGAGCATTCTTTCGCCCGCAGCATCGTGCACCACGGACATCGAGGCCGCGGGGGTCGCGCCGGACGAGGCAAGCTGCGTCCAGGCAAGGGTCGTCAGGTTCAGCTCCCAGAGATCGCTGAAGTAACCGCTGCCCTGCCCGCCATAAACCAGCATGCGGTTGCGGCCGCCGCTGCCGTCATAGACAGCTCCGTGCCAGTTGCGCGCCGCCGGCGCCGTGCCGGTGGTTGCGAGGTTCGACCACACCAGGGTGGCCAGGTCCATGCGCTGGATGATGGCGGAGGGCTTGCCGTAGCGATCCGTGCCGCCGAACACCACCATGCCGCCGGAGCCGTCAATCACGGCCGAATGACAACCTCGCCAGGTGAAAGCACCTGACGGCGACAGCTGCACCCACTGCTCAGCGCCCGGTGTCAGTTCCAGCGCCCACAGTTCGGCCAGGTAGACAGCCGCCGAGGTTCCGGCATTGCCGCCATACATCAGCATGCGAGGCGGCGTGTGGGCGCCGTCGTACACAAACGAGGCTCCGCTGCGGGGTGAGGGCGGAACACCTGCCGCGGACAGCAGGCTCCAGGCCGGCGGGCTGACGGACAGATCCAGCTGCCACAATCCCGAGGTGTGTGCACCGTTCACGACGCCGCTGAAGACGATCATGCGATTGCCGACCGGATCGTAGGCGGACTGGGCAAAAGCCAGATTGGGCGGAGTGGTCGGAACCGCAAGCTGCGCCCACGCCGGTGAAGGCAGCGTGATGTCAAGCTCCCACACATCGCTGCAGAGCCGGTTCAGGTATTTGCCCGTACCGATCACGAAACGCCCGGCGTTGTCGAGGCAGCCGGCGTGCTCCAGCCTCACCGTTGGGGCGCCGGTGAAGTCCGCCAGCAGCGTCCAGACGGCAAGCGGCCCGGAGAGGTCGAGGCGCCACGTGTCGCCGCGCTGGTGGTACGACTGCTTGCCGCCGTGGACGTACACGCTGTTTCCGGACGGCGTTGCCGCCATGGCAAAGCGTGCACGCGGATTCGGCACGGTGCCGGTTGCGCTGATGTCGGTCCAGACCGGAGTCGGGATGCTCACATCGAGCGCCCACACGTCGCGCACCTCGGCCGCCCCGGCCGTGCCGCAGAACACCACGAAGCGGTTGTGGGCGGAGTCGAACACCGCTCCGTGGGCGATGCGCGCCGCAGGCGGGGTGCCGCTGGTTGTCGGCTGGATCCACGAGGAACTCAGGAAGTTGAACTCCCAGTAATCGTTCAGCTGCGTCGCTCCCTGCCCGCCGAACACCATCAGACGATTGGCGCCGGGGCGGTAGGCCGCAGCGCTGTAGGAACGAGCGCTGGGTCCCACGCCGCTGCTCCATAGCGTCCAGCTCGGTGTGCCGGCAAGATCCAGCGTCCACAGGTCGTCCAGCCGGCCTGAACCTCCCTGGCCGCCGAACATGATCATGCGCTGGTTCACGGCGTCGTAACAGGCCGCCGCAAACGCGCGGGGTGCCGGGGTGGGACCGGTAGTCGAAAGCCGTGTCCACGGACCGGGGGCGTTTCGGTCAAGCATCCAGACGTCGTTCGCCATCCCGCTCAACGTCTGGCCTCCGAACAGCAGTACGCGGTTGCTCATCGGATCGTTGCACATCACCGCGCCGATGCGTCCTTCCGGGCCGGCCGCGTCACTCTTGGCGGCCGGAGAAGGAAGCCAGGCCGGCACCGCGAGGTCCAGCACGGCCTGGGTCTCGTTCTGGACGCGGGCGCCGTCACGACCTCCGAGCATCACGAAGCGGTCCCGTGTTTCGTCGTAGCTGCCGGTGTGCCAGAAGCGTCCGCCCGAGTCGGGTTCATCGGGCAGCTGGCTCCAGGTCATGCCTGCGATGTCCAGGCTCCAGGTCTCGGTCAGCGTCGCTGTGCCGACCAGGCCGCCCTGCAGGATCATCGCGTGCCGGAGAGAGTCGTATGCCACCGCCGGGTAACGTCGCGCGGAGGGAGTGCCTGCGGGTGTCAGGTTGGTCCAGGCGAGGTTGACGTCTAGGCTCAACTCGTACAACTCAGCAGTGAAGGCACGATAGACCAGCATGCGCTGGCCGATGGGGTCATAGATGGACGCATTGCCGATGCTCTGGGTGCGGGGGCTGTTCGTAGTTGTAAGCGGCCCGCTGCCCCAGCTTTCGGTCCCGGCGGCCAGGCTGAGCGCCCAGATGTCGAGGTGTACCTTGGGCGAAGTGTAGCCGCCGTAAAGGATGGCGCGGTCGTTTGCCTCGTCCACGATCAGGGTGCCGTGCGTGCGGGGCGACGGAGTAGCCGGAGACGTAGCGGCGATCTGGCTCCAGTACTCGGAACCGGGTGTCAAGTAGAGCGCAAAGGTGTCGTTGGTGTAGCCGCTGGCCGACTGACCGCCGAACACGATCATGCGGTTGCGCGCGGCGTCATACACTGACAGCACTTCACGTCTCGGGGACGGTGGAGTCCCGGAGGGCGTAAGTCTGCGCCAGGTCGCGGACGCGTTGTCGAAGGCCCAGGTTTCGTTGCTCAATACGCCGCTGCGGATACCGCCGAATGCAATCAGCCGATCGTTTGCCACGTCACGGATCATTGCGTGCTCGGAAACCGTCCCGGGCGTGTCCGCTACAGCAGCGAACTTGGTCCAGCCGCCCTGGCGCGTCAGTGCGAACATCGCGCTGCTGCCCGGCGTGCCGGGGAAGCCGCTGATTGAGGGTGACAGCGTAATCACGTAGTCGGCTGCTGTGGTGTGGCCCTCCGTCGCGTACGCGTCCCAGTAGAACACCAGGGTGGTCCCGACCGGCACATCCTGGATCACATTACCCGCGACCGTGTATCCCGGCGCGCTGGAGACCACCGCGGTGCCAGGATTGCTGCCGCCGGTATAGGTTACGGCCACATCCACAAGGTAGGTGGCGGGGCCGTTCACGTCGGCCTGGACGCGCACCGGGCCGCCATCATCAGGACCGACGCTTACTCCGGTCACACTGGAAGCCAGGCCGCCGGTCCCGCTGACATCGATGACCGCCTGCTGTGCCAAACTGCCGGCGCCTTGGTCCCAGGTCACGATGATCTGCGCCGCGAACAGGCGGGGGGCATCGGGAGTGAACGGGGCATCGAAATCCCACCAGGCGCCGGACGCCAACGGCTGGCCCGCGGCGGGCAGGTTGCTGAGCGACCAGTAGGCCGCGTCGGCGCCCGCCATGGAAACGCCCAGAATGCGAATCGGGCCGGTGCCCACGCTGTCAATGCGGTGCGTCCGCGGCGACGAGCTGCCGACCAGCACCCCGCCGTGGTCGTAGATGGCCGGCACCGACACATCGCCGAAGGTCCCCGTGCCGTCCACCGCGATAGGCGTGACTTGCGGGTTGACGCCGCCGCCTTGGTCCCAGGCCACGTCGAAGCTGCCGGTGCGGGCGCCGGTGGCCGCCGGTGTGAAAATGCCGTCAAACTGGTAGCTCATGCCGGCCGGCACGACCACCGGGAGAGCCGGAGAACCACTGACCGCCCAGTCCCCAGCGGGTGTGATGCCAGTGATATTCATCGGCCCGGTGCCGGTGTTGTTGATGGTATGGGTCACAGGCGCGGTTGGTACGCCCACGTTGCTGGATCCGTAGTTCACCGGGCTGGTCACGCCGATGCTGGCCTGGATGCCGTTGCCGCTGACGTTGATGTCGGTGATCGTGGCGCCCGCGCCGCCGCCCTGGTCCCAGCTGATCTGGATGGTCGCGTTGCGCCCGCCCGTGGCCGTCGGCGTGAAGATGCCGTCGAAGTTGAAGTTGCCGCCCGCCGCCACCATCAGCGGCAAGGCCGGCAGGTTGGTCACTGTCCAGTCGCCGCCGACACTGATCGCCGTGACCGTCATCGGGCCGATACCCGTGTTGTTCACCACGTGGTTCTGGCTCGGGGCGGGCACACCGACGTTGCTGGATCCGTAGTTCACCGGGCTGGTCACGCCGATGCTGGCCTGGATGCCGTTGCCGCTGACGTTGATGTCGGTGATCGTGGCGCCCGCGCCGCCGCCCTGGTCCCAGCTGATCTGGATGGTCGCGTTGCGCCCGCCCGTGGCCGTCGGCGTGAAGATGCCGTCGAAGTTGAAGTTGCCGCCCGCCGCCACCATCAGCGGCAAGGCCGGCAGGTTGGTCACTGTCCAGTCGCCGCCGACACTGATCGCCGTGACCGTCATCGGGCCGGTACCCGTGTTGTTCACCACGTGGTTCTGGCCGGGGGCGGATACACCCACGTTGCTGGAGCCGTAGTTCACCGGGCTGGTCACGCCGATGCCAGCCAACGTGCCGTTGCCGTCCAGCGTAATCGGGGTGATGGTGCTGCCGACGCCCTGGTTCCAGGTCACGTTGATCAGCGCACTACGCGCCCCGGTTGCCTGTGGGGTGAAGATCGTGCTGATGTTCAGGTTGCCGCCCCAGTTGACGACGGCCGGCAGAGCAGGCAGCGGGCTGAAGGCCCAGTCGCCGGGATTGGTGCCGCTGAGTGTAATGGCCGTAATCTGGATCGGCCCCGTGCCCGTGTTGTTCAGTGCATGAGGGAAGGAGGCGGTGGAGACGCCTACGTTACTGCTGCCGTGGTTGACCGGGGTGTTTACGCCAAGCAGTCCGAAGGTTCCGGTGCCGCTGACGTTGAAGTCCGTGAGTGTGGCCGCCACGCCGCCGCCCTGGTTCCATCCGATCTGGAAGCTGCCGTTGCGCAGGCCCGTGGCGGTCGGCGTGAAGATTCCGCTGAAGTTCAAACTTCCACCCACGCCCACCACGGCGGGTAGAACCACGGGTGCGGCCAGCGCCCAGTCTCCGGTTGGCGTGATGCCGGTGATCTCGATGGGGCCGCTGCCGGTGTTGGTGAGGGTGTGAGGAACACTCGAAGACGGGACGCCTACGTTGCTGCTGCCATAGGTTCCTGACCCGGGCACGCCCAGCACGCCCTCCGTGCCGTTGCCCGTCAGGTCGATCAAAGTGACTGTACCCGGCACTGCCCCGCTGTCGGAAACCAGCCGCAACTGGGCCGAGCGCGCCCCCGTAGCGCTCGGTGTGAAGATTCCCTGAAGCGGCAGGTTTCCGCCCGCGGAGATGACGACCGGTGGAGTCGGCGGAGCCAGCAGGCTCCAATCGCCGGGATTGGTGCCGACGAACGAGATCGAGGTGATCGTGAGGTCGGCACCACCCGCGTTGCTGATGACGTGCCCGACCGTTGCCGTGGGCACGCCCACGTTACTGCTGCCGTAACTCACAGGAGAAGCGGCACTCAATTGCGGCGGGTTCACGGCGCTGCCGCTGACCAAGATGTCATAGGGGTTCTCATCCAGGTCGTCATTCACGATGCTCAGCGTGAAACTGAAGGCGCCCGGCGCTGCGGCCGTGATGTCAACCTGGAACGTGGTGCTCACGCCGGCGCCCAGCGCGGTCACACCCGGCGGCGTGATCGCCACGCCGCAGTTCACCAGGGACAGGGCTGAGATCGCGCCGATATTGAGGGTGCCGGCGCCGAGGTTTGCGATGGTGTAGGTATAGGGAGCGGCAATACCGACAAAGGTGCCGCCCAATGCATCTGGCGCGCCGCTGGCGATGGAGTTGCCCACCGGTCGCTGCACGTCGATTTCGCCGGAGATGCCTGTGCCTGAAACGTTCACCAGGTATGCCGGACGGTCGATGTCGTCGCTTGCAGCGGTCAGCACAAAGCTGAATGGGCCGGACGCCGTCGGCGTGACCTGCAACTGGCCGACCACGCTGCCGCTCGCGGCGACGGCCGCGCCGACCGGATCGGACAATACACTCGCCGTGCAGTTCACCAGGCTGCCGACAGTCAGGGCGGGCGTGCCCATGGTCAGCAGACGTCCACCCGTGTTAGCCAGGGTGTAGTTGAGATTCAGTGGCACACCGACCGGCGCGTTGCCCACGTTGTCTGCTCCGGCGTGAGGAATGGATGTTGCGGCCGGACGCTGCACATCAAGGTGCCCGAACAACTCCCAGTTCAGGTCGGCTGCAATTTCTGCGGCGTCGCGGGCGTAAGCCCAGACGCGGAACTCATCCAGTTCACCGACAAAGTTGTCAGTCCCGTTGTGTGAAAACAACGTCCATTCGGTGTTCGAGAACGGGAACGAGAAATTGATGGTTTCCGATTGCAGCGCGCCATTGATGTACAGGCGCATGCCATAGGTGCCGGGGTTCGACACCAGGGCCACGTGGTGCCAGTTGTTGTCATTGACAGTTCCGCCGGGCGACAGCACCTGGACACCGCCAAGCACGCGAAGCGCGCCGTTCTGGAGATAGATGCGGAAAGACTGGCCGTCACCGACGATGGTGCGCGTGCCGGTTGTTGTGGACGTGCGCATCCAGAACTCAACCGTGAAGTCGGCGCGCGGCAGGTCCGTTCCCGTGAAGCCGGTGGGCAGGTTGGCGTTGCTTCCGGCCGCCGCGTTTCCGAGCCGCGGGCTGACCGAGTTCCAGCTGGGGCCGGTGCTGAAGATCGCGGGATTTGCGCCGCGACCTGGTGAAGCGTCGTTGGCGGTCTGCGTCCCGGAACCTTCATTCAGCCTGAAGTACAGCATCTCGGGCCGGCCGGTGTCGACCATGCCGTGGATGGTGATCTGGTACGGGTTGGGCGCCCGGTCGCTGTTGATGTCCACACTTACATAGAACTCCGGCTGCGTGGGTGTGACACGAACGGTGAAGTTGGTGGTGGCCCCCGGGCTGATCGTGGCGGGCTGGGTGATTACGCTGGCCGTAGCACCCGTGACGGAGGGCAGGGTCACGGGATTGAATGTGATGTCGCCACCGTTGCGCGTGTTCAGGATCGAGAAGGTGTAGTCGGTGAAACCGGCAGCGTTGACACGGGTGTAGCGCGCCGTGCCCTGGTGCTTGATGAAGTCGTTTGCCGAGTCAAACACCTCCATGTCGCCGGTGGACATCTCGGCTCCCCGGCCGGAGTTCAACTGTCCAGCTGTACGCGCCACACTCCAGAGCCGGAATTCGTCCATCTCGCCTTCGTAGGTCGCGGGCACCACACCTTGCCAGTGCAGCAACTCAAGGGCGCGGGTCGAGAAGTTTGTCGTGTAATTCGTGTTGCTGCTGGACAGTCCACCCGACGTGCTGCCCCAGTAGAGTCTGAACGTATTCCCGGAACGGGTCAGCGCCGCGTAGCGCCACGTGTTGTTGTTCAGGTTTGTGGCCGAAGACTGAAGGCGTACCTGTCCATTGATGTAGACTTGAAGTCGCCCGTTGTTCAGCCAGATCGCGAAAGCGTCCCCATCGTTGCAGAAGTCCTGATAGCCGCCGGCCGAGGTGCGGAACCAGAACTCGATCGTGAAGTTCTGGCCGTTGCGCTCGCTCATGGAATAGCCCGAACTCATGCGGCGCTGCTGTCCGGTGTTGTTCACGCAGGCTGTGCCGAGCCTCGGGTTCGTTGTATTCCAGATCGGGGCCGCGCTGAGGATCGCACTATCGTAGCCCTGACCCGGGACAGCCGAGTTCCTGGCCAAGGCCCCCGAGGTCTCGTTGAACTTGTAGTAGAGGATGTCCGGTTGAGCGGACAGCGGGATCGCGGCGCATAATAGTAGAAGCAGCCCAACCCAGCGCATTTCGACCCCTGCGGCAGTCGAGGCGCCACCACCGCACAGGTGGCGCTTCGACTTGTGGATATCCATGAGTTACGTCTACTCAGTTGAGCACAATAAGGCTTTAGATTATGGAGCAAAACGTTCGGAAAGTCAAATAACCGCATGAAACGCATACATGGCACAAGTGTTTTTGCCCCATGGGTTTGCAGCTCGTTGCTCATTTCGGCAGCGAAAACTTTCCGCCCGGCACCCGAACATCACCTGGCAGCGTACGATCGTGTAAGATTTATCGGACCAAAGCCCGTCACCCCTTCTGTGGAAACGTTGTGCAGAAAAGCATTTGCGACAAGGCTATGACGCGTCTTCGCTTGCGCCTTCCGCACCCGCGGGGTACTAATGATTCCTGCGGGCGTGTCACCTGCCCCCACTCCATCACCGTCCCTGGAAGGATTCGCCTTGCCGGCCACACACCTTGAATCCGCCTGGTGCGTTGCCAGCCAGCGCAGCTCCCATGTGCGGGAGATTGCCTCCGGTTTGCGGATCCCCGAGTACGTCGCACGCGCCCTGATCAACCGCGGCGTGCGTGATGCCGAGTCGGCCGTGCAGTTCCTGAAACCCAGCAGCCACCAGCTCGAGGATCCGTTCGCCTTCCGCCACATGGAACGCGCCGTTGAGCGCATCCTGCACGCGGTCAAGCGCGGCGAGAAAATCCTGATCCAGGGCGACTACGACGTGGACGGCTCCGCCAGCGCGGCACTGCTGGTCAACCTGTTCCGCCTGCTTGGCGCTGAAGTCGAGGTCAGCATCCCCTCCCGCGCCGAGGAAGGCTACGGCCTCAACGAGCGCATCATCCGCGACGCCGCCAAGTCAGGCGTGAAGCTGCTGATCACCTGCGACAACGGCACGACAGCGAATGCCGAGATCGCGCTGGCCAACGAGCTCGGCATCGACAGCATCATTACCGACCACCACACCGTGGGCGAAACCCTGCCCGACGCGCTGGCCGTGATGAACCCGCACATCAACGACGAAACCCTGCGCTTCCGCGACCTGTGCGGCGCTGGTGTCGCCTTCAAGCTGGCCTGGGCCCTGCTGCAGAAAACCAGCAACGGCCGCACGCTGGATGAGCCCTACAAAGACTTCCTCGCCGGAGCGCAGAGCCTGGTGGCCCTGGCCAGCATCGCCGACGTGGTGCCCCTGGTTGGCGAAAACCGCGTGCTGACCACCCAGGGCCTGAAACTGATGCCCGACAGCCCCAACCCCGGCATCCGCGCGCTGATGGAGTCCATCGGCCTTGACCGCGTGCCCACGGCCACGGACGTCGGCTTCAAGCTGGCACCGCGCCTCAACGCCGGCGGCCGCCTGGGGCGAGAAACTCTCGCGCTTGAGCTGCTGACCGCCCGCAGCTACGGCGAGGCCATGGACATCGCGCGCCAGATGGACGTGCTGAACCGCGAACGCCAGGGCGTGGACCGCGCGCTGACCAAGCTGGCCGAGGAGATGGTCAACGCCGACGTGACCTACCAAAGCGACCGGGTGCTGGTGCTCGGCCACGACGAGTTTCACCCGGGCGTGGTCGGCATCGTGGCCGCGCGCATTTCGCGCCGCTTCAACAAGCCGGCGGTGCTGGTCGCCATGCAGGGCGCCACGGGGCGCGGCTCCGGGCGCAGCATCCCGGGCTTTCATCTGTATAACGCGCTGAACGAGTGCGCCGGCCTGATGGAGCGCTTCGGCGGCCACGCACAGGCGGCGGGCCTGGAGATCTCGCGCGAGAACATGCTGAGCCTGCGGCGCGCGGTCAACGAGATCGCCGACAAGCACATTTTGCAGGCGGACTACGCCACGCCGACGCTCGACATCGACGCCACCGTGCCGCTGGCGGCGCTGGACGTGGCGGGCGTGCGCGTGCTGGAGGCGCTGGAGCCTTTCGGCCAGGGCAACCCCGAGCCGGTGTTCATGGCCGACGAAGTCGAGATCGTCGCGCCGCCGCGCGTTGTGGGGCGCGGCGCCGGTCACCTCAGCCTGATGGTGCGCCAGGTGGGCGTAACCCAGCCGCCGGTGCCGTCGCGCAGCCTGTTCGACGACGAGCCCGCGCCCAGGGCGGAGGCCAGCGGAACCCTGAAGGCAATCGCCTTCGGCCTGGGCGAGCGCGTAAGCGAGTTCAAGCGCGGTGACAAGGTGCGCATCGCCTTCACGCCCAAGATCTCTACATTCCGCGGCCACCCGGAAGTCGAGCTGGAGCTCAAGGATCTGCGCGCGTAGGGACACGCTGCCGCGTGTCCCTACCACGACTTGCGCACACGCGGCCGCGTGTCCCTACCTGAAATTGCGCGACTTGGTCTTTACGTCCGGCAGCAGCTCGTCAAGCGAACGTACGCTCTCCACCTTAAGGTGGATCACTTCCCCCCTCGCGCTCGACCGTGCCGCGCGCGGCCAGGAAGTGGCTGCCCAGCAGCACCTTGCGGTTGGCCTCCATGAAATCCTTGTAGATCACCAGGTTGGCGATGCCCGTCTCGTCCTCCAGCGTGATGAACGTGATGCCGCCCGCCGTGGCCGGGCGCTGGCGCATCAGGATGATGCCCGCCACCTCGGCCTTGTCGCGGTCGCGCATCTGCGCCAGCCGCCCGGTCGGCACCACGCCGGCGTCGTCCAGGGCGTCGCGGTAAAAGCTCATGGGGTGCGCGCGCAGGGACAGGCCGGTGCTGTGGTAGTCGGCCGTGACCTGCTCCTGCTCGCTGATGGCGGGCAGCGGCACAACCGGCTCCACGGGGTCCAGCGCGCGGAACAACTCCGGCACCGGCTCGCTGTAACCGCGCACTTCCCACAGGGCGGCGCGGCGGTCGAGGCCCAGGGATTCGAAGGCGTCCGCGGCCGCCAGCTTGTGCAGGTCGCCGCGCCAGCGCTGGCGGCTGAGCTTGCCGGACAGGCGCCGCACCAGGTCCGGCACGCTTTTGAAGGGGCCGTCGGCACGAGCGGCCTCGATGGCGCGGGCGGTTTCCTCGGACAGGCCCTTCACCACGCGCATGCCCAAGCGGATCGCGGGACCGGCCTTGCCCCACTCGGCGGGCGGAGCGTCGAGGGGGGCAGGTTCGTAAGCCGCTGCCGCCTGCCGCCTGTCGCCTGCCGCCTCCAGAAGGCAATCCCACTCGCTCACGTTCACGTCCACGGGCAGCACTTCCACGCCGTGGTCCTGGGCGTCGCGCAGCAGGCTGCTGATGCTGTAGAAGCCCATCGGCTGCGAGTTCACCAGCGCGGCAGAGAAAGCGGCCGGGTAGAAGCGCTTCAGGAAGCAGCTCACGAAGGTGATCAGCGCGAAGCTTGCGGCGTGGGATTCCGGGAAGCCGTATTCGCCAAAGCCGGCGATCTGCTCATACACGCGCTCGGCGAAATCGCCGCTGATGCCGCGCACGCGCATGCCCTCAATCAGCTTGCGCCGGTAGCTCTCGATCAGCCCCGGCCGTCGCCAGCCGCCCATGGCCTTGCGCAGCTGGTCGGCCTCGCCGGGCGTGAAGCCGGCGGCCACCACGGCGATCTGCATGGCCTGCTCCTGGAACAGCGGCACGCCGAAGGTCTTTTTCAGCACGGGCTCAAGGTCCGGGTGCGGGTAGACGATCGGCTCTTCGCCGTTGCGGCGGCGCAGATACGGATGAACCATGCCGCCCTGGATCGGCCCGGGGCGCACGATCGCGACCTCCGTGACCAGGTCATAGAAACAGTGCGGCTTCAGGCGCGGCAGCATCGACATCTGCGCCCGCGACTCCACCTGGAAGGTTCCCACCGCGTCGGCCTTGTGCAGCATGGCGTACAGCGCCTTCGCCTCGGGCGTGCTGCCGTCGCCCTGGGGGTCGTACAGGAACACGCCCGCCATGTCGAGCTTATGCCCGCCCCCCTTCTCGATCAGCGCAAACGCCTTCTGCACGGCCGTCAGCATGCCGAGGCTGAGGCAATCCACCTTGAGTATGCCCAGCTCGTCGATGTCGTCCTTGTCCCACTCGATCACCGTGCGGTCGGCCATGGCGGCGTTTTCGATCGGCACCAGCTCATCGAGGCGCCCGCGCGTGATCACGAAGCCGCCCACGTGCTGGCTTAAATGGCGCGGGTAACCGTACAGGCGGCGCGACAGCTCCATGGTCAGCAGCACGCGCTTGTCGGTGGGGTCAAGGCCGGCGTCGGCCATCAGCTCGGTCAGCTTGTCGGCGTTGTCCCACCACTGGATGTTCTTGGCCAGGCGCTCGACCTGGTCCAGCGAAAGCCCCAGCGCCTTGCCCACGTCGCGCACCACGCTGCGCGAGCGGTAGCTGATTACCGTGGCGCAGATGCCGGTGCGTTCGCGGCCGTATTTCCCGTAAATGTACTGCAGCACTTCTTCGCGGCGTTCGTGCTCGAAGTCGATGTCGATGTCGGGCGGCTCGTTGCGCTCGCGGCTGATAAAGCGCTCGAACAGCAGGTTGACGCGGGTGGGGTCAACCGAAGTCACACCCAGACAGAAGCACACGGAGCTGTTGGCCGCGCTGCCGCGCCCCTGGCACAGGATGCCGCGCCGGCGCGCGAACTGCACGATGTCGTAGACGGTCAGGAAGTAGGCCGCGTAGTTGAGTTCCTCGATCAGCTCCAGCTCGTGCTGCAGCAGCTTGCGGACCTGCTCGGGTATGCCCTGCGGGTAGCGGCGTTCGGCGCCGGCCCAAGTCTCCTGCTCGAGGTAATCCTGCATACTCATGCCCGGCGGCACGATTTCGTTGGGGTACTCGTAGCGCAGCTCGTCGAGGCTGAACGTGCAGGCGTCGGCAATCTCGATGCCGCGTTGCAGCAGCTCCGGCCGGTCACGCCACAATGCGGCGGTCTCGGCCGGGTGTTTCAGCCTGCGCTCGGCGTTGGGCAGGCAGGCGCTGCCGGACTCATCGAGCGTGATGCCCTCGCGCACGCAGGTCAGCATGTCCTGCAGCAGCTTGTTCTCTGTGTGGTGGAAGTGCACGTCGTTGACGGCCACGGCGGGAATCCCAAGCGCGGCGCTGCGTTCCAGCACGCCGGTGATGCGCTGGTCGTCGAAGGCCTCGAAGTGGCGGCAGGCGCCCAGGGACAGGCGCGCGCCGAACACTTCGCGCAGCAGCTCCAGCGCGCCGGGCGGCGCCGCGTCGGCGCCCAGCGCCACGCACTGCAGGTCGGCGCTGAACTCCGCCAGGTCGCGCAGGTACAGCTCGCACTGGCCCTTGCCCGTGCGGCGCTTGCCGAGCGTCAGCAGCCGGCACAGATGCGCGTAGCCCTTGCGCGTCATGGCGTAGAGGCACAGGTCCGGCCCGTCCACGGGCGCCACGCGCGCGCCCACCAGCAGCTTGACGCCGGCCTCCTTGGCCTGGGCGTGGGCGCGCACCATGCCCGCCAGTGTGTGCATGTCCGTGATCGCCAGCGCGCGCAGGCCCAGCCTGGCCGCCTGCTGGAACAACTGCTCGGCCGTGCTGGCGCCGCGCAGGAAGCTGAAGTTGCTGGCGCAGACCAGCTCGGCCACGGGCGGCGCTTCGCGCGCAACCGCCTGCTCGCGCGTGATTGCGCGGCCTGCCAGGGCGATGAACTCGTCGCGCAGCTTCGCCAGCGCCTTCGGCACCCACCACTGGCCAGCCACGAAGCTGACCCAGTGGCGCGCGCCGTCGGGCGTCTCGACTGTGAAGTAGTCCGTGGGCTCGCCGTGGGTCAGGCGCTCGGGGCCGGAGACCACGGTAAGGGACTGTCCCCGAAGTTGGGGACTGTCCCTGTTTTCGGCGAGCTCCCACCAGGCCGGCAGCTCTTTCAGCTCACAGGCGAGCGCCACGTAGTCGCCGCGCTCGATACGTGGCGGTCGGCCGGGAATCGGCGGCCTGTCGCTGCCCGCTTCCTTCGACTGGAACGGCACGTAGCGATAGCCCAGGCGCGGGTGGGGATGGTCGGTCAGCACGGCGCGGGCCACGGCCTGTTGGCCCAGTCGGCCGGTGAGCTCGTCCAGCAGGCGCAGGAAATCGCCTGAAGCCACGCCGCCGTCGGGCTCGAACAGGTCGCGCTGCTGGAGCTGCAGGGGCTCGTGGCTGGGCACCACCAGCTCGAAGGCCTCGAACCAGCGCTCGCCGGTGTCCAGGCGTTCAAAGCGCGAGGTCAGCAGGGTGGCGATGCCGCGCGCGTCGGCCGTGGGTCTTGCCGTGTCAAGGGCGAACTCGAGGTCCGCGCCGTCGCTGCACACGAAGCGCCCTTCCAGCCTGCGCGCGCCGGATGACGCCGCGGCCAGGCGCTCGGCCATGAAGGTGGCGGCCTGGCGCAGCACGAACAGCAGGGCGCTGTACTGGTTGGTGGGGCCGGTGAAATCAAGGCGCTCGCGGATGAAGCTGACCGGCTTCCAGGCCTCGAAGTCCTCGTACAGCTCGCCGCGCAGCTGGCGCAGGCGCTCGGTCACGTCGTCGCCGAAGCGGTGCGGCAGTGTGCTGGTGGGCAGCGCCAGCAGCTGGCCTATGCGCGTGATGCCCAGGTCGTACAGCTCGCGCTCGGAACGGTCGCTGAGCCGCAGCGCCGCCATGGGCAGGTCCGTGAACACCTCGTCGCCGTGGCCGGGCATGGTCAGCGCGGCCCGGTTTGCCATGGCCAGGGTCAGCGCCGCTGTGGCGTTGTCGGCCGTAGCCAGGTGTGTGGAGTAACCGAGGCGCCCTAAGCCTTCGGCCAATTTGCCCAGCAGGGCTTCCTCGCTGCCGTGCAGGCGCTCACAGCCGGTGATGTCCAGCAGCAGCACGTTGGGGCGCCACAGCCGCACGTCGGGCGTGAAGCGATAGGCGAAAGCGGCCAGGCTTTCCAGCGCGGCGGCCTCGGCCTCGTCGTGCTGGAATACGACTTCCAGCTTGGGAAACAACGCGCGCCCCTGGGCGAGGGTCATGCCCTCGCGGATGCCCGCGTGCCACGCGGCTTTGCTGGCCCCGGTGATCACCAGGGTGTTGCTGTGGCGCAGCACCACCGCAAGCTCAGGCTCCTGCGGCGTGTCGAGGCTCCGCGTCAAGCGCTCGCTGCGGAACCACGGCAGAGCCACGCACAGCACCCGTGCCATGCTCGACCTCGATTCTTACCGGGCGCGGCATGCCGCCCCGCGCGCGCAGGGTGATCACATCCAGCACCCGCGTGGCACCGCCGCCGGGCACGCCGCGAACCTGCAGGCGCAGCGCGCCCCAGCTTGAGCGACCGGCCTCTTCCTCGCGGCGCAGCAGCAGCACGCACTGGCGCGAACGCTCGGCCGCGAGCTGCAGGCGGCGCAACTCAAGGTCGCGCAGGCCGGGCAGCCAGGCGAAAGTGGCGCCCAGGCTGGCGCTGGCGCACAGGCGCTCGAGCGCCCACAGGGCGTCTTTGCGGTGACTGGTGCGCACTACCAGCAGGCGTGACAAATCCACGCCCAGCAACGCCGCGCCGGGCGGGTGGAACGAGTCGTCGTGGTTCAGCAGTCCGATGCGGCCTTTGCTTGCGGCCAGCGCGCGCATGGCCAGCCACCAGCCGCCGTGGCCGGGCTCGGAGATGATCTCGGTGACGGCCCCCAGGGGAAGCCCGCCGCCGAGCTGCTGGTCCAGTGCTTCAACGCTCAGCGGCAGCCGCGGGGCCGCGCGGCCTTCGATGGAATGGGCGAGTTTCACCATGCGTTGATTCTGCATGTCCACCTTTTCTCCACACAGTTTCCACGAACGGGCGGAGTACGCAAGCGGGATACTAGCGGAGCACGCGACATCGCCGCGCCGTTGACACGGGGGCCCGCCCCCCTAAATCAGTAGCGGCATTGCGCAGGGCGGCGCTTCATGAACTCACCCGACAAACCTGAACCCAAGATGCCGCGGCGCCGGCCGGTGCTTCTGGTGTCGTCGTCGGGTGTGATCGCGTTTCTCAGCACCCTGCTGGGCATCGGCGGCGGCGCCTTCCAGGTGCAGATCCTGGCAGCCTGGGCGCCACTGCGCATGAAGCGCAGCGTGGGCACCAGCCTGGCGCTTATCACCGCCATCGTCATCATCGGCATGATCGTTCAGCTGATCACCGCTCCAGGCGACATCCTGTGGGGCGAGGCCGGTCTGCTGGTGGTCGGCGCCTTTGCCGGCGCGCCCGTGGGCAACTGGCTGCTGCGCATCATCCCGCGCCAGTTGTTCCGCTACGTGTTCTCGGTGTTCCTGCTGCTGGTGGCAGTGCGCATGGCCGGTCTGATCCCGCAAGCCACGCATCTGGTTGGGGACTCGCCGGTGTTGTCCGAGCCCACCACCATCGGCTTTGCCCTGGCGGCCGGCTTCCTGGCGGGGCTTACGTCAACGCTCTTCGGCATCGGCGGCGGCATGGTGATCGTGCCTGCCCTGATGATCGGCTACTCCGACCTGTCCGACAACTTCGCCGTCGCCCGCGCCACCAGCCTGATCGCCATCGTGCCGATCAGCGCCTGGGCGCTGTTCCTGCACGCGCGCATCAAGAACGTGGCCTGGAAGGAAGTGCCGGTGCTGCTGCCGTTGTCGGCCGTCACCGCGACCGCGGGTGTGATCGCGGCTTACTGGATCCGCGCGGACTTCCTGACCATGGTGTTCGCCGTGCTGCTGGTGGTGATGGCGATTAAATCCGCGCTCGAGAAAGTGCGGCCCAAGATGCCTGAAGACCAGCTGATTTCTACGACTCCAGCTTCCACATCTCCGGCGCCGGGCTCAAGGGACGGTTGAGCCACGGGATGCGCCGCAGGCCGCCGGGCTTCGCCGGCCGGCACCATGACTTCCATTCCTGGTAGACGGCGTGGGCCTTCTTGAGGTCCGCGAACACGTCGCCGTACTGGTCGCCGTTGTGAGCCTTGTCCACCACCACGTTCTGCAGCCAGCAGTTGGCGCCGGAGATCGGGTCCGGGTGCGCGGGCGCCGCGGCGTTCTGGTGCACGCCGCCCTCGGACCAGAAGATGCGCCGGGTGTCCGGGTCGTCGCTTTCGAACGGGTGCACGCCGCGGGTGCGCTTCATGCTGAACTTGCCGTCGGTGTCCTCGATGCTGACGGTGTTGGCCGACATGCGGTTGCCGTTGGGGTCCTGCTTGCGACGCCAGCGCCCCAGGTGGTGGCTGCAGGCCGCCACTCCGGGCTTGATCGCCTCGGTGGCCCAGACCTTGTCCACGAACCAGCCGATGTCGGTGCTGACGCGCACCAGGTCGCCGTTGCGGAGGCCGCGGGCTTTCATGTCGCTGGGGTGCATCCAGAGCGGGTTGTTGTTGCTGATTTCGTTCAACCACTTGGCCGCGCCGGTGCGGGTGTGGATCAGCGTGGGCAGCCGGAAGGTGGGCACCAGTACCATGCCGTTGGGCTTGCTATAGGCGTGATCGGGGTGCACGTGGCTCTTGATCCAGCCGGGCAGGGTGTGCTCGGGCCAGCCGTAGTCCTTCATCGACTTGGACCAGATTTCCAGCTTGCGGCTGGGCGTGGGCCAGCCGACGTAGCGCTGGCCGTCGAGCTCGACACCGACCGCCTTGCCGTCCTTCGTGACGGTGCCGAACTCGTTGGGCTCGCCGTCGTCCTTCAGCGGCTTCAGGTGCTGGTTGTAGACGCGCTCGTGCACGCGGAAGGCGCCGATCTTCTTCATGTAGTCGAGCGGGCTGAGGCCCATCTTCTTCGCGGCCTCCGTTAGGCCGGGCACGCGGTCGAAAATGTGGCTGTAGTACTCGTCCACGCTGACCGGTTTTGTGGGATCGGCCGGGCTTTCGAAGTGCTTTCTGATGCCGCGCGAACCGTCCGGGTCGATGTTCCAACTTAGATCGATCCAGAACTCGTCTTCTTCCCAGACCTCGCCCGGGTTGACCTCATAGGTGCGCTTGACCGTCTTGCCCGCGCGGCGGGCCACTTCGCGCAGCACCGGCTGGCGGAAGGCAATCCACATGCCGGAGTCCACCTCGTAGCTGTTGATGTCATGGCGCTCGCTGGCGTGGCCCATGGGCAGCACGTAGTCGGCGAAGTAGGCGGTCTCGTTCCAGGTCGGAGTCAGCGCCACGTGGCAGCCCACGCGCTTCTCGTCGCGCAACATCTCGATCCAGCTGAAGCCGTCCGGGTAGGTCCACACCGGGTTGAACACGCGGGTGAAGTACACGTCCAGCTTCTCGTCGCGCTCCTTCATCAGGTGCGGCAGGCACTGCGACATCTCGTACTGCGCCACGCCCCATTCATCGGGGAACTGCAAGGTGTTCCAGAACTTCACGGCCGGCGGCTTATCGAAAAAGTCCGGCTTGAACTTGTTCCAGGCGCTGGGCATGGTCCCGCCCGGGCCGCCAACGCTGCCCGTCATTACCACCAGCAATTGCAGCGTGCGCGCCACCTGCCAGCCGCCCAGGTTGCCGATGCTGGCCGAGCGCCAGGTGTGCGCGGCCAGGCGGCGGTCGGCCTTGATCACGGTTTCGTACAGCTGCCTGATCTGCTCGACGGGTACCCGCGCCTCGGCGGCCGCGCGCTCGGGGGTGAACTCGCTCCATTCATCGAGCAGCACTTCAACGAAGGTCTCCCAGGTCTGGGGCTTGCTTGCATGCTCCTCGGCCAGGAACTCGCGCCAGTTGGTCCAGTGCTTGAACTGGCTTTCGTCGTAAGTCTTGTTCAGCAGCATCAGCCGCGCGATGGCGAGAAACACAGCGGCCTCGCTGCCCGGCTGGGTGGGTATCCAGAGGTCCGCCATGCTGGCGGTGTTGGAGAGGCGCGGGTCCAGCACCACCAGCTTCGCGCCGTTCATCACGCCTTCCATGATGCGCTGGGCGTGCGGGTTGAAGTAATGGCCGCTTTCGAGGTGCGCGCTGACCAGCAGGATCACGCGGGCCTCCGCGTGGTCGGGGCTGGGGCGGTCCATCTTCATCCAAAGCGAATAGCCGTGGCGCGCGCCGGCGCTGCAGATGGTGGTGTGGCTGTTGTGGCCGTCGATGCCCCAGCCCTGCAGCACGCGGTCCATGTAGCCTTCGTGGCCGGGGCGGCCGACGTGGTAGACCACGTGGTTGTGGCGCTTGGCGTCGAAGCTGGCGGCGATTTTGCCGCCGATGTCCTTGAGCGCCTGTTCCCAGCTCACGCGTTCCCACTTGCCCTCGCCGCGGGCGCCCGCGCGCTTGAGCGGGTACAGGATGCGGTCCGGGTCATCGAGCTGGTTCTTGGTGGCCGGGCCCTTGGCGCAGTTGCGCCCGCGCGAGCCCGGGTGCATGGGGTTGCCCTCGAACTTGCGTACGGTGTGGCTGTCCTTGTCCACGTAGGCCAGCAGGCCGCAGGCGCTTTCGCAGTTGAAGCAGGTGGTAGGCACGATGCTGTAGCGCCGCTTCTTGAGCAGCGGCCAGGCCTGCGGGTCAAGCTCTTCCCAGTCGTCCCACTTCTCGACGGGCGGGAAACTGTTGAGAGGGAACGGCCCGGTCTGCACGCCGGGGCCCATGCGCGCGGGTTTCTCGTCACCGGCCAGGTTCGGGATGATGCGCAGGGCCGTGGCGACTTTTTCAATCAGGCTGATCTTTGCTTTGCCCATTTCTTCTCCAGTGCCGTGGGCGAGGCGCCCACGGCCGGTGCAGGCGAGGCGCCTGCGCTACGTGTTAGGTCGCTTCTGGGGCATGATCACCCACAGGTACTCGGTGATGGCCAGGCCCACCAGCACGGCCAACGCTGCCGAGAACGGCGCCTTCACCAGCAACAGCAGCAGCGGCAGCACCCCGCCGATGCCGATCACGCCGAACCAGAACATGGCCCCCGCGCGGCCCTGCTGCATGTCGTGGGCGGTGGCGGCGCTGTCTTCGTTGGGGTGCTTGCCCCAGATCTCGAAGGCGATCACCGCCAGGTTCAGCAGCGTGAAGGCAAACAGCGCCCAGCGCACGTCACGCCCGATCAGCGCCAGCACGGCGAAGCCGGCCAGGGGCGCGTGATTCATCATGTGCAGCGGCAACGCTGGCGACTGCCAGAAATCGCGACCCTTGCACTGGCCAAACAGGAAGCCGGTGTAGCCCGCGCACGCCAGCGCCATCAGCCCCAGCGGCCACGCCAGCAGCTTGAACACCTGCGGTGAGTGCAGAAACAGGCCGTTGGCCGTCCACAGGGCCGTCAAACCGCCCGTCACGGTGATGATATAGCCGCCGCGCACCAGCCAGCTGGTCCAGTGGGGGCGCAGCAGCACGTACACGAAGCGCAGGGGCTGGTCGAGGTCTTTCACCAGCAGGCCGCCGGTGATCACCAGGAACACCATCGACAGAATCGGCAGCACCACCTGGAACAGGTTGCCGCCGGTGTTGAACGCCATCGACTGCACGCCCAGGCTCGGCAAAATGAACGCCAGCGCACTGACCAGCGCCAGCCCGGCCGACAACGCCTTCGTCACCACATAGGCCGGCACTTCCCAGCCCCACTGGATGCCCTTGTCGGGCTGGTCGTAGGCCCGGCGCACCTTGCTGGCGCCGGTGGCTTTCTCGAGCTCGACCAGCAGGCCGTCGAGCACGGGCTCAGGCGCGTCGCTGCGCTCGGCGCGGGTGGCCTGGGCTCGGCGCACAATGCCGAGCAAGTCGGTGGCCTCGCCGCTCTTGCCCACGTTGTGGCCCACGCCGCGGTTCTGGTCGGACCACATGGTGGACTCGGGCATCTGGGTAGCGGCCGGGTTCAAGGCCGCGCTGTCGCCGTCGATGTAGAACAGGCTGGGCATGGTGCCCTTTTCGGGCTTGCGCTGACCGACGTGTTCGCGGCTGACCAGCTGGGCGACGTCGCTTTTGGGGTCGTCCAGGTCGCCGAAGTGGATCGCCTGCTCCGGGCAGATGTTTACGCAGCTCGGGTTCAGGCCCTGGTCGATGCGGTGGGCGCAGAAGTTGCACTTGGCGGCCGTGTGGGTGTTGGGGTCGATGTACAGCGCGTCGTAGGGGCAGGCCTGGGTGCATGACTTGCAGCCGATGCAGCGCCGGTTGTCGAAATCGACGATGCCGTCCTCGCGCGAAAACAGCGCGCTGGTGGGGCAGATCGTCACGCAGGGCGCGTCCACGCAGTGGTTGCAGCGCGTGACCTGGAAATTGCGGGCCACGTTGGGGTATTCGCCGCGCTCGATGTACTTCACCCAGGTGCGGTTGACGCCGATGGGCACCAAGTGCTCGGCCTTGCAGGCCACCGTGCAGGCGTGGCAGCCGATGCACACGCGGTTGTCGATCACGAAGCCGTAACGCATCCAGCCCCCGGTCCGTCCGCCTTTAAGATGCAAGTGCACCGCACGCGAGTTTGAACGCGACATCATTGCATATGCATCCCGCCGTTAGCTATCCACTTTAACCGCGCCCGTGTCTAGGATGGCGACTCAATGCACGTGCGCATCCTGCTGCTGATCCTGCTGTTGGCCCCCTGCGCCCTGTGGGCGGGCTCAGGCCACCCCGTGTGGTGCGAGGTCACGATCAACCTGCAGAAAGACGGCAAAGCCGGCGTCGAGTACGCCGTGAAGTACGAGCACGACAGCGGCGAGTTCCACGGTTTTTACTTCACCGGCCCGCAGATCGACGACCTGGACCCGGTGTGGGACGACGCCTGGGGCCTGGCGACACTCGACAACGGCCGCACCATGCCCATCGAGCGCGGTTTCAACTCGGGCAAGAAGACCATCCAGTTCGCCAACGGGGCCGGCATCAGCCGCGGTTCGGCGATCTTCAAGTTCAGGTTCGCCACGGATTTCGGCCGTACGGGACACCTGGCCCAGACCACCGACCCGGATGGGCGCAAGCTGGTGGTGTTCCACTGGGCGCCCAGCGAATGGGACCATGCCCTTGAGCACTACACGGTGTACGTGCGCTACCCGATCGAGGTTTCCGGCGACCCGCGCTCGCCGGCGTTCCTGGATTCGGTCCACTTCCGCACCGAGAAGTGGATGAACGAGCAATACCGCATCGACTACCGCAACCAGAACGGCCGCTTCGAAGTGCTGCTCCACAAGGATCGCATGCCGGCCTTCGGCAAGATGCTGGTTCAGCAGTACGTTGACGCCGCGGTGTTTGAAGCCACCTTCGGCGCGTACGACCCCAGCCGTCCGCCCGTGGGAGGCGGCCCAGGCAGCAGCCCCTATGATTACGGCCCCAACTACCTTGAAGATGGCTCCGCACGGCTGCTGCTGATCGGGATCGTGGTCGTGCTGTTGCTGCTGTTTGCGGGCATCACCTATTACAAGCACCGTGAAACCCGCAAAGCGCGTGACTCGCTGGATGACGTAGCCTGGGAAGCGGTGGAGTGGGTGCCGCCCAAGATCAAGCTCTCCACTTTCCGGAAGCCCGGCAAGGTGTGCGAGACGCTCACCCCCGTCGAAGTCGCGTTTTCCTCGAGCTGCCCTACAAGCGCATCCTGAGTGTGATGCTGCAGCGCCTGGCCGCGGCCGGCTTCCTGGAAGTGCTGAAGGCCGACCCCCTCAAGGTGAAGGTGCTGCAGCGCAGCAAGGAAGAAGTCGCCGGCCTTGAGGAGTATGAGTACGAAATGGTCAAGGCGGCCCGCGACGACGGGAAGTTCTCAGAAGCCGAGCTCGAGCACCTGCTGGACCTGGTGGTGAAGAACGTCCAGAAGAAGGCCTGGGACTGCGACATCGAGGCGACCAAGAAGTACTGGCAGGCGCAGATCAACGAGGTATGGCAGCAGCAGGTGAAGAAAGGGCACGAGAGGCCTGAAGAGGACGAAGCCAAGCCCTACAACCTGCGCCACTTCGGCTGGCACCACTGGTATTACTGGAACCACCACTACCGCGACTACGACCGCACCCTGCTGCCGGACCGCTTCGAGCGCGCCATTGACGTGAAGGTGGACCACATCACCTACCAGGACTTCCTGACCGACCCCGGCGCCATCGACGTCTGCCACTCGGCCTGTCACAGCGCGTGCCACAGCGCCTGTCACTCGGCCTGTCACAGCGCCTGCCATTCAGCCTGTCACTCGGCATGCCATTCGGCCTGCCACAGCGGAGGATCATTCTGATGGCCTTCCTCGAGATGCTGTTCGGACGCAAGCAGGCCGTGATGCAGCGGCCGGTCGTGGACCTGAGTTGGGTGCGCGAGTGGATTAAAAACGTCTACGACTACATCGAGGTGCGCGAAGAAGACAGCGTCTTCATCCAGCGCCCCAACAAGGCCTTCAAGCTGAACCCCGAGGGCATCCGGCTGATCAAGCGCCTGCGCGAAGGCGAAAGCATCGAGCAGATCCTCGCCCCCTGGGGCGACAACCCGGCCGTGTGGCGCGACACGGAGCGCTTCCTGCTGGACCTGCGCACCATGTTAAAGGAAGGGCTGAACGACACCTACGAGTCGCTGGCCGTGGACAAGATTCCGTTCACGATGGATTTCTCGCCCTACCCGGTGCTCAGCGAAGTGGCGATCACTTACCGCTGCAACGCGACCTGTACTTTCTGTTATGCGGGCTGCAACTGCACGGTGAACCCGGTCGGCAACGACCGCGAAATGACGCTCGATGAAGTGAAGCAGGTACTGCACAAGATCAAGCACGAGGCCAAGGTGCCCAGCGTCAGCTTCACGGGCGGCGAGGCGACCCTGCGCCCCGAGCTGCCGGAAATGGTCGCCTACGCGCGCTCGCTGGGCATGCGCGTGAACCTGATCAGCAACGGCCTGCGCAGCACGCCCGAGTTCGTGAAGAAGCTGGCCGACGCCGGCCTGCACTCGGTGCAGATCAGCATCGAGGGCACCACGGCCGAGGTGCACGAGGGCATCACCCGCATACCCGGCCACTACAAGCGCGCCGTGGAGGGCGTGGCCAACTACAAAGCCGCCGGCGTGCGCGTGAACACCAACACCACGATTACCAAGACCAACCTGCACGACGTGGTGAAGTTCCCCGAGTTCGTGGCGAACACGCTGGGCAACCAGACCTTCAGCATGAACCTGGTGATCCCCACCGGCAGCGCCAACCTGAACGAGGAGCTGGTGGTGAAGTACACCGAGCTGGGGCCGGTGCTGGAGCAGATCCTGGAGGGCGCGAAGAAGCACGGTGTTGAGTTCAAGTGGTACTCGCCCACGCCGATGTGCATCTTCAACCCCATCCTGCACGGCCTTGGCAACAAGGGCTGCTCGGCCTGCGACGGGCTGGTTTCCGTCGGTGCGGACGGCCAGGTGATTCCCTGCGCCAGCTACGACGACCCGGTGGGGGACATCATCCAGGGCAGCTTCGACGAAGTGTGGAACTCGGAGAAGGCGAACAACTTCCGCAAGAAATTCCTGGCCCACGACATCTGCAAGGGCTGCGAGCACTTCCAGGTCTGCCACGGCGCATGCCCGTTGTACTGGCGGGTGATCGGCTTTGACGAAATCGAGCAGGCAAACAAGGGCAAGCAGAAATGACGACCACCGCAGTAAAGGGAACACGGTTGATCCGCGCCGAAAGCGCGGAGCCGGTGATCAAGTTCCTGCTGCTGCCCAGGCTGGCCTACAGGCCGCGGCTCGCGCTGATCGCGGGGCTGGTGCTGCTCGCGCTGGTGCTGCAGATCCTGTTCCTCAGCGCCTGGGCCGGCTTCCCGCTGCTGGTTCCGGCCGTGCTGCTGGGCTGGATCCGCGGCTACGACAACCGGCTGGACTTCCGCAGCTACCACCACGCCGGCGAGTGGAAACGAACCGAGATCGACCGCATCCGCCAGGTCCTGGACCAGGATCGGCGCATGAAGAAGTGGGACGAAAGCATCCTCGACGCCAGCAGTGTGATGGGCTGCGTCACCCTTGCCGCAATGGCGGTAATCCTGGGCGGCGGCACGATCCTGCTGCTGGAGTTCTCGCCCCCGGTAGCGGGCATCGTGGCCATGGACGGCCTGGCGCTGCTGGGCCTGAACTGGTTCAACGGCATGCGTTCGATTCACCGCAAGCCGGACCTGGTGCTGAAAGCCGAGCACGTGGACAAGCTGCTGAGGGCGCTTCCCGCGGCGACGTTCAAGCGCGGCGAGTTCCTGGCGCAGATGCTGCTCAAGGGCGAGGGCGAGCAGCAGATACCCGAAGACTTCAAGCTGCTGGTGGAGTTCAAGGATTCTCCGCCCGGCTTCTTCGGCGTGCAGGGGCAGGTGGTGGTCAACCGCGTGCAAGGCGCCGGCTACCCGTACTTCTACGCCTGCATTGTTGCGCGCGCCGAGTTGAACCTGCTCGATGTCATGGAGAAACGACCGAAGCTGCCCCAGGGCATCATCACCGAGGAGCAGTATAAAGACGACGTCCAGGTCATAATCATTCGCCAGTACACGACAAGCACGTCCGGGTACCACACCAAGCATGGAACCAGCGCCTCCATCCTTATCACAGCGCTGGAAATCGCAGAGCTGTTCCTGAAGTCTCGGCCGGCCAAGTAGTCGCTGCCGGCGCTGCTCGTTCGCGCCGAAAGGGGCGAACTTTCATTGTCATGCCGCGTTTCAACACATCTCGGGGTAGTACGCAGTACAAACTCAAGGACTGGGCATGCAACGGACATTCCTCACCGTGGCGGTGCTTGTTTCTCTCGCCGCTATCTCCATCGCCATCTCCCACAGCTTCCAGGCCCAGGATCGCCTGAAGGAAGCACAGGCCGCCCTGGCCCGCGCCGATGCGGCCTTTGAGGCCAGGCGCATCGCCGACGCCGCAAACGACTACCTGAAGGCGGCCGGAACCCTGCCCGAGGGGTCGGACCGCGACCGCGCCGTCACACGCGCGCTGGTGTGCCTGGCCGAGGCCGGCCGGCACGAACAGTGGGACGGCATGTCGGCCGGGATTACCGGATTCATCCAGCGGATATCGGAACTGGACAAGCGCGTGGACGCCTTCCGCATGGCGGGCCTCTACTTCGCCTCGCGCGACCACGATTACCATGTTGGCCCCGACGGCAAAACGCGCGACTACGTGTTGCGCCCCGAGTTGATGAAGAAGGACGAAGTGTGGCGGTGGCGCGAAGTGAGCACTCTGTCGCGTGACCTGTTGCTGGCACGTGGCCTGCTTTATGAAGCTCATGAAGCCAGCCGCACGCTGCTGGAGCTGCAGCCCGGCGCGAAGCCGCAACTCGAGCGCCACGTGGCGATCACCCTCGAGTACTGCGACCTGCTGGAAGTGAACGACCGCATGCAGGGGCGCACCGTCAACGCCATGCACTTCTTCGGCAGCGACTACGGCGTGGGCGGATACCGGAATGTGGAGGTGGAGTACCCGCAGCCGGAGGAAGTCGTCGAAGAAGAGCCCGAAGACCCCCAGCCCGCGGGCGGGGCCGTGCTCCCGACCGCCGCGCAGCCCGAGCAGGAGCCCTTCACCCGCCGCGGCTACTACCTGCAGCCCGAGTACCCCAGCCTGCCCACCATCAACGCGCTGATCGAGACCGCCGGCCGCCGCGCCGAGGACCTCAAGGACAAGGCCCTGCAGGCGGCTATCCTGTACCGCCGTGCGGTGCTGATGATGAACGTGGGCCTGTACGGCAACGCCGTTCTGAACGCACGCCTGACCGACTGGCGCAACCCGGCCAAGGCGGAGCCCGACATCACGCGCGACCCGCGTCCCCTGCTGCGCAAGCTGCTGCAGGATCACAAGGGCAGTATCTGGGACGACGAGGCCCGCTTCCTGCTGGGCTACATTGGCTACTACCTGAATGACTTCGACGCCGCGCGCAGCGAGTTCGAGCAGCTCGAGAAAGACCATCCCAAGTCGCGCTACATCGGCGAGGCGCGCCGGCTGGTGCAGGTGATCGAGTTCCCGCAGCTGTTCACCAGCTTCAGCACCGGCGGCGCCGAGAACGCCCTGGTGGCGCCCGGCCAGCCCCTCTCCATCAGCGTCTACGCACGCAACGTGGACAGCGTGCGCGTCAGTCTGCGGCCGCTTGACCTCGGCCGCGTGCTGGCTGAAGCAGGCAACGCGGATCACGTCTACGCCGACCTGGCCGAGTTGCAGAAGCTGCCGGGCTTTGAGCAGGCGCTGGGCCTCAGCGTGATGGACCAGTCCTTCAAGCTCGATCCGGACAGCAGGCACTTCTACCACTGGCGTGACGGTCTGCCGCTCTACACCAGCACGCCCGGCGTGTTCCTGCTGGAGGTTTCCGGCGGCCCGGTGCTGGAGCGCAAGCTGGTGCAGGTCGCCGACCTGGCCGTGCAGCGCCGCAGGCTGGCAGAGACCGAGCAGTTCTGGGTCACCACTCGCGACGGCCGTCCCCTGGCCGACGCCATCATCCGTGGCGGCTACCACGAGAACCTGTTCGTCTCGGTGCCGTACCGCGAAACCGTGCCGGTTGACGAGCGCGACCTGACCAAGGGCACACAGCAGGTCACTCGCTTCCGCGAAGAGCGCCAGCTGGTGCAGCAAGACGTAAAGGGCGCCACCGACGCCAGCGGCCTGTTCGAGACGGCCCTGCCCCCCACCAGGTCAACAACTTCTGGGCCACCGTGGACGTCGGAGGCGTGCTGTACCTGGTCAACGACGCCCATGAGCCCAAGCGCATCGAGGCCCCCGCGTCCTGGCTGCCCCAGCCGATGCCCGAGCCCGTGCGCGACCTGCGCGCTTTCGTGTACAGCGACCGGCCGGTGTACCGTCCCGGCGACAAGGCCTGGCTGCGCCTGATCACGCGCCTGCCCATGGGCGAAGGCAGCCTGGAAGGAGAACGCGCATTGCTGCGCGTGCTGTACGACGGCATCGAACAGGCCCGCTTCGAGGTGATGCTGAACGAGTTCGGCTGCGCTACGGCGCAGTTCGACGTGCCCTTCGGCGCGCCGCTGGGCACTTACGACGTGCTGGTCAGCAGCCCGCGCATCGGTGGCGACACCAGCTTCCAGCTCAAGGTGCTGGAGTACTTCAAGAAGGACATCCGCCTCGAGATCGAAGCGCCCAAGGAAGCGTTGATCCCCGGCAGCAACGCTGACATTCCCGTGCTGTTCAAGTACCTCGCGGGCGGCATGGTGCAAGGCGGCGAGGTACGCTACACCGTCAGCGCGCGCTCGGCCGATGGCAAGACCTGGCAGCCCGCGGCCGGCAGCGGCCGTACCAACCTGGAAGGACGCCTGCTGATCGCGTTGGATACTTCGCGTATCAGCGCCGAAGCTGACGGCCGCGCGGTTACACTGACCATCAACGCCGAGGGAACGGGCCTCGGCGGCCAGACCGTGCACGCACAGGCGACCGCACGCATCAGCGGCAGCGGCATCAGCGTGAAGGTGGAATGGTCGCAGGCAAACTGGCTGAGCGGCAGCCAGGTGAACATGGGCCTGCGCGTGTTGGACTCAACGGGACGTCGCTTGAAAGCCGGCGGGCGCTACACGGTTTGGCGCATCACCGACCAGTCCTCGCTGCAACCGGGCGACTGGAACAATCCCAGCATCAAGCGCCTGTTTGACCGGCCTTTCTACGATCACGGCCAGCTTGATTCCGTGCTGCTGCAGATGCCGCGCGAAACCGGCCGTTACTACATAGAGATCGAAGGCGAAGCGGGGGACGAGTACTTCGAGCTGACACACAGCGTACTGATGATCGGCCGCGGCGACTTCGACCGCGCGCCGTTCGCCGTGCTGCCTGAGTTCGACAGCTACGACCTGACCGGCCCCGCCCGCGTGCTGGTGACCCAGCCCCGCGCCGGGGACGTGCTGCTCAGCCTGCATGCCGACGGACGCGAAAGCGACCATCGCCTGCTGCGAGGCGCGCCCGGCACCGGCACCCATGAGCTGGCGCTGGCTGAGAGCAACGCGCCACATGTGCAGCTCAGCGCGCGCGCGGTGCGCGGCGGCGACTTCCTCGCTGACAGATACGGCGTGAAGGTGCGCCCGGTTACGAAGCTGATCCACACCATGGTGCGCTTCGACAAAGAGCGCTACAAGCCGGGCGAACAGGCCAGCGTGGACATCTTCACCTTCGGCCATCTGGGCAAGCCGGTTCCCGCCGAGGTTGCGCTGTCCGTGTTTGACAGTGCGCTCAAGGAGTTCGCCGAGAGCGCCCTGCAGCGCACGATCCTGTATGACCGCTTCTTCGCCGGCACCAGCCACTTCGTTGCCTCGGACGTGAACCTCGGCGCGCGCACGAAGGTGAAACCCACGCGCCGCAGCGAAGCGAAGGTGAAGCGCTGGAAGATCAACGATATGCCGCCGGGCAGCTTCTTCTACGGTGCGCAAAGCTGGACCAGCACCAACCCGGTCAGCCTGCTGAGCATGCTGGAGAGCCCCGAAAAGCTGTATGAAGACATGAAGATCGTCGAGGACGCCCGCGACTCCATGAACTCCGACTGGCCCCCGGAGGCCGAGTCAGAGTCGCCAACACCCTACTACGGACCCAACTCCGCGGTCGGCCTGGGCGGCGGCGTTGGCGGTGGCGGCGGTTACGCATACCGACGCGCCCGCGGCGGCGGCGGAAGGCCTTACTCTGAGCCTGCGGAGCGCAGCAACTTCCTGGACAGCGCCTACTTCAACCCCGCCATCCGCACCAACGAAAAGGGCGTTGCATCCGTCAGCTTCAAGCTGCCCGACAACCTGACCGAGTGGACCTTCGAGGCCACGGCCACCGACCGCACCGCGGCCGTGGGCCAGACCAGCGGCACGTTCACCGTCGCCCGCGAGCTGGGCCTGCGCATGGTGGGCCCGCGCGGCCTGACCGAGGGCGACGAGATCGAGCTGTGCGCCCTGGTGCAGAACCTGGGTGAGCGCGCGGCCTCGGTCAGTTGCGAAGTCGAACTGAACGTCAACCAGCCAAGCGCGAAGCTCAGCCTGCTGAACTCACCCTCGCCGGCCAGCTGCAGCGTCGCGCCCGGCGGCAGCCAGGAAGTGCGCTTCCGCGTGAAAGTGGAGGGCTTCGGCCGCGCGGCGTTGAAGGTCAGCGCTTCCAGCGACGACGACGCGGACAGCCTGGTATGGAAGTACGAGGTGAACCCGCGCGGCATGCCGGTAACCACCACCACCAGCTTCCGCTTCGAGCCGGGCAAGGACACCGTCAGCATCACGCCCGAGTTGCCCAAGGGCGCGCTGCTTGAGCGCAGCAGCGTGAGCCTGCAGTTCAACGGCTCGCTGCTGTCGTCGGTGATCGACGCGCTGCCGGGCCTGGTGAACTACCCGCACGGCTGCGCAGAGCAGACCACCAACAAGTTCGTGCCGCTGCTTTCTGCACTGCAGATGCTGAAGGCGAACAGGCTGGACATCTACGAAATCGGTAAGACCCGCATGAGCTACAACGGCGCCGTCGAGGGAGACAACTGGCCCGCGCAGCTCAGCAACCCGCTCGAGCTGCAGAAGATGGTGGACCTCGGCTTTGGCAACCTGCGCCGTTACCAGAACCACGACGGCGGCTGGGGCTGGTTCAACTACGATGGCAGCAACCCGCACCTCAGCGCCACCGTGCTCGCCGGCCTGTGCAGCGCCCGTGAACTCGCGGGCCGCGTGAGCCTCAGCCTGCCTGCCAGCGAGGACGCCATGAACGCGATGTTCCAGCGTGGCGCCCTGTTCCTGCTGGGCCTGAACAGCGGTGTCGACCCGGCGCTGCGCGCTCGCGCCTTGCACGCCGCGGCCTGGGCGATCAGCTTCCTGCCGCGCCCCCAGGGCGACGTCACGGACCCGTACCAGAAGACCCGCGAGTTGCTGGAAGAGAAGCTGCTGGCCGCGCAGGCCACGCTTGGTAACGACAGCAACCAGGCCGCCGAGCGCGCCGGCGGCAGCGCCGGCCTGGCCGCGCTGATCCTGGCCCTGCATCACGGCGGCCGCGCACGCGACGCCCAGTTCGTGCTGAAAGCGCTGCTGGCGCAGGCTGAGGACGACGGCCGCGGCGGCGTGCAGTTCCCCTCGGGCTCGAACCCGGATTGCCGCTGGCACGACACGCCCGTCGAGGCGCATGCGCTTGCGATCCAGGCCATCGCCACGGTCGCGCCAACGGAGCCGATGCTCAAGCGCGCCGCGGACAGCCTGCTGCAACGCAAGCAGGGCGGCGGCTGGGGCAACACCCGCGCCACCGGCCAGGCCGTGCAGGCCCTTGCGGCCTACCTCGACGCCAACCAGGAAGAAGCGGGCGAGGCGCGCGTAAGCATCAAGCTCGGCGCTGCCCAGCTTGGCACCTTCGAGCGCACCAAGGGCAAGCTGCTCTCCGGCCGTACACGCTGGGACATCGGCGGCGACCTGCTGAAAGGCCAGGCGGGGGCCGGGCTTACGCTGAGCCGCAGCGGCAACGCGGCTGTCAGCGGCAGTGTGACCGTGCGCGCCTTCGTGCCGATCAATCAGCCCGTAAGCGAGAAGTCGAACGGCCTCAGCATCACCCGCAGCTACAAGCGGCGCACTTCCGTCGAGAAGGAAGTCGAGGTGGAAGTGCGCGACGAGCGCGGCAACGTGCTGCGGCGCTACACCGAGACGCGCGTGGAGCACGAGTATTCGACGCTCAAGGCTGGCGAGAAGCTGAACGTGGGCGACGTCGTGACGGTCACCATCCAGGTGACGGGCAAGGCCGGCGACCGCTACATCTGTATCGAGGACGGCCGCCCCAGTTGCCTCGAGCCGATCAGTAGCCGCTACGAGCCGGAACCCGGTCTGATCGAAGCGAACGGGCATCTCACGCTGACCAAGGAGGAGCGCGACACCACCACCAACTTCTACGCCACGGAGCTGGACGCCAAGGGCGTGATCACCTTCCGCTACGACTGCGTGGTGGTAGCGGGCGGCAAGTTCACCGCCCTGCCCGCACGAGCCTACGACATGTACGACGAAAGCCGCAACGGCCACAGCGACAGCACGCTGCTGGACGTGAAGTAGGAATCAACGGCCGAGGGCGACCACGGCTAGCGCGGTGCACAGGATGGGGTCGTTTTCTTTCATCAGCGGGCTTTGATCGTTGATGAACGAGCCGTCCTGGCGCTGCAGGGCCTTCAGGTGGCGCGCGATCTCCGCGCGCCACTCGCCTTTCCTGCCTGTTGCGGCCCAGGCCTCGGCGCGCACGGCCAGGTGGTAGTAGTGAAGCGCGGCGTACCACGGTGTCGGCGCATCAGCCGGCACGCCGGCAGGTGATTCCAGGCCCGGGTGTTCATCCAGCCACTTCGTTGCCGCTGCCACACGCTGGTCGTCCGTTGCAATGCCGGCGGCCAACAGCGCGAGCACGCCGTTGCAGGTTGCCGTGGCATAGCTGCGGAACCAGGCGTTTCGGCCGTCAGCAGCCGTTTCGTGGCCGCCCTTGTTCATGGCCAGGTCCGTTGGCGAGAAGTAGAAGCCGCCGTCGAAGCTTCCCACAGTCGTTCCGGCCGTGATGCCCGGTACTTCAGGCTGGGCGCGCCATTCGTCGGGATGACGCTGCAGCAGCCGCAGGAAGTCCTGCGCCCGCTGCGAGGTTTCCTCGTCCAGCGCGCCGGCCTCGCTCAAGGCCTGCAGAGCATGGCGGGTGTGGCCGATGTCCATCACTCCGCTTTCGCTGCCGAAGCCCCAGCCGCCCCAGTGGAAGTTCTCGGGCTTCACGCCGCTTTCCGGGCCGAACTGCTGGGCACGCAGGTAGTCGCACATGCGCCTGATCAGTGGCCGGTCGTGGTCGTTGCCGACGGCAACCAGGCAGCGCAGCGCCCAGGCTGTGGCGTGGTTGGGGTAATCGGCGATGTCAGGATCGGAGCGCCCCAGGCATCCGTCGTTGCTGGTGTGGCGGCGAAGAAATTCGAGCGCTCGTTCCACGCCTCCCTCCGGACGCGGGCAGCGATCTTCGGGAACCTGCAGAAGGGCGTGAAGCACGAAGGGCGTAAGCGACTGGCCGGATCGCATCAGCCCGTAGGTCTCGCTGTGCCAGCCGCCGTCTTCGGCCTGCCGCGCCCAAAGCCAGTCGCAAGCGCGTTGCAGGCTGGTGCGGATTTCTGCCGGCTGTTGCGGCTTGCCCGGCCCGCCGCAGGACGCGGCAATCAGCAGCAGCAGGGGGCAACAAATCATCGACAGGTGGCGCATGGCAGTTCTTTCATGCCAGTGCGGCCGGCATGCTTGCCGGCCGCACTGGCGACGCGGATCGCTAGTTTTCCTTCGCCGCTTTGTCGGCTTTCACGAGCGGGCTGCTTTCCAGCAGCACGTGGACGTCGCGATCTGCGGTCAGGCACAGCAGCGCCGCCGCGGTGCAGATCACCGGGCTGGTGATGCAGTGGTGGCCGCTCCAGCTGCCGTCGGCGTTCTGGATCTTCTCGAACATGGTGTGCATCTTCTGGTTCCACTTCGTCCAGGTATCGCCGCCGGTGATGACGATGGATTCGCTGCTCATCATGTAGCTGATGAACTCCTCGCCACCGTTGTTGCCGAAGCCGGAGAGGTAGTTCTGGTCGTCCAGGCGCCGCTGCAGCGCGTCGTTCTGCTGCCAGGCCTCGGCCTTGTCACGGGCCTGGTCCGCGCTGTAGCCGATCTTCGTGAGCGTGTCCGCGTCAACCTTTGCGCTGGGCGGCACGATTCCCCTTCTCTTTTGCCCGTTCCAGGGCCCGTTCGACCTCACTGGCATCCTTGGCCGTGGCGCGCTGGGTGGCGGCTCCGGCGTAGAAACTCACGCCCGCGGCGTCGCTGGCCTTGGCGCCGCCCACGCTGCCGGTGTTGGCGTCAACATCACGGCGCTGGTATTCGCGCGAACGCTTCAGCACGGTTTCATCCACCTTGCGCCCGGCCACCTGCGCGAGCTCCAGCGCCTGGTTGTTCATCGACGACTGCAGCACCGGCGCCCAGCCCTGCGTGGTCCAGCCGCCGTCTTCGCCCTGTGATGCCTCGATCTTGCGGATGCATTTGTCGAGTGCCGCCTCCACGCGTTTCTGCAGCGTCGGGTCGGGCTCGGTCAGCGGCAGCACCCGGGCCAGGAACTGGGAAGCCATTGACGTGTCAATGATCTGGCCCAGCTTGCTCTGCAGCTGCGTGCCCTGCAGGCTGGTGATGCGCGGGCCTTCTTCGGCCGCCTCCTCGACGGCCCCGACCACGTACTTCGTTGCCTTCAGCACCGCGTCCTTGTACTTGCCCGAGAACGGGGTGTGCCCGGCGCGGATCAGCGCCATGGCGGCGAACGAGGTGCTGCCCGGGTCCACCTGCACCGCGTGGGGGTCACGCTCGTTCTGGCGCGCGTGCGAACCGCCGCCCCAGCCGCCGTTTTCGTGCTGCGCGGCAACCAGGTACTCGATCGCCTTGTCCATGAAGGGATCGATCGGCCCCGGTTCGGGCAGCTCGTGGCCGATGGTCGTACCGGCCCCGGCCGCACCCGTGCCACCGTTGCCCGAGGAGTTGTTGTCGGTGTTTGCACCACCTGCGGTGTTCGAGCCGCCGGCCGTGCAGCCGCTGCCCCGGCAGCCGTCCGACGAAGGGGGCTGGGTTCGGCTGACGCAAGCGGAGAGCATCAAGCCGGCGAACGCAGCGCCGGCAAGCAGAAGGGTTGGCTTGTTGGGTTTCATGGCATCTCTTTCGTCAGGAGTTGAAATGGTTCCTCTCCCTCTAGAGACGAGCGGCCGCACGGAAGGGTTCCGCGGTTTTTGCAATGTTACATCCGCTTTACACACCGCCGGGAATCGCGCCCTGACCAAACCGCCGTTACGAGGATGAGAAGTGCTGTTGGCGCGCGTTGATAGACTCCAGATGCTCTTGTCTCCGGAGCGGTGATGCCAGGCAAGCCAGCAAAGCCGCGCGCGCGCGAAAGAATGCTGTGGATGCTGCAGACCGCCACGGCGCTGCTGATCGTGTGGCTGGCGCTCGATGGCACGGGTACGCTCTGGGTCGGCGCGATTTTTGCCGCGCTGGGTGCGGCTGCGGGGGCCTGGTTGGTTCCCGGTGAGATCTATCCCTGGCGGCCGTTGCGGCTGCTGCTGTTCTTCCTGTACTTCGTGCGCGATTCAGTCCTTGGCGGCATGGATGTGGCGTGGCGCGCTTTCGTGCCGCGCCTGCCGATCCAGCCGAGTCTGGTCGAGCTGAAGTTATGGTTGCCGCCCGGCCTTCCACGCACCGTGCTGGTTGCCGTCGTCAGCCTGGTACCCGGGACCCTCAGCGCGGAACTGGCCGACGACACGCTTCACGTGCATGCGCTGACGCCCGGGGCGGCCACGTCACTGCCCGCCCTGCAGCGCCGCGTGGGGCGCCTGTTCTCAATCGATCCGCCGGAGGGGTCCTGAGCATGGATACGTTGCTGCCGGCAGCCATCCTCTTCCTGGTGCTCAACCTCGCGGCCGGCCTGGTCCGCGTGGCCCGTGGCCCGACGCCCGCGGACCGCATGCAGGCGACGCTGCTGTTCGGCAGCACCACGGTGGGGCTGCTGCTGCTGCTGGGGCAGTGGCTGAAACAGCCCGCACTGTACGACGTCGCGCTGCTGTTCGTGCTGCTGGCGGCGATCCTGAGCATCGCGTTCGTGGGCCTGCCGCCGTCGCGGAACGAGGAGCAGCTATGAGCTGGCAGGACTGGGCGTCCGGGGTATTGCTCCTCCTGGGCTGTGGCTTCTACCTGGCCGGCACGCTGGGGATGCTGCGGTTTCCGGACGCCCTGAGCCGCCTCCACGCGCTGACCAAGACCGACAACCTGGGCCTGATGCTGGTGTGCGCCGCCCTGGCTGTGCGCGCGGAGTCGTTGCGCATCGCGACCCTGCTGGGCGTGGTGTGGCTGCTGGGAATCACGGCCTCTACCGTCTCGGCGCACCTGATCGCCCGTTATGCCAGGCGCAGCAAAGAGGCCGAACCATGACCCTGGCGCTCGACATCCTGCTTGCGCTGGGACTGCTGTGGCTGGGCTGGCAGGTGGTTTCCGGCCGGGCGCTGTTCCGCTCGATCGTGATGCTGATCGTGCTGGGGCTGCTGATGGCGGTCGTGTGGTCGCGGCTGGGCGCGCCCGACCTGGCGCTGGCCGAGGCCGCGGTGGGCGCCGCCGTCACGGGCGCGATGCTTCTGCTGGCGTACCGACGCATCATCGAGCTGCGGCCGGAGCGCGCGCATCAGTCTCTGCTGCGGCGGTCGCGGCTGGCGGCGCCGCTGGCGCTGCTGTGCGGCGCGCTGGTGATGGGCCTCGGCTTCGAGCTGCTGAAGCTCTCGTCGCCGGCGGACAGCGCGGGCGCTGCAGCGCTCGCCGCGATGCAGCAGAGTGAGCTGAGCAACCCGGTGACGGGCGTGCTGCTGCTGTTCCGCGGTTACGATACGCTGCTCGAGATGGGGGTGCTGCTCGCGGCCTGGCTCGGCGTGAAGATGGTGCAGCCCGCGGAACGTCAGGAGCTGCCGGTTTCCAGGACGCCGCTGCCGACGTACCTGACCGACGCGCTGCTGGCGGTGGTGATTCCGGGTGTGGTTCTGGTTGCCGGCTACCTGCTGCATGCGGGCGGCAGCGCGCCCGGCGGCGCCTTCCAGGCCGGGGCCGTGCTGGCGGGCGCGGGAGTGCTGCTGGCGCTTACCGGGCGCCTCAGGCCGACCCCGGAGCCCAGCCAGCTTCAACGCATCGCGCTGGCGCTGGGCGTCGTGACCTTCGCGGCCATTGCGTCGGTCGGCCCGCTGTTCGGCAAGCCGGTAATGTGGCTGCCCGAAGGCTGGGCGCTGTACGTGATCGAGGGAGCGATGACGATCTCGATCGCGCTGTGCCTGCTGCTGCTGTTCATCAGCGCCGGCGGCGTGCAACGGAGGGAGCCGTGAACCACTCCGGGTTCGTCTACCTGGCGGCTTCCTCGGCGCTGTTCGGGATGGGTGTGTACGGCGTGCTCGTTTCGGCCCACCCACTGCGCAAACTGCTTTCGCTGAATCTGCTGGCGGCAGCGGTGTTCCTGATGCTGATCTCCGTCGGGCGGCGCGGCGCGGACGCGCCCGACCCGGTGCCGCAGGCCATGGTGCTGACCGGCATCGTGGTGGCGGTGTCGGCCACGGGCTTCGCGCTGTCCCTGCTGCTGGCCCTGTATCGCGCCACGGGCGGCGCGGACCTGGACCTGGATGAAGGGGTCGTCGATGACTCCTGACCTGATGCCGGCGCTGGTGCTGCTGCCGCTGGTGGCGGCGACCGCGGCCGCCGTGCTGCCGGCGGCGGCAGGCCGCTGGCTGGCGCTGGCGGTGGCAGTCCTGATGCCGCTGGCGCTGTATGCACTTACCCGCCAGGTGATGGACCACGGAGAGATGAGCTACGCGCTGGCCGGGCTGCCGGTTCCGCTGGGAATCCGGCTGCGCCTGGACGGCCTGAGCGTGCTGCTGATGTGGCTGGTGTGCGTGGTGTACCTTGCGGCCACGACGCACGCCGCCGCCGGAGTGGATTCGGGCAAGGGCACCCGGCGTTTCTGGGCGGCGTGGCTGATGCTGCCGGTGGGCCTGAACGAGCTGCTGCTTTCGGCGGACCTTTTCAACCTTTACGTGGGCCTGGAGCTGCTGACCCTGTCGGCCGTGGCGCTGGTGGCCTTCAACGGCACGTCGGAAGCCCTGCGCGCCGCGATGCGCTACCTGCTGCTGGCGATGCTGGCGGCGCTGGTATACCTGCTGGGAGTGGCCCTGGTTTACGGCGCGACCGGCACGCTCGACGTTGCGCTCATGCACGACCGCATGGGCAGCGACCGGCTGCGCTGGGCGGCGCTGATCCTGATGACCGGCGGCCTGCTGCTGAAGGGCGCGGTGTTTCCGCTGCATGGCTGGCTGCCTCCCGCGCACTCCTCGGCGCCGGGCCCGGTCAGCGCCGTGCTGTCGGCGCTGGTGGTGAAGGCTTCGCTGTACATTCTGTACCGGCTCTGGTTCGAGGCGCAGCCGCAGCTGCCCGCTCCGCCGGCGGGCCAGGTGCTGGCGCTGCTGGGCTGCGGCGCCGGTGCTTTTCGGCTCGGTGCTGGCGCTGCGCCAGCGGCACCTGAAGCGGCTGATCGCCTACTCCACCGTCGCGCAACTCGGCTACCTGATGCTGCTGTTCGGCATGCCCTCGGTTTACGCGTGGCAGGGGGCGATCTACCAGGTGCTGAGTCACGGCCTGGCCAAGGCCGCGCTGTTTCTGGCCGCCGCCAACCTGATGAAACGGCTGGGCAGCGACCTGCTGGACAGGCTGCCCGGCGCGGACCAGGTTATGCCGGTCAGCGTGTTCGCACTCGGTCTGGCAGGCGTCAATCTGATGGGGCTGCCGCCCAGCGGCGGCTTCCTTGCCAAGTGGCTGCTGCTGACCGCGGCCTGGCAGCACGAGGCCTGGCACATCGTGGCCGTGATCCTGATCGGCAGCCTGCTCGCGGCCGGCTACATCTTCCGGGTGATGGGGCTGATCTATGTGCGCCCGGCCGCCGAGCCGGCCCCCGGGGCGGGACCCGATCCCGGGTTGGCGTGCGGGTTGACGGCTCTGCTGCTGGCGCTGCTGGCGATCGCGACCGGCTTTGCCTCCGCGCCGATACTGGAGCTGCTGCCGGTGCCCGCCGCTCTGGCGGAGGGGGCGCGATGAACTGGCTGGGGCCGGAATCTCCACTGCACCTGGTGCTGATCTCGCTGCTGGCCGGCGTGCTGATCTTCATCGCCGGTGAACAGCGGCAGAAGCTGCGCATCGGCATCAACCTGGCGGCCGCCGTGCTCAAGCTGGTTCTGGTGGCTGCTTTGATCCTGGCGATCCGCGACGGCCGGGATTTCGTGTGGCGCATGCCGCTGCTGCCGGGTTTTGATTTCGTGCTGCACCTGGATGAGAGCAGCATGCTGTTCACCACGCTGTCGGCATTCCTGTGGCTGCTGACCACCGTGTACGCCATCGGCTACCTGGAGCGCAGCGCGCAGCGTGCGCGCTTCTTCGGGTTCTTCTGCATCTGCGTCGCCAGCACCATGGGCATCGCGGCGGCGGGCAACCTGTTCACGTTCTTCATCTTCTACGAGATGCTGACGCTGGCCACCTGGCCGCTGGTGGTGCACCGTGGCACACCGGAGTCGCTTTCCGCCGGGCGTGTGTATCTGGCCTACACGCTGTTCGGCAGCGCGTTGTTCCTGGCCGGCCTGGTGTGGCTGTACTCGATCGCCGGGCTGCAGGACTTCGTCGCCAATGGCGCGGACTCCGGTGCGTTCATCGAGCGGCGGCTCGAGCTGCAGCTGATCGTCTGCCTGCTGATCGCCGGCCTGGGCGTGAAGGCATCGCTGGTGCCGCTGCACGGCTGGCTGCCGCGCGCGATGGTGGCGCCGGCGCCGGTCAGCGCGCTGCTGCACGCGGTGGCGGTGGTGAAGGCCGGTGCGTTCGGCATCGTGCGGCTGGTGTATGACGTGTTCGGCCCGGAACGCTTCCGCGCGCTCGGAATGTCCGACCTGCTGGCAGGCGCGGCCGCGCTTACCATCGTGTACGGCTCGGTGATGGCGCTGCGCCAGCAGGACCTGAAGCGACGCCTCGCGTATTCGACCGTCTCGCAGGTTTCCTATATCGCCCTGGGCGCCGCGGTTGCCGGGCCGCTGGCCACGATCGGCGGGCTGGTGCACCTGGTGCACCAGGGGGTCATGAAGATCACCCTGTTCTTCTGCGCCGGAATCTACGCCGAGATGCTGGGAGTCAAGAAGATCGCGCAGATGGACGGTGCGGGGCGCCGCCTGCCGCTGACCAGCATCGCGTTCAGCATCGGCGCGCTGGGAATGATCGGGTTGCCGCCCATGGCAGGCTTCATCAGCAAGTGGTACCTGGGCGCGGGCGCGATGGCGGCGGGGCAGCCCTGGGTGGTTGGCGTACTGGTGGCCAGCACGTTGCTGAACGCGGCGTATTTCCTGCCCATCTTGCGGCGCCTGTGGTTTGCGCCCCCACCGGAGCAATGGCCCCACGAGCAGGTCATGAACCGTGTGACGAGCGTGTCGCTGGTGGGCCCCGCGGTGATCACCGGCCTGCTCGCGTTGCTGGCCGGCCTGCTGGCGGGCGCCGAGTTGAGCCCGCTGGGCTGGGTCGAGACGCTGGTCAGGAGGCGCTACGAATGAGCCTGCTGATCGCGCTGGCGTTGCTGATGCCGCTGCTCTCGCTTGGCCTGCTTGCGTGGCCGCGCGCAGTGCGGGTGGCGATGCCGCTGGCGCCGCTGCTGCTGCCGGTTCTGGCGCTGGCGCCGGACAGCACGCTGGAGATCCCGTTGCTGCTCCGCTCGAGTTGCGGGGTGGACGCCGTGAACCGCCCGCTGTTGCTGCTGGCAGGACTCGGCTGGGCCCTGGCCGGCTGGTTTGCGGCCTCCACGGTGCGGGAACGCCCCCGCCAGTTCGCCGCATTCTGGCTGCTGACCATGGCAGGCCACGCCGCGGCGCTGCTCGGCGGAAGCCTGTCCGCTTTCTACCTGGGATACGTGGTCATGACGGTGGCCGCCTACGGCCTGGTTGTCCACTCGCGCGGCGAAGAGGCCATGCGCGCCGGCCGCGTCTACATGGTGCTGGCAGTGCTGGGCGAGGCGCTGGTGCTTTCCGGTCTGCTGGCGATCGCGGCCCGGTACGGCAACATCGCGTTCCGCGACCTGCCTGCCGTGCCGCAGCCCGCAGGGTGGCTGTTGCTGGCCGGTTTCGCCGTGAAGCTGGGCGCTGTGCCGCTGCACGTGTGGCTGCCGCTGGCGCACCCGGTGGCGCCGGTGCCCGCCAGCGCGGTCCTCAGCGGGCTGCTGGTGAAGGCAGGGTTGCTGGGCATGCTGCGCTTCGCGCCGGCCCTTGACGCCGACGGCTCGCAGTTCCTGATGGCAGCGGGACTCCTCACCGCGGCATGGGGTGCGCTTGTCGGGCTGCTCCAGAGCCGGCTCAAGACCGTGCTGGCCTACTCCACCATCAGCCAGATGGGCCTCGCCCTGGCAGGCGTGGGCGCTGTGCTGCAGGGAGCCGCGCCGGCCGCGCTGGGGCTGTTTGCGCTGCACCACGGGCTGAACAAGGTGGCGCTGTTCCTCGCGGCGGGCCACAGCCTGAGGGGGCGTTTTGCAGGCTCGCTGTTCCTGTTGCCCGCCGCAGCGCTGGCCGGCTTGCCCTTGACTTCGGGGTTGCTCGCCAAGACCGCGCTGAAGCAGGGACTGTCCGGCCCCTGGCTGGTCGGCCTGAGCCTGAGCTCGGTGGCGACCACGTTGCTGCTGCTGCACGCGTTCCGGCTGGCGCGGGAGAAATCCGCGGATTGGGAACGCCCGCACCCGGCGTGGATCGCGGCGGTCGTGGCCGGGCTGTTTGCGCCTTGGTTGTGGGCCTGGAGCCGGGGGCTGCCGCTCGGGCTGTCGGTGTCCGACCTGCTGGGAAGCGCGTGGCCGGTGCTGCTGGGCGGCGCGCTGTATCTCGGCTGGTGCAGGCTGACGAAAGAGCGCGAGCCGCGGCTGCCCGAGGGCGATATCGTGGTGTGGTTGGAGCGTCTGGGCCGGGCCGTCTGCGGGCGGCTGGGAAAAATGCTGGACGCCTGGATGGACTGGGAGCCGCACCTGCCAAACCTCTGGCCGCGACCGCGCGCCTTGCGCGCCACGGAGGTCGCGCTGGGCCGCCTGGCCGTGGCAGGCATGTTCCTGCTGCTGATCCTGCTGGCACTATGGCTGGCCGCAGCCTGAAGGGGGAAGCGGCGACGGAGTTGGCGACGCAACCCCGTGTCAATCACAGCGTCATCAAGAAACGAAACAGTCCGCGCAAGCGGACTGTTTCGTTGGTAGCGGGGGCTGGACTCGAACCAGCGACCTCAAGGTTATGAGCCTTGCGAGCTGCCATCTGCTCCACCCCGCAGTTTTCAAGCGGCGCCCTGGCCTGCGCGCGAGGGGCAATAGATATCGTCAACCTCAGGCAGCGTCAATAGGGGGCGCGGGCGCTTTCTACCCTGTAACCTGCCGACTTACACCACCGGCCTAGCGCTGCAGTTCCACGAACTGCCTGTTGCCGAACGCCACAAGCGGTACTTCGTAACCCGGTGTAATCTTGCCTGTCTTCACCTGCTTCACCGGGTGATCGAACGCCTTCTCTACCGCCACCGCCTTCAGCTTCTCCTCCAGCTTGCCTTCCTTGTTGCGCTCGTAGATGCGGAACACCGCGGGCAGCAGCAGGTCCGGTTTGCGCTTGTCGGCCGCCTTGGTCTCCAGATCCACCAGATGCGGCAGCGCCACCCAGCGGTCGGGCTCGAAGGTCAACTCGGTCACGGCCGCCTGCTGCTGGTTCGCCAGTGCGAAGCGCATCTGCACCTGCGCGATCGCGTGCGGGAACCTCCAGTCGCCGGCCGAGCCGACCGGCAGATCGGCCACGAAGCGCACGATCACGCGCTCACGCTGGATTGCCCACCATGCCTTCATCTGCGTGTCGAACTCCCCGGCCGCTTGCGGGTCACTGCGCTTGCCCGCCAGTTCGTCGAGGCGCGCGACGATCTTGTCGTTTGCCTCCTGGTCGGCGCTGTTCAGCACGCGGCCGTAGCGCGCGTAGACCCAGGTGCGCCAGGTGGCACCGCTGTTGGGGTCCCGGTAGTGGCCGGCCTGCAGGTACAACAGGCCTCCGTGGTAGACGGCCTTTTCGGCGTTGCTGAACATCAGCAGCTTGCGGGTCTCGAGCTGCGTGACCAGGTCGTCGTAGGCCTTGCCGCCGCGCGTGGCGGGCTGGCTGTCCATCCTGGGCGGCGACTTGGGGGCGGTGCCCGCCCAGGTGTAGTACTCGTCGCTTGCCGCGTCGCCGCCGCCGTCGATTGACTGCACCAGCCAGCTGCCGCCCAGGTTGTCCTCGGTGCGGATGCGGCCGTTGCCCTTGCGGCCGGCGGAACTGTACAGCTCGATGTAACGGCCGTTCTTTTCGTTGGCGCCCTGGTTGGCGGCGATCTTGATGTCGAAGGCCAGGATGGTGCTGCGCACCTGGCCGATTTCCTCGAAGCGCCGCACCAGCTTGCTGAGGCGCTGCAGCACGCGCGGGTTGCGCATGGTGGTGCAGCCGGGCCAATTGTCGACGGTGACTGTGTGGCGCAGCAGCTGAGCGGCGTCGGGGCTGGCGGGATCGTACTCGGGGTTCACCACGGGCTCAAGCACGCCCATCACGCCGCGCCCGAGGTCGATCATGCCGCCGTGTCCGTCGGGCGAGATGTGCGGCAACGGGAAATCGCGCGCCAGTTCGCGGTCACCGACGGGCAGCCAGACGCGACGCCCGGGAAGCCGTGCCTCGCCCCAGCGCAGCAGGTCGGTGAGTACGAAGGTGTTGGCGCGCTCGATCTTGCGCACGCCGGCGCACATGATGCGACGCATGCTCACGCAGCAGCCGCGGTACACGGCGTAGCGCGCGATGGCGCGGGCCTTGCCTTCGGGCTTGGGCTCACGCAGCTCGACCACGACTTCGTCGCCATCTTTGCGCGCCAGCACCAGGCCGAGGCCGAAGGGGTCGCCCAGCACGCTGCGCGTGTAATGGTCGGGCGGGAACTCGCCGGCCAGCAGTTCACTCAGTTTCAGGCCGACTTCGCTCAGTTCCGCGCGAAGCAGTTTGCCCGGCTGGGGCGTGTGGCTTTCGAGCAGACGGGTGCTGAATTTCAAGGCTGGGTCGCGCTGTGCGGCCTCGGGCTGTTTGTCGCCATCCCAGGCGATCGCTGCCAGCGTGGCGTTATCGCACCAGGTAGGGCGCGCGAAATTGCGAGATTCGCTTTCGGCCACCAGCTTCCAGGTCTCGGTTGAATAGACGCGCAGGTTCCAGGCGCCGTCACGAAAACCGCGGAAGGCGACGTGCCTGCCGTCGGGTGAGACGGCGGGGGCGTCCAGGAAGTCGGCCGAGTCCAGCACTATGGCGCTCTCCGGCACGGCGCCGTTGGCCGCAGGCGCGTCGCCGTCCACGCGCAGCACCTGGCTGTAGCCCTTCAGCGTGCGGTAGGGGTCGAAGTGCAGCACGAAGGGTTTACCGCCCACGGCAAACACCGCGTACAGGGTGCGGCGATAGGCGCTGCCCTGCTTGCCGGCGCCCAGAAAGTGGCTGGCCCGGCTGAAGCGTTCCGTGCGCGAGTCGTAGTGCCACAGTTCCGTTTCCGGGTAGGTGCCGTCGGCCCGCGTGCCGGCGCGATGGGGCCAGCCAAGGGCGTCCGGAGCGGGCAGGCCGGGGTCACCGGCGAACTCAGAAAGCGTGGAGCCCATGGCGCCGGGCGGGTTCTCGAGCAGCAGCCAGCCACTGCGGCCATCGGCGGCCGAAACAGCGATGTCGTTGGCCAGGACCGGCAGGGCCCAAAGAACGATTAAAAGGAAGAAAACGGTTCGAATCATGGTGTAGACACGGGGAACGCCACAGGGCCCGCCTGTTATACGAATCGGCGGCCACGGCACAGCGGCCGAAATGAAAGTTGCGCCGAGAATGCCTGCCCGGCCGCTCGGCCATTGCAGGCGCTGCGTGGGCTTGTTGAATGCCGCCCATGACGAATCCACTTGATGTTGTTGCCATCGGCAACGCGCTGGTTGACGTGCTGGCGCACTCGGACGACGAATTCCTTACCGCGCGCGGGATCGAAAAGGGCACGATGCGCCTGATCAACGCGCAGCAGGCCGAGGAGCTTTACGGCCAGATGGGCCCCGGCGTGGAATGCTCCGGCGGCAGCGCCGCCAACACCGTGGCCGGCATCGCGTCGCTCGGCGGCAAGGCCGGCTTCATCGGCAAAGTGGCAGGCGACCAGCTGGGCAAGATCTTCAAGCACGACATCACTGCCCTGGGCGTCGAGTTCAACAGCGCGCCCACCTTCGACACCAATCCCACCGGGCGCTGCCTGGTGTTCGTCACGCCCGACGCCCAGCGCACCATGCAGACCTTCCTCGGCAGCGCCGGCGAAGTCAGCCCCGCCGACGTGGACGCCGGGCTGATCCAGCGGGCGCAGGTAACCTACTTCGAGGGCTACCTGTTCGACGCGCCGCCCGCCAAGCAGGCCTACCTGAAGGCGGCCGAGATCGCTCACGCGGCCGGCAAGAAAGTCAGCCTGACGCTCAGCGACAAGTTCTGCGTCGATCGCCACCGCGCCGAGTTCAAAGACCTGGTGCACGGCCACATCGACGTGCTGTTCGCCAACGAGCTGGAGATCATCGCGCTGTACGAAACCGGCGGCTTCGACGAGGCCGTTGCGGCCGTGCGCGGCAAGTGCGACATCGCAGTGCTGACCCGCAGCGAAAAAGGCGCGCTGATCGTGACGCCGGAACAGACCATCGAGGTGAAAGCTCACCCGGTTGCCAAGGTAGAGGACACCACCGGCGCCGGCGACCTGTTCGCGGCTGGCTTCCTGTACGGCTACACCCACGGCAAGCCCCTGGCCGAATGCGGCAGGATCGCCGCCATCTGCGCGGCCGAGATCATCAGCCACGTAGGCGCCCGGCCGGACACCAACCTGGCCGAGCTGGTGGCGCGCACGTAGGGGCGGGCCCATGTGCCCGCCCGTTGGCTACTTCCGTCGGCGGCATCTCCTGCCTACACTCCGCGAGCGAAGCGGGCGGCCACGCGGGGCCGCCCCTACGGGGGCGCCATGCTCGGGGTGTTTGAGCCAACCTGGATTCCCATGGCCGTGCTGGGGGTGATCATGCTGATCACCTACCTGTTCATCGCGTTCGAGAAGCTGCACAAGAGCGTGTGCGCCATCGTGGGCGCGATCGCGGCCGTGGTGGCCGCGATGGCGTTCGGCCTGTTCGGCAAGTCGGGCTATCACGAAGTGCACGAGATCATCGGGCACGACCTCAACATCCTGGGCGTCATCATCGGCACGAGCATTCTGGTGGACACCGTGGGCGGCAGCGGCCTGTTCCACTTCATCGGAATCCGCGTGGTGAAACTCACCGGTGGCGAGCCGAAGCGGCTGTTCCTGTTCGTGTGCCTGTTGACCTTCCTGTTCGTCAGCCTGCTCACGCTGGCGCCGGGCAGCCTGCTGATGGCTTCACTGGTGCTGGTGATCTGCCGCACCCTTGGCTACCACCCCAAGCCCTACCTGATCGCCGTTGCCATCGTCGCCAACAGCGCGGCGCTGACCACCTTCAGCAGCGGCATCGCCACACTGATGATCGGCACGGCGGCCGAGATCCCCTACTTCCAGTTCTTCATCGGCAGCACGCCGCTGGCGTTCGCCACCGGCGGCGTGGCGACGCTGCTGCTGATCAGGCTGTACGGGAAGAAGCTGCTTGAAGACGCGGCAAAGGCCGGCGACCCCGCCGACCTGAAGCTGAAGGTCTCCGGCTTCGACGAGTGGGCGATGGTGAAAGATCGCCGCATTTTCTGGCGCAGCGCCGGCGTGCTGGGCGCCACGGTGGTGGGCTTCGCCTCGGCGCAGGCGCTGCACGTCGGGCTGGATTTCGTGGCCATGGCGGGCGGCATGGCAGCGCTGCTGTTCTGCGCCGGCGACCCCGAGCAGGCGATCAAGAAGGTGAAGTGGCCGGTGATCCTGTTCTTTGTCGGCCTGTTCGTAATCATTGGCGCGGTGAAGGCCACCGGCCTTCTGTCCGTGACGGCTGACGCGCTGATCAGCCTGGGCGGCGGCAGCGGCACGGTTCTGGTGCTGATCGTGGGTGGCTTCGTGCTGCTGACCAGCGGCTTCGTGGACAACATCCCGGTAGCGGCGACCATGATCCCGATCCTGGACCCGATTGCCACGGCCAACCCGGGCATGGCGGCGGCGCTGTTCTGGGTGCTGATCGGCGCCGCCAACCTGGGCGGCAACAGCACGCCGATCGGCAGCGTCAGCAGCGTGATCGCCCTGCACGCGCTGGAGAGCGACCGCGGCGAGAAGGTGGGCTGGGGCGAGTACATGAAGGCGGGCGGGTTGATTCTGGCCGTGCAGTCCGTGCTGGTGCTGGGCTACGTGTTGCTGATGATGAACCTGGACTGGTTCCCGGATTTGCCGAAGTATGTGAAAGGATAGCCATGCCCAACACGCCGCTGGACGACGACTTGCACGAAACCATGTCGCGCTTCAAGGCGGCGGCGCAGGCCCAGCCCATTGAGCTGCCGAAGGTCGAGCCGCCGGGGCGGATACTGGTGGCCTTCGACCAGAGCAACCAGGACAGTGCAGTGGCGGATATCGCCCGGGAACTTTGTCTGCGCCTCGGCGCCACGGCCGTGCTGACGCTGGCCAACCCGGGGCTCAACGTCGACACTTACCGCCAGCACCTCGAAGGCATGAAAGCCAAGCTGGCCGGCGTGAACTGCGAGATCGCGCCGCAACAGGATGACGAAGACCCCGCTGACGCCATCCTGGATGCCAAGCGCGCGGCGGGTGCAAAGCTCTTGGTCATGGACGCGCCCTACCTCGAGGATTTCAGCCGCCTCGGGCGAGATTCGGTGGGCAGCACGGCCGAGCGCGTGCTGGCCAGGGCCAGCGTGCCGATTCTGTTCGTGCGCGAGCCGCGCGAGGGGCTGGCGAGCTGCCTGTCCAGGCCGTTGGTCAAGCTGCACGTGCGCCAGGCCGAGGCGGCACAGGCACTGGCCACGACCTTCAGGCTGGGCGGCAACGCGGCGCAGTTCCGGGTGCTGTTCGTGGTGGACGCGGCCGCGATGGCCGAAGCCGCAGCGCTGCTGGGCCAGGAGGTGGACCCGGCCAGGCTGACGGACGACGCTCTGCTGGCGGATGCGCAGGCCGCGGCGGGCTCGCTGGTGGCGGCGGCGCAGCGCTGGGCCGCGGAGAACAAGGCGGCGCTGAAGGTGGATTTCAAGATCGGCAGTGACCCGGACGTAACGGCCCGCGAGGCCAACGATGGCAATCACCTGCTGGTGCTGCCCTGCCCAACAGATCGCAACACAGCAGCGTACGGCCGGGCGCTCACTGTGCTTCGACTCAGCAGCGTGCCGGTGCTGATGGTGTGAGTCGGGGTGTTGCGGCGGCGAGATGCTGCCGCCTCGCCCGACCACCCACTCCTATTCTTACCAAAACAGTCAACGTGGACACACGGGGTCCAGTTTCATAATCCCGTTATGTTCTGGCGCTGGTGCCCGGTGGGCCGCTATCCTCTGGCCATGGAGACCAAGGCCGCACTCGCCTACGTTCGCGAGTTCCTGCGTATTTACTGGGCTAACGAGCACGCGCACGAAGCATGGTCGCGCGAGCTCGAGGCACAGCACGGCCTGACCGCCAAGCAGTACGCCCTGCTGCGCGCCGTGGAGCGCTCCCACGACATCACCACCACCAGCCTCACCGAGCTGCTGGGCAAGGCGCAACCCGCCATCACCCAGATGCTGAACCGCCTCGAGAAGAACGGCTACATCACCCGCGAGGTCAACCCGGCCGACAAGCGCAAGCGCGAGCTGAAGCTGACCAGGAAGGCGCAGAAGGTGCTGGACAGCGTGGAGCCCGTGGGGCCCACCCGCGTGGCGCTAGCACTCGAGCACGCCAACGACCGCGAAGCCGGCCAAGTCATCAAGGCCATGGAAACCATCCACGACTGGATGACCAAACGCCGCATGACGCCCTGAGCCGTGATGCAGACCTCCGGTCCGCATGCCGGCTGATCTCGCTATGATCGCGGCATGGACGCCGGCGAGACTGTCTACCTGTTCCAGCACGTCATGCTGCGCGAAGCAGCCTACCAGTTGCAGCTGCCTGCCGACCGTGCGGCCTTGCACCTGGCGGCGTTTGAGTACCTGCATTCCAGCCTGCCAGTCGCCGAGCGCCCCCAGCACGCCGCCGAGCTGCTGGAGCACCTGCGGGCCGGCAGTCCTGGCCCCATGCAGCCTGAGTTGGCGCGGTTGGAACTTGATTACCTGCAGGCGGCGGCCGACCACGCGATACGGGGCTGGCAGGGGCCTTCCGCGCTGGAACTGCTGGAAGACCTGCGGGCGCATCCCCTCGCCGATGAAGCGCAGCAGCTTGACGCCACCCTGCGCCTCTCTTCTCTGCTGTTCCGGCTCGGCAATGGTGTTCGGGCCGCGGAGCTGCTGACGGCCGCTCTGCCTCGCGCCCGCGCCACGGGGCGCGCCCAGGAAGCCCACTGGCTGACTTCCCTGGGCAGCATCTACATGCAGTCGGGAAGGCCCCAGGATGCCGCGCAGCTTCTGGACCGGGCGATAGAGATCCAGCGCGAGATCGGCGACGAAGGCGCGCTGGGGCGTTCCCTCACCCACCGGGCCATACTGATGCGACACACCGGCGGCGACGGCAACCCCGCCGAGATGCTCGAGGAAGCGCTTGAGCTGAACCTGCGCACCGGCAACGAGAGCACCGCCGGCACCACGTTGGCAGCCATCGCCGGGCTGAAACGGTCCCAGGATCACTTCGAGGAAGCGCTCGACTGCTACGACCGGGCCTTGCAGATCTTCCGCAAGCACGGGGCCCGCGCCGACGAAGCCCAGAGCCTCAGCAACCAGGCAAACGTGAACCTGCAATTGAAGCGGCTGGATGACGCCGAAAGCGCCTATCTGCAGGCCTTGCGCACCCTGCGCGAACTCGGTCACCGGCGTTCCGAGGCCATGACCTTGGGCAACCTGGGGCAATTGCTGTGGGAGCGCGGGCGCGTCGGTCAATGCCTGGCAGCCCAGCGCGAGGCCGCGCGCATCTTTGAAGAAATCAACGACCTGATGCTGCTGCCCGCCTTCCTGGCCATGCTGGGCAGCAAGTTGGTCGCCTTGGGCGAAATCGAAGCAGCCTCGGAATACCTGTTACGCGCGGACCGGCTGGCCGCGAACCAGCAGTACGCCATCGCCACGGTCGATTATGTGCTGCCCGAGCTGCTGGGCCTGCACTGCGCCCGCTGCGTCGGAGCCTTCGGTCGCAAACCGCCGCCGCCCGAACCAGGCGCATTGGCCGACGCCGAGGCGGTGTTTCTGCGCATGAAAAAGATCGGTAAAGAAGCGCCGAAATCCACCGTCGTCATCAACGCCACCCTGGGCAGAATGACGAAGAAGCTGCTGGCCCTGCGCACGGCCGTACACGAGGGCAAAACGGCCGGCCTGTTCAACGGCCTCACGCCCATCAACGAGCCCGCCGCGGTGCGCAAGGCGCTGCTGTGCCGGCTGGAAGCCATCGCGCCCGAAAGCCTGCAGCGGCTGAAACAACAGGACCCCGGCCTGTACGAGCAGCTGAACGCTGGATTGCAGGATGTGGCGGAGCCCGACTGGCGCAGTGAAGAACTGGCCAGTTAGCCAGCGCTACTCGGTAAAGGTGGGATTCATCGGGTCGAACAGGGTGCCGAAGTGGTCAACCGGCTGCTTCAGGGTCTCGATCAGATCTTCGGCCGCGCGGCGCATTTCCTCGCGGTGCTTCTGGGCCATCTCTTCGCCCGCGACGTCCGTGTACAGCAGGTGCACCGTGATGAACGCTTTGAAGTCCGACAGCTCGATGTACAGGCCGTCGTAGGCCGTGTTGAACACGTAGCTGAAGGTGCTCTGTTTGCCCTCGGGAATCTTGTTGTTCGGGTAACCGAAGTGGTGCAGCGCGGCGTACATTGCCGCCCAAGGTGCGAGTTCATACTCCTCGAGCAGGTCCAGGCGGCCGCGACGATGATCGTCGATGAACTTCAGCGTGCGTTTATCGGTGAGTTCCACTGCGATTTCCGTGTCCTTTACCGACAGTCTACCCCACGGTGTCCGGAACGTCCAATTTCAGCAGCCTAAACACTTGCTTGGCAATAACTTGCGGCTCTGCCAGGCGGCCTTCACCCTGCCAGCCGCAGGCTAGGTCGCCAGTGTCGGGCTCAATGAAATGGTAGCCCCTCTCGCGCAGGGTTTTCACGTTTTCAACCGTGGCCGGGTTCTTCCACATGCGGGTGTTCATGGCCGGCGCGAACACGATCGGCTTTTCGTCGGGCAGGCTCGACATGATCAGCGTGCTGACCGGCTCGTCGGCGATGCCGTGGGCCGCCTTGGCCAGGATGTTGGCCGTGGCGGGCGCGATCAGCAGCAGGTCAAGCTCGTCGGCGAGGTCGATGTGCTTTGGCTTGCTGTGCGTGGGCTCCCACAGGCTGGTGATCACCGGGTTGCCGGTGAGCGCCAGGAAGGTCTGCGGCCCCACAAACTGCGTCGCGGAGGGCGTCATCGCGACGGTCACCTCCGCGTGGTCACGCAGATACTTGTGCAGCACGGCGATCTTGAACGCCGCGATGCTGCCGCAGACGCCGATCACGATGTGCGGCCGATCAGCCATCTACTTGCCGGTCTTGATGACCGTCTCGTTGTCTTCGCCGAGCTTGATGAGCCCGCGCTTGAGCTCTTCGACGGCGATGTAGATGAAGTCTTTCTCGTGCTGCTGGCCGACGCGAACCAGGCGCGGCATGCCGCCGACCAGTTCGTTGACGCGGCGCTGCAGCAGCACGGTGAGGCGGAACTTGCCGCCGGCCATGCTGTAAAGCCCTTCCAGTTCCGGGTAATCGAGTGCAAATGCCATGGTCACTCCGTTTCTAAGAGTCCAGAGGTCAGAGGTCGGAGGCCAGAGAACTGCTTTTTCCCTGGCCTCTGACCTCCGGTCTCCGGCCTCTAGCTCAGATCGAGGCCGGGATACAACGTTTCGCCGGCCTGCTTGCGTTCCAGTAACTTGCGCCTGGCCTGCTGCACCAGGCTGTGTACTTCCTCAACACAGGTATCGAGGTCCTTGTTGACCACGATGTGGTTGTAGATCTCGGCCGCGACCTGCATTTCCATGTCCGCGCGTTCCAGTCGCAGGGTCTGCTGTTTGGCGTCCTCGGTGCGACGGCCCTCGAGGCGCTTGACCAGTTCTTCTTTGCTGGGCGGCGCGAGAAAAATCAACTCCGAGTCATATCCCTTGCCGCGCACCTGCTGTCCGCCGTTCACGTCGATCACCAGCAGGAACGCCTTGCCGGCTTTCAAAGCTTCGCGCAGGGGCTGTTTCGGCGTACCGTACCAGTTGCCAACGACCTGCGCGTATTCGATCAGCTCGTTCGCGTCTCGCAGCCTCTCGAACTCTTCGACGCTGGTGAAGCGGTAATCCACCCCATCCACCTCGCCACCGCGCGGCGCCCTTGTGGTGACGCTGATCGAGCGCAGATAGCCGCCCTTCTCCAGCAGCTTGTTGGCAACGGTCGTCTTGCCGACGCCCATGGGCCCGGAAAGCACGACAAGGATGCCCGGTAAGTCTTCCATCCATTTTGGATTTCGGATTTTAGATTTTGGATTGGATGTGGCGTGTCGGCACGCAATCCAAAATCCAAAATCCAGAATCCAAAATCGCCTCATTCGAGGTTCTGCACCTGTTCCTTGATCTTTTCGATCTCCGACTTCATGGCCACCGCGATCGTTGCCAGCTCGGCGTCGTTGGCCTTGCTGGCGATCGTGTTGGTCTCGCGCAGCATTTCCTGCGCGATGAAATCCAGCCTGCGCCCCACCTCGCCCTTGCCCGCGATCACCTGCTGGAACTGCTCGCAGTGGTGGGCCAGGCGCGTGGTCTCTTCCGTGATGTCGCAGCGATCCGCGAAGAAGGCGACTTCCTTCACCAGCTCCGCGGGCTCGAGTTTCTGGCCGCTGTCGGCCATCAGCTTGTCGATGCGCGCCCTCAGCTTGTCGCGGTATTCTTCCACCACCTGCGGCGCGCGCTTCTCGACCTCTTTGGCGTGGGTCGCCACCAGGGCCACCCGTGTCGTCATGTCGGTCATCAGCGCCGCGCCTTCTTTAGCGCGCATTTCCAGCAGACCCTTCAGTGCTTCATCCATGGCGCCCAGCGCGGCCTGCTTCAACTGCTCGTCGAGCTCCAGTTTTTCGGATTCTTCCAGCACCACGCCCGGCATGGCCAGCAGGTCCCTGAACTCGGGCGCGGCACTGCCTGCCTCGGCGGCCAGCTTCTGCAGGCGCGGCAGCCAGTCGCGCAGCAGGGGCTCATTCAGGCTGTAGCTGGTTCCGCGCTGCCCGCGCTCGAGCTGGATGTTGGCGTACACCGAGCCGCGCTGCAGCTTGGCGCGAATTGCCGCCTCCAGCTCCGACTCCAGCTCATTGAGCAGATCCGGCAGCCGCAGCGACACTTTCAGGAAGCGGTTGTTCACCGACTTCAACTCGACGGTCAGCGCGCCTCCCGGGTGCTGGGCGGTCGCGCGGCCGAAGCCGGTCATTCCGTACGGCACTTATTCGCCTCCGTCGGCGGGCTGTTCTTCCTGCGTTTCGTCCAGGCCCTTGACGTCGGACTTGGTGCCGCCGGTGCTGACCAGGCTGAACACCAGGGCCAGCACGATGAAGGTGCCGCCCATGAAGGTGATGACCTTGTCCACCACGGCCTGGCCCTTGGTGCCGAAGGCACCGCCGCCCTCGCCGCCGCCGAAAGCCGCGCCGATGCCGCCGGCGTCGCTCTGGCGGAACAGCACGAACACGACCAGTGCCACGGCGTTGATCACGAACACGATGGCAAGAATCGTAAGCAGGGTGGGGTTTGCGGCGGCCAGTGTCATTTGATCTCCCTTGCTGCGTCGTCAATCGCCCGCAGGCTTGTCAGTTCCAGGCTCGCGCCGCCGACCAGCACGCCGTCAACATCCGGCTGCGACATCAGCTCAAGCGCGTTGTCGGGTTTGACACTGCCCCCGTACAGGATGGGCAGGTTGTTCAAACCCAGCTTCTTCAATTCTTCCCGGATAAAGGCGTGCATCTCTGCCGCCTGCCCCGGTGTCGCGGTTTCGCCCGTGCCGATCGCCCAGACCGGCTCGTAGGCTACCGCGGCGATTCTTTCCATCCCGGCCAGCGTGGCCAGGTGTTCCTTCACCACTGCCTGCGCCGCGCCGGCCTTGCGCTGCTCCAGCGTTTCGCCCACGCAGTAGAGCGGCTTCAAGCCTACTTCCAGCGCGCGTTTCAGCTTGCGCGCCAGCAGCTCGGCGTTTTCGCCGTGGCCGAGCCTGCGCTCGCTGTGGCCGACCAGCACCAGCGTGCAGCCCGTGTCGGCCAGCATTTCCGCGCTGACGTCGCCTGTGCAGGCGCCGTCGGGCTCGGGGCTTACGTCCTGGGCGCCCAGCTTCAACCCGCTGCCGATCAGCGCGTCGTGCAACGGCGCCAGGTGCGGAAAGGCCGGAAACAGCCAGCAATTCCGCCCGTCAGATTTCAAAGCCGAAGCCAACTCCACGGCCGACTGCCGCCTCAAATTCATCTTCCAGTTGGCGGCAACGATCTTCGGCAAATTAGCCCCTTCCCGCCGAAACGGGCGAAACACGGTAACACCGGCCTAGGCCCTGTAAAGTACGGGCACAAGCTGGTTTGTGCGATTCGTCAACCACCGGATTTGGTGCCCCAAGCGGCAGCTCGGGAAGCCCTAGGCGAAAACCCGGCAACTTCCGCTGCCGGCTCCAGTTACGCCCGCAGGTGCCTGCCTTGAACCGCTCAGTCCGACTCTGCTTGCCGAAACAGCGGCACGGTGAGCTTCAGGCCGCCGGAACCCTCCAGTTCCAGCTCGCTGTCTGACACTTCCCACTCCGCGTGTTCAGAAACCAACCGGGAGCGGAACTGGATGATGTAGTACCACTTGTCGCCGCTCACGTATTCGCGGCCTACCCACCAGTACTCGAGGTACACATCGGCAACCACACGCGGGGTATCCGGATCGCCGGTCAGGTGGTTCTCTTCATCGGCCTTCAGCGTTTTCCCTGTCCAGTCAAGCTCGTGCAGTCTCAAGTGGGTGGCCGTGCCCTCCGGCACGTTAAGCGGCCGGTAGTTCCGAAGCAGGCGCACCCCGCCGATCCAGCTGCCGGGCTCGCCGTCCACTCGCACAATCACGTCCAGGTCCAGCGGCTCCGGATTCAGCGGCTGCGGCCAATCAACCGCCTGTACCATCAGACTCGGTTGCCCCAGTACGTCCTCTTCCGTGCTGACACGCAGGCCGGCACGCACGCTGGCGAAGGAATCCGCCCGGGCCGCCGGCAGTTTCGACTCGGCCGGCGGCGCGGCACGCATCACGCCCCCGTCCTCATCAAACCAGACGTTCCTGTGGACGGTGGTGGCGCAGCCAACCAGCGGCGTCACCGCCAAAATTAATAGAGTCAGAAGCCTCATCTGCGACATCCTATCAGTACTACTGGCAACTACAAAAACCTGTTCACCACGAAGCCAGACGCCACCCGCCTTTCTTCGTGGCCCTTCGTGGTTTACCGCAGTTGCTTTTCGGTTCTTGTGGACCGTCGTGGCGCAACCCGCCGCCGCATGGCCTCCGGGTTTTCCGCGGCTACATTGTGCTGATGCCGGTGTATGAGCTGCCTGAGGAAATTGCGTTTCCGGACCCCTCCCTGGCGGAGCCTGATGGTTTGCTGGCTGTGGGCGGCGACCTTTCGGCCGAGCGTCTGCTTACGGCCTACGCGCTGGGCATCTTCCCCTGGCCGCACCGTGGCTGGCCGATGCTCTGGTTCAGCCCGGACCCGCGCATGGTGCTGTTTCCCGCCGAGCTGAAGCTGTCACGCAGCCTGCGCCAGAGCATCCGCAAAGGCCGTTACGAAATCCGCTTCGACACCGACTTCGCGGGCGTAATCGCCGGCTGCGCCAAAGTAAAGCGCCCGGGCCAGCGCGGCACCTGGATCAGCAAGCCGATGGTGAAGGCCTACACCGAGCTGCACCAGCTCGGCTTCGCCCATTGCGCGGAAGCCTGGCTGGAGGGCAAGCTGGTGGGCGGCGTGTACGGCGTGTCGCTGGGCGCCGCCTACTTCGGCGAGTCGATGTTCGCCCTTGAGCCCGACGCCAGCAAGGTCGCCTTCGCCGCCCTGGTGGCCAAGCTTACGGAGTGGGAGTTCCACTTCATCGACGCCCAGGTCCACACCGCGCACCTGGAGCGCTTCGGCGCCCGGCTGATCCCCCGCGCTGAATACCTGCAGCGGCTGGAGATCGCCCTGCAGGTCCCCACCCGCCGCGGGCATTGGACCTAGGACAGTGAACTCGCCACGGCACGGCCGTGACGCTACTATCCGCTCATGGATGCGTTTGACTTGTTTGTGATCGCGCGGGCCCTGCATGTGCTGGGCGTGGTGGCGTGGATCGGCGGCGTTGCCTTCGTGACCACCGTGCTGATCCCGGCCCTGCGCCGCATGCCCGAGGCCGACAGGCGCATGGAGCTGTTCGAGAAACTCGAAGGCCGTTTCTCGCTGCAGGCCAAGATCACCACCCTGGTCACCGGCGCGTCGGGCTTCTACATGGTGCATTTCCTGGGCGCCTGGGATCGCTTCCTGCAGCCGCGCTTCTGGTGGATGCACGCAATGGTGCTGGTGTGGGTGATCTTCACCGTGGTGCTGTTCGTGCTGGAGCCGCTGGTGCTGCACCGCAAGTTCAAGGAGATGGCCCAGCGCGACCCGGACGGCACCTTCCGCAAGCTGCACCTCATGCACGTGGTGCTGCTCACGCTCAGCCTCGTAACCGTAGCCGGCGCCGTAGCCGGCACCCGCGGCATCCGCTTCTTCATGTAGCAGCGGGATCTGGTCGGGTGACATCGACGACCCGTCGATGCGTCAGCCGGGCGTCTCGCCCGGCGAGTCGAATGCGGATAGCTTCGTCGACCGGTGACACGGGCGAAGACGCCCATGTCACCGTCCGACGCTCCTGCTAACATCCGCGCGGAGACTGCTATGGCGAAGAAACCTGCATCCAAGACTGCGATCCCGGCGTTGCGCTACAACGTTTCGATGCCGGACCCGGCTTCGCACACCTTCGAGGTCGAGGTGGACGTGCGCGACGTGGGCGATTCCTGCGTGCTGGCTTTCCCGGCCTGGACGCCCGGCAGCTACAAGATTCGCGAGTTCGGCAAGAACGTCAGCGCCTTCAAGGCCACGGGTGCCAAGGTCGAGCTGCTCGACAAGCAGCGCTATCAGCTGACGGGCATCAAGGCGCCGCCACCGCGCGCTTCAGCTACTACGCCGACGAGCTGTCCGTGCGCACGCCGCACCTCGACGACAGCCACGGCTTCTTTCTCGGCACCAACCTGCTGCCGTACATTGAGGGCCACGACGGCCTGCCGGCAAAGGCCGCGCATACCGTCTGCATCCGGCCCTTCAAGGGCTGGAAGGTCGCGACTTCGCTGCCGGCCGTGAAGGGCGAGGCCAACACCTGGGCCACGGACGACTACGACGTGCTGGGCGACACGCCCTTCGAGATCGGCACCCACGAGGTGCGCAGCTTCAAGGTGCGCGGCATCACCCACGATGTGGCCTTTTACGGCTACGGCAACTTCGATGCCGCGCGCATCGTGGAGGACACCCGCAAGATCGTGGAGACACAGGCCAAGAACTTCGGCGGCCTGCCCTACGACTACTACCTGTTCATCCACCACATCACGCCCGATTCCGGCGGCGGCCTCGAGCACCTGAACAGCTGCGTGTGTGGCTGGAACAGCTGGCAGTTCAAGAAGGAAGACGATTACCAGAAGTTCATCAGGCTGGTCAGCCACGAGTTCTTCCATGTCTGGAACGTCAAGCGCATACGCCCCAAAGTTCTCGGGCCGTTTGATTACCGCACAGAACAGCACACACGCGCGCTCTGGATCATGGAGGGCATGACCCAGTACTACGAGCGCCTGTGGGTCGCCCGCGCCGGCGTCTGCAAGCCCGACGCGGTGCTGAAGTCGTTCGCCGAGACCATCGAGCGCGAAGACAGCCGCCCCGGCCGAAAAGTCATGAGCCTCGAGGAATCCAGCTGGCTGGCCTGGACCAAGCTGTACATGGCCGACGAGAACTTCCTGAACACGGGCGTGAGCTACTACAGCCGCGGCGCGCAGGTCGGCCTGCTGCTGGACGCGAGGATCCGCAACGCCACGGACGGCAAGCGCAGCCTGGATGACGTGATGCGCCTCGCGAACCAGCGCTACGGCTGGCCCAAGCCCGGCTTTCCCGAAGGCGCCTGGGAGGCCTTGTGCGAGGAAGTCGCCGGCGTGAAGTTCACCCGTTTCTGGAACGACCACGTCAGGGGCACCAAAGAGCTCAGCTACGACGAAGTTCTCGATTGCTACGGCCTCGAGCTCAGCCGCGACAAGCAGGGCGATTCACCCTGGCTCGGCATCACTACAGGCAAGAAGGGCGGGCACCTGCAGGTCGCGGCCGTGCACGCCGAGGGCCCCGGTCGCAAGGCAGGCCTGCAGCCGCGCGACGAGCTGCTGGCGCTGGACGGGCACAAGGTTGACGCCGGCAGCTTCGACGAGCGTGTGAGCGAGCTGAAGCCGGGCGGCGAGTGCACACTGACGTTGTTCCGGCGCGAGAAGCTGGTGACCGCGAAGCTGAAGGTGGGCAAGCAGCCGGCCGGCAAGCTGCAGCTAAAGCCGCTGAAACGCCAGAGCGCCGCCCAGAAGCGCAACTTCAGAGCCTGGTTGGGCTAGTACCAGTTGGCCAAGTTCTGGATGCGATCGCGGTACTCGATGCGCTGGCGCCACTCCTGGGGCCAGGCTTCCGCCCCGTGGTATGCGCCTGCCAGCGAGCCAGCGATGCAGGCGATGCTGTCGGAATCGCCGCCGGTGGCCGCGGCCCGGCGAATCGCCATTACCGGCTCGTCCACGAACAACAGGAAGCAGTGCAGCGCCGTGGCCAGCGCCTCCTCGGCCGTCCAGCCGTGGCCGGTTTTCAGGCCGGGGTCGCTGTCGCGGTCGGGCTGCTCCAGCGCCTTCTGCAGTTTCTCGAGGCTGTGGCGCACCTCGTTCCAGCCGCGGTTGATGTAGGCCGGGCCGCTGCTGGCGCCGGCCTTCTGGTACAGGTCGCCGAGCGTTTCTTCGTAGTAGACGCCGACCTGGCCCTCGGCGTGGCTGAGTAGCCGCTGCGGCAAGTCGGCAGGATCAAGCCCCGCCACCAGCAGGTGGATGGCGTGGGCCGTGAGCTCGCTGGCCGCCAACGCCGTGGGGTGCGCGTGTGTGATTGCCGCCTGCAGTTGCGCCAGTTGCGCGCGCTTTTTCACGCTGTAGCCGTGCTTGTCGGTCAGCAGCCCCACCGGCTGCACTCGCATGTTGGCGCCGCAGCCCTTGCTGCTGGGCTCCGTGGCGTCGCGCCAGGGCTTGCCGGTATTGAGCCGCGCCAGCGCCTCCATGCAGGTGTTGCCCGGCGCGCGGTTGTTGTCGGGGCTTGCGTACCAGTGCAGGAATTCGCGTTCCAGCGCCTCGGCCCATTCGCGCGGGCCGGCCAGCCGGAAGTTGGCAAGGCTCATCAGCGCCTCGCCCACGGCCAGGGCCATCTGGGTGTCGTCCGTGACGCGCTCGGAGGGCTCAGCAGGACCCAGAGGCCCGTACTTCTCGACAATGGCCGCGTACTTCATGAACTCCGTGGGCGCGCCCAGGGCGTCACCCAGCGCCAGCCCATACAGGCAACCCTCAACCCGCGCGCTGTAGTCCATGGCGCGATGATAGCGCCATTGCCCCTGGAACGCAGGCATGAGCCACGGATCACACGGATAAACACGGATGGGCCACTGTCGGCCTTCTGGCGTGGCCAGCGGTGGGAATCCGTGGCCCGCTTGCTAACTTGCGGTGCGGAAGAACACCATGAACGTGCCTGCATTCGAACAGATGACCGCCGAGCAGCCCGCATTGGAAAGCGTCAGCGCCAGGGTCGGCGAATTGAAGACCGCGCTGGAATCCGCCAAGGACGCCGACTCCGAGCTGGCCGCCCTGCGGCGCTGGGAAGAGCTGCGCCGCGGCCTGCGCACCTGGAGCTCGCTGGTCGGCCTGCACTTCAACCAGGACACCCGCAACGAAGCCTATCGCCAGCAGCGCGACTACCGCGACCGCATCCAGCCCAAGCTGGTCCAGTTCGACAACGAGCTGAAAGCCCGCCTGCTCAAGAGCCCGCACCGCGCGGCGTTCGAAGGCCGCTTCGGCCCGCAGGCCTTCGCCCTGTGGGAATGCGACGAAAAAGCCCACAGCCCCGCCATCGAGGCCGAGCAGATTGCCATCAGCAAGCTGGGCTCCGAATACACCGAGCTGCTGGCCTCGGCCGAGTTCGAGTTCAAGGGCCATAAGCTCAACATGCCCGGCCTGGGCAAGTACCTGCTGGATGACGACCGCGCCACGCGCCATGACGCATGGAAAACCCGCTGGCAGTGGTTCGCGCGGAACCGCGAGCAGCTTGACCGCGAGTTCAGCGAGCTCACCCGCCTGCGCCATGCCAGCGCGCAGAAGCTGGGTTTGAAGGACTTCATCGAGCTCGGCTACCTGCGCATGCACCGCGTCGATTACAACCGCCACGACGTCGAGGCCCTGCGCAAGCAGGTGCGCGAGGAAGTGGTGCCCCTGTGCGCCGAATTGGTCAAGCAGCAGGGGCGTGAACTCGGCATCGACAAGGTGATGGCCTGGGACGAAGGCGTGCACGACGCCAAGGGCAGCCCACGGCCGCACGGCGACCACGACTGGATGGTTGCGCGCGCCCAGGAGATGTTCGACGAGATCGGCCACGGGCTTGGCGAGTTTTTCAAGTTAATGCGCGAGAAGGGGCTGCTTGACCTGAAGTCGCGCGACGGCAAGGCCGGCGGCGGCTTCTGCACCAGCTTCCCGGCCTGGGGTGTGCCCTTCGTGTTCGCGAATTTCAACGGCACGGACGGCGACGTGAAGGTGTTCACCCACGAGATGGGGCATGCCTTCCAGAATTACTCGAGCCGCAACCAGAAGCTGATCGACTACCAGTGGCCCACCTACGAGAGCGCCGAGATTCACTCCATGAGCCTCGAGTTCATCACCTGGCCCTGGATGGAGAAGTTCTTCGAGGACGACGCCGACCGCTTCCGCCGCAGCCACCTGCTGGACTCATTGAAATTCATTCCCTATGGCACGGCCGTCGATCACTTCCAGCACCTGGTGTACGAGCGGCCGGAAGCCAGCCCGGCCGAGCGTTTCGAGATGTGGCGCGAAATGGAGCGCACGTACCTGCCCTGGCGCGACTACGGCGACCTGCCGCACGTAAGCGAGGGCGGCTGGTGGCAGACGCAAAGGCACATCTACCTGAGCCCGTTCTATTACATCGACTATGTGCTCGCACAGATCTGCGCCCTGCAGTTCTGGGTAAGAGCCGACGAAGACCGCGACGCGGCCATGAAAGACTACGTGGCTCTGTGCAAACGCGGAGGCGAAGCCCCGTTCCAGGAGCTGGTGAAAGGCGCCGGCCTGCGAAGCCCCTTCGAGCCCGGCTGCCTGGAGGCCGTACTGACCAAGTCGCGCGACTGGCTGGGCAGCCACCAGTAGGGCCGCGATCTTCAGTGGTTGGTCGCGAACTCCGTGGTCATCAACAGTGCGTAGAGCAAGTCTTCGGCGGCCGCTGTGGGATTCTCGGTGTTTTCGAAGTAGTCCCTCAGTTGCTTCGATTCTTCGTTGCTGGGCCGGCGCGCGAGCACGATCAGGTACAGCGCCTCGATTCTTTCCTCATACGTCTCGAAGCTCTTGCCGATCCTCTGCAGCAGGCTGTCCTTGCCGCTGCCCGCCAGCGCGTTGGTGAACTCGCCGTTCATCACCGCCAGCGCCTGGTTGATGCTCATGGTGAAGTTCTCGCCGCCCGTCATCTCGTCGTCCTGGGACAGGCTTGAGTAGCGCCCCGCCGCCCAGCGCGCGATGAACCAGCGGCCGTCCATGCGCTCGAACTGCTCGCCGAAGCGGTTCATGGTGGCGTGATCAAAGGTGTAATAGTCGCCACCCTGTTTCTTCTGTTGCGCCTCGCGGTCCTTGATCTGCTTCTTGCCCGCCTCGATCGAGCCGTCACGGTAGCTCGTCACCAGGGGCTTCACCTGCTCGTCGTCCAGCAGGCGCAGCAGCGTGGCCAGGAACTGCTCGGCCGTCAGGGGCCGTACCGGGTAGCCTGCGAAGTGCCAGCGCTCGGCCTTTTTGGGCGCGTCCTTGCTGGAGAGTTGCCAGGCGCGGCTCTTGAGAATCGCGCGGTACAGGCGCTTGATGCTCCACTTGTTCGCCTGCAAATCCTCGGCCAGCAGCTCGAGCAGTTCCGGGTGGCTGGCCTCGTTGAGGGGCGTGAAGTCGTCCACCGGGTTCAGCAGGCCGCTGCCGAACGCGATGCTCCAGACGCGGTTGGCGACGTAGCGGCGGGTCTGCACGCTGTCCAGCATCCAGGTGGCCAGCCTGGCGCGCCACACCTTTGGGTCGCGGGTGTCGATCGCCTGGCCGTCGAGCGTCACCGGCTTCACGTAGTTGATGTACAGGTCTACCTGCGCCTTCTGCTGCGGCGTCAGCTTGTCGTACATCTCGGCGGCCTTCAGCACCTTGTTGGGCCCGTCCGCGTTGGTACGCACGAACGCGCGGCCGGGGACCACGCGGTTGTCGATCTGGGCCTGGGTGGCGGTCAGGAACGCGGCCATACCCTGGAAGCTCTTCTGCGTCAGCTTTTCGTCGTAGGGGTGGTCGTGGCACTCGGCGCACTGGATCTGCACGCCCATCAGGTTCTTGCTGAGCTTGCCGATCATGTCCGTGAAGCGCACGCCCTCGCCCTGCGCGAACCAGGGGATCACCGCCGGGTTGTCCACCAGCTCGCCTTCTGCGGTCACCAGCTCGCGGATCACAGTGTTGAAGCCGGCGTCCTCGTTGATCTTGTCGGCGAACCACTGCGCCAGCAGGTGCGCGGCCGACAGCGTGTCGGCGCGGCGCGGGGTCAGCATTACCGTCCAATGGTCGGCCATGTGCCGGCCGAAGCGCGGGTCGTCGATCAGCTGGTCGATCAGTTTGGTGCGTTTGTCCTTATCGGTGGAGTCTAGGAACTGGGTGGCCTCCATCCAGGTGGGCGGCTCGCCCACGGTGTCGAGGTAGACGCGGCGCAGGAACTCAGCGTCATCGGACTGCGCCGCGGGCCTAATGCCGTCGCGCTTCCACACCTTCTCGATCTCCGCGTCGATGCGCGCCGTGAGGTCGGCGTTGCCGGTGGTTTTCTCGGGCTCTTCGGCGCGGGGCTCGTCGATCAGCGAAATCAGCAGGCAGGTGGCCGCCAGTGGCGGCAACGCGAGCAGGGCCAGTCTGCGCATGGCGAGCTCCGGGACGGGACCGAGTGATCTTTCTGATTCTACGCTGCGCGCTTGCAGGCCGGGAATGAAAAGCGCGGGGTAGGGACACCCGGCAGCGTGTCCTGGCGGCGGCCTGGAGCGAACGCAGGGAGACGCGACAGCGTGTCCCTGCGCAAAGCGGGACGCCCGTGGGCGTCCCGCTTTGTGAAACACTGGCGCGCGGCCGTTTAGCCGTCCATGCCGTCTTCTTCCTTTTCGTCCTTCTCTTCCTTCTCTTCTTCCTTGTCGCTGACCTTGCCGTAGCTGAACTTCGCCGAGGCCGAGCCGGAGATGGTGATAGTCAGCTTCAGCGCTCCAAGCTGCGGGTGCTGCACGGTGGCCACGAACTCGGCGCTGTTTTCCATCTCGATACGCTCGGCACGGCCTTCCTTGCAGTTCCAGAAGATGCTGCCCTTGTTGACGCCAGCGAGGTCGGGAGTGCCGATGTTTTCATCCTTCAGCTTGCCGGAGATTTTCATCTCGAACGAGATGCGCAGCAGCTCGAGCTCGCCTTCCTTCACCACTTCCTCGGCCTTACAGGTGCCGGTGGCTTCTTTCAGTTCGATGCTCTCGTCGCTGGCGAACATGGTCTTCAGGATGTCCTTGTCAGCATCCCAGCTTTCGCCGAGCTTGACTTCGCGCCCGGGGATGAACGGGTTGGCGAACGGCTCAGCCTTCTTGAGCGCCTTCTTGACGTCGTCCAGCTCTTCGTCGCCCTTCTCGAGCTTGGCTTCCCACTTCTTGGTTTCCGCGTTGAAGGTGTAGAGGATGGACGCGCCTTTACGCTCAATGTCCATTTCCACGGGGTCGGCGGGCTCCTCGCCCAGCTTGACGACTTCCACGACCTGCGTGCCCTTCGGCCAGCTCACGCGGCCCTGGCTGACCTTGCCTTCCGCCGACACAGCCAGGATTTCCGTGACCTGGGTTTCCGTCTCGGTCTTGGTGGTGGTTTCCACCACGGTGCCGTCTTCGAGTGCGACCTTGGTTTCCTGGCTTTCTTCGTGCTCTTCCCTGACCTTGACGCCCTTCTCGTGCTTCTCCTTCACCAGGAAGGTGCGCTCCTCCGCCTTGCTGTCCTGAGCGATCGAGGGCGCAACCAGCGCCGCCAGCAGCAGTGTGGCCATACTCAGCTTCAACCAGATCTTCATATGCGTCTCCTTTGTGACCCCGGTAAGCCAGTGGTCTCAACCGGGGCCGTTTCCTTTCAAACAAAATGGCACATCCAGCTCATGCGTTTAGCGCCCTGCCACCGAAGAGCAAGGGCTGGAGTGAACATCGGGCAGGCGTCGAGTCAATGGGAGCAACCGCAATGCGCACCCCTGCGCGCAGGGTGAATCCGCGGCCCGGCGCGTTCCATGAAACAGGAAGCGGACACGGCGTGGGGTCCGTGTCCGCCTCTGTGACAGTCCCGGTGCGGATCAGGACTGCTTGCGACGCAGGCGTACACCCAGGGCCGTGAACATCATCATCGAGAGAGCCGCAAGCCACAGGTGGCTGCCGCCGGCCTGTGCCACGCAACCGCCGTCGTCGTCATCGCCGTTCCCCGGGTTTACCTGGGTCGGCCCCGCGGTGATGTCGAACAAGCTCGAGCTTGCGCTGGCCAGCCCGGTGCCCGAAAAAATCCAGCTGGTAACCCAGCCCCGACGTGTCCACCGACAAATCGGTGAACGTCACCACGCCGTTGACCGCCGCCATGCTGGTCGCGCCGCTCAGCAAGGCGCCGGCGGTGCCGCCCGCCAGGACCGCCTGCACCACGGTGCTGCTGTCCGTGTCACACAGGTTGCCGGCCGCGTCGCGCAACTCGACGATGGGCTGGGGCGTGAGCGGATCGCCTTCCCGGGCGCCGCCCGGCTGAAGGTTGACGCTGATCTGCGTGGCTGCCCCGTGCGCGACGTCGAACGAGGCGGAAGTCGCGCTGAGCGAACCGGAAGTGAAGGTGAGTTGATACCCGGCGCCGGCCAGGTCGATGCTCAGGTCGGAGAACGCGGCCTGCCCGTTGACAGGACTGACGCTGGCAGTGCCCTGCAGCGTCGCGCCCGCGGGGCCGGTGCCGATCGCGGCGTGGACCTGCAGGGTGTACCCGGTCATCACGCGTCCGGACTGGTCCAGGATCTCCAGGACCGGCTGGCTGGTGAACGGGCTGCCGGAGCCGGCGCCTGCGGGCTGGGTTACGATACTCAGCGTGGTGGCGATCGGGTTGACGGTCTGGTCGCCTCCGGTGATCGGCCCGTAGCCCAGCTGCATGAGGGGGCTGACCGTGACGTGGTTCACGGGATCAAGCTGGATGCCGAAGGTGACGCCCACGCTCGCCGAGGCGCTGATGTCCACGGCCACCAGAAGAGTGGCACCGGCACTGGTGATGGTAATGGGCTTGGGCAGCGTGAAGCTGGCGGGGAAGGCGCCCGTGGCGGTGCCCAGCAGGACGTCGCCCGCGTCAACCAGTCCGTTGCCGTTGAGATCGTCCCAGAGCTTGAGCGCGGTGTAGTCGGATGCGCCGGCGTTGCCCACGTTGCCCACGGCGATCGCTGTGATGTCGGCCTGGGCGGTCGACAGCACAATTACGTTGGCCTGCAGCACCGGCACGTTGACCATGCCCGGGTCGACGTTTCCGGACTTGGGGTTGTTGCGTCCGTCGGTGAAGGCCATGGCCTGGCCGGTGCCGATCTGGGCGCTGAGCCCGGAAGCCAGTGCCGCCAGGAACATCCCGGCGATCAGGTACAGTTTCAAGTTCATCTCGCACTCCTCGTCGTAGAATCCCCACGCACGTTGCGCGGCTTCGGGAGCGCAGAAATGCAACAAGCGTGCCAGATCAGTTCCGGACGGGGCGAGCGACCTGGAAGCGGCCATTCGTCAAGCCTGGCGGGCGCCGCGCGACCGGGGTGGAGGCCTGATCAGACCCGATCAAACCCGATCATTCGCGATCACAGCAGAGGACGCAGGGCGCGCATCGCCTCGGCCGAGCGGCGGCCGGGGCCCTGCTCGCTGATGCCGAGAACCCTCGCCAGGTCGGCAGCCTGTGCGGCCAGGCGGCGGGCCTCGTCACGCCTGCCGGTGACGGCATGCAGGCGTGCGCCCAGCACCAGCGTCTGGAATCGGGGCTGCGCGCGGGCTGCTTCATCCATCGCGCCGCGGGCACAGGCGCGCTCGAAACAGCGCAGCGCTTCGTCGTGGCGTCCCGCGCCGAGCAGCACCTCGGCAAGGCTGGCGTCCACGCCGCCGCGCACGGTGTCAGTGACGCCTTCCAGCGCGTCGATCTCTCGGAACAGCCGCAGCGCGCCGTGCAGGTCGCCGCGCCGCGCCAGCAGCATGGCCTGGTACTCGAGCGCGACCGCCCGCGTGTTGTTCTGGCCGATCGCGCGGGCGTGACCCTCGGCGTCGCGCATGCAGGCCAGGGCCTCGGCATCCAGCCCGAGCTCGAACAGCACGATGCCGCGGTGCGTGCAGGCGCTGGCCAGGATGTGGCGGTCGCCGATTTCGCCGCCGCGCCTCGCGCTCTCGGCCGTGAGGGCCAGGGCGTCTTCCAGGCGCCCCATCGCCTGGGCCTGCAGGGCGCGGTTCACCAGGCTGCCGGCCGCGCCGCGCCTGTCGCCGAAGCGCTCGAAGGTCTCCTGCGCCTCCAGGAACGCCTGGGCCGACGCCGCGTGCTCGTCGCGCTCGTGCAGCATGATTCCCAGCGCCGCCAGGTTCAGCGCCAGGCCGTGCAGGTCGCCGGCGCGCTCCAGCATCTCGCGCGCCTCCTGGCAGCGGGCCAGCGCCTCGTCGCGACGGCCCATGGCGGACAGGGCCAGCGCCATGCGCCCCATGGCGCGCCCGCACGAGGCCGGGTGCCCGCCCCGGCCCAGCAGGTCGCAGGCGGCATCCGCGTCCACCAGCGACTCCGCCATGCGCCCCGTGCGGTAGTACAGCACGCTGCGGCTGAGCAGCGCTTCGCCGCGCACGGCCTGTGGGCCCTCGGCGGCATCTCGCAGTGCGTCCTCGACGCAGGCCAGCGCGCCGGGCAGGTCGCCGGACTGGTGCAGCGCCCTTGCCAGCTCCGAGCGCAGCAGCGCGCGCGACGCCCGTTGCGCGTCGGGCAGCATGGCCGAGGCGCCCTGCAGGCGCGCCAGCTGTTCACTCATGGGACCGCGCACCTGCAGCAGCACATTGAGCGCAAGGCTGAGCCTTGCGGCCTCCGCCGGCTCGGCGTGGCTCAGCGCGAAGTCGTGCGCGGCGTACAGGTTCTGGCGTTCGCTCTCCAGCCGTTCGATGGCCCGGGGTGCCTCGGGCGTCTGCAGCTGCGCGGCCAGCGGCTCCGCGAACTCCAGGAAGTGCCGCAAGTGGCGCGCCCGCAGGGCCTGCGCGTCGCCCGTTTCGCGCAGCAGCCCGTCCGCGGCCTCCCAGACCGCGCGGTACAGACCCAGGCGTGCGGTTTCGCCGTCGAGGCGCGAGCGCAACAGGCTCTTGTCACGCAGGGCCTGCAGCAGATCCAGCACCTCGCCTTGCGCGCGCACTACGGCCTCCGCAGCTTCCAGGGTGAAACCGCCCCGGAACACGGAAAGCTGCGCCAGTACCTCGCGCTCGTTGGGCGGAAGCAGGTCGATGCTCCACTGCACCGTGGCGGCCAGGCTCTGGTGGCGGGCCGGCAGGTCTCTCCGACCGCCGCGCAGCACCGCCAGCCGGTCGTGCAACCGCACAAGCAACTGAGACGGCGCCAGCACGCCCACCCGCGCGGCCGCCAGCTCCAGCGCCAGGGGCATGCCCTCGACCTCACGGCAGATCGCGGACACGGAGGAAGCATTCGACGCCTCAAGCCGGAAGCCGGGCTGCGCCTGCCGGGCACGCTGCACGAACAGGCGCACGGATTCGTTGCCGCGCAGATCCTCGAGCCCCGCCGCGTCCGGCGGGGTGGGCAGCGGCTGCAGCTCCAGCACCTGCTCGCCCTCCAGGCCCAGCAGCTCGCGGCTGGTGACCAGGCAGCACAGCCCCGGCGCCTGCCCGAGCCAGGCCGAAACCGCCTGGCGCGCGGCCTGCACGGCCTGTTCCAGGTTATCCAGCACCAGCAGCAACCCCGGGCGTACCTGAAGCGCCCCGCCCACGGCCGTCACCGCGTTCTGCCCGGGCTGCGCCGCAACGCCCAGCGCGCGGGCAACTTCGTTGGCCAGGCCTTCGAGATCGCGCGCTTCGGTCAGGTCGACAAAACAGGACGGGCCCGGCGCGCGAAGGCGGAATTCGTTGACAAGCCGGGTCTTGCCCGTGCCGCCCGGGCCGAGCACGGTCACCAGTGCGCCCTGCCTGCGCAGGGCCGCCAGCCGGGTGAGCTCGGCCTCGCGGCCGACGAAGCCCTGGGATGGCGCGGCGGGGGCGGGCGCCCGTTCCGGTGGCGAAAGCGCCGCGCGGCAGGCCTCCAGCTCGATGCGATGTTTCAGGCCCTCGGCGCGCAGCAACCCGGTGGCAACGGCAGCCGGCTTCAGCTTGCGCTGCCAGTCGTTGACCAGGCTGTTTTCGCTGGGCCCCGCGCCGCGCAGGACACGCAACAGCGCGGTCATGTCCTTGCGGGTGACAAAGGCTGTGTGCTGCTGCCCGTGCAGAGCCAGCAGGAGCTGCGCCCACAGCCGGCGGTCGTTAAAGCCCGCTGCCTGCAACTCGCGCAGGAGGCGCACGGTCTCCGGCTGGCCGTCCGCACGCAGGGCAGGCGGCGAGAGCATCACGGGCGGCAGGTGCTCGGGCAGAATAGTGCGGGCTTCGCCGGCCATCGCGCTGGCGTAGCTCAGGCACGAGCGCAGCTCCCGCACGTTGCCCGGCCAGGGATAGGCCGACATCAGCTTGACGGCGCGGGGGCCGAGATGCTTGCCGCTGCCGCGCAGGAACTCGCGGGCCAGCAGCAGCGCGTCCTCGCCGCGCTCGCTCAGAGGCGGCAGCTCCAGCACGAAGGTCGCGATGCGGAAGTACAGGTCCTCGCGAAAACCGTTCTCCGCGCGGCGCAGGTCGCGGTTGGTGGCGCACAGCAGCCGCACGTTGACGGGGATTTCCTCGCGCCCGCCCACGCGGCGCACCCGGCCCTCTTCAATCGCTCGCAGCAGCTTGGCCTGCACGGCGGGTGGGGCCTCGCCGATCTCGTCCAGGAACAGAGTCCCGCCCTGGGCCTGCTCGAACAGCCCGGGTTTGCTGCGCTCCGCGCCTGTGAAAGCCCCCCGCTCATGCCCGAACAGCTCGGACTCAACCAGGCTGGGCGGCAGCGCTGCACAGTTCACAGCAACCAGCGGGCCGTCTCGGCCGGAAAGGCGGTGCAGCGTCTCGGCCAACAGGCCCTTGCCGGTGCCGGTTTCGCCGGTCAGCAGCACGGGTTCGGGGCGCGGGGCCACGACGCGCGCAGTATCCAGCAGCTTCCGCAGCACAGGATCTGAGCCGATCGGTTCTCTTCCCTGCCCGTCCATGGCGCGCAGTGTATTGATGAGGATTGTGGCCGAAACCGGCAGGCGAGGAAGAAAACTCAGCCGGTTGTCCATTTTGTGTCGCGGTGACTGACAAGTTATCACTGGTTCGACTGGCGTGCAGCATCCTTGTCGCCGGTGGAGTGATCGGGCAACGCCTGCTGCCGCACGAAATGCCTGCATTTCGCGCTGGCCCGGACATGAAGTGCCGCCACCGCGCCGTTGAACTATTAGGTTGCGAGGTCGGCCTTGCCGCCGCGGTGTCGGGCTTTAAGCCCGCCCGGGGCGGGGCCCGAAACACTCTTCAGTGGTTCGTGGCGAACTCGGTGGTGGCCAGCAGGGCGAACATCAGGTCTTCGTAGGCCGCGTTCAGGTCTTTGCTTTCCTTCACGTGGGCCTTCATGCTGCGCAACTCGCTGCTGTCGGGCTTGCGGCCCAGCACGGTCAGGAACAGCTTCTCGATGCGCTGGTCGTCGTCCTTGGTCTCGTTCACCAGCTTCCATACCACGCTGCCGCGGCGCGAACCGCTCAGGCCGTTCGTGACTTCGCCGTTCATCACCAGCAGGGCCTGGTCGATGGTCAGGCTGAAGCTGTCGGCCTCGACCATTTCGTCGTCACTGCTGAGCTGGGCGTAATTCTGCGCCATGCTGCGGCGCACGAACCAGGAGTCGTCGAACTTCTCGTACCACGCGAGCAGGCGGTTCACCGTCTCCTCGTCATAGTAGCTCTCGCGCATGTTCTCGTTGTCCGACTCCTTCTCGGCGCGCTTCTTCATGCCCTCGTAGCGGCGCTTGAGCTGGTCCGCCACGCTGCCGCCGCGGGTGCGGATAGCGCGGGCCAGGTCGCCCCCGCCGGCAATCTGGATCAGCGCGCCGAAGAACTGCTCCGGGTTCAGCTGGCGCACGGGTGCCGAGGCGAAGTGCCAGTTCTCGGCCTTGGAAGGCCGGTCGCTGCTGCTGAGCTGGTAGGTGCGGCTGTTCAAAATCGCCCGGAACAGGCGCTTGATGTCGTACTTGTTGTCGATCAGATCATTGCCCAGGAACTCGAGCAGTTCCGGGTGGCTGGCCTCATTGAAGCTGTTGAAGTCGTCGATCGGGTTCAGGATGCCGCTGCCAAACGCAAAGCTCCAGAAACGGTTGGCCATGTAGCGCGCGGTCTGCTTGTTCTCAGCGCTCACCATCCACTTGGCCATGGCCGGGCGCCAGAACTTGCGGTTCTGGGTCTTGATCTCCTGGCCGTCCAGCGTCACCGGCTTGCTGTACTTGTTCTGTTCGCGCAGGCGGTTCTGCGCGTCCGTCGGCAGCTTCTCCATGGCGCCCGGCGGCAGCGGCCGGATGTTCTGGGCGTCGTCGCTGACCGTGGGGTCCACGGGCTGCACGCGGTTGTTCACGCGCACCTGCACGCCGGACCAGAAGCTGGCCACGCCGGCGAACACCTCTTCGGTCCAGGCTTCCTCATAGGGGTGGTCGTGGCATTCCGCGCACTGGACCTGCACGCCGGTCAGGTTCTTGGTGATGGTGCCCGCCGAGTTCGCCACCTTGTAGGGCACCTCGCGGGTGTAGACCGCGACCGCCGGGTTCTCGCTCACGCTGCCGCTGGCGGTGACGATGTCGTAGATGACGTCGCTGAACTTGTCGCCCTTGTTGATGCGCTCGGAGAGCCACAACGCGAACAGGTGCGAGCTGCCGCCGTAGTCACGCCCGCCGCGGCCCAGGATGATATTGCCCCACAGGTCGCCCAGGTGGCGGCCGAAGCGCTCGTCATCGACCAGCTTGGCGATCAGGTTGCGGCGCTTGTCCTTTTCCTTGTCGGCCAGGAAGGCGGTGACTTCGTCGGCCGTGGGTGGCACGCCCACGGTGTCAAGATAAACGCGGCGTACGAACTCTTCGTCGGTCGAGAGCGGCGCGGGCTTGATGCCGTCGCGCTCCCAGACCTTGCTGATCTCGGCGTCGATGCGGTTGCTGACCTCGCGCTCGGGCAGCGCGGCCGTGGTGGTTTTCCGGGTTGGGCTGGTCCTGGGCGGCGCTGGGCGCGGACAGAGCAAGCACGCCGCAAGTGACAGCGCCAACGAGAGTTACACCGGCAAGCAGGGCACGCGTGTTCATGGAAACCTCCGGGTCAACGGCCAATCTAACACGCTTCAACCATTGAGGTTTCGAAGTTTTCAGGGACAGGCGCCCTTGGTGCCTGCCTCTGCCCGATTCGCGGCAACCGAGGTTATGGGGTGGGCCCGACAATCCTGTCGGGCCGGCTGAGCGGAGCGAAGCCGAAACTGTCGCGCCAGAGTCGGCGCGACCGCCGACAAGATTGTCGGCGCCACCCAACTCCTGTTTTGCGCGCCGCCTGTCCCGCGGCTTACAGCGTTTTCAGGTACTCCGCCAGGTTGGCCAGGTGCTGGATGCCGCCCTCGATGGCGCCGTACTTTTCGGCCACCTCGTTGCGGGCGTCCTTGCTTGGGAACACGCTGATCATGTTGACGTGGGTCTGGCCCGCGAACTCCATGAACGTGACCGTGGCGCGGAACCACTCCGGGTCGCTTGGGCCGGTGCCGTTGCGGTACACCAGGCGCTCGGGCTCCACGATCTCCAGGAACTCCGTGTAGTTCGGGTACTCCGTGCCGTCCGGGCCCACCATGGTGTGCCGCCACAGGCCCCCCTCGCGGAAGTCCATCTCGATGGTCTTGGTGCTGAAGCCCTTGGGCCCCCACCACTTGGCCGTGTGTTCCGGCCTGGTCCAGGCCTCCCACACCAGCTTGCGCGGCGCGTCGAACACCCGGCCCAGCACGATCGCGCGCCCTTCCACCAGCGACTCGTGCAGCTTGTCCAGCGATGTGCTCCAGCCGGCGCGGGCCATGCCCTGGATTTCGCCGGCCGGAAAGCCGCTCTGCCGGATCGTGATGCGCGTGCGCTCGCCAAGCTCCTCGAACGTGACGTGGATGGTCTGGCGGCCGTCCCAGTCGCCGGGCAGGCCGTGCTCGGCCGGGCTCATGTGGTTGCCCTTGGCATCCGAGAAGAAGATGTCGCACACCAGGCGGCGGCGCGGCGTCACTTCGCGGAAGGTGCCTGCGTTGAAGTGCTCGCGGCCTTCGGGCGACATCATGCTCCAGAGGAACGTGCCCCCGGTGCGAACGTCCATCTTCACCGTGGGCGCGGTGTAGGGCTTGGGCCCCCACCATTTCGTGAAGTGCTCCGGCCGCGTCCAGGCGTCCCAGACCATGCTGACAGGCGCGTCGAACGTGCGGCTGATGACCAGCTCGCTCAATGGCTGCTTCGGCATGCTTAGCCTCTCTTCTTTCGGGGTGTTCGCGGGCGCGCCTTGCCGGCCTTTTCCGCAAGGCGGGCCTTCACCAGCTTCTTCACCAGCGCGGCCGGAAGCGCTTCGCCGGGCGCGAAGCGGATGGTGCCCTTGGACAATTCGTAGCCTTCCAACTCGGCCTTGTGCGCCTCGATCACCGCCGGGCTCAGCGGATAGAAGGCGCAGTGCCCGCGATGCGCGGCGAACGCCACCAGCGGCCCGTCCTGGATGAAGGCGGGCAGGCCGTAGCTCTTGCCTTCGGTCGCGTGAGGCGCGGCCTTGCGGATGGCGTCGCGCAGCTTGCCCAGGCTGTTGCGCGCGGCGGGCTCGAGCCCCGCCAGGTAGTCGTCGATGGTGGTCATTTGCGGCCCTTTCCGCGCGCCGGTTTCTGCAGCTCCTGCAGGTAGGCGTCGAGGCGGTCAAAGCTTTCTTCCCAGAACTTGCGGTAGTGCTCGATCCAGCCGGCGGCCTTCTTCAACGGCCTGGCGTTGAGCCGGCAGGGGCGCCACTGGGCCTCGCGACCGCGCTCGATCAGGCCGGCGCGCTCCAGCACCTTGAGGTGCTTGCTGATGGCGGGCATCGACATATCGAAAGGCTCGGCCAGTTCCGAGACCGACTTCTCGCCGCGCGCCAGGCGCGAAAGGATCGCGCGCCGGGTGGGGTCAGCCAGCGCCGCGAACACAGAATCAAGCTGTTCTTCCAGCATCGTATTGAACCATTCGGTTATGTAACCTACAGGTTAAATACGACACGGAACACCGGCCGTCAAATCCAATTCCGGAAAATCCGCCAGTTGTGAAGGTAAATCGGTCTACCGCGCCCCTACTTCCACTCCACCTTGGCGCGTTCTTCCTTGAACCAGCTTTGCAGACCGTCGTCGTTGAAGTCGGCCGCCAGCTCTTCGGCGCGGGCCATGCTCTTGTCGTAGTGGCCGCGATCGGACAGCAGCCGGAAGGCATCCGCCATCGCCAGGTTGATGAAGGCCTCGTCCACCACCTCTTCGCCGTTCTTCGCGATCACCTCCAGCGCCTTGGCCGCGTGCTCAAGCGCCTGTTCCGGCCTGCCCAGCTTGTTGTTCACCAGCGCCAGCAGGTAATCGCCGCGCTCCTCATTCTCCCACGTCCCGCACTTCAGCCAGAATTCGCGGCTGGCCTCGGCGGCCTGCAGCATCAACTCGGCTTCGGCCGGCGTGCGCTGCGGCTGGTTCAGCAACTCGGTGGCGAGGTTGTTGCCGGTCACCGCCAGCGCCTGGTCACAGGCCAGCTTTTCGTCCTGGGCGCGCGCGAGCTCCAGCGCCGCGGTGAACAGCCGGGCGCCCTCTTCAATGCGCCGCGCCGCCACCAGCGCCGAGGCCACCAGCGCGCGGGTGCGCACCACGATGCTGACCTTCTCCATGTTCGTGAGCCGCACCCCGTGCGCCTCGCTGGCCAGCCCCTCGGCCGTCCTGCCCGCCATGTATTGCGCCACGGCCAGGCTGCTGTAGGGCATCGCCAGCTCGTGGGAGTCTTCGCGGCCGTGCATCAGCTTTTCGGCCAGCGCCGCGGCGCGCGGCCAGTCGCCCAGGTGCTGTCCGATGGCATGGTTGGCGAGCTGCATGAAAGCGCCCACCTGCTGCGGCGTCTGGGCCAGGGCCACGTTTGCCTCAAGGTCCGCGGCCAGGGCCGCGGTATCTTTCTCGTGGCGAGCCCAGCCGCCGTTGATCAGTTCGTTGAAGTCCATAACGTCTCCGTGATGCGGGCATCTTGCCTGCAATTCGACGAGGCGTCAGGCACAAAAGGGTCACAGACCCTGCGTCAGAAAGTAGCATCGCGGCCAACTTGATTCCGCCCCAGCCAGCCGCCACAATCGGGGCGATACACCGTTCATGCACAGCGGGCCCCCAAGGCCCGCGTTTGTTGCCCAGAGGAAACAGCCATGCCGAAAGCCGCCGTAGACACCAAAGGCCTCTCCAACGAGCAGATCCTGAACGCCTACAAGCTCATGATCACCTCGCGCATGACCGAGGACAAATGCGCCATCATCCTGCGCCAGTCCAAGGGCGGAACCTTCCAGATTTCCGGCCCCGGCCACGAGGCCGCGCTGGCCGCCGCAAGCATGGTCATGCGCCCCAACCATGACTGGTCCCTCTGCCACTACCGCGACCTCACCTTCGTGCTCGGCCTCGGCGTCACCACCGAGGAAATCTTCACCGGCTTCATGGCCCGCGAAGGCGACCCAGCATCCAACAGCCGCCAGATGCCCAGCCACTTCGGGCACAAGGGCCTGCGCATCATCAGCAAGAGTAGCTGCGTCGGCACCCAGTGGCTGCAGGCCGCCGGCCGCGCCTGGGGCAGCAAGCACGACGGCACCGACGAAGTCACCTACGTGAGCGGCGGCGACGCCGGCATCGCCCAGGGCGAGTTCCACGAGGCGCTGAACTGGGCCACCATCCACAAGTCCCCCGTGCTGTTCCACGTCGAGGACAACGGCTACGGCATTTCCACGCCCGCCAGCCAGGAGCGCGCCCAGCCCATCGACCAGTGGGTCAAGGGCTACGCCAACCTCGGCATCTTCCCCTGCGACGGCCTTGACCTGCTCAAGAGCTATGAGGCCTTCAAGAAAGCCCACGACTGGTGCCGCAAGGGCAAAGGGCCGGCAATCGTCATCAGCAAGGTCGTGCGCCTGTGGGGCCATTCCAGCAGCGACAACCGCAAGCTGTACATGACCGACGCCCAGATCGCCGAGGAATCCGCCAAGGACCCCAACAAGAAGCTGCGCGAGTGGATCATCGACAACGGCCTCGCCGAGGAGGACGAAATCACCGCGCTGGAGGCCCAGGTCAAGAACGAGATCGACGAAGCGGCCGACCGCGCCGACGCCAAGCCGCACCCGGACCCCAAGGACGCGGCCAAACACGTCTTCTACGAGGGCGAAAACCCGCTGCTGGATGGGAGTGGGGAAGAGGTGGGCCCGACAATCCTGTCGGGCGACAGAATCCCCTGATCGAGGCCATCAACCACGCCCTGCACGAGGAGTTCGAGCGCGACCCGCACCTCGTGTGCTGGGGCCAGGACGTGCAGGACGGCAAGGGCGGTGTGTTCGGCGCCACCAAGGGGCTCAGCACCAAGTTCGGCGCCGACCGCGTGTTCAACAGCCCGCTGGCCGAGGCCACCATCATCGGCACCAGCCTGGGCTATAGCTACCAGGAAGGCCGCAAGGCGGTCTGCGAGATCCAGTTCGGCGACTACATCTTCCCGGCCATGATGCAGGTGATCAACGAGGTCGCGACGACCCGTTTCAGGTCGGGCGGCAACTGGGCCTCGCCCATGGTGATCCGCGTGCCCGTGGGCGGCTACATCCAGGGGGCGATGTACCACAGCCAGTGCATCGACGGCATCTTCGCCACCCGCCCCGGCCTGCGCATCGCCATGCCCAGCAACGCGGCCGACGCCAAGGGCCTGCTGAAGGCTGCGATTCGGGGGCATGACCCGGTGCTGTTCATGGAGTGCAAGAACCTGTACCGGCAGGAGCGCTGCAAGAGCCCGGAGCCGGACAAGGATTACGTGCTGCCCTTTGGCAAAGGCCGCATCGTGCGCGAGGGCTCAGACGTGACGCTGGTTACCTGGGGTAACACGGTAATGATCAGTGAAGACGCCGCGCGCAGCCTGGAGGACAAGGGGATCAGCGTAGAGGTGATCGACCTGCGCACGATTCTGCCGTGGGACCAGCAGCTGGTGTTCAAGAGCATCCAGAAGACCAACCGAGCCCTGGTAGTCCACGAGGACACCATAACCATGGGCTTCGGCGCCGAGATCAGCGCAAGGATCATGGAAGAAGCCTTCGAAAGCCTCGACGCACCGGTAAGGCGCGTAGCGGCCAAAGACAGCTTCTGCCCCTACGCCAAGCCCCTCGAAAACGGGGTGCTGCCCCAAAAGGACCAGGTCATCGACGCGGTTGAGGGATTGGTAAAATGGTAGCCGCTCCTACCCTACGCTACCTGCGCGCCGTAGCCCTTGGGCGACGTAGCTTTGGCGGAGTCGACTTGGCGAAGGCGTGAGCCGCTCGAGAACGGCGTGTTGCCGCGGAAGGACCACGTGATCGCGGCGGTCGAAGCGTTGGTTGGGTGGTAAGCTGCCGGGACCCTGCAGGGGGTCACCCCAATACGGCAGTCCCAAGAGCTGGGCGGATAAGATGTTATCCCGAGTGTAGTGGATACTCACCCTGCCCTTCGGTGCCATTGCACAATTGAACCGGGCCATGTTATACTTTTCGGTTTCTCATTTTCTGCATGGCACAAGGAATATCGATGGTTGCTGCGAATAGCTGGCTCGAACGGCTTGCGCGGGATGCAGAGCAACTTGAGTGCTTTACCGGGTTCTCGCTCATCAAGGTCAAGTCGTTCGTTGAAACTGCGCTTAGCCAAATCGGCAAAGAGGGGATATTTTGGCAATTCACGGACCATAGCATTAAGCACATCGATGCCATCATAGCGCTTGCCGAGGAGCTTCTGCCTGAATCGGAACGGGCTAAGATGACGCCTGCAGATGCGCTTTTACTTACTCTGGCGCTGTATTTTCACGATCTAGGAATGGTCGTGACGCGAAAGGAGTATGACGCGCGGAACTCGTCTGACTTTGTTCACCTTCGAGAGGAGTTGATACACCAGTACTCGGCAAGCGGGAAGGCACAGCTGGTCAGACACTCCGACTTTGATCGGCAAGCTTATGAAGAGTACGTACGCACGCAGCACGCAATTCGCATCCGGAAGTGGGTGACTGGTCAGAACGATATCCGCCTGGGGGATGCAACGGATGTAGTCGCAGTTATCAATGAGGTGCTTGGATCGCTTGATCCGAAGTTTCGCGAGCACCTCGGCGTTGTCTGTGAGAGTCACCACCTAGATGACTTGGACGCGTTCGCCAAGTATCCGGTGGAGTTCGCATACGGCAGAACTGCCGCCGAGAGAGCAAACGTTCACTATGCCGCACTAATGTTGCGTACCGCGGACCTGCTCCATGCCACAAGAGACCGGACCCCAAGTGTTGCATACCGACTCATTGCGCCGAACCACCCCTTCAGCATCCAAGAGTGGAAGAAGCAACAGGGCGTGATATCTATTTCTTCTCTTCCTGGGCGAAATGCGCTGAATGAAGTTGACGAACACCTGCCGCGCACGACAATTGGCGTCACCGCAAGGTTCTCAGAGCCTGAAGTGTTTTTCTCGTTTACTCAGTATTTGGACTATGTCCGCAAGCAGCTCCAGCAAACTTACAAGTGGTCCGAACTTGCAAAACGGCGGGAAGGGGCACGACTCGAGTTCGCATGGCAGAACGTGGATGACTCTAGAGTTGAAATTGTCGGTTACCTCCGCCACGATTCAAGGTTCACGCTGGATCAAGATCGCATACTGTCCCTTCTTACGGGCCACACTCTATACAACGATAGCGCTGTTGCGATTAGAGAGGTCTTGCAGAACGCTATTGATGCAGTCCGGCTACAGCACCTCGCGGAACCCATGCCGGGTGGCGGGAGTATCGAAGTCTTGTGGGACAACTCCAACAAGATACTGTCGGTCAGGGACAGCGGAACAGGCATGACTCTCGATGTTGTGCGCGACTACCTTCTGAATGTAGGCCGTTCCCGCTACCAGGACAAGGAGTTGCGCGAGCAGTTTCCGCAGTTTTCGCCCATCTCCCGTTTTGGAATAGGCATTCTGTCGACATTCATGATCGCGGACGAGGTGGAGATAACGACCGTTTCGCCAGACGGCGAAAAGGGGCTTCGTCTTTTGTTCAGAGACGTTCATAGCCGGTATCTGATCAAGGAGTTAGACAAAGCCATTGACCCAGTATGTCAGCAGATCGGCAGCCACGGTACGGAAGTAAAGCTGCACTTGAGGGCAGACGCCAAGCCCCTAGACCCGCGTGAGACGCTTAGAACTGCTATCTACTTCCCGCCATGCAACGTGCGCTACATCGATCATAGGGGTGCGTGCGATATTGGCTCAAAGAGTGCAGCAGAGTTGCTCGTTGCGATGCTTGCTGAATTCGGTGTAACCGCGCTGCGGCACTCGTCGGAGGCCGCACCCCCGGAACCATACGAGGTACGCGTGTTTTCCGTGCAAGGCGACAACTATGATATTGCTTACGCGTGCAAATGGTGGAATTACTACAACGAGTGGACGTTCTATTGGCCCACTATTGGGGGGCAGCGTGGAAAGGATCTCAAGCAGAGCTTGGGAACTTGCGTGGAGGGCATCTTTGTCGAACCCGGGTTTGTAGGACTACAAGCCGGCAACATCTTTGCCATTGTAAACCTCTTCGGCAGAAACGCTCCAAAGACCAACGTTGCGCGCAATGCGCTGGAGTACGAGGGTGAGGGTGCGGCGGTCGTTGAATCCGCCATCGCTGAATTGGTTGCGCACGTGAGCCGAGAAGCACTTGGAATGATCGAGAATCACGGCGCGACATTTCGAAAGGCAATAGCGGAATGCGTCTATTTGGCTCGACCCCTAATCGAGATGCTAAAAAAAGAGCAGGATCGGAATCGAGTATGCGTTGCATCCCTATATGAAGCGCTACTCGGACTTCCGTTTGTCATTGTGGATGACAATGAGGGCCGCTTGTTGAAGTCCGGCTTGGATTTTCTGGAATCGCTTCCAGTTGCTCTTGTCCTGTCCCCTCTGGTCCGCGCTGCCGAAGACTTGTTGGCACTTTCGAAGTCGAAGACAGGAGTGCGAGAACTGCTGCACACGCTGGATAAGTCCCAGCCAAAATTGCCAGAGGGGCCACTTTTTGTTTCAAGCGGTCAGGGCGGTGAGCTTGAGGCCATGCTGTTCCAACACATGGAGATTTCGCGACTTGAGGTCCACCAACAATTCAACCGCGTCGATGTCACATGGGTGGGTATGGAAGAGTTTGCACGGTGGTACCAAATCCCCCATGAGTGGACCTCCTATGGGCAATCTATCTCTCAGGAGCTTCAGCAAAGGAGTTCGCGAGCGAATACGTGGTGGGTTCCAATGAGTGGCGTCACATCCATGGGAGGCGACAACATCTTTGCGGTTGAGCTCCGGGGTGCTCGGTACTACATGCCGAACAACCCGCTAACCGAGCTCATGCGTAAGCACATCAAGGACCTCTTCTTCAGCGCCCCGCACGGCGCTTCGGCCGCAATGGTGTTTTGGATCCTGTTAGAAATGTTTGTTACCGACGTATATTCGCCGGCCGTAGGTGACACTGTTGAGGCGCTACGGAGGCGAGTAGCTGACCACTGTCAGCGTATCCGTCCAGGCGCTATCGAGCCCAGGGCATTGGAAATAATCAACCAAGAACTACTCGATGCGCTCGCAAAGTCCCCCAGCTATCTTTTTGACCCAGCAAGTATGTCACGTATTGCCTAACGTGGACGCTCCATTGATCACTCGTGCCACGTTCTAGTCGGCCTTGGGTTTGGGGGTTGGGTTGGGGGCGCTATGCTGTCTCGATGGATACTGAGGGCGCTTACCTGTTTCGTCATGGGGTGCTGCGCGATGCGGCCTATGACCTGATGCCTCCCTCCTTCCACGCCACTCTCCACGGTCTGGCTTCGAGGGGCTTGGACTTCCCGTCCGCAGTTCGAGCCCCGGCCGAAAGGCCGGGGACACCCGCCGGTTGGGGCGGGTGAACACTTTTCAGGCGGCAAACTCGCCGCCTGTCCCCGGCCGCGCATCGCGGCGCATGCGCCGCTCAGCCACGTTCGCCTTGCGAACTGAGCGGGGCTCTATGTTGGCCCGTGGGTTTGGGGGTTGGGTTGGGGGCGCTATTCAACCTGCTTTGGTCAATTGGTAGCCTGTACCCACCAACCAACCGCGAAGGCCGTTGCCTTCGAAACTCTTGACCAACTTCAATCGTACTGCGCTCTATCGCCTGCTTGTGCGGGCTGGTGATGATGTGGCCTCCGGGCGTTGCCCCGGGTGGGCCTGTGACTATGCCGTCTGTGACCCGGACTCTTGGTGGACGTTCCGCTGCTGCAAGCTGATCGAGGGTGACGAGCCGCTCTGCCTGCGTGACCCATTGCTTGGGCCGGAACATTCGGCCGTGACTCCGTGCGGGCATGCGCGGCAGGACTTCTTCGAGCCGATTGTCGACTGGGACTCCGTCGGCTGGGCACCCATCGCCAGGGCTTATGGTTTTGGCGATTTCAAGCATTGGAACCGCGACGACTGGCGCAAACAGCGCTACCAGCGCCGCAAGGCGTGGAAACGAAGAGCGTCCAAAGGACGCGGCATGGATTAGCGCGGGCCGTGAGGCCCGGAAACGGTGAACGAACATGACCGTAGGGGCGGCATCGCGCCGCCCCTGTGTCGCCCCTCCGGGGCTCGGATCTGCTTGTTGACCCAAACCCGGGGCTGACGCCCCGGGCTATTTTCTGACGCCCCCTTCCCGCCTTCGCTAAAGCTTCCGCGTGCAGGCGGGGGCTCAACTGCGCACGGGCGAGGCGCCCGTGCCGCGTTTGGGCGTGGGGCGGACAGCCTGTCCGCCCTTGGCAGGCTGGCAGCCTGCCCCACGGTGCGTGGGGCGGACAGCTTGTCCGCCCTTGGCAGGCTGGCAGCCTGCCCCACCGTTTGGGCTTGTGGCTCGGGTTGGTCAGGCCGGCTGGGACTGGCGGGTGGCTAGCAGGGCCTCTCGCTGGTCGGCCTGCCAGCGCTCGTGCGGGTCGGCGTAGGCGTCGCCCCAGCCCTGCTTGCGGGCCTTCAGCCTGCGGTGCATCCAGAAGTACTGCTCCGGGTTTTCCCGGATCACCGCCTCCAGGTAATCCCGGTAATCGCGCACGATCTGCAGCGGGTCGGCCTCGCGCCCGTAACTCAAGATCTTCGAGGGCAGGTACTCAAAGCCGAAGCGGTCGCCCGTGCGCCGCATGGCCGCCAGCGCGATCCGCCCCCCGCCGCGCAGGGCCAGGCGCGCGAAATCGGCCTGCCAGGTGCAGGGCACGCCGAAGAAGGTCTCCACGGGCGCCCAGTCGCCGCCGTTCTGGTCAACCAGGATGCCCACTGTGCGGTTCTCTTTCAGGGCGCGGGCGAAGGCGCGCGCGCCGCCCGTGTGCTCGTGCACCTCGTTGCCGAAAATCTCCCGCGCCCGCAGGATGTGCCGGTTCAGGGCCGGCGGCTTGACCGGCTTGGCCAGCACCATCAGGCGCGCGAAACCGAAACGGTTCACGTTCCAGGTCCCCACCTCCCAGTTCCCGAAGTGCGCGGCCAGGATGAACGCCGCCTTGCCCTCGCCCACCCAGCGGATGTATTCGCTGTCGGCCGGGCTGCCCTTCACGTACTTCTCGCCGCGGCCATTACTGAAGCAGCGGGGCGCGAGCATGTAGTCGCAGAACGTGTAGTAGAAGTGGCGGAAGCTGGCCCGGGCGATGCGCATGCGCTCGGCGTCGGGTTTCTCGGGCAGGCACAGGTCCAGGTTGCGCAAGGCCGTGCGGCGCAGGCGCGGCATGATGTACCAGGTCAGCGTGGCGGCGCGGCGCGCCCACCAGTAGGCCCAGCGGGGCCCCGGCACGGTCAGGCCGAAGACGACCGCGTTCAGCAGCAGGCTTACGATGACTCGAGAGGGCGCCCAGCTGATCAGCTTCGCGCCGAAGCTCTTGCGTTTGCGTTTCTTTGCCAAGCACGCAGCCTGTTGCAGCGGGCGCGCCGCGTCAACCGGGGGCGGCGGAATCCGCCCCGGAAGCGTGTTTGCGGGGCGTCGCAAGTGAAGAGGGTCACAGCGCGGCGGACGGGGCTGTGATTTAGATGCCGCGCCATGGCCGCGGCGCGTCCGGCTGCTTTACTGGGCTCATGGACGGCTACGGTGAGCTCTGCGCGTGGTTCTATGACCTGGATAAGCCCACGGCGCCGGAGCTTTCGTTCGCCTGGTTCGCCGGCGCGTTGCCCAGTGGCCTGATCCTTGAGCCCATGTGCGGCTCCGGGCGTTTCCTGGTTCCGCTGCTGCAGCGCGGCTTCAACGTGGAGGGCTGCGACCCCTCGCCGGCCATGCTGGCGCGCTGCCGTGAAAAACTGGCCGCGGCCGGGCTGGAAACACGTATCTGGCAGGCCTCGCTGGCTGAGCTCGAGCCCGCGGACTACGACGCGGCGTTCATCCCGGCCGGCTCATTCTGCCTGCTGCATGACCCGGCCGAGGCGCGCGAAGGTCTGAAGCGCCTGCACGGCGCGCTGAAGCCTGAGGGCGTCCTGCTGCTTGAGTTCGAGCCGCCCTACGGCGCGGGCGACTGGCCCGGGCAAACCACGCGCGTGGTCAGCCAGGGAGGCACGCAGATCCGCCTGGTATCGCGCCAGCACTATGATCCGCAAACGCAGATCGAAAGCTACGAGAACCGCTACGAGCTGCGGCAATCAGGCCGCCTGCTGCGCACGGAAGACGAGGTGCTGCGGCTGCGCTGCTACACGCCGGAGCAGATGGAGGCCGAGCTGCGCGCGGCGGGCTTCAGCGAAATCGTGATCGAGCACCAGGACTTCGGCTGGGTGGCGCAGGCGCGCCGCTCCAGCGATGCGGACGCAGGCACGGCTGGACGCTGAGCAGTGGGGACCGATCCCCTGCTTCTTTCCGCTGCCATCAGGCGCCCGCGGCCGCTGTCGGCCGTCCATGTCGCAGGCAATGTTAAAGATTCCGTGTTCCGCTTCGGCCGGGGCGGATAAGTTGTATAAGCAACCCGGACCAGACCAAAGGAGAGAAAATGAGCGAGCAACCCAAACCCGCCTTCGGGCCCGGCAGTTTCATGTGGTGGGAGTGCTGGACCCGCGACCTCAAGAAGGCCAAAGAGTTCTACGCCAAGGTCGTCGGCTGGAGTTACGAAGAAGTGGACATGGGCCCGGGCGGCATCTACACGCTGCTGAAGGTCGGCGACAAAAAGGTCGGCGGCATGGCCCAGATGGACGGCCCCGAATGGGGCGAACTGCCCTCGCACTGGGCCTATTACATCGACGTGGAAGACGTCGATTCCGCGCACCAGCGCGTGCGTGAGCTGGGCGGCAAGGCGCTGCACGACATCATCGACGCCCCGGGAATCGGGCGCTTCTTCCCGGCCCAGGACCCCGCCGGCGCGCACCTGTACCTGATGCAGCCGGAAAAGCGCGCCGCCGAGCCGCCCTGCGCCGACGCCGGCAGCTTCCTGTGGGTTGAGCTCATGAGCCGCGACTTCGCCAAGGCCGAGAAGTTCTACAGCGAGCTGCTGGGCTGGAACGGCGTGAAAATGCCCATGCCCGGCGGCGAGTACACGCTGTTCCAGGTGCGAGGCGCCAATGCCGGCGGCGGCATGCCGATGCCGGCCGAAGTGCCCGCCGAGGCGCCCTCCTGCTGGGTCGGCTACATCCACGTGCCGAACGTAGACAAGGCCGCCGAAACCGCCCAGCAACTGGGCGCGCAGCTGCTGGTGCCGGTGATGGACATCCCCAACGTCGGACGTTTCACGCAGATCATGGACCCCACAGGGGCGGTCGTGGCCCTGATGACCCCGGCGCCGATGTAGAGCAGTCGGGGACAGGTACCCTGGGTACCTGAGACTATGTAGCGATGGGTCATCCTGGAGGGGTAGCCTCACGTTTGGCAGTTCGAGGTCTACCCCAACCAGGAGACAAAACATGACTACAGTATGTTGGTGTCGACGTGCATTCCTCGCAATCCACAATCGCAGTCATCACATCCGGCCAGCCCAAGCCCTCGATCATCACGGTCCGCGGCGGCCCCGAGGAAGTCAAAAAGCAGCTTTTAAGAATCGAAGCTCCCTTCGACTTGTGCTTCGAGGCCAGCTGCGGCTACGGCAAGTGGTTTGAAACCCTCTCAAGCGTCGCTCGTTCGGTCACCGTCGCGCATCCCGGCCACCTTCGGCTGATCTACGCTTCCAAGCGCAAGAACGACCGTGTCGACGCAAGCAAGCTGGCCAAGCTGCTCTCGGTTGGCGCTGTGCCCGCCGTCTACGTCCCGAATGTGCAGGTCCGCGAGTGGCGCGGGCTGATCCGTCACCGCGGCCGCACGGTTGCCAAGTGCACTGCGGTGAAGAACAGCATCCGCGCGTTGCTGCGTGAGCAGGCGATCAAGGCGCCACGCGGGCTGTGGACGAAGAAGGGGATCCTGTGGCTGACGCAGCTTGATCTGCCGGAGACCACACGTTGGCGGATGGACGAGCACCTGGAGGACCTCGAGTTGCTGAAGCAGCGGGTGTCGCGCTTCACGCGCCAGCTCGACCAGATTGCCGCCCGTCACCCGGGCGTGGCGCTGCTGCGAACGATTCCCGGCGTCGGCACCCGCACGGCCGAGGCGTTCGTGGCCTGGGTGGATGACGCCAGGCGCTTTGCGCGCACCAGCCAGATCGGCGACTACTTCGGGTTGGTGCCACGCCAGGACGCCAGCGCAAGGCGCAACCACCTCGGGCACATCACCAAGGACGGGCCGGGCTGCGTCCGCCAGTTGCTGGTCGAGGCGGCCTGGCAGGGCATCCGTCGCAGCGGCGTGATCCGCGCCAAGTACGAACAGTTCAGGCGCGGGGACAAAGAGCGCACCAAGAAGGCCATCGTCGCCACGGCGCACTGGCTGGCACGGGTGATGCTGAGCATGCTGCGCAGCGGGGAGGTGTGGCGGCAGGCAGAGTAGGGACAACTAAGGCGTGAGGCAGGGGGAGCTGCGGGTTGGATAAGCCGGACCTCGGACTGGGGACATGACCCTGAGAGGTCGAGTGCCTGAGTGAGGCCGGCGCGAACTCGTCAAGTGATGCCCGCTCAGGCGGTGACATCGAATAGATGTTTGGACCAACCCCGCAAGCAACCCTCAGCCCCCTTGACCCAATCGCTCATAGATGACCCAATCGCTCATAGATGTCCCCGTCCTGCCCGGTATGCAGCAGACGATCAGTGCAGCAGTTCCGCTTCGAGGCGTTGCAGGGTTGTCATTGAACGCTGCACGGTGGCGCGGGTGGCCTGGGCTTGCAGGTTGCACTGGTCGGCATACCGACGCGCGAGCTTTACGGCATCGCGCGCTTCCTGCCTGCGGCCCAGTTCGTGCAGGGCCTCCGCCAGTGCGACCTGGATTTGCGCATCCAGGCGGTTGATCTCGGCCCCGTGTCCGCGGCGGGTCTGAAGGCTGTGCCGGTACAACTCAACGGCTTGCGCGAGACGACCCTCAGCGCCGTACAGGTCCGCCTGGCGCGAGATGTGTGAGGCGACCTGCAGGGGTGCATGGGCCCGGCGCGCGAGCTGCTCCGCGCGCTGGAACTCGGACAGCGCCTCCGTGTTTCGCCCCATATCCTGCAGCACCAAACCCCTGTTCGCGACGACGCTGGAGGCCTCCGCCAGGTGTCCCACTGCGGTCATGAACGATTCGGCCTGGTCATATGCCGCCAAGGCTTCGACGTGCGCGCCGCGCTTTCGGTGCACGCCGCCCAGTGCCATGGTGTACAGGGCGGCGTGCGACTGCAGGCCGATTTCCCGGCACATGGCGATGGCGGCCGTGTAGCACTCTTCGGCGTCCGAGGACTCCTCGCGATCCATGTGAATGTTTCCCAGGTTGCCCAGCGCGATCGCCTGGCTGGGTACGTCGCCCTTCTCACGCGCGAGCCTTACGGCCTCGCGATACTGTGTTTCAGCTTCACGGTTTCGCCCCTGGCGCCACAACACGTTTCCTCTTGCGTTGCTGGTGTTTCGAGAGGCAGCTCCGTCTTCAAGCGGCAGTTGCTCGAGCCGGTCCAGGCATGCCAGTGCGGTCGAGTACTCTTCTTTCGTGCGGTACAGGATCGCCAGCGCGCTCAGCGTGTTGGCAACGAGCGCCCATGCGCCCTCGGCGCGCGCCAGGGCTTCGGCCTTCTGCAGGTTCTCGGCCGCGGGTGCAAGTTCATTGCGTTGCAGTTGCAGGCGCGCGCGGCTCAAGAGCATGGTCGCCTGCGATTCGGCGTCGGGCGGCGCGACCGCTTCGGATTGGCCCAGGGCCTCTTCGGCTTCCTTCATGTTTCCGCCGTTGCGCTGCATCTCACCCAGGCGGTTCAGAGCGCGGAACTTGAGCTTGCCGTTCGATGCGCCGGCGACTTCGGTGCAGACGGCGATGCACTCCGCCAGCCGGCCCAGTGTCAGCAGCGGACTGACCTGCTGCAGCCGGTACTCGCCGCGTTCAGCGCGGCTGACACTCGAATGCGTGGCCAGGCGGCGCAGGCAAGCGAGCTCGACCTCGGGCTCGAAGCGGGTGCGGGCCAACTCCACGCCCCGTTGCAGCGCCCGCAGTTCGATGTCCGCCAACTGCGCGTGAGGGAGGACGGTTTGCGACTCCTGCGCCGCGAAGGCCGCGTGGTCGGCGAGGTCCAGCGGTGCAACCCTCGTGTCCTTCTCCAGGATGCACACCGTGAACGCGTGAAGCTGCGCGCGGTCGCCCGGCGGCTGCAACTGATAGGCAGCCTCGCGCACCAGTGCGTGACGGAACAGGTAGGCGCTCTCCGCATCCATGCCATGAGTTTAGCGGGCCGGAGCGCGCGATGCCTCAACCCGTTGCGGCCGCGATCTGCTTGCGCGGCAATGCTTGATGCAGCAGCATGCCCGCCAGCATGGCGGCCACGAACGCCGCGGTTTCGACGCTTGGCCGGCCCAGCAGCACGATGCCGGGCCCCGGGCACACGCCCGCCAGCCCCCAGCCGATGCCGAAGATGCTGGCGCCGATGAACAGGCGACCGTCCGTGTCCTTGCGCGCGCTGCACGGCAGGTTGCCCGCCAGCACCGACTTGCGGCACTTCATGGCGTACCACACCGGCAGATACACCGCGATCGCGCCGCCCATCACGAACATCAGCGAGTAATCCCAACCGCCGAAGAAGTCCAGGAAGCCCACCACGCGCTCGGGCAGCGTCATGCCCGACACGCCCAGCCCGGCCGCGAACAGCAGCCCGCAGAAGAAGGCTACAACGGCTTTGCGCATCACGAGCCCTCCACCAGGCGCGCGACCACCACGGTGATCGCGCCGGCTGCGATGAAGGTGACGGTGCCGATAATCGAACGCAGGCTGAGCCGGCCGATGCCGCACACGCCGTGGCCGCTGGTGCAGCCGCCGCCCAGGCGCGTTCCGAAGCCGACCAGCAGGCCGGCCACGATCATCAGCGGCAGGGGGCGCAGGGCTTCGCGCGCCAGGTTGTCGGGCAGCAGGAACGCGAGCCCGACGCCGCCCGCCAGCAGGCCCAGCACGAAGGCGGCCTTCCAGCCCAGCTCGCCTTTCTCGCGTGTCAGGATGCCTTCCAGGATCCCGCTGATGCCGGCGGTCTTGGCCGTCAGCGCCAGCAGCGAGGCCGAGGCCGCGCCGATCATCAATCCGCCCAGCAGCGGCGGCCAGATGCGTTGCCAATCCATGTCGTCCCTCCCGTCGGGCGGGAGTTTGACAAACAGGCGGCGCAGCGGAAGTGGCGGCTATTCGCGCAGCTCGAAGGTGACTTTCATGTGCACCACGTAGTTGGTGATGCCCTTGCCGTCGAACTCCACCTTCTGTTCTTTGACCCAGGCGCCCTTGATGCCTTGCACGGTTTTGGCGGCGCGTTCCAGGCCGGTGCGGATGGCCTGTTCAAAGCTTTCGGGCGAGCGCGAGCTGATTTCCATTACCTTGGCAACAGACATGGCATTCTCCTGTAAGGGTACAGGGGCCAAATGCGGCCCAGGCGCGCGCGCATCCACAGAAACCGGATTCGCCGGTGTGTCAGTACGTTTTGAGGAGATTCGGTCTGCAGACCGGAAAGTGTCTGAGCCCTTACGCATTGCACCTGGTACGCCGTTAACTGAGTCTTGCGACAGTTGAAAGTGTCGTACGACGCGGTAACCGCGAAGAGCCGCCAAGGACCGCGAAGCACTGCAACCGCTGCATCGCGCCGCCTGCGCGCTGAGGCCTTGGCGAGAGCGAGAGGGTGCAGAGAACACGGAGTATCCTGGCGCCGCCCCGCAGTTCTATGCGACCTTCGCACTCTTTGCGTCAATGGGCCCCGAAAGCACAAAAACACAAAAGGTACTGCCACAAAAGCTGCGTGCAGTTTTCGTGTGCAATTGTTTTGTGCTTTCGTGTTTTCGTGGCCTGTTTGCTGTTGGAAACGAGTATGGACAGAGTGCAACTGGCGGAGAACTCGCCACACACCGTACTAGCGGGCGGGATCGTCGCTCTTGTGTTCTTCGTACTCGCCCAGGTCCATCTTCGGCACGATGCCGGCCACCGGTCTGAGCGGTGCTTCGAGAGCGGCTTCCACCACCTCGGACCCGGCCTCACGATCGTTGCGAGCGGCGAGGTAAGCCAGCAGGCCGGAGCCTACAATGAAGAGCGCGCCGGGCGTGCTGAACGTAAAGGCCGAGATGATAGCGCTGACCGAAAAACCGGCCCCGCCTTCCTCGAAGACAACCGCAAAGAAAACCGCGCCGAGTGTGCCAAGCAGAAAGCCGGCCACCAGCGAGATCAAACCCAGCAGCAGGCACAGCCGCGAATAGGTCCAAAGCGTAGGCGTGCGGCCGTTGAGCACCCAGCGTATCACCGGCCATTCACGCCAGCCCTTGCGCACGCGCGGCGCCGGAACACCCAGTTGCGCGTCCGCGTAGCGGTAGGCTGCTTCACCTTTCGACTGTGCAGTAGCGCGCGTCACGACATTCTCCAACGGATCCCGAGGCCGGAAGTTACAACAACAGTCTCACGGCTGGCAACACCGGAGTAACCATGCGCACACCCCATTGGTTGGTTTCTCTGCTGCTGGTGTTGGGAGTTGGGGTGGGCCTGGGCTACAGCATGGTTCCAATGCGGGAATCCGCGCGTCCCGCCGTGGAGACGCATGAGCAGCCGGACGCAGAGATGTCACGAATGACTGCCCCTCTGCCGGCGAGCGCCGACCCGGCCGAGCCATCCGTACCCGCAACACCTGTCGCGCCCGACCACGACCCGCTGATTGAAGCCCTGAAACAGTGGGGACTGGCCGACCTGGAGCCCATGCCGGGCAGCATCACCGCCCGCGCCGTCAACGCTGATGGCATGCCGCTCGCGGGTGTGCGCATCGAGCTGTACCCAATCCTGCCGTGGGGTCGCAGCAGCGGACGGGCCGATATCTGGGCGCCGGAGGACGAGTTCTGGCGCAGCCTGGCCGAGAACAATCTCGGCACCGCAAAGACCATGGTGCAGCTGCGCCGGCACTCACAGGCGCTCGAGACGGACGCCCGGGGCGAAGCCGTATTCAGCGGCCTGGTCGATGTCCCCTATAGAATGGGGGCGGCGCTCCCGGGTCATGCACTGACGGCGCAGGGGCCTACCGAAGCGCTGAAACCCGGTGACAGCGTGACATGGGGCGTCCGGCCCCATGGGGGCCTGCGCGTCACGGTTGAGGCCCCCGCAGACGCCGGTCCGCTGCGCGTGTTCGCACGCTACGCTGACTACGCCGAACCGACCACCCTCGAGCTGCTGCCCGGTGAAATCGCCGAACTGCGGCTCAGGCCGGGCGACTGGACCGTCCGCGCCCACGCCAGGGACGGCCGCCACACCTGCGAAGCGGTCAAAGTGACGGTGCCGGATGACGGCGAATTGGCGCCGCTGACCTTGCGGTTGAATGCGGTGGCGCGTGTGCGTGTGCGGGTGAAGTTCACGGGCGGCGTGCCGCAATGGAATGAGTGCGTTCTTCTGGCGCCTGTTCGTGCGGGCTTAGCCGATGCAGAGCATTTCGACGAGCGACGCCGGCTTGCAACGCCGCTGGAGCAGCTCTATCAGCAGCCGCACGAATACCAGGCCGCGGACCTGGCGCCGGGCCCGTACCTGGTCCAGGTGGCGCTGACGCAGGGCCAGTCCGAGATCAGGCGGGTGGACGCGGTCGCCGGCACCAACACGATCGAGGTCGAATTCAGCGCGCCTGGCGAGACGGCCGGCATCGTGTGCGAGGTGGAAGGTCCGCCAGACAGGGGCCAGCCGGGTGCGCTGTACTTTGAAGCCTTGACGGCTGCGAAAGACGGACGGGCGTCGGCTGACCACGTTCGCCGGGTCTGGAAGCTGTCGTCCGGCCGCTACCTGCTGCTGGGGGCAGAGGGGGCCACGGCGATCAGAGCGACCTGGCACCCGCTTGGAACGATCACGCGCGAGGTCGGCAGGTCCACGCTGCGATTCCACTTCGAGTCGCCCTTTGAGCTGCAGGTGCGGCTGGAAGGCCGCCCGGAGACGTTGAACCGACACGTACAGGCCTATCTGAAATGGCTGGACACCGGGAACGCAGAGTCAGGCTCGTTCACAAGGGCTGACAAGAGTGAGAAATTCAAGGGTCAGCCCGGCCGTGTGGAGTTGCAGGTCGAGCATCCCGAATTCTACGGCATGCTGCTGGCACGCAAGGTGCTGACACTGCGAGCCGGTGAGACGCGCGAAGTCACACTGAGACTGCCCGAGATGTTCGAGCTGGTGATCGAAGCCCCGGCCGAAGAGGTGTACGAGTTGAAGCTGCAGCCCGCTGGTGAGGACAGCAGGGAGTACCGACTGCAGTTCGGCCAGGACGGTCGCTGCATCCTGCCGCATGTGCCGACCGGCAGCTACACGCTGAAGTACCGGCTGCGAAGCCGGCCGCGGGATGAGCTGCAGCGCAGCGTAACAGTGCAAGGTAACACGACCACGCGCCTGAGATAGCGGAACTCCGTCGTGCGGTCTGCAATGCGCGCGCAAAGCATCGCCGCAAAAGTTACGATGCGAATCTCAGGACAGCAGGAGCGGCACTTATGCGCACACCACACTGGCTCGGCATGATCCTTCTGGCGCTGGTTGCAGGCGTTGCGACGGGCTGGCTGGCGCGCGGCGGAGACGAAGCGCTACCTTCGCGCCCCGCACTGGCACCTCTGGCCGACCCGGATGGCTCGCGTGAAGGCGCCACGGGGCCGCTGGCTTCGACACTCCTTGAGCCGCCGAGTACGTCGGCTCCCCCCGCGGCGGCCGACCCGGCCCCTGTCAATCCGGCCGGTTCACAAGTCATCATCGATGGGATCGTGCTGCCTGAGCCAATAACCGGCGATGGGAAAGTCACCGTGCTGGTGGCGGACCTCCAGGGCGCGCCTGTCGAGGGCCTTGAGTTGAGCCTGGCCACTGAAGGCAACAGGGAAGAGCTGAAGTATCCGCGGCGTGCTGACTTCGAGACCGACGAAGAGTACATGGTGGCAAAGTTGCGCCACTCCTACGTGCGATGGAAGCTCGAACAGCAGGCTACGCACATTCAAACCAGCGACGTCAACGGTCGCATTGAGTTCGTCGGCCTGCCTGGCGAGCACGCGCAGCTCAGTATGCGCTCGCAGGACTTCCTGCTGGAGGGCCGGACCGACACCATGTCGCGGCCGGTGAAGGTCGGCGAAGAGATCACCCTTACGGTTGCACGGGCGCGGCAGGTGGAGGTGCTGGTGGAGGGTGCGACCTCGAGCAGCTGCAGGGTGAGTTGGACGTTCGAGTCAAGAACCGACTCCACCTCCGTCACTGTCGGCAAGAGCGCGAAGATCCGGCTGCCGCTGGGGCGGGTTGAGATTCGGGCGGATGCGGGCTCATCTGGCGGCAGGAGCGAGCCCGTGGTGGTTGAGGTTAACGACAGCACCCCCGCCGTGGTTCTGAAGCTTGGAACAGACGCAGTCCTGACCGGCGTGGTGAAGTTTGAGGGACCGCGCCCGCGCTACTACAGCGTGTACGCGGCGAAGGTGGTTGCCGGCGCGACGGACGCGGAATTGCTGCAGGACTCGCGGTCAGCGCCAGTCGTACGCATCGATGTCGATCAGGAGTCGGGCAAGTTTGTTGTGAACGATGAATTGGAAGGGGAGTACGCCATCGGTGTGATCGGTGAATCTGAGTTGCTGTGCAGCACTCGTGTCGTGCTGGGAAACTCGCCCGGGAAGGTCGAACTTGAAGTGCCGGCGCCGGATCAGGCCAGCGGGCTGATCATAAACGTCGAACGCCCCAAAGATGTCCGCATCGAAAATGAACAATTCACCGTTCGGGACAGCCTGAAAGGCAGGTATCTCTCATGCAGGGTGTGGGAGTATTCCGACAGTCGCTTCTTGCTGATTCTGCGACCAGGTGACGCCCAGTCATTCCCGCAGGAAGCGATTGTGAGCATGCACAACGGATGGCTTGGATTCGTAGAGAGTAGATTTCGGCCAGGCGTTGATACCGAGGTGAGCCTGAAGTTCGAGGCGGGGTGCATGCTCCGCGTCTCGATCACAAACCCTCCTCCGTCTTCCAGCTGGTTGGCGCTGGACTGTTCAAAGGGCCCCGAGTTCGCTGAATGGCGCAGCGTCTCAAGTTCAATTCGCCCCAGGGAAAGGGCTGAACGAGTCGCCGCATTGCAACCCGGCGAGTATCGGTTCCGCCTGCGCTCCGCCCACCACACGGGATGGGTGCTGGCCCAGCTCGAAGCGACACTGAAGGCCGGCGAGCAACTGATTGAGATTGCTGTACCCGAGTTGCACAGCGTGCTGCTGGATGGCAGCGGTTGTTCACCATACACGCATGGGGACCTGAAGCACGTTGAGTCCGATATCTCGCAGCACTTCACCTTCAACGACAACGGCAATTGTCTGCTCGGCGGACTGCCGCCGGGAACCTACGAAGTGAGCTACACAGCGAACGGCATCCACGGCAAGAAGCAGAAAGTGACCTTCTCTCTGCCGGGTACTGAGAAAGTCGTCCTCACCGGCGGCTAGGATTGAAGGGCTATCACCGCATCGGCCCGATGCCTTGCGGGTGGAATAAACAGGGGCGGCCGTTTGGCCGCCCTTGGGTTTTGATCCTGCGGCAATTGGTGCCGGGTCGCTTCACCCGCCGCGGGCGGGTGTCCCCACTTTCGGGCGGGGCTCTGTTTTTGCCTAGAACATGCCGATGATTTCGCCCTTTTCGTTGATGTCTATGTTCTGGCCGCCGGGGGTTTTGCCGAGGCCGGGCATGGTCATCATGTCTCCGCAGATCAGGTACACGAAGCCCGCGCCCGCGCTCAGCCTGGCGTCGCGGATCGGCAGCGTCCAGCCTTCCGGCGCGCCCAGCAGCTTGGGGTCGTGGCTGAAGCTGTATTGGGTCTTGGCCATGCACACGCTCAGCTTGCCGAAGCCGGCTTCTTCAAACGCCTTGATGCGCTTGCTGGCCTCGGGGCTCCAGTTCACGCCGGCCGCGCCGTAGATCTTGGTGGCGATTGCCTCGGCCTTCTTCTTGATCGGGGCGTCGCTGTCATAGGTAAGCTGGAACTTCTTGGGCTCATCGCAGGCTTTCACCAGCGCGCTCGCGAACGCCGCGCCGCCCTCGCCGCCCTTGGCGAACACCTCGCTGATCACGCAGTCGTGGGCGCCTGCGGCCATGGCGGCCTTGCGCACCATTTCGAGTTCTTTCTCGGTCTCGGTGCCGAACACGTTGATGCCCACCACCACCGGCAGGCCGAAGCCCACGCAGTTGCGGATGTGGCGTGTCAGGTTGGGCATGCCCTCGGCCAGCGCATTGAGGTCTTCCTTCACCAGGCCCTCGGGCAGGGGCTTGCCGGCGACCACCTTGAACTTGCCGCTGTTGGATTTCAGCGCGCGCACCGTGGCGACCAGGCCCACGGCATCCGGCACCAGGCCGCTCTGGCGGCACTTGATGTTCATGAACTTCTCGGCGCCCATGTCGGCGCCGAAGCCGGACTCGGTCACGACGTAATCCGCCACCTTCAGGGCCACGCGGTCCGCCACCACGCTGGAATTGCCGTGGGCGATGTTGGCGAACGGCCCGCAGTGCACGAAGGCGAGGCTGCCGCCGATGGTCTGCAGGATGTTCGGCTTGATCGCGTCGCGCAGGATCGCCGTCATGGCGCCCGCGACCTTGATGTCCTCGCAGGTGACGGCCTTGCCCTCATGGTTGAAGCCCACCACCATGCGGCCGAGGCGGCGGCGCAGGTCCTGCAGGTTTTCGGCGAGCGCGAGGATTGCCATGACTTCGCTGGCGACAGCGATGTCGAAGCCGGTTTCGCGCGGGATGCCGTTGTCGCGCAGGCCGGTAATGATGTTGCGCAGGTCGCGGTCATTGATGTCCATGCCGCGGCGGATGTTGATGGTGTCGGGGTCGATGCCCAGGGCGTTGCCGTTGAACAGGTGGTTATCGAGGAAGGCGCAGGCCAGGTTGTTGGCGGCCTGCACGGCGTGGATGTCGCCGGTGAGGTGAATGTTCAGGTCCTCAGGCGGGATCACCTGCGCCTGGCCGCCGCCGGCCGCGCCGCCCTTGATGCCGAACACCGGGCCGAGGCTGGCCTGGCGGATCACGCAGGCGGCCTTCTTGCCGATGTGCGTGAGGCCCATGGTGACGCCGACGGTGTTGGTGGTTTTGCCTTCGCCGAGGGGCGTGGGGCTGATGGCGGTGATGTCGATGTACTTGCCGTTGGGGCGATCCTTCAGCCGGTCGAGGATCGAAAGCTTCACCTTGGCCTTTACGTCGCCGTAAAGCTCGAGGTCATCGCGCTGGATGCCGTAGCGCTTGGCGACGTTCTCGATCGGTTCCAGTTTGGCGGCGCGTGCGATCTCAAGGTCCGGCTTCATCCTCGGTCTCCGGCTAGATGATTGGCTGTTGTGGGGGACGCGAATTCTAGCCGCGACCCACACGATGTCCAACCGCCTCCATGCTGAGTCGCTCGGGATCGGTACCAGCTGCATGGCAGCGCTTCGGCTTGTCCCGGCAAGCGGGCCTTTTTGGTGAACGCTTGCGTGCGGCTGTGCGTAATATGGAAGGAGCGCCCCTGGGCGCTCGTTAACTGCTTGGAGGTTTTCATGCGCTATCTGCTTGCCGGGCTTCTGCTTGCGTCATTCTCGCCGTTTGCACTGGCCAACCAGGTGCCCGACTACCTGCGTGGGGCGAACCCGCCGCAGCTTTTCGCCGGCGACGACGAAGAAGAAGAGGAATCCGCAGGACTGCCCGATGCCGAGCTGGCCCTGGACACCGGCCGTTACAAGGCCGCCAAGCTCGAGTTCAAGAAGGTCTTAAAGGACCAGCCCGACAACCAGGCCGCCGCGCGCGGCCTGGCGGAAAGCTACGCCCAGACCGGCGACTACAAGCTGGCGGTCAAGGCCCTCGAAAAGTGCATTGAAGACAGCAAGCAGGTCGAAGACGCCACACTGGTGCGGCTGGCGCGACTGCAACTGCTGATGGGCGACTTCACGGCCGCGGAGAAGCTCGCGGAGCAACTGCTTGCATCGGCGAACCCGCTGGCGGGCATCGACGCCCATCTGCTGAAAGGCAACGTGCTGCGGCTGAAGGGCCTGTACGCCGACGCGGCCAAAGAGTACGGCGCGGTGCGCGAAGTGCTGATGGCGCAGCGCGCGGCCTTGAAGATCGACAAGAGCCAGGGCCGCCAGCCCGAGCTGGCCGACCTGTGGTCAAGCGGCGGCGAGGCCTATTACTGGCTGCATCGCCTGCACGACGCCAATGACTGCTGGGGCAATGCCCTGACGGCCGACGAGTACCATGAGCGCAGTTGTGCCTGGATGGCGCAGCTGTACCTGGAGCAGAACCACGACTCCAGCGCGCAGGTGAATTACGCCGGCCCGTATCTCAAGCACAACGGCAGCTCGGCCCTGATGCGTCTGCGCACGGCGCAGATCCATTACTATCGCTGGCGCAGCGGCGCGGGCATCAAGGAGCTGGACGAAGCGCTGAAGATCAACCCGGACCATCCCGAGGCGCTGGCCTTCCGCGCGGTCAAGTACATCAGCACCGACCAGTACGACCTGGGCAGGAAAGACTACGAACGCGCCCTCAAGCTGAACCCGAACCATGAGGAAGCCCTGGGCGCCAAGGCCCTGCACGGCGCGACGCTGGGCCTGAAGGACGTCTACAGCGCGGCCGAGCAGGCCATGCTGGCGGTCAACCCCAAGCCCGCGCGCTTCTACGAGATCCTGGCCGACGGGCTGAGCGAGCGCTTCCGCTATGTGGAGGCTCTGCCGCTGTACAAGAAGGCGCTGGAGTGCAACCCCGAGCACTGGACCGCCTACAAGGGCCAGGGCATGGCGGCCATGAACTTCGGCGACGATGAGCTGGGCAAGAAGTCGCTCGAGGTCGCGCTGGACAAGGACCCCCTGCGCAACAACCTGCAGACCGTGAACCTGCTGACCCTGCTGGACAGCTACAAGAACTTCGAGCGCGTGGTGACCGAGGACGGGCGCTGGCGCCTGCTGGTGCACAAGTCCGAGGCGCCGGTGATGAAGGATTTGTACATCGAGCACCTGAACGCCTCCTGGGACTCGATGACCAAGAAGTACGACTTCACGCCGCGCACGCCGATCGTGATCGAGGCCTTCAACCGCCACGAGGACTTCGAGGTGCGCACCGTGGGCATCACCGGCCTGCCGGCCCTGGGCGCGTGCTTCGGGCAGCTGGTGACGCTGGACTCACCCTCGGCGCGCCCGCCCGGCAGCTACAACTGGGCCAGCACCCTGCGCCACGAGATGGACCACGTGTTCCAGCTGCAGATCAGCAACGGCCAGATCCCGCGCTGGCTGGCGGAAGGCAGCAGCGTCTACGAGGAAAAGCGCACCCGCCCGGAGTGGGAGCGCCACATGGAAGACCAGTTGTTCATGCACTACCACATGGACGACATCCCCAGCGTGAAGAAGTTCAACGAGTGGTTCCGCGACGGCAGCAAGGTGCTGTTCGCCTACTACCTCGGCAACGTGATGCTGGAGTTCATTGACAAGAAGCTGGGCGGCCTGGGCAAGGTGCGCAGCATGATCGAGATGTTCGGCCAGAAGAAGACGCCCGAGGAAGTGTTCCGCGCCTGCCTGGAGATGGAGCCCGAGGCCTTCGACAAGGGCTTCCGCAACTATGTGCGCGACGAGCGCATCGCGCACCTGCGCATGATCCCGCTAGTCAGCCCGGACCGCACCGACGACCTGTACTTCAAGTACGAGGACGGCGAGGCCGCCACCGAAGACCTGTTGCAGCTGGCGCTGGCCTACACCCAGCAGGGCTCACGCTTCGATGCCGAGACATTCCTGGGCCTGGCCAAGCGCGCCGGCGCGGACCAGGAGAAGGGCGCCCAGGGTGCGATCTACTGGTACTGCACGGCCATGCTGGCCCGTGGTGACGAGAAACTCCCGCGCGAAGAGCGCGGCAAAAAGATGCGCGAGGCGCTGGACAAGGCGCTCGGCTGCGGGCTGGAGGATTTCCAGACCTACCTGACCATGGCGCAGCTCGCGCAGCAGGAGCGCAACCTGGGCATGACCCTGCACTGGCTGAAGGAGGCCCAGCGCGCCTTTCCCGAAAACCCGCAACCCTACGCCTACCAGTATCAGCTGTACCAGCAATCCGGCGAAAACGAGTTGGCCGTGGCGGCCGCCGAGAAGTGGATGAGCGTCGATGAAAACAACCTGAACATCCGCCTGTGGCTGATCCAGAACGTCTACGACCCAGGCCGCAACTGGAGCAAGATGGCCGAAACGGCCGAGCAGGCCGTGAACGTGGCACCGCTTGACGCCCGTACCCACCAGTACCGCGGCTTCGCGCTGCGCAAGCTGAAGCAGTGGGACAAGGCGGTCGAAAGCTTCGAGTACGTGCGCCGCCTGGCCAAGGGCGACACGCCCGAGGAAGCCCTGGCCGCCGAGGTGAACGCCCTGTGCGACATAGCGGCCACCTGGCTGCAGGCCGACGAACTGGAGAAAGGCCGCAAGGCGTTGGAACTGGCCAAGAAGCTCGACCCCAACCATCCGCGCGTGAAGACGCTGGAAAAAGAACTCGAGGGCGGAGGCGAAGAAGAGGAAGAGGAGTTCTAACCCGTCTTGAACGGACGATCGGCTCGCTTCTGGCGCTGCACCTGAGGCGTTTGGAACAGCGCAACGGGACGATTTCCTCGCAGCTAGTTCCCCGGCCTTCCGACCGGGGCTGATCCACGAGCACGGGCGCGTCGCGATAGCCGAGCTTGGTGCGCAGCCAGTCGGCCATGTAATAGGGGTCGTCCAGCGCCTCGATTTCGTCAGCGATGCGGGCGTTCTCTGCCCGGGCGCTTTCGACCTTGCGCTGCAGCTCAGACTTGCGCTTCTCGAGAGACTGCTGCTCGTGGTAGTTGGGGATCACGCTGTTGCTGAGAGCCAGCCCGAAGATCACGAACATGGCCGCTACAGCCAGCAGGCTGTAGTCGCGGCCTTGCATCCTCAAGCTTTCACGCACCGACGCCATGCAATCTCCCTCGTCAGTTTCGGCATTTTCGGGGTACCATCTTTAGCCGGCCTTTGCGGTGTTGCGCCGCTGGCGGGCGCAACACGCTGCGCCCCTACAGTGCGCTGCCCGTTGCGGCCGATAGGGCTGTTGCTAGTGTTCCGGCACCTTTTGAGGCTACTGCAATGTTGGTCATGAAGTTCGGCGGCAGCAGCGTCGCCGATGAAAACCAGATCCACAAGGTGCTCGAAATCGCCCGCAGCCGGGCGTCGCGCCGGCCTGTGATCGTGTCTTCCGCGCACAAGGGCATCACCGATGCGCTGCTGAACGCGGGCAAGGCGGCCGCCAAAGGCGAGCCCGACGCCGGCCAGATCGTCGAGAAGCAGCGCCGCGTGCTGAAGGGCTGCGGCTGCGACCACGACATGCTGGACCCGTTCTTCCGCGAGATCGAAGACCTGCTGCGCGGCATCAGCCTGGTGCGAGAGGCCTCGCGCCGCAGCCTGGACTACCTGGCCGGCTTCGGCGAGCGCATGTCGGTTCGCGTGATCGCCGACTACTTCACGCGCAACGGCATGAAGGCCGAGGCCTTTGACGCCTGGGACCTCGGTTTCATCACCGACGAGAACTTCGGCGGCGCGCGCCCCCTGCCCGGCTACGAGGCGCGCATGCTGACCGAGTTCCAGCGCCGCGTGGGCAGCGACGTGCTGCCGGTGATCACCGGCTTCGTCGGCAAGACCAGCGGCGGCGAGCTCACCACCGTGGGCCGCAACGGCAGCGATTTCTCGGCCACCTGCTTCGCCGCGGGCCTTGGCGCCGAAGAGTGCGAAATCTGGACCGACACCGACGGCGTGATGACCGCCGACCCCAGCCTGGTCAAGGACGCCCGCAGCATCCCCTACATGAGCTTCGCCGAGGCCTCCGAGCTGGCCTACTACGGCGGGCGCGTGCTGCACCCCAGCACTCTGCTGCCCGCCATCAAGCGCAACATCCCCGTGCGCGTGCTGAACACCAACCGGCCGCAGCACCCGGGCACGGTGATCACCGAGGACGGCGGCGACAACCCGAACATGGTGACCAGCATCGCCTATAAGGAAGGGCAGGCGGTGATCACCATCGAGAGCACGCAGATGCTGGGCCAGCCGGGCTTTTTGGCGAAAGTGTTCGACGTGCTGGGGCGCGAGAAGGTGGACATCGACATGATCAGCACCAGCGAGATCAGCGTCAGCATGACCTGCCCCGGCGCCAGCAACCTGAACGCCGCCATGAAAGCCCTTGAGCAGTTCGGGCGCGTCAGCGTGGTGACCGACAAGACCATCGTCTGCGTGGTGGGCAAAAACGTGAAGAAGCAGCGCGGCCTGGGCGCCAGGGTGTTCACGGCCCTGCGCGACAGCGAAGTGAACGTCGAGATGATCAGCCAGGGCGCCAACAAGATCAACCTGAGCTTCCTGATCGACGACGCCGACGTGAAGAAAACCATCCCCGCCCTCCACGACGCGCTGTTCGCGGGCTAGCGCGCATCCCCGGATGGGGACTGTCCCCGCGTTTGGGGACTGTCCCCGTTTTCGAACGTCGTCTGTCTCGCGGCTGTCGCTGCGTTTTCGGCGTTCGAAACAGCGAGTTACCAATAACCAATTTTCAATTTCCAATGATCCCTCGGGGTCGGTGCAGATGCTTGGTCGGCGGGCAACCGCGAAGTACCGCCAAGGACCGCGAAGAACCGTTGCGGCCGTATGCTGTCCTTCGCGGCCTCTGCGTTCTTCGCGTCATCGGGCTACGAAAGCACGAAAACACGAAAGGCACTGCCACAAAAAACGGCGCCCGGTTTTCGTGCGCGGTTGTTTTGTGTTTTTGTGGCCTCACCGTGTTTTCAGGCTGGTCGAGAGTGGCTGCTGCGAAAAACTGAAGGCTGCTGTGTTCCGGGGCGCGAATCCTTACAATGCTGGCTTGGGGGCTCGGTCCTGTTCAGGAACCGATCGGGAGTTTCACATGCGCTTCATGCTGTTCGCCTTGCTGGCGCTTTGCGCTGGCGCCCTCTCCGCCCAATCCGCGCCCGTGGTCACCGTTACTTCTTTGGGGGTGCAGATCCCCAACTCGGGCGGCGTCAACGTGGCTGCCAACTCCACCTTCAACAGCATGGGTCTGGCTTACGACGTCTCCGACCCGCAGAACGACCCCGTGGGCGTCACCGCCACCGTCAGCAACATCGCGGCCGCCATCAACTGGAGCGAGGCCACCTTCAACAAGGCCTCACAGGCAACGCCCTGGGCACACAGCGTAACGGCCGCGCTGGGCGAGTTCGGCCCCGCCAACACCGTGCACGTGGTGACGCTGACCTTCAGCGACGGCACCAACGACACCATCTTCAGCTTCACGATCAGCGTGGGCGCCACCGCCCCGGCCCAGAGCGGCCTGCCCGGCGACGACGGCGGTGCCTGCAGCGCGGGCGGGGGAAGCCTGCCCGCCTCGGCCGGCGTGCTGTTCGCCGCGCTGGCCTGGCGCAGAAGGCGCGCGCGCCGGCTTTAACCTGCCGTGATGTGACCTTGCGTGCTCACCCAATGCTGGAATGTTGGGGCCTCGGCCGTTAGTGTGCCGCGCGATTACAGGAGAGCACTCATGGCGACCCACGACTTTGATGTTTGCGTGATCGGCTCCGGCCCCGGCGGCTACGTGGCGGCGATTCGCGCCTCGCAGCTCGGCCTCAAGACCTGCTGCGTCGAGGACAAGCACTACGGCGGCATCTGCCTCAACTGGGGCTGCATCCCCACCAAGGCGCTGCTGAAATCGGCCGAGGTCATGCACACCATTGAGCACAAGGCCAAGCTGCTCGGCATCAGCGTTTCCAAGGCCGACCCGGACATGGCCGCCGTCGTGCAGCGCAGCCGCGGTATCGCCGACCAGCTCAACAAGGGCATCCAGTTCCTGTTCAAGAAGCACAAGGTCACGCCCTTCAACGGCCGGGCCCGTATCGCGAAGCCGGGCGTGGTCGAGGTGACGGAGGCGAACAACCCCGCCGACAAGGCCGACCGGCCGAACAAGCCGGGCAAAGTGATTGAGACGATCAACGCCAAGCACATCATCATCGCCACGGGTGCCAGGCCGCGGCGCTTTGACAACATGCCCTGGGACGGCAAGCGCGTGATCGGCCACCACGAGGCGATGGTGCTGGCGGAGCGGCCGAAGAGCGTGGTGGTGATCGGCGCCGGGGCGATCGGCGTGGAGTTCGGCTACTACTTCAGCGCGTTCGGCGCGCAGGTGACGATCATCGAGCTGATGGACCGGCTGGTGCCCGTTGAGGACGACGACATCAGCAGGGAACTCGAGAAGGCCTTCAAGAAACAGGGCATCACGTCACTGACCGGCACCAAGGTCGAGAAGGTCGAGAACAAGGGCAAACACGTCGAGGTCAGCTACGAGCGCAAGGGCAAGAAGGAGACCATCTCGGCCGACTACTGCCTGGTGGCCGTGGGTATCACCGGCAACGTGGAGGATATCGGGCTGGAGAACGCGGGCGTGAAGGTGGAGCGCGGCTTCATCCCGGTGGACGGTTACGCGCGGACCAACGTGCCCGGCATTTACGCGATCGGCGACGTGGCGGGCATGCCGGCGCTGGCCCACAAGGCCAGCCACGAGGGGCTGACCTGCGTGGAGAAAATCGCCGGTCACGACGTGCCGCCCTTCAGCAAGGACGTGATCCCCGGCTGCACCTACTGCCAGCCGCAGATCGCCAGCGTCGGCAAGACCGAGCGCGCGCTGAAGGAAGCGGGCGTGGAGTACAAGGTGGGCAAGTTCCCCTACAAGCCGCTGGGCAAGGCGCTCGCGATCGGCGACAACGACGGCTTCGTGAAGCTGCTGTTTGACAAGAAGTACGGCCAGCTGCTGGGGGCGCACATCATCCACGGCGAAGCCACGGAACTGATCAGCGAGCTGGTGATCGGCATGGACGTGGAAGCCACCAGCCACACGCTGATCCGCGCCATCCACCCGCACCCCACGCTGTCGGAGGCCATCATGGAAGCCGCCGCCGTCGCCGAAGACGAGTGCGTGCACCTGTAGGGACACGCTGCTGCGTGTCCCCTGGTAGCGTGCGGTTTAACTGAGCAGGGACGCGCCGATGCGTGTCCCGGCTTACGTTCCAATCGATCCGGCACATTGTAACTGCACGCCCCAGCGCGGCGCCGCAAGATGTGCGCGTGGCGGGAAGCCGCCGATCTCTCACTGAATTTCGGACGCAGCACCAGACCATGAGGAGGGCTTTAGATGAAGCAGATCATTGTGATTGCCGCCCTGGCGGCCCTGAGCCTCGCAACCGTTGACACCCACGCGCAACGCAAGAAGGCCCAGCCCGTCAAGGCGGACAAGCTGGAAACACCCTGGACGCTCGAAGAGGTCAAGCAGACCTGGCAGCCCGGCCTGCAACTCAATATCCGCAAGAACAAGGACACGGAGCCGGAGACGCACATGCGCCGCACTGTGGTCGAAAGCGACGACACCGGACCCAAGGTGATGACCGAGGTTGTCGCCGAGGGCGGCTGCCTCAAGTACCGGCAGCATTTTACGGAACATTGGCCCGAAGACGGCCTGCTGGACATGATGTTCACGCGCGAGATGGTCAAGAAGCCCGTCAAAAAGAAGCGCAACTTCGAATTCGGCAGCCGCCAGTGCTGGATCTACAGCCTGAGCAACAGCAAGAACGGCATCAAGGCCGAGGTCGAATGCTGGTATCTCGCAGACAAAGAGTACGCCGGCATCATGGCCTACGCCAAGTACCTGCACACGGCGCCGAACAAGAACGTCGAGATCACCTACGAGGTCACCGGCATCCGACTGGCCACGGAGCTGCCGAAGCACCCGGCCGAAGCCGACGCGCTTCAAAGCGCACGCGCCAAGGGCGCTCAGTGGACCTATCAACAGTCCACAGACGGCAAGCACACCAAACAGGCCCGTTACACGGCGGTCAGCCAGGACGACGAGTACTTCAGCTGCAACGTCGCCGAGCGCGCCGACAAGCGGGCCGAGTGGGGCCAGGAAGCCCAGTGGAACGACACGGTCAGCGGGCACGGCTTCGCCATGCTGCCCGGGCGCATGCAGCTGCGCGACGTGGACAAGGTGAAGACCGAGAAGGTAAAGCTCGAGATCGGCAACATCGAGTGCGTGATCCTCGAATACCGTCGCACGGATTCGCGCAACAGCTGGATGGGCAAGCTGTACTACCCGACCGACCCGAAGTACGGCGGCATGCCTGCCCGCTGGGTCGAATGGGAGATGGACCCGCAGACCGGCAAGTCCAAGTGCGAAACCAGGGGCGATCTGATCGAGTTCAAACCCGCAGGCTGAGCGGGAAAACGAAACAGGGCCGGCGCAAGCCGGCCCTGTCCGCCGTTCGGCTGATTCCCCGCTACTCGGCCGGGACGGCCAGCAGCAGCGGCGCGACCACGCGCTCATAGGCCTGCCGGGCCTCGTCGTTGCCTGCCTCGGCGCAGGTTCGTTCGAAGGCTGTGTTGGCGGTGCGGAACTTCTCGAGCACCGGCTCGGACATCAGCAGCTTGCCGCTGCCGGGCTCGCGGTGCTGCTTCAACTGTTCGACGATCTCGGCGCCCTGCAGCTCGAACTTCGCGGCCTCGAACTGGCCGCCTTTCACCAGCACGGCCTGGGCCTCCAGGAACTCGGCCCAGCGCAGGGCGGGCTGATCCGTCGGTGATCCGCAGCCGGCTAGCAGCAGCAGCATGATCGGCAAAGCAAGTTTCCGCACAGCCCTTCCTCCCGGTTTGCAGGCCGCAAGGTTATGGTCTGGGGCGCATGATACGCCAGAGCGAAATCAGGCCGGACGTACAATGGCTCGGAAGGCGGCCCTACGCCGATGTGTGGGAGCTGCAGAAACGCCTGCTGGAGCAGCGCATCGAGGGCGCTATCGGCGACACGCTGCTGCTGGTTGAGCATGAGCCGGTTTACACCTGGGGCAAGCGCACCGACCCCGAACACCTGGGCGCCGGTGAAGCCGCCCTGCGCGCCTTGGGCGCTGACACATTCCAGGTCGAGCGCGGCGGCGAAGTCACCTGGCACGGCCCCGGCCAGCTCACCGGCTACCCGATCTGCAACCTAACCGGACTGAGCTGCGGCCGTGACCTGCACAAGTACATGCGCGGCCTTGAGGAAATGATCATCCGCGTGCTGGCAAGCTACGGCCTGCAGGGCGAGCGGATCGACGGCTTGACGGGAGTGTGGGCCCGTAGCGCAGGCGCCTCGCCTGCACAGGCCGGGGCGCCTCGCCCCGGCACTGGCCAAAGTTGCCGCCCTCGGGGTGCGCGTGCGCAAGTGGTGCACCATGCACGGCTTCGCGCTGAACGTGACGGACGAGTGCCTGCCCTGGTTTCAGCACATCACACCCTGCGGCATCCAAGACCGCGGCGTAACCAGCCTGCAGAGCCTGCTGCGCCGCGCACCCGACATGGCCGACGTGTGTGAACGGGTTGTCACGGTGTTCAGTGAAGTATTGATGCCAGCAAGCAGGGGCTAGCCCGAGCTGGCAGGCGCTTTCCGGAGATGTGCGTCTACCCGTCGCTTGCGCTCCGGGCTCTTGTTCTTCATATTCGGTGCCATGGCAAAGGCGAAGACACCCGCAAAAGTCACGAAGAAGGAAACCCACTCCCGGGCCGGAAACATCCAGCTCGAGACGCGGCTGACGCGTGAGCAGCAGCTTGAGCTGTTCCGCTGGATGATCCTGAACCGCGAGTTCGACAACAAGATCAGCCTGCTGTACCGCCGCGGCCTGGTGATCGGCGCCGCCTTTTCCAGCCTCGGACAGGAAGCCGCCAGCTGCGCCAGCGCTTACGCCGTCGAGAAGAACGACATCATCGCGCCCATGATCCGCAACGCGGGCAGCACGCTGGTGAAAGGCCTGCCGCCGCGCGACTTTCTGGCCAACTACATGTACCGCATCAACTCGCCCACCGGCGGGCGCGACGGCAACACCCACATGGGTGATTTGCGCTACGGCATCATCGCGCCGATCAGCATGCTGGGCGCCAGCATCGCCCTGGCCTCGGGCTACGTGCTGGCCGCGCGCATGAAGGGCGAAAAACGCGTCGCCCTGACCTGGATCGGCGAAGGCAGCACCAGCACCGGCGAGTTCCACGAAGACGTCAACTTCGCGGCCGTGCGCAAGGCCCCGCTGGTGGTGATCATCGAGAACAACCAGTACGCCTACAGCACGCCCAGCGCCACGCAATGCCTGGCCGAGCGCTTCAGCGACAAGGCCGTCGGCTACGGCATCAAGCACGGCGTGACGATCGACGGCAACGACGCCAACGCGGTGTATGAGACCAGCAAGGACGCCGTGGACCGCGCCCGCGCGGGTGAGGGCACGCAGCTGTTCGAGGTAATCACCTTCCGCCGCAAGGGCCACGCCGAGCACGACCCGGCCAAGTACGTGCCCAAGGAAATCTTCGAGTACTGGGAGGCGCGCGACCCGCTGCTGCGCTACGGCGCGTACCTGAAGGAACTCGGCTACATCGACGACGACGGCATCAACGACATGACCGAGAAGGTGAAGGCCGAGATCGAGGCCGCCGAGGAATGGGTAATGAAGCAGCCCAAGCCCGACCCGGCCACGGTCATGCAGGGCGTGTACGCCGACCAGCCCCACCCGGCACACGAAGACGACGACTTCCTCTACGGCCGCAAGTACCGGTAGTACGGATATCGGGTGGGCCCGACAATCTTGTCGGGCTGGATGTTCGATTGGAAGTTGTCGCGCCAAAAGCGGCGCGACCGCCGACAGGAATGTCGGCGCCACCTACCCGCCAAACAGCAAGGGACAGGCGCCGAAGGTGCCTGTCCCTTGCTGTTTCAGCGCCGACCGACGCTAGTTGGCGTACTTGACGGCTCAGCCGTAGGGCTTGGTCTCCGTGGTATCGAGCTTCTTGTCGGCCTTCAGCGCGTCGAGGGCCTGCTGCACGTAGTTCACGGCCTCGAGGTCCTTGTTCTTGCGGCGCGCGGGCGCATTGTCCAGGGCGCCGCGGTAACGCAGCTTGCCTTCCTTGTCGATCACGTAGCAGTGGGGCGTGGTCTTGGCCTCGTACTTTTTGCCCACGGCGCCGTCGGCATCGAGCAGGTAGTCGTCGGCCGACAGGCTTACCTTCTCCATGCGTTTCTTCAGCGTGTCGGCGTCGAAGTTGCCCTGCTTGCCTTGCCCGCTGCTGCAGATGGTCAGCCACACACCGCCGTCTTCGCGCAGCTTTTTCTGCTGCTTGACCAGCTCATCGCCCTGCTCGTAGTGGGCCTTGCACCAGGGGCAGTCCAGGTTGATCCACTCCAGCACCACCACCTTGCCCTTGAAGTCCGACAGCTTGACCTCTTTGCCGCTGGTGTTCTTGAGTGTGAAGCCGGGCGCCAGCTTTTCCAGCGTGGCCTTTTCGGGCTCAGCTTCAGCGGACTTTTCCTCCGCCTTTTCTTCACCCTTTTCTTCACCCTTTTCTTCGGGCTTCTCGGTTTTCTCGGTGTCGGCCGGCTTCTCAGCGTCCTGAGCAAGCACGGTCAAGCTGTTCCACATCACGAGCAGCGGCAGCAGCAGCCAGATGATTCGTTTCATAGGCAACCTCCTCGGATTGGTCCCCATGTAACCCGCAACTTCACCCGGGTATTGCAGAATTCCGGCCGCCGGGCGGGTTTACGGAAGTCGCGGCGTTGTTACAACTTGCGCACGAGGATTCCCATGGCGACCAGTGCTTCCGGCATCAACCTGTCAGCTTTCGGTGTGGCGCGTCGTCCCGTGCTGGCCACGGCGGCGCTGACCGAACGCGGCGAAGTGCGGGTTGAGCTGAAGCCGGCCGCCATGTTCGGCGGAAAGCACAAGCTTTCCGACCTGTCGGAGGGCCTGTTCGCCGAGTGGCGCCAGGGGCTGCTGGAGTTGCCGCGCCCGATCGGCGTGGACGTCGCCATCGACATCGAGGCCCTGGGCGCCGGCGGCACGCGCCGCGCCCCGGCCCAGCGCATGCTGTGGGAGCTGACCCACCGGCCGATCGACTTCGCCTTCTTCGGCGACGCGCCGCTGACCGATCGCGTGGGCGAGTTCGGCGTGCGCTTCCGGGCGCTGCTGGCGGCCAGCGCCTTTGAACTGGGCAACGAGCTGCTTGAGGTCTACCCGCGCGCCAGCGTGGAACTGCTGGAGTTCAAGGGCCAGTACCGCGACGGCGCGGCGCACCACACCGCACAGGGCTGGAAGGCCGACGACCGCAACAAGCGCGCCGACAAGTTGATGGTCAAGCTGCTGGAAGAGCTGGGTATCAACCCCGGCCACGGCGCGGACAAGCTGAACGCGGATGACCTGGACGCCATCCTGTGCGCACTCACGGCCCTGGGGGCATCCCTGGCCCAGGGCGTGCTGTCGGGCGCCGAGCTCGACCGCGAAATCAGCGAGCGCATCGCCCGCCGCGCCAACAGCCAGCCCGCCGAGTTCACGGCCCCGGCCGCCTGCGCCGTGCTGGCCCGCCCGTTCTGGGAAAGCGTAACGGTCACCAGATAGCCCCTTACCGCCGATGACGGGCTATACTGTCTCCGGTGCAATCATGCTGACCAGGCAGCAGAAACAGGAAAACTTCGAGGAGGCCCTGCGGCTCATGGACCAGTTCGAAACCGGAGACGCACCGGCACAGAAAGCCGCTCGCAAGTTGGCAGATCGCCTCAAGGAACTTGGCATTCCTTACGTCGTGGCAGGAGGGCTTGCGGTCGCAGCCCACGGCTATAAGCGCGCCACGGTTGACGTTGACCTGGTGCTGACCCGTGAAGGTCTGGAGAAGTTCAAAGAACGCTGGCTGGGCGTTGGTTGGGTGGAACGTTTCAAAGGCTCCAAGGGCATGCGCGACGCCGAACACAACGTGAAGGTGGACGTGCTGACGCCAGATGAGAAGCCTGGCGACGGCAAGACATGCCCCTTCAACTTCCCAAATCCGGAAAATCTTGGCGAAGCGATGGGCGGGATCTGGCAGGACGTGAAGATTCTGCCGCTGCGAGAGCTCATTGAACTGAAGCTGGCCAGCGGCATTACTTCGCGGGCGCGGCTCAAGGACCTTGTGGATGTAATGGAGTTGATCAAGGTCAATCAGTTGCCGGCTGATTTCGGCAGCAAGCTGCACCCGTTCGTGCAGGCTAAGTACACCGAGCTCTGGAACAACGCCCAGGTCAAAGACCCCTACGAAGAGTAGGCCCCGCCTGTTGACTCCGGAAAAACCGAGTCCAGACTCCTGTTTCCGTTTGAGGAAGCAGAGTCATGGCCAAGGGCATCACGTACGTCGAGGCGATCAACGAGGGTCTGCGCGAAGAGATGCTGCGCGATGAGGACGTGTTCTGCCTCGGCGAAGACATCGGCATCTACGGCGGGGCGTTTGGCGTCACCAAGGGCCTGCTCGAAGAGTTCGGCCCTGAGCGCGTCTGGGACACCACCCTGGCCGAATCCGCCATCATCGGCAACGCCATCGGCGCGGCCCTCTACGGCCTGCGCCCCGTGGTCGAGATGCAGTTCGCCGACTTCGTGGCCTGCGGCTTCAACCAGCTGGTCAGCAACGCCGCCAAGATCCACTACCGCTGGGGCCCGCGCGTGCCCATGGTGGTGCGGCTGCCCTGGGGCGGCGGCGTCAGCGGCGGCCCGTTCCACAGCGGCTGCATGGAAGCCTGGTTCCTGAACGTGCCCGGCCTGAAGCTGGTGGTGCCCAGCACCACCGGCGACGCCAAGGGGCTGCTCAAGTCCGCGATCCGCGACGACAACCCCGTGCTGTACTTCGAGCACAAGCACCTGTACCGCGACCCCAAGCTGCGCGAGGAGCTGGGCGAGGTCGAACCCACGCCGATCGGCAAGGCGCGCCTGGCCCGCGAGGGCCGCGACGCCAGTGTGGTCACCTTCGGCATCATGGTTCATTACGCCGAGCAGGCGGCCGAGAAACTGGCCCAGGACGGCATCGAAATTGAGGTGCTGGACCTGCGCAGCCTGCGCCCCTACGACGAAGCGGCCATCAAGACCACGGTCGAGAAAACCAATCGCGTGCTGGTGGTGAACGAGGCCACGCTGATGGGCAGTGTCGCGGGCGAGTTCGCCAGCTTCATCAGCGAGCACTGCTTCGAGCACCTGGACGCGCCGGTGATGCGCCTGGGCGCGCTCGAAACGCCGATCCCGTACGCGCCGGAGCTCGAGCAGGCCATGCTGCCCAACGCGGCCAAGATCGAGGCCGCCCTGCGCAAGCTGGTGAGTTACTAGCCGCTCATGGCCGCAGGGATTCCGGGTGGGCCCGACAATCCTGTCGGGCCGGCTGAGCGCAGCGAAGCCGAATTTGTCGAGTTCGCGGCTTCACCTGCTGATCTCCGCATTCACCCATGAAGTCGAGCCACGCTTCCAGATGAAAAACAACTGCGGTAAACCACGAAGAGCCACCAAGGGCCACGAATAACGGCGGGTCACGCTTGACTTCGTGGTCCTTCGTGGCACTTCGTGGTTAACATGTGTTTGCAGTTGTCAGTAAGGCAGTTCATGGCCCGCATCCGGCTCTGCACAATGGATCAAGCGCCGAAGCCCAACAAGGGTGCACATTTCGACGTGGGCGACGGCCCCGGGGTCGCGTTGTTCAATGTGGACGGGAAGTTTTACGCGATTGAAGACAACTGCCCCCACATGCACGCGCCGCTGCACGATGCCATCTGCGCGCGCGGCGTGGTCACCTGCATGTGGCACGGCTGGCAGTTCGAGCTGGCGACCGGCGCAAGCCTGATGAGCGACCATATCAGCGTGAAGACCTGTCCCGTCGAGGTCGAAGGCGGCGAGATTTTCGTTACGCTGTGAGGCGCGGGCTCAGGACTTCCGCAGCCCGTCACCGGTGCTATTCTCCGGCCCCGGGACGAAAGGACACACCATGTCGGATATCGAAATGCTGATGCCCAAGATGGGCGAATCCATTGCCGAAGCCACCATCGTGCGCTGGGTCAAGAACGTGGGCGACACGGTCAAGAAAGACGAAACCGTGCTCGAGATTTCGACCGACAAGGTCGACAGCGAAGTGCCCGCCCCGGCCAGCGGCGTCCTGAGCGAGATCCTGTTCAACGCCGACGACACCGTTGAAGTCGGCAAGGTGATCGCGCGCATCAGCAGCTCCGGCGCGGCCCCGGCGACCGCAAAGGCCCCCGCCGCGGCCACCGCACAGAAGGCCGAAGGCGGCAACGGCAAGCACCAGCCCGCGACCGCGACGGCAACCGCCATGGCCGAAAGGCCGGCCTCGCACCACGCCGGACCCCGAGGGGACACGGTGGTGCCGCGCCATGACGGCAAGCGCTTCTACAGCCCGGTCGTGCGCGCGATGGCCAAAGACAGCAACGTCAGCCTGGAAGAAATCGAGCACCTGCCCGGCAGCGGCAAGGACGGCCGCGTGACCAAGCAGGACTTTGAGGCCTATCTGCAGGGCCGCACCAGTGCGCCGCCCGCGCGCATCATGGAAGTCGGCACCGGCGCCCCGCGCGCCGAGGCGCCGGCAACGGCGGCTGCGCCCGCCCGCAGCGCGTTGGGCGAGAAGAAGACGCTCGAGCAGCTGGGCCTGGCCGGCAAGAACGTCGAAGTGGTGAAGATGAGCACCGTGCGCAAGGCCATCGTGAAGGCCATGCGCAACACCATCGACACCGCGGCGCACGTGAACCAGGTGCACGAGGTGGACATCACCAAGATCGTGAAGTTCCGCGAGAGCATCAAGAACCGCTTCAAGAAGGAGTACGGCTTCAACCTCACGTACACCAGCTTCTTCATCTGGGCGGCCTGCCGTGCGCTTGAGCGTTACCCGATGGTCAACTCGGTGATCAACGGCGACGAGATCATCATCAAGAAGTTCGTGAACTACGGCTTCGCCGTCGCGCTGGATTCCGGCGACCTGATCGTGCCCAACATCAAGAACTGCCAGAACCTGAACCTGGTTGGCATCGCCACGGCCGTGGACGACCTCGGCAACCGCGCCAAGCAGGGCAAGCTGACGCCGGACGACACCAGCGGCGGCACCTTCACGCTGACCAACGTGGGCAGCTTCGGGCCGATCTTCGGCATGCCGCTGATCAACCAGCCGGAAAGCGCGATCATGGGCGCCGGAAAAAATCGTGAAGCGCCCGGTGATGGTGACCGAAGATTCCTGGGGCTTCCGCGACATGGTCTACCTGAGCCTGGCGTTCGACCACCGCCTGATTGACGGCGCCCTCGCCGGCCGCTTCATGATGGCCGTAGAGGAAGAGCTGCTGAACTTCGACACGGCCTCAACCGGCCTCGAACGCCGCCTGGGTTAGGTCATCGCATGTTGAACGCCGACGGGACGGGCGCTTCCGATGCCCGTCCCGTCGCATTATCTGCAGTGTCAGTCGTCCAATAGTCGTCGCGGCAGATCTTCGAACGAACGTGACGGATGGTAGATGCCGATCACGACCACTTGATCAGCATTCACCACATAGAACACACGGTACTTGAACCGGGGAACCAACACCCGCCGGACTCCGGGCAGGAGTTCCAATCCGAGGTTCGGAAACTCCGCTAACCCCTCGACGGTTAGTTCCAAGGCGGACTTGAAACGTTGGCCGAGTCCGTTTCGGCGGGATTCATAGAACGCAATCGCTTCCGCCACCTCGGCGAGGGCGGAATCGCGTATGTGAAGGCTGAAGGTCACGAGTGGGTCTTGCCCGAAAGACGGCGCTTCGCTTCCGCCCAAGGTACCGTGTTTCCCGGTGCCGAATGATGTTCGGCGAGTTTCTTTCTGGCGTACTCGAGTTCGGATGCTGTTACCGGCTCGTCTTCTGACAACGACTGCCAAAGCGCTAGCGCGAGCGCCAATCGTTCGTCGTCGCGCAGCCTGAGGGCTTCAAGGGTGAGTTGCTTCATGCTTTCCGTCATTAAATTAGTGTAAGCCCCGATGGCCTAATCCGGAAGGACTTGCCACAACGTTATGTGGTGGCTTGGACTCTCGGGCTTGCCCGTTTGAAGCTTCATGCAAAGTCCGCACTTTCCAACCCAAACCAGGTACTCGACTGAAATTCTCCGGCAGCTGAAGCGTTACAACCTTGTACACGCGCAGTCGAAGGAGTGCCGTCATGGCCGAGCAGAAGAAGAAACGCCGCATCCTCAAGCCGCTGCTGTTGGGTGCCGTGGCATTGGCGGCCGCCATCCAGCTGGTGCCTTACGGGCGCGACCACAGCAACCCGCCCGTCACGGCCGAGCCCCAGTGGGACAGCACCGCCACCCGTGACCTCGCCAAACGCGCGTGCTTTGATTGCCACAGCAACGAAACCGTGTGGCCGTGGTACTCGCATGTCGCGCCGGTTTCATGGCTGCTGCAGCGCGATGTGGACGAGGGGCGCAGCAAGCTGAATTTCTCTGAGTGGGACAAGCCGCAGAAGGAAGCTGACGAAGCCGCCAAGGAAGTCCGCGAAGGCGAAATGCCGCCCTGGTTCTATCTGCCCACCCACCCGGAAGCGCGCCTCACCGACGCCGAGAAGCAGGCCCTGATCGCCGGCCTGGAAGCCACCATCGGCGCCAAGGGCGAAGGCCATGGGGAAGACTAGCCCTCACCGTCGCTTACACGCGCGGCGCCGGTTCCTATGATGCCGGCATGGCTGCTACCCACCCCAGACTTCCGCGTGGCAAGACACAGCTAGGCCCGCGGCCCGCGTGGCTGAAGGTGCGTGTGCCGACTTCCGGCCGCATCCTTGAGCTCGACCAGCTGGTGCGCGACGAGAAGCTGCACACGGTGTGCGAGTCGGCCGCGTGCCCCAACCGCGGCGAATGCTGGACGCGCGGCACGGCCACCTTCATGATCCTGGGCAACATTTGCACCCGTTCATGCGGCTTCTGCAACGTGCTGACCGGCCGACCCACGGAGCTTGACCTCGATGAGCCGCGCCGCGTCGCCGACGCCGTGCGCAAGATGAACCTGAAGTTCGCCGTGGTCACCAGCGTGGACCGGGACGAGCTGCCCGACGGCGGGGCCTCCGTGTGGGTCGCCACCATCCGCGCCATCCGAGACGCCGCACCCACCTGCGGCCTGGAGGTGCTGATCCCTGACTTCCAAGGCAACCACGCCGCCCAGGACGCCGTGTTCGCCGCGCGCCCCGACGTGCTGAATCACAACATGGAAACCGTGCGCCGCCTGTATGTGCCGGTCAGGCCGCAGGCGCGCTACGACCAGTCGCTGGAGCTGCTGCGCCGCGCCAAGGCGGCCGGGCTGACCACGAAGTCCGGCCTGATGGTGGGGCTGGGCGAAGAGCCGGCCGAGGTGCTGGAGCTGCTGCGCGATTTGCGGGCGGCGAACGTGGACATCATCACCATCGGCCAGTACCTGCAGCCCACGCCGAAGCTGCTGCAGGTGCAGCGCTACGTGCACCCGGACGAGTTCGCCATGTACAAGTCCGAGGGGCTGCGCATGGGTTTCAAGCAGGTCGATTCAGGACCGCTGGTGCGCAGCAGCTACCACGCCGAAGCGGCGATGGAGTACGATTCGCCGCTGCAGTAATCAAAGCCCAGCCCGCAAGGGCTGGGGGCGAGGCGGGATGGAGTGCTCATGCCCTGGGTTAAGTGTCCGAATTGCGGACAACTCACTCATCTGAACGCAGAAATCTCCGCGGTGAACGTGATTCGCTCGGGCGTATGCCTGTTTTGCTACCGCCGAGCCCGGCGGGGGTCGAACGTCAGAATTTGGCGAATACCCAAAAGCATCGCCGAAGGGTTCCCGGGCACGGTTGGCACAGTCGCCACAGTGCTGGCGGTGGACGGAGACCCCGCAGGACAAACTCCCGAAGTCAACGATGTTGAGTCCGAGGAGTCAGTCCCCGCAACTGCGCTGGAAGTTGAGACAACAAACGGTTACCGCTTCACGATTCCTCGGAACTGCGTCTACGTGTTATAGGCAGACCCCAGCCCTTGCGGGCCGGGCTTTGATTGGGACACTTTGCCCATGGCCATGATCTACGTGCTGGACAAAGACGTCGAGGTGTACGCCCGCGAGGGCGAGCAGATCCTGTTTGCCCTGTGGGACAACCGGGTCACCATCACCAGCATCTGCGGCGGCAACATGTCCTGCGGCACCTGCAACATCGAGATCATGGAGGGCATGGAGAACGTCAACCCGCCCTCCGACGACGAAAAGCGCCTGCTGTCTCGCATCAAGCGCCAGGGGCCCAACGTGCGGCTGGCCTGCCAGTGCGTGCCCACGGGCGACGTGGCGATCCGCATTGTGCCGGAGTAGGACCGCGCACAGGCTGACCGGATGTCTGCCCCACAACTCAATCATCCGTGGTGGGCGGGTTCAGCAGGTGGCCGCCCTTGTCGAGCTTGCCGGTTTCCTTGCGGAACTTGACGGTGTCGCGAGCGGGCAATGTGGGATTCTTGAGCACTTCCTTGAGCCGCGTATCGAAGCGCTTCCAGATGTCCTCGAACAGCTCCGCCTTCTGGCGTGCAGTGAGGTAGCCCGTCGCTGCCTTCTTGCGCGCCTCGCCCACCTTGCCCCAGCCGGCATCCTTTTCCGTGGTGACGCGGCCGCTCCAGAGTTCAAACAGTTTCTGTGCCTGGTAGGCGCGTTTCTTGAGGCCCTCAGCGGTGAAGGTCAGGATGGTGGGCTCGCGGCTTTCGGTGAACAGCTCGAATTCCGCCTCGCTGCAGAGCCTGCGGGCTTTTTCCGGGTCGATGTGCATCACGGCCTCCGTGTGCATTTTCGCACGGAGGCGCCGATCCTGCCGCAAAAATCCGGCGCTTCGTTACTGCTTCGAGAATGCCACTTCCAGCGGCTTTTCGATGCCCGTGGCGCGCACCTTCAGCTTCGCCTTGGTGATGTCCTCGGGACGCGCAATCGACAGGTCCACGCTCACGCTCCAGTCCGCCAGCGGCGCCGCTGAATCCTTGTGCAGCAACTCGAAGCGGTACTCCCACTGGTCGGTCACCGGCAGCACCGCGGCGCTGGCCGCGAAACTGTGCCCGAAGCTGACCCGCACGAACGAATCCTCCACGGCAACCACGGTCGCCCCCGCCAGCTTGCCATCGCTGAACTTCAGCCTCGCAACCTCCTGCCAGCCGGGCGGCACCGCCTCCTTGGCGATGGCCCGGCGCAGCGGCGCCGGCAGTTTCGACAGGTCCATCTCGCGCTTGCCCCGCCGCGTGATGCGCAGGCTGCAGTCCTCGGCCTTCAGCCCGTGGTGCAGGATGAAGCTTCCGTTCATGCTGACGTCGGCCGTGAGAGTGGTGTTGCTGCCGGCCTGCGTGCGGGTGGCCCTTGCGCTGACGCCGTTGAGGAACTCGAACATGGGGGGCGCCTGCACCACCACCCAGTGGCTGAAGCCCTTGTGCGTGGTGGTTTCGCCCTGGCTGTTGGTGTAGCTGACCAGCAGGGTGTAGCGGTTGATGCCGGGCTTTGCGCCGCGCAGCCGCAGGCTGTCCCAGGCCTCGCCGGGCTCAGGCACCGTGACGTCGAAAGTGGAAAGCTCCGTTTCCGTCTCGCCCTGCAGGTGGCTGTGCACGATCTGCACCTTCATACCCTTCAGCACCTTGGGCCGGGTTTTCACGTCGAAGCGCAGGTCCACGAAACGGCCGTCGCGGGCCAGCCAGGTCTGGTAGCTGAGTTCCTTGTCGCACTCTTCGCCGACAAAGGCGGCGTAGATCACGGGCACCTCGGTGCGCATGCCTTCGAACTCGATGACGGCGCCGCTGTCGCCGGTTTCTTCCTCGAAGTAGACGCGCATGCGGGTGATGGCAACACCCTGGTCGCGCATCTGCTGGCGGACCTTTTCGGGCAGCACCATGGTGATGGCGTCGCCGTAATCGCGCACGGGTGCGGGTGCCGGCTCGGGCTGCGGTTCGGGCTGCGGCTGCGGTTCGGGCTGCGGCTCGGGCTGCGGCTCGGGCTCGGGCTGCGGTTCGGGCTGCGGCTGCGGTTCGGGCTCGGGCTGCGGCTCGGGCTCCGGCTGCGGCTCGGGCTGCGGCTCGGCCTTGCTGAGGAGGTGCTCTTTGCCGTCCTTGCCGAAGCCCGACAGCCACACGCTGTCTTTGCTGTCGGTGACGGTCTTCACAATGCCGCCGCAGGGCAGGTCCTTGCAGAACCAGATCGCGCCCGTGGCCTCGGCCTGGCTCCAGCTCGCGACCTGGCACTCCAGCGTGGCATCGCCGATGGCATAGCTCGCTTCGCTCCAGGTCACCTCGATGTTGTCGGGCAGACGGCCCTGCACCGGGGCCTTGTCGGGTGCTCGGGTGCGCGGATTGTCGGACACCACCTCGCCCTGCGGGTTGTGGATGGTGTGCTGGTAGGTGATGTCCTTGTTTTCGGCGATGCCCGTGATCGTGAAGCGCACCTTCGGGCCGGAAGCCAGAGTGTACTCGATCCAGTCGCCGACCTTCGAAGTCGCCCATGTGTTGGCGCCGGTCTTGAAGTCGGGGGCGTCCTGCCCGCCTGCGTTGATTGACGTAAGTGCAAGCAGGGAAAGGGCAACCACTGGCAGTAGCAAGCGGGAAAGGTGGCTCACGACCGGCTCCTGGAATGCAGGCTGAATGGATCAGACTGTGAAACGATTGAAGGGCCAACTTGCCGAGGCTTTTCGCGGGCGTAAAGTCATTTCATGGCAAAGGCTGAAGGTTCCAACCGGCCGACCCGTAAAGTCGAGCAGGCGGCGGGCATGCGCGAGGACTTCCTGAAGGTCCTCAGGCGCAGCCCTGTACGCGCGCGCGAAAGCGACAGCGCCCTGACCGCGGCGTTACGCGAACGCGGCTTCCGCATGGACGGCAACCACCTGCGCGCACTGCAGGCCCCGTACATCATGTCGGCCAACGACGTGCGTGAGCTGACTCGCAGCGTACGCATGCTCAGCAAGCTGCTTGAGCAGGTGGTGCAGCTCGCGCTCAGCAGCGTCACCTTCATGGAGCAGGTGGGCGTTTCGCCCAACCTCGAAGAGCTCGCGCTGAGCGACACGCCCAGCCGCCTCGCCATCGAGTTCGCACGCTATGACTTCATCCCCACCGGCGGCGGTCCGCGCTTCCTTGAGTTCAACGTGGACAGCCCGGCCGGCAGCACCTTCAGCAACATCCTGGACACCGAGTTCCAGAAACTGGAGATCGCCCGCGAAGTGGGCATGCACACGCTGTTCCCCAGCTCGCCGGACGTGGAGCTGTACTGCGACGCTCTGCTGGCCGCCTACAAGGAACACGCCAAGGCGACCGTCGAGCGCCCGAACGTCGCGATCGTGGACTTCGACGGCACGCCCACGCTGCCTGAGCAGCAGCTGGTGGCGGAGTGCCTGCAGAAACGCGGCCTGAAAGCCGGCGTCGTGGACCCCCGCGCATTTGAGTTCAACACCGAGGACAAGGGTCTCTACCACCAGGGCGAGCGCTACCACCTGATCTGCCGCCGTGCCTTGGTGCCTGAGCTCGCCCGCCGCCGCGTGCTGATCGCGCCCTTCCTGCGCGGCCTGCGCTACGGCGATGTGGTGACCGTGAACCCATTGCGTTCCAGGCTGGCGGGGAACAAAGGCGTGCTGGAGATCCTGACCAGCGCGGCCTTCGAGCGCTTCTTCACCCCGGCCGAGAACCAGGAAAAGATGAAGCTGCTGCCCTGGACCCGCAAGCTGCAGGAACGCAAGACCGACTACCTGGGTCGCGAGATCGACCTGCTGCCTTTCGTGGCGTCGCGCCCTGACAAGTTCGTGCTGAAGCCGGGCGGCGCGTACGGCGGGCAGGATGTGATCCTCGGCCCGCACAGCGACCGCAACGAGTGGCTGAAGCGCCTGGATGAGGCGGTGAACCAGCAGGGCGTGGTGCAGGAGTACGTGCCGGTCTGCGAGCACACGGTGCCGCTGGCCGAGGGCACGGAGCTGCTGGAAGAAAAAAGAAGTACCTCACCCTGGGCGCCTTTGCCGTGCGCGGCGAATACGCGGGCTGCATCGGGCGCGTGAGCGCCGACCCGGTAGTGAACGTGCGGCGCGGCGGCGGGGTGATCCCGGTGCTTGAGCTGGGCGGGCGCAGCAAGACCGGGCCCATCGAGGCCGCGCGCCCCAGGCGCAGGCGCACCACCACGCGCAGGCCTTAGTCGATTTTAGATTTTCGATTCTGGATTTTGGATTGCCGCGTGATGGCTGAATCCAAAATCAAAAATCCAAAATGAAGCTCTCCCCGGTTCTGAAACTCGTGCGTCTTTCCGCGCTGCCTTCGGCGTGGGCGGACCAGTTCGGCGGCATGGCGCTGGCCTTTGCCATGGCGCGCGCGTTGGGTTATCGCTTTGACGCGCTGAAGATCGCCTGGCTGCTGCCCGCCAGCCTGGGCGTCTACCTGGGCGGCATGGCGCTGAACGACGTGATGCACGTGCGCAAGGACCGCCTGCTGCGCAAGCCGCGGCCGATCGTGACCGGCGAGCTTTCACACAAATCAGCGCTCTTCATCGCGCTGGGCCTGTTCGCGCTCGGCATCGCGGCCGGGTTTGTCGCCGGCTGCGGCCCCGCCTTGCTGGCGCTGGTGGCGCTGATTGCCCTGTACAATCACCTGGCGGCCGGGCGCATCGTCGGCGTGGACGTGCAGCACCCCAGGGCCTGGACGGTGGCGTCGGTCGGGGTGATCGCATTGTGTCGCGCGATCCACGTGCTGCTGCCGCTGATGGCCTTTGCCGGCGTGGCGAAGCTGCCTCGCCTGCTGCAGCGCCCGGAAGTCGGGCTGTTCGCGGGCAGCGTGTTCGGCTACTTCTGCCTGGTCACCATCGTCAGCCTGTTCGAGGACAGCGGTGGCGGGCGCAAGGCCCTGCGCGCCGTGGAGGTGCTGCTGCTGCCGGTGGCGCTGGCGCTGCCCTCCTGGCTGTTGTCACGGCCGGGAACCGCGCACAGCCCGATCCTGGGTGTGTTCCTGCCGCTGGCGGCGCTGGCGGCGCTGCTGCTGGGGCTGTGGCGCAAGCTGGATGCCGCGCGCAGTGAGCCCACACCGCCGAAGCTGGGCGCCGTGGTGGGCGGCGGCATAAGAGCCGAGGCCATGCTGATGGGCGGCTTCGCCCTGATGCTCGCGCCCCAGCAGCCATGGTGGGGGCTGCTGGCACTGGCCATGTTCCCGGCCGGGGCACTGCTCTCGAAGTGGATCAGCCCGACGTAACGTGAGGCAGGCCTACGCAGACTTGCGTTTGCGTTTGGGTGGACGGACTTCTTCCCACTTGACCGGCTTAGGCTTCCGACCGCCCATAACTCTCAGTTTGCCTGCTTCGTCGCGATAGACGACGGCCGCGAGCTCGGGCTTCCTGGTGGAATTCTTTGCGCGCCTGGTCATGACTGATCCTTGATGCTGATGCTACCCGCAGGGATTCCAGCGCGCCAACGGATGTTAGCCCGAGTGCCAAGCGATTGGTGGGGCTGTCAGAGACTGTCGCAACCCTTGGCCCTGAAAGGGCCATTCTGTCAGCCCAAGGCGAAGCCTTGGGTTCTCGAAGTGCCGGAGCGCCGGCCCTGAAAGGGCCGTTCACCACCCCAAGCTTGCAGGTGAGCCGGCCTTTCAGGCCGGAAAAGATTGTGGGACCCTGATCCCAGGCCTTCGGCCTGGGCTGTTTGAGACGGCCCTTCGGGCCGGAACGAGCCCACGGAATTCAGATGTCTTGCCTTAGTCGAATGGCATTCGTGTTTGCCCAATCCTGTGGGTCTGGGGCTTGGTGAAGCGGTCAGGCGCATCCGCGGCACCACAGTGTGGTGCCAAGCGGACGTTGCGAACGCAACCGCCGTCAAAAATGTTAGCCCCCGCCGGTTAGCGCCAAGCGCAGCGGCGGCTCTGGTGGGAAGTCCCGAGACGTTACCGGTCGCGGAACCACAAATCAGCGTGCTCTCACCGATGCCGCAAGTCAGTCAACGCCAAGGCGCAATGAACGCCACGAATCCCTTGTGACGGGAGCGTCAATCTTTCAACAAAACCATGTGGGGGCGAGCCACGGACAGGCCGTGGCGCTCCATGGCGTCCTGGCGTTGAGTCTTTGCCATCTCACAGTCGCACGCGCAGGCGATGAGGAGGAGCCGCCGCTTCGCGGCTCTGCGGAGCCTGACGAGAGATCCCCCGGCTTGTCGGCGCATCGCTGCGCTCGGCGCCGACCGCCGGGGGCTATCGAGAGAGACGCCGGCTGCGCCGGCTGAAAGGCAGGACTTGTGTAGAAACCTATGCCGACCGCCGAGGGCGTTCGGTGGGGGCTTCCACTGTGACAGCGCTCCGCACCGGACCAGGCGCGCGACCTGAAACTTCGGGTGCGCACCCACGTTGCTTAACTCCACGATACTGTAGCCGACGACGGGGACAGTCCCCAGCTGCGGGGACAGTCCCCCAGCGCTGCATCGGCCAGAAGGCCACGGGCTACCCGCGCTCCAGGTAGTCCTGTTCGGCGGCGTCGTCGATCACCATGGTGCCGCGGCCCTTGAGCGTGAACACTTCGGTCAGCAGGCTGTGCGGCGTGAGGCCGTTGATCAGGTAGGCGCGCTTCACCCCGCCGCGCACGGCGCTCATCACGCCCTGCAGCTTGGGCACCATGCCGGACTTCACCTCGCGCTTCTCGATCAGCTCTTCGGCGCGGCTCACGGTCAGGTACACGTAGCGGCTTTCCGGGTCGTTGATGTCCTTCAGCACGCCGTTGGTGTTGGTCAAAATAAACAGCTTCTCGGCCTGCATCTCCGCGGCCACGGTGCAGGCCACGGTGTCGGCGTTGATGTTCAGGATGCGCCCCTCGTCGTCACAGGCCAGCGGGCTCAGCACCGGCACGTAGCGATGCTCCACCAGCGTGCGCAGCAGGGCGGGGTTGCAGTCCCTGATGTCGCCCACGTTCTTGAAATCGACCGTGTGCTTCTGGCCCGTCTCCGGGTCCGTCATCTCCTTGGGCGGGCGGCGCGCGGCCGTCAGCACTTCGCCGTCCAGGCCGCTCAGGCCCACGGGCAGCACGCCGTGCTTGCGGATCGCGGCCAGGATGTCGGTGTTGATGCTGCCGGCGAAGACCATCTTGGCCATCTCCAGCGTCGCGTCGTCGGTGATGCGGCGGCCGGCGATCTTCTCGGGCTTCACGCCCATCTTGTCGCTGACTTCATCGAGCTGCGGCCCGCCGCCGTGGATCACGATGATGCGGATGCCCAGCTGGTTCAGCATCGCCACGTCCTTGGCGAACAGGTCCAGCGCGTCCGGGGTCTTGGCGATTTCGCCGCCCACCTTCACGACGAACACCTTGTCGCGGTAGCGCCGCAGATAGGGCAACGCATTCAGCAGAACGGCCACGTCGTCCATACCGTCACCAATCCCCAATCGTCCAACAAAGCCGGGTCGCAGAAGGGGGGCAATATACTCGGAATGGCGCGGGGCTACAGGGCCAGCCGGGTCCCCCGCATTGTGAAGGAGCCGCCATGCAGGTAGAAGAAGCGACCATGAAGATCACCGCCGAGTTCGAAGCCGAACTGAAAGAAACCGCACGCAAGCTGCGCATCGAGGTCATCCGCATGCTGGCCAAGGCAGGATCCGGGCACCCGGGCGGCAGCCTGGGCATGGCCGACATCTTCACCTGCCTGTACTGGGGCGGCTTCGTGCGACATGACCCCAAGAACCCAAGCTGGCCCGAGCGCGACCGCGTGGTGCTGAGCAACGGGCACATCTGCCCGATCCTGTACGCCGTGCTGGCCGAGCGCGGCTACTTCCCGCACGAGTGGCTGTCCGAGCTGCGCCAGCTGGGCGCGCACCTGCAGGGCCACCCGGCCATGCAGAAGACCCCGGGCGTCGAGCTGTCCACCGGCAGCCTCGGCCACGGCGTGTGCGGCGCGCTGGGCATGGCACTGGCCGAGCGCCAGAGCAAGCGCGACACCCATGTGTGGGCGCTGGTAGGCGACGGCGAAATCGAGGAAGGCCTGCCCTGGGAAAGCTTCATGGCCGCCAGCCACTACAAGGCCGACAACTTCACGGTGATCATCGACCGCAACGACGCGCAGATCGACGGCACCACGGAGTCGGTCATGAGCCTCGAGCCGCTGGACAAGAAGATGGAGGCTTTCGGCTTCCACACGCTGGTGATCGACGGCCACAACTACGCCGAGATCCTGTCCGCCATGCACGAGGCCAAGAACCACAAGGGCAAGCCCACCTGCATCATCGCAAAGACCATCATGGGCAAGGGCGTCAGCTACATGGAAAAAGACGGCTACAAGTGGCACGGCAACACGCCCAATAAAGAGCTCGCCGAGCAGGCCCTCAAAGAGCTGGGCGCGTAGGCAGTACGTGGCGCCGACACAAGCTGCTCCTGTCGCGCCGGAAATCGGCGCGACCACCGGCTGGATTGCCCAATACTGCGGGGTTAAGGCGAAACAGTCGTCGGTTTAGCTCTTTGGCGCGGAGCGCCTGCACAGTGGAAGCCCCCACCGAACGCCTCCGGCGTTCGGTGGGGGTAATCGGCGGAAGAACGATCAAAGGCGCGGAGCGCCGACACACTCGCGGCGCTTGCCGCGAGGACCGATCGGCCGCAAGCGGCCGTTGTGCCGGCGCTCCGCGCCTCTCAAACCTCTTTTGCCCGTAACCCCCGCCTTGTTGGCGCCTCGCTGCGCTAGGCGCCAACCGGCGGGGGCTAACAATTGTTACGGCGCTCCGCGCCTGACTGCCGATACAATCTGCACGTCGGAGTCTGCCGCGAAACTCCTTAACCCCGCAGTATTGGGCTGGATTGCCGGTGCCACTCATTGCTACTTCACATCGAAATACCTGGCCAGCTCGGGGTCGGTGGTCAGCGGCGCGAGGTACTCGTCGCTGAGGATACGGCCGCGGTTCAGGTAGCCGTCGTCGAAGGCCTGTTTGAGGTCGAGTACCGCCAGGGCGCGCAGGGCCCTGGCGAGCTGGGGGCTGGACTGGCGACGGGCGCGGATGGCCTGGCCCCGGGCGCGCAGCACGTAGTCGGCGGGGTAGGTCCAGGTGACGATTTCTTCGCGGTGCGGCCCATCGGCATTGAACAGGGAGATCCAGATCTCCGGTTCGCGCTCCGCCATGGCCAGGATGCGCGCGATGTCGAAGCGGCGCCGCACGGTCGGCACGCTGTGCAGCGAGCTGAGCAGAGCGGGGTAAATCCGCGCGTCCTCGGCCCAGTTGGCCAGGGTGGGGCGCCATTCCCGGGGCAGCAGTCCGGGGTTGTCCTCCAGCGGCTTGACTGCCTGCGTGGCCTCGTCGAAGCGCCCGAGCATGGTCAAACCGCGGGCCGTGAACAGCAGCACCAGCGGGGGCGTTTCGGGTCCGAACTGGGCCTCCAGAGCGTCGCACATGTCGACCAGCGCCTGGTACTCGTGATCGCGCAGCAGTACCCCGGCGGCCTGCGCCATGGTGAGCGTGCCGCTGGCCGGGTTCTCGAGCAGCGCCGCGGAGACCAGGCTTTTCATGCGCTCGAATTCGCCGGTGCTGGCGGTGAGCTCGGCTTCGATCAGGTCGATGGCGGCGTTTTCGAGGCCGCTGCTGGAGCGGCGCATGGCGTCGAGGTGGCTGATGGCTGTCTTGTAGGCGCCCTCGCGCACGTATACGCGCAGCAGCAGCTTGTGGGCGTCGGCGTAGCGCGGATTGAGCTCGATGGCCTTCTTCAGGTCGGCGGTCTCGAGTTCCGCGTTGCGCTCACCCTCCGAATGGAATCGCAAGCCGGCGCGCGCGTAGTAGCCGCGCGGGTCATAGGGGAACTGCTCGATGAAGCGGTTCCAGTCGCGCAGTCCCAGGCGGTCGCGCATTTCCGCAGTGCGGTCGCCCTGGCGGATCTGCAGCCAGACCAGGATCGGCAGGTTGGCCTTGAGCTCGCGGGCGCGCTGCAGGTAGTCGCGGGTTTCTCCCGAGCCGCCTGAGCCGGCGCCCTGGTCGATGATCGCCAGCAGCGTGTAGACCTCCCACAGCGGCGGGCCCTCGCGCTCGATCTCCGCCATGCGCCTGGCCGCCTCGGTCTGGGCGCGCACATACTCGATGCCCGAGGTATTGCGGAAGGCTTCGCCCAGGTCCAGCAGGATCTGCGCGATGCGCGCGTAGTAGCTGCCCGGCTCGGCGGCGTCTTTCACGGGCTGGAAGCGGCGGAACACCTCGTCGAAGTTGCCGGGGATGCCCTCGCGCAGCACCTTCTGCTGGAAGTCGAACATGGCGTAGGCCATCAGCGCCTCGACGTGGCCGCGGCCGGTCTGGCTGGCTGTCAGGGCGTCGGCACGCTTGAAGTGGTACAGCGCGTCGGTGTCGTAGCCGAGGTCGGCGTAGACCTGGGCCAGTTCCATGTGCGCCTCAACAAAGGTGGCGTCGAGCTGCAGCGCCTGCTGGAAACTCTCCACGGCCTGGCGCCAGCTCTGGGCGCGTTTTTCCCAGTCGGTGAAGCTGGCGCTGCGCGAGCGCAGGTCGGCCCCCTTGCTGTAGGGCACGAAGGCGGCATTGCGCGCGGCCAGCGCCTCGGATTCGCGGCGCTCGCGCTCGAGCGCTTCTTTCTCGAGCTGCGCCACCCGCTCGGCCTTCTCCTTGGCGGCGTCCGAGGCGCGGCGCAGGTCGGCCTCGGCCTCGAGCTGGCGTTTCATGGCCTCCTGCTTTTCCTCGACGGCGAGCCGGGTCTTTTCCGCTTCGTCGGCGCGGTCGGCGGCCACCTTGGCGCGCACGGCGGCGAACACCACGCCGCCCAGCAGCAGGAAGAACAGCGCCAGCGTCGCCACCGCGGCGCGGGTCGGGTTGCGGCGCGCCCACTTGTTGAGGGCGGTGAAGGGGTTGTCGCGGTGGGCGCTGACCGGCTGGGCAGTCATGTACGCCTCGACGTCGCGGCGCAGGTCGGCCACGCTGTTGTAGCGCAGCTCACGCTGCTCGTTCATCGCGCGCATGCAGACGCTGACCAGCTCGCGCGGATACCTGCGCCCGCGCTCGATGCCCAAGGGGCCGAAGGCGCGCTTCAGGCGCTCATCTTTCAGCACCTTGTCGAGCTTGGCCTTGGGGTGCATCAGGCGGTGCTCGCGCGCCTGGTCAAGCGCGTCGGTGATGTTGGCGGCGAGGTAGGGCGGCACCAGGCACAGCAGCTCGTACAGGATCGCGCCCAGACAGAAGATGTCCGTGCGCTGGCTGAGCTCGCGCACGTTGCCCTTGGCCTGCTCGGGCGCCATGTAGGCGGGGGTGCCGCTGATGGTGCCCTCGCGGGTCTCGCGCGAGTCCTCGTCGGCGGCGCCCAGCGCGACATCGAGCGTGAAGCTGGCGGTCTCGCTGGCCGGCAGCTTGCTGGAGCCGGGCTTCTGCGGCGCCTCGATCTGCTTGGCGAGGCCCCAGTCCATCACCAGCACCTCGCCGAACTGCCCGACCATGATGTTCTCGGGCTTCAGGTCGCGGTGCAGGATCCCCTTGTTGTGGGCGAAGTCGATCGCGTCGCAGACCTTCAGCAGGATGGTCAGCAGCTTGCCGAGCGGGAACTCGGCGTGGGTGGCGGCGTGCCCCTGGCGCAATTTGTCCATCACCTGGCGCAGGCTGCGGCCCTTCACGCGCTTCATCGTGAAGTAGACGCGGCCCTGGGAGTCGAGGCCCAGCTCGTGGACCGGCACGATGTTCGGGTGCTCGAGCCAGCCGGTGAGTTGCGCCTCGGCGATGAAGCGGTTGACCGGCCCGGTATCCAGCGGCGAGCCACTGTCGCTGTCTTTCTTGCGGGTGTCGCGCAGCAGCACCTTCATGGCCACGCGGCGGTCGAGGTCGTTGTCCTGCACCTCCAGCACGGCGCCCATGCCGCCGCGTGCGATTTCACCGATCACCTTGTAGCGCTCGGAGACGTGGTGGCCGTGGGCCAGCTCGTCGCGATGTTTCTCGGCGGCCTTACGGGCGCGTTCTTCCGATTCGCCGTCGAGGTCGATCAGCGTGCTGCCGCCCTCGAAGAAGGCGCTTACGCCGGAATCGCCCACGCGCTGCATGGACGCCATGGAATCCAGGACCAGGAAATCGTTGTCCTCGGTGACGGCGCGGGCGGTTGTGGCGTTCTCGTTCATGGCCTTTGTCTACGGGTTGGTCCCGCAACACGGGCAAATCTAACGCGCTGCCTGTTTAACCCATGACGCGGCTTTACGTTGTAACGAATCCGTAAACGCCGGACCGAACATTTTACGAGGGAAGCAGTCCGCACGCGACAGGCGGCAGGCGGAAGCAGCCACGAGCGCGGCTGTCTCGATGGCGGTTACTCGCAGTGTATCCCCGGGTGGCGAGCGAAAAGGAACCACTGGTAAACACGGATGAACACGCTAGTCGTCGGTTCTTGAACGTGTCCACCTGTGTCCAGCCGTGGTTCCTTCGCAGTCTTATCTCTTTTGGGTTCTGCGGATCTCTGCATTTACCCACGGACCCGAAAACGCCTCTTATGAAAGGCAACTGCGATGAACCACGAAGGGCCGCGAAGGGCCACGAAGAACGGCGGGTCACGCTTAACTTCGTGGTCCTTAGTGGTTCTTCGTGGTTAACTTTTTTACAGCTGATCAGTAAGCGCGAGTTCGCCTATGACGGACCTCCCATCCCCTACCCCAGATACTGCTTCACCAGGGCCTTGAAGGCCTCGTCTTCCTTGATTTCGTCCCACCAGTTCTGGTTCAGAGCCCAGTTCGGGTCCACCTGGTCTTCCAGCGCCTGCTTGAGCTGTTTCAGCGCCTCCTCCTTGTTGCCAAGGCCCAGCTCCGCGCGCGCGAGGATCACCCGGGCCGCGCCCAGCTTGGCGTCCAGGCTTAGCGCCTTGTTGGCCCATTCCTTGGCCGTCTCGTACTCGGCCAGTTCCGCGCGGCACTGGGCCACCAAGTAGGGCATGTACTGGTTCTGCGGCGCCAGCTTCGCCACCTGTTCAAAGGCCTCGGCCGCGGGCTGCCATTCGCCCAGGTCGAAGTGGCTGATGCCCTTGCGATACCAGGCGTTGGGGTTGCGCGGGTTCAGGGCCACGGCCCTGCCGGCGTGCTCGGCCGCGAGCTGCTTTTTGCCGCTGTCGTAGTAGGCGCTGGCGATGTTGCTGTGCGCGCCGGCCGAGTTCGGGTTCAGTTTCAGCGCTTCAAGCAGCTTCTCGATCGCCTCGGCCGATCTGCCTTGCGCCTGCAGGGCGGTGCCCCAGTACTCCCATGCCGGGGCGAGTTGCGGGTCCTGCACGGTGGCTTCCTTGAAGCCTGGGATGCAGCGGTCGTAGTCGCCCAGCAGCAGCCAGCACACGCCCAGGTTCAGCCAGGTGTAGGCGTTCGTGCGTTCGACGCGCAAAGCCGCCTCGTAGCTTTCGATCGCGAGCCGGTGCTGGCCCTGGTTGGTGCGCGCGTCACCCAGGGTCTTCAGGGCCAGCGCGTTGGCGGGGTCAACCTCAAGCGTGCGCTTGGCGGCCTCCTCGGCTTCCGCGTAACGGCCGAGCTCGACCAGCAGTGTGGCTACGAAGTTCAAACCCTGCAGGCTGCGCGGCGCGAGCTCGACATACTTGTTGGCAGCGGTCAGCGCGTCCTGCGCGCGGCCCAGGCCATAAAGCGCGCGTGACATGGCGCGCCAGCCGTCGGGCGCGTTTTCGTTGAGCTTGATGGCCGCCTGCGCGGCCTTGAGCGCGTCGGTGTCGCGCCCGATCTCGTGCAGCAGGTCCGAGGCCAGCGACTTGGTGAAGGCGTCCGGCGCGGGCAGCGCGTCGGCCTTGTCGGCGGCGATGCCCGCGGCCTCGCGGTCGCCCAGTGCCAGCTCGGCGCGGCCGAGGTTGACCCAGCCCAGCACGTTTTCCGGGTCGAGTTCCGTGACCTTGCGTGAGGCGTCGCGCGCCTCGGGGCGCAGGCCCAGCTCGTTGGCCGCCGAGGCGCGGTTGACCCAGGAGTCGACGTGGCCGGGCTCGACCTCGTTGGCCTTGCGGAAGTATTCGATGGCGGCGGCCGGGTTTTCCAACTGCAGCAGGATGGTGCCGGCGCGGAAGTGGCCCATGGCGAGTTGCGGGCGCAGCTCGACCACGCGGCGGGCGTGTTGAAGGGCTTCGCTGTAGCGGCCGAGCATCTGCAGCGAGGTGGCCAGGTTCTGCAGGCCCTGCCAGTCGTCGGGGAACAGCTCGAGCGAATGGGACTGCAGCTCGACGGCGCGGGCGTAGTTGCCGCGTTCGTGCTCGACCAGGCCCAGCACCTGCGCGGCGAAGGCCGTCGGCGGCACGCATTCAAAGCCGCGGGTTGCGCTCTCGAATGCCTCGTCCAGGCGCCCCATGCGCAGCAGCACGCGGGCGCGGCTGGCGTGGGCGACGCCGTCTTCCGGTGCGATCTCGATGGCGTGGTCCGCGGCGGCCAGTGCGTCGTCGAACTTGTTGCGATCTTCGTGGGCATGGGCCAGCAGCAGCCAGGCGCGGTGAAACTTCGGCTCAAGCTCGAGTGCCTTCTCAGCGTGTTTCTGCGCGTCCGCGTACCGCCCCAGCGACAGGCTGATGTGGGCCAGGTTGTTGTACGCGGCCGGGCGATCCGGTTGCAGCTCAAGCGAGCGCTCGATGGCTTGAAGCGCTTCCTCGTCGCGGTCGGCGGCGTAGAGGCACAGGCCGTGGGCTGCCCAGGCGTGCCAGGATTCCGGCGCCGCTTCCGTGGCGGCGCTGGTGAGAGCGATCGCCTCATCGTGCTTGCCAAGGGTGCGCAGCACGGCGCTGAGGTTCAGCTTTGCGGCGTGGTTGCCGGGCGCGAGCTCGATGGCGCGGCGCAGGTCGAGCTCGGCGTCGCGGTAGCGGTTCAGGCTGAAGCGCACGCTGCCGCGCTCGGTATAGATTTCGGCCTCCCGGTTGCTGCGCGCCAGTGCCGTGGTGAACAGCTCCTCGGCGCGGGCCGCGTCGTGCAGCGGGTTGACGGCGCGGTCGTCGGGCGTCATCTCGCAGCCCAGCACGTAGCCTTCCAGGTACCAGGGCTCCCACAGGGAATCGTCTTTGGCGCGTGCCTGCTGGGCGAACTCCAGCGCCTGCTGCATCTCGCCCTTCAGCAGCGCCAGCATGCCCTTGGCCACCAGCACGTGCGGGTTGGCGGGGTCAAGCTCTCCGGCCTGGCGGTAGTACTCGGCCGCTGCATCCAGGTCGCCTTGCACGTCGCGCACGAAGTTGCCGGCGTACACCAGGGCGCGCGGGTCGCCCTTGGCCGGGCCCGCGGCGGTGAGGCGGCTGGTGCGCTCGTAGAACTCAAGCGCCTGTTTGTCGCCGAAGAAGTGCAGCAGTTGCGCCAGCGCGAACACCGGGTCAATGTATGTTTCGTCGGTCCGCACCGCTTTGCGCAATGAGCCCTCGGCCGAATCGCGCGCGGCCTTGCGCACCTCACCGGCGGCCATCTGGCGCGCGCGGGTGGCCTGCTCGGCGCCGGCGCGGTACAGGGCGGTGGCCTCGGTGCGGCGCTTGAGTGCGGCTTCGCGCTGCAGGGCGGCGTCCTTGAGCTCGGTCTCGGCCCTGGCGCGCTTGTCGGCCTCCTGCTCCGCTTCCTGGCTGGCGGCCACCAGTTGCTGCTGCTGCTGCACGGCCTGCTGCCTGGCCTGCGCCACGATGAACATGATGGTCGCCACCGCCACCAGCAGCACGGCCGCCGCGGCGGCGCTGCTGATGCTGAGTGTCGGGTGGCGGCGCACCCACTTGGCCATGCGCACGGTCAGCACGTCGCGATGCACGCTGACCGGCCGACCGGCGATGTAGTTCTCGACGTCTTCCTTGAGTGCGCGGGCCGTGGGGTAGCGGTCTTCACGGTGCTTCGCCAGGGCGTGCATGGCGATGGCCGCGAGCTCGGGCGGGATGCGCCCGCCGGGCAGGCGGCCCAGGCGCGCGCGCAGCTGCTCGTCATCGGCCACGCGCTCGAAGGGCGTCAGCATCTGGCCGCGCGCCGCCTGCTCGATGATCTGGGTGCCGCCCTCGGCCGTGTAGGGCGGGCGCAGCACCAGGATTTCGTACAGGATCGCACCCAGGGCGAAGATGTCCGTGCGCTGGTCGATGCGGCTGATTTCGCCGCGGGCTTGCTCGGGGGCCATATAGGCGGGCGTGCCGGCGATGGTGCCCTCCATGCTGTGCACGCTGGGGCCGGTGCGGCGGCCGGTTTCGCTGGCGGCGCGGCTGTCGGTCTGGATGCCCGTGGGCTCGGCGCCGTGCACCGGGTGATCGAGCAGTCGGGCGAGGCCCCAGTCCATCACCAGCACCTCGCCGAAGCGGCCGATCATGATGTTGTCGGGTTTGAGGTCGCGGTGGACCACGTTGTGCGCGTGGGCGAAGCTGATGGCGTCGCATACCTTCATGAACACCTGCAGCAGGCGGTCGAGCGGGTACTCAGACTCGGTGGCGGGGTCGCCGAGGCGCAGCTCGCGGAGGATCTGGCTGAGCGGCTTGCCGTGCACCAGCTTCATGGTGAAGAAGATGCGGCCGTTGGCGTCAGCGCCGAGCTCATGCACCGGCACGATGTTGGGGTGCTCGAGCTGGCCGGTGATCTGGGCTTCCTCAACGAAGCGGCGCAGGGCGAGGTCGCCGCTTTCGGTGCCGGGGCGCACGCGGTCGCTGCGCACTACCTTCATGGCGACTTCGCGGCGCAGGTCGTTGTCGCGCACGCTCAGCACCACGCCCATGCCGCCGCGGCCCAGCTCGCGCTCAGGCAGGTACTTCACGATGTTGCCGGTTCGTACGCGCTCGGTGAAGCCGCTGGTGCTGGCCTGGCGCGTGGTGGCGCCGGACTGGGTGGTGGCGTCGCGCAAGTCGGCCGACTTGAGCTCAAGTGGCTGGGTGCCGAGGTTCGCGCCCGTGGTCTTCTGTACCCGGGACAGCACGCTTTCCGAGCCCGCGCCCAGCTCGAGCAGCGTAGCGCCGCCTTGCGGGTCCTTGATCTCGATGGCCGGCGCGTCGCCGGATACGGGGATGTTCAGCAGGGTTTCAGGCCGTGGCTTGGGCGCATCGGTCATGGCAGTCTCCTCCCGCGTAAGGAGGAATCGTGACCGCCCGAGTGGCGAGATGCAAGGATGGTACAAGGATTTGGGGCTTGGGGCTTGGGGTTACGGCCTCTCTACTCATTCCATCGCTGCCGCCTGCCTCCTGCCTACTCCCCTGCCAGCATGCTCTTGAACGTCCACTCGATCGGCTCGTCGGGCTCGTCGGCTCCGTCGTGGCAGGCCTCGCAGGTCTTGCCCACGGCCGCGGACTTGCGGGCTACGTCGGCGGCGTCTTTGGCCTGCGCCAGCTCGTCGGTGGCTTTGCGGAGCTCTTCGATCCACTTGTCCCATTTGGCTTTCTCGAAGTAGGCGCCGGCGTTGTCGTCGTAATGGCCGGCGACGATGTTGGTCAGCTCGCGCAGATCCACCAGAGACTGCGCCGCGCTGCGCTTCTCGGCGTCGGGCTTGCGGTTGTCGCTGATGATGCCGGCCTCGATCAGGATGTCGCGCAGGCGGTACTTCATCTGGTCCATCTGCTTGACCGTGCTGCGCTTGGGGTCGATGCCGCCCGGCTGCAGGGTTTTCAGCTGCTCCTGGTCGAAGAAGAAGGCCTTGGGCGGGTCGGCCTGTGCGCCCGTGTCGCGCGCCACGTAGCGCGGCGGCGGGTCGATCTTCACGTCTTCCTTGTCGTGCTGCTTGTGGCAGTCGGCGCACACCTGACGCAGCTCTTCGCGCGCCTTCAGCTGCGTGTGCGCGTCCGGCGCCAGCAGCAGCTTGCGCGCGGCCTCAACGCCCTGTTGCGCCAGCTTGTCCCAGTCGGCCTTCTGGCTTTCCTCGATCTTTTCGGGGTAAACCCCTGCCAGCCGCTCGTGCAGCAGCATCAGGTCGCGCGCGTGGTTGTGGGCTTCCGCGGGAGGAACTTCGCCCGAGTTCAGCAGCGCGTCGTTGCGCTTGCCCATGGCGGTCATCAGGTCCTCGACGCCCGGCCGGCGGAACCAGCCTTCTTTGGCGCTCATGTCCTGGATGATCGGCACAGCCGAGAACGCCAGGCCGAAGACTACCAGCACGATCACCCCGATCTGAAGCGGCTTGCGCAGGCGCGCGGGCTGCTCGGCCATGGTCTCAAGAAACGGCAGCGCCGCGATCAGCGCCGCGCCCAGCAGCGGCATCACGAACAGCACCAGCAGGTGCAGCGCGCCGGCCGGCAGCAGCTTCAGCAGCGCGTACAGCGGCAGCGCGAACCACTCCGGGCGCGCCTCGGGGTAGGGCTCCGACAGGTGGCCCTGCAGGCCCAGCGGCGCGGGCACGAACAGGGCCGCCCCCGCGATAAGCAGCAACGCCGCGCCCGCCACGGCCGCGTGGTACATCAGCGCGACCTCGGCCTTGCTGTCGCGCCACAGGAAACGCAGCAGGATGATGGTAAGGGCGGGCAGCACGATGGCGTGCAGGCCGAAGAAGCGCGCCAGGGTGGCAGTGCCGATGCTTTCGCCGCCCTGCGCCAGCTCAACCAGCCTGGGGCCCAGCACCGGCGCCTCGGCCAGGTAGCCGAGCCGGATGCCCGTGCCGTGCAGGGCGAGCTGATCGAACGGCAGCAGCTGGCCGGTAAGGCTGAAGGCCAGCACCAGGCCCAGCAGCAGGGCCGCGCGCCACCAGCGCCACTGGGCGGGACGCCGGAACAGCCCGCGCCAGGCCAGGTAGAACAGGTAGGCGCCGCTCAGCAGCACCATCAGGTTGGAGGCGTGCCAATGGGCCGCGCGCACGGCGCCACCCAGGGCCCCGGCCTGGAACCACGCGGTGGAGGCGTTGGCGTCTTCCATGGTCGGCGTGTAGACCAGCGCCATCATCACGCCGCTGCCGGCCAGCACGGCCAGCACAGCCAACAGGGCGCTCACCACCAGGCTTGCGAGGGTGTCGTCGGCGGGCTCCGGCTTTGCGGGAATCAGCGTGGTGCCGCGCCGCACGAGCTCCTGCTTGACTTCGTTCAGCAGTTCGTCGTGGATCTGTGAGGTTGTCTGCTTCCCGTCGCTCACGCGTTGCCTCGCGGTGTGCGCTGCTCAGTGCCCATCGCGAACTCCTGCCAGTTCACGAACAGCCAGGCCGCGCCTTCGTGCTCTGCGACCGTTACATCGAGCGGGTCCATGTCGCGCGGGGCGGGGCCTTTCTGCAGCGTGCCGTCCAGCTTGAACTCGGCCCCGTGGCAGGGGCAGTGGAACTGCTTGTCTTTCTCGCGATACTCGATGCCACAGCCCGCGTGACTGCACACCGCGCTCAACGCCTTGAAGGCCGAGGCTTCGTCGCCGTCGGCCACGCGCTGCAGGTAGACGCGCTGGCGCCTGGTGCGCAGCCGCCAGCCGTCGCGCACTGACAGGCTGATCTCGAGGCTTAACACTTCTTCTTTAAGCAGCGCAGCCAGACGCGCGATGGGGATCAGCGGCTGCGGCCCGACGCCGGCGCTTTCGCCAGTCCTGGGCGGCAGAAACACCGAGGCGGCGCCCGCGCCGGCCGTGAGGATGCCGATGCCGCCGATCACGGCGATGCGCAGAAAGGTGCGACGGTCGTCGTCGGGACGTTCAGGCATGGTGGCAATGATCGGAGATCAGTGGGCAATGTTCAATGACTCACCGGGATGGACAGGTTTCAGGTGACAGGTTTCAGGTTTCAGGGAAAGGCATCTTCACGCGATGAGGCGAAGGGGGCGAAGCTCGCGAAGAAAAAAAGTTAGGCCACGCTGGGGCGCGAAGGCGCTAAGGGCTGGCCGGCGTGTAGCCGCTACCCGCCCGACTGGGCGGGAAACATCGCCGAGGCGCCAGGCTGCGCCACGGCTCCAGCGTTGCGGCACCTCGGCTGGCCTGTGGTGTTGCAGACAACGGGGATGCTGTGGCGTTCCTGGCGTTTGACGACCGACCCTGAACAGAATCAGCGTGCGAGTCACGCGGGAAGCTTTGCGCCTTTGCGTCCCCGCGCGGCTTATGCAGTGGCAGTAGTTCGTGTGGTTTCGTGGGTGTGCCGGGATGTCGAGGACGGGGACAGTCCCCAAAGGCGGGGACAGTCCCCCGCCCGTCCGAAGACGGAAACGCTGCCACGCGGGCAGTTCCCTGAAACCTGAAACCTGTCACCTGAAACCTGCCTAGCGCATGCCCTTGGCCCAGCAGTCGGCGCAGATGCCGAAGATTTTCTGGCTGTGGTGGGTGGCGTGGAAGCCGTGGCTGGCCGCTACTTTGTCCTGCAGCTTTTCCATGTCGGCGTTGAAGAACTCGAAGATCTTGCTGCACACCGTGCAGATCAGGTGGTCGTGGTGCTGGCGCCCCTCCGACAGCTCGTACACCTTGTGGCTGTCGCCGAACTGGTGCTCCTCCAGGATGCCGGCCTCAACCATCACCGACAGCGAACGGTAGACCGTGGCTTTGCTCACGCGCGGGCGCTGGTCCCGGAACTGGTCCACCAGGTCGTCGGCCGTGAAGTGGGTTTTGTCCATCTCGAGGATTTTCTCGAGGATCTGGCGGCGCTGGCTGGTGAGCTTGAGGGTTTTCTTCTGCAGGAAGGTCTCGAACTTGTCGAGCAGCCCGTCGATGTCGAGGGTGGGCGACTTGCGGATGCTGGATCGCGCCATGCGTGGTCCCGGCCCGTGGTTACTCTTCGTCCTGCCCCTTGGCGTCTGCCTCTAACGCCTCGTCAATGAGCTTAGACACCTCGACGCCCTTTTCAATCGAATCGTCATAGATGAAATCAAGGTGCGGGGTGGTGCGGATCTCGAGCTCAGAGGCCACGCGCTTCTGGATGAAGCCCCGGGCGCTCTCGATAAAGCGCTCGGCCGTGCGGCGGTCGGACTCGGTGCCGAGCAGCGACCAGTAGACGCGGGCGTGGGAAAGGTCCTTGCTGACCTTGACCTGCGTGATGGATATGACACCTTTCAGGCGGGGATCTTTAAGCTCGGCCAGAAACAGCGAGGCAATATCTTGCCTCAAACGGCTCTGAATTCGTTGAATACGACGAGGATCAGCCATAAAACCCCAGACTCGCGGACTCGTTGAGCGTCCGTAAAAGAAGCGGATTCGGGCCCAGCAAAGCAAACCCCCGAACATCCGCCAGAGGTGGTACCCATGTGGATCAAACGTTCCCTGGTCATCGTGCCGATCGTGTTGTTCGCCTTCCTGGCGCAGTCGGTGTTCTGGGTGCCCGGCACCGCCAGCGTCAGCAACAACGAAAGCCGGCTGAACCGCATCATCCTTTACATGGGCGGCAACCCGGAAGACATGAACCCGTGGACCAGCACCAAGACCACGGATAGCACCATCAGCGACTACTTTTTCGAAGGCCTGATCCGCTACAACCGCATGTACGAGCTGGAGCCCTGGCTGGCCGAGACCGTGGTGGTGCGGCACGAGGTCACGGTCGCCGTACCCCGCGATATGACCGCGGAACAGCTCGAGGCCGCGATCCGCGCCGAGTTCGGCACGCTGGTCGCCGAGGTCAGCGACAAGGGCGAGAAGAAGCTCGAGATCGGCGATGAACTGGCCAAGGCGGCAGAGGCGGCGGGGGCCATCCGTGAGCTGCGCAGCTTCGTCGAGGCGCAGCCCAGCGTGAAGCTGCTGAGGATTGCGTTCTCGGACAAGCCCGTGAGCGGCGAGATCGTCAGCGCCGTGCAGCCTGATTTCCGCGCACGCATGGAGAAGCGGCTGGGACACGAGCTGTACCCGGAATTGAAGCAGGCCGCCCTGACTGCCTGGGAACAGCTGACCGGGGAAAAGCGCGTTGGCACGCCGGAAGCCTGGCTCGAGCAGTTCGAGGATTTCGTGGGGCAGGCGGGCACGCCGCTGCTTCAGCACAACCCGGTGGTCGACTGCGTGCTGCACAAGGGCGTCTACTGGACCGACGGACCCTTCTTCAGCGACCCGGCCAGGACCTGGCTCACCAGCGTAAACGGCGACGAGGCCGGCAACGTTGTGGCGGACAGTAAAGAGGAAGCCATCGGCCTGATCCGCCAGCGCCTGGCGACCGCTGCCGATGCGAAGGTGGACGCGATCAACTACGACAAGCGCTTCGGCGACGACGCCAAGGGGCCCTGGTGGGGCCGCGGCCCCGAGCTTGGCGCACGCGACGTGAAGCTGACCTTTGAGCACCTGAAAGACCCGGTCTACGGCAGCCCGCGCCGCAGCAGCTACCTGAGCATCCTGGACATGCGCGTGTTCGACGACAACCGCTACCGGGTGCAGGTGGTGCTGGATGAGCTGTACTCGCCTGCCCTTGCCGACCTGGCAGGCTCGCTGCTGCCCTACCACGTCTGGAACCTCAAGTGCTGGGAGCACGAGGCGGTACGCCGCGGCCTGGGCCCCCAGGACCTGGGCATCGAACGCGCGAAGTACAACCCCATGAGCCACCTGCGTTCGCGCGACCGCGACTTCGCGCTGGCTCCCAGCTATCTGGGCTCGATGCTGCTGGAGCCCATGAACGGCGACAGCAAGCCCTACTGGGAGAACAACCTGCGCGTGCGCCTGCGCCGCAACGAGTTCTACTGGAACCGCAAGACCGAGTACGAGTACGTGGACTGGTTCGTGTTCGACCCGGCGCTGGGCAGCGAAACCTCCGAGGTGGTGTTCCTGGGCGGCGGCATGGACATCTACAGCGCCAAGGACTACCAGGTGCAGCGCTACGAGGCGATGGAGGACAAGTACTACGTCATCAAGCGCCAGCCCACCACCTACGAGTACATCGGCTTCAACATGACGCGCGAGCAGTTGAAGGACAAGCGCGTGCGCATGGCGCTGTCCATGGCGATCAACGTGGACGACATCCTGAAGTACGTGGTGTTCGAGCAGGGCCAGCGCATCTCCGGCCCCGGCTACCCGGTGCTGCCCTGGTACAACCCGGAGTACCGCATCGAGCACACCTGGCGCAGCGGGCCCAAGAAGGGCCAGACCGAGCAACTGCAGTTCCTGCCCTTCGACATGGAAGAGGCCAAGGCACTGCTGCTCGAGGCCGGCTACCGCGAGCAGGGCGGCAAGCTGTTCAAAGACGGCAAGCCCCTGCGCCTGCAGTTCGTGAACACCACGGGCCAGGGCTCGCGCCAGAAGTCGGCCGTGCTGGCCAAGGAGCGCTGGGAGCAGCTGGGCGTGGAGGTGGACTACAAGCAGTACGAGTGGAACGACTACATCCAGCGCTTCATCATGGCGATGAACTTCGACGTCTGCGTGCTGGGCTGGTCCGGCGGGCTGGACTTCGACAAGCGCCAGCTGTGGGGCACGGACTTCACGCCGCCCAACGGCCTGAACTTCGTGGGTTACAGCAATCCGGAAGTCGACAAGCTGATGAGCGACATCCTGAAGGTCTACGACTACGACGAGCAGGTGCGCCTGAGCCACGAGATCTTCAACAAGATCGCCTCGGACTTCCCGTACGTGTTCCTGTTCTCGCCGTTCACCACCACCATCGCCGACCGCCACCTGGTCTGGCGCAAGGAAGTCGGCAAGGATGCCCAGGGCAACCCGATCTACGAGGACCGCCCCCTGGACCACGAGTTCATCAACACCTCGCGCGCCACCTGGCGCTTCTTCGAGCCGGAGCTGGTGCGCCGCGCGGAAATCCCACAGTTCACGGACGAACAGAAGAGGAATTAGGCTGATGGTTTCCTATATCGTCCGTCGTCTCATCCAGATGGGCCTCACGCTGGTGATCATCAGCGTGCTGAGCTTCCTGATCGTTGCGCTGGCCCCCGGCGACCCTTTCGCCAGCCAGCTCGACCCCAAGGCCAAGCCCAGCGACATCGAGCGCCAGCGCGACCAGATGGGCTACGACGACCCGGTGGTGCAGAAGTACATCAAGTTCTACGGGCAGTTCTTCAGCGACTTCGGCGCGATCGTCAGCCAGGACAGCGCTCACGAGTGGCGCCTGCGCAGCGCGCGCACCAAGGAGAACGTGCTGCCCACGATGTGGACCAAGATGCTGATCACCCTGCCACTGGTGATCCTGACCACCATCATCACCTGGACGCTCAGTTTCCCGGTGGGCATCGGCTCGGCGCTGCGGCGCGGGCAGGTGCCGGACCGTGTGGCCACCATCCTGAGCTACGCGCTGATCTCGTTCCCCGGGTTCTGGCTGGCGATCCTGGTGATCAAGTTCGTGAACGGCACCATGGGCATCCCGGTGGTTTCGCCCTACACCCTGGGCGTCGAGCTGCAGGGCGCGCGCTCGTTCATGGATTCCACATGGCACGTGGCTGTGCCGGCGGTGATCGGCAGCTTCGGCGGCGTGGCAGTGCTTTCGCGCTACGTGAAGGGCCAGATGCTGGAGGTGATGGACCAGGACTACATCCGCACCGCCAAGGCCAAGGGTCTCGACGCCGACACCGTCTACTACCGCCACGCTCTGCGCAACGCCAGCCTGCCGTTCATCACCATGCTGGCCGGCCTGCTGCCCAGCCTGTTCGGCGGCTCGGTGGTGTTCGAGGCGATCTACGCCTGGCCGGGCCTCGGGCGCTGGGTGTTCGAGGCGGTGCTGGCCAAGGACCTGTTCATCGTGATCACCAGCCTGTTCGTCGGCTCGGCGCTCACGCTGGTGGGCATCCTGATTTCGGACATCCTTTACAGCGTGGCCGACCCACGCGTGAAGCTGGCATAGGGGAAGCGCCATGAGCAACGGTACACAAGTGCGCAAACCCACTTCGCCCCTGCGCGATGCCCTGCGCCTTTTCATGCGGAACAAGCCGGCCGTGTTCGCGCTGGTGATGATCGTGCTGCTGGCGGTCGCGGCGGCCTCGGGCCAGATGTTCGTGGGCAAGGCGCCCACGGAAGACCAGCTCAAGCTGATCGAGAAGGCCGAGGTCACCGGCGACACGCTGGATCTCGACGTGAACCCCAGCGCGGTCGCCGACCACACCCGGACCGAGCTGAAGGACACCTTCCTGCCGCCTTTCTCCGAGAGCCGCGCCACGCCGGGCAAGATCTACTATCTGGGCACCGACGACCTGGGGCGCGACGTGCTGGCCCGGCTCTGGAACGGCAGCAGCATCAGCCTCACCATCGGTTTCCTGGCCGTCGGCATCTCGGTGCTGCTGGGTATCACGCTGGGCGGCATTGCCGGATTCTTCGGGCGTTCGCGCGTGCGGCTGCCGCTGCTGGCCATGCTGCTGGCTGCTGCCGCCGGCGGAATCCTGTGGGCCGCCGAGCTGGAGGCCGCGGCCTACCCGCTGCTGATCGTGGCGGGCGGCTGCTTCGTGGTGCAGCTGGTGATGGCCCTGATGGGCAAGCGCTTCAAGTCGGCGATCGCGTTCGGCGTCGTGATGCTGCTGTTCGTCGGTGTGCAGTTCTACAACCGCGGCGTCGAGAGCGGCACGCCGGAAGGGCGCACCTTCCAGCACGCGTCGCTGGTCGCCGACCAGAGCTACGAGCTGGTAAGGGCGATCCGCGACCTCGGCTCCGCCGTCAAGCTGATCGAGGACGGCGACCCCGCGGCAATCAGCGACGAAGCCCGCCGCGCTGCCCAGCTCGACATCGAACACCGGCAGGCAGCCATCGATCTGCTGCTGGCCGAAAACGCGCTGGTCGTGCACGAGGCGCAACTCGAGATCGTCGAGCGCGGCATCCCCGAGCGCGAGCAGCGCATCGAGCACCTGAAGTCGCTGAGCCTGCCCGAGGACGTCAAGGTCGAGGAAGACGTGCTGGAGGGCGACAAGAAGCGCCTCGAGGGCCTGAAAGCCAAGACCGCCGAGCTGCAGAAAGCGCTGGAGGCCGCGCGGGCCAAGCACGACGAGGCGGTCAAGCTGACTGCCGCGGAGGTCAAGCTGCAGGGCTCCAACGACCTGATGGAACGGCGCGCCGACCTGCGCAACAAGGTGGTCTCAAAGTTCCGCGCCGAGCGCGACAACCGCTTCGAAACCCTGGTAAAGGGCAAGCTGCTGAACGGCGAAACCCGCTACGGCGCGTACCGCCTGCTGCGCCACTTCCTGACCGCCGTGCTGCTCTACCTGCTGCTGGTCGTCACCAGCCTGCTGGTCGCCGCCGACAGCCAGGCCGCGGCCGGCGAATCCAAAAACCCGCTCAGCAAGCTGTTCATCCCCACCATCAACGTGGACGACCTGGTGATGCGCTTCACCGAGATCATGCTCACCATCCCGGTGCTGTTCCTGATCTTGATGGTGCTGGCCCTGTTCGAGCGCGACGTCTACATCGTGATGGCGGTGATCGGCCTGACCAGCTGGATGGGCACCACCCGCTTCGTGCGCGCGGAAATCCTGTCCCTGCGCGAGCAGGATTTCATCCAGGCCGCGCGGGCGCTGGGCGTCTCCGACTTCCGCATCATCTGGCGCCACCTGGTCCCCAATGCCATCAGCCCCGTGCTGGTCAGCGCAACCATCGGCGTGGCGGGCGCGGTGCTGGCCGAATCCACGCTCAGCTTCCTCGGCATCGGCGCGGGGCCGGACCAGGACACCTGGGGCAAGATCCTCTCCGATGGGCGTCTGTTCCTGCAGGACGCCACCTGGCTGACCTGGATCCCCGGCATCGCGATCCTGATCACCGTGCTGTCCTTCAACCTGCTGGGTGAGGGCCTGCGCGAGGCCTTCAACCCCAAAGCTGCGCGGCCGGTAAACTGCTTCATCGGGGGACAGGCACCTCGGTGCCTGTCCCCTTTTCGTTGCCGGGTCGCCCGCTGACCTGTCACGCGCTATGATGCACGCCTATGAAAATCCTGCTTGCTGACGACGAACGCGGCATCCGCCTGACCCTTTCCGAAGACCTGGAAGAGGCCGGCCACGAGGTCGTGGCCGTCGAGGACGGCGAGCTCGCGATGAAAGAGCTCACCAAGCAGCGCTTCGACTGCATGATCAGCGACGTGGTGATGCCCCGCATGGACGGCATGAGCCTGCTGCGCTTCGCGCGCGAGAAGGTGCCGGACATCATCTGCATCATGATCACCGGCAACGCCACCGTCGAGCGCGCCCTTGAGGCCATGCGCCTGGGCGCCAAAGACTTCGTCGAGAAGCCCTTCAACAACGAAAAAATCGTGCTGCTGGTCAACGGCTACGGCGAAAGCCAGCAGACCGGCCGCCAGTACAAGCAGCTGGTCGAGGAAGTCAAAACCGAGTTCAAGGTCGACCAGATGGTCGGCAGCAGCCCCCAGATGAAGCAGCTGTACGAGAACATCCGCACCGTCGCGGAGTCCGACTTCAGCGTGCTGATCCAGGGCGAAAACGGCACCGGTAAAGAGGTGATCGCCACCGTGCTGCACCAGCATTCCGCGCGCTGCAAGGGCCCGCTGATCAAGGTCGGCTGCCACATCAGCAACCCCAACCTGTTGGAAGACGAGCTTTTCGGCCACGAGCCCGGCGCCTTCACCGGCGCGAGCTCAAGGCGCATCGGGCGTTTCGAGCAGGCCGACGGCGGCACCATCTACCTCGATGACATCGACGACATGCCGATCGATACCCAGGCCAAGCTGCTGCGCGTGCTGCAGGAGCGCGAGATCGAGCGCCTGGGCGGCGACAAACCGCTGAAGGTGAACATCCGCGTAATCGCCAGCACCAAGGTGGACCTGCGCGATTGCGTGAAACAGGGCAAGTTCCGCGAAGACCTCTACCACCGCATCAACGTGATCGACCTCAACGTGCCGCCCCTGCGCCAGCGCGAGGGCGACATACCCGTGCTGGTCGAGCATTTCGTGCGCCGCTACGCGCCCGATGCCGACCTGCAGATCGCGCCCGAAGCCATGGCCGCGCTGGTCTGCTACCCTTGGCCCGGCAACGTGCGCGAGCTGCAGCACTCCGTGCAGCGCGCCATCGCGTTCGGCAAGGCCGGCGGCGTGCTGAAGAAAGAACACTTCCTGCGCGACTACAGCGCCAAACTGCCCGAAGGCGCCGAGGCCGAAACCCCCGGCGACGACCGCCGCTCGCTCAAGGATGTGGTGGCCGCCGCCGAGAAGGCGCACATCCAGAACGTGCTGCGCATGACCAACGGCAAAATCGAAGAAGCCGCCAGCATCCTCGGCATCAGCCGCAAAAACCTGTGGGAAAAGCGCAAGCAGTACGGCCTGCTCGACGAGTAACGCCACGGCATGGCGCTACTGGTATGATGAAATCGCTTGAATCGAATTTATAACGACGTTATAGTTTGCATAACGCCGTTATGGAGAGGCCGTGGCTCGCTGGATCAAAAAACTCCCCTTCCGCGAACTCACCATCCCCTTCAAGATGGCCAAGGGTCGCATCCTCAACGGCGGCCGACGCGTCACACCCTTCCGCGAACTGGAAATCGAGCACGGCTCGCTGCAGCTGATCGACGGCGTGCCGCTGGTGCACGTGCGCGGCACACACCGCGAAATGGGCCGCGCGCTCGGCAACCTGGTGGGCGCCCAGGCCTACGACACCTTCCACAGTTACATGCGCTGCTTCGCGCCCGACTTCAACGGCGACCTGATAATCGCCCGCGAAATGGAGCCGCAGCTACCCGAATGGTTCCGCGAAGAAATGCGCGGCTTCAGCGAAACCAGCGAGCTCAGCTACGACGAAATCCTCGTCGGCCAGTGCTTCCTCGACATCCACAAGGTCGCCGCCTGCAGCACCATCGCCGTCCACGACAAGCTGAGCCGCGACGGCGAAATGCTCATCGGCCGCAACCTCGATTTCCCCAGCCTCAGCATCGCGCACGAGGCGAACATCGTGGTGGTGTATGAGCCGCAAGGGTCTGGCTCATTTTCGTCCGGCACGGGCGAAAATGTGCCTGACCCTCTCCCGGGCTTGGGCTCAAGCGAAAAGGGGTCAGGCACCTCCGCTTCGCTCCGGAGCCAGACCCCATTTCGCTACGCCGGCGTCACCTGGCCCGGCTTTCTGGGCGTCCTCACCGGTCTAAATACCCACGGGCTGGCTCTTTCCATGATGCTGGTCTACGGCCAGCAACGCCACGAGCACCTGCGCGGCCAGCCTTTCCCGCTGGTGTTCCGGCGCCTGCTGCACGAGTGCGCCTCGGTGCGCCAGGCCGATTCGCTGCTGCAGACGCGGCCGTTCTGCACGGCCACGAACCTGATTCTGGCCGACGCCTCTCGCACGGCCGCGCGCTTCCAGTTGCACCCCGCGGATCCTATCACCGAGTACACGACCGAGCAGAACCCTGCGGCGATCTGCACTAACCACTATCATGACGCGCGCATCAAGCGCTTCGCGTTCACCTGGTTCAGCAGCGCCATGCGCTACGGCAAGCTGCACCGGCGCGTGAACAGCGGCGAGCCCTTCGACGTGCAGGCCATCAAGGACGCCCTGCAGGCCACGGGCATCCCGCCGATTAATCTGCAGCGCGTGATCATGCGCACCGAGCAGCTAAGCATGGAAGTTAGCTTCAAGAACAACGGCCGAGGCCCCGGCCACTGGGTAAGCCTCAGCAAACAGCAGCTCTTCCCCGAACACGCCCTGGCCAAGGCCGAACCCGTCGAGCTTGCGACGGCGTAACAGGTGGACGATGCCCCACGTCGCGCTGGTTGCGTTTACGGGCTTGCGGGTGGTGGACCCTGAGTTGCGGGCGCTGGGTCTGTCGCTGCCCGGCCTGCGCCGGCGCGGCGAGGCGATTGCCGCCCTGCCCGCCCTGGGGCTGCTCACCGTGGCGGCGCACACGCCTGAGCACTGGAGCCAGTCGTATCACGATGCACCCTGCTTTGACGAAGAGCTGGCCGAACGCATTGCGGCCGAGCGCCCGGCGCTGGTCGCGATTTCTGCGCTGACAGCCAGTATCGAGGAAGCCTACGCCCTGTGCGCCGCCCTGCGCGGGCGCGGCATCGCCACGGTGATCGGCGGCCTGCACGCCACGGCCCTGCCGGACGAAGTGCTGCGGCACGCCGATGCAGTCGTGGTCGGCGACGGAGAAAGCGCCTGGCCCGCCGTGCTGGGGGCGGCGGAACAGGACGAACTGCGGGGCGAGTACCACGGCAGCGCATTTGACCTTGACGCGTCAAGAATGCCGCGCTGGGATCTGCTGCCGCCCGCCAAACGCCATCGCTACACGCTGCAGACCGCGCGCGGCTGCCCCCTGGCCTGCGAGTTCTGCGCCGCAAGCCGCCTGCTGGGCCCGTTCCGCGAGAAGCCCGTCGCCCGCATCCGCGCCGAGCTGGCGGCCATCAAGGCGCTGGACCCGCGCGCGGTGATTGAGCTGGCCGACGACAACACCTTCGCCGGCGCGCCCGATCCCGCGCCGCTGCTGCAGGCACTGAAAGACGCGGGCCTGCCCTGGTTCACCGAGTGCGACCACCGCATCGCCGACCATCCCACCCTCGCGGCCGACATGGCCGAGGCCGGCTGCGCGCAGGTGCTGGTGGGCATCGAGTCGCCGGTGCGCAAATACGCGGGCATGGGCCCCAAGGCCGCGGGGCTGGCGCGTATGCGCGAGGCGGTTGAGCGCATCCAGGCCCAGGGGCTGCCGGTAAACGCCTGCTTCGTGGTGGGCGCTGACGGCGAAACGGAGCAGTCCATCGACGCACTGGGAGAATTGCTGCAGGACTGGCCCAGCGCCGAAGTACAACTGACCCTGCAGACGCCCTTCCCCGGCACGGCCCTGCGCCGGCGCCTGGACGAGCAAGGCCGCCTGCTGAAGGACCGCACATGGAAGCACCACAACCTGTTCGAGGTGACGTACCGGCCCAGCCACCTGACCCCCGGCGACCTTACGACGGGCTTCAGCAGACTGGTGGCCGCGGTTTACGCCGAGCCGATGAGCCGGCGCCGGGCGCAGATCCGCAAGAAGGTCCTGCGCAGCCCGCTGAACGTGCGGGAGTAGCCACGCTCGGCAGCTACCTGATCGGGAGCCGCGACGCGATCCTGACCCTGGCGCGCTCGAAGCACGCGCTCTGGATCGGCCTGCTGTTCGTGTTCAGCGCCGCCTTCGCGCGCGAGTACGACGCCGAGTACATCCCCCATCGCCCCTGGATCATGCTGGTGCCGCTGGGCGCCTCGCTGGTCTCCTCTTTCCTTTTATGGTGCGTGCTGTGGCTGGCGGCCCGGCGCGCGAACCTCACGGCGGCGCCGTTCTTCGGCGGCTACCGGGTATTCCTCGGCCTGTTCTGGCTGACCGCGCCGATCGCCTGGCTGTACGCCATTCCCGTCGAGCGTTTCATGGAGCCGGCCGAGGCCGTCAAGGCCAACTACGCGCTGCTCGCCATCGTTTCGGCCTGGCGCGTGTTCATCATGATCCGCGTGGCCCAGGTGCTTACCGGGCGCAAGCCCTTCGCCGCAACGGCATTGGTGCTGATCTACGGCTACGTGGTGATGTCCGTGGCGCTGTGGCTTTCGCCGTGGAACGTGCTGGACCTGATGGGCGGGGTGCGCCGCACGGAAGTTGAGGCCGCGCACATGAGCATCGTGACCAGCACCAGCTGCCTGTCGATCCTGGCGGCCCCGCTGGTGATCGTGTGGGCGTTGGTCCACCTCGGCTTTGGCGTCGCCAGCCGCAAACCGCGTCTTCCGCTTCCGGTGGAGCTGCGCAGGCCACAGCTGGACGCACCGGCGCACAAGGATTTGTGGGCGCTGGCAATCGCTTCCATCCTGGCACTGGCGGCGCTGCTGCCCTTCACCCAGCCGCCGCTGATCGACAAGCCCACCGATGCCGAGCTGATCGAGCATTACGAGGAGCGTCGGCGCGAGTGGTGGGAGGACCATTCGACTCGCGCTTTCCAGAACGTCGCGCTGGACGGCGAGACCCTCAACGTCCAGCTCGGCAGCGAAGTCTTGAAGGTTAGCGCGGAGACTCCTTCACGCCGCACGGTCGAGAACTCCGGACAAAGCTACACGTTTCGACTCACGTATGACAACGAAGACGACTTCGTCGTCTACCACCGCAGCGCCACTGCATCGGGCCTGCACCTGGACTACCAGGAAGGCACACGCGACTTCGCCAGCGAGCAGGAAGCCATCGATTGGCTGCGAACGCGCCTGGACGGACGCATGCGCTATACGTCAGACGGCCTCGCGGCCGGGTGGAAGATCAGCCCCGACGGAAGCACTCTGCTGATTGAGATCTGGCAGATTGAACTCGACAGATCGCGCCCGGCGCGGCTTTCCGGCGCTGAAGATCCGGCGTTCAAGCGACGCCGGAAGTAGAGCTTTTTCAGGAAATGCCCGTACCGACTGCTGCGCGCGGCGGACTTCGCGTCTCTTCGTCCCGGTCGCCAAAGGCGACGTTGCCGGGCCAACGCGCGGCGGCCGGCACGTACTTCATGCCATGGAACCCGGCGTGCGAAGCCGCTAGACTGTTGCCCATGCAATCAAAAGCGAAAACCGTTGCGGAGTATCTCGACAGCCTGCCCGCGGACCGTCGCGCCGCCATCGAGGCCGTGCGTAACGCCATCCTGAAGAACCTGGACAAACAATACCGCGAGGGGATGCACGGCATGATCGACTACTGCGTGCCCCACAGCGTGTACCCGGACGGCTACCACTGCGACCCCAGGCAGCCGCTGCCGTTCGCCGCCCTCGCCAGCCAGAAGAACCACATGGCTGTGTACCTGATGAGCATCTACATGAACCCCGAGCACGAGAAGTGGTTCAGGGATGCCTGGAAGAAGACGGGCAAGAAGCTGGACATGGGCAAGTGCTGCATCCGCTTCAAGAAGCTGGAGGACGTGGCGCTGGACGTGATCGGCCAGGCCATCAGACGCGTGCCCGCCAAGCAGTACATCGCCTGGTACGAAGGCAACCTCAAGGGCAAGGGCAAGGGAAAAGCCAGGCCCGCCCGATCCTGAGCGCACGTCACCGCGGGCTAGCCGGCCTTCGTCACCCGGCTCTCGATCACTCCATCCGCGAGCCTGGTGGTGACGACGTCACCCGGGCTCACTTCGCCGGCTTTCTTGATCACCCTGCCCTCGGCGTCGCGGGTGATGCTGTAGCCGCGCTCCAGCACCTTTAGTGGGCTCAGGGCCTCCAGGTGCGCGCCCAGGGCGTTGAGCTTTTCTTTGCGGTCCTTCAGCCGGTGGTGCATCGACCACTTCAGGCCTTCCATCAGGTAATCCAGCCTCTGCTGCTCGCGCCTCAACTGATTCAGCGGGCCCAGCGCCGTCAGCCTTTCCTGCATGGTATCGAGGCGGCCGCGCCACAGCTCCAGCGTGTGCCGCAGACCGCGGCCGAGTTTCAACTGGTACTCGGTCACCAGCTCGACCATGCCCGCCAGTTCCGGCACCAGGATTTCGGCGGCGGCGGTCGGCGTCGGCGCGCGGAAGTCGGCAACCAGGTCGGCGATGGTGGTGTCCACCTCGTGGCCGACGGCGCTGACCACTGGGATCTCGCTGTCGTAGATGGCGCGCGCCACGGCCTCTTCATTGAAGGCCCACAGGTCCTCCAGGCTGCCGCCGCCGCGCCCGACGATCATGGCGTCGATGCCGAGGCTCGCGTTCAGCGCGTTCAGTCTGCGGATCGCGCGGGCCACCTGCTCGGCCGCGCCTTCGCCCTGAACCTTGGCCGGGTAGACCAGGATTTCCACCAGCCGGTTGCGGCGCCGCGCGGTAGTCAAGACATCATGAATGGCCGCGCCCGTGGGGCTGGTGATCACCGCGATGCGCTGGGGGTATTCGGGCAGCGGCTTCTTGTGCCCGGAGTCGAACAGGCCCTCGTGTTCCAGGCGCTCGTACATCTGCTGGAAGGCGAGTTGCAGGCCCCCGACGCCCTTGGGCTGCACGGAGGTGGCGACCAGGCTGTACTCGCCGCGCCGCGCATACACATCCAGCTTGCCGATGATGGTGACCTCGAGTCCGTCGGTCAGCTTGAACTTCAGGCGCTCGAAGGTGCCGCGCCAGATGATCAGCCGCACCTGCGCGCCGGAGTCTTTCAAGTTGCAGTAGACGTGGCCGGAATGGTGCGGGCCGCGGTAGTTGCTGAGCTCACCGGTCACGGCCACGTTGCTGAACTGGGGTTCCAGGCAGCGCTTGACGCGATTGGAGAATTCGGTGACGGAGATGGCCTCCATCATTCGCCCTTCTTCACGAACTGCCCGTCCCTGACCTCGTAGCCCAGCTCGTCCAGGGCTTCCTGATTCGCGGGCTCGAACACCAGCACGCGGGCGTACAGCATGCCGGCCTCGGTCGGCATGCCCCACTCGCGGCACTTGCGGGCGAGCTGCAGGTTCGCCTGCACGTCGTCGAAGCGGAACTTTACCACTTCGCGCGCGTACTGCATCTGCGGCACGTCTTCTGCCAGTTCGGTGACCTGCACCTTGGCGGGGTCCTTCACGCTCAGCCTGGCGTCGGGCGTCAGCAGGTACAGCCTGCCGTTGGCCTCCGAGCCGAAGCCTGTGAGCCATGAGCCGTCGTCCTGCCGGAACTGCACCCAGCGGCTGAAATACTTCGTGGCCCAGAAGCGCCCGGCGTAGGGCAGCTCCTTGCGCGCCAGGGCTCCCGACTCGGCCTCGAACGTACCGTTCTGCGCGCGGTTCAGCGCCAGGTAGCGGCCCTCGAAATCTACGGCCTTGAGGCCCCTGCGGTTGGCGTCGTCGCGGAAGCTGACCCAGCGGTTGTCGGCGGCCGCCTTCATGTCGGCGGCGTCCACCACGCCGTTGGAGTCGCGGTCCCAGTACTTCGTGAAGGCTTCCTCCGCCGAGAGTTCGGGCCCGCCGGCGTGGGTATGGAAGATCAGCGGTGGGTGGCCCTCTTGCAACGGCTTGCCGTAGCGCTCTTTGAATTCCGCGAGCGTGACCTGGCCGTCGCCGTCCAGGTCGAAGGTGGGGATGAAGTCCTCGGCCTTGAAGTCGATGTTTCCGCTGTAGTCGGAGGTGTTGACGGGCGGCGGGGGGGTGTCACCGGTCAGCCTGGCGATCACCCACGCGGCGATCAGCGCCAGCAGCACGATCACGACTACCGGAATCGCCTTCTTCATATCCGCGCTCAGGGGCCTGCCCAAGGGGCGTCCAGTGTAGCAACCGACGCGACGCGGGAAACCGCACTGGAATCCCTCCATCCTGCCTGCCACACTATGGCAATGAAGTACCTGGTCGCGATCCTGATCCTGGCTGCGCTCAGCCTGCACGTTCCCGCAGCCGCCCAGGCGCCGGCCCCCGCGGCCATGAGCGCGGTGGATATCGTGGAGGCTCTGCTTTCCAGCGACCTCTCCCTGCGCGATCGCGGCAACAACGAGCTCGGCACCATGAGCGTCGAGACCGCCGCGCAGCTTGGCGTCGAGGTCAACCGCATCACTGCAGGCGAGGCCGAAACCGTGCTTGCGGCGCTGGCTCTGGCGGACACCACGGCCGCCGCCACGGCCGCCTGCGTGGTGCTGGACAGCGAGCAGCAGCAGGTGAGGGTCGCGGCGCTGGATGCCCTTTCGCGCATGAAGCCGGCGCACACGGCCGAAGCAGGCGCCAAGCAGCTGACGGCCCGCCGCCTCGAGGTGCTGCGCACGCTGGTGCAGGAGTCCGACTTCGTGAAGCTGATGTGCGAGGGCGTGGCCGAGGACAGCGAGGGCAAGCTGGTGGTCCCCGTGCGGCGAGCCATGCGCCTGATGCCGCTGCTGGACCGCTTTTTCGGCGTGCGCGCAATGGGGCTGATGATGAAGCGGCTGTCGGTCTACATGCTCGGGGATGAGGCGGGCGACGACCAGAAGAAGACCGACACCCAGCGCCGCGGCGAAGAACGCCTGCGCCGCTGCGCCTCACTGTGGTGTGAAGCGATCTGGGTGGAAAACCCGGCAATCGCCTTCAATTACTCGCCGATCGCCCCCTATGCCGACCGCGCCAAGGCGATCGCGCGGCTGAACAAAAAGCTGGAAGACCTCGAGAAGGCCAAGGTGGTGCTGTGCAAGGGCCTCAGTGAAGAACACACTTTCAAGGGCCGGCGCTACGGTGACTACCTGCTGTCGGCGATGGAGTCTGACCTGGGCGGCGCCAACCGTGTGGTGCTCCAGCGCCTGCGCTGGTGGAGCGGCGAGGACGTGATCTTCGAGGGCGAAGGACTCGCTGAGGCGCTGGAGGAGCTGGGCAAACTGCGCGGCCCCAAGAGATCAGAGCTGCTGCGCAAGGTCGAACTGTGGTGGAAAACCACCGGCTCGCGACAGAGTAGCGCCGCGACCCCGCCGTGGCGGCCGTTCAGCCGATCTGAAAACTCACGCCCTGTCCGCCGCGTTCGGCGTAGACGCGGGGGCTGCCTTCGCCCAGCAGCAGCGGCTCAAGCGTATCCACGAACGTCACGCCGTATGCCAACTCACCGGCCTGCAGCACCAGCGCACCGCCGGGCCCGGCACTGAAGCGCACATCGGAGAGCCTGCGCCCCGGGCCGTCGTCGCCTGTCAGCAGCCAGGCCGCGGCCGCGGACTGCGGCGTGAAGTCTGGGCCCAGCTCGGAGGCCGCCGGTCCCGCTGCGTCGGCCGCGACTACCAGCACGTGTTTGGCGCGGCCTTTCTCGGCCCAGCGGATGCCGGTGGCGAGCGCGGTCATGGCCGACAGCTCGCCGGTGGAGAGCAGCGTGCAGCGCCCGCGCAGGTGGTACGCGATCGCGATCTCGCCCTGGAACATGCTGGGCAGCGTGTAGACGAACAGCGCCGGCGAGGGCGCGCCCGCACGGCGCGTGGCCTCGAACTGGGCGTCCACCTCGAGGCAGCCCAGCATGGTGCCGCCCACCTGGGCGACCTCGTCGCGCTCGATACCGGCCAGGTCGCCGCTCGCCTTCACGGCCAGTTGCGCCGCGGCCACGGCGACTTTGCACAGCGGGTCCATGCGGCCGTACTTGGTGAACGGCTGGTCGAAGAAGAACTTCGCGCGCAGCCTGGGGATGCCGTATTCGCCGACCGGCCCGGCGTCGAGCTCTGCCCATGAGGTACGCAGCACGCCGCCCGGCGCCCACGACAGCAGCCCGGCAGGGGAGACGCGGCCGTAGGCGATCAAGCGCGGCATGGGCGCTCCGCGACAATTTTGGATTTTGGATTTTGGATTTTGGATTGGTGCACGAGCCGCACCCGCGGCAGTTCAATCCAAAATCCAAAATCTAAAATCCAAAATCGAGTCACGACAGTCTCCCGAATCATCCACCCAGCCGTCCCGGACCAACAACTATCGCGGTGTTCATGCCGCCGAAGCCTGAGTTGGTGGTGAGCACGTAGCCCGGTTTGATCTTGCGAGGCTCGCCATGGACGACGTCGAGGGGAAAGTCGTCTTCGCCGCGCTCGAAGCCCACGGTGGGCGGGATCACGCCCTCGGTGGCCACCAGCGCGCTGATGATGACCTCGATCAGGCCGGCCGCGCCCAGTGTGTGGCCGATGGCGCCCTTGATGCCGAACACCGGCGGCGGGTTGCCGCCGAACACGGTGTGAAACGCGCGCGCCTCCATGGCGTCGTTGTAGACGGTGGCGGTGCCATGGGCGCAGATGGCGCGGATTTCGGAGCGGTCAATGCCCACCAAGGCGCGCTCAATAGCCAAAGCCAACCCCGAGCCATCCCGCGAAGGCCCCGAGATATGGTTCGCATCGTTGGAGCAGCCGTAGGCGATTATGCGTGGGAAGCCTGAGCCTTGTGTCGCGCGACGCATATCGATGGTTGCGTCGGCGGTGCCGAGGGTCAGGCCATCCCGGGTTCGGTCGAACGGCTTTGCCTTGTCCGTTGCGGACGCCTGCAGAGACGCGAATCCCTCGCGGACGAAGTCGGTGATGAAGTCGCCCGCGTTCACGGCCGCGAGGTCGCAATCGTCATCCAGCAAGGCGTCAACGGCCTCGATCACCGCCTGCGCCCCGGAGACGCAGGCGTTGCTGATCACCGTCATGCCGGTTGCCGCGGGGCCGCCAGCCGGTGAGCCACCGAACGGCCACACGGGCGAATCGTCGGTGGGCCAACCCTTTGTCGTCGCGAAGAACGCCCGGTAACGGGCCGTGTCAATCGGCAGGTGCACGCCGGCGGACATCAGCGCCTCAGTCTCAATTCGCGGAGGCATCGGCTCTTGAAACGGCCGCCACAGGTCGGAAAGCAGCCCGTCGGGCTGCTGCGCGCACATCGCGATGATTTCGACTGCATGAGAGAGCATGCCGCGAAGGTTAGTCGCCAAGCAGGTTCGCGCCAAGGTGCAGCGCGAGGCAGGCTGGCAGCCTGCACAGGCCCCGCAGGGGCTCCAGACGAGCGGGATTGCCGTTGCAGTTAGGCCCCGCAGGGGCCCTCTATGGTAGCCGGGGCGTCAGCCCCCGGTGTGCATGGCCCAAAAAGGCGCGCCCGCAGGGCCGCCTAGAGCGTTCCCTCAATATGCGACACCGAACCATCCGGGTTTCGCTTCATGCCGTGCATCTCCAGGATCTCGTCCAGCTCCTCGTCGAAGGTCTGCTTCTGGTGCCGAGCCTCCTGGTTGCGGATGTAGTCCCGTGTCCGCTGCATCAGCGACGCGCTGACCGAAAACACGCCGTAGCCGTCCTGCCAGCGGAAGTCCTGCTGCGGCCACTTTTCATGAATCCAGCGCGAAGTGTTGGTCTTGATGTCGCGCAGCAGGTCGGCGATCGATTTCGTCATCGACAGGCCGATCAGCAGGTGCACGTGGTCGGAGATCCCGCCGCCCTCAATGAGCTTGCAGCCGCGTTTGTCGCAGACGCCATGGATGTATTGGAACAGCTCGGCATTGATTTCGGGCGAGATCAGCGGCTGGCGATCCTTGCAGGCGAAAATGACGTGTACGCGGACGCTGTGGTAGGTGGAACCCATTTGACGGATTGTAGCCTTTAGGCGGCCCTTCGGGCGCGCGATTCCGGGTTACGATTTCCCGGGGGCTTACGCCCCCGGCTACCCTGGCGGGCCCCTGCGGGGCCGTTGCGGGTGGGGCGCTTGCAACACAGGCAGGCTTCCAGCCCAATACTGCGGGGTTAAGGCGAAACAGTCATCGCTTTAGTTTACTGGCGCGGAGCGCCTGCACAGTGGAAGCCCCCACCGAACGCCTCCGGCGTTCGGTGGGGGTACTCGGCGAAAGAAATTTCAAAGGCGCGGAGCGCCGACACACTCGCGGCGCTTGCCGCGAGAGCCGATCGGCCGCAAGCGGCCGTTGTGCCGGCGCTCCGCGCCTCTACATCTTTTTTGCCCGTAACCCCCGCCTTGTTGGCGCCTCGCTGCGCTTGGCACCAACCGGCGGGGGCTAACATTTGTGACGGCGCTCCGCGCCTGACTGCCGATAGTTTCGGCACGTCGGAGTCTGCCGCGACACGCCTTAACCCCCGCAGTATTGGGCTTCCAGCCTGCCCCACGGTCGGCCGGGATGCCTTTGCTCTTATGCCCAGGATTCTGTGGGCTTGTCCTCGAGCTTGATCTGGCCGGCTTGCCACCTTTGGCGCAGCTGCTCAAGAAACGGCGGGAAGTTCAGCGCCAGTTCGCCTGTGGGGTGCAGCAGCACCTGGGTGGTTTCGGCCTTGGTGAGCAGCTCGTTGTCGCTCAGCCTGCGCACCTCGTAGCTGTGCACCAGCTTGGGCACGTTTTGCCAGTGCAGTGTGGCGGTGACTTTCAGCTTGTCGCCGTAGCGCGCGGGGCGCTTGTACTTGAGCTGCATGTCCACGATGGGTGCTGCGAACTTCTCGCGCATCAGGTCCTCGTAGCCCAGGCCGATGGCCGTGCCGAGGCTCTGGCGCGCGTCCTCGAGCCATTGCACGTAATGGCCGTGCCAGACGATTTCGAGCAGGTCCGAGTGCCCGAAGCGCACGGTGATGAGGATGGAGTGGCTGAGGGGGGCTGGATTCATGGGTCAGCCTAAACATGTGTTCTAAAGGGGGTCAGGCACCTCCGCTGCGCTCCGGAGCCTGACCCCTTTAGAACTCCGCGGCGATGCGCAGCATGTAGAAGGTGTTGGGTATGTCGTTCGGCACTGCGCGCACCTGGTTGAAGTCTTCTTCGTTGAAAACAATCTCGAAGCCAAGCGTCACGTTGCGCGCCAGTGTGAAGTTCACGCCGATCATGAACTCACGGCGGTTGGCGGCAAAGCCGGCGGCGTCGGCCAGGCTGAAGCCCGCCACCGCCCCGCTGCTCACGCGCAGGGGCCCGCCGAACGGGTCCGTCACGTCCAGCGGGTTGTCGTTGTTGTTGGTCACCAGCTCACTGTAGCGGAACATCGGCGTGATACGCAGGAAGAACGGGATACGCGGCAGCTCAAAGGTGTAGCGCACGTCCACCCCCCAGGCGTTGCGCACGAAACGGCCGTCCTCGGCGTGGATGAAGTGCCCCTGCAGGAACAGGTCGCCGCCGCCGATGCGCAGGGCGAAGTCGAGGTTGGCGCCCATGCGCCACTTGCCCTTGCGGATGCGCTTGCCCGGGTCTTCCTGGGTGCCGCCGAAGAAGGGCTGGCGCTGCATGCCCTCGACCAGGCTGATCTCGTTGTAACTGAGCCGGTCGATCGAGCCCCAGGCCAGTACGTTGAAGTAGTTGGTGTTCTGGCCGGTCCAGCGGCCGGGATCGAAGTGCGCGCTGCCGGCCAGGAAGCTGGTGGTGTTGAAATCGAAGATGAAGCCGCCGCCGAACTCGAGCTGCAGGTAGCGGCTGACCTCGCGGGTGTCGCCCAGACCCCTGATGTAGCGGGTCTTGTCGTCCTGCAGCAGGGGGTAGTTGTTCGAATCGTCCACCTGGCCGCGCCCCAGCAGGGTGCCGTCGGACAGAGCCCCCACCACGTAGAAGTTCTCCATGATCCGCGCCGTGTAACGGATCTGCGCGACTTCATCCTGGTGGAAGGCGCGCTGGCCCAGCGCCATGGTCGCGCTGGCGCGCGACTGCCGCCAGAAGTGCGCGTCTATGCCGAACAGGAAGCTGTCGGCAAAAATCCCGGCCGGCACGAACTGCCCCAGCGGCCGGTTGTAGACGATCACCCCGCGGGGGATCTCGATGATCTCTTCATCCAGCAGGGTGTAGTCGCCATTGTAGCGGATGGTGAACTCGCTCTCCACGACGTCGGAGTAGCCGGCGAAGATGGACAGCCAGGCCTCGCCCAGGTTGATGCCGGTGGGGGCGCGCCGGCCGCCGTCGGGCTGGTCGCCCTCGGATGCCTTCTGGGCCTGGCGGTACTTTACGGTCAGCCCCCCCGAGAACTCGATGAACAGCTCGCGCCTTGAGCGTATGGGGGCGAAGTCCTCGAAGCGCCGGCGCACGGCCTGGTCCACCTTTTCATCCAGGTACTGTTCATAGCCTTCGCGCTGCTCGGCCAGGCGGTCTTCGATGATGCGCTCGATTTCGTCGCGGCTCAGGCCGCCCGCCTGGGGGTCTCGTCGGCGGGCGGCGGGTCGGTGGGCAGGGGAGGCTGGGCGCACAGGGGCGCCGCTGCCAGCAGGCAAACCAGGAGGAGTGCCAGGCGCGGCGCCCAACGGGGCGAAGCGGGGATCGGCAGAAGATTTTTTCCTGTTTGCATTTTGCATTCCGGCAGCAAAGGGCCGATTGTGTGGGTGGGTCAGGTTACCGTCAACGGGCGCTTGATCCCTGTGCAATTCGGAAGATAATGGTCTGGTTCCTCGGGCAGTGGCGCTGATTGACACCTGCCGGGTGGCTGGTAGTTTGGTTGGCTTGTCCGAGAATTTACGAGCCCGGCGGTTGACGGGGGGTTGAGCGGTCTATGCCCCAAACGGATGCCGGTTTTAAAGGCGGCGTCATGGTCGTGCAGATGGTCACGGCTACAGATGTCGGTTTGCAGCGCAAGAATAACGAGGACTCCTGCGCAGTCGTCGAGGAGGCCGGTTTGTGCGTTGTAGCTGACGGCATGGGCGGTCACCTGGGGGTGAAATCGCCTCCAATATTGCCATTGAAACCGTCTCTGAGGCGTTCAAGGGCCGCCCCCGCAACGGGCAGGACGAACGCAAGGACGCCGAGCTGCTCAGCAAGTGCATCAAGACCGCCAACAAGGAAATCTACCGGCGCGGCAACGCTGACGCGGCCCTCAAGAACATGGGCACAACCATCGTGGCCGTCGTGCTTTCCGGCGACTACATCGTCACCGCCAATGTGGGTGACAGCCGCATCTACCGCATGCGCGACGGCAAGCTGCAGCAGGTGACGGAAGATCACTCCTGGGTCGGCGAGCTGCGCAAGAAGAACCTGATCAGTGAAGAAGACGCGCGCTCACACCCGCTCAAGAACATCATCACCCGCGCACTGGGCATGGAGCCCACCGTCGAGGTCGACGTGAAGTGGGAGAAGGCGAAAGCGGGTGACATCTACCTTCTCTGCAGCGACGGCCTGACCGACCTGGTGCCGGACGCCGAGATCAGCCGCAAGATGGCCGCGGCGGGCAACAACCTCTCGGCCATGGCGACGGCGCTGATCGAGGCGGCAAACGGGGCAGGCGGCACCGACAACATCACCGTGGGCCTGTGCCGGGTCGAGTGAGTCACGGCACGCAGGCGGCAGACAGCAGGCGGCGGAAAGGCCGCCCTTGTGCTTTTTCAGCCTCTGCGGCTCCACCCGCACGCGGTCGGTGTTGAACCCGGCAGAAAATTGCAGAATGCCTTGAGGTTTGGGGCCCGATTGCGCGTCACAAGTATGGTGGAACTGGAGACAAGGCAGATCACGGATGACGCCCTCGTCGCGCGGTTCCGCCGCGGCGACGGCGAGGCATTCGGCAGGCTGTACCAGCGCCACCGCCACGGGCTGTACGGCTATGCCCTGAGTTTCTACGGGCAGGAGGCGCCGGCCTCTGACGCGGTCCAGGAGCTGTGGCTGGCCTTCCTGGCCGACATGGAAAGCCTGGCGGGAGTGGCCAACGTACGGGCGTACCTGTACCGCAGCCTGCGCAACCGGGTGCTGGACGACTTCCGGCGCCGGAAACGCGAGCAGAACGCCCTGGCCCAGAACCAACCGGTCACGCTGGTCAAGCCGCGCGACACGGTGGCGTCCAGGGAAGACGCGGAGAAGCTGAACCAGGCGCTGGCGCGCCTGCCCGAAGAGCAGCGGGAAGTGGTGCTGCTGCGGATTTACGGCGAGATGAAATTTGCGGACATTGCAGACGTTCTCCAGGTCAGCACCAAGACGGTGGAAAGCCGCCACCGGCTGGCACTTGAGAAGCTGCGCGAATGGCTGCAAGCAACCAACGCATGAACAACACAGACCCCATCGGAAACCGCTTCCGCGGACCCACGCCGCCGCCTGTCGTGGACCGCACCATCCTGCAGGCCGCGGCCGCGAAGGCGGCTTCCCTCGGCAATCAGGGAGGGCCGCGCCTTTCAGGGCAAGGGGAAAAGTCATACACTAACGGGTCGAACAGAGAGCAAGCAAGCACGGAGCAGACCGCGATGTCAGAAGACAACATCGTATTTCCATGTCCCGCCTGCGGCACCAAGTACAGCGTGTCGCCGCACCATGCAGGCAAGAAAACCACCTGCAAGAAGTGCGGCGCCGCCGTCACCGTGCCCACCCCGCAGGTGGCCAACCCCACCATCGTGGGTGGTACCCGCACCATCCGCCGCGCGGACATCGACCCCGCCGCATCCACACGCGATGAACCGGTTTCCGGTTCAGGATCGGCGCCCGACGTGGACATGACCGGCGGCGCCAGCGTGCTGCGCAAGGACGAAACCGTGATCGGCGCCCCGCCCGTCGCGGCAAGCGCGCGCGGCGGCACCCGCGGCGGCACCCGCCGCCCCGCCCCCGGCGGCGGCAGGCCGGCCCCGGCGCAAGGCCGACCGGCGCCCCACGGCGCCCCGGCCAAGAAGAACAACATGCCCATGATCCTGGGCATCGTGGGCGGCGTTGTCGGCCTGATCCTGGTGGTGGTGCTGGTGGCCGTGTTCAGCGGCGATCCCGGCAGCGGCGGCGGAGGCGGCGGCGACCCGATCGCCGGCGGCAACTCCGGCAACAACGCCCCCAAGACCGACCCGGATACGCTGCTTCTCGCGGAAATGAAGAAGCAGGTCAACAACGCGACCGCGCTGACCCTGGAGCAGGTCCGCTACTACTACGTTGAATCCGGCAAGCGCAAGGACAACGCCGACTTCAAGGCCCAGCACGCCCTGTGGGCCGACGCGCTGTACCGCAAGGCCGAAGCCAGCACCAACCCCGACGAGCTGGCGGATATCGCGTTGATGCTCGACGACGACAAGCACTCCGGCGGGCCCGCCCTGCTGGAGCTGGCCTGGAAGTCCCTGAAGAACGCCAAGAAGGCCACCCGCGAGGTCACGGAAACCCGCCCGGACGGCACCAACAAGAAGACCCAGGTGGTGAACAAGAAGTTCCAGGAAATCGTGCAGCGCCTGGGCTGGAAGCCCTACCAGCGCCCGCCCGAGATGGGCGAAGCCGAGCTGCTGGAGTGCGAAGGCACGCGGGAATACAACCACGCCTACATCGACATCGACCAGACCTACCACGACGTGGGCCTGTACCCGCCCGACATGATCGCGAACCTGACCTCGCTGCAGGAGTCCGCGCTGCAGGCCTACAACGATCTCAAGGCCCAGGACGCCAAGGACGGCTTCGCCATCAAGTCGCGCCGGGCCTGGATCCGCTTCAAGCAGTCCCAGGGCGGCGGCAAGGTCAACCGCGCCAAGGGCCAGCGCTCGTTCTCGATCAAGGCCATGGGCCGCGATGGCGAAGAGTTCACCGACGTCTGGACCTACACCTACGGCCCATCGTTCATGGTATTCGTCGAGAAGCCGATCGGCAGCGAAAGCCTCGACGAGTCGTTCCTGGAAACCCTGGAAAGCAAGAAGGCCCTGCTGCGCCACCTGTACGACTGGTTCAAGGACAACCTGATCGACAAGTACAACCTGCAGCGCCAGAAGCCCAAGGGCGACGCCGAGCGAGCCCAGCTGGAAGGCTGGCCCATGGAAATCGTGGTGCTGAAAGACAGCGCCACCTTCGAGAAGTACTGCGAAGACACCATGGGGCAGCCCATGCCCGGTGCGCGCGCTTTCTACTCACCGATCGAGCAGCGCGTGATGACCTATGACGATCGCTCCGATTCCAGTGCCGACACCCAGTGGTTCAACGAGTCCGTGCTGATCCACGAGACCTTCCACATGCTGTCCGATTTCTTCGCCAGCAACCCCAAGTTCACCGAAGAAGAGATCATGACCGCGCCCCGCTACACCAGCATCCTGGTGCAGGAAGGCCTGACCGACTCCGTGTCCGGCTTCAAACGCGACGGCGAAGGCATCAAGTCCACCTACACCTTCATGGAACTCAACCACCTGCGTCTCAGCGACTTCCAGCAGGTCTACAAGATCCTCAGCAACAAGCCCCTGTTCCGTATCCGCGACACCATCGAGTGCCGCAGCTACCCACAGGTGCAGCGCAAGTCCTTCGATCGCTGGCAGGAAGAAAAGTGGCGGGTCAACCCCCAGTGGGTGGTCAACATCTCGATGGGCGTCTACTACGCCACCGTCTGCCAGATCAGCTACTTCTTCCACTACTACAAGGAAGGCAGCAAGTACCCCTACCGCGATGCCTGGTGGAAGTTCATCGGCATGGACTACAAGGGCGAGATCCTGCTGAGCAGCTACGACGACACCAAGGGCATTGCCAAGTTCAAGGAAGTGTTCGGCATCAAGTCCGACAAGGACTGGGATGAGCTGGAAAAGAAGTGGCTCGACTTCACCATGGGCCTGAGCCCCGAGGACGTCGGCAAGGGCGGCGAATCCATCGACGAGGGCGGCGCTGATGAAAACGAGTCCGTCGCCCCCGGCATCCCGCCCATGCCCGGCTTCGGCCCCGGGGGCCGGCGAATGCCCGCCCTGCCAGGTCGCGAAGAAGAAAAACCCCAACCGGTCCGCTAACGCGCACCGCCCGTTGGTAGTTCCAGGCGGGTGGCCCTTGTGGCCACCCGTTTTCTTGAAGGAGACCTGCCATGGAGAAGCCTGTCTGCCTGCTGGTCGTTGCGTTGCTGGCCGCATTGCTGCTCACGGTGTCCGTCGGATTCGCCCAGGACGACAATGCCCCTGAAGCCGACGAGGCGAAGGCACTCTCCGCAGAGGAAGCCGAGAAGCTGCTGGCCGAGCACCGCAATCAGCTGAACAACGTCGATGAGTTGAAGCTGGACGAGGTTACAAAGCTGTTCAGGCAGGCCGGTGAACACAAGAGTGTCGAAGGCTTCGCAGCGATTCGCGACAGCTGGGCCAAGCATCTTGCGGGAAAGGCAGGAGACGGCAGCGCTGACGAGTTAGCCGACGCTGCCCTGCTGCTTGACGACGAAGGCTACGCCGACCTCGCCAAACCCCTTCTGCAGCGAGGTTGGAAAGCGCTCAAGGACGCGCACAAGGCAACCAGGGAGATAACCGAAACCCGCCAGGATGGCACTACCCGCAAGTCCATCGTCGTCAACAAGAAGTTCAAGGACATCGTTGGGCGGCTGGGCTGGGAGCCCTACACGCGCCCCACTGAGATGGACGAGTGCGACCGGCTTGAGGTCGAGGGTGCCGCTGAGTATCGCAACGCTTACCTGGCCGTCGATCAGACCTGGCACGACGTCGGCCTGTACCCACCCGAGTTGGTCGAGCAACTCACGGCCCTGGAGAAGCCGGCGCTGGAGGCCCTGAAACTGCTGCGTGAGCAGGACGCCAGGGACGGCTTTGCCATCAGGGCACGCCAGGCCTGGCTCCGCTTCAAGCAGTCCCAGGGCGGCGGCAAAGTCAACCGCGCCAAGGGCCGGCGCTCGTTCTCGGTCAAGGCCATGGGGCGCGACGGCGAAAACTTCACCGACGTCTGGACCTACCGTTACTGCCGGCCGTTCGTCGTCTACATCGAGAAGCCGGTCGGCGGCGAAGTCGAGGCCGCGCACCTCAAGCAGCTCGACCAGAACCTGAAATCCCTGGCCGAGCTCAACACGTGGTTCGATGCGCAGTTCATCAGGCCCATGGAGCTGACCCGTCAAAAGCCACTGCACAACGAGGAACTGGCCGAGAAAGAGGGCTGGGCCCTCGAGGTGGTCTGCTTCAAGGACCTGGCCACCTACCACCGCTACCTCGAGGACACCACCAGCGTCCCGGCTCCCAAGGCCCGCAACGTCTACTCACCGATTGAGGTGCGCCTGGTGACCCTGTACGACCCGGCAGGATCGGAGCCCGACCGCGGCTGGTTCGATACCTCCACCATGCTGCGCGAGGCCTTCCTGCTGCTGGCTGATCACTACGCCGCCCACCCCCAGTTCAGCGTGGAAGACATGCTGGTGCGCCCCCGCTTCTCCTGCCTGATGCTGCAGTACGGCCTGGCAGACTGCGTGGCGGGCTTTGAGCGCGGGAAACACGGCACCGAATTCGCGCGACTCAACCACATTCGCCTGACGGACTTTCAGGTCACGTACGAGTTCTTCGGCAAGAAAACCCTCTTCCGGCTGCGCGACCTGATGGCCATCCGGAACTACGGGCGCTGCCTGCAAACGGCCATGGAGCGTGCCAAGGCCGAAAACATCAAAGTCAACCCGATGTGGCTCCAGCAGGTGGCCATGCCGATCCACGACGCCACGGCCTGCCAGGCGGTGTACTTCCTCGAGAACTTCCAGCGTGAGGGCAGGTACGTCTACCGCGAGAGGTGGCGGGGCTTCCTGAAGGACGAGTTCAACGGCAAGCACCTGCTGAAGAGCCATGATGACGACGCAGGCGAAAAGGCCTTTAAGGAGGCATTTGGGATCAAGGGCGACGCGGACTGGGAAGCCATCGAGGCGGAGTTCCTCGAGTTCACCCTCGCCCTGAAACCCGAAGACGTGGGCGAAGGCGCCACCGATCTGCCGAAAGACCCCGCCCGCGATGACTGACCCGCCCCAGGTGGGCGCTTGCCGGGTCACCGATTGCAGACCGTTCAGGTCTATAACTTCGGGCGATCCCGTTTTATAAAGGATGGTTTACGGCTGGGTTGCGCGCCGATCGGGACGCGCCGTGGGGTGTTGGTTTCCGCTATGAAGCAGGCGACACAGATAAAAACCAAGATCCGCTTCGTGACCGCCGCGTCCCTGTTCGACGGCCACGACGTATCCATCAACATCATGCGCCGCCTGCTGCAGGCCCACGGCGCCGAAGTCGTACACCTCGGCCACAACCGCAGCGTGGAAGAGATCGTCAACGCAGCCATTGAAGAAGACGCCCAGGGCATCGCCGTCAGCAGCTACCAGGGCGGCCACATGGAATTCTTCAAGTACATGTACGACCTGCTGCGCGAAAAGGGGGCCGGCCACATCAAGATCTTCGGCGGCGGCGGCGGCGTGATCGTGCCCGAGGAAATCCGCGAGCTGCACGAATACGGCATCAACCGCATCTTCAGCCCCCACGACGGCCGTGAGCTCGGGCTCGACGGCATGATCAAGCTGATGATGGCCGAGTGCGACTTCAGCACCCTGCATACACTCAACGGCGAGCTCAGCCACTTCGACACCGGCCACAAGGGCTCGGTGGCTAAGCTGATCACCCTGGCCGAGCTGAATGACGAGGCTCCTGCCGAGCAGGCAGGCACTCTGGCCAAGGCCGTAAAGGCCCGCAAGGAAGCGCGCAAGACCCCGGCCCCGGTGGTAGGCATCACCGGCACCGGCGGCGCGGGCAAATCCAGCCTGACCGACGAGCTGCTGCGCCGCTACCTGCTTGATTTTGAAGACCAGCACGTGGCGGTGCTCAGCATCGACCCCACGCGCCGCCGCACCGGTGGCGCCCTGCTGGGCGACCGCATCCGCATGAACGCGCTGAACAACCCGCGTGTCTACATGCGCAGCCTCGCCACCCGCGAGTCGCAAAGCGAGATCAGCGAAGCGCTGGACGAGGCCATCGACATCTGCCAGGCCGCGGGCTACGACCTGATCCTGGTCGAAACCAGCGGCATCGGCCAGGGCGACGACGCCATCACCCGCTTCGCCAACCTCAGCCTCTACGTGATGACCGCCGAGTTCGGCGCGCCCACCCAGCTCGAGAAAATCGAGATGCTCGACTTCGCCGACCTGGTGGTGCTCAACAAGTTCGAGCGCCGCGGCAGCAAGGACGCCCTGCGCGACATCCGCAAGCAGGTCTGGCGCAACAAGGGCGCACCCGCCAACGACGCGCCCGAAAGCATGCCGGTCTTCCCGACCATCGCCGCCCAGTTCAACGACCTGGGCGTCAACGCGCTTTACATCGAACTGCTCAAGCGCCTGAACGAGATAAGGGGTCAGACCCCGTTTTCGCCCGGACAAGGTGGCGAAGGCGGAAAGAGTGCCGGGGCGAAAACGGGGTCTGACCCCTTCGCACCCGCTACTTCACACAGGTCTGCGGCGCCGACGGCCCCGAGCAGAAAACCGTGGTGCCCGGCAAGCGCATCCGCTACCTGTCTGAAGTCTCCGAAAGCGTGCGCGGCTACCACAAGTGGGCCGAGCAGCAGCGCGCCATCGCGACCAAACTGGGCGCCACCTACAGCGTGCTGCAGGATCTGGGCGACAAGCCGGCCGCGCCGCTTACGCACCTCGAAGAAAAGCACGACGACGCCGCGATCCTCAGGCTGCGCAAGCGCTACAACCAGCTGCTGGGCGAACTCGACGGCGCCTGCCTCAACGAATTGCGCGCCTGGCCCGAGCTGCAGAAGTCCTACACCGCCGCCGAAAACGTCTACGAGGTCAGAGGCCGTGAAATCCACGTCGCCAACTACACCGTGACGCTCAGCGGCACCGAGCTGCCGAAAGTGGCCCTGCCCAAGTTCCATGACTGGGGCGACCTGCTGGTCTGGCTGCTGGAGGAAAACGTGCCGGGCCGCTTCCCCTTCACGGCCGGCGTGTACCCCTACAAGCGCAGCGGCGAGGACCCCACCCGCATGTTCGCGGGCGAAGGCCCCGCGGAGCGCACCAACCGGCGCTTTCACCTGGTGAGCGAGGGCCAGCCGGCCGCGCGCCTCAGCACCGCCTTTGACAGCGTGACGCTCTACGGCGAAGACCCGCACCAGCGCCCGGACATCTACGGCAAGGTGGGCGAATCGGGCGTGGCGATCTTCACGGTCGAAGAGATGGAACTGCTGTACGCGGGCTTTGACCTGTGCGCGCCGACCACCAGCGTCAGCATGACGATCAACGGCCCGGCGCCGATCATCCTGGCGTTCTTCTTCAACGCCGCCACGCGCCAGCAGGCCCGCAAGTTCCTGATGGAGCAAGGCCGCCTCAAGCCCGCGCGCGGCCCGCAGCGGCTGTTCGTGCCGATCCGCGACCCCAAGGTCGCGCCCGGCGAGATGTCCGACCCGCACGCGCTGCTCAAGTCCGCGTGGCAGGACCCGCGCTGCTTTGACGTACCCTGGGAAGAAATCCGCAAGCTGCTGAGCGAGCCCGAATTCGAGCGCATCGAGCGCGAGACCGTCAGCACCGTGCGCGGCACCGTGCAGGCCGACATCCTGAAGGAAGACCAGGCCCAGAACACCTGCATCTTCAGCATCGAGTTTGCGCTCAAGATGATGGGCGACGTGCAGGCCTGGTTCATCGACCACAACGTGCGCAATTACTACTCGGTCAGCATCAGCGGCTATCACATCGCCGAGGCCGGTGCCAACCCCATCACGCAGCTGGCCTTCACGCTGGCCAACGGTTTCACCTACGTCGAGGCCTACCGCGCCCGCGGCATGGACGTAAACGACTTCGCGCCCAACCTCAGCTTCTTCTTCTCCAACGGCGTGGACGCCGAGTACTCGGTGATCGGCCGCGTGGCCCGGCGCATCTGGGCCGTGGCGATGAAGCGTCTGTACGGGGCGAACGACCGCTCCCAGATGCTGAAGTATCACATCCAGACGTCAGGCCGCAGCCTGCACGCCATGGAGATCCAGTTCAACGACATCCGCACCACGCTGCAGGCCCTGTACGCGATCTACGACAACTGCAACAGCCTGCACACCAACGCCTACGACGAGGCGATCACCACGCCGACCGACGAGTCCGTGCGCCGCGCGCTGGCCATCCAGCACATCATCAACAAGGAGCTGGGGCTGGCCAAGAACGAGAACCCCATGCAGGGCAGCTTCATCATCGAAGAGCTGACCGACCTGGTGGAAGAGGCCGTGCTGCAGGAGTTCGACCGCCTGACCGAGCGCGGCGGGGTGATCGGCGCCATGGAGACGCAGTACCAGCGCGGCAAGATCCAGGAAGAGTCGATGGTCTATGAGCAGCTCAAGCACAGCGGCGAGCTGCCGATCATCGGCGTGAACACCTTCCTGAACCCGCACCCCACGGAGCGCGAGCAGAAGATCGAGCTCGCGCGCGCCACCCAGGCCGAGAAGGAAAGCTGCATCAACCGCCTGGCCGATTTCCAGCAGCGCCACCAGCAGGGCGCGCCCAAGGCGCTCGAGCACCTCAAGCGCGTGGCGCTCGAAGGCGGCAACATCTTCCACGAGCTGATGCGCACCGTAAGGTTCTGCTCACTCGGCCAGATCAGCCACGCCCTCTACGAAGTAGGCGGCCAGTACCGCCGCAACATGTAGAAGACCAGAGCCCGGGATGCCAATCCCGGGCAGTTCCACCTGTGTTGGCATGACCAGTGTAATCCGTCCGGCCTTTGCAGGCCGGGCTTTGGTTTGGCTCAGGCACAGCGTGCGATTCGCTGTCCCCCCAACCCGCGGAAGCAGGCGTAGCCTTCCCTGAACTGTTGCTTGAAGAACTGGCTGGCTTGCCCGGCCCCGCACCGCGGGTTTGCAAACTCGAGCCTGCTGCATACGCTGGGGGCCGAAAGCTGCAGTTCCCTGCGCCGAGGATTGCGTGCACAACGAGCCGGTCAAACGTCGTGTGTTGCAGGGCCAGTGCGTCTGGCCTATCAGCCCCAACCAGGCTCGGGTTGAGGGCAACTCCATCCTTTACACCAGCTACGACGACCCCTTCCACAGGCCGGAATCGGGCTACCTGGGTTTACCGCACGTCGAATACGAGCCGATCCCGGTTGAGGGCGTCATCACACCCGCCTTCTGCGACTGGCACTTCCACTGGGTGCAGCACCGCATCGCGGGCGTGAAGGGCAAGTCCCTGCTGGGCTGGCTGGCCGAAGATGCCTGGCCCGAGGAAGCCCGCTTCGGCAACCAGGCCTTCGCCGACGTCGCCGCCGAGGGCTTCGCGCGCAAGCAGCTCGCGGCCGGCACGCTCGCCGGCGCCTGCTGGTGCAGCCCGCACCTTGAGAGCGTGCGCGCCGCCAAACACGCCGGCATTCGCTACTCGTTGATCGGCCCCACGGTGATGACCACCGGCGAGCCCCCTGAGCTGGTGCGCCCGCTGCCGCAGGTGATCGCCGAGCTGAAGCAACTGCAGATCGAGTTCGAGGAACAGCTGGCGGTCACGCCGCGCTTCGCACTCTCCTGCGACATGAAGACGCTGAAAGAGCTGCAGGAGTTCGCCTTCGACTACACCCTCTGGGTCCAGACCCACCTGGCCGAGAACGAAGACGAATGCGCGGCCGTGGCACGCGCGTTCCCCGACGCGAAATCGTATCTGGACGTCTACGACCAGGCCGGGCTGCTGTCGCCGCGCACGCTGCTGGCGCACTGCGTGTGGCTGGACGACTTCGACTGGCGCACCATCAAGCAGCGCGGCAGCATCGTGGTGCACTGTCCGACCAGTAATGAAGCGCTGGGCAGCGGCCGCATGAAGCTCGAGAAAGTCCGCGCCATGGACATCCCCTGGGTGCTGGGCACGGACATCGGCGCGGGGCCCGAGCTGTGCATGCTGGACACCATCGAGACGGTGACGCGCATCCACGACTGGAGCGCGCCGGTGAACACGCTGGAGGCCTTCTTCCGCGCCACCGTCAGCCTCGAGATGCTGGAGAGCTACGCCAGCCGCAAGAGCCGCGTCACCCGCATCATGGGCACCAGCCGGGCCGGGTTCATCGAGTTTCATCGGCCGCCGAGCATCGACCGCAGCGACCGCGACCCGGAGCACATCCTGGACGCGCTGGTGGAGCAGTACCGGCGCAACCCGGGCAAAAGCATCGCGGCGGTCTACGACCAGAATTTCAACCTGCTGTACGAGAACCGGTAGGCGTTCGGGCGATCATACCGCGCTGGGCAGCGGCAGGATTGCCTCCAGAGGAAGCACCGCGCGCGCGAATGCCCGCCATTCGAAGCCGAAGGTGCCCCACTTCTCGCTGCGCGGGCGCGCGATGCGCTGGGCGGCCGCTATCGGCAGCACACAGAAACGGTACAGCCCGGCCGGCGTCTCGTGCTGCGTGCATTCCAGCAGCGCCGCGCGTCCGGCCGCCGCGTGCGGCGGCTGGAAGAAGGCGAACAGGAAGGCCGGCTCGGCCGCCGCCCCCAGCAGGCTTTTCCAGCCCATCATCGAGAACAGGTCCGTGCGCGTGATCCAGGGCCGGTCGCGCCGGCCCTTCAGATCCAGCGCCCACACGTTCTCCAGGCCGTTGACCAGGAAATCGAAGTTCTTGAGCTGAATGCCGTTCAGCACCGGGCGCCGCGCTTCGTCGACGGCCAGCGCGCGCACTCCCGCCTCGATCAGCAGGCCGCTGAACGCCATCTCGTAATGGTTTTTGTCGCCGGCCATGCCTTCAGTGTAACGAATTCCCGCCCGGCGCATTGTGCAATCTCGTCCGTCGCTCGTTTCCGCGCACGCATCGTGGTTCAGAGCCTTTCGCGTTTCGCGCCGCCAACCTAACTTTATGCCATGAGCTTCCGACTGGCATTCGCAAGCAACGCCCTGAAGCGCTACTCGCTGGATGAGGCGATCGACCTGGTCGCCGACGCCGGCTACCAGGGCATCGAGATCCTGCTGGATGTGCCTCACGCCTTCCCGCCGCAGGTGAAGCCGGCCGACATCAAGCGCTGGCGCGAAAAGCTGGCCGCGCGCAAGCTGGCCGTCTCCAACTGCAACGCCTTCATGCTGTACGGCATCGAGGGCTGCCACCGGCCGAGCTGGTGCGAGCGCGATCCCGCGCGCCGTAAACTGCGCGTGGAGCACACCCGCCAGTGCCTGCACCTCGCCGCGGAGCTGGGTGCCCCCACCATCAGCACCGAGCCGGGCGGGCCCATCGATGAGGGCGTCACGCGCGAGCAGGCCGCCGACTGGTTTGAAGAGGGCATCCGCAGCGTGCTGCCCGACGCGCAACAGGCCGGCGTGCGCCTGTGCATCGAGCCCGAGCCCGGCCTGCTGATCGAGAAGGCCGGCGAATACGAGGCCTTCATGCAGCGCTTTGCCGGGGACCCCGTGGCCGAGCAGTGGCTGGGGCTGAACTTCGACGTCGGCCACTTCTACTGCGTGGGTGAAGACCCGGCCGCGAACGCCGCCAGGTTCAAAGGCCGCATCCATCACATCCAGATCGAGGACATCGCCAAGGACCGCGTGCACTTCCACTTAGTGCCGGGCGACGGCGCAATCGACTTCGACGAGTTCTTCAAGCAGCTGCGCCAGGCCGACTACGACAACGGGTGGATCACCGTCGAGCTCTACACCTTCGAGCACAAGGCCGTAGAGGTAGCGCAAAGGGCCCGCCAGTTCCTGCTGCCGTATACATCAGCCACGTAGCCCCCTGCGTAAGCAGGGGGCATCAGCAGCAATGAAGGACCCAAACAAACACCCGGCCATCAACGCGAATCAGCGGCCGAACACAAAGTCCGCAAACATCCCATGGACCGGCCCGGCCACTACTTCATCACCTGGACCACCTACGGCACCTGGGTCCATGGCGACTCCCGCGGCTGGCGCGACCGCAAGAACGACTTCTACCCCGGCAAACACAAGGCCGATCCGCTGTTGGAACAGCGGCGCCGCCGGCAACTCAAGCACGCGCCAACCAAACTGACGCCCGAGATGCGCGGCGCTGTCGACGCCGCCGTTCGGGAGGTCTGCGAGCACCGGGGCTGGCAGCTGCACGCCCTGAACGTGCGCTCAAACCACGTTCACGTCGTGGTCACCGCCGACAAGCCGGTCGATGACGTGCTGCGCGATTTCAAGGCCTACGGCACGCGCCGCCTGCGGCGGGAGGGGTTGATGGCGGCCGATCGCGAGGTGTGGACCGAGGGTGGCGACAAGCTGTTCCTGCACTCATGGGCCGATATCGAGGCCTGCGTGCACTACGTGCTGCACCGGCAGGATGGTCCGCGTTGATGAAGGTCCTCGGTTATCGTCTGCTGGGCGTGCCGATGCCCCCTGCATACGCAGGGGGCTATGCCCTAACGAATTTGCCCTTGGTGCGTTAAACAGGAAGCATGGATGACGCCTCTTCGTCTCGGGCCGTTTGGCTGGTTCCGCTGATTGCTTTGCCGGTCGTGATCGGCCTGGCGCTGGGGGGCTATTTCCTGCTGCAAACGCCGGCGGCCACCAGTTCCGGAAACGCCCCCGCCAACCGCGCGGCCGTGATCCCGGACCTCGGCTCGCGCGGCCAGCCCATGCGCGAGGCAGCCAACGAGGACGCGCCGGCCGCGAACAACGACGAAACGCCGGCCGGCAACGATGACGGCGGCGAGTCGCCGGAGCCCGATCCGGAGGTCGCCAACAGCGCGCGCGAGATCGACATCTGGCTCAGCAACCTGGCCATCGCCACTCGCGCCTCCGACCGCAAGGGCGTCGCGCTCAACCAGGACATGCTGGCCAAGGCGCGGCCGCACGAGCTGGTGGACGAGCGCGTGCGCGCGGCCCTGGACAGCGAGCAGAACGCGCTGGTGCGCATCCAGTACTTTCTGGCGTTCCACGCCGCGGAGCGCCGGCTTGACTGGGCAATGCACGTGCACGACACGCGCACGGCCAAGCTGCTGGGCACGGACGACCAGTTCGAGGGCGGCGAAATCGAAGAACTGAAGCTGATCGCGCAGACCTTGTTCGAGTCGCTGGTGAAAGGCTGGCGCGAAAACGATAGCGGTGACGCCCGCCTGATGGCCCTGCTGCGCAACCTGCTCGACACCGAGAAGCCGGACTGGCTGCTCGACATCGCGCGTATTGAAGTATTCCTGCCAGTCATCAAGTACGAACTGCCTACTCTGGCGAGTGCATTGCAGTTCGAACTCCGCGGCTTCCTGCAACGCCGTAACGCTGACAGGTTTATCCGCGGCGTATTGTTTCTGGCTTACATCCTCACCTATCAACCCTACGGATCGGTCTTCGAAGATCTAGCAGGTTCAGAGTGGTGGGATTACGCGACGGAACTTGCGGAATGGTATCCGCCACGTTGGGGTGGAAGGAGTGCCTGGCCAGTAGACTGGCTTGATTCACTGGTTGAAGGAGAGGAACTCCCCAAGCTGCTTGTAGGCTTGCTGCAGGGCGCCATGCCCGCCGAGCATAAGCGGCTGCTGATCCAGCGCATCGCCGCCCACGACGTGCCCGATGGTCGTGCCATGATCGAGGCCGGACTGGCGCGCAAGGACGCCAACTATCCCGATTACCTGACTGCCTTCGGCAGCTTCGCATCCGATGAAGCCGACCTGCAGCGCCTGACCGCCGCCGCCGACGACCCGAACGTGGCGGCCGCGCAGGGCGCGATTGAGGGCTTGCGCCAGAGCTCGCTGACCGCTGCCGACGCCGAGTTGCGCAAGGTACTTGAGCAAGGCACCAACCTGGGCGTGAAGTCGCAGGCCCTGGGCGCGCTGCTTTCACGGGCGTCCGACAAGTCGGCCCTGCTGGAGGAGTACCTCGACCCCAACAAGGATGCTGCGCTGCGCGCGGTGGCCGCGGCCGCGGTGCCCCTGAGCGACATCGCGCGCCTGCAGCGCGTGGCCGAGGAAGACCTGTCGCCCACGGTGCGGCTGGCGGCGCTGAACCGGGTGGGCAGCATCCAGCCGGCCAATGAGCGCGAACGCAAAGACCTGCACGGCTGGTTCGTGAAGATGAAAGACCGCGACAACTCGCCGGTGATCCGCTCCGCGGCGCGCAAGTACGCGGAAGCCACGGCGGATTGAGTGGCACGTGCTGGAAGCACGTGGCACGAACCACGCGCTGGAAGCGCGTGCCACTGCTCGCCATACTGACCCCATGGACCTGCTCTCACGCATCAAGGCCCGTGAGACCCGTGCGATCGCGCGGGCGCTGACGCTGGTGGAGAACGGCGACGATGCCTTCTGCGCCGCGCTGGACGCCGAGTACACGAACCTCCCGCACCCGGAGCGCATCGGCATCACCGGCCCGCCCGGCAGCGGCAAGAGCACCCTCACCAGCGCCCTGCTGAGCGAGTACCGCAGACAGGGCAAACGCGTCGGCGTGGTCGCTGTTGACCCGTCAAGCCCCTTTAGCGGCGGCGCGCTGCTGGGCGACCGCCTGCGCATGACCGCACACAGCCTGGATGCCGACGTGTTCGTGCGCAGCATGGCCAGCCGCGGGCGCTTCGGCGGCCTGGCGATCGGCAGCGAAGACGCCTGCGACGTGCTGGCCCTGGCGGGCTTTGACCCCATCATCGTGGAAACTGTCGGCGTCGGCCAAAGCGAGGTCGACATCGCGCGCCTGGCCGACACCACCGTGGTGGTGCTCACGCCCAGCGCCGGCGACAGCGTGCAGGCGCTCAAGGCCGGCATCATGGAGATCGCCGAGGTGGTCGCGATCAACAAGGCCGACCGCGAAGGCGCCGAGCGGCTGGAAGAAGATGTTAAGGAAGGCATGGAGTTGCGGCCGGAATCCGCGCGCGCCTGGAACCCGCCGATCGTGCGCACGGTGGCCACGCAGGGGCAGGGCGCGAGCGAGCTGGCGGCGGCGATTGCACAACATCGCACGTTTCTCGGAAGTAACGGGTTACTGGCGGGTGTCAGGCAGAAGCGCGCGGAGTCACGCCTGACGGACCTGGCGGGCGCGGCGCTGCTGGATGCGCTGAAGGGGCAGGGGCGTGCAAACACCGCATTTGAAGGGCTTCGCGGGCAGGTGCGCGCCCGTCAGCTTTCGCCACGCGCGGCGGTTAAAGCGCTGCTGCAACAGCTTGCGCTGTAGTTAGTTCCACATCGAAAAAATTCGGAGCGCTGCCGGGGGATTTATGGAACTCAAATCCCGGGGAGTCCGTTTAAGAAATTGAACAGGGACGATTCGGAAGCATGAGGGGACAGACGAGCGACCCTGAACTGAAGGACCAGACGGAAGCAAAGAAGCAGTAACGCAACGAAAGGACTTCATCAACGCGGTGTTTCTTCCGAAGCACCCTTCTCCACGCGCGCAACGCGCAAGAAAAACCCTAGAGGCTCGATGGCCCCTCCCCCATTTTCCATCGAGCTTTGCAAAGCGAACCCGGCAGCCCCCTGCCGGGTTCATTGCGTTAACGGCCTTGGAACACGAAGGAACGAAGACGCGAAGGAACTGCGACACCAAAAGTTCTTCGCACCTTCTTGTTTTCAAGTGAAGAGCGTGGAGTGCTCTCACCATTACGAAGCAATTCCTCTGGGTTGAGCGTCTTTCAACTGCCTCACGCGAAGGCGCGAAGATTGCGCGAAGGACGCGAAGAACTGCTTGAAGAAGGCCTTAACTTCGCGATCTTCGCGCCCTTTACGTCTTCGCGTGTCGCAGTTGGTGAGCGCACAAACCCAAGAAGGTGATTCGAATCGGTGTCAGGCCGGGTTCAGATGTTTCAGCAGCGCAGCGCACGACTCGTTGGCGTTGCGGATGCAGTCCGGGATGCCCACGCCGTTGAAGCCATTGCCTGCGATCGCCAGGCTGGTGTAAGGCCGCGCCAGCTCGCGGATCTTTGCCACGCGCTCCAGGTGGCCGACGTGATACTGCGCCATCGCGCCCTGGTGTGAACCCGCCAGCGAAAACAGCGGCTCGCCCGTGATGCTCACCAGATCGCGCAACTCTTCCAGCGCCACCTGCGTCTGCTGCTCGGGGCCCATGCGCGCGATCTCCGGCTGCAGCGCCCCGCCCATAAACACGCGCACCACCGCCTTGCCCTCCGGCGCGCGGCCTTCGAACTTCACGCTGCTGAAACTGAACGCCACGATGCGGCGCTTTTCAACGGCCGGAATCACCGCGCCGATGCCGTCCATGGCATGGGCGATCTGCGCGCGCTCGAAGATGAAATTCACCACCGCGGCGCCGGCGTACTCGATGGCGCTGAGCGCGTCGGCCAGCGGCGCGTCCGTGTCGCGCAGCAGCGCCGCCGAGGCGTGTGCCGGCAGCGCCAGCACCACGGCGTCGGCGGCCAGTGACTCGTTTTCGAGCTGCACGCTCCAGCCCGCGTCCTGCCGGGTCAGGCTCGTCACGCGCGCGCCCTTGCGGATGGCGCCTTCCGGCAGCGCCGCCGCCAGCGCGTCGGGCAATGTGCTGAGGCCGTTCTTGAAGGTTACGAACAGGCCGTAACGCGGGCCGGCGGCCTTGCTGACTTCGCCGCCGCTGGGCGCCTTGGCGCGTTCTTTCTTCGCGCGTTTCCTCAGTGCCTTGATCACGCTGCCTTCGGAACGCTCCATCTCGATGAAGGCGGGGAAGGTGGCCTTCAGGCTGAGTTTCTCGGGGTCTGCGGTGTAGATGCCCGCGATCATCGGCTGCGCAATGCGCTCAAGCGCTTCGCGGCCGAAGCGGCGGCGCACGAAATCTGCCAGCGACTCGTCGCTGTCGTCGTGGCGAACGCCCTCGATCAGCTCCAGCGCCATGCGCAGCTTGCCGGGCCAGCTCAGGATCGGGGTTTTCAGCAACGCCTTGATCGACATGGGGCTGATCAGGAAGAAGCCTTCGGGCAGGCGCTGCAGCGTGCCGTGGTGCAGGATGAAGCTGCGCCGCACGCCTTCGCGCGTGCCGATCACCTGATCGGCGAGGCCGAGCTCGTTGGCGAGCTCCAGCGCGGCCGGCTTGTTCGAGGCCCAGCAGTCGGGACCGGTTTCCAGCAGGCAGCCGTCGCGATGCACGGTGCCGATCACGCCGCCCAGGTGGTCCGAAGCCTCAAGCAGCGTGACGCGCACGCCCGCTTTGTGCAGGCGGTACGCCGCCGTCAGCCCGCTGATGCCGCCACCGATCACCACCACGTGCTTCATGGCCACGGTATAGCACCAGCGCCGCAAACGCGAAGCGGCGGGTCTGTGACCGCTTTCGCGCGTGGGCTCAGGCCTCGGCTCGCAGGCGTGCGCGGGTTTCGACCAGGATGCGGCCCAGCATGTTACGGCCGCTGCCGTCAGCGCCGCAGCCCCACTAGCAGTCGCCCGGGGCGTTCTCGACGATGTCTTCGTTGCCAGTCGAGAGCAGCAGCGCTTTCAGGGCCGGGTGTGTGGTGAACTTTGCCCACACTGCCTTGCGCATGATGTCGTCTTTTGCGCTCTCCCAGTCTTTGCGCAGGGGGCGTGAACGCTGGCGTCCCATGCGGGCCGCGTCGTTGGGGCGCTTCGCCTGGCGGATTTCATCTTCGTGGCCTGTACCCGCGAACTTCATGGCCTGGAAGTAGTGCTCGCTGGTTGGCCAGGTCTTGCCGTCGAGATGGAACGGGAAGTGGGCAAAGTTGCTGAACTCGCCCCATTTGTCGGTGCGCCCGTAGAAGTAGATCGCCATGGTCTGCATCCCTGCACACAGAACGACGCGGTGGACGAAGAAGTTGCGGCGATGTTTGATTCGTGCACACGAGGGTATTTACATAACGTAGTTATTAGTATTGACTAGGTTCCATGAGCCGCGACGATTACGTCCTCGTTGACCAGACCCGCCCCACCGGCTGGCGCGGCTGGATCTATCACACCGCCGTGCATCTGGCCGCAGCCATCGGCCGCGTGCTGTTCTTCTGGAAGGTCGAGGGCACCGAGAACATACCGCGCGACGGCGGCCTGCTGGTGGTCGCCAACCACCCCAGCTTCCTGGAGCCGCCCTCGCTGGTCTGCGTGATGATCTACTTCGCCGACCGCGACGTCTCGATCATGGCCTGGCACAAGCTGTTCCACATACCGGTCGTGCGCTTCTTTACCAAGACCTACAAGGCCTACCCGGTGAACCGCGAGAACCCGGGGCGCGGCCCGTACCACACGCTGCTGCACATCCTGAAATCCGGCGCCGCCGCCGGCGTGTTCCCGGAAGGCAGCCGCTCCACGGGCCGCCTGATGGGCCCCTGGAAGCCGGGCGCCCTGCGCGCCGCGTTCGCCACCAAGGCGACCATCCTGCCCATCACGTTTGTCACGGCCGGCGAATTCTGGCCGCGCAGCTCGTGGCGGCCGCGGTTGTTCCGGAAGCACCACATCAAGATCCATGCGCCGCTGAGCTATGAGCAGTACACGGCCGACATGCCGGACGGCGCGCGAGACAAGGAATGGCAGGAGACGGTGGCGGAGCAGATCCGCCAGATCATCAACGGGCCGATCCTCGAGCGCATGGATGAAAACCAGCGCAACATCGAGCAGAAGGTGATCGAAGGCGACCCGCTGAGCCAGTCAGAGCAGAGCCCGATCAAGCAGCGCGAAGCGCGTTATGAAGAAGCGCGGGCAAGGCTGAGCGCTTAGGGGCGCGACACCGCAGGTCGACTGCGGGTTTAACAGCAAATTACCAATAACCAATTTTCAATTACCAATTGGTCTGCGTTGGCCGATCCACGCCTAATTGGCAATTGGTAATTGGTTATTGGTAATTCGCTGTTCCTGCCACACACAAAACGCCGCGAATCACACGATCCGCTGAATCCGCTTCCGCTCCAATGCCGATAGTCCCCCCGGGGTTGCATGGGCCGACGTCGCAAACGTAACGGCCGTGGCTTTGAGCTGCGGCTGCAGGGCCGAACGGCACGCCTGGCCGGCGTGGGCTTCGGCCTGTTGCTGCTGGCCGCCACCATCGGCTGCGTGCTCTACGCGGGCGACGATACGCCGTCAGCGGACCCCGAAGCGCCACCCGAACGCAGCCGGCCCACGCCGCTGGACAGCCTGGACCGCATCGAGGGCTGGGTACCCTACTGGGGCGACGAGGCAAAGATCGCCGCCGAGGCGCGAGAGGCCGGCTTTACCGACCTGCTGTTTTTCCACGGCAGCGTGGCCGCCGACGGCGCCGTCAAGCTGGAGGACGAGAACGGCCTCGCCAAAGGCCTCGCGGCCGCGGGCAACCTGCGGCGCTGGCTGACCGTCACCAACCACGGCGGCTCGCTGGAAACGCCGCTGAGCGCGGCGGGCATGGATCAGCACGTGGAAAGCCTGCTGGCCGCGTTCGCGCGCAGCGGCTGCGACCACCTGGACCTCGACTACGAGAGCCTGGGCACAAGCCAGGCCGAGGCGCTGCTGACTCTGGCCGAGAAGATCTCGCCGCGTCTGCCGGAGGGCGCGCGCCTGTCGCTCACGCTGCAACCGGTGGACAGCCGCCTGCGCCCCGATCAGCGCGGCGCCTACCGCCGCCTGCTGGAGTCACGCGACGTCTACACCGTGCGCCTGATGATGTACGACTACCACTGGCGCGGCAGCCTGCCCGGCGCGCTCTACCCGCTGCCGGCTTTCCTGCGGCTGCTCGAGCAATGGTCCGCCCACAGCCACAAGCTGACCTTGTGCCTTCCTCTATATGGGTACGACTGGCCCAGGCCCGCCGACACCACGCTGCCCCGCGCCGATGTGGTAACGCTGCGCGAAGTGAAGGCGCTGGCCGACAAGCCGGGCTTCGACGCCGCGTGGATGGAGCAGGAAGGCGAGCTGGCCGCGCGTTACGGCACGCGCATGGCGGCGCTGCCGTCGCTGCGCGCGATCCAGGCACGCGTGGAGCTGGGGCTGGACTGGGGCGTGCCGGCCGTGAGCTTCTGGCAGCTCGGCTGCGCGGAGCTGGCGCCGGTGCGCGCGGCCTGCGCGCGGGGCGTGGAGCCGCGAGAGGCAATCCGCTACGACAGCGGCGAGAGCTGGGACGACTGGCTGCTGCCGTACAAGCGGCGGGTGTGCAAGGTGATCGTCGCCGACGGCAGCCAGACGCTGGAAGAACTGGCCGACGCCCACGGCGTGCCGCGCGCGACCATGTACCGCTTCAACGAACACCTGGAAGACGGCGACCTGCGCGACCGCCCGGTGTTCATCCCCAAGTAGCAAGAGAACAAGAGCGCAAGCGCGCGGCCGGGACCGGGCGGCAGACAGGATGTCTGCCCCACGCCTTTTCAGGCCCAACGCGCTGTCGTACCCTGCGCCGATGGACCGCGACACCGCATTCAAGCTGCTGGGTCTCTATGTCGGCGCGTCGCCGGATCACATCCAGTTGAAGTACCAGTCCGCCGCCGAGGTGCTGCAGTCGCAGCTGGAGTCTGAGCCCGCGCGCCGGCACGAGTTCGAGGCGCAGCTTCGGCAGATCGGACACGCTCGCGACGTGGCGCTCGGGCGCGGCGAAGATTCCGGCCTGCCGCAGCAGTCGGCGGTCACGTCGGCGCCGCACACGCCAGCCTGGCGGCGCGGGCCGGTGGTGCTGCTGATGCTGGCGCTGGCGCTGGTGGTGTGCGTCGGCGGCTTCTTCATCGCCGCGCGCTGGCTGGATCAAAAGCAGGCCGCTCGCGAGGCCGCGGACAAGCGCGAGCTGGTGCTCACCAGCCAGGCGGCCTGGGACGGCTATCGCGCGAAAATCGGCGGGGCGCAGACCCCGGACGGCGAACGGGCGGAGGCCGCGCTCAAGGACGCGCGGCAGCTCGAGGAGCAGGGCGACTACACCCGCGCCGGTGAAGGCTACGCCGCGGCGCTGGACCTGTTCCAATCCGCGTTCGCCGCCGAGAACGCGCGCCTCAACGCGCACTGGCAGAACGACGTGCGCGAGCCCTGGTCGCGGCTGAAGGCCTGCTTTCCGTTCGACGAAACCTCGGAAACGGAGGCCGATCCCGTACTGGTCGCGGCCCTGTTCAACCCGGTCAGCGGCGCGGTCTGGAGCCGGCAACGCGAGTTCGACGCGCTGGCAAGCACGGACCTCGCGGGGCTGAGCGCCGCCACACTGCCCGAGGGATACGCGCAGGCGCGCGAGCAGGCCGGCCGCATCCGCGAGGCGCTGTTCGGTCCTGACAGCGAGCAGGTCAACGTGATGTTCTCGATCAAGCTGGTCGAGGAAACCAAGTCAATCGCCGACCTGGTGCTGGAAACCGGCGGCGCGAACATCAACCACCGCGCGCCGAACTTCACGTCGGCAACCTGGACGCCGACGACGGCCGGCGCGCGGCTGCGCCTGAAGAAGGCGTTCGAGAAAGCACCCGCGGCCGCGCCGATCGACTTCGGAGACAGCAACTGGGGCATGTTGCAACTGCTGCGGCACTGCACCTACATCGGCCTGCAGGACGGCGAGCACTTGTGGGAGGTCGAGTTTGAAGGCCTGGCCGACCGGCGCGGCAAGACGCGTTCGATCACCGGCCGCATACGCATCAGGCTGGACCGCGCCGCCAACCCCTTCGACTTCGCCACCTACCAGGGCTTCGATCCATAGACGCCGGCGATGCGGCTTCACGCCAGTCTGAGCGGGATGGGGTGTCCCCGGCTCAGCGGCCGGTCTCCCGGCCGGACAGCGTGGTGACCGCCGCCCCACGCCCCGGATGCGCGGCGTTCGCCCGCCGGGGCTGCTGTTTTCCGGATTCGCTGCTACCCTGCCCGCCATGTTTGTTGATGAACACGAGTTGACGGTCAAGGGCGGGCGCGGGGGTGACGGCTGCGTCAGCTTCCGGCGCGAGTCCCACGTGCCCCGCGGCGGTCCCGACGGCGGCGACGGCGGCCAGGGCGGCAGCGTCGTCTTCGTCGCCAGCCACCACCTCGACGGGCTGCACCACCTGCAGCACGTACGCGAAATCAAGGCGCCGGCCGGCGGCCCCGGCCGCGGCGCCAACTGCCACGGCAAGAACGGTGAGGACAAGCTCGTCGAGCTGCCGGTCGGCACCGTGATTTACGAGCTGACCGAAAGCGTTGAGCCCGCTGCCGAAGAACTCGACATCGCGAACGCCCCGCCCGAAGCCTTCACCGATGCCGGCGCCAGCGGCGAAGATTACGAGCCGGGCCCGGCCGTCACCAACGTCGTCCAGATCGCGGACCTGAGCGAGCCCGGAGCGCGTTTCGTCGCGGCTCGGGGCGGCAAGGGCGGCCTGGGTAACAAGCACTTCGCCACCAGCACCAACCAGACCCCCACCGAGCACACCGAGGGCCGCCCCGGCCAGCTGCGCAGACTGCGCCTCGAGCTCAAGCTGATCGCCGACGTCGGATTGGTCGGCCTGCCCAACGCCGGGAAATCCACGCTGCTGTCGCGCTGCACGGCCGCCAGGCCCAAGATCGGCGCCTACCCCTTCACCACGCTTTCCCCTTACCTGGGCATCGTGGAGCTGAGCCCCGAGAGCCGCTTCGTGATGGCCGACATCCCCGGCCTGATTGAGGGCGCCGCCCAGGGCAAGGGGCTGGGCCACCAGTTCCTGCGTCACGTGGAGCGCACCCGCCTGCTGCTGCACCTGATTGACGTGAGTGAAAGCGACCCCGAGACACTCAGGCACGACCACGACGTGATCGTCGGCGAGCTGGAGGCTCACAGCCCGGTGTTGGCCGCCAAGCCGCGCATGGTGGTGGCCAACAAGGGCGACATCCCGGGCGCCGAGGAAAAGGCCGCCGAGCTTTCAAAGCTGCTGGGAGTGCCGGTGGCGCTGATCAGCGGAGTGTCAGGAAAGGGCCTGAAAGAGCTGCTGTGGGCCATCCATCACAGGTTGAAGGAACTTGCCGCCCAGGCGTGATTTTCCTGCAACGGATTCACCCCAGAGTCGTTACAGGGGTTGGACGGTGCGGGAGAAGGCATGCGCAGGAACAAGAAGGGCAACGGACTGGTGGTGGTGATCCTGGCCGGCCTGCTGGCCATCGCCGTGGTCGGCGGTCTGCTGCTGTTGCAGGATGGCGGCAGCAAGGCCGCCGGGAAGCCGGTCAAACCAGCGGTTGGGGTAAGCCGGTAGCTAACCGGCACTCGCATCAGGTATAAGAACGCCCATGAAAGGTCCGCAACTTTCCGCGCTGATATGGCTCGCCAACCTGCTGGTGTTGGCCGGTGGCGCATTCGCGGGCTACAAAATCTGGAGCGAAATCCGCACCGATCGCATCGACACCTACGACAAGGCCTCGACGCCCACCACCAAGGAAAAGCGCCTCACCTGGGCCGACACCGTCGACCCCTCCGCCACGGCCGACCACGCCTACTACCGCGACACCATGCTGTCGCCGCGCAAGCGCCCGGACATCATGTCGATTTCGCCGACCGGCAGCACCCTCGAGAAAGACACCAGCCTGACCGCCAGCGGCGGCGCGGGCAACCCGACCAGCTACAACTGGGCCATCCAGGGCGCCGCGCCCGCGGGCGTCTCGCTCAGCGCCAAGAGCGGCAAGTCCACCACGCTGAAATTCACCAAGGCCACGCCCCAGGGCTCCAGCGTCACGGTGCGCGCAACCCTGCCCGACGGCACGGAGCATGCCGAGGCCAGCTATACCCTGAACTTCACCGAGAAGGCCGACCCTGTGCGCACCGACGCCGAACTGGCCGCCGAGCTTGAAAAGTGGGTAAACTCGCAGTTCACGCTGCTGCGCCTGTGGTACGGCCCCGAGGACGTGGCCAAGGCCGTGGTGATTTCCAAAGAGGCCGGCAACGCCACGCTGCTGTTCCAGGCCGGCATGAAGTTCAAGGAAGAGTTCGCCAAGGGAAAGACGCTGGACACCAAGGTGCAGAAACTGGCGGCTCACGACCTGACCATTGTGCGCATCGAGTGGGACCACGTGCTGATCAACGGCCCGTCGCGCGACCCCAAGTACAAGGACCGCTACTTCGACGTGAAGCTGTCGCCCGACCCCAAGGCCTTCCAGGTGCCGGACGTCAGCAAGCTGGGCAAAACCGGCAAGATCCCGGAAAACAAGATCAAGCTGCCGGACCAGCCGCCGCCCGACCCGCGCATCGAGCCGGAAGACCCGCGCCCCAGCCAGTCGACCTACGATTCGACCACCGACACCTGGACGATCGGCACCGACGACTACAAGAACATGAATATCGACGACTTGGCCAAGTACGCCAAGGTGGTGCACGACCGCGAAGGCAAGCCGCTGGGCATCCAGATCAGCGACGACATCCCCGAAGACAACACCGTGATCGCGCGCGGCGGGCGCAAGGGCGACATCATCAAGGCCATCAACGGCGAGCCAGTGGCCAGCATGAGCGACGTGCGCCGCATCGTGCGCACCCAGTACAACGCCGGCACCGAGGAGTTCGTCGTCACCTACGAGCGCGACGGCGTACCCGGCACCAAGATCTTCAAAGCGCCCCAGAAGAAGAAGTAGCACAGGCAATCCTGTCTGTGCAGCCAACCAGCCCCGCCCGGAACGGCGGGGAAACAACCCTTGTCCGCAAGTCCACCCTGGATCCCCCGGCCTTCCGGCCGGGGCTGGCCGTTACCCAGCACCGTCGGGGACTGTCCCCGCAGTTTGGGACTGTCCCCGTCCTCGGCACGAGCTACAGTCAGCCCATGCCGAGAAGCGCCCGCATGGCCAGGGGTGGCGTCTGCTACCACGTGATCAACCGCGGCAATGAGCGCCAGCCGGTCTTCCATGACGACAACGAGTACGCATCGTTCCTGCAGTTGCTCCACCGCGCTTGTCAGCATCAACCCATGCGCGTGCTGGCGTTCTGCCTGATGCCCAATCACTTTCACCTGTGCCTGTGACCCCATGAGGATGGCGATTTAGGCCGCTACATGCAGTGGCTGACCACGACGCACGTCGCGCAGTTCCGCAGATCGCATCCCGGTGTCGGCCACGTCTGGCAGGGCCGATACAAAGCCTTCCCGACCGAGAGCGACTTGCACCTGCTGCGGGTGCTGCGCTACATCGAGCGCAACCCGGTTCGCGCCGGGCTCGTGGAGCGTGCGCAGGAGTGGCCCTGGTCCAGCGCCGGTTTGGCGACGGAATTCCTGGGCCGACAAGGGATCGTACTGATGCACGGCTGGCCGGTACCCAAGCCGGCGGACTGGCCTGCGTGGTTGAACAAGCCGGAGGATCAGGCCGAGTTAGACCGGATTCGACGCTGCGTGAAGGGCGGCACGCCCTTTGGCAATCCTGACTGGGCAGGTCAGTTTTCGGGCTGAAAGCAGCAAGCTCGTACCGAAGACGGGGACAGTCCCCTTTTGGTGCCCGGTTACTGGCTGCGGCTGCGGTCTACGCTGGCTTTTACCCAGGCGGTGAACAGTGGGTGGGGCTTCAGCGGCTTGCTCTGAAACTCGGGGTGGAACTGCACGCCCACGAAGAACGGGTGATCCTTCAGCTCGACGATTTCGACTAAATCCAGCTCCGGGTTCACGCCGCTGATCACCAGGCCGCGCTCGGTCAGCTGGCCGCGGAAGTCGTTGTTGAACTCGTAGCGGTGGCGGTGGCGTTCCTGGATCATCTCGGTGCCGTAGGCCGCGCGGGCGATCGTGCCCTCGATCAGTTTGCAGGGCTGCGCGCCCAGGCGCATGGTGCCGCCCATGTTCTTCACGTCGCGCTGGTCTTTCAGCAGGCTGATCACCGGGTGCTTGGTCTCGCGGCTGAACTCGCTGCTGTTGGCGTCGTCCATGCCCGCCACGTTGCGCGCGAAGTCGATCACCGCGATCTGCATGCCCAGGCACAGGCCGTAGTACGGAATCTTGTTCTCGCGCGCGAAGCGCACGGCGCTGATCTTGCCCTCGATGCCGCGCTCGCCGAAGCCGCCGGGAACCAGGATGCCCGACATGCCGCGCAGGCGCTTGCCCACGTTCTCGTCGGTCAGCTCCTCGGCGTTGATGCGGTGAATCTTGACCTCGACCTTGTTCGCGATGCCCGCGTGGTCGATGGATTCATACACGCTCTTGTAGGCGTCCTTCAGCTCGACGTACTTGCCCACCACCGCCACGTCCACCGTGCCGGTCGGGTTGGTCACCGTGTGCACGACCTCCTGCCACGGCCCCAGGTTCTGGGAGCCCGCGGGCAGGCCGAGGCGGCTGATGATGGCGTCGTCCAGGCCCTCGTCGTGCAGCACCTGGGGCAGCTCGTAGATGGTGTTCTCGACGTCGCGTTCCTCAAACACGTGCTTCTTCTCGACGTTGCAGAACATGGCGATCTTGTCGCGCATCTCCTGGGTGATCGGCTTCTCGGTACGGCACACCAGCATGTCCGGCTGGATACCGATCTGGCGCAGGATGCCCACGCTCTGCTGGGTCGGCTTGGTCTTCAGCTCGCCGCTGGCGCGCAGGTACGGCACCAGCGTCAGGTGCAGGAAGATGCAGTTGTCGCGCCCGTGCTCGTACACGAACTGCCGGAACGCCTCCAGGAACGCGGCGCCCTCGATGTCGCCGGCCGTGCCGCCCAGCTCGGACAGTACCACGTCCACTTCCGGCCCGTCCCACTGGCGGATGTTGGCCTTGATCTCATTCGTAATGTGCGGCACCACCTGCACGCAGCCGCCCAGGTACGCGCCCTTGCGCTCCTTGGCGATCACGTCGCGATAGATACGGCCGCTGGTGATGTTGTTGTTGCGCGAAAACGGGGCGGAGACGTAGCGCTCGTAGTGGCCGAGGTCGAGGTCGGTCTCTCCGCCGTCAACGGTCACGAACACCTCGCCGTGCTGGAAGGGGTTCATGGTGCCGGCGTCTACGTTGATGTAGGGGTCGAACTTCTGGATGCGGATGCGCAGGCCGCGCGCCTCAAGCAGCGCACCGATGCACGCGGTGGTAAGCCCCTTGCCCAGCGAGGAAACCACCCCGCCGGTGATGATGATGTGTTTGGTGACGTGCTTCGTCATGTCCGGAACCTCTGTGGTGCGGGCAGTCTGCCCGCAGCCCTAACGCACGACGCCCCTCATCGGGGCGCCTCTCGCCATAGTAGCGAGCAGCGGGCGGACTGCAATCATTGTGGAGAAGGCGCGTCGGCCGGCGTCAGGCCCGGCTGGAAGCGACCCGACGCCCAGGGGAAGAAGCGGGCAGCCCGCCGCCCGAACCAGGTCGCGAGCGGGTTTCCAGACAGGCAACCACACTTCGAAGCGCCTCTCGAAATCCAGCGGCTTGTGTGCGCAGACCGGCGGCTTCGGTGTGCCTCAGGTCTGCTGTCTGCGGCCTGGAAACCGAATCCTGCAACATTAGGGCTGTGCGATTGGGCGAATACTGTTGACACGGCAAGTCAATTCCAACATGATACGGACCTAACTGTGACATTTATATGTAACTGTCGACGTGGCGTGTGAGCCTTCACGCGCTGCGATCTTCTGACTTCGTGGGGGTCAGGCATGCGAATTTTACCGGTTCTTGCGATTCTGTTTGTTGCACTGTCTTGCCCCGTCTCGGCACAGACGACGCTGGACAATTTTGAAACAGGCACCTGGCCCTGGACGCCATGGGTCTCGCAGGGTGGCGGCGGGTCCATCAGCACCACCGTTGCCCATGGCGGTTCGCGAAGCCTGCTGGATCCCCGACTGGCACTATCGCCTTGACCAGAACATCGGCGGCGTGACCGGGCACAAGGTCAGCTGCTGGGTGTATCCTGCGGCCTCAGCCCGCACCTACATGGGGTTTGCCGCAACCGCGAACGGCTGCTACAGCCTGACCCTGGCGGCCAATACGTCTGAGCTGTGCATCATGAACAGCGCCAACTGGGGCTACACCATCGTGGCCACCACCGCCCACACCTACTCCTTGAGCCAGTGGTACAAGCTGGAAGTCGAGTGGACCAGCTCCACCGCCGTCATCGGGCGCCTGTACGACAGCTCCGGCTCGACTGTATTGAAGACCGTCAGCTACAACATCGGATCCGTTGTCAGCGGCGGCGTTGCCATCCGGTCGTTCAGCTCAAACTACATCGACGATTTCGCGTACCTGACCGGGCCCGCGATTTCTACCTCTACTGCTTCCCTCAACCTGGGAACCGCCTTCCAGGGTCAGAACAGCACGCCCGTCAGTTACACGGTCAGCGGCTCGCAGCTTTCCTTCAGCACTTCCATCACCGCACCCGCCAACGTGGAGATCTCCTTCAGCCAGTCCTCCGGCTACCAGGACAGCCTCAGCATCGCGTCCACCGGCACCTGGGGCCCTACCACAATCTGGGCGCGCATCAAGAGTACCGCGCCCCTCGGCGCCGTCTCAGGCAACATCACACACGCCAGTTCGGGCGCTACTACCGTCAATGTGTCCGTTACCGGTAGTGTGACTACGCCGCCTTCGCTTTCTGTTAACCCTTCTTCCTTGAACCTGGGTACCACGCCGCAGGGTACGGCGGGCTCCATCCTCAGCTACGCCATCAACGGCACGGCCACTACGGCTGCCACTGACATCACCGCGCCTGCCGGCGTGGAACTCTCCTTCAACCAGACCACCTGGTCGCCCACGCTGCAGATCGGCTCCACCGGCACCTGGCCCAACACCACGGTCTACGTGCGCATCGCGGCCTCGGCCACGGCGGGCGCGATCTCGGGCAACATCACCAACGCCACCACCGGCGCCACCACACAGAACGTGGCCGTCACCGGCAACGTAACGCCGCCGCCCACCCTGCTGGCCACGCCGGACACGCTCAACCTGGGCAGCACCGGCCAGGGCGTGCCGGGCAGCGAGCACTCCTACGTGCTGGACGGCACCAGCCTGGTCTCCAGCACCGTGATCACCGCGCCCGCCGGCGTCGAGATCAGCCAGACCTCCGGCAGCGGCTACAGCGGCACCACCACCATCACCACCACGCCCTCCTTCAGCGTCACCATCTACGTGCGCCTGACCGGCGCCACGGTCGGCGCCGTGGGCGGCACCATCACCAACGTCAGCGGCACGGCCAGCGAGGACGTCACCATCACCGGCACCGTCACGCCCAACCTCAACCTGGTCTTCACCCGCAACGGCCCGGCAGCCTCCACCGGCGTTGACAACAACGCCCAGGGCGCGGGCGGCCTCGGCCTGGTGATCCTGGACTTCAGCGTCTCCACCGGCACCGACGCCTTCACGCTCACCGACATCACCTTCAGCGAAAGCGGCACGGCCGACGGCCAGGCCGACATCAACTTCCTCGCGCTCTACCTCGATGACGGCAGCGGCAGCTTCGACGCCGCCGACACCCTGGCCACCGCGGCAGCCGGTACTTCCTTCAACGCTCCCAACGGCAGCTACACCGCCACCCTCAGCAACTCGGCGTTCCCCGCAAGCACCACGCGCCGCTTCTTCCTGGTCTGCAAGCTGGCCGGCACGGCCGGCGCCGGCGAGACCATCCAGGCCGAGATCACGGCCGTGACCTCCGCCACCGGCGGCACCGGCACGACCATCGGCGTGCCCACCAGCGGCGCCGGCCCGGCGCTGACGATCAACCCGGCCACCCTGACCGCCACGCTGCACGGCCCTCTCGCCTACACCACGGTGAACGCCGACAGCCAGGGCCCGGGCGGCAACGGCCACGTGATCTGCGACGTGACGCTCACGGCCGCCAACGACTCCTGGACCGTCAGCAGCCTCACCTTCAGCGCCAGCGGCACCGCCGACGAGCAGGCCGACATCAGCTCACTGGCCCTGTACCTCGACAACGGCAACGGCAGCTTCGACGGCCCCGCCACGGACACCCTGGCCACCGCGGCCGCCGGCGCCGGCTTCAGCGCGCCCGACGGCAGCTACACCGCGACGCTGACCGCCGCGGCCAGCACCTTTGCCATGAACGGCAGCAAGCGCTTCTTCCTGGTGGCCAAGCTGGCCGGCAGCGCCGGCACGGCCGAGACCTTCCGCGCGGCGCTGACCGGCGTGGCCGAGAGCTCGCCCAGCGGCGGCACGGTGCAGGGCGTGCCGACGGCGGCCAGCTCGGCGCTGGTGATCGACGTGGCGACCCTGACGGTGAACGCGGGCCCGGCCAACCCGGCCAACGCCCACGTGATGGCAAGCGGCAGCGCCTTCAACCACACGCTGGGGCAGCTGCGACTGACGGCCAGCAACGCGGACTTCACGCTGTCGGGCATCGTGCTGACGCTGGGCGGCAACGGCGACTGGGTCAACAACATCAGCAGCCTGGGCGTGTACCTGGACGACGGCAACGGCAGCTTCGACGGCGCCGACACCCAGCTGTTCAGCGGCGCGGCCGGCGCGGGCAGCATCAGCTGCGGCTTCAGCGCCAACCTGACGGTGGGCCAGGCCACCAGCGAGGACCTGTGGGTGGTGATCGCGGTGGCGTCCACGGCCGGCGGCTCGCCGTCGGAGAGCTTCGACGCGCGGATCCAGAGTACGACCGACGTGCAGACCGTGACGGCGGGCAACGTGGCGCTCGGCACCAACCCGCCGGTCAGCGGGATGCTGCACGTGATCACCTACTCGGTGACCGGCTTCACCCCGCTGCAGGACAGCTTCAGCGGCGGCAAGCCGATCACCATCACGGGCAGCGGCTTCGCGCTGCCGGTGACGGTCACCATCGGCGGGGTAATCTGCACCGGCACGGCCTCGGTGGACGCGACGGGCACGCAGATCACCGGCCTGTTCGTGCCGGGCGGCAGCGGCAGCAGCCTGCCGATCACGCTGGACACCAACAACCTCGGCCCGCAGACGCTGAGCCAGACCTTCAGCTACACACTGTCGATCGGCATAGGCGGCGGCGGAGGCGGCGGCGGCGGCGGAGGCTGCGCCAACACCGGCAGCAACACCGGCAGCAACACCGCCATCCTGCTGCTCGCCGCCCTGGCCCTCACAGCCACAGCCACCACCCTGCGCCGCAAAAGGGCGTAAGCAAAGCCAAAAGCAAAAGGAAGCGCGGGCCCCGCCCGCGCTTCTTCGTTTGCGGCACCGAACCCTGCCCTGCCGCAGGCAGGAGAGACACTATCCCGCGCGAGTCGCGGCGCGGTTCGGACCCGGAGGTGACGCTGATGAAGATGAACAACACCAGCTCGCGGTTGGCGAAGCGGGTGGTGAATGTCACCAAACCGGACGGGCGCAAACTCGCCCGCGCGGCGTGAGGTCGGGCACGGTCAGTCGCGGCGCTGGAACCGCAGCGTGCGGTAGTCGCGGCAACTCAGCCCGTTGCGCTTGAGGGAATCTTCGACGGCCTTCTGCAGTCGCGCGGACAGCTCCTCGGGGGTGTCGCCGGACGCGGCATCGGTGAACGCGTTCCTGAGTGCGCTTGCGGCGAGCTGCTGCGCACCGCGGCCGACCCGCTGGCCGGTTGCGCCATAGAGCATTGGGTCGCCGTAGGGCTTGAACAACTCGCCGTTGCCGGGCTCCGCGCGGAAGGTGATCGCGATGTCAAAGCTGGCACCAGGCGCGGCGTGCCTCGTGAAGAGCAGGGTGTTGAAGCCGTCGTCGAAGCGCGCGTCCTGGAGATTGCCGTCCGCGGACTCCACCTCGGCGGCGGCCAGCGCGATGCCCGCGTACGCACTGTCCACTAAGCGATCCTTCCAGGGCTGCGCTCCGGGCCCGTCGAAGGTGAGGTCGCGGACGACGAACGACTTGAGCTGCATTCCGAGCTCGGCGGCGGCCTGCCGGCAGATTTCCTCGAAGAGGAGGACGGTGTCGACCCGGCCCATGGTGGCGAGCTCCTCGACGAGGCGATCGCCGAGCATGGTTTCGGCGCGCCGGCGGGTCTCGCGCTTGACGTCGTCGGCAAGGTCCTTCGGCATGAGGCGTAAGCGTTTGGCGGCCCTGGCGACGGCGCCGGGATTGTCGTCGAAGCTGCAGGTGAGATCCCAGTGGGTGTTGAGTCGCCCGTCCCTCATGGGGGTGTTGTTAAGCTCGATGCCCACGGGCCAGGGCTTGAGCGGGACCTCCACGCTGGGGACCCATGGCCAGACCCAGGCGCCGTTGCGTGTGATGCCTCGGGGATCGGCGGGATCTCCGATCACGAGGAAGTGTGACGGGCGCGGGCTGCGGTAGAATGGCATTGCGCCACTATATCTCGCCGACGCGCAAGCATCAGACGGGCGCGGGGTTTTCCCGCGCCCGTCCGCGTTGCCGCTTGACGGAGCCTCGCCCGGCGGGATGATTCGGACATGGCACGACGCGCGGTATTTCTGGACCGGGACGGCACGATCAACAAACAGGTCGGTTACTGCGGTGATCCCCGCATGATTGAGCTGATTGAAGGCGCGGCCGAGGCCGTGCGGCACTTCAACCGGCTGGGGCTGCTCACCATCGTGGTCACGAACCAGAGCGCCGTGGCGCGCGGGCTGATCACGGAGGCGCAGGTGCGCCGGGTAAATGCCGAGGTGGCGCTGCAGGTGGCGCGCGCTTCAGGCGGGCGCTTCGATGCCTTCTACTACGCGCCCTATCACCCCACCGAAGGCAGCGACCCTCGCTACACGCGCGACTCCGACTGGCGCAAGCCGGGCGGCGGCATGCTGCGCCAGGCGGCGCTGGATTTCGACGTCGAGCTGGCCCGCTGCTTCATGGTGGGCGACGCCGACATCGACCACGAGGCCGCCAAGGACGCCGACCCGCGCATCGTCACCTTCCAGGTGCCCAGCGACTACGGCGGCGAAATCGCCGACCACCAGGCCCACAGCCTGCTTGACGCGTCAAGACAGATCGCGGCGCTGCTGTAGGGGCCTAGTGCCGGTCTTCGAGTATGATCCGCGCGCTGCGCTGGAACGTGAGGTAGGCCCACAGCCAGTCCAGCATCACCGCCAGCCGGTTGCGGAAGCCGATCAAAAAGAAGATGTGCACCACCAGCCACAGCATCCAGGCGATCCAGCCGCTGAACTTCATGCGCCCCAATTGCGCCACCGCGCGTGAACGCCCGATCGTCGCCAGCATGCCCTTGTCGTGATAGGCGAACGCCTCGCTGCTCTGCCCTTTCAGCGCGCGCCGGATGTTCGCGGCCGCATGGCGCCCCATCTGGATCGCCGCCGGCGCCACCCCCGGCACCCAGCCTTCACCGTGCTTGACTGCCGCCTGGTCTCCGACCACGAACACTTCGGGATGGCCGGGAATGCTGAGGTCGGGCTCCACGATCACGCGGCCGGCGCGGTCCTGTTCCGCGCCCATTGAGCGCCCCAGCGGCGAGGCCTGCACGCCCGCGGCCCACAGCACCGTGCCCGCGCGCAGGATGCTGGCGCCGGTGTGCACGCCCTGCGCGTCGATGCCGGTGACGCGCACGCCGGTGTGGATCTCGACGCCCAGGTCCTCAAGCTGCAGGCGCGCGCGGTCTGACAGGCCGGGCTCATAGGCCGGCAGCACGCGCTCGGAGGCGTCCAGCAATATCACGCGCGCGCTGCCCGGGTTCACGTTGCGGAAGTCGCGTGCCAGGGTGCGGCGCGCGATCTCGCCGAGCGCACCCGCCAGCTCAACGCCCGTGGGGCCGCCGCCCACCACCGCGAAGGTCAGCAGCTCGTCGCGCCTGGCGGGGTCGCGCTCGTGCTCGGCCTTCTCGAAGGCCAGCAGCACGCGGCGCCGGATGTCGAGCGCGTCGGTGATGGTTTTCAGGCCGGGCGCGTGGGCGGCCCACTCGTCATGGCCGAAGTAGCTGTGGGTGGCGCCGGCGGCGACGATCAAGTAGTCGTAGGCCAACTCGCCGGTGTCCAGCAGCACGCGCTTGCCGGCGGTGTCGATCTCGCGCGCCTCGGCCAGTTGCACGGTCACGTTGCGCTGGCGGCGCAGGATCTTGCGGATCGGCGCGGCGATGTCCGGCGCGGCCAGGGCGGCCGTGGCAACCTGGTAAAGCAACGGCTGGAACAGGTGGTGGTTGCGGCGATCCACCAGCGTGACACGCACAGGCGCGCCCTTCAGGGCCTTGGCGGCATAAAGGCCGGCAAAGCCCCCACCAATGATCACCACCTGCGGCCTTTGTTCAGCCATGGTGCTCCAGCACTTCGCGGCGGAATGACCGGGTCCCCGCCGTCTCAACCCACAGGACTTACGGACCAACGCCGGGAATTCAACCCGGTTCGCTGCTATCAACTTTCTATCAATCAGCCGATAATTGATAACAACGGGCCTTCCTATCAAGTTAACATGAACCGATAGATGTCCGATAGAAACGAGGAACGTGATGCGACTGACGCAGAAACCGCCTTCATTTCAAGGGCTATTGAGCGATCTGCCCAAGTTGCTCAGCAAACGGGAGTTTTCTGACACAGTGATCACTTCGCTTCACGGTCCAAAGTACCTCCACTGGGACAAGCTGCGATTCCTGCCCCCACCCGATGGCCTGACACACGATGAATGGTGGTTGGCGCTGAAACTCGCGCGTCGATCCAACCGGCGCACCATTCCGCTCAGGGCGACTGATGGCACGCCTTTCAGCTACGTTGTGACGGAAGCCGTAGAAAAAGCCCTGCACGAAACGAGCCTGGCATTGGGCGGGAAGCTCAAGCTGAGTGAGCCCGTCACCAACCCCCGCACCCGCGACCAGTACCTGGTTTCGTCACTGATCGAAGAAGCGATCACCTCCAGCCAGTTGGAGGGCGCGGCGGCCACCCGAAAAATCGCTGAAGAAATGCTCCGCAGCGGACGTAAGCCGCGCAGCGCGGACGAAACCATGATCCTGAACAACTTCCTGGCCATGCGCAGGATCAACGAGCTGGAAAACGCGCCCCTCAGTCCGGAACTGATCTTCGAACTTCACGGCATCCTGTGCGACAAGACCCTGCCGCCCGAAAACTGCGGCCGATTACGCCGCCCCGACGAACCGGACGATGACATCGCCGTCTACGACAACCTGACGAACGAGGTGATTCACAGGCCGCCCCCCGCCCGCGAGCTCCCCAAGCGGCTGCGGGAGATGTGCAGCTTTGCAAACGGTGAAACGCACGAAGGCTTCGTCCATCCGATCACACGTGCAATCGTGTTGCACTTCTGGCTTGCCTACGATCACCCGTTCGTCGACGGCAACGGCAGAACGGCGCGGGCACTGTTTTATTGGGCGATGAAGGCCGGCGGTTTCTGGCTGGCGGAGTACGTGTCAATCTCCAGCATCATCCGGACCGGGCCGGCCAAGTACATTCGGGCTTTCCTGGAAACTGAAACAGATGACAACGACCTGACCTACTTCCTGCTCTACCACCTCGGGGTCCTGGAACGGGCGGTGAAAAACCTCGAGTCCTTCATCGAACGCAAACGGGAAGAAGTCGCCCGCGCTAGCGCAGCAATCCTTGACGCCGGCGAGTTCAACCATCGCCAACGGGAGTTGCTGCTTCACGCCTCGAAACACCCGGGGCAGGAGTACACCATCCAGTCTCATCGGAACAGCCACCGGGTTGCCTACGCGACAGCCCGCGCGGACCTGCTGGCCCTTGTGCAGAGGGGGCTGTTAACACGAACGAAACGGGGCAAAGCCATGGTGTTCAAGGCAGCCCCGAACTTGGCGACGCTGCTGAAGCCGTGATTCAGGCGTGCATGCAGCACTTCTTGTACTTCTTGCCTGAGCCGCAGGGGCAGGGGTCGTTGGGGCCTACCTTGATGGTGGGCTTGCGCACCTGCTTCTTCAACAGGTGCGCGGTGGCCGTCACCCGCGCGTAGTTGCCCAAAGCTTCGCCGCCGCTGAGGCGCCCGGCGCGCTCGCAGTAGGCCAGGAAATCCTCCAGCAGCGCCGGCGTGGCCTCGCGCTCGGCGGCCTGCAACGACAGGGGCCCGAGGCCGATTGCCACGCCGTCGCGCACGGCCGGTTCATCAAGCTCGGAGGGTTCGGCGCCGGTGCCCTCAAGAAACGCCACCAGCACGGCGCCCGTACGGTCGCCAAAGCTGCGCGCCTGCATTTCGCCCTGGGTGCTGGTCAGGTATTCGCTGACCCAGTGCTCAATGGTTTCCGTGTGCATGCCCATGGCGCTAGAGTAGCGCCCCCTATGGAAGATGGAACGGCACAGACGACACCCGCTGAAGAACCCGTCAGCGCGCTCACGCGCTGGATGCACCGGCTTTACTACCTCTACATGGTGCTGGTGCCGGCGCTTACCGTGTTCGGCCTGCTCAACCTCAAGGGTGTCCCCGCCGAGTACGTCCACGGCCTGCTGTCTGTGCCCGTGCTGCACTGGGTGCTTAAGGGCTCGCTGGTGATCGCCGGTATCGCCTACCTGGCCTTCGTAACCGAGCTCGCCCGGCCGCCGAAAAGCCCGCTGGTCACGCTGCTGCTGATCTGCGACACGCCGGCGCTGGTCTACCTGGGCGCCCTGGCCGGCGGCCCGCCGCAACTCGAGATCCTGGCCTATGACGGCGTGCTGGAGGCCACCGCGGCCGTGCTGTCGCTGATACCGGTGCAGTTCACCGGCTCGGTGCGCATCCCGGCCAAGACCGGCGCCGACATCCCCAAGGCCATGCTGCTGATTGCCGCATTCGCGGCGGGGCCGCTGGCGCTGTTCGGCGCGCTGTTCGCGGGGCTGGCGGCCGAGGGGGCGTGGATCGGCCTGGCGACCATGACCGTGGCGATCGGCTGGGGCAGCTACAGTTTCTACAAACTGCTGCGCTACGCCCCCAGCAACCAGGACAACTGGGGCTGGGTCATTTTCGGCATCATGGGCCCGCTGCTGGGCGGCATCGCCTACGGCGTGATCAAGGGCCTGACGTCGTAGCCCGGATTGGCCTTGCCGAGCCGACGGCCGGTCAGGACAATCATGCCCCAAGGAGAAGCCATGAGAGCCGAGTGCAACGAAGCCATTGACGCCGCGACCAGCCTGGGCGCCAGCTACGCCGACGTGCGCATCATCAACTACCGCAAGGAAGGCGTGGCCCTGCGCAACGGCCAGCCCTGCAACCTCTCCAGCAGCGACACGCTGGGCGCCGGCATCCGTGTGATCGTCAACGGCGCCTGGGGCTTCGCCAGCACCAACCAGGTCAACACCGCCAGCCTGAAAGAGGCCGCCCGGCGCGCGGTCGAAATCGCCCGCGCCAGCGCCCAGGTCAAGAAACAGGACGTGCGCCTGGCGCCCAAGCGCGCCGTGGAAGACATCTGGTGCACGCCCTTCACCATCGACCCCTTCAAGGTGTCGCTGGAAGACAAGCTCGGCCTGCTGCTCAAGATCGACGCCCTGCTGCGCGCCAGGCCTGAAATCAAGGTCGCCATGGCCAGCATGCAGTTCGCGCGCGAGAAGCAGTGGTACATGGACAACGAGGGCAGTTTCATAGTGCAGGACCTGCTGCGTTCCGGCGCGGGCTACAGCGCCACGGCCGTCGGCAACGGCGACGTGCAGATCCGCAGCTTTCCGCAAAGCTGGGGCGGAAACCACAAGTGCATGGGCTACGAGATCGTCACGGCCTACGACATGCTGGGCAACGCGGAGCGCATCCGCGACGAGGCGATTGAGCTTCTCACCGCGCCCGAGTGCCCCAGCGGCAAGATGGATTTGATCCTCGACGGCCCGCAGCTCGCGTTGCAGATCCATGAAAGCGTCGGCCACGCCAACGAGCTCGACCGCGTGTTCGGCTTCGAGGCCAACTACGCCGGCCGTTCGTTCATGCTGCCCGAGCTGCACAACGCCAAGGGCGGCTTCAAGTACGGCAGCGAGCACGTGAATTTAGTGGCCGACTGCACGGTGCCCGGCGGCCTGGCGACCATCGGCTATGACGACGACGGCGTGCGCGCCGAGCGCTTTCATGTTGTGCAGAACGGCATCCACCGCGACTGGTTCACCACGCGCGAGACCGCGCCGCTGGTGGATCGGCCGTACAGCAACGGCTGCAACCGCGCGGATGGCTTCAGCAACATCCCGATCACGCGCATCCCGAACCTGAGCCTGATGCCGGGCGACTGGAGCTACGAGGACCTGATCGCGGATACCAAAGACGGCATCATCATGGAGGTCAACAAGAGCTGGAGCATCGACCAGATGCGCTTGAACTTCCAGTTCGGCACGGAGATCGGCCGCGTGATCAAGAACGGCAAGATCACGGGTATCGTGAAGAACCCGAACTACCAGGGGAACACGCCGGAGTTCTGGGGCGCCTGCGACGCGATCTGCAACCAGGACCACTGGGATCTATGGGGCGTAATCAACTGCGGCAAAGGCCAACCCGGCCAGACAGCAGAAATGTCCCACGGCGGCGCACCCACCAGGTTCCGGGGCATCCAAGTAGGCATCCGCGGCTAATCGTGGCACGGCAGGCCCGCCAGATGTCGTGAGGTTGAGCGGCACGGTCATCGGTCTGGCATTTCGGCGCGGATGCGCCGGCACAGTGGAAGCCCACACCGACCGCCTCTGGCGGTCGGTGTGGGTATCAGGCGGAAGAAGGTTCCAAGGCGCGGAGCGCCGGCACACTCGCGGCCTCCGGCCGCGAGCCACGGGCGAGGTCGTCCGTGCCACCCTGTGTCAGCGCTCCGCGCCGGACTACCGATGTACCCGATACGCCTGCGCTCGACTTGCGCTTGCGCCAGCAGTTATGGGTGGGGCGCCATTTGCTGCCACGATGGGTTGGGGACTGTCCCGGAACGGGACTGTCCCCGTGTCGGAAACACAGGTAGCAACCTGAAACGGGGACAGTCCCCTAGTGTTGTTTCCGCAGTACTTCGCGAGGCGCCCATGCCACGCTTCCATACGCTTCGGTGGTTTGTAGCCGCACTCACAGGAAGCGCCCGTAACATGATTGCATGGCGCAGGATCCACAGTGGGCGGTTCGGTTGTTGAAGCGGGCGCTGAAGGCGGTTGCAGCGCTTGTGCTGCTGCTGCTTGTGTTGGGCACCGTCTGGCTGTTGCTGCCGGAAGGGCCGGCCGAAACTGAGCTTCGCATCAGCACGAACGCGCAGGCGTCTTTGGCCGGTCGCGACCTGGGTTCGGGCGAGATCCTGCTCGATGATTCCGCCTTGCGGGCAGGCGGGACGATCGTTCCCGCCGGCCGCGATCTGGCCGAAATCGCCGCGAGCCTTTTCCCTGGCGAGGAGTTCCGCGGGCCGTTCATGGTGGAAGTGCACTCCATGCCGCGCCACACGGCCGGATTCGAGTGCTATCTCCGCCGAGGCGAAATCTGGCGGGTCGTGCGCGTATGGATTTTCCGGATTGAGGATGCCCAGTGGCTCGCCGTACCGATTGAGTTTCACGACAGCAAGGACCGCGTGCACACCAACTCCACGGCGTCCGAGGTTTCCATGGGCTGGGCGATGGCGCGAAGCCTGGTCAAGCGCCGCACTCACACCGTACGCGCGACCGTGGTGGCGACTGACGGCGACTTCCCCGCCGAAGACGAGTACCGCATCGGCCCAATCGAGATTCGGTGACGCGTTCGCGTATCACACACGGGCGATGCTTGCTGACTCCAGCTACGAGATACGGCCAGCCTCCTGCATCTGCTGTTCGTGCTTTTTGGCGCGGATGCGCCGGCACAGTGGAAGCCCACACCGACCGCCTCTGGCGGTCGGTGTGGGTATTCGGCGGAAGAAGGTTCAGAGGCGCGGAGCGCCGAAACACTCGCGGCTTCCGGCCGCGAGACACGGACGAGGGCGTCCGTGCCACCCTGTGTCGGCGCTCCGCGCCTTGGATTCTCTGCTGATTTTCACCCCCACCGACAGCCGGTGGCTGTCGGTGGGGGCTTCCGCTGTGTTGGCGCTCCGCGCCGAACAGCCGGTAGTTCGCTTCCGTCTGAACGCGGCTCGCGTAAGCGTAAGCATGAGCAAGCATGGGCGAGGCGCCCATGCCACTTGCTGGGGCAATCGCTCGCTTACGCTTCGCGCTCAATGCTGCTCTAATGCGGGCATGGCTAAAGGGTTCTTTACTCAGGGTATTGCTGTGCTGTTTGAGAAGGCGCCTTCTCGGGCGGCCTTGCGGGCGGCCTTGGAGCCTGCCTTTGAAATCGCCCGTGAAGACGACGGCGGCGACGGCTGGGCACAGGGCTCGGACGGCCTGATCGTCACCTATCGGCCGGACATCAACGGCTACGTCAACGTAGACGTCGTGCACCGCCCCTGGCCCGACCACATGGGCGACCCGACCCGCGAGCCCGAGCTGTTCGCGGCCTGGACCTTCGGCCACTTCGGCCCCTACGCCTTCCCCGGCAACCTCGAGCGCGCCGCCGAGCAGAACCTCACCTGGGAGCACGCGGGCAAAGACATCAAGAAACACAGCGCCTTCGTGCGCATCCGGCTCAGCTACATCTTCGGCGCCGGTGACGACGCCCCGGTGATGCCGCCCGACTGCGACGCCCTCGATGAGCTGAACTTCGTGTACGGCATCGCCGCCAAACTGGTGCAGATGCCCGGCGCGATCGCGATGTTCAACCCGGGCGGCGAAGTGCTGACCACCGGCGAGATGCTTGAGCGCTCGCTCAAGTGGGCCGCAGAGCACGAGCTGCAGCCGCTGGACGTGTGGGCCAACATCCGCATCTTCCAGGTCGACGACGAGTGGACCCTGATGGACACCGTCGGCCACGCGCAGTTCGACCTGCCCGACCTGGAGGCCGTGTTCAAGCAGTCCGAGAAAGACCCCAACGAGGTTGCCGCCCTGCTGCGCAACATCACCGGCTATCTGCTTGAGCAAGGGCCGGTGATCCAGGACGGCCACACCGTGGACGGCCCTGACGGCGCGGCCTGGGGCGTGCACGTCTTCAGGGATGCGCTCAGCAGCCCGCCGCGCGACGTGCTGTGCCTGCTGCTGACCGAAGGGGACGACCCCCCGGCGCTGGTGTTCGAACGCGGCGAGGACGTGGAAGAGGAGTAGGGTCGGGTTTTAGGTTGTAGGTTGTAGGTAGTAGGTTGTAGGGATAGCCCTAAGCCCTAAGCCCTTCCGAGGACGGGGACAGTCCCCAAATGCGGGGACAGTCCCCTCGGTTCCCGCTTACTTGTGCAGCAGCTTGAAGGCGTGGGTCCATGTGCCGGACTTCAGGCCGTGCAGCACCCAGGTCAGGCACATGGCCTCGAGGTAGCGCGAACTCTCGATGCCGCCGACATCCACGGTTTCCCAGCCGAAGTCTTTCAGCAGGCCGCTGGTGCGCTGCTTGGCCGCCTCGTCGTTGCCGGCGATGAACATGGTGGGCGGCCCGCCCGGCAGCTCGGGCTTGAACATCAGCGCGTTGCCCACGGTGTTGAAACACTTCACCACGCGCGCGGCCGGCACGGCCTTCTGCACGTGCTCGCCGAGGCTGTCGTAGCCCGCGATCGCCAGTTTGGGCGGCATACCGCCGCTGAAATCGAGCGGGTTGGTGGCGTCCAGCAGCAGCTTGCCTTCCAGGTTGCGCGCGCCGCTTTGCGCCAGCACGGCCTCTGCGGCTGTGCCCAGGCAGGCCAGCACGATGATCTCGCCGAACTTGGCGGCGTCTTCGAAGGTGCCTTCCGACGCGTGCTTACCGGCCTTGGCGACCCAGGCCCTGGCCTTGTCGCCGCCCGCCTTGCGCGAGCCCATCTTCACTTCGTGGCCGAGTGCAATGAAACCGTTGCCCAGGGCGACGCCCACGTCGCCGGTGCCGAGAATGCCGACTTTCATGGTTTTCCCCTTTCGCAGTGAAGGCAGAAACGGCCGATGCACGCATGCCTATTCCGTCACATTTCTGCTGCCCAGGAATCGTGCAGTTCGCCGCCATCGAGGCGCAGCGGTTGCGTTCAGGGCCGGAACACTTCCACGGTGCGGATGTCGTCGAAAGGCAGGTTCGCGGTGCGGTTGGCCGTGCGAACCGCCTCGGCGTCCGGCGCGGCGTACAGGCACAGCATGCGTCTGCGGTCCTTTGAAAAGTAGCTGCGCAGGAACTTCACGCGGTGCTGCTGCAGGCACCAGGCGAAGGCGTCTTCCTGGGCCTGCACGTCGTCGAACGCAACCGGCTGCTCCCAGCTGCGGGTCACAAGCACCAGCTCACCGGATTCAGGCCGAACCAGGTCGGGCTCCGGCCCGTGAATCGTGGCGCTGTAAACATGGCTGAAGGGCGCGTTGCCGTTGCGGTTGGCGGTGCGCACGGATTCGGCATCAGGTGCGCGGAACAGGCAATCCAGCCGGCGCCCGTCGCGGGACAGGTAGGCGCGCAGGTACTCCACGCGATAGATGTCCGCGCATCCCTGCAGCCGCGCGCGCAGGGCCCGGATGTCGTCAAAGTTGACGGCCTGCGGCATTTCGCGCTCGACGATTACCCACTCCATCAGCGACTCCTCCCCGCTCCGGCCACGGCTTCAACCTGTTCTTTGACCTTGCGCGCCAGACGCTCGGCGGGGAGCTTTGCCAGCGCGGCAACCTGCTGCTTTGCCGCCCGGGTATCGCCGTTTGCCTCCGCGGCCTGCAGCAGCAGCAGCCTCGCGGCCGCGGCATCTGTGGGGCGCTGCAGCAGCTCGGCCAGCTGCAATGCTTCCGTGGCGCGTGCCGCCGCATGCCCGGTGCGGGCCTGCCGCAGGTCCAGCGCGGCCATTTGAAGAAGCGCGTGCAGCAGGTGCTGCTTGGCGTCGACCTCGCGCAGCTGCGCGACGTCGCGTTCGAACTCGGATTGCGCGTCCTGCCCAGAAGCCTGGCGCGCGACGTCCAGCATCACGGCGGCGCAGGGCGCCTCGCTGCCGCCGCGCAGCTTCTGGCCGATCTCGAGCAGCTCCTCGGCCAGCGGCAGCGCGGCGTCGGCATGGCCGCGCTCGAGCTCGAGCAGCAGGCGGTGATCCAGCACCTGGAACTCGGAGACGCGGTCGCCGCGCGCCCGCGCCAGCGACTGCGCGCGCTCGAACAGGCCGGCGGCTTCATCCACTTTACCCTCGTGCAGTCGCAGCATGCCGGCCGCGTGCAGCATGCCCGCGGATTCCACACCGCTGCGGCGCGCCATGGCGTTGGCTTCCAGCAGCAGGGCCTCGGCCTGGCTCAGGTCGCGCTCGAGCATGGCGAGGCAGCGGGCGGCCTCGGCCATGGCGAGCGCGCGCTGCTCGGGGCCGGCATCGCGGCTGGCGACCTCGGCGCGCATCATCTGGCGCTGGGCGTCGCCCCACTCGCCGCCCTCCCAGCGCAGCCAGGCGGCCATGTGGAAGCCGAGCCGCGCGTGCTCGAGGCAGCCGAGGTCCAGCGCGTGCTCGGCCAGCTGCTGCAGCTGGTCGGCGGTCCGGCCCAGCTTCTCGGGCTTGCGCGCGCCCAGCTGCACCTCGTGCAGTTCCAGCATCAGGCGGGTGCGCTGCGGGTCATCGAGCTTTGCGGCGAACGCCATGCCGCGGCGCGCGAAGCCGTCGGCCTCGCTGCCCGCGAACAGGCGCAGGCAGCGGCGACCGGCCGCCACGCAGCTTACGGAGGCCAGCCTGAACTCGCCGGCCTGCGAGGCGTGGTGGGCGACGTCGGCTGCGATGCGCCCGTCGGGGTCTTCCCGGGCGCTCAGCAGCTGCGCGACTTTCAGGTGCATCAGGCGTCGGCGCGGGCCGGACAGCTCGTCGTAGACGGCGCGGCGGGTGATCTCGTGTGGGAAGGCGAACGCGCCCAGCGGCGTGCGCGCGTCGGCCACGCTCTGCATCAGGGCGTGGCGCTCAAGCGTCTCGAGGGATTCCACCAGCGGCTCGGGTTCGAGTTTCGCAAGCTCACCCAGCAGCTCGGCGGGCGCGTAGCAGCCCACCACCGAGCCCCAGCGCAGCACATCGAGCGCATTGGCAGGCAGGGTTTCCGTGCGCTCGCGGATCGCGCCGGTGATCGAGGCCGGCAGCGACTCGCGCGCGCCGGCGCCGCGCGCCAGCTCAAGGGCGAACAGCGGGTTGCCGCCGCTGTCGCGGCAGATCGCCGCCACGTCGGCCCCGGGCGCGACCGCGCGGATAAGCCTGCCGGCGTCGGCTTCGGGCAGGGCGCCAGCTCGCGCTCGGCCAGCAGCCCGTCGCGGCTCAACTGGCGTACCAGGCGCAGCGCGGGGTCGTTGTCCGGCAGCTCGCCGGGGCGCGCGCTGAGCAGCAGCAGCAGCGGGCGGTGCCGGTTGGTGCGCACGGCGTAATGGAGCAGCTCGGCGCTGGCGGCATCCAGCCATTGCACGTCGTCCAGCACCAGCACCACCGGCGGCGCAGAATGCGCGCGCGCGGCGATCAGCTCGCTGATCGCCCCGAACAGCTGCTCGCGGCTGCCGCCCTGTCGCGCCGCCGCGCCCAGCAGCGGGGCCAGTTCGCGCCCCAGCTCGGCGCCGATGGCGTGCTTTGAGATGCGCGCCAGCGCGTCGATCCAGGGCCCGTAGGGGCGGTCCTGCTCGAGCTCGAACGAGCGCCCCGCCAGCACCGTGGCGCCCGCACCGGACAGGCGGCGGCCCAGTTCATCCAGCAGCCGTGACTTGCCGATCCCCGGCGGCCCCGCCAGCAGCAGCCCGTGGGCACGGCGCTTTTCGCGCGCGACCTGCGCGAGGGCCTCCATCTCGCGCAACTCGGCTTCGCGCCCCACCAGCGGCAAGCGGAGCGCCGTGCCCGTGTCGGCGCGCCTGTCGGGGGCCGGTGGCGACTGCTTTCCCGGCGCCTGCATCGCCTGCAGCAACTCGGCCCCCGGCTGCTCGCCCAACTCCGCCAGCAAGCGCCTGGCGGAATCCAATTGCGTCTGCGCCTCGCGCTGACGGCCGGCGGCGACCAGCAGCCGCACCAGCTGCGCCTGCGCTTCCTGGCTGAGCGGGTCCACCTGCGCCAGGCGGCGCGCGAGCGGCAGGGCGCTTTCCGGGTCGGGCATGCGCCGCACGCCCTCGGCCAGCAGGTGCGCGTGGGCGCGGCGCGCGGTTTCGCGCTGGCTGGAGACCCAGCCGTGGAAGTCGGTAAATTCGGTGAGTTCCAGACCTTCCAGGAATTCGCCGCGCACCTGGCCCAGCAGTTCTTCCAGCTCCGCGTCAGTAAGCTCCTCAGGCCTGGCCGCGCACAGCCGATGCATGTCGACAAGCGCGCCCTGCGCCTGGAGCACCACTTCTTCGCGCGTGGCTTTGAGGCGCTCCACATCGTCGTTCACCAGCGGGCGCAGCTTTGACAGGCACCAGCGCAGCGCCCCGCGCGGGTCGTCGGCCACGTCCCAGAGCAGACCGCACAGGCGGTCGCGCCGCTGGGGCTTCGCGGTGACCGCCAGGTAGGCCAGCAGCGCGCGGGTCTTCTTGGACTGCGGCAATTCAACGGGCAAGCCGTCGCGCAGCACGCGCACTTCGCCAAGTAGCCCGATTTGCAGTCCAGCGCCGCCCATCGCGTCCAATTTCACTGTTTTCACACGAATCAGGGCCAAAAACTTTCGGAATTCTTGTCTTACCACGTTGGCTCAAACGCTTCTTCAAACGGTCGCACCCTACTTTTTCTCCCGTGGGCGGATGGGCCGCCCGAACACACGACACGGGAGACAAGCAATGACCACCGCCATCAAGTACAGCTTCGAAGACGCCCTGGCCGCCTCGCAGAAGGTCAACTGGAAGATTGAAGACATCATCGGCGGCAACAAGCGCCTCGACTTCAGCCGCGCGTTCCTGCCCGAGGGCCTGGCGCGCACCGAAGAGCTGGCGTTCCTGGATGCCGACGAGCGCCGGGTGCTGAGCCAGATCCGCGGCCACGCCTACCTCAATATCTTCGGCCTGGTCGAGGAGTTCATCCTTCCCTTCGTGCTTGACCACGCGCGTCCCAGCCTGGCCGGCGACGACTACCGCACCCGCGCCCTGCTGCAGTTCGCCGGTGAGGAGGCCAAGCACATCCACCTGTTCAAGACCTTCGCCGAGGAGTTCCGCAAGGGCTTCGGCCACGAGTGCCAGATGATCGGCCCGCCCCAGGCCATCGCCCGCGAAGTGCTGAGCCACCACCCGCTGGGCGTCGCGCTGGTGATCCTGCACATCGAGTGGATGACCCAGCGGCACTTCATCGAGGCCATCACCGGCGACCTAGAGATCGACCCGCAGTTCAAGAGCCTGCTGCGCCATCACTGGATGGAAGAGGCCCAGCACGCGAAGCTCGACACCCTCATGGTGGAGGCCATCGCCGACTCCTGCACCCCCGGCGAGATCGAGCACGGCGTGGACGAGTACCTGGCGATCGGCGGCTTCATCGACGAAGGCCTCAAGGCCCAGACCCAGTTCGACCTGGAAGCCTTCGAGCGCGCCACCGGCCGCGTCCTCAACGTGGAGGAGCGCGAAGAGTTCCTGCGCGTGCAGCACCAGGCCAACCGCTGGACCTACCTCGGGACCGGCATGTCGCACCCCGAGTTCCTGAAAACCGTGGGCTCGCTGAGCGACGTGCAGCGCGCCCGCCTCGAACAAGTCGCGCCGGCGTTCTGCTAGCGCCCGAGGGGCCCCGCCGTGGGGCGGGGCCCCGCCTTTCCCGGAGACAGCCATGTCCAACGTGTTCGCACCGCCCGTTGACCTGCGCCCCGACGCCGAGATCCTGGCCGCGCTGGTGGACGAAACCTACACGGAACTGGCCCGCGCCCCATACGCGGGTTTCCACTTCAACACCGGCGCGAGCTACGCCGTGGAGCGTCTGGGTTACGACCCGGGCGAGCTGATGGCGATACCCGTCGAGTGCACCGCGCGCTTCGCCGGTCTGGGCAACCCGCTGGCTGACGCCGATCCGCAGACCGGCGAAGTGCTGCTCGATGCCGGCTGTGGCGCGGGTACCGACCTGCTGTTGGGCGCCTGGCGCGTCGGGCGGGAAGGCCGCGCCTTCGGCGTTGAGCCCAACCCCGCCATGCGCGCGATCGCGCGGGATGCCGTCTCGCGCCAGGGCCTCGGTCACTGCCGCGTCCTGGAAGGAAGCCTGGAGTACCTGCCCCTGCCCGACCAGTCTGTGGACGTGGCGATCGCCAACGCGACCTTCAGCCTCTGCCCGGCCCGTGAAGAAGCGCTGGCCGAGCTGCATCGCGTGCTGCGCCCGGGCGGGCGGCTGGTGATCTCGGACGCCGTGGTGGACGGGCATTTCCCCGCCCACGAACGGGTGGACCCGGCCCTGTGGGCCTCCTGAGTGGCCGGAGCTCTGCCGGAGGCGGAGCTGCCGGACTGGCTTGAGGCTGCAGGCTTCTGCGGCGCGCGCGTGGCCCGCCGCTTTGATGCGTTCCTCGGCACGCTTTCCGGCCGACGCATTCCCCGCAGTACAACCTGCACGCGGCCAATATCGTGGCCTGGCGCGCCTGACCTGGAGAAAGTCATGAACGAAGTCTGCATCGTCACACCCGACCGCGACTACCTGAAGAACATCGTGCGCGAGACTTACACGGCCGTCGCGGACGACCCTGCCACCGAGTTCCATTTCCATGTCGGCCTGGAGTACGCCGTGCGGCTGCTGGGCTACGACCGCGCCGAGCTGGAGTCACTGCCGGAGATCGCCACTTCGCGCTTTGCGGGGCTTGGCAATCCGCTGGCGATCGGGCCGATCCACCCGGGCGAAACCGTGGTGGACCTGGGCAGCGGCGCGGGCATGGACCTGCTGCTGGCCGCGCGACGCGTGGGCCGGCTCGGACGCGTCATCGGTGTCGACCCGACGCCCGCCATGCGGAGCACCGCCTGGCAGGCCGCGTGCGAAGCCGGCCTCGCGGAGCAGGTCTGGATGCTGGAGGGCGAGGTGGAGTCGATCCCGCTGACGGACGGCGTGGCCGACGTGGTGATCAGCAACGGCGTGCTGAACCTGGGCGTGGACAAGGGCCGGGTGTTCCGCGAAATCGCCCGCGTGCTGAAGCCGGGCGGGCGCGCCTACCTGGCGGACGCCATCATCGACCGCCCCTTCGGCCCTGCCACGCTGAGCGACCCGGCGCTGTGGGCTTCCTGAGTGGCCGGCGCTCTGCCGGTGGCAGAGCTGCACAGCCTGATGGAACAGGCCGGGTTGAAGGACGCGCGCATCACCGCCGAGTTCAAGAGTTTCCAGGGCACCAGCTCCGAGTTGCAGGTGGCCCCGCACATGAGGCTGCGCGCCGCCAACTTCACGGCGCGCAGGTAGCCTCACGGGCAAGGCGCAGGACGGCTGCCGGCGGCGGCCGTCCTTGCGCCTAGCTGAGCGGAGCGTTGTTCAGCAGGCTCAACTCGGTGTTGAGCGTGCCGATGTGGTAGTGGATGTCGCTGATCCCGAAACCGGGCAGCCTGGCCACGTGGGTGTCCACGTAGGTGCGCGCCTGGGCCGCCGTCTCGAACAGGTAGACGCCGGAAGCACGACCGGCCTTGCGGTCCTCACTCCAGAACTTCCAGCGCAGGCCCGGCAGCTCGTTCAGGCTGTCGGCCAGCATGCGGTAGGTCGCGGTCATCTCGCGCCCCCAGGGTCCCGGGTAGGCGAAGTCGATCTGCAGCAGGGCGGGGGCGCAGCAGTCCGGGTCCACGCCCAGGGCCTTGGCCAGCGCCAGCCACTGGGCGGGCGGCAGGCCGCGGCAGGCGGCGTGCAGCAGCTGCTCATACAGCGGGCGCGGCAGCTTGACGCTTGCCCCGCGCAGCAGAGCCTCGCGCTCGGCGGCCGTGGCGGCGGGCAGAATCTCGGCCACGAAGGCGACCAGCAGGTCCGGCTTCAGGCCGGCCATCACGCGGCCTTCCAGGGCGCGCAGTTCGGCGTCGCTGAAATGTTCGTGGAACAGGGGCAGCAATCGCTCTTCTTCGCGCGCCATGTGGTCGAGTTGATCGGCCATGAAGTAACCGAACTCGACGTACAGGCGCCGGCCAAGTTCCTCGCGCTCGGGGGCGCGGGCGACCTGGTCGGCCAGCTGCCGCAGCCCGCGGGTGGCGGCGGCCAGGCCCGCGTGCTCCTGCCCGAAGCTGCCCAGGACTTCGGGCCGCGCCTGCGCCAGTGCGGCGTGGGTGATGGCCTCCTCGGCGGCGGCGTGGGCGTCGCTCAGCTGCAGCACGTTCTCCAGCTCGGCCAGGGCTTGGCGCGCGCTCCCGGCTTGCTGCCAGTGGGATGCTCCCAGGGTTGCCAGCACGCGGCCGAAGGCGCGGCGCAGGGCCTTGTGGGGCAGGTTGTAGATGTCAACTCGGGTCGGGGTCAGCATGGCGGTGGTCATTGTCGTCTCCTGTTCAGGGCGCTACCCGCGCCCATGTGCAGAAAAAGTAGCGCGTCTGTTATCATGCTTCCAATTCATGTATGGAATGATCCCATGCAGCATGTGAATATTGAATCCGCCAACCTCAACCTGATGGTGGTGCTGGACGCACTGCTTGAATCCCGCAGCGTCACCCGCGCCGCCGAGCGCCTGGGGCTCACCCAGCCGGCCGTCAGCCACGCCCTGGCGCGCCTGCGTGAGTTGCTGCGCGACCCGTTGCTGGTGCGCGGTCGCGGCGGGCTGGTGCCCACGCCGCGCGCGCAGTCGCTGGCCGCGCCGTTGCGCCAGGGGTTGAACCAGCTCGAGCAGGTGCTGCGGCACGAGGAGGGCTTCGATCCGGCCAGCAGCGCGCGCCGCTTCAGCATCGCCACCGTGGACTACCCGCACCTGACCGGCCTGCGCACACTGCTGGCCCGCCTGCAGGAGCAGGCGCCGGGCGTCAGCGTGGAAAGCCGGATGATCGGCCCGCGCCTGGCGGAACAGCTGGAAAGCGGCGAGTTGGACGTCGCCCTGGCCGGCGTCGAGGTGGAGGCGCAGCTGGCAGCGCTGCCGGGCATGCGCTCGCGGCCCATCGTGAGCGAGGAGCTGGTGTGCGTGGCGCGCAAGGGCAACCCGCTGCTCCGGCGCGGGCTCGATCTCGAAACCTACCTCAAGCTCGGCCATGTAACCGTGATGGCGGAGGGCGGCGCCTGCGACCAGCACGTCGACGTCAGCCTGCGTCGCATGAAGAAGTCGCGCCGCATTGCCGCCGCGGTGCCGCACTTCATCGCCGCGCCGCTGCTGGTGGCGGAGAGCGACTACATCAGCACCTTGCCGCGCGCTCTGGTGGAGTACGTCTGCACGCTGCTGCCGCTGAAGATGCACACGCCTCCGCTCAAAGCTGCCCCGCGGCGACGCGTACCTGTGGTGGCACGACAGGTTCAGCAACGACCCCGCCCACACCTGGTGGCGCGAACAGCTGATGCAGGCATTCGCCCCGTACCGCAGGTGACGCGGCCCCGCCCGCGTGCCAGCCTATTTGGCAGTTGGAAAACATCGCCGAAGTCGGCACTGCCTTTCCTGCAGGAATGGCAGGCAAGCCGGGTGAGGCAAATGCTTCTAACTCATTGCAATACAAGCAGTTAGCGACTTCCACACCGGTTTTGGCACCGGGCTTGCATATGTTCTCCACAACTATTACGCGGGCCTCAAAACCCGGCAGGAGAACGTCATGGGCAAGACAGTCGGAATCGACCTCGGCACCACCAACTCGGTAGTCGCCGTCATGGAAGGCAAGGAACCCAAGGTGATCGCGAACCCCAGCGGCGCGCGCATCACCCCCTCGGTCGTCAGCTTCGCCGAAAACGGCGAGCGCCACATCGGCCAGATGGCCAAGCGCCAGGCCGTCACCAACCCCACCAACACCATCTTCAGCATCAAGCGCTTCATGGGCCGCCGCCACAACGAGGTCGCCAGCGAAGAGAAGCTGGTGCCCTACGAAGTCACCGGCGGTTCCGCCGACATGGTGAAGGTCAAGGCCCGCGGCAAGGAGTACACGCCGCAGGAAATCAGCGCCATGATCCTCAGCGACCTCAAGAAGACCGCCGAGGCCTACCTGGGCGAGCCCGTCACACAGGCCGTCATCACCGTGCCCGCCTACTTCAACGACGCCCAGCGCCAGGCCACCAAGGAGGCCGGCGAAATCGCGGGCCTGAAGGTGCTGCGCCTGCTGCCCGAGCCGACCGCCGCCTGCGTGGCCTTCGGCCTCGACAAGCGCAAGCAGGGCAGGTTCGCGGTGTTTGACCTGGGCGGCGGTACCTTTGACGTCTCGGTCCTGGAGGTTTCCAGCGAGGGCGGCGAAAGCGTGTTCCAGGTGCTCAGCATCACCGGCGACGGCCACCTGGGCGGCGACGACTTCGACCAGGTGCTGATCGACCACATCGCCGACGAGTTCCAGAAGCAGCAGGGCATCGACCTGCGCAAGGACCAGATGGCCCTGCAGCGCCTGAAAGAAGCGGCCGAGAAGGCCAAGTGCGACCTCAGCACCACCGAGCAGACCGAAATCAACCTGCCCTTCATCACCGCCGACGCCAGCGGCCCGAAGCACCTGCAGATGAGCATCAGCCGCGCCAAGTTCGAGAGCCTGGCTGCCAAGCTGTTCGACCGCCTGGTCGGCCCGACAAAGCAGGCCCTGACCGAGGCGGGTCTCAGCGCCAGCGAAGTTGACGAAGTCCTGCTGGTCGGCGGCAGCACGCGCATCCCCAAGGTGCAGGCCATCTGCCGCGAAATCTTCGGGCGCGAGCCCAACCGCGGCCTGAACCCGGACGAAGTCGTGGGCCTGGGCGCCGCCATCCAGGGCGGCGTCGCCACCGGCGAGTTCAAGGACATCCTGGTGCTCGACGCCACGCCGCTCAGCCTGGGCGTTGAAGTCCTGCACGGCGAAATGAACGTGCTGATCCCCAAGAACACCACCATCCCCACCAGCAAGGAGCAGACCTACAGCACCGCCGCCGACAACCAGACGGCCGTCACCATCAAGGTCTACCAGGGCGAGCGCAAGATCGCGTCCGCCAACCGCCTGCTGGGCAGCTTCGACCTGACCGGCATCCCGCCGGCCCCGCGCGGCATGCCGCAGATCGAGGTGAAGTTCGACATCGACGCCAACGGCATCCTGAAGGTCAGCGCCCGCGACAAGGGCACCGGCAAGGAAGCGAAGATCGAGATCAAGTCCGACAGCGGCCTCAGCAAGGACGAAATCGAGCGCATGCGCCGAGAGGCCGAAACGCACGCGGCCGACGACGAGAAGCGCGTCGAGCTGATTCACGCCAAGAACGAGGGCGACCGCATGGCCTTCAGCGTCGCCAAGATGCTGGAAGAACACGGCAGCAAGCTGGATGAAGCCGGCAAGAAGGAAATCGAAGACAAGAAGAAAGAGCTGGAAGAGGCCATGAAGGGCGAGGACGTGGCCAAGATCAAGGCCGCCACGGAAGCGCTCACCAAGGCCAGCCACAAGCTGGCGGAGAAGATCTACGCCAACGCCAGCCCCAAGGAGCAGGAGGACATGCGCAAGCAGGCCGAAGAGGCCCAGGCACGAGGCGGCGTAGGCACCGAAACCGCCGGCGGCAGCGACCGCGTTGTAGACGCCGACTACTCGGTGAAAGACGACAACAAGTAAGTTCGCCACAAGCTGAACCCAACCCCGGGGCGGAAACCCGCCCCGGGGGTTTTTCATGGCGCAAGCGCAGCAAAGAACCAAAGCCCGGGATGCCAATCCGGGGGTTCCGTGGGGACACGGCGGCGTGTGTCCCTGCGTGCTAGTCAGGTGCGTATTGTTTTCTGGGTGGTGGGTAGGGTGGGTGGTCTACTTCGTGCCAGATGCGCTCGGCGAGGTCGGCCATGGTTTCCGCGCCGCGGTTCTCCCAGCATCTGGCCGGGTTGATCGGTGTGCGGGCCTGTTTGATGCGGTCGTCGATCTCGCCCTCGATCTCGACGGGCGGCGTCTCATCCAGCAGCTTGCGGTAGGTGTCGGCGTGCCTGCTGTGGATCAGCCCGTTGGCCGCCAGCACGCGGCGCATGATGCCGCAGAAGGCCAGCCACTGGTCGGGGAAGCGGAACGGCATCCAGGAGCCGAAGCCGACGTCGCGGAACTGCTCGTCCAGGTGCAGCAGGGTTGCGTATACAACGGCGACGGCGCGGTCCTGCAGGAACGACTTGCGCACGTCCAGCCCGAAGGCCTGCTCCACCAGCTTGTGCGCCAGCTCGGCACGCTTGGCCGAGGCCGAAACAATCAGACGCGCGCCCTTTTCAGCCAAAGGCAGCAGCTTCTCAAGCGGCAGTTTGTGTAGCGCAGGGTTCGCGTCAGCGAACGTGCCTGAAAGTCGCGTACGACTTTCAGGATCGCCTGCACCCGTAGCAGGGCCGGGGTCTGACCCTCTTTTCGCTTTTTGAAAAGAGGGTCTGACCCCTTGTTTGGGGTTCGCACCGTCGTTGAAAAAGGGGTCAGACCCTCTTTTTGTTCCCTTTTGATGCTTCGCGCTGTCGTTCAAAAAGGGGTCTGACCCTCTTTTGTTCCAAAAAGAGGGTCAGACCCCGGGGCCGCAAGCTCCGCCTCCAGCTTCAGCTTGTCTGCGGCGTCGAGGATCTTGCCGACTTCCCTGGCGTCGTCGTCAAAGGGCACAGGCGGCACAAGCACGTCGCTGCAGGCGTCAACAGGCCGGCCGGGAGGCTCAGCCGGGAACTGATTCTCTTTTCGCTGTTTGAGAAGAGGGTCTGGTCGCTTACTGGTGTCAGCTGCCGTCGGCGGGGCGCCGACGGCCTGTGCAGGCGAGGGCGCCTGCGCTACGGGGGCGGTTTTCAGGGCGTGCAGGCCGGCGTCCACCAGGGCTTCGCCGAAGGCCAGCGCTTTATCGAGCTGCCGCAGGTGGTTGAGGTTGATGCGGTAATGCAGGCGCTGGGCGTCGACCTCCAGCGGCGCGAGCTCCTGCCGGCCGCCGGGGATGGTCTTGTCCCAGTGGTAGTAAAGTTCGTGCGAGCGCAGGGGCGGGCAGGAGCCGTCTTCCATACGGCCTGCAAACAACTCCGGTTCTGATGGCAGCTCGGTCATATTCGTTTCGTAGCGCAGGGTTCGCTGACGCGAACCCTGCGCTACGTCCTGCGCTCCTACCCTATGCGGCGGATGGAGTCGGAAATCGGCGAAAAACGGAGGCCACGACGGCCGGGAAACGGCCTGCTGGGCGGGATTGCCGTGAAATCGAGAATTTTTGCATGGCCCGGGTTCTGGCCTGGTACGCCCGGCAGGATTCGAACCCCGAAACAGTCCGGTGGACTGTTTCGGACGCGAAGCAGAAGACCGATGTTTCGCCCTCAGGCGAGACATCGGTCTTCGTAAGCGAAGCGGTCGTTCGAGTACGGTTTGGTTTCGAACGCGTTTAATGGTTGGTACACGGGTACGACACTCCTTCGAACCAGCCAAACCATCTGGCGCGACGAGTTCACCGTCAAGCTTACTTCAGGCAACCGCGGACGACAGGTACTCTGCATTGAAACGCCGCCTTGACGGGAGGGCGGTGTTGCAAGTTCCTTTCCCTCAAGGTTTCCCCGCGTTCATCGACGCAGGTTCTGACGGCACTCGACACTCTGATCGGCGGGATAGCTACGGTTTCGCCTCTTGTGCCCTCGCGCCCACCCCGCGCAATGCGATAAAACACAAGATTTATATACATTTGATGTTTTTACTACCCTGTAACGACCATGACCTACATAAGTCCAACACCGGAAGATGCCTTCGCTGACCTGGAATACCTCGCCAACATAGAAGATTTGCGGCTCGCAGATCGGGACCACCTGTGTACACAAGTATGCAAGTCCCAACACCATCAGGCGTTATACGACTGGATGTACGCAACCGAAAATGAAGCTTCGATAGAAGAGCTCTACGGGCCAAACCTAATGAAAAAACTGCAGCATCATCTTGGCGCGTGTAGTAGCTGCACCAAGCACTACAACCAATCGATACGCCAGCTAGAGGGCGTAGAAGAAAGGTGTATCTCGACGAGCAAAGGTGAGGAGCACATAGTGGAGCCGTGGTGGGAGAGCATTCCTATACCGCCACCTGACCACGAGCGCGTCGAAAAACGCCTGCGCGGAAAGCTGTACTGACTAGAGGCAAGATTTTCTACAAAATAACGCGCAGCAGATCCGTTAGCTGAACACATGCCTGAACCGAATGCCAACACAGGCGGGGGCGATAATGGACCGGACTGGCAAGATACTCATTGACATGGCTATGCTCGCCGTTGATGCGCGGTTTTCGCTTGAACTTTACGCCGAACTGTTCGCACTGAACTACGAGGCCATGTACAGAGTGAGCTACGGCGTCCTTCGCGATCAAGTTGAGGCCGAGGATGTAGCAGTGACGGCATTCGACCATGCCGTCGAGAACGCACAGAAGTACCGCCCGAACGTGGGAACAGGGTCTGGCAATGCCTGGATGAAACAGATTGCCAAGCGAAAAGCCCTCGATAGATACCGCAGGAACAGGTCGCGGCGACGTTGCTTGGATGAACTTGAAGGGCGTGTCAGTGGCGAACAACGAAACGCCACTGGCTTGCAGCATCTCGATGACCTTGAGGTGTTGCTAAGAAGAGCACGTCCCCCGCTCACGGCAGAGGAGCACGATCTGTTGGTTCTCCGCTACTGTGCGGGGCTTGATTATGTGGAGATTGAGGAGCGTACCGGAGAACCAGTTGGTGTCCTTCACCAAAGGCATTTCAGGGCCATTACAAAGCTAAGGGAAGGTCTTGCAGGGGAACAACCATGATCACAGAAGAACAGAACCAGATTATCAGGCGCCTCCTGTTTGATGAACTGAGCGATGATGTTCGCGAAGAACTATTGGCATATCTTGCAAAGCACCCGGATGCCCGCCGCGAGTACGACGAACTGCTGGAAGTCGACCTGATGCTGTACGAGCGAATGGGTGCAACTGCTCCACCGCCACAGTCAGACCGTGCACAGAAACTGCTCCGCGGGAAGATTACGCGTCAACAGCATGAACGTCGGCCGCGAGGCGATGTGTTCACGTTGTGCCGAGCATGGCAGGAGAGCAACTCAACAGAGTTTGACGCTAAGCTCTTTGCGGACAGTTGGACTCGATTTGAAGAGTCAGGCATGCTACAGGAAGGACGGCCCCTTGAATTTGCTGGCTCCCTCCCAACCGAGGGACAGGCACTCGGTGGCGGCGATCGGCCTCCCGGTTTTGAAACTCTGCTCATCACGTTGGCCGCGAACGTGGTATGGGACTTTCGGAAACGCGGGGAGAAACTGCTCGGCGAGAAGCGAGAAAAGGCGATCAAGCGCCACCTGAAGCTGGTTGGAAACATCAGCCCCCACGAAGAGCGGGCAAGACGAGTCCTAAACTTCCTGCTAGACATCCTGGCAGGCCGACAGCCATAGGGGTGTTGCGTGCGCAAGAATTCTCGAAGCGTTCGCGACATCAGCCAATCGCCGGAAATCGTATGCGATGCTGTTCGCAGCTATTTTCTGGACACCTTTGCCGCCCTCCCAACGGAGCAAATCGAGGCCGACAAGCGAATACAGTTCACATCTCGCGGCTGGCTACGCCCGCGCTTACTCGTAACGGTTGAGCCGAGCATCCAGGAGACGGCTGAACCGCAAGCGGATCAGCTATCGGCACGGATTACCTACCAAGCGATAGACCCTTCTTGGGCACGCTGGGTAATTCACGCCACGCGACTGCTGTGCGCGGCATTCTTCCTTTGGGGAGTGTATGCGGTGTCGCTGGCAGCACCGCTGCTCTTTTCTGCTGCCGCTGTGAAGCGGACCGGTGAGGTATTGTTGCATCTTGGCACTTTCGCCGCGTTACCCCTCTGTCTGTTGTGCGCCGGTGTTGGAGCGTTACTTCTCTTACGCTATGCAAAGCTAGATGCAGTGCGGTCGTTTTGGGATTCGATTGAACGTTGCGCAACCGTCGGGGGCCAGTGGAACGCGAGTACGGCAAGCCCGTCTGTCATGGTGGAAGGAAGCAGTACGGGCGGCGATGCGCTTGGGGATTGGGGGCTTGTTGGACGTGGCGTCTTGGCGCTGGTTGGTTTCTTCGCTTTGTGGACGATTCGCGCTCCAACTGAAGCTCTCGTACTTTACGGCATTCTCGCCTTGGTGCTCTTGTCGAGCAAGTTTCTGGGCCGGACCACGCGTATCCAACGGCAAGCAGCGCTGGCTTTGCGTTCGCGTTTTGTGTTTGCCGAAGCATCCGCAACAGCGGTGATATCTTTCTTGATGATGCTGGCCATCCTCCAAATCGCGCTGGCCTTCGTCGCTTCCGCTCTCAACGTGAACTACGCCGGCCCTTGGCCGGACAAGCAGTTATCGCCTGTTCTACACATGCTGAACATGCCTCGTACGGACACGCAGGCATACGTGGCGACAGCGCTTCCAACGCTCCATGAAGATCCAGAGTATTTTGGAGTTTCTGAACCGTTTGACGAAGAGTCAATCGCAACCCAATTACCGCATGTGTTCAACTTGGCTGGATTCCCAGAGGTCGGCGAAGCCATCCGCACAATCTACTTGATCGCTTTTGCCATGCTGACCGCCCTAATGTGGTACTCTGTCACTCCCACATTACTTGCCATGCGGCGAGCCCACAGAGAATATGGGAAATTTGCAGATGCACTACAACCTGGAAAGTCTGCAAGGGACTTTGAAGCGCGCATTAGCCTGACTCACGCGCAGCAACGGGGATTATGGTGTTGGGCCGTAGTGTCGTGGGCGGCGATGCTGGTCATTCAGTCCACAGTCGCAGTCTTCACTTTTGGTTGGGTTTCGGCGGGTGTTGGCATGCACTGGGATGCATTTGCGCTGATTAGGATGATGCGCCTAATGCTGATTGAAGGAGCAAACGGCCACGGCATCCCCATCGGCGTTGCGCAATTACTGTGGTTTCTCCCAATCTTGCCGGTGATAGCCTGCACCACGTTCCTTCCTCTGTCATGCGTCGCGCGGCGCTTGCAGATGATTCGCCGACTGAACCAACAACAGAAACCGATCCCTTTCTCGTCGTGCAAGAAACTCGACGGAGCACAGGTAAGAGTAGTCCAGGGGCAGCCGGAGACAGTCTCAACCTGGATCAATGGCCACCCGGCTATTCTTGTATGCGCGAAGGTGTGGCGGCACGACGTGGCCTTTTCCGCGATGGGTCCTGAAGATCAGGCATATGCGAAGTGGGCCTTGAGCCACGAATTGTATCACCTGCTGACCTGGCCCGCAAAAGTGCCCGCAGAGGCCTTGAGCGCACTAAGTTTCTCCGGCCCAGGTTACTTCGTTCCTTTCATGAACTACGACGAAGAAGAATCCCTCGCCGACAAGTTTGGAATGCAGACCCTCACAAGTTCAGCGGAACGGCAAAACGCTCTCAACAAGTTTGTGAAGCTCAATTCGTTGAAAATGCCGCGGCCTCGCAGAACCCCACTGATGAAGGTGCTGGTGCATGCAAAAGAGGCTATGCGCAGATGGTTCAGTTTTCACACGTCAGACCTACTGGGCTACTACCATCCGCTGTATGAGCATCGCGTTGAAAAGCTTCGTGAGTTGGCTGGCCGTGTCCATTTCTCTAAGGAACTGCCTCAGGGTTATCGACCTCTGTGGCTGAGAAACAGAATGTGGCGGCGATATGCCTTTATTGGATTGGCCGTCTCCATGCTGTCGCTTGTGCTTGGGTACTTTCTGATTGCAGGCGGCAGGAGCGGCGGAGTACGTGCACCGGAGCCCCTACATGGGAGGTGTTCGTGGGTGGCCTGGAGTAGGGAACATTGGCCGTGGGAACGATCACACCCCCTGCAGATTAACCAGGTTCATTGTGTCGCTGCCGATTCCAACTGGATTTACGTCGGCACGACAGGAGGGTTGCTGCGCTGCGAACTTCTCTTGTCCGACGGAGCTTCATGGGAAGTGTTGGTTGATGGAGCGGGCAGCTCGTTGTGCCGGGACGCCATGGTTACTTTGGCATTTGATGATCACCTGCTTGTAGGCGACCAACGAGGAGTCGCGACAATCCAAGGCTCGAGTTGGGAAAGAATCCGATGGCTGCCCTCCACAACCGAGTACCGAGGAGCTATGACAGATGTGCACCAGTTGATACCCACTGACCACGGGGTCATTGTAAATGTCAACAACGCAATCGGCTTCATATCGGGAACGCGGCGCCAGTGGTCGCACTTTGTGATGCCGCCTGATAAACCGCACGTATGGAGGGATGGCGAGCAACTTGTGTACTGGGCGAATGAACATACGTGGGTGCTTGACCCGGCGGACTTTAAGACCGAGCGAAACAGGAACATGCTCATACCCCCTGACAGTGGCTCAGTAGACTCGATGGCACGCAGGTGGAAAATCGCGAACGCCAGCGACAACGTCAGTTTGGTTGCTCCAATGCCCATCACAGCCAATCAGGTCACCCTCAACGTGGGCCGCCGATGGACGATAGTTGCGGCAGCAACCGACACTGCAGGCACGGAAGGAGGCGTGTTGCTTCGTTGGGAAGACACGACATCAGACTCCAAAGACGCGGGCTACGAACTACACCGGGTGACCCAGGAGGGAAATACGCAGCTACCGGTTCCCGCCGACATAGGAGAACAGTGTATCTCTATGGCCGTTGCTTCAACGCCGCAGATTGTGGTAGTTGCAACTATTGACGCCGTTTGGGTGTTTACTATGTCCGGCGAGCCGACGCGCTTATCACTGAGGTGAGTTTCAATTTGGCCGTAGACCATGTACCGCAAATTGCTCAACCGCGCGCCATACCTCGTCGCCCTTTTTTCTTGGACTGGCAGTTTTTACAGCCACCTACGTGGCGTTTCGGTACTTTGTGTCGCGAATAGCTGCCCAAGAAACGTTGATTGAAGGCCGGACAAAGTAGAAAGGCGGGTTTGCTTCGGAAGGCTGACCGTTTCGTGCACACACCTGTGCGGGGAAGGCTCTACCAGCTTCATTTAGCCGCGGTCCAGAACCGGTTCACCCCCGCGTGTGCGGGGAAGGCCAGGTGCCGGTTCAGGAACTCTCAGGTGCAATACGGTTCACCCCCGCGTGTGCGGGGAAGGCCAGGTGCCGGTTCAGGAACTCTCAGGTGCAATACGGTTCACCCCCGCGTGTGCGGGGAAGGCGAACCATGTCCACGTGTGGAACTGTAGTCAGAAGTTCTCGAAGTTCGAGCCGAAAGGCTTCTCGAAGATGATCGGTTGTTTGCCGTCGATGTAGAGGACAATTCGAACAGGCAGACTGAAGACAAACTGTTGGTCGTAATACATGCGCTGGTTGACGAAGTACCTTATGGGATGGAGGCGCAGGTTGTGCCCGCGCAGCAGCCTGTGCTCGATCCCTGCTTGTTTGCGGAACTCACTTCCAAATAGGAAAGTGCAGTGCGTCTTGGACAGGCCGGAAGCCTCCGGCGTTGTGGTTTTTGGCTGGAGTTGTGGAAGTACAACCATGCGGGGGAGGTACACCTCGGCACGCCAGCGATCTATGTCGATGAGACCATTGTTGAGGAAGCCGACTTGCAGTTCATAGTCGTGGTGTTGCTGGTTGAACTTGTTCCACCGTTTGAAGCCAGTCTTGATCTCGATGTCAGGATGGACGGATTGTGGCCTCTGTACGAGGCCTGCACTCTCCTGACGAGGCCGGAGTTGTGGGTTGTCGGCTATGATGGTCCGCCATGCGGCAAGTGCACGCCCTAACGTGTCTATGTGGGGCAACACTTGAAAACCGTTGCTTTCGGCAAGTCGCGACTCTTTGGAGTAGAGAGTTTGATGACAAAACAAATGGTGTGGTACCGGAATGGCCTTGAAAGCCTTCAGGCTCTCGCGTTCTCCACTGTTTGGATCGTCCCGGTACGCGTCCGCGAACAGAAGGCAGTTGTCGTTTTCCCAGTCTATTTCCCGACCGTCATTGCTGAGGTCTTGATCGAGAATGGCGACCAGTGAAGACCCAGTGCGCGTGGTGGTTAAAATGAGCGGGTTCAGGTAGAGGTAGAGAGTTCGATTGCCGACCTTGAGTTTTGCTAACGGTAGGTTGGAGTTGAAGTTCTTGGCCTTGTCCCGGAATCTCCCGCGCTTGAACGTGTGAACAAAGAGCTTTTGACCGTAGTCTCCCTGATATGGGCATCCGAATACCTCGTCAGGCTGTAGAGCCACGATTAACGCCAAGACGATGTTGAGTCGATAGCGCCGCTCCGGAGTTGGTCGCTGGTCCCATTCCACGCCAATGCTTGTCCCGTACCGTTGATTGAGCACGGCCATGAGCGCATTCGTCGCCTCGACCTCATCGAGCGGTGCGTCTTTGTCGGCAGGCTCAATTTCGGCCGAGGCAGTTGTTCTGTTTTCGACAGCAGGGAGGACGTCAGCAGGGCGGTCAGGTGTTAATGTTCGTAACTTCTGTACTGCGAGCTCTACGATCTGGAGAGCGGTGAAGTTCTTGGCATCGACATAGCCTATGGTGGGCAACAGCCCCGGAAGTTCAGATTCGTCCAATTTGATGGCGAGAACTGTGTTGGAACGCGCCTTGATCGACCTTGCCAGGGCGGCTTGACGTTCATGGTTCGTCCACTCCTTCTGCAAGTAGTGTTCCGACACCAATACGATGCAGTACCGCGCCTCCTCGAGGTACACGCTGCCCAGCTCTTCTTGAAGATTGGCCCCCACAACCTGACGCGCTCGAATTCATCGAAGAATACGTGAAATCCGGCGGCGCGTAGCCCTTCCGCAAGGGTTCGTGCCAAGTCTCGATTCTCTCCTGCGAAGGACAGCGCCACGTCGTATGGGCAGGGTTGTGCGGTGTGCCGCATAGGGGCCTTTCTTGTCTCCGTTGTCGAGTTCGGCATGAACTACCTCCGCTCGCTGGCCGGTCCGGCTACGACCCCGGCAATGACAGCCATTGTAATCGCTCCGAGCAAGGCCCCAACCCAGCCTGCGGCGGCCTTGTCGCCAGCTATACGCGTGAGCTGCTGTCGAAGCTGCTCAATGATGCGGTCACGCTCAGCGGAGCAACGATAGTTGTGCATGGTGGCGGCGTTGGCTTGGTCCAACGATACTTCCAACTGGCGGCATTGGCTTGCCTTTGTGCGCAGCTCTCTTTCCAATTGGTCCACGCGAGCCATGAGTTGAGTGTTGTCCATCTCCAGGCGTTTTGCCCGCTCTGCCGATTCGGAGTGTTCGCGGTAGGTTGCCCTCAACTGCTCAAGTTGGACCATTGCTTCGCCAGTTTTACGTTGTGAGGTTTTCAGTTCGGCTTCAAGTGAAGCATTGTGCGCCTCAAACTGACTCGCGTTCTTCAGCAGATCCAGGTGGGCACGTTCCAACTCACGGAACTGGGCGACGGGAACAAGTTCCTTAGCAAGGTGCGGGAGGCCTGCAAGAGCGAGAAACTCCAAGGCTGGCATGTCCAATGCCCGCGCTAAGGCAAGGCAATGCTCCAGTGACGGCTCGCGGCGGGCCTTCAGCAAGCGAGACAAAACCCCGGCATCGAGTTCAGCCCGTGTCGCGAGGTCGCCCTGCTTCCACCCGCGCTCGTTCAGTAGCTTGTGGACTGTGGCGGCAAAGGATGTTTCGGCTGCTTTTTTCATGCACCCCCACGATTGCTTTGCGGCAATATGAACTGCTGAAAACAAAACATAATTATTTGCCGACGGTCAAGAGTGTGGTTGCCGGATGTGTAAAATTTCTTGGGCGGTCAAGCAAAGCTGCTGTTTCTCGCGCGTTCCCCCGGCGACGACCCATGCCGCCGGCGGAGCTGTCGCTGCTGCATGTTTCAATCCGCGCCGGGAGTTGGTGCCCCCGGCGACGCGTTCGCGGACATCCTTCACGGTGACTTTGCGGGTTTCAATCCGCGCCGGGAGTTGGTGCCCCCGGCGACGCCCGCCCGGTTGTGGTTGCGAGCTATGTCAGTCGTTTCAATCCGCGCCGGGAGTTGGTGCCCCCGGCGACCCGCCCCGGAAACGCACCTGGTCGAGCAGGTACTTGTTTCAATCCGCGCCGGGAGTTGGTGCCCCCGGCGACGCGTAACGCTGTGCGTGACGTAACGACCGTAACGTTTCAATCCGCGCCGGGAGTTGGTGCCCCCGGCGACACCTGCTGGTACTGATCCCCAACGACACCACGTTGTTTCAATCCGCGCCGGGAGTTGGTGCCCCGGCGACCAACACAAACGCTATGGCAATAGCGAAGCAAAAGTTTCAATCCGCGCCGGGAGTTGGTGCCCCCGGCGACGGCGTCTACGGGGCGCACGGTGGGGGAAGTACTGTTTCAATCCGCGCCGGGAGTTGGTGCCCCCGGCGACTCGCGCAGTATAAGGCGCACGTCGTGGGCATCACGTTTCAATCCGCGCCGGGAGTTGGTGCCCCCGGCGACCCGCTGACAAGGCGCGACTTGGTCATGCCCGGAGGTTTCAATCCGCGCCGGGAGTTGGTGCCCCCGGCGACACGTACTCGGTCGCGTGGTCTACGGTGTCGTGAACGTTTCAATCCGCGCCGGGAGTTGGTGCCCCCGGCGACCCAAGCCTATCGGCAAGCAGCACAGGCAAACGCGTTTCAATCCGCGCCGGGAGTTGGTGCCCCCGGCGACGTGCCCTCGACAAGCGAGCCGCTGCAATGCTCAACGTTTCAATCCGCGCCGGGAGTTGGTGCCCCCGGCGACGCTGGGCCGGTGTGTGTATGGAGATTGGGTGGATGTTTCAATCCGCGCCGGGAGTTGGTGCCCCCGGCGACTTCAGGTGATCCGTCGGACGCTGGCGCTGTGGACGTTTCAATCCGCGCCGGGAGTTGGTGCCCCCGGCGACATGGTGACTGTGAGGTTCAGGTTGGCTAGGTTGTTTCAATCCGCGCCGGGAGTTGGTGCCCCCGGCGACCGCAGCCCGTGAGATACCTTCCCGCCATGCGGATGTTTCAATCCGCGCCGGGAGTTGGTGCCCCCGGCGACGTCGCGCCGGTTGTTATCGTGGACCGCCCCGTGGTTTCAATCCGCGCCGGGAGTTGGTGCCCCCGGCGACCCTTGATGTTATTGATTGGGTGGCGGCGCAGCGGTTTCAATCCGCGCCGGGAGTTGGTGCCCCCGGCGACCGGAGTCGGGAATCCAGACGTTGCCCGCCTCGATGTTTCAATCCGCGCCGGGAGTTGGTGCCCCCGGCGACACGCGGATCACGCCCAAGGTCATGGAGATGGCGGTTTCAATCCGCGCCGGGAGTTGGTGCCCCCGGCGACTCAAGAGCGAAGAGGCGATGGACCTGTACGTGAAGTTTCAATCCGCGCCGGGAGTTGGTGCCCCCGGCGACGCCGCAGCGGCCGTGATCGCGGTGTTGTTCGTGGAGTTTCAATCCGCGCCGGGAGTTGGTGCCCCCGGCGACCTTGACGGGTCAACAGCCCGAGAAAGAGAGTGAGTTTCAATCCGCGCCGGGAGTTGGTGCCCCCGGCGACTTGTCGCCGACGCAATCGCATGGTGCAAGCGCGTTTCAATCCGCGCCGGGAGTTGGTGCCCCCGGCGACGGGCGTGTACCTGCTGATCGTGGAGTCGTCGGAAATGTTTCAATCCGCGCCGGGAGTTGGTGCCCCCGGCGACGGGCTATCGCAAGCCAACCGGACGGGTAACACGGCAGTTTCAATCCGCGCCGGGAGTTGGTGCCCCCGGCGACATGACGCGGGCAACGCCAACACCATCGTCTGCGAGTTTCAATCCGCGCCGGGAGTTGGTGCCCCCGGCGACCTGCGCGCCCTGCGCTCGGTGCAGCGCACGCCCCACGTTTCAATCCGCGCCGGGAGTTGGTGCCCCCGGCGACACCACCGGCCTGCCGCTGGCCCTGCTGCGCGACAGTTTCAATCCGCGCCGGGAGTTGGTGCCCCCGGCGACCGCGTATCTGCGCCTCATCCAGCGTAGCGTCGAGGTTTCAATCCGCGCCGGGAGTTGGTGCCCCCGGCGACCGTGGCGACTCTTGCGAAGTAATCCGCGAGATCCCGTTTCAATCCGCGCCGGGAGTTGGTGCCCCCGGCGACATGACCCTAGCCCGCGTCCACCAAGCGAACACCGTTTCAATCCGCGCCGGGAGTTGGTGCCCCCGGCGACAAGCTGGGTTTGCACAAGTTGTTCGGGGGTGAGGTTTCAATCCGCGCCGGGAGTTGGTGCCCCCGGCGACGCCCAAGCGGCGGCCAGATCAAAGACATCCTGATGTTTCAATCCGCGCCGGGAGTTGGTGCCCCCGGCGACACCAGCCCGTGCGCCATGTGCCGCCGCCCTTGGGGTTTCAATCCGCGCCGGGAGTTGGTGCCCCCGGCGACGGGCGGTTGGGACTCATGGCAGTTCGGCAAATTGTTTCAATCCGCGCCGGGAGTTGGTGCCCCCGGCGACATAGGTCGCGGTGCTCTGGTTCGGCTTTTCGAGGTTTCAATCCGCGCCGGGAGTTGGTGCCCCCGGCGACTTGGTTGGCTCCTGTTCGGTCCAGCCTCCGTCGATGTTTCAATCCGCGCCGGGAGTTGGTGCCCCCGGCGACAGTATGCGGATGGCGAGCTTGGCATAGGCGCGCGGTTTCAATCCGCGCCGGGAGTTGGTGCCCCCGGCGACCGTCGGCAAGAACGAGCTGGATAACACCGAGGGGTTTCAATCCGCGCCGGGAGTTGGTGCCCCGGCGACAGCCGTCCGCAGGTGCTGGCGGTTCGGGCAGAAGTTTCAATCCGCGCCGGGAGTTGGTGCCCCCGGCGACGACCGTCGCCACTGCCTGATAAATCCCCGACTTGAAGTTTCAATCCGCGCCGGGAGTTGGTGCCCCCGGCGACGACGATGTTGGTCCCGGCAGGGACTGAGACGCTGTTTCAATCCGCGCCGGGAGTTGGTGCCCCCGGCGACTCGGTCAGAGGCGAACGGCAACCGTGGTCAGGGTTTCAATCCGCGCCGGGAGTTGGTGCCCCCGGCGACAAAATCGCCTACATAGTTCTGCGCGGCGCCACGGTTTCAATCCGCGCCGGGAGTTGGTGCCCCCGGCGACATAACTCATGGGGCTTGGGGTTGATGCTCAGGCGGTTTCAATCCGCGCCGGGAGTTGGTGCCCCCGGCGACATTTACACAGCCGTGACACTTATTGCGGTTTCGGGTTTCAATCCGCGCCGGGAGTTGGTGCCCCCGGCGACGGGGTAGGGCTTCGGCTGGTACGTCGTGGAGGTGTTTCAATCCGCGCCGGGAGTTGGTGCCCCCGGCGACGTGAAGTCCACGTTCGGCGTAATCGGCCATGCGGTGTTTCAATCCGCGCCGGGAGTTGGTGCCCCCGGCGACCATGGCCAGGCCGTTGCTGTTGTTGCCGATGATGTTTCAATCCGCGCCGGGAGTTGGTGCCCCCGGCGACGCCGTTGTCGCTGCCGTTGCCACGCTACCTGTTGTTTCAATCCGCGCCGGGAGTTGGTGCCCCCGGCGACATCGGCTGCACGCGGTACAGCTGCTTGCCGTTGCGCCGTTTCAATCCGCGCCGGGAGTTGGTGCCCCCGGCGACGTTCCCGCCGTGCTTTCGATCAGCGCGCCTTCGTTGTTTCAATCCGCGCCGGGAGTTGGTGCCCCCGGCGACCAGCGCCTTCAGGATGCGCGGGTAGGTGACGGCGTTTCAATCCGCGCCGGGAGTTGGTGCCCCCGGCGACGACCCTTTGCACAGGAGACAGACCGTGAGCAAGAAGTTTCAATCCGCGCCGGGAGTTGGTGCCCCGGCGACGGCCGCCGCCGCGGCCGAGGGCGCCGGCGCCGAGGTTTCAATCCGCGCCGGGAGTTGGTGCCCCCGGCGACACCGCACCAGGGGCGTGAGCGGCCGCGTGGTGATGTTTCAATCCGCGCCGGGAGTTGGTGCCCCCGGCGACTCGGCGCATCCCCCATCGGCAAGGGCCGCAAGAAGTTTCAATCCGCGCCGGGAGTTGGTGCCCCCGGCGACCCCGCCTTTCGCCAGACGTATCTGCCCTTCAAAAGTTTCAATCCGCGCCGGGAGTTGGTGCCCCCGGCGACCGCCGAACTGTGTGTCGCCGATGGCCTTGACGCCGTTTCAATCCGCGCCGGGAGTTGGTGCCCCCGGCGACCGGATTTCCTCAGGAACCGCGCTGGGGTTCTCGTTGTTTCAATCCGCGCCGGGAGTTGGTGCCCCGGCGACGCTCGCGACACGTGCGGATGTGTCGCTCGGTAAGGTTTCAATCCGCGCCGGGAGTTGGTGCCCCCGGCGACAGGATCTGCACGACCGGGTCTGCCCCGCCGATGTGTTTCAATCCGCGCCGGGAGTTGGTGCCCCCGGCGACAGGAACGCCGCGCAGAGCGCGAACGTGAGCAGCAGTTTCAATCCGCGCCGGGAGTTGGTGCCCCCGGCGACCACCGAGTTCGCTGACATCGACGGCTTCCTTGACGCGTTTCAATCCGCGCCGGGAGTTGGTGCCCCCGGCGACTCGAGCGCATGGCGGAGCTGAGCGCCGAGTTCGCGTTTCAATCCGCGCCGGGAGTTGGTGCCCCGGCGACGACCGGCCACGGCATCTGGCACGCGCAATACGAGTTTCAATCCGCGCCGGGAGTTGGTGCCCCGGCGACCACCCCACCACAGCCCTTTTGATAGCTGGCGTTTGTGGAGCGGGATGCGCGAAGGTGTGTTTTTCCTTGGCGCCAAAGTTTGTTCCTTTCGTGTTGTTCGACCTAACCTTCATGTTTTTCATTGGTTGCAGCGGGCGCGAAGGTCTTTGGGAAAATCGTGCCCGCTTGGGTTTCGCGCTACTAAAGAATCAGGGGTTCGTCCAGATCCCTCGGTTTCTTCGTTCCGTGGTGTTCAGTCTTCTCCGCGTCGTCGGACGACAGAAAGTAGAACCTCAGGCTGTCCTTCTTGTCGTCCATCAGGTCAAGCAGCTTCAGTTTCAACTCTGTCCAGCGAGTGAGGTTGACGTTTACTTCGAAAATCGAGAACTGCACACGCTGACCGTAGTTCTCGCAAGACTTCGCGATTCGCCGCAATCGCCTTCGGCCGGCTTTGTCCTCTGTGTTCACATCATAGGTTACGAGTATGTGCACGTTGGCCTCCTTGCGGCTGCGTACAGTTTTGTTCAAGTTGTCAAAGAGCCCCTGCTACCGCACCGAGAAGGGCGGGTACACCTCCAAATCGCCGCGCAACACGCGCGCAAGCAACCGCGCTTGAATGAACGGCACCAGCCCCAACGTCGTCCGCTCCTGCGTAAACGGGTGAACTATGCCCTCCTGCTTGCGCTTCTGCCAGGCACTCAAGAATTGCTTCCTCATGTCCGGCGTCATGATCACAGCCCCGCCCTCGTCCACGTCGAAGCCATCCGCTTTCACTTGCTTCTGGTTGATGAGGGACACCACAAACCGATCAACAAGCGCAGGACGGAACTCCTCCATCAAGTCCAGAGCCAACGACAATCTGCCGGGTCGATCCACATGAAGAAAACCGACAGCCGGGTCCAAACCAACCGCCTGCAACGCTGACGAGCAATCGTGGGTAAGCAGGCTGTACCCGAAGGACAAAAGCGCATTCGTCCGGTTCAAAGGCGGCCGTCGGGAGCGCCTTTCAAAGCGAAACTCACCGGGGTCGCCGTGAAGAGTGTCATCGAACGCGGCAAACCAAACTGAAGCCCCTTCACCTTCGTGTCCACGACTCTGATCCACAGTTGACGCCGAGCCAAGGTTGTTCAGCGTCGCCTGAATCGAGTCCGCCGCAGCCTTCAGGCGGGCCGACTTGTCCGGTTCCGGATGGTCTCGGGAAAACCGGCGCAGACAAGCCCGGCAGTTCGCGAGCTTGCCGGTCACGAACGCGCGAGCAAGCCCAAGGCAGGCTGTCGCATCGTCCGCGCGGCGATACTGCTCCCGGCGCAACAGCACGTTACCCGACACCGGCCCCTCGACTCGCGCGAGAAAGCGGCCGTATTCCGACATGAAGGAAACTGACACTCCAGCTTCCGCGCAGGCGTGAAGCAAGAACGGCGTGGCCGAAACGTTGCCGAAGCAGAGCACACCATCGAGATGATGCAGCGGTACGGTGGCAAGCTTCTCGCGTTCGGCTTCGACCACGATGGTCTCGCCCTGCTTGCGCAGCCTTGCGCCCTGGGTCGTCACGTAAAGCGTGTTACTCATCGCTGAACTCCCCAGCCGCGAGTTTCTTGAGATATGCCGAGGCGTCGGGCGTGTGACTCAACTCCGGCATGCATGTAGTTCGCAGTGAACAAGACTGGCATTTCGGCAACAAAACTGGCGGAGGCGTGATGCCCTGGCGCATCAACTGATGAAACCTGCGCGCCGCGGCTTCTGTCGCTCCACGCAACTTTTCATCGAGTTCGACATCAAGCCGCCGCCGCGACGCGCCGTAGAACAGCGCGCCGCGCGGAACGGCCACGCCAAATGCCTCCTCCAGACAGATCGCCTGGGCGCAGAGTTGCACTTCGTCATGCCGCCAACTCTTGCGCTTGCCGCGCTTGTACTCGACGGGAAATGGCACTTCGCGGCCAGCATCGGCGTGAAACTCAACAACATCCGCAAACCCCGTCAGTTTCAGGTGGTCGGAGCGCAGCGGCAACCGACGCGCGATGCGAACTCCCTTGCGCTCCTGCGAGCCCGGCTTGTCCACTTTCTCATGCAGGTGCTTGCCTTCGACGGTCAAGTGGTTCTCCGCCCACACCTGCTCAACATGGATCAACGCGCACTGCCGTTCGCAGAAGAGCTGGTGCTGAAGGCCCGAAATAGGCAGGTAGTCGTCAGTTTCCATGAATGACTCTCGAAGGGTGGACGGGAACCCCGCCCACCCCTTCCTTGGGCGCTACAACAAGCGCAGAAAAGACACGCCGGTGAATCCGGGGACTTCGACGAAACTACCGACATCCGGAAGATCGCCGCTGTTGAATGTGACGGAGTAGTCCTTGAAGTTGCGAGCAGGCCGTCCATCGTCCTTGCGCCGGGCCTCGATCAGGTCGAACAGCTTGCCCGCCGGGGCGTTCCCTAAGGGGGACGAATGCACGAACGCGCCGAGCATCTGGGCGGACATCTGGCCGCGCGCGGCCGAGCGGTCGATTTCGAACATCATCTTGAGTGCTTCGATGCTGGTTTCGAGGTCTTCAGCGGAAAAGCCCGTATCGGCTGCGAAGTGCGGGTTGAAGAAAACGTGTGAGCGGTACAGAGCGTACGGCACGATGGACTTGCGGCCGAGAGTGCCGGTGATGAAACCATCCTTGGCAAGCTGCTTCTCGGCGTCACCTTTCTCGACTGCCTTGCGCGAAATGGTCTGCTCCAGGTCAGCGACAGGGTCGATGGAGCGGCCGAACGTGAATTGGAGTGGACCGCGAACCTGTCCACAGTTGAACTCAGTGACGGACATGACGGCACCGAATGCACGAACGTCGAAGTAGTTCTGGCACATCCAGGCACGAGCCTTGGTGATCTCCTCGGTCTTGTCCTTACCCTTGCCGCCATCCTTGATTTCGAGCGCCTTGTAGGCTGGTTCGCGCTGCTCGTGCAAGGCGGAATGCAGCTTAACGTAAATCTTGTGGCGTTCAGAGCCATTCTTGCTGGCGGCAACGAAATCGCGGACTTTGCGCTTGAGGCAGACGTCGGAAACGAGTCCCTGAGCGGTTTCCGGGTCGATGCGCGGGCTGTTGCCGGCGTCGGGGTCACCGTTGGGGTTGCCGTCGCGAACGTCGAACAGATAGACGAAGTCGATGCGGTTGTCGGTGCTGAGTTGGGTTTGTGTAGGCATGGCTATGGTTTCCTTAGTTCAGGGTTGAGTGGTTGAGTCTGGTCATGGTGCTAGTCGGCGGCAGCCTCGGCCGGTTCTTCGCTGGACGTTTTGTCGCGCTTAGGGAAGAACTCGTTGCGCTGCTGGTGGTAGCCGAGTGTGAACAGGCCTTGCTGCTCAAGGTTCAGATAGCCAGGAAATCCGTGAGGGGTTCCTTGTGAAGCGCGCATCAGGGCTGTCATCCACTTGAGTTGGTCTTTCAGGTCAGCCTCATGTCCCAAGTCAGGCATCCCATTCTCCTGAGCGACGAGGAGCGACGTGATGTGCCCGATGATCCGGTAAGCCTTTCCCGCTTTGCCAGACCGCCAGTCGTGGTAACCCTCCGCTTTGCGATAGTTGTGTGTTGCGTTCTTCAAGAGCTGAGGAAAGACCGCCTGAGGCCGTGCGCAGGCCGACCCGAAATAGCGATCTACGACTGTTGCGTTGATACCGCCTCCTTGATTGCGCGGGTTTTCAGACGCGTGAGCCATTCTTTGGACCATTTCAACGCAGGCGAACATGCGCCCGAGCAAGTAACCGTTATTCCGTTCAGTCTCGTTCATGGCTGGCTTGACCTCCTGATAAGAGATTGGCTGCCCAACTTTCTTTCGTTGACGGGCGAGCCTGTTGAAGTGCGCCTTAAGAAGTGCTGCACGCTGACTGGTAACCTTGCGACCGCTATAGGTCTTACCTGTCCGTTCATCGAAAACAGAATCAGGTTCGCTGCGGGCTCGGCGGACGGCGGCTTCCAGCACACTGACCGGCAGAGGCTTGCCCGTAATGATCGCGACAAACACATCGGCGGCGAGGCTGGGCGGAAGGTTCTTGCGGTCGCCGCGCAATGCTAGCGCACGCAGCATGTTGTAGAGCGCGCGGCTGCCGTGCCAACCCTCAAGTTCGATGTCTGTAAACCACTTCTGGATGTTCGTGACGATGGCCTTGGTGTGGCTGGTGTGGAAGGCTCGAACGGTGGCGCGGCCTTGACCGCCCGACAGAATCAGCAGGCGGAATTGGGTGTGGTCTTCAATGGCGCCGGCCTGTTGTCCCTTCCATGGGCGTTCGATTTCGTCGCGCAGGGCTGTGGCTGACGGTGCGTCATCCGCGGGAGGCGCGGGTACTTCCCAACTTTCGGCATCCCCGTTTGAGTTGGCTTGGCCAACTGAACATCGAAAAAGGCCAGGGCATCATCCTCTTCGTCCAATGCAGGGCGAATCGCGGCAGGCACGACGCTGATTTGATCCGTCCAGAAGACGGCAACCGTGTCATCGGCAACCTGCACACGCTGTTCAGGCAGGCGGACGCCGGGCTCCTTGGGGTTCAGTGTGGCCGGGTCCAACAGGCGGTTGAGGGCGGTCGCGTAGGCTTCAGCGGCCGCACGCGAAACTGGGGCGTTCTCGTTGCGCTGGAAGCCGTAGGACTCAAACGCGGACGAGTTGTAGGACACGATGGCCACGCCCGGGCCGGTGTTGCCCGGCACACGTTTGATCGGCGGATGCTTGTCAATGGGCACGCCGATGTCACCCGTAATGAGACACTGCACCCCTTCGGCATCCATTGACACAGCCTTACGTACAGACGCCCAGTAGGACTGAATCTCCGGGAGTGAGTGGACAAACCCCGCGTCGCCCTCGACGTGAAACGCGATCAGGTGATTGGACAAGAAGTCCTTGCTTTCAACCTTTGCGTCAGCCTCACCGCGCGCCGATTCTGTCGCATCCGCGCTGGTAAGGAATGCCAAGACTGACTGAAGCGACGGGTGCCCGATTGCCTCCGCGGCGGCATTGACGTGCCGCTTGAACTCGGACGAGCGTCGTTCAAGTTCGCCTTCTCTTGACCCTGCACGCTGTTCCTTAGAGTAGTCACGACCAAGGACAAAGGCTGCGTTGTCAACAAGGAACTCGGCGTCCGGCTTGGTACCTTGCCGTTTTGCACCAGGAAACGGGCGCGGGATTGGGCCGCGTTGACCGCGTGGCTTGCCCTTCTTGCCTTCCGGCGGCATTAGCAGGGACTCCAAAGTGATGAAGCGGCCGTCGGGATTCAGGCGGATGACCCAGGAGACTTCACCCGGCTGGTAGTCCGGGTTTTCGATCAGGCCTTCGCGCTCGGCCAGTTTTGCAAGGGATTGGAGAATCATGCCGCCACCCCCTCGGCCTCAAGCGCTGGCACGTCGATCACGCCGTCCCGCATGACCGCGCGAAAGAACCGCGGCTCCACCGGTTTGCCGTCGTCGTAAACGATGTCATTGAGCATCCAGCCGAGGTCGTGTTCGCCCAGCAAGTCTTTGTGCGGGTGCTCGCTGCCGTCGGTGGGCCGCACTGCGGCGGGGAACTCGCGGCAGCCGAGGTAAGGCTGGTGGAATTGCTGGCCCTTTTCGACACGCCGGGTAAACATCTCCGTGTACTTGTTGAGATTGTCGTCAGGGCTGGCCTTGTCTGTCAGTTCGATCTCGGCATCGACGACGTAGGCGACATCGCGGAGCAGCACCGCGTTGCGTTGGGCGCGGTCAGCATCGGCATAGAAGCCGTCGCCGCCTTTGTTCTCGCGTGCCCAGGTACGGAAGGTGGAGGGAATCTTGCTCGCCACCTCGTTGCGTTTGAAGCTGCTGAATCGAACGGGGTTGAGCACCGTGATGCGGCGGATCAGCCACCGCATTTGCGGTTTCCAAAGGATGGCTTCGAGAACGCCGCGCGCCGCCGACGGCGTGATCACGTCGTAGCTGACACGCTCAACCTTCATTTCAGGGCGCGTGAACAGGGCGAAGCACCCTGAAACATGCAGGCTGACTGATGGACTTCGTTGATTCATGGTTTCTCCTCTACTCTTTGTTGGGCATCAGCAGTCCGGCGACTTCCGATGCTGTCTGTGACACTGCTAGCCAAATAGTTTCAATCCGCGCCTAGCTAAGGCGAAACAGCAAGAACCGGTCTGTCGCGGATTCGATGCGAGAATCGTTTGGGCGCACACATTCATCGTATTCTATTTAGCTAGCAGTTAAAAACAAGGAAAGATTTTGACTTTTCTCCCGTTCAGTCCGAAATCACCAGATTACCCGTAACTGTACTGGTGCCTGCGACAAGCAAGCCAAACCGCCTGTCGTACATGCCGTCGTTTGTCAGCACCCAAGTTGAAGGGTTGTCGGCGTTGCGGAACAGCGGCTCGATGGCCTTGCTTCGGTCTAGTTCGTCGAAGTCCCGTTGATAGACGTTGACAGTATAGCGTTGCAATGCGCGCAGGTTCCTTGGGCTGGGCTCCCTGTGTGCCAGTTCAGCGAGCTGCTTCCCGCGTCCATAGGGCACGATGATGCTGTGTGTCCCCTGGTCCTCGATCAGCCGATACTTTTCCTGGACAGTGCGGAACCTGAACTCGCGGCGGTCGTTTGTGATGCCCGCGCCGTCCATGCGGCCCTGCATCTTCGCGTAGAAATGATTGAAGTACCGCCGTGTCGCTTGCTCGTCGAACAGGTCAAACTCGCCACCGTCCAATGCGGCCGACTTGAACAGGTAGTCGCCCGTTTCCTTGGCGGCCGTTGCGAGCCCGGGCGGGGGATTCGTTCGCGGCCTGAAAATGTGCAGCCTGCCTCTTCCTTCCAGTTTGCCCTCCCGGTTGCAGCGCCCCGCGGCCTGGACCATCGCATCCAAGCCACCCAACGCGCGATAGACCACCGGGAAGTCGAGATCGACACCGGCTTCAACAAGCTGTGTGGAGACAACACGGCAAGAGCGGTCGTTCGCCAGGTCGTCGCGTATGCGCTGAATGACCTGGCTTCGGTGTTCCGCGCACATGTTGGCGGACAGGTGGATGGTAGATTTGTTGCCAGTAGATTTGTCGCCAAGGGCACCGTCCAGCGCACCAGTGAGGTCACGGGCGTCCGCGCGCTTGTGGGTAATGCAGAGGACTTGCTCGCATTCTTTGAGTTCGTCGGCCAGTGCCGGCCACTCGATCATTTGTTCAGATGGCAAACGTACCTGAACGCGGCGCGGCGGCTTCTGAACTGAGGCGGGAACAATCTCGCGAACACCCTGAACCGCGGGGAACGGCTCCTCCAATGCGGGCTGTGTAGCGGTAGAGAGGACGACACTGGCGCTGTACCAGCGGGTGAGCTGGTTGATGGCGTCCACGGTTGGTTTCAGCAGTGTGACCGGCAGGTTTTGCGCCTCATCCAGAATCACAACGCTGTCAGCGATGTTGTGCAGCTTGCGGCAGCGCGACGCCGAGGCGGAGTAGAGGCTTTCGAAAAACTGCACCGCCGTGGTGACGATTATGGGCGCGTCCCAGTTTTCAGTAGCGAGTCGCCGGCGCTCGAATGCGGGGTCGAACTGGCCTTCCTCTTTTTCGCCCTCGCCGCCTTCTTCAACAGCGCTGTGGTGTTCAATCACGTTGTCTTTGAGATCGGTCCCCAAGGCGTTCCGAAACACCTCGGCCGTCTGCTCGATGATGCTGGTGAAGGGAATGACGACGATGACGCGGCGTTTGTCGTGTTTCACGGCATGGCGCAAGGCAAACGACAATGAGCTGAGAGTCTTGCCGCCGCCGGTTTCGACGTTCAGGCGAAATGCCCCAGGCGGCTGATCGGCGGCAGCGCGACACGCTTTCAATACGGCTTCGCGGTAAGTCTGAACAGGGCTGGACGAAGCATCTCTGGTCAAGCCGTCAATGTACTCGTCAACCTCCGGCAGTATTGCGGCCAGCGGCTGATATCGTCGCAACGGTGAACGCTGCCGATCGGGTGGAAGGAATTTGTCCTGAAAGAGTTCGGCATCAAGACGATCCGCGTCAACCAAAACCGAAAACACGAAACGTGTCAGGAACTCGATTCGCTCTTTAGACGCGCCGTCAACATGAAGTGATTCCAACTGTGGTCTGGCAATGTCTTGAGGCAGCGAGATGGCATCAATCTGTTTCAAACGCTGCAGGTGCAGTGGGTCCTCGGTCCGGTTTCTCAACGCGGCCAGTCCATCCGCCAAGCCGCTGTGGTGGCCGGCGACTGTTGCGGTCAACAGCCAGTGGCAGTCCTGTGGCAGCTTGCGGGCCAGTTTCTGCCAAACGAGTGCGGCGCCGGCCGTTGAGTGATCGACACGGCGTTTGTCCTTGCCGGCGGCAACGTCCTCCAGCATCTGCTGAAAGTCAGGGTGGTACTTGCCCAAGTCGTGCCACAAACCCGCAAGCCGCGCCCAGTTTTCCGCGCCGAAGGCGAGGGCGAACTCCGCGGCCTTGGCCGATACGGCGCGCAAATGATCCTCCAGCGGCTGCCAGTCGATCTTGTCGCGATATACGCCACTCGCGTCCGTGGCCGTGCGGGCATAGTTCATGAGTCGCTCCAACTTTGTCGGGTAGCATACGACGACCTGCGACACTGCCGTGAAGAAACGACAGTTTGTGGATGGGTGTCAGTTCACACTTGAAGCGTTTGGTGAAGTCGTCCGCGTTTGCCTTTGTTTCCAGCCTTCGCCGCCATCGTCGGTGTTCCCGGTTGTCATTCGAAAGCCTTTTGTACGCGCGGCGCATTCACGCCAGTCATGATGTCGTGGGCAGCGAGCATAGCGCGTTTCATTTTCCGCTTCTTCGATGAAGAGCGTGGTGCAGGCTCCGCGCCCATGAAGGGCTGGTTCTTGGATGAACGCAGGTTCTTCACGCGCAAGCAGCAAAACGCGGTTCGTCGAACGGCTAGGAAGCGGCGTGGTGAGCGCGTTCGATGGCTTGAGTGGTTCCTGGTTGAGCTGGCTTTTGAGACTGGCTTGAGGGTTAGCGAGATGGCTGCACTGGTTCACGAGGACCTTCACGTCGAGCTGAAACGGCCGTTCGTGTACGTCAGGAACGGCAAGGGCGGCAAACCACGCCCAGTGCTCATCCGCAAGGAGTTCGTGGAAACCGTGCGAGAGTTCATCGCATGGAAGGAAACTCTTGGCGAGTCCATGCTTGCGGATGCGCCGGTGTTCCTCTCTTCGGCGACAGGCAAGCCGATGACGAAACGCGCATTGCAGGACGCATTCAACCGGGCATGTTCTGTCGCGAATGTCAAAGACCACAGCATCCACGACGCCCGCCACACCTACGCCTCAGAACTTTATCGCGCCAGTGGCGGCAACCTGCGCCTTGTCCAAAAACAACTGGGCCACGCGCGCATCACGACAACCCAGGTTTATGCGGACGTGTTCGACGAGGACGCCACGCGCGCTGTGGAAATGCTCTATGCCCGAATGAAGGAGACGCCATGACGCGCCATCTGTTGACCCTGTTGTTTGTCTTGGTGGGCCCCTCAATGAGCGCGCAAACTGTTCTGACGCAGGGCGCACCGGCGAATCTGCACGGCGTGGCGTCCCCGGAGTCTTTCACATTCTCGCCTCAGCAAGGCTGGTGGAACGGAGTTGCGGTTGGCTCTGGAACTACCAACGCATCAGCAGTCGCCATAGACATCGGTGGTAAGTCATCAAGTCCTTCACCAAGCTACGGCAACTACAACAACAACTTCCTGCTTTCAAACGGCAACTGGGGCACGATTGCTTCAACTGCTGGATCGGCAACCGCCAGCGGGTCCTACTCCAATCCGTTCAGCCAGGCATCTCTCTACCATGCTCAAGTCTCCAGCGTCGTCTTTGACGCCGGCCCGTCCACAGTAAACCTGACGCGAACAACATTCCCCGGAACACCTTCAGTTAACGTGTCCGGCCAGTTCATCCACCTCTGGGAGGTCTACGTCAATCCGGGTGAAGAGGGCGTTCGAAACATCAAAGTCACCAAGTCCGGCAACCTGCTGACTTGGAACTGGTCGGTCTTTGCGCCGGGCACAAACACTGCATGGGTTTCGCGCATGGAGCGAACGTATGGCGAATACAGCCTATCGTCTACAAACGACGTAAACCAATCGATCAATTTCTCCCAACCAGGTTACTGGTGCGTAGCCGTCTTCAGCGAATACGCAAACGGCGTTGATTCAGCGGGAACTACAGTCAGCGTCCAAGTTTCAACACCAAGTAGCAGCGGAGGCGTTGGTGGAGGAGACGACGAGTCTTGCAGCACTGGTGAGGGTTCGAGTTCGCCCTGGCGTCTCCTGCCATGTTTGTTCGCCGCAGTCGTTCTTTCGTTCAGGCAGCTTCGCCAGCGACGTGGAGGTATCTGATGCGCATGGCAGCCTGCACGTTGCTGGCAGTCCTTCTATCGGGCTGTCTGTTCATGACTCCCAAAGCGCCGGACAGCGTTTCGGAAAGCGCGGTGGTGCTCGCCGTGCCCGTCTTAGAACAGGACGGAAAGTTCGAGTGTGGCAACGCGAGCCTCTCCATGTTGCTGGCCTACTACGCCCACACTCCGGACGCCGGCCGCGTAACGGAACTCAAGAGCAAAGCGTTCACCGAGCAAGGGCTGTCCGGCCAGGAAATGCTGGACTTCCTTGATGCGGAGGGCTTCGAAGCCGTTTTGTTCAGTGGAGACCTCAGCCACGAAGTTGAAGGCGCCTACTACCACTTGGACAGGCGTCGGCCGCTGTTGGTATGCCTTTCCAATGATGGTGAAGCCAGACACTTTGTCCTCGTCACCGGCTACGACCCCGAACTTGAACTCATCTACGTACAGGACCCCGTCCGGGAGCGCTGCGCTTCTCGGGCTGGGAGTTTGACGTCTTCTGGAAACGCTGCGACCGCTTCTGCCTTCTGGCCGTGCCAAGGCGGGCGGCCGGCAACTAACGAAAGGGGCATCAACATGTGGATCATCCGTTCTCTGGCCATAGTGCTGGCCGTAATCCTTGCTTCCGCGCCGGCTTTCGCCCAGGAGGCGCAACGACTCCAACAGCACGAACTGGAAGCACTCCAGAAAAGGCAAACACCGAAGTTGCCCCAAACCCGCGGCGGCTCGCCAATCCAGCCTGTCACCTCACTGAGCAAGGAAGAACTGAGCCAACTTCGGCTTGTGTGCACGGAAACACGCATCGTCCACAATCTGGAAGAGCTTCGCGCGGGCGACGTGGAAACAGGCCTCAGCACGGTCTACTGGGTTCTCATCGGCGTGGGTATCGCGGCCGGCGTCGTCATCCTGATCACGTTGATCCTGATCTTCACCATCTAAACGCGAGGACAGCCATGATGAAACTTGCGCCATTGATACTGCTCTGCTTGCTCTCCAGCGCGTGTGGAATCGTCCCGCAACAGGCCATGGCGGAACGTCAGCCGGGAGAAAGCGAGTACTGGACCGAACCTCGAGGCCGCACCGACAGAATCCACAACGAAAACTCGGAAACCGTTTTCAACCGCTCCAAGCTCGTCTACCAAGGCGAGCACGGCAGCGTATACGCGCCGACCATCTACATCGGCGGCGTTGACGAGTGGTACACCGAGTACACACCTTCGCCCACGCCGATCAGTGCGGCGTTCGTACAACGACTGTTTCGCGCGGAGAGCAATATCCCCGGCTTGGTAAACTGCGGGTTGACGGACGCGGAGCGAGAGGAGTTCGCGGAGCCAACCGCAAAAGCGCTCACCGAGTACGGGGCAGCCATCATCCTGCTCAAGACCCAATCCGTGAAGTTCCTCGACGGTACCCCCACCAAAGACAGGGTCGAGTTGTTCGTATCTGACGACACGGCGTGGGTCAAGCAGCGACGGTCCATCAATTTCGCAAGCTCGAACTGGGCGGAAACGCTCGACCAGCTCAAAGGAGAGGGCAAGCTGCTTGGCGTGGGCGTTAACGTCGGCGCAATGTGGGGCTACTTCGTTCCGGCAGTGGATACAACCGGTCCCGTGCAGTACTGCTGGTGGGACCTCAAGGGCACTCACCTGCGCGACCTGCCATAGAAACGGAAGGGACGGCGTCCCCGCCACGCTTCAGTAGCGCTTCGGCCTTCCCGGTCCATCGCTCCAATTCGCGCCTGGCGGGACAGCCGTCCTCTTCGCAGAGCGGACAGCCCGCGTGGGCAGCGAGCAATGCGTCAACTTGGCGTCGCAACGCACTCACTTGATTTTGCAGGCTTCCCAACCACTCCACTTCCTCCGATACTGGATGTTCGTCGTACATGCTCAAACCTCCCGCGACGCCTTCTGTGAGGCGCTCGCGCCCGGATTACAGCGCGGGCGGCAGAAGAGTCGTCTGGTGCATGCTATCGTTGGTATAGGGAATGGAGGCTTCCATGTCAGACCTATCAGAACCACGAGATCTCGACAGGCAAGACGTTCGAGAGAAGTTGCTTGCGTTCCTGAAGGGTTCGGCACCCACGGGGCTGCAAGTTGGTGTTGACATTCTTTTGCCCGGAGCTGGAACGGTTGCAGCTGCGTTGTTCGGCGGCGTTGTCGAACTCATCGATGCCGGCGGCACGCGCCGCGCCCAGCAGGCCTTAGAAACAACATTTGGCGAAATCAAGAACCGACTGGCGACGGTAGAAGCGTCTCAGGTGGACCTACGCTACCTATTCAGCGATGAGTTCCTCTTGGAGCTTCGACGCATGCTTGAGCTCGCAGCCAAGACGAACTCTGATGAAAAGGTCCGCCGTGCAAAGGACTTCCTGGTCAACAAGTTCCTTGCGCCCCCGCAGGACGCCGCGGCACGGGCACTGGACGAATTTGTGGCGAACTTCATTTCCGAGTCCAGCGAACTTGAACTGCGGATGACAGTGATCCTGGAAGAAGCGCCAGTCACTGAAGGCGAACCTTCAAGCGCAGTGCATGAAGCAGTCATCGAACAACTGACTGTCAGTCTCGGTCTCAGCGATGACTCGCACGGTCTCGTCGCGGCCACAATTGAGCGCCTTACGAGGTGAAGTTCAAACGCCGCCTGTTGGCGCACGCCGCGCGTTTCTGGAAGACTGCGGAGTTATTCCAGGTTGCCGCGGAAGAGCGCAAGTTGCGTAAGCTTCCAAACGCCCGAGAACAAGCTCGATGAAGATGCGCGATACCGGCTGCAGTGGGCGCGCGAAATGGACCCATGGCGTCCCGACCGTTACGATATGGAATCCGAATGAAGAGTTTCGACAAAGAAGCGGTGAGGTCTACGCAGTAGAACTCCGCCTCTCCGGGCCGCGAATCTGGATCAAGCCCGGTAGCGCTCGTCGTGGTAGAGCCTTCCGCGCTCTTGCTTCGCGAACGCGACCGCCTCGCCTGGTTCGCTTTCAGATACCCATCCACGCGCTCGGACGTTGGCCGAGTGGCGCTCGTGACGCCAGTGGCTCATCGCAACTCACGCTGCTGATGATGACGAGGTGCGCCAGGGCTATTCCTCCTTCGCGCGAAGGCGGGCTTCCAGGTCTGCCAGCAGCTTGGCCGCGTGGGGCTGGTCGTTCTGGGCGGCGGCTCTGCGGTACCACCTGAAGCGCTTCATGTTCGTCCTTCTCCGCGTATTGGCCGACTTCGTAACAGCGTCCGGAGCGTAACCTGCCCGTCGGAATCGCCGCCTTCCGCCGACAGGCGCGTCCAGCAGGCATTCGACCTCGTCTTTGGGAACACCTTGGCCTGTCTGACAGCGTACCGCCATGTTCATTTGGGCGCGGCCGTGACCTTGTTCAGCCGCCATACGAATCCACTTGGCGGCTTCAACTTCGTCGTGTTCGACCCCTCGCCAGCCGACAACAGGTTGCCGAGGGTTGAACTGCGCCAGGCATGCTTCTGCAGAGCAGCCTTGCGGAACCACTTGATGGCTGTGCGGTCGTTGCGCGGCACACCGCGCCCTTCGTGGTAGCAGGTGCCGAGGCTGAACTGCGCTTCCGGCCCGCCGTGGCTTGCCGCCTTGCGGAACCATCTGACAGCCTCTTTCTCATTCCGCTTTACTCCAAGCCCGCCCCGGTATGCGTGCCCGATGTCCTTCTGGGCGTCGGGATGGCCGCTTCCGCCGCCTTGAGGTTCAGAAAAAAGCTTCCTCGTTGGAAGCCTCAACTCCAACGCCGTGGGCATAGAGCGCGCCAAGGTAGTGGGCGGAGTCGGCGTGGCCCAGATCGCGGCCTTGCGAAGCCAGCGGATGGCCTCCGGGTTGTCGCTCAGTACGCCCCGGCCCTTCTGATAGCAGGCGGCGACGGCGAGGCATGGCGTCAAGGAGCCCCTGTTCGGCGGCCTTCATGCACCACTTGAAGGATTCTCTTTCGTCCTTCTCCTGGCCCCAGCCGTAGCGCAGGTTGAGCCCGTAGGTCAGTTGCGCGTCGGCGTCACCGGCCTCGGCTCTGGCCTTCATGGCGCGGTGCATCTGCATCAGCCGCATCTGTGAGATGCCCTCGACCTCGTTGCCGCGCAGCGCCTTGCGGAACTTCTGGAACAGTTCGTCCGGGTCCATGAGCGGAGATTCTACGGATTACCGAACGGCGTTCGACACGGTTTTCCCTCGCCACGTTCCATCCGCCGAGCTTCCGTGATGCGGTTTATAAGGAAGAAGTGGGGTCATTGTTCCAGAACTTCGGTTCACGTCGGTTTCGCGCATTCCTTCATTGGATGGCACCAACACGACTGAACCAAACTGGCGTCGTTCGTTCGGCGTCTTCATTGGCTCTCGTCGGTGACTGACGAGGGGCCGGCTTTGCTGTAGTTGGTAGTTCGTTTTCTGAATCCATTCATTTTCGACTGTTGACGCGTTCGCTGTGAGCGCGTCGTTCCTTGCCCGCCTTTGGCGGGCTGTTTTCGTTTTGGGAGGTATTGCCATGGAAGACGACACTGTGGTGCTTGTGGACTTGTCCGAGCTTGATGTTGAGCCGGATGTTTGTCCGAACTGCGGGCGTGAGTGTTCGATCTCGTCGAAGCACTTCCGCTCCTGCGATGAGTGCGGGTTTGCGGACCTTGGGTGAACCCGCATCGTGCGAACGCGCTCGCTTGCGCTTCGCGCTGCTGCTTTTTCTCTTCAAACCCTTTTCCGGAGAATCGTCATGATGACTGTGACCGCGCAGGATGGCCTGCGCAGCGCCCCCCTGCATTTGCCTTGGGCGACATGGCGAGCCTGCTTCAGCGCCGCGCCGCCGATTACACCGATGAGGTGGTGGATGTGCGCGATGTGCGCATGGACCAGGAAGACGGCAGCCTCGCCGTTGGCTCGGCTCGCTACCCCTTGCAAGCGCATGCATTGACCCAGCTCGGCTCGAAACTGGGCATCCCCGCCGGCTACCTGCAGCGTTGCGAGCCCGAGCTTCGCGCCCAGAACGTCAACCGCTGGCTCGAGCAAGAAGGCGGCGACGTGTTCCTCCGCTTCGACCGCTTGGAAGTGCGCGCCATACTCTCCACACGCTACCGCCCCCTGGACAACCACGAAGTGGTCAACGCTATGCTCGGCGTCCTACCCGAGAACTCGCGCCTGCGCTTTGAGCTCACGGCCACGCGCATGGAAGTGCAGCTCATCGGCAACCAGGGCGACGGCAGCCTGCGCGACGGCCTCCATCTCACCAACAGCGAAGTAGGCGCGGCCAGCGTCAGCCTCTCAGCCCTGATCTACCGCGGCATCTGCCTGAACGGGCTGATCATGGGCCACGGCAGCTACACCTGGAGCAAGCGCCACATCGGAGCAACAGACCTGCAACACGCCTTCAACGAGCAAGTGCCCTACCTGATCGAAGCCAGCGCCGAAGCCAGAACCTCCTTCAAGGGCACCACCGGCGTCGTGGTCAAAGACCACGAGAAAGCCTTCGAACGCATCGTGGAACGCTACCAGCTCACCAAGCAGCAGCACAACGCCATCACCCAGGCCTACGAGGAAGAGCCGGGCGTGAGCCTCTACCACATCATCAACGCCGTCACCCGCGCCGGCAACCACCCTGAACTGGCCCTCGAACCCCGCAGGCAGTTGCAGGAAGTCGGCGGCAGGATGCTCACACTCGCAGGCGAAGGCAGGCGCTGGCTCGATTGATGTAAGTTACACGTCACAAATCATTGCGGGTGCAACAAACCCATGCCGCCCTCGCGCGGCAACTTTCATTTAAGGAGCAATCCCATGGGAGCGGATTTTCTGTTCGCCCACTTCATCGCGCCCGTCGAGCGCGTTGAAGATCTGCAACTCGACTTCGACGCCGCCCACGCCTTCATCGACGCCAACGACTGGAGCGACCGCGACTTGCTTGACCTGCTCGACCACCACGCCAAAAGCGCCGAGCAGGCCAACGAGCTCGCGCGCGCCAAACTTCACGAGGCCGTGGACGCCATGCGCGGCTTCATCCATCGCCGCGACGTGGGCTGGCTGTACCGCGAGGGTGAGACCATCTTCCTCACGGGCGGCATGAGCTGGGGCGACACACCCACGGAGCTCTACCGTGTGTTCGACCTGCTCGGCCTCACGGGCCTGGATGAATTGCTGCTGCGCAAACACGGCGGCGTCGAGCGCTCGGCCGGCACAAACGGCATCACCATCGTCATTCCACCCCGCAAGTGAGAGGAGAACCATGCAGCACACGCAGCTCAACGTGCGGCAGAAACGGCGCTACATCGAGGAAGGCGGCATCAGGTACCCCTACTGCGGCGGCCTGCTGCTCGACCCCGGCAACCTGGAGGTTGACAGCGCCCACGCCTGGTGCCACGTGACCTGCCTCGACTGCCGGGAAGAGTGGTTTGACCACTACACACTGACCGCCATCGGCGAGAAAGGAGGAAAGCCATGACAGGCCACTGGGGCTGCCCCGCCTGCGGCTCAGGCAAATTCAGCGCTTGGCAGGGCTACACGGAATGGGGCAGCGAAAAGCTGTACTGCCATTACACCGGCGACATCGAGGACGACGAAGATTACGAAACAGATGACTACGGCGACAGGCACTCCAGTGACAGCGAAAGCGGCGACATGGAGGACACACGCGAGTGCATGGAATGCGGGTACGAATACAAACAACCGGAGTTCTACCCTGATGAGCCCGAGTCAGACCTTGAGGACTACCTGGATGACGATCTCATCCAACAGCTTGAGCCCATCCTCAAAACCCAGGCACCCCGCGCGGCAAAGTACCAAGTGCAACGCAAGCCCTGGGCGACGCTCATCAATGTAATGCCGCGAGAACAGACCAAGGGCGTGCACCCGCGCAACAAACGCAAGCTCAAGCTCTGCCCGCAATGCGGCCTCGACATGAGCGAAAGCACCATCCGAAATGTCGAAGCCAACGTGCTCGTGCAAGGCGAGCCTGTGCGGCTCTACGACCAGGGGGTGCAGGTGGTCATCGTCCTGCCCCTGTGCCGCCAGTGCCACCCGCAAACCTGAAACCCACACCACCTCAACGAAAGGAGGACCCATGTTGCTCTACCCGCAACACCTGAAATGCTTCGCGGGGGCGACGATGGATGCGCGATACGCGCTCCACTCCATCGCCCTCACGGACAAGGGAGCCATCAGCAGCGACGGCCACATCCTCTTGTTCATCCCATACCCGGACCTCGACCCCAACGGCGCGCCCCTTATCGAGGGCGTGGATGTTGCCTGCCCGCCGCCCGTTGAGCCGTTCCTGCTCGACCCCAAGGAGGCGGCCGACGCGGCCAAACTGCTAGACTACAAGCTCAAGGACTGGCAGCGCAGCGAGTGGACGAGCGCCATCCAGGCCGAGATTCGCGGCGACGAGCTGATTCTCGTGAGCACGGACCTGCAAAGCGCGCGCAGGGTCACGCTTCAACGCAAGCCCGGCCAGTTCCCTGACGTGCACCGCGTGATTCCCGACTACACAGAGGCCCGCGCGTTCACCGTCGAAGTCAACCTGCTGCTGCGCGTGGCCAAGCAGCTCCAGGCAGCCACGATGCACGAGTACGCCACCCTGCGCATACTCGACCAGGAAACCGCCATCGGCTTCAGCACACCCGAAGGAGTTGCCCTGCTCCAGATGCCCTACGGCGACGAAGAAAGCCATTGCAAGGACGCCTTCGCCAGACTCCGCGAAGCACACGCGCCGCAGCTGCTGACGCCCTGAAATCGGGCCTCACAAAGGGGACGCGGACAAAGACAGCACCGGGACAGACGGATTCACATTTACGGCCCGCATGGTGCGGGCCTTCTTACTTTTTCAGGAGACAAGACATGAATGCAGCGACGAAGAAGGAAGCTAAGGCGGCCAAGACTGCCGAGGCCAAGGAAGCGCTCGATGCACCGGGAACCAACGGCGCGTCCGGCAACGGCAAGCACGACGAGAAAGTGCAGGTTCTCGACGTGACCAAGGGCGTGCCCTGCCCCTACCAGGACGGCGAGACGGTCGAGCTGCCCCTCGACCTGCTCATCCCGGATCCCAACCAGCCGCGCCGCGACTGGATCGAAAGCGCCGACGACGAGGATAAGACCGAGCTGGAACGCCTCGCCATGACCGTGCGCACCCACGGCATCCTCGAAGACATCACCGTCCGCCCCAACGGCGACGGCAAGTACAAGATCGCCTTCGGTGAACGCCGCTGGCGCGCGGGCAAGATCGCCGGGATCCAGAACGCCAAGTGCAAGGTCCGCACGAAGCTGACCGACGACGACGTGTTCGAAATGCAGATCATCGAGAACCTGCACCGCAAAGGCCTCTCGGCCGTCGATGAAGCCCACGCGTACAAGAACCTGATGGAGCGCAAGGGCTACAGCGCCAAACAGCTCGCCGCCAAGCTGGGCATCAGCAGCGCGAGCCTCACCTACAAACTCGGCCTGCTGGGCCTCACTCCCGAGCTGCAGAAGGCCGTGCACAAGGGCGAGCTGCGCCCCACGGACGCGCGCTTTGTCAGCCAGGAAGTGAACCGCATCGAGGGGCCCAACAAGGAGGAGCACAAGCAGGAGGCCATGAATCGCATCGCCGGGCGCGTCAAGGAGCACAAGAAGGAAGGCGTAAAACTCACGGCCAAGGACGTCCAGGTGATCGCCAAGCAGGAGGTGGCGGCTGTCGAGGAGAAGCGCGTCCAGCCCAAGCCGGCCAAGGCCGCGAAGTCGAGCGGCAAGGTGCAGGCCGCCCAGGTGGAGCCTCCCAAGCCCCAGAAGCCCAGGAACCCCAGCCCGGCGGAAAAGAAGCAGCGCGCGGAGTTCCTGGTCGTGGTCGAGCGCACACGCAAGGCCTTCAAGAAGTACGAGGCCCTGCTGGAAGACAACGGCAAGCTGTCACGCTTCGCCCAGGTTTTGGTCCTGACCGACGAGAAGGCGGATGAGGTGCTCTACGCCGCCGGCAAGACCGTCAGCAAAGTCTACGAGCAGGTCGTCGCCCAGAAGCGCGTTCTCGCGCTCACCAAGTAGTCCGCGCACGGGAACGACCGTCGTCGGACTGCATCGAACATCCGCGGTATCGGGCAAGAGAGCACTCAAGCGGGAAGCAGAAGGGACCGAAAGGACGCCACACTTACGATTTGTTTTTCTATGGAAAAAGAACAATGCACGCTGGTTAGGTCACGGACGCAGACCTCATCAAGTGGCACCGCGTTGCTCAAGCAAGGGCATAGGAAACCGTATGAGCAAGTACCAGAACGACAGGCAGTTCGAGGACGATGTTCGCCGCACCGCAGACGCTGTGTTTGAAATCCCAGCAGGCGGTTGCAAGTCCCGTTTGTTCAAGAAAGGGAAGAGCCAAATCGAAATCGACGAGTGTTGCTGAGGAGTCGGTACAGTCACACACCCTACTCATGGCAAAAACCAGCACTAAATTCCAGAAGGTTAAAGGAGGACGTGGAAAAGCTCGTGTTTGCCGTATCGAAGGAACGCCAGCGCGGCGTTGCGGTCGAGTCATGGATGATCGTAGAGAAGACCCCGGAGGCACCGCATACAACGCATGCGCGCGAGCACGACGTCGAGTTGCTTTCCATGCGCCAGTTTCGCGAGCGGTTCTTTGATGGCAGAGACTACGTCATGAAGCGCGAGCACGCTGTGTTTGGCTCTGCGAGAGACCTTGACACAGAGTCTATAACTGTCGCCGCGACGAGTTCATCGAGCCCCCCAATGACAAACCTAGAGACTCGGCTTCCGATTGCGTTTGATGACCTCCTCCAGAAAGTAGCGCAGGGGTTTACGCTGGTTCTCCTAGCGCCATTCGGTTCAGGGAAGAGTCTCACAGTCAGACAACTCTGGTTCGCTCTGCGCGACAAGTTACCTCAGCGCGGAGATCGACTGCGTCCCCGTGGCGATCAACTTGCGAGAGCATTGGGGCCTTCCAATATGCGGACGAGATTTTTCTCCCGGCATGGTCGTTCTTTAAGTCTGCATCGTGAGGGTGATCTGACCGTGGCGTGGAGGACGGGAAGTCTCGCATTGCTCATCGATGGCTTTGACGAGGTGGCCTCTCAAGGCGTCGTCCAGATAGAAAAAAGCGAAGTGCTCAGGGAGATACGCCGCACCGCCCTTGCAGGCGTCAAGGAGATGGTTTTAAAGTCGCCGGATGCTACTGGTATCGTACTCGCGGGCGTGACCACTACTTTGACAATGATGCCGAGATGCTCCACGCCTTGGGGCTTCGATCCCACAAGTTGGTTCGTGTTCGGATTGAAGAGTTCGATGAAGACCGTGCCGCTCAGTACCTGAAGCGAAAGGGCTTTTCCTCTCCGCTTCCAGACTGGCTTCCTAGACGACCGTTGCTGTTGGGTTACTTGGCAAGACGCCAACTCCTGCAGGATGTCCTTTCAATTGACTTCTCGCAGGGTCGTGCACGTGCATGGGTGGACCTGGTCAATCTAATCTGCAAGAGAGAAGCTGAGCACGAAAGAGCTGCGATGGACGCGGACACCGTGCGTCAGGGTCCTCGAGACACTGTCGCTTGAAGTTCGAGCAACGCCGACTGGCGCTGGTCCGATTAGCGCGTCGATGTTAGTACAGGCGTATACGACTGCAACTGGCCAGGCGGCTGGTGATGCCGTCACAATGCAGCTTCAACGACTCCCTGGTCTGACCGCGCGAGACGCGGAACCAGGCACGCGCTCGTTCATCGAACAGGAGTTTCTGGAAACTCTACAAGGGTTGGGAATTGCGAGGCTGCTCTTTCAGGGTGCCAGGACAGGACCGGAGGCAAGAAGTCGCGGCAATCCAGTGGACCACCGGCGATGGATGGGATCGCTTGATGAACTGGCAGCCAGCGTAGCTGTTTATGAACTGAGACAAGCCAAGTGGACGTACGACACACTGCAAGAGTTCATCAGGCAAAACTCGGACTGCCAACTTGGTGGCGACCTGTTCCAGGTAGCGATGACCTGGGCCGCTGAGGACGCGGCCGTTCTTGATCTTCGCGGAGTGACCCTGTCCGGCGTACATGTTTCCGAGGTGAACCTTGATGACGCCGGCGTAAGCGGCCTGAGAATTCGAGACTCGCTAGTTGATCGAGTCGTGCTTGGCGCATTCGTTTCCCAATCAAGCGTGTCTTTCGCCAATTGCCACATAAATAAAGTGGCGGGAGCAATATCGCAATCGAAGTTGCCTGAAGGCATTGAAATCACGGGAGCAACCGGAGAAACGTCATTCGACACGCTTGACACGACAGACGCCATCGTACAGTTCAATGTCGAGGATTCTGTTAAAGCGTTATTGGTGTCCTTGAAAAAGCTGTTCAGGCAGCGGGGCTCGGGCCGCGTTGTTGGTGCATTTCACCGGGGACTGCCTCAATCTATCGAGGTCTATGTCGAGCCCGTGCTGAAAATGCTGATCAACCAGGGCATTGCATGGAAGCTCAGGGACGTGTACCACCCGGTTCGCAAGCACTCACGCCGAGTCCACCAACTCCTCGATAACCCCTTCGCGTCAAACTGACCTGCCCCCGTTTTATGTACCGGTTGTTATGAGAGTCGGTTGCTCGGCCGCGTACTCCGCCGGGGTACGGTACCCCAGCGATGAGTGCGGCCGCTCATGGTTGTACTCCCATTGCCACCTTCTCGACAGCAGTTTCGCTTCCTCAACGCTTGTCCACAACTCCTGCTCCAGCAGCTCGTCGCTCAGCCGGGCGTGGAAGCTCTCCGCATAGCCGTTCTGCCACGGGCTTCCAGGCTCCACATACAGCGTCTCCACCTTCGCCCTCTTCAGCCAGCTTTTCAAAGCTATGGCGATGAACTCCGGGCCGTTGTCGCTTCTTATGTGCATCGGTGCTCCGTGCCGCTTCATGGCCTCCGCGATCGCCTCGATCACGTCCACGGCTTTTGAAGCTGCGTCCCACCTCAAGCACCAGACACTCCCGCGTCCACTCATCGACCACACTCAGCCACTTCAAGGCCCGGCCGTCTGTCGTGCGATCATGGGTGAAATCCCACGCCCACACATGATTCCGGTGCTCCACACGCCTTGCCGCGCAGCCGTTGCTGCCTTGGCCGGTGGCCCGCTTCTTGCGCCGTCTCTGCGGCACCTTCAGGCCGTGTTTTCTCCACAGCCGGTGGACCCGCTTGCGGTTCACCCTGAAGCCCTCCCGTCGCAGCAGGCTCCAGACGCGGCGGTAGCCATAGCGCGGGTGCTTGCCCGCCAGCTCCAGCATCCGCTTCACAAGCGCTTCTTCTTGTGACCGCCTTTGCGGTTTGTAGCGCTGCGTGCTGCGTGCCTGACCGACCGTCTTGCAGGCCTTGCGTTCCGATGCCCCCAGCGCGCGCTGTACGTGTTTCACGGCCTGTCTGCGGCGCGCCGGGGTTAGAAGTTTCCCTCGGCGATGTCCTTCAAGGCCTGCTTTTCCAGCGTCAGGTCGGCCACCGCATCTTGCAGGCTGCTTGTTCTCGGCCTCCAGTTGTTTGAGGCGCTTCATGGTGTTGCCCTTGGCCCCGCCGTACTGGCTCTTCCAGCGGAAGTACGTCTGCTGGCTGACCCCGATCTTCTTGCAGACCTGCTCGACCGACAGGCCCGCGGCCAGGTCAGCCTCGGCGTCACGCAGCAGGGCGATGACCTGCTCGGGCGTTCGACGTTTGCGTTTCATGACAGTCCTTTCCGGCCTCACGGCCGCTCAGAACTCTCATAACACCTGGCTCAGTTTTCGGGGAGCAGACCAAAACGACGAACTTCTGCAGCGCGCCAAGTCTCTCGGCTAACACCACTGGACGCCGGTCCTTCTCGCTGCGATACGCCCAGCGTCGCAAAAGCCTTAATCCGCGCTCACATCAGGAAACCACGGTGGAGGCAGGGGTGACGAATGGGAAATGCTACCAAATGGACTACTGAAAAGGCGTAGCCTGACACGCTTTCAGCTCTCAAGCGACAACTGATTGACGGCAACAGATTTGAATGCACGCGCGGTTTAATGCTTATGTTCTGGGACATTGCCAGCGCGGTGGCCGCGAGCCCGCGCAAGATGCGGGTTCTGCGCGCGCGTGAATCCGGGCGAGCTTGACCAGCGCTCGATCGGCAGACTGGCGAGGCTTGAACGGGCTAACACCCAGCGGGCGCTTGCCGAGCTGTGCACAGGCTCGATTGGTCGAGTGCCTTACGCCAGGGCGTCCCAGGGCGAAGATTTATCGCATTACGGAAACTTGGAAAGGAGGTTCACGACCGCCTGCATGACATGAACGTGCGGGGATGAAAACACATGCCGCGCAGCAGAGCCACACTGGAAGAGCTTCTCGTTAGAGGAGAACCTCGACGAATGGATCAACTTACTCGTTGAGCAGAACACGCTGGATTCGTCAGCGGGCCGAGTTCCAAACCCAAGCCATCCGCGAAAAAGTCGAGAAGTACATCGAGGCTGGGCATCCACCCTGTGGAGCCGCTTCCGGAACTCAGTCGAAGCCCGCGCTGCACCTGCCGGTCGGAGTTGTGGCGGCCGTCGCGCGCGCATCCATCGTCGGCTGGTCGCTCATCCAGCCTGCGACAATGGGATTTGTGGTTGAGCCTCCGCGCGGCTTCAACCGTGACCCTGCTGGGGGAACGCTACCACATCCTTGCCGACTTCCTGCTTTTCTCAGCCCTGTTCCTGTCCAGCGCGGCTTACGTGACTTATCGGCGTCGAGTTGGCCCTCCGGCATCGCCGTCAGCGGCGTCATCCTGGCGGTTGCCATCACGGCCGCCGAGCCGGTATTCAGCTTCGTGCAGCTTCAGAGGAACGCTCGCCGTGCTTGTGCTGTTGCTGTTGACCGGTAGCCGCGTTATACCAAGGCAATCTACTGGCCTTTGGGCTTCAAACATACCAGCCGCTTTCTCTAAGCATCCTGCTGACTTTGCTTAGGCCTGCTTGTTACCCACGCGCCGGGCTTGAGCGACTCATACAGCCCTGGCTGGCCATCGCCCTGACTGATCTCTTTGCTCTTTCTGATCCTATCCAGGGTGTGCAGTTGCGGCCGAATCAAAGGACTCAATGACACCCGCCCACTTTCACCTGCCACCAGCCACCCACCAACCCTGCCTCCCACTCCCGTCGGGCGGAGAAGCTGACAACGAAGGACTAAGCTCCAGGTGTCACCGCGACCGCACGAAGGACCAAGCCAGATCGCGAGCGAACTCGACACTACCTGCTCAAACTGCTCGACCCGTACCGACACCCAACCGCACAACAACTGATAGCGCAAGCTAAAGGGAAGTGACCCGCCCAAGGTTCACGCCCTCCGCGCCCGGCTCCGAGAGTTGCACGAACAGGCCAGCAAAGGCGTCTCGAACCACAGAGACGCTTTATCGGAATCAAAAAACGATCGGCCGGATGACGCGAGGAGCAGCGGTCGCGGTCAAGAGACATCATCGCCAGAGAGATCGGTAAGAACAAGTTTCATGACCGCCTACCAAAACCTGGAAGAATCCGTCGCATCGAGCAGAACTGGAAGCCGACATGTAAACCGCGGCCACGCTCATCCACCAAGGACTTTGTCGAAGGCGCCAGGGCGTGCTGGCAGGGGCAATCGCGCGCGAACATAAACTGATAAGACACTCAAAGAAATGGGGCAGTCGAAAACGCGCTCGACAAAGATGGTACGGCCATTCGCGCGGAACTACTCCAAGGCACCGGGCGCATGAAGACACGCGAGAACACCTACGAAACCGAACTGCGTGCCGTCGAGAACGCGCAAGGACGCATCCAGAACTCTAAGCCGACCAGCCTGGGATGCCCAGGAACGCGCGCACCTTCAAGCCCAGCTGGACGTTCTTGAACGCCGCGCAGCGCTCCAGCATCTTCTTCTGTTCGTGACACCTGCGTGAAAGGCGATATCAACTCGCCGCACTCTCAGCAAGGCATGACTTCAAACCCAGCCTACGAACCAGGTTGCCCGACTGGATCAAACAGCTCGAAGACCTGATTGAAGACGCCGAAGCCAGAAGCGCGTCTGCAATGGCGGAAAGCGTTAGCCCCATCGCCACAAGGTTTGCGCCTGAGCCTCGCGCACTTCTTCATCCACAGTAGCTCGTTCAGCACGGCGTCCGAGGGTTGAACGTTTTCCGGTGACTGCCTTCGTGCGCTACCGGCTTCCATAGCCCGCTTTGACATCCAGCGCGCAGCCACACTACCGCAGAACTGGAAGCTGGCAGGGTTGACGTGCTCACAGCGAAGGCATGGTGTTGCCTTCGACACGCTGTCATTCTGCGCGGGAGCGACTATCCCGTGCATCCTGAGCAGTGCGTCGTCGGTGTTCTTTCCGCTCATGTGAATGTATGTGCCGGGCATCTTGCTTCCGAGCTTCCAGCCGAAGTGCTGGCACATCTGGAACTCGTTCAAACCCGAGGCCAAGTGGGTTGCCCCGCGTGCCGGAAGTTGTGCAGTTTGCTTTTCTTGTTCACTCCGGCCTTTCGAAACAGGTTGTAGAGCAGTTTGCGGATGCCGGGGTGGTTCATCTGCTTGCCACGGTTGGGTGTTGCCGATGTTCGCTTATAACTGCGCTTCGCGGTTGTTTGCGATCCGGGTGGATGCTGAGCCACAACGCGAGATAGTGAGCGGCGTTGATGAGAAAGACCTGCCTTGACCCCGTCTTGCCGATGACGTTCCAGGTGTGCACCGAGTTTGCCGAAGCTGACGTCCTTGATCGGCAGCGTGCCGATCTCGCCGATCACTGCAGCCGCTCTCGTAGATGGCCGCGACAAGCGCCTTGTCGCGGGGGTGATCGGCGGGTTTGTCAGCCGCTCAACCTCCTCCTGCGTGGTCCAGTCTCCCTCGCCCGGAAGTTTCAGCGGGCAGCCTGACGGATGTTGGTTCTGATCCCCCTGGCCTCTTCAGGGTACTCGCGGCCGGTGTTCTTCGGCCAACGATCGGCTTCCTTCAGGCCAACGGCAGCAGGACTGTGGTCCACTCGCTGAGGGCTTGCCCCTTTCAACGCACTCGACAAAAACCCATCAAGTCTTCTGTCGCGCCTGGTCAAACTCCTTGCCGACAATCTCGGCGATAATGGGTAGTTCGAGGCGTAGACAGGATGCGCGCCTTGCTGATCCCCATCCAGCAGAGATGCTATCAGCAGAAATCGAATGAGCTGCCACTTATGCGAGCACAGATGCTGAAACTCCAGCTTGCGTTCATGGCTTCCAGCTTGCCCACTTAGTCGTGCCAATCCTGTTTCATGAAGTCCTCCAACGAAGGCCTCGCACTCCAAAACGTTGTCACCACGTGGTGCCAAACAGCTCCGGCTTTTCCCCAAGCCAAAAAATGAAGCGAGGCGTTGAACCTAGAGTCTAACGCCGGGGCCGGGCGACGAAGGCGCAGTCGAACGTTGTGAAGCCCTTCTGATCGTGATGAACAATGAACTGGTTGGCCCGTGCCTTGTATTTATGCCTTGCGCCTGCATTGCCTGCGCGTAAACAGGGCCACCACTAACCCCGCATACGATTGCCGGCCGTCCTGAAAGTGGATGTGCCGATCGGCTCGCGCGGAACAAGCCACCAAACAAATCGTAGGCCAGAGTCAATTCTTACCCATTGTGTGAAGGCACTTGCGCACGGTCGCGCACCGCTGCCTCTTGGTCCGGGATATAGGTTTTCCTCGAACCGCTGCAATATCAGTGGTACTTGTATGCCCACCCGGAAAAAAGAGAGGGCAACGGCAGAAAGCACGTCACAAGACAGGAAGGAGAAAACAGATGGACGTTCAGACCCCCTTTGTTGACCAGTTTCCCCCGCTCACCTCGGACACCCAGAACATGCTGCACCAAGATGTTCCCCAACAATAAGCCATCTTGCCCTTCCGGACAACAGTTTGGTTAGCGGTGCATCTCATAGAACACATCGCCCCCTCCTCGGTCAGATACACCGCTCTAGACTTTGGTCTCCGAAGCTTCTCGACGGAGCCAGTGGCGGACTTAAGCAGAAGTACACGAAGGAGCGGCCCCAGATGGGGCTGCTCTTCATTGCTTGGACGCGGCACACTACTCTCCTAGATCTCATCTGAGCGGGCGTGAGCTAGGAGGGAACCAGATAGCATTCCCCTATCGTCTAGAAGTGTAGCGTCCGGATGCGGGTAGCCTATGTCCAGGAATCTCCTGAATACGCGAACGAAGCCGTGGTGTCTGGCAGCTGGGTCAGAAGTGTTCCATTGCGTGGGCCTCTGGCTTCATAAGTAACGCTTAGGACGAACAGATATTTATTACGCGATACAATACAGCTAGCCTGCCAGGATAGTGATGCTCGCGCGACTCAATTCTCTAATCCCCAATCCAGTGCTGCGCCCGGCCAGCGATCAACCCGACGCCCTGTGATGCGGTTTATCAACCGCGCCGCTTTTGGCAATCGAATGTGATGTCGCGCATGGGAAAATACGATCGTGCGAGACAAGGCGCGGTGTTCGGCCGCCGCAAACCAGCCGCCTGAGACGCGCTGGCTGCGCTTCGCCCGAGGAAGTCCTTACGTTCGATGACAGTCCGGTTGCCGTCGAACGAGTTTCTGCATCGCGCCTGACGACAAAAACCGAGACTGTCGTGGTCAAACAACGACCTGCTTGAGCAACTGCATTCGTTCGAATCCAGGAGCGCAGCGTCGAGGTTCAGCTGCTCCGCGCCGACTTCGATACAGCGAGTTGCCGGAAAGTCCGCCCGTGGCCGCTGGCTTCGTTATCGATAAAGTTCATCAGTATATTCTTGATGGAGCGACAAAGTAATTGCTGCACGAACTGGCACGGTGCGAATGCAGCATGTCAAGAACTTGCCCGCTTTCGTGAAGGGCTGCTCGAGGCCTATTACAACGCCTTCTGTTCTGCTGTCCGCCTGTTGCCCGCTGAAGCCGAAGTTCACGTTCCGCATCTGGACGACCTCCTCGATTTCTGCCTCCTGGAATCGATAGGAGGCGAAATCGTCGTCATCTCCACGCCCGAGGAAACTTCATGCGGCCCGTGAGTGCGCCTGCCATGAGAAGACACTCACGCGCGGTGGAGGGATTGTAAACCGGCTTCTGCACCGTACTGGGCGAACACATCAAGGGACTACTCGTCACTTGGGTCGCCGAAGACAACGACGGCCGCCGAGAAATCGAACAATGGCTCGAGCTTGAGGCCATGCGCCACTTCGGCGACACGCCCACGGCGCTCGCTCGTCAAAGCAGGCAGATATGCCGAGCGACGGCATCGCTGTTGGTCACGCTCACGCCGCAAGCGGATAAGCGCCTGTTTCCTCCTCAAGATTCCGCTTCACCCAACTCAACAGGTACGTGCTCATCGGCGGGCGTTTGGCTCTGGCAAGACGACGCTCATCTACCACTTCGTCCAACGCTCTGCTTGAAGCCGGCGTTCCGTTCTTCCTCTACGACTTCAACCCCGACTAGCAGGCCTCAGTACAGCATCTGTCGGACAAGGTTCGGGTCTTTACAAATATCGGAGAAGAAAATTCGGCCCCGCTCAATTTCAACCTGCTGGCCGAACTCATCCAGCTCCGCCAGGCCAAGAGCCGCCTTTCACGACCTGAATCCACTGTTCCAGCTTGCCGATGTAGTCTGCAAGACCTTCTACGTAGGTCACGGAGTCAAAAGCATCCTGTGCGCGGCTCTTGCTCACGGCGCGCGAACCTGGGCGCAACAGAACTTCAGCCCTGTACACACGCCCTCGTTTCGCACGTTGCTGGCCTGGCTCCGAGAGCACGAACCAAAGGACAAGAAAGGCCTTCGCGCTTCAAGGAATGGAAAGTCAGCACAGTTCGTGCCCTGGAAGCGCTATGCACAGGCAGCTTCGGCTCCAGCCTTGCCGTCACGCGCGCACAAGCACGTTTCAATCGCCTCGCCCAAGGACGAGTGCGCCAGCTCCGAATCAACCTGCCGGAAAGTCTAAAACGCTTCGCCGTGGAGTGCATGATGCCTCTGTACGCGCCAGCACACCCCGTAAGCCGTCAAAGCGACCGGCAAGGGCAAGCCGCGCAACGTGATGATTCCCGACGAGGCGCAATAATCTTTTGAAGAAGACTGAAGAGAAGATCGAAAGCCAAGCCCAGCATCGCCCTGCGCGAGCACAGAGGCTCCTGGCACCGGCTACATCATCGCCGACCAGGTACTCCAGCCAGCTTCTGAAGACAGCGCCATCGCAAACACCTTGTCACTAAGTTCTTTCTCTTCACACTGACAAATACGAGACTTGCGCACGGCAGGCTGGTAGGCGATTCGCTCATCGAAGACATCGGACGTGCTGTCGCGCTCGCCGATCATACGGCCTTGCGCCGCTTCGGCACGCACCGCGCCTTCGCCGTCACTTCCGACCTGTTGACCACCTCAAACACGCGCTCGCCGCATGACGAAGAATGCCTGAAAACGCCAGCGGATGATGTCTTCCAGCGTGGAAAACTGCCAAAACGCCGAACCGGAGCACGAATCAACCTCCAACGCTTGTAAAGCAAGAACTGCCGAAGACGCCGAGTGAAACTGCCTGCTCACATCCTCGTACATCCTGTTCGCGGGTCAGCAAGCACTTCAAAGGCTGCGCCATGAGCACACCTCGCAAAGGCCAGGCCGCAAAGGACAAACTTGAACAACGCGGCCCGGCAGGCAGCCAGCGAAATCCACCGGTAAATCCCCGGCGGCGGCAAAGTGGCGATCCTTGAGATCACTCATAGTTGTGCCGAACTGCCAACGCGCTGGCCATGACGCTCGCTGGCTATACCACAAGCCGCCCGGAGCACGAGAGTTGGAAGGAGCAGGCGGCGCGCCACTACGCCCGCGGCCATGCCGTCGCCAAGGGAGCAGGCCTCCCTTTGGCGGCGCTGTCGATGTAGCCGCAAATCTGCCGGATGAGTTATCGCCATCGAAGTTCAAACGGGCAAGTCCGACCCCCTCGGCAACATCGAGAAAGCACTCAACGCTGGCTTTGACAAGGTCGTCAGCCTCGCCACAAACAGCTCCACAGCCGAAGCCACAGAGCTTGCCCTACGGGCCGCTTCCGAACCGATTAACTCAAGTTACACGGGTAAAGATGCCGCCGAACACCGCTGCTCCCAACCGATTAACTCAAGTTTATCGGGAACGAACCCTGCGGACGACGCGCCTTCAGTGCCGGTTAACTCATTGAACTCCCGGGCCCGAGCTGCTCGTCCTCCCGACATGCTCGACTTCCCGCACTCAGCGTGGCCTGGAAGGGAGCAACGCTTGGCGCAAGCGGGCGTGCCTGTTGCGCGCTCCCAAGACGCCCTTACCAACGCGGTTGACGCCAAACTTGTGCGCGAAGACGGCGAACATCTGGGCCTATCGCCAACCACACGCGATGCCTTCCGAACCCTTCGCATATTGCGCGATTAACTTGCGTTAACGCCCACAATCGAAGGGCTTTTATAGGCAAGCGTCTTTCCAATCGGCATGACAACCAACCGACCGACGTTCACCGACAACGATTTCAATGTCTACGCGGCCGCGCGCCCGCTTGAAGAAGGCACGCGTGCTTGAACTCGCCCGCGAAACGAAGCTGGCCAAAGTACCGTGCAGGGCGCTTTGTCGCGTTTGGCTTCACCGGCTTGGTGGCCCGCATCACCATCCATGGGACGAGCTTCATCCGCGCCAACAGCCCGACCAACCGCTTGCGCTCACTACTGGCCGAGCGACGCCACTTGGCCGAACGTCATGCGGCGCAAGACAAACTACTTCTTCAGGACATCCGTTTTCTTCAGCAGGCCGGGGCGACCTCCCGCCGCAAGACCGCACGTTCAACCAAGCGAAGCCGCAAGTAACCCGGCTTACTTGAACACTGCCACTTCGGCGGCGTCGAGCGCGTGAAGATCGCCCCAGCAAGGTTTCCAGCACGATTTCCGACGTGATTCCTGCGCTCATCCCCCAACCACACACCCGATACCACCCAGCATGGCGCGCAGCTGCGCGCACCCAGCCAGGGCGCCAACTATGCAGCAGTTCTGCCAAGGGCCTAAACAACCCTCCTCACAACAACCCCCAACCCCCAAACCAGACCAAAACCCTCACTCCGCTCAAACCGACAACCCGCCCCAGCACAACACAACAGCCCAACCCACCTCAACACTACTAACTCAACAACTCGTACACCTCGCCCGACCCTGACTTACCCTGACCTACCCTCTCCTCCCTGACAACAAACCCCGCCGCCAGAAACACCGCCAACCCTATACCTGCCTTTGCTCGCCATCCATCGCCAACCCAGCAGCCAAACCTGGCCCCTCAATCGGGGAACCACGGCTCCCCAGGACTCTTCACGCCACCCTTCAACTTGAACATCCACCACGGCCAGTAACCCCGAATCGCGCAACGCTCAAGCTCAAACGGGTCCGCCAACTCATCCTCGTCCAAGCCTTCGACAAAACCCCAGTCATCAACCTTGCACGCGCACGCCGCCCTTCACCGAGCGGCTCGTCACAACTTCGCGCACACGCGCGCCAACACAGTTTTCGTTTTCCATAGATGCCTCCGCACCCCCGAACGCCCTTTTAGGCACTCTTTGAAAGGGTGCGGCGCGAACAAAGCGAGCAAAGGGATCGCTAAAGCTTTCGGCCGGCAACCATCAAGCATCGGCAAAGCCTTGCCGACCAGAATCCGGCCGACAGCTTTACGAAGGCCTGCGAGCCAACCGCCGCCTACCCGATGGAGCGCCAAAGGGCAACTGCACAACGCGGAGGCAAGAAAACGAAACGCGACAACGCGCGCGTGAAGCAGCCAAACGAGCCGCCTGCCCGTCACGGCGTGCGCTTCTCAGCAGGCTCCGGGAACCACTCGTCCACCTCATCAATCCAAACATGCTCCTCCAAAGCGCAAGCTCCGCTGCACCGCACGCAACCACTGCTCTAAACAGTAACCGCCCGGCACCGCCTCCTTCACCAACTCGCGCACCGCGTTCTCAAGAATCGCCGCACACTCCTGCAAGTCCTCACCCGCCTGTCATGTCCAAACCTCCGCCCGCAACGCAGACGCGTCAGCAACCACCACCGAGCGCGCAACAACCCACTGTGCGCCAATCATGCAACGCGCCTAAGCCGAAGCCATGGTCGCAGCCCTCATGTAAGCCAGGAGAGGCAGCATTCACTTTCCGACAGCCGCCGTTCAGAAAGCGCACCGGGCGGTGGCAGGATCCGAGAAGACAGCGCTACGACGTTGAGGACGTTCGCTTCTGGGAAATCGCAAAGAACGGGCGCTGCGCGGACGACCAGATATTGTGCACCGACGGAAAATCATGGCCAGCTCACCAGGTTTGCGACCGCCGGCCGTTACGTCCTCAATCCTTCTTTCATCGCCGCCAGGAAGACCTGCTCATCGCCCTGCCGTCGGCGCTTTGGTGGTCTTGAAGCTATCGGCGGAGCTGCAGCTCTTGTGTCTGAATTGCCTAGCGACGCAGAACCCAAACGGAAACGCAGAAGGCCCAACACTGAGCTGGGCGCTCGAGCGAAGAAGCAGCAAGTGCGTGAATAAGTGACGCCTACCAGTGCGTGGTATTGTGGCGTACCCGTCGAGCGTGGCCATATTGACCATCGCTTCTGAATCCACGCACTGAATTATATCGGAACAATATACAAACCCGAGCCTGGCATGTTCCGGACTGCCAACCTCGAAGCAAAGGCACCATGACCACCAACAGAATTCCGTACGCAGCCGGCTGGCCCGGCGTGGCTAAAGTACGGGAGCCACCGTCGATGCGAACTTGATCTTTCAAACCCCAGAGGTCGTTATGGCTGGAGGCAACGCACCCGCTAACCAACCGCGGCGTAGCCCATCCACACGAGATACCGTCCGGTCTGCAAAAGCGACTTGGTGGCTGTCCCCTCCGTGAACCAGCCAGCGGGTCAATCTTCGCGCTACCAATGCCCCGTGTGCGACCGCTCATGGGAGATCAACATCATCAGCCGAACACCGCCCGCTGAATAGTCGGAAAATCAAGCCTTGGCATTCACCCTTCCGTGCTCGCCACAACGGCAATCCACCAAGCCCCACAAGAAACCGTCAAACAACATCTTTTCAACAGGCTTCCCGCCCTTGATTACAAAGGGGCTCACGGCAGGGATGATTTTTCCCCACACGTCGCTGACGTCGTTCCGTCTTCATTGCCAAGAGCCGAATTGGCTGTCGCGCCCGTCTCTATACTTCCCCGCGTGAGCAGACCAAAAAGCGAGCCTTTATGTGCCTGGCGCACCCATCAGGGTGCAATGGCCCCCCTCACGACCACCCAAGAACTCTCCTCCGCGTTCGACAACTTAGCCGAACTCATCGACAGCCTTCACGTAGAGGATTCATTCGAGGTCGAGTTTCGGAACCTTCGCTACGTCGTAGACTTCGAAACCTTCGAGGACTGCGGATTCAGCTACAAGTGCCCGCGACTAGGCCCAAACTGCTACCAGGTATTCGTTGACCAATCTCTAAGCGACCCTGAGCGCCGAGTCGTGCTACTTCACGAACTCATCGAACTGTACCTGTACTACGCCATTGGCATTCGGCCGCTGCAAACAGCCCACGAAATGGCCTCACAGCAGCATCGACAGTATGCCGCATCACGAAGCATCTCACCCCCACCACAATAGACGGGATCGCGAGCCCTACTTACCGCCGGCATGCCTGCGCGCTATCTTCCTCGCCATCACCTTCGCATGCGACAACAATTTCTTGAACGAACCACCGCTCCCTCCACGATAGTTGGCGAACGGCTCAGAACTTACAAAGTCCCTCTTAAGCTCACGAGCGCCCTCTGGCGTCAAGTCAACTTCCTTGCAAACCCTTGACACCAGTACGTCTATCAACCTCGTAGAACTCTGCTTTGCAGCGTCCCAGTCGATCTCTAGCTCGTCAGCGATTGCCGCAAGCAGTACTTCCCGGTCCAAATCAAGTCCAGGTTCAACGTACAGCGAAATCGACCAGAGCTGGTGGTGAGCCTTGATGATCTCTCTCCCCTTACTGCTAGACTCATGCGCCAATATCCTGGGACCCGACTTCGACTGCACCACGACCTCCGGCACTTTTTCGCGCATCTTTGGCGAAGGGATCCAGAGTGCGATCTGGGAAGGGTCAGCGCCAACCAGTTCAGCCACACGACTCTCAAGCTCAAGTTGAGCAGTCCGCGAACCAAACTCTCGGTAAATGTCGTCAGCCTTGTCGCCGGCGGACGTACACCGACCCACAAGCTTGTACAACCTACGACTAAGCAGCGCATCGCAAATGCGCGCGACCGTTCTCCAAGCAGAGTGCTCGTGTTCCTTCTTTCGGGCCTCTGCGTACAACATCTCAAGCAGCGAGTCGTCGCCCGCATCGCGAACGATCTCCTCAACTTTGGCAATGGCCTGCTGGTTGGCCTGCGCGTCTGACAAAGGCAAGTCGTTGGGGCCTCTCTGTCTCACCGCGTCTGCCAATGCACTGTGCCATGCGGATACCAGTTTGCCCAGCATGACGTCGGCGGCAACCTTTGCATGGTGATAGAGTAACCGCTCGTTGAGCTCGTAGCGGTATTGGAGATACTTGTAAAGCTCAGTGACAACGTCGACGCGATGGCGGTTGTTCCTGAACAAGCGCACCGTGAAGCGCGACCAATGGAAGCGCTCGTCGGTTTTTTCGCACGTACGCGCCGTCAAGGAAGCGCTTCCCCAGTTGGGCCGGGAGTCCACTGAAATAATGGTCACGAGGCAAGTAGTCCAACAAGTCCGCGCAGATGGTGTTTCCGATCGGATCTTTCACGAAACGCAGGTCTCTTGGAAGGGCGTCCGCCGAGCCGGTGCCGGATAGTACGAGAACCTTCAAGTACTTAACGAGTTCCTCATCCAACTCGATCTTTGCCGTCTTTAGAATCTCGTTCCAGTAGTACGTGAACCGTTCCTCGTTTTCGTCATGCGAGGCACTAACAGGCGCAAGTCATCTTCAAGAGTGTGCCCAAACGGAACGTGGCCGATGTCGTGCAACAACGCGCCGAGCCTGCAGAGCACAACTGCGCGTCCAACCCGCTCGTTGTAAACATTCTTGTCCCCACGGGCCTCATGATTCCACTGGTCAAAAATGTCAGGAACGTGTCCCTTGGTGTTTCGCTGGTCCAGCACCACATTGAGAATGTCTTGAGCTGCGCGTAGCGCACCAGCGCATGGGAAAACGAGAGTTCGTTGCAGCAGGATATACAAGATGCGCAGTACCCAACTGGCGAATCCGTCGTAGGCGCTGGAAACTCCTCGTGTCGATTATGCGCCGTTCAAGCTCAGTAACAAACACCTCGCCATGGATAGGATCAGTGATGGTCTTTTTGCGGCGCAAGGAGTTGTGGCTCAATGCCCCAAGGTCGGCACTGTCGCTGCTCATCAGTAAGTCCCCAAGACGACATTCACCCCCTCCCACCCAATTTGCCCAAGCTTGAAGAAAGGACAGGCAGGATACAATCTGGCGACATCATGTCCGCAGAAAACCGCAGAGACTACGTCATATCGTACAGGGGAAAAACTTAGGCAATCAGCACCTTCAAGCGCGCTCCTCGGATCGTACTCAAATGGTTCCAACTCAAAGACTTGGAAGTTCTGGCACGTATCCCATGATGTTGCGACGGGACACAATGGACCGAATCCCCGGGCTGGAATGAAGAACACGAACCATATGAGAAAAGCGTAGCGTCGTGTGCGAGCCCCTGCCCCCAAAGCGCACTTCTTACGGTCGTGGACGCGACCGCATAGCTCAGGTGTATGGAACCCGTTACCGTCTTCGTCCTCGTTCAAGCGCAGACCGGACGTTCCTCCCCCGGCGCACAAGCCGCGCCACACGCCGCTCAGTCTCCTTGCGCCACCGAGCGCGCCCGCTTGTTGCCCATCCAAGTGTGAAGAGCCAGTACTTCTAAGCTCGTCCGTCCATAACGCAGCCGCCCAAGAACCTCCGTCTCTCGCTCGTGCTTCATTGCACACCTCCAAGCCGCTAAGTGACCATCCGCGCCAGCTTGATCATCGGCTGTCTTCCAGGGCCGCACTCCAGGTGCCTGTCCCAGCTTGCGCTCGTAGAACATCCTGGCTCCGCCCAATCCTCACTCGTTTCGTCACTGAGCACCCTGACTTCAGGAGAAATGACGCTTCAGCGCCATCAACGCCGCGCAAACCAACAAGTCATACGGTTTACGGTTGGTCTTGCAGCACTCCGGCGTACCTGCCGTTTTTTGAACGGCATCACATCTCCGAGGACGCCCAGTCAACACGAAACGTCTCGTGAATATCATCGCACTGATTGGGCGCCACGCAGCCCTATCTGATCCGGCTCGCCTTCGCCGTCCCAACCGGCGATTCGCAACGGTTCCATCGGCATAATGCCCGCCCGCAGAACTTGAACGCTCGGGCAAGACGGCCAGCAGCTTGCGAACGTCCTCCACAAACCGCATGAACCGCCTCGCGTCCAGCGCCCTCTTCGGGCGGCTCCAGTAATGCGTGTATCCCATCGTGTCACCTCGGAACACGCCGGCTCAAAGGCCCGCGTGACCACTCGCAGCAAAGTGGTCATGCCGGGACAACACATGCTCGGAAGAGGGTGAAGAAGAAGGATGGAACCGCAAGCCACCCCAAGAGCACCTCATTTTTGTCGAGGGCGACTTACGGCTCCGAAAAGGAAGCCGTAAGGCCGGCCTTGGCAGCAGCGATTGCGGTGTGGATCTCGCGGCGCGCCTCGCGCAGACAGCGCACGCAGAAGTAGCCTCCCAGGTGGCGCTTACGCTGGCCGCACAACAGACAGAAGAACGCCCTTTGCGGCAGCACGACCAGTTCATCTTCTCTCATCGCGTAGAC